>NZ_JACJFN010000002.1 GCF_014164785.1 Aquipseudomonas guryensis | reverse complement strand
CTTGCTGAGCACAAATAACGGTCTCTATCTTCAGACGGCCGCTCGATTCTGTGCTGGCACCGCGATGCGGCTGCTGTGTTCTTGGGCACGGACATCGACCATGGCTTTGCTCTTGCGCCTAACTATAAGTAGGCGACATGCCTACATCTAGGAATATTCCCATATGTGGGAATATGTCTCTAGGTATGGGCATTGAGTGTCTATATCTGACCATCATTTTTCGATGATCCGATCTTTCAATCCGAGTTTGATGGCGTCGCCATAGCGGATGCGCCAGACCTTGTTCTCCATGTCCCATTTACCGCCCGCCCTCATGAGCAGAAGCCGCAAGTCCTCCTCCGCGTAGTGGATACGCAAGGGAACAAGCTGGCGGTTCTGATACAGGCGTTGGGCGGTGAGGTTCAGCCCCGGAGTGGGGGCAGCTTTTGTTTCGATGATCAGCTCGACTGTGGTGTAGCTGAGCTGTTTTTCGCGGTCGAGGCGGTAGCGGACGGTTACCAGGCTTTCGCCATAGATGTCGACGAGGCGTTTGGTGCCGTTACTGCCGGGCTTGAGGGTTTTGACAACTTCCATATTGTCACCTGGGGGGCGGAGCGGGCTTCCTTGGGTTGCTCGCAGTCTGCCCCAGTATTGGTCTTTTGCTCAATATGCTGATGGGGTGGGAGGGTGGGAGCGGCCGTTGGGCTGACCACTCCGCGAGGGTTAGTCACGCAGCTCAGGCAAGTCGTGATAAAGCTCCAGCGCCTGGGGGTTGGCCAGGGCGTCAGTGTTCTTCACCGGTTTGCCGTGCACCACGTTGCGTACCGCCAGTTCGACGATCTTGCCGCTGATGGTGCGTGGAATGTCGGCCACGGCGATGATCTTGGCCGGCACGTGGCGCGGGGTGGTGTTGGCGCGGATGATCTGGCGGATCTGCGCTTGCAGCTCGTCAGTCAGCGTCACACCGTCGCGCAGGCGGACGAACAGCACGACACGCACGTCGCCGTCCCAGTCCTGGCCGATGGCGATGGATTCCAGAACTTCCTCGACCTTTTCCACCTGGCGGTAGATCTCGGCGGTGCCGATGCGCACGCCGCCGGGGTTGAGTACGGCGTCCGAGCGGCCATGGATGACCAGCCCGCCGTGTTCGGTGATTTCCGCGTAGTCGCCATGGGCCCAGATGCCGGGGAAGGTGTCGAAGTAGGCGGCGCGGAATTTCTCGCCGTCGGCATCGTTCCAGAAGCCGATCGGCATGGAGGTGAAGTGCTGGGCGCAGACCAGTTCGCCTTTCTCACCGATCACCGCCTGGCCGGCGTCGTTCCACACCTGCACGTCCATGCCCAGGCCCTTGCATTGCAGCTCGCCTGGCCACACCGGCAGCACCGGGTTGCCGAGGGCGAAGCAGGAGACGATGTCGGTGCCGCCGGAAATGGACGACAGGCAGACATCGCGTTTGATGTCGCGGTAGACGTACTCGAAGCTTTCGTGGGCCAGCGGCGAGCCGGTCGAGAGGATGGTTTTCAGGCGTTTCAGTTGGTGCGTTTGGCCGGGCTTGGCGCCGGCTTTTTCCAGAGCAGCGAGGTATTTGGCACTGGTGCCGAAGATGCTGATGTTTTCCGCGTCGATCAGGTCGATTAGGCGCTCGGCACCCGGATGGAAGGGCGAGCCGTCGAACAGCACCAGGGTGGCGCCGAGGGCCAGGCCGGAGACCAGCCAGTTCCACATCATCCAGCCGCAGGTGGTGTAGTAGAACAGGGTGTCGTCGGCATGCAGGTCGGTGTGCAGGCCGAGCTCCTTCACGTGCTGCAGCAGGGTGCCGCCCGCGCCGTGGACGATGCACTTGGGCACGCCGGTGGTGCCGCTGGAGTAGAGGATGTACAGCGGCTGCTCGAAGGGCACCTGGGTGAACACGGGTTCGCCGCCGGCCTGGTAGAAATCGCCCCAGAGCGCGACCTTGGCCGGGGTGTGGAAGTCTGCCGCGCGGGCTTGGGCGTTGGAGTAGGGCACCACCACCAGTTGTTGCAGGGTGGGCAGGCGTTCGAGGATTTCGTTGAGCTTGGCGGTCAGGTCGAGGTTCTTGCCGGCGTAGCGGTAGCCGGCGGCGGCGATTAGCACCTTGGGTTCGATCTGGCCGAAGCGGTCGATCACGCCCTGGGTGCCGAAGTCCGGCGAGCAGGAGGACCAGGTGGCGCCGAGGCTGGCGGTGGCGAGCATGCCGACCACGGTCTGCCAGGTGTTGGGCATAAACGCGGCGACGCGGTCGCCGACACCGACGCCAGCGACTTTCAGGCTTTGCTGCAAACCGGCGACATGGGCGGCCAGCTCAAGGTAGCTCAGTTGCTCGCGCGAGCCGTCTTCGCCGATGGCGACCAGCGCCGGACGATCGTCGCGGCGGCGCAGCAGATGTTCGGCGAAGTTCATGGTGGCGCCGGGGAACCAGTGCGCGCTGGGCATGGCGCTACCTTCGCGCAGTACGTACTCGGGCTGCTGGCTGAAGCGGATTTCGAAGAAGTCGACGATGGCCTGCCAGAAGACTTCGCGCTGGGCCACGCTCCAGGCGTGCAGGGCCGGGTAGTCGGCCAGCTGCAGGGCGTGGCGCTGGTTGACGTAGCGGCGGAAGGCATCCATACGCGTGGCGGCGATGCGGTCGGCGGAAGGGGCCCAGAGCGGTTGGTGCATCTCGATTCCTCGATTGTTCTTGTCGTTCGCGCCAGCCCGGAGGCGGCGGATGGCACAGCCTAAAGTGTTGATCGGCGTCGGCTACTGCCGCTGCCGTTGGTCTGCTTGGCTGCGCGTAGCGCGGCTGTGGCGTGGGCGCTACGGCCTGGTAGTCGCGGCGGATGGCAGGCGCTGCGGGCTTTACAGGCTGTCAGGAAAAGCTGACAGAGGTTGTTCCGCAGCGTGTGTGGCTTTCCCGGATTGCATCCGGGCTACGCAGCGTTTTCCCTCTCCCTAGCCCTCTCCCATGAATGGGAGAGGGGACTGTCCGTGCCGGCCTCGGCTAGGTTTGTCTTGCCCGTGCCACGCGCGAGCCGTTGGGTTTGCCGAGCACGTTGCAGATGCGTTGGCCAGCGGCGATCAGTTGGTCCATGTCGATGCCGGTGTCGATGCCCAGGCCGTTGAGCAGGTAGAGCACGTCTTCGGTGGCGACGTTGCCGGTGGCGCCCTTGGCGTAGGGGCAACCGCCGAGTCCGGCGACCGAACTGTCGAATACGCTGATGCCTTCCAGCAGGCTGGCGTAGACATTGGCTAGGGCCTGGCCGTAGGTGTCGTGGAAGTGCCCGCCGAGCTTGTCGCGCGGGATCTTGCCGGCGCACACCTCGAACAAGCGGCGAGTGGCGCCGGCGGTGCCGGTGCCGATGGTGTCGCCGAGGGACACTTCATAGCAGCCCATGGCGAACAGTTCGGCGGCCACGCTGGCGACTTGCTGCGGCGCCACCTCGCCCTCGTAGGGGCAGCCGAGTACGCAGGATACATAGCCACGCACGCTGATGCCGTGCTGTTTGGCGGCGTCCATGATCGGTACGAAGCGCTGCAGGCTGTCACTGATCGAGCAGTTGATGTTCTTCTGCGAGAAGGCTTCGCTGGCGGCGGCGAATACCGCGACTTCCTTGACCCCGGCGGCCACGGCGGCCTCGAAGCCCTGCATGTTGGGTGTCAGTGCGCCGTAGACCACGCCGGCCTTGCGCTGGATCTGCGCGAACACTTCGGCGCTGCCGGCCATCTGCGGCACCCACTTGGGCGAGACGAAGCTGCCGACCTCGATATAGCCGAGGCCGGCGGCGCTCAGCTCGTCGACCAGGCGCACCTTGTCGGCCACGCTGATCGGCTGTTTCTCGTTCTGCAAACCGTCGCGCGGGCCGACTTCGACCAGGCGGACATGTTGAGGGAGGTTCATATGCGTTTCTCTTCAGTAGCCCGGATGTAATCCGGGGTGAGCATATTGCGTCACTTCCCGGATTTCATCCGGGCTACGCATCATGCCGATGTCTGCTCCAGCTCCACCAGCGCCGCACCTTCGCTGACCATATCGCCTTCGCCGCAGTACAGCGCCTTGACCGTGCCGGCGTGCGGCGCACGGATGCTGTGCTCCATCTTCATCGCCTCCAGCACCACCAGCGCGGTGCCGGCTTCGACAACCTGACCGGGCTCGACCAGCACACGGACGATGCTGCCGTTCATGGGGGCGGTGAGGCCGCCGTGGTGGGCGTGGCTGGCTTCGGCGGCGGCAATCGGGTCGAAGCGGCTGATCGGGTGCAGCTCGCCGTGCCATTCCAGGTACAGGGTATTGCCCTGGCGGATGGCCTGCAGGCGGTGTTGGAACTGCGGCGTCTGATCGCCAGCAAGCTGGCTCCTACAGGTGAGCCTCTCGCCGACCAGCTTGGCCTGGCCGCTCGGGCGGGCCTTGTGTTCGTGCTCGCCGCTGCACAGGTGCAGCTCGGTTTCCGCCGGCAGGCCGGCGCGCCAGCCGCTGCGAGCGCTCCAGGGGGAGTGGTAGTCGTCGTGGCGCAGCTGTTGCGGTTCGCTCTGTAGCCAGGCGTCGGCGGCCAGTTGCCAGAAGGCTTCGGGCAGCTCGGCAGGCGCCGGCAGCAGGACGTCCTGATGGCGGGCGATGAAGCCGGTATCCAGCTCTTCGGCGGCGAAGGCGGGGTGGGCGAGGATGCGGCGCAGAAAGGCCAGGTTGGTCTTGAAGCCACCCACGGCCGTTTCGTCGAGCATGGCCAGCAGGCGCTGACGGGCTTCCTCGCGGTTCTCGCCCCAGGCGATCAGCTTGCCCAGCATCGGGTCGTAGAACGGCGAGACTTCGTCGCCTTCGGCCACGCCGCTGTCGACGCGACGGCCCGGGCCATTGGCGGGTTCGCGGTAGAGGGCGAGGGTGCCGCTGGCTGGGAGGAAGTCGTTTTGCGGGTCTTCGGCGTACAGGCGCACTTCGATGGCGTGGCCATTGAGTGGCACCTGCGCCTGGCTGAGCGGCAGCGCTTCGCCACGGGCCACGCGAATCTGCCAGGCCACCAGGTCGAGGCCGGTGATGGCTTCGGTGACCGGGTGCTCGACCTGCAGGCGGGTGTTCATTTCCATAAAAAAGAACTGGCCGCGGGCGTCGAGCAGGAACTCCACGGTGCCGGCGCCGACATAGCCGATGGCCTGGGCGGCCTTGACCGCCGCTTCGCCCATGGCTTGGCGCAGTTCGGGCGACAGGCCCGGTGCCGGGGCTTCCTCGACCACCTTCTGGTGGCGGCGCTGGATCGAGCAATCGCGCTCGTTGAGGTACAGGCAGTTGCCGTGCTGGTCGGCGAATACCTGGATCTCCACGTGGCGCGGCTTGAGTACGTACTTTTCCACCAGCATGCGCGAATCGCCGAAGGCCGACTGCGCTTCGCGCTGCGCCGACTGCAGCGCTTCGGCCAGCTCGGCTTCGCGCTCGACCACCTTCATGCCCTTGCCACCACCACCGGCGGCAGCCTTTAGCAGCACCGGGTAGCCGATGCGTTCGGCGGCGACGCGGAAGGTTTCCACGTCCTGAGCTTCGCCGTGGTAGCCGGGCACCAGCGGCACGCCGGCGTCCTCCATCAGCGCCTTGGCCGCCGACTTGCTGCCCATGGCGTCGATGGCGGAGGCGGGCGGGCCGAGGAACACCAGGCCGGCCGCCTCGATGGCACGGGCGAAGCCGGCGTTCTCGGAGAGGAAGCCGTAGCCTGGGTGGATGGCCTGGGCGCCGCTGGCCTTGGCCGCGGCGATGATCTTGTCGACCAGCAGGTAACTGTCGGCCGGTTTGGCGCCGCCCAGATCAACGGCCATGTCGGCTTCGCGCACGTGGCGGGCATTGGCGTCGATGGTGCTGTGCACGGCCACCGTACGCAGGCCTAGGGCCTTGGCGGTGCGCATTACCCGGCAGGCGATCTCGCCACGGTTGGCGACGAGGAGGGTGGTGATCTGCTGGTGGCTCATGCTTGAGGCTCCTGCCAGGCCGGGGGGCGTTTGTTGAGGAAGGCATTCAGGCCTTCCTGGCCTTCGGCGCTGACGCGGATGCGCGCAATGGCGTTCTCGGTATAGCGGCGCAGGACCGGGCTGAGCGCGGCCGGGCCGACTTCGCGCAGCAGGTCCTTGCTGGCGAGCATGGCCTGCGGGCTGTTCAGTAGCAGGTTGCTCACCCAGCTTTCCACCTGGGCATCCAGCTCGGCGGTCGGATAGGCCTCGGCGAGCAGGCCCAGTTCACGGGCACGGCTGCCGTCGAAGCGTTCGGCGGTCAGCGCGTAGCGGCGTGCTGTGCGCTCGCCAAGGGCCTGCACGACGAAGGGACTGATGACCGCCGGCGCCAGGCCGATGCGCACTTCGGAGAGGGAGAACAGCGCGTCGTCTGCGCCGATTGCCATATCGCAGCAACTGACCAGGCCGACCGCGCCACCAAAGGCCGCGCCCTGCACCACGGCCAGGGTGGGAATCTGCAGGGCATGCAGGCTATACATCAGCTCGGCCAGCTCATGGGCATCGGCCAGGTTGGCGTTGTAGTCGAGGGTTGCCGAATGCTGCATCCAGGCCAGGTCGGCGCCTGCCGAGAAATGCTTGCCGCGCCCGCGCAGCAGCAGGAAGCGCAGGGTCTGGTCGCCAGCCACCGCTTCGAGGGCGAGGATCAGCTCGCGGATCATCTGCGCGTTGAAGGCGTTGTTCTTTTCCGGGCGATTCAGCCACAGGGTGGCGAAGCCGCGCGGGTCTTGTTCGAGTTCTACGGTCTGGAAACTATTCATTTTCAGGAACCTGTCTGGTGTAGGAGCCAGCTTGCTGGCGATGCTGCTACGCGGTGCGGATCGTCGGTGTGCCGAACCACAGCAAGCTGGCTCCTACAAAAATGATTACATCCGGAACACGCCGAACTGGGTCGGCTCGATCGGGGCGTTTAGGCTGGCGGACAAGGCCAGGCCGAGCACGTCGCGGGTCTGCGCTGGGTCGATCACGCCGTCGTCCCACAGCCGGGCGCTGGAGTAGTAGGGGTGAGCCTGTTGCTCGTACTGGGCGACGATCGGCTGCTTCAAGCGCTGCTCGTCATCGGCGGAGAATTCCTGGCCGTTGCGCGCCTGTTGTTCGCGCTTGACCTGCACCAGCACGCCGGCGGCCTGTTCGGCACCCATCACGCCGATCCGCGCGTTGGGCCACATCCACAAAAAGCGCGGGTCATAGGCGCGGCCGCACATGCCGTAGTTACCGGCGCCGAAGCTGCCGCCGATGATCACGGTGAACTTCGGTACCTTGGCGCAGGCCACGGCGGTGACCAGCTTGGCGCCGTGCTTGGCGATGCCGCCCGCTTCATATTTCTGCCCGACCATGAAACCGGTGATGTTCTGCAGGAACAGCAGCGGTATACCGCGCTGGCAGGCCAATTCGATGAAGTGCGCGCCTTTCTGCGCGGCCTCGGCGAACAGAATGCCGTTGTTGGCCAGGATGGCGATCGGGTAGCCGTGCAGGTGGGCGAAGCCGCAGACCAGGGTGGTGCCGAACAGCGCCTTGAATTCATCGAACTCGCTGCCGTCGACGATGCGGGCGATCACTTCGCGCACATCGAAGGGCTGCTTGGCATCCGCCGGAATCACCCCGTACAGCTCCTCGGCTGCGTGTAACGGCTGGATCGGCGCACGGCTGTTGAGCACACCCTGCTTGCGCCAGTTGAGGTTGGCGATGCTGCGCCGGGCCAGGGCCAGCGCATGCTCGTCATCCTCGGCGTAGTGGTCGGCCACGCCGCTGGTCTTGCAGTGCACATCGGCGCCGCCCAGCTCTTCGGCCGTCACTACTTCGCCGGTAGCTGCTTTAACCAGCGGCGGGCCGGCGAGGAAGATGGTGGCTTGGTTGCGCACCATGATGGTTTCGTCGCTCATCGCCGGCACATAGGCGCCGCCGGCGGTGCAGGAGCCCATGACCACGGCGATCTGCGGAATACCCATGGCGCTCATGTTGGCCTGGTTGAAGAAGATGCGGCCGAAGTGCTCGCGGTCGGGGAACACCTCGTCCTGGCGCGGCAGGTTGGCGCCGCCGGAATCGACCAGGTAGATACAGGGCAGACGGTTCTGCTGGGCGATGGTCTGGGCGCGCAGGTGCTTCTTCACGGTCAGCGGGTAGTAGCTGCCGCCTTTTACCGTGGCGTCGTTGGCGACGATCATGCACTCGACGCCTTCCACCCGACCGATACCGGCGACCACACCGGCGGCCGGCACGTCTTCGCCGTATACGCCGTGGGCGGCCAGCTGGCTGATTTCGAGGAACGGCGAGCCGATGTCCAGCAGGCGGTTGATGCGTTCGCGTGGCAGCAGCTTGCCGCGCGAGGTGTGCCGCTCCTGGGCTTTGGCGCCGCCGCCTTCGTGGACCTGGGCGAGCAGGGCGCGCAGGGCGTTGACCTGTTCGAGCATGGCTGCCTGGTTGGCGGCGAACTCCGGCGAGCGGGTGTTGATCTGGGTGTGCAGGATGGCCATATGGCGCGCTCCGATTTTGCTTTTATCTCCCCTCTGCCCGCTTGCGGGAGAGGGGCCGGGGGAGAGGGTTGGGCAGGCAGCTCCGCCCCTCTCCCTAACCCTCTCCCACAAGTGGGAGAGGGGACTGTCCGTGCCTTACTTGGTCTCGTTGTACAGCTCACGACCAATCAGCATGCGGCGGATTTCGCTGGTGCCGGCGCCGATCTCGTAGAGCTTCGCATCACGCAGCAGGCGGCCGGCCGGGTAGTCGTTGGTGTAGCCGTTGCCGCCCAGCAACTGGATGGTATCCAGGGCCATCTTGGTAGCCATTTCGGCGGTGTAGAGGATCACCGCGGCGGCGTCCTTGCGCGATTCCTCGCCGCGGTCGCAGGCCTTGGCCACGGTGTACAGGTAGGACTTGGAGGCGTTCATGCCGGCGTACATGTCGGCCAGCTTGCCCTGCACCAGCTGGAACTCGCCGATCGACTGCTTGAACTGCTGGCGTTCGTGTACGTAAGGCAGCACCACGTCCATGCAGGCACTCATGATCCCGGTCGGGCCGCCGGAGAGCACGGTGCGCTCGTAGTCCAGGCCGCTCATCAACACGGCCACGCCACGGCCTTCGCCGCCAAGGATGTTTTCCTCGGGCACTTCCACGTCCTCGAACACCAGTTCGCAGGTGTTGGAGCCGCGCATGCCCAGCTTGTCCAGCTTCTGGTGGCGTGAGAAGCCCTTGGAGTCACGCTCGACGATAAACGCGGTCATGCCGCGCGAGCCGGCGTTGATGTCGGTCTTGGCGTAGATCACGTAGGTGTTGGCATCCGGGCCGTTGGTGATCCACATCTTGTTGCCGTTGAGTACGTAGCGGTCGCCGCGTTTCTCGGCGCGCAGCTTCATCGACACCACGTCGGAGCCGGCATTCGGCTCACTCATGGCCAGGGCGCCGATGTGCTCGCCGGAGCACAGCTTGGGCAGGTACTTGGCCTTCTGCTCATGGGTGCCGTTCTTGCGGATCTGGTTGAGGCACAGGTTCGAATGCGCGCCGTAGGACAGACCGACCGAAGCCGAGGCTCGGCTGATCTCTTCCATGGCCACCACGTGGGCCAGGTAGCCCATGTTGGTGCCGCCGTATTCCTCTTCCACGGTCATGCCGAGCAGGCCCATGTCGCCGAACTTGCGCCACATGTCCATGGGGAACTCGTTGTCGCGATCGATCTGCGCCGCGCGCGGGGCCAGCTCGGCCTGGGCGAACTGGTGCACCGAGTCACGCAGCATGTCGATGGTCTCGCCGAGACCGAAGTTGAGGGTCGGGTAGCTCATGGTTCCACCTGTGATTGTCTTTATTAGGTTTGGTAGATAACTGCTTGTTCAGGCTTGAGTTTGTTCGAGCGCAGCGAGGCAGCGTTCCTCGGCGGTATCCAGCTCCAGCTGCATCTGTTGGATGTCCAGCAACTGCTGTTCGAGCTGGGCGCGGCGCTCGCTGATCTTGTCCATGAAGGTCTCCAGCTGCTTGCGGTTACCGCCGGCCGGGTCGTACAGCTCGATCAGCTCTTTGCACTCGGCCAGGGAGAAGCCGATGCGCTTGCCGCGCAGGATCAGCTTGAGGGTGACCTTGTCCTTGGCGCTGTAGACGCGCTCCTGGCCACGCCGCTCGGGGGCGAGCATGCCTTGCTCCTCGTAAAAGCGGATGGCGCGGGTGGTGATGTCCAGCTCGCGGGCCAGGTCGGAAATACTGTAGTTGGCGGCCATGCAATGGGCTCTGCGCGGGTGGCTTTACGTAAACGTAAAGCTGGTTAACGTTAACGTCAACGTAAAAGTGTATGAGGACAGCCGAATGCAAAAAGCCCTGCGAGTGCAGGGCTTTTTAATTCAATCGGTTAGCCAATATTGCTCATATTTTAGCTTCGCTCTCGAGCTTCTTCTCCTGGGCACTGATCTGCTGGGCGATCTCGATGATCTGCTCGCGCATCCAGCGGTTGGCCGGGTCCTGGTCGGTGCTTTCGTGCCAGTACAAGTGGGTTTCCAGGGACGGCACGTCGTTGACCGGCAGTTGCACGTAATGCAGGCCGTGGCGGCGGGCGAAGCGCTCGGGCACGGTCATCGCCATGTCGGTGTTCTGCAGCACGGTGGAGGCCATCATGTAGTGCTGCGAACGCAGGGCGACCTTGCGTTGCAGGCCCATCTTGCCCAGCGACAGGTCGACATAGCCGAGGCCGCTGCGGCGGCTGGAGATCTGGATATGGGTCAGCGACAGGTATTCGTCCAGACTGATCTTCTCCTTGGCCAGCGGGTGACCCTGGCGCAGGGCGCAGACGTAGCGGTCTTCCATCAGCTTGACGTGGCGCACCTGGGTGTCGGTGTTGAGCGGCGCATCGACGGCGAAATCCAGGCGGCCGGCGGCCAGTTCCTTGGTGGTTTCCCGGCGCTTGGAGAGGAAACTCTCGATCTGCACGGTCGGCGCCAGGCGGCGCAGGCGCTGGAACAGCGGCGGCAGGATCACCGCCTCGGTGAGGTCGGTCATGCTGATGCGGTAGGTCTTGTTGGCTTGCTGCGGGGTGAAGGTGCGGCTTTCCTGCACCGACACGCGCAGCAGCTGCAGGGCGTTGCGCACCGGGCCGATGATGTTCTGCGCCATGGGCGTGGGCACCATGCCCTGGGCGGTGCGCACGAACAGCGGGTCATTGAAGGTTTCGCGCAGGCGCGACAGGGCGTTGGACACCGCCGGCTGGGTGATGCCGACGATCTGCCCGGCGCGAGTCAGGTTGGCTTCGGTGTAGATGGCGTCGAAGACGATGAAGAGGTTGAGGTCGACCTTGCTCAGATTCATTGCGGGCTCTCGTCATGCCGATCCAGGGCGCCGGATCATATATCAGTGATGAATGTTAATAAGCCATGAAAATAGGTTCGATAAATCAAGGTCACTGTTCTAGCATCATTTGCAGATTGAAACCACAACCTCGCCCTGGTCGTTAGAAGGTAGCTACCCATGGATTTCGCCTACTCCCCCAAAGTTCAGGAACTGCGTGAACGCGTCACCGCCTTCATGGATACCCACGTTTACCCGAACGAGAGCGTGTTCGAGCAGCAGGTCAACGAAGGTGACCGCTGGCAGCCGACGGCGATCATGGAAGAGCTGAAGAACAAGGCCAAAGCCGAAGGCCTGTGGAACCTGTTTCTGCCGGAGTCCGAGTACGGTGCCGGCCTGACCAACATGGAATACGCGCCGCTGGCCGAGATCATGGGCCGCTCGCTGATGGGCCCCGAGCCGTTCAACTGCTCGGCCCCGGACACCGGCAACATGGAAACCCTGGTGCGCTACGCCAGCGAGGCGCAGAAGCAGCAGTGGCTGGAGCCGCTGCTGCGTGGCGAGATCCGCTCGGCCTTCGCCATGACCGAGCCGGGTGTGGCCTCATCCGACGCCACCAACATGGAAGCCAACGCCGTGCGCGATGGCGATGAGTGGGTGATCAATGGCCGCAAGTGGTGGACTTCCGGCGCCTGCGACCCGCGCTGCAAGATCATGATCTTCATGGGCCTGACCAACCCGGACGCGCCGCGCCATCAGCAGCACTCGATGATCCTGGTGCCGACCGATACCCCCGGGGTGAAAATCCTCCGTCCGTTGCCGGTATTCGGCTACGACGACGCGCCGCATGGCCACGCCGAAGTGCTGTTCGAGAACGTGCGCGTGCCCTACGAGAACGTGCTGCTCGGCGAGGGTCGTGGCTTCGAGATCGCCCAGGGTCGCCTTGGCCCAGGCCGTATCCACCACTGCATGCGCTCCATCGGCATGGCCGAGCGCGCCCTGGAACTGATGTGCAAGCGCGCGGTCAGCCGCACCGCCTTCGGCAAGCCGCTGGCACGCCTGGGCGGCAACATCGATCACATCGCCAACTCGCGCATCGAAATCAACCAGGCGCGCCTGCTGACGCTGAACGCCGCCTACATGATGGACACCGTGGGCAACAAGGTCGCGGCCAGCGAAATCGCCCAGATCAAGGTGGTGGCCCCCAACGTCGCGCTCAATGTGATCGACCGGGCGATCCAGATCCACGGCGGGGCCGGCGTTTCCAACGATACGCCGCTGGCCTACTTCTACGCCATGCAGCGCACCCTGCGCCTGGCCGACGGCCCGGACGAAGTGCACCGCATGGCCATCGGCAAGTTCGAGATCGGCAAGTACGTGCCGCGTGAGGCGATGAAAGCCAGCCGCTAACACCGGCTCGGTAACGACAAGGCCCGCAGATGCGGGCCTTGTCGTATTTGTCGGTGGGTAGCCCGGATGCAATCCGGGAAAGAGGCAGCTCCGCTCCCGGATTGCATCCGGGCTGCGCATCAGTGGCTGTCGGCGCTGTCTGCCTGCGCCTGCCGGCTCAGCCAGTCCAGGCGAATATGCAGTTGAGCGGCAAAGGTGCGCGCGGCCAGCTCCTCGTGAAAGGTCAGGGCGCGCCTGCCCACACGTACCCGCCACACCTGACGGCCTTGCTGTTCCAGCGTTTCGATGCGCACATCGGGCATTAGGGTTTGCTCTCCTGGTCCTGCTCGCGGGTTTTCAGCAGCGACAGCAACACACCACCCACCAGCAGGCCGAAGGTTACGCCAAGAGAGAGCAAGGCGGGAATCTTGCCGATCAGGCCGTGCAGGAAAATCTTCCCGCCGATGAACACCAGCACCAGGGCCAGGGCGTACTTCAGGTAGATGAAGCGGTGCATCAGCGCGGCCAGGGCGAAGTACAGCGAGCGCAGGCCGAGAATGGCGAAGATGTTCGAGGTGTAGACGATGAACGGGTCCTGGGTGATGGCAAACACGGCCGGCACGCTGTCCACGGCGAACACCAGGTCGGCCAGCTCGATCAGTACCAGGGCGAGAAACAGCGGCGTGGCATAGAGCAGGGGATGGGGCTGCCCCGGTGGCTGCAGGCGCACGAAGAAATGCCCGTCATACAGGCTGTCGGTGATGCGAAAATGCCGGCGGATAAAGCGCAGCAGTGGGTTCTGCGCCAGGTCCGGGTGCTGTTCGGGGTGGCTGAAGAGCATTTTCACGCCGCTGAACAAGAGGAAGGCGCCGAACAGGTAGAGCATCCATTCGAAGCGCTGCACCAGCGCCGTACCCAGGCCAATCATCAGGGCGCGCAGTACGATCACCCCGAGAATGCCCCAGAACAGTACGCGGTGTTGGTAACGCCGGGGGATATCGAAGAAGCCGAAGATCATTGCCATGACAAACACGTTGTCCATCGACAACGATTGCTCGACCAGGAAACCGGTGTAGAACTCCAGAGCGCTTTGCGCGCCGAGTTCGTACCAGACCCATACACCGAACAGCACGCCAACGCTGAAATAGCCGCTGTACAGCAGCAGGCTCTCGCGCATCTCGATTTCATGCTGGTCGCGGTGCAATACGCCGAGATCGAATACCAGCAGGGCGATGACGATGACGAAGAAGCTCAGCCACAGCCAGGTCGGCGTGCCAAGCATGGGACTGGTGAGGATACTGAACAGGTCGTGCATGGGGCCCTCCCGTCGCTGCCTGCAGACAGTGACTCCGACATCACGGTGAAAGATTCACCGCCAGAGGGGCCCGGCGTCACTACTGGCAGGCTAGTGCGCCTGATGGGCTAGGGCAACTCGCCGGCTGTTGCAAAAGCTCCACAGCCTGAAAAGAGCAACGCCCTGATGTGCAGGGCGTTGGTTGTGGCGTGCGGGGCTGGGCAGTCAGTAGACCCAGACTTCCACCCGACGATTCTTGCTGCGGCCTTCATCGCCACTGTTGGCGGCCACCGGCAGCTGGGCGCCGAGCCCGGTGATGTCGCGGAAAATCACTCCACCGCGCGACAGCTCACGACGCACTTCCATGGCCCGCAGTTTGGACAGCAGGGCTGAGCGGCTGGGGTCGTTCTTCGGATCGCCGAAACCGACCAGCACCACCTTGCTGCGCAGCTTGTCGTGGATTTTCAGGTAGTCGAGCACCCGGGCGATATCGCGCTGGGCTTTGTTGTCCAGGGTGGCGCTGTTTTCCTGGAAGCGGAAATTCACCGACAGGCGCTGGGCCTCGCTGGTCAGCTTCTGGTAGCTGGCCGGCATGCTCGGGCTGCCATTGACCTTAACCGCCTGCACCGTCTGCGCGATGAAGCCGTTCTGTTCGACGATCGCCTGGCCTGCCGGGCTGTGGGCGAATTCCAGCAGGGACTTGGCCCAGGCATTCTCGGCAGTGGGCGAGGTGTAGAGGAACAGGCGGCGCGACAGCGGATAGTCCTCGGTGGCGATCAGCGTAGTGCTCGGTAGCATCGGCTGGGATTCACCGGCGGCAATCGCGACGGCCTTGCTCTGGCGGATATAGGGCAGGCCGATGAAACCGATGGCGCTGGGGTCCTGGCTGACACTGTCGGACAGCTGGGTGCTCGACTCGAAGCGCTTGGCACCAGCGGCGAGGCTCTTGCCATTGGCCGTCAGCACCAGTTCCTTGAAGGTGTCATAGGTGCCGGATTTGTCATCGCGGGCATACAGGGTGATGGGGCCACCACGGCCACCCAGCTGTTCCCAGGTGCTGATTTCGCCGGCAAAGATCGCCGCCAGTTGCTCGGTGCTGAGCGCTGTCAGCGGGTTGCCCGGATGCAGGATAATGGCCAGGCCGTCGATGGCGATGATCTGTTCGGCCGCGCGGCTACGCATGTCGCCGAGCCTGGTCAGACTATCGGCCTCGCCATCCTTGATCGGCCGCGACGAGGCAGCCAGTTCGGCCGTGCCGTCCAGCAGCGAAGTGAAACCGGTGCCCGAGCCATGCGCCGCAACGCTGATGCTCAGCGCTCGGCCGTTTTTGTCTTCGGCCATTACCAATTGCTCGTTCTCGGCGGCAGCCGGTTCGATACGGATATTGCGCAGCCCCTGCTGCTCGAACAGGCCCTGCACCAGGGCCGGGCCGAGCTTGGCGCCGATGGTGTTGGAGCCCTGGATGCGCAGCACGCTTTCGGCATCGTTTGCGGCGAACACGGACCAGGGCAGGGCGTAGCAGATGAAACCGAGGAGCAGCCAGGCATAGGCCTGGCGCCAGGAGTGCCGATCACTAATGGGCAGGGTGCGCGACATCGCAGCAGGAACCTTCTTCGAGGGAGGGAAAGTGCCGCGCAGATTAAGACGGTTAGATTGCAGCCAGGTTACAGCGGCCGCTCTGGGTAAGGCCTTTCACCGTATTTCAGTCCGTAGCCCGGATATAATCCGGGAAGCAGGTGGCACCGCTCCCGGATTGCATCCGGGCTACAACGCGACCATTCAGCCCCTGTTTAGGAAGCCCACAGCCTACTCCCCTAGCCCGTGGACCGCAGGCGCCCTTGCTTCAGTTCAGCTCCAGCCAGATCGGCGCATGGTCCGAGGGCTTTTCCATGCCACGTAGCTCGTAGTCGACGCCGGCATCCTTGATTCGCGCCTGCAGTGGTGTGCTGGTCAGGATCACGTCGATGCGCAGGCCACGCTTGGGCTCATCCTCGAAGCCGCGGCTGCGGTAGTCGAACCAGCTGAAGCGGTCGTTCACCGTCGGGTTGAGGTGGCGGAAGCTGTCGACCAGGCCCCAGCCCTTGAGGGTGGCCAGCCATTCACGCTCTTCCGGCAGGAAACTGCACTTGCCGGTCTTCAGCCAGCGCAGGCGGTTCGCTTCGCCGATGCCGATGTCGCAGTCTTCCGGGGAGATATTGATGTCGCCCATCACCACCAGCGCCTGCTCCGGCTTGAACGAATCGTTCAGCAGGTTCTGCAGGTCGGCGTAGAAGCGCTGCTTGGCCGGAAACTTGGTGGGGTGGTCACGGCTCTCGCCCTGGGGGAAGTAGCCGTTCATCACGGTCACCGGATTGCCCTGGGCGTCGACGAAGGTGCCGTAGATAAAGCGGCGCTGGGCGTCTTCCTCATCACTGGGAAAACCCTTGTGCAGTTCCAGCGGTGCCTGGCGCGAGAGCAGGGCTACGCCGTAGTGGCCCTTCTGCCCGTGGTAGTGCACGTGGTAGCCGAGCGCACGAATTTCTGCTTCCGGGAACTGCTCGTCGGAGACCTTGGTTTCCTGCAGGCCGATCACATCCGGCTGGTGCTTCTCGATCAGCGCCGCCAACTGGTGGGGGCGGGCGCGCAGGCCGTTGATATTGAAGGAAACGATCTTCATGGGCAGCTACCGGCAAAGTAAAAACGCGATGCTAGCCCAGTCATCCGGTGACGGCCAGCGTCTGGCGGGCCTCACGGCACGGTGCTACCTTGGCTTTCGACCCGCAAAATCTATAACAAATGAGGTCAGCCCGATGCCCCATCGTACCGCCGAAGTCCGCATGCTCGACCATGGCTACAGCCGCGAAGCCCGCTCCCTGCTGTACCACGCCTACCGTCACGACCCGACCTTCGCCTACCTGTTCGAAAGCGAGCGCCCCGGCTTCGACCAGCGTGTGCGCGCTACCGTGCGCGAGCTGGTGCAGCAGCACTTTGCCGAGGAGCTGCCGGCCATCGGCCTGCTGATCGAGGAACGCCTGGTCGGGATCGCCCTGATCGCCCCGCCAATCCGTCGCCTGGACATCACCGAAAGCTGGGGCTGGCGCCTGCGCATGCTGATGACCACCGGTTTCCGTTGCACCAAGCGCTACCTGGAGTACCACGACGCGGTACTCGCCTGCCTGCCGCCCGGCCCCTATCACGTACTGCCGTTGATCGGTGTGCACCCGGAATTCCAGGGCCAGCACCTCGGCGAACAACTGCTCGGCGCGCTGCACAACTGGTGCGCGGAAGATGCCGACTCCCAGGGCGTAGTGCTGGATACCGGCAACCCGCATTACCTGGAGTTCTACAAGCGCCAGGGCTACGAGGAAATCGGCGAAGTGGCGGTGGGACCGATTCGCGAGCATGTGTTTTTTCATGCCAATCCGCAGCCAGCAGTGCAACGGGTTACGGCCTGATCCGGCATCACGCACACAAATCCTGCAGATCGTGTAAAAATCCCCGGCGGCGTTGCGAGCGTCTGCCGCGGGCCTTGTTGCATGTCGTACAGCTAGTTCTGGCCACTTCGTCGCGATGCCAACCATTGTCTGACGACGGCTGATCACGGAGCACTGCCTTACCGGCAGTCGCATCCAATCCAGGCGCGTTACCCGCGTGCCTTATAAGAAAAATGGAGCGTGACCAATGGAGATCCTCAACTCGCTAGTCAACCAGATCAACGGCTTGGTCTGGGGCCCGCCGATGCTGGTGCTGATTCTCGGCACCGGCCTGATCCTGATGCTGATGCTCAAATTCATGCCTGTGCTGCGTATCGGCACCGGCTTCGCTCTGATGTGGCAAGGGCGCGCCAAGGGCGACGCCAGCAGCGGCGAAATCAGCCCATTCCAGGCGCTGATGACCTGCCTGGCGGCCACTGTCGGCACCGGCAACATTGCCGGCGTGGCCACGGCAATCTTCCTCGGTGGCCCGGGCGCGTTGTTCTGGATGTGGTGCACGGCCCTGGTGGGCATGGCCACCAAGTATTGCGAAGTGGTGCTGGCGGTGCATTACCGCGAGAAGGATGACCGTGGTGAGCATGTCGGCGGGCCGATGTATGCGATTAAGAACGGTCTGGGCAAGAAGTGGGCCTGGCTTGGCGGCGCCTTTGCCATCTTTGGCGGCTTCGCCGGCTTCGGCATTGGCAACATGGTTCAGGTCAACAGCATGGCCGACGCCCTGCATGGCTCCTTCGGCATCCCCGACTGGATCACTGGCGTGGTGACCATGGTCATCGTCGGCCTGGTGATCCTCGGCGGCATTCAGCGCATCGGCAAGGTAGCCGCGACCCTGGTGCCGTTCATGTGCGTGGCTTATGTCATTGCCGCCATCGTGGTGCTGGTGGTGAATGTCGAGGCGATTCCCGGTGCCTTTGCCCTGATCTTCGAATCGGCGTTCAACCCGGTTGCCGCCACCGGCGGTTTTGCCGGCGCGGCGGTGATGGCAGCGATCCGTTTCGGCGTGGCCCGTGGCATCTTCTCCAACGAGGCAGGCCTGGGCACTGCCGGTATCGCCCAGGCGGCCGGCACCACCGACAGCCCGGTACGTTCGGGGATGATCGGCATGATCGGTACGTTCATCGACACCATCATCATCTGCAGCATGACTGGCCTGGCGATCATCTGCTCCGGCGTCTGGACCAGTGGCGCCAGCGGTGCGGCCCTGTCCGGGGCAGCCTTCGAGTCGGCGATGCCGGGTATCGGCGGCTATATTCTGACCGCTGCCCTGGCAGTGTTCGCCTTCACCACTATTCTGGGCTGGAGCTACTACGGCGAAAAATGCTGGGAGTATCTGGTCGGCACTCGGGCGATTCTGCCGTTTCGCATCGTCTGGGTGCTGGCGGTGCCGTTCGGCGCCATCGCCCAACTGGATTTCGCCTGGCTGCTGGCCGACACCCTCAACGGTCTGATGGCCTTGCCCAACTTGATGGCGCTGTTGCTGCTCAGCCCGGTGGTGGTCAAGCTGACTCGCGAGCACTTCGCCCAGAACCGATGATCTATCCGCCGGGCAGGGTTCTGCCCGGTTTCCCACCTGCAATATCTCACCTGCAAAAAAGGACATTGAAATGGCTCAAGTAACCCTCAAGGGCACCCCGATCCAGGTTGACGGCCAGCTGCCGCAAGCCGGCCAGCAGGCGCCGGCCTTCAGCCTGGTGGGCAAGGATCTCTCCGACGTGAGCCTGGCCAGCCTGGCCGGCAAGCGCAAAGTGCTGAATATCTTCCCCAGCGTCGACACCCCGACCTGCGCCACCTCGGTGCGTACGTTCAATAGCGAAGCGAGCAAGCTGGCCAACACCGTGGTGCTGTGCATTTCCGCCGACCTGCCGTTCGCTCAGTCGCGTTTCTGCGGCGCCGAAGGCCTGGAGAATGTGATCAACCTGTCGACCATGCGCGGCGCCGAGTTCCTCAAGAACTACGGCGTGGCCATTGCCAACGGCCCGCTGGCCGGCGTTTCCGCCCGTGCCGTGGTGGTGCTGGATGAGAACGATAAAGTGCTGCACAGCGAGCTGGTCGGCGAGATCGCCGATGAGCCGAATTACGCGGCCGCCATCGCTGCACTCAAGTAACGTCTCCCGTGGTACACGACGGCCTGCTCTGCAGGCCGTTTTCATTTCTAAACTTCCAACGTTTTGTTACGTCAATTAAGGGTAAATAGGCGGTAAAGACCCTTTGCCTGGCAGCGCAGAGTACTTATCGTTCACGCTCTCCAGGAAAGTGACCCCCGAACCATGCCTGATATTCGTTCTGCATCGCGCTCTTACCGTCCCTGGCTGATCGCCTTGGCACTGCTCGCCGTCGTCCTGCTGCTATGGTGGTTGTGGCCGGAGAAGCCTGCCGAAGAGGATGAGCGCGCCGATCCCTGGGGGCGCGACAGTGGCCCGGTACCGGTACGCGTAACCGAGGTCAGCCAGGGCGACTTCAATATCGAGCTCAAGGCTCTCGGCACGGTCACCGCGCTGAACACCGTGAGCGTGCGCTCGCGGGTGGACGGCGAACTGGTCAAGGTGCTGTTCGAGGAAGGTCAACTGGTCAAGGCCGGCGACCTGCTGGCGCAAATCGATCCGCGCGCCTACCAGGTCGCCCTGCAACAGGCCGAAGGCACCCTGGCGCAGAACCAGGCGCAGTTGAAGAACGCCGAGATCGATCTGGCCCGCTACAAAAGCCTGTACGCCGAAGACTCCATCGCCAAACAGACCCTGGACACCCAGGAAGCGCTGGTCGGCCAATACCGTGGCACCGTGAAGAACAACCAGGCCGCCGTCGCCGAGGCGCGCCTCAACCTCGACTTCACCCGCATCCGCGCGCCCATCGACGGCCGCCTGGGCCTGCGTCAGGTTGATGCCGGTAACCTGATCAGCAGTGGTGACACCACGCCGCTGGTGGTGATCACCCAGGTCAAGCCGATCACGGTCAATTTCACCCTCGCCGAGAACGACCTGCCACCGGTGCTGGCGCGGGTGCGCAATAACGAACAATTGCTGGTGCAGGCCTGGGATCGCGGTGAGAAACAACTGCTGGCCGAAGGCGTGCTGCACAGCCTGGACAACCAGATCGACGTCGCCACCGGCACGGTCAAGCTCAAGGCGCGTTTCGACAACGCCAGCGAGAGCCTGTTTCCCAATCAGTTCGTCAATGTCCGCCTGCGCGTGGAAACCCGCCAGGGCGCCACGCTGATTCCTTCGGCGGCCTTGCAGTTCGGTGCCCGTGGCACTTTCGTCTTCCTCCTCGATAACGAGGACAAGGTGCAGCTGCGCAAAGTCGAAGTCGGTGCCAGCAGCGGGGCGCTGACCCTTATCAGCGCTGGCCTGAAAGTCGGCGAACGGCTGGTGCTGGAAGGCACCGACAAACTCAAGGACGGCAGCGAAGTGCAGGTGATCGGCGAGCCCGGTGCCGTGGCCCAGCCGGCTAACAAGGGCAAAGCCGAGCAGAAGCACGACGCATGAATGCTTCGCGCCTGTTCATCCTGCGTCCGGTTGCAACCACCCTGTTGATGGTGGCGATCTTCCTCATCGGCCTGATCGCCTACCGCCTGTTGCCGGTGTCGGCGCTGCCGGAGGTGGATTACCCGACCATCCGCGTGCTCACCCTGTATCCCGGCGCCAGCCCGGAGGTGATGACCAGTGCGGTGACCGCACCGCTGGAGCGTCAGTTCGGCCAGATGCCGGGCTTGAAACAGATGTCCTCGACCAGCTCGGGCGGCGCCTCGGTGATCACCTTGCGCTTCACCCTGGAAGTGAACCTGGATGTGGCCGAGCAGGAGGTGCAGGCGGCGATCAACGCGGCGAGCAACCTGCTGCCCAGCGACCTGCCAGCACCGCCGGTATACAACAAGGTCAACCCGGCCGACACCCCGGTGCTGACCCTGGCGATCAGCTCGGCGAGCCTGCCGCTGACCGAAGTGCATGACCTGATCGACACCCGCATGGCGCAGAAGATCGCCCAGATCAGCGGCGTCGGCCTGGTCAGCCTGGCCGGTGGCCAGCGCAAGGCGGTGCGGATCAAGGTCAACCCCGAGGCTCTGGCCAGCCATGGCCTCAATCTGTCCGATGTGCGCGCACTGATCACCGCCAGCAACGTCAACCAGCCCAAGGGCAACTTCGACGGCCCGACCCGCGTCTCGCAGCTCGATGCCAACGACCAGCTGGAATCGGCCGAGGCCTACCTCGACCTGATCCTCAAATACGAAAACGGCGCTGCGCTGCGCCTCAAGGATGTCTCGACCGTTATCGACGGCGCCGAGAACGAGCGCCTGGCCGCCTGGGCCGACCGCAACCAGACCGTGCTGCTGAGCATCCAGCGCCAGCCGGGGGCCAACGTCATCGAGGTGGTCGAGCGCATCCAGGAATTGCTGCCGCAGATCACCGCCAGCCTGCCGGCCAGCATCGAGGTCAAGCTGCTCACCGACCGTACCCAGACCATCCGCGCGGCCATCGACGACGTACGCTTCGAGCTGATCCTGGCCATCGGCCTGGTGGTACTGGTGACCTTCCTGTTCCTGCGCAAGCTGTCTGCCACCATCATCCCGTCCATCGTGGTGCCGCTGTCGCTGATCGGAACCTTCGGCGTGATGTACCTGGCCGGCTTCTCGGTCAACAACCTGACCCTGATGGCCCTGACCATCGCCACCGGCTTCGTGGTCGATGACGCCATCGTCATGCTGGAGAACATCGCCCGCCATCTGGAGGAGGGTGAGACGCCGCTGAATGCCGCGCTCAAGGGCGCCAAACAGATCGGCTTCACCCTGATCTCGCTGACCTTCTCGCTGATTGCGGTGCTGATCCCGCTGCTGTTTATGGCGGATGTCGTCGGGAGATTGTTCCGCGAGTTCGCCATCACCCTGGCGGTGGCCATCCTGATTTCCCTGGTGGTGTCGCTGACCCTGACGCCAATGATGTGTGCGCGCCTGCTCAAGGCCGAGAAGGAGGAAGAGCAGGGGCGTTTCTACCGCGCCAGCGGCGCCTTTATCGACCACCTGATCGAGCGCTACGGGGTCGGCCTGCAATGGGTGCTCCGGCACCAGCCGCTGACCCTGCTGGTGGCTCTTGGCACCCTGGCGCTGACCGTGGTGCTCTATCTGGCAGTGCCCAAGGGCTTCTTCCCGGTGCAGGACACCGGGGTGATCCAGGGCATTTCCGAGGCGCCACAGAGCATTTCCTTCGCCGCCATGAGCGAGCGCCAGCAGCGTCTGGCCGAAGTGATCCTGCAGGACGAGGCTGTCGCGAGCCTGTCGTCCTATATCGGCGTGGACGGCGACAACGCCACGCTCAACAGCGGTCGCCTGCTGATCAACCTCAAGCCGCATGCCGAGCGCGAGGTCAGCGCCAGCGAGGTGATCGAGCGCCTGCGCCCCGAACTGGCGGCGATTCCCGGCATCCAGCTGTACCTGCAGCCGGTGCAGGACCTGACCATCGAGGATCGGGTCAGCCGCACCCAGTTCCAGTTCAGCCTGGAGTCGCCGGACGCCGCGCTGCTGGAAGAGTGGACGCCCAAACTGATCGAGGTGCTGAGTGAGCAGGCCGAGTTGCGTGACGTGGCCAGCGACCTGCAGAACCGTGGCTTGCAGGTGTACCTGCAGATCGACCGCGACGCTGCCTCGCGCCTGGGCGTGAGCATCAGTGACATCGACGATGCGCTGTATGACGCCTTCGGCCAGCGGCAGATCTCCACTATCTTCACCCAGGCCAGCCAGTACCGCGTGGTGCTGGAGAGTGCCGGCGCCGGCGAACTCGGCCCACAGGCCTTGCAGCAGGTGCATGTGGCCACCGCCAGCGGCGGCCAGGTGCCGCTGGCCTCGCTGGCGCGCATCGACCAGCGCGCGGCCAGCCTGCTGGTCAACCATATCGGCCAGTTCCCGGCGGTGACCGTATCGTTCAACCTGGCCAGTGGCGTGTCGCTGGGCGAGGCGGTGGCGGTGATCGAGCAGGTGCAGCAGGACATCGGCCTGCCAGCGGGTATCCAGAGCCATTTTCAGGGCGCCGCCGAGGCCTTCCGTGCCTCGCTGTCGAGCACCTTGCTGCTGATTCTGGCGGCCATCGTCACCATGTACATCGTGCTCGGCGTGCTCTACGAGAGCTACATCCACCCGATCACCATCCTCTCGACCTTGCCTTCGGCCGGGGTCGGCGCGCTGCTGGCGCTGCTGCTGACCGGCAACGACCTGGGCCTGATCGCCATCATCGGCATAATCCTGCTGATCGGCATCGTCAAGAAGAACGCGATCATGATGATCGACTTCGCCTTGGAGGCCGAGCGGCATCAGGGCATGGCGCCCGAGGCGGCGATCTACCAGGCGGCGCTGCTGCGTTTCCGCCCGATCCTGATGACCACCCTGGCCGCGCTGTTTGGCGCCATCCCGCTGATGCTGGCCTCGGGCTCCGGCGCCGAACTGCGTCAGCCGCTGGGCTTGGTAATGGTCGGCGGCCTGCTGCTCAGCCAGGTGCTGACGCTGTTTACCACGCCGGTGATCTACCTGTGGTTCGATCGCCTGTCGCGCCGCTATTTCGGTCGTAGCGCGGCGGGAGTGACGGTGTGACTCAGGTGGCCGAGGTCTATTGTGGGAGCGGCTTCAGCCGCGATTGGCCGACCTCGTGCGCGCCGGTATCGCGGCTGAAGCCGCTCCCACAGGGCCGTTGCTGATGAACATCTCCGCGCCCTTTATCCGTCGCCCGGTTGCCACGCTGCTGTTGAGTCTGGCGATTCTACTGCTCGGCTGGGTCAGCTTCGGTCTGCTGTCGGTGGCGCCGCTGCCGAAGATGGATTTCCCGGCCATCGTGGTCAACGCCACGCTGCCGGGCGCCAGTCCGCAGGTGATGGCGTCGAGCGTGGCCACGCCGCTGGAACGCTCGCTCGGCAGCATCGCCGGGATCAGCGAGATGACCAGTCGCAGCAGCCAGGGCAGCACGCAGATCGTCATCCTCTTCGACCTCGAACGTAACGTCGACGCCGCCGCCCGCGAGGTACAGGCGGCCATCAACGCGGCGCGCAACCTGCTGCCCAGCGGCATGCGCAGCATGCCCACCTACAAGAAGTTCAACCCGTCTCAGGCACCGATCATGGTGCTGTCGCTGACCTCGCCGTTGCTGGACAAGAGCCAGCTATACGACGTCGCCTCCACCGTGCTGGCGCAGAAGCTCGCGCAGGTACAGGGCGTCGGGCAGATCCAGATCGGCGGCAGCTCGTTGCCGGCGGTGCGGGTGGAGTTGCAGCCGCGGCTGCTCGATCAGTACGGCATCGCCCTGGACGAGGTGCGCAACGCCATCGTCCAGGCCAACGTCGACCGGCCCAAGGGAGCTGTGGAAGACGCCAGCCGCCACTGGCAGATCCAGGCCAACGACCAGCTGGAAAAAGCCGCCGACTACCAGCCGCTGATCATCCGCTACCAGAACAATGCAGCGGTGCGCCTGAGCGATGTGGCGACGGTCCGCGACTCGGTGGAGAACCGCTACAACAGCGGCTTCTACAACGACAACGACTCGGTGCTGCTGGTGATCAACCGCCAGCCCGGTGCCAATATCATCGAGACCATCGAGGACATCCGTGCCGAGCTGCCGGCGCTGCAGGCGGTTATTCCGTCCAGTGTGCAGCTGGAAGTGGCCATGGACCGCTCGCCGGTGATCCGCGCCACCCTGCACGAGGCCGAGCGCACCCTGCTGATCGCCGTAGCCCTGGTGATCCTCGTGGTGTTCGCCTTCCTCGGCCGCTGGCGTGCCGCTCTGATCCCGGCGCTGGCGGTGCCGGTGTCGCTGGTCGGCACCTTCGCGGTGATGTACCTGCTGGATTTCTCCCTCAACAACCTGTCGCTGATGGCGCTGATCATCGCCACCGGCCTGGTGGTGGACGACGCCATCGTGGTGCTGGAGAACATCTCGCGGCATATCGAGGCCGGCGAAAAGCCCATGGCGGCGGCGTTCAAGGGCGCCCAGGAAGTCGGCTTCACCCTGCTGTCGATGAACCTGTCGTTGGTTGCGGTGTTCCTCTCCATCCTGTTCATGGGCGGCATCGTCGGCAGCCTGTTCCGCGAGTTTTCCCTCACTTTGACGGTGGCGATCCTGATCTCCATGCTGGTCTCGCTGACCCTGACGCCGATGCTCTGCGCGCGTTGGCTCAAGGCTGAGGAAACCGAACGTAAGCCCGGCCGCCTGCAGCGTTTCGGTACGCGCCTGCAGGAGCGTGTGCTGGCTGGCTATGCGCGCAGCCTGGATTGGGCCCTGCGTCACTCGCGGCTGACCCTGTGCAGCCTGCTGGCGACCATCGCGTTTAACGTGTTTCTGTTCATCGAAGTGCCGAAGACCTTCATGCCGCAGCAGGACACCGGCCAACTGATCGGCTTTATCCGCGGCGACGACGGCCTGTCGTTCCAGGTCATGCAGCCGAAGATGGAGATCTACCGCCGCGGGCTGCTGGCCGATCCGGCGGTGCACAGCGTGGCCGGTTTCATCGGCGGCAGCGGCGGGATCAACAACGCCTTTCTGGTGGTGCGCCTGAAACCCATCGGTGAGCGCGGCGTATCGGCCCAAGACGTGATCGACCGCCTGCGTGACAGCGTGCCCAAGGTGCCGGGCGGACGGCTGATGCTGATGCCCGACCAGGACCTGCAGTTCGGCGGCCGCCAGGGGCGCAGCTCGGAGAACGAATACGTGCTGCTGGCCAGCAACCTGGACGACCTGCGCGAGTGGCTGCCCAAGGTGCGTGACGCCCTGGCCAAGCTGCCCGAGCTGACCGATATCGATGCCAACGAAGGCGAGGGCGCCCAGCAGATCAGCCTGCAGATCGACCGCGCCACCGCCCAGCGCCTGGGCGTGGACATGGCCATGATCACGTCGGTACTGAACAACGCCTTCAGCCAGCGGCAGATTTCCACAATCTACGACAGCCTCAACCAGTACAGCGTGGTGATGGAGATCGATCCGACGTTCGCCGAATACCCGGAGGCGCTGGACCAGATCCAGGTGATCAGCGCCGACGGTGCGCGGGTGCCGCTGTCCAGCTTCGCCCGCTGGGAACGCAGCCTGGAGGAGGACCGGGTCAACCACCAGGGCCAGTTTGCCGCGGAAAGCGTCGGCTACTCGCTGGCCGAGGACGTGACCCAGGAACAGGCCAACGCGGCGATCGGCAAGGCGGTCGCCGAACTTAATCTGCCGACCGAAATGCAGGGCATCCTCGGCGGTACGGGCGGCCAGTTCGAAAAGGCGGCCAAGGGCCAGCCCGGGATGATCCTGATGGCCCTGCTGGTGGTGTACATCGTGCTCGGCATCCTCTACGAGAGCTATATCCACCCGCTGACCATCCTCTCCACACTGCCCTCGGCCGGGGTCGGCGCGTTGCTGGCGATCATCCTCAGCGGCGGCGAGTTCAGCCTGATCTCGCTACTCGGCCTGTTCCTGCTGATCGGCGTGGTGAAGAAGAACGCCATCCTGATGATCGATCTGGCCCTGGAACTCGAGCGCCACGACCAGCTGAGCCCGCAGGAATCGATCCGCCGCGCCTGCCTGCTGCGTTTCCGGCCGATCATCATGACCACTCTGGCCGCCATGCTCGGCGCCTTGCCGCTGCTGCTGGGCATGAGCGAAGGCGCAGAAATGCGCCAGCCGCTGGGCCTGACCATCGTCGGCGGACTGATCCTCAGCCAGTTGCTGACCCTCTACACCACCCCGGTGGTTTACCTCTACCTCGACCGCCTGCGCCACCGCGTCAACCGCTGGCGCGGCGTGCGTAGTGATGCTGCCCTGGATACCCCCGTATGAAGTCTGCACTGACCCTAGGAGCGAGCTCTGCTCGCGAAGCTTTTACCTTGTCGGGATTCGCGAGCAGAACTCGCTCCTGCAGCGGCCGCCTGACGCTGTTGGCCCTGAGCCTGGCCTTGGCCAGTTGCGCCATCGGCCCGGACTACCAGCGCCCGGCTTCCGCCGAATCGGCGCAGTTCAAGCAGGCGGCCGGCTGGAAGGCTGCCGCCCCGGCCGACACTGTGCTGCGCGGCAACTGGTGGGAGCTGTACGGCGATGCCGAACTCAATGGGCTGATCGAGCGGCTCAACGCCAACAACCAGAGCCTGGCCAGCGCGGAAGCCCAATACCGGCAGGCCAAGGCCCTGGCCCGTGGCGCACGGGCCGCGTTTTTCCCGACTATCGGCCTGGACACCGGCGTCAGCCGTGTGGGGCAGGGTGGCGGCGACAGCACTATCGGCACCACCGGCGGGGTCAGCGTCAGCGGCTCGAATGCCGCACAGACCTCCAAGACCTATGACACCAGCCTGGGTGTCAGCTGGGAGCTGGATATCTGGGGCAAGTTGCGTCGTCAGCTGGAATCAGACAACGCCAGCATGCAGGCCAGCGCTGCCGACCTGGCCGCGATGCGCCTCAGTCAGCAGTCCGAGCTGGTGCAGAGCTACCTGCAGTTGCGCGTACTGGACGAACAGAAACGCCTGCTCGACGAGACCGTGGCGGCTTACCAGCAGGCGTTTCGCATCGCCGAGAACCAGTACAAGGCCGGTATCGTGCCGCGCTCCGATGTAACCCAAGCGCTGACCCAGCTGAAAAGCACCGAGGCCGAGGCGGTCGACCTGGAGTACCAGCGTGCCCAGCTGGAACACGCCCTGGCCGTGCTGGTCGGGGTAGCGCCATCGCAGTTCGAACTGGCCGCACGCGAACAGGTACCGCAGCTGCCGGCGGTACCGCTGAGCCTGCCCTCGACCTTGCTGGAGCGCCGCCCGGATATCGCCGCCGCCGAACGCCGGGTGATCGCCGCCAACGCCTCGATCGGCGTGGCCAAGGCCGCCTACTACCCGGATCTGACCCTAAGCGCCACTGGCGGCTACCGCAGCGGCAGCCTGAATGACTGGATCAGCTCGCCCAACCGCTTCTGGTCGATCGGCCCGCAGTTCGCCATGACCCTGTTCGATGGCGGGTTGATCAGTTCCCGAGTCGAACAGGCCGAGGCCAACTACGACCAGACCGTGGCCGACTACCGGCAGACGGTACTGGAGGGCTTCCGCGAAGTGGAGGATTACCTGGTGCAACTGGCCGTGCTGGAGCGCGAGGCCGTGGTACAGCAAGAAGGGCTGGATGCCGCGCGCGAATCACTGCGGCTGATCCTCAACCAGTACAAGGCCGGCACCGTGGAGTTCACCGACGTAGTCAGCGTGCAGACCAGCGCCCTGTCCAGCGAACGCACGCGCCTGACCCTGCAAGGCAACCGCCTGACCGCCAGCGTGCAGCTGATCGCCGCCCTAGGCGGTGGCTGGCAGGGGGAACTGGAATAACGGCTTCGTGCCCCCGGACCCGATGAGCCGCTGGGCTCACCCTCCCGTTTACGGTAGACGACTGCATGGAGGCAGGAGGCAGGAGGCAGGGTGAAGCATGGCGCCCGAACCGAGGGCTGGGGAGAGGGCGTGGGAATAGGGGCGCTGCCAAGATGCTAGCCGCTCAGGGCTGCACCACCGCCTCAATCAGACTGATCTTCGGCTCGCCATCAACCAGACGCAGGGTGGCGGTTTCCCGGGTGCTGGTCTGCTGAGTCTGGCCTTGCACCTGGTAGGACTCCTGCGTCCGGTCGATCACCGTGGCGCTTTGCCCGTCGTCCGCCACCTCGATGCTGTCGATGTTGACCGTCACCTGGTAACCATCGATCGCGCCCCAGCCCTGCTGCAGCAGGTCGCGATACATGGTCATGTCCAGATCCAGGCTGCCGCTGGGGTCCTTGATCTGTACGCGGGCATCCTCGCTCATATGGCGCAGAACCCCTTCGATATCCCTGGCCTGTGCGGCTGCGGTCAGTTCGGCGTACATGGCGCGGATATTGTCTTCGTTGAGCCTGTCGGCGGCGTGGGCGGCTGGTAGCACCAACAGCAACAGCGTGAAAAATAGCGTCTTCATGGTATGTCCTTATGCATGAACCTGCGCTCGCAGGCAGAGCAGAGATACTAGTGCAGCCAGGGCCAGGTTGGGTCGCCCCTAGGATTTTTCTGCTGGAATGCTGCGATTTTTTGCCGCAATCCACTGCGCCATGTACTGGGTGCTCTTGAGCATATGGTGGCGCAGCATGCCGCCGACGAAGTTGGCGCGGCGCTCGGCTGCCAGGTTGGCACGCAGGGCCAGCAGCCGCTCGATCAGTGCCTGGCCGGACTGCTGGCGGTCAAAACGTTCGGCAAGAATGCGCGCGCCATTGGCTTGCGCCTGCAACCACAGGGCCTGATTTTCATGCAGCGCCACGGCGGCTTCGGCAAAGGCCTGCGCATCGCTGACCACCGCGCCGCCCCAGGGCAGCTCGCCACACATGCCTTCGCTGCCGATCGGCGTAGTCACGCTGGGCGTGCCGCAGGCCATGGCATCGGCCAGTTTGCCCTTGATCCCTGCGCCGAAACGCAGCGGCGCCAGGCACACGCGGGCCTGCACCATCACCGCATGGGCATCGTCGGCCCAGCCCAGTACATGAAAACCCTGCTTGGGGTTGTGCAGGGCGGTGGCCTTGGGCGGCGTGTAGGAGCCGTAGACATGCAGCTGGGCCTGCGGCAGGCGCTGGCGGATCAGCGGCCAGAGTTGCTGCTTGAGCCACAGCACGGCGTCCCAGTTGGGCGCATGGCGGAAGTTGCCGATGCTGAGGAAGTGCGCACGCTCATCGAAGGTCGGCTGCGCGGTGGCCGTGGGAATCAGCATCAGCGTGCAATGCTGGAGCAGGGCGGCGGGCACGCCGAACTGCTCACACAGCAACTGCAGTTCGAAGTCGGAGATCAGCAGGGTCAGGTCGCAGCGGTAGATGGCGGCGATCTCGCGCTGCGCCATGTCGTCACTGGCCATGGCGTTGAACAGCTCAACGGCCGTGGTGCTGACGGCGCCTTGCTGGTGATTTTCCGCTTCGCTGCTGCAGGCCTGTTGCGCCGCCTTGAGCTGGCGATGACGGACATCACGCAGGCTGTGCAGATCACTGGTTTCAAGGATGCGCAGGGCATGCGGACAGGCCCTTTCGACCCGCCAGCCAAACTGCTCCTCGCTGAAGAACCGATCGAACAGTACCAGGTCCGGCTGTAAGGCACTGACGAAGGTATCGAAACTGTCGCAATTAAGGGTGATCGGCACTTCCGGCACGTCGAGCGCCGCCAGGTCGGCGCGGTGCTCGGACAGTGCCGCGGCGCTGGCGAAGGTCACGGCCCAGCGCTGGGCACGGAACAGCTCGATCAGCTCGATCATCCGGCTACCTGCTGCCGAGGAACGTGGCTCAGGCCAGACATAGCCGATGATCAGTACTTTCATGTGCGTGCGCCGGAAAAATGCAGGGCGCGAGTATAACCGCCGGCAAAAAAATCAGCTTCTAGGCACCAATAATCCTCATTTCAGTCTGGAGGTGCGCCAGCGCACCGATAGCGGCGGGCATTGGGCGCAGTGTGTGTGGAGGGCGCGATGCAGTTTTTTCAGCCACGCACAAGCTCGCATGGAGGCCAGCGCAGGAAATACAGGTCACCCGAGCCCTGTCGATCGAGTCGAACGCCCGGCAACGAGGAGAAACAACATGTCATTCGCACTTTATATCGCTGGAGCCCTGATCTTTATCGGCGGGCTGATTTACGGCGCCGTGCTGCTGGAAGTCCCCGTGCAGTGGATTGCCGCGGGCGCCTTGGTGACGCTGGGGCTGGCCTGCCTGAGTGCGGTCAAGGTGACGCGGCAAAAGGATTCTGGGGAATAGGAGGTGGCAGGGCGCCGGCTTCGCAGCGGCGCAAAGGTCCCGTTTGCAGGTGTTGCTGCAGCCCGCGCTCAGGTGCTGCACAGAGGAGAAGAGAAGATGGACGCAGTCAAGATCGTGGCGTTAGTGCTGATAATCGCCGGAGCCTTGGGGCTCGCCTATGGCGGCTTCAGCTACACCAAGGAGACCCATAACGTCGACGTGGGGCCGTTGCATATGGAGGTTGTAGAAAAACAGCAGGTCAGTATCCCGACCTGGGCCGGTTTGGGCGCCATCCTGGTGGGTGGGCTGTTGCTGGTGATACGCCGCAAAAGCTAGGGCTGCCCGTAAAAAAGCCCCACGGCAAGGAGCACTGCCGTGGGGCTGGAGTGGTCGATAAGGAGGAAATCGACCCAGGAGGAACTGGTTTAGCGTATGGCGGGTGCAACCCGCGTCGCTCTGGAGAGAGTTAGGCTTGCGGCTGCCACCCACCGCCCAGGGCCTTGTAGATGGCGACTATGCCGCGGTACAGCTCGACCTCGGCCTGGGCCTGGGCGTCTTCGGCGGCCAGGCGTTCGCGTTCGGCGTCCAGCAACACGAGGAAATCCACCGTGCCTTCGCGGTAACGCACGGCGGCCTGCTCGGCGGCGGCACGGCTGGCTTGCGACTGGCGCACCAGGGCGAGCAGACGTTGCTGGCGTTTGGCGTAGTCGCTGAAGGCGTTTTCCGATTCTTCCAGGGCCAGCAGCACCTGCTGCTCGTAGCCAGCCAGTGCGCCATCGGCTTCTGCTTCGGCACCGCGTAGACGAGCGCGCACGCTACCCAGATCAAATGCGGCCCAGCTGATGGTTGGCGCCACGCCCCAGGCCTGGGCGGCGGAAGCGCCCAGCTGCGAACCACGCCCAGCGGTGAAACCAAGGAAACCGGACAGGCTCACCCGTGGAAACAGGTCGGCAGTGGCCACCCCGACATTGGCGGTGGCGGTGGCCAGCTGACGTTCGGCGGCGCGAATATCCGGCCGGCGGCGCAGCAGCTCGGCCGGATCGCCAATCGACAACGCCTTGGCGATCACCGGCAGCGGCTTGGCCGACAGGTCGACCGTCAGTTGCTCCGGCCGCTGGCCGAGCAAGGTGGCGATGCGGTTGCGCGCCCGCGCCTGCGTGGCCTGCAGTTGCGGCAGGCTGGCTTCGGTGGCAGCCAGACGCGCGTCACTGCGCAGCACATCCAGCTCGCTGCCGACGCCGGCGTCGCGCAACTGTTCGGTGAGGCCGCGCGATTCCTGCTGGTTCTTCAGGTTGTCGCGGGCAATGCGTTCACGCAGTTGCGCGCCGCGCATGTCGCCATAGGCATCCACCAGTTCGGCGATCAGACTGACCTGCAGCTGGAACAGCTCGGCTTCGGCGACGTCCTGCGCCGCCTCGCTGGCCTCGATCTGGCGCTGGATGCGGCCGAACAGGTCGAGCTCCCAGGCCATATCCAGGCCCAGGTCGTAACGCTCCTGGCGGATGCGCTCCTCGCTGGTCGGCGGTTGCTGGGCCTTGCCGAACTCGCCACTGGCACGACTGGTGATGGTCGGCAACTGGTCGTTGGCCGCGTCGTCACGGATGGCGCGGGCGGCGCGCAGACGGGCGAAGGCCACGCGCAGCTCACGGTTTTCCTTGAGCGACTGCTGCACCAGCTGATTCAGCGTCGGGTCATCGAACTGCTGCCACCAGACCGCCTCGAAGCGCGTGCGGTCATAGTTGCCGGCTTCCAGGCTGTTCAGCTGGGCCGGCGCGGTGGCTGGGGCCTGATAGTCGGGGCCGACGGCGCAGGCGCTGACAGCCAGTGCCAGCGCTGCCGGGATAAACAGCCTGTAGGAGCGGAGGGGGACGCCCAGTCCTCTGCGCGCGAAGCTCTTGAAACCGCTCAGGTGATCCGCTCGCGAGCAGAGCTCGCTCCTACGGAGGCTAGGCAACGGGCTCATGGCTGCACCTCCTGCAGGCGCGCGGCTTTTTGCGCTTCGCGTTTCTCCACGAAGCCGCGAATCAGCACGTAGAACACCGGGGTCAGCAGCAGGCCGAAGAAGGTCACGCCGAGCATGCCGCTGAATACCGCGACGCCCATGGCATGGCGCATCTCGGCGCCGGCACCGGAAGACAGCACCAGCGGCACCACACCCATGATGAAGGCGAAGCTGGTCATCAGGATCGGCCGCAGGCGCAGGCGGCAGGCTTCCAGCACCGCGCTGACGCGGTCCATGCCTTCTTCCTGTTTCTCCTTGGCGAACTCGACGATCAGGATGGCGTTCTTGCACGCCAGGCCCACCAGTACGATCAAGCCGATCTGGGTGAAGATGTTGTTGTCGCCTCCAGCCAGGATCACCCCGGTGATGGCCGACAGCAGGGTCATCGGCACGATCAGGATCACCGCCAGCGGCAGGCTCCAGCTTTCGTACTGGGCGGCCAGCACCAGGAAGGCCAGCAGCACGCAGAGCGGGAAGACGAAGATCGCGCTGTTACCGGCGAGAATCTGTTGGTAGGTCAGGTCGGTCCATTCGAAGCTCATGCCGTTGGGCAATTCTTCCTTGAGCAGCTTGGCGATTGCCGCTTCGGCCTGGCCGGAGCTGTAGCCGGGAGCTGCTGCACCATTGATCTCGGCGGTGAGGAAGCCGTTGTAATGCATCACCCGATCCGGGCCGGAGCTGGCATCCACCTTGAGGAAAGCCGACAGCGGCACCATTTCCCCGCGGTTGTTGCGCACCTTGAGCTGGCCGATCTGCTCCGGCTCCAGGCGGAACTGCTGCTCGGCCTGCACGTTGACCTGGTAGGTACGGCCAAAGCGGTTGAAGTCGTTGGCGTAAAGCGAGCCCAGGTAGATCTGCATGGTGTCGAAGATGTCGCTGATCGCCACGCCGTGGGTCTTGGCCTTTTCGCGGTCGATGGCGGCATCGATCTGCGGCACATTGACCTGGTAGCTGGTGAACACCGACATCGGGTCCAGCTCTGGCAGCTGGCGGGCCTTGGCGATGACATTCTGGGTCTGCACATACAGCTCGTCATAGCCGAGGTTGCCACGGTCTTGCACCTGCAGGCGGAAGCCGCCGATGGTGCCCAGGCCTTGTACCGGCGGTGGCGGGAAGATGGCGATATAGGCGTCCTGGATTTCGCTGAACTGCGCGTTCAGCTCCGCGGCGATGGCGGTGGCACTCATCGACGGATCACTGCGCTCATCGAACGGCTTGAGTGGGGTGAAGACGATGCCGCTGTTCGGGCTGTTGGTGAAGCCGTTGATCGACAGACCCGGGAAGGCCACGGTGTTTTCTACACCGGGGTGCTTGCCGGCAATTTCCGACATCTTCTTGATCACGTCTTCGGTGCGATCAAGCGTTGCCGCATCCGGCAGCTGGGCGAAGGCGACCAGGTACTGCTTGTCCTGCGCCGGCACAAAGCCTGTGGGCGTGGTGGCAAAGCCCAGGTAGGTCAGGCCCATCAAGCCGGCATAGACGAACAGGGCGATGCCGCTGCCGCGCAGCACGCGCTTCACGGTGCCGACATAGCCGTGGCTGGCGCGGTCGAACAGGCGGTTGAACGGGGTGAACAGCCAGCCACCAAACAGCTTGTCGAGCACCTTGGAGAAACGGTCTTTCGGCGCGTCGTGGCTTTTCAGCAGCACGGCAGCAAGGGCAGGGGACAGGGTCAGCGAGTTGAAGGCCGAGATTACCGTGGAGATGGCGATGGTCAGCGCGAACTGCTGGTAGAACTGTCCGGTAAGGCCAGAGATAAAGGCGGTCGGCACGAACACGGCGCACAGCACCAGGGCGGTGGCGACGATGGGACCGGTGACTTCCTTCATCGCCTGCTTGGTGGCCTCCACCGGCGACTTGCCCAGGCCGATATTACGTTCGACGTTCTCCACCACGACGATGGCGTCGTCCACCACGATGCCGATGGCCAGCACCAGGCCGAACAGCGACAGCGCGTTGAGCGAGAAACCGAACATGTGCATCACGGCGAAGGTGCCGATCAGCGACACCGGCACGGCGGCCAGCGGGATGATCGAGGCGCGCCAGGTCTGCAGGAACAGAATCACCACCAGTACCACCAGGATGATGGCTTCGAGCAGGGTGTGTACCACCGCCTCGATGGAACCGCGCACGAAGATGGTCGGGTCGTAGACGATCTCGTAGTCCACACCCTGCGGGAAGCTCTGCTTCAGCTCGGCCATGCGCGCGCGCACCGCATCGGAAATCTCGATGGCGTTGGAGCCGGGGCGCTGGAATACCGGGATGGCGACTGCCGGCTTGTTGTTGAGCAAGGAGCGCAGGGCGTACTGGCTGGAGCCCAGTTCGATGCGGGCGATGTCCTTCAGGCGGGTGATTTCGCCATCTTCACCGGCGCGGATGATGATGTTCTCGAACTCTTCCTCACTGACCAGACGGCCCTGGGTGTTGATCGACAGCTGGAAGCTGTTGCCCGCATCCGACGGCGGCGCACCGAGCGAACCGGCGGCGACCTGGCGGTTCTGCTCACGAATGGCGTTGACCACATCCGAGGCAGTCAGGTTGCGCGAAGCCACCTTGTTCGGGTCCAGCCACACGCGCAGCGAGTAGTTGCCGAGGCCGAACAGCTGCACGTCACCCACACCGTCCAAACGCGCCAGCTCGTCCTTGACGTTGAGCGCGGCGTAGTTGGACAGGTAGAGCATGTCGTAGCGGTCGTCCGGCGAGGTCAGGTGCACGACCATGGTCAGGTCGGGCGAGGCCTTGTCGACGGTCACGCCGAGGCGCTGCACTTCGGTGGGCAGGGTCGGCATGGTGCGGGTCACGCGGTTCTGCACCTGCACCTGGGCGTTGTCCAGGTCGGTGCCGAGGGCGAAGGTGATGGTCAGGGTCAGCTTGCCGTCGGCGGTGCCCTGGGAGGACATGTAGAGCATGCCCTCGACCCCGGTGATCGCCTGTTCCAGCGGCGAGGCGACGGTTTCGCCGATCACCTTGGGGTTGGCGCCGGGGAAGGCGGCGCGCACCACCACGGTGGGCGGCACCACTTCCGGGTATTCGCTGATCGGCAGCTGGAACAGCGAGATGGCGCCGCCGATCAGGATCAGCAGCGACAGCACGGCGGCGAAGATCGGCCGCTGGATAAAGAATTGCGAGAAATTCATCGTCTTCTACCTGTTAGCCGCGCGGCGCAGTGGCGGGCTTGGCGGTTTTCTCGGCCACGCGCGGGGCGGCGCTGGCGTCCACGGCCTGGCGTTGACTGGCCAGGGCGGCGAGGGTTTGCTCGTCGGCCATCGGCACGGCCTGCGGATCGACCGTCGAGCCGGGGAAGGCGCGCTGCAGGCCGTTGACCACGATCTTCTCGCCCTTGGCCAGGCCCTTGCGCACAATGCGTAGGCCTTCCAGCTTCGGCCCCAGCTCGATGGCGCGGTATTGCACGGCGTTGTCCTTGTCGAGCACCAGGACGAACTTCTTGCCCAGGTCGGTGCCGACCGCGGCGTCCTGAATCAGTGTGGCGTCGTACTTGCTGCTGCCCACCAGTTTCAGCCGTGCATACAGGCCGGGGGTGAAGCGGCCATCGCGGTTGTCGAACACGGCGCGGCCACGGATGGTGCCGGTCTGCGGGTTGACCTGGTTGTCGAGGAAGTCCAGCTGACCGAGGTGCGGGTTGCCGTCTTCGCTGGACAGGCCGAGGTATACCGGGCTGGCATCGCGGGTCTGGCCACCGGACTGGCGGGCCAGCTCGACGTACTTGAGGAACACGCGCTCGTCGGCGTCGAAGTAGGCGTAGACCTTGTCGGTGGAGACCAGGGTGGTCAGCAGCGACTGGCCGGCGCCCACCAGGTTGCCTTCGGTGATCTCGGCGCGGCTGACACGACCGTCGATGGGTGCGGTGATGCGGGTGAAGCTGAGGTTGAGCTTGGCGTTGTCCAGTTCGGCCTGGGCGGCGGCAACGGCGGCCTGGGCCTCGGTGGCGGCGCTGGCGCGGGCATCCGCCAGCTCGGCAGAGATTGCGTTGCTCTGGCGCAGACGTTCACCGCGGCGGGCCTCATTGGCGGCGCGGGTGTGGCTGGCGCGGGCTTGTTGCACTTGCGCCTGCAGGCGCTTGACCTCGGCCTCGAACGGGCGCGGGTCGATCTGGAACAGCAGGTCGCCTTTCTTCACCAGGCTGCCTTCGCGGAAGGCCACGCGGTCGATGTAGCCGGAGACACGCGGACGCACTTCCACCGACTCCGGAGCTTCCAGGCGACCGGTGAACTCGTCCCATTCGTTGATCGGCTGCTGAATCACTTCGGCCACGCTGACCTTGGCGGCTGGCTGCTGGGCGGCGCTTTCCGGCGCCTTGCCGCAGGCACTGAGTACCAGAATCGCGGCGAGGGCCAGGGGATAGCGCAAGAAGGGGGTAGGAAACCGGTCCATGTGAGAACTCCGCCAGATTGGATTTACGAATGGGCGGAGTCTGCGACGCTGAGTTGCACGCGACGAATCGATCAATTCGAAGGTGAGTATCAGCAGGAATGATGATTAGTGTACTTGTATCGATAAACCGCTATGTGCGCAAAGAGCGCCGAGATAGAAGGGGCGCCTGGCCTCAGGCCAGGCTATCCGGGTCACCACAGAACATCTGGATCCGCGAACGCAACCAGCGCTCGGCCGGGTCGTTGTCCTGGGCGCCGCGCCAGGCCATGTGCAGTTCGAAGGTTTGCGCATCGACCGGCAGGTCTTCTGAACGCAGGCCGCCGGCGGCGGTAAGGGCGGCAGCGGTGTAGTCGGGTACGGTGGCGACGATATCGGTACCAGCGAGCAGGGTGCCGAGGCCGTTGAACTGTGGCACGGCCAGTACCACGCTGCGCTTGCGCCCGAGCTTCTCCAGGGTCTCGTCGATAAAGCCACTGAGGTCACCGGCAAACGACACCAGGGCGTGCGGGCGGCTGCAATAGTCGTCCAGGCTGAGACTGCCCGGCACACTGTCGGCACGCAGCAGCTTGGGTTTGCTACGGCGAAGTACCTTGCGCTTGGCGTTGGCCGGCAGTTCTTCGGTGTAGCCGACGCCCACGGAAATTTCCCCGGAGGCCAGCAAGCCCGGCATCAGCAGGTAGTTGGCGCGGCGGATCACCAGGACCACTCCCGGCGCCTCGCCGCGCAAGCGACGCAGCAGTGGCGGCAGCAGGGCGAACTCGACATCGTCGGACAGGCCGATGCGAAACACCGTCTTGCTGGTCGCCGGATCGAAGTCGGTGGCGCGGCTGACGGCGGTGGAAATGGAGTCGAGGGCCGGGGAGAGCAGGGCGAAGATTTCGCCGGCGCGGGCGGTCGGCTCCATGCTGCGCCCGGTGCGCACGAACAGCGGATCGTCGAACAGGCTGCGCAGGCGGGCCAGTGCCGCACTGATTGCCGGTTGGCCGAGAAACAGCTTCTCCGCCGCGCGGGTGACACTGCGCTCGTGCATCAGCGTTTCAAAAACGATCAGCAAATTGAGGTCAACACGACGCAAGTCGTTGCGGTTCATGGCCGTCTTCCATGTGGGATGTGTGAAAGGTGCGGCTATGGCAAGCTGCCGTCAAGAGCGCAACCTGCTGCGCTGCGATAGGTCTGTATTAATGAGCCCCGGATCATCCGCATTTATGGTGACTATCAATCTGTGCGGGTAGTTTTGCCGGGAAAGCCCGTATAGAGTCCGTGGCCATAGAGAGCCTATGGCGAGGTGTGTGATGTCCCGCATGATCCGTTTCCACCAGTTCGGCGATGCCAGCGTATTACGCTCGGAGGACGTGCCGACCCCGAAACCCGGCCCTGGCGAAGTCCTGATTCGTACCCAGGCCTTGGGCGTGAACTGGCGTGACGTGCTCTGGCGGCAGAACCTGGCCCCGGAGCAGGCGCGTCTGCCGGCCGGTGTGGGCTCTGAATTGGCCGGCGTGGTCGAAGCCGTCGGCGAAGGTGTCGACGATCTCACTCCCGGTGTGGCGGTGGCCAGTTTCCCGGCCTTCAGCCTCAACCAGTATCAGTCCTGGGGCGACCTGGTGCTGATGCCGCGTCTGGCGCTGACCCGTTACCCCGATGTGCTGACGTCCCAGGAAGCCGCCGTGCATTACACCGGCTATCTGTCTGCCTACTTCGCCCTGGTCGAGCTGGCCAAGCTGCAACCTGGCCAGCATGTGCTGATCACCGAAGCGGCCCATTGCAATGCCCCGCAGGCCGTGCAGATGGCCAAGGCACTGGGCGCCAAGGTCATCGCCGCCACCAGCGAAGCCGCTAGCCGCGACTTCCTGCGTGAGCTGGGCGCCGACAAGATCATCTGCACCGAAGAGCAGGATCTGGTCCTGGAAGTCGAGCGCTATACCCAGGGGCAGGGCGTCGAAGTGGTGCTCGACCAGTGCGCCGGCCCGCAGATGAAACTGCTCGGCGACGTCGCCGCGACCCGTGGCAAGCTGATCATCTGTGGCGTCAACGGTGGTAACGACGCGGCATTCCCGGCCTGCGCGGCGTTCAAGAAGCACCTGCAGTTTTATCGGCACTGTGTACTGGATTTCACCGGTCTGCCGGAACTGGGCCTGGAGCGCAACGAGGAAGCCGTGCAGCGCGCGCTGAGCAAGATCAACCAGCTGACCGCAGACCGCCTGCTCAAGCCGGACATCAGCAAGGTGTTCGACGCCAAGGATTTCGTTGCCGCCAGCCAGTTCATGGAAACCTGTCCGGCCAACGGTCGGGTGGTGATGAGCGTCAGCGCGTAAGCATTCTTCCGCCTTGTTCTACCTTCCGCGCCGCCCGTTCTGGGCGGCGCTGCGTTTGTGCTCTGTCTTTTCTCGAGAAGCCCTGTTTTTTAGCGGCATTGCTGACTGCTAGTATTGTAATGATAAGAATTATCATTAAGATGCGCATCACCGTGCAGCCGAGGACAGGCTATGGGAAGGTTATTCACATTGACGGAGCAGGGCTCAGAAGCGACAGCGCTACCTGAGGGTGCTGTGTTTGAGCCGCTGGAACAGCTCTATCACGGTAGTCATCGCAGCCTGGTGGATGCCGCCCAGGCGCTGCTGGGTTGCCGCGCGCGGGCCGAAGACGTGGTCCAGGATGCCTTTCTCAAACTCTGGGAAAGTGGCGATCAGCATGTCATCCAGGAACCTATCCGCTACCTGTTCCGCATGGTGCGCAACCTGGCCATCGACCGCCTGCGTCGCCTGGCGCTGGAAGGCCGCTATCGCTTCGACGAAGAGCCGCTGGACGAGCTGCCAGCGCCGCAATCCACCCCGGAACAGGCCGCCATCAGTGAGCTGGAGTGGCAGCGCATGTACCAGGCCATCGGCGAATTGCCCGAGCGCACCCGCACCGTGTTCACCATGAGCCAGCTGGAAGGTTACAGCCAGCGCGAAGTGGCCAGCCACCTGAATGCCTCGCCCACCCTGGTGCATTTCCTCTTACGCGATGCCCTGACCCATTGCCGCAGCCGTCTCGGTTTCGAGGCGGCATGACGCTCATCGCCGAGCACTCTGGAATCGATTCAATGAAACTGCTCAACCTGCTGTTCCGCGACAACCGCCTGCCATTCGCCGGCATCATCGTGCTGAGCCTGTGCAGCGCCTTGCTCAGCATCGGCGTGATCGCCTTCGTCAACTGGCGCTTGATCGGCCTGCAGAGCGATCTGGGCAGTGCCCTGGCGACCTTCCTCGGCCTGCTGGTGCTGCTGCTGATCTGCGCCGCCGCCGGGCAGATCTCGCTGCATCGGCTGGGCCATGCCTTCGTCTACCGCCTGCGTCGCAGCCTAGTCGGGCGGGTGATGAACACCGATATCGAGCGCCTGGAGCGCATCGGCGGTGCGCGCATCCTGGCCAGTCTGGCCAGCGACATTCGCAACATCACCATCGCCTTCGTTCATCTGCCGGAGCTGGTCTACGGCCTGATCCTCAGCCTGGCTGCCTTCGCTTTCCTGGCCTGGCTGTCGCCCGCGCTGTTCGGCATCACCATTTCCTGGCTGACCCTGACCCTGGTGGTGGGCTGGCTGCTGGTGGGCAAGGTCAATCGCCATATCCGCCTGCTGCGCGAGGCCGAGGACCACCTCTACCAGGACTACCAGGCGATCATCGACGGGCGCAAGGAGCTGGCACTCAACCGCGACCGCGCGCGCCTGCTGTTCGACGAGGAGTTCGACCGCGATGCCCGCGCCTACCGCGACCATGTCACCCGCGCCGACATCTACAACGGCCTGGCCGGCAATTGGGCCAACTGCATGGTGCTGGGCAGCATCGGCCTGGTGTTTTTCTGCGCCAGCGGCCTGGGTTGGGCGACCAGCGCGGTGGCCGCAACCTTCGCCCTGACCGTGCTGTTCCTGCGTGCACCACTGGTGTCCAGCGTCGCCGCGCTGCCGGCGCTGCTCGCCGCACGCATCTCGCTGGACAAGCTGGAGGCCCTGGAACTGGCGTCCGAGCACAGCACCCAGGCCATCAGCCCGCTGGGCGACTGGCAGCAGTTGCAACTCTGTGGCCTGCACTATCGCTACCCGGGTGAGGGCGATGAAAGTGGCTTCGACGTCGGCCCCATCGACCTGCAGCTGCGCCGCGGCGAATTGGTCTTCCTGGTCGGCGGCAACGGCAGCGGCAAGTCGACCCTGGCCCGTTTGCTGACCGGCCTGCATCGCCCGGATGCAGGCACAATCCGTCTGGATGGCCAGGCCCTGGCCGCCGAACAGTGGCCGGCCTACCGCCAGCTGTTTGCCAGCGTATTCACCGACTTCCACCTGTTCGCCCGTCTGCTCGGCCCGCAGGGCGGCGAGGTGCCGGAGTCCCTGGTCGGGCACTGGCTGGAGCGCCTGCGCCTGAGTCACAAGGTACGTTTCGCCAGTGGCCGCCTGGCCGACACACGTTTCTCTCAGGGCCAGCGCAAGCGCCTGGCGCTGATGCTGGCGATGCTCGAGGGGCGCGACATCCTGGTGCTCGACGAATGGGCGGCCGACCAGGATCCGCTGTTCCGCCGCCTGTTCTACCGCGAGCTGTTGCCGCAGCTCAAAGCTGCCGGCAAGACCATCATTGCCATCACCCACGACGACCATTACTTCGACCAGGCCGACCGCCTGCTGAAGATGGATGGCGGCCGCCTGTACGAACTGAGTGGCCAGGCTCGTGAACGCGCCACTCGCGACGCAGTGCTGGAAATTGGCGGCAACGCCAAGACCGAAGCAGTCGGCAACTCCCTTTGAGCTGAAGCCCGCAGCGCTTGCGGGCGCGGGCTTCGTTCGTCTGTTATTTGCATTTAAATGAAAATTATTCGCAACGATATCCGTCTTTAAAGCGAGCCGTTTCGATCGGCATCTGCGAGGTACTGAAAATGAGCCTGGACAATCCGCAAACCACCTTCCTGGTGGTGATCAATGAAGAACAGCAATACGCCATCTGGCCGGCCTACAAGGCCGTGCCCGCCGGCTGGCAGGAGGTTGGCGTGCGCGGTGACAAGCCGACCTGCCTGGCGCATATCTCCAGCGTCTGGACCGACATGCGCCCGCGCAGCTTGCGTGAGGCGATGGACGCCTGATGCAGCTGTTCTGCCTGGCACATGCCGGCGCCAGCGCCATGGCCTATGCGCGCTGGCGGCGTCGCCTACCGCGCTGGCTGGACGTCTGTCCGCTGGAGCTGCCGGGTCGCGGTGCGCGCCAGCAGGAGCCGCTGTGCCAGGACCTGCCGGCGATGCTCGCCGACCTCATGGCCTCCTGGCGGCGCGAGTGCAGCGGCCCGTATCTGCTGTGGGGCCACAGCCTCGGTGGGCTACTCGCTTATGAGCTGGCCCATGCGTTGATCGGCGCCGGGCAGAACGCGCCACTGGCGCTGTTCGCTTCCGCCTCGCGCGCGCCGTCGCTGCGCGCCCAGGCGCCACGTCTGGCGCAGCGTAGCGATAGCGAACTGCTGTCGTGTCTGGCCGGCTTCGCCCGCTTGCCACGGGAGCTGCTGGCCGATCCGCTATTTCGCGGCGAGATGCTGCCGGTGCTGCGCAGTGATTTCGCCCTGGCCGAAGGTTACCGCTATCAGCGTCGTGCGCCATTGCCCTGTGCCCTGCATGTGCTGGGCGCGCGGCACGACAGCCTGAGCGAAGAAGACCTGCGCGCCTGGCGGCGTGAAACCCGCAGTGCTTTCACCCTGGAGTGGCTGGAGGGCGATCACGCCTACCTGCGCCCCCAGGAAGACGAGTTGCTGTCCCTGATCGAATTCCATGCCTTGCGCCTGTTGCGGCGCGAGGCGGCCGGCGCGCCCCTAAGCGCCTAGGCCAATGCCTGCGAGGTAGTGTTGATGAACGCGCAAACCGAGTGCCAGCCCGTTGCCGCTCTGCAATGGGCGCCGCTGTCCTTCGCCCAGCAACGGCTGTGGTTCTTCAGCCGCCTGGAGAGTGGCAGCACGGCCTACAACATCGGTGGCCTGCTGCGTTTCGCCGGCGAACTGGACCTGGACAGCCTGCGCCACGGCCTGGATCAGGTGTATGCCCGTCACGCCGCGCTGCGCACGGTGTTTCGCGAGCACGACGGTCTGGCCCAGCAGGCGGTAATGCCGGTAGGGCCCATGCCTTTCGAATTGATCGATCTGCAAGGTTGCGCCGAGCAGGTCGAAGCCCTGGCCCGTGACTTTATCGAGGCCGACTACGACCTGACCCGTGGCCCGCTGGTGCGCTGCGTCCTCTATCGTCTGGGCGAGAACAGCTACGCTCTGGCCGTGGGCATGCACCACATCATCTCCGACGCCTGGTCGGTGCGTGTGCTGGTGGAGGAGATGGCCGAGTTCTATCGTGCCCGCCAGCAAAACCGCCAGCCGTTCATGACCGCGCAACCGCTGCAGTACAGCGAGTACGCCATCGGCCAGCGCGAGTGGCTGGGCAGCGAAGCCGGTATCCAGCAGATGGCGTTCTGGCGCGAGCGCCTGGGTGGCGAACAGCCGCCGCTGAGTCTGACGCCCGACTACCCGCATAGCGCCCAGGCCGCCCGTCGTGCGGCCTATCGCACGCTGCAGATGGAACCAAGCCTGGTAACACGCCTCAGCAACCTGGCCAAGGCCAATGGCGTCACGCTGTTCACCGTATTGCTGGCCGCTTTGCAATTGCAGCTGGCGCGCCTATCCGGGCAGCGGGAAGTGCGTATTGGCGTGCCAGTGGCGGGCCGGGCAAAGGGCTTCGAGCGCCTGGTCGGTTTCTTCGTCAACACCGTGGTGCTCAAGGCCGAGCCGCCCCCCGAGCTGTCGGTGGCCGAGTGGCTGGAGCAGACCCGCGCCGGCCTGAAACAGGCCCAGGCCCATCAGGAAATGCCCTTCGAGCGCCTGGTCGAGGAACTGGCGCCGACTCGTAGCCTGGGCCAGCAGCCATTGTTCCAGGTAGCTTTCAACTACCGTCGCCAGCATCCGCTGGCAGCTAACTGGCTGCCAGGCATCGAGACCCAGTTGGCCGAGCTGCCGTCCAGCCAGATTCCCTTTGACCTGGCTCTGGACGGGGTGCGCGACAAGGGCGACCAGTTGTCGATCAACTTCGCCTACGCCGCCGACCTGTTCGCCGAGAACAGCATCGAACGCCTGATCGCCGGTTTCCTCGAAGTGCTCGACGGCTTCGCCCGCTCGCCGCAGGCGGCGCTGGGTGAAGCGGCGCTGGTGACTGCGCCGGAGCTGGCGCAGTTGAGTGAGTGGAATACGCCACGGCAGGACTTCGATGCCGCGCGCCTGCTGCCCGAGCTGATCGCCGTACAGGCGCGTCTGCGTCCGCAGGCCATCGCCCTGGTACATGGCAGCGAGCGCATCAGCTTTGCCGAACTGGAAGACCGTGCCAATCGCCTGGCCCATCTGCTGGCAGAGCAGGGTGTATGTGCCGAATCTCGTGTCGGCATGTCGCTTGAGCGCGGCAACGCCATGATTGTGGCCATGCTGGCGGTGCTGAAATCCGGTGGCGCCTTTGTACCGCTGGATCCGGATTACCCGCGTGAGCGCCTGAGCTACATGGTCGAGGACTCTGGGCTGAAGTGGCTGATCACCAGCTCTGACCTGGCCGAGCGCCTGCCGCTGGGAGAGGGCGTTGAGCCGCTGTATCTGGATCAGCTCGATCTGACTGCCTTTGAGTCGTCAGCGCCAAGCGTCGAGCCGCATCCACTGAATCTGGCCTACCTGATCTACACCTCCGGCTCCACCGGCCAGCCCAAGGGCGTGGCGGTGAACCACCTCGGCCTGAGCATGCATGTACAGACCATCGGCCAGCGCTATGGCATGACCCCGGACGACGTGGAGCTGCATTTCGCCTCGATCAGTTTCGACGGCGCCCTGGAGCGCTGGACCGTACCGCTGGCCTTTGGCAGCCGCCTGGTGATTCGCGACCAGGAACTGTGGAGCGCCGAGAAGACCTGCCAGGTGATCGCCGACGAAGGCGTGACCATCTCCTGCCTGCCGCCCAGCTATGCCCAGCAACTGTTGGATTGGGTCGAGTCGCAAGGTCTGCAACTGTCGGTACGTTCCTGGACCCTGGGCGGTGAGGCCTTTACCCGCGAGACCTACGAGCGTCTGCAGAAAGTCCTGCAGCCGCAACGCATCATCAACGGCTACGGCCCGACCGAGACGGTGGTGACCCCGCTGATCTGGGAAGCCTTCCCTGGCGACAGTTTCGAGGCTGCCTATGCGCCGATCGGCAATCCAGTCGGCCCGCGCAGCCTCTATGTGCTGGATGCCGAGCTGAACCTGCTGCCCATCGGCGTGGCTGGCGAGCTGTATATCGGCGGCGAAGTCGGCCTGGCCCGTGGCTACTTCCAGCGTCCCGAGCTGACTGCCGAGCGCTTCCTGCCTGATCCCTTCGGCGCAGCTGGCGAACGCATGTACCGCACCGGCGACCTGGTGCGCTGGCGTGAAGACGGCACCCTGGATTACCTGGGTCGCGTCGATCACCAGGTGAAGATCCGTGGTTTCCGTATCGAGCTGGGCGAGATCGAGAGTCAGCTGCTGGCTCTTGAAGGCGTGCAGGAAGCAGCGGTGATTGCCCGTGAGACGCCGACCGGCAAGCAGCTGGTGGGCTATGTCGTCGCCCGCGACAACACCGATACCAATGCTCTACGCAGCGAACTGGCCAAGGTACTGCCGGACTATATGGTCCCGGCGCAGATCATTGTCCTGGACAAGCTGCCGCTGACCCCAGCCGGCAAGCTGGATCGCGCCGCGCTGCCGGAACCGACGTGGCAGAGCCAGGACTACGAGGCCCCGCAAACCGACAATGAACGCATTCTCGCCGCCATCTGGGTAGAAGTGCTGGGGGTGGAGCGGGTAGGGCGCCAGGACCATTTCTTCGAGCTGGGCGGTGATTCCATCGTCGCCTTGCAGGTGGTCAGCCGTGCACGCCAGCAGGGGCTGGGTCTGACGCCCAAGGACCTGTTCCAGCAGCAGACCCTGGCGCAGCTTGCCGGAGTCGCCCGCCTTGTGGCCGCCCCGCTGGCCGAGCAGGGCCCGGTGACCGGCGCCGCACCGTTGATGCCAATCCAGTCCCGGCTGCTGCAGCGCGAAGGCCTGGCCCCGTGCAACCAGTACCTGCTGCTGGAGCTGGCCGAGCCGTTGCCGGCCGCCCAGCTGGAACAGGCGCTGCAAGCCCTGGTTCAGCACCACGACGCCCTGCGCCTGCGCTTTGAGCCGCTCGATGGCCAGTGGCAGCAAATGCATGCCAGCGAAGGCGGCAGCCCGCTGCTGCAACAGGTCGAACTGGCTATCGGCGAGGACCCGCAGCCGCACTATGACGCCGCGCAGCGCAGCATTGATCCGGCCAGCGGTTTACACCTGCTTGGTCTGTATCTGACCCAGCCAGGACAGGCCGATCGCCTGCTGCTGTCTATCCACCACCTGGTGGTCGATGGGGTGTCCTGGCGCGTACTGCTGGAAGACCTGCAGCGTGCCTGTCTGCAACTGGCCAGCGGCCTGCCGGTGCAGCTGCCGGCCAAGACCAGTGCCTTCAAGACCTGGGGCGAGCGCCTGGTCGACTGGAATGTGGACGCACAACTGCCGTATTGGCAGGCCCAACAGACCGGCGGCGAGCTGCCCCTGCAGAGCCAGGAGGCGGGCACCGAAGGAACCAGCAAGCGTATCGAGCTGAGTCTGGAGGCCGGCTTCACTCGCGACCTGCTGCAGGCTGGCCAGCGCGCCTATCGCCTGCGTGCCGATGAACTGCTGCTGACCGCCCTGAGCCGCGTGCTGTGCAGCTGGAGCGAGCAGCCGGCGCTGACCCTGCACCTAGAGAGCCATGGCCGCGCGCCGCTGTTCGAGGATATCGACCTGTCGCGCAGCGTCGGCTGGTTCACCAGCCTCTACCCCGTGCGCCTGCAGCCCGAGACCGAGCTGACTGCCAATCTCAAGGCGATCAAGGAGCAACTGCGCGCCGTGCCCGATCTGGGCCTGGGCTTTGGTCTACTGGCCCAACAAGGTCAATTGACCGAGCGCGCTCCGCAACTGCTGTTCAACTACCTGGGCCAGTTCGACCAGGGCGAGGGCGGCTTGCGGCTGCTCGAAGGTGGACTCTGGCGCGAAGCCGATGCGTCCATGGATGCGCCATTGGTCATCAACGCCGAGCAGCGTGGCGGTGCCCTGCAGCTGCACATCGACTTCAACCCGGCGCAGCTGGCGCGCACCACCGTGGAAGGTCTGGTCGCACGCCTGCAGGATGAGTTGCACAGCATCGCCCAGCACTGTGCCAAGGTCTCGCCACGGCTGACGCCCAGCGATGTGCCGCTGGCCGGTCTGAGTCAGGTCGAACTGGATGCATTGGCCGGCGTGGAAGACATCCACCCGCTGTCGCCGCTGCAGCAGGGCCTGCTGTTCCACAGCCAGCTGGAAGGTGCCGGCAGCTATGTCAGCCAGCTGCTGCTGCCGTTCACCGGCCTCGATCCGGCTCGCCTGCAGAACGCCTGGTGCCAGGTGCTGGCGCGCCATGGCGTGCTACGCAGCCGCTTCCTGCTGGGCGAACGCCCGTTGCAACTGGTGCAGGCCGAGGTCGAACTGGACTGGCAGGAGCTCGACTGGCGCGGCGTCGCCGATTTCGATGCGCAGCTGCAGGCCTTCTGCAGCGCCGAGCGCGAGCGCGGCTTTGCCCTCGACCAGGCGCCGCTGCTGCGTCTGGCGCTGATCCAGCGCGGCGCCGGCGACTTCGTGCTGGTCTGGACCCTGCACCATCTGTTGCTGGACGGCTGGAGCAACGGCCTGCTGTTCGCCGAGGTGCTGGCCCTGTATCACGGTGATCGCCTGCCGGCACCGGGCGGTCAGTTCCGTGACTATATCCACTGGCTCGAAGGCCAGGATGCGGCTACCGAGCAGGCCTTCTGGCGTGAACAGCTGGCCCCGCTGGACGGCGCCACCCGCATCGCCGGCTGCCTGCCGTGCCGCGTTCCGGAGCAGGGCCATGCCCGTCATCCGCTGCCGCTCGATAGCGCCACCGAACAACGAATTCGCGGCTTCGCCCAGCGCCATGGCCTGACCCTCAATACCCTGGTACAGGCCGCCTGGGCCTTGCTGCTGGCGCGCCTGACCGGCAAGCGCAGCCTGTGCTTCGGCGCCACCGTGGCCGGTCGCCCGACCGAGCTGGCCGGCAGCGAGCAGATGCTTGGCCTGTTTATCAACAGCCTTCCCGTTGCCGTGCAACTGCCGGCCGAGCAGCCGCTGGGCGACTGGCTGGCCGCGCTGCAGGTGCAGAACCTGCAGCTGCGCGAGCACGAGCACAGCCCGCTGCACGATATCCAGCGCTGGGTCGGCAGCGCCGGCGAGGCGCTGTTCGACAGCCTGCTGGTATTCGAGAACTACCCGCTGGGCGAGGCACTCAAGCAGGCCGAGCGCGGCGAGCTGCGTTTGGGCCTGCCACAAAGCCACGAGTTCACCCATTACCCGATGACCCTGGCCGTGCTGCCGGGCAGCCGCCTGGAGCTGCTGCTGGCCTACGACCGTGCGCATTTCGATGCCGACGGCATTGCCCAGGTCGAGGCGTTGCTGCGCCAGGCCCTGGCGCAGGTCTGCGGCGACCCAGCGCGTGCGCTGGGCAGCCTGCAGCTGAGTTCCGCCGATGAGCAGGCACGGCTGGCCGAGTGGAACAAACCGCGGCAGGCCTTCGATGCCGCGCGCTTGTTGCCTGAATTGATCGCCGAGCAGGCGCGCCTGCGTCCGGATGCCATCGCCCTGGTGCATGGCGGCGAGCGGGTTGCCTTTGCCGAGCTTGAGGCGCGCGCCAATCGCCTGGCCAATCTGCTGGTTTCTCGCGGTGTGCAGTCCGAGTCCCGCGTGGGTGTCTCGCTAGAGCGGGACAATGCGATGATCGTGGCCATGCTGGCGGTGCTGAAGTCGGGTGGTGCCTTTGTGCCGCTCGATCCGGATTACCCGCGCGAGCGCCTGAGCTACATGGTCGAGGACTCTGGGCTGAAGTGGCTGATCACCAGCTCTGACCTGGCCGAGCGCCTGCCTTTGGGTGAGGGTGTCGAGCCGCTGTATCTGGACCGGCTCGATCTATCTGCCTTTGAGTCGTCAGCGCCAAGCGTCGAGCCGCATCCACTGAATCTGGCCTACCTGATCTACACCTCCGGCTCCACCGGCCAGCCCAAGGGCGTGGCGGTGAACCATCTCGGCCTGAGCATGCATGTGCAGACCATCGGCCAGCGTTACGGTATGACGCCGGACGATGTCGAGCTGCATTTCGCCTCGATCAGCTTCGACGGCGCTCTGGAGCGCTGGACGGTACCGCTGGCGTTCGGCAGCCGCCTGGTGATTCGCGACAAGGAGTTGTGGAGCGCGGAGAAGACCTGCCAGGTGATCGCCGACGAAGGCGTGACCATCTCCTGCCTGCCGCCCAGCTATGCCCAGCAACTGTTGGATTGGGTCGAGTCGCAAGGCCTGAAACTGCCGGTACGGTCGTGGACCCTGGGTGGCGAAGCCTTTACCCGTGAAACCTACGAGCGCCTGCAGAAGGTGTTGCAGCCGCAACGGATCATCAATGGTTATGGCCCGACCGAGACGGTGGTCACCCCGCTGATCTGGGAAGCCTACCCGGGTGACTCCTTCGAGGCAGCCTATGCGCCGATCGGCAATCCGGTCGGCCCGCGCAGCCTGTATGTGCTGGATGCTGAGCTGAACCTGCTGCCCATCGGGGTCGCCGGCGAGCTGTATATCGGTGGCGAAGTGGGCCTGGCTCGCGGTTACTACCAGCGTCCCGAACTGACTGCCGAACGCTTCCTGCCCGACCCGTTCGGTGCTGCGGGCGAGCGCATGTACCGCACCGGCGACCTGGTGCGCTGGCGTGCGGATGGCACCCTGGATTACCTGGGCCGCGTCGACCATCAGGTGAAGATCCGTGGTTTCCGTATCGAGCTGGGCGAGATCGAGAGCCAGCTGCTGGTCCTCGAAGGCGTGCAGGAAGCGGCGGTGATCGCCCGCGAGACGCCAACCGGCAAACAACTGGTCGGTTATGTGGTCGCTCGCGACAACAGCGACGTCAATGCTCTGCGCGCCGAACTGGCTAAAACCCTGCCGGACTATATGGTCCCGGCGCAGATTATCGCCCTGGCCAAGCTGCCGTTGACCCCAGCCGGCAAGCTGGACCGTGCCGCGCTGCCGGAGCCGATCTGGCAGAGCCAGAGCTACGAGGCGCCGCAAACCGACCACGAACGCATCCTCGCCGCCATCTGGGCCGACGTACTGGGCGTGGAGCGGGTAGGGCGCCAGGATCATTTCTTTGAGCTGGGCGGCGATTCCATCGTCGCGCTCAAGGTGGTCAGCCGCATCCGCCAGCAGGGCCTGCAGTTGCCGCTCAAGGCCTTGTTCGAGCAGAGCCGACTGGCCGACTGTGCGGCTTCCCTGCAACGCGAAGCCGTCGATGCACCGGTGCTGCGCGCGCTGCCACGCGGTAGCGACCTGCCGCTGTCGCATGCTCAGCAGCGTCTGTGGTTCCTCAACCGTCTGGACCCGAGCAACGGCGCCTACCATATGCCGGCAGGCCTCGACCTGCAGGGCCGCCTGGACCGCCAGGCGCTGCAGGCCGCTTTCGACCAGCTGGAAGCGCGCCATGAGGCGCTGCGTACGCGCTTTGTCGAGGTGGGTGGCGAGGCGCGCCAGCGCATCCTGGCGCCGCAGGGCCAGCGCATCGACTGGTTCGACCTGCGTGAACTGCCGGCCAGTGAGCGTGAAATCGAGGCGCGCGATTATGCGCAGAAGCTGCTCACGCGCCCGTTCAACCTGGCTTCCGAGCCGCTACTGCGGGTGAGCGTGCTGCGCCTGGCCGATCAGGAGTACCGCCTGCTGCTGGTCCAGCACCACATAGTCTCCGATGGCTGGTCGATGCAGCGTTTCATCGGCGAGTTCGCCGCCGCCTACGCGGCGTTCGCCGAGGGCCGTACCGCGCAGTTCGCGCCGCTGCCGCTGCAGTACGCCGACTATGCCCAGTGGCAGCGCGACTGGCTGAAATCCAGCGAAGCCACGCGCCAGCTGGATTACTGGAAGGCGCGCCTGGGTGAACACCAGCCGCTGCTGGAGTTGCCCACCGACCATCCGCGCCCGGCTCAGGGCGCGCGCCAGGGCCTGCGTTGGCGCTTCGAGCTGTCGCCGTTGCTCACCGCGCAACTGCGCGCCCTGGCCCAGCGTGAGGGCAGCACGCTGTTCAGCCTGTTGTTGGCGGCCTGGCAGACCTTGCTGCACCGCTACAGCGGCCAGGAAGATGTCCGAGTCGGCGTACCGGTGGCCGGGCGTAGCCTGGCGGAAATGGACGGCGTGCTCGGTTGCTTCATCAACACCCTGGTGCTGCGCGGCGAGCCAGCGGGGCTGAAACCCTTCCGCGAGCTGCTCGACGAACTGGTCCAGGCCAGCCGCGATGCTCTGGCCAACCAGGAACTGCCCTTCGACCAGTTGGTGGAAGCCCTGCAACCGACGCGCAGCCTGAGCCATCACCCGCTGTTCCAGGTGACCTTCAACCATCAGCAGGTGGACTTCAGCGCCCTCGGCAGCCTGCCGGGCCTGCGTGTGCAACCGCATGACCCGGGCGCCGCCGGCGCGCAGTTCGACTTGGCGCTGGATACCGCTGAGGCGGCCGATGGCAGCCTCAGCGGTTTCGTCAGCTACGCCGCCGAGCTGTTCGAGGCGCGCACCATCTCCCGCCTGGCAAGGCATTTCGTGCGGCTGCTGGAAGGCATCTGCGCCGACCCGAGTCAGCCCATCGGCCTGCTGCCGTTGCTGGAGGAAGACGAGCAGGCGCAGCTCGCCACCTGGAACGACACGGCCAAGGACTACGGGCCGCAGGTTTTCCTCAGTGAGCGCATCAGCCAGCAGGCCGCGCGCACGCCGCAGGCGCCAGCCCTGGTGTTCGGCGAGCAGACGCTGAGCTACGCCGAGTTGGAGGCACGTATCAACCAGTTGGCCAACCGCCTGCGTAGCCTCGGCGTGCGGCGCGGCAGCCTGGTCGGTATCAGCCTGGAGCGCTCGCTGGAGCTGGTGATCGGCCTGCATGCCATCGTCCGCGCCGGCGGTGCTTACGTGCCGCTCGATCCGGAATACCCGCTGGAACGCCTGGCCTATCTGCTGGAGGATTCCGGCGTCGACCTGCTGCTGTCGCACTGCGCGCTGGTCGAGCGCCTACCACTGCCGGCCGGGCTCAAAGCACTGGGCCTGGATCGCGAGGACTGCAGCGCCGAGAGCATCGAACCGCCGCAGGTCGAGCTGCAGGCCGACGACCTGGCTTATCTGATCTACACCTCCGGCTCCACCGGCAAGCCCAAGGGCGCCGGCAACAGCCACGAGGCCCTGGCCAACCGCATTCTGTGGATGCAGGAGGCCTATCAGCTCGGCGCTAGCGATGTGGTGCTGCAGAAAACTCCGTTCAGCTTCGACGTCTCGGTGTGGGAGTTCTTCTGGCCTCTGATCACCGGCGCCTGCCTGGCCGTGGCCGCGCCGGGCGACCATCGCGACCCGCAGAAGCTGGTGGAGCTTATCCAGCGCCACAAGGTCAATACGCTGCACTTCGTGCCCTCCATGCTGCAGGCTTTCCTCCTGCATCCGGACGTGGAGCAGTGCCAGAGCCTGACCCGCGTCATCTGCAGCGGCGAGGCGCTACCGGCTGAGCTGCAGGTGCGCACTTTCCAGCGACTGCCGCAGGCTGGGCTTTACAACCTGTACGGCCCGACCGAGGCAGCCATCGACGTCAGTCACTGGACCTGCGTAGAGGAAGGGCGGCATGCCGTGCCAATCGGCCGGCCGATCGCCAACCTGCGCCTGCATATCCTTGATGCCCAGCTCAACCCGGTGCCGCAGGGTGTGCCCGGCGAGCTGTATATCGCCGGTGTTGGCCTGGCGCGCGGCTACCACCGCCGGCCGGAACTGACCGCCGAGCGCTTCCTGCCCGATCCGTTCAGCAGCGAGGGCGGACGCATGTACCGCACCGGCGACCTGGTGCGCTGGCGCGCCGATGGCGCCATCGACTACCTGGGGCGCATCGACCATCAGGTGAAGATCCGCGGCTTCCGCGTCGAACTGGGCGAGATCGAAGCCCAGCTCGGTGCCCAGCCGGGCGTCGCCGAGGCCGTGGTGGTAGCCCGCGACAGCCAGATAGGCAAGCAGCTGGTCGGCTATCTGGTGGCCGATCCGCTGCCGGTGGATGAGACCGCCTGGCTGGCCGGCATCAAGGCGGCATTGAAGAGCGAGCTGCCCGAGCACATGGTGCCCTCGATCCTGATGCGCCTGGAGCGCATGCCGCTGTCGCCCAACGGCAAGCTGGAGCGTCGTGCGCTGCCCGAGCCGGTGTGGCAGGCACGGGTTTACCGGGCGCCACAGAGCGAACGGGAGATCGCCCTGGCGGCTATCTGGCAGGAAGTGCTGGAAGTGGCCCAGGTCGGCCTCGACGACAACTTCTTCGAACTCGGCGGGCATTCACTGCTGGCCACCCAGGCCGTGGCCCTGCTGCGCCAGCGCCTGGGGCTGGAACTACCGCTGCGCACCTTCTTCGAAGCGGAAAACCTGGCGGCCCTGGCCGCCAATCTTGACGGTCAGGCCCCGGCCGCTGCCGAGGAAGAAGACCAAGACCTGCGCGACATGGCCGCGCTGCTCGACGAACTGGAGGCCCTGTGACCGCGCCCATCGACAAGGCCGCCCTGGCGCGGCGTTTCCTCGCCTTAGGGCCAGCAGAACAGAAGCGTTTCCTCGAATTGCTGGCCAACAAGGGTATCCGCTTCGACCGTCTGCCGCTGGTGCCGGCAACCCGTGGCGAGCATCTGCCAGCCTCGCATGCCCAGCAGCGCCTGTGGCTGGTGGCCCAGCTGGAGCCGGACAGCAGCGCCTACCACATGGTCGGCGCCTTCGCTCTGGAGGGTGAGCTGGATCGTGCCGCGCTGTTGGCGGCTCTGGAGCTGATTGTCGAGCGCCACGAGGCGCTGCGCACGCGTTTCTACGAACATGACGGCCATCTATGCCAGCGCATTGACCCGCCAGGTCCGCTGGCCCTGGAGGAGCGCGACCTGCGCGGTGAGGCCGAGGCCGTGCAGACCCTGGCCGATGCCCATGCAGCACGGGCCTTCGACCTGATCGAAGGGCCGCTGCTGCGCGTGCAGCTGCTGCGTCTGGAAGAGCAGCGCTGGCGCTTGCAGATCGTCTGTCACCACATCGTCTCCGACGGCTGGTCGATCGGCGTGTTCGCCGAGGAACTGGGACGCGCCTATGCCGCGCTGCGCCAGGGGCAGGCGCCGCAGCTGGCCGAGCTGCCGATCCAGTACGCCGATTACGCCCAGTGGCAGCGCGCCTGGCTGGAGGCCGGCGAGCGCGAACGCCAGCTCGGCTACTGGCGTGAACGCTTAGGGCAAGAGCAGCCGGTACTGGCCTTGCCCTACAAACTGGATGCGAGTGGCCAGCGCCATGCCGCGCGCCAGGCCATCGCTGTGCCGCAGGCATTGGCCGAACGCCTGCGCCAGCTGGCCCAGGGCGAGGGCGCGACCCTGTTCATGCTGCTGCTGGCCGCCTTCCAGCTGCTCTTGGCGCGCTACAGCAACCAGCGTGACATCCGCGTCGGTGTGCCGGTAGCCAACCGCCAGCGCGCCGAGACCGCGCCGCTGGTGGGCTTCTTCGTCAACACCCAGGTGCTGCGCGCCGAATTCGATGCCGGCATGAGTTTCCGTCAGCTGCTGGCCGAGGTGCGCCGTCACGCGTTGGACGCTCAGGACCAGCAGGACCTGCCGTTCGATCAGTTGGTGGAGGCCCTGGCGCCCGAGCGCAGCCTGGGCCAGACGCCGCTGTTCCAGGTGCTGTTCAACCACCAGAAGCGCGACCTCGGCGCCTTGCAGCTGCCCGGCCTGCGCCTGGAGCCGCTGGCACAGGGCGTGCCGCACGCGCTGTTCGACCTGGCCCTGGACAGCCTGGAAGACAGCGCCGGCCAGCTGCGCCTGACCCTGACCTGGGCCCGCGAGCGGCTGGACGATGGGCAGATGCAGAAGATGGCGGCGCATCTGCTGAGCCTGCTGGAGCGGGTCAGTACCGCACCGGATCAGCCTTTGGTGCGTCTGGAGGTGCTGGATGGCCAGGATCAGTTGCAACTGGCCGAGTGGAACATGTCGCGGCAGAGCTTCGATGCCGCGCGCCTGTTGCCCGAGCTGATCGCCGAGCAGGCGCGTCTGCGCCCCGAAGCCATCGCCCTGGTGCATGGCGGCGAGCGGATTGCCTTTGCCGAGCTGGAGTCTCGCTCCAACCAACTGGCCAATCTGCTGGTTTCCCACGGCGTACAGCCGGAGTCCCGTGTCGGCGTCTCGCTGGAGCGCGGTAATGCGATGATCGTGGCCATGCTGGCGGTGCTGAAGGCCGGCAGCGCCTTTGTGCCGCTTGATCCGGACTACCCGCGTGAGCGCCTGAGCTACATGGTCGAGGACTCGGGGCTGAAGTGGCTGATCACTTCCTCCGACTTGGCCGAGCGCCTGCCGCTGGGCGAGGGCGTCGAGCCGCTGTATCTGGACCAGCTCGACCTGTCGGCATTTGCGTCGTCTGCACCAAGCGTCAAGCTGCACCCGCTCAATCTGGCCTACCTGATCTACACCTCCGGCTCCACCGGCCAGCCCAAGGGCGTGGCGGTAAACCACCTCGGCCTGAGCATGCATGTGCAGACCATCGGCCAGCGCTACGGCATGACCCCGGACGACGTGGAGCTGCACTTCGCCTCGATCAGCTTCGACGGCGCCCTGGAGCGCTGGACGGTACCGCTGGCCTTTGGCAGCCGCCTGGTGATCCGCGACCAGGAGCTGTGGAGCGCGGAAAAAACCTGCCAGGTCATCGCCGACGAAGGCGTGACCATCTCCTGCCTGCCACCGAGCTATGCCCAGCAACTGCTGGACTGGGTGGAAAGCCAAGACCTGAAACTGCCGGTCCGCTCCTGGACCCTGGGTGGCGAAGCCTTTACACGCGAAACTTACGAGCGCCTGCAGAAGGTGCTGCAGCCGCAACGGATCATCAACGGCTACGGCCCGACCGAGACGGTGGTCACCCCGCTGATCTGGGAAGCCTATCCGGGTGACTCCTTCGAGGCGGCCTATGCCCCCATCGGCAACCCGGTCGGTCCGCGCAGCCTGCATGTGCTGGATGCCGAGCTGAACCTGCTGCCCATCGGCGTGGCCGGTGAGCTGTATATCGGTGGCGAGGTGGGTCTGGCCCGCGGCTACTTCCAGCGTCCGGAGCTGACTGCCGAACGCTTCCTGCCTGATCCATTTGGTACAGCCGGCGAGCGTATGTACCGCACCGGCGACCTGGTGCGCTGGCGCGAAGACGGCACCCTGGATTACCTGGGAAGGGTCGACCATCAGGTGAAGATCCGTGGTTTCCGTATCGAACTGGGCGAGATCGAGAGTCAGCTGCTGGCTCTTGAAGGCGTGCAGGAAGCAGCGGTGATTGCCCGTGAGACGCCGACCGGCAAGCAACTGGTGGGCTATGTCGTCGCCCGCGACAACACCGATACCAATGCTCTACGCAGCGAACTGGCCAAGGTACTGCCGGACTATATGGTCCCGGCGCAGATCATTGTCCTGGACAAGCTGCCGCTGACCCCAGCCGGCAAGCTGGATCGCGCCGCGCTGCCGGAACCGAGGTGGCAGAGCCAGGGCTACGAGGCCCCGCAAACCGACAATGAACGCATTCTCGCCGCCATCTGGGCCGAAGTGCTGGGCGTGGAGCGGGTAGGGCGCCAGGATCACTTCTTCGAGCTGGGCGGTGATTCCATCGTCGCCTTGCAGGTGGTCAGCCGCGTACGCCAGCAAGGGCTGCAACTGGCACCGCGCGAGCTGTTCCAGTTCCCCCGCCTGGCCGAGCTGGCCCAGGCCGCCCGCGCTGCCGGTGAGGAAATCGCGCAGGAACCGGTCACCGGCGAACTGCCGCTGGCGCCGATTCAGGCGCATTTCTTCGCCATGAATCAGGCGGAGCCGGCGCACTGGAACCAGGCGCTGAATCTGGAGCTTCTACGTCCGCTTGATCCGATCCTGCTGGAGCAGGCGCTGCAGGCACTGGTGGCGCATCACGATGGCCTGCGCCTGCGTTTCGAGCAGCGCGACGGTCGCTGGACCCAGCACTACGGCGAGGTGCAAGCCGATCAGCCGCTGCTCTGGCAGCGCGAGGCGGCTGACGACGCTCAGGCCGAGGCCCTGTGCAACGAGGCGCAGCGCAGCCTGGACCTGGTCCGAGGGACACTGTTGCGCGGCTTGCACCTGCGCCAGGCGGGCAAGGCGAATCGCCTGTTGCTCGCCGTCCATCACCTGGTGGTGGATGGCGTGTCCTGGCGCATCCTGCTGGAAGACCTGTTGGCGGCCTATCGCCAGCTGGAAGCGGGGCAGACCGTGCGCCTGCCGGGCAAGAGCCTGTCCTACAAAGGCTGGAGCGAATCGCTGCAGCAGTGGGCGCGCGGCGCGGCGGCGCAGGTCGAGCTGGACGCCTGGTGCAGTCGGCTGAGCGGCCCGGCGCTGGCCCTGCCACGCGAGCTCGACGGCATCAGCGCCAGCCATGGCGACAAGCGCGAAGTGCGCTTGGCCTTGGATGTTGCCGAGACCAAGCGCCTGCTGCAGGCTCCGGCGCAGCTGGGCGTGCGTATCGATGCGTTGTTGCTTACCGCGCTGACGCGCGTCCTGTGCCGTTGGAGCGGCCACTCCGGCCTGCGGGTCAACCTCGAAGGCCACGGCCGCGAGGCGTTGGCCGGCGAGCTGGACCTGTCCCGCACGGTCGGCTGGTTCACCAGCCTGTATCCGCTGCAGCTGCCGCACCTGGACGATCCGCAGCTGCAACTGCAGCGCGTGCAGCAGCATCTGCAGCAGGTCGAACAGGGCGGCCAGGGCTATGGCGTGCTGCGTTGGCTGGGCGATGCGCAGGCGCGGGCTTCTCTTGCTGAGCTGCCGACCGCCGAAGTGATCTTCAACTACCTCGGCCAGTATCAGGCCGGCGCGGCGGCGGACTGGTTCCGTCCGGCCACCGGCGGTGGCGCGGCGGTGGCGGCCGACAACCCGCTGGCGGCGCGTCTGGCGGTCAACGGCCAGGTGTTCGATGGCCAACTGCAGCTGTCCTGGGAGTACGCGGCCAATCAGTATCGCGGCGAAACCATCGAATCCCTGGCTGCGGACTATCGCCGGGAGCTGCTTGGCCTGCTGGAGCTGGCGCGCGGCCAGGCCGTGCAGGGCCCGTCGCCCTTGCTGCGCCTGACCCGTCAGCAGGCAGATAAAACCCCGCTGTTCTGCCCGCACCCGGTCACCGGGCGGGTCACCGGCTACCAGCCGCTGGCGGCGCGCCTGGACGGCACGCGCGAAGTCTTCGGCCTGCAGTGCCGCAGCTTCCTCGACCCGAGCTGGCGCGATGCTTCGCTGGCCGAGATGGCCGATGCCTACCTGGCCGCGCTGCTCCAGCAGCAGCCGCAGGGCCCGTATCACCTGATCGGCTGGTCGCTGGGCGGCAGCCTGGCCCTGGAGTTGGCGGCACGTCTGGAAGCACGGGGGGCGGAGGTGGCCTTCCTCGGCCTGCTCGACTGCTATGTGCCAGGCACCGAGATCGCCGGCGACGATGCCCGCCACCCGCAGGCCCGGGCCAAGCTGGTCGAGCATCTGCAGCTGTTAGCGCCGGAGCTGCCGGCCAAGGCCTGGGATAGCCTGTTCGAACGACTCTTGCAGCTGGAACCGCTGGACTGGCCGCAGGTCGCCAGCACCTGGTTCGCGGGGCAGGCGCTGGACGGCATGACCCGCCAGAGCCTGGAGGAACTGCTGTTCGCCTGGGCGCTGGAGCAGCATATGCGCCGCTTGTGTGCCGGCTACGCACTTCCCACGGTGAAGGTGCGTCCGCACTGCTGGTGGGCGGCGCAGCCAGCCGGACGCGCGGTCTTGCTGGAGCGTGGCCTGGAGCAGGTGCAGGGCCGCGCAGCCAGCCACCGCTTAGTGGATACCGATCACCAGGGCATCGTCCGCCATCCGCAGGTGCTGCAGGAGTTGGCAGCGTTGCTGCAGCCGGCATAAGCAAAATTTTCAGAAATTCCTAAATTTCCTCAGCGCTGGCTCGTCTAGTAGAGATACATAGTTTAAATGCGAATTCTTCTGATTTGATTTAACGGGGAGTAGTTGATGGAACAGCAGTCGAAACACCTGGCCCGCGCGCCGTTCGCCAAAGCACGTTTGCCACTGGCCATGGCCTGTGCGCTGAGCGCCGTTTGCTTTACTGCACAGGCCGAAGAGCAAGTGTTGGAGCTGGGTGCGACCAACATCAGCGGTGAGCTGGACAGCCCGGTTGGCGAAGACCAGGGCTACGTAGCGAAGAACAGCCGCAGCGCCACCAAGATCAACACGCCCCTGAGTGAAACCCCGCGCTCGGTGTCGGTGGTGACCCAGGCGCAGATGGAAGATCGCAATGTGCAGACCATCAGCCAGGCCCTGCAATATTCCGCAGGCGTGCAGGCTGGTTTCTATGGCGAAGACAACAAGCAGGACTGGTTCATCATCCGTGGCTTCAAACAGGCCAACAACGGCTTGTTCATGGATGGTTCGCGCATCTACTCCAGTGCCTTCTACAGCTGGCAGATCGATCCCTACATGCTTGAGCGCATCGAAGTGCTCAAGGGCGCTTCGTCCGTGCTCTACGGCCAGACCCCGCCGGGTGGCCTGATCAACCTGCAGAGCAAGCGCCCGACCGCCGAAGGCACCAACGAAGTCGGTGTGCAGTACGGCAGCTTCGAACGCAAGCAGATCAACGCCGACGTCGGCGGCAAGCTGGATGAAGAGGGCAACCTGCTGTACCGCGTAGTCGCGCTGAGCCGCGACACCGGCACCCAGGTCGACGACGTGGACGCCGCACGCATCCTGCTGGCGCCGTCGATGACCATCAACTTCAACGACGACACCTCGCTGACCCTGCTGGCCAGCATGCAGAAGGATCGCTCCGATCCGCAGCTGCAGTTCCTGCCGTCCAGCGGCACTATCGAACACAACCCGAATGGCGATATCGATACCGATACCGCCGTTGGCAATCCCCAGTACGAGACGTTCGAGCGCGACCAGTACACCCTGGGTTATGAGCTCAACCACCGCCTCAGCGACAACTGGGACTTCCAGCAGAACCTGCGCTACGGTCACATGGATCTGGAACTGCGCCAACTGTTCTACTACGGCAACCTCAGCGACCGTGTGATCAACCGTGGTCTGACCTACAACGACGGCAAGGCCGACAACCTGTCGGTAGACAACCGTCTGCTCGGCAACTGGTTCGGTGATCGCTGGGAAAACACCTTACTGCTTGGTTTCGACTACCAGCAGCTGAAGATTCAGGATCGCAGCCCCAACGGCTATCCGAACTTTGGCGTGATCCCGCCGCTGGATATTTTCAATCCCGGTAACAACACGCCGATCTTTGGTGTCCCGGTCGGTAATGACGCGCCTATCGGTGATTTCGCCCTGGAAGACAAGGACACCCGCGCCGACCAGATGGGCTACTACGTTCAGGAGCAGTTCAAATACGACAGCTGGGTATTCCTGCTCGGCGGCCGTTTCGACAAGTCTCGCACCGACTTCGACAACCAGACCACCGGTGTCGGCCACAATGTGCGTGACGAGGACTTCACCTGGAGTGGTGGCGTTGCCTACGTCTTCGACAATGGCGTAACTCCATATGCCAGCTACTCGGAATTCTTCCTGCCGGTAACCGACCTGAATACCACGGTCACGCCGAACAAACCTTTCGAGCCAGAGACCGGCAACCAGAAGGAAATTGGTATCAAGTACCAGCCAGTGGGTCTGGATGCGATGTTCACTGCAGCTGTATTCGAGCTGACACAAGAGAACGTCAAAAAATACAACGCCGGCACTTATGTGCAGCTCGGCGAGGTTCGCAGTCGCGGTATCGAACTGGAGGCGCAGGCCAATGTCACTGAGAACGTCAGCCTGATCGCCAGCTATACCAAGCTCGACCCGGAAATCACCAAGACTACAAACCCGGCAGAGAAAGACCAGGCCCCGGCCAACGTCGCCGACGAAATGGCTTCGCTGTGGGCCAACTACAAGGTCCTCGGCGGCCCGCTCGATGGTCTGGCTTTCGGGGGTGGCGTGCGCCACACCAGCTCCAGCTACGGCGACAACACCGAGACCCTGGAAGTACCGTCCTTCACCCTGCTGGATGCCATGGTCAGCTACCAGATCCAGGACGTGCGCCTGCAGCTCAACGCCAACAACCTGACCGACAAAGAGTACGTCGCCGCCTGTGACTACTACTGCTGGTACGGCAACCGTCGCAACATCATCGCCAGTGCTACCTATGAGTTCTAACAACATGACCCGGCTGCCGCTGCCTGATGGCCGGCAGCTTAGCACCCGCGACGATGGTGCCAGCCTGGCGCTGCACCTGGACGAGCGTGCACTGCTGCGTGCGCGACGTCAGGGTGAGTTGCTGGTTCCGTTGGAGCTGGCTCTGGCCGACCAGGCCGAAGCGCTGTGGCTGCTGGCCTACTGGTGCTTCGCCAACGAGCCGCAGCGCCAGAGCCTGGCGCTGCAGCTGGAACAGGTCGATCCGGCGTTGCTGAACAGCGGCCTGCTGGTCGCTGAAGGTGACGAGCTACGCATCGAGCGAGCGCTGTTCTGGCAACTGCCGGGGCCGTTCCTGCGTAATGTCAGCCATGCCGGTTACCCGCAGCAGATGGTCATGCACGCCAGCGGGCGGCGTCACCCGCGCCGCGCGCCCAAGCCTGTCGGCGAAGTCTATCGGCGCTTCGATGCCAACCTAGGCGCGTGGATTTCCCTGCGCACGTTAGATATCGAAGAGGACCTCGCGCGCTTCAACCGCTGGCAGAACAGTGCCCGGGTGGCGGCGTTCTGGCAGGAGGAGGGCGATCTGGACAAGCACCGCCGCTACCTGCAGGAACTGCTCGACGATCCGCGCGTACTGCCCCTGATCGGCTGCTTCGACGATCAGCCGTTCGCCTATTACGAAGCCTACTGGGCCAAGGAAGACCGCATCGCGCCGTTCTACGCGGTAGACGACTACGACCGTGGCATCCACATGCTGGTCGGCGAGGAAAACCATCGTGGTCCGCACAAGGTGGCCAGTTGGCTCAATGCACTGACCCATTACCTGTTGCTCGACGACCCACGCACCCAGCGCATTGTCGCCGAACCGCGGGCCGACAACGCCCGGATGATCGGCCACATGCAGGCCCAGGGTTACCACAAGGACAAGGAATTCAATTTCCCCCACAAGCGCGCGGCACTGATGATCCAGTCGCGCGAGGTGTTCTTCGAGCGCTGTTCCCTGGCCTAGAAAGCACTGTCGCTTGGTATGCATACACAAGATGAGTCGCGCTTAACGCGGCCACTGACTGATGAGGTTGGGCAAGGCGAGTGCCGTTCCGCCATAGAACCCACTTGACCTTCACACGAGCCATTTGCGGGATCGGTGCCTGACATGAGCATAGAAACGCTGGAATACGATGTAATCGGACTGGGCTTCGGCCCGGCCAACCTGGCCATTGCCGTGGCCCTCGACGAAGACCGCCGCACGCGCGAGCAGGGCGGTCTGCGTTATTGCTTCCTGGAAAAGAAACCGGCCTTCGAGTGGCACGGTGGCATGCTCCTGGAAGACAGCCGCATGCAGATTTCCTTCCTCAAGGATCTGGCTACCCTGCGCAACCCGGCCAGCCGCTTTACCTTCGTCAACTATCTGCACCAGAAAGGGCGTCTGGCGTCCTTTATCAACGTCGGCACCTTCACGCCGTCGCGCCTGGAGTACAACGACTATCTGGGTTGGGCCGCCGCCCAGTTCAACGACCGCGTGCACTACGGCGAGGAAGTCATTGCTGTCGAACCGGTGCTTGATGGCGGGGAAGTGACCCGGGTCAAGGTGATCTCGCGCCTGGCCGACGGCCGCACCCGTGCGCGCATCACCCGCAACCTGGTGGTCAGCATCGGCGGTGAGCCGGTGGTGCCCGAGGCGTTCCGCCCGCTCAAGGGCGATTCGCGTGTGATGCACTCGTCGGGCTACCTGGAGCGTATCCACGCCTGTGGCGAGCCCAAGCGCCTGGCGGTGCTGGGTTCCGGGCAGAGCGCGGCGGAAATCTTCACCGACCTGTGCGGCCGTTACCCGCAGGCCGAGGTCTCGCTGGTGATGCGCAGCCAGGCCCTGCGCCCGGCGGACGACAGCCCGTTCGTCAACGAGATCTTCGATCCGGACTACACCGACGTGGTTTACGGCCAGTCCTCGGAGGAGCGCCAGGCGTTCATCCAGGCCAACGCGCAGACCAACTACTCGGTGGTCAACCTGGACCTGATCGAGAGCATCTATCACCGTCTGTACCTGCAGAAGGTCACCGGTCATGCGCCGCACAGCCTGCTGACGCAGCGCAGCATCGAAGCGGTGGAGGCGGGCGCCGAGGGCATTCGCCTAAACCTGAGCGGCCCGCAGGGCGTGGAAGAGCGTCTGTACGATGCCGTGGTCTTGGCCACCGGCTATCGCCGCGACGGCTACAAGCGCCTGCTCGGTGGATTGGCCGCGCACCTGGACGAGGGCGTCGAGCGCGACTATCGCCTGTGCTGCCAGCCGCACATGAGCGCAGGTATCTATCTGCAGGGCTGCTGCGAGTCCAGTCACGGCCTGAGCGACACGCTGTTGTCGGTGCTGGCCATACGTTCACAGGAAGTGGTCGACGCTTTGTTGGATGATCGCCGCCACCGACACACCCAAGGAGTCGCCAGCGCATGCGCCTGACCCAGGCGGGGGGCCGATGATCCCGGCCATTGCCCCGCTGTTCCAAGGGCCTTTCGCCCACTACCGCGATGTTCTTACCCTTGCGGATGACCCACGCCCGGCAATGTCCGGGCGTGAGTTTGTCAGCGCCGAACGTCTGGAAGAGCAGATGCTGCGCTTCGCCCCCGAGCACGCCGAAGGCGATCGCCGGGCGCTGATGTCGCTGTGGTCCAAGTACTACTTCCTGCGCCTGATTCCGCCGGTTCTGGCTGCCGGGCTGATCCTCAACTGGCGCCTGCCGCTGGATTTCGACGAGATCCAGGTGGTGGTCGGCGCCGATGGCCTGCCCGAGGCGTTCAAGCTGCCGCACGCCGGCGAGCGCTGGAGCAGCGCTCCGGCCAACGGTTTCGAGCGTTTTTCCGGGCTCCTGGACGACAATCTGCTGCCCTTCATCGACGCCCTGCGCGCTCATCGCAAGATCGCCGCGCGGGTGCTGTGGAGCAACGCTGGCAACTACTTCGAGTGGTTCATGTCGACCCTTGGCGGCCTGCCGTTCCCCAAGCCGATGCTGGCCCAGGGGTTCGAGGTGCTGGAAAGCAAGCTGCGCCCAGACGGCACGCGCAACCCGCTGTTCGAGCCGGTCAGCTATGTGCCCCAGGGCGAGGGCTGCGCGCCCTGGCGCCAGCGCAAGCTGTGCTGCATCCGCAACGAGCTGGGCATGGCAATGTGCGACAACTGCCCGCTACTGGAAGAGCCGCCGGCGGGCGGGGTAGCCGTGCTGGATTGAGGGTGTTCGCGAGCCGTTCTCTCGCGCCAGCATGATTGGTTTGCGTAGGAGCGAGTTTCTGCTGGCGAATAGCTTTCAGTCGTAGCCCGGATGCAATTCGGGAAACAGGCGGCTCGGCTCCCGGATTACATCCCGGCAACAAGGCGAGCGAGCAGCCTTCAGAGCCTCAGCGTCGATACAGGCACAGCATGAAGTAGGCGCCACCCAGCAGCGATGCCAGCAGCCCCGCAGGCAATTGCGCGGGGAACAGCAGGGTGCGTCCCAGCCAATCCGCTGCCACCATCACCAGCGCACCAAGCAGCGCTGCGCCGAGCAGTTGCGGCACGGCGCGGGCCAGGCCAAGCAGGCGCGCCAGGTGCGGCGCCAGCAGGCCGATAAAGCTCAGCGGCCCGACGATCAGGGTGGCACCGGCTGTCAGCAGCGCGGCCAGCAGCAACAGCACGAAACGACTGCGCCCCAGCGGAACGCCCAGGGCGCGCGGCGTGCCATCGCCCAGCGGCAGCAGTTCCAACCAGCGTCCGAAAGGCAGCGCGATAGCCAGCAGCACCAGGCTGCAGACCAGCACCCAGAGTGCCATCTGCGGGCCGACGAAATAGGTCGAGCCGGACATCCAGCCCAGCAGGTTCTGCCCGCGTGGATCGCCGCCGGCCAACAGGATCACCTGCAGGGCGTCGAATAGCGCGGTGATGCTGATGCCGATCAGCAGCACCCGCTCGGGAGCGAAGCCGGAGCGGCGTGACAAGCCGAGCAACAGCAGTAGGGTCAGGCCGGCGCCCAGTCCGCCCAGCGCCAACTGGGCCAGCGGCCCGGAGTAAGGCAGCAGGAACAGCAGGGCGATCAGCCCCAGGGCGGCGCCTGCGCTGATGCCGAGCACCTCGGGGCTGGACATCGGGTTGCCGGTCAGGCGCTGGATCATGCAACCGGCCAGGGCGAGCATGCAGCCGGCGGCAGCAGCGGCCATCACTCTTGGCCAGCGCCAGTCGAGCAGGGTGGCGTCGCCCAGAGTCCATTGCCAACCGTCCAGGCCACGACCCAAACCTAGGGCGATCAGCAGCGCGCAGGCCAAAGCCACAGCCAACGGCAGCAGGCGCCTGGCCGGGAATGGATGACGGCTGAACTGATGGCCGTCGCCACTGTGCGGCTGGCCACCGGCCAGGCGCAGGCGTGGCAACAGCCAGAGCAGCAGAGGCGCGCCGAGCAGGGCGGTGGCGGCACCGGTGGGCACCAGTTCGGCGAGGTTGCCGGCCAGGCGCTGGATACCCAGATCGGTGACGCTCAGCAGCAGGCCGCCGAGCAGCGGCGCCCAGCACAAGCGCTGGGCGAATGTACGCGCGCCGAGCAGGCGTACCAGCGCCGGGGCGGCCAGGCCGATGAAACCGATCACGCCCACCGTGCTGACCACACAGGCAGCCAGGTACACGGCCAGGGTCAGGGTGACGAAGCGCAGGAAACGCAGCGGTACGCCCAGGCTTTTCACGCCGCTGTCGTCGAGTTCCAGCAGGGCCAGCGGACGCAGCAACGGCAGCAGGAGCAGCAGGCCGACGACCAGGCGCGGCACGAGGAACTGCACGCTGCTCCAGCTGTTCTGGCTGAGCGAGCCGGAGCCCCAGATAAACACCGCGTTGAGGTCCTGCTGCTGGACCAGCATCAGGGTCACGTTGAGTGCGCTCAGATACAGCGTCACCACCAGGCCGGCGAGGATCAGTGTCAGCGGCGCCAGGCCACGCCGCCAAGCCAAGGCAAATACCAGCAAGGAGGCCAGGCCGCCGCCAGCAAGGGCCACCCATTCGCGGCCGAAATCCAGTAGCCAGGGCGCCCATAAGGTGGCCACCAGCAGGCCGAGCTGGGCGCCGCTGGCCACACCCAGGGTGGTCGGCGAGGCCAGCGGGTTGCGCAACACCTGCTGCATCAGGGTGCCGGCCAAGGCCAGCACGGCGCCGCAGAGCAGGGCCATGCACAGGCGTGGCAACCAGCTGAAATGCAGGATCAGTTGCGCCATATCGCCGTCTTGTGGGGCGAACATGGCCTGCAGCCATTGTCCGCTCGGCAGACGTTGGCCCAGGTCGGTAAAGGCCAGGCCAAGGGTCAGGAGCAGCAACAGGCAGCACAGCCAGGCGGGGTGACTGGAAAAGCTGCGGCGAGTGCGCACGGGTAACGGCCCCTGGGCCAGCAGGTCGGTCATTGCACGCTCTCCGGCGCCAGGCGCGCCTCCAGCAGGTTGGCGAATCGCTCGGCGGCCATCAGGCCGTTGAAGCTCCAGACTGGCGGTAGGTCATACAGACGCCCCGCGCGCACGGCCGGCAGCTGGTTCCACAAAGCGCTGCTGGCCAGACCATCCTGGGTGCCGGGTGGCATGGGTTTGAGGTAGAGCAGGGCGGCCTCGGGCGTCTCCGCCAGGCGGTCGATACCCTGCTGGCTGAAACCCCAGTAATTGGTCGGGCCCTGCCAGGCGTTATGCAGGCCGACGCGATCGAGCACGCCCTGGTAGATGCTCTGCTTGCCGAACAGGCGCACGTGGCGCTGGTCGAGGAAGGTCAGCACATAGAACGGCGGCAGCACCTGGGGTTCGAGCCGCTGGCGAACCCGCGCCATAGTGGCGTCGATGCGGGCGATCATCGCTTCGCCTTCGGCCTGCCGCCCAAGCAGTTCGGCCAGCTCGCGGGTCACCCGCTGGGCACCGATATAGGCCTCGGTTTCCGGGGTGTAGATGGCCAGCGTGTGCACCGGTGCCACCCGCTCCAGCTGCGCGCGGCTGGCGGCGAACTGCGGGGTGATCAGAATCATGTCCGGCTTGAGCTGGCTGAGCAGCTCCAGATTGGGCTCGATGCGCAGGCCGAGGTCGACCACCTGCGCCGGCAGCTCGGGCGCCTGCACCCAGCGCCGGTAGCCCTCGGTCTGCGCCACGGCGATGGGCGTCACTCCCAGGCCGAGCAGGGTTTCGGTCAGGCCCCAGTCGATCACCGCGATGCGCGGCTGGCGAGTGTCGGCCTGGGCGATTGCCGCCAGCAGGGCGAGCATGCAGAGCAGCCAGCGCATCACACCACCACGGCAATGGGTTGCTGGCCACGCGGGTGGCTGAGCACCTGCATGGGCAGGCCGTAGATGGCCTCCAGGTTGCTGTCGGTCATCAGCTCTGCCGGACTGCCGTCCAGCAGCAGGCGTCCGCTGTGCAGGGCGATCAGGCGGTCGCAGTAACGGCTGGCCATGTTGATGTCGTGCAACACCACGATCACGCTCAGGCCCAACTGGCGGCTGAGCTGATGCACCAGGCCGAGCACGTCGACCTGGTGGGCGATGTCGAGGGCCGAGGTCGGCTCGTCCAGCAGCAGGTAGCGGCTGTTCTGCGCCAGCAGCATGGCCAGCCAGACGCGCTGGCGCTCGCCACCGGAGAGGCTGTCGACCATGCGTTCGGCGAAACGCTCGGTATCGGTCAGTGCCATGGCCTCGCGCACCTTGGCGTGGTCCTCGCTGCCGAAGCGGCCGAGCAGGCCGTGCCAGGGATAGCGACCGAAGCCAACCAGCTCGCGCACCGTCAGGCTATCAGCGGGCGGCAGTTGCTGCGGCAGGTAGGCCACCTGGCGAGCGAAGTCGCGGTCCTTCCAGGCGGCCAGGGGCTGGTCGTCGAGCAGCAGCTGGCCAGAACTGGCCGGCTGCTGGCGAGCAAGCATCTTCAACAGGGTGGATTTGCCGGAGCCGTTATGGCCGATCAGGCCGACCATCTGGCCTTGCGGGATATCGAGCGACAGCGGATGCAGGAGGGTACGCTCCGGCAGGCTGAAGCTGACCGCATCGAGTCGGAACATGGACAATCCTTGGCGAGCCTGGCTATACCGAAGCCGGCGACTTTAGCCAAAATGATAATCCCTTGCAAACGCAATTAGTTCCTGACGAGATGGCGCCGACTCAGCGCTTCTGCAGATCGCCCTGCATCTGTTTGATGGCAGCAGTCAGAGCCTGCTGGCGTTCCTCCAGCTCCTGTTTACGTCGCTCGTTGAGCGTGCCGATTTCCTTCGCCAGGTCGCGCAGCGGCCGTTCCTTGGCGATCACCCGGTTCAGTTCCGGCTCCGCCAGGACGGCGGCGTTTTGCGCCACCGCTTCCTGCGCAGCGGCGAAGCGCGGGCCCAGGAGGCGGGCGAAGGCCTGCAGCTCGTTGCTCAGGTGGTCGGCCACCTGGTCGTCCGGCTTGCCGCCGGCGCGATTGGCCTTGGCGCGCAGCTCCGGCAGGTCCGGCACCTTGAGCAGGGTGCCGGCACGCAGGCTGGTCATCTTCTCCAGCTGCGGGTTGGCCTGCAGCAGCGCGCCTTCGACCTTCTCGCGCTGGCGCGGAGTGAGGCGCAGGAACAGCTTGTCGGCCAGCTCGCCGAGGTTCTTTTCGCCGCGAAAGGTGGTGACGGCCATGTCCTGCTCTCCTAGAAGCCAATGATGTTGGTCAGCGCCATGTCGTTGGGGATGGGCGCGCCGCTGATGACCCGGATATTGCCGGTGCTGGTGTTGCCGATGACGATGGCCCGTTTGACCTGCGGGTCCGGGTGCAAGTGCAGCGTGTCGTGGTCGCCCTGGCCACGCAGACGGTTGTTGCTGGCGTTGAGGGTACGAGCCTGCAACTCGCCGGATTGCGCGCCGTCATTGGCGGCGCCCAGCGTCTCGCAATGGTTGCCGGCGAACAGGCAATGCTCGAGGCTGGCGCAAAGGTTGAGCGGCACACTGCTCAGGTGCGCGCGCAGGCGATTGTTCTGGATCGCCAGGTCGGCCGGATGGCGCGCGAGTGCATAGGCGCGGTTGGCGCTGAGCAGGTAGGCGCTTTCCGGCGCGGGCACCATGTAGGCGACGCTGAAATTGGCCGGGCCGCCGATCACTGCTGGAGCGATCTGAATCGCACGCCAGATGGCGTTGACCGGTTTCTGCTGCTCGTCGTCGCCGACCCGGTCGACATGGTTGCCTTCGACCACGCAGCGCTCGAAGGGTGGCAGAACCTGGATGGCGACCATCTCGCCGCTGCTGCGATCGGGGCCGATGCCGAGGAAGCGATTGCCCACCACCCGCAGCTGGCCGACCGCCGCCGCGCGCAGGCCGGCGATGGCCGGTGAGATCACGGCGTCGCGCGCCACCTCGGCGATCAGGTTGTCGCAGAAGTCGCCGCGCTGTACGCGGATCAGCTGCACCGCGGCAAAGGCGCTGCCATCGACATTGGCTGCCAGGCCCAACTGGCGGCAGCGATTGCCGGTCACGCCCAGGGTGGTGGCCGAGCCGCCTTCGCCCATCACCAGAGCGCCTATGCCGATGTTCTCGATCAGGTTGCCGGCGATGCTGGCGTTGTCCAGATGCTGGTGGATGAGGATGGCGTTGCCCTGCAGTTGGCTCAGACGATTGCCCTCGATACGCACGTCGCTCACGCCCTGCGGGTCGAGGCCTTCCTCCAGCACGATGCCGTCGCCGCTGCCTTCGCCCGCGCCGCTGATCTCGTTATCGCGGATGCGCAGGCCATCTACCCCGGCGCGGATGCCGTCGCCCTGGGTGTAGATGACGTTGTCGGCGATGGTGAACGGCGAGCCCGGCAGCACCGCGCCGGTCGCCACCAGCGCCGTTTGCCCACCGGTGATCATCAGGTTGCCGTCGATCCGCGTGTTGCCGTAGTGCAGGCTGATGCCGTCCAGATTGATGGCGCGCTGGCTGCAGAAGAACAGGTTGCGCGTCACCCGCAGTTCGGCGCTGAGCAGGTACTCGCCGGTGCGGACGATGCCACGCTCGGCCACCAGGGCGCAGTCGTCGATGCTCACGCCGAGCATGTTGCTGCCCAGGCTGATGGCTGCGCTGGTGCCTTCGCCCGTGGCCAGGCACAGCACGTTGATGTGCTCGGCGCGCAGGTCGACCGTGTTGCGCGCACGCAGCGCCGCCGTGGTGCTGGACGTGCTGGTCGAGGCGATCAGGCTGAGGTTCTCCAGGGCCACGCCATTGCTGGCACTGATGTCGATCACGCTGCCGGGCTGGCTGCCGACCAGCAGGCTGCCCCAGCCCTGGCCGCGAATGCGCAGGGAGTTGGCGTCGTCCACGGTCAGCGTTTCGCGCAGGTTGTAAGTGCCGATGCCGAGGCAGATGGTGCCGCCGACATCCTTGATCGCGTCGATGGCCTGCTGGATGGTGGCCACGCCGCTGTTGTGCCCCTCAGCGCTGACGCATACGGTGCAGTCGCAGCCTTCGCCCTCGGCAATTGGCGGCCACAGCACGCGGCAGTCGGTCTCGGTGTCGGGAAAGTTGACCATCGCCAGGCGCGCGTAATGGTGGTGGATGCCCAGCGGCGGGGCCAGGTTCAGCTCCTCGATGCTGGCATCCACGGTGCGCGCGGCGAATACCCAGTAGTCGCCCGTCGTGAACTGGCCACCAGCCGGGTCCAGGGCGAACTCGACCAGGATGCCGTGTTCGAGGAACAGGCGGGTGCCCACGGCGGGAATGACGATGTCGCCCGCGGCGCCCGGGGCGTTGAGGTCCAGTACCTGGGTGCCGTTTTCGCGGCGCACCAGGCCGGCCTGGTCCCAGCGGCGCACGCGGGTGTTGCGCGCGGCCTGGGTGGCTTGCTGGGCGTTGGTGGGGAACATGCCGGCGGGCAGCGCCAGGTCGAACTGCAGGGTCCGCGCGCTTTCGTCCACGCCGCCGGCGACCCGGATGCGCCGCAGTTCGCCGGGCAGGCCGTGCAGCTCGCGCCAGTCGTCAGTCACCTCGACCCAGTCGCCGTCATGGAAGCGCAGCACGTCATCGCGGCCGATGCTCTCGACGGTGATGCGGTCGCGCGCCGGGTTGATATGGCTGACCCGCGAGGCCACCGTGGCGTTGTCCCGCGACCATTTGAAGGTGGCCGTACCGAGTGTGCCGCCGCGGTGCACCTCGACCCGATACAGCTGGTTTTCCAGCCCGCGATAGCCGGCTGCCGGTGGCACCTGGCACGGGTCGGGCTCGAAATTCGGCACGCCGGTACGGGTCGACAGGCGCGCCGCCGAGGGCGCTATGAGGGCCTGCCAGCCCGGCACATCCTCATCCTCGGTGGCGCAGGTGCTGTTGCCGACATTGGCCAGCACCTTGACTTGCCACACCGTCTGCAGGCGCCCGGTGCTGTCCACACCGACCGCCTTCTCGATCAGATCGGGGGCCTCTACTGCGGTGACGTCGCGCTGCCAGACATCGACATACACCAGGTGCGGCCCGCCCTGGGGCAGTACCGGCGGATTGGGGTAGTAGGGCTGGTTGGCGTAACCCAGCGCGGCGCTGCCGGTCAGCTCGGCCAGGCGCGGCTCCCAGACGTTGGGCGCGGCGCCGTGGTTCTCTGCCAGCAGGCCGTCCACGTAGATGCGTCCGGCGCCGATGGTGAAGCTGCCGCCGCCGGCCTCGATACGGAAGCCTTCCGGGGTGATGCGTGGCACCACGTTGCCGCCGAAGGTATCCAGCGCGCCGGCCTGGATGCGCCGGGCCAGCTGCGCCACCCATTCATTCCAGTCCGCGTCCAGCTGGACCCGACCCTGTTGCATGACCACGCCGAGGAAGTCACGGCGGGCGTCGAAGCGGACTCGACTCAGATCGAAGCTCATGATGTTCCCTCAGGATTCGTGAAAGATGCCGGCACGCAGCCCGACTCGCAGGTATTCCGCGAGACGGATGCGCAGGTTGGTGACCCGCTGTGCGCCATACAGCTGGTGGAATACGCCCATCTCGCTCTCGTCGTCGGCGCCCAGGAGAATTTCTGCCGCCGTGGAAGTGGCGAGCTGGCCGTAGGCCGGGGTGCCATAGCGCAATGAGGTGAAGCGTGGTGCGATGTGTCGCGCGGCCGCACTGGAATCTGGCTGGCAGCGATGGCGGCGGGGCAGTATCGAGTTAAACGGCAGCCAGCTGAAACGCACACAACCGACCTGCTTGCGCTCGGCGCGTACCGGCACTGCCCAGCTGTCGGCTGGTGCCAGTGCGGCGAAAAGGATGCTGTTGGAGATCAGCCCAACCTCGCTGGTATGCAGCTTGCCGATCAACGTGCAGGCATCCAGCGACAGCGCGGCGCCCGGTGCTTCGCCATCCATGGCGGCAAAGGCCACGCCGTCGCGGGCGGTGGCGTCGATCAGGCTGTCGCTGGCCTGCACCACGGCGTGTTCATGCGCGCGAATGGCGCCGACCAGGCTGCGCGAGATACGCGTCTGCAGACTGGCGATCTCCAGCAGCAGGCTGGGACTGGTGGGCTGCAGCGGTTGGCCGCTGGCATCCAGCGCGATTCCGGGCACCAGGGTGCAGTGGTCCAGCTCCAGGCGGGCCAGTAGGTTGCCGGCACCGGCCGCTACCTGCAGTGGCGCGCCGCTGATCAGCAGACCGTTGAGCAGGCAGGCGCTGTCTGCCGCACCGCTGATGCTCAGCTGGCTGAGTGCCAGGATCGGACGGCGGCCGTTGCGCGCGCGGATTTCCACGGCTCCATCGGCCGCCACCTGGATATCCAGCGCTTCCTCATAGCGGCCGTTGTCGGTGATTTCCACCACACCGTCGCCGGCAATCTCGGTCAACGCCGCCACCAACGTCGGCTGATCATCCGGCACTCGCACCAGCAGACGATCAGCCGGCGGGGTGGGCAGGTCGGCGCCGCGCTCGTATTCGCCGCCGCCGATATCGGCTGAGAAGCCTTCGTGCCAGGTCAGCTGCACCTCGGCCGGGTCTGGGGCGTCGCCGGGCAGGGCGATGCGCCCCAGCAGCGGGTCGATGGAATAGGTGCCGTCCGCTGGTGGCGTGTGCGCCCAGCCAGCACCGTCGTCGCCGAGGTGGCAGATGCAGATCTGCTCGCGTTCGATCAGCGTGTCGTCGACCCACAGCTGCAGGCTCGGCGCCGGGTTATCCAGCGGCGCGCCCGCGTTGGCGCGCACCCCGTAATGGCGCGCCAGGTGCGCCTCCAGGCGCCGGCGCGACAGTGGCCAGGGCACGTTGTCCGGCTCGGCCAGATGGCCGATGTCGTCTTCCACCCGCGATTTGTTGTACAGCACCAGGTCGTGGCCCAGCGGGCTGGCCCGGTAGCGCCGCGGGCCGGCGCGCAGACAGGGCGCCTGGCTGCGCGAGTAGGCCTGGATGCGCCACAGGTGCAGGCCGACATTGGGGATATTGTGACGGCCGCGACCAGTCTCGATGCGGCGCACGTCCACGCTGCGGTTGGCCGTCTCGAAGGCTGTGCCCAGCCACTCCAGTGCCTGTTCCTGACGCAGGTCGGGGGCCTGTAACGCCTGCGGGCGCGGGTGGTTCATGTACTGGGTGGCGCACAGGCGCTGGAAGTACTCCACCGCGCGGGCGTCCCAGCCGGTGACGTCGCGGGCCAATTGCTCCAGCACGGTGGCGGTGCCTTTGCGTCGACGCAGGGCGATGGTGTGGGCGACTTCAGCGCGTGGGCTGGCGACCTTGGGCACCACCTGGTGCAGGCCCTGGTAGCCGATCAGGTCGCCGATGTAGGGCACTACCCAGTCGGCGCAGGTCTCGATGAACAGGTCGTCGTAGAGCTGTTCCAGGCCTTCCTCGGCGATGCCCAACTGTTCGGCCAGCAGGGCCACCAACTCTTCCAACGGGCCGCGCTCGAAGCCTTCGGCCTCCGCCAGTTCCGCGTCGCGGATGCGATGAATGGCCGGCAGCAAGGCGAACAATGATTGGGCGTCCAGGCTCATGGCAGCACCTCCAGTTCCAGCGGTGCAGCATCGAGGGTCAGCAGCTCTGCCGCCTGCGGCAGGCCGCTGAGCGAGGCCACCGGCAGCGCGGCATACAGGCGTGGAGCCAGGCCCGGCGGCTGGCCCTGGCGATACAGGCGGCTGACCTGCACCGCCTGCACACCGGCGACGGCGTGGGCCACGGCGGCCAGTTCGTCGACCGACACGGTCTGGCCGAAATCGCGCTTGGCGAAGCCGAAATGCTCGCGCAGCGCGGCCTCAACCTGGCCCAGGACCAGCTCGGCGTCGTATTCCGCCAGCACCTTGACCGCGAGGCGGCAACGGAAACGCGCATCGGCATAACCGACCATGCGCAGCGGCACCAGTGGGTCGCCATAGGCCAGCAGCGCGGCGCGCAGCGAGGCATACACCGCGTCGCCCTCGGCCACCGTCGCGCCTTGCGCGCCGGCCAGGCTGAGAAACACGCCGCGCGCCGGGCCACTGGGAATCCACAGGGCATGGGCCTTGTCGATGCCGGCAAAGGCGCGGGCGAAGTTGGCGTAGTCGGTAATGGACACCGCGCGGTCCAGGGTCAGTACCGTCAACGGTGCATTGTCGCGGGCCTGGGCCAGCGACTCGCCATCCTCGCCGCCACTGGCCGGCACCGGATTAACCACCTCGCCGACACCCAGCGGGCGCGAGAGCAGGGTGGTGAGTTTGCCGGCGGCCAGGTTGCCGGCACCGCCGAGGCCCTTGCGGTAGCGCACACGCACGTTGCTGTGGCCGCTGGGCAGACGCGCGCCTTCGTTGCCGTCGCCAAACTGCAGGGTGGTGTAGCCGGCCTCATCCTGGCTGGTCTCGTAGCTGCGCGCATTGGCCGCCACGCGGTACAGGGTCGGCGCCTCGCTCCACAGCACGTCGTTGATCCGCAGCTCCAGGGTCGAGGCGCGCCCGCTGGGCGTACTCGCGCTGAGGTAGGTCAGTGGCGCCTGGTTGAGCGCGAAGCGCTGGTTGGCCTGAGCTGCGTTGCCGTCGCCGAGAATCGCCTCAACCGTCTCGCCATGGCTGGCCGGAGCGACGTTGGCGTTGATGCGCAGGCTGGCGCGCTCGAACACATGCTGCAGCGACGTCTGCAGCTTGAGGCTGGTGCGGTCGCGGTCGTGACTGAGCGAGTCCTCGGTGTCGCCGATAAAGGCGATCTGGTGCACCAGCACATCGTCCTTGTGACCCACGGCCAGGCGAATCTGGCTGGCCTTGGCCTGTAAGCGGCCGCTGCGCCCGTCGCGGTCCAGCACCTGCAAGCGCAGGTTGACCGAAGTGCTGCCGAGCAGCCCGGCGAACTCCTCGGCGCCGAGTGCCACCGGGGTGCTGCCGAACAGGCGGTCGGCCGGGGCCAGCATGAACAGCTGGTCGTCCTGTTCCAACGCCACGCTACCGCCTTCATCGAGCTGCAGGGCCAGACCGCTGGCCAGCAGGGCGATGCGCTGGCGTCGGCCGGACAGCGCCAGGGCCTGACCCGGCTGCAGGCCGTCGACACGCAGATCCAGTTCGAGGAGATCGCCATACGCCGGGTGGAACAGCGGCGTGGCAAGCGTCTCCAGCGCCTCGCTCTGGGCCAGCACCAGGGTCTGGCGCAGCGGGAAAGTCGTGGCGCTGAGGTTTTCGTTGGTGTCCGGGGTGATGCGAGTGATCTTGCCGGACAGGGCAAAGGCGCTGCGGGTGCGATGGATCACTCGCGTGGCGCGGTACAGCTCGACATAGCCGGGCAGGTCGGCGCTGCCATAGGCCGGGTTGTTGGACACCAGGGCGAACCAGCTGCCGGCGACGATCTTGGCGTTGTCGGTGTCCAGATCGACGGCTGCCGGATCGACTGTGAAGTTAGCCCAGCGCCAGTTGTTGCTGGTGCTCTTGTCGATCTGATGGCCGATCTGCGGGTTGTCCGGGCCAAACAGATTCGGGTCCGGCGCGTTGTGGCCGAACAGCGCGGTGCGCTGGCGCAGGGCGAACACCCGGGCGCCGCTGCCGCTCGGGCTCATGGCCGGGAAACCGCTGCCCAGCGGGTGATTCCACAGCAGCCGGGTGCGGCCGTTCGCGCTGTCCGCCTCGACCTTGGCCAGTACGCGCACATCCCAGCGTTCGCTGCCAGGGTCGCTGAGACGCTCGTCACCGACGATGAGAATGGCGTCGCCCGCCTGCAACTGGTGAAGAACCCCGGCCAGCCACAGCTCGGTATCGCCCTTGCGCGGTCGCCAGGCGCGGCTGGCCTGGGCCGGGATGGCGTTCCAGGCGGCGCGGGCCGGCGCCGGGGCAATGGTCTCGAAGGTCTGTGCCTGCTCGTCCTGGCCGGGCACGCTCTGCACCTTGCTGCCGCGCGGAATGACGATTGGCTCGCTGGGCATGCCCGGCGCGCTCTGCAGGGTGAAGGCCAGGTGGGTGGAGGCGGCCACACCCGGCGCCGGCCGGTAGCCAATCAGGCGCGCCATTTGCCGCACCGAGAGCTGCTCGGTGGCGGTGCGCAGATAGTGCTCCTGGGCGTAGCGCTCGGTGTAGAAGCCGAGCACGTCCAGCGAGCAGGCCAGGGCGTCGGACAGCGCCAGGGTGAAGTCGCTGGTTTCGCGGCTGGTGAACGCGGCCAGGGCCGGATGTTCGGCGCTGGACAGGCGCGCCTGCAGGCTGTCCATGAAGTCGCCATGGCGGCCGATGCGATAGTCGATCGCTGGCAGCCCCGGTGGGTTGTCGATGCGCTGCGGGGTGTCGGCGTCCAAGCCGGTGCAGCAGTCACACTCGGGTTTGCTGACCATCACTTGCCTCCATGCAGGTTGAGCCGCAGCACGCCGTGCTCCGGAAAATTGGGATCGTTGTCGAGGCGCACGATTTCCAGGCGGCCGAGCGCCATGAAACCATCGGCCAGCGGTTTGGGATCGGCCTGGCCCTGGCGTTGGAAGCGCGTCACCTGCACCGCAGCCACGCCGGGCACGGTGCGCGCCGCTGCGTACAGCGGGCTGAGGAAGAAGGTCTGGCCGAAGCTGAAGTTGTCCGGGTGGAACAGACCGCGCGTGCCGTCGCTGCGCTGGCGACTACCTAGCACCTCGAGCAGGCCGTGGCGTACATCGCTGCGGAAGTAGCCGGCCTTGACGCAGACCAGCAGGTCGATCTCCAGCGACACATTCAACGGCTCGTTGACGCGCAGGTCATGGCCGGCCATGCGGTAGCGGTCGAGGTGCTCGACCACGTTCTCGGCGAACGGTGCATCGACCGGCTCGCCGCCCTTGCGATCGACCGTGACGAACACCGTGTGCCAGCTGCCGGTCCAGCGCAGCCCGGCGGCGGCGCGCTGTACACCGTCCAGGCGCTCGGTGACTTCGGCGTAGTCGGCCGGGGTGACTGCCCGTTCCTGGGTACGGAACGCCTGCGGTGCCGCACGGCGCAGCTCGGCCTGGTTCTCCGCGGCGATGCCGCCGTGGGCCGGCAGCGGGTTGCTCACCGCCTCGATGCGCGCCTCGGCGCTGACCACATGGGCGATGCTGGCCGCGCCGACATTACCGGCCGGGCCGTTGCCGACCCGGTAATAGGCACGAAAATCGATTCCACTGTCCGGACGCCGGCCGTGACGGTCGTCGCCAAAGCGCAGGTGAGTGTTGCCGTCGTTCTCGGCCTCGACGACGAAGTGGCGGTCCTCGGCCTTGCTGTCCAGCAGGTTGCGCTGCACGTTCCAGTGTTCAGGGCTGATCTCGAGGCCGCTTTCCAGGCGCAGGTCGGGGATGGCGTCGGCGGCGCGCCAGTGCAGGGCGCTGCTGGCCGAGGCCTGTGGGTCGAACAGCACCCACTCGCGGCGCAGCAGACCGCCATCCAGCACCCGCCGCACGACGCGGCCGCGGTGGGTCACCGGGCCCTCGGCCAGCAACGGGCGATAGCGTGGCGGCAGTGGTTCCGGCGCCACGCGCTGGCAGGCACCGCCGCTGGCCGGGTACTGCATCCGTGGCGCCGGTACGCTGCCCAATGCTTCGCCGATCACGCTGCGGCCGTGATCGACCAGGACGATATTGCCCAACGCCACGCTGACATCTTCCAGCTGCAGGCTGCCGTGGGCCTCGTCAATTTCGCTGGAGATGCACAGGGCAAAAGGCAGGGCGTCGTCGGCGTGCCAGGCGATCTCGGTAATTTCGCTGTCGTCCAGCGGGTCGAGCAGTGGGTCCGTGCCGTCGAAGGCTCGCACCTGGGTCAAACGCACCGCATGGCGCCGCGCGGGATCGGCGTCGGCCGCCTCGCCGGTGAGTGGGCCGAGCACTTCTTGCAACACCAGCACGTCGCCCACTGCCAGATCCGGTAGATGGCCACGCAGGGTGGCCCGGGTGGCGCCGCTCGCCAGGCAGCAGCGGGAGTCGCTCCAGGTGTGGAAGAACAGGCGGTTGTGCGCCTCGTTGAGGGTGCTTTGCTGCATCGGCTCGAACACCAGCGGCGTGCTCTGCAGCGCCTGGCGTTCCTCCGGCGAGTCGCTGAGGATGCGCGGCGGTACGCCTGGCACGCGGGTGTAAAAACGCAGCCCGTCCGGCATCGGGAAGGGCCCGCCGCTGACCTGCAGATGCAGCCAGGCGCGGGCGTTGCAGCCCTCGTGCAGTTGGTAGTCCACCAGCAGGGCATGGCGGCGCAGGCTGCTGCGTTTACGCGCGGTATGCAGGTAGGCCTCGGTGGTGACGGCGTCGAGCTGGTAGTGCTGCAGGTCGCCGACATAGGCGATCAGCTCGCCCAGGGTGGTAGCCAGGTCGGCCGGGCTGCGGTCGCGCCAGCCGGGCATCTGCCGGGCCAACCGATCCATGACCAGGCGGCGCAGGCTGGCATAGTCGCGGGCCAGATAGTTGATGTCCGGCGCTGGCGTGACGGGCTCGGCGCAGTCCTGTTGTGGGCGGCAGTCGAAATCGCTGGGGCACTCGACCTTGAAGGCGAAGTCCACGCTCGACAGGCGCGGGTCGAAATCCACCAGCGGCGTGTCGAGGGAGCCGGCCTGGCCTAGCTGCAGGTGGTAGGTGGAGTGATCGCCATCGGTGTCGGTGCGCAGCACCAGCACATGGTCGGGCTCCACCAGGGCGAGGAACAGCGCCTGCTCGGCGGCGTTGGCCTGGGCCGGTGGCGCGCTGGCGATGCCGAGCCACTCGATGCCCACCCGGCGCACACGCTCGCCGCCGCTGATGTGCAGGTTGTCTACGCTCAACCCGGCGGGCACCGGCTTGAGCAGACGGACCAGCAGGGTACGCTGGCGCGGGCTGCCGGGCGGCGCGTCGAGGTCGAGCACCTCCAGGTAGTCGATGCCGTTGAGGCTGGGGTGAGCATCCACCAGTGCCCGACGGTTCTCTTCGCAGCAGTGGTAGATCATGGCGTCGCTCCCTGGACGAAGTTGTCCTCACGCCGCTGGTTGGTACGGCGGATGCGGTACTGCACCTGCACCGCCAGGCGCGCCTCGACGGCGCTGACTTCCACCGATTCGACCTGGATCAGGTCGGCCAGCCATTGCTGCAGCGCGCCTTGCACGAGGAACTGCACGGTGGCGGCCAGCTCCGGGCTGTTGGGCGCAAACACCAGCTCGCGCAGGCCGCTGCCGAAGTCCGGGCGCATCACCCGTTCGCCGGGCGCGGTGAACAGCACCTGCTCGATCAGGCCACGGATCCAGTTGGCTTCATCGGCCTCGCGGCTGCGGCCGTGGCCATCGAAGGCGTAGGGAAAATGCAGACGCTGGGTCATGGTCAGCTCCCGATCACGCGTGTCTGTGCTGCCACCGGCAGCAGCGGTGTGCCGTTGGGTGCGCAGACCGCCTGGCTGTCCATCAGCACCAGCGGCTGGCCGTTGGAAAGCACGCGGGTCGCGGCCACTACCCATTGCCCGGTGACACAAGGCACCGGGCTGCCGGAGACGTTGAATGGGCAGCCGGCAATCACGTAGGGGCCGCTCATCAGCACGGTCGGCTGGCCGCTGACCAGCACGCGCGGGTTAGGTACGGTTGGATTGGCGGTGCCGCCATGGGCGCAGAGCACACTGGCGCCGACATGCAGGAGAGGGCCGGGCATCTCAGCAACCCTCCGGACGCCACAGGGCGCGTGGCCGAGCACTGCTCGGGCGGCGCTGCTGCGTTGCGTGTCTGTCCATACCTGCCTCCTTGTTCCGCATCCCACGGGAACTGCCTGCGACCGCCCGCGCGGGCGACCCTAGATCACCGTCAACGCGCCGTTATTGATGGTTACCGCCGGGCCCACCAGGGTGAGCATGGCGCCCTTGCCGTTCTGGATATAAATGCCGGTGTCGTTGACGATCAGGGTCGCCCCGGTGGCGCTCTTGAGCATGATTCCGCCGGTAGGGCCGGGCAGGTCGGAGATGGTCAGGCCGTTCTGCAAGGGCGTTTGCAGGGTGATGGCCTGCATGCCGGGCGGGGTGGCTAGGGCCAGCGCGGGGATCTCCGCCGCGCTGCCCCAGAAGCAGCCGACCCAGATCGGGTGGTCCGGGTTGCCCTGCTCGAACTCCACCCAGACCCCGGAGCCGATCATCGGCAGCGCCACCATGCCGTTCTGGATGCCGGCAATCGGCACGCAGGGCATGGCCCAGCTAGCCGGAATCAGCCCGGCCACGTCGGGCACCTGCACCTGCAGGCGGCCCTGCTGCATGGGGTCGATGTTGTTCAACACCATGCCGCGGTATTTACCGTAGTAGCGCTGGCTCATGCGGGCACCGTTGGCGTGATGGAGATCAACCCGTTGCGGCTGAGGTTGAAGCTCTGGGTGAACTTGCCGCGACCCAGGGTGCTGGTGACGCTGCTGACGTAGTAAAGGCCGTCGTAGGCGACGCCGGCGCCACGCACGCCGACCAGCTTGCGTGGGCGCAGGATGCGGCCATAACGCAGCACATCGAGGCTGCCGCTGGCGCTCACCGCGTCCTGGGATTTCTTCGCCTCGGCCAGGCCGGCGCAGATGGCCTGCATCGGGCTCATTTTGGCCGTCTCCTTCATCATCTTGAGGTTGGCCAGCGGCGTGGACAGCACGCCCAGCGGCGGCTGCAGCGGGTTGAGGTTGGGGATCGGAATGGGGATCGGCGCGCGGGTCATCTGGTTCTGGATGAACACGATCGGCAGCACGCCCTTGGTCGGATCGAAGCTGAAGTTCAGCGATTCGACATTGGTGTGTGCGTCCATGTCGATGTTCAGCGCCGGCTGCGGCGGGCCGACTTTGATCTCCGGGCCGAAGTAGGCGATGTTGGTCAGCGGCACCTCGCCCGGCTCGATGTAGAACACATGGCCGACTTCCTCGGCCAGTTGGCGGATATAGGCCAGGTCCGTGCCCTGCTGGGCGGGGATACGTTCGATGGGGATCGGTACATCCGGGAAGAACGACGGGATCGGCAGCGGGATGATGCCGAACGCCGCGTACTTGGCGCAGATCAGCGCCACGCGGGCCTCGACCGGCATGGCCGGGTAGGGCATGCCGGAGAAGTCGATCAGGTCCATCACCTTGGTCAGGTCTTCGCCGGTGATGGTGATGCTGCCGGGCTGGCGATTCTGCCCGGCCTGCACCTCGACATTGGTCAGCACGCCATCGAACAGCGGCTGGGCGCGCCCGCCGAGGGTGACGATCAGCACCACCCGCAGCGGCGGTGTGCCCAGGCTGGCGTTGTTGCCCACGGCAATCAGGAACAGGGTGTTCAGTTCGGACTTGCTGTTGACCTTGAAGCGCAGCTGGAAGCCGCTGGCGCCCTCGCTGGCACTGGTTACCGTGACCTCTTCGAGGGCGTCGATCAGCATCGCCGGCACCGGCAACGGAATGATCGGGCCGATCAGCAGACTGAGATGGACGGCATTGCTCATAAGTCGTCTCCCGGCACGCCTTCCGGCAGGGTGATGCGCAGACGCCGGCCTACCGTCTCGGTCAGCTCATCCGGGCGCAGTGCGCCGTTGCCGTCGCACAGCCGCCAATACTGCTGCGGGTCGCCCAGATGGCGCGCGGCCAGGTTGTCGAGGCGGTCACCGACTTCCACCCGGTGTTCGCCCAGGGTGGCGAAGTTCTCCGGCGGCGGCACGAAACGCCGGCGTACATAACTCAGTACTTCGCCATCGGCGCGCACCCACTGGGCGATGTCCAGGCCGTGGTAGCGGCTGTCCTGGGCGAAGGCCGGCGCGGTGATGGCGTTGGCCTGCAAAAAGGCCTTGAGCGGATCGGTCATGGCAGGCCTCCAATGCCCAGTGCGTCGAAGCCGAAGGTGGCGGCCTTGCCGGCCAGCTTCTCGCGTGATTGCAGGTAGGCCATGAACAGCCCGCCGCCCTTGTGATCAAAACCGAGGTCGTCCACCGAGAGCACGCGCAGGCCGAGGTTGCAGGTGGCGTTGATCGGGTTGAGCTGCGGGTCGAACGCCTCTTCGGCTATGGAGAAATCGGTTACCCGCACCGGCACGATGCGTTTGGCGCCCCAGACGAACAGCACCAGGGCCGACTCCATCGGCGCGATCTCCAGGGTGCCCGCCGCAGCCAGCGCCTTGCCGGCCAGCAGATCGGCTGCCGCCGGGTTGATCAGCGACTCCAGCACCGCCAGCTGCGGGGCGATGCCGGCATCCACCACGGCCTGATGTTGTTCCGGATACTGCAACTGGTCGGCGGCATCGATCTCCACCTCCAGTTGGAAGGTCTCCACGGCCGGCCCCTTCAAGCGCAGCGCCTCGGAACGTTCGGCACCATCGCCGGAGCCCTGTACCTGCAGGCTGCGGGTGAGTTTTTCCGGGTTGTACTGCAGCGCAATCACCCGGCGCACCTGGGCCGACTGCGGGTCGATCATGACCAGGCCGGCTTTGATCAGGCGGGGGGAATTACTGATGGTCATGTCAGGCTCCGCTCAGTTGTTCACGGGGGTGATGGTTGTCGCCATGTCAGCGATAGGCTGTGTCTCGACGTATTGCCCGGACTGGTTGTACCAGCGCGTCGGATGGATGGTTGCGGTCCATACGCCGGTGTCTTGTCGTGCTATCGGGGTGAAAGACACGAAGCCGCCTACCAGGTAACGACCGTACATGCGGGCGACGAAGACACTCATCCGTGTTCCCGCAACGATGTCGGCGGTGCGGATAAGCGTCTGCGCACTGGCTGTCGCGCCCTGCAAGCGCGCCGCCACGCGCGCACCCTCATCGGACGTCGGTGTCGCGGTGGGGGCTGTGGTTTCTGTGGGGGGCGCCGCAGGTGTGCTCGGCGGGGCAGTAGGACTCACCTCGGCAACAGGCGCTGAGCCTTCGCCGCGTAGGGTGCCGACCGCGCCTTGCAGGCTGGCGAGGATTTCATCGACCGTTTGCGCGGCGACCGCCTGGAGATTTGTGATGAGACGGATGCTCTCATCCCGATTGAGGTCTGCCGGCACTATCGCCAGGAAACGCTCCACCACTTCTTCGGTGACGGCCGGTCCATCGCCTTGGCCGGTCATGGCATCAAACAGCCGACGTATCTCGGGATTGCTCGATAGCCGCTGGTTGAGCTCATCGGATATGCCTGGTAGGGGTTCGGCAGCTGTCTCACCTGCGTCTGTCCCAGGCTCTGTCTCCGTACCGCCATCGGTCTCGGCAGCCGCACCGCCACCGGTGCCTGTGCCGGAACCACCGACGATGTCGTCGATCGACTCGCCCCGGCGCCTGGCGTCTATCGCTGCACGCAATGTCTCTACCGTTGGTTGCACGGCCGCATCGCCAGCGCTGGCGGCTTCGGTGGCGGCGGCCAGGATGCGCAGGTCTTCTTCGCTGAAGTCATCCGGGTTGTCGGCGATAACCTGCATCATCTGCGAGGTGATCTGCTGCTGCGCCGCAGACAGGTCGCCGGTCTGTGCGGCTTGCTCCAGCGTCGCACGCAAGGCCGGATCGTTTTCGATGCGCTCGCGCAGCTCCGGGGGTATCTCGATGCCATCGTTGCGCATTGCCTCGAACAGCGTTTCCAATGGCGACTCGCCAGGGCCGACGCGCGCCTCAACCCGACTGGAATAGAGCACGATCAAGGCCACCGCGGCGACGGCTTGGACATAGCCCAGGGCGCGGTTGGCGGCCGCTCGTGGCGCATTGCGCAGTGCAGTGCGGGCCATCAGCGCCGTGGCAGTCAGTGCGGCGCCAAGCAGCGAAATGCGTGCGGCAGCGGGAATCCATTCCGGCTCGCCTTCCGGTGCGGCCTCCGGGCTTTCCTCGGTGCCCGGCCGTGGTCGCCCGGGAAACGGAATCACATTGTCAGGATTCGGCTCTGTTTCAGGAAAGATTTCCGGCGAACCCTCTGGAGTCGGCGCAGTGACAGGTGGGCTATGTGGCTCCCGGCCGCCTACAGGTGGCGACTCGGGTACGCCAACACCTTGCGGCGGGGCGTTTGGCACCCTGACCGGCGGCGAGACCGGTACCGGAACGGGAACATCCAGAGGCTCACGCCTCGGTTCGGGTGGGCGACAGGAGCAGAGTCGTCGGGCTTCGGAAAACGGCGGGTCGCAAAAGTAGCCATATAACCCGGGACGCATCATCACCACGCCCAGACGCTGCACGACACAGCCAGCGAGTGTGGCGATTGGATCCGGCATGGGCAGGCCCCGACCAACCGGAATGCTGGTGACCAGACGTTCAACCTCTACATCAGGGTTCTGCAGGGAGAAGAACTCACGGACCGCCGTTTCATAAAAGTCCAGATCGTCCATTCCCTGTTGTTCGCCATGGGGCGTTGCAGGTTTTATTTCGCCGATCTGCACGCGGGTCGGTAGGCCGTTCTCTTGGGTGACTATCGCTAGGTCGAGTCGTCCGTTGTCATCGCCGGGACTGCTGAATGGCAGCTCCACTCGCCCGCGCGGCAGGTGGGCAAGGAAGGCCAGCTGAACAATGGCGTGGGCTGCGTTGCCGGCTTCGGCCGGGCCAAGGCCGCCATAAACAGCGCCATAACAGACGCCACAACCACCGGCAGCTTCCTCCGTGACGGAGAAACGCTGGAGACGCTGGCGCTGCACAACGCCCGCGACCCCAGCCGGCTGTCCCGACAGCACCCGATTAGCCGCGCCATGTGCGTCACGCTCAAAGCCGTCGCCACTGGCGCCTACTTCGAGCGTTTCCTCTGGCTGATACTCGGGGGCCTGGCGCTGCTGCACCACATGCGCCAATTCGTGCGCCAGCAGCGCGCGGCCGCCAGCGCTGGACGGCTCATAACGGCCGTGGGCGAAGACCAGATGCCGGCCGACCGTATAGGCATGGGCAGCAACCTCCTGGGCAGAGGCTGCCGCCGTACTGTCACGATGCACACGCACTCGGCCAAAGTCGTGGCCGAAGCGCGGCTCGAAGAAGGCCCTCGTCTCGGCGGAAAGCGGTTCACCGCTGCTGTTCAACGTCTGTGTCACGCTGTCTGGTGCAGATTGAGCGGATGCCGATCCTGTCGAGAGGCGACTCAGGTGTGGAGCCGAACATGATCTGAGGTGCCCCGAGTCGCTGGCCGTACTCAGCACTTGCGCCGCGGCGCGGTCAGCTTCTACTTCAAGTGGATCGTCGCTGGCGCCTATCGCAAGCTGTGGCTGCAACCCCAATGCCTGGGCACGCTGGCAATCCTCACAGTCGTCACTCAATGCTGAGGTTCCCTTGCCGCAGGCGCACTTGCGCTGCAGCAATGAGGCTGCTGGCAGTGCCGTGGCCACAGGCGCCTGACTGGTACGAGCATTCATGGCGCGCTGCTCTCGCTGACGCTAGTACGCAACAGACTCATGCCGACTCTCCTTGCGTATCCACCCGGTGCATGAGTACGGCTGTTGCGTGTGGTCGCGCGGCTTGACCGAGGTTCGCGGCAATCCACTCGTGATTGAGCAAGCGGCCCTCGAAGTCACTCCAGATTCGCTGGTCCTTGGCGCAGCTGTAGCGCCGGCAGACGCCGGGGCGGTGGTCGTAGTCTGATGAACGCAGCATCCATCGGGTTGCTTGCGAATGTGATAGGGCTGCCCTAGGTCCCAGCGCGCGTGGCCGTCTTCTATTTCCGCGACGCTGAGGGCGAAGTTGAGACGGCAGCACACGGCCTTGCAGATGTGCAGGCGACTCTCGCAGTCGACCGTGGCCGTTGGCGGCTGGTCCTCGATGGTTTCGACTCGGATCAAGGTGCCGGGGCCAAGTTGTTCGCCGCGCTGGCGCAACTCTTCATCCACCCGTTGCATGGCCTGGCCCAGCTCGCTGCTGTCTACAACGCCCTTGGCAATCAGCAGATCTGCCAAGCCATGCACCACCGCCTGCAGCTGGTTCAGGCGCAGGGCGTTCTCGCCCAAAGCGGTATGGGCGAACAGCGTGCCGCGTTCTAGCTGGTTGTTGAGCTCCGCAACCTGGTTAATGCGCTTGCGCTCAGTCATGGCCATGCTCCTTGAGCCAGCCCCGCCAGGCTTCGACCGCCAAGTTGCGCCGGGCCTGGCTGGCGTCATGGGCGTAGCCACCTTGAGTGGCCCAGAGTTCGCGAAAGCGGTTCTCATCGTCACGGTTGACAAAGCCACGGCCACGGACAAAACCGCAGTCGTGCATGAGAATGCCCTCGAAGGCGCGCTGGGCATGCAGGCGCGTATCCGCCGACGCGGCCAGCATGTGATCGAGCAGGGCAGGGGCAGCCACCCAGCCCAGGTCGGCCAGCGCCAAGACTGCTGGCGTGATATCGCCATGCAGCTCATCCGGCGCGTTATCAAGCGCGGCGAGTAGTTCGGCCAGGCGAGCATCGGCAGACATTGGGCGTCTGCTCCTACTTGGTCGGCGCGCTGGAAGCGCCGGGGTTTTTGTAGAACTCGTTGAATGCCTTGAGCGCGGAGTTAAATGTGGCGGACTGCACGTAGTGCGCCGCTGCGTGTTCGGTCGTGACCGTTCCTTTGGCTGGATCGCTGATGGTGAAGCCCCAGGTCAGGGTGGCGTAGACGTAGCCGGTGTCTGCTGCCTTGGCGGCCGTCTCGAAGCTGAAGCGACATTTCTGGCTCCATCCTGGATAGTCCCACAGCGATGCATCGGTGACAGTCTTACCTGCCTTGCTACCGTCCTGGCTGCTACTCGCATTGGGCCAATAGTCCCGATAATAGGGCGATACGGCCGAGTCTGCTTTGGCCGTACGTGGCGATGCTGCTGCCGCTGAGTGGTCAACAAAGAATCCAGCTTCGGCACCGGTTCCGCTATCGGCGGTGCTCTGTACCTTGTTGCGATCGGCCTCAGCCCCGGACCAAACGTAGTCTTTCCCTGTACTGAGATCTTCCAGCCTGACGACCTGTAGCAAACGTATGTTTGTCGAGTCGGGAGCGGTATCGCTGGCCGTGAACTTGATCGTGCCGCTCATGCCATTCTTGGCCCCAGCATGACTCTCAGTCTTGAGGTTGGTCTTGAAGGTGCCGTCGGTAGATTTGTATTCCTTTTTCAAGTCGCGCTGCACATGGGGCGCCACATTGCGCTGCACCCTACGCAGCACCTGGTCGCGTGCCGCCAGAGACGGCGAGGGTATGTGACCGATCAGGTCAGCCAATTCATGGGCCTCGTGTTCGGCCGAGTCGCTCGGATGGCTCACGGCTAGATGCTCGCCAGGAGCGACTGCGCGCCCACCCTGTTGCACCGTATGAATGGCTTCATGTGCCAACAGGTGCTGGCGCTCGCTGGCGGTAAGTCGGAAGGCCTCGCTGCCCAGGTGAATATCCCGACCCAGGGTGTAGGCCCGCGCGTCCAGTTGATCTGCTGCGGCCATGGATGCGCGCCCGCTATGGACGCGAACCTGGCTAAAGTCGTGCTCCAGGTGAGCGCCGAGTTGCTGCATCAACGGCTGTGGGAGTGGCGTTGCCGATTCCTGGGCGGCTTGAGACAGGGTATCTGCCGGAGAATGTCGGCCAGCACTGTCCAGTGTCGTACTCGCAGGCTTGCCGCTGGTTATCGCTGGACTACTTTCTCTTCTGATCTGTTTCACTGTGCTGCTCCCTGTATCAAAAGAAACAACCGGTGCTGTGTTAAAAGTCCCCATGACAGCTGGGGCTAGATGGCATGCCCCGGGTACAGTCCGCTCGCAATACTTTGGGCAACTGCTTGCCCCAGTCCTTCGTGACCTGATTTGGCGCTACGCACTTCGCCAACCTTGATTCGAGCTGGCTGACCGATGCCGCGTAACATCTCTGCCATGCCAGTCATTGCCAGCTGGCGCTGCAACTCAGCTTGCAAGGCTGTGGAGAAGGCGTCGGTATCATCGGGCTCGATGCCACGCAGCACCAAACGGTCGATATGCAGCACGATGCGGCTCATACCCACCCCCGTGTTTCTGCATCGGAAATTGGCTTGTCGCGTTTGCCGGCCTCGATGTGCGCGGCTCGCAGCAAATGCGCCATACCTACTGCGGTGCCGGCCTCGGCGGCCAGGAAAGCAGCGGCCAGGGCGATATTGCTGATGGTGCCGCCAGGCACACTCAGGTTCGCCAGCTTGCGATAATCCAAGTGCTGCAGCGGCGTTGCCGGTGGGAACACGCCATGCCAAAGCGCCTCGCGCTGGGCCTGGTCGGGGAACGGGAAATGCACCACGAAGCGCAGGCGACGGGCGAAGGCAGCGTCCAGCGCAGCCTTGTGGTTGGTGGTGAGGATCGCCAGGCCGCGATAGGCCTCCATGCGCTGCAACAGGTAGCTGACTTCGATATTGGCGTAGCGGTCGTGGCTGTCCTTGACCTCGCTACGCTTGCCGAACAGCGCATCGGCTTCGTCGAACAGCAGGATGGCGCCGAGCTCTTCGGCGCAGTCGAAGACTTTGCGCAGGTTCTTCTCGGTTTCACCGATGTATTTGCTGACCACCGCCGACAGGTCGATGCGATAAAGCGGCAGGCCCAGGGTGTTGGCCAATACCTCGGCGGCCAGGGTCTTGCCGGTGCCGGAGTCGCCCCAGAATAGAGTGGAGATGCCCAGGCCGCGTGAGCTCTTGTCAGCAAAGCCCCAGTCGTGATGCACGGTAAGGCGGTGGCGGGTATGCACGGCGATTTGCTGCAGAACCCGGCGCTGCGCCTCGGGCAGCACCAGGTCGTCCCATTCGGCACGCGGTGCTATGAGTTGTGCCAGCTCGCTCATGCCGGGGGCATCGGCTCTGCAGGCACGGTGCAGTGCGGCCAGGTCAATCTGCGTACCGAGTCGCTTAGCGATACTGGCGATACGTCTGGCGCCGAGTCGGTACTGCCCGGCTAGGCTATCAATGATCGGCGCCAGCTCCGCGCACCGGGGGCCCATGGCCTCATGCCAGAGTCGACGCTGCTCGGGCACATCGGGACGCTCCACAGTGAGGTTTTCCCCATCCAGTGGGGTGGGTGCACGCGAGGCGATTATCAGTAGCCCGCCGAGCCGCTCGGTAAAGCGTTCGAGCGTCTTGCCGTCATCATCGCGCAGTTCTATCAGCAGGCCGCTGCCCAGTAGTGCGGCTTCGCGCTGCCAGAGTGTGGCCAGCGCGGCTTGTTCATGGGCGGTCGTGGGAATGTCCGCAGCACGCAGGCAATACAGGGCAACGCCCAGACGCCGGGCAATGTCGGCAGCGACATCCAACTGGCCCTGGGCGTCATCGCCACTCAGCAGGATGACGCGTGGCTTGGCACCATCGCCCTGCAAACTGGCGCTGGCGGCCTCGCTGATTGCTGCATGCGCACGACACATGAGGCCCGCAGGCGGAAGGGGTTGCAGAAATGGTTGCAGGCGTTGATCCAGATAATTGAGGCCGGCCAGGTAGTGCAGCACTCGCTCGTCCATACGCAGACGGCCGACCGTCAAACCGGCGCTTTCGTCGATTTCCAGCAGGCGCCAGCGGCGCAGCGGTTCCGACGGGACCATGGCATCCCAGTGGGCGGAGGGCAGCAGGCTCATGGCCAGACCGAAGGTCGCCCAGGGGCGGCCTGCCTGGCCATTGGCCTGGGCGCAGAGCGGGCCCAGCCGGGCGTCCATCTCGACGCCGGCGACGAGCAGCAGGAGATCGCGTTCGAAGTCGCTCAGTTCGAACATCCGTGCCAGGGTATCGATGGCCGGCGGCGCACTCATTGCCACACGCAGCTCAGCGCCTCGCGTCCGCTCATCCAAGGCATCGCTGCCGTCGAGCAAGGCACGCAGACGGGCGAACTCGGCCGCCAGCAGTTGCTGGTTGGCGCTCGACCAGTCCATGGCTGCCGGGGCGTTCATGTGATGGTCAACCGCAGATTGAGGAAGGTCGGTGGCGTGGTGGCGTGATCGACGATGGGGCTGTCGACCCCATCGATGCGCAGGCGCACCAGGTGCTCGCCAACTTCGGCTTGCTCGATCAGGAAATCCAGCGTGTCGGTCGGCGCCGCGAAGCTTTGCGGCGGCACCTCGCGCTGGCCGACCAGCAGGGTGGCGCGCTGACCGGTGCGCAATTCGGGGGTGAACTCGATGGTTACCAGGGCATCGCCGTCGCCGTCACGTGCCACGTTCTGCGGCAAGTTGGTGATGTCCGGGGCAAGGGTGAATGCCAGGCGATTGCTCTCTCTGGCGAGGCTTTCGCCGGGACGGATCAGCCGCGCATTCGCCTCATAAACCCCCACGGGGAAGTCATCTGCTCGGGCTACCGGGATCAGCAGCTCCATCTGCCCGGCCTGATCCGCCCCACTGGCTGCCAGGATCTCGCTTACCTCGTAGCGGGGGTTGCCGATGCGTATTTCACGGTCGCTGCCATTCAGATGGTGGCCGCGCAGCACGATGCTCTGGCCGAGTCGGGCCACCGGCTGGGCTCCGCTGGGCAGGATGGCTTCCAGGGTCGGCAGGGCCGGTATCAGGCTTGGCGAAACCACCACGCCGCGCTCGCGTCCCGAGAGTGGATCGACCTCTCCGCGCGTCAGCACCGGCAAGGGGGCGAGGGCAGGGCGGGTAGCCTCGATCAGCACCACGGATATCTGGTAAGCCGCGGTGGGCCGCAGGCTGGACTGGGTGGCCGACCACAGCTTGGAGCTTTCCTCGGTGTTGAGCGTCTGCGGCGTTATGCGTAGCAACTCGAACTGGTCGGCAAGGCCGCATTCGGCCAGCGCCCGCAGGGCCGGCGGCAACACCACGCCGAGGTCGGGTGAGGGGGTGAGGGCGGTGCGGATCATTTCGCGGGTGATGATGGGAAACTCATGCATCAACTGCATGGCATAGCCGAGCAGGATTTCGGCATGCAGGTCGCCGCCGCTGTAGGCGGAAATCAGGTAGTAAAGGTCCAGGGCCAGCGGCTGGTTGGTCAGGCGCTGGCGGCCAGCAGAGTCGTGGGAGGGCAACGCCTGATTGCGCCAGCTGGCGTTGGGGATTGCCTGATAAAGGAATAGGTTGAGCTGGCTGGATTCGGTGCCATCGGCCGGCACGACGCGGTCTGGCGGCAGCACGCTGACGGTCACTGTACTGCCAAGGATGCCGGCGACATTGTGGTTGACCAGACCATCGTTGAGCCGGTCGCGCAGCACGGCGGTGACGCCGGCCAGGGCCAGGGCGGTGCTCATCGGATGTCTCCCTTGCGCTTGGCCAGGTAGTCATCCAGCGACAGTGGTGCCGTACCTTTGCGTGAGGCGCGTTTGCTCGGCGCGCTTTCCTGGATGGCGGTGACCTCGATGCGGCCGATATGGATGTGTACTTCGTCCGGCTGCGGACTGGGTGTGGGGGATGCCGATGTGGGCGGGACGGCAGCAACCGCCTGCTTTGGCGCAACCGGGCGCGGCGAGAGCAGGGCGGCCGGTAGGGGCAGGGGGCCGCTGTCATCGCGCGAGAAAGGCTCGGTCACTGCTGAATCTTTACGTGCCGGGCCAGACAGCGCGCTTGGCGCATGCCCTTCAGTTGTTTGCCTCGGGTTCTGCGGGGAAGTGGCATCCGCTTGCTGCGCAGAGAAGCTCACCGTTGTCGTTCTCATCGGCTGCGTTATCAAACCGGGTGGCACAGCCAGCGCGAAGGGAGCATGCGTATCCGTTGGCTCCCGGTTGGGCAGGGGTGACGCCGTCGCTGGTTCGTCATGTGCCTGAAAAGCACGGGGGGCGACGGCGGGCGTCTGCTGTTCAGGCACCTGCGGACTAGACGGCCCATGCCGCTGGCGGGCGGGCAGCCTCGCTGCGGTTTCGCGCCCTGGGGTAATGACTGGCTGCTCTGTCGCACTAGCGCTCTCCATCGGTAAATCCGGCCGGTCCGCAGCCGACTCAAGCGGCTCCACGCGCTGCTGAACAGCCTGATAGGGCAATGCAGCAGGCGAACGCAGGGTTGCGCCGCGCAGGCCGCTGGCCTGTGCGGCCAGCCGCAGGAACAGGCCACTCATGGGGCCACCCTGGTCAGATAGGCGCTGCGCCGCATGGCGCTAAGTTCCAGGATCTGTTGCTCGCTCCACCCGTAAGTCTGGGCGAGCAGGTGAATTTCGTTCAGTAACTGGCGGGCGCTGACATCGACTTCCTCCCACAGATAGCCCGCCACATCGAAACAGGCCTCGCCACCCTGACCACAGGCCGGGCACTGGAAGGCCAGCGCTAGATCAGCCCAGGGGTCGGCATCCTCCAGCGCGGCCTCAACCAGCTCGCGGCGGATGTCCGAAGCACATGCATCTTCGGCGCAGCCCCGTAGCAGTTGTTGCGCGGCCGTCTCCCGGTCGGTGAGGTTGGCAACAGCTGCCAGATCGCGACTGGTGGGGCAACGAAAGCGCTGGCCGGCCACTTCAATGGAGTCGGGAGGTGGCTGCATGGGCGGCAGCTGATCCGGCAGCAGCTCGAACTCCATACGCTCGCCACAGGCGGGACAATCCAACCACAACGGCATGCAGCTGCCGAAGCTGCGCCAGCGCAAGCGCATCAGGGCTGCGTGGCACTCGCCCAGCGGCCGGTCCGCCAGACTCTCGGCTGGCAACTCCGGAGCGGCCTGGGCGAAGAGCAGCATCGCGCGGTCGAGCGGATGCCGCGCCGCGCCATGCTCCCAGAGCGCCAGCAGCTGTGCTGAAGTCAGCGGCAACATGCTGCTCAGGCCGGCTCGGTGTAGCTGGGTTCGCTGGGTTCGCTAACGTCGTAATCGCGCTCCCAACCTTCGTTTTCCAGCTTGATGGTCTGGATAGCCACCGCATTGGCATTGGCGTCCAGGTCTGGCAGCGCCTGGAACTCCGACACCCAGCAGCGGAACAGCTTGTAGGCGAGGGCGAGCTGACCGGCCTCGTTGTACACCTCGATGATCAGGTCCTTGCGGAAGTCCTTGAGCGATACCTCGGCGCCCAGCCCGGCACCGAAATTCCATACTTTGTTGGCCCACTTTTCGAACTCGGTGTCATGGGTGACGCCGCGCTCCAGGGTGATGGCTTCGAACTTGGTGCGCCCAGGCGATTTGCGCGAGGTGGACGGATCGCCCCCTTCGCGGTGCTCGACCAGCTCGGTGCTGCGCTTGAGGGCGCCGACCTTGCTGATGCCGGCGACATAGCGGCCATCCCACTTCACCCGGAATTTGAAGTTCTTGTACGGATCGAAACGCTGTGCGTTGACGCTGAACTGAGCCATGGTCTGGTTCTCCTAGACGTCGATCTGGCCGGCCATCTGCTGCAGCTTGATGACCACGAACTCGGCGGGTTTGAGCGGGGCGAAGCCAACGAGAATGTTCACCACACCTCGATTGATATCGCTCTGCGTGGTGGTTTCGCGGTCGCATTTGACGAAGTAGGCATCGCGCGGACTGGAGCCCTGGAATGCGCCCTGGCGGAACAGGTCCTGCATGAAGGCGCCGATGTTCAGGCGGATCTGCGCCCACAGCGGCTCGTCATTGGGTTCGAACACGACCCACTGGGTGCCGCGGAACAGGCTTTCCTCGAGGAACAGTGCCAGGCGGCGGATCGGTACGTACTTCCACTCGGATGCCAGCAAGTCAGCACCCGCCAGCGTGCGCGCGCCCCAGACCAGATGCCCAGCTACGGGGAAGCTGCGCAGGCAGTTCAGACCAACCGGGTTGAGCACACCGTTCTGCCGGTCGGTCATGGTGTAGCTGAAGCCCTGCACCCCGGAAAACGAGGCAGCCAGACCGGCCGGGGCCTTCCATACGCCGCGCTGTACATCGGTGCGCGCCATGATCCCGGCTACCGCACCGCAGGGCGCGAACTCGGCCAGGCGATTCTCCGACAGCGGATCGGCCATGCGCAGACGCGGGTAGTACACCGCGGCGTTGATCGCATCATCGTTGCCGATCGTGGCACGCAGTGTGTTAACCCCATCCTCGGCGTCGGCTATGGCTGTGCTCGGGCTGGCAGTCCAGGCCGCTGGGGCATCGATGATGAGTAAGGCGCGGCGTGTCTGGCAGTAGCTCGCGGCAGCCGCCAGGGTGGCGGGATCGAGGTCGGCGTCGCGGGTGAGGGGAGGGATGCACAGCAGATTGAACAGGTCGGCGGCATCCAGCGCGAAGATGCCGGTACGCTGGTCTTCGTCACCAGTGATTTCGGCATCTTCGATGGGGTCGCCATCCTCGCCGAGAACGCCTGCTGCCGTAGCTGTGCCGTCGTCATTGGCTACGGCTAAGGTGCCGTCGGTGGGACTTTCGTCAACCGGCGCCGAGGCCTGGACGTTGACCAGCGCGGATTGCTCGTTGAGTACCGTGTCAACAAAACGCGGGCTGAGCGGATCGACCGAGAGGTTGCGAAACACCTCGGAGGCAACAGTCACAGTGCCTCCAGGCCGGTCGAGTTCTTCGATCAACAGATTGAACAGCAGCGGATCTGCAGTATCGCGCGTCAGGTGATCGACCGTGGCCTGCAGGCGGCTGCCCCAAACACCGGGACTGGAGGCTTCAAGCAGCAGCGAGCCGCTGGCGGTCGGTAGTTCCAGCGTCGCGCTAACAGCCGCGTTGGCTACCCGAACTATCAAGGCGTCGCTGCCGCCATGCTGGAAGAACTGCAGCACCGCATAACTCAGGGTACTCGGCTGCCAGAGACCGCCAAACAGCCTGGAATACTCTGCGAAACTCTGAACTCGCACAGGATCGTTGACCGGCCCGCGTAGCGCGCGACCGATGAAAGCCGTGATCGAGGTAGCGACGCCGGTGATGCTGCGCACGCCGCTGGGTACTTCTTCGATATAGACGCCGGGATAACTCAGGTTGGAAGGCATGAGCTGAACTCCTCAGAGGTAATCTGATGCCCGGCCTAATGCATAGATGGCGCGCAGACCGGGCATGGAACTACTCGGTGCACAATTGGATCGATGCGGACAATGCGATGCGCACAATCAGGAAAGACGAGCGTCCAGGCCCAAATGCTGCGGAGAGGAAAAGATGCTTCCGTCCATGAAAACTAGGCGTCAAACGCGGACTACAAGAGCCCGATTGGCCATACGGCCGATAAATCTATAAAAGACCATAGGTCAGCGAAGCCGAGCCGCAATGCTGTCACTTTGCCAGACTGACGAGAGGTAGCTGTGCTGGCCTATATCATGCTTCGCATAATGTATATTATGTTAAATTAGATATATGGAGCAGAATCAGGATAAAGTCTCTGCCATGCCCTCTGCTCAATCCTGAGCCTTGCCGTTGTGCAACTCGGCGCTGTCGTCCTCCTCATTCTCCATATCGGTGTTGTCCCAGATCAGCCGAGGATCGAACGTTACTGCAGCCAGCATGGTCAGGATCACCACGCTACAGAATGCGATCGCACCGCTATCAGCCTGGATGCTAGCGATGTTGCCGAAATTGACCAGCGCAACCAGGATCGCAATAACGAAGATGTCGAGCATTGACCAACGTCCGATCCACTCGATGAAACGGTACATCAAGATGCGCTGCCGTGCCGACATAGGCTGATGACGCTGTACTGAGTACAGCAGCAAGGCGATACCCACCAGTTTGAAGGTCGGCACCAAGATGCTGGCGACGAACACTACCAAGGCGATTGGCAGCATGTCGGCATGGATCAGCTCCAGTACGCCACCCATGATGGTCGAGGGCGCACCATTGCCGAAGAAGTTGATGGTCATGATCGGCAGCATATTCGCCGGGATATAGAGCACTGCTGCCGTGATCAGCAAAGCCCAGGTGCGAGCAATGCTATTCGGCCGGCGCATATGCAGCCGGGAACCGCAACGCGAACAGTGCTGGACTTCGCCTTCGCACAGGTATTCCAGTCGATGGCATTCGCCGCAGACCAGAATTCCGGCATCAAGTGCGCGCATGGTTATCTTCCTCTTCACTGAGTGCATCCCACACCTGGTGCGGAGACATGGTCACCTCGAGCCACACCTGAGCCAGCATCAAGGCGATGAAACAGGCCATGCCGACGCCAAGATGCAGGTCGGCCAGGTCAATCAATTTGACGATCGAGACCAGGATGCCGAACAGATAGACCTCCAGCATGCCCCACTCACGCAGGTGGTGATAAGTCCGGTATAGCTGCGTGCCCAGCGGGCGCCAACTGGGAAATGGCAGGCTCAGTAGCACCAGAAGCTGGCACAGCAGCTTGACCAATGGAATCAGCATGCTGCAGAGAAAGACCACCACTGCCACGATTTCCATGTTGGAGTGATACAGCCCCACTACCCCGCTCCACACCGTGTCGACGGCGTTTTGGCCCAGCAGGTTAAGGCTCATGATCGGCAGGAAGTTGGCCGGGATAAACAGCAGCAATGCCGTCAGCACCAGGGCCAGGGCGCGGCGCTGCATCTGCGCACGGTGTACCACCAGCTCGTAGCCACAACGCGGGCAGCTGGCTTTCTGCTCTTCACCAACATGCGGATGATGCATCAGTAGATCGCACTCATGACAGGCAATCAGATCCTTCAGCGGCGGTAGCGCTTGCCGGGTATGCACGGGTTGCCCCGAATCCTGAATCATTGAATTGCTCCGTACTCATCGCAGGCCGGCTTGGCTGATGCTGGCTTGCAGATAATACCTGCACAGCTGCAGGTTTAACCCGCTTGAACATCCGTATTCTGAATAATCTGTGCTGCTTTGCCACAGCCTATGGCGGCTGGCTTCATGCTAGGGTTGGCCAACTGACAATCAGGAGACACTTCCACGATGCGCCTGAAACTGGCCGCCCTTGCCATGCTGACCCTGTTCGGTAACTCCGCGCAGGCTCATGAGTTCACCGTAGGCGATCTGCATATCGAGCACCCTTGGTCGCGCGCCCTGCCCCCCAATGCCCCTAACGGCGGCGCCTATTTCATCGTGCATAATCAAGCGCAAAGTGCAGATCGGCTGCTTGCCGTCAGTACGCTGCGGGCAGCCAAAGCCGAGCTGCATACCCATCTGATGCTAGGCGATGTGATGAAGATGCAGAAGGTCGACTCAGTGAGCATCCCGGCTGGTGGCGAAGTACGCTTCGCCCCAGGCGGCAATCACGTGATGCTGTTCGGCCTGACTCAACCACTGGTGGCCGGCGAGCGTTTTGCACTGACCCTGGAATTCGAGAAGGCTGGCAAGGTCGATGTAGAGGTGGCTATCGAAGCCGAAGCGCCTGCCGATGCCCACGCCCACCACTGAGCAAGGCGGCGCCTGGGCTCAGTCGCGATCCAGCAAATGGAACTGCGGCAGGCCCAGGTGCCACTGGATGGCCGCCAGGCGCACACCCAGCACAGTTAGCATGGCTATCCCGGTGTCCAGCCAATGCGGCGTCTGCAGCTCACGCAGGGCAATGAACACCAGCGAACCGAGAATGCAGGCGGTGGCGTAGATCTCTTTCTTGAAGATCAGCGGAATCTCGTTGCAGATCACATCGCGCATGACACCACCGGCCACGCCGGTCATCACGCCCATGATCACCGCAGTGCTGTAGGGCACATTGTGCTGCAGGGCGACTTCTGTGCCGATCACGGTGAACACCGCCAGACCAAAGGCATCCGCAATCAGCAGGCCGCGCTCATGGATCGGCCGGGTCAGGCGTACCCACAGCACGGTGCCGATGGCTGCCAGCGAGGCAACCAGGATGTAGGTATCGTTGCGGATCCAGCTGACCGGATGGTTATCCAGGATCACATCTCGCAGGGTCCCACCGCCTAGCGCGGTGACGATGGCGATCACCAGCACACCGAACAGATCCATGGATTTGCGTCCGGCCATCAGCGCGCCGGTAATGGCAAATACGGCGACGCCAAACAGGTCGGCCAGGTAGAAAAGCTGTTGCATGGGAACTCAGGCGCTTACAGGGGTGCGCATGGTAACAAACTCCTCGGCGGCTGTTGGATGGATGCCCAGCGTCTCGTCGAAGATCTGCTTGGTCGCGCCAGCCTTGAGTGCCACGGCCAGACCCTGAATGATCTCACCCGAGTCCGGGCCGACCATGTGGCAGCCAAGCACGCGATCATTCTCGGCATCCACCACCAGCTTCATCAAGGTTCGCTCCTGGCATTCGGTTAGGCTCAGCTGCATCGGCCGGAAGCGACTCTCGAACACCTTGACCACATGCCCTGCCGCCCTCGCCTGCTCTTCGCTCAGGCCTACGGTGGCAATATTCGGCAAGCTGAATACGGCGGTCGGGATCAGGTTGTAATCCACTTTGCGGTACTCCTGCGGACGGAACAACCGACGGGCTACGGCCATGCCTTCAGCCAGAGCCACCGGCGTCAGCTGCACACGACCGATCACATCACCGAGGGCGAGAATCGAAGGTTCGCTACTCACGTAATGCTCGTCGACCTTGATGAAGCCTCGCTCATCCAGCTCGACGGCGGTATTTTCCAGGCCGAGATTGTCCAGCATCGGCCTACGCCCAGTGGCGTAGAACACGCAATCGGCCGGCAACTGGCGACCATTCTGCAGCGTGGCAAGCAGGCTGCCGTCCTCTTGTCGCTCAATCCGGGTGATATCACAGTTGAATTGCAGGTCCAGTCCCTTGCGGGTCAGCTCGTCTTTCAGGTGCTGGCGTACCGCACTATCGAAACCGCGCAGGAACAACTCACCGCGGTACAGCAGCGAGGTCTGCGCACCGAGGCCATGGAAGATCGAGGCGAACTCGACGGCGATATAGCCGCCCCCGACCACCAGCACACGCTTGGGCAGTGTCTTGAGAAAGAACGCCTCGTTGGAGGTGATAGCCAGTTCCTTGCCGGGAATGTCCGGCACTTGCGGCCAGCCACCGGTGGCGATGAGGATATTGGCCGCGCTGTAACGCTGGCCGTTGACCTCGACGCTGTGCTTGTCGAGCAGGCGAGCGTGTCCCTCCAGCAGCTCTACACCGCTGTTGACCAGCAGATTGCGGTAGATGCCATTGAGACGCTGAATCTCGCGATTCTTGTTGTTGATCAGGGTCGGCCAGTCGAAGCTAGGCTGTTCACTGCTCCAGCCGAAGCCCTGCGCCTGCTCGAAGGTCTCGGCCAAATGGGCGCCGTAGACCAGCAGTTTCTTCGGCACGCAGCCTACATTGACGCAGGTGCCGCCCAGGTAACGGCTTTCCGCTACCGCCACCTTGGCGCCATAGCCCGCTGCGAAACGTGCGGCACGTACACCGCCGGAACCGGCACCAATGACGAAAAGATCGAAGTCGTAGGGCATGGGTTGTGATCTCCTTAACAGGCTGCCAGCATACCCCAACGTCCTCGTCGAGCGTTCGCCAGGAGTGCCTGAGATGCGCCCTAGCCTGACCCATATCGCCCTGCATGTTCCCGACTTGCAGGCCTGCATCGACTTCTACGAGCAATTCTGCGGCATGCGCATCATCCATGAGCGGGCCGGCAAGGGTTCGAAAATCGTGTGGATGGCCGAGCCAGGCAAAGAGCACCAGTTCATTTTCGTGATCATGCCCGGTGGGGCTGAACGCTACCTCGCCGCGGACGATTACAGCCATTTCGGCTTCGCCCTGGACAGTCGTCAGCAGGTCGACACAGTCGCCCAGCAAGCAGAACTGGCAGGCTGCCTGATCTGGGCACCGCGTGAGGAGCCCTACCCTGTCGGCTACTACTGCGGATTACGCGACCCCGCGGGCAACTATGTCGAGTTCAGCTATGGCCAACCGCTCGGGCCTGGCTCCGAGCACCTGCCAATCCCCTGAAATGCAAAAGCCACCCGCAGGTGGCTTTGCTGGCATGGCGCCTGGAATCAGTAGGCCCGGCCGGTCTTGTACAGGTGTTCGAAGCAGAAGTTGGTCGCGTCAATGTAGCCCTCCGCGCCACCACAGTCGAAACGCTTACCTTTGAACTTGTAGGCGATCACGCAACCATCCTGAGCCTGTTTCATCAGCGCATCGGTGATCTGGATCTCGCCACCCTTGCCCGGTTCGGTCTTCTCGATCAGTTCGAAAATATCCGGGGTAAGGATGTAACGGCCGATGATCGCCAGATTGGACGGTGCGTCTTCCGGCTTCGGCTTCTCGACCATGGTGTTCACCCGGTAGATGTCATCGCGGATCATCTCGCCGGAAATCACGCCATATTTCGAAGTTTCTTCCGGCGGCACTTCCTGGATCGCCACGATGGAGCAGCGGAACTGGTTGTACAGCTTGACCATCTGCTGCAGCACGCCATCGCCTTCGAGGTTCAAACACAGGTCGTCGGCCAGGACTACCGCGAACGGCTCGTCACCAATCAGCGGGCGGCCACTGAGAATCGCATGCCCCAGGCCCTTCATTTCGACCTGACGGGTGTAGGCAAAGCTGCACTCATCGATCAGGCGACGGATGCCGACCAGGTACTTCTCCTTGTCGGTGCCCTGGATCTGATGTTCCAGCTCGTAGCTGATGTCGAAGTGGTCTTCCAGAGCGCGCTTGCCGCGCCCGGTGACCATGGCAATTTCGGTCAGTCCTGCTTCCAGAGCCTCCTCAACGCCGTACTGGATCAGTGGTTTGTTGACCACTGGCAGCATTTCCTTGGGCATGGCCTTGGTTGCGGGAAGAAAGCGGGTGCCATAACCGGCAGCCGGGAAGAGACATTTCTTGATCATGGGAGTCCTGGATACAACTATGAATAAACTGTCGCGCAGTCTAATCAGGCGGCGCGGGCCTTACAATGGCGCGGATGAGGACACTATCGGGGCCAGCTAAATAAGATTATGTTGGGTACAAAAAACCCGGCCGAGGCCGGGTTTTTTGTGAAGCTACAGGGGCAATTACTTGGCCTGAGCTTCTACTTCAGCTTCTACGCGACGGTTAACAGCGCGGCCAGCTTCGCTAGCGTTGTCTGCAACCGGGCGGGACTCGCCGTAACCGACCGAGTTAACGCGCTCGGCGCCGACGCTGTACTGGTTGACCAGAACATCACGAACGGCGTTGGCACGACGCTCGGACAGCTTCTGGTTGTAAGCGTCGGTACCCACGGAGTCAGTGTGACCTTCCACGGTGGTAGCGGTTTGCGGGTACTGGTTCATGAAGTCAGCCAGGTTCTTGATGTCACCGTAGCTTTCTTCTTTGACCTGGGCCTTGTCGAAGTCGAACTTCACGTCCAGCTCAACACGAACCACTTCAGCAACAGCCGGGCAGCCATCGGCGTCAACGGTGGTATTGGCCGGGGTGTCCGGGCACTTGTCGACGTTGTCGCAAACGCCGTCGTTGTCGCTGTCGCTGCACACGTCAGCAACCGGCTCAGCGGCCGGGGCAGCAGGCTTGGAGCCGCCACCGAAGTTCAGGCCGATACCAACGCTCGGGGCCCACTCAGTGTCGCCCTGGTCGATGTTGTACTGAGCTTCAACGCCAGCGCGGGCATAGAAGTTCTCGGTGAAGTACATCTTGGCACCGCCGCCCAGGTTGGCGAAGGTGGAGCCGTTACGGCCGCCGTTGCCATTCTGGCCGATGCTCTGGTCAGAGAAGCCAGCGGATACGTACGGACGCAGGGTGTCGCCCGGGGCGTTGAAGTGGTACAGGGCATCCAGAGCGGTGTTGGAGCCTTTGATGTTACGGCCGTCGTCGCTACGGGCGTTGTGTACTTCGTCGTAACCCAGACGCAGTTCCACGTCGTCGGTCAGGAAGTAGCCAACGGAGGCACCGAACAGGTTGCCGTTGTTGTCAAAGTCGCGGGCGCTATCAAAGAACTCTTTCTTGGCGAAGCCTTCGATTTCAACAGCGCCTTGGCCTTGTGCCAGTGCATTCAGCGAAGAAGCAGCGATCAGCGAGCCGATGACTACGCCCAAGGTGTTTTTCAGTTTCATCCGTAAATCCCCATCATGATATTGCAGTGAGTTGCCCCAACGGTCATGCGGAGCAACTTGGTGGCGGAGTCTACCAGAATGACCGGGCAGCGTGCTTGAGATAATTTGCCGCAGATTAAGTTTCGTCGACGCCGGCAAATTTTTCGCGCAAACGGTCAAGTGCCCGTTTGTAGCGCATTTTCGTAGCACTGAGACCCATGTGCATGATGTCGGCAATTTCCTGGAATTCCAGCTCAGCGACAAAACGCAAAACCAGGATTTCCCGGTCTATTGGATTGACATGCACCAGCCAGCGATCAAGACCTCCACGCTCTTCAGCTTTGGGGGTCTTTTCTTCGGACGCTTCTTCCAGCGGATCGAGACTTAGTGCATCAAGCAAACGACGTTTGCGGCGCTCTTTGCGATATTGGGTAATGCATTCGTTATAAGTGATGCTATATAGCCATGTTTTAAACTTGGACTTGCCTTCAAAGTTCTTCAGGCCATACAAGACCTTGAGCATGACTTCCTGACAAACATCATCCGCATCACGTTCATTACCCAAATAACGGGCACATACATTGAACAGGGTGCGCTGGTAGCGCCGCATGAGTTCTTCATATGCGCGAGTGACGTGAAACAGTTCGACATGCGCCCGCTGCACCAACTCCTCATCCGAGAGTTCGCGCGGATCGTAACGCATGGATAGCGATTGGCCTGTATTCAAAACGGGTCGTGCCGACAAAGAGGTCAGGTGGCAGCCAACGCCCACAGGTGTGGGCACTGGCGGCATACATTAGCAGGGATTGATTGTCAGCGACTGCTGACGTGCTGCTCGAGCAAAGTGCGATTGGCCAGCGAAACCAGCTCGCCCTCCTCGGTCAGGAGTACGGTTTTTACCGTCCCGATCTCCTCGATCTGCCCTTCGACCTCACCCACCTTCACTTGTTGCCCGACTTCATACAGTTCGCGCACATAAATACCAGCGAGGATCTGCCCGGCAATATCGCGACTGCCCAACCCCAGAGCCAAGGCAATCGCCAGACCAATGGAGATCAGCACGATGGCGATCACGTTGTTGAGCAGTTCGGTTTTTACTTCCAACTGACCGATGGCTACCGAGATGCTGATGATGATCACCAGCCCCTGGGCAACACGCCCCAGGCCGGCGGCATAGTCCAGACCGACACCTTCCGCAGCGCCGCGGACAATGCCGCTGAGCAGCTGGGCCAACAACACACCAGCCAGCATGATTGCTGCCGCGCCCAGCACTTTCGGCAGGTACAGCGCGAGTACGTCGAGGGTGGCGGATACGCGATCCAGGCCTAGGGACTCGGCGGCGGAAACCAGGAAGATCAACAGGATGAACCAGTAGACGATCTTGCCAATCAAGGTGGAAACCGGCACCTGAATGCCTACGCGGGAGAGCATTTTGGTCAGCCCGGTACCCGACATCAGGCGATCCAGGCCAACCTTGGCCAGGAGTTTGGAGAGCAAAGTATCCAGCAGCTTCGCCACCACGAAACCGAGCAGCACGACCACCAGCGCACCGAACAGACGCGGGATGAAGCCGGCGATAGGAGCCCACACCGAGCTCATGGCGTTAACGAGACTTTGAGTCCAGGGGTCGAATTCCATATTCAATCAGCCTTGTCTGCGGAGCGCGGGGATGAGGTGCGGGAAACCGGGGTTACATGGGCCGAGCCGTTGTTCAGCGCAATCATCAGGGCCTCGATACAGTGCCCCATGAGACTGAACAGATCGCCCACGCCAACCTGACGGTTGGCCGTTTTCAGGACGCGACCGAGTGTGGCGTCGTCGTCGTGTGTGGTCGTGTGCGACTTGAGCAAGTCGCGCAAGGATTCTTCGAACGGATCGTGCATGCGCACCTCGCGTGGATATGTTGCCTAGACGTGCCCCTGTCCGGCGGGGTCACATCTACAGCCAGCGTAATCGGCGAAACAGCCACCATTGGAATGTGGCCATCGCGCCGATCAGCACACAGGCAATCAGGAAACCATACGTACTGTCCGCACCAGGGATGCCGCCGACATTGATCCCGAGCAGGCCGGTGATGCAGCTGATCGGCAGGAAGAAACCGGTAATGATGCCGAGCCAGTACATGGTGCGCCCCATGTGCTCGCTCATGCGCCGGTGTTCGGACTCCAGCACCAGCCCTACCCGCTCACGGACCAGCTCCAGCTCTTCCAGATAGCGAGTCAAGCGATTGTGCAGCTCGTTCCAGTAGCTGGTGTCGCTGGCAGCAAACCAGCTGAAACCATTGCGCAGCAACTGCGCATAGATATCGCGCTGCGGTGCGAGAAAGCGTCGTAACCCGGCGGCGCGCCGGCGAATCTGCAGCATCAGGCTGTGATCAGGTAGATAGCGTTCGTTGCTGTCCAGGCGCTCTTCCTGCTCGTCAAGCTGCTCGGATAGATCGCTGACCAGGGTGTCGACACGATCCGTGAGGTTTTCCGCAAGGAACAGGATCAGCTCGGCCGAGCTCTTCGGGCCCTGGCCTTTCGCCAATTGCGCGATCAGCTCTTCGGTTGCGCGCAGAGGGCGCAAGCGCAGGGAAAGCACTCGCTGCGCATCGGCAAAGATGCGCACGGAGACCATGTCTTCCGGTTCTGCGCCGGGGTTGAGGTTGACCCCGCGCAGGAACAGCAACAACTCATCGGCAGGCAACGCAAGCACCCGTGGGCGGGTGTTTTCTTCCAGCAGCAGATTGCAACTGAACTCGTCGAGCCCACTCTGGCTTCGCAGCCAGGCCTGCGCCTGCGGATGACTGCGATCCCAATGCAACCACAGGCTTTCCTCAGCCTTGAGCTGCAAGCCATCCAGTTCTGCACGGGCAATGCCACGCGCCCCGCCTCGCCCATCGAGAACGAAGGCATGCACCAGGCCCCACTGCAGGTTGTCCTGCTCAATCATCCGTAATCACTCTGTCTGGTGGCGAGCAAGCCCGCAGCTGGCCGGGCTTGGCAGCTCTTACTCAGGCATCTTCAGGGCTTGCGGGGAAACGATGATGCCGTTGTTGTCGGCATACACGAACTCGCCCGGGCGGAAAGTCACGCCGCCGAAGGTGACGACTACGTTGAGATCACCGATGCCGCGCTTATCGGTCTTCATCGGGTGGCTGGCCAGGGCCTGCACACCGAGATTGGTTTGCGCCAGGACATCGACGTCGCGCACGCAACCGTAGATGACCATGCCTTCCCAGCCGTTTTTCGCGGCTTTCTCGGCAATCATGTCACCCAGCAGGGCACGGCGCAGCGAGCCGCCGCCATCAACCACCAGGACTTTGCCCGCACCTGGCAGGTCAGCCTGGGACTTGACCAGGGAATTGTCTTCGAAGCACTTCACCGTGACGATCTCGCCACCGAAGGAGTCGCGCCCGCCGAAGTTGGCGAACATCGGCTCAACCACTTGCACCAGTTCCGGGTAGGCGTCGCACAGGTCGGGAGTGATGTATTGCATGGGAAAGCTCCTTTTAGTGAAGAACAGCGTCAGAGGTCGATGCCTATGTGATCACCCGCATAGGCCAGTTTCAAGCAATACAGGGCGGCGCAAGCGGTATTCAAGTGCAGAGCGATCAGGCGCTTAGTACGAATCATACCTGTCTTCAAACCACCATCTTAGTCGCAAGCTTGAGCGCTCGGCAGCTCAGTCGTGGGCCTGCTCGGCCGGCAATTGACCTTCGCGCAACCAGTGTTCAACCAGCGGCCAGACCTCCTGTTGCGCCTCCTTGCTGACCAGCATTTCAACGTGACCATAGTCGCTGTTGAAACCCTTCTTTTGGGCCAGTTCGAGGAACGCCCGTGGGGCCGAAACGAATTGCTCATACAGCTTGCGGCACGCCCAGGTCGGATCCTGCATATCACCGGCGGCGCTCACCGCCAGCAGCGGCATGCGCACATCGGCCATGCCGGCCCACCAGTCGCGCTGCCTATCACCAAAGCGGCCGAATAAACGGTGCCAGCGCAGGCTCTCGCGCACCAGACCAATCGGCTCGTCTTCAGGGCCGCGTTTCAGGCGCGAACCGGAGACATGGCGGAAGCCCTTGAGCAGCAGACGACTGCCCCACTCCACCGGCGGCACTTTGAGCGGCCAGTAGATGCGACTGATCTGGCTACCAAACAGTGCTGCGGAAGCGACATCCTCCTCGCCCAGATAATGCCCGCCCAAGGCCGCCGCCAGGGTAATGCCGCCCAACGAGTGACCGACCCAGTGTGGCGCCTGGCCATTCTGCTCACGGACAAAGGCGGCAATGGCCGGCAGATCGTAACGGGCATAGTCGGCCACGGTGTTGCGGCTGTAAGCCTGATTACGCGGCGACAGGCCGTGACCACGCATTTCCGCGATCCACACATCGAAACCGGCACGCGCCAGATAAGGGCCCAGGCCGATGCATTTGGGCGAATACCAGAAACGTCGATTGGAGAAGCTACCGTGCAGCAGAATCACCGGCACGCCGCGATTTTCCTGGTTGGCATGACCGAGCCGAGTCAGCGCCAGTTCGACGGAATAGTCGGGGCTGTTACCCGGCTTGAGACGGTAGACATCCTCGCTCAGATCGCCGCGCAACTCGGCGCTGATCAGGGCGACGGGGAATAACTCGCTACTGCTTTGCATAGTCGTTCTTGCACAAAAAAAGTTGCCGGGAGCAATTGCTGGCGTTGCCCGCGGGGCCGGCCCAGACGGTGTCCGCCCTGGATGGCAGGACACAAAAAAGGGCGGAATTGCTCCCGCCCTTCAGTTTTGGAGACATGAACTCAGACAGGCTGGCTTTCCGCGAGGAAGAACCAGGTATCCAGCACCGAGTCAGGGTTCAGCGACACGCTCTCGATGCCCTGTTCCATCAGCCACTTGGCCAAGTCTGGGTGGTCCGAGGGGCCCTGACCGCAGATGCCGATGTACTTGCCAGCCTTGTTGCAGGCCTGGATGGCATTGGCCAGAAGTTTTTTGACGGCCGGATTACGCTCGTCGAACAGGTGCGCGACGATGCCGGAGTCACGATCCAGGCCCAGGGTCAGCTGGGTCAGGTCGTTGGAGCCGATGGAGAAACCGTCGAAGAACTCGAGGAATTCTTCGGCCAGGATGGCGTTGGACGGCAGCTCGCACATCATGATGACCTTCAGGCCATTCTGCCCGCGGGCCAGGCCATTGGCGGCCAGCAGGTCAACCACTTGGCTGGCTTCGCCGAGGGTACGCACGAACGGCACCATGATCTCGACGTTGGTCAGGCCCATCTCGTTGCGCACCTTCTTCAGGGCGCGGCACTCCAGCTCGAAGCAGTCGCGGAACGACTCGCTGATGTAGCGCGAGGCGCCACGGAAGCCGAGCATCGGGTTCTCTTCTTCCGGCTCGTACAGCTTGCCGCCGATCAGGTTGGCGTATTCGTTGGACTTGAAATCCGACAGGCGCACGATGACCTTTTTCGGCCAGAACGCTGCAGCCAGGGTACTGATGCCCTCGACCAGTTTCTCGACGTAAAAGCCTACCGGGTCGTTGTAGCCGGCGATGCGCTTCTCGACGCTTTCCTTGATCTCCGCCGGCAGGCTGGCGAAGTTCAGCAGGGCTTTCGGGTGCACGCCGATCATGCGGTTGATGATGAATTCCAGGCGGGCCAGGCCCACACCTTCGTTCGGCAGTTGAGCGAAGTCGAAGGCACGGTCCGGGTTGCCGACGTTCATCATGATCTTGAACGGCAGATCCGGCATGGCGTCTACGGAGTTCTTGCGGATATCGAAGCCCAGTTCGCCTTCGAAGATGAAGCCGGTGTCGCCTTCGGCGCAGGATACGGTCACGCCCATGCCGTCTTGCAGCACCTGGGTGGCGTTGCCGCAGCCGACTACCGCCGGGATGCCCAGCTCACGGGCGATGATCGCCGCGTGGCAGGTACGCCCGCCGCGGTTGGTGACGATGGCGCTGGCGCGCTTCATCACCGGCTCCCAGTCCGGGTCAGTCATGTCGGAGACCAGTACGTCGCCCGGCTGAACCTTGTCCATCTCGGAAACGTCGTGGATTACCTTGACCTTGCCAGCACCGATGCGCTGGCCGATGGCACGGCCTTCGACCAAGACGGTGCCCTTCTCTTTCAGCAGGTAACGCTCCATGACATTGGCGCTGCTGCGGCTCTTCACGGTTTCCGGACGGGCCTGGACGATATACAGCTGCTGGTCGTCGCCATCTTTGGCCCATTCGATGTCCATCGGACGGCCGTAGTGTTTCTCGATAATCAGCGCCTGCTTGGCCAGCTCGGTGACTTCGGCATCGCTGAGGGCGAAACGGGCGCGCTCGGCACGGTCGACTTCGACGGTTTTCACCGACTTGCCGGCCTTGGCCTCGTCGCCGTAGACCATCTTGATCGCCTTGCTGCCCAGGTTGCGGCGCAGGATGGCCGGACGACCAGCCTCCAGGGTCGGTTTGTGTACGTAGAACTCGTCAGGGTTCACCGCGCCCTGCACCACAGTTTCGCCGAGGCCATAGGCACCAGTGATGAACACTACGTCGCGGAAACCGGATTCGGTGTCCAGAGTGAACATCACCCCGGCAGTACCGGTTTCCGAGCGCACCATGCGTTGCACGCCGGCAGACAGGGCGACCAGCTTGTGGTCGAAGCCCTGGTGTACGCGGTAGGCAATGGCGCGGTCGTTGAACAGGGAAGCGAACACTTCCTTGGCCGCGCGGATCACGTTGTCCACGCCACGAATGTTGAGAAAGGTTTCCTGCTGGCCGGCGAAGGAGGCATCCGGCAGGTCTTCGGCGGTCGCCGAGGAGCGCACGGCAACCGCCATGTTGGCGTTGTCACCAGCCATGGCGGCGAAGGCAGTACGGATTTCGCTGTCGAGACGCTCGGGGAACGGCGCGTCCATCACCCACTGACGAATCTGCGCACCAGTCTTGGCCAGGGCGTTGACGTCGTCCACGTCCAGCGCATCAAGGGCGGCATGGATGCGGTCGTTCAGGCCACTTTGATCGAGGAAGTCACGGTAGGCCTGGGCTGTGGTGGCAAAGCCGCCGGGGACCGAGACACCAGCACCGGCCAGGTTGCTGATCATTTCGCCCAGGGATGCGTTTTTGCCCCCTACGTGCTCCACATCGTGGACGCCGAGCTTATCGAGGGAAACTACGTACTCAACCAAGGTGAACTCTCCACTGTGTTCGGCCCAGCCGTGCAGCAGCGCTGCATCCTGGCTTTGCCTCAAGGAAATAAGTCACAATGCCGGCCAGTACGGGCCCGACAAAGGGGGCCTATGATAGCCAAGAATCGCTCCTGACTTAAGGCCTTTGGCGCAAATGAAACGAACCGCTTTCTTTATCTCCGACGGCACCGGCATCACTGCCGAAACCCTGGGCCAGAGCTTGCTGGCGCAGTTCGAAACCATCAGTTTCACCAAGCTCACGCGCCCCTATATCGACAGCGTGGACAAGGCGCGAGCGATGGTACAGCAAATCAATAATGCTGCCGAGAAAGACGGCGCCCGGCCGATCATCTTCGATACCGTGGTCAACCAGGATATTCGCGACATTCTGGCCCAGTCCAACGGCTTCATGATCGACATTTTCTCCACCTTCCTCTCCCCGCTAGAACAGGAGCTGACTTCGCACTCCTCCTACTCGGTCGGTAAGTCGCACTCCATCGCCAGCAGCAGCAACTACATGGAGCGCATCGAGGCGGTCAACTTCGCCCTCGACAACGACGATGGCGCCCGCACCCACTACTACGACAAGGCCGACCTGATCTTGGTCGGCGTGTCACGCTGCGGCAAGACCCCGACCTGCCTGTACATGGCCATGCAGTTCGGCATCCGCGCCGCCAACTACCCGCTGACCGAAGAAGACATGGAACGCCTGCAACTGCCGGCCGCCCTCAAGCCTTACAAGCACAAGCTGTTCGGTCTGACCATCGACCCGGACCGGCTCACCGCCATCCGTCACGAGCGCAAGCCCAACAGCCGCTACGCCAGCTTCGCCCAGTGCGAGTTCGAAGTCCGCGAGGTGGAAAACCTGTTCCGCCGCGAGAACATCGCCTTCATCAACTCCACGCATTTCTCGGTGGAAGAGATTTCCGCCAAGATCCTGGTGGAAAAAGGTGTCGAGCGACGCCTTAAATAAACACAGCAACTAGCTGATATGAAAAGAAAGGGCTCGCCAACTTCGAGCCCTTTCTAGTTTTCGGCAATCAGAACGAATCGCCCGGCACCCGCACCCAGCCTTCCATCAGGATCCGCGCGCTGCGGCTCATGATGGCCTTCTTCACCACCCATTCGCCGTCAACCTGACTGGCTTCGGCACCGACCCGCAAAGTGCCGGACGGGTGACCGAAGCGCACCGCTTCGCGCTCGCCGCCACCGGCCGCCAGATTGACCAGGGTACCGGGAACCGCAGCCGCCGTACCGATGGCCACCGCGCAGGTGCCCATCATGGCGTGGTGCAGCTTGCCCATGGACAACGCGCGCACCAGCAGATCGACCTCGCGAGCCTCGACCGTTTTGCCGCTGGAAGCCTTGTAGCTCTTGGGCTTGCTGACGAAAGCGATCTTCGGTGTGTGCTGGCGAGTAGCAGCCTCTTCCGCGGTCTTGATCAGGCCCATGCGCAGGGCGCCGGCCACGCGAATCTGCTCGAAACGCGCCAGTTGCTGTGGATCACCGTTGATGGTTTCGCGCAGCTCGGTGCCCTGGTAGCCGATGTCCTCGGCATTGACGAACACCGTGGGGATGCCGGCGCTGATCATGGTCGCCTTGAAAGTGCCGACGCCGGGCACTTCCAGGTCATCGACCAGGTTGCCGGTAGGGAACATCGAGCCACCCTCTTCGCCATCATCGGATGGATCGAGGAACTCCAGCACGATCTCGGCGGCCGGGAAGGTCACGCCGTCCAGCTCGAAATCGCCGGTTTCCTGCACCTGGCCATGGCTGACCGGCACATGGGCGATGATGGTTTTCTGGATATTGGCCTGCCAGATACGCACCACGCACATACCATTCTCGGGAATGCGCGCCGGATCGACCAGCCCGGCCTGCAGGGCAAATGCCCCGGCAGCGGTGGACAGGTTGCCGCAGTTGCCGCTCCAGTCTACGAAAGCCTTGTCGATGGAGACCTGGCCGTAGAGGTAGTCGACGTCGTGGTCCGGCTGGCTGCTCTTGGACAGGATCACGCACTTGGAAGTCGAGGAAGTGGCGCCGCCCATGCCGTCGATGTGCGCAGAGTACGGATCAGGGCTGCCGATTACGCGCATGAACAGCTTATCGCGCGCCGCGCCCGGCACCTGGCAGCGCTCGGGCAGGTCCTGCAGGCGGAAGAACACGCCCTTGCTGGTGCCGCCACGCATGTAGGTGGCGGGAATCTTGATCTGGGCTGCATGAGCCATAAAGCACTCTCCTGAAAGAAGACCGGGGCGTTGCCGCCCCGGTGGTACATCAGCCCTTGGACGACTCGAGGAAGTCCTGGGCGAAGCGCTGCAGCACGCCGCCCGCCTTGTACACATGGACTTCAGCGGCGGTATCCAGGCGGCAGATCACCGGCACCTTGACCACTTCACCGTTACGGCGATTGATCACCAGGGTCAGCTCGCAGCGCGGCGACACATCGCCCTGGATGTCGTAGGTTTCGGTGCCGTCGAGGCCGAGAGTCAGGCGGGTGGTGCCCGGCTTGAACTCCACCGGCAGCACGCCCATGCCCACCAGGTTGGTGCGGTGGATGCGCTCGAAGCCTTCGGCCACGATCACTTCCACGCCAGCCAGGCGCACGCCCTTGGCTGCCCAGTCACGGGACGAGCCCTGGCCGTAGTCGGCACCGGCGACGATGATCAGGTTCTGCTTGCGTTCCATGTAGGTTTCAATCGCTTCCCACATGCGCATCACCTTGCCTTCCGGCTCGACGCGGGCCAGCGAACCCTTCTTCACTGCACCATCGACCACGGCCATCTCGTTGACCAGCTGCGGGTTGGCGAAAGTGGCGCGCTGTGCGGTCAGGTGATCGCCGCGGTGGGTGGCGTAGGAGTTGAAGTCCTCTTCCGGCAGGCCCATTTTCGCCAGGTATTCGCCGGCAGCCGAGTCCAGCAGGATGGCGTTGGACGGCGACAGATGATCGGTGGTGATGTTGTCCGGCAGGATCGCCAGCGGCAGCATGCCCTTGAGCGTGCGCTCGCCTGCCAGGGCACCCTCCCAGTATGGCGGACGGCGGATGTAGGTGGACTGCGGACGCCAGTCGTACAGCGGGCTTTCCGCTTCCTTGACCGTACCCAGATCGAACATCGGGATGTAGATCTGCTTGAACTGCTCCGGCTTGACCGAGGCGGCGACGATGGCGTCGATCTCCTCGTCGCTCGGCCACAAGTCCTTCAGGGTGATCGGATTGCCCTGGGCATCATGACCCAGTACATCCTGCTCGATATCGAAGCGCACGGTACCGGCGATGGCGTAGGCCACCACCAGCGGCGGCGAGGCCAGGAAGGCCTGCTTGGCGTAGGGGTGAATACGCCCGTCGAAGTTGCGGTTGCCGGACAGTACGGCGGTGGCATACAGGTCGCGGTCGATGATTTCCTGCTGGATCACCGGGTCCAGCGCGCCGGACATGCCATTACAGGTGGTGCAGGCATAGGCGACGATGCCGAAGCCGAGCTGTTCCAGCTCACTCAGCAGGCCGGCGTCCTCCAGATACAGCTTGGCGACTTTCGAGCCGGGCGCGAACGAGGTCTTGACCCAGGGCTTGCGCAGCAGGCCGAGGGCGTTGGCCTTCTTCGCCAGCAGGCCGGCGGCGACCACGTTGCGCGGGTTGGAGGTGTTGGTGCAGCTGGTGATGGCGGCGATGATCACCGCGCCATCCGGCAGCAGGCCTTCGGCCTCTTCTACCTTGCCGGCAGCCAGCTTGGCTTCGTCGGCAATGCCGCGCTCATGCAACGCCGAAGTCGGCAGTCGCTTGTGCGGGTTGGATGGGCCGGCCATGTTGCGTACCACGGTCGACAAGTCGAAGCTCAGTACCCGCTCGTACTCGGCGGTCACCAGCGCATCGGCCCACAGGCCGGAGGTCTTGGCGTAGTGCTCGACCAGAGCCACCTGCTCCGGCTCACGACCGGTGAGTTTGAGGTAATCAATGGTCTGCTGGTCGATGTAGAACATCGAAGCGGTGGCGCCGTATTCCGGGCACATGTTGGAAATGGTCGCACGGTCGCCGATCGACAGGCTGTCCGCACCCGCACCGAAGAACTCGACCCAGGCGCCGACCACGCGCTCCTTGCGCAGGAACTCGGTGATGGCCAGAACGATATCGGTGGCGGTGATGCCGGGCTGGCGCTTGCCGGTCAGCTCGACGCCGACTATGTCGGGCAGGCGCATCATCGACGGCAGGCCCAACATTACGGTCTCGGCTTCCAGGCCACCGACGCCGATGGCGATCACGCCCAGTGCATCGACGTGCGGGGTGTGCGAATCGGTGCCCACACAGGTATCCGGGAACGCAATGCCGCCACGCGCCTGGATCACCGGACTCATTTTCTCCAGGTTGATCTGGTGCATGATGCCGTTGCCGGCCGGGATCACGTCGACGTTCTTGAACGCGGTCTTGGTCCACTCGATAAAGTGGAAACGGTCCTCGTTGCGACGCTCTTCGACTGCGCGGTTCTTCTCGAACGCATCCGGATCGAAGCCGGCGAACTCCACGGCCAGCGAGTGGTCGACGATCAGCTGGGTTGGCACCACCGGATTGACCTTGGCCGGCTCGCCGCCCTTCTCGGCGATGGCATCGCGCAGGCCGGCCAGGTCGACCAGTGCGGTCTGGCCGAGAATGTCGTGACACACCACACGAGCCGGATACCAGGGGAAGTCGAGGTCGCGTTTGCGCTCGATCAGCTGCTTGAGCGAATCGGTCAGCGCCTCCGGCTCGCAGCGACGCACCAACTGCTCGGCCAGTACGCGGGAGGTATAGGGCAGTTTGGCGTAGGCGCCAGCTTCGATGGCATCGACCGCTTCGCGGGTGTCGAAGTAGTCCAATGCTGTACCGGGCAAGTGCTTGCGGTACTGAGTGTTCAGCAGGCTGTTCATGATTATTTGCGATCCTTGAGCGGCACGAACTTGAGGTCTTCGGGGCCTGTGTAGTTGGCGCTCGGGCGAATGATCTTGCCGTCGATGCGTTGTTCGATGACGTGGCTGGACCAGCCGGAAGTGCGGGCGATGACGAACAGCGGGGTGAACATGGCTGTGGGCACGCCCATCATGTGGTAGCTGACGGCGCTGAACCAGTCGAGGTTGGGGAACATCTTCTTGATCTCCCACATGATGGTTTCCAGGCGCTCGGCGATGTCGAACATTTTCGTGTTGCCCTGCTCGGCGGACAGCTCGCGCGCCACTTCCTTGATCACCTTGTTGCGCGGATCACTCACGGTGTAGACCGGGTGGCCGAAGCCGATCACCACTTCCTTCTTCTCGACGCGGGCGCGGATGTCGGCCTCGGCCTCGTCCGGGTTGTCGTAGCGCTTCTGGATCTCGAAGGCCACTTCGTTGGCACCGCCATGCTTCGGCCCGCGCAGCGCGCCAATGGCGCCGGCGATGCAGGAATGCATGTCGGAGCCGGTGCCAGCGATCACCCGCGAAGTGAAGGTGGAGGCATTGAATTCGTGCTCGGCGTACAGGTTGAGCGAGGTGTGCATGGCGCGCACCCAGGACTCGCGCGGCTTCTCACCATGCAGCAGATGCAGGAAATGGCCGCCGATGGAGTCGTCGTCGGTCTCCACATCGATGCGCTTGCCGTTGTGGCTGAAGTGGTACCAGTACAGCAGCGCCGAACCCAGCGAAGCCATCAGTTTGTCGGCGATGTCACGGGCACCCGGGTGGTTGTGGTCATCCTTCTCCGGCGACACGCAACCGAGCACGGACACCGCAGTGCGCATCACGTCCATCGGGTGGGCCGACGGCGGCAGCTGCTCCAGGGACGTCTTGAGCGCCGCCGGAATGCCGCGCAGGGCCTTGAGCTTGGTCTTGTAGGCGGTCAGCTCGGCAACATTCGGCAGCTTGCCGTGCACCAGCAGGTGGGCGATTTCCTCGAACTCGCAGCGGTTGGCGAAGTCGAGCACGTCATAGCCACGGTAGTGCAGGTCGTTACCGGTACGGCCGACGGTGCACAGGGCGGTGTTGCCGGCGGCGGTGCCGCTCAGGGCTACAGACTTTTTCGGCTTGAAGCCGGGAGTGGTGGTTTCGGCGCTCATCGCGGGTATCTCCTCAATCTAATCCGGTTGTTTCTTGTTCTGCGCAGGCCGTCAGGCGGCCTGCTGCCGGTCATTTCTTGGCGGCGAACAGCGCGTCGAGGCTCTGCTCGAAGGCGTGGTAGTTGATGCGCTCATACAGCTCCATGCGGGTCTGCATGGTGTCGACCACGTTTTTCTGCGTGCCGTCGCGGCGCACGGCCATGTAGACGTTCTCGGCCGCCTTGTTCATGGCGCGGAAGGCCGACAGCGGGTAGAGCACCAGGGATACATCGACGCTGGCTAGCTCTTCGGTGGTGTACAGCGGCGTGGCGCCGAATTCGGTGATATTGGCCAGGATCGGCGCTTTCACCCGGTCGGCGAAGGTCTTGTACATCGCCAGCTCGGTGATCGCTTCCGGGAAGATCATGTCGGCGCCGGCTTCGATGCAGGCGGCGGCACGGTCCAGTGCCGAGTTCAGGCCTTCCACGGCCAGGGCATCGGTGCGCGCCATGATCACGAAGCTGTCGTCGGTACGCGCATCCACCGCCGCCTTGATGCGGTCGACCATCTCCTGCTGGGACACGATCTCTTTATTCGGGCGATGGCCGCAGCGCTTGGCGCCGACCTGGTCTTCGATATGGATGGCGGCGGCGCCGAATTTGATCATCGACTTGACGGTGCGTGCCACGTTGAAGGCCGAGGCACCGAAGCCGGTGTCGACATCCACCAGCAGCGGCAGGTCGCACACATCGGTGATGCGGCGCACGTCGGTGAGCACGTCATCCAGGCCGGTAATGCCCAGATCCGGCAGCCCCAGGGAGCCGGCAGCCACCCCGCCACCGGACAGGTAGATGGCCTTGAAGCCAGCGCGCTTGGCCAGCAGGGCATGATTGGCGTTTATCGCGCCGATCACTTGCAGGGGATGTTCGCTGGCAACGGCATCGCGAAAGCGTTGGCCGGGGCTGCTCTTGATGGTGGAGGACAAGCTCATGATTCACCTCGTGCGGTTGAAGGAGCGGCGCCCTGCCCCGTCTGGGCAGTGAAATGGCGCTCGATATTGCGTTTGGACGCGGCGATATGGCGGCGCATCAGCAGCTCGGCCAGTTCGCCATCGCGATCGGAAATCGCATCGAGGATGCGATGGTGTTCATTGAAGGCATGCCGTGGGCGATTGGGCGTGGCGGAAAACTGCAGCCGGTACATGCGCACCAGTTGGTACAGCTCGCCGCAGAGCATCTGCACCAGGGTCTGGTTGCCGCTGCCCTGGATGATCCGGTAGTGGAAGTCGAAGTCGCCTTCCTGCTGGTAGTAGCCGACACCGGCCTTGAAGGCGGCATCCTGCTCATGCAGGTCGAGTACCCGGCGCAGCTCGTCGATCTCCGCCTGGGTCATGCGTTCGGCGGCCAGACGACAGGCCATGCCTTCGAGGGATTCGCGAATCTCATACAGCTCGATCAGCTCGGCATGACTGAGTGACACCACCCGCGCCCCCACATGGGGGACGCGCACCAGCAGGCGCTGACCTTCCAGGCGGTGGATCGCCTCACGCAGCGGGCCACGGCTGATGCCGTAGGTGCGCGCCAGCTCCGGCTCGGAGATCTTGCTGCCCGGGGCAATCTCACCTTTGACGATGGCCGCCTGGATACGGCGGAAGACATGCTCGGAAAGCGTGCCTGTGTCCTCGCCAGAAGCAGCACCAAGCCCAGAAGCGTCCAGCATCATTGTCGACACCTTTGTTTTAAGGTGTGGAAAAACTAGGGCATTGCTCGCTATAGGTCAAACGAAAAAGTCAGATTGTCGACAATTCACCGAGAGGGCAAAGACTTCAAATCTGTGCACTTCACCTCTAGAAACGCATGTAAGCGTCTGTCGCAGCTGAAAAAGCCCATGCTAGAATGCGCCCGCCAGCGCCGTCCTATGCCTGCAGCGCCTGCTAGACTGCAGGGGCCGACCGCCCCACCCTTTTGCCGATCACTCGAACCGACAAAACAAACATCACAGGACTTATGAGACTCGAGCCCTTAGCCTTCTTTCTTTGCTGCACGATGTTCTCCGGCCTGAGTCTCGCGGCGGAAAAGACGGTCTATGGCCTGAATGAATACATCCAGCTCTCCGATCTCAAGCTGGAAGTTGCCGCCAAGCTGGACACTGGCGCCAAGACAGCCTCGCTAAGTGCGCGTGACATCAAACGCTTCAAACGTGACGGCGAGACCTGGGTGCGCTTCTACCTGGCTATCGATGATGCTCACGAGCACCCCATCGAACGCCCCCTGGCGCGGATCAGCAAGATCAAGCGCCGCGCCGGCGACTATGATCCAGAAGAAGGCAAGACCTACACTGCACGTCCTGTCATTGAACTGAACGTATGTATGGGTAAAGCCCAACGCACCATCGAAGTAAACCTGACCGACCGTAGCGCCTTCCAGTATCCCTTGCTGATTGGCTCCGAAGCGCTCAAGCGCCTGGATGCCATGGTCGATCCAAGCCTTAAATATGCTGCCGGCAAGCCCGGTTGCTCCCTTACTACCGCTGCCGAGTAATTGCTCATGCGATCCTTGACCCTGCATCTGAAAGTCCTCATCACCCTTCTGGTGACGGTGGGCATTCTGGTTACGGCCTACCAGATCTTCATTCTCGGCATCCCGGTGACCGAGGACGAGACCGATGACCTATGGAACATCGACGCCAAAGTCGAGTTCCAGGCCAGCGGCCGCGAGCCGGTGAAGGTGCAGATGTTTGTACCGCCGCTCAACCAGGACTATGTCAGCCTCAATGAGAGCTTCATCTCGAACAACTACGGGGTGAGCATCAATCGCGTTGATGGCAATCGCAAGGTGACCTGGTCGGCACGGCGCGCCAGCGGCAATCAGACCCTGTACTACCGCCTGGTGCTGACCAAGCGCTACAGCGGCGAACAGCCGAAAGCCAAGGGCCCGATCTACCGTGACAGCATTCCGGTCGAAGGCGCCGAGAAGATCGCCGCCGAGGCCCTGCTGGCGCCGATTCGCCAGCACTCGGCCGACGTCGAAACCTTCATCAGCGAGACCATCAAACGGGTCAACAACAGCGGTGACGACAACGTCAAGCTGTTGCTCGGCGGCGATGCCTCGACCCAGAACAAGGCCAAAGTCATCGAGTTGCTGCTGTCCATCGCCCACGTACCGATGGAGCGCGTGCACACCATTCGCCTGGCGGCCGACATTCAGCAGACTCCTGAGCTGTGGCTGCGTAGCTTCAACGGCGAGAACTGGCTGTATTTCAACCCGGACAGTGGCGAGCAAGGCCTGCCGCAAGATCGCCTGGTCTGGTGGACTGGCGACGGCCAACTGGTTGGCATCGAAGGTGGCAAGAAAGCCCTGGTCAGCTTTACCCTGAACAACAGCGAGATGAACGCCATTCGCCTGGCCAAGCTGACGGACGAGAACACCGACGTCGACTTCCTCGAGTACTCCCTGTACGGCCTGCCGCTGCAGACCCAGCAGACCTATCAGATCATGATCATGATCCCGATTGGCGTGCTGGTGATCCTGATCCTGCGCAACCTGGGCGGCCTGCAGACCCTCGGCACCTTTACTCCGGTACTGATCGCCCTGGCCTTCCGCGAAACCCAGCTGGGCTTCGGCATCATGCTGTTCACCATCATCACCGCCCTCGGCCTGTCGCTGCGCTCCTACCTTGAGCACTTGAAGCTGCAGATGTTGCCGCGCCTGTCGGTGGTACTGACTTTCGTCGTGGTCCTGATCGCCGTGATCAGCCTGTTCAGCCACAAGCTGGGCCTGGAGCGTGGTCTGTCGGTGGCGCTGTTCCCGATGGTGATCCTGACCATGACCATCGAACGCCTGTCGATCACCTGGGAAGAACGCGGCGCCTCGCACGCCTTCAAGGTCGCGGTCGGCACCCTGTTCGCCGCTACCCTGGCTCACCTGCTGATGACCGTGCCGGAGCTGACCTACTTCATCTTCACCTTCCCGGCTGTGCTGTTGATCATGGTGGGCTTCATGCTGGCGATGGGTCGCTACCGCGGCTACCGCCTGACCGAGCTGTTCCGCTTCAAAGCCTTCCTGAAGGATTGAGCCATGATCGGTCTCTGGAAAAGATGGAAGGCCCTGGAAGCCAAAGGCATCATGGGCATCAACCGACGCAATGCGGACTACGTGCTGAAGTACAACCAACGGCACCTGTACCCGATCGTCGATGACAAGATCATCACCAAGGAGCGCGCGATCCAGGCCGGCATCCATGTGCCGGAGCTGTACGGGATCATCTCCACCGAGAAGGAAATCGAGAAGTTCGACGAGATCATCGCCGGACGCAGCGATTTCGTGATCAAACCGGCGCAAGGCGCCGGCGGTGACGGCATCCTGGTGATCGCCGACAAGTTCGAAGGTCGCTACAAGACGGTTTCCGGCAAGATCGTCAGCCAAGAGGACATCGAGCACCAGCTGTCGAGCATCCTTACCGGCCTGTATTCCCTGGGCGGTCACCGCGACCGCGCGCTGATCGAGTACCGGGTCACCCCGGACCCGATCTTCAAGAGCATCAGCTACGAAGGCGTGCCGGACATCCGCATCATCGTCCTGATGGGTTACCCGGTGATGGCCATGCTGCGCCTGCCAACCCGCCAGTCCAACGGCAAGGCCAACCTGCACCAGGGCGCCATCGGCGTCGGTGTGGACCTGGCGACCGGCCTGACCCTGCGCGGCACCTGGCTGAACAACAAGATCACCAAGCACCCAGACACCACCAACGCAGTGGATGGCGTGCAGCTGCCCAACTGGGACGGTTTCATGAAGCTGGCGGCCGGTTGCTACGAGCTGTGCGGCCTTGGCTACATCGGCGTGGACATGGTGCTGGACGAAGAGAAAGGCCCGTTGATCCTCGAGCTCAACGCCCGCCCCGGCCTGAACATCCAGATCGCCAACGACTGCGGCCTGACCCATCGTGCCCACGCGGTGGAAGCACGGATTGCCGAGCTGGCGAAGAACGATGTGAAGGAAAGCGTGGAAGATCGCGTGCGTTTCTCCCAGCAGCTGTTCGGCCACGTCAAACCAGCAGAGATCTGATTCGGCTCCGCCAGAAAAAGCCCGGCTCCGGCCGGGCTTTTTCATTGCTGCGCCCTAGGCTCTAGCAGGGTACGCAGCCTACAATCGGCTTTCGCGTTCGCCTGACCAATCCGCATGCACAGCTGCCTCGTTCACGCCCTGCCCTATCTGGCCGATCCGGCCGACTACTTTGCCTTCGTGCGCCAGGCGCCCGGCGCCGTGCTGCTGGATGCCGGTCGCCCACAGGCCTTGCGCGGGCGCTTCGACCTGCTCAGCGCCTGGCCCTTGCAGACATTCGTGCCAAAGCCCAATGAATCCGCCGCCGACTTCTTCCAGCAACTGCGCAAGGGCCTGGCTCAGCTGGGGCGCGCCGAAGCTCCGACGGATATCGAGCTGCCCTTCACCGGCGGCCTGATCGGCTATCTGGCTTACGACTTCGGCCGCCGCATCGAGCAACTGCCGGAACAGGCAGAAAATGATCTGCAGTTGCCGGATGCTCGCTTTGGCCTGTATGGCTGGGCCCTGATCAGCGACCACCAGAAGCGTACCAGCCAGCTGGTGTTTCACCCGCAACTGGATGCGACCGAGCGAGCACGCCTGATCGCACTGTTCAGCCAGCCGACGCCTGGCGCGGCCGCCAACTTCAAGCTCCTGCAAGCCTTTCGCGGCGACCTCGACGCCGAGCAATACCGTCAGGCGATCGAGCGCATCCAGGCTTATATCCAGGCCGGCGACTGCTACCAGGTAAACTTCGCTCAGCGCTTCCAGGCGCCTTGTGCCGGTGATCCCTGGACGGCCTACCAGGCCCTGCGCGCAGCCTGCCCTACTCCATTCGCCGGTTTCCAGAGCCTGCCCGATGGCGGCGCCATTCTCAGCCTGTCGCCGGAGCGTTACCTGCAGGTCAGCCAGGGCCGAGTGGAAACCCGACCGATCAAGGGCACCCGTCCACGCGGGGCTACGCCAGCCGCCGATGCCGCCGAAGCGCAGCTGCTGCTGGATAGCCTCAAGGATCGCGCCGAAAACCTGATGATCGTCGATCTGCTGCGCAACGACCTGGGGCGCAGCTGCCGCATCGGCTCGGTGCGGGTGCCCGAGCTGTTCGCCCTGGAGAGCTACCCCAACGTGCATCACCTGGTCAGCGCGGTGACCGGTGAGCTGGCCGCAGGCAAAGACGCACTGGACCTGATTGCCGGCAGCTTCCCCGGCGGTTCGATCACCGGCGCACCGAAGATTCGCGCCATGCAGATCATCGACGAACTGGAGCCGACCCGTCGCACGCTGTATTGCGGCTCCCTGCTCTATCTGGACGTGCGTGGCGAGCTGGACAGCTCCATCGCCATTCGCAGCCTGCTTATCAAGGATGGCCAGATCAGTTGCTGGGGCGGCGGTGGCATAGTCGCCGACTCGCAGTGGCAGGCCGAGTACCAGGAGTCGATCACCAAGGTCAAAGTGCTGCTGCAGACCCTGGAACAACTTTCCGGCTTTTAGCCTGCATCCAGAAACGACAAGGCCCGCAGATAGCGGGCCTTGTTTTATGCGAGAGAGCTTTACAGGCTCAGATCACGCACTGATGCGTTGAGGAACTCGCGCTTGAGATCTTCATAGGTGTGCACCGCCGGGAACTGCGGGAACTCGCGGATCACGTTGTCCGGGGCATGGAACAGGATGCCGGCGTGGGCCTCGCTGAGCATGGTGGTGTCATTGTACGAGTCGCCAGCGGCAATCACGTGGTAGTACAGGCTCTTGAAGGCAATGACCGACTGACGCTTGGGGTCCTTCTGGCGCAGCTGGTAACCCACTACTCGATTGGTTTCGTCAGTGATCAGCTTGTGGCACAGCAGCGCCGGAAAGCCCAGCTGGCGCATCAGCGGCTGGGAGAACTCGTAGAAGGTGTCGGACAGAATCACCACCTGGAAGCGCTCGCGCAGCCAGTCGACGAACTCCACGGCACCTTCCAGCGGTTTGAGCGTGGCGATCACGTCCTGGATATCGGCGAGCTTCAGCCCATGCTCGTCGAGGATGCGCAGGCGCTGCTTCATCAGCACGTCGTAGTCAGGAATATCCCGGGTGGTCGCCTTGAGGGCGTCAATGCCGGTTTTTTCAGCGAAAGCGATCCAGATTTCCGGAACCAGAACGCCTTCGAGGTCGAGACAGGCAATTTCCACGGGACACTCCTAGCTAGCAATTTGACAGAAGGCGGCACTCTAGCGATTCACCCGTTGCGACGCAACGCAGCACTTATATCCATAGTAGTTAGTCGTGCAGGCATATGGTTATTTAGACGCATATGTCCTTTTTGCTAACATCCTCGGCACAGAGCGTTCAGCGCCACCTACTCCAGGAAACCAGCCCGATGAGCCAAGCCTTCAACGTTGCCGAACTGGCAGCGGCCTATACCAACAAATCACCCCAGGACATTCTCAAGCTGGCCTTTGAGCACTTCGGTGACGAGCTGTGGATCTCCTTCAGCGGCGCCGAGGATGTGGTGCTGGTCGACATGGCCTGGAAGCTCAACAAGCAGGTCAAGGTCTTCAGCCTGGATACCGGTCGCCTGCACCCGGAAACCTATCGCTTCATCGAGCATGTACGCGAGCACTATGGCATCGCCATCGAAGTACTGAGCCCTGACGCCCAGAAACTGGAAACCCTGGTGCGCGAGAAAGGCCTGTTCAGCTTCTACAAGGACGGTCACGGCGAATGCTGTGGCATCCGCAAGATCGAACCGCTCAAGCGCAAGCTGGCCAACGTCAAGGCCTGGGCCACCGGCCAGCGCCGCGACCAGAGCCCCGGCACCCGCAGCCAGGTAGCCGCCCTGGAACTGGATGGCGCCTTCTCCACAGCCGACAAACCGCTGTACAAGTTCAATCCGCTGGCGCAGATGAGCAGCGAGGAAGTCTGGGCCTATATCCGCATGCTCGAGTTGCCCTATAACAGCCTGCATGAGCGCGGCTACACCAGCATCGGCTGCGAGCCTTGTACCCGCCCGGTCCTGCCCAACCAGCACGAGCGCGAAGGCCGCTGGTGGTGGGAGGAGGAAACCCAGAAAGAATGCGGCTTGCACGCTGGCAATGTGATAGCCAGAGCCTGAATGAAAAAGCCCGGCGAATGCCGGGCTTTTTCCTATCTGGATGGTGCTCAGTAAGTCGGCAGCTCGACTCCGTCGAACAACTCATCCAGCTCGGCCTTGGTATGGCATTGCACCGCCTTGGCCATCACCTCACGGGTCAGGTGCGGAGCGAACTTCTCGATGAAGTCGCACATGAAGCCGCGCAGGAAAGTGCCGCGGCGGAAGCCGATCTTGGTCACGCTGGATTCGAACAGGTCGCTGGCGTCCAGCACCACCAGATCGCTGTCGAGCTTGGCGTCGACCGCCATGCGCGCCACGATGCCCACTCCCAACCCCAAACGCACGTAAGTCTTGATCACGTCGGCGTCGGCCGCAGTGAACACCACCTTGGGCGTCAGGCCGCGGTGGCTGAATGCCTCGTCCAGCTTGGAGCGACCGGTGAAACCGAATACGTAGGTGACGATCGGGTACTCGGCCAGGGCTTCCAGCGACAGCTTCGGCAGTTTGGTTAGCGGATGGCCCTGGGGCACCACCACACAGCGATTCCAGCGATAGCAAGGCATCATCACCAGGTCACCGAACAGCTCCAGCGCTTCGGTAGCGATAGCGAAGTCGACGGTGCCATCGGCGGCCATCTCGGCAATCTGCATCGGTGTGCCCTGATGCATGTGCAGGGCGACATCAGGGTACTGCTTAATGAAGCTGCTGATCACCGGCGGCAATGCATAGCGCGCCTGGGTATGAGTAGTGGCGATGGACAGCGTGCCCTTCTTCTCGTTGGAGAACTCCTGGGCGATCTGTTTGATGCTCTCGACCTTGCGCAGAATCTCTCCCGCCGTGGTGATGATTCGCTCGCCAGCCGGGGTCACCCGGGTCAGGTGCTTGCCACTGCGGGCGAAGACTTCCACACCCAGCTCATCCTCCAGCAGGCGGATCTGCTTGCTGATGCCGGGTTGTGAGGTGTAGAGGCTCTGCGCAGTAGCGGAGACGTTGAGGTCGTGGTGCGCCACTTCCCAGATGTAGCGCAGTTGCTGGAGCTTCATAAATATCCCTCTAAAGCAGATAGACGCTGCTCGAATGTGCCAGCTGCGTTATATAACCATATTAATGGTTTAAGGAATAAAACTAGACGATTTTCTGAGTTATGCATGCCGTTCGTCTAACGAATGTGCATAACCCGCCTCAACCACGATGCTGCAGCATTGGCACCAGGTAGACAGGTATCTCGGAGAGCTGCAGGACACGTGCCGCTGTGCGCCCCAACGGGGTTTCCTGAGTCGCGCCATGGCTGTGACTACCTACGACCAGCAGATCAACGGCAAGTTTGCGCGCCTCCTCGAGAATTACCTGTGAGGAATCGCCTTGAGCCACCCGTACGTTGCGGATCAACTCGATGTCATGCTGTGCATCGCCCAACTCATCGCGAAATCCTTCGAGCACTCTCTGCTCGATACTCGCCATGACATTGCCCAAACCTTTACTACGCAGCTCCTGCAGAGTTTTCTCATCCAGGTAGGTCTGCAGCACAGACTCGGCGAACAGCCCCATGGGCTCGACCGCATGCACCACATAGAGCTCGGCCTTGAGGGCACGGGACAGGTTCAGTGCATGCTGCAGCACATAAGGAGCGTACAGACCGAGATCGGTGGCATATAGGATGGATCTGATCATGCGGCCTCCCCACTTCCTGCTGCGGCCCTGTTTTGAGCTTAGCAGCGTGTCACCGCGCGCAAGGCAGCAGACCAGGGAGCAGACGGGCGGCCCTCAGAGCTGTATTTCGTTACTCACGCCATGCGGTACATGACCGGTGGCCACCACTTCACGGGCTTTTTCACAGTGCCCGGCCTGATCATCGAAAAACACGTCAGCAGCGAAGGCTTCAAGAAACGCCGCTTTTTCCAGGCCACCGAGAAACAGCGACTCGTCCAGTCGAATATCCCACTCGCGCAGGGTGCGGATGACCCGCTCATGGGCGGGTGCCGAGCGCGCGGTAACGAGTGCGGTACGAATCGGGCACTGCTCTTCGGCAAATTCGCGTTGCAAGCGGTTCAGGGCTGCCAGGAACGGCTTGAACGGGCCACCACCCAGCAACTCCCGCGCAGAAGCCTTCTCATGGTCCTGAAACGCGATCAGGCCGCCCTGCTGATAAACCCGCTCGGATTCATCGGAAAACAGCACGGCATCACCGTCGAAGGCGATGCGCAGCTCGTTGCTTGCTGCCCGCCGTGCCCCACCAGAAAGAATGGTGGCAGCGGCAAAGCCCGCATCCAGGGCACTGCGCACATCTTCGACATGGGTGGAGAGGAACAGGTGGCAGCCGAATGCAGCCAGATAGGGGTAAGGGCTGCGGCCGCCGACGAAGGCGGCGCGGGAAATGCCCAGACCGTAGTGCTGGATCGAGTTGAACACGCGCAGGCCGGTATCGGCACTGTTGCGTGACACCAGGATGACCTCGACACGGGCCTGGCCCAGACTGGTGTTGAGGCTGAGCAGCTTTTCCACCAAGGGGAAAGCGTCGCCAGGGCTGAGAATCTCCTCCTCGTGGTCGATCTGGTACTGGCGGTAGGCAGCGACCCCTTCGCTCTCGTAGATGCGATGGCTGTCACTCAGGTCGAACAGTGCTCGCGAGGAAATCGCCAGCACCAGCTTGTCACCCAGTCCCTTGCTCATATCGACCTCAATGTACGTCCAGAAAACGCAATGCCTGGTACAGCATGCGGGTTTTCGGTAATTCACAGCCGGCAGCAGCAGCGGCGGCCAGCGGTGCGGCGTAAATGGCCTCAAGCTCCAGCGGGCGCTGCAGCGTGAAGTCGTGGTACATGCTCGGCAGGTAGTCTGGCATGCGCTCGGTGGCCTCCAGCAGCTTGTCGGCACAACCTTCCGGCAACACATGGCCACAGGCAGCAGCACCCTGCACCACTTCGAGCATGATGGCGTGGATCAGCGCGCGACTATCGGCGTTCGCCATCAGGCGCGTAGTACCCGCGTTGAGCAGCACGGACAAACCGTTGTACGGCACGTTCCACACCAGTTTCTGCCAGCGCGCTTGCTCCAGTGCGACCATTGCCGTGGCCTCCAGCCCGGCGGCGCGGAACATCGCAGCGCCCTCCTCGACAATCGCCAGGCACTGCTCCGTACTGCTCGACGGGCCCGAGTGGTAACCCAGGCTCAGCGCCCCCAGTGCCTGGTGTTCGATCACCCCAGGCGCGGAACGATGCGCGCAGATATAGCAGAGCCCGCCGAGCAGGTGCAGGGAGTCCGGCAGCAGAGGGCGTAACTGCTCCTCCACCGCCAGGCCGTTCTGCAGCAACACAACCCTGGCCCCCGGCGCTGCGACGCTACCAATCAGCGGCGCCAGCTCGGCGTTACTGGTGGTCTTGGTACCTACCAGCAGCCAATCGCAAAGGGGCATTTGCTCCACGCTCGGCCAGGCCTGCACCGGCTGCAGATGCAGCCGGCCATGCACGGCACTGTTGAGTTGCAGACCATGCTCGGCAACGGCTGCATATTCGCTGCGCAGCAGGAAATGCACATCGAAACCGGCACGGGCCAGCATCAAACCGTAGAAGCCACCAATGGCACCGGTACCGATAATGCCAATGCGCGGGCCTGATCCATTTTGCATCAAGGTAACTCCTCGGACTCCAGGTGCAGGGCCTGCTCGATGGCCGCATTCAGGCCAGCGGTGCTCAAGCGGCACTGCAAGGCGCCAAAAAACTGGCCGTCACGGATCAGAAACAGGCTGGGAAGCTGGAAAACCTCATAGAGTTCGACCAGGCCGCCATTATCTCCGGCATCGACCCAGCACAGCTGCTCCACCGCCAGTGGCAAGCCAGGCAGCTCGCGGCGCACCCAGCGGCAACTGGCACAACCTATGCTGGTGAATATGAGCAAGGACGTGCCGTTCAGTTGCAACAGACGCTGCTCGGCATCGAAGTCGGTCAACTCCAGACTGGGCACTATACTGTTCATGTGTGATGTCAAATGAGTGGCATCCGGAGTAGTCAACATGCGTCATTTCTTGCGTCACCCCAGCGACATGCCAGTCGAACTGGTTCAACGCAAACACGCCTTCCTGCCGCGACAAAGGCTGAACAATATCAGTCTCGGGGGCGTGGCGTGCAATTCCAACAAAGGCTTTCGCAAGGGCACGGCAGTCGAGCTGCGCATTCCCTTGCTGGGCGAGCAGGCGCGCTATCCGGGCGTTGTGGCCTGGTGCCGCAAGCAGACCGAGGACTATCTGGTCGGCATTGCCTTTATCGATGAAGACACGCTGTTCCGTGCGCGCATGGTCGAGCAGGTCTGCCAGATCGAGCACTACCGCCATCAGAGGGAACGTGAGCTCGGCGAGGATCTGCCGGTCGAAGCAGTGGCTCGCGAATGGATTGCCCTGCATGCCGAAGAGTTCTCCGGCGCCAGCCTGAACTAGTGTTTTCGCGCCTGGCGCGGCTTTTAAGCGGCCGCGCCCATTGTCGAGCCCGCCCGTTACGCGCTAAGGTTCCGCTTCCCCGCTGCGCCCATGATTAGCTGTGCCTCTGGCGCCCGGCACCCGTGACCTGATGACTCTGACTGATGAATAGCACGATGGCTGATTTACCGATCGACGATCTTAACGTTGCCTCCAACGAAACCCTGATCACCCCGGCGCAGCTCAAGCGCGAAATTCCTCTCACCGCCGCCGCCCAACGCACCGTTGCCCATGGCCGCGAAGTGGTACGCAATATTCTCGATGGCAAGGACCACCGCCTGTTCGTGGTCGTCGGCCCCTGCTCTATCCACGACATCAAGGCTGCCCACGAATACGCCGAGCGCCTCAAGGTGCTGGCTGCGGAAGTGTCCGACAGCCTGTTCCTGATCATGCGCGTGTACTTCGAGAAGCCGCGCACCACGGTCGGCTGGAAAGGTCTGATCAACGATCCGTACCTAGATGACTCGTTCAAGATTCAGGACGGCCTCCACATTGGTCGCCAACTGCTGCGCGACCTGGCCGAGATGGGCCTGCCGACCGCCACCGAAGCCCTCGATCCGATCTCCCCGCAGTACCTGCAGGACCTGATCAGCTGGTCGGCCATCGGCGCGCGCACCACCGAATCGCAGACCCACCGCGAAATGGCCTCCGGCCTGTCCTCCGCGGTCGGCTTCAAGAACGGCACCGACGGCGGCCTGACCGTGGCGATCAACGCACTGCAATCGGTTTCCAGTCCGCACCGCTTCCTCGGCATCAACCAGGAAGGTGGCGTCTCGATCGTCACCACCAAGGGCAACGCCTACGGTCATGTGGTGCTGCGCGGCGGTAACGGCAAGCCGAACTATGACTCGGTGAGCGTGGCCATCTGCGAGCAGGAACTGGCCAAGGCCAAGATCCGCCCGAACGTCATGGTCGACTGCAGCCACGCCAACTCCAACAAGGACCCGGCCCTGCAGCCACTGGTCATGGAGAACGTGGCCAACCAGATCCTAGAAGGCAACAACTCCATCGTCGGCCTGATGGTGGAAAGCCACCTGGGCTGGGGCAGCCAGTCGATCCCCAAAGACCTCTGCGACCTCAAGTACGGGGTCTCCATCACCGATGCCTGCATCGACTGGGACACCACCGCGAAGACCTTGCGCAGCATGCATGCCAAACTCAAGGACGTCCTGCCCAAGCGCCAGCGCAGCTGATTGGAGCAGGAATGAAAACGCCGGGCATTGCCCGGCGTTTTTGTTTGTTCTGGCCTGTCAGTGGTTACGCTGACGCCGCTCCAGATAGCGCTCCACGTAGGAGCAGGACGGAATGACCGTGTAGCCCATGTGCTCCGCGTACTCCAGCGCCTGTTCGGTCAATGCCGCGGCAATGCCGCGACCGCGCAGTGGATTGGGCACGAAGGTACGGTAGATATCCAAGGTCTGCTTGCCCAGGTCCATATAGGCCAGGTACGCCCGATGGCCATCGATGATGGCCTCAAACTGGTGACCCGCCAGGTCATGGTGGATGGACAACCCTTCGCTCATTGCTACTCCTCAGCGGGTTCTAGAACAGAACCCTTACCTTATCGATCTTTTCCAGGCGAAGAAACATCTCGGCCGAGCCGGTACCAAACTGAACACTCAGGAAAACTTTGCCGTTCTCTACCTTGTGCAATAGGCCTTGATAGTAGGCACCGTCATAAGTAATGAACTGTAGTCGTTTTCCCGCATGTTCGGCCAGACTGGCGACTTCGACAAAATCGTACTGGCGCAACTTGCCTGGTTGCTCGACCTCAGGTGCACGCACCAACTCCTCCTCTTCTTCAGGAGCAGCCACCGCATCCGGGTCGACCCAGGAAAACGCCAGAGGATGCACCGCCTGCTGATTGATCAGCAGCACCGGACGCAGCATGGCTACTACATCCTTGGGCTCGAAGAACTGCAAGCCATCCCAGCTCATGCCTTCCGTGGGCGCCAGCTCCAGGCGCAGCGCCTGTGGGTCCTTGTAGTATGCGCCCAGCGACTTAAGCAACTCGGGGTCCAGAGCAATCCGCTGTGCGCGGAGAGCGCGATTAAGCTGATCCAGCGTAGTCTGCAGATAGGCTTCTTCAGTCTGGCCGAGTTTGCCGGCGCAATAGCTCTGGACCTTGCGCTGGTACTGATCATCATTGATCTCCAGCGTCACCGTGGACAAACGCGGTGGATTAACCCGCAAATCACCGGGCCGCTCTGACATATTGGCCAGTGCAAAATTGACACGATACTCACCCATGTCACGGGTGTCGGCTGTCAGATTGAAAGTCAGCGTCTGGGCGCCTGGCTGGTACAGGTAGGAAAACTGCGCATCGGTTTCCAGCGTGCGGTAGCCCATCTCAAGCAACTCATCACTGCCGATATAGCGAGAGCTGCCGCAAGCGACCTGCGACAGAGCGGTGTAAATAGACGCCTCCTCTGGCTGCTGGCTTATCTGCGTCATGAAAGGGCCATGCACGTCGAACTCCAGACCCTTGATGTTGACCGCCATCTGCTCCGGAAACTTGCCAGCACTCATGCTCTCCTTGAAGCGCAACAAGTCCATGAGTCCCTTGAACTTCAACTCGGCATGTTCGATGCGGAAATGGTCGCGCATCAGTGGCACTTGCACATTAATGCCGGAAATCCCGACCCGCCCATCGAAGGAGGAGGTAATCCCGGAATAACTTATGCGCATGATGGACGATAACTGCTCGATCGCATCGTTCATGATCGAACGGACCGACAACCACAGCGATGCCTTGATAAGCAGTGCCAGGGCAAGAACACCCAGCAAGCCCCATTTAATCAGCTTCGACATATGCAACGTCCTTGAAGTATTTCGGGAGAACAGCCTTCCCGCTGGCCGCCCCGGATGTTATCAGGCAGGCAGGACACCAGCCACGATCTGAGCTAAATTGCTGGCCAAGACGTCACTCTAAGCGCCTGATCTGTATGTTTTTTAAGCAAAACATAGAGGCATAGCTAGATAAAAGAAAAAAAGTGGCTTGTCTTGCGCTCGGTCAGTTTACTTACTAAAAGTAATGGGTAGTATGTAGCCCGGCTAATTTCCCAGTGTTGGGGAATTGCTTTTATGGAAAGTCCACCTCAAGGGGAACACGATGAACAACGTTCTGAAATTCTCTGCTCTGGCCTTGGCAGCAGTTCTGGCTACCGGTTGCAGCAGCATGTCCAAAGAAACTGAAGCCCGTCTGACCGCTACTGAAGACGCCGCTGCTCGTGCTCAAGCTCGTGCTGACGAAGCCTACCGTAAGGCTGATGAAGCTCTGGCTGCTGCTCAGAAGGCTCAGCAGACTGCTGACGAAGCCAACGAGCGCGCTCTGCGCATGCTGGAAAAAGCTAGCCGCAAGTAATACTTGCCAAGGCTTTGAAGAAGCCGACCTGTTCGCAGGTCGGCTTTTTTATTGCCTGTGAATTATCCAGGCCAATAAAAAGCCCGCCGATGCGTGGCATGGCGGGCTTCGAAACGCTCAATCTAGATCAGAACTGGAGCTGCGCGGCATTGTCTGCCAGCGAACCCTGCCCCTGCTGCGGTATGGCGATCTCGATAGGCATGCCATCTTCGGCAGCTACCACCTCGCGCACCACTTCCCAATCCAGACGCATCTGCCCAGCGACCTCGTCGCGCTTGAGCAGCGCGTTGATCACAGCCGTGTGCTTGTCCACCACTGAAGGTACGCCATGGTCATCCAGCGGCGCATGCGCTTCCAGGTAGACCTTGCCATTGCTCATGCCGAACTTGTACGGCTCGTTGATAATGCGCACCGAGGTACCCACAGGCGCCATCTTGGCCAATTCCAGCACGTTGTGGTTGAGCATGCGGAAACAGCCGTGACTGACGCGCATACCAATGCCGAACTTCTTGTTGGAGCCATGGATCAGGTAGCCCGGAGTACCCAGGGTGAACTTGAACGGCCCCAGCGGGTTGTCCGGGCCTGGCGGCACATAGGCCGGCAGCGGGTCACCGTCGGCAGCGTGCTCAGCACGGATAGACGCGGGCGGCGTCCAGCCCGGGTTGGGTGTTTTGGCGGTGATGGTGGTTTTCGCAATGGGCGACCCCCAGCCTTCCCGGCCAATTCCCAGCGGGAAGGTGTGCACCACATTCTGCCCTTTCGGGAAGTAGTACATGCGGTACTCGGCCAGGTTGATCACGATGCCCTCGCGCGGCCCTGGTGGCAGGATGAAGCGAGTTGGCAGCACGACTTCGGCGCCCGCGCCCGGTAGCCAGGGATCGACGCCCGGGTTGGCGACGACCATTTCCAGGTAACCGAGATCATTGGCTACGCCCAGATCCGCGAAGGTGTCTTCGTACTTGGCTTTGATCACCTGCACCTGGCCGACGATGTCATCGCCTGGAGCAGGAAGCGGCAGCTCCAGGGCTGCTACGGGGCCCGCCAGGCAAAAACTGGCGAGAGTCAGGTTACGGGCGACGGCAGGAACGCGCGACAACATCCGGAAATCCTTGGCATGAATGGCTGATAAATAGACTCGGAATTGTACACCGGCAATGCTGGTGCTGGGAGACCCCGCCAACCCGCAGAAATCAATTCGACGAGCTGGCCAAACCCTGCCTACAAAGCTTCGGGCCAGATCGATCGCTCACCTCGGCGCTGAGCCTCCAGCACGCTCTTGCAAGCCTGGCAAAGGCGCTTGTCGCGCAGACTGGTCTTATCCACTGCGCGCATCACCGGCAAGGCCGGCAGCAGGCCACCGCACAGCGTGCGATCGGCAAAACCCTGCAGTTCGAGCTGACGAGCGACCAGGTGTACACGCGCTTCGCGGCAGGCGAACAGGTCGAGCTGTTCGTCCGGCACGATCAATTGGTAGGCATGCAGGGACCAGGCAGGGCGCGGCATTGGGAGCTCCGAGAGGGGTCGCCACGATAGCCGAAAGGCTGCGTACGGGGAAGACTCAGAGCAAGGGTTGCAACTGTGGCCAGACGTTATCCAGCAGGCGTTGCTGGGCGCTCACGGTCGGGTGGATGCCATCGGCCTGGATCATTCCGGCCACACCACCAACGCCCTCGAGGAAGAACGGTACCAGCGGCACCTGTTTTTCCGCTGCCAGATTGGCATAGACGGCAGCAAAGGCACGCGTATAGCGCTGCCCGTAATTGGGAGGTAATTGCATACCCAGCAACAGCACCTTGGCACCGGCTGCACGTGAGCGGTCGACCATCGCCGCAAGATTCTGTTGCAATCCCGACTGAAGGCCAGGAACCCCATAAACTCAAGGGTTCCAGCCAATGCCCAGTCAATCGAATGCCGAAACTGTTAGAAATCTGTTAGAAAGCGCCCCGCCGAAACTGGCAACACCGCTCGCCAAGCCTTGGCACTACAGGCGGAACGGACGCTACTACCTGCGCATCCGAACCCAAGGCCGACCGTTCGTCACCTTTACCGTCTCTCTGCGGACCAGCGACCGAAGTACAGCAATGGAAATCTCTACCAACATTCAGCGTGCCCTCGCCTACTTCCACCTCGACAAGCCCGAGGCGAGCTGGGAGGAGCTGAAGGTGCGGCTGCTGGCCATCACTGATGAGTCTCTTGCGATTGCGCACGGCAACCTGGGGTCTGACTTCGCGCATAGCGAGTTCTACCAGGAGATGTATTTCGCCCTGCGGGAGGTCAGCAAGCAGGGCAACCTGAGCCTTGACCAGTACAGGGCACTGGCTACTGGGCAGAGCATCATGGCTGCTGCAAATGCTCGAATCGAAGGCCGACCGGAGGCGCTGGTCAAACTCATTGATAGACTCAATCAGAATGACCACCACAATAGCCAAGGAGGCGTTCACCCGTCCCTATCTGTAGGCGCACCGCAAGACCCTTTGAGTTGGAACGAGCTGTCCGAGCTGTACATGGTGGAACGCAGTATCAACCTCAAGGAGAAGAGCAGGAAAGGTGCCATGACGACCCATAGGGCCATCGGGGGCGCCTTCGAGTCCATCGGACTGAACGACTTGCGGGGCCATACGCGGGAAGATCTCATAGCGCTCCGTACTAAGCTCCTTGAGGGCCGCCAAGCCTCTACGGTGAATAACCTGCTGTCACAGCTCGGGGCCGTCTTGGAGTGGGCCGTTAGTACCGACAAGCTCACTAAGCACTATGCCGACAAGCTCAAGATAACCAAGGGGGCAGATAGCAAGCGTGAGGCGTTCACTCGGGAACAGGTGCTAACCCTCATGGAACAAGCAAACGCCCTTCCTGTGGCCTCCTGGGAGCGCTGGGCGCTGTCCCTGCTGTCCATCACAGGGGCTCGTGTTGGGGAGGTCAGTTTCCTTACCAAGGCCGACATCAAGCAGGTTGATGACCTATGGTGCATCGACATCAACGAAGATGAGGATGGCAAGTCCATCAAGACCAAACACAGCAAGCGCCTTGTGCCTCTTGTGGATGGAGCCCTTGGGTTTGACCTGTCGGCATTCCTTCAGGCAGTCGATGTAGGCGCCCTGCCCTCAGACCATGGCGTGAGCCCCGACAAGGCCAGCAAGGTTCTCGGCCAATTGATCAAGCAGACCCTTGGGGATGAATTAGGAGAGCACCGAACCCTCCATTCCCTGCGGCACCACATGGCAGCTTCGATGAAGGCGGCAGGTGTTGAACTTCAGTACGCCCAGGCCGTGACAGGTCATGCCTCGCGGACGATCACTTACGATACCTACGGGGGAAGCATCCCGGTCCAGAGAAAGCACGAGGCTATCTGCAAAGCCCTGGAAGAGGGTGTCGCGCAATGAGCACGCCTCAAGCCATGCAGGACTCCCTACGCCCGTTGCTGGGCCTCGCCTGCTACCCAAATGCCAAGGTGGCCCGAGGACAAACAGCAAGTCAACTCGGGAAGGGCTGAGCAGGTAAGCGCAAATCCCCTCACTGGAAGACAGACAACGTCTCCAGGAGGTGGACTATGCAAGCTGTACCCGATGACTTATCAACCAGCAACTCGTACTTCAAGCGCTGGGCTATGCAGCGACGAGCATGCCCTCACCTGCTCACTGACTTCGCGAAGGCCTCTGCCACGACGACCAAGAATGAGAGCACTACTCCTGCTCCCCCAGAAACAAACAGTCCAAGGAGGGGACGCCCGGAGCTCAGAACGGAAAACCCGGTCGCGAATCTCGTCCCGTTCCTGTCGCTCGACCGGCTCCGATGGTTTGACGACATCGTCTGCGGCTCAATAGCCACTTCAGCCGGGGCAAGTCGAGGCAGGTTGAATGTGCGACCGGGAGAAGTCATCGCGGCACTCCACCTTAAGACAATCTCGGCGAGTGCTATCGGACAGCGCGCAACCTCGAACAGAGGGGCGCAGGTCGTTGCCCAGGCAGCAAGACATGCAGCGCGAGGTGTCGAACACTATTTCTATCGCCATCCTCACGAGAGAAAACGCTTGGAGGCCGAATTGGGAATTAGCGCAGGGTAATAAAGACCACCTTCTACGAGGATCGTCCGCACGACGCCTTGTACATAGCCTCAATCTCTTCAGGCGGCTGTGGGTAGTCTCTGCGTGTCGACGGACTCGCTTTGTAAAGGAGCATAAATCGATCAGCTGTCAGGCAGTTGGACATGATCTGCTCAAGCGATGCTGGGGGTATATTTCTCGCAATGTCCGTCACGCAAGCTTCGTACTTAGAGCCGCGCAACTCTGAACAGTCCTTCAGCGGACCGTAGTAGCCCTTGTACAAAGTATGAGCCAGCATGCCAACAACGGGCACACCAACCAGCAGAGACAGTACCCCTATAGCTTTCATCATTGCGTGCAAGACTCCATGGTGGTGCTGCCATCATAAATCACCTACCCCTGTGAATGAGCCAGCCGTCGCACTGAAACGCACTGGTACACCATCGAGGCCGAAGCGCCATCAAGATGCTCACTGGGCGCGCTCGTCGTGAGCCGGATGGTGCCTGGGGAGTCTACGCCTGGGTCTTGATCGATGTCGGCTTCATGACCAAGAACGCCTACATGGGCGCCCAGAACATCACTGAGGCCGGCAAGAACCATCAAGTTCGGTTCTCGGCTCGTTCCCCTTCACCTGGCTCCTCCGTGAGTCGGGCAACTACATCATGGACGCTGAGCAGCAAGCCCTCCTGAAGTGAGATGACTTGCTGCCCCACTATATATTGTGGATTCAGACCAAGGCGAACACGACATATAGGCCCTCACTTAAAGGAGAACACAACATGACCTGTTAAGGAGGACACATTGAAAACTATCAAACCGCTCCCGCCACTCGAAGAGCTGGAGCGCTGTTTCCGCATCGACCCTACTGCCCCCAGTGGCCTTACCCGCATTGGCTCCCCAGGACGAAAACAGGGCAAGCTCGGCGCAACTGGGGGGATAGGTTCGGACGGATACTGGCGAGTGAACTTTCACGGATCAAGCTACCGAATCCATCGGATCATCTGGGCACTGGAGAATGGCCGAGACCCTGGCGAACTTCTCGTAGACCATATCGACGGGAACCCGTTGAACAACGCGACAAACAACCTCCGCGCGTGCACCGATGCCGAGAATCTACAGAACAAGCGATCACCGGGACGCGCTTCCAATAGCGACTTGCCCAAAGGGATCATCAGGCAAGGTCGTTATTACGTTGTACGAATAATGGCGCATGGAGTTCTTGAGGGGGCCAAACTGCTCAACCTCAGAGCTGCCACCCTATACGCACAACAGCTGCGGGCTGGGCTTCACGGGGATTTTGCGCGGGACGACTGAGGGCCAGCAAAAGTCCTCACTTAAAGGGAGGGGGCCTAAAGGTTACTTCTTAAAGTTCCTCTCCATGTCTTCTTTTGGATTCCCCCGCAGAGATGCTCGGGGCCTCCGCTGAGATGATCATCTTCAGTGAACAACCTGCGTACCCGACACTGGATACACCATCAACACAGGCTTGCCGATTGCACCTCATGCCGACTGCCAGTCTCCTTGTCGTGGACCTACACGCTGGTCGTGGCGCTGGAACAGTCCAAACTGCCTGAAGACAAAAGCGGAGCGACATAGTTCACAGAATTTGATAAAAGGCACTAAGGGGCATGCTTCATGCCTGTCCCGCAGGCACGCCCAGGGTAGCCAGGGTTCTCATAAGAAGCTGAACGGAAGTCGGCATGTTTAAAACCAGTTTGGGCGCATTTGACGGCACGAGTTGGGAAGCCCTGTGCCAGCAGGTCTTCAAAAAAAAGCACGCACAAGATGGCTACCAGCATATCCCCGCAACGCCAGGCGATTACGGCTTAGAGGGGTTTTGTTCTGCCACGGGGATCGGATTCCAGTGCTACTGCCCTAATAATCATTACACCCGAAAAGAGCTACATGAGCATCAACGTGACAAGATCACAACTGACCTAAAAAAGCTCAAAACCTATGAAGCTCAGCTCGCAAAGATACTGGCTAATACCACTATTTCTATTTGGCGCTTCGTAACACCCGAAATTGCCCATAACGACTTAATTTTGCACATAAGAGCAAAAGAGAAAGAAGTTAGATCCTGGGGGCTTCCGTTCTTGAGCGAAGACTTCACTATTGAACTGCACGATGCAGACTATTACATCCTTGAAATCAATGAGATCAGGACCGCCAGCGGCGAAGGAATAGACTTTAACGAAGACCCAGCAATTCTGCCGACATTGATTGAGGCGCACGAGGTCTATGAAGGTAACGTCCTGAGAAAAACCTCCGCGCGACTGGCAGCAAAAATCGACTCCACAAGGCATGCTGAGTTGGTAAATAAACTCCACCAGCAAACCCTCGACAGTTTTTTAGAGTCAGATGGTTATTTTCGTAGAGTAGAGAGAACCGCTCCAGTTCTCTACTTCAAGATGGTTAGGCTGATAAATGAATTTGAGCAGTACGTTCAAGAGCAAGCCTATGCCTATGAAGGCTCGCCGCAAGAGCTTACTGAGAGTGTGCGCCAGGGCTTGGAGCAGAGACTGCTAAAGCTCGGCCCAGAAATTACTGACGCCACTGCTGCCACAGTAGCACGACATATGGTAGCGCGCTGGCTTGCCATTTGCTCTCTTGACTACAACTGATGCCCACATGAATTTAATATTCCAGCAAAGACCAACACCTGTACTTCCAGAGCACAGACCACTTTATAAAATATCCCAGATTCTGTTGATTCTCTTTTTAGCTTCTCGCGGCAACAGGTCGAGCTTAGCAAGGCTGCATTTATTTAACTGGGCACTGAAGTCTCCAGATAGAACTGCTCGGCTCTCAGCGGCAGCCCGGTCCAAATCCCTCAACATATCTGCCTGGGGATTTGACCCCGCATTAGCAATCGCGATCAACTTTGCATGCGCAGAAGAGCTTATCTCTACATCTGGAGGCGGCTATGATCTCACCGACAAGGGGGAGGCACTTGCCAAAGAAATAACGCGAGACCCACACACACTGCCCGGCGAAAAAGAAGCACTAATAACAATTGGAAAAGGGATAACCGAGGGAATGGTCGAAGCAATCGCAAAGGGATGGGACTCAAAATGATCATTAGAGCAATCAAGCTCAGAATCAACACTCCCAAAGGGCTACACGGATTTTTCTTTTCATTCTCGCGAAACCTAACAGTCATCAAAGGGAATAACTCCAGCGGGAAAAGTACATTCTTCAACTCTTTGCTCTATTCGCTGGGCATGGAGGAGTTGGTTGGAGGAAAGAGCGAACGCATTCTCCCCTATGCTGTCAGGGACTACTTAGAGGACCCAGGCCAGAAGCTCAGTGTAATTTCATCAGAAATTCTGACAGAGATTGAGAACAGGAAGGGGGACATAGTAACGCTCCGAAGAGCCATCCGAGATGATGCCAAGGACAGTAAACTTGTAGAAATTGCACGAGGGCCAGTCTTAACCAATGGCCTGCCCTTTGATAACCCGACGCCAACATACTTGCATGACCCCGGCAGCGCTCAACGCAAGGAAGGATTCTTCCACTTCTTAGAAGACTTCTTGGACTTAAACCTTCCGAAGGTAGCAACAACAAATGGCCCAGAAGTAAAGTTATATCTACAAGCCATATTCGCCGCGCACGCTGTAGAGCAAAAGCGCGGCTGGACCGACTACATCGCCAGTATTCCTTTTTATGGAATTCGAGAAGCCCGCACAAGGGTCTCCGAGTACATATTAGGCCTCGGTGTTTTTGAAGCCATCTCCAAGCGCAATCAACTAAATACTGAATCCATCGCAATTGATCAAGAGTGGCGCCAGGTAGTATCCGAAATAAAATTAGAAGCCAGCTCACTTGGCTTTGTACTCCAAGACACACCATCTCAACCCAAAACAGACTTTGATCCAGAGCAAGTAAATTTGAGCCGCTCCATCGAAGGCGGCAGCGTGCTTCTACCTGATTACATTAGCAACCTGCTACGCGAGCACTCTGAGTTACTCATAAAAACCAATGACGCCAAAGAGCCAGCAAGCGCCTCCATCACTAAGCAACTGGAGTCCGCAGAAGAGGAAGTGCAGTCATTAAGCGTGCTGCATGAGAGAGCAAAGTCTAACCTTGCAATGCAACGAGCCTCGCTAATTGATTACGAGGAGCTGCTAAAAGAAGCCAAATCCGATCTCGACAAGAACAAGGCTGCCCTTAAACTCCAAGAGCTCGGGGCAAGCCATGCTATTCAATTAGCTGTCGGGCTCTGCCCTACGTGCCATCAAGGGGTAGATGACACCTTACTTAGAGAGTCGAAGACTGGTCCCAGCATGGACCTAAAAACAAATATCGGATACCTTGAAAGCCAGCACCGGATGCTTCAGCGGCAAATTGCTGGCCTTAAAGAAGACATCAGCAAATCAAGCACGACAATTGTTGGCATTGAGAGCCGTCTAAACTCAAAGAGAGATCACGCTGTATCCCTGCGAGGGAGCTTAGGTTCTACAAATTTGCAGCAAAAAACAATTTTACGCAGACAAGTTCAAATTGAAATTGAAATTGAGCGGTTACAGAAACTTGAAGAAAGCGTATCTAACAAATTAGAACCACTTCAACAAATAGCCAGACGATTGGAACTCAACCAACTGGCTCGCCGCGACCTACCGGCCAAACAGTATGATGAAAATGATGAATCTCGAATTTCGGTTTTCGAGAAAAACTTCAGAGCCAACGCGGGGTCATTTGGATATGAAAGCGTCTCAAACATATCAGAAGTCAAGATAAGCCGAGAGACCCTTGTGCCAGGGCTCGAACAAATAGAACTTCGAGAGATCATCAGAAAGCAGCCAAAAACCGATATTAAAGCGGACTCCAGTGCCAGCGACTTCGTACGACTAATCTGGAGTTACTTGCTTGCACTTTATCAAACATCGGCCAACCCGCACACACCGGGCAATCATCTCGGAATAATTCTTTTTGACGAACCAGGGCAGCACTCAATGCGCTGGGAAAGCCAGAGAGAGCTACTGCTACGGTTCGCGGCAGAGCCTACATTACAAAGCATTGTTGCTGCGTCATTCGATGAGTCGGAAACCGTCTTTAGGGACGTGACCAACAGTGTTCCGCACAAGCTCATTCGGTGGGAGGGAAAGCTCATACGACCGCTTACTGAGTAGCCACATTCAGAAATGTGTGGGGGCCATAGGCCTCCCCTTCGAAAAACCAACAGAAATTTCTGAGCCCTTATATCCACAATCAAGCCCAGCTCAATCCCCCCGTTACGCCACCCCTACCCCCCCTCGAAAGCCCGCTCCAGAGCGGCCATGTGTTAGAAAAAGAGTTAGAAGCCTGTTAGAAAATCTGATTGACAGACACAGCGGGGCGCCCATTAAGATGGCGCCTCCTGACCTTCTCAGGGACTACTTCAGAGTAGGGGTTTCAGTGCCGGCCAGACGTTATCAAGGAGCCGAGGCTGAGCAGCAGTAGTCGGGTGAATACCATCGGGCTGCATCATGGAGGGCACGCCAGCCACGCCTTCCAGCATGAAAGGCACCAAAGCAGCGCCGTACTCTTCGGCCACTTTGGGGAACACTTCGGCGAAAGCAGTGGTGTAGCGCTGACCGTAATTCGGTGGCAGACGCATCCCCAAAATGAGCACTTTGGCCCCCGCCTTCTGCGATAGCTGAACCATACCCGCAAGATTCTGTTGCAATTGCGCAGGGGCCTGTCCACGCAGTCCATCATTGCCACCCAGCTCGATAATCACCAGCTCCGGCTGATGCTGTGCAAGCAGCGTGGGCAGGCGCGCGAGACCGCCAGCACTGGTGTCGCCGCTGATGGAAGCGTTGATCACTGACTGCGGGAAACCACCCTCGGCCAGGCGTTCTTCCAGCAAAGCAACCCAGCCCTGACGGGTATCCATGCCAAAAGCGGCGCTGATACTATCGCCCACGACCAGCACGCTGCCGGCCATGGCGCCCTGGGGCCACAACACCTGGGCCAACAACAGTAGTGCAGCAGCACCGCTTACCCACCACGCACGCATCGGACTCTCCATGAGCGCTAGCATTCTTTCTGCGCGGCACCTTAGCAAAGTGGTACCCAGCACGGAAGGCGAGCTGAGCATCCTGCACGACCTCAGCCTCGAGCTGAACCGTGGCGACAGCCTGGCCATCGTCGGCAGTTCCGGATCGGGCAAGTCCACCCTGCTCGGCCTCCTCGCAGGTCTCGACCTGCCCAGCAGTGGCGACGTGGAGCTGGCCGGACACAACCTGACCAATCTGGATGAAGATCAGCGCGCACGAGTTCGCGCCGAGCATGTGGGTTTCGTCTTCCAGTCCTTCCAGTTGCTCGACAACCTCAATGCCCTGGAAAACGTCATGCTGCCGCTGGAGCTGGACGGCCGTCGCGATGCCCGCGAACGCGCCCGGGATCTGCTCGAACGTGTCGGCCTCGGTCAGCGCCTGACCCATTCACCCCGCCAACTGTCCGGCGGCGAACAGCAGCGCGTCGCCATTGCTCGCGCCTTTGCCGCCGAGCCGGCGGTGCTGTTTGCCGACGAACCGACCGGCAACCTCGACAGCCACACGGGCGAACGCATCAGCGACCTGCTGTTCGAGCTGAACCAGGAGCGCGGCGCGACCCTGGTGCTGGTCACCCACGATGAACGCCTGGCGCATCGTTGCCGGCGCCTGATTCGCCTGGAAGGCGGCCGTCTGGTCGACACTGTGGAGCCCTGATGCGCGCCCTGCCGCTGTCACGCTTGTTCGCCCTGGCCGTGCGCCAGTTGCTGCGCGATGCCCGTTCCGGCGAGCTGCGCGTACTGTTCTTTGCTCTGCTGATCGCCGTGGCATCCAGCACTGCCATCGGTTACTTCAGCGCGCGCCTGAATGGCGCCATGCTGTTGCGCGCCACCGAGTTCCTCGGTGCCGATCTGTTGCTCTCCGGCAGTGCGCCGGCTACGGCGGAACAGATCGCAGCAGGCCGCCAACTGGGCCTGGAGCATGCGCAGGTGGTCGAATTCTCCAGCGTGATCGCCACCGATCAGGGCATCCAGCTGGCCAGCGTCAAGGCTGCCAGCGCCGGCTATCCGCTGCGCGGCGAGCTGAAAAGCGCAGCGGCGCCTTATCAACCCGAACAGCCCGGTACAGGCCCGGGGCCCGGCGAAGCCTGGGCGGAGGCCCGGCTGTTTGCCGCGCTGGACCTGAAGATCGGCCAATCGATTGAAGTCGGCAACCTGCCACTGCGCCTGACCCGGGTACTGACTTACGAACCGGATCGTGCCGGTGATTTCTACAGCCTCACCCCGCGCGTACTGATGCACCTGGACGATCTGCCCGCCACCGGCGTTGTGCAGCCCGGCAGCCGAGTGCGCTACCGCGAATTGTGGCGCGGAGACGAGCAAGCCCTGCAACGCTACCAGGATGGTTTGCAAGCAGGCCTGGCGGCACACCAGAGCATTGAGGACGCGCGCTCCGGCAACCGCCAGATCGGTGGCGCATTGGGCCGTGCCGAACGCTACCTGAACCTGGCCAGCCTGGCTGCCGTGCTGCTTGCCGGCGTCGCTGTCGCCTTGTCAGCGGCGCGCTTCGCAGCCCGGCGCTTTGACAGCAGTGCACTGTTGCGCTGCCTGGGCTTGTCACGCCGCGAAGCCCTGAGCCTGTTCGCCCTGCAGCTGGCGCTGCTCGGTCTGCTGGCCTGCATCGCTGGCGCAGTGCTCGGCTGGGCTGGTCAGTTGATCCTGTTCAAGCTGCTCGCAGGCCTGCTGCCGGCCGGCGTGCCGCCTGGCGGCGCCCTGCCCGCACTGGCCGGCATGGCCACCGGCCTGGTGGCATTGGCCGGTTTTGCCCTGCCGCCTCTGGCCGCTCTGGGGCGCGTACCGCCATTACGGGTACTGCGCCGCGATCTGCTGCCGGTGCCGCCGAGTTCCTGGTTGGTCTACGGCGCAGCGCTGCTGGCCCTGGGGCTGATCATGTGGCGCCTGAGCCTGGACCTGAAACTGACCCTGGCCCTGCTCGGTGGCGGTTTGCTCACCACCCTGTTGCTAGGCGGTTTGTTGCTGCTCACGCTGCGTAGTCTGCGCCGGTTGCTGGCGCGAGCCTCACTGCCCTGGCGACTGGGCCTGGGTCAGTTGCTGCGTTACCCGCTGGCTGCTGCAGGACAAGCCCTGGCCTTCGGCCTGATCCTGCTAGCCATGGCGCTGATCGCCCTACTGCGCGGCGAGCTGCTGGATACCTGGCAGGACCAGTTGCCCGAACAGGCGCCCAATCACTTCGCCCTCAATGTGCTGCCGGCGGAAAAGGAGGCCTTCGCCGCGCGTTTGGCCGAGATCTCGCCGCAGCCAGCCCCGCTCTATCCAATAATTGCCGGGCGCCTGACCGAGATCAACGGCGCAGCGGTCAAGCAGATTGTCAGTAAGGACAGCACCGGCGACCGCGCTGTAAGGCGTGATCTGAGCCTGACCTGGTCGGCTGAGCTGCCGAGTGGCAACGAACTAGTCGCCGGCCAGTGGTGGACGACTGGCTCTGCCGGGCCAGTGCCGGGCGTCTCGGTGGAATCCGAGTTGGCCGAAAGCCTGCAACTGCAACTTGGCGACCTGCTGACCTTCGATGTCGGCGGCCTGCAACGTCAGGCCCGCGTCAGCAGCCTGCGCAAAGTCGAATGGGACAGTTTCCAGCCGAACTTCTACATGATCTTCGAGCCCGGCACCCTGCAGGATCTGCCCGCCACCTACCTGACCAGTTTCTACCTGCCGCCCAACAGCGAGCAGCAACTGGTGGAGCTGGCGCGCGCCTTTCCGGCGGCCACCCTGCTGCAGGTCGAAGCGCTATTGGCGCAACTGCGCAGCATCCTGGCCCAGGTCACCCTGGCCGTGGAGTACGTGTTGCTGTTCGTCCTCGCGGCAGGCCTGACCGTGCTGTTCGCCGGCCTGCAATCCACCCTGGATGAACGCATCCGCCAAGGCGCCCTGCTCCGCGCCCTGGGCGCCGAGCGCCGCCTGCTGATCGCCGCGCGGCGTACCGAGTTCGCCCTGCTCGGCGCCACCAGCGGCGTGCTGGCCGCACTCGGTTGCGAGCTGGTGAGCCTGCTGCTGTACCGCTTCGTCCTCGATCTGCCCTGGCAGCCGCATGCGTGGTTGCTGCTATTGCCGTTGATTGGCGCACTGCTGGTGGGGACTGCCGGTGTCATCGGCACCCGCCGCGCCCTCAACGTCAGCCCTTTGGCCGTACTTCGCGATACGTGAGAGCTGCATGAGCCGTTATCGTCCGCCGCGCACCGCCGGCACCGCGCTGATTACCCCGGAAGGGGAAGCGCGCCTGCGTGCAGAACTGCACGAGCTCTGGCATGTGCGTCGCCCACAGGTGACCCAGTCGGTCAGCGAAGCAGCGGCCCAGGGCGACCGCTCGGAAAATGCCGAATACACCTACGGCAAGAAGATGCTGCGGGAAATCGACAGCCGCGTGCGCTTCCTGACTAAGCGCCTGGAAAGCCTCAAGGTGGTCGACAGTCGTCCCGCCGATCCAAACAAGGTCTACTTCGGCGCCTGGGTGACCCTGGAAAATGACAATGGCGACGAGACCCGCTATCGCATCGTCGGCCCGGACGAACTGGACCTCAAGCTGGGATTGATCAGCATCGACTCACCGCTGGCAAGGGCGCTGATTGGCAAGGCGCTGGATGCCGAAGTACGGGTGCAGGCACCGGGCGGCGAGCAGACTTTCTACATCACCGCGATCGACTATCCCTAGAGCTCAGCGCAGGCTGATCAGCCCTTGGCGGGCAACCCGTACCAGTTGTTCGATCAGCTCGGCATTCACCGGCTGCGCCTCGCCACCAACCACCACCAGATCGAAGCCGTTGCTAGGCAGTTGCGCCAATGCTTCGGCGTCTGGCGAGGCGAACTTGATCAGAAAATTACGCGCTCCCGGCCAATGCTTGGGCCAGCCTTCGAGGCTCTTGAGCAAACGTGGTTGATGGCTGCCGACCAGCAGCACCTGCGGATGACGGCTGACCGCGGTACGCGGCAGGGAGGAGAAATACAGATGTGGGCGCGGGCAATTCATGGATACAGTCTCAGCCTCGTAATCCCGCCGGACTGCGGTGAGAGGCGACACCGGCCAGCGCTTTAGCGGTATTTGCCCAACCGGGCGGCGCCCCGCAAGTTGCTCTTAAATCGGCGCCATGGGTGATGCTAAAAATCCTCGCACCGCTCTGTCAAGCCGCAAGCAGACCGAGAGGTGTGGCTGTCGTTGTGCACTCTCCCGATCGCTTGATCACCTTCTTCTATTTGCTAAGCCGCGCAGGCCACTGATCACCGCTACCAGAGCGTCAGGCACCGGCCTTTATCTTCTGCAGCAGGCTGATCAGCCACGCCTGGGCGAGTGAGTTCCCATGTGACGTTTCTCCAGGTAACAACTCGGGGTTTGCAGGCAAGGTCGAGTAAATAGTGACCTGAATTTGCAAACGGCCGTTTAGAGCCTTCGCTCTAATATTCCTGCTTCTTGGCACATTTCCTGCCCTTCAAGCCGCAGCTGAAGTGCCTACCCAGGATGGTTACGGCTGGCTGAACCCAGGGAATACTGCCCATCATTGCTTGAGAGCACCCAATGAATAATAAGAAGACTCTGCTCGCCCTCTGCATCGGAACCGGAATCCTCCTGTCCGGTCAGGCCGAGGCCGGCCTGTTCGGTTCCACCGGCTACACCAAGACCAAGTACCCGGTCGTCCTGGCCCATGGCATGCTGGGCTTTGATAGCATTCTCGGTATCGACTACTGGTACGGCATTCCCTCATCGCTGCGCTCCGATGGCGCCAGCGTCTATGTCACCGAAGTCAGCCAGCTGAATACCTCCGAACTGCGTGGCGAGGAGCTGCTGGAGCAGGTCGAGGAAATCGCTGCCATTAGCGGCAAGGGCAAGGTCAACCTGATCGGCCACAGCCATGGCGGCCCGACCATTCGCTACGTCGCCGCCGTACGCCCGGACCTGATCGCCTCGGCCACCAGCGTCGGCGCCCCGCACAAAGGTTCTGACACTGCCGACCTCATTCGCCAGATTCCTCCGGGCTCTGCCGGTGAAGTGATTGTTGCCGGTATCGTCAACGGCCTCGGTGCACTGATCAACTTCCTCTCGGGCAGCTCCAGCACCTCGCCGCAGAATGCCCTGGGCGCCCTGGAATCGCTGAACAGCCAGGGCGCGGCAGCCTTCAACGCCAAGTACCCACAAGCCATTCCAACCAGTGCCTGCGGCGAAGGCGCCTACAAGGTCAACGGCGTCAGCTACTACTCGTGGAGCGGCAGCAGCCCGCTGACCAACTTCCTCGACATCAGCGACCTGCTGATGGGCGCATCCGCGCTGGCCTTCGACGAGCCCAACGACGGCCTGGTCGGCACCTGCAGTTCGCACATGGGCAAGGTGATCCGCGACAACTACCGGATGAACCACCTCGACGAGGTCAACCAGACCTTCGGCCTGACCAGCCTGTTCGAGACCGATCCGGTCACTGTCTACCGTCAGCACGCCAACCGCCTGAAAAACGCCGGTCTGTAATCAGCCTGTCGGGGCCTTCGGGTCCCTTTGGCTAGCCTATTCGAGTATCGACGTGAATCGAAAACTGCTTTTTGCCGCCCCTCTGGTAGTCGGAGGCAGTATTGCACTGACGCTCTACCTGAACCCCGCGGCCGACCTCCCGAAACCGGTCAACACGCCTGCAACGCCGACAACCACCAGCCAACCTGCGGCGATTACCAACAGCAACACGCAAACTGCAGCAACAAGCACTCAGGGCAATACGCCCTATGCCCTGCCCCCGTCCTTCAGCGGCACCACAGTAGACGGCCAGTTCCGCGTCGACAGCGCCGGCAATCTGCTGATCAGCGAGGATATCCGGCGGATCTTCGACTACTTCCTCAGTGCCCTGGGCGAAGACTCGCTGCAGCACAGCATCAAACGCCTGCAGGCCTACATCACCAGCCAGTTGCCAATGCCCGCCCGCGAACAAGCGCTGGCCCTGCTTGAACAGTACCTGCAATACAAGCAGCAACTGGTACAGCTGGAAAAGGACCTGCCGCAGATGGCCAGCGTGGATGCCATGCGCCAGCGCGAGCAAGCCGTGCAGGCCTTGCGCGCCTCGTTGTTCAGCGCCGAGGCGCATCAGGTGTTCTTCGGCAACGAAGAGGCCTACAACCAGTTCACCCTGCAGCGCCTGGCCATCCGCCATGACCAGAGCCTGAGCGATGACGAGAAAGCCGCGGCCCTCGATCAGCTGCGCAATAACCTGCCGGAGTCCATGCAGGAACTGATCGTGCCGCAACTGCAGACCGAGCTGCGCCAGCAGACGGCAGCCTTGCAGGCGCAAGGTGCCAGCCCGCAGCAGATCCAGCAGCTGCGTCTGCAACTGGTCGGTGCCGAAGCCACCGCACGCCTGGAGGCGCTCGACCAGCGCCGCCAGCAGTGGGCGCAGCGCCTCAACGACTATCGCCGCGAGAAGGCGCTTATCGAAGCCAACAGCGGCCTCAGCAGCAGCGACAAGGCGGCAGCCATCGACAGCCTGGCTGCCGAACGCTTCGACGATCAGGAGCGCCTGCGTCTGGCCGCCGCCGAAGAGCTGGTCAACGCCCGCGAACAGACACCCTAAGAATCTGTTTCTGATCTTTTGATCGTTCCTACGCTCCGCGTGGGAATGCTGCTGCAGACGCTCTGCGTCTGTGGGACGCAGAGCGTCCCAGGCTCGGGTTCCCACGCGGGAGCGTGGGAACCATCGGCAAGCCGGAAACGACGAGGCCCGCAGATGCGGGCCTCGTTCATTGCAGAGGGACTCAACCGGCGATGCGGCGATCCAGCGACAGCTTGCCGGCCCCCTCGATGACCAGGGTGGCACTGATCAGCGCCAGGATCATCGCGTACTCATAGCCATTGGCGCTCATGAAGAAGCCATTGACCCAGTGCACGCTGAAGATGGCGACCAACATGGCAATCAGCAGGGAGATCGCGGCCGGGCGAACCAGCAGGCCAACCACCAGGGCCAAGCCACCGAAGAACTCGGCGCTGCCAGCCAGGGCGGCCATCAGGTAGCCAGGGGTGATGCCGATGCTTTCCATCCACTGGGCCACGCCTTCCAGGCCGTAACCACCAAACCAGCCAAACAGCTTCTGGGCGCCATGGGCGGCGAAGGTCAGACCGGTGACGATGCGCAGCAGGGTGATGCCGTAACCGGCTTGGGTGGAGAGAGCGGTTTTGATCAGTGCGTTCATGCCAATGCGTCCTTTAGTGCGAGAAGTGAGAGTTAGCGGTTGCTGAAGAACAGATTAGATGAATTTATCGATTTAAAAAGTACAAATTTGCGCTAATTAAAATCGAAATAATCGATTACTTTCGCATGCTCACTTTCTGCCCCTGCGGTTCGATCAAATAGCGCTCGCGGTCGTAGGCCAGGTAGTACTTGTTCACGCTGCTCACGTAGCTGACCACACCCATGCCCAACTGCTCCATGGCGACGCGCTCGACCTGAAAAAACCAGCGATTGGGGTCCAACCCCCGGCGCCGCGCCTCGGCCCGCAGGCTCTGCACCCGTTGCGGGCCCATGTTGTAGCCGGCCAGGACAAAAGCCATGCGCTCTTCCTCGGCGATCTGCCGGCTGGAGAAGAACTCGCGGCGGATGCGCGCCATGTAACGGGTAGCGGCAAGCACATTGCTGTCCAGCGCCTGGATATTGCTAACTCCGACGCTGCGCGCCGCCGCCGGGGTGATCTGCATCAGGCCGGTGGCACCTGATGCTCCGCGCGCAGCCGGATTGAGGGTGGATTCCTTGTAGGCCACCGCCGCCAACCGCAACCAGTCGAGATCCTGCTGCTGGCCGTGTTTCTGCAGCACCTGACGGACCCTCTCCAGACGCTGACGGTCATTGCCCGTGAGAGGGTTACGCACCTTGTACAGACGGCGGTAGACACGCTGGAAGGTGGCATCCTGATCGGCAGGCTGGCGGTAGCTGGCCAGGAACCGATCGATACTGGCGCGCAGCATCAATGCATCGCGGCGCACGAACCAGCTCATGTCAGCCTTCTGCCCTACCAGCAGATGCCTCTCGATGCGCAGCCGGGGCAGCACCTTGCTCCAGCGCTCGGCAATCGGCTGCTCCACGGCCGTCCAGGGGTAGATGCCGGCCTGGACCATCTCCAGCACGTCCTCCACGGCGAGACTGGGGTCAGCCCACTCGACTACGATCGGCGGCTGCTTGCGTTCGGCCAGGCGCTGATTCACCTCGCGCAGGGCTTCAGGAACGGCACTGCCTGCCGGCAGAATCAGGCTGCGCCCGGCCATGTCTTCGAGTTTGCGGTAGTGACGATTGCCGCGATTACCCACCACCACAATCGCCACATCGCGGCGGATCGGCGCACTGGCCGTGACCCTGCGTCCGGTATGCGGGGCCAGCAATTCTCCCGGTGCCACCAGATCACCCTGGCCCTTCTGCAAGGCTGCAAGCAGTTGATCCTTGGGCAACGGGATGATCTTCAGGCGCAGGTTGCGGCCGTCACGGGCATTGCGATTGAGGTATTGCTCGAAGGCCCGCAGGCGATGACGCTCGACGCCTATCGCCTGGCCCTTCACTTCACCGGAGCTGTTGCGGCTCTGGTTGACCAGCACGCGCAACTCGCCACTCTTGCGCACCTCAGCGAGGTCGCGCAGCGGCTGATCACTGCCACGCACCTCAGCCGGCGAGCTGGCCAGACGCGCCTGGGCGGGCATGGGCAGCCAGACCAGGCAGCAGAACAGAAGCAGTAGCGCGCGGGTCATCCGGCCTCCGGGTTAAGCCAGGCACAGCACACGCCTGGCCGACTGAGAGCGCCCGCATGTCGGCAAGTTCCGGCAAACGGGGGCGCGGAGAGTGTCACAGACACTCGGCGCTCGCCACTCGAAGCTGGTAACCAACTTGAAATATCATAAATAACCCAATGAAATTATTGGCTTTATTGATAAATATCGAGCTCTGCTATGCTGCCCGGCGCAGCCCGGAGGTAGCACCATGCAACTCATCGACATCGGCGTCAATCTGACCCACCCCAGCCTGGCCCGGCAACGTGACGAAGTGCTCGCTCGCGCACAGGCTGCCGGCGTGTACCAATTGGTCCTGACCGGCACCAGCCTGGAAGAGAGCGAACAAGCCCTGGCCTTCTGTGAAGAACTGGACGGCACTGGCCAGCGCCTGTTCAGCACCGCCGGCGTACACCCGCACGATGCCAGCCAGTGGAACGCCGACAGCAGCCGCCAGTTGCGCGCCTTGCTGGCGCAAGCGCCGGTGCGCGCGGTGGGCGAATGCGGGCTGGATTTCAACCGCGATTTCTCCCCTCGCCCGCAGCAGGAAAAAGCCCTGGAGGAGCAACTGGCCTTGGCGGTCGAACTACAGCTGCCGGTGTTCCTGCATGAGCGCGACGCCAGCGAACGGCTGATCGCCATCCTTCGCGAGTTTCGCGACCGTCTGCCGGCGGCGGTGGTGCACTGCTTCACCGGCGAGAAAGCCGCGCTGTACGGCTACCTCGACCTCGACCTGCATATCGGCATCACTGGCTGGATCTGCGACGAACGCCGTGGCACTCACCTACACCCGCTGGTGCGCGAGATTCCGGCCGGGCGGCTGATGCTGGAAAGCGATGCGCCGTTCCTACTGCCGCGCAGCCTGCGACCGAAACCGAAGAGCGGGCACAACGAACCGGCGTTTCTGGGCGAGGTGTTGCGTGAGGTCGCCCTGCATAGAGGCGAAAGTCAGGAGGCGCTGGCAGTGCACACAACTGCCAGCGCGCGGGCGTTCTTCGATCTGCCGTTAATCAGCCAAACACCGTCACCGTCTGCCGACTGAGGGCCAGCAGCTCACCCGAGGGGCTCCACAGGCCGGCGGCGATATGCCCGTAGCCATCGCGGGCATGTTCGATCTCGGCCCGGTACAGGCACCAGTCATGAGTGGTCAGCTTGGCCACAGGCTGAACGAACTCGATGGTCCAGGTCAGCGAGCTGCCGGGTGTCGGCGTCTTCAGGTGTGACAGCGGAATCGGCGGCCAGGCATCGACCAGGGCCAGCAGATGGGTTTCGCTGATCTTGTCGTAGGACACATCACTGCGCAGGCGTACCCAGCCGCCCATCTCGCGCGAGGTGTTGCCGCTGAACGGCATGCCGCCCAGGCCCCAGCGCATGGCCAGGAAACGGGTGAACTCGGGAGTGACGCCGGCGATGTACGGCAGCTCCTGGCATTCTTCCACCGGTTTCATCGCCGGCGCTGGCACGGCGGGAACGTCGATTGCCGACTGACGCGAGGCACCAAAGCTGCCCTGCATGAGGGCCACCACTTCGCCGTTCTGCACCGCGCGACCCAGTATCTGGCTGACCGCCTTGCCTTCGCGCAGCACTTCGACCTCGAAGGCCACCGGCTCGCCCATCAGCAGCGGACCGACAAAGGTGATCGACAACGAACGCACCGGGCGTCCGGCCGGCACCTTGGCGCGCATGGCTTCGTAGATCATCGCCGCGACCAGGCCACCGAACGTGGCCCGCCCCTGCCCCCAGAGCGGTGGTACTACAACGTGTTGCGGGCGGTTATGCACCGCCTGGATCAGTTCAGCAAAAGTCATGCAGCAGTCTCCTGTTATCTGCTCAACAGCTTAGGAGAAAAGCACACCACTGCGGGAGGGGCGTTCTAGACAATTCAGCCGCGAAATTGCCGTCTATTCAGTCTCTTCCGGGAAGTGCTTGCAGAGTGCCTGCAAGGCCTGGTCGGCTTGTTGCTCGGCTTCATCCAGCTGAAGCTGCCAGAGCGCGGTACAGGGTTGCAGATCAGGCTCACTGGGCAGGCGGGCTAACCATTGCAGATGATCGTGCCAATCGCCCAGCGCACCCTGGGCCTGGCGCAGGCCACTCAGTGCACTGGCCGAGAGATCGCTATGGCGCGGATAAGCTTCGGCGCAGTAACGCAGACGCTTGATCAGCAGGCGCAGGCGATGGCGGTCATGGGCCGGATCGCGCAAGGCCGTGGCCAGTTGCCGGACCTGCTTCGCCAGGTACTTGCGTACGCGCTTGCGGCCCACCTGCCACTCCCCCTTCCTCAGGGCCTCGCGACAGTTGTCGGGCCAGTCGTCGAGGAGGATGAACAGGCGCTGCAGGGCCAGGCTGTCGAGCAACCTGGCATAGCCCGCTGCCAGCTGCATACGTCGCTGTCGAGCCAGGTCGGCGTGGTCCAAGCGCTGCAGTTCGCCGGCCAGCACCTCGAGGTCGCGCAGGGGGCCGCTGAGTTCACCCAGCGCCGCAGCGGCCTGTTCCAGCTGGGCGCAGAGCGCCTGCCGACGCAGCGGGCGCAACAGGCTGCGCAGTTTGCGCAAGGCAATGCGCAGGTCATGCAGGGCCTCGTTATCCGTTTGCGCCTGCAAACGGGCACAACAGGCGTAAAGCCGCACTTGCTGGCTCAGTATCTGCCCCTGCAGCTTGCTCAGTAATTCCGTCACTCTGCCCTCCCTGAAAGCTTCTGCCCCCATCATGGCCATATTGCCGTTGCTGTTGTGAGCAGCAAGTGGCCAATGGTCGCACGCTTACTTTAACTAACGTGGCTCCTGCGCCAAGGCAGCACGCGACGCAGCTGGCGCAACGCGGTGCGCAACTCATCAGGTGCACTGGGCTGGCCGGCATAGCGCTGCGCCTCATAGATCCGCGCAAAGGCCTGGATGGCCTCGGCCTGGACCGGCAGCTCCCGCGCCGCACGATGGGCAAAAGCGCGCATGCCTTCGCCGCGCTGGCGAACCACGGCGTGGCGCGCCAAGGCCCGCTCAAAGCCACGCAGCAAACGCTGTTGTGGATCGCTTTCGCGGCGCCAGGGTTTGAACAGCCAGAGCGCTACCAGCCCCAGTAGCACCCCGCCGCCACCCACCAGAGCCAGGGCCAGACGCTGCCAGTCGAGAGTACCGAACCAGCGTTGCAGCAGGCTCAGCTGCTGCTCTCCGCGATAACCGAGCACCCAGCGTTGCCAGCCGTAGTTGATGTTGTCCCAGGTCAGGCGCAGGTTGTTCAGCCAGCCGATATCGCGATAGCGCAACAACGACAGAGGCGACTCTTCGAGAAAGCTCTGTTCCTCGGCGAGAGCCTGTTCCAGGCCCAGTTCGATACGTTCGGGGGCCACCTGAAAGGTCGGATCGACGCTGATCCAGCCCTTGCCGTCCTGCCAGTATTCGACCCAGGCATGGGCATCGAACTGGCGCACCGACAGGTAATTGCCGGCCGGATTCAGCTCGCCGCCTTGGTAACCAGCCACCACCCGCGCCGGAATGCCGGCCGCGCGCAGGACGAAGGTCATGGCCCCGGCGTAATGGGCACAGAAGCCCTGGCGCGTGCGAAAGAGAAACTCGTCGATGCTGTCGGCGCCCACCGGTGGCGGCTTCAGGGTGTAGCCATAGGGCTCGCGGTTGAAATGCTGCAACAAGGCCGCCACTAGCGCCGCGTCCTTGTCGTACTTGCTCCGCAGCTGATCGGCCCAGGCACGGCTGCGCGGATCGCCCTGAGCGGGCAGCTGCAGGGCGCGTCGAGCCACTCCAGGTGGGAGTTCTGCCTGGCGCAGCGCCTGCGGCCAGGAGCTGACCTGATAGAGCAGGTTCTGCACCACCGGCTGGCGATTCTCCAGGCGGAAATCGTTCATCTGGCGCACACCGTCCTGGTTGCTCAGGCCGACATCCAGGGCGAACAACCACGGCTTGCCAGTGGGCTGCATGACGATGCTGTAGTCCAGCACCGGGCCTTGCTTGCGCCAGTCGGCAGCGCCGCTCTGTTTAGCCCCCTCCGACTGCGACCAACGCCGGCCATCGAAGTGCTCCAGGGTCAGCGCGCGCCAGTACAGCTCACTGCGTTCGGGTATCGAACTGCTGAAACTGGCGCGGAAGGCCAGCGCATCGGAACGGCTGAGCTCGGCAATATCAGCCGGCGCCATGCTGTCGGACAGGCCGGTAAAGGACTTGTTCGGATTGGGCAGGCTCCACAGCGGGCCCAGGCGCGGGAAGAACACGAACAGCAGCAGCATCAGCGGCAGCGCCTGCAATTGCAGGGTAACGGCCAGCTTCAGGGTGGCCCGCGGCTGCACCGCTACCCCGCTCTGCTGCAGACCGATCAGCGCCGCCAGCAAGGCGGTCACCGGCAACAGGCTGTACAGCGCGGCGAGCAGGCTGTCATCGAACAGGTAGGCCGTCACCACCACGAAGAAGCCGAGGAAGATCAGCACCATGGCATCGCGCCGGCTGCGCATTTCCAGCAGTTTGAGGATGAAGGTCGCTACCAGCAGCAGGACGCCGGCATCCAGGCCGATCAGACTGCCGCGTGAGAGGAACACCCCGGCGGCCGTGGCCAGCAGCAGGCCGACCCGCACCAGGGTACTGGGGTAGGTGGCGCGCATGCGGAACACCTGGACCCGCCAGCCGGCGCAGAACAGCCACAGGCCGATGATCCACGCCGGCAGGTGCAACAGGTGCGGCAGGATCACCAGCACCTGGGCCACCAGCAGCCAGGTCAGGGCAATCCGTGGAATCGGCTGGATGCTGCTCATGCGGCCACCCCGTACAGTGCCAGGGCGCGCAGGCAGGCCTCGCGGTGCGCGTCGCCATAGTCCGGTGCCAGCTCGCTACCGGGCAGGCGCAGACCGTAGGGCTGCTGACGATCGTCGAGCTGCAGCACCCAGTGGCAGAGCAGCGACAGGCGCGCTTCCGGGTCGCCGCCAATGGCCAGGAAGTCCAGCCACAGGTCGCGCCCAGCCAAGGCAGCGAAATCCTTGACCAGCAGACCCTGGCCGCGGGAATAGGCTTTCCAGTGCAGACGGCGCTTGGAGTCGCCGGGCTGGTAGGTTTTCAGCCCCTGGTAATCATCGGCGCCCTGCCCGCTGGCGCGAGAACCTTCATCTTCCTCGTCCTGACCGGCACCGGCGGCCAGGGGCAGATCGCCCTCCAGCGGCTTTGGATAAACCAGCACCGCCTGGTCCAGGTCGACCCAGCTCCAGGCCACCAGCAGGCCCAGCGGAAAGCGGCTTTCCACCCGCAGGCGTCCGGGGCGCAACCAGCCTCGGCGGGTTGCCGGCAGGCTCAGCTCGCACTCGCGCTGGCCGTTCTCCGGCACATCAAGGGTCTGCAGCTCGCCCTGGGGCCAGCCCAGACCGACGGCATGGTGCGGGCTGCCAACGCTCTCCAGGCGCACGCGAAAGCGCGCCTGCTCGCCGACGAACACCGCACCGCTGCTGCCGGCCTTGAGCACCAGCCCGGTGAAATTGCGGTAGGTGTGCAGGATCGCGACGATGAACACCGCCGCAAGGACGAAGGTCAGGCCATAGGCCAGGCTGTTCTCGTAGTTGATCGCGGCCAGCAGCATGAGGAACAGCACCAGGCCGAATGCCGCGCCGACCCGGTTGGGCATGATGAAGATGCGCCGCTGGTTGAGCTGCACCTGGGCCGCCGGCGGAATGCGCCGGGCCACCCAGTTGCGCCAGCGCGCCTGGCCGCGTTCGCGCAGGGTCAAACCGCCGGCACCTCGCGCAGCAGCCACTGCACCAGCGAGCCACCACCATGCCCGGCCGGATCGGCGCGCTCGCGCAAGCGGTGGCCGACCACCGAAGGCAGCACGGCCTGCACATCTTCCGGAATCACGTACTCGCGGTTGGCCAGGAAGGCCCAGGCCCGCGCCGCCGATAACAGCGCCAGGCTGGCCCGTGGCGACAGCCCCCAGGCGAACTGCGGCTCGCTGCGCGTGGCCTCGACCAGGCGCAGCACGTAGTCGACCAGCGCATCGCTGGCACGCACCTGGGGAATCAGCGCCTGGATGGCCGCCAGTTCGGCATGGTCGAGCAGCGGTTCCAGCTTCGGCAGCAAGTCGCGACGCGCCTCGCCCAGCAACAGGGCCTTTTCCGCAGCCCTGGCCGGATAACCCAGGGACAGACGCATGAGAAAGCGATCGAGCTGCGATTCCGGCAAGGCAAAGGTGCCGCCCTGGCTGACCGGGTTCTGCGTGGCGATGACGAAGAAGGGTTCCGGCAACGGGCGCGTGGCGCCTTCGATGGTCACCTGGCCCTCCTCCATGGCCTCCAGCAGCGCGCTCTGGCTTTTTGGCGTGGCGCGGTTGATCTCGTCGGCCAACACCAGCTCGGCAAAGATCGGCCCAGGGTGAAAAGTGAACTGGCCACTGTCCTTGTCGAACACAGAGGTGCCGAGGATGTCACCGGGCAACAGGTCGGAGGTGAACTGGATGCGTTGATAGCTCAGGCCGAGGATGCGGGCCAGGGCCTGGCTGAGGGTGGTCTTGCCCATACCCGGCAGGTCTTCGATCAGCAAGTGCCCGCGTGCCAGCAGGCAGGTCAGCGCCAGGCGCACCTGGGGTTCCTTGCCCAGCAGAATCTGGTTCACAGCATGCAGTACGGCATCCAGCTTGGTGCGCATCGATCACTCCTTCTAGTCAGACGCCGATGCTACTGCGCTGTCAGGCCCTGGCATAGGCCGTAGTAATTTTTGCTCACGAACTTCTGAGCATTGTGTTGATCCAGACCAAGGCCCACTCAACCTGCTGCACCTAACCTGTGAGCCTACCTCCGCAAAGGATGCGCGCCATGCAGATGCCCACACAGCCAGACTGGCACGCCCACACGGGCGAGGAAACGCTGCAGCAACTGCGGGTCAGCCAAGCGGGCCTGAGCAATGCCGAAGCCAGCGAGCGGCTGCGGCAACACGGCCCCAACCGGCTACACCAGCGTCAGGGCCCCAGCGCGCTGAAACGCCTGGCCCTGCAGTTCCATAACCTGTTGATCTACGTGTTGCTCGCCTCCTGCGTGGTCACCGTATTCCTCGGCGAGTGGCTGGACAGCGCCGTGATCCTCGGTGTGGTGCTGATCAATGCCGTGATCGGTTTCATCCAGGAAGGCAAGGCCGAACAGGCCATGCGCGCCATCCAGAAAATGCTCACCCTGGAGGCGCGGGTACGCCGTGACGGCCAGACGCAGAGCGTGCCCGCCGAACAACTGGTGCCGGGTGATCTGGTGCTGCTGGAAGCGGGTGACCGGGTACCGGCAGACCTGCGCCTGCTTGATACCCGCGACCTGCGCATCGAAGAAGCGGCGCTGACCGGTGAATCAGTGCCGGCCGACAAACAGTCCGCCGCCGTTGCCGCCAATGCCAGCCTGGGTGACCGCCACTGCATGGCCTACTCCGGTACGCTGGTCAGCACGGGCAGCGCCAGCGGCCTGGTGGTAGCCACGGCAGGCAATACCGAGCTGGGCCGCATCAATAACATGCTGAGTGCGGTGGAAAGCCTGCAGACACCACTGCTGGCGGACATGGCACGCTTCGCCAAGCACCTGACCCTGGTCATCCTCGGCCTGGCCGTACTGACCTTCGCCTTTGGGACCCTGCTACGCGGCTATAGCGCCGAAGATATGTTGCTGGCGGCTGTCGGCCTGGCCGTAGCGGCGATTCCCGAAGGTCTACCGGCGGTGCTGACCATCATCCTCGCCCTCGGCGTACAGCGCATGGCAAAGCGCCAAGCCATCGTGCGCCGCCTGCCGGCGGTGGAAAGCCTGGGGGCCGTCACAGTGATCTGCTCCGACAAAACCGGCACCCTGACGCGCAACGAAATGACCGTGCAGCAGGTATTTACCGCTGCCCACCGCTACCGGATCGACGGGATCGGCTACGCCCCGCAGGGCAGCGTGCACTGCGACGATGATCAGCTGTGCGATCTGGCCAGCGCCGACGACCTGCGCGAGCTGGCCCGCGCCGGGCTGCTGGCCAACAGCGCCACGCTGTGCCTGAGCGACGCGCAGTGGTGCATCAGCGGCGACCCCACTGAAGCGGCGCTGCTGACCCTGGCCGGCAAGCTCAGCCTGCGTCATGAGCATGAAGACGCGCGCCTACCGCGGGTCGATGCCATTCCCTTCAGCTCCGAACGGCGTTGCCTGGCCAGCCTGCACCACGACCACAGCGGCCATGCCCTGATCTACCTGGTTGGCGCCCCGGAGCGGCTGCTGGAAGTATGCAATCGCCAATGGCGTGAAGGTTCATCGGAGCCCATTGATCCGCGCTACTGGCACCGGATGCTGGGCGAAGGTGCCAGCCAGGGACTACGCATGCTCGGGCTGGCCCTGCGTCCCCTGCCCACCTCGCCGAACCAGCTGACCTACGAGGACCTGGAAGGCGATTTCATCCTGCTCGGCCTGGTCGGCATGATCGATCCACCGCGCGAGGAAGCCATACAGGCCATTGCTGAATGCCACAGTGCGGGCATCGCCGTGAAGATGATCACCGGAGACCACGCCGCAACGGCAGCAGCCATCGCAGAACGCCTGGGGCTGGGTCGTCACGCACCGCTGACCGGGGCGGAAATCGATGGCCTCGACGATGCCCAGCTAGATGCCCGCCTGGCCACCACGGCAGTGTTTGCCCGTACCGACCCCAGCCATAAGCTACGCCTGGTCGAACGCCTGCAAGCCTGCGGGGCACGGGTGGCAATGACCGGCGACGGAGTCAACGACGCGCCCGCACTAAAGCGCGCCGACATCGGTATCGCCATGGGCATCAAGGGCACCGAGGCCGCCAAGGAGGCGGCGCAGATGGTTCTGGCTGACGACAACTTCGCCACCATCGCCCACGCCGTGGAGGAAGGCCGCACGGTCTACGACAACCTGAAGAAATCCATCCTCTTCATTCTGCCCACCAACGGTGGCCAGGCGCTAGTGCTGCTGGTTGCCCTCGCCCTCGGGCTCACCCTGCCGATCACGCCGCTGCAGATTCTTTGGGTGAACATGGTCACTGCGGTAACCCTGGCCTTGGCGCTGGCCTTCGAGCCCGCCGAACAGGACCTGATGCTGCGGCCGCCGCGCGATCCCCGCGAACCGTTGCTGTCCGTGGCGCTGTTGTGGAAAGTTGGTTTCGTTTCGCTGCTGCTGACCCTAGCCAGCCTGGGCCTGTTCCTTGCGGCCCAGTACTGGGGCTGGAGCCTGGAAGCCAGCCGCAGCCTGGCCGTCAACGCGTTGGTGGCCGGCGAGATCGGCTATCTGTTCAGTAGTCGCCGGCTGCACGGCCCGGCACGCTTCAGCCTGCGTGACAACCCGATGGTCTGGGGCATGGTCGCGACCATCATGCTGCTGCAGCTGGCGTTCACCCAGTGGGCGCCCCTACAGGCATTGTTCGGCACGGCCTCCCTGAGTATCGCCGGCTGGGGACTCTGCCTGGCGATGGCGCCGGCCTGCTGCGCACTGGTTGAGCTGGAGAAATACCTGCTGCGCCGCTTGGCTAACTCGGGCGCTGCAGGCTGAACACATCGCGGGTCCGGCAATACTGGCTGCCGCCCAGGCGGCCGACCAGGTCCAGGCGCTGCGCATCGATCCGCCCCTGCTCGTTGAGCACGGCGTCATCAATATGTGCCAGCAGGACCTCGACGAAGATCAGGTGACAGTTGGGTGAGGTCCGCGGGAACGGCTGTACTTCCAGCAGGCGGCACTCGAATGTCACTGCCGCGCCAGCTACCCGGGGTGGCCGTACCAGCGTCGAAGACACGCTGGCAATGCCGCAGTGGGCGAACTCGCTGATGCCGTGGGGCAAGTGAGCGGCGCTGGCATTCATGGCCTCGGCCTGGGCGAAGGACACCAGCTGGATCACCATTTCGCCGGTGTCCTTTACGTTGCGCAGGGTGTCCTTGAGGCTGCCATCGTCACGCGAACCGACATTGATCATCAGGCTAGGCGGATCATCGCTGATCACCTGAAAGAAACTGAACGGCGCCAGGTTGCTGATACCCTCGCGCGACTGCGTAGAAACCCAGGCTATCGGTCGCGGAGTAACCGTGGAGGCCAGCCAACGGTAGGCCTCCAGTGCACTCAAACTTCTAAAATCGAGCTGCATGCCACCCTCACTCAACGGCCGGCACGCGACTCACGGATATAGAAACGCGCTTTCTGCGCCTTGGCCGCACAGCCTTCGAAGGCTTCGAACTGCTGCTGGGTCTTGGCCCCGGTTAGCAGCGACAACGCCTTGGAGTAGCTGACCGTACCGGCAAAGCCTTCAGCCTTGGCAATATCCAGCTCGCGCCAGGCGGCATCCAGCTGGTTGGCGCAGCTGTCGCGATAAGCTGTCTTGCTCGCACCGGCACAGCCACTGACGAGGATGACGAGCAGTGTCAGCAAGGTGAAATTCTTCATGGGGTAAGGCTCCTGAACAGCGGATTCTTGTATGGGATGCCGTAAGCGGCGAGAAGTGCCCGAGCTTTGCTTTTGCCAAGGTGCCGCCTGAACCAGCAGAGGCTTCCAATGCTGGCTGCGTTGCAGGCAAATTCTAGCAAAGCGCTCCTTGGCGCAAGGTAGCACCAAGGGTATGGTCAGGGCATGTATGGGGGAAATGTAAATGAGCAAAAAAGTAGCCCTGGTTCTCGGCTCAGGGGGCGCACGCGGTTATGCGCATATCGGCGTGATCGAGGAGCTGGAGGCCCGCGGCTATGAGATCGGCTGCATTGCCGGTTGTTCCATGGGCGCAGTGGTCGGCGGCATCTACGCTGCCGGTAAATTGCGCGAGTACCGCGAATGGACGGAAAGCCTGGATTACCTCGATGTGCTGCGCCTGCTCGATGTGAGCTTTCGTCTCGGCGCCATTCGTGGCGAAAAAGTCTTCGGCAAGATCCACGAAATGGTCGGTGAGATCGACATCGAGGACCTGGCCATCCCCTATACGGCAGTGGCAACCGACCTGACCAACCAGCAGGAAATCTGGTTTCAGGAAGGCTGCCTGCACAAGGCCATGCGCGCTTCTGCAGCCATTCCCAGCCTGTTCACCCCGGTCACCCAGGGTAATCGCATGCTGGTCGACGGAGGCCTGCTCAACCCGCTGCCGATCGTACCGGTGGTGGCCAGCCACTGCGACCTGATCGTGGCGGTCAACCTCAACTCGCTCAACCAGAAGCAGTACCACCTGCCGGTGATCGAACGGCCGGCGGCGATCAAGGGGCGCATCGACCACTTGATGGGCTCGCTCAGCGCCCGCCTGCCCTTTCTCAAGCGTGACAGTGACGAGGAAGAGGACGGCGATGTGGCCGTCGAGGTCAATCCCTGGCTGGAAAGCCGCCCCAGCAAGTCCAAAGCACTGATGGAAGAAGCCGCACCGAAATCGGCCAATAGCTCCCGCGTGCTGGGCAACGTCGGTCCCGCGTCGCTGCTGGAACTGGTCAACCAGAGTTTCGAGGCCATGCAGTCGTCGCTGACCCAGTACAAGATCGCCGGCTACCCGCCGGATATCCTGATCAACGTGCCCAAGCGCGTGTGCCGCTTCTTCGAGTTCCACAAGGCTCCGGAACTGATCATGCTCGGCCGGCAGATCGCCAGCGATACCCTCGACAAGTACGAGCGCGACCATCCGTAGCGTTTCGTAGGGTCGGAAACCGCGCAGGCTTCGCTAAGCGGGTTCCCCCCACCCTACAGCTCGCGCAGCCGATAGCCGACGCCGGCCTCGGTGAGAATGAAGCGCGGCGCCGCTGGGTCGTCGCCGAGCTTCTGCCGCAAATGACCAACCACCACGCGCAGGTAGTGACTGTCCTCGACATGGGTGGGGCCCCAGATGTCCTTGAGCAGTTGCTGCTGGGTCACCACGCGGCCGAGGTGGCGGGCAAGCATGGCCAGTACTGCGTATTCCTTGCGGGTCAGGGCGACTTCCACAGCATCCAGGGTCACTCGCCGATAGGCGAAATCCAGGCTCAGCGGCCCGCTGCTGACCACCGCCTCCTGCTGCTCACCCGCGCCGGCCTGGCGCAGCAGTACACGCACCCGAGCGAGAAACTCTTGAATGCCAAAAGGCTTGGTCACGTAATCATTGGCGCCGCCGTCCAGGGCCAGGACCTTCTCGCCTTCGCTGGCGCGTACCGAGAGCACCAGCACCGGCACCTGTGACCACTCACGCAGTTCGCGCAGCACCTGCTGGCCGTCCATGTCCGGCAGGCCGAGGTCGAGCACCACCAGGTCCGGCTTACCCAGCGCGGCCTGGGCCAGGCCCTCGCTGCCATTGGCACCCTCCAGCACCTTGTAGCCCTGGGCGGTGAGGCTGATACGCAGAAACTTGCGGATCTGCGCTTCGTCATCGATCACCAGGATGGTCGAGGGATTGCTGGTCATGCGGACTCATCTTCTGGCAAGGGTTGCGGCTGCAGCGGCAAGTGCAGGGTCAGGCTGGCGCCACGGCCATCCAGGCCATCGCCGACAGTGACGCGGCCGCCATGGGCGCCGAGCATGCCCTGGCAGATTGCCAGGCCCAGGCCGGTGCCCTGGCCGCCGCGATCACCACGCGCCGCGGTATAGAACATATCGAAGATCTTCTCCCGCTCGTGCTCGGGAATACCCGGGCCTTGATCGCTGACGACGAAACGCAGCTCGGCACCATCCGCCTCCACTGCTACGCGCAGACGGCCCTGGCTCGGCGAGAAGCGCGCCGCATTCTCCAGCACATTGACCAGCGCCTGTTCGATCAGCGCGGCATGCACATAGAGCAGCGGCAACTCGGCAGGCAGCGCGGTCTCGACCTGCAGCGGCGCCAGCACCGGGCGCAGGCGTTGCAGGGCGCTGGCGACGATATCGACCGGCGCCACCCAGTCGCGCGACAGCTTCAGGGCGCCATGCCCGAGGCGGGTCATGTCCAGCAGGTTCTGGATATAGCGGTCGAGCCGTTCGGCTTCGTCACGGGTGCCTTCCAGCAGCTCGCGGCGATCGGCCAGGGGAATCTGTTCCCCCAACGCCAGCAGGCTGTCGATGGAGCCGCGCATGGCGGTCAGCGGCGTACGCAGGTCATGGGACACCGAGGCCAGCAGCGCGCTGCGCAACTCTTCGGTTTGCCCATGCAGACGAGCGGCCTCCAGGTCTTCGGCCAGCTGCGCCCGCTCCAGGGCCTGGGTCAGCGGCTGGCCCAGCGCGGCGAGCAGGCGGCGCTGCTCCGGCGGCAACGCGCTGCCATCCTTGGGGCAGACCCCCAGCAAGGCCAGCGGTCCCTCCTCGCCCGATAACGGCCACCACCACCAGCGCCCGCCCGGCAAGGTGCCGGTGCCCAGACCGGCCGGCTGGTCGTGCTGCCATGACCAGTCGGCAGCGGCACGCTCCTGTTCGGCGAGCAGGCGCTGGGCGCCGGCTTCGACTTTCCACACGCCGTCTGTGCTGCGTGCCAGCAGGCTGACTTCCACTTCCGGCCACAGGGCGAACTGCTGCATCGCCGCTGCCAGCACAGCCTGGCGGTCGGTGGCGGCGGTCAGCTTGCGCGACAGTTCGAGCAGCGCGGTAGTTTCCGCCTGGGTCTGGCGCAAGGCCTGCAACTGACGGCGCTGGCGGGTGGCCAGGTTACCGGTGAGGGCTGCCATCAGCAGGAAGAACAGCAGGGTCAGCACATCCTCCTGGCGTTCGATGGTCAGGGTGAAGGTCGGCGGAATGAACAGGAAGTTGTAGGTCAGGAACGACAACCCGGCACAGGCCAGCGCCGGACCCAGGCTGCTGCGCACCGCCACCACCAGCACGGCAGCGAGGAAGATCAGGGAGATATTCGGCAGTTCCAGCACCTGGGAAAGCCCCAGGGCAATACCCGCGGCGCCAGCTGTGGCTAGCAACGCCAGCAGATAGTCACGCCAGACCAGCGGCTGACTGACCCGCGGCATTGGCGGGGCCTGGTCGACCTCGGTATCCAGCACGCTTATTTCCAGGCCCACGCCCAGACTGAGCAAGCGTTCGGCCAAGCCTAGACCGAAGCGCCAGCGGCGACGCAGGCGAGCGCGACTGCGACCGACCAGGATCAGGCTGGCACGGCGCTCGCGGGCATGTTCGAGCAGGGTATCGGCCACCGAGTTACCGCGCAGACTGACCACCTCGCCCCCCAGGCGCTCGGCCAGTTGCTGGGCGGCCTGCAGATTAGCCAGGCGGGTTTCGTCACGCTCGCCGCCGGTGTCCACATGCACCACCGACCAGGGCAGATGACGGCGTTCGGCAACCCGGCTGGCATGCCGCACCAGGCGCTCGGCCTGGGCATCGCCATCGATGCCGAGCAGCAGGCGGCCGCGCACGGTCGGCGCTTCCTGGCCCTGCAGGCGATAACGCCGGTTGAGGTCGGCATCCACCCGCGCCGCAGCAGTCTGCATGGCCAGTTCGCGCAGGGCGGTGAGATTGGTCTGGCTGAAGAAGGCGTCGATGGCAGCGCGTGCCTGTTCCGGCACGTACACCTTGCCCTCGCGCAGGCGCTCGAGCAACTCGCGCGGCGGCAGGTCGATCAGCAGGATCTCGTCAGCTTCCTGCAACACCCAGTCCGGCAGGGTTTCGCGCACCTGCACGCCAGTGATGTCGCGCACCTGATCATTCAGCGCCTCCAGATGCTGCACGTTGACCGTGGTGTAGACGTCGATACCGGCTTCGAGCAGCTCCTGCACGTCCTGCCAGCGTTTGCTGTGGCGGCTGCCGGGGGCATTGCTGTGGGCCAGTTCGTCGACCAGCACCAGCTTCGGTGGGTTGGCGAGGATACCGTCGAGGTCCATCTCGTTCAGCGCCACGCCACGGTATTCCAGATGGCGCTGCGTTTGCTGCGGCAGGCCGGCGAGCATGGCTTCGGTTTCTGCGCGGCCGTGGGTTTCCACCACCCCGACGCGCAGGTCGACGCCCTGGCGCAGTTGCGCCTGCGCCGCCTGCAGCATGGCGAAGGTCTTGCCCACGCCGGGCGCCGCGCCGAGGAAGACTTTCAGCCGGCCACGCCCCTCGCGGGGCATATCGGCCAGCAAGGCATCGGCGCGCTGGGTGTCACTCATGGAGTGGTCTCATGGAAAGCGATGGCGCGATTGTCGGCCAGGGCCAGGTTGAGCGCCAGTACGTTGACCACAGCCGGCCCCACCAGCGGTTGTTCCACATGTTGCTCGACCAGGCGCTCCAGGCTGTCCGCCGGAATGCCACGCGCCTCGGCGATACGGGCAATCTGGAAGCGCGCTGCCGCCGGCGACAGGTGCGGGTCGAGGCCGCTGGCGGAGGTAGTTACCAGTTGCATGGGTACAGGGCCCTGCCCTTCCCTCGCCAGACGTTGGGCATCCTTGCCGATGCGTTCGGCCAGCGCCGGGTTGCTCGGTGCGAGGTTGCTCGCACCGCTGGATACGGTGGCGAAAGCGGCAGCCGACGGGCGCGGCTGGAACCACTCGACACCTTCGAAGTTCTGCGCCAGCAGAGCGCTGCCACGCACGGCACCCTTGCCGTCGAGCACCAGGCTGCCGTTGGCCTGTTCGGGGAACGCCAGTTGCGCCACGCCGGTAACGGCCAGCGGATAAGCGACACCGGTAATCAGGGTCATAAAGGCCAGCACACTGAGGGCTGGGCGGATTTGCTTGAGCATGATGGATCTCCAGATTCTGTGTAGCCCGGATTGCATCCGGGCTACGGACTCATCTTGCAGGGTGGGAAGCGCTGTACGCTTGCCACCCTGCTCTCGGTTAAACCAGCCCGACGGCCACCAGCAGCACATCGATCAGCTTGATCCCTACAAAGGGCGCCAGCAGGCCGCCCAGGCCGTAGATCAGCAGATTGCGGCGCAGCAGGCTGGCGGCATCGGCGGCCTGCACCCGCACCCCGCGTAGGGCCAGCGGAATCAGCGCGACGATGATCAGCGCGTTGAACACGATGGCCGAGAGAATCGCGCTCTGCGGGCTGTGCAGCTGCATCAGGTTGAGCGCCCCCAGCTGCGGGTAGATGCCGGCGAACAGCGCCGGGAGGATGGCGAAGTACTTGGCCACGTCGTTGGCTACCGAGAAGGTGGTCAGCGCGCCACGGGTCACCAGCAGCTCCTTGCCCACCTGCACCACGTCGAGCAGCTTGGTCGGGTCGGAGTCGAGGTCGACCAGGTTGGCGGCCTCGCGGGCGGCCTGGGTACCGTCATTCATCGCCAGGCCAACGTCGGCCTGGGCCAGCGCCGGCGCGTCGTTGGCACCGTCGCCACACATGGCGACCATCTTGCCTTCGGCCTGTTCGGAGCGGATGCGTTGCAGCTTCTTCTCCGGGGTGGCTTCGGCGATCAGGTCATCCACACCCGCTTCGGCGGCAATCGCAGCGGCGGTCAGCGGGTTGTCACCGGTGACCATCACGGTGCGGATGCCCATGGCGCGCAGTTCGGCGAAACGCTCGCGGATGCCCGGCTTGACCACGTCTTTGAGGTGAATGGCGCCCAGCAGGCGTGCATCACCAGCCACCAGCAGCGGCGTACCACCGCTCTGGGCGATCTTCTCGATCTCGCGGGCCAGCGGTGCCGGCACTTCATCGCGGCTCATGCCCAGGTAATTGAGCACCGCATCCACCGCACCCTTGCGGTAGCTGTGGCCATTCCAGTCGGCTCCGGACAGACGCGTCTCGGCACTGAAGGCAATCGATTTGATCGCACTGCGCTCCGGCTCCTGCATCGGGCTCAAAGCGCGCAGGTACTCGACGATCGACTTGCCCTCGGCGGTGTCGTCGGCCAGCGAAGCCAGCAGCCCAGCTTCCGTCAGATCCTTGCCGGATACGCCAGGCGCCTTGATCATCGCGCTGCAACGACGGTTACCGAAGGTGATGGTGCCGGTCTTGTCCAGCAACAGCACATGCACATCACCGGCGGCTTCCACCGCACGGCCGGACTTGGCGATCACATTGAGGCGCACCAGGCGGTCCATGCCAGCGATGCCGATGGCCGAGAGCAGGCCGCCGATGGTGGTCGGAATCAGGGTCACCAGCAGCGCCACCAGATACACCAGCGGCAGGTCGCCACCGGCATAGCGGGCAAATGGCTGCAGGGTAGCCACCACCAACAGGAAGATCAGGGTCAGGCCGATCAGCAGGATATCCAGCGCCACTTCGTTGGGCGTCTTCTGCCGCTTGGCGCCTTCGACCAGGGCGATCATCCGGTCCAGGGTCGACTCGCCCGGGTTGGCGGTGATCTTTACCAGTAGCCAGTCGGAGACGACGCGGGTATTGCCGGTCACCGCCGAGCGGTCACCACCGGACTCGCGGATCACCGGCGCGGACTCACCGGTGATGGCCGCTTCGTTGACCGCGGCGATGCCTTCGATGACTTCGCCGTCGCCGGGGATCAGCTCGCCGGCTTCGACGCGGACGATATCGCCGCTACGCAAGCTGCTGGCCGCCACGGTCTCGAACTGCTGACCACTCTTGCGCCGCGCATTCAGGCCCTGGCTACCGGCCTTGAGGCTGTCGGCGCGGGCCTTGCCACGGCCTTCGGCCAGCGCCTCGGCGAAGTTGGCGAACAGCACGGTGAACCACAACCACAGGGCGATCTGCACGGCCAGGCCGGTAGAAACCTGTGGGTTGGGGATAAAGCACAGCACGGTGGTCACCACGGCAGTCAGTTCGACCACCAGCATCACCGGAGAGCGCAGCAGTTGGCGCGGATCGAGCTTGACGAAAGCCTGGCGCAGCGCCGGCTGCCACAGCGCGGCGAGGGAGGTTTTCGGCTGTTGTTTGGCGTCTTTCAGCGCCTGTTTATGTGGTTCGGTACGGGCATTCATCATGGTTCTCCCTTAGAAGCCCTGGAACAGGGTCAGGTGCTCGGCAATCGGGCCCAGGGCCAGTGCCGGCAGGAAGGTCAGGCCGCCAACCAGCAGAATGGTCAGGGTCAGCAGGGTGACGAACAGCGGGCCATGGGTCGGGAAGCTGTTGCTGCCCACCGGTGCGCGCTTCTTCGCCGCCAGGCTGCCAGCGATGGCGAGGATCGGCAGGATGTAGCCGAAGCGACCGATCAGCATGGCCAGGCCGATCATCAGGTTGTGGTACGGCGTATTGGCGCCGAAGCCACCGAACGCCGATCCGTTGTTGGCCGCGCCGGAGGTGTAGTTGTAAAGAATCTGGCTGAAACCGTGGGCACCTGGGTTGCTCACCGAGGCAGCCGGGCCCGGCAGGCTGGCGGCCAGGGCGCCGAGTACTAGCACACCGACCGGCATCACCAGCAGGGTGGCCACCAGCAGGCGGACTTCGCGGGCTTCCAGCTTCTTACCGAGGTATTCCGGGGTACGGCCGATCATCAGGCCGGCGAGGAATACCGCGATCAGGACGAACAGCAACATGCCGTAGAGCCCTGCGCCCACGCCGCCGAAGATCACCTCACCGAGCATCATGTTGAACATTGGGATCATCCCGCCCAGTGCACTGAAGCTGTCGTGCATGGCGTTGACCGAGCCGTTGGAGGCCGCCGTGGTAGTCACCGCCCACAACGCCGAGGCCGTGGTGCCGAAGCGGCTTTCCTTGCCCTCCAAAGAGCCGCCCTGCTCAATCGGCAACGCACTCAGCGCCGGGTTCGGCTGATGCTCGGCATACAGGGTGCCGCCCAGGCCGATGCTGAACAGAATCAGCATGCAGGCCAGCAGCGCCCGGCTCTGGCGCAGGTCCTTGACGTAGTGGCCGAAGGTGAACAGCAGCGCCACCGGAATCAGGATGATCGAGGCGGTCTCGAACAGGTTGCTCCAGGCCGTCGGGTTCTCGAACGGATGCGCCGAGTTGACGCCGAAGAAGCCACCACCGTTGGTGCCCAGCTGCTTGATGGCGATCTGGCTGGCAGCAGGACCCAGCGGTACGACCTGATCAGTACCAGTCAGGGTGTGCGCCGTCACGTATTCGAGGAAGGTCTGCGGCACCCCTTGCCACACCAGGAAAATCGCCAGCAGCAGACAGAACGGCAGCAAACCGTAGAGCGTGGCGCGAGTCAGGTCGACCCAAAAGTTGCCGACACTGTTGCTCGAACGACGGGCGATGCCGCGGCAGAACACCACCAGCACAGCCAGGCCGACCGCCGGGCTGACGAAGTTCTGTACACCGAGGCCGACCATCTGGCTGAAGTAGCTGAGTGCTGCCTCGCCGCTGTAGGCCTGCCAGTTGGTGTTGGTGACGAAGCTCACTGCGGTATTGAACGCCAGGGTCCACTCCAGGCCAGCGAAGCCCTGTGGATTAAGCGGCAGCATGCCTTGCAGCAGCAGGATGGAAAACAGCGCCAGCAGGCTGACCAGGGTGAAGGCCAGCAGCGCCAGGCTGTAGGTTTTCCAGTCCTGCTCGGCCTGGCTGTCGATGCCGGCCAGGCGATAACAAAGCCGCTCGACGGGTTCGAGCACGGGGCTCAGCAGGGTCCTCTGCCCTTCCATCACGCGGAACAGGTAGCGCCCGAGGAATGGTGCCGGCAGCAATACCAGCACGAAGAAGGCCAGGATCAGCCAGTAGTCTTGGACTTGCATGGCGCCTCCTAGCTACGCTCGGCGCGCAGCAGCGCAACCAGCAAATAAATAAAAAGTCCCACGGCCAGGCCGAGTGACACCCCGTCGAGAATGCTCATGTGTGTGCTCCTTGTTGCGGTGGTTACCGCTTGAGCGAATTTTCGGCAGGGAGGGCGTAAAGGAACGAGTGCCGAGCCCGTGGCGCGGCATAAAGAAAGCGTAAAGAAGTGCCTGGAACTGGCTGCGGCCGACTTGGGCAGGCCTTGAAAGGTTGTCGATACCAGCGTTGCTGGCCCCTGCGCGAAGCCAGGGCGGTTATGCGCAAGCAAACGACTTGAGCCGGTTCTCAAACAATGCGGCAGCTGTACCAGCGACTCGTCGAGCAATGGCGGGCAGCTGAATAGCTCGGCCAGAAACAGAACGGCCAACCGACCTGCGGCTGCAGGTGGGTTGGCCGTTGTTCAAGCGGCGGGCGACAAAGGTCACCCGACAGTGCTTATTGCTCGATCGAGGTTTCCTCGGCGGCACCTTCACTATCCATCAGTGCCGGGTCTTCGATGACCGGAGCCTCTTCCGACATATCGCCGCCCATGCCAGCCCCCAGGCCACCACCGGTGGCGAAGGCCATGGCGACGAACTCTTCGACGCTCATCTGCTTGCCGTTGAAGTTCACCTGATTGTTGGCGTAATGCAGGCTGGAAACGATGTTATCGCCTTCCATGGTGGCCAGTTCGGTGGCCACCGCCATGCCGCTGGCCATGTCGCTCATCATCGTGGCCTGCTGGGCAATGGCTTCTTTGTCGGTCTCGCCACCGATGGCCGCCTGCACACCCACCACGTCACCGATCATGGCCTTGGACACCAGCAGTTTGGCGTCCAGCTGAGCAATCAGCTGTTTGGCCAGTTCCGGTGCCGGCAGTTCAAAGGACTCGGGCTTGTTCAGGTCCAGTGCCAGGCTGAAGCTGCTTTCGCCGTTGGCGGTCTTGAACGAGAGTTTTTCCAGGGCCAGGCTCGGTTTGCCGGCCAGCAGCGTCTCGATGTCGGCCTTGAACAGTGCGGTTTGCTCTGCGCTCAACTCGGGCATGCCGGTTTCGCTGTCGACCTGGCCGGCCTGAAGCAGCTCGCCATACAGTTCGACCAGCGATTGCAGTGCCGTGGCATCGAGGTTCTTCACGCCCCAGATCATCTGCGAGCCGCCGATGTCGTTGCCCTGGTAGCTGATCATGCCGATGTCGTAGCTGTAGCGAGCGGACAGCTTGTTGTCGCTCTCGGTGGTTTCGTCACGCTGGACGAAATCCTTGAGCAGGATCGGCTGGCTGTCGCCCAGCAGCAGCTCGATGCTCTGCAGACGCACTTCGTTGTTGCCCAGGTAGAAATCGCTGCTGCCCTTGTGCGCTTCGCTGTCCAGGGTCAGGCCCTTGAACTGCAGGGTCATGTTCTGCGCGTTATCCAGCGTGGACGTGATCTTCAGGCTGTCCATCAGGCCATTGGCGCTGATTTCCTGGGCATCGGCGCTGCTGTCGAAGTCGATGTTGAGGCCGCTGAACTCGAGCGTGCTTTCTGCGTCCAGGGCGGCCTTGAGCGGCTGCAGTTGCAGGTTGCCGTCGAAGGAACGGTCATAGCCGAGGCTGACCTGGCCATTGAGCGGCGACACACCGTTGCTGGCGGCGAACCATTTTTCCAGTTCTGGGCTCTGTTCCAGCGCGTAGTTGCTGGTGGCCATGACCGGCATCAGCTTGAAGGCCTGCAGGCGCGACAGCGGGAACGGGCCGTGTTCGATGCGATCGGTGACCACCCACTCCAGGTTGCTCGGCGACTCGCCATCCAGCGAACCGGAGAACTTGACGCGGTAGCGCGCATTGCTGCTGAAGAACTGGCGCTCCAGCGACAGCAGCTCGATCGAGACGCTGATACCAACGGCAGGAAGGGTCTTGGCCATTTCCTCGTTGGCCTGCTTGATCGAGGTGTCGAGCAGCGCGGGAAGTTGTTGGCCGGTGTACCAGGCCCCAGCCGTGCCCAATGCCCCAATGGCCAGGATGACGCCTACCGCAATGCCTGCAGATTTTTTCATGGAATGACTCGCGATTGTCCGTTGTGTGGTGTTGTTCTTCCCTGCGCCCGCAAAGCCTCTAACGAGCTGTTGCGCGGGCTGAGGCGAGGCTGCTGCCCCGGCTTCAACTGCCTGAGGCAGCGACAAAGCGCTGCAAGGCTAACACCGGACAAAGCCTGCGACCAAGGCAGGGCTGGCAAGAAATTGCACAGGATGCCAACCCGGTCGAACAACCCGACAGGCCAGCAGACACAAGCAAACGCCGGTACTGCGGGATCAATCGCGGTTTTCTTCGCTGACCATGCTCACGGCCTGCACGGACTCCTTCGGCTCACGGCTGACCCAATCGCCAAGCAGACTGAAGGCCACGGCCAGCAGGGTCGGACCGAGGAACAGGCCCATGAAACCGAAGGCCAGAATGCCGCCGAACACACCGAGCAGTACCACCACCAGTGGCAGATTGCCGCCGCGGCTGATCAGGTAGGGTTTGAGGACGTTGTCCACGCCACTGATGACAAACATGCCCCAGAGACCGAGGAACACCGCGAAGCCGTACTCGCCCTGGCTGACCAGCCAGGCCGTGGCCGGGATCCAGACCAGCGGCGGACCCATGGGGATCAGGCTGAGCACAAAGGTGATAATGGCCAGTACCAGGGCGCCGGGCACCCCGGCGATATAGAAACCGATCAGCGCCAGCACGGCCTGCGCCGCCGCGGTGCCGATCACCCCGTTGACCACCCGCTGTACGGTGCCGGCCACCAGTTCCTGGTAATGCCCGGCACGCTCGCCGATCAGACGCTGCAGCATGCTTTGCACGAAGGCCGCCATACGCGGGCCGTCACGGTAGAAGAAAAACACCAGAATCAGGCTCAGCACCAGTTCGAGCATGCCCCCACCGACTTGTGCGCTGCGGGCCAGCAACCAGTTACCGACCTGGCCCAGATAAGGCCGGATCGCGGCGAACAGGGCCACGCCCTCCTCGTCGATACGGTTCCACAGCCCGACTAGGCGTTCGCCCACTAGCGGCAGGCCACCCAGCCAGCCCGGAGGATCCGGCAGGCCATCGACCTGAAAGCCTTTGAACAGCTCGGTCGCATCACGGACATGGTCGGCCAGGTTGAAGCCCAGCCAGACCAGCGGCACCGCTACCAGCACCATCCAGCAGGCGGTGAGAATGGCGGCCGCGGTGTTTTCCCGGCCATTCAGTGCTCGGGTCAACAAGCGCATCAGCGGCCAGCTGGCGAAGGCCAGCACGCCAGCCCAGAACAGCGCCGAGAAGAACGGTGCCAGTACCCAGGCGCAAGCGCCGAGCAACACCAGCAGGAGGATCTGTACCAGCAGGCGATCATTGTTAAGCATTGCAAAGGTCCTGCAAAAAGATCTCGATGGGCCGCCAGGCGACCCGACAGCACAGTATTCAGCGCAATTGTTGCAACAGCAGGCCATCACCTGTGGCAGTGCCAAGCTCCAGGCGGCTGGCACGCACGCCCTGCGCCTGCAGGGCCTGGCCCCATGCAGCGGCAGCCGGCCCGGACAATCTGACTCGCAGGGTGCTATCCAGGTTCAGGGTCCGCCCCAGCAATTCACTCCACACCTCATCCGGCGCGGCCAGATGCGGCAAGTCCAGCGCGCCATGTTCACGCAGTTGACGCAGCAGGGTCGCCGCAACCGGCAATACGACCGGCAGTGGCGTGCTGGCATCCAGTTGCTCGGCATGCAGATAACTACGCCGATTGCCGCGCGTAATCCCGTACAAGGCCAGCAGGCTGTCCTGCTGTGGCGGCGCCAGACGCAGCAGCAGATAGCTTTGGCGCTCCTCCGGGCCATACAACTTGGCATTATCGAAGATGTTGTTGGCCCAGAGGCTACTGGAGCCGCACTCACGGCCCTCGCACCAGTAAAGCAACTGGGCGCCCTGCTCGAGCAAGGCACGGCGCGCCGCCGCGAGGGCCTCGCGTGGCGGATGTTCGTCCGGCAAACGGTAGGTCAGTGCACGCAGGCGCCCTTCGACCAGCACTTCGCGTTCCAGACGCAGCTGGCTGCTGATGCGTTGCACCGCGCCCAGTGGGTAGCGTTTCTCCAGGCTGGCAACATCCTGGTAATCGACTATTTCGCTGCGTGGCAGGCGCGGCAGTACGTCGAGATCCTGACTGCCCGGCATATCGGCAGCCAGCGCAGAGCCACTCAGGCACAACAGGTAAAAGGAAAGTCTGGAAAGCATCCGGCCCTCAGCGTATCAACATGGTTTGCGCAGTTTTCACTACAGAGTCTTCGTCGCTTGCCCGTAGCGGAACCTGCAGCCCGCGCTGCACCGCCGGACGCGCCTCGATAGTTGCCATCCAGCGCTGCAAGTGCGGCAAGCCATCGACGGCAACCCCAGCCCAGTCATGTACGCGCACCCACGGATAGGTGGCGATATCGGCAATGCTGTAGTCACCGGCAAGGTAGTCGGCTTCGCCCAGGCGCGTGTCGAGCACTTCGTACAGCCGCCGGGTTTCGTGCTGGTAGCGGTCGATGGCGCCTTGCAGTTTCTCGGGAAAGTAGCGGAAGAATACGTTGGCCTGCCCCTGCATCGGCCCGACCCCACCCATCTGGAACATCAGCCACTGGATCACCCGCGAGCGGCCCTTGGCATCAGTGGGCATGAGCTGACCAGTCTTCTCGGCCAGATAGATCAGGATGGCGCCGGACTCAAACACGGCAAAGTTGTCGTTGTCCCGATCGACTATGGCCGGGATACGTCCGTTGGGGTTGATGGCGAGAAATTGCGCGGCCTTCTGTTCCCGCTTGTCGAAGGACAAGGCATGTACCTGATAGGCCAGGCCCAGCTCCTCGAGGGCGATGGATACCTTGTGGCCATTGGGTGTCGCGGCTGTGTAGAGATCGATCATGGCGGATTCCCCTGGCAATCTGCCCAGCCTCGGCAGTTGTCAGGGGCAAGTCAAGCGCGCGGGAAGAAACGATTGAAACAGTCTGCAACCTGCTGCGCACCAGCCTCATCGTTGAGATGCAGGTGATGGCCGCCAGTCAGTTTGTGCACCTCGAAATGGCTACCTTCGAGCAACCCGGCAATTCGTGGCTCGACCGCCATATGCCCCTGCGCTGCCAGCACCAGACTGACCGGACATTGCACGCTACGCACGAACTCCTGGACATGGGCGAAGGTCAGGCGCATCACCGAGGGCAAAGTCAGGCGGATGTCGGTACGCCAGGTGTAACCGCCCGGTACCGGCTCCAGGCCGCGCTGGGCGAGCAGTTCGGCGGCTTCGCGGCTGACCGCGACCACGCCCTGCATGCGCGCCTGTACTGCACGGTCGAGATCGCCATACACCGGCTTGCGTTTGTCACGTACGGCCAGGCGGGCGCGCAACGCATCGCCCAGGCGCTTGGCCGAACCTTCGGCTTCACCGGTGAAGGGGATCAGGCCATCGATCAATGCCAGGCGCTCGATGCGCTCCGGCACGGCGGCTGCCAGCAGGGTCGAGATGATCCCGCCGAGGGAATGCCCCATCAGGCTGAAGCGCTCCCAGCCGAGCTGTTCGGCTACCAGTAACACATCCTCCAGGTACTCCCACATGCTGTAGCTGGAGTTGCTGGCGTAGTGCCCGGAATGACCGTGACCGGGAAAATCCAACGCGACGATGCGCAGCCCGTGCAGCTTGGGCGCCAGGCGCGCGTAGGTCATGGCGTTGTCCAGCCAGCCATGCAGGGCGATCACCGGGATGCCATCCTCGGGGCCGAACAGGTGTGCGGCCAGCTCCACATGCGGCAGGCTGAAACGGGTTTCCTCGACGCTGAAGGTCATGCGCTGCGCTCCATGTCCTGGCCCTGCCAACGGCTGAACAGTTCGCGCAGCAGGCGCGCGGTGTCTTGCGGACGCTCCAGGGGGAACATATGCCCGCCGGGCATGGTGTGATACTCGCCCTGGGGAACACGGTTGACCAGCCGCGCATGGTGCGCCATCACTACCCGGCTGTGCCGACCGCGCACCAGGGCCAGCGGCACCTGCAACTGCTGAGGGCGGCCGGGACTGGTGTGCGGCACGCTGCGGTAGATGCTGATCTCGGTGGCCGGATCGAAGCGCAGGCGCAAACCGTCCGTATCCGGGCGCAGGCCATGCTGTACATAGTCATCCAGGCACTGCGGATCGAATCGGCTGAACAGGGTCTTGCCGGCAAAATAGCTGCGTGCCTCGGCCAAGTCATTGAAGGCTTCGCGGCGCCCAACAGTGCGGCCAGCCGGAGTGATTCGGTCGATGAAGCCGAAGCGCTTGGCGGCGCGGATCACCATCTGATCGACGCGGGTCAGCAGCGGTGAATCGAGCATCACCACACCGCGATAAAGGTCAGGCCGGCGCAGCGCCGCATGGTAGTGCAGCACGCCGCCGAGAGAATGACCGACACCCCAGACCGCTTGTTGCTGGGCCTCGAGGTGCGCGATCAGTTCATCGACCAGGTTCTGCCAGTTGTCATCCACCGGGAAGCGCGGATCGTGGCCGTGCTGTTCCAGATGCTGCACCTGGTAGTCCGGCGCCAGGGCGGCGAACAGCTTGCCGTAGGTGGCCGAGGGAAAACCATTGGCGTGGGCGAAGAACACGGATTGCGACATGACAGTGGGCTACGCGGGAAAGATGCCTGAATTGTCGGACAGCACAGCCCGAGCAGCAATCGGCGATCGGTCTTAGATCGGAGGCACAACGGCCAAAAAACAGCAGCGACGCGCCAGCAGGCGCGTCGCAGAGGGGTTAGCAGGCTTCTGCTTGCGCCTCGCCGCGCAGCTGATCGAGCGCCGCCGCCAGCAGCAGGGTCAGCGCCACCGGCACCACCCAGCCCAGGCCCTCGTTCGCCAATGGCAGCTGGGCGAGGAAGCCCGGCAGCAGCGCTTTGAAACCAGCGGCACTGATTGCATCGGCCAGGCCGAACAGCAGAGTCACCAGCATCACCGGAATGAACACCCGCGACGCCGAGTTCCAGAAGCGGCTGAGCAGGCTCAGACCGATCAGCACGATGGCCAGCGGGTACAGACCGACCAGCACCGGTACCGACACGCTGATCAGTTGCGACAGCCCCTGGTTGGACACCAGCAGGCTGAACAGGCCGAACGCCAGCACCACCTTGCGGTAGGACACCGGCAGCAGCTCGCTGAAGTACTCGCCACAGGCGGTCAACAGGCCCACGGCAGTGGTCAGGCAGGCCAGGGTGATAACCACCGCCAACAGCAGGCTGCCCGGCGTGCCGAAGGTGAACTGCACATAGGCGGTGAGAATTTGCACGCCGTTCTGCGCATCGCCGGCAATGCCCTGGCTGGTGGCGCCAAGATAGAACAGCGACAGGTAGACCAGCGACAGACCGGCAGCGGCGATCAGGCCGGCGATCACCGAGTAGCGCGTGACCAGGCGGCTGTCGCTTACCCCGCGGCCACGGATGGCAGTGGCGATCACGATGCCGAACACCAGCGCGCCCAGGGTATCCATGGTCAGGTAGCCCTGCAGGAAGCCCTGTATCAGTGGCATGTCCTGATAGTCGGCGCTGCTCTGGCCAATCTCACCGGCCGGCGCCAGCAGCGCCGCGCCACCGAGGACCAGCAAGGCAGCGAGCAGCACCGGGGTAATGTACTTGCCGATGCGGTCGACCAATTGTCCTGGATTGAGCGAGAGGAACAGCACCACGGCGAAATAAGCGACGCTGTAGATCATCAGCGCCAGGTCACTGTTGCCGCTGAACGGCGCCACACCCATCTCGAACGACACCACCGCAGTGCGTGGCGTGGCGAACAGCGGGCCGATGGCCAGATAGACCGCCACTGCGAACAGCGTTCCGGCCTTGCGCCCCAGTGGCGCAGTCAGGTTGGCCATGCCACCGCCGACGCGGGCCAGGGCGACCACGGTGAGCAGCGGCAAGCCGACGCCGGTCAGCAGGAAACCGAGGGCGGCGGCCCACAGGTTCTCCCCCGCCGCCATACCGGCGCTGGGTGGGAAGATGATGTTGCCGGCACCAAGGAACAGGGCAAAAGTCATGAAGCCAAGGGCCAGGAGATCGGGGCCTTTCAAACGGGTCATAGCGGGAAGTACCAAGCTGGAAAACAGGGAGAAAACGCAGGTTTCCTTTGAGTTCAGGAAGCGTGCCGCGCCCGGTTCAGGCGATTCACAGGTACCCGCCGCCAGCCCTTGTGGAGCCTCGCCGGGATATATAGTTGCAAGCCTAACGATTTTATCGATGCGCCGCGTCTGACAGCGGTCGGGCTGTCGATCGGACGCAACAATCTGTCGCCCCGACACAAATTTCTGATCGAATCGACAGCAATAAAAAAGGCCACCCGAAGGTGGCCTCTTTCAGATCAAGAACACCTTAGGCGTTCTTGGCCTGCCAGCCAGTCAGCTCGGCCAGGGCCTTGCCAATGTCGGCCAGAGAACGCACGGTTTTCACACCAGCGTCCTGCAGGGCAGCGAACTTCTCGTCCGCAGTACCTTTACCACCGGAAATGATGGCGCCGGCGTGGCCCATGCGCTTGCCGGGCGGCGCGGTGACGCCAGCGATGTAGGACACCACCGGTTTGGTCACGTTGGCCTTGATGTAGGCAGCAGCTTCTTCTTCAGCGGAACCGCCGATCTCGCCGATCATCACGATCGCCTCGGTCTTCGGGTCTTCCTGGAACAGCTTCAGGATGTCGATGAAGTTGGAGCCCGGAATCGGGTCACCGCCGATGCCGACGCAGGTGGACTGACCGAAACCGGCGTCAGTGGTCTGCTTCACGGCTTCATAGGTCAGGGTGCCGGAACGCGAGACGATACCGACTTTGCCTGGCAGGTGAATGTGACCCGGCATGATGCCGATCTTGCACTCGCCGGGAGTGATCACGCCCGGGCAGTTCGGGCCGATCAGGCGTACGCCCAGCTCGTCGCACTTGACCTTGGCTTCCAGCATGTCGATGGTCGCGATGCCTTCGGTGATGCAGACGATCAGCTTGATGCCGCCGAAAGCCGCTTCCAGGATCGAGTCCTTGCAGAACGGAGCCGGAACGTAGATCACCGAAGCGGTGGCGCCGGTGGCTTCAACGGCTTCCTTGACGGTGTTGAACACCGGCAGGCCCAGGTGAGTGGTGCCGCCCTTGCCAGGAGTCACGCCGCCAACCATCTTGGTGCCGTAGGCAATGGCTTGTTCGGAGTGGAAAGTACCCTGCGAGCCGGTGAAGCCCTGGCAGATGACTTTGGTGTCTTTATTGATCAGGACGCTCATTACTTGCCCTCCGCAGCTTTGACGACTTGCTCTGCAGCGTCGGTCAGGCTGGTTGCTGCGATGATGTTCAGGCCGCTTTCGGCCAGGACCTTGGCGCCCAGTTCAGCGTTGTTGCCTTCCAGACGGACCACGACCGGAATCTTCACGCCGACTTCTTTCACGGCGCCGATGATGCCTTCGGCAATCATGTCGCAACGAACGATGCCGCCGAAGATGTTGACCAGTACGGCCGCGACATTGCTGTCGGACAGGATGATCTTGAACGCTTCGGTCACGCGCTCTTTGGTCGCGCCGCCACCTACGTCGAGGAAGTTGGCTGGCTTGCCGCCGTGCAGGTTGACGATATCCATGGTACCCATGGCCAGGCCGGCACCGTTGACCATGCAGCCAATGTTGCCTTCCAGGGCTACGTAGTTCAGTTCGAACTTGGCAGCGTGGGCTTCGCGCGGATCGTCCTGCGACGGGTCATGCATGGCGCGCAGCTTGGGCTGGCGGTACATGGCGTTGCTGTCGATGTTGATCTTGGCGTCCAGGCAGTGGAGGTTGCCGTCTTTCTTGATGACCAGCGGGTTCACTTCCAGCAGTGCCAGGTCGTAGTCCTGGAACAGCTTGGCCAGGCCAACGAAGATGTGGGTGAACTGCTTGATCTGGTCGCCTTTCAGGCCCAGTTGGAAAGCCAGCTCGCGGCCCTGGTACGGCTGAGCGCCGACCAGCGGATCGATGGTGGCCTTGAGGATCTTCTCGGGAGTGTCGTGGGCGACTTTCTCGATGTCCACGCCACCTTCGGTGGAAGCCATGAACACGATACGGCGGCTGGAACGGTCGACGACGGCGCCGAGGTACAGTTCCTTGTCGATGTCGGTGCACGACTCGACCAGGATCTTGGTGACCGGCTGACCATTGGCGTCAGTCTGGTAGGTCACCAGACGCTTGCCCAGCCACTGAGCGGCGAACGCCTTGGCGTCTTCCTTGTTACGCACCAGCTTTACACCGCCCGCTTTACCGCGGCCACCGGCGTGCACCTGGGCTTTGACAACCCACTCGCTGCCACCGATCTTTTCGCAGGCCGCAGCCGCTTCTTCCGGGGTGTCAACGGCGAAGCCAGTGGAAACCGGCAGGCCGTATTCAGCGAACAGCTGCTTACCCTGATACTCGTGAAGATTCATGCTTATCTACCGTTCTTCGTTTAGGTATTGCGCATCGGTGCTGCGCTCGAAGGCGCCGCACCACCTGTGACTGCTCTGGTTAGCAGTCCTGACGGACATTCCTGCGACACACCGTGTGGGGCTGCCGCGGGCCGTACGCCGTGGTTCTTTTCCTGCGTTTGAGCGTCTGGCCAGGGCCAGACGCCGCATGCTCTAACGTTTCTTAACGCTTCTTGCGGTTGGCAATGTGGATGGCATGGCCATTCACCGCCAGGGCCGCTTCGTGCAGCGCTTCGGACAGGGTCGGGTGCGAGAACACCATCATGCCGAGGTCTTCGGCACTGGTACCGAATTCCATGCCAATGGCGCCCTGCTGCACCAGCTCGGCCGCGCTTGGGCCGATGACATGCACGCCCAGTACGCGGTCGGTCTTGGCATCGGCGATGACCTTGACCAGACCGGCAGTGTCGTTGGCAGCCATGGCACGGCCGCTGGCAGCGAACGGGAAGGTGCCGACGTTGATTTCAACGCCCTCGCCTTTCAGCTGCTGCTCGGTCTTGCCGACCCAGGCGATTTCCGGGTGGGTGTAGATGACCGACGGCACCAGATCGTAGTTCATCTGTGCCTTGTGACCGGCGATACGCTCGGCAACCATCACGCCCTCTTCCGAGGCCTTGTGCGCCAGCATCGCGCCGCGCACCACGTCGCCGATGGCATACACGCCCGGAACGCTGGTGGCGCAGTAGTCGTCGACGAAGATGAAGCCGCGCTCGTCGAGGGTCACGCCACTATCGGCAGCCAGCAGGTTGGTGGTCACCGGGCGACGGCCAACGGCCACGATCAGCTTGTCGAAGGTCAGCTTCTGCTCACCGGTAGCGTCGGTGAAGGTCACAGTCACCTGCTTCTTCTTCACTTCGCTGCCAGTCACACGGGCACCCAGGCGGATGTCCAGACCCTGCTTGCTGAAGATCTTCAGGGCTTCCTTGGAGATCTGCTCGTCGGCGGCAGCAAGGAACTTGTCCATGGCTTCCAGCACGGTGACTTCGGCGCCCAGGCGGGCCCACACCGAACCCAGCTCCAGACCGATAACGCCAGCACCGATCACGCCGAGTTTCTTCGGCACGGCCTGGAATTCCAGAGCGCCGGTGGAGTCGACGATCACATCCTGGTCAACCGGAGCCGGCGGAATGTCGACCGGCTTGGAGCCGGAAGCGAGAATCACGTTCTCGGCTTCGACGATCTGCACGGTGCCGTCGGTGCCGGTGACTTCAACCTTCTTGCCGGCCAGCAGCTTGCCGTGGCCTTCCAGCAGGGTGACGCCATTGGATTTGAACAGGCCGGCAACACCGCCGGTGAGGTTCTTGATGATGGTGTTCTTGCGCGCGACCATCGCCGGCACATCCATGGTCACGCCTTTGGCTTCGATACCATGGATTTTGAAGCCTTCATGGGCCTCGTGATACTTGTAGGAGCTGTCCAGCAGCGCCTTGGACGGAATGCAGCCGACGTTCAGGCAGGTACCGCCGAGGGCAACCTTGCCATCCTTGTCCTGGTACTTCTCGATGCAGGCGGTCTTCAGACCGAGTTGTGCGGCCTTGATGGCGGCCACATAGCCCCCAGGGCCAGCACCAATCACTACCACGTCGAATTTCTGGGTCATAACTCATTCCTTCTCGGATAAAACCGGGCGGCCCCTTGTGAGGACCGCCGCGTGTACAGCAGCGGGATCAGATGTCCAGCAGCAGACGAGCCGGGTCTTCCAGCAGGTTCTTGATGGTCACCAGGAAGCTCACGGCTTCCTTGCCGTCGATCAGACGGTGATCGTAGGACAGCGCCAGGTACATCATCGGACGGATGACCACCTGGCCATTGATGGCCACCGGGCGCTGGATGATGTTGTGCATGCCCAGAATCGCGGCCTGCGGCGGGTTGACGATCGGCGTCGACATCATCGAACCGAAGGTACCGCCGTTGGTGATGGTGAAGGTGCCACCGGTCATTTCTTCGATCGACAGCTTGCCGTCACGGGCCTTCTTGCCGAAGGTGGCGATGCCATTCTCGACTTCGGCCAGGCTCATCAGCTCGGCGTTGCGCAGCACCGGCACCACCAGGCCACGGTCACTGGACACGGCAACGCCGATGTCCTGATAGCCGTGGTAGACGATGTCGTTACCGTCGATCGAAGCGTTGACCGCTGGGAAGCGCTTGAGCGCCTCGACGGCAGCCTTGACGAAGAACGACATGAAGCCCAGGCGCACGCCGTTGTGGGTCTTCTCGAACAGATCCTTGTACTTCGAACGCAGGGCCATGACTTCGTGCATGTCGACTTCGTTGAAGGTGGTCAGCATGGCCATGGTGGACTGGGCCTCGACCAGACGCTCGGCGACCTTGGCACGCAGGCGAGTCATCGGTACGCGCTTTTCGACGCGATCGCCAGCGGCGAATACCGGGGCATCGGCAGCTGGTGCAGCCGGTTTGGCCACCGGGGCCGGCGCTGCTTTCTTGGCAGCTACAGCGGCGACGGCGTCTTCCTTGGTCACGCGACCACCTTTACCGGTGCCGGTGATGCTGTTCGGATCGATACCACCTTCTTCGGCGATCTTGCGCGCGGCCGGCGAGAGAATCGCTTCGTCATCGCCAGCGGCCGGGGCAGCAGCAGAAGCGGCAACCGGAGCGGCAGCAGCTGGGGCAGCAGCTACTGCTGCGCCAGCGGCACCCAGCTTGCCCAGCAGCTCGCCGGAGAGCACGGTGTCGCCTTCGTTCTTGACGATTTCGGCGAGCACGCCGTCGGCTTCAGCGAGGACTTCCATCACCACCTTGTCGGTTTCGATGTCGACGATCAGCTCATCGCGCTTGACCGCATCGCCCGGCTTCTTGTGCCAGGTAGCCACGGTGCCGTCGGCAACCGATTCCGGGAAGGTTGGGGCTTTGATCTCGATAGCCATTCTGAGTGTTTCCTTAAATTCGTTTTCTTCAAGGAGGCGACGGCCCGTGCCGTCGCCTCGATACGCGAAGGCGTTAGACAGTAAAGGCGTCGTTCAGCAGTTTTTCCTGCTGTTCGGCGTGCATCGAGGCGTAACCGCAAGCCGGCGCTGCCGAAGCATCGCGGCCGGCGTACTCGAGGAACAGGCCTTTCTTGTGCGCAGAAGCGACGCGACGCATGTGGTGCTGGCTGCAGTACCAAGCGCCCTGGTTCATCGGCTCTTCCTGACACCAGACGATGTGCTTGAGGTTCTTGTACGGGGCAATCGCCTCGGCCAGATCCTCTTCCGGAAACGGATAGAGCTGCTCGATGCGCACGATGGCGATGTCTTCGCGGCCTTCGGCACGGCGCTTGGCCAGCAGGTCGTAGTAGACCTTGCCGCTGCACAGGATCAGACGCTCGACCTTCTTCGGCTCGATCGGATCGATCTCGGGAATCACGGTCTGGAACGAACCTTCGGCCAGATCTTCCAGAGTCGAGATGGCCAGCGGGTGGCGCAGCAGCGACTTGGGCGTAAGCACGACCAGCGGCTTGCGCAGCGGACGAATCACCTGACGGCGCAGCAGATGGTAGATCTGTGCCGGGGTGGTCGGCACGCAGACCTGCATGTTGTGCTCGGCGCACAGCTGCAGGTAACGCTCCAGGCGCGCAGAGCTGTGCTCCGGACCCTGCCCTTCATAACCGTGCGGCAGCAGCATGGTCAGGCCGCACAGACGGCCCCACTTGTGCTCACCACTGGAGATGAACTGGTCGAACACTACCTGGGCGCCGTTGGCGAAGTCGCCGAACTGCGCTTCCCAGATCACCAGTGCGTTGGGCACGGTGGTCGAGTAGCCGTATTCAAAAGCCAATACCGCTTCTTCGGAGAGGAAGGAGTCGTAAAGGTCGAACTTCGGCTGGCCTTCGAACAGGTTTTGCAGCGGCAGGTAAGTGCTGGCGTCCTTCTGGTTGTGCAGCGCCGCATGGCGGTGCGAGAAGGTACCGCGGCCAACGTCCTGACCGGTGATGCGCACCGGGTGACCGGCTTGCAGCAGCGTGGCGTAGGCCAGGTTCTCGGCGTAACCCCAGTTGATCGGCATGGCGCCGGCGGTCATCTTGACCCGGTCTTCCAGCACCTTGGCCACCTGACGTTGCAGAACCAGACCTTCCGGCAGGTCGAGCAGCTTGCCGGCCAGATCCTGCAGGGTCTTCAGATCGCAGCGGGTGTCGTGACGGGCAGTCCAGGCATGGCCCAGGTACGGGCGCCAGTCGACGAACAGCTCCTTGTTCGGCTCCTTGACCAGGCTCTTGACCACGTGCTGGCCGTTGTCCAGCGCGTTGCGGTACTCGTCGATCTTGCTCTGCACGCGCTCGGCGTCAAGACGGCCGCCGTTAATCAGGCTTTCCGCATACAGCTCACGGGTGGTGCGCTGCTTGGCGATCTGCTGGTACATCAGCGGCTGGGTGCCGCTCGGCTCGTCGGCCTCGTTGTGGCCACGACGACGGTAGCAGACCAGGTCGATGACCACGTCACGCTTGAACTGCATGCGGTAGTCGACGGCCAGCTGGGTGACGAACAACACGGCTTCCGGATCATCGCCATTCACATGGAAGATCGGCGCCTGGATCATCTTCGCCACGTCGGTGCAGTACTCGGTGGAGCGCGAGTCTTCCGGACGGCTGGTGGTGAAACCGACCTGGTTGTTGATCACCAGGTGAATGGTACCGCCAGTCTTGTAGCCGCGGGTCTGCGACATCTGGAAGGTTTCCATGACCACGCCCTGACCGGCAAATGCCGCGTCACCGTGGATGGAAATCGGCAGTACGGTGTCGCCGTTCGGATCGCTGCGGCGATCCTGACGGGCACGCACGGAACCCTCGACCACCGGAGAGACGATCTCCAGGTGCGAAGGGTTGAACGCCAGTGCCAGGTGCACTTCGCCGCCCGGGGTCATGACGTTGGAGGAGAACCCCTGGTGGTACTTCACGTCACCGGAAGACAGGCCGTCGACCTTCTTGCCTTCGAACTCGTCGAACAGGTCGCGCGGGTTCTTGCCGAAGGTGTTGACCAGTACGTTGAGACGGCCGCGGTGGGCCATGCCGATGACGATTTCCTTGGTACCGTAGGAACCGCTGCGCTGGATGATTTCGTCCAGCAGCGGAATCAGGCTCTCGCCGCCCTCCAGACCGAAACGCTTGGTGCCCGGGTACTTGGTGCCCAGGTACTTTTCCAGGCCTTCGGCGGCAGTCAGACGCTCAAGCAGGTGACCCTGCACTTCCGCGGAGAATGCCGGACGGCCGCGCACGCTTTCCAGACGCTGCTGGAACCACTTGCGCTGCTCGGAATCGACGATATGGGTGAACTCGGCGCCAATGGTGCGGCAATATGTCTGCTGCAGCGCCTCAAAAATTTCCCGTAAAGTCGCCTCTTCCTTGCCGATGTAAAGCTCACCGGTACGGAAGGTGGTGTCGAGGTCGGCGTTGGTCAGACCATAGTGGTTGACCGCCAGGTCAGCCGGAGCCGGACGCTGCCACAGACCCAGCGGGTCGAGCGTCGCAGCCTGATGGCCACGCATGCGGTACGCCTGAATCAGACGCAGGACTTCAACCTGCTTCTTCTCGTGCTCGCTGCTGACACTGCCGGCGGAAACCGGTTGTGCGCGGCGCTGGTTCTTGGCCAGCAGCACGAAATGATCGCGGACGGTCGAGTGCGAAACGTCGGTGGCGGCATTGCCGTCAGTCGGCAATTTCTGGAAATAGGTGCGCCACTCTTCTGGCACAGCGTTGGGATCGTGCAGGTAGAGCTCATAGAGCTCTTCCACATAGGCAGCGTTACCACCGGATAGGTGGGCACTGTCCCACATGCGCTGCATCACGCTTTCTTGCATGCTTGGTCACCCTCGGTAAGGGGACACCACCGGCGTGGAGGCCGTAATTGAGGCTCAAAGTCCTGAAGCAGCGACGGGTAAGCCACTACGGATCCCGCAGATAGTCCGGGCACCAGCCCGGATGCCCCTGCTGGTCATCAAATTCTTTTCAAGTAAGAACCGCGGCTTTGTGAGCTGCGGTTCTGGTTTTACTGCAGCAGCGGAGTTACGCCGCTGCTGCAGGTGTCACGGGTAAAACTGAATCAGGTACCGCTCTGCAGCAGCATGTTACGTACGTGGCCGATTGCCTTAGTCGGGTTGAGACCTTTCGGGCAAACGTTCACGCAGTTCATGATGCCGCGGCAACGGAACACGCTGAACGGATCGTCCAGCGAGGCCAGACGTTCTGCGGTCTTGGTGTCACGGCTATCGGCGAGGAAGCGGTAAGCCTGCAGCAGTGCAGCGGGACCGAGGAACTTGTCCGGGTTCCACCAGAAGGACGGGCAGCTGGTGGAGCAGCACGCGCACAGGATGCACTCGTACAGACCGTCCAGCTTCTCGCGCTCTTCCGGTGACTGCAGACGCTCGATGGCCGGAGCCGGCGTGTCGTTCTGCAGGAAAGGCTGCACCTTCTCGTATTGCTTGTAGAAGATGCTCATATCGACCACCAGGTCACGAATGACCGGCAAACCAGGCAGCGGGCGAATCACCAGCTTGTTGCCCTTGACCACGGTGGAGATCGGCGTGACACAAGCCAGACCGTTCTTGCCGCTGATGTTCATGCCGTCGGAACCGCACACACCTTCACGGCAGGAGCGACGGTAGGAGAAGCCCTCGTCCTGTTCCTTGATCAGGGCCAGTACGTCGAGCACCATCAGGTCCTTGCCGTCGATATCGACGGTGAAGTCCTGCATGAACGGTGCGGCATCCTTTTCCGGGTTGTAGCGATAAACGCTGACTTGCAAAGTTTTACCAAGAGACATGATGACCACCCTTAATAAGTACGTACTTTGGGTTCAAAAGCAGGAACGGTCTTCGGCGCGAAGTTCACAGCGCGCTTGGCGACACGTTTCTCACCCGGGAAGTACAGGGAGTGGCACAGCCAGTTCTCATCATCGCGATCCTCGTAGTCTTCGCGGGCATGCGCGCCACGGGACTCGGTACGGGTATCGGCGGCGATGGCAGTGGCTTCGGCCACTTCCAGCAGGTTTTGCAGTTCCAGTGCTTCGATACGCGCAGTGTTGAATGCCTGGCTCTTGTCCGCGATCTTGACGTTCGCGATCCGCTCACGCAGGTCGGCCAGTTGGGTAATACCCTTTTGCATGTACTCGCCGGTGCGGAAGACACCGAAGTAGTTTTGCATGCACTGTTGCAGTTCTTTACGCAGCGGCGCGACATCTTCGCCGGTGCTGCGTTCGTTGACGCCAGCCAGACGCTTGAGCGACTGCTCAATGTCGGTTTCGCTGGCACCGCGGACTTCCACGCCTTCTTTCAGCGCTTTTTCCAGGTGCAGACCAGCGGCACGGCCAAATACCACCAGGTCGAGCAGCGAGTTGCCGCCCAGACGGTTAGCACCGTGTACCGACACGCACGCCACTTCGCCTACAGCAAACAGGCCTTCGATGATCTTGTCGTTGCCGTTGGCATCCTGGGTGATGGCCTGACCATGAATGTTGGTCGGCACGCCGCCCATCATGTAGTGGCAGGTAGGGATCACCGGAACCGGCGCAACTACCGGATCAACGTGAGCGAAGGTCTTCGACAGCTCGCATATGCCTGGCAAGCGGCTGTGCAGCACTTCTTCGCCGAGGTGATCGAGCTTCAGCAGCACGTGATCCTTGTCCGGGCCACAGCCGTTGCCGGCGATGACTTCCTTGACCATGGAACGGGCGACCACGTCGCGGCCGGCCAAGTCTTTGGCGTTCGGCGCATAACGCTCCATGAAGCGTTCGCCATGGGCGTTGATCAGGTAACCACCCTCACCACGACAGCCTTCAGTAACCAGTACACCAGCGCCGGCGATACCGGTCGGGTGGAACTGCCACATCTCGATGTCTTGCACCGGTACACCGGCACGCAGGGCCATGCCCACGCCGTCACCGGTGTTGATCAGGGCATTGGTGGTGGAGGCGTAGATACGACCCGCACCGCCAGTGGCCAGAACCACGGCCTTGGAGCGGATATAGACTGTTTCGCCGGTTTCGATGCAGATAGCGATGGTGCCGACGATGGCGCCGTCCTGGTTCTTCACCAGATCAACCGCGTACCACTCGTTGAGGAACGAGGTACCAGCCTTGAGGTTGGCCTGGTAAAGGGTGTGCAGCAGGGCATGACCGGTACGGTCAGCTGCGGCGCAGGTACGTGCAGCCTGAGTCGGGTTGTTCGGGCCTTTGGACTGACCGCCGAACGGGCGCTGATAAATGCGGCCTTGTTCGGTACGGGAGAACGGCAGACCCATGTGCTCCAGCTCAAATACAGCTTCCGGGCCTACGGAGCACATGTATTCGATCGCGTCCTGGTCACCGATGTAGTCGGAGCCCTTGACGGTGTCGTACATGTGCCAGCGCCAATCGTCGTTCGGATCGGCCGAAGCGATTGCGCAGGTAATGCCACCCTGAGCAGATACGGTGTGCGAACGAGTCGGGAAGACCTTGGTGACTACAGCAGTCTTGTGGCCGCCCTGAGCCAGTTGCAGTGCGGCACGCATGCCTGCACCGCCGCCACCGATGATGATGGCGTCATAGGAAAGAGTACGAATGCTAGACATTAATCAGACACCCCAGAGAATCTGTACGCCCCAGACGAAGAACGCGAACATGGCAATGCCGCAGAACGCCTGGAAGAGAAAACGCACGACAGTCGCCCACTTGCCCAGCGCCATTGGCGTCAGATAGTCAGTGGAGATGGTCCACATGCCGACCCAGGCGTGTACGCCCAGGGCCACCAAGGCCAGCAGACTGAAGATGCGCATCGCCGTGTGAGCGAACAGACCGTGCCATTCGGCATAGCCGAGGCCCGGATTCACCACGAGGAAGCCGATCAGAAACAGGAAATAAGCCGCGAGAACAACCGCAGACACACGCTGGGCCATCCAGTCGTAGAGGCCCGAGCGAGAGAAGTTCGTTACGTTGGTTACCATATCCACACCCCTGCCAGCAGGATCACCACCACGGAAACCACGATGACGATTTTCGAGCCCAGCTTGCCGCCTTCCAGCGACTCGCCGACACCCATGTCCATGATCAGATGGCGTACACCGGCCACCAGGTGATACAGCAGAGCGGACAAGAGGCCCCAGACAATCAGCTTGGCCAGCGGACTGGTCAGACACGCCTTGACTTCTGCAAAGCCTTCCTCGGTGCTCAGCGACTTGTCGAGTGCAAACAGCAGCACGGCAATGCCGACAAAGAGGATGACACCGGAAACACGGTGCAGAATGGACGTATAAGCAGTGATCGGGAGTTTGATAGTCCTGAGATCTAGGTTTACAGGTCGTTGGCTATTCACGGCTTTTTTCACACTAGAGGCCCCTAACAAACAGGGCAAGTTGTCGGGAAGTGCACTGGTCAGGTACCCCTCACCAAGGGAGTGCCAACCGCCAAAACGCAGGCCCTAAAGCCCCTGACGGCCGGTCGCAGAGTATAGACAGTTAGGCAACTAATGACAACGTAAAGACCCTCGCTAAAAGCGGATTGCGCCACCTTAATAAATGGCGTATTAGCGGCACATATAGCGACCCAAAACAGGGCTGGAAGCCGTCTGCCATCTGGCTTGGCGCAAATTGACATTCAAATTTATGTCTCTATAGTGTCCCGGGCCCTGCGTGGGGGGCCGTCTGATGATTTCAAGCATAAACAGGAGGCCGAACATGGCTGACAAAAAAGCGCAGTTGATCATCGAGGGCAATGCCCCCGTAGAGCTGCCCGTTCTGACCGGCACCGTTGGTCCCGATGTAGTTGACGTACGGGGCTTAACCGCCACGGGTCGCTTCACATTTGATCCTGGCTTTATGTCGACCGCCTCTTGCGAGTCGAAAATCACCTATATCGATGGCGACCAGGGCATCCTGCTGCATCGCGGCTACCCGATCGAGCAACTGGCCGAGAAATCCGACTACCTGGAAACCTGCTTCCTGCTGTTGAACGGCGAACTGCCGACGGCCGAGCAGAAAGCCCAGTTCGTCAGCACCATCAAGAACCACACCATGGTTCACGAGCAGTTGAAGAGTTTCTTCAACGGCTTCCGCCGCGATGCCCACCCGATGGCCATCATGTGCGGCGTAGTGGGCGCCCTCTCCGCCTTCTACCACGACTCCCTGGACATCAATAACCCGCAGCATCGTGAAGTATCGGCCATGCGCCTGATCGCCAAGATGCCGACCATCGCTGCCATGGCCTACAAGTACTCCATGGGCCAGCCGATGATGTATCCGCGTAACGACCTGAACTACGCGGAAAACTTCCTGCACATGATGTTCAACACCCCGTGCGAGATCAAACCGATCAGCCCGGTACTGGCCAAGGCGATGGACCGCATCTTCGTCCTGCACGCCGACCATGAACAGAACGCCTCCACCTCCACCGTACGCCTGGCCGGTTCTTCCGGTGCCAACCCGTTCGCCTGTATCGCCGCGGGCATCGCTGCGCTGTGGGGCCCGGCACACGGCGGCGCCAACGAAGCCGTGCTGACCATGCTGGACGAGATCGGCAGCGTCGAGAACATCGACAAGTTCATCGCCAAGGCCAAGGACAAGAACGATCCGTTCAAGCTGATGGGCTTCGGTCACCGCGTTTACAAGAACCGTGACCCGCGCGCCACCGTGATGAAGAAGACCTGCGACGAAGTGCTCGGCGAGCTGGGCATCACCAACGACCCGCAGCTGCAACTGGCCATGCGCCTGGAAGAGATCGCCCTGACCGATCCGTACTTCAAGGAACGCAACCTGTACCCGAACGTCGACTTCTACTCGGGGATCATCCTCAAGGCGATCGGCATTCCGACCAGCATGTTTACCGTGATCTTCGCCCTGGCGCGCACTGTCGGCTGGATCTCGCACTGGAAGGAAATGCTCTCCAGCCCTTACAAGATCGGCCGTCCGCGCCAGCTGTACACCGGCTACGCACAGCGCGACATCGTGCCGCTGGATCAGCGCAAGTAAGCGTCGCTGCAACAAGAAAAAAGGCTGCCATTGGCAGCCTTTTTCGTTTCAGCCGTTGCTCAACGCCCCTCGGCTTTGGCTCGCAACCCCTGCAGGGTGTTGAACGGCGCATCCACCACGAAGCTGTTAGCCAGCCAGGATGGCACGCTGCCGCCCGGTTCGGTGTGCACCTGGTAAGTGACCTCAACCTCCCCCGCCGACTTCGGCACGAAGCTCCAGTAACCTTGCAGACTGCTCACGCGCACATAGTCCTTATCCAGGGGCAGGTACTGGGGCAGACCCTCCATCTTGCGGACCAGGCTGCCGTCGGCATTTACCTGGGTCACCACACGCAGGATCGAATCGCGAGCGGTCACGGGCCAAGGCATCTCGAAGCGGGTATAGACCCAACTCTCCACCCCCTCATGTTTGAGCAGCATCTGCCCGGCGCAAGCATGAATCCAGGGGCAGGAACCCTGCACATCATCCTGCAGGGCGCGCAGCCTGGCGACATCACTCTTGATCGTGGTCACACCCCGGTAGGCCTTGTATTTCGACCCTTCAACGGCACTTAGATAGACACGGATACCCTCCTCATCCTTGACCAGCTGCCAGTCTTCTGCACGCGCCAACCCGCTGGCGGCCAATATACCGAGACCACAGAATGCAGCCACACGCGTCAATCCCTTCATGGGTATTCCTTAAGCAAGAAAAACAGTCGGCAGAAAGTGCTGACCGTATGAACATCACTATGCTGTGGCCTGTTCCAGCCAGCCCAACAGACGAATCGCCTCCTCCCGACTCTCGCCACACACCACAGGGTCGGCACTGAAGCCAGAACAAACGGCAGGACGCTCGGCCTGACCGAAGATGGCGCAGAGATTATCGAGCGTCAGATGGATACAACGCTGCCCCGCGGCCTTGCCATCGGGCATGCCGGGGATCGGCGAACTGATGGAAGGGGCGATGCAGCAAGCACCGCAACCCGCACGGCAATTCATGGCAACAAAACCTCTGAACAGTCTGATCAGCTAAGACAGCCGATTTTATCCGTGGTGCCGAAAAAACGCAGCCTGACCAGGCTTGTCGCACCGGCAACGCCTGACTAGGCTGGCCCAGGAATGTTAAGGAGCGCTGGCATGCCCATCTGGCTACAAACCGCAGTGATGCTGACCCTGTCGAACATTTTCATGACCTTCGCCTGGTACGGCCACCTCAAGTCCCTAGGCCACAAACCCTGGTACATCGCCGCCCTGATCTGCTGGGGCATTGCCCTGTTCGAATACCTGATCATGGTGCCGGCCAACCGCCTCGGTTACACCGAGCTTTCGGTCGGCCAGCTGAAGATCATGCAGGAGGTCATCACCCTGGCGGTGTTCGTGCCCTTCAGCTTGTTGTACATGCAGCAACCGCTGAAGCTTGACTACCTGTGGGCCGGTTTGTGCCTGTTGGGTGCGGTGTACTTTATCTTTCGCAGCTGATCAGCCTTTAGGCACCTGCTTGAGTCGCGCCAGCAGGCTGGAGGTGTCCCAACGTCCACCGCCCATGGCCTGCACATCCGCATAGAACTGATCGACCAGCGCCGTCACCGGCAGTTGCGCGCCGTTGCGGCGGGCCTCGTCCAGCAGGATCGACAGGTCCTTGCGCATCCAGTCCACCGCGAAACCGAAATCAAACTTGCCGGCCAGCATGGTCTGGTGACGGTTTTCCAGCTGCCAGGACTGTGCAGCGCCCTTGCTGATCACCTCCATCGCCGCATGCCCGTCGAGCCCTGCGCACTGGGCAAAATGCAGCGCCTCGGCCAGCCCCTGGACCAGGCCGCCGATGCAGATCTGGTTGACCATCTTGGTCAGTTGCCCGCTACCCACCGGGCCCATCAGCTTGACCATCTTGGCGTAGCTGTCGATCACCGGCGCGGCGCGCTCGTAGAAGGCCTGCTCGCCGCCGACCATTACCGTCAGCACGCCATTCTCGGCGCCGGCCTGACCGCCCGACACCGGCGCATCGAGAAAACCCAGCTCGCGCTCGGCAGCCAGCACCGCCAGCTCACGGGCGACATCCGCCGAGGCCGTAGTGTGGTCGACCAGCACGCTACCTGGCGCCATGCCGGCAAAGGCTCCGTCGACGCCGAGCACCACGCTGCGCAGATCGTCATCATTGCCCACGCAAGTCATCACCAGCTCGGCGCCCTGCGCCGCTTCACGCGGGGTCGCCGCCGACTCGCCGGCAAACTGCGCAACCCACGCCGCCGCTTTGGCAGCCGAGCGGTTGTACACACAGACCTGATGCCCCTTGCGCGCCAGATGCCCGGCCATGGGGAAGCCCATTACGCCCAGCCCGATAAACGTCACCTTCGCCATGCACACCTCCGTCATCAATGGACGCAAGCATAGCCTGCCACCTGGGGTGCCCGGCCAGCACAGCGGTGCAGGAAAACTGTATGGATATCGTTTTGCCCAAACGCCGCGCAACTCCCATACTGCCCGCAAGCAATGGAGGGCCTATGCGCAACTGGTTGGTAATCGACCTGGAAGCCACTACCGAAGAAGGTGGCTGGCCAGTGGAAGACATGGAAATCATCGAGATCGGTGCCAGCCTGGTGGCGGCCGATGGCCACGAACTGGACCACTTCCAGCGCTTCGTGCGTCCACTGCGCCGCCCCTGCCTGACCAGTTTCTGCCGGGAACTGACGCATATCAGCCAGGCCAATATCGACAGCGCCGCGCCGCTGACGAGCGTCTGGCCGAAATTCGAACGCTGGCTGGAACCGCACCTGGGCAAACTGACAGGCTGGGCCAGCTGGGGTGACTACGACCGTCGTCAGTTTGAACTGGAATGGCAGCGCCATGGCCTGCACAGCACCCTGCTGCAATATCCGCATGCCAACCTCAAACAGCGCTTCGCCGAGGCCCGTCAGCTCAAACGTGCCGTCGGCCTGCACATGGCCCTGCAACTGGCTGGCCTGAGCTTTCAGGGCCAACAGCACCGCGCCCTGGAAGACGCACGCAATACCGCGCGCCTACTGCCGCTGATCTTTCCCGGCTAAAGCCCGCCAAGTCCGTGACGGAGCGCGTCGCCTTGGGCATACTGACGGGCCCTTTTTCACCCCTTCGAGGAACCCCGCATGTTCAAGGTCAACGAGTACTTCGACGGCACCGTCAAATCCATCGGCTTCGCCATGAATGAAGGCCCGGCCACTGTCGGCGTGATGGCCCCTGGCGAATACGAATTCGGCACCAGCCAGCTGGAAATCATGCATGTGGTCGCCGGCGCCCTGACTGTCAAGCTGCCGGGCAGCGACAACTGGGAAACCTTTGCCGCCGGCAGCCAGTTCACTGTGCCGGCCAACAGCAAGTTCCAGCTGAAAGTTGCGATTGATACTGCCTATCTCTGCGAATATCGCTGAGTTAGGCCGCTCTGCAGAACCGGCCCCGGTGGCCGGTTTTTTTATCCTTGCAAAACGACCGACCAGTCATGTTTACGGAAAGCCCTATGCCCCGCTCCCGCGCCATTCTTCTGCCGATTCTCCTGCTCTTGGTGGCAATGGTCTCCATCCAGAGCGGTGCGTCCCTGGCCAAGGGCCTGTTCCCGTTGATCGGCGCCGAAGGCACCACCGCCCTGCGCCTGAGTCTTGGTGCGCTGATCCTCTGCCTGGTCATGCGCCCCTGGCGCACACCGGTCAATTTCTCCGCCTGGCCGTCGCTGCTGGGTTATGGCTTGTCGCTGGGCAGCATGAACCTGCTGTTCTACATGTCGCTGAAGACCATTCCTCTCGGCATCGCCGTCGCCCTGGAGTTCACTGGGCCGCTGGCCCTGGCGTTGTTTGCCTCGCGCCGGCTGCTGGATTTCGTCTGGATCGCCCTGGCGGTGTTCGGCCTCTGGCTGTTGCTGCCCACCGAACAAACCAGCGCCCATCTGGACCCGCTGGGCATGGCCCTGGCCCTGGGCGCCGGGGTGTGCTGGGCGCTATACATCGTCTTCGGGCAGAAGGCTGGAGCCGCCCACGGCGCGCAGACCGTGGCGTTTGGCACCATAGTGGCGGCACTGCTGGTGTTTCCGATCGGCCTCTGGCAGAACGGCAGCACACTGTTTTCCCTGGACCTCCTACCCATCGCCCTCGGCGTCGCACTGCTCTCCTCGGCCCTGCCCTACAGCCTGGAGATGATCGCCCTGACCCGCCTGCCAGCGCGTACCTTCAGCATCCTGATGAGCATGGAGCCAGCAGTTGCCGCGCTGATCGGCCTGCTGGTGCTCAGCGAGCGCCTGAGTGGCAACCAGTGGCTGGCCATTGGCGCGATCATCATCGCCTCGGTCGGCGCGGCGGCGACCAGCCGGGGGAAACCGGTGCCACCGGTCGAGCATTAAGCCCTCAGGGGCGCCGTCGCCGCGCCCAGAACAGCCCGACGATCTTCCAGGCCCGCCCTCCATCCAGGCGACGTGCCGGCCACAGGTTGCCGCAGGCGATAAACAGGTTGAAGAAACCGAGGAAGATCGCCACCGGGCCGTAATACCCCAAATCCGGGCCCAGCAGCGGCAATGGCAATAGCACCAGAGCCGCCACGCTGAACTGTGCCAGCACACCACCCCAAGCCACCTTGACCTCATCGAGAAAGTCCGCCGGCTTCTGGAATTGACACAGGCCGTGGAAGAACCCCAGCTGCACGGTGAACACCCGCAGGCCCAGGCGATTGGCAACGAAGGCATGGCCCCACTCGTGGATCAGGATGATTGCCAGGTAGCAAAGCGTTGCCATGCCCCCATAGAGCCCATACTCCGCTGCCCAGATCAGGCAGAGCCCGGCAAACAGCCCCACTGACCAATGCACGAAAACCGGAGCCGTGTAGATACGCAGCCACGGCACCAGCAGGTAGCCGTTGTTCATACCGATACGCCGGCCTCGGGCAACATCCGCAACTCACTGCTGATCGCCAACCCCTCCAGCTCAGCCAGGTACTCCTCCAGCGTCAGTAGGCCGAGACAGGGCAGCGCGCCGCGCGTGGCGAGAGTGCCGGCGGCCAGCTTGCGCGCCAGGGCGACCGCGGCCATGCAGGGAATGTTCGGACCATCGTTGTGCAGCGCCTGCAGTTCCCAGCACAGGGTTTGCGCCTGATTTGCCTGATCCAGGCCCTGCAGGCGCACGAACATGCCGCTCAGGCCATCACCCAGGGGTTCGACCAACACGGCGCCACGCCGGAGCAGACCGGCCAGCGGCACACCACTGCGTAGCAGGCCGCCGCGCACCAGCCAGGACAGCAGCCAGGTGCCGAACTGGGTCAGGCGCAGGCCGACGCCAGCCGAGAAGCGCACGCTGCGCACGCCCGGATAACGCGCCGGAAACAGCTGCAAATCGGGGATATCGCAGTTGCCCACCCAGCGCCGACCCAGCGGCGCGGCGAAGTCATGCGAACTGAGATCTTGCCAGCCATAAACCGCCTGCCAGGCACCATCACGCCACTGCTGAAAGGGTTTGCCGCAGTAATTGAGCACCGCCGCCAGGGTCGAGACACCCGGCGTCTTCTCCGATGAACTGATGCCATGCCAGATCGCATCCAGCCGCGAGAAGCGTGGCAGCAGGCTGTCGATCACCGCGGCACTGAGTGCCGGCACCGAGCTGGCGCCGCCACAGACCAATACGCCGGCCGCTTGCGCCGCCTGATCCAGTGCACCGATGCCACAGACGAACTCGCGGGCATCGGCCAGGTCGACGTAATGCGCGCCCGCCGCGATGCAGGCCTCCGCCACCCGGTAGTCCTGGTTCTGGAATGGCCCGGCAGTGGAAATTACCAGCTGCGCCCCCAACTCGCGCAAACGCTCGGCCAGATCGGCCTGGTTCATGTCCAGGCACACGGCCTGGCTGCCGGTTTCTGCCGCCAGCGCCTCGGCCTTGGCCAGATCACGCCCGGCCACCCACACGCGAATGCCGGCAATGCTGCACAGGCGCAGAACGATCACCGTGCCGAAATTGCCATAGCCGCCCAGCACCACCACCCGATAATCCGTCACCCGCCCTACTCCTTGTTCAGCCAGCGTCATTGCTGTCGCTATTGAACTGCAGCTCGGCTAGCCGCGCATACAGCGGATTGCTCGCCACCAGTTCGTTATGGGTGCCGATGGCCACCAGCTTGCCATGCTCGATCACCGCGATGCGGTCGGCACTCTTCACCGTGGCCAGGCGGTGGGCGATCACCAGGGTGGTGCGGCCCTGCATCAGGGTCGGCAAGGCCTGCTGGATCAGGTGTTCGCTTTCCGCATCCAGGGCGCTGGTGGCCTCATCCAGCAGCAGGATCGGCGCATCCACCAACAGCGCGCGGGCAATCGCCAGGCGCTGACGCTGGCCGCCGGACAGACCCAAGCCGGCATCGCCCAGGTGGGTCTGGTAACCCTGCGGCAGACGCTGGATAAACTCGTGGGCATGCGCCGCGCGCGCCGCTGCCTCGACCTCGGCCTGGCTGGCCTCGGGTTTGCCGTAGCGCAGGTTGTCTTCCACGCTGCCGTAAAACAGCGCCGGATTCTGCGACACCAGGGCAAAGCAGCGGCGCAGATCAGTCGGATCGAGCCGGTCAATGGCCACACCCTCGACCAGAATCCTGCCTTGCTGCGGGTCGAAGAAGCGCAACAGCAGGTCGAACAGGGTCGATTTGCCGGCCCCGGACGGCCCGACCAGGGCCAGGGTCTCACCGGCACGCACCGTGAGACTGATGCCATCCACGGCGAAATGCTCGGGCCGCGACGGGTAAGCAAAGCGCAGATCCTCCAGCACCAGCTCACCGCTGATCCGCGTCGGCAAACGCTGCAGATCGCTGCTGGGCGCGGTGATGGCATTGTCCGTCTGCAGCAGCTCGGCGATGCGCTCGGCGGCGCCGGCAGCGCTCTGCAGCTCGCCGATCACCTCGCTGACCGCACCGAAGGCCATGCCGACAATCAGGCTGTAGAACACGAAGGCGGCCAGGTCGCCGCCGGAAATCTTCCCGGCAATCACGTCCATGCCACCGACCCAGAGCATCACCCCGACCGCGCCGAGCACCAGCACGATAACCACGGTGATCAGCCAGGCGCGCTGCTTGATACGCTTGCGCGCCGTGTCGAAGGCCGCCTCCACCGTCAGACCGAAGCGGGTCTTGTCCTGGGCCTGGTGGTTGTAGGCCTGCACGGTCTTGATCTGGCCGAGGGTTTCGCCGACATAGCTGCCAACATCGGCCACGCGGTCCTGAGTCTGCCGCGACAGAGCACGCACGCGGCGGCCGAAGATCAGGATCGGCGCCACCACCAGCGGCAAAGCGACTATGACGATGGCGCTGAGTTTGGGGTTGGTGACGAACAGCAGAACGATGCCGCCGAGCATCATGATGATGTTGCGCAGGGCCATCGACAGCGAGGAGCCGATCACCGTCTGCAGCAGCGTGGTGTCGGCGGTCAGCCGCGACTGGATCTCCGAGGCGCGGTTGCTCTCGTAGAAGCCCGGATGCAGTTCGATCAGGTGGTTGAACACGCGCTTGCGGATATCGGCGACAAAGCGCTCGCCGATCCACGACACCAGGTAGAAACGGGTGAACGTACCGACCGCGAGGGCCAGCACCAGGGCGAAGAACAGCCCGATCGACTGGTTCAGCGCCTGCTGCGACTGAGTCGCCAGGCCTTGGTCGACCAGCAGGCGAATGCCCTGGCCCATGGACAGGGTGATGGCGGCGGTGAACATCAAGGCCAGCAAGGCACCCAGCACCCGCCAGCGATACGGCGCAACGAAGCGTGCAGCCATGCGCAAGGCAGTACGCTGGCGGGAAGACAGGATCGACGGCATGCGGTTCTCGCAGACAGGCCCATGGCCCGGATTAGTCGGTTGCCGCATGCCGCCATGAGCCAGCAGTGGCTTGTTCACCGGTACAGGCCGGCCTGTTACAGCAGATGGGGGCTGTACGGCAACAGATCAAGCCAGCAGTGTCTGGTGCGTTTATTCATGCAGGAAACGCCGCGCGTGGTCGGCATCCGGCAGCAGGCAGCTGGCGTAGCGCCCGAACAGGCGGTAGCGGTTCAACGCGATACGGTCATAGCACCAATCGCGCAGCGGGCGCGGAGTCAGCCGCAGCCAAGCCAACAGGCGCCAGGGAGCTGGCAGCTGGGCGAGAATGCGCAGCACGGCAGTGGAGCGGACAAACAGCTCGGCGCCTTCCACATAGGCCATGGTGTCGAAATGATCAGTCGGCAAACCGAACCACTGCAGGATCGCCTGGCCTTCGCTCGACTGCACAGAGCACAGGCGAAAGCGTACTTCGCGGTCATGGCGAATCAGGAACTTCGCCCAGCCATTGCACAGCTTGCACACGCCGTCGAACAGCACCACGCGCTCGCCGGGCTGGATAAAGGGTGGCACCGGGTTAGTGGTCATCGCACGCTCCTTGGCAATCTTGTCGGCATGCTACGCCAATCAGCGGCTGGCGAAGCGGTAATGACCGATCACCTTGAAGGCGAACAGGATGTCCTCTTCCTGGGTACCACGGCCGATGTTGTGCAGGATCAGCGGCACGCCTTGCGCGGTGCGGCGGTCGGAGACAATGCCGATATGGGTCAGGCCGCGGCCCAGATCCCAGGTGACGATATCGCCGGCCTGGTAATCCGCAGCCTGCTGGCTGATAACTTTGGCCAGGCCCTGGCGGCGTAACCAGGTCATCAGATTGGGCACCCGGCGGTGGTCGATATTGCGGTCGGGGCGCTTGAGCCCCCAGTTCTGCGGGTAGGCAGCGAAATGCCCGCGCATGTCTTCGTGCACCGCCTGCTGCAGGTCCAGGCCCTGGGCACGCAGGGCGCGGATCAGCACATCAGTGCACACGCCGGTAGCCAGCGGTACATCGCCGCCGGGATAGGCCAACTGGCGGTAGACCGGGTCATAGCTGAGGGTCACGCCAACCTGACTGCGAGCCGCACTGATCAGCTGCTCCGGCTGAATGACTGCGGCCCATACGGGCTGAGCCAGCAGCATCAGGAGCGCCAGCAGAACGCCCCAGCGCATGCAGGCGCGTTCAATGACCACAACTTGCTCCTTGGCAGCGCTCAGTGTTGAAGTCGTAGAGCGTGGAATGCCCCAGCTCTCCCTCGGGATATGGCACACCCTTGGGCAGGAAAAACGTTGCCAGATGCGCTCCATACAAGCCAGCCGGTAACCGCTGGGCCTTCAACAGGACATAGGCGTTATGCACAAACAGCTCCGGCGGTGCAGGTGGGCTGGCCATGGGGGGCAAGTCATGGCCAAGCTTGCTGGCCTTGTTCGCCTCTATTGCCTGCCAGGCCGCGATGTCGGCATCGCTTGCCGGACGCATCAGTCCCTTCTCCACTGCATCGGCCAGCCCAGCCGGACCGGCCTTGGGCAGACTGGGGTCGACAAAGCTTTGTGGAGGAGTGTCCGTCGAGGTGAGTTGCACCGCGTCTTGTGGCAATGGCTCGCCCACTACCATCGCCCCATTACTTATCTGATAGACCAGATCGACATTGCGCTTGAATACACGCTGCGCCAGAGGGTTCAGCTGACTTCTGTATTTTTCGTCAACATAGAGATAGCCGCAGGGCCCCTTGTCTTCATAGCTGCTGGTACGCAACGGTGTTTCGGCTGGAAGCCCTGCCACTACCTGACGGTGATAACCCACCGCGAGCACAGCCAGGATTTCACTGCCTTTAGTCCAGCCAATATTCCAGATCGACGGCTCGTACGCACCCAGAAGCAGTACAACCGGCCGCTCCGGTGAATTCACCAATACATCGAACTGGGTGGCTTGGTGACCGCTCTGATCGATCTGTACATCCAGCTCGCGCCCGCTGTAATTGCCTGCTGCATAAACCAGGGTATCGGCCGGCAGCTCCAGGCCCGGCAGCTCGCAGACGGGGCTGGCCTGCTTGGGCACGGTTGGTGGTATCGACACCTGGAAAGGCACCAGTTCTGGCGGGCTGTCAGCAGACAGAGCCTGGATGCGCTTACGGTAGAGAACGATCAGGCAATCCCTGTCATCGACGTTGCATAACTCGGTGCGCGAGGACAGCCAGCTGCGCTGGACCTGCAATGCAGCTTTGCGCTGAGCCCCGTCCAGCTTTTCCAGCTGTTCGCTGAAACGTCGACCGAGCAGCCCGTCCAACCGGTCCAGCTCCTGATAGGCGCAAATAGTGCGCTCGATGGGATGCTGCGCCTTGGCGCAATTGAAGCTCGCAGCAAACACCGACTCAGAAGCGAGCAGCAGCCCAATACAACTAAACAGCAAGCGCATAAAACCTCCTTGTTTGAGATAAAAACGACTCAGCGCAGTGGGTACAGTAACTCTTCCTTGTACCCCGCCCATACTCGCACCGCGTCGGGGAAGGCCTCGTCCAGCGCCGGATCGCCGCTATCCACCAGCAACGGCCGACCTTCCAGGGTGCCGAGTTTGCGCTTGGTGGCGATGACCCGCAGGTGATCCAGGCCGATGGCGCGCAGCACCCGTGGGCTGATCTGCTGGTTGCCGCGACCGATGATATGGCCCTGGCCACCGATGGCGGTGACCAGCAGGCGCGCCGGATAGCCGTCAACCAGTTCGAATAGCTGGGCCTCGGTGACGTCGTGGGCCAGCACCGCGCCATTCTCGATCACGTCGACGCCGAGCAGGGTGGTCTCCAGGCCGAGATTCTGCGCCAGCCCGTGCAGGGTCGAACCGGGGCCGAAGACGTAGCGCACGCCCTCCTCCCAGCTTTCCTGCAGCCAGTCGGCCAGGTCGACCAGCACCAGCTCCTCGGACTCCATGCCGGCCTGCTTGGTGTGCTGCATGAAGCTGCCTTCGACCGGCACCGTCAGCTCGCCATACCAACGGGCGCTGACCTTGCCATCGCGTAACGCCGTTTCGTCGAGATCGCGCACTTCGCCACTGGCCAGGCGCACCAGGCCGCCTTCCACCAGGCGTAGGGCCAGCTCGCCAGCGGCGCGCGGACTGATGGCGTAGACCCCGGAGTGGATCTTTACCCCGGCCGGAATACCCAGTACCGGTTGTTCCTCGCGGACGGCAGCGCAGATATCGCGAGCGGTGCCGTCGCCGCCAGCGAACAGGATCAGCGCACAGCCGGCATCCTGCAGCGCCTGCACGGCACGTTGGGTATCGGCGGCGCTGGTCGCGCCCTCGCCCAGATCACCCAGTACGCGATGGGCATAGCCCAGCTCAGCCAGCAGATCGGCACCCATCGGCCCGGGGAAACTGAGGAACTGCAGGCGCTCGGCCACCGGCCGCAGGCATTCCAAAGCGATGCGCGTGCGCTCGGCGGCCCGCGGCTCGGCGCCGCGGGCCAACGCCTCGGCGGCCACCCCGTCGCTACCCTTGAGCGCCGCGGCGCCGCCCAGGCCAGCCAAGGGGTTGATGATCAAGCCGATATGAAAGGTGGCGCTCATGCAGATTCCCGCTCCGACTACATACAAAGTCTGATTGGCAGACAGCGGACTTTGCCGAAAACTGCTGCAACCGACTATATAAAAACTTCAATTTGAACCGCAGGCCCGCTAAGCAGGTCAACCCTTGACGGGCGCGGTAAGCCGACTGGCTTAGTGCCCCGTTCTTCAAGCGCTCGTTTGGCGCTTCTAACTGTCACCGTGCGTTCACACAGCCTATCTAGACTGCGCGCATTCACCTGATGAGGAGACAGGCCATGAGCTTGAAAGACAGCAATTCCACCCCTCAACGTGTCGTACCGTTGCAACCTCAGCATCCGGTAGGCGGCTCGGTCATCGATGCCCAGGGTCGTGAAGTACCGATCACCGAAGGCATGATCCAGCGCGCCTGCCGCGAGCTGGAGAAGCACTGGTCGCTGCCCAAGCAAGCCTAAGCCTCATCCCCTCTGCCCTCTGGGCCAATCAACCCGGGCATTGCCCGGGTTTTTCTTTGCGCTCACATCAGCTGCGCACCCAGCGCGCCGACCAGTTGGCGTAGGGCCGGCGCCTCATCGTGCAAACGCACACGCAGCCCGTCGATCTCACGACGATAGGGGTAATGTTTGCGCAGGCCATCGAAGGCAGCCTTGCGCTGCTCGGCGTTACCCACCAGCGAGCGGCGGAAATCCGCATCGTCGCGGCGCGGGTCATACACCGCACGGCACAGGGTGGCCAGCGCCCATTCCGGCGTGGCATCGGCGTGCAGGCTCATTTCGTTCAGCCAGGCCGGCGGTAGCAAATCACTCAACTGCACCTGCTCAGCCAGTCCGCTGGCGGCGCAGTAGGCCTGGTAGATCTGCGCGGTGCCGCGCAGCTTGCCGTCGAGGCTGTAGCCGGCGATATGCGGGGTGGCGATCTGGCACAGCGCGGCCAGCTCGGGGTCGGCCTGCGGCTCGCCCTCCCAGACATCCAGCGCCACCTGCAGATTCGCCCCCGCGCGTAGATGACCGAGCAGCGCCTGGTTATCCACCACCGCGCCCCGGCTGGCATTGATCAGCCAGCTGCCAGGACGTATTTGCTGCAGCTCGCTGGCGCCGATCAGATGGCGGGTCGTGGCATCCAGCGGGGTGTGCAGGCTGAGCACATCGCAGTCACGCAGGATGCCTTGCAGCTCGACAAAGTCGCCCCCTTCGGCGGCTTGCCGGGGTGGGTCGCAGACCCGCACATCCCAACCCAGACCGCGCAGCACTTTGACCAGGCGTCCACCCACCTGGCCGGCGCCGATCACGCCATAGCAACGTTCGGCCAGCGGCTTGCCGGTTTTTTCTGCCAGGGCCAGCAGCGCGCCCAGCACGTAATCCACCACGCCGCGGGCATTGCAGCCAGGGGCGCTAGACCAGGCGATGCCGGCTTCCTTGAAGTAGTCGAGGTCGAGGTGGTCGGTGCCGATGGTGCATGTGCCGACGAAGCGCACCGCGCTGCCTTCCAGCAAGGCGCGGTCGACGCGGGTTACCGAACGCACCAGCAGGACTTCGGCATCGCCCAGGGCGGCACGGTCGATGGCGCGCCCCGGATGGCGGCTGATTGCGCCAAAACCGGCAAAGAACTCGTCGAGCAGGGGGATATTTTCGTCGGCTACGATACGCATGCGGCTCTCCACAACAGAGGCGCTATTCTAGGCGCAGCCGGGCCGGCTGGGTATTCGGCCTTTCCTGACCGTTCCGTCAGGGCGTAAACTAACGCGCCTCGCGCATTTTCCCGTTGGTCCCCGCATGTCCGCCCTATCTCGCCCCGCTCGCGTCCACACCGAACTGCGCGCCCTGCTCAAACTGGCTACGCCAATCATCATCGCCCAGCTGGCCAATACCGCCATGGGCTTCGTCGATACTGTGATGGCCGGTCGCGTCAGCCCCCGTGACCTGGCCGCCGTGGCGCTGGGCAACTCGCTGTGGGTGCCGGTGTTCCTGTTGATGACCGGCATTCTCCTGGCCACCACGGCCAAGGTGGCGCAACGCTTCGGTGCCGGCCAGGAAAGCGACATCGGCGCGCTGGTGCGCCAGGGCTTGTGGCTGGGCCTGGCGGTAGGTTGCGGCTCGGCCGCCCTGCTGTGGAACGCCACGCCGGTGCTGCGTCTGATGGACGTCGACCCCAGCCTGATCGAACCGGCCATGGGCTACCTGCGCGGCGTCGCCTTCGGCTTTCCGGCGGTGGCGCTGTATTATGTGCTGCGCTGCTACAGCGACGGCCTCGGTCACACCCGGCCGAGCATGGTCCTGAGCCTGTGCGGCCTGCTGCTGAATATCCCGCTCAACTATGTGCTGATCTACGGCAAGTTCGGCCTGCCGGCGCTGGGCGGCGTGGGCTGCGGCTGGGCCACTGGCATTGTCATGTGGTGCATGCTGCTGGGCATGCTGTGGTGGGTGAACTGGGCGCCGTTCTACAAGCCCAGCCAGCTGTTCAGCCGCTTCGACTGGCCGCAGTGGCCGGTCATTCGCCGTCTGCTCAGCGTGGGCGTGCCGATCGGCGTGTCGGTGTTCGCCGAGTCGAGCATCTTCGCCGTGATCGCCCTACTTATCGGCAGCCTAGGCGCCACCGTTGTAGCCGGGCACCAGATCGCCCTCAACTTCAGCTCGCTGATCTTCATGATTCCCTACTCGCTGGGCATGGCCGCCACCGTGCGCGTCGGCCAGGCGCTGGGGCGCGGCGAGCCGCGCAATGCGCGTTTCTCCGCCGGGGTGGCGATGGGCACCGCGCTGGCCTATGCCTGCCTGTCCGCCAGCCTGGTGTTGCTGCTGCGCGAGCAGATCGCGCAGATCTACACGCCGGACCCGGCAGTGATCGCCGTCGCGGCCACACTGATGATCTATTCGGCGCTGTTCCAGTTCTCCGATGCGGTGCAGGTGACTGCCGCCGGCGCCCTGCGCGGTTACCAGGACACCCGCGCGACCATGCTGTTCACCCTGTTCGCCTACTGGGGCATCGGCCTGCCGGTGGGTTATGGCCTGGGCCTGGCCGACTGGTTCGGCGAACCCTCCGGGCCCAGCGGGCTGTGGCAGGGGCTGATCGTCGGGCTGACCTGCGCGGCCATCCTGCTCGGCATTCGCCTGGCGCGCAGTGCCCGGCGACGCATCCGCGCTCAGTCGTCGAGTGCGACGGTAGCGGCCAACGCGGCCCAATAATCGGTCGACAGATAGGGCCGACCGGCCAGCAGGTGCTCCAGGTAAGCGCGGCTGGGCGCCAGCCCCTCGCTGCGCCAGAACGGATTGGCGATGTAGACCCAGGCGGTGATCGGTCCCTGCGCGGTCTGCACCGCCAGGCGCTCGCGGCTGTAGTACACCGGGGTGCCTTCGAAATGATCCAGTTTGAAGATCTCGTGCTGGTCAGCCAGGCGATACAGCACGCCCTCGACCACGCCGCCGAGCTGATGGCGAATATTGGCGTAGGCGCGGCCGGGATGGTCATGAGCGCGCTTGTTGAAGCACAGGGCAAAGCCCGGCAAATGCCCGGACAGCACCTCCTCCACCCGCAATCCGCGCGCCTGCATGCGCGCCGGGTTCATGTTGGAGCCATAGGCGAAGTAGTAAGGCATTACTCGACTTTCTTGCGAATCCAGTAGAGGTAGACGCCGCCCTCCTCGCTCTGCTCGACCAACTGGTGATCGAGGAACATGCAGAACTTGGGAATATCGCGACGGGTCGAGGGGTCGGTGGCGATCACCTTGAGCAGGCCACCGGGCGCCAGGTCGCGCACCTTGTTGTGCAGCATCATCACCGGCTCCGGGCAGTTGAGCCCGCTGGCGTCGAGAATGGCGTCGGGAATGGCGGCAGAGTGTTGGGACATCGAGTTACTCCAGAAACAGGCTGCAATTGTCGCCGATACGTGCCCCTCAGGACAGCCGACGCAGATGGCAGGTCACTTCCTCGCGGTCATGGTAAAGCTGCTTGCAGGCGATCGAGACCTTGATCTTGCGCGCGGCGAAGGCCTCCTCCAGGCGCTGCAGCAGGCGGCAGACTTCGGCATAGCGCTGCTTCATCGGCAGCTTGAGGTTGACCACTGCCTCGCGGCACAAGCCCTCACCGATCCAGGTTTCCAGCAGCGCGGCGTTGCGTGCCGGCTTCTCGACGATGTCGCAGACCATCCAGTCCACCGGCTGCTTGGGCTTCCAGGTGAAACCGTCGACCATCAGGTGCTGCACCAGACCGGTATCCATCAGGCTTTCGGCCATGGGGCCGTTGTCGATGGCGGTGACCAGCATGCCGCGCTTGACCAGTTGGTAGGTCCAGCCGCCCGGTGAGGCGCCGAGGTCGACACCGGTCATCTCGTCCGACAGGCGCGTGTCCCACTGCTCACGTGGGATGAAATAGTGCCAGGCCTCTTCCAGCTTGAGGGTCGAGCGGCTCGGCGCTTCACGCGGGAACTTCAGGCGCGGGATACCCATCGGCCATAGCGCCGAGTTGTTAGCCTCGGCGAGACCGAGGAACACCTCGCGGCCGCTCTTGAAGGTCAGCAGCAGGCGCGGTTTGCTCGGGTCGTCGACCAGCTTGCCGGCCGCCGTCAGGGCCTTGCGCAGCGGCGCCTTGAATTTCTTGCAGAAGTTCGACAGTTCCTTGCCGTCGTTGGTGTCGAACACCTCAAGCCACAGACTGCCGCACACCGGGTAAGCGGCCAGGTTGTTCAGCAACACGCTGATGCGGTCGGTTTCCGGCAACTCCACGTAACTGCCACGGGCCCATTGGCGCGGGAAGATCAATTTATTGAACCGCAGACCCTGCATCAGCCTCTCAGTACCATCGGCCTCGCTGCAAACAAACTCGGCGTGAGCGCTACTCGCCTTGCCCTTGGCATAGCCGGGCACCCCCAGGCGCGCGGCGTGGTCGCTGATCTCGGAACAGACTTCACCTTCGAAGCCGGGACGGCAGTGCAGTAGCAGGGTATTCATGGTGGTTCTCCTCAGGCCGCGCATGATAGCCGAGTCCACCCGGTGCAGTGCGTCCGCTAGCAGGGCGAAACTGGCGGGAGTTGACTGGGCGGTCTAGTTTCACTCTTTGGCCGCAACCGATGCTGACCATGCAGGAGATATGCAGATGGCTTCCCTTGATAGCCTCAATTGCCAGCGCAGCCTAGATATCGACGGCACGATCTACCACTACTACAGCTTGCCGGAGGCGGCCAGGAGCCTCGGCGATATCAGCCGCCTGCCGCTGTCCCTCAAGGTGTTGCTGGAAAACCTGCTGCGCTGCGAAGACAACGCCACGGTTAGCGTTTTCGATATCAAGGCCATAGTCGAGTGGCAGCAGGAGCGGCGCTCCGACCACGAGATCCAGTTCCGCCCGGCTCGCGTGCTGATGCAGGACTTCACCGGCGTGCCGGCGGTGGTCGACCTGGCCGCCATGCGCGCAGCCATGGCCGCGGCCGGTGGCGACCCGCAGAAGATCAATCCGCTGTCGCCGGTAGACCTGGTGATCGACCACTCGGTGATGGTCGACCAGTACGCCTCACCCGCTGCCTTCGGCCAGAACGTCGACATCGAGATGCAGCGCAATGGCGAGCGCTACGCCTTCCTGCGCTGGGGACAGGATGCCTTCGCCAATTTCCGCGTGGTGCCGCCAGGCACCGGCATCTGCCACCAGGTCAACCTGGAATACCTGGCACGCACTGTGTGGACCAAGCAGGAAAACGGCCAGACCTTGGCCTTCCCCGACACCCTGGTCGGTACCGACTCGCACACCACCATGATCAACGGCCTCGGCGTGCTCGGCTGGGGTGTCGGCGGCATCGAGGCGGAAGCAGCCATGCTCGGCCAGCCGGTGTCGATGCTGATTCCCGAGGTGATCGGTTTCAAACTCAGCGGCAAGTTGCGCGAAGGCATCACCGCCACCGACCTGGTGCTGACGGTAACGCAGATGCTGCGCAAGCAAGGCGTGGTCGGCAAATTCGTCGAGTTCTATGGCGACGGCCTATCCGAACTGCCCCTGGCCGACCGCGCGACCATCGCCAACATGGCCCCGGAATACGGCGCCACCTGCGGCTTCTTCCCGGTGGACGCGATCACCCTCGGCTACCTGCGCCTATCCGGGCGCCCGGAAGCCACCATCAAGCTGGTCGAGGCCTACAGCAAGGCCCAGGGCTTGTGGCGCGAACCCGGCCACGAGCCGCTGTTCAGCGCCAGCCTGGAGCTGGACATGGGCAGCGTCGAGGCTTGCCTGGCCGGACCCAAGCGCCCGCAGGACCGCGTACCGCTGCCGCAGGTAAGCCAGGCCTTCGACGACTTGCTGGCACTGCAACTCAAACCCGCTGCGGGCGGCCCCGGCAGTAGTAGCCTGGTCGAGCATGACAGCCAGAGTTACAAGCTGCAGGACGGCGCCGTAGTGATCGCTGCCATCACCTCCTGCACCAACACCTCCAACCCCAGCGTGATGATGGCCGCCGGCCTGCTGGCGAAGAAGGCCGTGGAGAAAGGCCTGAGCCGTAAGCCCTGGGTGAAAAGCTCGCTGGCCCCCGGCTCCAAGGTGGTCACCGAGTACTTTGCCGCCGCCGGCCTGACTCGCTATCTGGACGAACTGGGCTTTGCCCTGGTCGGCTACGGCTGCACCACCTGCATCGGCAATTCCGGCCCGCTGCTCGAACCGATTGAGGCAGCGATCCAGCAGGCCGACCTGACAGTGGCCGCGGTGCTTTCCGGCAACCGCAACTTCGAAGGCCGCGTGCATCCGCTGGTCAAGGCCAACTGGCTGGCATCACCGCCGCTGGTGGTGGCCTACGCCCTGGCTGGAACGGTGCGCATCGACCTCAGCAGCCAGCCGCTGGGAACCGGCCGGGACGGGGCGCCGGTGTACCTGCGGGATATCTGGCCAAGCCAGGCAGATATTGCCGCGGCCGTTGCCCAGGTCAGCAGCGCCATGTTCCGCCAGCAATACGCTGCGGTGTTCAGCGGCGATGCGCAGTGGCAGGCGATCGCAGTGCCGCAGGCCGCCACCTATGTCTGGCAGGCGGACTCCACCTATATCCAGCATCCGCCGTTCTTCGCCGATATTGCCGGCGATCCGCCGCATGTCGGTGATATCCACGGCGCACGCATCCTCGCCCTGCTGGGTGACTCGGTGACCACCGACCACATCTCCCCGGCCGGCAATATCAAGAAAGACAGCCCGGCCGGGCGCTACCTCGGCGAGCACGGCGTGGCCCAGGCCGACTTCAACTCCTATGGTTCGCGGCGCGGCAACCACGAGGTGATGATGCGCGGCACCTTCGCCAATATCCGCATCCGCAACGAGATGCTCGGCGGCGAGGAAGGCGGCAATACCCTGCACATGCCCAGCGGCGACAAGTTGGCGATCTACGACGCAGCCATGCGTTATCAGGACGAAGGCGTGCCGCTGGTGATCTTCGCCGGCCAGGAATACGGCACCGGCTCGTCCCGCGACTGGGCGGCCAAGGGCACCAACCTGCTGGGGGTCAAGGCGGTGATCGCCGAGAGCTTCGAGCGCATCCACCGCTCCAACCTGGTGGGCATGGGCGTGCTGCCGCTGCAGTTGCGTACCGGGCAAACGCGCAAGACCCTGCAACTGAATGGCACGGAGAAAGTCACCATCGGTGGTTTGGATGGGGTCAGCCTGCGCCCACACATGAGCCTGGCCCTGGACATCACCCGCGCAGACGGCAGCCATGAAGAAGTCGAAGTGCTGTGCCGCATCGACACGCAGAACGAGGTGGAATACTTCAAAGCTGGCGGCATCCTCCACCATGTGCTGCGGCAGATGCTGAAGAGCTGACTGAACAGGAACCTAGCCCGGTTGCAATCCGGGAAACATCCATCACGTCCCGGATTGTATCCGGGCTACACCTGAAGCGGGCAGGTGGTCTGCCTGCTTCAGGCCACCCCGTCAGTTGGTTACCGTGGCCTTCGGTGTGCGCCCGTAGACGTCCTCCAGGCGTTCGATGTCGTCCTCGCCCAGGTAGCTGCCGGACTGCACCTCGATGATCTCCAGAGGTATCTTGCCGGGGTTGCTCAGGCGGTGCACCGAAGCGATAGGGATGTAGGTCGATTGGTTCTCGGTGAGCAGGAACACCTTGTCGTCGCAGGTCACCTGCGCCGTGCCGGAGACCACGATCCAGTGCTCGGCGCGGTGGTGATGCATCTGCAGCGACAGCTGCGCACCGGGTTTGACCGTGATGTGCTTGACCTGGTGACGGGAGCCGTTGTCTACCGAGTCATAGCTGCCCCAGGGACGGTAGACGGCACAGTGACTCTGGGTTTCCTTGCGGCCCTGGGCATCGAGCAGGCTGACCATCTTCTTGACGTCCTGCACGGCATCCTTGTGCGCCACCATCACCGCATCCTTGGTTTCGACCACCACCACGTCACGCATGCCGATCAGGGTCACCAGCTTGGACGTGCCGTGCACGAAGCTGTTCTGGCTGCTATGGGTCACCACATCACCCTTGAGCACATTGCCGTCGCTGTCCTTCTCGTGCACATCCCACAACGACGACCAGGAGCCGACATCACTCCAGCCCGCCGCCAGCGGGACGACGCAGGCGCGCGCGGTTTTCTCCATCACCGCGTAGTCAATGGAGTTGTCCGGGCAGCACTCGAAGGTACCGGCATCGATGGTCAGCATGCCAACCGTGGCCTTGCTGCGTTCCAGGGTCAGTACGCAGGTGTCATAGATGTCCGGTTCATGGTTGCGCAGTTCATCCAGAAAGCGACTGGCGCGGAACAGGAACATGCCGCTGTTCCAGTAATAGCCACCGCTGCGCACAAACTCGCTGGCGCGCAACGCATCCGGCTTCTCAACGAACTGAGTCACCCGGTAGGCGCCAGGAGCCAGACCATCACCCTCCTCGCTGCGACCGGCCTTGATGTAGCCGAAGCCGGTCTCCGGTTTGTCCGCCGGCACGCCGAACAACACCATCTCTCCCTCTTCCGCCGCCGCGCGTGCCAGCTCCAGGGCCTTGCGCAGGTTCAGCTCGTCGCTGATCACATGGTCGGCAGGCAAGATCAGCATTAGCTCATCGCGCCCCTCGGCCAGCAGTTGCAAGGCAGCCATCGCCACTGCCGGCGCCGTGTTGCGACCAAAGGGTTCAAGCAGCATCGACTGGGCATGGCTGCCGATCTTGGCCAGCTGTTCGTTGACGATGAAGCGGTGATCCAGATTGCACACCACGATGGGCTTCTGCATACCTTCAAAAGCCAGACGCTGCAGGGTCTGCTGGAACAGAGACTGCTCGCCGGTAAGAGCAAGGAACTGTTTGGGATACAGCTTGCGCGACAGGGGCCAGAGCCGCGAACCGCTACCGCCGGAAAGGATGACCGGGATCATGGGGTGTCTCCATTTAATATCCGTTCAAATAGGACCTGTCCCTTGCAGCCGGAACGGATGTACCGGGCCTGGGAAATGCTTCAGGGCTTACCTCAAGGCAGTTGCCCGCATGATGCGAAGCGATCAAGTCGCCCGGCAGCCGGCAAAGTGCAGTCACACAGCGGTCGTCAAGGATACCAAGACGAGCCGTAATGAACCTCCGCCAACCGAGCAGCAGCTTCCCTGCGCGTCCTCCATGGCGGGCCGAGCAGCCGTTTTTCTTGGAAATTGTGTCAGCCGCCAGCAAGCGCGAACTGAATGGATAACGCCTTACCAGCCGATACCGACGAGTTGTTCGGTACTGGTATGGCGCATGAAACCAACCAGATCGAGCATCCTCTTCTCCGGCGCGAGCTTCTCGACCACGGCGGCGAACAGTTCATCGCCATTGCCCAGCACGATCACGTCGGCATCGGCCACCACCTGTTCGAGGTCGGTGCGCAGCAAGGACGATACGTGGGGTATCTTCGACTCGATGTACTCGCGGTTGGCCCCATGCACCCGGGCATATTCGACATTACGGTCATAGATCTGCAGGTCGAAGCCCTTGCCGATCAGCATCTCCGCCAGCTCCACCAGCGGACTTTCGCGCAGGTCGTCGGTGCCAGCCTTGAAGCTCAACCCCAGCAGCGCCACCTTGCGCTTGTCGAAGCCGGCGATGATGTTGAAGGCTTTCTGCACCTGGCCACTGTTGCTGCGCATCAGTGAATTGAGCAGCGGCGAGTCGACGTCCAGCTGGTTGGCGCGGTAGGCCAGCGCGCGCACATCCTTGGGCAGGCAGGAGCCACCGAAGGCGAAGCCGGGCTTCATGTAGTACTTGGACAGGTTGAGCTTGTGGTCCTGGCAGATCACATCCATCACCTCGCGCCCATCGACCCCGACCGCCATGGCGATATTGCCGATCTCGTTGGCAAAAGTGACCTTGGCCGCGTGCCAGACATTGCAGGTGTACTTGATCATCTCCGCGACTTCGATGCTCTTGCGGATGATCGGTGCGTCCAGCTCGCTGTAGATGGCTTCGAGCAGGTCACCGGAAGTGCTGTCCAGCTCGCCGATCACGGTCATGGCCGGGAAGTCGTAGTCCTTGATCGCCGTGCTTTCGCGCAGGAACTCCGGGTTGACCGCCACACCGAAGTCCTTGCCGGCCTTCAGCCCCGAGTACTTCTCCAGAGTCGGGATGACCACCCCACGCAAGGTTCCCGGAAGCACGGTACTGCGCACCACCACGGTATGCCGCGTGGCTTTCTCCGGCAGAATCTTGCCAATCTGCTGGCAGACTTCCTCGATATAGGACACATCGAGGTCGCCATTGCGCTTGCTTGGTGTCGGCGGAGCCAGGAAGGAAATATCCGTCGCCATCACCGCCTCACGCACATTGAGCGTGCCGCGCAAATTGCCGCTGCCGACCCCCTTTTGCAGCAGAGCTTCCAGGCCCGGCTCGACTATGGGTGATTTGCCACTGTTGATCAGGTCGATTTTCAACGCCGAGATATCCACCCCGACAATCTGGTGGCCACGCGCCGATAGACAACCGGCACATACCGCGCCGACATACCCCAAGCCAAAGATGCTGATGCGCATTGAACGATCTCCTCCTTGCGTTAACCCGTGCAGCAACCCCCAGGTAGCTGCACCCTCGCGAGACCGACAGGTACTACAGACTCCTCGTCCCACACTTCAAATTGCACATTCCACTGTTGCTTATTTGAAATGCTATTCCGGCATTCAACGTGTCGAGAGCAAAACGAATGCCAGTTATATCCAGCCAGACTCAAGACCGAACAATCTCAAACTTTCCTTACAAAACAGACATCTAGTTAGCACTGCTAAACACAGCGCAGCCAGAGCTAGCCAACATTACGGCACCAAAACAAGGCAACCGCTCTAGAATGCAGCGCACGGCAGGCTTTTTAGAAAACATCACCTAATAAATTAATAGCTAAAAATGAAATAAAAACACTGGTTTAGTAGCTAATTCTACTAACAGCCATTTTATTGACCCCAGCAGAGCCAACAGTTTTTTGCTCTGCACAGAGATGCCAGACCAAGATGAATAATTGGTTACGTCTTGCCGCCCCGTTATTGCAATAACTCATCGGCCACTTAATAAAAGTGAACGACAAGTACTGAAAATATTATTGACGCCAAAATTTTATTGACCGTCTTCTGCGGTTACACTGCAACCCCTTCAGGATCAGCCGCTAAACTTCCAGCAGCCACGGCCGATCCATCCTGGACAGCCACCCGCACAAGAATCGACACGCATGCGCAATAATCAGCCCGTCACACAGCGTGAACGCACCTTCCCCGCCCAGCAGCGCCTGATCTCCACTACGGACATCAAGGGCCAGATCACTTACTGCAATGAAGCCTTCATCGACATCAGCGGCTTTACTCGCGAAGAGCTGATGCGTGCGCCGCACAACCTGGTGCGTCATCCGGACGTACCGCCCGCCGTGTTCGAACACATGTGGACGACCCTGAAGAAGGGCCGCCCGTGGATGGGCATCGTCAAGAACCGCAGCAAGAATGGCGACCACTACTGGGTCAACGCCTATGTCACGCCAGTGCTTGATAACAACCAGGTGGTGGGTTACGAGTCGGTACGGGTAAAACCCACCAGCGAACAGGTCAAACGCGCAGAAGCCCTCTATGCGCGGATCAATGCCGGCAAGTCGGCCATTCCTAGTAGCGATGCCTGGTTGCCGATGTTGCAGGCCTGGCTGCCATTTATCCTGGTCAGCCAGATCGGTTTCCTGGTCGGCCACTGGATGGGCTCGACCTGGGGCTTCCTGCTCGCCGCCCTGCTCTCCGTGCCGCTGGGCCTGGCTGGTCTGGCCTGGCAGAACCGCGGGGTGAAACGCCTGTTGCGCCTGGCCGAACAGACCACCTCCGACCCGCTGATTGCGCAGATGTATACCGACAGCCGTGGCGCCGAGGCGCGCCTGGAAATGGCCATGCTCAGCCAAGATGCACGCCTGAAGACCTGCCTGACCCGCCTGCAGGACACCGCCGAGCGCCTAACCAAGCAGGCCCGCCAGGCCGATCAACTGGCGCACAACAGCTCCGCTGGCCTGGAGCGTCAGCGCGTGGAGACCGAACAGGTCGCCACCGCCATCAATGAGATGGCCGCCACCACTCTGGAAGTGGCCAGCAACGTGGCCCGCACCGCCATTGCCACCCAGGAAGCCAATCGCCTGACCGGCGAAGGCCGCAATGTCACGGCAGAAACCCGCGCGGCCATCCAGCGCCTCTCGGTATCGGTCGGTGAAACTGGTGAAACCGTGTCGCGCTTGGCTCAGGACAGCAACGAAATTGGTGGCGTGGTCGATGTGATCAAGGGCATTGCCGACCAGACCAACCTGCTCGCCCTCAACGCCGCCATCGAGGCGGCCCGCGCCGGCGAGATGGGCCGCGGCTTTGCCGTGGTGGCCGACGAGGTGCGCTCGCTGGCCCAGCGCACCGCCGAATCCACCGGGCAGATCCACGGCCTGATCGCCAAGCTGCAGCGCACCGCCGAGGAAGCGGTGATGACCATGGAGGTCGGTCGCAAGCAGGCCGACGAAGGCGTCGAGCGCGTACTGCAGGCCGACCAGGCCCTAACCGGGATCAGCGAGGCAGTGGCCAATATCGCCGACATGGCCAATCAGATCGCCGCAGCCGCCGAGGAACAGAGCGCAGTGGCCGACGAGGTGAACCAGAACATCACCACCATCGCCCAGCTGGCTGACCAGACTGCCGGAGAGGCCTTGAGTACGGCCCATCTCAGCCAGGAGCTGACAGCCACCGCACAGGATCAGTATTCGCTGGTCGAACGCTTCAACCGCTGATTCAACCTTCAACAAAAAGGCCGGCATATGCCGGCCTTTTTGTTGCGCACAGGTTTACCGCTGCAGGAACCCGACCACCGCATCGGCCGCCGCCTGCAGATGCTGCTCATGGCTGAAACCGGAAGCCTTCAGCGGCTTCAGGTCATGATCGCCAGCAGCCAGCCAGTGCAACTGGATACTTGGCGCCAGCGTATAGCCGGCCACCGTCTGGCGATTGCCCATGGCATCGCGCTCGCCTTGGACGATCAGGGTGGGTGTGCGCAAGTCGGCCAGGTGCGCCACCCGCGGCTTGTCCTGTTTGCCCACGGCATGGAAGGGATAACCGAGACAGACCAGCGCATCGGCCTGTAGCTCATCAGCCAGCAAACTGGCCATGCGCCCCCCCATGGATTTGCCACCAATCGCCAGTGGCCCGGTCACCTGCGCGCGCACGGCCGCATACACCTGGCGCCAACACTCCAGCAGCTGTGCCTGCGGGTTGGGCGGCCGTTTGCCGCCATCGACACGCCGCGCGGCCATATAGGGGAACTCGAAGCGCAATACGCTGACACCCCGCGCCGCCAGCAGCTCAGCCATGCCCTGCATGAAGCCGCTATCCATCGGTGCGCCAGCGCCATGGGCAAGTATCAGCGTGGTCTGCGGTATCTGGCCTGCCTGCGACATTCCGTCAGCCCCATTCCATAGCCACCCGTGCGCGCGGCATTGATCCCCGTCAATAACTGTCACCGTGCCATTACCCATGCTTAGCCTGCTTTTAATAAACCGTGGATGGAAGCCCAACACATGAACACAACCAGCAGCACCGCCTACAACTATAAGGTGGTCCGCCAGTTCGCCATTATGACGGTGGTTTGGGGCATAGTCGGGATGGGGCTCGGCGTGTTCATCGCCGCGCAACTGGCCTGGCCCGAACTCAACTTCAACCTGCCGTGGACCAGCTTTGGCCGCTTGCGCCCGCTGCACACCAATGCGGTGATCTTCGCATTCGGTGGCTGCGCGCTGTTTGCCACCAGCTATTACTCGCTGCAACGCACCTGCCAGACCCGGCTGATATCCGACAGTCTGGCCGCCTTCACCTTCTGGGGTTGGCAACTGGTGATCGTGCTCGCCGCGATCAGCTTGCCGCTGGGCTGGACCAGTTCCAAGGAATACGCCGAACTGGAATGGCCGATCGACATCCTGATCACCATTGTCTGGGTCGCCTACGCCCTGGTGTTCTTCGGCACCCTGCTCAAGCGCAAGACCAAGCACATCTATGTGGGCAACTGGTTCTTCGGTGGTTTCATCCTCACCGTGGCAATCCTGCACATCGTCAACAACCTGGAACTGCCGGTCAGCCTGACCAAGTCCTACTCGCTCTACGCCGGCGCCACCGACGCCATGGTCCAGTGGTGGTACGGCCACAATGCCGTGGGCTTCTTCCTCACCGCTGGTTTCCTGGGGATGATGTACTACTTCGTACCCAAGCAGGCCGAGCGCCCGGTGTACTCCTATCGCCTGTCGATCGTGCACTTCTGGGCGCTGATCACCCTGTACATCTGGGCCGGCCCGCACCACCTGCACTACACCGCGCTGCCAGACTGGGCACAGTCGCTGGGCATGGTCATGTCCCTGGTGCTGCTGGCACCGAGCTGGGGCGGCATGATCAACGGCATGATGACCCTCTCGGGCGCCTGGCATAAGCTGCGCAGCGACCCCATCCTGCGCTTTCTGGTGGTGTCCCTGGCGTTCTACGGCATGTCGACCTTCGAAGGCCCGATGATGGCCATCAAGACCGTCAACGCCCTGTCCCACTACACCGACTGGACCATCGGCCACGTGCACGCTGGCGCCCTCGGCTGGGTGGCGATGATCTCCATCGGCGCGCTGTACCACCTGATCCCCAAGGTCTTCGGTCGTGAGCAGATGCACAGCATCGCCCTGATCAACGCGCACTTCTGGCTGGCCACCATCGGCACCGTGCTGTACATCGCCTCCATGTGGGTCAACGGCATCACCCAGGGCCTGATGTGGCGTGCGGTCAACGAGGACGGCACCCTCACCTATTCCTTCGTCGAAGCCTTGGAAGCCAGCCATATCGGCTTCGTGGTGCGGGTACTGGGTGGCGCGATCTTCTTCGCCGGCATGTTGCTGATGGCCTGGAACACCTGGCGCACCGTGCGCGCCGTGCAAGCGGCCGAATATGACGCTGGCGCACTGATTGGCGAGGGGGCCCACTGATGAGCAGCAAACACGAAATACTCGAAAAAAACGTCGGCCTGCTGGCCTTGGCTATGGTTCTGGCCGTCAGCATCGGCGGCCTGACCCAGATCGTTCCGCTGTTCTTCCAGGACGTGGTCAACGAGCCGGTGCAGGGCATGAAGCCCTACACCGCACTACAACTGGAAGGCCGCGACATCTACATCAAGGAAGGCTGCGTTGGTTGCCATTCGCAGATGATCCGGCCGTTCCGTGCCGAAACCGAGCGCTACGGCCACTACTCGGTCGCCGGTGAAAGCGTCTGGGATCACCCGTTCCTGTGGGGCTCCAAGCGTACCGGCCCAGACCTGGCGCGCGTCGGCGGGCGCTACTCCGATGATTGGCACCGCGCGCACCTGTACAACCCGCGCAACGTGGTACCGGAGTCGAAGATGCCGGCCTATCCCTGGCTAGTGGAGAACAAGCTGGACGGCAAGGGCAGCGCCGCCAAGCTCGAAGCCATGCGCACCCTGGGCGTGCCCTACAGCGATGCCGAGATTGCCGGTGCGGCCGAGGCCGTGCAGGGCAAGACCGAGATGGAGGCGCTGGTCGCCTACCTGCAGGTCCTCGGCACCAGCCTGAAGAACAAGAGGTAAGCCATGGTCATTCACCCCAACCTGTTCCTGTCACGGAGTACACAGCCATGACCTCTTTCTGGAGTGGCTATATCACCCTGCTCACCCTTGGCAGCCTGGTCGCCTTGCTCTGGCTGATCTTCGCCACCCGTCGTGGCGAGCGCCCGGGCCCTACCGACCAGACCATGGGCCACGCCTTCGACGGCATCGAGGAGTACGACAACCCGCTGCCCAAGTGGTGGTTCATGCTGTTCCTCGGCACCATCGTCTTCGCCGTCGGCTACCTGGCGCTCTACCCCGGCCTGGGCAACTGGAAAGGCGTGCTGCCAGGCTATGAGGACGGCTGGACCCAGGTCGCCCAGTGGCAGCGCGAAATCGACAAGGCCAACCAGCAGTACGGGCCGATCTATGCCAAGTACGCGGCCATGCCGGTCGAAGACGTGGCCAAGGATGAGTATGCGGTGAAGATGGGCGGTCGCCTGTTCGCCTCCAACTGCTCGGTCTGCCACGGCTCCGACGCCAAGGGTGCCTATGGCTTCCCCAACCTGACCGACCGGCACTGGCGCTGGGGCGGCTCACCGGCCGAAATCAAGCAGACCATCAGCGCCGGCCGTCACGGCATGATGCCTGCGCAAGCACCGATGATCGGCGACGATGGCGTGCGTAACGCTGCCGCGTTCGTACTCGTCGAACTGGCCGGGCGCAAGCTGCCGGAAGGTGTCAGCGCGGATATCGAAGCCGGGCGCAAGGTCTTCTCCAGCACCTGCTTCGCCTGCCACGGCGCGGAAGGCAAAGGCACCCCGAGCATGGGCGCGCCGGATCTGACCAACCCCAGCGCCTTCATCTATGGCAGCAGCTACGCGCAGCTGCAGCAGACCATCCGCTATGGCCGTAACGGCAACATGCCCGCGCAATTGCCCTTTGTCGGCAGCGAAGACAAAGTGCATCTGCTGGCCGCCTACGTGTACAGCCTGTCACACGACGAACGCAGCGCTGCAGTCGAGCAATAATCGAAAAGGAGGGCGTCGCCCGACGCCCTCCTTCACCTAGCAATACACTCGCCCCCTGCCTGCAACCCTGACTGCAGGCGGCCTGCCGCTCTGCGACCCAGTGTCGCACCCCGCCGACAAGTTGCACCTCAGCCCCCTTGACATGGGCTAAGCTGCTGACAATCGCACGTTGTAACAACTCCAACGCGACCCCTTCTTCAGCGCAACACGCCCCAGCTGCGAAATGTTCGCAACTGGATGGCTATTTTTACCGTTCGAAACCAGGGTAAAAGCCGCTAAAACCTTGATCGTACAGGCATGTAGCGTTGCAATGGGCACCCCGTTTCTCCATACTTGCCGCCGATTTTTACCCCCCTAAGAAACCTCCATTAACCGTGGAACCCCTAGCATGAGCACAGCAATCAGTCAGACTGCTTATAACTACAAGGTGGTCCGCCAGTTCGCCGTTATGACGGTGATCTGGGGCGTCATCGGCATGGGTCTAGGCGTGTTCATCGCCGCACAACTCGTGTGGCCGGAACTCAACCTGAACCTGCCGTGGACCAGCTTCGGCCGCCTGCGCCCGCTGCACACCAACGCAGTAATCTTCGCCTTCGGCGGCTGCGCCCTGTTCGCCACGTCCTACTACGTGGTGCAGCGTACCTGCCAGGCCCGCCTGATTTCTGATGGTCTGGCTGCCTTTACCTTCTGGGGTTGGCAGGCTGTGATCGTGCTGGCCGTAATCACCTTGCCGCTGGGTTACACCAGTTCCAAGGAATACGCCGAGCTGGAGTGGCCGATCGACATCCTCCTGGGGATCGTCTGGGTCACCTATGCCGTGGTGTTCTTCGGCACCATCATCAAGCGCAAAGCCAAGCACATCTATGTAGGTAACTGGTTCTTCGGCGCCTTTATCCTGGTTACCGCCATGCTGCACATCGTCAACAGCATGGAAATTCCGGTCAGCCTGACCAAGTCGTACTCGCTGTACGCTGGTGCTACCGATGCCATGGTGCAGTGGTGGTATGGTCACAACGCGGTGGGCTTCTTCCTCACCACCGGTTTCCTGGGGATGATGTACTACTTCGTACCCAAGCAGGCCGAGCGTCCGATCTACTCCTATCGCCTGTCGATCGTGCACTTCTGGGCGCTGATCACCCTGTACATCTGGGCCGGCCCGCACCACCTGCACTACACCGCGCTGCCGGACTGGGCGCAGTCCCTCGGCATGGCCATGTCGCTAATCCTCCTGGCTCCGAGCTGGGGCGGCATGATCAACGGCATGATGAGCCTCTCGGGTGCCTGGCATAAGCTGCGCAGCGACCCCATCCTGCGCTTCCTGGTGGTGTCCCTGGCGTTCTACGGCATGTCGACCTTCGAAGGTCCGATGATGGCCATCAAGACCGTCAACGCCCTGTCCCACTACACCGACTGGACCATCGGCCACGTGCACGCTGGCGCCCTCGGCTGGGTCGCGATGATCTCCATTGGCGCGCTGTACCACCTGATCCCCAAGGTCTTCGGTCGTGAGCAGATGCACAGCATTGCCCTGATCAACGCGCACTTCTGGCTGGCCACCATCGGCACCGTGCTGTACATCGCCTCCATGTGGGTCAACGGCATCACCCAGGGTCTGATGTGGCGTGCAGTCAACGAAGACGGCACCCTCACCTACTCCTTCGTCGAAGCGCTGGTTGCCAGCCACGAGGGTTACCTGGTGCGCATGATCGGCGGTGCGTTCTTCGCCACCGGCATGCTGCTGATGGCCTACAACACCTTCCGCACCGTGCGCGCAGCCAAACCGACTGAATACGAAGCTGCCGCCCGCATTCCTGCCGAGGTTGCTCACTGATGAAAAGCCACGAAATAGTCGAGAAGAACATTGGCCTGCTGGCGTTCTTCATGGTCATCGCCGTCAGCATCGGCGGCCTGACCCAAATCGTTCCGCTGTTCTTCCAGGACGTCACCAACACCCCGGTCGAAGGCATGAAGCCGCGTACCGCGCTGGAAGTCGAAGGTCGTGACATTTACATCCGCGAAGGCTGCGTTGGCTGCCACTCGCAGATGATTCGTCCGTTCCGTGCCGAGACCGAACGCTACGGCCACTACTCCGTCGCCGGCGAAAGCGTCTGGGATCACCCGTTCCTGTGGGGCTCCAAGCGTACCGGTCCGGACCTGGCCCGCGTTGGCGGCCGCTACTCCGATGAATGGCAGCGTGCGCACCTGTACAACCCGCGCAACGTAGTGCCGGAGTCGAAGATGCCGGCTTACCCGTGGCTGGTCGAGAACAAGCTGGATGGCAAGAACACCGCCACCAAGCTGGAAGCCATGCGTACTCTGGGCGTGCCCTACACCGACGAAGATATCGCCGGCGCGGCAGAAGCTGTGAAAGGCAAGACCGAGATGGATGCGCTGGTCGCATACCTGCAAGGTCTGGGCACCTCAATCAAGAATAAACGGTAACGCATGATGGATATCGGGACGCTTCGCGGTATCGGCACCGCCGTGGTTTTCATCGCTTTCATTGGCGTGGTGCTCTGGGCCTACAGCAGCAGACGCAAAGACAGCTTCGACGAGGCCGCCAACCTGCCCTTCGCCGACGACGCACCCGCCAAAGAGCGTGACGAAAAAGCTTCTGGGAGCAATAAAGAATGACTACCTTCTGGAGTCTCTACATCACGGTGCTGAGCCTGGGCACCATCATCGCCATGGCCGTGCTGATCTTCAGCGTGCGCAAGGGCCAGCGCCAGGACGCCACCGAGGAAACCCTCGGTCACGAGTTCGATGGCATCGCCGAGTACGACAACCCGCTGCCAAAGTGGTGGTTCATGCTGTTCGTCGGCACCATCGTCTTCGCCCTCGGCTACCTGGTGCTCTACCCGGGCCTGGGTAACTGGAAAGGTCTGCTGCCAGGCTACAACGAAGCTGGTGACGGCAAGCCGTTCGCCAATGGTGAATCCGGCTGGACTGGCGTGCACCAGTGGGAAAAAGAGATGGTGCGGGCCGACAAGCAATACGCCCCGCTCTATGCCGCCTACGCCAAGATGCCAATCGAGGAAGTGGCCAAGGACGAAAAAGCCCTGAAAATGGGTAACCGTCTGTTCGCCTCCAACTGCTCGGTCTGCCACGGCTCCGACGCCAAGGGTGCCTACGGCTTCCCCAACCTGACCGACAACGAATGGCGCTGGGGCGGCTCGCCGGCCGAGATCAAGCAGACCATCATTGCTGGCCGCAGTGGCGCCATGCCGCCGCAGGCTCCGCAGATCGGCGAAGACGGCGTACGTAATGTTGCCGCCTACGTACTCACCGAACTGGGCGGCCGCAAACTGCCGGAAGGCGTGACTGCCGACATCGCTGCCGGTAAGAAAGTGTTCGAGACCACCTGCTTCGCCTGCCACACCAAGGAAGGCACCGGCAACAAGATGATGGGCGCACCGAACCTGACCAACCCCAGCGCCTTCATCTACGGCAGCAGCTACGCGCAACTGCAGCAGACCATCCGCTATGGCCGCAACGGCAACATGCCGGCTCAGCTACCCTATGTGGGCAGCGAAGACAAAGTGCACCTGCTGACCGCCTACGTGTACAGCCTGTCGCACGGCGAGAAAGCCGAGCAAGTCGAGAAGTAAGCAACACCCGCCCGGGACGCGACCGCTGGTCGCACCCGGGCACAGCTCGATCAGGCGTACCATAGAGCCGTGAAATTCTGACTCCTTCGGCAAGTATCGACAGGAGCACTCACCCAAGCCGTGGTACGACCCTGATGAGCGACCAGATTCCCGTTCGAAACATCACCCCTCCTGCCGCCACAGGCAACGCCGGCGTCGACCTCTACGCCAGCCAGGAAAAAATCTATACCCGCGCCTTTACCGGCCTGTTCCGCAACCTGCGGGTCAGCGGCGGAGCCTTTCTGTTCCTGCTCTATTTCGGTACCGCCTGGCTCAGCTGGAATGACCGGCAAGCAGTCTGGTGGGACCTGCCCGAGCGCAAGTTCTACATCTTCGGCGCCACCTTCTGGCCGCAGGACTTTGCCCTGCTGTCCTGGCTGCTGATCATCTGTGCCTTCGGCCTGTTCTTCATCACCGTGTTCGCCGGTCGCGTCTGGTGCGGCTATACCTGCCCGCAAAGCGTGTGGACCTGGGTGTTCATGTGGTGTGAGAAAGTCACCGAGGGCGACCGCAACCAGCGCATGAAGCTGGACAAGCAGCCCATGAGCGGCGAGAAATTCGCACGCAAGGCAGCCAAGCACAGCCTGTGGATTCTCATCGGCCTGGTCACCGGCCTGACCTTCGTCGGCTACTTCTCACCGATCCGCGATTTGATCCCCAACCTGCTCAGTGGCGAGGCCGATGGCTGGGCCTACTTCTGGGTCGCTTTCTTCACCCTCGCCACCTACGGCAATGCCGGCTGGCTGCGCGAGCAGGTGTGCATCTACATGTGCCCCTACGCGCGCTTCCAGAGCGTGATGTTCGACAAGGACACCCTGATCGTCTCCTACGATCCGCGCCGTGGTGAAAGCCGTGGCCCGCGCAAGAAGACCGCCGACTACAAGGCCGAAGGCCTTGGCGACTGCATCGACTGCACCATGTGCGTCCAGGTCTGCCCGACCGGTATCGACATCCGCGATGGCTTACAGATCGAGTGCATCGGCTGCGCCGCCTGCATCGACGCTTGCGACAGCATCATGGAGAAGATGAACTACCCGAAAGGCCTGATCAGCTACACCACCGAGCACAACCTCTCCGGACAGAAGACCCACCTGCTGCGCCCACGGCTGATCGGCTATGCGATTGCCCTGGTCGCCATGATGGGCCTGTTCGCCTGGGCGGTCGGCCATCGTTCGCTGGTGGAGCTCGACGTGCTCAAGGACCGCGTACTTTTCCGCGAGAACGAGCAAGGCTTCATCGAGAACGTCTACACCCTAAAACTGATGAACAAGGCCCAGCGCGATCTGACCTTCCTGGTCAGCGTCGAAGGACTGGATGGTTTGGTCTACGGCGGCAAGAGCGAACTCAAGGTCGCCGAAGGTGAGGTACTCTCCGTGCCGGTGGAGTTGTCCATCCCGCCGGAAAAACTGCCCTCCAGCGCCAACGAAATCCTCTTCAAGGTCCAGGCCGTTGAAGACCCGAGTATCCACAGCGACACCGACAGCCGCTTTATCGGCCCCAGCGTTCGCTAACCATAGGAAATTGCATGCAACCCGACACCTTCGCCCGGCCCTGGTACAAAGAATTCTGGGTCTGGTTCATTCTCGGCATTCTCGGCATGTCCGTGGTGCTGGGCACCTCCATGCTGGTGATCGCCACGCGCAATCCGCCGGGGTTGATCTCCGACAACTATTACGATGTCGGCAAAGGCATCAACACCTCGCTGGAGCGCGAAAACCTCGCCGTGCGCCTCAAGCTCAAGGCCAGTCTGCAGCTGGACAATGAGCGAGGCACCGCCAGCCTGCAGTTGCAGGGCTACAGTAAGCCGCCGCAACTGGTGCTCAACCTGATCTCGCCGACCCAGCCCGAGCGTGATCGCCGGGTAGTCCTGCAAGCCCAGGCGGACGGCAGCTATGCCGGCAACCTGCTGGATGCGGTCGAAGGCCGTCGTTTCGTCGAAGTCATCGGTCAGGAAGGCGGCCAGGACTGGCGCCTGTTCGAGGAAGAACAACTGGCCAGCGGCCAGTCGGTTCAGCTCGGCGAGTGATCCGCCCGCGTCCATGAGCAGCAGTCCCCTTCCCTGCTATCACTGCGGCCTGCCGGTACCTGCCGGCAGCCGTTTCGAGGCCCGCGTGCTGGGTGCGCCGCGGGCCTTGTGCTGCCCAGGCTGCCAGGCCGTGGCCGAAGCCATCGTCGCCGGCGGCCTGGAAAACTACTACCGCCACCGCAGCGACAACGCAATTAACCCGCAGGCCCTGCCCAAGGCCCTGCCGGATGAGCTGGAGCTTTACGACCGCGAGGAGGTGCAGCAGGACTTCGTCCAGCACCAGGGCGAACTCAGCGAAACCAGCCTGCTGATCGAAGGCATCAGCTGCGCCGCCTGCGGGTGGCTGATCGAGAAACACCTGCGCACCCTGCCCGGTGTTGCCGAAGCCCGTCTCAACCTGTCCAACCATCGCCTGACCCTGCGCTGGGCCGACAGCCTGCTGCCCCTCAGCCAGTTGCTCAAGGAGCTGCGCAGCATCGGTTATGCCGGCCACCCCTGGCAGGACGATGCAGCCAGCACCCGCCTGGCGGCCGAGAACCGCAAGTCGCTACGGCAGATCGGCGTCGCCGGCCTGCTGTGGATGCAGGTAATGATGGCGGCAATGGCCACCTGGCCGGAGTTCAATGTCGACCTGTCGCCCGAGCTGGACAAGATCCTGCGCTGGACCAGCCTGTTCCTCACCACGCCCATCGTCTTCTACTGCTGCGGCCAGTTCTTCCGCGGCGCCCTGCGCGACCTGCGCACCCGCCACCTGACCATGGACGTGTCGGTGTCGCTAGCCATCGGCGGCGCCTATGTCGCCGGTATCTGGTCCACCGTCACCGGCATCGGTGAGCTGTATTTCGACGCGGTCGGCATGTTTGCCCTGTTCCTCCTTGCCGGTCGCTACCTCGAGCGGCGCGCCCGCGAGCGCACGGCGGCGGCCACTGCGCAACTGGTCAGCCTGCTGCCACCGTCCTGCCTGCGCCTGGATGCCGAGGAGCGTAGCGAGCGCGTGCTGCTGCGCGAACTACAGGTCGGCGACCGCGTGCTGGTGCCACCGGGCGCACTGCTACCAGCCGACGGACACATCGTTGCCGGCCAATCCAGCGTCGACGAATCGCTGCTCACCGGCGAATACCTGCCGCTGCCACGCGGCATCGGCGATGCGGTGACCGCCGGCACCCTCAACGTCGAGGGGCCGCTGACCCTGCAGATCAGCGCTCTCGGTGCCGACACCCGGCTGTCTGCCATCGTCCGTCTGCTGGAGCGCGCCCAGGCCGACAAGCCGCGCATCGCCGAGCTGGCCGACCGGGTCGCGCAGTGGTTCCTGCTGATCGTCCTCGGCGTGGCCGCCATCGTCGGCCTGGTCTGGTGGCAGATCGACAGCGAGCGCGCCTTCTGGATCGTCCTCGCCCTGCTGGTCGCCACCTGCCCCTGTGCCCTCTCGCTGGCCACGCCGACCGCGCTGACCACCGCCACCGGCAGCCTGCACAAGCTCGGCCTGCTGCTGACCCGCGGCCATGTGCTGGAAGGCCTCAAGCAGATCGACACGCTGATCGTCGACAAGACCGGCACGCTCAGCGAAGGACGCCTGACCCTGGAGCGCATCGAGACCCTGCGCGAGCTGGATGGCGACGCCTGCCTGGCCCTGGCAGCGGCCCTCGAACATGGCTCCGAACACCCCATCGCCCGCGCCTTCGGTCACTGCACGCAAGGTGCCGAACAGCTCGCCAGCGAACCCGGCCAGGGCCTGCAAGGCGTGGTCGATGGGCGCCTGCTGCGTATCGGCCAGCCGGCCTATGTCGCCGCCCTCGCTGGGCGCAGTGCGCCGGCAATTCCTGGCGAGCACGGCCAATGGCTGCTGCTCGGTGACGAGCGCGGTCCGCTGGCCTGGTTCGTCCTCGGCGACCGCCTGCGCGAAGACGCCCCGCAGCTGCTGGAAGCCTGCCGCGCGCAGGGCTGGCAGATCATCCTGTTGTCCGGCGACAGTTCGCCGATGGTTGGCGAAGTGGCACGCCAGCTGGGTATCGACGACGCCCGCGGCGGCCTCACTCCGGATGCCAAACTGGCCGTGCTGAAGCAACTGCAACAGGCCGGCCACCGCGTGCTGATGCTCGGTGACGGGGTCAACGACGTGCCGGTGCTGGCCGGCGCCGACATCAGCGTGGCCATGGGCAGCGCCACCGACCTGGCCAAGACCAGCGCCGATGCCGTACTGCTGTCCAACCACCTGGGTAGCCTGGTGCAGGCCTTCGCCATGGCCCGCCGTACGCGGCGCATCATCCTCGAGAACCTGACCTGGGCAACGCTGTACAATGGCCTGGTGCTGCCCTTCGCCGCCCTGGGCCTGGTCACTCCGCTGTGGGCCGCGGTCGGCATGTCGGTCAGCTCGCTGCTGGTAGTGCTCAACGCCTTAAGGCTGGCCCGCACCTGATCCTGCTGTAGGAACGAGCTCTGCTCGCGAACGATCCAACAGAGGGCAATTTCGCGAGCAGAGCTCGCTCCTACACAAGCCCGCCCCGGAGACTTTATGTCCGCCATCTACATCCTGATCCCGATTGCCGTGGCCCTGGTCGGCTTCGCCATCTGGCTGTTCGTCTGGGCGGTGGACAACGGCCAGTACGACGACCTCGACGGCCCGGCCCACAGCATTCTGTTCGACGACGAAGACCCGCAGCACAAGGCCGGCATCGCCGAAGCCGACCAACCCGAACAGCAGGACCAGCCCCGTGCTTGAACTGGCCCCACTGCTGGTTTCCGCGCTGATCCTCGGTCTGCTCGGCGGCGGGCACTGCCTGGGCATGTGTGGCGGCCTGATGGGCGCGCTGACCCTGGCCATCCCCCCCGAACAACGGGCCCGGCGCTTTCGCCTGCTGCTGGCCTACAACCTCGGGCGCATTCTCAGCTACACCACGGCCGGGGTATTGATCGGCCTGGCCGGCTGGGCCGTGGCCAGCAGCCCGGCAGCCATGGTGTTGCGGGTGATCGCCGCGCTGCTGCTGATCGCCATGGGCCTGTACCTGGCCGGCTGGTGGAGCGGCCTGACCCGCCTCGAAGGCCTGGGCCGCCATCTCTGGCGCCACCTGCAACCCATCGCCACGCGCCTGATGCCGGTCAGCAGCCTGCCGCGCGCCCTGCTGCTCGGCGCCATCTGGGGCTGGCTGCCCTGCGGTCTGGTCTACAGCAGCCTGCTGTGGGCGGCCAGCCAGGGTTCGGCACTGGATAGCGGCCTGCTGATGCTGGCTTTCGGCCTCGGCACCTGGCCGGTGCTGCTGGCCACCGGCCTGGCGGCAGAACGTTTGACCGCCCTGCTGCGCCAGCGCGGCGTGCGCATGGCCGGTGGCCTGCTGGTGATCCTGTTCGGCCTGTGGACCCTGCCCGGCCCGCATCAGCACTGGCTGATGGGGCATTAGCCGGCACACGCTCTGCTCGCCGACGACGCAACGCAGCCTGGCGCGCTCCACCAGCTTGATACAGGTCAAGATCACCCGCCGCGCACCTCCCTAGACTCGCAACCACTGCTTGCCTATCCGGGGACAATCGTATGCTCGACGCCATTCGCTGGGACGCTGACCTGATCCGGCGTTATGACCTGCCCGGCCCGCGTTACACCTCCTATCCCACCGCCGTACAGTTCCACAACGAGGTCGGCTCGTTCGACTTGCTGCATGCGCTGCGCGACAGCCGTAAAGCCCTGCGCCCGTTGTCGCTGTATGTGCATGTGCCGTTCTGCGCGAACATCTGCTACTACTGCGCCTGCAACAAGGTGATCACCAAGGATCGCGGCCGCGCACTGCCTTACCTGGAGCGCCTGGAGAAGGAAATCAACATCCTCTCCTGCCATCTGGACCCGCGTCAGCCCGTCGAGCAGCTGCATTTCGGCGGTGGTACGCCGACCTTCCTCAGCCACGACGAACTGCGCCGGCTGATGGGCCATCTACGCCAGCACTTCAACCTGCTGGATGACGACACTGGCGACTACGGCATCGAGATCGATCCGCGCGAAGCCGACTGGTCGACCATGGGTCTGCTTCGTGAGCTGGGCTTCAACCGCGTCAGCCTGGGCGTGCAGGACCTCGACCCGGCGGTACAGCGGGCGATCAATCGCCTGCAGAGCCTGGAAGAAACCCGCGCCATTGTCGAAGCGGCGCGTACCCTGCAATTCCGTTCGGTGAATATCGATCTGATCTATGGCCTGCCCAAGCAGACTCCGGAAAGCTTCGCCCGCACCGTGGCCGAAGTCATTGCCCTACAGCCGGATCGCCTGTCGGTGTTCAATTACGCCCACCTGCCGGAACGCTTCCTGCCGCAACGCCGTATCAACAGCGACGACCTGCCCAGCCCCGCTGACAAGCTGGCCATGCTGCAAGGCAGCATCGAGCAACTCACCGCTGCTGGTTACCGCTATATCGGCATGGATCACTTCGCCCTACCCGACGACGAACTGGCAACCGCCCAGGAAGACGGCACCCTGCAGCGCAACTTCCAGGGCTACACCACCCATGGCCACTGCGATCTGATCGGGCTTGGCGTGTCGGCCATCAGCCAGATCGGCGATCTGTATTGCCAGAACAGCAGCGATCTGGGCAACTACCAGCAGAGCATCGACAATGGCCAGCTCGCTACGCTGCGCGGCCTGCAGTGCAACGACGACGACCGCATCCGCCGCGCCGTGATCCAGCAACTGATCTGTGAATTCCAGCTGGACTTCGCCACCATAGAAACGCAGTTCAACATCGATTTCCGCGGCTACTTTGCCCCGCTCTGGCCGCAGCTGCAGCAACAGGCATTGGACGGTCTGATCGACATCACGGACAGGGGTATCGACGTGCGCCCGGCAGGCCGCCTGCTGGTGCGCTCGGTGTGCATGTTGTTCGACCACTACCTGGAACAACAGAACCTGCAGCGCTTCTCACGGGTTATCTGAAGATTACCGGCGTAGCGCGGATGCAATCCGGGGCGTGCCCGTCCCGGATTGCATCCGGGCTACCACCGGCATATCCGCTTCTAGAACACTCACCCCAGCGCCAGTCCGGCCGCCGCCTGCATCTGCTCGTCACTCAAGCCGGCTTCGCGCATGGCCTTGAGCAAATTGGCACTGGCGCTGCTGAGCGCCCCTTGCAAGGAAGCCAGCTCGCTGCGCAGCGCCTCGACGCGCAACTGGCGAGCCTCGGGATTCAGCCCTGGCTCGGCCATCAGCGCCTCCAGCTCGGCCTTCTTCTCGGCGATCTGCTGCTTCAGCGCACGGATCAGCCTGAGCAGCTCCTTGAGGCTGTCCGGCAGGTTGCTCTCGTCGATATCCTCGTTCTTCGCGCTAGAGCGCACCTGCCCAAGCTCCGAAAGGCTCACGCGCAAGCCATCGGTGATTGCCTCCGCGCTAGGCGTTTCACCACGTTCCCGGGCCACCTGGCGCTGGATGCCCAGGCTCAGGCGCTCCGTCAGGCCACCCACATCAATCCGTAACATGAACTTGCCCTGCAGCTGTACTCAACGGCCTTGTCGGCGGACTGCCGAAAAACTTGAACATCCAGTCAAGGACTGGCCAGCCCACCCGCCCCTGCGTTACCCTTGCGCTTTATGGGTGTTAAGTCAGCAGGGATCTCCGAGATGTCCGAATCCATCAAGGTTCACACGCCGCATCAGGCCCATTGCAAGGATTGCAGCCTGGCAACGCTGTGCCTGCCGCTGTCGCTCAATCTCGAGGACATGGACTCCCTGGACGAAATCGTCAAACGTGGGCGACCGCTGAAGAAAGGCGAATTTCTTTTTCGCCAGGGCGACCCGTTCGGTTCTGTGTTCGCCGTGCGCAGCGGCGCGCTGAAGACCTTCAGCCTCTCGGACGGCGGTGAAGAACAGATCACCGGCTTCCATTTGCCCAGTGAGCTGGTAGGCCTCTCCGGCATGGATACCGAGTTCTACCCGGTTTCGGCCCAGGCCCTGGAAACCACCTCGGTCTGCGAGATTCCCTTCGAACGCCTGGACGAGCTGTCCGTCCAACTGCCCCAGCTGCGTCGCCAGCTGATGCGGGTGATGAGCCGGGAAATCCGTGACGACCAGCAAATGATGATGCTGCTGTCGAAAAAGACCGCTGACGAACGCATCGCCACCTTCCTGGTCAACCTGTCCGCGCGCTTCCGTGCCCGTGGTTTTTCCGCCAACCAGTTCCGCCTGGCCATGTCGCGCAACGAGGTGGGTAACTACCTGGGCCTGGCGGTGGAAACCGTGTCTCGCGTATTCACCCGTTTCCAGCAGAACGGTCTGCTCGCCGCGGAAGGCAAGGAAGTCCACATTCTCGACCCGATCGAGCTGTGTGCACTGGCCGGCGGCAACATGGATCGCTGATAATTCGCTGCCCATAGCGCCTGGAGTACCGCGATGATGTTCGACGAATTCAGCATCAAGTCCCTGATTCGCCCCGTACCCGACTTCCCCAAGCCGGGCGTGGTATTTCGCGATATCACCCCGCTGTTCCAGTCTCCGCGAGCCCTGCGCCTGGTCGCCGACAGCTTCATCCAGCGTTATGTGGAGAGCGACTTCAGCCACATCGCCGCCATGGATGCCCGCGGTTTTCTGATCGGCTCGATCATTGCCTACGAACTGAACAAGCCGCTGATCCTGTTCCGTAAGCAGGGCAAGTTGCCTGCTGATGTACTCGCTGAAAGCTACCAGACCGAATACGGCGAGGCGCTGCTGGAAGTGCATGCCGACAGCCTGTGTGAAGGCGATTCGGTACTGATCTTCGATGACCTGATCGCCACCGGCGGCACCCTGCTCGCCGCCGCCCGCCTGGTCCGGCGCATGGGCGCCACGGTGCACGAAGCCGCCGCGATCATCGACCTGCCCGAACTGGGCGGTTCGCAGAAGCTCAACGACAGTGGCATTCCCACTTTCTGCCTGACCGCTTTCGCCCTCAACGAGCGCTGAGTTCCACCGCACGCGGCGCAGTGGCCGCATGCGGCAATCAATCGTCGCGGGTCAGCACTTCCAGCAACTCGATCTCGAAGATCAGGTTGGAATTCGGCGGAATCGAACCCACCTGGCGTTCGCCATAGCCCAGGTGCGCCGGCACCCACAGCTTGCGCTTGCCGCCCACACGCATGCCCATCAGCCCTTGATCCCAACCTTGAATCACCCGGCGCGTACCGATCACGCACTGGAACGGCTTGCCGCGCTCGTAGGATGAGTCGAAGGAGCTACCATCCTCCAGCCATCCGCGGTACTGGGTGGTGATCAGGGCGCCCTTGACCACGGTCTTACCGTCGCCCAGCTGGATATCTTCAACCTGCAATTCGTTGCTCATCGCTCACTCTCGTTCGATCAATCGGCAACCTACCTCGGCGGCCCGCGCAGGCTTTTCGCAGGATTCTGCCGAACTGGCAAGCGACGCACAGCAACTTCGCCAGCCTATAAACTGCGTTTCAGGCTAATAACTGCACACCACTTGGCAGGCAAAGACAGAAAGCCTGCGCTTTCAGGCTAAAATGCCCGGCTGTCTACCGATCATCCTGTCGAAGCCTGAAACCATGTCCCTGCCCAAGCACCAGCTCGAACTGTTAAGCCCGGCGCGCGATGCCGCCATCGCCAAGGAAGCCATCCTGCATGGCGCCGATGCCGTGTATATCGGCGGGCCGAGCTTCGGGGCGCGGCACAACGCCAGCAACAGCGTGGCAGACATTGCCGGCCTGGTGGAATTCGCCCACCTGTTCCATGCCAAGGTCTTCGTCACCATCAACACCATTCTGCATGACGACGAAGTCGAGCCGGCGCGCCAGTTGATCCATCAGCTCTACGACGCCGGCGTGGATGCGCTGATCGTGCAGGACATGGGCGTGATGGAAATGGACATCCCGCCGATCGAGCTACATGCCAGTACCCAGTGCGATATCCGCACCCTGGACAAGGCCAAGTTTCTCTCCCAGGCCGGCTTCTCGCAGATCGTCCTGGCGCGTGAGCTGAACCTGGAGCAGATCCGCGCGATCAGCGACAGCGTCGATGCTGCCGTCGAGTTTTTCATCCACGGTGCGCTGTGCGTGGCCTTCTCCGGCCAGTGCAACATCTCCCACGCGCAGACCGGGCGCAGCGCCAACCGTGGCGACTGCTCGCAGGCCTGCCGCCTGCCCTACACCCTGAAGGATGACCAGGGCCGCGTGGTCGCCTACGACAAGCACCTGCTGTCGATGAAGGACAACAACCAGACCGCCAACCTGATCCACCTGGTCGATGCCGGCGTGCGCTCGTTCAAGATCGAGGGCCGCTACAAGGACATGAGCTACGTGAAGAACATCACGGCTCATTACCGCCAGGAACTCGACGCCATCCTCACCCAGCGCCCCGAGCTGGCGCGCAGCTCCAGCGGCCGCACCGAGCACTTCTTCACCCCGGACACGGAAAAGACCTTCCACCGTGGCAGCACCGACTACTTCGTCACCGACCGCAAGATCGACATCGGCGCCTTCGAGTCGCCCAAGTTCGTCGGCCTGCCGGTGGGCGAAGTGCTCAAGGTCGGCAAGCACGACCTCACCGTGCAGACCACTGAACTGCTTAACAATGGCGACGGCCTCAACGTGCTGATCAAGCGTGAGGTGGTGGGTTTCCGCGCCAACACCGTGGAGCAGCTGGCCCAGGTCGAAGAAGAAGGCAGCACGCAGTGGCAGTACCGCGTGGTACCCAACGAGATGCCGGCCGAGCTCAAGCAGCTGCGCCCGCACCACGTGCTCAACCGCAACCTCGACCACAACTGGCAGCAGGCGCTGCTCAAGACCTCGTCCGAGCGCCGCGTGGCGGTCAGCTGGCAAGTCGAGCTACGCGAAGCCGAACTGCGCCTGATGGTGACCAGCGAAGACGGCAGCAGCGCCAGTGTCAGCCTGCCGGGCCCGTTCGGCCCAGCCAAGGATGCGGAACAGGCACGCGCACAACTGGCCGACACCCTGAGCAAGCTGGGCACCACCATCTATTACGTCAGCGACGTGCAGATCGACGCGCCGCAAGCCTTGTTCATCCCCAACTCGCAACTCAAGGCTCTGCGTCGCGAGGCCATCGAGGCGCTGAGCGCTGCGCGCGTGGCCGCGCATCCACGCGGCAGCCGCAAGGCCGTCAGCGTGCCGCCGCCGGTGTACCCGGAGTCACACCTGACCTTCCTCGCCAACGTCTACAACGACAAGGCCCGCGCTTTCTACCAGCGTTTCGGCGTGCAGCTGATCGATGCGGCTTACGAGGCCCACGAGGAAAGCGGCGAGGTGCCAGTGATGATCACCAAGCACTGCCTGCGCTTCTCCTTCAACCTGTGCCCCAAGCAGGCCAAGGGCGTCACCGGCGTGCGCACCAAGGTGGCGGACATGCAGCTGATCCACCAGGACGAAGTGCTGACTCTGAAGTTCGACTGCAAGCCGTGCGAGATGCACATCATCGGCAAGATGAAGGGCCACATCCTGCACCAGCCGCAACCGGGCAGCGCGGCCAGCTCAGGCGGCATGGTCGGCTACATCAGCCCGGACGACCTGCTCAAGACCATCAAGCGCAAGCCGGCTGGTAGCCACTGATCACCAGCCCCAGCGCGCAGCCATAAACTGACCGACTGGGCCAAGCCCACTCAGCCAGCCAGGGCGTTTGGCTATTCAGCTGGTCAGGGTTGTGCGCGTACCTTGCATTGCATGGGCGTCGCCTCATAGCCCCAGACCACCGTGGCCTCACCCTGATGCTCCCACAGGGACTCGTTGCGTCCCTGGTATTTGCTGCCGCTAGCAGCAGGCTGCTGGTACATCAGCGACACGCTGTCCGCGAATTCGACCACAACCGTGGCCGGCTCGGTCGGATAAAAGGTGGCAATCACCTCCTTGCTTGGTACCCCATCACAGGCGTAGACCACCGGCCCGCTGCCCTCGACCAGGGCATAGCGAGCCTGCAATTCAGCAATGCGCTGGCGATAGCTGTCTCTTACACACAGCACCTGGTCATCACTCTTCCAGCAGTCATCACGCCCCTTGATCCAGCCTCGCTGCTCGGCTTTGAGCACCGGAGGGTGCTCATTGGTCGCCTTGGCGCTTGCCTGCTGATAGACCGTGGCCATGGACTGATCTAGCTCGGCCAGATCAGTGTTCTGACAGATCAGGGCCTCAATGCTGCCGGTTGCCACCTTGCTGCAATCGAATGTCGGCGTGAGGGCCGCCTGGGATATCAGCGGCAGCGCGGCCAGTGCCGACAGAAGTGCATGTCTGCAATGGATCATGAAACCTCCTTGAAATGTTCAGTGCGTGTAATAGGGGGCTGCGCTACCACTGCCCATTCATCACCCTACGGGTAGCCGCGCGCACGGCTTCAGGGTAGCCCGGCTGCATGTACCACACCGCCGGATGTTCACTGGCGCTGAGCGCACGTTGCTCCGGCTGCAGGTTGGTACGCATCAGCAGGATCACATCGCTGCTGACCCAGGGATGCCGGTACCAATAGTGGTGACCGACGATATCGAAGCCTCGGGCCATCTGGTTACCGGATACATCCAGCAGGGTGACATTGCCCAGGTAACGATCACGGGTGAACTGGCGCAGGCGCTGCTCTGCCTTGCTACTGCCAATACGCGGCCCGCCCGGCATCAGATGGTGGGCGTAGTCGAGGGCATCATCCTGGTCGGAAACGGTGATCAGCACCTGCTCTGCCACCCGGCTGATGGCCGGCAGGCGATGCTCGAACAGCTCTTCCGGCACATCGGCGGCGGCAAACACCACAGCACCGATTCGGTAGCGTTCCTGCAGCTGGGCAGTGGTCAGATCGGGATGACGGGCCTGAAAGGTTTGCAAGGCCAAGGATGCCACGCGTCCACCCGCGCTGTAGGCAATCAGGTTGATACGCTCGGCCGCCGTATGCCGGGCCAGCAGTTCGATCAGCTGCGCCAGCGCCTGACTGGATTGACGGGCGCGTTCGACATCGACGCCCAGCAGATAACTCATGATGTTCTGGTGCGACGGCCAGGCGAAGGCCAGGCCCACGAAATCGCGCCCGGCAAAGTGCACCAGCTCGCCGGTCAGGGACGCGGAGTTGGCGAAGTCGACCTTGGCACCATGTACATAGATGATGATTTCCTTGTCACGCGCCTTGGCCAGCTCCAGGTTGATAGCGTCCACATAGGCTTGAACCTGTGGATCCAGGGGCACCCCAATAGGGTTCTGCACAGCCAGTGCGGCCACTTGCCGAGCCTCGACCAGGCTCAGCGGTAGTTCTCGCTCGCGCGTTTCACTGAGCGATGCCTCGCGTAGCTCCGGCCAGCTGTCCTGATGATCGCCCAGCCGCACCTCAGCCCTTCCCAAATGCAGCGCCGAGCTGAAAGTATTGCCATAGGCCACGCCCTGCCGCTCACGGTTGGTCGCATAGAACAACTCTACGGTGGGCACCCGCTCGACGTCATCCAGGTGCGCAAATGGATCGACCGCAGCCTGGTGATAGATAACCGGGGTGTTCATCAGCACCAGCGGTGGCGGACTGTTACAGGCCGCAAGCAACAGAGCCAAACTAGAAGTCAGAATGGTGCGGATGGCGTGCGTCAATGGCTGGCACTCAGAAAGCGCGGCGCTCGGATGCTCGCCGCCACTCGCCTCTTATTACCCTATATCAAACGACCTCACCAGCCGTGCCCCGGTCACAACAGCCAAACCATCAACCGGACACGGCCACATGCAACGGTGGCCGTTAGCACTGATGGCGCGGGCCAAAAACGCCTGTTCAAGCAGGCGGCTACAGCCCCATCTGCTTGCTGATGATCTCGTTCATCACTTCGCGCGTGCCGCCGCCGATGGAGAGGATGCGGTTGTCGCGGTACAGGCGCTCGACCAGCGACTCGCGCATGAAGCCCATGCCGCCAAGCAACTGTGTCGCGTCGTAGGTGATGCGGTCGGAGACGTCGGTGGCGAAGTTTTTGGCCATGGAGATTTCCTTGATCACGCTTTTGCCAGCCGCCATCTTGGCGGCCTGGCGATAGGTGAACTCGCGCGACACTTCCAACTGGGTAGCCATCTCTGCCAGGCGATGCTTGAGCACCTGAAACTTGCCGATCGGTTTGCCGAAAGCATGCCGGTCATTAGCCCACTTCAACGCTTCCTCCAGGGCCAGCTGTGAGGTCATGTTGGCCATGATCGCCAGCGACAGGCGCTCGCTCTGGAAGTTGGCCATGATCCCGGCAAAGCCCATGTTCTCGGCACCAATCAGGTTGCCCACCGGCACCTTGCAGTCGTCGAAGAACAGCTCGGCGGTATCGGATGCCCACCAGCCCATCTTCTTCAGCGAACGACCGACGGTGAAGCCTGGCGTCCCCTTCTCGATCAGCAACAGGCTGACGCCGCCGAATCCTTCGCCGCCGGTACGCACCGCCACGGTGTAATAGTCGGCGCGCACGCCGCTGGTGATGAAGGTCTTGCTGCCGGTGACGCGGTAGAAGTCGCCCTCTTTCACCGCGCGAGTTTTCAGGCTGGCCACGTCGGAGCCGCCCGAAGGTTCGGTCACCGCCAGGGCCATGATCTTCTCGCCGGCCAGCACCTGCGGCACCACGCGCTCGCGCACTTCCGGGCGGGCCCACTTGAGTACCGGCGGCAGGCCGATATCCAGTGAACCGAGGCCGGCCACTAGGCCGCCGGAGCCGCAGCGCATCAACTCTTCGCTGGCCGCCACCTTGGCAAACAGGTCGCCCTCGTGACTGCCGCCGAACTGCTCCGGATAACCGATACCGAGGATGCCAGCAGCACCGGCCTTGCGGTACAGCTCGCGGGGAAACTCCTCGGCCTCCTCCCAGTCCGCCACATGCGGCAGTATCTCGCGCTCGACGAAACGGCGCACCGAGTCGCGCACCAGCTGATGGGATTCGTCGAAGTATTCCTGAAAGGCAGACATGGGCAAGCTCCGGATAAGGATGCAGTGACCTTAACCGAGCGCTTGCTTGGTTTTCAAGATGAGATTTCAGCCGTCTCCTGAGCCATACCGGTCGCACCGAAGCGCTCGCGATAGGCACTGGGCGGCAGACCGACACTATTGCGGAAAGCGATGCGAAAGCCCTCCACCGTGCGAAAGCCGCATTGCTCGGCAATCCGCTCGACGCTCTGCCCCCCGCCCTCAAGCAACGCACGGGCTCGCGCCAGGCGCTCGTGCTGCAACCAGGCCTTGGGTGACATGCCGGTGGCATCGCTGAAACGGCGCAGAAAGGTGCGCTCGCTCATCGCCACCCGCTTGGCCAACTGGCTGATTTCCAGCGGTTCGGACAAATGCTGACGCACCCACTCCAGCAGACCGGACAAGTCATGGCGCACGGCCTGAGCCACCGGCGCGGGAATGAACTGGGCTTGGCCGCCGGCACGCTGCGGAGCCATCACCAGACGCTGCGCCACGCGATTGGCCACCTGGCTGCCGAAATCCCGCGCCACCAGGTGCAGACAGGCATCGATACCGGCCGCGCTGCCCGCCGAGCTGATCAGTTGGCCGGCATCCACGTAGAGCACCTGCGGGTCCACCTCGATGGCCGGATAGCGCCGCACCAGCTCATCGGTATAACGCCAGTGGGTGGTGGCGCGCTGGCCATCGAGCAGGCCGCTGGCCGCCAGCACGAACACCCCGGAACAGATCGACAGCAGGCGCGCGCCGCGCTCATGAGCTGCGCGCAAGGCCTCAAGCAGTTCGGCGGGTGGCAATTCGGCACGGTCGCGCCAACCGGGGATGATGATGGTACGGGCTTCGGCCAGAGCCTCCAGGCCAGCGTCCGCCAGCACCTGGATGCCGCCCATAGCACGCATCGGCCCTTGGTCCAGGCCGACGATGCAGTGGCGGTACCAGGGGAAGTCGAACTCCGGGCGGGCCAGGCCGAACACTTCCACGGCAATGCCGAACTCGAAGGTACAGAGGCCATCGTAGGCAAGGATGGCCACCAGGCCGGGGTCGTTGCGCATTGGCGGATTTTTTCCTATCACTGTCTGAACCGCCACTGTAGCCAAGATTGGCGTCTGGATACAGTGGCGCCACACCCACCGACCGGAGCCTCACATGAGCCTGATCAGCCAACACCCCGCCGCCTCTTCCGCCATCGCTCTGATGCACTTCAGCCAGCGCCTGAGCTTCGAGACCGACTGCTCGGACGTACATGCCAGCCAGCAGGACGGCGATGTCGACTATGTATTGGTCGATGTGCGCGGCGAGGCGGCCTATGCCAGCGGCCATGTGCCAGGCGCCATCAACATCCCGCACCGGCTGATGGAGCGCGAGTACATGGCACGCTACCCGCGCGACACCCTGTTCGTCGTTTACTGCGCCGGCCCGCACTGCAATGGCGTGCACCGCGCCGCCGTGCGCCTGGCCAGCCTGGGTTATGCGGTGAAGGAAATGCTCGGTGGCGTCACCGGCTGGCTTGACGAAGGCCTGAGCCTGGTCGGCGCCCGCGGCGAGCAAACGGCCAACAGCCAGCCGGGCATCCGCTGCGCATGCTGAATCAGGCCAGAGTACGAGCAGCGCAGGTGACAGACATTCCCGCGTTGCTGGTACTCATGCGCGAGCTGGCGGCATTCGAGGATTACCTGACGGACTTCGCTGTTGATGCCCAGGCGCTGTGTGAACGGGCCTTTGGCCCCAGCGCGCAGTGCCAGGTGTTTGTCGCCGAGAGCGCCGGTGTGCCGTGTGGCTATGCCGTGGCGTTGCTGATCCCCTTCACCTACGATCTGCGTCCAACCTGCCTGCTCAAGGAGCTGTATCTGCAACCTGAACAGCGCGCGCAGGGACTGGGCAGGCAGCTGCTGGCCGGCGTGGCGAGCTGGGCTATAGACCAGGGCGCAGGGCGCATGAAGTGGGATGTATTGGTCGGCAACAGCCGTGCGGAACGCTTCTACCAGTGCCTCGGCGGACGCCCGGTGAGCAAGTGGCTGGCCTATGAAATGGCAGAGCCAGCCCTGGCGCAATTGGCCGGGCAGCTACCTGGATAACTCGCTCAGTCAGCGATTGGCCGGCGCCCGGCGAAGGCATGCGCCAGGGTGCCACCGTCCACCAGTTCCAGCTCGCCACCCAGCGGCACGCCATGAGCGATGCGCGACAGGATGATGCCCTTGCCGTGGAGCATCTGCGCGATGTAATGGGCCGTGGCCTCGCCCTCCACCGTCGGGTTGGTGGCGAGAATCAGCTCGGCGAAGTTACCGGCAGCCACCCGTGCGAGCAGCTCGGGGATACCAATGGCTTCCGGGCCCAGGCCATCGAGCGGCGACAGGTGCCCCTTGAGCACGAAGTAGCGGCCGCGGTAGCCGGTCTGCTCCACCGCAAACACATCCAGCGGCCCTTCCACCACGCACAGCAGCGAATCATCGCGGCGCGGGTCGGCACACTGCGGGCACAGCTCATCCTCGCTCAGGGTACGGCAGCGCGAGCAATGCCCCACCCCTTCCATCGCCGCAGTCAATGCCTGAGCCAGGCGCATGCCGCCACTGCGATCGCGCTCAAGCATCTGCAGCGCCATACGCTGAGCCGTCTTCTGCCCCACTCCGGGCAGGATGCGCAGGGCGTCGACCAGTTGGCGAATCAGCGGGCTGAAGCTCATGAGGAATACCGTAGGAGATGGCTTTGAATGGTAGGCACGGAGCGAGGGGTGATCAGACGCTGTGCAGAGCAAGGCGCGATTCGGTCCGGGCAGCGGAGTTTACTTGCCGTAAATGAGCATGCCCGGACCGAATCGCAACGCCGCTATGTGCTGCGGCTGGACGCCCCGGTTTAGAAAGGCATTTTGAAACCGGGGGGCAGCTGCATACCTGCGGTCATGCCGGACATCTTGTCCTGGCTGTTCTGCTCGACCTTGCGCACAGCGTCGTTGACGGCTGCGGCGATCAGGTCTTCGAGCACTTCCTTGTCTTCCTGCATCAGGCTGTCGTCCAGGGTGATGCGCTTGACGTCATGGCGACCGGTCATCACCACGCTGACCAGGCCGGCGCCGGACTGGCCGGTGACTTCGGCGTTGGCCAACTCTTCCTGCATCTTGGCCATTTTTTCTTGCATCTGCTGAGCCTGTTTCATCAGGCCTGCCATGCCACCTTTCATCATGGTGAACTCCTTAATTGTTCACAGGTTCGATGGAGTCGGCGCGGATCACCGCGGCGAACTGTTGAATCATCTGCTGCACCAGCGGGTCATCGTGGATCGACTGCTCCGCCTGGCGCTGGCGTTCGGCGCGCTTGCGCGAAGCCGCCTGGGCCGGGGTTTCCTGCTCGGGCAGGATCAACTCGATGCGCAGGTTGATACTACGCCCGAGATGCTGGTTCAGTGCATCGTTGAGGCGACGCTGCTGGGTGGCATTGAACAGGGCACTGTGGCCCGGGTCCAGGTGCAGCAACCAGTCATCGCCATTGGTTTCGATCAGGGTGCAGTTGGCGCCGATGCTGCCCGTCATACCGGACAGGCCCAGACGCGGGAACAGATCCAGCCACTCGGCAGCCAGGCCGGTGGCCGGCTGGGCCGCTGGCAAGGGTTCTGGCTCAGCGACAGGTTCGGCTGCCGACACATCGAAGTTGTAGTCGAGGCTGTCACCATCGACTTCGGCATAGTCGTAATCACCAGGAGGCGGCTCATCGTCATCGCCCTCGTCAACGACTGCAGCGACTGGCGCTACTGGTTCCGCCAGCGCGGCTGCCGGCGCAGGTTCCGGAGCTACTGCTGCGGGAACTGGCTCAGGCTCGCTTACAGGTTCCGTGACAACCGGCGGTGCCAGCGGCTCGACGGCCGCCTCAGCCGCTGGCGCGACTGGCTCGGTCGGTTTCTCTTCCCAGGGCAGATCGATCACTGGCGCTGCTGCAACCACGCTGGGCACGCTGACCGGCGAGCTGGCTTGTTCCTCGACAACCACTGGCGCAACGGCCGCGGCAACAGGCGCCGGCGCGGCAGCCACGGGCGCTGGCAGCACTGCAGCGGCTGGCTGCGCGGCAACAGGGGCAACGATAGGAGCCGGCTGGGCAGCAATGGCTGCGCCGGCCACTGGGTTGTGTGTGGAATCAGCTGTGGCCTTGCTGATTCCCAGATCCTTTGACGGTAACTCCTTCAAAGGTGAGCGTGGTGCTCCGTCGGCATCCGCGGGACGGAACGCCAACATGCGCAGCAGCACCATCTCGAAACCGCTGCGCGGGTCCGGCGCTAGCGGCAGGTCGCGGCGGCCGATCAGGCCCATCTGGTAATAGAACTGCACATCCTCAGCCGGCAGCGCCTGGGCCAGCGCCAGCACCTTGTCACGGTCGCCCTGGCCATTGTCCACCGCTTCCGGCAGGGCCTGAGCCACAGCCACACGGTGCAGCACGTTGAGCATCTCGGAAAGCACGCCGCCCCAATCCGGGCCTTGCTCGGCCAGATGACGCACCGCTTCGAGCAAAGCTCGGGCATCGCCTTCCAGCAGCGCATGCAACACGCCATACACCTGACCGTGGTCGAGGGTGCCGAGCATGGAACGCACATCAGCGGCCAGCACCTTACCTTCGCCAAAGGCGATGGCCTGGTCGGTCAGGCTCATGGCATCGCGCATCGAACCATCGGCGGCGCGGCCGAGCAGCCACAGGGCGTCGTCCTCGAACGGCACGCTCTCGGCGGTCAGGACGTGAGTCAGGTGCTCGACCACCCGCTCCGGCGGCATGTTCTTCAGGGAGAACTGCAGGCAGCGCGAGAGGATGGTGACCGGTAGTTTCTGCGGGTCGGTGGTGGCGAGCAGGAATTTGACGTGGGGTGGCGGCTCTTCGAGGGTCTTGAGCAGCGCGTTGAACGAGTGCGTGGAGAGCATGTGCACTTCGTCGATCAGGTAGACCTTGTAGCGCCCGCGGCTGGGTGCGTATTGCACGTTTTCCAGCAGTTCACGGGTGTCTTCGACCTTGGTGCGGCTGGCGGCGTCGACTTCGATCAGGTCGACAAAGCGGCCCTCGTCGATCTCGCGGCATACCGAGCACTGTCCGCATGGGGTGGAGCTGATACCGGTTTCGCAGTTCAGGCACTTGGCGATGATCCGCGCGATGGTGGTCTTGCCGACCCCGCGGGTGCCGGTGAACAGGTACGCATGGTGCAGGCGCTGGCTGTCCAGGGCATTGATCAGGGCCTTGAGCACATGGGTCTGGCCGACCATTTCGCGGAACGAGCGCGGACGCCATTTACGTGCAAGAACCTGATAACTCATTGAAAACCGTCGCGTCTGGGTAACCGAGGGGCTAATCCTAGCGGAGCACCGGGTAAATTGCATCCGCGCTGGCGGATTGCTCTGTCGGCAAGAGCCATGCGCAGCAGTCAAAGCGACTTTCTGCGCCAAGGACAAGACGTTTGCCCAGCCACAGCACGCAGGGCTAGCCAGCAAGAGAGTTGAGATAGGGAGGAGAAACGACTAACCCAAGGCGGGTTATGGAGGCGGCCCCACCAGCCACACCCCGGCACACGATGTTCCCGCTGTGGCTGCTTCCTTCCGGACCTGACCAGGTTAACGGGTAATCGTTGCGAGGGGACCGATGGGACCACCATAACGAAGCCCGTCAGACGACGGGCCGCGCCATTGTACTGGTTAGAAACAAACTTACAACCGCTTCAAGCACTTAGCTTAGCGAACAGGCAAACAGCCGCCGCCAGGTCAGACGCGGAAGCGCCCCACCAGCTGCTCCAGGCCGTGGGACAGTTCGGACAGTCGCGCACTGGCCTGGGTACTCTGTTCGGACGTTTGTGCCGCCTCGTTGGACAGGTCGCGGATATCGCTGATATTGCGCGCGATCTCTTCGGTCACCGCACTCTGCTCCTCGCAGGCGGTGGCGATCTGTGCCGCCATGTCATTGATCCGCGCCACCGAGTCACCGGTGGCCGACAACGCACCATCCACCCCAGCCGCACGCTCGACACTGTCACGGGCCTTCTCGCTGCCCGAGTGCATGGCCTTGACCGCATTCTGCACGCCTGTCTGCAGGCGCTCGATCATCTGCTGGATGTCCTTGGTCGAATCCTGGGTGCGCGCCGCCAAGGCACGTACTTCGTCGGCGACCACGGCGAAACCGCGACCTTGCTCACCGGCACGCGCGGCCTCGATGGCGGCATTCAGCGCCAGCAGGTTAGTCTGTTCGGCGATGCCCTTGATCACCGCCAGCACGGCGCCGATGTTGGCGGTCTCCTGCTCCAGGGTCTGGATGGTCGCCGAAGCGCTTTCCACTTCCTGGGCCAACTGGCGGATGGCATGGATAGTCGCGCCGACTACCTGCGCCCCGTCACGCGACTGACTTTCGGCACTGCGCGCCGCATCCGCGGCATTCTGCGCATTACGCGCCACCTCGTGTACCGCGCTGCTCATTTCGGTCGCTGCGGTGCTGACCTGATCCACCGCGGCATGTTCGCTGCTGATCAGGCGATCATTGGCCGCCGCCATACCGGCCAGGGACTCTGCCGAGTCGGCCACCTCACCGGTAACCCGACCGACCTCCTTGATCAGCGGCTGCAGCTTGTCGAGGAAGCGGTTGAAGGCATGGCTGAGCTTGCCCAGTTCGTCACGCGACAGCACATCCAGACGCACGCGCAGGTCACCATCACCATCGGCGATCTGCTCGATGCGGTGCAGCAGGTTGTGCAGTGGGCGGGTCACCAGAATCGGGAAGCCCACCACCAGCACAGCGCAGATCAACAGGCCGATGGCGATGATCCCGCCTTGCTGCCAGCTGCGTTTTTCGCCCAGGGCGATGGCTGCGGTGCCTTCGGCATTGGCGGCGGTGTCTTCCAGCTCACCGAGCTTGTCGATCGGGTCGCGGATAGCTTCGAACTGCGCCTCGCTGTCGCCATAACTCAGCAGAGAGGCGGCGGCAGGATCACTGCCCGCCAACTCCAGCACGCGACTGGAGGTGGCCTTCCACTGGGCGAAACCCCGATCAAAGTCCGCTACCAGCTTGAGCGCTTCAGGGCTCGGCTGCATCTCGGCGAACTTGTGCACGCGTTCATAGGCTTGCTGGGCATTCTCGGCATGGGCTGCCTTGAGCGCCTCGGCATGGTCGCTGGCACCCTCGTCGAGCAAACTGCGCTCGGCGACAAAAGCCTGGTACAGATCGCGATCAGCATTCAACAACAGGCTGATGGCGGGCAGGTAACGGTTGGTCAGGCGGGTACTGGAGTCGGTCACCTGGCTGATGCCCTGCATACCCAGAATGCCCATGAGCACCAGCAGCACGGCGAGCAGAAAAATCGGCAGGGCAATCTTCCAGCGGAATCCAAGATCGGCGAATAGACGAAACATGACAAGACTCCACAGCTTATGAGCAGTTTGTAGTTATGTCGGTAAGCATAGTCATTTTCCTGACCCGTGCTCCGAGCCCACTCGCCGCTACAGATGATGCGCCGGCAGCCACCTGTTAGCCTGTATGCCAGGTACGCAAAAGAACTTGTATGCGCATTTCCATCCATCCCTCGGGCCAAAGCCAGGCCACTGACACCCTCGCGAGCCACAGACTCTGGCTCGGTATCAGTCTGTTCTGCCTGCTAAGCAGTACCGCCCTGGCGCTCGCCAGTGGGCTTTATCTGCTGCAGATCCGTGAAACCAGCGGCACCCTGCTCGGCGGCCTGGGCAGTGCAAGTGCAGTGCTCCTGCTATTGCCGGCACTGCTGGCATTGGGCTCGGCCTGGCTGCTCGGCATGAGCGGCGCACGCATGCTCTGGGCCCTGACTTTTCTGTTGCTTGGCGCTGTAGCGCTGTATCGCTGGGCAACATTTCCAAGCGACCCGAGCGGCAATCTGCTCTATTCGCCGACGCAGGATGAACTGAGTAGTTTCGCCCTGTTCTGCGGTATAGCCCTGCTGCCTCTGCTGCTGCCCAGACGCCGACAGCGGAGCCCAGGCTGGTTACGCTGGTTGTTGGCAGGAGCGCTCGCATTACTCTGCCTGTGCGTCCTGTTGCTGGTGGCGCAGCAGGCGCAGATACATAGCCTGCCCTACTGTGCCTTCGACAGACAGAGCGGCCAGCAACTGAGCATCTGCCTGCATGATGAGCCACGCATACTGATCAACTAACCGCCCCTAAGCCTTGGCAGCGATGCCGAAACCACAGCGCGTTGTGGTAGCGTGCCAGCCGAATCACCCGCCCCGCGGGCCCCTTTCCCCTGTTGCATGGAGCGCCTCATGGCCATCACCAAAGACCAGCTGATTTCCGACCTCGCCGAAGCCATCGACCTGCAGAAGAGCGATGTCCGCGCCCTGCTCGAACAACTCGGGGAGATCGTTGCCGACGCCCTGGAGAACGACGGCGAAATCACTCTGCCAGGCATCGGCAAACTGAAAGTCAGCGAACGCCCTGCGCGTACCGGGCGCAACCCGCAAACTGGCAAGGCCATCGAAATCGCCGCCAAGAAGGTGGTCAAACTGGTACCGGCCAAGGCCCTGACCGACGCGCTCAACTAAATCGCCAGCCTGCCTGCGCGCCTGCATTGCTGTAGAACAGGTCAGGAAGTTGATCCAGGTTCAAGAACCATCAACGCGAGTTGCACCAAGGTCCAATGCTCCTTTAACGTCATCTGCACCTCGTCCAGCACGGCGAGGCCCCATGGATAGTTAAGAACAAGGAAATCACAGCATGTTGAAGAAGATTGTTACTGCCGCTGCACTCGCCACCCTGTTGAGCGGTTGCGCCACTGGCCTGTCGCCAGTCGGTGTTGGCCTGATCACTGACGTCAAAGGCCCGATCACCGCCACCACCGCTCAAGGCAGCAAGCAGGGTACTTCCTGCGCTACCACCATCATCGGTCTGATCAACAAGGGTGACGCCTCCATTGAAGCCGCCAAGGCCAATGGCAGCATCTCCAGCGTTGCCTCTGCCGACTACCACACCAAAGGTTTCTACCCGTTCTTCGGTAAGACCTGCGTGACCGTCACCGGTAGCTAAGCAGTACCGCGACCCCGGGCTTGCCCCGGGGTCGAACCGCGCAGTGCGTTAAGCGCCGAAGCCATTCAAGGCGGTCAGAAACTCCGCTTCATCCATCACCCGCACCCCCAGCTCACTGGCCTTGGCCAGCTTCGAGCCCGCGCCAGGTCCGGCAACCACGCAGGTGGTCTTGGCCGACACCGAACCTGCCACCTTGGCCCCCAGCGCCTCCAGCTTCTCCTTGGCAACGTCGCGGCTCATTACCTCCAGCGTGCCGGTCAGCACCCAGGTCTGCCCAGCCAGCGGCAAGCCCGCGACCTGCTTCTTCTCGCTGGCCCAGTGCATGCCGAACGCCAGCAACTGCTGCTCGATGGCGCGCGCCCTGGCGACGTTCTCGGCCACGGCAAAGAACTCGCGCAGCGACTGCTTGGCCTTCTCGTTGAGCCCCTTCATCACGCTCAGTTCCAGCCAGTCCTGACTGAGGGCGATCACGCCCTCCAGGCTGCCGCCTTTTTCCGCCAGGTTCTTCGCCCCGGTGGCGGCGATTCCGGCAATGTTCAGGCGATCGAGGAATTCGGCAAAGGTGGTGCAGGCGGCGAACTCGGCATGCAGCTCGCCCTCCTCCTGCAACTGCACACCGCGCTCCAGCAACTGGGCGATGACCGTCTGGTTGTGGCTGTCTTCGAAGAAGCTGTGAATTTCATGGGCCACTTCGCCACCGACATCCGGCAGCCAGGTCAGCACTTCGGGCAGCGCTACCTGGATGCGGGCGAGCGAACCCAGAGCCCGAGCCAGCAGCTTGGCCGTCTCTTCACCGACATCGGGAATGCCCAGGGCATAGATGAAACGCGCCAGGGTTGGGCGCTTGCTCTCGGCAATCGCCGCCAGCAGGTTGCGCGTGGACAGGTCGGCGAAACCTTCCAGCACCACCACTTGCTCGTAGGTCAGGGTGTAGAGATCGGCCGGTGAACTCACCAGACCGGTATCCACCAGTTGCTCGACGATCTTGTCGCCGAGCCCCTCGATATCCAGGGCACGGCGCGACACGTAATGGATGATCGCCTGCTTGAGCTGGGCGCCACAGGCCAGACGGCCGACGCAGCGGTATACCGAGCCTTCGCTGAAGGTTTCCTTGCCCTTGCTGCGCTTGACCAACTGGGTGCGTTCCACCGCCGAGCCGCACACCGGGCACTGCTCGGGTATATGCACCGGCCGGGCCTCAGCCGGGCGGCGTTCGAGCACCACCTGCATGACCTGCGGGATCACGTCACCGGCGCGGCGGATGATCACCGTATCGCCGATCATCAAGCCCAGGCGCGCCACTTCGTCCATGTTATGCAAGGTGGCGTTGGACACCATCACCCCGGCCACCTTGACCGATTTCAGCCGCGCCACCGGCGTGACCGCACCGGTGCGGCCAACCTGGAACTCGACGTCCAGCAGCTCGGTCAGTTCCTCACTCGCCGGAAACTTGTGGGCAATGGCCCAGCGCGGCTCGCGGGCACGGAAGCCCAGCTCACGCTGATAGGCAAGGTCGTTGACCTTGAATACCACGCCATCGATCTCATAGGCCAGACTGGCGCGGCGCTCACCGATATCGCGGTAATAGGCCAGACACTCATCGGCGCCCTTGGCCAGTTTCAGCTCACGGCTGATCGGCAGGCCCCAGACTTTCAGCTGCTGGAGAATGCCCACCTGGGTCGCCGGCAAATCGCCTTCGACCCGGCCGATGCCGTAGCAGCAGAACTCCAGCGGACGGCTGGCGGTAATCTTCGGGTCAAGCTGGCGCAGGCTGCCGGCTGCCGCGTTGCGCGGGTTGGCGAAAGTCTTGCCGCCACTCTCCAGCTGCCGTGCATTGAGCGCATCGAAGCCGGCCTTGGACATGAACACTTCGCCGCGCACTTCCAGCACGCTTGGCCAGCCTTCGCCATGCAGCTTGAGCGGAACGTTGCGGATGGTGCGCACATTGCTGCTGATGTCCTCGCCAGTGCTGCCGTCGCCACGGGTGGCGCCGCGCACCAGTAGGCCGTTCTCGTACAGCAGGCTGACGGCCAGGCCATCCAGCTTGGGCTCGCAGCAATACTCGACCTCCGCGCCACCACCAAACAGATCGCCGGCCGGCAGATCCAGGCCTTCGCGTACGCGGCGATCGAAATCGAGCAGGTCGCCTTCTTCGAAGGCGTTGCCCAGGCTGAGCATCGGCACTTCGTGTTTGACCTCGCCGAAGGCGCTGAGCGCCGCACCACCGACGCGCTGGGTCGGCGAGTCTGCCGTGACCAATTCGGGGTGCGCCGCCTCCAGCGCCTTCAGCTCGTTGAACAGGCGGTCGTACTCGGCATCCGGAATGCTCGGCTGGTCCAGCACGTAATAACGATGGTTGTGCAGATCCAGTTCGGCGCGCAGGGCGAGGATGCGGGCAGCAGTGGCGTCGGTCATTGCAGTGATCTCTCAAACGAAAAGAGCAGCCGGGGCTGCTCTTTCTGTGTAACGGCGGCGGTTAACGCTTGTGGGTCAGCTTCTTGCGCTCGAACTCGGCGATGCGCTGACGGTAATGCTCGATGGTCTGCGCGGTCATCACGCTGCGCTGGTCATCCTTCAGCTCGCCGTTCAGCTCATGGGACAGCTTGCGTGCGGCAGCCACCATGACGTCGAAGGCCTGTTTCGGATGACGCGGTCCCGGCAGGCCGAGGAAGAAGCTAACACCACGGGTGCTGAACAGCTCGATGTCGTCCAGGTCGAAGGTGCCCGGCTTGACCGCGTTAGCCATGGAGAACAGCACTTCGCCATTGCCGGCCATGCTTTCGTGGCGGTGGAAGATGTCCATCTCGCCGAAACGCAGGCCGCTTTCCAGGATGTTCTGAAGCAGCGCCGGGCCATTGAAGACTTCACCTTCACGGGCCACCACGTTGATCACCAGTACTTCCTCGACCGGCACAGCTTCCTTGGTCTGAGTCGGCTCAGATTCGGGACCATCATCGACCGGGTTGAGCAGCGTCGGCACCGGCTCTTCGGTGTCGAGGTTGAGGTCACCCTGCTGCGGCTCGATATTGCGCCGGCGATTCAGCTCGGTGGCGCTCATCGACGGCATGTCTTCTTCGGTCAGACCCGGTTCACGCTTGCGATCGAGGACACGCGGCGGGCTGAGCAGATCCGGATCGGCATCATCGTCCGGTAGATTGCTGAAACTGTGGTCGAGCTTGAACTTCAGTTTGCCCTTGCCGCCACGCATGCGGCGCCAGCCGTCGAAGAGAATGCCGGCAATGACGATGATGCCGATGACGATCAGCCATTCGCGCAGACCGATTTCCATGAAGTTTTCGAGCCCCTAAACCAGTAATTATGATGATGAAGAAAGGGCTTCCTGCCCTCTGAAAAACGCAGACAACTGTATGTTCTTACAGGTATTTTCTGCGCGTCACAAAATTGAGGCCTAAGCTAGCACGACGAACGGTAAATGTGCACCGTTGCCAGGCAATCTTGACCATATCGCCGCTAGGCCTCGACCAGCGACATTGCCTCCTCCACGTCCACTGCCACCAGGCGCGAGCATCCTGGCTCATGCATGGTAACCCCCATCAACTGATCGGCCATTTCCATGGCGATCTTGTTATGGGTGATATAGATGAACTGCACCGTGGCCGACATTTCCTTGACCAGGCGCGCATAGCGGCCAACGTTGGCGTCGTCCAGCGGCGCATCGACTTCGTCGAGCATGCAGAACGGCGCCGGATTGAGCTTGAAGATGGCAAACACCAGGGCCAACGCAGTCAGCGCCTTTTCCCCGCCGGAAAGCAGGTGGATGGTGCTGTTCTTCTTGCCCGGCGGCCGCGCCATGATCGCCACGCCGGTATCCAGTAAGTCTTCGCCGGTCAGCTCCAAATACGCGTGCCCCCCGCCGAACACCTTGGGGAACAGCGCCTGCAAGCCGGAGTTGATCTGGTCGAAGGTTTCCTTGAAACGGTTGCGGGTTTCCTTGTCGATCTTGCGGATAACGTTTTCCAGGGTATCCAGCGCCTCGACCAGGTCGGCGTTCTGCGCGTCCAGGTAGCGTTTGCGCTCGGATTGCTGCTGGTATTCGTCGATGGCCGCCAGGTTGATCGGCCCCAGGCGCTGGATCCGCGCAGCAAGGCGTTCCAGCTCCTCTTCCCAGGCCTTCTCGCTGGCCTCGCTCGGCAGGCTGGCGAGCACGCCGTGCAGGTCATAGCCGTCTTCCAGCAACTGATCGTGCAGCGCCTTGCGCCTTACGCTGAGCTCCTGCCACCCCATGCGCTGCTGCTCCAGCTGGCTGCGCAGCAACTGCGCCTGCTGCTCGGCCTGGGTGCGGCGCTTCTCGGCGTCGCGCAGTTCGCGATCCGCGTCCTCCAGGGCCAGGCGCGCCAGCTTGAGTTCGTCTTCCACGCCCATGCGCTTGTCGAGCAGCTCTTCCAGCTTGATACGCAGCTCTTCCAGCGGCGCCTCGCCCTCCTCCAGATTGAGGCTGAGCTGCTCGCGGCGCTCGATGGCGCGCTCGAATTGCAGTTCCAGGCGCTCCAGGGCCTGGCGGGTGGACTCGTGCTGGGCCTTGATCGAACCCAGGCGCACGGCCAGTTGGTGGGCATGATCCTTGTGCTGACGGGCCTCCTGACGCACCCGGTCGAGGCGCTCGCGCAACTGGTCACGCCTGGCCAGCAGCTGCTCGCGCTGCTCGGTGTCGACCGCCATGGCATCCAGAGCGTCCTGCAGGATCAGGCGTGACTCACCCAGCTGCTCCTGCTCCAGTTCGCGCTGCTCGGCGAGCTCCATCAGTTCAGCATCCAGACGGCGGCGGCGCAGGGTCAGCTGTTCGGCCTTGGCCTGACCGGCGGACAGCTGCGCCTTAAGCTCGCCCTGACGGCGGGCCTGCTCCTGCACCAGGCGGCGCTGCTGCTCGCGGGCCTCTTCCTGCTGACGCTGGCTGGCCTGCAGCTGCTGCAGGCGCTCTTCCAGATCGGCCAGCGCCGCTTCACGTTCTTCGCGTTCCAGCCCCAGGCGCTCCAGCTCCTGACCACGGGCTAGCACACCGCTTTCGGCGGCACTGGCACGGCGTACACGCAGGAAGTGCCGACCGACCCAGTAACCGTCACGGCTGATCAGGCTTTCGCCGTCACCCAGCTGACTGCGCCGCGCCAGGGCCTCATCAAGGGTCTCGACCGGGCGGACCTGACCCAGCCAGGGCGCCAGATCGAAGCCGGCCTCGACCTTGTCCAGCAGGCTGCCGGCCAGGCGCGCGCCGCCAGACTGCGGATTAACCAGGCGCAGTTCACCTTGGTCGAAGCCGGCCAGGTCGAGACCAGTGAAATCATCCAGCAGCACTGCCTGCAGGTCTGCACCGAGTACGGTTTCCACCGCCAGCTCCCAGCCGGCTTCCACTCGCAGGCCTTCGGCCAGGCGTGGGCGATTGTTCAGTTGCTGCTCGCGCAGCCATTCGGCGGCGCCCTTGCCGGGATTCAACGCGGCCTGTTGCAGGGCTTCCAGGGAGACGATGCGGCCATTCAGGCGCTGCAGTTCGCCCTGCGCTTGCTGCTGGGCCTGGCTGGCCTGTTGCAGCTCGCCGCGCAGTTGTTCGAGGCGTTCAACCAGAGAGTCTTCGGCAGCATGCAGCTCTTCCAGATTCAGCTCGCTGGCGGCCAGCTGCTCGGAGAGCTCGAGAATCGCCGCGTCTTCCGGATCGGCGGCCAGCTGCGCCAGTTCCTCGGCCAGCCGACGCTGACGTTCGCTCAGGCGCTCCAGGCTCTGTTCCAGCTGTTGCAGGCGCGACTGCTGCACTTCGGCCTGGCGCTGCGGCTCGGCACTGCGCTGGTTGAAGCCTTCCCACTGCTCCTGCCAGCCGTGCATGGCGCTTTCCGCCTCTTCCAGGCTGGCCGCGGACTCTTCGGCGGCGGCGGCGGTCAGCTCCTGCTCGGGCTCGAGCATCTCCAGCTCTTCACCCAGGGTGGCCAGCAGAGTGCGGTCGTGGCCGAGGTGCGATTCGGTTTCCAGACGCGCGCGCTCGGCCTCGTTGAGGTCATCCTGCAATTGGCGCAGGCGCTGCTGGCCATGCTGGATGCTCTGCTCGACGCGGGCGATATCGCCACCCACCGAGTAGAAGCGCCCCTGCACCTGGTTGAAGCGCTCGGACAACTCGTGGTGGCCGTCACGCAGGCGCTCGATGCTGGCGTCGGCATTGCGCTGCTCGGCGACCAGCGCTTCGAACGCCACTTCCTGGTCGCCGATCACCCGCTCGCGGTTGCCGACCTGCTCATTCAGCGCCTGCCAGCGCAGGGCCGACAGCTGGGCCTTGAGCTGACGCTCCTCGGCCTTGTATTCCTGGTATTTCTCGGCGGCCTGGGCCTGGCGGTGCAGGCGTTCCAGCTGGCGTTCCAGCTCTTCGCGCAGGTCGGTCAGGCGCGCCAGGTTCTCGTGGGTGCGGCGGATACGACTCTCGGTCTCGCGGCGGCGCTCCTTGTACTTGGAGATGCCGGCAGCTTCCTCGATGAAGTTACGCAGGTCCTCGGGCTTGGCCTCGATCAGCTTGGAAATCATGCCCTGCTCGATGATCGAGTAGCTGCGCGGGCCCAGGCCGGTGCCGAGGAAGATATCGGTGATATCGCGACGGCGGCACTTCACGCCGTTGAGGAAGTAGGTGTTCTGCGCGTCGCGGGTCACCCGGCGACGGATGGAAATCTCAGCCCAGGCCGCGTACTCGCCGCCCAGGCCACCATCGGAGTTGTCGAAGATCAGCTCGATGCTGGCCTGGCTCACCGGCTTGCGCGTGTTGGAGCCGTTGAAGATGACGTCGGTCATCGACTCGCCGCGGAGGTTCTTCGCCGAACTCTCGCCCATCACCCAGCGGACGGCGTCGATAATATTGGACTTGCCGCAACCGTTGGGCCCGACCACCGCCGCCATGTTGCTCGGGAAAGTCACCGTGGTCGGGTCGACGAAGGACTTGAAGCCGGCCAGTTTGATGCACTTCAGGCGCATGCCATGACCTCCCCCGGGGCAAAACCGGGAGACTGCAGAGCGAGGCTGTCCGCTGCCGTGAAGGTCATGTTTTTCCTTGGATTTCGGGGGTTGCGCGCAAGATCGGCGGAGTTTACCACAGGGTTTTTGCCGGCCAAGACTGCCGTTTGCCGGCAGTGCCGCACGCTGCCTGCCTTCCCATCAGCTCGCCGCGCTGACTACCCGACAACTGGCACCCTCAATAGTGCGAATCGTGCTGTTTTTTCTGCGACTTACCGCCCTTGTTCGAGCTTTTGCCCTGACCCTGACCTTGCGTCGACTGGCCATGCTCGTAGTTCTGCGAGCTGGACTTGCTCCCACCGCCCTGCTGGGAACGGTATTGTCCCTGCCCTTGCTGCCCCTGCTGATCGCCCCACTTATCCCGCTCATGCCCAGAGCCATGGCCGCCCTGATTGGCAGAATACGGATGCTCCCGGCTCAGGCCAGGCGGTATGCCCTGGTAGCCATGCGGCTTCCAGGGACCCCGATAATCATCGCCCGAATACCAGCCGTGGTCGTCCCAGCGATAGTAGATACGGTCGCGGAAATACAGACGCGGATAACCGATGCTGACATAGACATCCAGGTCGTCATCCCAGCGCCAATCCCCATAGGGCGGTGGCGTATGCCGAGGATGCCCGCCATAGCCGCCATAACCCGGATACACCGTGCAAGCCGACAATGGCAGAAGCAGGGCTAGCAAAAGCAAGATGCGCCGATTCATGACGGTAACCTCGGGCCAGGGACAACACTCAATTTGGACAGTTTAGTCCGCCCCAGGTTGCACGCCGGCTAGCGGTCAGGGCCTAGCGTAGCGCTGGCCCAGACCTGCCGGCACACTGCTGGCATCGGTCGGCTGCCACGGACCGTGCGGATTGCTCGCCCAATTCCAGCCATCGGCCCAGCGATAGTAGGTGCGCTCGCGGTAATAGAGATCGCGACTGCCCTTGAGCACGTACACGCCCAGCGCACCATCCCAGTAGCTGCTGCCACCCGGCGGCGGAGCGAAACGGGGATGGTTCTGCGCCTGTTGCGGGACGTTCGTGGGCACAGACGGCGCGATGCCGCCCAGACTGCAACCGCCGAGCAGAAGCAGCAACGCCAACGGCAAATGGCGCCCCAGACGGCTCATTTGCGCTGGTCCGCGCTGTCGATCAACAACTGCTGAGGATCGCGACTGCTACTGGCAATCGGCTGACTGTTGCCGATCCACTCGCCGGCAGTGGCATTGCCAGCCCGCGAAATCCGCGCCACCAGCTGTACTTGCGCGAAACTGGAAATCTTCAGTTGCTCCATCATCGCATCGCGGTCGCTCAGCTCGACGTCCGCCGGCAGCTCGGCCACCGTCAGGCGTTTGACCGCCAGCGGCATCGGCGGGCCGGACACCGCACGGGCAAAGACAAACACCGTGTCACCCGGCTGCACCTTGGCCTGCAGTGCAGGGGCCAGTTCGACGCGCACCTTGAGCAGCGGCATCGACTTGGTCAGCGTATCAGTATCGCCAGCCGGCGCAGGCTGACCCGCCGCTTGTAAGCGCTCGCGGGCCCGCTCGATACCGCCTTGAATCGACTGGCGGGACGGATCCTCCGCTGGCATCAGCGCCACCAGGCGCTGCCAATAGTCGATGGCTTCGGCGAAACGCTCATCCTCGAACGCGGCAATCCCCAGCAGGCCAAGACTGGTCGCTTCCTGTGGATCAGCTTTTAGCGCTTCGTCGGTCAGCGCCTGGATCTGTTCCGACCACTGTTTCTGATTGGCGAAGTACAGGGCCTGGGCCCACTGCCCGAGCAGCTCCGGCGCCCGCCCAGCAATGCCGACCGCCTGTTCATAGGCAGCAGCGGCCTCGCCGGCACGCTCCTGGGCCATGTAGATGCGACCGAGGAAGTACCAGGATTCAGCCGACTTGGGATCGTCCTGCACCGCCCGCTCCAGCTTGGCGGTCATCTCGCCGATGCCCGGCAGGCTTGGACTTTCCAGCTCGGCCAGCTGCTGGCTGGCGCCCCAGTGCATATACAGGCCCAAGCCGGCGAAGGGCACCAACAGTGCGGCAATCAGCGGCAGCGCCTTGCCCAGACGGGAGACACGCTCGCCAGTCGTGCCTTCGGTATCGGCCAGCAACTCGCGGGCGGCCTCGGCCTGCCCCGCCTGCAACTGCTCGGCAGTCAGCACACCAGCAGCCTGCTGGCCTTGCAGCTCAGCCAGGCGTTCCTGATAGAGAGCAACGTTCAGCGCGGTACGGTCTTCTTCGGCCTGCGCCTTGCGCCCACGCAGTACGGGAATCAGCAGAAAAGCCAGGGCGACCAGCAACAGCAGGCCGGCAGCGAGCCAGAATTCGATCATTTGGGGTCCTGGGAGTTTTGCTTGAGCAGCGCATCGAGGCGCTGGTTTTCACTGGTCGACAAGGCAACCTGTGCCGGATTGTTCTCCACCTTGCGCCGGCGCAGCACCAACACGCCGAGCCCAAAGACGCCCAAGCCGAGCAGTGCGAACGGGCCGTACCAGAGCAGGTAGGTGCGGGTATCTACCGGTGGTTTGTAGAGCACGAAGTCGCCGTAGCGCAGCACCAGGAAGTCGACGATCTCGGCGTTGCTCTTGCCCTCCTCCAGCATGCGGAAGATTTCCCGGCGCAGGTCGGTGGCAATCGGCGCATTGGAGTCGGCGATGTTCTGGTTCTGGCACTTGGGGCAACGCAGCTCCGCGGTGAGCGTACGGAAACGCTCGCGCTCGGCTTCGTCCTTGAACTGGTAGGTGTCGATGGCAGCCCAGCTCATGCCAACCAGACTCAAGCCGAGCAGACAGGCGATCAGCAGACGCTTCACGGCTTCTCCTCCAGCAGGGCCTGGTAGCGCGGCGCCAGCTCCTCGCGCCAGACTTTCTCATCGATAGCGCCGACGTACTTGTGGCGGATGATGCCCTGGGCGTCGATCAGGAAGGTTTCCGGCGCGCCATAGACACCCAGGTTGATGCCCAGCGAGCCCTGCGGGTCGGCTATGTTGACCTGATAGGGATCGAGGTAGTCCTTGAGCCACTGGCGTGCGGCCGCGCCGTCATCCTTGTAGTTGACCCCGTGGATCACCACACCGGCCTCGGCCAGGCGATTGAGCATCTGGTGCTCGGCCTTGCAGGTCGGGCACCAGGTAGCCCAGACATTGACCAGCGCTGGCCCCTTGAGGTCCTTCTCGGTGATCAGGCGCTGCTCGTTCTTCAGGTCCGGCAGGCTGAAGGCCGGCAGCGGTTTGTCGATGAGCGCCGAAGGCAGCTCCTGTGGATTGAGGAACAGGCCACGGTAGAGAAAGACCGAAACGCCGAGGAACAACACCAGCGGTAACAGCAGGATCAGCCGTTTCATGCTGCCACCCCATTCAAGCCGAGGGCATCGCGCACGCGGGTTTTGACCTTGACCCGGTAGCGCTTGTCGAAAGCGGCCAGCAGACCGCCCAGGCCCATCATCAGGCCGCCGAACCAGATCCAGCGCACGTAGGGTTTGATGTGCACGCGCACCGCCCAGGCGCCGTCTTCCAGCGGCTCACCGAGCGCCACGTAGAGGTCGCGGGTGAAACCGGCGTCGATACCGGCCTCAGTCATCGGCATGTTCTGCACGGTGTACAGGCGCTTTTCCGGATGCAGCAGCGCAACTTCCTCGCCGTCTTCAAGCACACGGATGGTGCCCTTGTCCGAAGTGAAGTTGGGGCCTTCGAAGTGTTCAGCGCCCTCGAAGACGAAACGGTAGCCACCCAGTTCCAGCGACTCGCCAGGGGCCAGGCGCAGGTCGCGCTCGGCGCTGCCCTGACTGACCAGCACCACGCCGATGGCGCACACGGCGATACCCAGATGCGCGAGCTGCATGCCCCAATAACTGCTGTTGAGACTCAGGATGCCCTTGAGCAGGCCCTTGTGCCGGGTCTTGTCGAACAGGTCGCGCACGCCGGCCAGCAGCACCCAGGCCGCCAGCAGGAACACCGCCAGCACAGCCCAGCTGAAGTCACCGAACAGCCAGGTAGCCAAGCCACCCAGCGCGGCGCTGCCGAGCAGTACCGGCGCGAGCATGCCGAGCAGCCAGCGTACCGGTGTGTCCTTCCAGCGCACCAGCACGCCGATCGCCATCACCAGCATCAGCAGGGCCATCAGCGGCACGAACAGCGCGTTGAAGTAAGGCGGACCGACCGACAGCTTGGCGCCGCTCAGCGCATCCAGCACCAACGGGTAGAGCGTGCCGAGCAGGATCATCGAGGCCGCCACCACCAGCACCAGGTTATTGGCCAGCAGCAGGGTCTCGCGCGACCACAAAGCGAAGCCGACCTGACTCTTGACCACCGGTGCACGCACGGCGAACAGCGCCAGCGAACCGCCGACCACCAGTAGCAGGAACGCCAGGATGAACACGCCGCGCTCCGGATCGGTGGCAAAGGCGTGTACCGAGGTCAGCACCCCGGAACGTACGAGGAAGGTGCCAAGCAGGCTCAGGGAGAACGCGGCGATGGCCAGCAGCACGGTCCAGCTCTTAAACACGCCTCGCTTCTCGGTCACGGCGAGGGAGTGGATCAACGCCGTGCCGACCAGCCAGGGCATGAAGGAGGCATTCTCTACCGGGTCCCAGAACCACCAGCCACCCCAGCCGAGTTCGTAATAGGCCCACCAGGAACCCAGGGCGATACCGATGCCGAGGAAGGCCCAGGCAACGATGGTCCATGGCCGCGACCAGCGCGCCCAGGCGGCATCCAGCTTGCCGCCGAGCAGCGCGGCGATGGCGAAGGCGAAGGCCACGGAGAAGCCGACATAACCCATGTACAGCATCGGCGGATGGACGATCAGGCCGATATCCTGCAGCAGCGGATTGAGGTCGCGGCCGTCCTGCGGCATGTCCGGCAGCAGGCGTTCGAAGGGGTTGGAGGTGACGATCAGGAACAGCAAAAAGCCGATGCTGATCATGCCCATCACCGCCAGCACGCGGGCCAGCATCACTTCCGGCAACTGCCGGGAGAAGATCGACACGGCAAAGGTCCAGCCCGCCAGGATCAGCGCCCACAGCAGTAGCGAACCTTCGTGGGCGCCCCACACGGCACTGAACTTGTAGTACCAGGGCAAGGCACTGTTGGAGTTGCTGGCCACGTAGGCGACGGAGAAATCGTCGACCATGAACGACCAGGTCAAACAGGCAAATGAAAACAGCAGAAAGGCGAACTGGCCCCAGGCTGCCGGCTGCGCCAGGCTCATCCACTGGCGATCACCGCGCCAGGCGCCGATCAGCGGCAAGCTGGCCTGCACCAGGGTCAGGCACAGGGCGAGGATCAGCGCCAGGTGGCCCAGCTCGGGCACCATCAGATTCAGGTTCATGCTCAACCCTCGCTCTTGCCAGGCTGCAGCTGACCGCTTTCCTGCAGCGCCTTGGTCACTTCCGGCGGCATGTAGTTCTCGTCGTGCTTGGCCAGTACTTCATCGGCCACCAGCACCCCATCGGCATTCAGCTTGCCCAGGGCGACAATGCCCTGCCCTTCGCGGAACAGATCCGGAAGGATGCCGCGATAACGGATGGTGACGTTCTTGGCGAAGTCGGTGACCACGAACTCCACGTCCAGCGAATCGCCGCTGCGTTTCAATGAGCCTTCGGCGACCATGCCGCCGGCGCGGATACGGGTATCGACCGGCGCTTCGCCATTGGCGATCTGAGTCGGCGTGTAGAACAGGTTGATGTTCTGGCTCAGCGCCATCAGGGCGAGCGCCACAGCGATGCCGGCGCCGATCAGGATGGCGAGGACGATGTACAGGCGTTTCTTGCGGACCGCGTTCACTGTTGTTTCTCCCGGCGCAAACGGCGCGCCTCGTCTTGCAGGTAACGACGCCGCGCCAGGATCGGCAGGGCGACGTTGAGAGCCAGTACGGCCAGGCTGATGGCATAGGCCGACCAGACATACGGTCCGTGGGTACCCATGGCAAGGAACTCACCGAAGGACGAAAAACTCATGCCTTACCCCCGACCAGCCGTGCTACTTCGGCCTGAGCCCAGCTGCTGCGGGCTTCGCGACGCAGCACTTCCAGGCGCATGCGCATAAACAGCACCGCACCCAGGAAGCAATAAAAACCCAGTACCGAGATCAGCAGCGGCAACCACATCTCCGCACTCATGCTGGCCTTGCCCGTGACCTTGAAGGTGGCCGGCTGGTGCAGGGTGTTCCACCACTCCACCGACTTCTGGATGATCGGGATGTTCACTGCACCAACCAGGGCTAGCACGGCACAGGCCTTGGCCGCGCTGTCGCGGTTGCTGATGGCATTGCCGAGGGCGATCACGCCAAAATAGAGGAACAGCAGGATCAGCATCGAAGTCAGCCGTGCATCCCACACCCAGTAGGTGCCCCAGGTCGGCTTACCCCAGATGGCACCAGTAACCAGCGCGATGAAGCACAGCCAGGCACCGATCGGTGCGGCCTGCTGCAGGGCGACATCCGCCAGTTTCATCTTCCAGATCAGCCCGACCGCACCCGCCACCGCCATCAGCAGATAACAGGACTGGGCGAGAAAAGCGGCCGGCACGTGGATATAAATGATCCGGTAGCTATTGCCCTGGTACTTCTCCGGCGGCGCGAAGGCCAGCCCCCAGACCAGGCCAACCACCAGCAGCACCACAGCGGCAGCAGCCAGCCAGGGCAGCCAGCGCCCGCTCATCTCGTAGAACCACTTGGGTGAGCCCCACTTGTGAAACCAGGTCCAGTTCATCTTCACGGTAACTCTGTAGTTATTCGCCAACGCTGATCTTCAAGCCAGCGGCAATTGCAAAGGGTGTCAGGGTGACTGCCAGGGCAGTCAGGCTGGCCAGCCACAACAGGTGACCGGCTGCCGGCAATCCTTGCAGGGCCGCCTGCAACGCCCCACTGCCAAGAATCAGCACCGGGATGTACAGCGGCAGAATCAGCAGCGCCAACAGCAGGCCGCCACGCTTGAGGCCGACAGTCAGCGCCGCACCCACCGCGCCAAGCAGGCTGAGCACCGGAGTGCCCAGCAGCAGAGACAACAGCAACACCGACAGGCAGCGCGTAGGCAAGCCCAGCATCAGTGCCAGCAACGGCGACAGGATGACCAGAGCTAACCCAGAGAAAGCCCAGTGTGCCAGCACCTTGGCCAACACCAGAAGAGGCAGGGGGTGCGACGAAAGGACCCACTGCTCCAACGAGCCATCCTCGAAATCACTGCGGAAAAGCCCGTCTAGCGAGAGCAACACGGCCAATAGCGCAGCCACCCAGACCAGGCCCGGCGAAAGGCTTTGCAACAATTGACTCTCAGGACCGACAGCCAAGGGAAAGAGCGCAATGACGATGGCGAAAAACACCAAAGGATTAGCCAGTTCCGCCGGACGGCGAAACAGCAGGCGTGCCTCGCGGGCAACCAATTGCAGGAAAACACTGCTCATGCTGCTGGCCTGCCGAGCTCAAGCTCGCGGTAGCCGGAGGGCTTTTCGCTGAGCGTGTGGTGAGTGGTCAGCACGACGATGCCGCCCTGCTCGCAGTGCCGGGCCAGATGGTTCTCCAGCTGGGCCACCCCCTGTTTGTCGAGGGCAGTGAAGGGTTCATCGAGAATCCACAGCGGCGGTGCATCGAGGTACAGACGGGCAAGTGCCACGCGGCGCTGCTGCCCGGCGGACAGGGTGTGACAGGGCACATCCTCGAAGCCGCGCAGGCCGACGGCGGCCAGCGCCTGCCAGATCGCCTCGCGCTCGGCCGGGCAATGCAGTGCGCACAGCCAGGCGAGGTTTTCTTCGGCAGTCAGCAGGCCCTTGATCCCCGCGGCGTGGCCGATCCATACCAGACTGCGGCCGAGCTCGCCATGCTGTTTGGCCAAGGACTTGCCATTGAGCAGCACCACCCCCGCCGTGGGCTGCATCAAACCCGCCAACAGGCGCAGCAGGCTGGTCTTGCCACTGCCATTGGGCCCACTGACCTGCAGCAGGGTGCCGCCGGACAGGTGCAGGTCCAGCCCCTCGAAGAGCAGGCGCCAATCCCGCTCGCAGGCAAGGGCTTGGGCTTCTAGATGCAGGCTGGTCAAGGCATGGCTACCCATCAGGGGTTCAAGTCGGCAATATTCAGGCCGCTATACTGACGCAAGTTGACTGCACAGCCGGCCCGAACGGGGCGGCATTATACATGCCGGGCTCCGCCCTCGAAGCCGGCTTTTTCGACAGGGTGTAACCCGGCAATGGCAGAAATCACCAGCCCTCGCCCACTTCCGCCAACACCGCCGCCAACGCGCCCGGCGCAGCCTGCTGCCGACCTGGCCGTCAAGTTGCTGCAGCCACTGGAAGGCCTGCTCGCGACTGGGCAGACGGCCAAGGCAGAGGTGGTGGCGCTCAAGGAAGTCGCGCAAAGCTTTCAACTGCTGCTCAAGCTGACCCTGGACAACGGCAAACAGACCACGGTGGAAGCCAGCAGCTCGCGCCCCTTGAACCAGGGCACGGCGCTGGCAGTAACCGCGCTGTCGGACACTCGCCTGCTGCTGGCCTTGCAAACCGGCAACAGCAAGGTGCTGACGAGTCTGGACCTGCAGCAACTGCCAATCGGTACCCTCCTGCAAGGCAAGGTCGAGGCTCGCGAACAGCTGGTACAGGTCAAGACCCAAGAGGCCGTCTACAAAGTGCTGGTCAGCTTGCTCAACACCCCGCTGGCCGGCAGCAAACTCAGTGTGGAAACCCCTCTGCCCCTGCCCATTGGCAGCCTGCTGACGGCCCAGGTACAGGGCAGCCAGGCACTTAACTTCCTGCCTCTGAGCGGTCGCCTCGATCAGTTGGTGCTGGGTCAACAACTGGCCACCCAGCAGGGTCGCCAAGGCTCACTGGAAGGGTTGTTGAAAAACCTGCAGGGCCTGAGCCAGCAAAACGCTCTGCCGGAAAACCTGCGCGCCAGTGTCGACAAGCTGCTCGGCCTGCTACCGGAAGCCGGCCAGCTGAGTACTCCCAAGGGCCTCGCCCAGGCCCTGGAAAACAGCGGCCTATTCCTCGAAGCAAAACTGCTGGGCGGCCAGACCAGCAACCTGCCACAGGATCTCAAGGCCAACCTGCTGCGCCTGGTCGCGCAACTGCTACCCAATCTACCGACCGCACCAGCACTGCCAGGCACTCTCGGCGCCGTCAGCACCGCTACTGCATTGGCTCAGGCACTGCCGGCCCTGGTGCGCAACGCCCTGGGCAGTCTCGGCCAGGCCAATCTGCGCCAGCAAGGGCTGAGTTTCCCCCTGCCCTCGCGCCTGCTGCAATCGATGGAGGGCGAGGCCGATCTGGAAGCCCTGCTGAAGCTGGCCGCCGCCGCCGTATCCCGCCTGCAGACCCATCAGCTGTCGAGCCTGGCGCAGAGCCAGGTAACGGCCGAAGGCAACCTGCTGACGACCTGGCAGCTGGAGCTGCCGATGCGCAATCACCAGGACATCGTGCCGCTGCAGATCAAGCTGCAGCGTGAAGAGCAGAACAACGCCAGCAAGAAGGAGCAGAAGGAGGTGCTGTGGCGGGTCGAGCTGGCCTTCGATCTGGAGCCGCTGGGGCCGCTGCAGGTCCAGGCGCAGTTGATCCGCGGCAGCCTGTCGAGTCAGCTATGGGCCGAACGCTCGAACACCGCCGAACTGATCGACCACGAACTGGGCCATCTGCGCGAGCGCCTGCTCGCTGCGGGGCTGGAGGTCGGCGAGCTGGCCTGTCGCCAGGGCATGCCACCGCAAGGGCCCAAAACCCATGTGGAACAACGCTGGGTAGATGAAACCGCATGAAGCAGAAAGCACCGCGCCAGGCCATCGCCCTGTCCTATGACGGCAGCAGCGCGCCCAGCCTGACCGCCAAAGGCGACGACGAGCTGGCCGAAGCCATCCTGGCCATCGCCCGCGAATACGAAGTGCCGATCTACGAGAATGCCGAACTGGTGCGTCTGCTGGCGCGCATGGAGCTGGGCGACGCGATTCCCGAACCACTCTATCGCAGCATCGCCGAGATCATCGCCTTCGCCTGGTACCTGAAGGGCAAGTGCCCGCCCGGATTTGACGAGGAGCGCGACGTCACCCCGCCACTACCGCTGCTCAGCGCCCCTCAAGAATAAGCGCGAGCATCTCGTTCTCGCTGCCCTTGCCCAGCGGGAAGTCCAGCAGCTGCCAGGCGAAATAGCCGGAGCGGAAGTAATACACCTGCTGGAAGCCCCAACCCACGGCACGCTGGGCCGCTTGCGCGCTGTGCGGGCAGACCTCGCTGTCGCAATACAGCACGATCGGCATGCTGCGCGGCCAGGCTGGCTCGGCTAGATCGGCGAAACGGCCATGCAGGTCCAGATGCAAGGCGCCGTGCACATGCCCCCACGCCCACTCGCGCGCAGGTCGCACATCGATGAACAGCACACCGAACTCATAGAGCTGGCGAGCCTGGATGGCATTCACCGTGGTCGCGCCCTTGACCTCCAGCGGCGCTTCGGCGGCTTCCACGCGCCAGACCAGCAACAGGCATAACAACAGCAGACTGCAACGCATGGCAGACCTCCATGGGAAGGCAAGACCCTGAGTTTCAGCTTAGGTGGGCGGTCATCGGCAGCTTGGAACCATTCGCGCAAGCGGGCGAAGGGCTAAGAGCAGGAGGGAGTAAGAACCTGTTTACGAGCTTCTAGATTAGAGCCAGACAAGACGCAACGACCAGAGGGAGTAACAGCCGCAGGCTGGCCCGAAGGGTGAACGTCAGCGAATCAAACGGCCGAGGAAGCGGAGTTTACGAGTTGTAAATGAGCTTTCCGAGGCCATTTTTAACGCAGGATGGCCGACAGCCAGGAGATCGTAGACAGGTTCTAAGAATTCAGGAGCGCTGTTTCTGGGCCAACTGCAGCTTGCTGACCAGCTCGGCTTCGGCCTTGGTTAGGCCGCAGGAATGAGTCAGGTCATCGACGCTGGCGCCCATGCCAGCCAGGCGTGCAGCCTGAGTGAAGGACAGGCTGGAAGGATCGCGCTGCTCCATCTGGTTGAGCTTGTCCGGCAGCGGCGCCACCACCCGACGCAGTTCATGCAGCTCTTCGCCCATGCGGATACTGCCGGTCAGATAGGTATCCAGGCGCCGGCTCAGCTCGCGCAGGCGCTGGTCACGAACGGTGTCGCGCTCACTCTGCAGCTGTGCCTGCTGGCGCAGGGTCATCACCAGCCAGAGGCAGGTACCTGCGAGCAGCACACAGAACAGGCCAAGCACGGCCACCGCGATCTCCAGCATGGATCAGAAGCTCTCCAGCTCGGACCATTCTTCTTCGGACATCATCTTGTCCAGTTCGACCAGAATCAGCAGCTCGCCGTTCTTGTTGCAGACGCCCTGGATGAACTTGGCGGACTCGTCGTTGCCCACGTTCGGCGCGGTTTCGACCTCGGACTGACGCAGGTAAACCACTTCCGCCACGCTGTCGACGAGGATGCCGACCACTTGTTTGTCAGCCTCGATGATCACGATGCGGGTGTTATCGGTAACTTCCGCCGAGTCGAGGCCAAAGCGCTGGCGGGTGTCGATTACCGTCACCACATTGCCACGCAGGTTGATGATGCCCAGTACATAGGCGGGAGCACCCGGCACCGGGGCGATTTCGGTGTAGCGCAACACTTCCTGGACCTGCATCACGTTGATGCCGTAGGTCTCGTTATCCAGGCGGAAGGTTACCCACTGCAGGATGGGATCTTCTGTACCTTGCGCAGACGTTTTCTTCATTTCCCTAGCCTCGTCTAGAACCGCATTGGGCGGCATACGCGGGTGCACCCCGCTGTCATTACTATAGAGCCCCACGCCAGGCGGGGCCGAGCAAATTAATGGCGCTTGGCAGATGCCTGATTGCGTGTCGCACCACTGGCGATCAACTCGGCCAGGGCAGACACATCCAGCAGCGCGCACATGTGTTCGATCACCGTACCGGCCAACCAGGGCCGCTGGCTACGCTGACTGCGCCACTTGACCTCATCCGGCACCAGGCGAATCGAGCGACTGACCTGATGCACCGCCAGCCCCCACTCGTAGCCCTCCACCGAAATCACGTACTGCAGACCATCGCGAAAATCATCACGATAACGCTCGGGCATGACCCAACGCGCCGTATCCAGCACCTTCAGATTGCCTGCCTGGCTGGGCAATATGCCGAGAAACCAGTCGGGCTGGCCGAACAGGGGCGTCAGCTCGGCATTTGCCAGCGGATAGATGGTCCCCAGACACACCAGCGGCACAGCCAGAGTGAGACCTGCGACATCGAACAGCAGGCACTCGAAAGAATCCTCGGCCCAGCTCGGCCGGCCATCGACGCTGAACTTAGCCGGTTCGACCGGAGCTTGCGGTGTCTGCTGCTCGACCCGCGCCTCGACTACCGGCGCAACGGGTTCAGCCAGCGGCACGCTGACGGCAGGCGGCAATTCGATAGTGGGCAAGACCAGGGGCCGCGCTTCGGCCAGCGCCAGCGGACGCTCGATGGGAGCGGCAAGCACCGGATGTGGCGTAAGGCGCGCATCACGCACCTGCTCCTCGATAACGGCCGCTTCGAATTCGTCCAGCGTGATGCTCTGTTCCAGCTCGGCAGCCGCTTCCTGCAGCAGGGCATCCAGATAGGACTGCAGGGCCTGCTGAGGTCGGGTGGCGGTGGCAACAGTACGACTCATGACGGACTTCCACAAAAAAGGGTTCTACAACCTATCGGCCGGCCTACTGCATGACTTGAACCGACATACTCAGCATAGGCCAGCATTTCAGGCTACCTGAGTTGCAGGCGATGCCGCCAGCAGATGCTTGAGCAAGGCCCGGTAGGCAATCACGCCACGGCTGTTGGCATCGAACTGCGACGGGGTCTGCCCCGCACGGCTGGCGTCGCGCAAGCGCGTATCAACCGGCACGTAAGCCTGCCACAGATGCTCCGGATAGGAATTGCGCAGCACGCGCAGGGTATTCAGCGACGCCTGGGTACGGCGGTCGAACAGGGTCGGCACGATGGTGTAAGGCAACGCCTGCTTGCGCGAGCGATTGATCATGGCCAGGGTACTGACCATGCGCTCCAGGCCTTTTACCGCGAGGAACTCGGTCTGTACCGGAATCACCAGTTGCTGGCTGGCTGCCAGCGCATTGACCATCAGCACACCAAGCAACGGTGGGCTGTCGATGATCGCGTGGTCGAACTGGTTCCATAGCTGCGCCAGGCTCTTGGCGATCACCAGGCCCAGGCCACTCTGCCCCGGCGATTGGCGCTCGAGCGTGGCCAGCGCGGTACTAGAGGGGAGCAGTGAAATACGTTCATTACTGGTCGGCAGCAACAGGCGTGCCGGCAAGCCTTCGGGCACAATCCCCTGGTGCTGGAACAGGTCGAAACAGCTGTGCTCCAGACTGTCCGGATCGTGCCCGAAATAGCTGGTCATCGAACCATGCGGATCGAGGTCGACGATCACCACTCGCTTGCCGGCATCGGCCAGCAGGCCGGCCAGAGCGATGGATGTGGTGGTCTTGCCGACCCCACCTTTTTGATTGGCTACTGCCCAGACTTTCATCTTCATCGTCCTCCCGGCACGGCCATTACCTTACCGAGAACTGATTGTCGCCTCATGGCGCAGGCGTCGGAATATTGGCGGAATCCCCCGCAGGGACCGCTACCGGCTTCACCGGTGCAGGTTGCGTGCCAGCCCGTTGCAGCGCCGCATCGGGCTTGGCATTGGCACTGCCTGTTCCACTGATACTGCGCCTTACCTCCAGATTACGCGAGATCACCAGCACCACGCGGCGGTTACGCGCGCGTCCGTCCGCAGTGGCGTTGTCCGCCACCGGCTGGAATTCCCCGTACCCCACCGCAGCCAGCCGCCCCGGATCAACCCCATCCATCGCCAGCATGCGGACGATGCTGGCCGCACGCGCTGTCGACAGTTCCCAGTTGCTGGGGTACTCAGCCGTACTGATCGGCAGGTTGTCGGTAAAGCCCTCGACATGGATCGGGTTCTCGTAAGGCGCGAGGATCTTCGCCACCTTGTCGATCAGGGTGAAGGCCAGTTCGTTCGGCACCGCATCGCCGCTAGGGAACAGCAAGCTGGAATTCAGCTCGATCTCGATCCACAGCTCGTTGCCGCGCACGGTCAGCTGTTCGGCATTGATCAGGTCACCGAAAGCATCTCGCACGCTGCTGGCAATCTCTTGCAGCGGATCTTTCGCTTGCGGCGATGAACTGTTCGGGTTGTCCTCGATCATCGAGCGATCGGGTTCCGTGGTGCGCGGCCTCTCGTCACCGATGGGAATCGGCTTGATTGCCCGTTCCGGCTCGCTGAACACCCCGACCAGGCTCTGCGAAAGCACCTTGTACTTGCCTTCGTTGATCGAAGAGATCGAGTACATCACCACAAAGAAGGCGAACAGCAGGGTGATGAAGTCCGCGTAGGACACCAGCCAGCGTTCGTGATTCTCGTGTTCTTCGTGGTTGCGTCGCCGGGCCATGTCGGTCCCCTGCCCCTGTCAGTCCATGAAGCCTTGCAGCTTCAGCTCGATGGAGCGCGGGTTCTCGCCCTCGGCAATGGACAGGATGCCTTCCAGCAACATCTCGCGATAGCGCGACTGCCGGACAGCAATGGCTTTGAGCTTGTTGCCCACCGGCAAGAGCAACAGGTTGGCGAAGGCCACGCCATAGATGGTGGCCACGAAAGCCACGGCAATACCGCTACCCAGTTTGCTCGGGTCAGCCAGGTTACCCATCACATGGATCAGGCCCATCACCGCGCCAATGATGCCGATGGTCGGCGCATAGCCGCCCATGCTTTCGTAGACCTTGGCAGCCTGGATATCGCGGCCTTCCTGGGTATACAGGTCGACTTCGAGAATACTGCGGATTGCCTCGGGCTCGGCGCCATCGACCAGTAGCTGCAGCCCCTTGCGGGCGTAGGGATCGTCCTCGGTGTCGGCAATCGGCTCCAGCCCGAGCAAGCCTTCCTTGCGCGCGGTCATGCTCCAGCCGACAACCTTGGCGATACCACCGGCCAAGTCGATCCGTGGGGGAAAAAGGATCCAGCGCAGGATGACCAGCGCGCGCTTGAACACGCTGACCGGCGCTTGCAGAAATGCGGCGCCCAGGGTGCCACCAATCACGATCAGCGCGGCCGGGCCATTCAGCAGAGCCCCTAGGTGGCCACCTTCCAGATAGTTGCCACCAATAATCGCGACAAATGCCAGGATGACCCCGACAAGACTCAGTACATCCATCAGATACAGGCCTCGGCCAAATGCCGACCAATATCTTCGAGACCGTATACCGCATCCGCCAGGTCAGCTTTGACAATGGCCATCGGCATGCCATAGATCACGCAACTGGCCTCGTCCTGCGCCCACACCTGGCTGCCGCTTTGCTTGAGCAGGCGCGCTCCTTCGCGGCCATCGGCGCCCATGCCGGTAAGCACCACGGCCAACACCTTGTCGTTATACGACTTGGCGGCGGAGCCGAAGGTGATGTCGACACAGGGTTTGTAGTTCAGACGCTCATCGCCCGGGAGGATGCGCACGGTGCCGCGCGGATCAACCATCATCTGTTTGCCGCCCGGCGCCAGCAGGGCGAGACCGGGGCGCAGCACGTCGCCATCTTCGGCTTCCTTGACAGAAATCCGGCACAGCTTGTCCAGGCGCTCGGCGAAGGCTTTGGTGAAGGCAGCCGGCATGTGCTGGATCAGCACGATGGGCGACGGAAAATTCGCTGGTAGTTGAGTCAACACCCGCTGCAGGGCCACTGGGCCGCCAGTGGACGTACCGATGGCCACCAGTTTGTAGGATTTACGCTTTGGGGCAGGCGAGTTCCCCCCGGCAGACGCCGTCGCGCCAGCCGGTGCAGCCGCCGAGCGAGCAGCCGGGGCCGCCGCCGGCGCGGCACTTCGGGCAGCTGGCGCAGGAGCAACGGGCGCCGCCACAGGCGCCGAACTGTAGCCGCTATAACGGCGGTTACTGCGCGCAATCGAATGAACCTTCTCGCACAGCAGCGCCTTGACCTTCTCCGGGTTACGCGAGATGTCTTCGAAGTTCTTCGGCAGAAAATCCACCGCGCCGGCATCCAGCGCGTCCAGAGTGACCCGGGCGCCTTCGTGGGTCAGCGAGGAGAACATCAAAACCGGCGTCGGACAGCGCTGCATGATGTTCCGTACCGCGGTGATGCCGTCCATCATCGGCATCTCGTAGTCCATGGTGATCACGTCAGGCTTCAAGGCCAGCGCCTGATCGATCGCCTCGCGGCCATTGGTCGCGGTACCGACCACCTGGATATTCGGGTCGGCGGAGAGAATTTCCGATACCCGGCGACGGAAGAAGCCGGAATCGTCCACCACCAGGACCTTGACAGCCATAAACACTCCTGAGCGGCTGGCAGAGCCAGGCCGCAATCAATCAGAGACGACGCGCGTAGCGCTTGAGCATACTCGGTACGTCGAGGATCAGGGCAATACGCCCGTCACCGGTAATGGTCGCGCCGGACATGCCTGGAGTGCCCTGCAGCATCTTGCCTAATGGCTTGATCACCACCTCCTCCTGACCGACCAACTGGTCGACCACGAAGCCGATGCGCTGGCTGCCCACGGTAAGAATCACCACATGCCCTTCACGCTGCTCTTCGTAGCTGGCGCCACGCACCAACCAGCGCTTGAGATAGAACAACGGCAGTGCCTTGTCGCGCACGATTACCACTTCCTGTCCGTCCACCACGTTGGTGCGTGACAGGTCGAGGTGGAAAATCTCGTTGACGTTGACCAGCGGGAAGGCAAAGGCCTGGTTACCCAGCATGACCATCAGGGTCGGCATGATCGCCAGGGTCAGCGGCACCTTGATGATGATCTTCGAGCCCTGGCCCTTGACCGAGTGCACGTTGATGATCCCGTTGAGCTGGGAAATCTTGGTTTTCACCACGTCCATGCCGACACCGCGGCCGGACACGTCGGAAATCTCGGTCTTGGTCGAGAAGCCCGGAGCGAAGATCAGATTGAAACACTCGGTTTCACTCAGGCGATCCGCCGCATCCTTGTCCATCAGGCCCTTTTCCACGGCCTTGGCGCGGAGAATTTCTGGATCCATGCCTTTGCCGTCGTCGGAGATCGACAGCAGGATGTGGTCGCCCTCCTGCTCGGCCGACAGCACCACCTTACCGCCACGCGCCTTGCCCGACTCCTCGCGCTCTTCCGGCGTCTCGATACCGTGGTCAACCGCATTGCGCACCAAGTGCACCAGTGGATCGGCTAGCGCCTCGACCAGGTTCTTGTCGAGGTCGGTTTCTTCGCCGACCAGTTCCAGGTTGATCTCTTTCTTCAGCTGACGTGCCAGGTCGCGAACCAGACGCGGGAAGCGGCCGAAGACCTTCTTGATCGGCTGCATGCGGGTCTTCATGACCGAAGTCTGCAGATCCGCAGTCACCACATCGAGGTTGGAAACGGCCTTGGACATGGCCTCGTCACCGCTATTCAGGCCCAGGCGCACCAGACGGTTACGTACCAGCACTAGCTCGCCGACCATGTTCATGATCTCGTCCAGGCGCGCGGTATCCACCCGCACCGTGGTTTCGGCTTCGCTGGCGGCTGGTGGGGCTTTGTCTGCGGCTGCGGCTGGCGCAGGCGTTGGTGCGGCAGCCTTGACCGGCTCGGCCTTGGCCGCAGGTTTGGCGGCCGGCTTGGCGGCAGCAGGCTTTGCCGCCGGCGCAGCTTTCACCGCTGCGGCAGGGGCGACGGTCGGCTGCACGGCGGTCTCGTCGAACTTGCCTTTGCCGTGCAACTGATCAAGCAGCGCCTCGAACTCATCATCGGTGATTTCGTCGCCTGCCGCCGCGCTCGCCGGCCCTTTGGCAACAATCGGGGCTGGTTCTTCCTCAGGTGCGACGAACTTGCCCTTGCCATGCAACTGGTCAAGCAGTGCTTCGAATTCGTCATCGGTGATCTCGTCACCGGCCTTGGCCGGAGCAGCCGCGACCGCAGACGGCGCAGCTACGACGGGCTCGGCGAACTTGCCCTTGCCGTGCAACTGATCGAGCAACGATTCGAACTCGTCATCGGTGATTTCATCACTGGAAGCAGGCGCAGGAGCCGCACCCGGCTCATCAGATTCACTGATCGCTTCGAGCAACTGCTCGAACTCGCTATCGGTGATGTCACCGGAGACAGCCTCGGCGGGCGCCTCTTCGGCTTCCAACTCCGCTTCAGGCTCGGCGACCTCAGCCACTTCATCCGCACTTTCCGGGTCAGCCAAGCGCGCCAGTGCCGCGAGCAACTCGGGTGAAGCCGGCGTGACAGTTGAACGCTCGCGCACCTGGCTGAACATCTCGTTGACTGCATCCAGAGCCTGCAGCACCACGTCCATCAACTCGGCAGTGACTCGCCGCTCACCCTTGCGCAGGATGTCGAAGACGTTTTCCGCGATGTGGCAGCACTCCACCAGCTCGTTCAGCTGGAGGAAACCTGCGCCCCCTTTGACCGTGTGAAAACCGCGGAAAATAGCATTGAGCAGATCCGTATCATCCGGTCGGCTTTCCAGCTCGACCAGTTGTTCGGACAACAACTCAAGAATTTCGCCGGCCTCTACCAGGAAGTCCTGGAGGATTTCTTCATCGGCGTCGAAGCTCATCGGTGCGCTCCAAAGGCTCTGTTAGAGCCTTAAAATCCCAGGCTGGACAGCAGATCATCGACATCGTCCTGATTGGATGCGACGTCCTCACGCTTATCGGCATGAATCTGCGGACCTTCACCCCGGGAAGGCTCTTTTTGTTTTTCTTGCTCGGCGCGTAGCGCCTCGTGGTCATGCTGGATACCAGCAAACCGATCGACATGGCTGGCCATCAACACCAGCTTCAACAGATTTCCTTCAACCTCGGTGACCAGTTGCGTCACACGCTTGATCACTTGGCCGGTCAGATCCTGATAGTCCTGCGCCAGCAAAATGTCGTTCAGGTAACCGGAGAGTTTCTGGCTGTCACGCTCGCTGTGGGCGAGGAACAGTTCAATACGCTTGGCCAGTTCACGGAAGGCATCGGCGCCCAGCTCGCGGCGCATGAACTTGCCCCAGTCAGCGCTGAGACTCTGTGCCTCGTCACCCAGGTCATTAACCAGCGGTGCGCTCTGCTCGACCAGGTCCATGGTGCGGTTGGCCGCTTTCTCGGTCATCTGCACCACGTAGGACAGGCGCTCGGTAGCGTCACTGATCTGCGAAATTTCCTGGGCGTGGGGATTACCGGGATCGATCTGGAAATTGACGATGGCGTTGTGCAGCTCACGCGTCAGCCGGCCAACTTCCTGGTACAGACCGCGATCGCGAGTCTGGTTGAGTTCATGAATCAGTTGTACAGCTTCGCCAAAACGGCCCTTTTCCAGGCTGTCGACAAGTTGCGTTGCATGCATCTTCAGGGTCGATTCGAGCTCGCCCAGGGAGTCATCGTGTGCCATAGCGCCCTCGTGGCGAACATCAGCCATTAACCCGCTCGAAGATCTTTTCGATCTTCTCCTTCAGCACCTGAGCCGTGAACGGCTTGACCACGTAGCCATTCACGCCGGCCTGCGCGGCCTCGATGATCTGGTCACGCTTGGCCTCGGCCGTCACCATCAGCACCGGCAGGGTTTTCAGGCGATCGTCGGCTCGCACCGCGCGCAACAGGTCGATGCCGGTCATGCCGGGCATGTTCCAGTCGGTCACCAGAAAGTCGAAGCTGCCACTCTGCAGCATCGGCAATGCCGTGACTCCGTCATCCGCCTCGGCGGTGTTGGTAAATCCCAAATCACGCAAGAGGTTCTTGATGATCCGTCGCATCGTCGAGAAGTCATCAACGATGAGGATTTTCATGTTCTTGTCCAAGTCGACCTCCGTACAGTCTTAAACGTCACCGGCCCCCGGGGACGCCGCAATCGTGAAACCGGTAGCCCTTCAGCTGGCCCGCCACTCACCCAGACGCGCGCGCAAACGTGCGGCGCACTGGCTGTGCAGCTGGCTGACACGGGACTCACTGACTCCCAGGACCTCACCGATTTCCTTGAGATTCAGTTCTTCGTCGTAGTACAGCGCCAAAACCAGGCGTTCGCGCTCCGGCAGATTGGCGATGGCATCGGCCAGCGCCGACTGGAAGCGCTCGTCTTCCAGCTCATGCAGAGGTTCGGTCTGGGTGCTCCCGGTGTCTTCATGCATGCCGCCATGTTCACCGTCCTGCATCAGGTCGTCGAAGCTGAACAGGCGGCTGCCCAAAGTGTCGCCAAGAATGCCGTAGTAATCCTCGAGACTCAATTGGAGTTCGGCCGCAACCTCTTGATCTTTAGCGTCTCGGCCCGTTCTTGCTTCAATCGTACGGATCGCATCACTGACCATGCGGGTGTTGCGGTGTACCGAGCGCGGCGCCCAGTCCCCCTTGCGCACCTCATCGAGCATGGCACCACGGATGCGGATGCCGGCGTAGGTTTCGAAACTGGCGCCCTTGCCTCCGTCATATTTCTTCGAGGCTTCGAGCAGACCGATCATGCCGGCCTGGATCAGATCATCCACCTGCACGCTGGCTGGCAGTCGCGCCAGCAGGTGGTAGGCAATGCGCTTGACCAGCGGCCCGTAGCGCTCAATCAGCTGGTGCTGGGAATCCTGCGCCTGCGCCTTGTTGTACATACGGAGTCCACTGGCTGCTGCTGTCATACCGCCGTTCCCGCGATCGGTTGCTGCACCAAACGTTCGACGAAAAATTCCAGATGGCCGCGCGGGTTGGCCGGTAAGGGCCAGGTGTCGACTTTCTGGGCGATCGCCTTGAACGCCAGTGCGCACTTCGAGCGCGGGAAAGCTTCATAGACCGCGCGCTGCTTCTGCACGGCCTTGCGGACTGACTCGTCGTACGGCACGGCACCCACGTATTGCAGGGCCACGTCGAGGAAACGGTCCGTCACTTTAGTCAGCTTAGCAAAGAGGTTGCGACCTTCCTGCGGGCTGTGGGCCATATTGGCCAGAACCCGGAAACGACTCATACCGTAGTCGCGGTTGAGCAGCTTGATCAGGGCATAGGCGTCGGTGATCGAGGTCGGTTCATCGCAAACCACGACTATCACTTCCTGGGCCGCGCGAACGAAGCTGACTACGCCATCACCGATCCCGGCGGCGGTATCGATCACCAGCACGTCGAGGTTATCGCTGATGTCACTGAAGGCCTGGATCAGACCGGCATGCTGCATGGGCGTCAGTTGCACCATGCTCTGCGTGCCAGAAGCCGCCGGCACGATACGAATGCCGCCGGGCCCCTGGATCAGCACGTCCTTGAGGTCACACTCGCCGGATATTACGTCGGCCAGGGTGCGCTTTGCCGTCAGGCCGAGCAGCACGTCGACGTTGGCCAGGCCAAGGTCGGCGTCCATCAGCATGACCCTGCGGCCGAGATCGGCCAGCGCCAGCGACAGATTCACCGATACGTTGGTCTTGCCGACGCCACCTTTGCCGCCGGTCACTGCAATCACCTGTACGGGATGCAAACTACCCATGTTTTCTACACACCTTGTCTTGCCTGGACTGGGCTGATCGGGCAACTACACCGACCTTTCCTCAACACTAGATCGCCTTGGCCGCTACCGCCTGCCCTAACCCGCTCGCCTGGCCGGATTGTGGTACAGGCCGGCGAATACATCCGCCATGGCTTCTTCGCTCGGATCTTCTGCGGTTTGCAGGCTGACAGCCCGGCTCACCAGTTGGTGGCTGCGCGGCACCTGCACATCGTCCGGAATCTTCGGCCCATCAGTTAGATAGGCTACCGGTAGATGCTGGCTGATAGCCAGCCCTAAAACTTCGCCAAGGCTGGTGGCTTCATCCAGTTTGCTCAGGATGCAACCGGCCAGGCCGCAGCGCTTGTAACTATGGTAGGCCGCCTTGAGCACTTGGCTCTGGCTGGTGGCGGCCAGCACCAGGTAATTTTTGGCATTCACGCCGCGCCCGGCGAGGCTTTCCAGCTGCATGCGCAGGGCCGGATCGTTGGCCGGCAGGCCGGCGGTATCGATCAGCACCACGCGTTTGCGCGCCAGCGGCGCCAGGGCCTGGACCAGCGACTGGCCCGGATCGACCAGGGTCACCGAGACATCGAGGATACGGCCGAGGGTCTTCAGCTGCTCCTGGGCACCGATACGGAAGCTGTCCATGCTCACCAGGGCAATACTCTGCGGGCCGTACTTGAGCACATAACGCGCCGCCAGCTTGGCCAGGGTGGTGGTCTTGCCCATGCCGGCCGGGCCGACCAGGGCGATCACGCCACCCTCCTCCAGCGGCTCTACTTTCGGCGTCTTGATCGCGTGGGCCAGGTGCGCCAGCAGCATGCGCCAGGCCTGGCGCGGCTCGGCCACCTTGGCAACACGCTCCAGCAGCGCCTTGGAAATTTCTGCGGACAGGCCCATGCGCTGCAGGCGACGCCACAGGTTGGCCTGTTGCGGCTTGCGGGTCTGCAGCTGACCCCAGGCAATCGAGCCCAGCTGCACTTCGATCAGTTCACGCAGGCCATGCAGCTCGAAGCGCATGGCATCGATGGCGCCCTGGTCTGCGCTCGGACGAGCCGCGACGGGTGCCGCCTGCGGGGCTGCCGGGCGCTGCGGCTTGACCAGGGAGGCAGGCAGTTCGGGGGCGATGATCGATTCGTTGGCGAACAGCTGGCGATCCTTACGCTCGTCGGCAATCGCCCGGCTGGTCAGGTCGGCCTGGGCATTGGCGATCTTCGCCTGGGTCTTGCGCAGCTCGGCCTCCAGCGCCGGGTTAGGCTGGCGCACCGGCTCGGCCGGCAGCTGATAGTCCAGCGCGGCAGTCAGCTCGACACCGCCGGCCACCCGACGGTTGCCGATGATGGCAGCGTCGGCGCCCAGCTCATCGCGCACCAGTTTCATGGCTTGACGCATATCGGCGGCGAAGAAGCGTTTGACTTGCATGGCTTAGAACCCTCAGTTCTGGCCGACCGTGGCAACGATCGTGACCTGCTTGTTATCCGGTATTTCCTGATAAGCCAGGACATGCATGCTGGGTACTGCGAGCCGCGCAAAGCGCGAGAGCATCGCCCGAACCGGGCCGGCCACCAGCAGTATCACTGGTTTGCCGAGCATTTCCTGGCGCTGCGCCGCTTCCACCAGGGAGCGTTGCAGCTTTTCGGCCATGCCAGGTTCGAGGAGGATGCCATCCTCGGAGCCCTGACCGGCCTTCTGCAGGCTATTGAGCAATATCTGTTCCAACCTGGGCTCCAGGGTGATCACAGGCAGCTCCGGCTCTAGTCCCACAACGCTTTGCACGATTGCACGGGCCAGCGCGACACGCACCGCGGCGACCATCGCGGCGGGATCTTGACTCTTTGGCGCCACATTGGCGATGGCTTCGGCGATGGTGCGGATGTCGCGCACCGGCACCTGCTCCTGCAGCAAGGCCTGCAGCACCTTGAGCAGGGTCGACAGCGACACCAGGCCCGGCACCAGCTCTTCGGCCAGCTTCGGCGAGCTCTTGGCCAGCAGTTGCAGCAGCTGCTGCACTTCCTCATGGCCGAGCAGTTCATGGGCGTGTTTGTGCAGCACCTGGTTGAGGTGCGTGGCGACCACGGTGCTGGCGTCCACCACCGTGTAGCCGAGTGATTGCGCCTGGTCGCGCTGGGTCGGATCGATCCACACCGCCTCCAGGCCGAACGCCGGGTCCTTGGCGGCGATGCCGTTGAGGGTGCCGAACACCTGCCCCGGATTGATTGCCAGCTCACGCTCCGGGTAGACCTCGGCCTCGGCCACGCTGACGCCCATCAGGGTCAGGCGGTAGGCGTTGGGCAACAGGTCGAGGTTGTCGCGGATATGCACCGAGGGCATCAGGAAGCCCATTTCCTGGGACAGCTTCTTGCGTACCCCCTTGATCCGCGCCAGCAGCTGCCCACCCTGGGCCCGATCGACCAGCGGGATCAGGCGATAGCCCACCTCCAGGCCGACCATGTCTACCGGGGTGACGTCGTCCCAGCCCAACTCCTTGACCTCCTGGGCGCGCTGCGCCGGCAGCAGCTCCTGCTGGCGCTGGACTTCCTTGACCTCTTCTTCCTTGCCCTTGCGCTGCTTGTTGGCGATCCAGTAGGCGGCGCCAGCAGCCGCAAGGCCGAGGCTAATGAAGGAGAAATGCGGCATGCCCGGCACCAGGCCCATGGCAATCATGATGGCCGCGGCGACCGCCAGTGCGCGCGGCGAAGCGAACATCTGCCGGCCCACCTGGGCGCCCATGTCTTCCGAGGTCGACACGCGGGTGACCATGATTGCCGCCGCAGTGGACAGCAACAGCGAGGGAATCTGCGCCACCAGACCGTCACCGATGGTCAGCAGCGTGTAGATGCGCCCAGCATCGGCAAAAGCCAGGTCGTGCTGGAACATGCCGATGGCGATGCCGCCGATCAGGTTGATGAACAGAATCAGCAGACCGGCAATGGCGTCACCGCGGACAAACTTGCTGGCACCGTCCATAGAGCCATAGAAGTCGGCTTCCTGGGACACTTCGGTACGCCGGCGCTTGGCTTCCGCCTGGTCGATCAGGCCGGAGTTGAGGTCGGCGTCGATGGCCATCTGCTTGCCGGGCATGGCATCCAGGGTGAAGCGTGCGCTCACCTCGGAAATGCGTCCGGCGCCTTTGGTAACCACCACGAAGTTGATGATCATGAGGATGGCGAACACCACCGCACCGACCACGTAGTTACCGCCGATCACCACCTCACCAAAGGCCTGAATCACCTTACCGGCAGCATCGTGACCGTCCTGGCCATGCAACAGCACCACCCGCGTGGACGCCACGTTCAACGCCAGACGCAGCAGCGTCGCGGCCAGCAGCACGGTCGGGAACACGGCAAAATCCAGCGGGCGCAAGGAATAGATCGCCACCAGCAGGACCACGATGGACAGGGCAATACTGAAGGTAAACAGCACGTCGAGCAGAAATGGCGGGATCGGCAGCATGACCATGGCGAGCATGACCAGCAGCATCAGCGGGATGCCCAGATTGCCGTGGCGTAATCCCGACAGGTTGGTGCGTACGTCACCGATGATTTGCGCGCGATCCACTGCCACTTGTTTTCCCCAGCCTATTCAATCTTTTGACGCGAAAGCGCGCCGTGCTGAGGTTATGGCAAGAAGCATTCCAATTTGCTCGACGAGCCTGCAGCACCCGCGAAACAAGGGCCGCCCTGCTTATTACAGGACGGCTCAGCGGCTAGGCGGCAATGCGCTGACGCGCCCGTGGATCGCCCGGCAGGTAACTACCCGTCACCAACTGGTAAGCCTCGGAAGTGCGCTTGCCGGGGATGCCGTCGACCTTGACGAAAATTCCAGGAAAGGTATTCAGCCAAGCCTGAAGGACCTCGACCCGCCGCGTCTGGAGTGGATCGGTGGACGCACTCATCGAGTAAGCCCCTACCAACGGCACCGTTGCCACCACGGGTTTTGGCTGATCGGCGAACTCGGTCAGGCCGCGCTCGGCCATGCGCCGCAGCAACACAGCGGCGCCACATTGCCTGGAAACCGCGCTGTCGGACCAGGTGCCATCGGCCACATATTTACCGCTGTTGTAGTGATTGGAGTAACTCCACAGATAGGGCGTCAGCACATGCGGGTGGTGCAGGCGGTAGCCGAAGCCGTTGTATAACTCCAATTGGTAGAGCGTACCGGCCAGACTCCAGTCGGTCATCGCGCCCAGTTTCTTCAGCAGCAGGGCATCTTCGGCGCTCTCCTCCCAGGTAAAGGGCGGATTTCCGCTCTTCGGCCGCCCGGCGGGTACCTGCACGGTACGCGCCGTGAGTGGATCGCCGTTGTGCAGGTGGCCGGTGAAGCTTTGACTGCTTTCCATATTGTGCACCACCGCGATAAAGCCCCAGGGCACACCTAGGGCCTGACCGACCTGCTGGTATCTGGCGCGGTTGCCATTCAATTTATCGATCAGGGCTTCGACCTCGCCGGCCTTGGCCGGACGGATCTGGCAGCTGTTGAAGAGGTGTTCGTATTCGCCGCGCAGGGCGCTCGTGAGGGCAATTCTGGCCATGGGATGCTCCGTAGCGAGTGATCTGACTCCGTTCAGGTTCAGTACCACGGCAACGGCAAGGCCACCGACCTACTAGCAGGTGTAGGTCGCACGGCAGAGCTGTCAAAGGCAGGCGACGAACGTGCAGCGCACTAATCGTCGCGGCGCAGATCCGGTGGAATCGGCAGATCCGGCAGCGGCCCTGGGCGCTTGCCCTTGCCGGCGCGGAACTGCTTGAGCTGGTAGACGTAGGCCAGCACCTGGGCCACGGCCAGGTAGAGGCCGGCGGGAATTTCGTGATCGATTTCGGTGGAGAAGTACACCGCCCGCGCCAAGGCGGGCGATTCGAGCAGGGTAACCTTGTGCTCCTGGGCGATCTCACGAATCTTCAGCGCCAGGAAGTCGCCGCCCTTGGCCAGCAGCACCGGCGCATTGCCCTTGGCCGGGTCGTACTTGAGGGCCACGGCGAAGTGCGTCGGGTTGGTAATCACCACGTCGGCCTCCGGCACCTGCTGCATCATGCGCCGCTCGGCCATCTGCCGCTGCAACTGGCGGATCTTCGACTTGACCTCGGGCTTGCCCTCGCTGTCCTTGTACTCGTCGCGCACTTCCTGCTTGGTCATCATCAGCTTCTGCTTGGCATCCCAGAGCTGAAAGGGCACATCCACTGCTGCGATAAGAATCAGACCACAGGCCAGCCACAGGGTGCTCTGGCCGACGATCAGCGCACCGTGAAAAATGGCCGAGTCGACCGATTCATTGGCCAGGGCCAGCAGGTCATCCTGGTCAGCCGAAAGCACTGCAAGCCCCACCAGCAGGATGATGACGAATTTGGCCAGGGCCTTGAGCAACTCGACCAAAGCATGGGTCGAGAACATGCGCTTGAGCCCTGCCAAGGGATTCATCCGGCTGGCCTTGGGCTGCAGGGCCTCAGCCGAGAACAGCCAGCCGCCCAGGGCAATGGGGCCGACAATGGAAGCAATCAGCAGCACGATCAGAAACGGCTGCATCAATTCCAGCGCCACCTTACCGGCTGCCAGCAAATGCAGAGACATGTTGCGCTCATCCAGCAGGTCTTCGCGCGACATGCTGAAGCTGCTACGCATGATGTCCAGCAGGTCATCGCCCATCTGCGCGCCGAACATCAGCAGCGCAATGGCACCTGCCAGAGTCACCGCGAGGGTATTGAGCTCCCGCGAGCGGGCAATCTGCCCCTTCTTGCGCGCCTCTTCCAGGCGCTTACTAGTGGGTTCCTCGCTTTTGTCGGCACCGCTCTCGCTTTCCGCCATGCGTTACCTCACCCGCGCCAGTTCGCGCAGCAGTTGCAGGGCCTCGCTGGTGAACATCTGGAAATGTGCGAGGAAATCGGCGGTGCCCACCCAGAAAATGAACAGCCCCAACACCAGGGTCAGGGGAAAACCGATGGAAAAGATGTTCAACTGCGGCGCCGCGCGGGTCATCACACCGAAGGCCAGGTTGACCACCAGCAGGGCGATCACCACCGGCAGCGACAGCAGCAGGCCGGCGGCCATGACCCAGCTGAGCTTGCCGGCCAGCTCCCAGTAGTGGTCGAGCAGCAGACCCTGCCCGACCGGCAAGGTGATGAAGCTCTCGGCGAGCACCTCGAACACCACCAGATGGCCATTCATGGCCAGAAACAGCAAGGTCACCAGCATCAGCAGGAACTGGCCGAGCACCGGCACCGACACGCCGTTGGCCGGATCGACCATGGAGGCGAAGCCCAGGCCCATCTGGATGGCGATGATCTGTCCGGCCACGGCGAACAGGTGGAAATACAACTGCAGAACGAAGCCGAACATCACCCCGATCAGCACCTGTTCGCCAATCAGCAGCATCGACTGCAGGCTCACCGAGTCGACCTGCGGCATCGGCGGCAAGGTCGGTGCCAGCACCAGGCAGATCGCCAGCGCCAGGTACAGGCGCACCCGCGCCGGCACCAGTTGGGTACCGATCACCGGCATGACCATCAGCATCGAGGCGATCCGAAACAGCGGCAGGAGGAACTGCCCCAGCCAGCCGCCGATCTGTGCGTTGGTCAGTTCGAGCATCAGCCGATCAACAGCGGGATGTTCTGGATCAGGTTCTGGGTGTACTCCATCAGCTGGCGTACTAGCCAGGGTCCGGCCCAGATCAGGGTGAGCAGCATCACCAGCAGGCGCGGGACGAAGCTCAGGGTCTGTTCGTTAATCTGTGTCGCAGCCTGAAACATGGCCACCAGCAGGCCCACCAGCAGGCTGGGCATAACCAGCAGGCCGACGATCAGAGCAGTCAGCCAGAGCGCTTCACGGAACAGGTCGACGGCGATTTCCGGAGTCATATCAGCCTCGCTATAGGGTGCCGAAACTGCCGGCCAGGGTACCCATGATCAGCGCCCAGCCATCGATCAGGACGAACAGCATGATCTTGAACGGCAGCGAGATGATCAGCGGCGAGAGCATCATCATACCCATCGCCATGAGGATACTGGCCACCACCATGTCGATGATCAGGAACGGGATGAAGATCATGAAGCCGATCTGGAACGCGGTCTTCAGCTCGGAGGTGACGAAGGCCGGAATCAGGATGGTCAGCGGCGCCTGCTCCGGCGAAGCGATATCGGTACGCTTGGACAGGCGCACGAACAGCTCCAGGTCGGAGGCGCGGGTCTGCGCCAGCATGAACTCCTTGATCGGCCCCTCTGCCTTGGCGATCGCCTGCTGCGCCGGCAGCTGCTCGTTGAGGTAGGGTTGCAGGGCATCCTGGTTAATCTTGTCGAACACCGGGGCCATGATGAACAGGGTCAGGAACAGCGCCAGACCGATGAGGATCTGGTTCGACGGCGTCTGCTGCAGGCCCAAGGCCTGACGCAGAATGGAAAACACGATGATGATCCGGGTGAAGCTGGTCATCAGCATGACGAACGCCGGAATGAAGCTCAGCGCCGTCATGATCAGCAGGATCTGCAGGCTGACCGAATACTCCTGTTGCCCTTCGGCGTTGGTGCTCAGGGTAATCGCCTTGAGCGACAGAGGGTCATCGGCGCCGAACGCCAGCGGTGCCGCCAGTGCCAGCAGCAGGGTCAGCAGAATGCGCCAGGCGCTCATGTCTTGTCCTTGTCCTTGGGGCCCTGCTGATCCTTGCCGAGCAGCTCCATCAGGCGCTGGGCAAATTCCGGCGTGGCCGGTTCGGCCTCACTGAGCAGCACCGGCTCCTTGAGCACATGCAGTGGAGTGATACGCCCGGCGCTGATACCCAGAAGAATCTGTTCGCCGCCCACCTGCACCAGCAATAAACGATCACGCGGACCGAGTGCCTGGCTGGCCACCAGTTTGATCGACTGGCCACCGCGCGGGCCGAACTGCTGCACCCGGCGCATGACCCAGGCCAGGGCGAAAATCAGGCCAATCACCAGCAGCAGGCCGAACAGCAGCTGTACCAGTTGACCACCGATGCCGGCGGTAGCCATCGGCGTCACCGCTGGTGCAGCCGCTTTCGCCGGCACCTCGGCCAGGGCCATCAGTGGCAGGGCCAGCAGCAAACCGAAGAGTTTGTGCATGATCGTCTCAGCGCAGTTTCTTGATGCGCTCGCTGGGGCTGATCACGTCGGTCAGGCGGATGCCGAACTTTTCGTTGACCACCACCACCTCGCCATGGGCGATCAGCGTGCCGTTGACCAGAACATCCAGCGGCTCGCCCGCCAGACGATCGAGTTCCACCACCGAGCCCTGGTTGAGTTGCAGCAGGTTGCGGATGGAAATATCGGTGCTGCCGACTTCCATGGAGATCGATACCGGGATGTCGAGGATCACGTCCAGGTTCGGCCCGTCCAGGCTGACCGGACCATTACCGGGCTTGGGCCCGGCGCCAAACTCTTCCATCGCCACGCGCGGTGCCGCCGGCTCTGCCGCGCCACCACCCTGGGCCATCAGCGCATCGATATCATCCTGCGCGGCGTCATCGCCGGCTTCGGCCAATGCCGCAGCCCACTCATCGGCCAGTGCCTGCTCCTCGGGGGAGGTGCCTTCTTCTTCGTCTGCCATCGCTATTCCTCGGCGGGCTAATTATTGGGGCAGGCCTGGTCACACCAGACCCTGGCGCCTGCTTAACGCAAACGCTCGATAGGTTCGATTACCTGCATGGCCAGGTTGCCTTTGTGCGCGCCCAGCTTGACCTTGAACGCAGGCACGCCGTTGGCACGCATGATCACGCTTTCCGGCAACTCCACCGGAATTACGTCACCCGGCTGCATGTGCAGAATGTCGCGCAGGCGCAGCTGGCGGTGAGCCACGGTGGCACCCAGCGGTACATTGACGTCGAGGATGTCCTCGCGCAGGGCCTTGATCCAGCGCTCGTCCTGGTCGTCGACATCGGACTGGAAGCCGGCATCGAGCATCTCGCGGATCGGCTCGATCATCGAATACGGCATGGTGATATGCAGGTCGCCGCCACCACCATCCAGCTCGATATGGAAGGTCGAAACCACAACCACTTCGCTGGGGCTGACGATGTTGGCCAGTGCCGGGTTCACTTCCGAGTTGATGTACTCGAAGTTGACATCCATCACCGCGTGCCAGGCTTCCTTGAGGTCGACAAAAGCCTGATCCAGCACCATGCGCACTACGCGCAGCTCGGTCGGGGTGAACTCACGACCCTCGATCTTGGCATGACGGCCGTCGCCGCCGAAAAAGTTGTCGACCAGCTTGAACACCAGCTTGGCGTCGAGAATGAACAGCCCGGTGCCACGCAGCGGCTTCATCTTCACCAGGTTGAGGCTGGTCGGCACGTACAGCGAGTGTACGTACTCGCCAAACTTCATCACCTGCACGCCCCCCACGGCCACGTCGGCAGAACGGCGCAGCAGGTTGAACATGCTGATGCGGGTGTAACGGGCAAAACGTTCGTTGATCATCTCCAGGGTCGGCATGCGCCCACGGACGATGCGGTCCTGGCTGGTCAGGTCATAGCTTTTGACGCTGCCGGGTTCGGCGTCCGCCTCGGTCTCGACCAGGCCGTCATCGACACCATGCAGCAGCGCATCGATTTCGTCCTGTGACAGCAGGTCTTGTACGGCCATGTGTAACTCCCGCCTACTGCAACACTAGATTGGTGAACAACACCTGTTCGACCACCGTTTTTCCGGTTTCCTTCTGCGCCAGTTCCTGCACCGTGGTGGTGGCCTGCTGACGCAGCATTTCCTTACCTAGCGGGGTGATCAAGGTCGCGAAGTCCTGGCCGGAGAACATCATCACCAGACGGTTACGTAGCACCGGCATATGCACCTTGAGGGCATCCAATTCGGCCTGATCGCGGGCCATCAGGGCCACGCTGACCTGCATGTAGCGCTGTCGGCCCTGGTGATTGAAATTGACGATAAAGGCCGGCGCTATCTGTTCATAAATAGCCAGCTTCTTGACGGGAGCCGCAGACTCGGCAGCGCCCTCCTCGGCCGGCACATCCTCTTGCGCCTTGCTATCGCTCTTGCCCAGCAGGAACAGCGTGGCGCCCACCGACAGACCAACAGCCAGCAGCAGCGCCACCACGATCAGGATGATGAGCTTCAACTTGCTCTTGCCAGCGGGTTTGTCGCCATCCACTGGAGGTTGCGGCGCTTGTTTCTTTGCCATGCCAAAAATCCGTCGCTGATCAGGGTTTTGTCTGCGGTCAAAGGCTTAGGAGCAAGTGTTATGCCACCTTGTAAACAAAATAGCTGCTCAAGCGCCCGCCGACACAGCCTGCCGATATACCAAGGCACAGACCGCCTGTCACCCGAAAACGACTGCGCCCGGCGCTTTTCTCAGCACCGGGCGCAGTTTTCACCTTGAATCGAGGTGCGACAGGTCAGGCGTAGTAGTCCACCAGGCCACGCGGAGCGCTGCTGGTGGGGCTGCGAACCTCGCTGATGCCACTGAGCAATTCTTCATCCCCCCCCAGGCCGGAACCACCGGAGCGGCCGGACTGACGCTGAGAATCCTCACCGCCACCTTGCCAGCCGCGCGCCAGCGACTGATCGGAGACGTTGACATCCAGCTGGCCTATGCCCTGCTGGGTGAACATGTCACGCAGGCGCTGCATCTGCCCTTCCAGCTGGTCACGCACGTTGGCGTTGGCACTGATGAAGGTCACCTGAGCGGCCTGATCCTTGTTCATCTCGATGCGCACTTCCAGGCGCCCCAGCTCAGCCGGGTCGAGCTGGATCTCCGCCGACTTGAGGTTCTGGCTGGACAGCCACATGACCCGGTCGACCACCGCCTCACTCCACGCGCCCTGCTGCATGGCGACTGCCTGCCCCGGCACCAGCGGCAAACGCTGTGCACCAGTCGTCTGCTGGGCAATCGCCTGGCTCAAGGCGCTGAGCTTGCTGGCCAGGGCATCGGCGCGTGCGTCCGTCTGCCCCTCACGCACACCCGGCAGGCTGCTTTCCACGCTTTCGCCAAGCAGTTCGGCCGTATCCAGCTCGCTGCTTTCGCCCTCTTCTGCGGGTACGGCATCACCGGCCATTGCCGCCAGAGCATTGGCAAAGCCTTCACTGGGATTGACCGCCTTCTGCGCCGCCAAGGCCCCGGGACTCAACTGCTGCTGAGCCGCCGCCTGGTTTTGCGCCCCTATTTCCAGCGCCATACGCACACCCGGCAGACTGTTGAGCATATCCAGCTCGGGATCATGACTGGCTTCGGTAAGTGTCGCTGGCGCAGCACTGTTCACCGTCGGGGTGGTAGGCGGCAGGGTTGGCAGCGCTGTATCGCTGCTGGCCTCGCCCTCGCCTTCCGGGACAACCAGGCCTTCACCCTCAACCGCGGTTTGCGCAACCTCTTCGACGGGTAGCTGGCCTGTCATGGCCATCAGCAGCAGAGGGTCGAGGGTCGACTCTTCCTCAGCCACACCTTCCTCCGGCAAGGCCTTGCCGCTATCGGCAACAACTGGCTGCTCCGCGGCCGCCTCGCCAGCCGCCGGCTCTGCCGATTTATTCTCGTCAGCCGACCGCGCGTCGGACTTGGCTGCCGCCTCCTTGCGTTCCGCCACCTTGTTCTGACGCTCCTTGGCGTACACCTCGGCAAAGCTGGAGGCCTCGTTTTTGACGGGCTCTGGCGCATTGGCCGGAGGCTTGGCTACAGCCGCCTTGGGCCGCACATCGGGCGCGGTCTGTAACAGGAAATCCGGTGCAACGGACATGGGTACTCTCCGTTTGGGTTGGGTCGTACCGGGATATAGCAAGCAGTGGGCCAGGTTCCTGATGCGCGACCAAGAACATGCCAAAGAGCGGGAAATTGGGCGCGAAAACTAGCGGTAACGCTGGCGCTCGGCGCGAAACAGGATGCGCACGATGGCGAACTCGCGCTCGACCTGTTCGATCAGCCCAGGGGCCGCATCCAGCTGTTCGCGACGCGCAGCCTCTTCCAGCTGCTTGCACAGGCCTGCCAGTAGTGGCGCGCCCATGTTGCTGCAGCTGCCTTTGAAGCTGTGCGCAGCCAGGCGCAAAGCCTGTGCATCGGCGGCCTGCAGGGCATGCTGCAGGCTACGCAGACGCTCATCGGAGTCGGCCAGAAAAGTATCCAAGAGCACCGGATACTCGTCTTCCATGACATCCTGCAGCGCTACCAGCACATTGTTGTCGAGGTGGAGGTCGGACACCTGCTCACTCCTTGATCGCGAGCGGCGATTATGCCTGAGCCGACCAGCAGAACTCCACGCTTACCCCACGACCGTCCGCCGACCACTCGCAGTGCTGGGTCAGCTGGCGCACCAGGCGCAAGCCACGGCCACTGAGTCCGGCGCTCACCTGCGTGCAATCCAGCGCACCGACGACATCGAAACCACTGCCACTGTCCTCGACCCGCACGCGCAAACGCCCGCCCTCGGTCTGCGGCAGGAGCTCCAGATGAAAGCGCACATAGCCGTCCTGCAGTTCGCCCAGGCGCGTGGCGCGTTGCTGGTAGTACTGGGCAAAACCATCGGCATTGCACTTGAGCGCCGAGTCCAGGCCCAGCACACCATGTTCCAGGGCATTGGAGTACAACTCGGCCAGTACCGTATACAGCGCTCCGCCCTGGGCGCGCAGGCCCTGCACTTCAAGCAGTAGCTGCAACAGGAAAGGCAGCGGATTGAAGCGTTTGAGGGTTTGCGCGCGGAACTCGAAACTGGCCGACCAGTCCAGCGGGCTACTCTGGCCGCTATCGGAGAAGGCCAGCGGCGGCCGACTCAGCCCGCCCTCCTCGATCAGGCCGAGTTCGATCATGCTCACGTCGTCCTGGGCCTCGCCACGGAACGCCGCTAGCGCCTGCTGGATCTCGTCAAACAGGCGCTCGGCAGGATGCTGCCCCTCGAAAATCGCCTGCAGGCGCTGCTCACCGAACATCTGCCCATCGCTGTCGCAGGTTTCCAGCACTCCGTCGGAGAATAGGAACAGCCGATCACCCAGGGCCAGCGGATGCACCTCGTAGTGGTCATTGAAGCTGGCAGACTCCAGCACCCCCAGCGGCAGGTAGCGCGAGACCAGGGCGGTGCGTTCGCCGGTAGCCGCGTGGTACAGATAGCCATCGGGCAAGCCACCGTTCCACACTTCCACCACCCGACGCTGGAAGCTCAGGTTGAGCACCGTCGCGCAGCAGAATACCCCTACCGGCAGGATGCGTTTGAGCTTGGCATTCATCTCACGGAGGATTTCCGCCATGGAAAAACCCTTGGCGGTCATACCGTAGAACACTTCGGCCAGGGGCATGGCGCCGATGGCGGCCGGCAAGCCATGGCCGGTGAAATCGCCGAGCAGCACATGCATACCACCCGAAGGCTTGAAGGCCGCCAGCAGCAGATCACCGTTGAACAGGGCAAAGGGCGACTGCAGGTAGCGGATGTTCGGCGCATTCAGGCAGCCCGAATGCGCCACCTTGTCGAATACCGCCTTGGCCACCCGCTGCTCGGTAAGCAGGTGCTCGTTGTGCTTGGCGATCAGGTCGCGCTGGCGCATGACCGTATCCTGCAAACGACGCAGACGATCCATGGCACGGATCTTGGCTTCCAGAATGACCCGGTTGTAGGGCTTGGCGAGAAAGTCGTCGCCCGCCTCCAGGCAACGCACCAGCGCTTCGCTCTCGGTCAGCGAGGTGAGGAAGATGATCGGCACCAGTGACTCGCCAGCGCAGGCCTTGATCCGCCGCGCCGCCTCGAAACCATCCATCACCGGCATCAACGCATCCATCAGCACCAGCTGCGGACGCTCCTGCTCGAACAGCATGACCGCCTCAAGGCCATTACTGGCAGTCAGCGCGCGATGCCCCTGGCGATTGACAATAGTGGACAGCAGCATGCGATCCGCGGCGTTGTCCTCGGCAATCAGAATGGACAAGCGCGTCGGCATGCTGGCTCAGCCGATCTGGAACAGCTGTTCGAAGTTGGAGATGGACAGAATCTTGCGCACGTCCGGATTGCAATTGATCAGGCTGATGCGCGCATGGTCGCCACCGGCATGGTCTCGCAGCAGCAGGAGCATGCCCAAGGCCGAGCTGTCGAGGTAAGTGGCAGCTTTGAGATCCACCACATAACGTTTGGGAGTCATGTTCACGCGCTCGTAGGCGTCGCGGAACTCCTGGTGCGCCGAAAAATCGAAGCGCCCCTGAATCTGAATGGTCAGTTCCTGTCCGTCATTCGAGGGCAGTGCGCTGATGCTCATGAAGCACTCCTTATTGTTTGTACGTGCTGCGCTGCGACAGATTTAGCACCGGCTGTCACAGCGGGCAACCGCGATCATCGTTGATCACGCATAGGCAGGCGTTGGGCCAGTTCGTCGAGCAGTTTCTGCTCGCGTTTGTCTTCAGCCAGGCGCGCCTCATCGAGGTAACGTTGCACCAGCTTGCGTAGGCCCTCCAGACGAGCATAGCGCTGTTGCCAGATGCTGCGCGCCTTAGCCAGATTTTCGCGGTGCCAGTTGACGCTCTGATGCTGCTGGCCAATGGCGGTTTCCAGTTGCGAGAGGAAACGCTGGTAGTTCATCAGCCACTGCCCGGACACGCCCTGGCGGCCTTCGGTGATCCATTGCTGCTGGTAGTCGCCACGGTAGCGCTCGAGTTCGCCAAGTTGCGCCTCGGCCTTGCCCAGCAGGCCCTGGCAGTGGCCCAACTGACGGGCGGCTTCGCGCTCGGCGCGCTCGGCCATCTCAACTACCGGTGCCAGGCGCGCGGCACGACTGTTGGCCATTTATCAGGCCTGCGCCGTGGGATTGAAGACCTGGCTCAACTGCGTGGCGCTGGCGTCGAGCCCTTCGCTCTCCTGCAGGCCCTGGCGCAGGTAGCGCGCCATGGCCGGTTGGCGGGCGATGGCCAGATCGGTATCGGCATCACCGCCAGGTACGTAGGCGCCGACGCTGATCAGATCGCGACTTTGCTGATAACGCGACCACAGCTGCTTGAACCGCTGGGCCTGGCGCATGTGTTCCGGGCTCACCACCTGCGGCATGACCCGGCTGATCGAGGCTTCGATGTCGATGGCCGGGTAGTGCCCCTCCTCGGCAAGCCGGCGTGACAGCACGAAGTGACCGTCGAGCACGCCACGGGCAGCATCGGCGATCGGATCCTGCTGGTCGTCACCCTCGGAAAGCACGGTGTAGAACGCGGTGATCGAACCGCCACCGGCCTCGGCATTGCCGGCACGTTCTACCAGCTTTGGCAAGCGGGCGAAGACCGAGGGCGGGTAACCCTTGGTCGCTGGCGGCTCGCCGATGGCCAGGGCGATCTCGCGTTGGGCCTGGGCGAAGCGGGTCAGCGAATCCATCAGCAGCAGGACGTTCTTGCCCTTGTCGCGGAAATATTCGGCGATCCGCGTGCAGTACATGGCGGCGCGCAGACGCATCAAGGGCGCGTCATCGGCTGGCGAGGCCACCACCACCGAGCGCTTGATGCCCTCCTCGCCGAGAATCTCGTCGATGAACTCCTTGACCTCGCGACCGCGTTCGCCAATCAGGCCCACGACGATGATGTCGGCCTCGGTGAAGCGGGTCATCATGCCCAGCAGCACCGACTTACCCACACCGGTACCGGCAAACAGGCCCAGGCGCTGGCCGCGCCCGACTGTAAGCAGGCCGTTGATCGAGCGAATGCCCACATCCAGCGGCTCGCTGATCGGATGGCGATTCAGCGGATTGATCGCCGGGCCGTCCATCGGCACCCAGTCTTCGGCCTTCATCCCGCCCTTGCCATCTAGGGCGCGACCGGCGCCATCGAGCACCCGGCCGAGCATCGACATGCCCATCGGCAGACGCCCGGCATCAGGCAGCGGCACTACTCGGGCACCCGGAGCAATCCCCGCCAGGCTACCGACGGGCATGAGGAAGATCTTGCCGGCGGAGAAGCCCATCACCTCGGCCTCCACCTGCACCGGGTGGTAGCTGTCATCGTTGATCACCAGGCAGCGACTGCCCAGCGCGGCACGCAGGCCTTCGGCCTCCAGGGTCAGGCCGACCATGCGCAGCAGGCGTCCCTCGACCACCGGCTGGCTCGGCAGCTCGACCGCCTCGCTGTAGCCAACCAGGCGCTTGGCGAAACTGATCCGCTCAAGGCGCATCGGGCATATCCAGGTCCACGCGGATATCCGCCTCAGGCGGATTGGTCACTTGCGTGCGCTGCTGCTCGAACAGCTGCTTGAGCGCCAGCGCCATACGCGTTTCTATGCTCGCATCGATGCGGCTGTGCTCGCTCTCCACCCGGCAACCGCCAGGCAGCAGGGATTCGTCCTCGACAATCCGCCAGTTTTCTTCATGGCGCTCGCGCAGGGCTTTGACCAGTTCGAAATCCTGCGGATGAATGTGAATGCGGATATTGCTGGCACCCATCGGCAGAAGGACCAGCGCCTCGCGCAGGACGCTGCGGATCTGACTGGAGTCGGTGGTCAGCTCGCGCTGGATCACCTGGCGGGTCATCTGGCTGACCAGGTTGACCAGGGCCTGTTCCAGCTCCTGATCCTGGTTGGCGATGGGTTCCAGCAGCTGGCTCATCAGCTGTTCCAGACTCTTGACCTTGAGGGCCAGGGCCGCCTCGCCTTCCTGCTTGGCCTTGAGCTGGCCGGCGTGGAAGCCATCCTTCTCGCCGATGGCAAAGCCTTCGTTGTAGGCATCCTGACGGATCGCCTCGACTTCATCGAGCGTCAGCGGTTTGACTTCCTCGATGGCAACCTCTTCCATCTGCGGCTGCAGCTCGGGTTCGGCAACCGGTTCGGGCTCCGGCTCGGCCGGCACTTCCACGGCAGGATCGAAGCTGGGCAAGGCCCAGCGATCGAAACCGCCGACATCCTTGGCGCGAATCAGCTCGCTGGGGGCTTCCTTGGGGGCCATGCCGGTGTCCGCCGCTTAGATCATCGCTTCGCCGCCCGCGCCGCCGAGAACGATCTCGCCAGACTCGGCCATGCGACGGGCAATGGTGAGGATTTCCTTCTGCGCGGTCTCGACGTCGCTGACGCGAACCGGCCCCTTGGCGTCCAGGTCGTCGCGCAGCAACTCGGCGGCGCGCTTGGACATGTTCTTGAAGACTTTTTCCTTGATTGCTTCGTCGGCGCCCTTGAGCGCCAGCACCAGCACATCGGACGACACCTCGCGCAGCAGCGCCTGGATGCCCTTGTCGTCGACATCGGCGAGGTTGTCGAAGACGAACATCAGATCTTCGATCTGGGTCGACAGGTCTTCGTCGACTTCGCGGATCGAGTCCATCAGTTGGCCTTCGATCGAACTGTCGAGGAAGTTCATGATGTCCGCGGCGCGCTTGACCCCGCCGAGGTTGGCGCGGGTGGTATTGGAGCTGCCGGAAAACTGCTTCTCGAGGATCAGGTTGAGTTCCTTGAGCGCCGCCGGCTGCACGGTGTTCAGCGAAGACACGCGCAGGACGATGTCCAGGCGCACCTTGTGGTCGAAGTGGCCAAGCACCTCACCGGCCTGATCCGGGTCGAGGTACGCGACCACGATGGCCTGGATCTGCGGGTGTTCGTAGCGGATCACGTCGGCCACGGCGCGCGGTTCCATCCATTTCAGGCTGTCCAGACCGCTGGTGCTGCCGCCCAGGAGGATACGGTCGATCAGGTTGCCGGCCTTGTCCTCGCCCAGGGCGGCGGTGAGCATCTTGCGGATATAGGCATCGGAGCCCACCCCCAGGCTGGTCTGATCGCCGACAATATCGACGAACTCGCCCATCACCTGCTCGACCTGCTCACGCTGCACATTGCGCATGCCGGCCATGGCCACGCCGACCCGCTGTACTTCCTTCGGCCCGAGGTGGCGCAGCACCTGCGCGGCATCGGTTTCGCCGAGGGACAGCAAGAGAATGGCGGCCTTGTCGACCTTGCTCAGTTTGGTGAGGCGGACGTTTTCGTTACTCATCGGCGTTGATCCACTCTTTCACAACCTGGGCAACGCGGCCCGGATCTTCTGCCACCAAACTCTTGATGGCGTTCAATTGTGCATCATACCCCTCGGAGGGGCTCGGCAGCAGAATGCTCTGCGGGCCACCGAGGCTGACGCGATCGGCCGACAGCTCGCCGTCCAGGCCGCCCATGTCACCCAGCTCGACATTGCCATCGGCGCCCACCCCGCCTTTGTTCGGGTTGGCGATGTTCTTCATCACCGGACGCAGGACGAACCAGACCAGGATGAAGATCAGCAGTGCCGGCACCAGTTGTCTCAGCCCGCCCATGGCCATCAGGAACAGTTCGTTCTGGTACCAGGGCAGTTCGACGACATCGGCCAGGTCGGTGGTGAACGAGGTGTTGATCACGCTGACACTGTCACCGCGGCTGGCATCGAAACCCACGGCGTCCTGCACCAGGCGAGTGAAGCGCGCCAGTTCCTCGGCACTCCAGGGCGCACGGCTGGCTTCGCCGGTTTCTGCGTTGATCTTGACCTGATCGTCGAGCACCACTGCTACCGACAGGCGCTTGAGGCGGCCCTGCTGCTGCTTGGTGTAGCTGATCGAACGGTCCAGCTCGAAGTTGCGGGTGGACTGCTCGCGCTTGTCCGCCGGATAAGGTGCCAGCATCGGCAGACCGGTCGCCGGATCGATGACCTGTTGACCATTGGCATCCAGCAGCGGCTGCCCAGAGGCCACCGGCCCAGGCGGCGCCGGTGCCGCTGCAGCCTGCTCCGGCGCGGAGGCGGCACCTGGCGGCTGGTTGCTCAGGGCACCCGGCACGCCTTGCGGCGGCAGGCTGCTGGAGCGCTGTTCGTTGACCTGCTGCTCGCTGCGCAGGGCCGGTTGGTCTGGGTTGAACATTTCCGAAGTTGATTCGACTGCGCTGAAGTCGACATCCGCCGACACTTCCGCCTTGTAGCGACCGGTGCCCAGCACCGGCTGCAGGATGTTGTGCACGCGCTGGGTGAACAGGCTTTCCATGCGCCGGCTGTAGTCGAACTGCTTGCCGGCCATGGTCAGCTCGGACATTTCCTGCTGATCGGAGAGCAGGTTGCCTTTCTGGTCGACCACGGTGATCTGCGATTTGCTCAACTCCGGCACGCTGGTGGCGACCAGGTTGACGATGGCCATAACCTGACTCGGCTCCAGGGTACGGCCCGGGTACAGCTCGACCAGCACCGAGGCGCTCGGCTTGCGCTCATCGCGCACGAACACCGAACTTTTCGGAATGGCCAGGTGCACGCGAGCACCTTTGACATTGTTCAAGCTGGAGACGGTGCGCGCCAGTTCGCCTTCCAGGCCGCGACGGTAACGCGTGGCCTCCATGAACTGGCTGGTACCCAGGCCTTGCTCCTGATCGAGGATCTCGAAGCCGATGTTGCCGTCGCTCGGTGCCACGCCGGCGCCGGCCAGTTTCAGCTGCGCACGGCCATAGTCTTCGGACTTGACCAGCAGCGCGCCGGAGTTCGGCTCGATGGTGTAGGCGATATCGGCAGCGGCCAGGGTCTCGATAACCTGGTTGGTGTCCATCCCCGCCAGGTTGCTGTACAGCGGACGATAATCCGGCTGTTGCGACCAGAGCACCACAGCGAAACCAATCGCCACGCTGGCGGCCAGGCCGACCAGCAGGCCGATCTGCCGCAGCATCGACATGTCGGAGAGGTTTTCCAGGAACGACAAACCGAGCAAGGGTTTCTTCGGTTCCGCCGCCGTGGTGGCGGGCATATTTGCAGCGACTGCTTCAGCCATGACTCAATTCCGCTCTGTTAAACCGGCATCTGCATGATGTCTTGGTAGGCCTGGACCAGCTTGTTGCGCACCTGGGTCATGGCCTGGAAGGAAACACTGGCTTTCTGCGAGGCGATCATCACGTCGGTGATGTCGACGCCGCCCTGGCCCATCTCGAAGGCGTTGGCCAGTTGCGTCGAGGCCTGCTGGGTCTCGTTCACCTTGCCCACCGCCTGGCCGAGCATCTCGGAGAAGCTCGGCGCACCCGGCTCCGGCGCGCTAATGGCAGGCGGCTTCTGCTTGGCCATGGCCTCCATCTGCATGGAGCGCATTTCCAACATCAGGCGATTGAACTCGACACCTTGACTCATGATCGTTCTCCGGCGGCCGCGGTTTTTTGACGCTACGCGGCTCTGTAAAGAGGTATCTGCAACAAGGGTGCCAAAAAGAAAGGCCCGCACGGGCGGGCCAAAGAGGGGTCTAGCGTGAAGCGTTCAGCCAGAGGACTGGCTGACTACTCAAGGAGCTATAGGCTCCTAGCTGGCGAACAGGTAAGCCTCGACATCCATACCGGCATCCCGCATCTGCGCCAGCTTGTAACGCAGGGTGCGCGGGCTGATGCCCAGGCGCTCGGCGGCCTCCTTGCGACGACCACGCTCGGAGCGCAGGGTATCGATGATCATCTGGAACTCACGGCGCCGCAGGTCGTCCCCCAGGGCACCGGATGCCTCCGCCGGCGACTCCTGCTCCAGCGGAGCCGGGCTGTTGATCACCAGACTGAGCGGTGGCGCAGTCATCGGCAGCGGCGCCATGCCGATAGGCGCGGTCAGACACAAGTCATGGGGCTGGATCAGCCCACCTTGCTGCAGGATCAGCGCACGCTGAATGGCGTTATCCAGTTCGCGCACATTACCCGGCCAGGGATGGGCAATCAGGCAGGCACGCGCCTGCGGAGAAAGCTGCACGGCGCCGTGATTCATTTTTTTGACGTGCTTGGCCAGCAGGCGCTCGGCCAGCGGCAGAATATCGGCAGTACGCTCGCGCAGGGCACGCCACGCCAGCGGGAAGACCGACAGGCGATAGTAGAGGTCTTCACGGAAACGCCCAGCAGCGACTTCGCCGGCCAGATCGCGGTTGGTGGTGGCCAGTACGCGGATATCCAGGGTGATCGGCTTGCGCGCGCCAACCCGCTCCACTTCGCGCTCCTGCAACACCCGCAGCAGCTTGGCCTGCAGCGCCATGGGCATCTCGGAAATTTCATCGAGCAGGATGGTGCCACCTTCGGCCAGCTCGAACTTGCCTGGCTGAGCGGCGATGGCGCCAGTGAACGCGCCCTTCTCGTGACCAAACAGGGTGGCTTCGAGCATGTTGTCCGGAATCGCCGCGCAGTTGATCGCAATGAACGGCTTGCCGGCCCGCGGCGATTGCTGGTGGATGTAGCGCGCCAGCACCTCCTTGCCGGTACCGGACTCGCCGGAGATCAGCACGGTCGAATCGCTGCGTGCCACCCGCGCGGCCAGCTCCAGCAATTGCAGGCTGGCCGGCTCGCAGGCAATCGGACCATCGCAATCGCTGGCACTGAGGCGGCCAAGTGCGTGACGAGCGACCAGATCCAGCAGGGCCTTGGGCTCGAAGGGTTTGACCAGGTAATCCGCAGCGCCCTGACGGATCGCATCCACCGCGCGCTCCACGGCGCCATAAGCGGTCATCAGCAGCACCGGCAGTTGCGGGTAACGGCTGCGGATCAAGGCCAGCAGTTGATGGCCGTCCATGCCCGGCATGTTGACGTCGCTGACCACCAGGCTGAAGGCCTCCTCGGTCAGCGCGACTAATGCCTCTTCGGCGCACGCCACGGCACGCAGGTCATGGCCGCCGAGCAGCAGGGTGTCGGCCAGTGCCTCGCGCAACGCGCGGTCATCTTCGACCAGCAGAATTTTGGCAGTCATGGCATTACTCCTGAGAAACCGGATGCGCTGCGGGCAGCAGCGGCAGAACGAGGGTGGCACAGGTGCCGCGGCCCACCCGCGAGCGCAGTTGCAGCTCGCCTTGGTGGGCACGTGCCACGGCCTGGACCACAGCCAGGCCGAGGCCGGTGCCGGTGGTCTTGGTGGTAAAGAACGGCTCGCCGAGGCGCGCCAGGGTCGCCGGATCGATACCGTCGCCGTTATCGCTGACGCACAGGCGCAAGGTGTTGCCACGGGCGTACAGATGAATCTTCAGACGCGCCTCGCGGCCGGCCGCCTGAATCGAGTTCTGGATCAGATTGAGTACGGTGCCGACCAGGGTGTCGCGGTTGCACAGCAACTCGCCGGCGCGGGCATCGCATTGCCAGCGCACGCTCATGTCCTGCACATGCACCTCGGCGGCGGCGCGCAGGGCATCGAAAAATACCGACGGCGCGATACGGTTGGGCAAAGGCAACTCGCCGCGGGCAAACACCAGCATGTCACGCACTTGGTGCTCCAGCTCATGCAGGCGCTCCTTGAGGCGCCCGGCGAAGCGCTGCTGCTGCTCCAGAGGCAAGGCCTGCTCGGTCAGATGGCTGGCATACAGCAGTGCCGCGGACAGCGGCGTACGAATCTGGTGGGCCAACGAGGCGACCATGCGGCCGAGGGCCGAGAGGCGCTCATGACGGGAGAGTTGATCCTGCAGGCGACGGGTTTCCGTCAGGTCAGTCAAAAGCACAAGCTGCCCCGGCTCGCCATGCAACGAACGGGTGGCAATGGATAGCCGGCGGCCATCCTTGAGGGAAATTTCATGACCATCATCTTCGCGTGGGGCAAAACTGCGGCTGATGACTTCACGCCAGAGCATGCCAACCAGCGGCTTCACCAGCAGAGTACGCGCCACCGGATTGGCCTCGCGGACCACGCCCTGGCCGTCGATCACGATCACCCCACCGGGGAGCAGATCGAGCAGGCTTTGGAGGCGATGGGCCAAGCGCTCCTTCTCCGCCAGCTCCTGCATGCGCTGGGCGCTGACCAGAGCCAGCTGCCCCTTGAGCTCGGTAACCCGAGCCTCAAGCATGCTGTAGGAGGCCGTGAGCTGCGTCGACATCTGGTTGAACAGCTCGAACGCCTGCTCCAGGCTGGCACGACTGGCCTGTTCAACCGGCGCGGCAACGGCGGCTTGAGGACTCGGGGATGGTTGGGCAGCTTGGCTCATGCTCTTCTCTCGCTTGGCAAACCGTCAGAAGACGGTCAGTCAGAAGAGTCATAGCAATCGCCGTGCCTAAAAAAATATTGTTTATTTTCAGATACTTAAAAAATAAAGCCGGAGGCTGCGTCAAAGCTCCGGCTTTAGGGGCTGGGTGAAGCGGCTTTCTCAGTCCTCTTCCCCTCCCTCCTCGTCCCGCCGACTCATGCCGTACTTGCGCATCTTCTCTACCAGCGTGGTGCGGCGGATACGCAGACGCTCGGCAGCTCGCGCCACGACCCCACCGGCGTCATCCAGGGCTTGCTGGATCAGTCCCTGCTCGAGGTTACCCAGGTAGTCCTTGAGGTCGAGGCCTTCCGGCGGCAGCATGGCTGCCGTAGAAACACCGGGGAGCCCAGCGCCAATGGCGGCGCGCTCCTCGAACTCCTCACGCAGACTGGTCGCCAGCTGTTCGTCTTCGTCATCGACATGACGGAACTTCTTCGGCAGCTCGCCAACGCCGATCACCCCATAGGGATGCATGATCGCCATGCGCTCGACCAGGTTTGCCAGCTCACGGACGTTGCCCGGCCAATCGTGGCGGCACAGCGACATGATCGAAGCAGAGTTGAAACGAATCGAACCGCGCTTTTCGAACTCCATGCGCGAGATCAGTTCGTTCATCAGCAACGGGATGTCTTCCACCCGCTCACGCAGGGGTGCCATCTCGATGGGAAATACGTTGAGGCGATAGTAGAGGTCCTCGCGGAAGGTGCCCTCTTCGATCATCTTTTCCAGATCTTTGTGCGTGGCCGCAATGATGCGTACATCGGCACTCTGCGTCTTGTTGCTGCCAACGCGCTCGAAGGTACGCTCCTGCAGCACGCGCAGCAGCTTGACCTGCATCGGCAGCGGCATATCGCCGATTTCGTCGAGAAACAGGGTGCCGCCATTAGCCAGTTCGAAACGTCCAGCACGGCTGGTGATGGCGCCGGTGAACGCGCCCTTCTCATGGCCGAACAGTTCGCTCTCCAGCAACTCAGCGGGAATCGCCCCGCAATTGACCGGCACGAACGGCGCTTCGCGACGCTTGGAGTGGTAGTGCAGGTTACGCGCGACCACTTCCTTGCCGGTGCCGGATTCACCAAGAATCAACACGCTGGCTTCGGTATCGGCCACCTGCTGCATCATCTGCCGCACCTGATGGATGGCACGACTGGTGCCCACCAGGCTGCGGAACAGGTTGGGTTCGCGCTGCCGGCCACGCTCGCGCGCCTGGTCGTACATCTCGCGGTAGACCTGGGCGCGGTGCAGGGAATCGAGCAACTTGTTGTAGCTGGCCGGCATTTCCAAGCTGGCCAGCACACGCCGACGCAGATCCTCCGACCAGTCGGCCGGGGCAGCTTCGCCAATCAGCAGCAGCGGCAGGTTCTCGTCCCAGGCCGTCAACTGCTTGAGCAGCTCCAGGGCACCGCCCTTGACTTGCACGTCGCCCAGCAGCACGCAAAGCACGGTGCGGCTCGAGTCCAGCGGCGCTACCGCCTCACGCCATGTGGCGCTATCGCAGGAGAAGTGCTCTTCACCGAGAAAATTGAGGATCACCGCCAGATCACGGCGGCGCTCGCTGTTGTCGTCAATCAGCAGGATCTTAGTTTCACGCCACATCTTATTAGGGTCTGACTCGCGAGCTGAAAATGAAGTTGCTCACTAAGGTCGTGGGCAACACCGGCAATTGGCCACTAGTAAAGTCAAAAATCAGGCGTGAGTCAATTTTATGACGTGAATTTTCTGCTTTTAAGCGATAAAAATTTGCTGCAAGAAGGGATAGTAAAGGACAACAGCCCATTGAAGGGCTGTATCAGGTGAACAGCTGGTAAACCTTGGCACCTTGCTGCGACTGGTTGAGCTGCACCAACTCGCCCGCCAGACGCCGTTGCTCGCTCTGGCACATGGTCACCAGTTCGCGATAGAGGTCGAGCAACTCCTGCATGCGCTCACGCAGCACACCTTCATCGTGCTCCGCCTCGACCATGGCCTCGTCAACCGCTTGCCGGCACTGGGCATCAAGCTCACCGATAGCCATCCAGTCCTGGCGAGCCAGGGCGTCACGCAAGGCACTGCCGGTCGCTTCGAGACGTTGCACAGATGAACTCATGACATTCCCCCTCGGTTACGGAAAGCCTTAGTGGCTGATGGCATCCCAACCGGATTTCACATTACGCAGCAGCCCCGCCACTTCATCGACCAGAGCCACATCATTGTTCAGGTTAGCCTCGATCAGGCGAGAAACCATATACTCGTAAAGCCGATCGAGGTTGGCAGCGACTTCACCGCCCTGCTGCAGATCCAGCCCTTCACGCAGGCCACCGATGATACCAATAGCCTTGCTGATCAGCTCACCCTTGATTGCCACCTGACCATGCTGCATGGCACCACGCGCCTGCGCCAGACGTGACATACCACCTTCCATCAACATCTGGATCAGTCGATGCGGGCTGGCATCGCCAACCTGCGCTTGGGTATTGACGGTTTGATACTGCTTGAGGGCCGCCATCGCGTTCATGATCACTCCACTGAACATTGCCTGGATACATCTTATGTATCGGCAATCCGGTGGACAGCTTTAACGCGAAAGACGCAGGAAAGGACGAAAAACGCAAATTAGCCGGCTGTCGCCGCAGGCTCTACCTCGGGACCGATAGCATCCCAGGCGGTCTTGATCTGGGTCAGCAATGCATGCACTTCATCGAGGCTGCTCAGGGTGCTATCCAGCGCCACGCCAGCCAGCTGGCGAGTCATATAGTCGTAGAGAGCATCGAGGTTTTCCGCGATCTCGCCACCCAGATCCTTGTCCAGACCGGCCTGCAGCACACCCAGGATGGTGATGGTGCTACCTACCGCAAGGCCACGAATCTCGGTATCCCCTTCTGCCTGCGCATGGCGCGCCAGACGAACACGCTCAAGGGCACCGTCCAGCAACATCTGCACGGTACGGTACGGCGATACGTCCTGGCTGGTCTTGACCTGCTTGTAGGTATCGATGGGTTTCTTGCTCATCTATCAATCCTTCTTCACGAAGCCCGGCAGGCTCGCCAGTTGGCTGGTCAGACTCTCGCTGGTCTTCTGCAAGCGCGCAACCAGACTGTCCATCGCGGAGTACTGCGCAACCAGACGCGCCTGAACCTTCTCGATGCGCAGATCCAGCGCTTCACGCTGATCATCGATATTGGCCAGAGTGCCGGAGAGCGACTTGGTGCGCTGATCGAGCACACCATCACTTTTCAGATAGTTGCCGACATTGCTCTCCAGCCGCGTCATCAAGCCATTGCTGCCACTGAAGTACTCGGCCACCCCTTCGAAGTTGTTATCCAGGGCAGTACTCAGCTTAGTGTCATCGATCTTCAGCGTACCGTCCTTCTGGGTGGTAATACCCAGCTCAGCCAGAGCACGCGCACCATCCGGGCCGGTCATCTTAACCAGCTCATTACGAATACCGGACATCAGGCCACGTACCGTGACATCACCCACCAACGGCCCGGCCACAGGGTTCCCGTCGGTTACCGGGACAACGGCGCTCAGCTGCCCAACAGTACTGATAAGGCTGTTATAGGCGTCGACAAACTTCTGCACATTGCTTTTAACCGTGCCCTTGTCGACACCGACCGTGACATCGACGGTCTTGCCGGCCAGAAGATCGGCGCTACTTTGGGCGCTGACCAGATTGAGGGTAAGACCGTCAATCGCGGTGGTCACCGTATTGCTATCACTGGTGACCTGCAGACCGTCGACATAAAGAATGGCCGACTGCGCCCTGGTGATCACCCCGGAAGCACCAGTGGTGGAATCGGGGCCTGCGCTAGTCGCGGTCACGCCAACAGCCGGATTGAGCGCAGTCAGGGCATTAGTACCCGTCACCCCACCCGAGGAAGTGGCGGCAAACGTAAGATCGCTTCCATTCGTGGAACTCAGGACCAGGCGAGCACCCGAACTGTCTGTCTCGATGACTGCCGAAATACCCTGCGGGTTGCCATTGATGTTGATCATGTCGCGAACGTCTTCGAGCGTGAAGCCATCAGCGATGCTCACGTTCAGATTGACGCCGCCAGAACTGATTGCAATATCACCGGCCTGGAAAGTAGAAGTCCCGCCGCCGGCAATGTTGCTCAATTCCAGGTTGACGGAAGGCTGGAACGCCTGGGTGGTCAGGGCCACAGTGCCGCTAGTGACACCATCTTCGGTAGCGGCCACCTGGATATCATTGCCCTCACCGGTCTTGCTGGAGCTGAGCACCAGACGCGAACCCGATGCATCGGTGACGATAGTGGCACTTATCCCTGCGCTCTTGCCTTCTGCGTTGATGCTGTCGCGAAGGCCACTGAGGGTATTGTTGTCTGCAGTGACATCGACTTCGATACTGGAGGAGCCGGCCGATATGGTCAGCTTACCGCTATTGAACGTGGTGCCTGAGGTGCTGGACACCGACTGCAAGGCGACCTTGCTGCTGGAGGCGAGCTGCTGCACCTGCATGCTGTACTTGCCGGCATCTGCCGAGCTGGCGGCCTTGGCCGTGAGTACGCTGCTGTTGTTGGATGATGCAGTACGCGTCTCAAACACCGAAGCCTTGCTCAGGCTTTGGATGGCTGTTTGCAGACCGCTGAGCGAGCCCTTGAGGGTGCCAAGCGCAGAGAAGCGCGAGGTGGTGACTTTTTCCAGTCGATCCAGTTGCTGGGTTTTCGGAGCTTTCTCCGCATTTACCAGCGCTGTCACGATGCTATCGATATCGATGCCCGATCCGATGCCCAGAATACCAGCCATGTTACACCTCGCCAAAAATATGACTATTCACGCCTTGTGAGCGCATAACAGTCAAAAGCCATGCCAAACTTTACGTCAGGCTTCGGCCTTGAACAGCAGACTACGAACCTCTTGCAAGCTCTCAGCCAGCTGCAGCGCCTCTTCCGAGGGAATTTGTCGGATGATGTCCCCGGAGGTGGAGTCAGTGACTTTCACTACCACCCTGCCGGAAGTATCTTCCAGAGAAAAATTGATATTACGGCGCACCGACTGCACGAACTCTTGAATGGTTGAAACAGCAGATTCAACCTGTTCGCGCGAGATGCTCGCGGTTTCGCCTGGTGCCGTTTGGGCCGCTCGCTCTTCGCCGGCCGGCTCAGCACCTACTACCTGCTTGCGCGCAGTGTCCACGGGAGTTGCGGCAGAAGCCGAACGCCCTGTGGCAAGCGCCGGATTCAGCGAATTCTTGATTGAGCCAACGTCCATAATTTTCTCCTCACAACGAGGGAACGGGGAGAAGAGCTGCGCCCTTCTCCCCGTAGTCTAGCGCCTCTAGCCTTAGCCGAGCAGGCTGAGTACAGCCTGCGGCAGCTGGTTGGCCTGAGCCAGGATTGCGGTACCGGCCTGCTGCAGGATCTGGTTTTTAGTCAGTTCCGAAGTTTCCGCAGCGTAGTCGGTGTCGCGAATCCGGCTACGAGCAGCCGAGGCGTTCTCGCCGATGTTCTGCAGGTTCGAGATGGTGTTCTCGAAGCGGTTCTGCACAGCACCGAGTTGAGCACGCTGGCTGTCGATGTTGGAGATCGCGGCGCTGATAATACCCAGGGAGTTCTGCGCACCGATGGAGGTGCTGATATCGACGCTGTCGACCGCCTCCAGGTTGCTGAACACACTGGCGGCCTGCACACCACCGTCAATACTGTCGAAGTTCTCGACCTGGAAGGCATCGGCAGACTCGAAGCGTACCTGACCGACCGATACAGCACCGGCACCGGCAGCCAGAGTAGCTACCGCACCGACCAGATCGCTGGCGTCTTCAAGGTCGTCGACACCGTTGTCGCCGTTGAAGGACAGGCTCTGCAGGTCAGCACCTACAGCGGCACCACCTTCCACTTCAGCAGCCCACTCGGTGATGACGATGTCGTCACCGCGCTCGCTGGTCATTTCCACGGTGCCGTCGTTGTTGATCTTGGCGGAGATACCAGTACGACCGGTCTCCTTGTTGATCTCGTCGGCCAGGGCGGACAGGTCGCTCCAGTCAGAGATGCTGGCGGAGATTGCCACGCCATCGCTCTCTTCGGCGTTATTCGAGCCGTAGAGGGTGAAGCTGATGGTGCCTGGATCGGTAGTGGTGCCAGTCAGGTTCTCCAGGCGAGCCGAAGTACGAGCAGTGGCGGTCACACCGGTGGAGCCGGACACGCCATTCACAGCCTCAGCCAGCTCACGAGCAGAGCTGCCGTCATTCAGGGCAACCGAAGCATCGCCCAGCTTGCCGGAGATGGTCAGACCATCACTGGTAGCCGGCGAAGAGGCGTAGCCATAGGCAGTGGTGTAGGCAGCGAAGTCAGCCACAGCCGAGGCGGCAATACCATCCTGCGAGTTGGTGGTATCGGCAACGCTGCTATTGAAGCGGCTGGCACCGATACGCGAAGCACCGGCGGCACCGATCGATACACTGATGGTCTCGAAGGCGTTGGCACCCACCTGGAAGCTCTGCGAGCCAAAGGTACCGTCGAGGATCTTGCGGCCACCGAAACTGGTGGTGTCGGCGATACGGTTCAGTTCCTGTTGCAGCTGAGCGACTTCAGACTGCAGGGCGGCACGTTCACTGGCGCCGTTGGAGCCGTTAGCCGACTGCAGAGCCAGGTCACGCATACGCTGCAGGATGCCGGTGGACTGCTGCAGGGCACCTTCAGCGGTCTGCGACAGGGATATACCGTCGTTGGCGTTGCGGGTGGCAACGTTCAGACCGTTGATCTGGCTGGTCAGACGGTTGGAGATCTGCAGACCGGCTGCGTCGTCTTTGGCGCTGTTGATGCGGAAACCGGTGGAAAGGCGCTGGAGGGAAGTATCCAGACCCTTGGACGAGGTGTTGAGGTTACGCTGAGTGTTCAGCGAGGCTACGTTGGTGTTGACTGTCAGGGCCATGGTGTTTGCCTCCAAAGGACCGTACTAACTGGGTTTGCCTGAGCTTGCGAGCTTTGGGCCTGCTTTGCTCAGACGCCCCGTGAAGTTCGCATTCGATCTTTGTATCGGCGTTACCCGGCGCAACTTTAGGAGGCTTTAACGAGGAAAAATCATTTTTTTTATTTCATTAAAAACAAACAGTTAGCCAATTTAATAAGTAAAAAACTGATTTCCACTGGAAGTTTGACGCGCCACAGCAGTGCTTTTGCGGTGGCGCATCAAGCATTTATCTGCTTAGACCCGTTTCAGCCAGGCATCCGGCCAGTGGGTAATGTTCTTGCTCAGGGTACTTTCATTGAACGGCCAGGCCGGCTGCTCGATGATGAACTGCGGATTAGCCGCAGCAAAATCGATAGCGGCGTTAGACGGGTTGTCAGTGCCCCAGTCCTTGCCGGCACGTGGCACATCCTTGACTTCCTTCATCACCCCATCGGTAGAGACGATGTAGGAACCCGGAGTCACCAGCGGCGAATACAGGCGCAGTTCTTCAGCCACATGGGCATAGGTGTGGTTGGAGTCGAGGATGACCAGCACCGTTTCCCCTGGCTTGATCAGCGACTTGACCTGCGCCACCACATCATCGGCAACCGAGCTGCCTTCGATCAGGGTCAGATAGCTGAACAGCTCGTGTTCCTCGATAGCCTTGCGGTTGTGCGGACGGATTTCGATATCGATACCGATCACCCGGCCCTTGCCCATGGCCTGGAACAGGCTGGCGTAATAGATCAGGGAGCCACCGTGGGCCACACCGGTCTCGACTATCACGTCCGGCTTGACCTTATAGATCACCTCCTGCATGCGGATCATGTCTTCCGGCAGCTGGATTACCGGACGGCCCATCCAGGAGAAGGTATAGGGATACTTCTGGTTCCAGCCGAGGTTGACCCATTGCTGGGACAACAGCTCGAAGGACTCGTCGGTGTATAGATCCAGCTCGCGGACAGCGCCGCCCTCTTCCAGGATCAGCTTCTTGTTATCGGTATCGACTGTCAGTTTCACGTCCTGCTCCTTTCCGAGTATCAAATTCGCCCACGCCACCAGGCGAGGGCATCATCCAAACCGCTGTGTAGATCGAATCGCGGCTGCCAACCGGTTGCCAGCAGGCGCTGGTTATCGGCGATCAGCAGCGGTGGGTCGTTGGCCGCAACCGGAATAGCTCCGAATTGCAGCAGGTGTTCAGCATTCAGCTGCCTGGCCAGATACTCGATGACCTCGCGCAGGCGTATCGGCTGACCACCGCCAATATTGAATGCACCATCGGCATTGCTGTGCATCAGTTGCACCAAAGCCGCGGCGACATCCGCCACATGCAGTAGGTCACGCAGCTGTTCACCATGGGAACAGCGCGCCGGCTCGCCCTTGAGCAGCGCCGCGAGCACAGCCGGCACCAGGCGCCCCGGCGCCTCGTATGGCCCATAGGCATGAAAGATTCGCGCCCAGGCCAGTGGTATGCCATGCAGCTGGCCGAACAGCTCGACCAACTCACGGGTGGCATTTTTACAGCGGCCGTAAGGGGTTGCCGGCTGCAGAGGAGTTTCATACTCCCGGCAGACGCCCTCGCCACTCCACTCGTACTCGGCGCAGCTGCCGACCAGCACAGCCTGCTCGCCGCCAGTGCGCTGAAAAACCTCCAACAGCTCCAGGGTCGCGCGCACCCAGGCGATATTCTCCGGCGAGGTCCAGTACACCCCGGGTTTGGCGCACCAGGCCAGGTGCAGCAATCGCGTCGGACGTACCGTCTCGATCAACGCGGAAGGCGTGCCGGGCTCAAGCAGGTCGACCTGATGCACACCCGCAAGCGCCCTACCCTCCAGTGTTTGGCGGCCACAGGCGGCATGCACCTCATGCCCCGCCGCCGCCAGCTGTTCGACCACCTGACGACCGACGAAGCCATTGGCTCCGGTGACCAGCACTCGCGCCATCAGAGGCACCGTAACTCGGGAACGGCCACCACAAAACGGCCTCCCCAGGACGTGACCGCGGCTTGCTGTTCCATCACTTCGGCCAGCAGGTTCCACGGCAACACCAGTACATAATCCGGCTTCTCGGTGGCAATACGCGCTGGTTCGACAATCGGAATGCGGCTACCGGGCAGGAACTTGCCCTGTTTGTGTGGATTGGCATCGGCCACCCAAGCCAACAAGTCGCCACGCACGCCGGCGTAGTTGAGCAGCGTGTTGCCCTTGGCCGCCGCACCATAACCCACCACCTTCTTGCCCTCGGCTTTGGCCTTGAGCAGGAAGCGCAGCAGCTCGTGCTTGATGTGCTCGGCGGCCGGTGCCAGGCTGGCGTAATAGCTGGCAGTCTTCACCCCGCTCGCCTCCTCGTGCGCCAGCATGGCAGCGACCGTCGCAGCAACTGGACGCTCGCCAGCAGCACGCTGGGCGAATACCCGCAGCGAACCGCCATGGGTCGACAGCTCTTCGACGTCGAACACAGCCAGGCCATTACGCGCGCAGAGTGCCTGCACGGCGGTCAGCGATAGATATGAATAGTGCTCATGGTAAAGCGTGTCGAACTGGTGTTCGGCCATCAGCCGCAGCAAATGGGGAAACTCGAAAGTCACCACGCCGGTGGGCTTGAGCAGCGCGGCGAAACCCTTGAGAAAATCGTTGATGTCCGGCACATGGGCCAGCACGTTGTTGGCCGCCATCAGGTCGGCGCTCCAGCCCTCTTCCGCCAGCATGCGAGCAACCGCCTCGCCGAAGAACAGTTCACGGATTTCCAGCCCCTTGTCCCTTGCGGCCCGCGCCGTGCTGGCGGTCGGTTCGATGCCCAGGCAGGGAATGCCGCGCTTGGCCACATACTGCAGCAGGTAGCCATCGTTGGCGGCGATCTCCACCACCCGGCTCTGCGTATCCAGGCCAAAGCGCTCGGTCATGCTCGAAACATAGTTCTCGGCATGCGCCAGCCAACTGCTGGAGAACGAGCTGAAGTAGGCATAGTCGGCATCGAACAGGCTGTCCGCGGCGCGGTAGTCCTCGGTCTGGACCAGCCAGCAGTCATCGCACACCAGTACCCGCAGTGGCACCCATTGCTCGGCTTGGTTCAGCTGCTCGCGAGTGACATAAGCGTTAGACGGCGGCGCGGTGCCCAGGTCGATCAACGGCAGGTGCAGATGCGCACCGCAGCCTCGGCAGTTCATAGTTGGACTCCTTGGAAACTCTCATCCAGCAGCGGATGGCCGGCATCACGGGCCGACAGGTTCTTGAATGGCAACGGCCAGTCGATGGCCAGACGCGGATCGCTGACGGACAAACCGCCTTCGTGCCCCGGGGTGTAATCGGCGCTGTGCAGATAGAGCAGCTCGGCGTCGTCGCTCAAAGCCTGGAACCCATGGGCAAAGCCCGGCGGCAACAGCAGACTGCGACCATCGCCCGCCTCCAGCCGCTCGGCATGCCAATGCAGGAAGGTCGACGAACCCTGGCGAACGTCCACCGCCACATCCCACACGGCGCCACGCATACAGCTGATCAGCTTGCTCTCGGCGTGTGGTGGATACTGGAAATGCAGACCCCGTACAGTGCCGCGCTCGCGGGTCAGCGACTGGTTGATCTGCCGAACATGGAACGGTTGGCCGAACAGCTGCAGGCTGCCCTCGCAATACAAGCGGGCGAAACGCCCACGCTCGTCCTGATGCACGCGGTGCTGCAGGACGAACAGCCCGGGCAGTGGCAGCTCGCTCAGTTGCAGCTCGCTCATGCCTGCCCCCAGTAGGTGGCCAGTTGCGCCAGGGTCACCGCGCGCATGTCTTCGCCGCGCCGCCAGGCCAGGTGCCAGTCGAGAGTCTGTTGCAAACAGTCATCCAGCGCCCAGCGTGGCTGCCAGCCGAGCAGCTGACGCGCGCGACTGCTGTCCAAGCGCAGCAAGCCGGCTTCATGCAGCTCACTTGGCTCGATCTGCAGTCCCGGCGCCTGCGGCCAGCGCGCAGCCAGACGCGCCACCACCTCACCGACGTTGCAGGTGTCGCTATCGGCCGGACCGAAGTTCCACGCACCGGCCACGGCCGGCCCCTGTTCGTAAAGCCCCTGGGCCAGTTGCAGGTAACCAGCCAGCGGCTCCAGGGCGTGCTGCCAGGGACGCACGGCCTGCGGGTAACGAAGGGTCACCGGCTCGCCACGCGACCAGGCGGCCAGTACATCCGGTACCAGACGATCCGGGGCAAAATCACCACCACCCAGCACATTGCCGGCGCGTGCCGTGGCCATGGCCAGGCCGTGTTCGACATAGCGAGCCGCGGGAAAATAGGAAGCGGCAAAGGATTGCGCCACCAGCTCACAGCAGGCCTTGCTGCTGCTATAGGGATCATGGCCGCCGAGCGGCTCGTTCTCCCGATAGGGCCAGGCCCACTCGTGGTTGGCATAGACCTTGTCGGTGGTCACCACCACGCAGGCGCGTACACCGCCGACCTGGCGCACGGCCTCGAGCAGATGCAGGGTGCCCATGACATTGCTGGCGTAAGTACCCAGCGGATCGCGGTAACCTTCACGCACCAGCGGCTGTGCCGCCAGATGCAGGACAATCTCCGGGCGTACATCCTGCATCACGTTCAGCAGTGCCGGCAGATCGCGCAGGTCGCCGATGCGACTGTCGATGCCCTCGCCCACCCGCGCCAGTTCGAACAGGCTGGGCTCGGTCGAGGGATCAAGGGCGAAGCCAGTCACCTGAGCGCCCCAGCTCTGCAACCAGAGCGCCAGCCAGCCGCCTTTGAAGCCGGTATGGCCGGTCAGCAGAACCCGCTTGCCCTGCCAGAAGGCCTGATTCAGCTCCACTGTTTCCACGGCGCCTCCCCGCTCTGCCACAGCTGCTCGAGGTAGTTCTTGTCGCGCAGGGTATCCATCGGGTGCCAGAAGCCTTCGTGCTGGTAGGCCATCAGCTGGCCTTCGCTGGCCAACTGGTCCAGCGGCTCGGCTTCCCAGGTGGTCGCATCCTTGTCGATATAGGGCAGCACCTTGGGTGACAGGACGAAGAAGCCGCCATTGATCCAGCCGCCATCGCCACGCGGTTTCTCGACGAAACCGGTGACTTGGTCACCTTCGCGGGCCAAGGCACCGTAACGCCCCGGCGGCTGCACGGCGGTGACCGTGGCGTACTTGCCATGTTGCTTGTGGAAGGCCACCAGGGCAGCAATGTCCAGATCGGACACGCCGTCACCGTAGGTGAAGCAGAAGGCCTCATCCTGCTCAAGGAAGCGCCCGACCCGGCGCAGGCGCCCGCCAGTCATGGTCTCTTCGCCGGTGTCGACCAGGGTCACGCGCCACGGCTCGCTGTAGTTCTGGTGCACTTCCATCTGATTGCTGCGCATGTCGAAGGTGACATCCGAGGTATGTAGAAAGTAGTTGGCGAAGAAATCCTTGATCGCATAGCCCTTGTAGCCCAGGCAGATGACGAAGTCCTGGATACCGTGGGCGGAGTACTGCTTCATGATGTGCCAGAGGATCGGCTTGCCGCCGATCTCGATCATCGGTTTGGGCTTGAGGTGCGATTCCTCGCTGATCCGGGTACCCAGGCCGCCGGCCAGGATCACTGCTTTCATTGTTGTTCTCCTTGTTCGCAGTAGCGTTGCCACATCTGCTGGTAAGTCTGCTCCATACGCCGGGCAAAATCAGCGCCATCGCACAGGGCCGAGGCTCGCATCTCTTCACGCAAGCCCTGACGTATTTCGGCCAGCCGCACGGAGTCTGCCGCCAGCTCAACCAGTTTCGCCAGGTACTCCTCCTCGCTGTCGGTACACCACTCGCCGCGCCCCACTCCGTGCAGAATCAGCGCGCCGACACGGCCCATGGAGGGCCTATCGCGCAGCGTGACGACCGGCAAGCCCATCCACAGGCTCTCGTAGAGCGTGGTGCCGGAGTTATGCGGGAAACAGTCCAGGGCAATATCCATCTTGCCCAATGCATCCCAGACCGGCGAGGTATAGCCGAATTCCAGGCGAGAGGCGTCAATGCCCTGCTCGGCGAACTTGTGCCGATAGTGCTCGCACAGGCCGGCGTCATCGAAGGCGCTGCTGTCGAGGATCAGACGCGAGTTGGCAACGCGCTTGAGCAGCTCAGACCAGACACGAATCACCCGATGATTGAGGCGTACCGGCCGAGTCAGACTCCCGAAAGTGATGAAGCCGTTGCTTTGCGCCGGCAGGGGCGAAACTTCCGGCAGCATCGCGTTGGGCATATAGGCCACCGCCGGGCCGGGCATGCGCCAGAGCTGTTCGGCGAACGCGTTCTCGCAGCCTGGAGGCAGCATCTGCTCATCGGCGAGGAAGTAATCCACCGCCTTCAATCCGGTACCGAAGGCGAAGCCCATCCACCAGCTGACTTGTACGGGCGCCGGCTTCAGCGCCAGGCAGGCCAGACCATTGTTGGCCGTGTGCCCGGCAAGGTCGATCAGAATATCGATCCGGTCCGCGCGTATCTGCTCGGCGACCAGCTCATTACTCAGGCCGACACAGTGCCGCCAATGATCGGCATAGCCCATGAAACGCTCGGTGACCTGATCCTCCAGGCGCACCAGCGAGTAGGCAAATACCTCGACCTTGTGATGATCGTGGTTACGCATCAGCGGCTCGATGAAGAGCGCACAAACGTGGTGGCGAAAGTCTGGCGAAATGTAACCGATGCGCAGCCTGCGCTTGGGCTCCAGGCTATTGGCATAATCGAAGTAGCGGCGCTTGGGGTAGAAACGCTCGATGATGTCCTGGTAGATGGCGAAGACCTGCTCGCCGCTCCAGTCTGCGTGATAGTTGGCGAAAAAGAAGGTGTTGGTGCGCGCCTGGGCGGTATCCAGCACGTCCCGCAACAGCTCGATGGCGCGATCCAGATTACCGAAGTTGGCCTCGACCCCCGCCAGATTGATCAGCACCGGCCGGTAATCCGGTGCCACGTCGAGAGCCTTCTGGTAGGCCTCGCGCGCCTCGCTGATGCGCTTGGCGGCGCTGAGAATGTTCCCGAGGTTGTTCCATAGGTTGGGCTCTCGGCCATTCAAGCTGATCCCCACATGCATGACCCGCTCGGCCTCATCGAGCAGCCGCGCATCCAGGTAGGTGTTGGCCAGGTTGTTCCAGGCCTCGGCCTGATCTGGGGTAATCGCCAATGCGCGCATGAAGCAACCCTCGGCCTCATGCTGGCGCCCTACCGAATGGTAGACCCCGCCGAGCATGTTCCAACCCACCTGGTAGTCGGGCTTTATCTGCAGGCCGAGCATCAGATGCTCCAATGCACGATGCGGATTCTGCTCGTTCTGGTAGGACTGCCCTATCCAGCACTGCGCCTCATGATGCCGCGGATCGAGAGCCAGGGCCTGCTGAAGATAGCCACGCCCCTCGTCGCCCCGGGCAGCCAGCACGGCGGACATACCGCGGTGGAACCAGGCCGTAGGGTTGTCCGGGCAGCGCTGTGTCCACTCACGCATCAGCAGCGCCTCATCCTGCTCGCGCTGCGACTTGCGCAGGAAGTTGCTCAGGCGCTGCCAGGCCGTGTCGCAAGCGGGGTCGAGGCGCACCAGCTCGCGTAGGGTCGCCTCTGCCGCCGTAGCTTGTCCCTGCCGGGCATAGACCGCGGCCAGCACCAGGCTGGCTCGCCACTGCCCAGGCTGTGCAGCCAGCACGAGTTCGGCCAGACGCTGCGCGGTAGCGACATCGTGGTCCAGCTCCAGATCGGCAAGCGCGGCAGCCACCTCCAGATCATCCGGCCATTCGCGTCGCGCCGACTTGAGCAACGGATAAGCTCGATCACGCTGCCCCAACTGATAGCGAGCCAGGGCCAGCACTAGTTGCTCTCGGGAAGAAAGTGACTCAAGGTCGGAAATCAGGCTGAGAACCTGCTGCCACTCACCGGCGGCATAGGCCTGTTCGATACGCTGCTGAACGAGCTGCTGCGAACTCTTGCGCAGGCAGCACTTCTTGTATTTCAGGCCGCTGCCGCAGAAGCACGGCGCATTGCGCGCGGGCAACACAGCGGGCAGTTGACCGAGGATGTCCAGCTTGGCCTGCAGCTGACCGATCAGTTGCAAGGCTTCGAGAGCCCCAGGATGCTCGGGCTGCAGCGCCAGAACCTGATCGAATGCAGAGATCGCCGCTGGCCAATCCTGCGCCTGCAGGCTGGCCTGACCGAGCTTCATGGCATAGTCGACGTTCTGTGGCTCGAGCTCCAGCAGTTGATCGAAGGCACGCAGGGCGGTGACGCTGTCGTGGCTGGCCAAGGCGGCCTCACCGAGAAGCTGCCAGGCCTCGCGGTCCTTCGGCAGCTGCCGAAGCAACTCACTACAGCAATTGCGGGTGCGGGTGTAATCCCCTTCCTCAAAACCGAGACGTGCCTGTCGGCGAAAAAAATCCACTAGCCACTCGGTATCAACTGACATGCCTGGTCCCGTCAATTTTTCATCACTATTTATGCAAGTTAGCAATTAACAAGCCAAATGGAATCAGAAAAATCAGGGAAGCACGAACCGCGGATAGCCCACATCAGCACTCCGCGGCCTGATACGGTGCCGATCAGCGCAACTGATTGAACAGGTTGAGCCCAGCGATCTTCACATAGCTCTGCTGCGCGGCTTCCAGAATCACGGTCTGGAAGGACAGCCGGGAAAGCGCCTCGGCATAGTCCAGCTCGCTTAGCTCGGCCTGGACGGCCTTGTTGACCAGAGTGACGTCTTCGTTGTCGACCTCGGTGGAATCAACCAGATTCAGGCGGGCACCAATCTCGGTCTGCACCTCCAGGACCTGGCCGATACCGTTGTCCAAGTTGGTCAGGGCGATGGCCACCTCATCGCGGATCGCCAGGTTGCCGACCGTGGTGGTCGGCGACGACTCCAGCGCCTGGCGCAGGCGCGAGATGCTGTTGAGGATGCTGCGCTGCTCTTGGAACTGCGGTTGCACGCCGAACTCGTCACCGGCCGCCGCCGCGGCACTCAGACTGAAGTCCACACCGAACACGCTGACCGTTGCCGGGTAAGGCCCAGGGGCCGAGCCGCTGGCGATCGGCGTACTGCTCGGTCCAACCGGTTGTGAGTAAACGTCGTAGTCACTGGCGTTGGTAAAGCGCAACACCACACCCGAGGTCGGGAACTGCGCGTTGAAAACGGCCTGGTTGGTGATGGTGCCGCCCGTAATCACGGCCGTCGAGGGGTTGGTCGAGGCGCGCGTTACCGCGAACTCGGTGGGTGCCGATTCCAGGGTGAAACTGTGCGTACCGATGCCTGGAGAGCCTGCCACGGCGGGCGGCTGGATATCCGCCAGAAGGTTGTCCAGGTCTTGTTCGTTGTCGCCTTCCTGCAACACCACGTCCAGCTGGAAGCGCATGCCACGGAAGTTGATGACATTGCCGCCGTTGGCCAGCGGATCGATCACTCCGCCCCCCGGAACCTCCGAGGTTACGTCAGCGCCGGCGGCATCATAGATGCGGAACTCGCTACCACTGACAAATGCCAGGGAGTAAGGCTCGCCCGCCCGGAAGATGCTGTTGAAGGCATCATTGTCATTGACCAGCCCCGGCGACATGAAGACACGCTGATCGGCACTCGGCACCGCAGGAATGGTCGTCGCCGGCAATGGCGGTACCTGGCCTGCCAGAGCGGCATTGTCGATGCCGCCGGTACTCAGCACACGGTTGGCATTGGTCACGTCTTCGAACAGGCGCTTGCCGTTGTCGTTGATCGCCACCGTGGTCGAACTGGCCACCTGCAGGCTACGCTGGCCTTCGTCACCGAAATACGAGTAGGTGCCATCCGGATTGCGCACGAACGGCTCGGTCTTGCCGAGAAAACCGGAAAACAGGTATTCGCCGCGGGCGTTACGGCTGTTCATCAGGTTGAGCAATTCGCCCTCGCGCTCGTCCAGTTCCTTGGCGATCGACTTGCGGTCATCGGCAGACAGCGCACCACCACCGGCCTGCACGGCCAGCTCGCGGATACGCTGCAGCACCGTATTGACCGAGTTGAGCGTGGTTTCTTCCTGGGTCAGGCTGTTCTTGGCCGCAGTCAGGTTTTCCTTGTACTGCCCGAGCAACGATTCCTGCTGCTGCAACTGCAGCAGACGCACCGACGCCACCGGGTCGTCCGCCGGAGTCAGGATGCGCTTGCCGCTGCTGATCTGCTCCTGGGTACGGATGACATTGGAGTAGTTGCGACCAATGCCGTTGACACCGTTATTGAAAGCCTGGATGGAAGAAATACGCATGACCATGATGGCAGTCCGGCTTTAGAAGGTGTTGATAAGGGTATCGAACAAGGACCGCGCAACTTGAATGATCTGCGCCGAAGCCTGGTAGTACTGTTCGAATTGAATCAGCTTTGCCGCCTCTTCATCCAGGTTCACCGCCGACACCGAATCTCGGTTGTCGGTCGCCTGTTTGAGGATCGAAGTAGTTGCTTCGCCATCGACCCGCGCCTGGCTGGTCAGGGTGCCGACCCGCTCGACCAGGTCACCGTAGGTATCAGTAAAACTCGTACCAGTGGTCTTGGGGAAGTTCGGGTCGATACCGACGGTCGTCTTGTTCTGCAGATCCGCCAGTTTCAGCGCATTGCGATTGTCGGAAACGCCGTTGGTGTTGAACGAGATGGTGAAGTTGTCACCGGTCTGGGGGCGGCCGCTGATGGTGAAGTCGAAGGTGAAATCATCCGGCGCGATACCGGCGGTAATCTGCTGGGTGTTGTTCTGCCCCGGCACGATAGTGTTGCTGCTGAGCACCGCACCGGTGGTGTCGACCACATCGTAGTCGGTGGTCGAGGTGAACACGATACGCAGCGGCGGCGCGGTACGTAGGCTGTTTTCCAGGGCAGCCTGGGCCACCGGATCGTAGATGTCGATCTGGGTGATCAGGCTCGGCTGGGTGATGGTGCCATTGCCGACATTGGCCGGGCTGGTTTCCGCTTTCAGCGGCGAGGCGAACGCCAGCTCCTGGGGGTTGGTCAGGTCGGAGCGAATGTAGCTGCCTTCGTTGCGGGTCGGCATGATGCGAAAGCGATCGCCGGCCGCGAAGGTGCCGGCTGCCACATTGACCGAGAAGCCATCGAAGACCAGCGGCGTACCGCTGGTGATGTCGTAGGGCGCCGGTGCCGCCACCAGAGGGGTATCCGGATCGGCATCGTCGTCATACAGGGCAGAAACCATCTGGCCGTCGGAAATCCGGCGCACCGTGTATTCGGTGGCACTGGTGAACTCCACTTCGTAGTCACTGGTGGTCAGCGTCGTGGTGTCCTCGATCAGCACGTTCAGGTTGGCCGTGCCGTCACTGTTGCCAATTCGCGCCAGGCTGCGCTGGGTCAACAGGGTCGGATCATTGATATCGCGAAACAGCGGCTCACCGAAATTGCCCTTGAGATCGAGCCCCTGCCCCAGCTGGGTATTGATCTGGTCGGCAACCGAAAGCGCCAGGCGGCCAACCGCATTCAGGGTCTCGTCGAGCACGTCTTCGCGGTAGCGAATCAGCCCGCCCATTTCACCACCGGTGATCAGCGAGGTGATGCCCTGGCGCGAGTTGCCGCTGACGAACTCCACTTCGCTACGCAGGGGGTCCGCGCGCCCTTGCACGACGGCCAACTGCGCAGCCGTTGAACCCACCACCAGCGGCTGGCCGGAGCCGATGAACAGGTTGTAGGTATTGTCATCCTGCGGCACCACGGTGACGCCGATGAACTCGGACAGCTGGCGCACCGCCTCTTCGCGGGCGTCCAGCAGGTCGTTCGGCTGCTGGCCATTGGCACCCGCGATGGCAATGGCATCGTTGTAGCCGGCAATCGAGGTGGCCAGCTGGTTGACCTGATCAGTCACCGCTTCGAGCTGTTTGTTGATGAACGCATTCTGCTCATACAGGCGGTCGTAGATCGTATTGAAACGCTTGGCCAGGCCTTCTGACTCGGACAACACCAACTGCCGCGCCGGGATGTTGGCCGGATCTTCCGCTGCGGTCTGCAGCGCCGCAAAGACCCGCTGCAGCCCCGGCGTAATACCGGTGGTGCTGCTGGCCAGCAACGAATCGAGCTGATTGATCTGGCTCAGATAGGCACTCACATCGCTATTCAGCGCCGTGCTGGTCCGCACCTGGGTGGTAAGGAATTCGTTGTAGATACGCCGCACGTCGACCAGCGTGGTACCCGAACCAATGTAGCCGGCGCCACTGAACTGCGGGATACGCGTGGCCTGGATCGTGTCCTGTCGGGAAAACCCGGGGGTGTTGACGTTGGTGATGTTGTGGCCGGTGACCGCCAGCGAAGTCTTGTTCGCCGAAAGCCCGGACAGGCCAATACTCAGTAGGTCAGCCATAACTCAGCCTCAAGTCCTCGTGGTCGAGCTGTCGACGGCAGCTACAGCTTCATAGGTCTGCATCTTGCGGGCGATCTGGTTAATCTTGCGCGCGTACTGCGGGTCGGTGGCATAACCAGCCTCCTGCAGTTCGCGTACGAAGCTTTCCGGGTTCTCCGTTGAAGCCAGCGCCTCCTGATAACGGCCGTTACTCTGCAGGAAGCTTACATAGTCGTTGAAGCTGTGCTGGAACGACTCATAGGTACGGAACGACGCCGCTTCCTTGACGGCTTTGCCACCCTGATATTCGGTGGTTAGCACCCGCGCTGAATCACCCTGCCAGCCGCCATGAGCCTTGATGCCGAACAGGTTGTGACTGCTGCTGCCGTCCTGCTGGCGGATGATCGACTTGCCCCAACCGGTTTCCAGCGCGGCCTGGGCCACTAGATAACGGGCATCGACGCCAATCTTCTGCGCAGCCTCTTCGGCCATCGGCAGCATGGTAGCGATGAACTCTTCGGCTGAACGGAACGCCGACTTGCCCGGCGCCAGCGGTGGTTGGGCGATACGCCGGCCACTGATGGCATCGCTGTCGGCCAGCTTCAGCGCCTCGCCCTTGGCGACGTTGCCGGGTTGCCCCACCAGCCAGTCGGCGCCCGCCAAGGGCTGCGCCTCGGCCTCGGCGCTGGCCGGGACGATACCGGCCAGCAGACGATCGGTGAGTTTGCTCGGCAGGCTCAGGCGCCGCTGATTGAGCAACGAGGAATCATCGCGTGCAGAGGCTGCCGACTCACTCTTGAAACCTTGCGGGATAGCGGCCGCAGACGCCTGCTCGGCAACCTGGGCAAAAGGATTCGGCCGTGCCCGGTCGCCGCCTTTCATCTTCGACAACTGACGCTCCAGCACATCGGCCAGGCCGATGCCGCCACCGCTCTTCGACATGGTCACGGCCAGCTGCTGGTCGTGCATATCCTGGTAGGTCTTGCTCTCGTTGCTGTTCATGAAGTTGCCTTCGGCGAACACTGCGTTCGCCGAGCGCATGGCCTTCATCATCTCGTTGAGGAACAGCGACTCGAACTCCTGCGCCACCTTCTTGATGTTGCTGTCACTGTCGCCATTAACCTTGAACTGATTGAGCCGGTTCAGGTCGGTGTAGGCACCGCTGTCGTAGGCTTTGCCGCTGACCAGGCCGGCGGCTGCAAGTTTGGAATCCATGGCCGCCTCCTTTAGATCACGATCAGGTCAGCCTGGAGTGCGCCGGCTTGCTTGAGCGCCTCGAGGATGGCCATAAGGTCGGAAGGTGCGGCGCCCACCTGGTTCACCGCACGCACAATTTCATCCAGGGTGGTGCCAGGGCCGAACTTGAACATCGGCTTGGCCTCCTCCACGGCATCGATCTTGGAATTGGGCACCACCGCTGTCTGGCCGCCGGAGAGTGCCTCAGGCTGGCTGACAATCGGGTCTTCGGTGATGGTCACGGTCAGGCTGCCGTGGGTCACTGCCGCCGGTTGCACGCGCACGTTCTGGCCAATGACGATGGTACCGGTGCGCGAGTTGATGATGACCTTGGCTACCGCCTGCCCTGCTTCGACTTCGATGTTTTCCAGCACCGACAGGTAATCGACGCGCTGATTCGGGTCCAGCGGCGCACTGACGCGGATCGAGCCGCCATCGATGGCTTGGGCCACGCCTGGGCCAAGCAGGCCGTTGATCTGGTCGACGATGTTCTTAGCCGTGGTGAAGTCCGGACGATTGAGGTTGAGCGTCAGGCTGTTGCCCTGCTCGAAGCCACTCGGCACCGGCCGTTCCACTGTGGCCCCGGCCGGAATGCGCCCGGCCGACGGCACGTTGACGGTAATACGCGAGCCATCGGCGCCGCCGGCATCGAAGCCACCAACCACCAGATTGCCCTGGGCCACGGCATACACGTTACCGTCGATACCCTTCAGCGGCGCCAGCAGCAAGCTGCCGCCGCGCAGGCTCTTGGCGTTGCCGATCGAGGAAATCGTCACGTCGATGGTCTGCCCAGGCTTGGCGAACGGCGGCAGTTCGGCGTGGATGGAGACCGCTGCGACGTTCTTCAGCTGCACGTTACCGCCACCCGCCGGCACTTTGATGCCGAACTGCGCCAGCATGTTGTTGAAGGTCTGCAGGGTGAACGGCGTCTGCGTGGTCTGGTCGCCGGTGCCGTTGAGGCCGACCACCAGGCCATAGCCGATCAGCTGGTTGGCGCGCACGCCCTGGATGCTGGCCAGGTCCTTCAGGCGCTCGGCCTGCACGGTGCTGGTAGCAAGCAGCAGGCAGAGGGCAGATATCAGTCGCTTCATGATCGGTTACCTGGTCAGAACGGGAACAGCGGGCTCATGAAGAATCGATCGAACCAACCCGGCTGGCTGGCATCGGCGAAGGCGCCAGTGCCTGAGTAGGTGATCCGGGCATTGGCCACACGGGTCGAGGAAACGGTGTTGTCAGTGGCGATATCGTCGGCGCGCACCATACCGGCAATACGCACCAGCTCATCGCCGGTATTCAGGGTCAGCCACTTCTCGCCACGCACGGACAAAATGCCGTTGGGCAGCACCTCGGCGACGGTCACGGTGATCGAGCCGGACAGGCTGTTGCTCTGGTCGGCAGCGCTGTCGCCTTCCGTCTCGCGGGTGCCGCTATAGCTGGCATCCAGACTGAGCCTGGCAGCATCGAGCGGGTTCAAGCCACTGCTGGGGTTATCGACGGACACTCCGCCGCCAAACAGGGAGGTCAGACCGATGCTGGTGCTACTGTCTTTGCCCATCTTCGAACCGGCTGATTTGCTTGCCTGGGTCTTCTCGCTGAGGGTGATGGTGATGATGTCGCCCACCCGATAGGCCTTACGGTCGTCATACAGATTGGTTTCAAAACCCGCCTGATAGATCGCGCCATTGGTTTGCGCCGCCGGCAGCGGCGTACGCGGCAGCACCGGGGCATAGTAAGGGTCATCCGGCTTCGGTGGTGGCGACACACAGCCACTCAGGGCGGTGACGCTCAGCACGGTAAGAAAAATCATCAGCCGGTTCATAACCACTACCTCACGGCGTTCGTGTTGCTTCAGGCAATCAGCAGGCCAGGCCTGCTATCGCGCGTTAAAGATTCTGGGTAATAAAGGACAGCATCTGGTCAGCGGTGGAGATGACCTTGGAGTTCATCTCGTAGGCACGCTGGGTGGTGATCATGTTCACCAGTTCCTCGACCACGCTGACGTTGGAGTTTTCCAGGGTGTTCTGCAGCATCACGCCGAGGCCAGTCAGGCCGGGGGTACCGACTTGCGGTGCACCGCTTGCCGCGGTTTCCAGGAACAGGTTGTTGCCGATAGCCTGCAGGCCCGCCGGGTTGACGAAGTCGGCAGTCTGGATATTGCCAATCACCTGCGCCGCCGGGTTGCCGAAGGTGGTGACCGAGACCGTACCGTCTTCACCCACGGTAAAGGTCTGCACCTCAGCCGGCAGCACGATGGCAGGTTCCAGGGCAAAGCCCTGGCTGGTGACAATCTGGCCATCTGAATCCAGGTGAAAACTGCCGTCACGGCTGTAAGAGACAGTGCCGTCCGGCAGCAGGACCTGGAAGAAGCCACGGCCGTTGATGGCCATGTCGAGCGGCTGCTCGGTGGTCTGCAGGCTGCCCTGGGTATGAATCTTCTGGGTGCCGGCAATGCGCACACCGGTACCCAGCTGCAGGCCGGTAGGCAGCTCGCTGTCCTGGCTGGACTGGCCGCCAGGTTGGCGACGGATCTGGTACAGCAAGTCCTCGAACTCGGCGCGATCACGCTTGAACCCGGTGGTCGAGACGTTCGCCAGGTTGTTGGAAATGGTGGTCAGGTTCATGTCCTGAGCGGACAGGCCGGTTTTGCTGACCCAGAGTGCCGGAAGCATAGCGTTCTCCTCGAGTGCCGGTTTTCCGGCACTGCGCGTTGGTAATTAGCTGAGTTGCATGACCCGTGCCATGGCGGTAGCGCCTTCCTCGGCGGTACGCATCATCTTCACGTGCAGTTCAAACTGGCGGGACAGCGAGAGGATCGCCGTCATCTCTTCCACGGCATTGACGTTGCTGGCTTCGAGAAAGCCGGACGTTACACGTACGTTGGCATCGGCCAGCTGCGGCTGGGTGGCGTCCTTGAGGCGGATCAGGCCGTCGGTGCCCTTCTCCATGTTCTGCAGATCTGGCTTGACCAGCTTGATGCGGTCAACCTCTGCCATTACGCTCGGCGCCTCGCCGAGGGCACGGATACTGATGGTGCCATCCTGACCGATCTCCACCTTCTGCTCCGGCGGCACGGCAATCGGCCCGCCATTGCCGAGCACCGGCAAACCGTTGCCGGTACGCAGCTGACCCAGAGCATCGATCTGCAAGCTGGCGGTACGGATATAGGCTTCGCTGCCATCGGCAGACTGCACGGCAATCCAGCCCTGACCATCGACGGCCACATCCAGCTCACGTCCGGTTTCCTGCAGGGTGCCCGGCGTGAAGTCGGTGCCGGGGCGCTCGCTCATGGCGTACACCCGCGCCGGGTAGCTCTCGCCGAACACCGGCATGGAACGGGCCTGCTCGAAATCGCGCTGAAAGCCATTGGTGGAAATGTTCGCCAGGTTGTTGGCGTGGGCACGCTGAGCCAGGGTGTTCTGACTGGCACCGGTCATGGCGACGTACAGCATCTTGTCCATGGTGTTCTCCGAGGGTCGGCGCTTGCCGCTCGCTACTCTGTTGCAAGCTATTCAGCAAATGCCGTGCCACACCCGAAAAACAATCATATATCTTTGATTTAAAAAGAATTATTAAATGCATAAAGGCTCCCGAAGGAGCCTTTATGGAAGATAGACGGCGACGGTTTGCCGCTGGCGGCAAGCCGTCGCCCGAGCCACCTCAATCAACGCAGGTTGATGATGGTCTGGGTGATGGCGCTTTCGGTCTCGATGGTCTTGGCGTTGGCCTGGTAGTTGCGCTGCGCCACGATCAGGTTGACCAACTGGTCCGACAGCTCGACGTTGGAGTCCTCCAGTGCACCGGACTGCAGGGCGCCCAGAGTCCCTGAGCGTGGCGTGCCCACTACCGGTTCACCGGATGCAAAGGACTGCACCCAGGCAGTCTTGCCCACCGGCGTCAGCCCTTGCACGTTGGCGAAGTTGGCCAATACCACCTGCCCTTGGACCAGCGACTGACCGTTGGTGTAGCGGGCAAAGATCACCCCGGTGTCGTCGATTTCCAGGCCGGACAGCTGGCCGGTGGTGTAGCCGTTCTGGCTGACGCTGCTGACGGAAAAGGCACTGGCGTTTTGTGTCGTACCACGTGGGTCGAAGGTGATGTTGTCGGTACTGCCCAGGGCGCCGTTCCAAACGAAACCAGTGGGTGAAGCGCCAGTGGTATCGACAGTGGCCGGAATCCAGCCGTCACCAGCAGAACCCGTGGTATCGGAGAGGAAAGTAATTTCGTTGGTCAGCGGGTCGATCGTGTAACCGGTGCCTGCGGTACCGCCCGTGGTGTCGGTAATGCTGCTCAGCTGCCCCGAGGTATCGAACGCAACGTTGAAGGACAGCGGTGTATTCGCCGCATCCTGCGGATTGAGCGGGTTCAGGCCGTCGATCAGCACATGCATGACCCAGGTATTCTGCCCGCCGGAAGCCGCAGTGGCATCGTCCTTGACGAAATACTGGGTCATCACATGGGAGTTGCCCTGGCTGTCATAGATGTTCAGCGAGGTGGACGAGTTGTAGGTCAGCGGATCGGCAGGATCGAAGGTCGGCGCCGCCGAGGTGCCAGCATTGCCGGGGCGCACATTGGTCGAGTTGAGGTTGAACACCTGGGAGATAGTCGAAGTCGCCTGCGGCTGCTGACTGGCCGTCTGGATGCGCAGGTCATCCACAATGCCGTTCTGCAAGTTGCCATTGGCATCCACGGTGTAGCCCTGCAGGCGATAGCCAAAGTTATTGACCATGTAGCCATCACGATCCGTACCGAAGTAACCGGCACGGGTGTAGCTCACCTCACCATTGTTGCTGGTCTGGAAGAAGCCGTTGCCGTTGATCGCCAGGTCCAGCGCATTCTGCGTGTAGTTGATGTTGCCCTGGTTGAACAGCTGCGACACATCCCCAAGCAGCACACCACTGCCTTGCGGGTTGGAACCACTGCCGAGTACCGAGGCGGCATATACGTCTGCAAACTCCGCCCGCGACTGCTTGAAGCCTGCAGTGCCAGCGTTGGCAATGTTATTACCGGTGACGTTGAGATCACTGGTGGCCGCGCGCAAGCCGCTGAGACCGATATTGAAACCCATGGAAGACTCCTTTGCCGTTACTGCCGGCGCTTACGATCTGTGCGTTATTGACCGATGACCTGGACCTGCGACAGCGGCACGCTGCCCAGCCCCGCGAGGTTCAACATCAGCTCACCACCGTTCTGCCCGAGGGTGACGCTGTCGACATTGGCTGGCAGCAAGGTGTACAGCCCCTTGGTTCCGTCGGCGTAGCTAGCCTGCGCCTCGAACTTGTAGGTGCCAGGCGGCATGACCTTGCCGCTGGCATCCTTGCCATCCCACATGAAGCTGACATTGCCGGCGGCCTGCTGACCGAGATTGACGCGATTCACCACAGCGCCTGCGCTGTCATAGACGTTGACGTAGACGTTGCTGCTGGTGACCGGCAGAACCAGGCTGGCCTTGAAGGTTTCAGCGGTATCCACCACGGCCTTGTCGGTCGGCACAATGACCTTGTGTCCGACCAGCGAAGAAGCCTGCAAAGCCTGCGAGGACTGGTAGCCAGACAGCAGCGAACCCATGCTGGTATTCAGCTTCTCGATACCTTCGACCTGGCTGAACTGCGCCAACTGGGCGATGAACTCACCATTGCCCTGCGGCTCCAGCGGATTCTGGTTATTCAATTGAGCCACCAGCAGGTTGAGGAACTCATTCTTGCCAAGCTCCTTGTTCTGGGTGGTGTCCTGCTTGATCTGATATTGATCCAGGGCCGAACTAACGCCACTAACGCTCATGGTCTTGCTCCTCGTTCGCGGCTTACTGGCCCAGGGTCAGTACGCGCTGCATCATCTGCTTGGCGGTATTCATCATTTCCACGTTGGTCTGGAAGGCGCGACTGGCAGAAATCATGTCGGCCATCTCCTCAACCACGTTGACGTTCGGGTAGTACACATAACCTTTCTCATCGGCGGCCGGATGGTTCGGCTCGTAGCGCGGCATCAGGCTGCTCTGATCCTCGACAATGCCCAGCACCTGCACGCCACGCCCCGCTTCGTCCTGCTCGGCGAACAGCGAACCACGATCGCCCTGCATGCTCGATTCGAACACGGTGGCGAATACCGGGTGGCGCGCGCGGTAGGTCTGGTTGATGCTGGAGGACACCGTCTCGGCGTTGGCAATGTTGCTGGAGATGGTGTTCAGGCGAGTGCTCTGCGCGCTCATGCCGGTTCCGGCGATATTGAAGACACTGGCAAGTGACATGTTAGGTATCTCCCTTATTCGCCGCGCAGGGCGCCGACCAGCCCTTTGAATTTGCTGTTGAGCAGGGTGAAGCTGGCCTGGAACTGCACCGCATTCTCGGCGTAGCTGGCTTGCTCCTGCTGCATGTCGACGGTGTTCTGATCAATGGACGGGTGGAACGGGGTACGGAAGCGCAGCGCCGGGTCAGCCAGTTCGATACCCGCAGCCGGGATGTGCTGGCTGTCGGTACGGCTGAGGTTGACCTGCTTGCGCGAGGTCTTGTCATTCTGCTCGGCCAGCACGGCAGCGAAATCCAGATCGCGAGCCCGGTAGTTCGGCGTATCGGCGTTGGCGATATTGTTGGACAGCACCTCTGCGCGCTGGGCGCGGAAACCGAGTGCCTTTTCATGGATACCGAGTGCCTTGTCGAAACTGATGCTCATGACCTTTAACCTTTGCCGGTGGGCGATCTGGCGGTGCTGTGCCAGATATTTAGCAAAGGCTATGCCAATATTTATTTTCCTTATTTATCAATAAATTAGAATAAGTATGGCAATCAAAAGAGCGGCAAGCGGCAAAGCTTTTCCGCTATAGGCAAGGCAAGCGGCAATACCAGACAAGGCGTTTGCCGCCCAAACGAAAACGGGAGGCCAGTGGCCTCCCGTTTATGTCTCGCTAACGCTGCAGGCGTTATTTCACCTTGTAGATGATCCCCGGACTGCACTGCACCATCTGATACAGATCCGGCAGAGCATTCAGCGCCTCGGATGCACCGAGGAACAGATAACCGCCCGGCTTCAGCGTGGCATGGATACGCGTGAGGATGTCCTTCTTCACCTCGGCAGAGAAGTAGATCAGCACGTTACGGCAGAACACGATGTCGAATTTGCCCAGCGCCGCATAGCTTTCCAGCAGGTTAAGCGGACGGAACTCCACGCGACTCTTGATCGGCGCCTTGACGGCCCAACGGCCCGGACCTTTAGGGTCGAAATAACGCTGCAAGCGCTCCTGCGACAACCCGCGCCCCATAGCCAGGCTGTCGTACTCACCCGACTTGCAGTTGCTCAGCATCGACGGCGACAGATCGGTAGCGACAATCTGTACGCCAGCCTTGAGCTGGCCCAGGTTGCTTTTTTCGAACTCATCGATGGTCATCGACAGCGAGTAAGGCTCCTGCCCCGAAGAACAGGCAGCCGACCAGATGCGCAAGCGCTGGTTCGGCGAGGCCTTGATCATCTCCGGCAATACCCGGTTCTTGAGGACTTCGAAGGGGTAGGTATCACGGAACCACAGGGTTTCGTTAGTGGTCATGGCATCGACGACCTGCTCGCGCAGACCACCGCGCGGCTGCGTCTGCATTTTCTGCACAAGCTCGCCAAGCGTCTTGATGCCTTGCTGTTCCATCAGCTTGTTGAGACGGCTGGAAACCAGGTACTGCTTGTTGCTACCCAGTAAAATACCGCACGCCTTCTCCAGGAAGGTCCGGAACTGCTCGAAATCCAAATTGCCTGAAGACACTAATGCCGCCTCACCATACATAGTTACTACCGAAGGCAGCGCCCTCAGCCCCCATCTGCGACACGGATGCGCTCAACCACACGGGAAGCCAGGTCATCCGGGCGGAACTTCGCCAGAAAGTCATCCGCCCCGACCTTCTTCACCATCGCCTGGTTGAACACGCCGGACAGCGAAGTATGCAGAATCACGTGCAGCTTCTGCATCCTTGGATCGGCCCGAATCTCCGCCGTCAGGGTGTAGCCGTCCATTTCCGGCATCTCGATGTCGGAAATCAACATAAGAAACTCTTCTGCCGGATTCTTGCCTTCCTCGACCAGCTTGCGCAGGTAATCGTAGGCCTGGCGTCCATCATTGAGCGCAACCACCTCGACCCCGATGCTTTCCAGGCAACGTGACACCTGCTTGCGCGCCACCGAGGAGTCGTCGCAAATCAGTACTCGCTGCGATACTGCCTTGGCCTGGGTTGCGGTATCCACCACGCCCTCGGATATGGCTTCAGACATGGGCGCGACTTCGGCGAGGATTTTCTCCACGTCGATGATTTCCACCAACTGATTGTCCACACGCGTCACTGCCGTCAGGTAATGGTCGCGCCCGGTGCCCTTGGGTGGCGGATGGATTTCTTCCCAGTTCATGTTGACGATGCGCTCGACCGAACGCACCAGAAAACCCTGAACCTTGGTGTTGTACTCAGTAATGATGACGAAGCTGTTCTTCAGGTCATCCAGCCCGGCACGCCCGGTCGCCATCGACAGATCCATGATCGGGATCGTGCCGCCGCGGATATTGGCCACCCCGCGCACCACCCGACTGGATTTGGGCATGATGGTGAGCTTGGGGCATTGCAGCACCTCCTTCACCTTGAATACGTTGATCCCGTACAACTGCTGCCCCTCAAGACGGAACAGCAGCAACTCCAAACGATTTTGCCCGACTAACTGGGTACGTTGGTTAACCGAGTCCAATACTCCGGCCATGCCCAGACTCCTTTTATTGTATGTAACCGGACGCCTTGCTCTAGCGTAGCAGGCGGCACGAGCCTTGCTTTGCAGTCAGCATGAACGCGATAACGACACTTTCCCGACGCCTGATGGCAAAACGCCGCACTCTTGCTGGAGTTTTACCTGCTTTGTGCCTGCTCGGCTACAGCTCACTGCAGGCCGGGTCTTTCACGCTACCTGAAGAGCTTATCGGCGCCAGCGAAGGCTTTCTTGAGTTCACGGTAGAAGACTATTTAGAGCGTAGCGAAATCCAGGCGCGCTATGAGATTCGTATCAATCCACTCGACCCGCGGTTACGCCTGGCAGCTTGCGACAGTGATTTGACGCAGAGCTTGGAAAGCCCAGTACAACCAGTGGGCCGCGTCACCGTCCGAGTCAGCTGCGAAGGCAGTTCACCCTGGACGGTATTCGTCCCCGCCCAGGTACGCCTGTTCCGTCCTATCGTCGTAGCCACCCGCCCCCTCAAGCGCGATCAGGTACTGGGGCCGGCAGACGTGAGCATGATCGAGCAGGACATCGGCCCTCTCAGCCGAGGCTATCTGACCGACGCAGCGCAGGCCATCGGCAAAAAACTGACACGCCCACTGCAAGCGGATCAGGTTTTGACTCCTGCGAGCCTGGAATTGGCTGAGTCGATTCGCCGTGGTGATCAGGTTGTGATCACCGCACGTAGTGGTACGATCAGTGTACGAATGCCTGGTGAAGCCCTCTCGGATGGGGTTCTTGGCGAGCAGATCAATATTCGCAACCAGCGTTCGCAACGCACAGTCAGGGCTCGCGTAGTGGGGCCTGGGCAGGTTGAGGTAGAAATGTAGGCATGATTCTTGTAGCGCTATTGGCCAAGGGTTTCCTACACTGTTAAGCAACGCACACTAAAGCGCCCTAAAGTTTCGACGGATCCAGCCGACAAGCTTGGCAAGCGTCCAGATACCGTCCGAGGTTTGAATCATGGTTATCGACTTCAACCGGCTGAACAATGCCACCACACCCGCCAATGCAGGGCGGACCGGTAGCACCCAGTCCAGCGGCCGTAACGAAGCCGTAAACAATCAGCCCACTGCCCTGCCAACTGCTGAAGAGCAGGCCAGCACGGCGAAAACCGGCGAGTCCGTACAGCTCAGCCGCGAGGCTCAGCAGTTGCAAAAGGTCAGCGATAAACTGCGCGACCTGCCGACCGTCGACAAAGAACGCGTGGCCAAGCTCAAGCAGGCGATTGCCGAGGGCAGCTACCAGGTCGACAGCCAGCGGGTTGCCGGCAAACTGCTCGATTTCGAATCCCAGCGCTAGTCCCAGGGCTGCGCTGGGGAGACTGGACGCCCAATCCCCAGAGCCAGCGATGCACGACACCAATCTGCTCCAACTTGTCACCGAGGATATCGACAGCGCCCAGCAACTGCTTGAGCTGATCGATGCCGAATACCAGGCCCTGGGTCAACGCGACCTGCCCCGCCTGCAGGAAATCCTCGCCAGCAAACTCCCACTGCTCACCCTTCTGGATCAGCACAGCGCTGCGCGCAGCAAACTTCTGCGCGAACAGCAGCTGAGCGCAGATCGTGCTGGCCTGCAGGCTCTGGCCGCACGCAGCCCGGATGGCGAAGCACTGCTTGCCCGCAGCGACGAACTGAATCAGCTCCTATCCAGCTGCCGCGATGCCAACCAGCGTAATGGCCGCGTGATTCGCGCCAATCAGGCATCGCTGACCAGCGTGCTCGGCATTTTGCGCGGTGGCGAGACACCAGGCCTCTATGACAGTCGTGGCGGGGCCGCTAGAATCGGCCAGCAGCGCCCGCTCAGCCAAGCCTGATCTAACGATTCAGTACGGCAGGACATACCGGCAATATGCCAGTATTCTACTGCCGCAATAATTTGTGCCTGGAGATTTTTGGACCGTGTCCAATGCATTCAACGAGGAAGATGGCCCACAACCTCCCAAGGTGCTCACCGCGCCCCTGGAAGTCTTCGCCAACCTGCGCCTGCTGCAACAGAGCCACGACCCGCTGATCATTACCTTCAAGGATCGCAACCAACGCTTTCAGAGCTACCTGATCGAGGTAAATCGCGAGCGCGGCGTACTGGCTTTCGACGAACTGGTGCCGAATGACGGCGAACGGTTTTTCGCTGCCGGCGAAACCTTTCGCGTTGAGGCCCTCCACGACGGTGTGCGGATTGCCTGGGAATGCGAAGACCCGGTAAAAATTGGCGACCTGCAAGGTGCCCGCTGTTACTGGGGCTATATGCCGGAGCGGATCACCTATCACCAGCGACGCAATGCATTCCGCGCCCACCTCAGCGCCGGCCAGTTGCTCAGCGTAGAACTATCCGGCAGCAAGCTGAGCCCCGCCCTCAAAGGCCAGCTCCTGGACATCTCGGCCACTGGCTGCAAACTGCGCTTCCAAGGCGACATCACCTCGCGCCTGCAACCGGGCCAGGTCTATGAAGGCCTGCGCGTACAATTGCCGTTCGGCGTGATGACCACCTCGGCAGAGTTGCGCCATCTGTACTTCGATGAAAAAACCGGCATGAGCTTTACCGGTATACGCTTCTACCGCATGAGCGGCCTGGAACAGCGCCAGGTCGAGCGCTTCGTCTACCAACTGCAACGCGAGGCCCGCCGCAGCGACGATTAGCAGGCTGTTGAAAAACTGCCTGCGTTGCCATCGCGGCGTTAAAAACAGGCTCACAGCTGAAAGCTGAACGCGCTTTAGCGCGGCCCCGAAGGGGTGAGCGCAGCGAATCAAATGCTCATTTACAGCTCGTAAACTGCGCTTTTGACTCACTACGTTCACCCCTGCGGGCCAGCCTCGGCTGTTACTCCGCGTTGCTCCGTTCCGCCTGTTTTGACCAGCCGGAGGCTGTTACTAACGTAGCGCCTTGCGCTGGCTGTCTCACCAACGTTTTTCAACAGCCTGCCAGCGGCCCCGCACTCAGAGCCGCCAGTCGAAAGCTAGACCTGACCCGCCAGCACGCGACGCTCCCACGGGGTTATCTCATCGAGGAAGCTGCTCAGCTCCAGCGTCTTGCTGGCGATATAGCCTTCGATGAACTCCTGACCAAACCACTCGCGCGCCAACTGGCTGCCTTGCAAGCGCGCCAGGGCAGCATGCAGCGTACACGGCAGACTCTGCCCTTCCGGCACCTCGAACTCCCCCTGAATCGGCGCAGTCGGCTGCACCTGCTCGCGCAGGCCATGCAGCCCGGCAGCCAGGCTCGCAGCCAAGGCCAGATAGGGGTTGGCATCCGCACCCGGCAGACGGTTTTCCACCCGCCGCGCCGCCGGTGCGCTGGCCGGAATGCGCAAGCCCGCCGCCCGGTTGTCATTCGACCAGCAGGCGTTGTTTGGTGACGCATAGGGGTGACAAAAACGCTGGTAGGAATTCACGTTGGGTGCAAACAGCAAGGCAAATTCAGCCAACGCAGCCTGCTGCCCACCGATGAAGTGATAGAAAGCCGGTGTCGCCTCCCCCGCGGCATCGGTGAAGATATTCCGCCCCGCCACCTGCTCGACCACGCTTTGATGGATATGCATCGAGCTGCCTGGCGTATGTGCCAACGGCTTGGCCATGAACACCACATTGAGGCCGTGCTTGAGCCCCACCTCACGCAGCAGGTGTTTGAACAGGAAGGTCTGGTCGGCGATCAGCAAGGCATCGCCATGCAGCAGATTGATCTCGAACTGACTGACGCCCATTTCATGCATGAAGGTATCGCGCGGCAACCCCAAGGCCGCCATACTGCTGTAGATCTCATCGAGGAACGGCCGCAACCCGCTGGCAGATGACACACTGAATGCCGAACAACCACTCTCGCGGCGCCCATCCAGGCCTATAGGGGGCTGAAAAGGCTGCTGAGGGTCGCTGTGCTTGTCGAAGATGAAAAACTCCAGCTCAGTCGCCACCACCGGCTCCCAACCATGCTCGGCATAAGCCGCCAGAACACGCTTGAGCAGGCCACGTGTAGACAAGCCTGAGCTGCGCCCATCCAGCTCGTCCGCATCACAGATCGCCATGGCCCTTGGCGGATTGCTCCAGGGCAAGCGGAACACCCTCTCTGGCGCACTGCTCAGCTGCAGGTCGCCATCATCACTGCCGTAGAAACGGGCCGGCGGGTAACCGCCCATGATGCACTGCAGTAGCACGCCACGGGCCAGCTGCAGCCGACGCCCTTCGAGAAAACCCTCAGCTGTCATGACCTTGCCTCGCGGCACGCCATTCAGGTCCGGGGTTACACATTCAACTTCGTTGATGCCGGTCAAGCGCTCGAGGAGCGAACTGCGGCCGTCGGTGGTCATGACTCTGATCCTTGTTATTCACGGGGCGTGTGTAGTGCACTGCGTACAAAATACGCATCACCCGTTTTAAATATCAAGCACACAAGTGACCACGGCAGCGCTAACGCAGAAAGTGCGCCACCTGCTCCGCCTCGAACGGCCAATCCAGCTCGGCGCCGTTGTCGCAGCGACGCAACACCGGAATGCGCAGACCATAGTGTTCGACCCAATCTTCGCGATCGGCGATATCCACCAGCTCGACCAACAGACCGTGTTCGACGAAAGGCATCAGCACGGCTTCTGCCACCTCACAGAGGTGGCAGCCCAGGGTGCCGAAAAGTTGGCATTCGGGAATCATGGCAGGTGTCTCTTGCTGCACTCAGAGCTGCAAGTTTACACCGCCATCAGGCAACGACGGGGTCAGCCTCAGGCTGCAGAAGCCCTTGCAGGCCATCCAGCAAGCGTTCATTGAGCGCCTTGGCCTTGTCCAACAGCGACTCGTCGAAGCGTTCGTCGAGGCTGAAGCCGCCGTCGAGCAACTGCTGCAGGGTGCCCTTGGCATCCTCGGCAATCTCGTTGGCGCTGCGCAGGGCATCCAGCAGGCCCTGGGCGTAATCGACCAGCGCACCATTGACGGCGCTGACCGGCTGGCCGCCCTGCTCGGCCACCGCACTGTAGGCATCGGTAGCCTGGCGTACGCGGGTCTGGGTCAGGCTGAGTGACATCGAAGCCAACTGCGAGCCATCCATATCCAGCTGCATGGCTCGGTCGAAGGCACCAGCAAGGTCGCCGGCGTAGAACTTGCTGGACAGGTCCTGCACCTGACTGAACAGATCCTCCAGGGCTGCACGCTCTTCCGCATCCAGTTCGCCCTCGACCGTCACCTGCCAGGCGCCGATCTGCATGCTGCCGGACTGACTGCTGGCCACCACTGCAGAACCATTGCCATCGCTCGCCGCGGCCACACTGGTCTGCGACCAACTGGCGGATGCCTGGGCGATGGAAATACTCAATCGATCACCATCACGGGTGGTCACCTGCATATCGAAGGTTTCCGCCATGGCGGCGAAACGCTCGCTGTAGCCCGCCAGCGCTACAGCACCGCCACTATTGGCGGCTGGGGCTTGCAGTCCATCCTGCAGCCCCTGCAAACCATCCTGGATCTTGTCGTAGGTCGTATCGATATCCTCGGCGATCTTGCCTTGCAGCACGCCCATACCGTCGAGAATCTTGCGCGCTTCGGCAAAGCCCTTTTCCACGCCCTCGCGAGCCTGGTCGAGCAAGGACTGCAGCTCCTGCGGATCGGCGCCGGCAGCCGCTTCGCTTTTCAGGCGCTGATCGATGAAACCGATGACCCGCTCGGCCACCTTGTCCGGGCTGAAATCATCTCGCTTGCCATTCAGCGCCCCGGGCTGCAGGCCCAGGCGTTCGGCAAGACGATTGGCCAAGGTGTTCTGCGCATTATTGGCAGCAGAGCGCGAGCCGGACTGGTTGTTCAGCGGCGAAGAGCCGGAGAAAGAGGGTGACAGCGAGGCCAGAGCATTCATGGCGGTATACCGGTGTAGGACATTCAATCCGTTGACGGCCCGGCAGAAGAAAACTTGAGCCGCCAGCGACAGACGGTTCAGCTTGCCCTGGATCAACAGATGCCGCGGTTGTCATGGACGCCGCCCCATGGCTTGGGCATGCTCGCGGGCAACCAAGGGAGAAGTATCTTGTTTGCCGACCTGCTGATCATCCTCGCCTGCTCGCTCGTGGTTATCGCGCTATTTCGTCGCCTGCGCCTGCCTCCGGTGCTCGGCTACCTGTGTGTCGGCTTGCTGATCGGGCCGACCGCACTGAACTGGATCAGTCACTCGCAAGACTTGCCCCGCCTGGCCGAACTGGGCGTGGTGTTCCTGCTGTTCACCCTGGGGCTGGAGTTCTCCCTGCCGCGCATGCTCGCTCTGCGCCATACCGTGTTCGGCCTGGGTAGCGCGCAGGTGCTGCTGTGTGGCACCGCCCTGAGCGGCACCCTGTATCTGTTCGGTTTGTCAGCCGCCAATGCAGTGCTGCTGGGGCTGGGCCTGGCGCTGTCATCCACGGCCATCGTCAGCAAGGAATTGAGCAGCCTGGGCGAGATATTCAGTGGCCACGGGCAGAGCGCGATCGGCGTGCTGCTGTTCCAGGACCTGGTTGCGGTACTGCTGCTAACCCTGGTACCGGCCATTGCCGGTAGCAGTGACGGTCTCTGGTACTGGGCCCTGCCACTCACCCTGGGCAAGACTGCCCTGCTCTTCTTCGGTCTGTTGCTGGCCAGTCGCTGGCTGCTACCGAAGTTGTTCCACGAAGTCGCCGAGGCTCATTCGGCAGAACTCTTCGTCATGCTGGCCCTGGTCATCGTCCTGCTGACTGCCTGGCTGACCCATCTGCTAGGGCTGTCCATGGCGCTCGGCGCCTTTCTCGCTGGCATGCTGCTCGGCGAGAGCCATTATCGCCACCAGATCGAAGCAGATATCCGCCCGTTCCGCGACATCCTGCTCGGTCTGTTCTTCGTCAGCGTCGGCATGCTGATTGATCTGCGCCTGTTCGCCGAGCATGGCTGGACGATTCTCGGCGTGACCCTCGGCCTGCTGGCCATCAAGGGCCTGCTGATCGCCGTACTGGTCAAGCTACGTGGTGAGAATGGCGAAACGGCCTGGCGCACCGGGCTTTCCCTGGCCCAGGCTGGTGAATTCTTCTTCGCCCTGGTCGCCCTCATGCATCAGGTAAAAATGCTGGATGAGCGCAGTGGCAGCCTGCTCCTGGCCGCCGCCTTCTGCTCGATGGCACTCACGCCACTGCTCATGCGCAGCGCCCCGTTGCTGGCCAAGCGCCTGCACGCCGGCACCACCCGGCAGAGCCAGATCGAGGAAATCGCCAGCAGTAGCAGTGAACTCAGCGGCCACGTGGTGATCTGCGGCTATGGCCGGGTCGGCCAGTCGATTGCACGCTTTCTGCAACGCGAACACCTGCCTTTTATCGCCCTGGATGATGACCCGGTGCGCGTCGAGGAGGCCTGCGCCGGCGAGGAGAACGTGCATTACGGCGACTCACGCCGTCGCGAACTACTCGAAGCCGTCGGTATCGCCCGCGCGCGCCTGCTGGTGGTGGCGGTAGACAAAGCCGATGCGGCCCTGGCGATAGTCGAACAGGTACGCCTGCAATGCGCCACCTTGCCGATTCTGGTACGCACCCGTGACGACAGTCGGCTGACCGAACTGCAGGCCGCGGGCGCCACCGAAGTCGTGCCGGAAGTGCTGGAATCGAGCCTGATGCTGGCCTCCCACGCCCTGGTCCTGCTCGGCGTGGCCGAGCACCGGGTCCAGATGCACATGGATGAAGTGCGCCGCAGCCGCTATCGCCTGCTGCACGGTTTCTACCATGGCGCCCAGGCCAACCTGCTGGATGCCCAGGGCCAGCCGCGGGTGCTGCTGCATGCGGTGAACCTGCCGACCAGCGCCCACGGCTGCGGCCAGCACCTGCAGAGCCTGGCCCTGGAAGCACTGGGACTAGAAGTCCAAGCCGTACGCCGCGATGGCAACAACCTGCCGCTGGACAGCGACCCGCTACTGCAGGAAGGCGATGCGGTGCTGCTGTCCGGTCCGCTGCAGGCGATCGAGGCAGGTGAGTCGCGCCTGCTGGGTGGCAATAACTAGTCAGACACCAGCAATGGCGAGCAGCGCCACGGCAGCGGCCTTGGCCTCCCGAGCCTGATCAGCCGGCCCCTGCAGGTGCGCCATGCTCAAGGCGCCTTCGAGCAGGAACTGCAGCTGATTGGCCAGCTGCTGCGGCTGAGCAACCGTCATGGCCTGCAGCAATTGCCGGAAATGACTGGCGACTTCCGCCTTGACCTGCGCCGCCTGGCGGTGAATGGGATGTTCCCGCGCCTGGAACTCGGCCGCCGCATTGATGAAGCTGCAGCCGCAGAAACCCTCCTGATGAATCCAGGCGTGCAAACCATCGAAGGTCGCCAGTAGCGCTTCACGCGGCGGCAGGTTGAGGCGCAGCGCCTGCAACTGCTCAAGCATCACCTGTTGGCGCTGATCCAGCACTGCCAGGATCAGCTCATCCTTGGAGCGGAAGTGCTTGTACAGGGTCATCTTCGCCACCCCGGACTCGGCCAGGATGCGATCAATGCCGGTGGCGTGATAGCCCACCCGATAGAACAGTTCCTGGGCAGTAGTGATCAGCTGCTCGCGTTTGCTCGATGCCAAGCGCAGTTCCTCTGAGGGCAAAAAGATAATGCTGGAATATACAGACCTGTCTATCTATTATCCAGCACAAGCACTCACCCGCCGCCCATCCAAGATCGTCCAGCACAAGGAACCCAGCATGCGTGCCCTGGCCATTCTCCTGCTCAGCAGTCTCAGCCTCATCAGCCTGCCCACCCCTGCCGCGGGCCTGCGCTTCGCGCTGGTCAAGACCGCCGAAACCGAAACCCGCGATGCCTTCACCATCGAGGACGGTGCCTGGGGCGAGAAGGTGATTGCCAACCATGTGGCCGTGCTGATCGAGCATCACGCCGCCACCCTGCTACTCGATACGTCGCTCGGCCGCCAGGTCGACCAGCAATTCGATGCGGAAATGCCCTGGTGGGACAAACCCCTGCTGCAATACGGCGCGGTCACCCCCGTCCGCGACCAGCTCGAGCGTGACGGCATCCGCATCGACCGCATCCTGCTCACCCACACTCACTGGGACCATGCCTCCGGCCTGGTCGACTTCCCGGAAGTGCCGGTCTGGGCACCTTACGAGGAAATCGAGTTCAGCCAGATTTCCACCCCGCCGGCCGTATTACCCAGCCAGTTCAAGCATCCGATCAAGTGGGTGCCCTTCACCTTCGCCGCCCATCCGTTCATGGGCTTCGAGCAGAGCCACGACCTGTTCGGTGACGGCAGCCTGGTGCTGGTGCCGCTGACCGGCCACACCCCCGGCTCGGTCGGCCTGTTCCTCACTTTGGATGACGACCGCCGCTTCTTTTTCACCGGCGATGCCAGCTGGCGCCTGGAAGGCTTCACCGGCCCCCGGGAGAAGTTCTGGATCAGCCGCCACATGGTCGATAACGATCGCGAGGGCACCCGCGCGCAACTGGAGAAAGTCCATCAGTTGCTGCAGCGCGAACCCAAGCTGCAGGTGATCCCCGCCCACGATGAAGCCGTGCAGCGCAAGCTCGGTTACTACCCGCAGTGGGTGGAGTGACCCGACCAAGGTCTAAAGGTCGCCAACGTTACGAAATGTTTTAGTCGCCTCGCTGCAACAGGACGGTCATCCGCCCTGCCACCACCAGCCGAGGAAACAATAACAATGAGCACGTCCCCACTCGCCCGCGTCGTGGCCCTCGCCACCCTGGGCACCAGCCTCACCCTGCCAGGCCTGGCCCAGGCCGCCTTCATCGACGACAGCAAGGCCAGCCTGGAACTGCGCAACTTCTACATGAATCGCGACTTCCGCCAGGAAGGCGGCAATGCCAGCAACGGCCACTCCAAGGCAGAGGAATGGGCCCAGGGCTTCCTCCTGCGCTACGAGTCCGGCTTCACCGAAGGCACTGTCGGCTTTGGGGTCGACGCCATCGGCACACTGGGTCTGCAACTCGACTCCGGCCAGGGCACCAGCGGCACCGGGCTGCTGCAACTGGATCGCGATAACGGCCAGGCCCAGGACAGCTATGGCGACCTCGGCGCGACAGCAAAGATCCGCGTATCGAAGAGCACGCTCAAGGCCGGCACCCTGATGCCCAAGCTGCCAACCGTGCAAGCAAACGACTCGCGCCTGCTGCCGCAGAGCTTCCAGGGGGGCTGGCTGAACTCCATGGAGATCGATGGCCTGACCTTCGATGGCGGCCAGTTGAGCCGGGTCAACCAGCGCGACTCCTCCGACCATGAAGTGATGACTCTGACAAGCGGCACCGGCCGCGGCTTTACCGGTATCAGCGGCGTCACCAGCGACGAGTTCAACTTCGCCGGCCTGAGCTACAAGTGGAATGATCAGCTAACCACTGCCTACAACTACGGCGCCCTGGACAACCTCTATAAGCAGCACATCGTCAACGCCACCCACCTGCTGCCACTGACTGACAAGCAGAGCCTGAAGAGTGACCTGCGCTTCGCCCGCTCCACGGACGACGGCAGCAGCAACGTCGACAACAAGGCCTTCGGCGCGATGTTCACCTACGCCTTGGGCTTCCACAGCTTCGGCCTGGGCTACCAGAAAATGAGCGGCGACACCGGCTACGCCTACATCGGCGGTACCGATCCGTTCTTGGTCAACTATGTGCAGATCGGCGACTTCGCCTTCAAGGACGAAAAGTCCTGGCAAGCGCGCTACGACTACAACTTTGCCGGCCTCGGCGTCCCCGGACTGACCTTCATGACCCGCTACCTCAACGGTGACAACGTCGACCGCGGTGCCGGCCTCTCCGAGGGGAAGGAATGGGAGCGCAACACCGACATCGCCTACGTAATCCAGGACGGGCCGCTGAAGAACGTCGGCATTAAATGGCGCAACGCTACGACCCGCTCCAACTTCGGCAACGACCTCGACGAGAATCGCCTGATCCTCAGCTACGTGCTGCCGCTCTGGTAGAACCCGGGAGCCCATGAAAAAGCCCGCCAATTGGCGGGCTTCTTTATATAGAGCCGGTCTCAGTCCTGGGTCGTGGCACCAATCTTGTGGATCGACAGGTCGGCACCGTAGTACTCCTGCTCCTGACTCAGGCGAATGCCCACTACCAGGCGCAAGGCCCCGTAGATCAGGAAGCCACCTACCAGCGCCACCAGCACCCCCAGAGCCGTACCCAGCAGCTGGCTGATCATGCTGACGCCACCCAGGCCGCCCAGCGCCTGCTGGCCGAAGATGCCGCAGGCAATCCCGCCCCATACACCGCACAGGCCATGCAGCGGCCAAACGCCGAGCACATCGTCGATTTTCCACTTCACCTGGGTCGCGGTGAACGCCCAGACGAACAGGGCTCCGGCAATCGCGCCGGTGGCCAATGCGCCGACCGGATGCATCAGGTCGGAGCCGGCGCAGACCGCCACCAGGCCAGCCAGCGGGCCGTTGTGCAGGAAGCCCGGGTCATTGCGACCGATCAGCAGGGCCGCCACGGTACCGCCAACCATCGCCATCAGCGAGTTCACTGCGACCAGGCCACTGATGCTGCCCAGGGTCTGCGCGCTCATCACGTTGAAGCCGAACCAGCCGATGATCAGGATCCACGAACCCAGGGCCAGGAACGGGATGTTCGACGGCGCGAATGCAACCAGGCGGCCCTCGCGATAGCGGCCATCACGGCGCCCGAGCAGGATTACCGCGCCGAAGGCCAGCCAGCCACCGACCGCATGTACCACCACCGAACCGGCAAAGTCATGGAAAGCGGCGCCAAACTGCTCGGTCAACCAGGCCTGGAAACCGAAATTGCCGTTCCAGATCAGCCCCTCGTAGAAGGGATAGACAAAGGCCACGATCAGCACCGTGGCGCAGATCTGCGGGCCGAACTTGGCACGCTCGGCGATACCACCGGAGATGATCGCCGGAATCGCTGCGGCAAAGGTCAGCAGGAAGAAGAACTTGACCAGCCCGTAGCCGCTGCCGGCGGTCAGCACCGACGCAGGTTCGAGGAAGGTGACGCCATAGGCCACCCAGTAGCCGATGAAGAAGTACGCCAGGGCCGAGACGGCGAAGTCGGAAATGATCTTCGACAGCGCGTTGACCTGGTTCTTGTGGCGCACCGTGCCCACTTCAAGGAAAGCAAAGCCCGCATGCATGGCCAGCACCATGATCGCGCCCAGCAGGATGAACAAGGTGTTGGAGCCGTGGATCAGGGTTTCCACGGCACTGTTGAGGTTTTCCATCGCAACGAAAACTCCAGCGTTCTGGAAAAGCACCAAAGCAGTTCATCGCCACCAACAATCGCACCATCCTGATGCCACACCGCACCAGATAAGCTCCCTAAAGAGACCTCAAATGACGCAGCGTGTATTGGCAGAACAAACAATTTTTTAGCGTTTTTCTATAGTTATCATTGAGTTGAGGTGTATTCCGCGCGCTCCATCCTTAGCCGGAAACGCACATTAAAAGAGCACCGCAACAGCTTTTCGCACCAAGCAAATGCAATAGCTATACCAGTCGCGCTATCCAAGACTCGCCAGTCATCCTGCAACGACAGCCCGCCGGCGTTACTGGCACCAGCGCAGTGCGCGAATAACATCCCGAGCCAACAGCCAGCCGCAAACACTGTGGCACCTAGCAAGACAAGTGCGCATCTTTCCCTGCCATCCGTGAAAAGCTGGCCACCTGAACAACTGGCCACAATCTTGCTTTAGCTGCACGTCCGCATACCGCCCGCCACGTGCGCCCTGCACCACTTACCAAGGAATACACCGTGATCGACGGGCAACCGCTCGCCTCCTTCCAGCCGTTCATTGATACCGCCACAGGCCGCATCGCCGGTGTCGAGGCGCTGGGCCGCCTGCGCCAGGCCGATGGGCGCCTGCTCTCGGTCGGTCCCTTGTTCGTCGACCCGAAAATGTCTCCCAGTGCGCTGCGACGCCTCGATCGACAGATTCGTGATGACGCCCTTTCACGCCTGCCCGAAGTGCCCGAGGACTGGTTTCTCAGCATCAACATCTCGCCGCGCTGGATCAGCCGGCTGCGCCCCAACCAATCACTACCCAGCCTCAAACAGCTGGAAAAGTACGGCGTGGCACCGGAGCGGGTGGTCTTTGAAATCACCGAACTGGGCGGCGGCAACCAGAAGCTGCAAGACGTCGTAGCCCGCTACCGCGAAGCCGGCGCACGCATAGCCATCGACGATTTCGGCGCCGGCTATTCGCAGCTCGATCGGGTATTGGCGCTGCAACCAGACATCCTCAAGCTGGACATGCGCCTGTTCCAGGAAGCCGCCCGCGGCGGGCCCAGTGGTGAAGTGGTCAAAGCGCTGGCGCAGATGGCAGAGAAGACCGGCTGCTGGATCATCGCCGAGGGTGTGGAAACCGAAGCCGAACTGGATTTTGCTCTGGAGTGCGGGGCACGCTATGTACAGGGTTACCTGTTCGCCAAACCTGAACTGCAGTTCCCCGCAGCCGACGCCTTCGTCGCCCGCTTTGCCACCCTGCGCGACCAATACGTGCAACACAAGCTCGCCGAACGGGCGCGCCTGATGACCCTGCGCCAGCAACTGACAGAGCTGATGAGCCTGCTGCGTGGCTGGGCAGAACGGGGTGGCGAGCTCGCCAACCTGCTCAACCCGAGCGACTACCCCTGGTTATTGCGCATCTACCAATGCGACCGCCACGGCACCCAGATCAGCCCTAACCTACATTGGAGCCTGGGCCGCTGGCATGAGGATTCGCGCTACCTGGGGCATAACTGGTCATGGCGACCGTACTTCTACCAACTGCTGGCCGAGGGCTGGGATGAGCGACGCATGACCGTTTCCAACACCTATCGCGACGCCAGCACCAATCAGTACTGCCTGACGGCTGGGCAATTCATCGACAACGGCCGCCGATTGCTGTTGCTGGATATCGACGCGGCCGGTCTGTGAGCTTCCTGCGTCGTGCCCGCCGCGCCACAGCCCTGACAAGTTGTTGCTAGATCAGAATCGGCCGGGCGAAAGGCGCCAGTTCCATACGATTGCGGCCATTCTGCTTGGCCCGGTACAGCGCCTTGTCAGATCGTTCGATCAGGCTGGGAATACCTTCCTGCAGGTAGTACTGCGCCACACCGATCGACGCGGTAACCCGGAAACCTGGCGGTAGCCCCTCGAAGCTGGTAGTGGCCAAGGCCTCCTGGATGCGTTTGATGCAGTGCTGGGCCATCTCCAGCGAGGTCTGTGGCAGGAACAGCAGGAACTCTTCGCCGCCATAGCGAGCCAGGAAGTCGGTACTACGCAGCAAAGGCTCGACGGTCGCGGCAAAAGTCTTCAGCACCGTATCGCCAGCCGCATGGCCATAGTTGTCGTTGACCCGCTTGAAGTGGTCGAGGTCGAACAGGCACACGCAAAAGCCACCGCCGCCACGGTCGGTGCGGTTTTTCTCGTGACCGAGCATTTCCAGCAGGTAACGGCGGTTATACACGCCGGTCAGCTCGTCATGAGTGGCCAGCTCGGTCACCTGCTGCAGCACTTCCTGCAGCTGGGCATTGCTGGCCATCAACTTCTTGCGCAGGTCACTGATACTGCCACCGAGAATGGAGATGAACGGCAGGAAGGCGGAAAAGCTGCACCAGAGGATGACCTCCACCGCCAGATTGAAGCGTTCTCCTTCGATCTCGCGAACCAGAGGCATCGTCAGGGCATAGGCGAGGATGGTCAGCAGGCTGAGAATCAGCAGTTGGCGGGTATGCAGCTTGAAGCAACCAAACACCATGATGATCAGCAGCACTACCAGATAGGCACCACGCGCTTCGCCAGCATACAGCTGGGTGAACAGCACCAGGATAATCGCCGCGACCATTTGCGCCATGGTCATGCTGGGGTCCCTGAAGCGCAGGCTGAAATTGCTGCGGATCGCCAGGTAGAAGCCCAGGTTGAAGACCACCGCGTAAGCAGCCCAGGTGTACATGACCCAGGCCGGAGAAATGCCGTTATAGAGGGAAACGCCCTGTGGCACGGCACTCAGGACATACATGGCGACGCTCATCAGCAAGCGACGGATGCGCAATTGCTTGTGCGAATCCTCGGGCAAGGCAGTGCCTGGAGTCACGACGGATATCTCTTGTTATTGGTTTTATTGGTAGTTTTTCGACCATAGCATTCAGCCCACAATCTTCATACGGTCGTTTCAATACCGCCCGTCGCCCGCCCGACAGTAGTGGAAAAAGGCCTCTAGTACAGGCCCGCTACTTGCAGACGTCCCCCTGAACAACGAAGCTAGCCCTCACCCCACCGGCGAGGACAGCCCTTGGACTGGCAAACACTGCTCACCCGCGAACGGCTCGGCAAACCGGTACACAGCCCGGACGAGCTGGGCCGCAGCCCGTTCCACAAAGACCACGACCGCATCATCTTCTCCGGCGCCTTCCGCCGCCTGGGGCGCAAGACCCAGGTGCACCCGGTCTCCAGCAACGACCATATCCACACCCGCCTGACCCACTCGCTGGAAGTCAGCTGCGTCGGCCGCTCGCTGGGCATGCGCGTCGGCGAGATGATCCGCGACGAACTGCCGGACTGGTGCGACCCGGTCGATCTCGGCGTGGTCGTGCAGTCCGCCTGCCTGGCCCACGACATCGGCAATCCACCGTTCGGCCACTCCGGCGAGGATGCCATCCGCCACTGGTTCCAGCAGGCCGCCGGGCGCGGCTGGCTGGATGCCATGAGCGAGGCCGAGCGCGGCGATTTCCTCAACTTCGAGGGCAACGCCCAGGGCTTTCGCGTACTCACCCAGCTGGAGTACCACCAGTTCGACGGCGGTACCCGGCTGACCTACGCGACCCTCGGCACCTACCTGAAGTACCCCTGGACCGCCCGCCACGCCGAGGCCCTGGGCTACAAGAAGCACAAGTTCGGCTGCTACCAGAGCGAGCTGCCACTGCTCGAACAGATCGCCAGCAAGCTGGGCCTGCCACAGATTGAGGATCAACGCTGGGCGCGCCACCCGCTGGTGTACCTGATGGAGGCGGCCGACGACATCTGCTACGGCCTGATCGACCTGGAAGACGGCCTGGAAATGGAGCTGCTCGACTACCCGGAAGTCGAAGCCCTGCTGCTCGATCTGGTCGGCGACGACCTGCCGGAAACCTACCGCCTGCTCGGCCCACGCGACTCGCGCCGACGCAAGCTGGCGATCCTGCGCGGCAAGGCCATCGAACACCTGACCAATGCAGCCGCCCACGCCTTTGTCGCCCAGCAACCGGCGCTGCTGCGCGGCGACCTGCCGGGCGACCTGGTCGAACACATGCACGGCCCGGCCAAGCGCTGCGTGCAACAGGCCAAAGCCCTCGCGCGGGAGAAGATATTCCAGGACAAGCGCAAGACCCTGCATGAGATCGGCGCCTACACCACCCTGGAAATCCTCCTCAACGCGTTCTGCGGCGCGGCCCTCGAACAGCATGGTGGCGGCAGCCTGTCGTTCAAGAACCAGCGCATTCTCGACCTGCTCGGGCATAACGCGCCGGATCCGAGCTGGCCGCTGCATCGGGCCTTCCTGCGCATGATCGACTTCATCGCCGGCATGACTGACAGCTACGCTACGGAAATGGCCCGGGAGATGACCGGGCGTTCCAGCCCGGTATGACGAGACCATGAAGAAACCGCAACAGCGCATGCTGGCCTGGCATTCCGGGCCACCGGAATGGGGGCCGGGCATCATTGCCGGGCTGGGCTGTGCCCTGCCACTGCTGCTTGGCCTGCTCAGCGGCCATCCGGGTTTTCTCTGGGCCTCGGTCGGCGCCTTCCTGGCCGCCCAAGCCAACCCGCTGCACCGCTTCGGCATGTTTCGCCTGTTGCTGCTGACCTTGCTTGGCGCTCTCAGCGCCGGGCTGGGCTTCTGGTCGGCGACCGAGCCGGTACTAAGCTTTGTCCTGTTCGCCCTCTACGGCTTCATCCTCGCCTGGTTGCAACGCTTCGGCAGCGAAGCCGGCAAGCTGGGCATCTCGCTGGCCGTGTGCCTGTGCCTGGGCCAAGGCCAGTTCGGCATCCTCAACCTGAAGAATGCTGATGCGGTCGCCGCCCTGTTCATCCTCGGCGGTCTCTGGGTCGCCCTGCTCGCCTTCGGCCTGCGCGGCCTGCATGGCCTGCGCATGTGGCCGTACATGCCGCGCTTCGTCAGCCTATTCCGCGTACTCAGGCGCTATGCCAAACGCCTGCCGGAGCAGCGCTGGCGCCTGCACGCCCTGCGCTGCACCCTAGCCTGTGGCGCAGCCGGGCTGATCGTCAACCTGGCCGACCTGCCCCGTGGCTACTGGCTGACCCTGGCGCTGATCGGCACCTTGCAACTGGAGTTCAAAGGCAGCCTGGTGCGCGCCCTGCAGTCCAGCCTGGCCAGCCTGGCCGCCGCTGCCCTGCTGATCTACCTCGGCTATAGCCTGCAAAGCCCGCCACTGATGGTCGCCACCCTGCTGCCGCTGATCGTGCTCAGCCGCACCCTGCAGGCTCACAGCTACAGCCTGTTCGTGCTGCAGGTGACGCTAAGCTTCGTGCTGCTGGCCGAAAGCCTATCCACGGACTGGCAATTGGCGCAGATGCGCCTGTTCAACAGCCTGATCGGCGTGACCCTGGCGCTGTTGGTGGCCCTGTTGGTCTATGGACTCGAGCAGCACCTGCTGCGCCGCCAGGTAGTGGCACCAAGCTGAAAATTTGTACCTAGTGAGCCGCGCCCACGACAGCCAGGGCAAGGCTTCACTATGCTTTGCCCAGATCAACATGCAGTCGACGGAGTGAAGGCAACATGCGGGCACCCAGTCAAAGCCAAAAGCGACGTTTCCCTCTTCACGTGCATATCGGCGTGCTGTTCACCCTGCTGCTGGTCAGCACGGGGGTAGTGCTGGGCTTTTTCAACTACCGCCAGACCAGCCAGATTATCCTCTCCAGTAGCAATCAGCTGTTCGAGCAGATCCGCCAGGAGGTCGAATCCGACCTACGCTACACCTACCAGCCAATTCGTCACCTGCTCAGCCTGCTGGTGCTCAGCGAGCAGAATCAGGCCAGCGATGCCTACCAGCGCATGGATCTGCTGCCTGCCTTCGCCCAGGCCCTGCGCGACAATCCGAAACTCGCTTCGCTGTACCTCGGCTACGAAGATGGCGACTTCTTCATGGTTCGCCCGCTGCGCAGCGCTGCGCTCAAACAGCGCTTCGACGCCCCAGCCAACGCTGCCTATCAGGTCTGGACCATCGACCGCAGCGGCGATGCCCGACCGATTTCCGAGTCGCAGTATTTCGATGCGGATCTGCAATGGATCAGTCGCCGGCAGAACCTCAAGGAGACCTTCGACCCGCGCACCCGCCCCTGGTACAACAGCGCGGTGGCCGATGGCGCGCAGATCACCACCGAGCCCTACTTATTCTTCTCCACCGGCGTGGTCGGCACCACCCTGGCCCGCCTGAGCCGCAACAAGACCGTACTGGCGGCCGACCTGACCCTCGCCGACCTCTCCGAGACCCTGGCCAAACACAAGGTCACGCCCTCAACCGAGGTGGTGCTGTACCGTCCGGATGGCGCCGCGGTGGCCTATCCCGATATCAACCGGCTGATTGTTCAGAATGGCACCACTCACCTGAACCAAGTGGAGCAGCTCAGCCCGGCACTCGGTGAACTGTTTGCCCGTGGCCTGCAACAGGACAAGCAAGGCGCCATGCAACTGGCCAAGCGGCGCTGGCAGGTGTCCTACACCCAGCTCGCCGAAGGTGGCCCCAACGGCCTGCGCCTGGCCCTGCTGGCGCCGGAAGATGAGCTGCTGGCCGAGGCCTACCGCATCCGCTGGCAGGGCGCGATGCTCACCCTGGCCATCCTGCTGCTGTGCATTCCCCTCGGCTGGCTGATGTCGCGCATTCTGGTGCGCCCACTGCGCGCCCTGGTGCTGGAGGCCGAAGCGATCCGCAGCTTCAATTTCGACTACCCGGCCAGCGGCCGCTCGCCGGTGCTGGAAGTCGATCAGTTGGCCGTGGCCATGGCCAAGATGAAGGACACTATCTCCAGCTTCCTCGACATCACCGCCAGCCTTTCCGCAGAAACCCGCTTCGACGCCCTGTTGCGCCGGGTACTGCGGGAAACCGTCGACCTCAGCGAAGCCAGCGGCGGCCTGCTCTACCTGCGCGACAGCAACAGCGGCCGCCTGGAGCCCCATGGCCTGTTCCTCGGCGGCGAGCAGCACAACGTCGAGGAACATCGCATCCCCGCTTTCGATCAGGGCGATCAATCCATACCGGACTGGCTGGAGCAGCCGGCCCAGGGCGGCGACAGCAGGGTCGCATCAATCGGCTTCGACCAGGCCGGTGGCTTCCAGAGCCTGTTGCATAGCCTCGACAGCCCGCGCGTGCACCTGGTCTGCACCGGCCTGCACAATCGCCAGGGTGAAACGGTTGGCGTGCTGATGCTGCTGCACCGCGATACCGGCGATGAGGCCGAGCTGGCCATGCTGCGCCCGGAACGCATTGCCTACGTCGAGGCGGTATCCGGAGTGGCGGCGCTATGCATCGAGAGCCAGCGCCTGCTCGATCAGCAGAAGAAACTGCTCGACGCCTTTATCCAGCTGATCGCCGGCGCCATCGACGCCAAGAGCCCCTACACCGGCGGCCACTGCCAGCGCGTGCCAGAGCTGACCCTGATGCTCGCCCGCGCCGCCGCCGAGAGCGAGGCGGAGCCGTTCCGCCACTATCAACCCGACGACGAGGAATGGGAGGCCCTGCACATCGCCGCCTGGCTACACGACTGCGGCAAGGTCACCGTGCCCGAGTACGTGGTCGACAAGGCTACCAAGCTGGAAACCATATACGACCGCATCCACGAAGTACGCATGCGCTTCGAAGTGCTCAAGCGCGATGCTTGGATTGCCTACTGGGAGGGGCTGGCCAAGGGCGCTGACGAGCCGCAGCTGAGCAGCTTGCGCGATGCCACCCTCGCCGCACTGGATGACGAGTTCGCCTTTATCGCCCGCTGCAACCTGGGCGGCGAAGCCATGGCCGATGCCGACCTGGAGCGTCTGCGCAGCATCGGCGCACGCACCTGGACCCGCACCCTGGATGATCGCCTCGGTGTGTCCTGGGAAGAGAACCAGCGCCAGGCACGCACCCCGGCACCGAGCCTGCCGGTGCAGGAGCCGCTGCTCAGCGACAAGGCCGAACACCTGCTGGAGCGCCCGGCCAGCGAGCTGATCGCCGACGACAACCCCTGGGGCTTCAAGCTCGACGTACCGCAGTACAAACACAACCGCGGCGAGCTCTACAACCTCGGCATTGCCCGCGGCACCCTGACCAACGAAGAACGTTTCATCATCAACGGGCACATGGTGCAGACCATCCGCATGCTCAGTTACCTGCCCTTCCCCAAGCACCTGGCCAACGTCACCGAGATCGCCGGTGGCCACCACGAGAAGATGGACGGTACCGGCTATCCGAAGCGCCTGAAGCGCGAGGACATGAGCCTGCCAGCCCGGATGATGGCCATCGCCGACATCTTCGAGGCACTGACAGCGGTGGATCGCCCCTACAAGAAGGGCAAGACCCTGACCGACTCACTCACCATCATGGCCGGCATGTGCCGTGGCGCCCATGTCGACCCGGAGCTGTTTGGCCTGTTCGTCAGCGCCGGCATCTACCAGAGCTACGCCGAGCGCTACCTGCGCCCGGAGCAGATCGATCAGGTGGATGTCGCGGCGATCCTGGCCAAGGCGGGCCTAGCATGAGAGCCTGCCTACGATCTCTTGATCGTCGGCCATGCTGCGTTGGAATTGGGCTCGGGCTGCTCATTTACGACTTGTAAACTCCGCGCCCTCGCCCAATTTCGCCTTGCCTGGCTCTAGCTCAAAAGATCGTAAACAGGCTATGAGAACCTGTTTTCGGCCTCGGAAACTCCCCTCTCCCACTTGTGGGAGAGGGGCTGGGGGAGAGGGCATTGGCCCTGCCACCCTCTCCCCAAGCCTTGGCATTGGCTTCCAGCGTTGTAGCCGGATGCAATCCGGGAGCGAATCTGCCTGTTTCCCGAATTACATCCGGGCTACGAGTGCGTAACGCATTCCAGGCAAATCCCGCGCAACAAAAAGCCCGACCTGAGTCGGGCTTTTTGTTGGCTGGCAGGTCACCCCGCCGAGCAGGAAAATCAGGCCGGGTTGACCGCGTTTTCCGGGTACCACACGTCCATCAGCGGGCTCAGGGTGAAGCCGGTCAGCTCGCTACGGCTTTTCAGCCACGCTTCCAGCTTGTCACGCTGCTCGGCGCTGACCGAACCACGCTCGGCCAGGCAGACGAAACCGTAGTCATCGCCACCGACATAACCCAGGCCGTTGCTTTCGACGGCATCACCCAGGAAGGCTTCGACGAAGCTGTCCATCTCGGCGTCGGACAGGCCGTCGCGGAAGCTCAGGGTCAGCTCGCAGCCCAGCTCCTGGAATTCATCGACGCAGAGTTTCTTGCGCAGACGACGGGAACGGTTAGTGGCCATGTAAAACTCCTCAACACTCATAGAAATATCCGGCGGCACTCTAGCAGCTTGGCGCCATTACCGCCTACCTAACCGACGCAAAGCCAGAAAAAACCACAACAGGCGGTCAGTTTCACCTTAGTGCAGAAGCCACGGCGCGCCACCTTGGGGCATAATGCGCGCCATTCTCAGATTACCTGCAGCGGCCTGACTAAAGGCCCTGCGCAATTTTCTGCCCCAGTCTTCCGGGCCTGCCAAATGATCAAATCACTGCGTTCCCTGCTTCTCGTCAGCGCTCTGCTGCCACTCGCCCTGCCCACCTTCGCCGCCACCAGCACGGCGCTGCCGCCCAAGGTGCAAAAGGCCATGAAAGCCAACAAGCTGGGCGGCAACAGCCTGTCGCTGGTGGCCATTCCACTCAACGGCCCCGGTACCAGCATCGTCTACAACGCCGATGTCTCGGTGAATCCGGCCTCGACCATGAAACTGGTCACCACCTACGCCGCCCTGGAACTGCTCGGCCCCACCCACCAGTGGCAGACCGAGTTCTACACCGACGGCCCGCTGAAAGGCGGTGTGCTCAACGGCAATCTCTACCTCAAGGGTGGCGGTGACCCCAAGCTGAACATGGAAAAACTCTGGTTGCTGATGCGCGACCTGCGCGCCAATGGCGTGCAACAGGTCACCGGTGACCTGATCCTCGACCGCAGCCACTTTGTCCCCCCGCAACTGCCCAGCTTCAACGACGACGGTGGCGACAAGAACAAGCCCTTCCTGGTCGGCCCTGACTCCCTGTTGGTCAACCTCAAGGCCGTGCGCCTGATCACCCGCACCTCCGGCGGCCAGGTCAGCGTGATGATGGAGCCGCCGCTGACCAACGTGCGCATCGACAACAAGGTCAAGGCCTTGCCGGCCAGCAAGTGCCCGGGCTGGCCGGATGTGCGCTTCAACCCGGTGACCCAGTACGACGGCACCACTCTGATCGTCAGTGGCAAGCTGGCCGAAGGCTGCAGCGCGCAGAGCTACCTGGCACTGCTCGATCACCCTGCCTACGCCGCCGGCGCCGTGCGGGCGATCTGGCAGGAACTGGGCGGCAGCATCCTCGGCAAGGACCAGGTCGCCAATGTGCCGAAGAGTGCTCGCCTGCTGGCCCGCGCCTATTCGCCGGATCTGGTGGAGATCATCCGCGACATCAACAAGTACAGTAATAACACCATGGCCCAGCAGCTGTTCCTCAGCCTGGGCGCGAAGTTTCGTGATCGCGTCGACACCGACGATGCCAAGGCCGCCCAGCGGGTGATCCGCAACTGGCTGGCACGCAAGGGCATTACCGCGCCCCATCTGGTGATCGAGAACGGCTCCGGCCTGTCACGCGCCGAACGGGTCAGCGCGAGGGAGATGGCCGCCATGCTGCAAGCAGCCTGGCAGAGCCCCTATGCCGCCGAGTTCATTGCCTCGATGCCCCTGGTCGGCATGGATGGCACCATGCGCAAACGCCTGCGCCGTACCGGCATGGAAGGTCTGGCGCATATCAAGACCGGCACCCTGAACAACGTAAGGGCCATCGCCGGCTATACCCGCGACGCCAAGGGCACCACCTGGGCCGTGGTGGCAATTCTCAATGATCCTCGCCCCTGGGGCGCCTCGGCGGTGCTCGACCAGGCATTGCTGGATATCTATGGCCGCTGAGTAAACGCCTAGGGCATGGCCTGCAAACGGTCACGCCCGGCGTCCTTGGTTCGGTAGACCGCTGCACCCACTCGACTAAGCATGGCCGCACTGCTTTCACCAGTGCGCCAGGCTGTGATGCCGAAGCTGGTCGTCACCATACCGACACCTTCTACCGGCTCACTGCGCAACACCTGCCACGGCGCCTCGGCCAGGATAGCCGCCTGCTCTACGCTAATCCCCGGCGCCAGCACGATGAACTCCTCCCCGCCCAGGCGGCAGAACACATCGATGTTGCGCAGGCGCTGGCGAATGCGATTACACACCGCCTGCAATACCTGGTCATCGGTGTCATGGCCGAAGCGGTCGTTGATCAGTTTGAAATGATCGATATCCAGCATCAGCACTGCCGGACCTTTGGCAGCATGCCGCTTGGCCCGCGCTATCTCCAGCTCCAGACGTTCCTGGAAATAGCAACGGTTATAGGCGCCGCTCAGGGTGTCGGTAATCGACAGGGTGCACAGCTCCTGCCACACCAGCTTCGGCCCGATGACATCGGTCAGGTAGCCATGCCACAGCACCCGGCCAACGGTTCAGGCGAGGCTTCGCCACGCAACCAGCGCAAGCCCTGACACGGCAGCAGCGCACGGTACTCCTCGCGCGCAGCCTCTAAGTGCCAATAACCCTGAGTTAGCGTGCCATTAGCTTCCAGGCCCGGTGAATCTTCGGATTGCGCGCGAAATCCTGGTCAATCGTACTGGCACTGATCTCCTCGACCACATAACGCGCTGCCAGCCCTTCATCGAGTTGGAACTTGCGAAAGTTGTTGGAGAAATACAGCACGCCGCCTGGCGCCAGGCGGTTCATGGCCAGGTCAAGCAGCTGCACATGGTCGCGCTGGACGTCGAACACCCCTTCCATGCGCTTGGAGTTGGAGAAGGTCGGCGGGTCGATGAAGATCAGCTCGTATTCGCCGCGATCGGCCGCCAGCCAGGCCATCACATCGCCCTGCTCCAGCTTCTGCTTATCGGAGAAGCCGTTCAGGCTGAGGTTGCGTCGAGCCCAGTCGAGGTAGGTTTTCGACAGGTCGACGCTGGTGGTGCTGCGCGCACCACCCTTGGCCGCGTGCACGCTGGCCGTGGCGGTGTAGCAGAACAGGTTGAGGAAGCGCTTGCCGGCCGCTTCCTTCTGGATGCGCAGGCGCAGCGGACGGTGGTCGAGGAACAGGCCGGTATCCAAGTAATCGGTGAGATTGACCAGCAGCTTGATGCCGCCCTCGTTCACTTCCAGGAACTGGCCCTGGGTCGCCTGGCGCTCATACTGCTTGGTGCCGCTCTGGCGCTCGCGGCGCTTGATCACCACCTTGTCCTGCGGCACGCCGAGGGCCACGGGAATCGCCGCCAGGGCATCGAGCAGGCGGGCCTGGGCCTTTTCCGGGTCGATCGAACGCGGTGGCGCGTATTCCTGCACATGCACCCAATCCTGGTACAGGTCGATAGCCAGGGCGTACTCGGGCATGTCGGCGTCATACAGGCGATAGCACTGGATATCAGCCTTGCGCGCCCACTTGCCGAGAGTCTTGAGGTTCTTCTGCAGGCGGTTGGCGAACATCTGCCCGCCTTCGGACAGACGCGCCGCCTGGTTGGCCTGAGCCACCAGCGGCTGCTGCTCGTCGCTGTCGCCGGTGTCATTGGCACGACTGGAGCGGCGTTCGCCGGTGACGAACTGCTCCGGCAAGATCTTGAACAGCAGCAACTTGCACGGCAGCGCGCCGTTCCAGAAGGCGTATTGCTTGTGGCTGCGCAGGCCCATGCGCTTGCCCAGCTCGGGCGCGCCAGTGAACACTGCCGCCTCCCAATTCAGGCAGCTCTGGCGCAGGCGTTCGCCGAGGTGCTGGTAGAGATAAAGCAGGCTCGCCTCGTCACCCAGGCGCTCACCATAGGGCGGGTTGCTGACCACCAGGCCGGTCTGGTTCTGGTCCGGACGCGGCTCGAAGGTCGCCAGTTCGCCCTGGTAGACCTTGACCCAGTCGCTCAGGCCGGCCCGTTCGATATTGTTGCGCGCCGGCTGGATCAGCCGCGGATCGGCCTCGTAGCCGCGAATCCACAGTGGTGGCTTGCGCAGGCCGATGGCCGCACGTTCCTCGGCCTCGGCATGCAGTTTCTTCCACAGCGCCGGCACGTGACCCAGCCAGTAGCTGAAGCCCCATTGCTCGCGGCGCAGGTTGGGCGCCTGGTCGGCGGCGATCATCGCCGCCTCGACCAGGAAGGTGCCGACGCCGCACATGGGGTCGGCCAGGGCGCCGCCGGCAGCGGCAATTCGCGGCCAGCCGGAACGGATCAGCACCGCCGCAGCCAGGTTTTCCTTGAGCGGAGCGGCGCCCTGCTGCAGGCGGTAACCGCGCTGGTGCAGGCTGTGCCCGGACAGGTCCAGCGACAGCACCGCCTCGCCACGGTCCAGGCGCAGATGAATGCGCAGGTGCGGGTTGATCTTGTCGATCGATGGTCGCGTGCCATCAGCGGTGCGCAGCTTGTCGACGATCGCATCCTTGACCTTCAGCGCGCCAAAGTGGGTGTTGTCGATACCCGAGCCATTACCACTGAACTCCACGGCCAGGGTACCGGAAGGCTCCATGTGCTCGGCCCAGTCCACGGCCAGCACGTCCTGGTACAGGGACTCGGCATCCACCACCGGGAAACGCCGCAGCACCAGCAGCACGCGGTTGGCCAGGCGCGACCAGAGGCACAGGCGGTAAGCCGTTTCCAGCCCGGCGAAACCGCGTACCGCCGCGGTCTGCTCACGCACCTCTTCCAGGCCCAGGCCCGCGGCCTCTTCGGCCAGCAGGCTTTCCAGGCTCTTGGGGCAGGTAAGGATCAGTTCGTAACGGTCCGACATGTGACTTCCAGTAAAAAGTGGCGGCTTGCTAGCCAAAATATGTGACAGAACGTCGCTGCGCGACCCTTCGTCGGAATAAGCACTGCTCGCAGACGCGACGAGTTCGCAATGGCAAAACGCCGCAGTCCCCTGGCGCGACTCCCGCAGCACGGGGGCTGGGGCAGAAAACGCGAAGAAAACTGCTGGGACCTTATGGCCCCATACCCAAATGCGTTACGTCCTTATGACAAAACGATCATTCACAGGCCACGACGCATTCGTTAGAAATCAACTCAGGTTGATGCCGCAACGGCATCGACAGGCAGTCCGCCACGCCGGCAGCGGACTCCAACGGCAGAGCATTTCTGCCTGGCTCCAACCTGGAGCTCAAGGACATAACAGTCAACAAGTGAGGGCAACACCCTATGAGAAGACTTAAGCGTGATCCGATGGAACGAGCTTTCCTGCGCGGCTATCAGCACGGCATTCATGGTAAATCCCGCGACATGTGTCCTTTCACCCATCCCACCACACGCCAAGCCTGGATCAACGGCTGGCGCGAAGGTCGCGGCGACAACTGGGACGGATTGACCGGCACCGCTGGCATCCACCGACTCAACGAACTGCACGCCGTCGGCTGAACTAGGATCACCACCCGACTTCACCAGGCCGTCCCATCCGGACGGTGGGCGCAAGCCCAGGGGCCCCTCCGGGGCCCTTTTTATTGCTTTCAGCCTTTCGGCAACGCAGCGATGGCATCCACCGCCTCACGGATCAGCGCCGGGCCCTTGTAGATGAAGCCCGAGTAGATCTGCACCAGGCTGGCCCCGGCGGCGATTTTCTCAGCCGCATGTCCCCCTTCGGTGATACCACCCACGGCAATGATCGGTAGGCGGCCCTTGAGCTCGCCAGCCAGTACCTTGACCGTGTGCGTGCTCTTCTCGCGTACTGGCGCGCCGGACAGACCACCGGCTTCATCACCGTAAGGCAGGCCTTCGACACCTTCGCGGCCGAGCGTGGTGTTGGTGGCGATCACCGCATCCATGCCGGTTTCCACCAGGGCCTGAGCAACCTGCACGGTTTCCTCGTCGCTCATGTCCGGGGCGATCTTGATTGCCAGCGGCACACGTTTGCCTTGCTGCGCGGCCAGGTATTCCTGGCGCTGACGCAGGGCTTCGAGCAACTGTTTGAGCGAGTCGCCGAACTGCAGACTGCGCAGGCCAGGAGTGTTCGGCGAACTGACGTTGACCGTGACGTAGCTGGCGTGGGCGTAGACCTTGTCCAGGCAGATCAGGTAGTCATCCACCGCCCGCTCGACCGGTGTGTCGAAGTTCTTGCCGATATTGATGCCCAGCACGCCCTTGTACTTGGCCGCCTGCACTCGGGCCAGCAGATGATCGACACCGTGGTTGTTGAAACCCATGCGATTGATGATCGCCGTGGCCTGCGGCAGACGGAACAGCCGCGGCTTGGGGTTGCCCGGCTGCGGGCGGGGCGTTACGGTACCGATCTCGACGAAACCAAAACCGAGCTGGGCAAAGCCATCGATAGCATCGCCGTTCTTGTCCAGGCCGGCAGCCAGACCGACCGGATTGGCGAAATCGAGGCCCATGACCCGCACCGGCAAGCTCGCCGGCGTCTTGCTCAGCAGGCCATTGAGGCCCATGCGACCGCCTGCACCGATCAGGTCGATGGACAGTTCGTGGGAAGTTTCCGGGGACAGTTTGAACAGCAGCGCGCGGGCCAGGTCATACATGGGCGAGTCGGCTCGGATAGAGTGGCGTTGGGAAGCAGGCCGCGATTATAGCCGCGCCCACTAGCCTCAGGCGAGGCAAGCAGGTAATAAGACAGGTAATGAGGGCGCTTATTGCAGTTGGCGCAGTTCCAGCAGCTCGCCAGCCACGCTGAATTCGAGCTCGAACACCCCATAGATACCATCGTGGCGCAGGAAAGGCCGCAAATGATGGGCCGGCAAGCTAACCTTGCGACCATCGCGACTGAACAATAACACCCGGTTGGCGCGCCCCTGATAAACGGCGCGAAAACGCTCTGCCGGCAGAGCGATATCCAGCACGAGGCTGGGCATGGAGGCTACCTCATCGTGATTTTCCCGATTCTGCCACAGCTGCTGTGGCTTGCAGAGCCCGAACAGGCTGGCCTTGAGCGCCGGACTAGTGCGCGCCGGCAGCAGCTCTGCCACACTGGCACCAACGTTCCAGGAATGCACTGCGGCTCATGAGTCTGTCCGAATCCACCACCAACCTGGCATCACGGCTTACCGCTCTGGCTCAGCGCCTGGGCTTGAGCGGGCGTGTAGCACGCATGGTATTCGAGCGCTCCCGCACCCTGCAGCTGCCTTTCCAGCCCCTGCCGGCAACGGCGGACAGCATCTGGTGGCTGGCTGGCCCGCCCTTGCAGCGCCTGGTCAACCTGCCACGCGACGCCCTCTCCGGCCCGGTCCAGGAAGACAAGGCCGAAGCCCGCGCCGTACTGATGCGGGTGGTCGAGCAGGAGCAACTGAGCTTCAGCAACTTCGATCTGCGCCGTATCGACGGCCTGTGCAGCCCACCACCGGAAACTGGCGGCATGTTCAGCACCTTCGAAGAGTTTGCCGCGACCCAGACCTGCCGCAGCGTGCGCATCATCAGCTACAAGGACTTCCTCAAGACCATCAGCACGGCACTGCCACGCTTTCTCGCGGGCGAGCCGATCGAACTGTGCCAGGCCAGCTGGTATGGCGAGCGGTTGTTCTGGGCCTCAGAGCAATACGGCGAGCCCTTCGCCTGCGCCATCGCCTATGCCCGCCTGCGTGGCCTGGAAGTCAACCTGCCGGCACAGCTGACGCGCTATCGCCTCAGCCAGTACGGCCTGGCCGAACTGAAACAGCACTACCACGTGCTGGCCATGCCGGTGCAGGCCTGGAGCGACCCGGCGTTCATGGGCCTGCTGCTGGACAACCACCTGCCCTACGCGCGTCTTTCGCTGCTGCGCAACCCTGGTGCGCCGGAGTTCCTCCTGCTGCCCAAGGCTTCCGCCGAAGCCAATGCCCTGGGCGAAGGCCTCCGCCTGGCCGGCGCCCCCGACGTGATTGCTCACCTGGAGCAGCTGCACAAGCGCACGGCCGGCTGAGCCCAGCACACGATAAGAATAAGGGAAGCAACTTGAACACCGGCCAACCCGTGGGTCAGCCGGCGTGGAGGCACTGGTATCTAACGCGGGCTGGCGCGAACTTCCTGCGTCACACCCCACCCATCCAGCACACCGCCAAGCGGTACGACCAGCGACTCCAGGTCTTGCTCGAAATCACCAATGCCTGCATGGGTGGCGTACATCACCTTGCTCACCTGCAGGTGCCAAGCCCCGTCATCACGCACACTGACCTGGGCATTCAACGACTCACCACGAAACGTACCTGCCACCTGCCGAGCCCGCTCCTCGTCGGGAAAAATGGCGTAGAACTCGATGGGATGGACCCGAGCGAAATCGAACCCCCCTTCCTTCATGCGGCGCAGAACATTGTTGCTGACATCTTCCTGAATGACTGTGCTCATCTAACGACCTCCTCTCAGGCGATTGATAGACCGCAGCCGGCACTAAAGACCGACTTGGCAGCACCAGACGGTGCCGCACGAGACCCGCGCCGGGTAGCAACCCGACGTTGACGCACACAGAGACAGAAGCGTGTTGCACCAAAAGGCTGGCTTGGCAGAACACCAACCGGAACCTTTCACCTGCAGAGTAGTCCTCGGCGCCAGCGGCTGTCGCCTGGAGAATCGATCAAATTGTTACCGTCGCGACAAACGGAGCTTACGCACGACTGAGCCAACGCATCATCAGGCGATTGACCCAGGCTGGCGAAACCTGGCCGCTCCAGTACATCAACTTGAACAACCAGTGGATCGGTCGATGCACCTGCGACTGCCCGGCCTGCAGCCAGACGGCAGCGGCAATGTCCTCGGCGCGTAACTTGACGCCCAGGCGGCGCAGCGCCGGTGGTTCGAAGCGCTGGCTGTCGACCATCGGCGTGCGCACGAACGGTGGCATCAGGTCGCCCACACGGATGCCATGGCGCTGCCACTCCAGCTCCAAGGCCTCAGTCAGACCGCGCACGGCGAACTTGGAGGCCGAGTAGCTGACCATATGCGGCGTGCCATACAGCCCTGAGGCCGACCCCATGTTGATCACCTGCGCGTCGCGGGTTGCCTTCAGATAAGGGAAAGCCGCATGAGTCATCTGCAGCAGGCCGAGCACGTTGATTTGCAGGATGCGCGCATGCTCCTCCAGGCTGATTTCCTCAAAGTGGCCGAAACGCAGCACACCGGCGCAGTTGAACAGCAGGCGCAGCTGGCCGCCATGCAGTGCGGCAAAATCGGCCAGGGCCTCACGCACGGCGCCAGGGTCAGCCACATCCAGTTCGGCATGCCAGACCCCGCCCAGTTCTGCCGCCAGCTCGGCCAGGGCGCTGTGGTTGATATCCAGCAAACCGACCTTCCAGCCACGGCCATGGAACAGCCGTGCCGTGGCCGCACCTATACCGGAAGCGGCCCCCGTGATCAGGATATTGTTCATGGACAACCTCGCTGGCGGAGAAAGCCGAGCACCCGCTGCAGGGCCTGATCGGCGCTGGGCAGCAGCCCGCAATTGATCTGGAACACATGCCACTGACGCCGATACAGCTCCAGCGTGCAGTCCACGCCTGCCGCCTGCGCATGCTCGGCCAGCAGTTGGCTCTGGCACAGGAGAATCTCATCCTCGCCGACCTGCACCAGCAACGGCGGCAGCCCCTGCAACTCAGCATAGAGCGGCGACACAGCGGGATCACGCCGATCCATGCCCGCCGGGCAGTAAGCGTCTATCCCCTGTCCCAGCCATGCCTCATTCAGCAGCGGATCGCCGGCGGCTGGATGGTGCTGGGTGGCACCACTGACATCGGTGACCGGGGAGAAACACACCAGCGCTGCCGGCAATGGCAGGCCCAGCTCGCGCATACGCAGCGCGGTGGCCAGGGTCAGGTTACCGCCAGCCGAATCGCCAGCAATCACGATGCGCTCGGCCGGCTGTCCCTTGGCGAGCAGCGCGCGATAGGCCGCCAACGCATCGTCGCGCGCCGCCGGAAACGGCTGCTCCGGCGCCAAACGATAGTCCAGGGCACAGACAGCCAGGCGTCCGTGCCGGGCCAGGTAACTGGTGAGGCTGCGATGGGTCTGCGGCGCACCGACGATAAAGGCGCCACCATGCAGATAGAGCAGCACCCAGCCGTTGCCCTGGACGGGGCGCAACCATTCGCAAGGCACGCCACCCAGCTCGCCCGACTCGATATGCACGCCAGGGGAAACCGGCGTGATGCGGGTGCACAGGCGCAGCAGGCGGCGCTGAGCCTGGGCACTCACCCGCGGCTGGAAAAAACTGCGAAACAGCAGCCAGGTCATGCCGCGCAACAGCGGCGCCAGGCAGCGCTGTCGCAGCCCGCTTGGCGCGGCCAGCTCAACGGACCCGGTCATAGTCGCTCCAGTCCGGTTGGCGGGTGTGCCGGCGATAGCTGAAGGTGAAGCCGGACCAGTTGTTGGTGTGCTTGCCGGCGGCGTTCTTGTACCAACTGTTGCAGCCCTGCTCCCACACCGAATGCTCGATGGCATGTTGCAGGCGCTGGTTCCAGGCCTGCTGCACCGGCGCGCGCACGTCGAGGTAACGCACGCCCTGTTGCAGTTGCTGCAGGCAGCTCAGCACATAGGGAAACTGGCTCTCGAGCATGTAGATGATCGAGTTGTGGCCCAGGTTGGTGTTCGGCCCGTAGAGGATGAACAGGTTGGGGAAGCCATTGACGCTGATGCCCTTGTAAGCCTCGGCACCCTCCTTCCAGGCCTGGTTCAGTTCAAGGCCGCCGAGGCCGCGGATGTGCATCGGTGCGAGGAAATCGCTGGCGGCAAAACCGGTGCCATAGATCAGTACGTCCGCCGCATGCTCGCGGCCATCGGCGCTGATCACCCCATGCTCGCTGACTTCGTGGATCGCCTGGTTGACCACCTCCACCTGCGGCTGTGCCAGCGCCGGGTAGTAATCGTTGCTGATCAGGATGCGCTTGCAACCCAGCGGGTAATCCGGGGTCAGCCTGGCGCGCAACTCGGGGTCGCTAACCTGGCGCTGCAGATGGCGGAGAAAACTGCCGCGATACAGCTTCATCAACCCCGGCAGGACGAAAAAAGCCACACCACGCGCCTCGTGATAGAGGTACTGCAAGGCCCGGTCGAGTTTCTGCGTCCAGGGAAAGCGCTGCATCAGCGCCAGCTCGAAGCGGCTGTAGGCGCGATCCGGCTTGGGCAGCACATAGGCGGCCGTGCGCTGAAACAGGGTCAGCTGCTGCACCTTGGGCACGATCTCGGGGACGAACTGGATGGCGCTGGCGCCGGTGCCGATCACAGCCACGCGCTTGCCACTGAGGTCGATGTCATGCCGCCAACGCGCCGAATGGAAGCTCTCTCCAGCGAAGCGCTCGATACCGGCAATCTGCGGGTACAGCGGGCGGTTGAGCTGGCCACAGGCACTGACCAGCGCCCGCGCACTGAACTGCGCGCCATCGACAGTCGTAACCCGCCACAGCGCCGCCGACTCATCGAACCAGGCCTCGCTCACTTCGCTGCTGCAGCGGATACGCGGCTGCAGCTGGTACTTGGCAATGCATTGCTGCACATAGGTGAAGATCTCCGCCTGCGGGGCGTAGCGTCGGCTCCAGTCGGTCTTCGGCTCGAAGGAAAAGGAATACAGGTGCGAGGGCACATCGCAGGCCGCGCCGGGGTAGTCATTGTCGCGCCAGGTGCCGCCGGGTTGGTCGGCCTTTTCCAGGATCAGGAAGTCATCGCTGCCCTGCTGGCGCAGGCGCATGGCCAGGCCCAGGCCGGCAAAGCCCGAACCGATGATCAGCACGCCCAGGGGCGCCTGCTCAGGAGTGTTGTTATGCATTCTTGTCTCCGTGAAACGCGATTAAGCGATGAGCAGATCCTACGTACTGCACGGCCCCCGAGTTATGGCATAGTCGGCCATAAAATTGTGACTTTCGGACAAACTTGCATGACCGCTACACCTCACTGGCCCGCCCGGCGCAGCGCCATCAGCGTGCAACTGCTGGCCCAGTTCGGCCTCGACCAGGGTCTGTCGCTTGATGCCTGCCTCGCCGGCACCGGCCTGAGTTGGCATCTGCTGGCTGACCCCGCCAGTGAAATCGCCGCCGAACAGGAGCTGCTATTGATCCGTAATCTGGTCACAGCCCTCGGCGAGCAACCGGGGATCGGCCTGCTGGCGGGCAAACGCTATCAACTGAATACCTATGGCATCTGGGGTTTTGCCCTGCTCAGCAGCCCAACCTATCGCGACGCCGCGCGGCTGGGCCTGCGCTACCTGGACCTGACCTACGCTTTTCACAACATGCAGCTGGAGGAGTATGGCGACGAGGCGCATCTGTTGCTCGACGACAGTGCCGTGCCGCCAGACCTGCGCACCTTCATCCTCGAGCGTGACTTGGGTGGCATGCTCAATGCCCAACGCGAGCTGATCAACGCCCCCCTGCCGATTCGCCGTGTCGATCTGTGCATCCCGGCCCCCGCCGACCCCAGCCTGTACCTCAGCGAGATCGGCGTGCTGCCGAACTTCAACCAGCCCTGCAACCGCTTCGTGGTCGATCGTCAGTTGCTCGACCGCCCGCTGCCCGGGGCCAATTCACGGACGCTGGAGTTGTGCGAGCAACAGTGCCAGCTCCTGCTGGACAAGCGCCGCCAGCGCAGCGGCCTGGCCGGACGGATTCGCAGCTTGCTGCTCAGCCGCCCCGGTCGCTTGCCGGATATGGAGGAAGTCGCCGCCAGCCTGTGCATGAGTTCGCGCACCCTGCGCCGGCGCCTGGACGAGGAAGGCAGCAGCTTTCGCAGCCTGCTGGAAGAAGTGCGCCAGGCCCTGGCCGAAGAACTGTTGGCCACCGGCGGCCTGAACCTGGAGGAAATCGCCGAGCGCCTCGGTTATGGCGAAGTATCCAACTTCATCCACGCCTTCAAACGCTGGAAAGGCGTACCACCGCGCCAGTACCACAAAATCTGAAAAGCTTGCGTATGCAGGTGGCGCTGACTAAACAGACCGGCGGTACAACGGCTGCACCTCACCTACCGCGCCCCAAAATCCAGCGAGCAATTCGCCCCCCAAGGGCTTATGCCCACTAAAAAGCACGACGCCATCAAGGCCAGATCGTTGATAGTGGCTACGCCAAGTGAGACCTGTTTCAGCACCAACCCCAGGCACCTGTGCAACAATTCGCGCAGTCTGCGGGCTCTGATGTCTTGAGTCCGGAACGTGATGCAGCGATCTGCAAGCACCGCCCAGCCGGGAATGACTCGCGGCTTATACACCCACCAAGGAAGATGACCGATGAAACTGCAATTCCCCTTTTCCGCCCTCGCCTTCGCCACCCTGCTCAGCGGCTGCCAGAACATGAGCCCGGACGCCATGCTGCAGACCGGTGTGATGGCCATGCAGGCCGCCACCCTCAGCGACGCCGAAGTGAAGAGCCAGGCCGACCAGGCCTGCGTGCAGATGGACGCCGAAGCGCCCATCGCACCGGCAGACAGCGAATACAGCCAGCGCCTGGACAAGATCGCCGCCAACCTCGGTAGCCAGGTCAACGGCACGCCGGTGAACTACAAGGTCTACCTGACCGACGAGGTCAACGCCTGGGCCATGGCCAACGGTTGCGTACGCGTGTACAGCGGCCTGATGGATCTGATGACCGACAACGAAGTGGAAGGCGTACTCGGCCACGAGATGGGCCACGTGGCTCTGGGTCATACCAAGAAGGCCATGCAGGCAGCCTACGCCACCTCGGCCGCACGCAATGCCGCCGCCTCTTCGGGCAATGGCGCTGCGGCGGCGCTGTCCAGCTCGCAGATCGGCGAACTGGGCGAGGCACTGGTCAACGCGCAGTTCTCCCAATCGCAGGAGTCCGATGCGGATGACTTCTCCTTCGACCTGCTGACCCAGCGCGGCGTCAACCGCGAAGGCCTGGTCACCGCCTTCGAGAAACTGGCCAAGCTGGGCAGTGGCGAGAGCAGCATGTTCGACTCCCACCCGGCTTCCGCCGAACGCGCCGCACATATCCGCGCACGCATCGCCGCTAACAAGTAAGTTGCAATCACGGGGCTGCGACCCCGTTTTTGTAGGAGCCAGCTTGCTGGCGATCAGTGGCGACGCGGATCGCCAGCAAGCTGGCTGCTACAGGTCACTCGCCAACAGAGGCCGCAAGCGTGTGGCCTCTGCCGACCGGCAGTTGAGCACTACCCGCTGCAGCCCCAACCAGCTAGCCAGCGCGTTCAGCTGCCTCGCCAGCGCCAGCAGTGCGTCTTCGTCCAAGCCACTTTCCTCCACATGTACGGCATGCACCGCCAGGCGCCCTTGCGCCCGCTCGCTGCGCAGGTCGAGGCGCGCCTGCAAGCGCTCGTCATGCAGAAACGGCAGCACGTAGTAGCCATGCACGCGCTTGTGTTGTGGCGTATAGATTTCCAGACGGTAGTGGAAGTCGAACAGTCGCTCGGTGCGTTCGCGCGCCCAGATCAGTGAGTCAAAAGGCGACAGCAGCGCGCTGGCCTTGATCCGCCGCGGCAGCTTTGGCTCGCCACGGCAATAGGCCGGCTGCGACCAACCCTCGACCGCAACATGCTGCAACTCACCGGCCTCGACCAGCTCGGCGATGCGCACCTTGCTGTCGGCTGCATCCAGCCGGTAGTAATCGCGTAGATCCTTCGCCGTCGCCACCCCCAGGGCATCTGCCGAGCGCAGCAACAACTGGCGCTGCGCATCGTCTTCATCCAGTTCGGGATGCTCGAACTGCGCCAGCGGAATCACTCGCTCCGGCAGGTCGTAGAGACGCTCGAAGCCGCGCCGCCCAGCCACCGTCACCTGGCCGGCGGCGAACAACCATTCCAGTGCATGCTTCTCTGCGCTCCAGTCCCACCAGGGCCCGGCCCGCTCGGTACGAGTGGTCAGGCTGCCGGCACCCAGGGCTCCCTGCTCGCGCACGCTGCGCAATACACGAGCAATGACCTCGCGCTGCTGCCGGCCGAACTCAGCCAGTTGCCGGTAGATGCCCTGGCCATCGGCTGCACGGCGCATACGCCAGCGCAGCAACGGATACAGCTCCAGTGGCAATAGCGAGGCTTCGTGCCCCCAGTACTCGAACAGAGCGCGGCGCCGCGGCTGGCCCCAGGCCAGTTCGTCGAGCAACTCTACTGGGTAGAGACCAAGACGCGAGAAGCCCGGCAGGTAGTGCGAACGCACCAAGGCGTTGACCGAATCGATCTGCAGCACGCCGAGGCGCTCGATCTGCGCCAGCAACTGACGCTGGCCGACGCCCCCGCGCGGCGTGCGACCAAAGCCCTGGGCAGCCAGGGCCAGGCGACGAGCTTGCGACAAGGACAGGGAAAGGCTCATGCCGGCCTATGCTAGCCGCATTGCCCAGCAGCGCCAGCCCAATTCAGGCACAGGGCGAGGCAAGCGGTGCGACAAAGCGCTCGCGAAAGCTGAACGCCTCGGCAGTCGGCCCCAGCTCACGCAGCAGACGCAAGCGCTCGGCGGCCTCATAAAGATCCGGCAGATGCCCAGCCGGCACCCACCACAGCACCATGTGTACATCGCCCAGGCGGCTGAACCATTCGTTGCGGCGTTTGAGCATCTCGCTATGGGCAGACTTGTATACGTAGTCGCTGAGCGATTCGACATCCTGCCAGACCGACAGATTGACCAGCACGTCCTCGCCGAACGGGCGAATCGCGGTGGCATCGCCAGCCTCGTCCTGCAGCCGCCAGACGTAGCCTGGCGAGCACTCAGCCAGGGCATTGATGCGCTCCAGATTGGCGACGAAGTCGGCCATGCCGGGCGACTCCAGGGGCTCTTTCATGCTGGCGATATTCAGTTGTGCTAGGTGGTAACGGGACATACTGGCTCCTTGCTCTAAAACCCTATTTCTAATTCAGCCAACCGGCATGCTACCAGCCGCCACGTGCGCCTCGGTCCTGGCAGCTTGCCGGCGTGATCCCAGCAGCCCTTTACCACACCTCGCGACACCACTGCTCAACGCTTGAGCGGATCGTCCCAGAACGGCCGTTCGCTTTCCTGCATGACATCGGCGCGGCTCAGGCCCATGTCCTTCAGCGCATCTCCATCCAGCATCGCCAGCCGGCGACGCTGCTCGGCCAGTTGCCACCAGCGTACTACTTGACCCCAGGCGGCCTTGAGTAGATACAGGGGACGTACCCGTCCGATACTGATCGACTGCGCTACGGCATAACCTTTTTGACCTTTCATCTCGACGCCCTCCTTGTGGGGTTGGCGCCAGTCTCGCGCTGGGATTAAGATCAATCCAACGAATGTTTCTTATACGAGACATCTTGGAGATTGATCAATGGCCAATTACCCAAGCATCGACACCGAGCTGTTGCGCAGCTTCGTTGCCATCGCCGACCTGGGCGGTTTCACCCGTGCGGCCGAGGCGGTCAACCGCACCCAGTCGGCTATCAGCATGCAGATGAAGCGCCTGGAAGAAGACGTGCTGCAACGCTCGCTGTTCCAACGTGATGGCCGCCAGGTACGCCTCACTGCCGAAGGTCAGGTGCTGCTGGGTTACGCCCGGCGCATCCTCAAGTTGCATGGTGAGGTGTTCAATACCCTGCGCGAGCCGCACATGGTCGGCTCGGTGCGCATCGGCACACCAGACGACTACGTGATGCGCTTCATGCCGGGCATCCTCGCGCGCTTTGCCCAGGCCTACCCGCTGGTGCAGGTGGAGCTGCACTGCGAGCCGTCCTACCAGCTGCTGCAGCGCCAGGATCTCGACCTGACCATCGTCACCCGCGAGCCGGGCAAGGAAATCGGTCAGCTACTGCGCCAGGAACGCTTCGTCTGGGCCGAGGCCATCGGCTTCAGCCCCCACGAGCAGACGCCCATGCCGCTGGCCATGTTCAATGCCGACTGTTTCTGCCGCGCCTGGGCCTGCAACGCCCTGGACGCCATGGAGCGCGAGTACCGCATCGCCTACACCAGCCCCAGCCTATCGGCGATCTTCGCCGTGGTCAGCGCCGGCCTGGCGGTTACCGCCCAGTTGCAGAGCCTGATCACCCCGGACATGCGCATCATCGGCGAGGCCGAAGGCCTGCCGACGCTGCCGCAGACCAGTATCGTGCTGTTGCGCAGCCAGCACAGCCAATCGCAGGTCACGGAAACCCTGGCCGAGCATATCGTCGAGGGTTTCCGCCTCTAGACGCCGACCTATTGCAGCAACAGGCCCAGCGAGCAGGCCAGCAGAAAACCGCAGAACAACAGACGCAGCAGCTTGTCCGGCAGGGCGTGGGCGATACGCACGCCCCAGCTGATGCTGAGCAGACCGCCGCAGGACAGCGCCAGCCCCATCCCCCAGGCAACCTGACCGTGAGCGGCAAACGTGGCCAGGGTCACCCCGGTGCTCGGCAGGGCCATTGCCAGCGCCAGGCCTTGCGCCGCCACCTGGCTCAGGCCGAACACACTGGTCAGCACCGGCGTGGCTACCACCGCCCCGCCCACGCCGAACAGACCGCCAGCCAGCCCGGCAAAAGTACCCAGTACAGCCAGCTGACCCGTACTGGGCGCACCTTGCGCACTCTGCAGCGGCACCGGCCGATACAGACGCCAGCCGTTATACAGCATCAGGGTCAGCAGAAAGACGACGAACAGTTGGCGCATCAGGGTTGCCGACAGGCTGGCGGCCAGGTTGGCACCGAGCAGCGCCCAGCAGAAACCGGCCAGCGCCAGCACAGCGGCCCAACGCCAATTGAGGCGATTGCGCTGGTTGTAACGCCATAGCGCCAGCATCACGTTCGGCACCACCATGACCAAGGCTGTGCCCTGGGCCAGGTGCTGATCCAGGCCGAACAGCAGACCGAGCATGGGAATCGCGATCAGCCCCCCACCAATACCGAACAGCCCGCCGATAGTCCCCAGGCACAAACCCAGGCCGATATTGATCAGCACTTCACTCAACAGCATGCGACCTCCGCATTCAGAGGCATCCATGCTAATCAGCGCTACTTGGATCGGAAACGCACAAAGATGCACAATGGCTGTGCCCATAACGCACAGGCATGCCATGAATCCGCCCCAACTCAGCGATCAACTCGATCTTTTCCTCGCCGTACTGGAAAGCGGCAGCTTCTCCGCTGCCGCGCGCCTGTACCAGCTCACACCTTCGGCCGTGGCACGGCGCATGGACAGCCTGGAACAGGCGCTCGGGGTAAGCCTGTTCCTGCGTAACACCCACGCGGTACGAGCCACCCCGGCGGGTGTCGCCTTCGCCGAACGCAGCCGGCGCGTCCTCGACGAACTGCGCCTGGCCAGAGCCGAGGCCGTGTCGCTGAGCAGCGCCCAGGAAGGTCTGATCCGCATCGACGCACCGAGCCCTTTCGGTCGCCGCCACCTGGCCCCAGCCATTGCCGACTTCCTCGCACTAAACCCCGGCCTGGATGTGCAACTGCGCCTGATCGACAGCTTCATTGACCTGGACGGCGAGCACTTGGGCGAGGTCGATCTGGTGATCCGCATCGGACCATTGGGTGACAGCCGCCTGGTTGCCACACCGCTGGCCTCGATGATGCGCATCGCCTGCGCCAGCCCGAGCTACCTGCGCCAACGTGGCACACCGCTGAGCCCGCAGGAGTTGGCAGGCCATGATGGCCTCGACTGGGCCACCCTGGCGCCGCCTTACGCCTGGCGCTTTGCCCACCAGGGCAAGCTGCAGCTCTGTCGGCCCGGTCGCCTGCGCATGACCAGCAACAACTGCGAAACCCTGATCCACGGGGTGTGCAATGGCCTGGGCATCGCCCATCTGCCGACCTGGCTGGCCAGCGAATACCTGCTGCGCGGCGAGTTGCAGCCGCTGTTCTGCGACAACGGCTTGCCGCCCCCCGAACCCAGCAGCATCTACGCCCTGCGCCTGGAGCGCGAAACCAGCCCACGCGTGCGCCTGCTGCTGGCCTTCCTCAGCGAGCGCTTCGGCCACCCGCCGCCCTGGGACCAGGCCCTGCACAACCGCCTGCCAATTGGCAGCTGAAATGAAAGAGCCCGGCACATGGCCGGGCTCTTTGTCACACGCGGTACAGACGGAAGGCTTAAGCCTGCGGCGCCTGGGTACGGCCTTTGTAGGAACCGTCGCGGGTGTCGATCTCGATCCAGTCGTCGATGTTGCAGAAGTCTGCAACCTTGACTTCGGTACCGTTGCTCAGCTTGGCCGGCTTCATGACCTTGCCGGAAGTGTCGCCACGGGCGGAACCTTCGGTGTAGCTGATCTGGCGCACGATGGTGGTCGGCAGGTCAACGGAGATCACTTTGCCTTCGAAGAACACGGCTTCACAGATGTCGGTCATGCCTTCTTCGATGAACGGCAGAACGCTTTCCAGGTCTTCTTCGCGCAGTTCGTAGGAGTTGAACTCCGGGTCCATGAACACGTAATCAGTGCCGCTGATGTAGGACAGGGTCACTTCCTTACGCTCGAGGATCACCGGCTCCATCTTGTCGTCGGCCTTGTAAACGGTCTCGGTCTTCGAGCCGTTGATCAGGTTCTTCAGCTTCATTTTGACGATGGCGCTGTTACGACCGGACTTGGTGAACTCGGCTTTCTGGATCAGCCAAGGTTGACCGTCGATCAGGGCCACACTGTTGGGCTTCATTTCTTGTGCGGTTTTCATACGAATATCCGGATTTTGATGGAGGTACGAATTTCTAAGCCGCGCATGATAGCCAATTTTGGTAAAACTCTGCCAGCGCCGCAGCAAGATCAGGACGAGAGGCCTGTTGCAGACACCAGCGCTCGGCATGCGCGCTCACCTCGGGGGCGACTTTCTGCAACGCCGCCCAGCTCTCGCCCATGCCCTGCCCGCTATTCCATGCCCGCCACAAACTACCCAGCGCTGCGGCGGCCTCTGCCGTCAGCCCTTGCAGATACAACTGCAGAAACGCCTCAAGCTTGTCGAGGTGCGCCTGCTCCTGCTGCACATAGATATGCCAGAGCAGCGGTCGCCCGGCCCACTGGGCGCGGACGAAGGAGTCCTCGCCGCGCACCGCGTTGAAATCGCAGCTCCACAGCAGCAGGTCGTAGTCTTCCTGGCGGACGAACGGCAGCAGCTGAACCTGCAGATTGCCGCGCCGCCAGCTGCCGCCAGGCGGCAACTCGGCCTCGCCCAGCCAGGCCTGCAGATCGCCGAGGATGCGCCCTTGCGGCACCAGCAACTGGGTCGGCCGGGCATCCGCGGCTAGCGCCTCCAGCCAGCTCGCCAAGCCCGGATTTTCGTAGGCGAACAGGGAGACCAAGCGGGCGCCATCGAGCGGCTGCACATCCAGCCCCGCCAGAAACGTCGCGCGCGCCGCCGGATCGGCCTGGAACGCTCGGCGCCGCGCCAGCAAATCACCTTCGCGCAACAGGCCGCCGGTCTGCGCGGTAAAACCGGGAAAGAAGAAGAACTTCTGCAGGCCATCCGGCTGCGGCGATGGCAGCCCATGGCAACCGCCGACCCAGTCTTCGGCACTCAGGTATTCCAGGTTCAGCCACAGCGGTTTACGCGCCTGCGCGGCCATCGCGCTGACGAACGCCGCCGGCAGATGACAGGCAAAGGCCTCGATCACCACCTCGCCGGGCTGCACGGGCTGCCAGTCGGCAGGCCAGTGACAGACCTCGACACCTTCCAGCCATTGGCTGGCAGCCTGAATGTCGGCTTGCGGGCACAGGCGCTGCAGCGCGGCCAGCTCGTCTACCCACAGACGCACGAGCACGCCGTGCTCAGCCACCAGTTGCCGAGCCAGGCGCCAGGTCACGCCGATGTCGCCGTAGTTGTCCACCACCGCGCAGAAAATGTCCCAACGGGCGCGCATAGGCCGCTCCCCTGCAAAGAATCGACGCACCTTAAGCGCTTGGCAGGAAGAGGAAAAGTCCTAGGGCGACAGGGAAAAGCGATTCCTCCCCGCCTGCTTGGCCTGGTAGAGCGCCTGATCGGCTTTTTCCAGCAGGGTTTCCGGGCAAGGCGTCTGCGCATCGAGCATGGCCACGCCGATGCTGGTGGAGACCGCCAGGCTGTGCTGACGAATCTGCAACGGCTCGACCATGGCGTCGATGACCTTGGCTGCCACTTCACAGGCAAGCTCGGCCGACGACAGGTGCTGCAACAGAATGACGAACTCATCGCCCCCCAGACGCGCCACCACATCGCTGGTGCGCACACTGCGCTGCAGGCGTGCGGCAAAGATCTTCAACACCTCGTCTCCCACGGCATGCCCGAGGTTGTCATTGATCTCCTTGAAGTGGTCGACATCCAGGTAGAGCAAGGCCAGATCGCGACTACCAGGCCCGTGCTCGGCAATCGCACGCTCCAGTGCCTCCATGATCGCGGCACGATTGAGCAGACCGGTCAGGCTGTCGCGCAGGGCCCGCAAGCGGAACTGCTGCTCCAGCGCCCAGCGCTCGGTAATGTCCCAGAGAATCAAATAGAAACCGCGCACCTCGCCGCCAACATCGCGCTCCGGCACATAGCGCGCCTCCATATAGCGCTCGTTGCCCTGCACCTTGAGCGCCCGCTCGAAGGAAGTCTGCTGCCCCGCCAGGGCCTGCGTCACATGGGGCTGGATGAAGGCGTATTCATCGGCACCGAGCAATTCGAGCAATGAATGCCCCAGACACTGCGCTTCGATCTTGCCGAACGTCTGCAGGAACGGCTTGTTGCAGTACCGCAGCACTTCGCGCGTGTCGATAAAGGCCACCACTGCGGGAATGGCATCGGTGACCGAACGCAGCAACTGCTGATTGAGCAGCACTTCCTGTTCGGTGCGCTTGCGCTCGGTGACATCGCGCATGAAGGCACTGAACTCGCGCTCCGCGCCGTTGCCACTGGTGCTGATGGTGATCTCCACGATCAGCTCGCTGCCATCCTTGCGCAGGGCCGGCAACTCGACCCGGCGATTGATCACCGGCCCCTGACCGGTTTTGATGAAACGCGCCATGCCTTCATGATGCGCGCTGCGCAGGCGTTCCGGGATGATCACCGAGGTCAGCGGGCGCCCTATCACTTCGCCCCGCTCCCAGCCAAAAATCCGGCAGGCCTCGGAGTTCCAGTCGGTAATCTCGCTCTGTTCGTTGACGCAGACGAAGGCTTCGTGAGAGCTCTCGATGATGCGTTGAGTACGCTCCATGTTGGCCCGCAGCACCGCCTCGGAAGCCATGCGCTTGGCCACTTCCTCGGTACGCTCAGCGAGCAGGCGCTGGTTGTTCTCGAAATCGACCTGATGCCCCAGCTCCGAGCCCAGCAGGCCAGCCATCAGCTGCAACGTCTGCACATCTGCAGCGCTAAAAGCGTTCGCTTGCGACGCCATGATCTTCAGCACACCGACAGCCCTGCCCGCCAGCAACAGGGGCGCCACCACCATCGACGCCACGCCAATCTTGCGGCACGCAGCCTGGTCGACCCGCGGATCCTGCTCGGTATCGGCCGACATCAGCACCGTGGCCGAACGTACACAGAGCCCGGACAGGCTGCTGCCAATACCCAGGCGCACGCCCACGAATGGCGCCACGCTGCCGGATGCTGCGCGATAGACCATTTCCTCACCATCGACCAACTCGACCGCCGCCCCTGAAGCCGGCGTCAGCTCCTGCATCTGCTGCACCACCAGGTTGAGGAATAGGTCGAGATCCAGCTCGGCCTCGGCCAGACGGGTCTGGGTCGCGATAATCCGCGCCAGGTTATCGGTGTGCGACTGCAACTGACGCAGCAAATACTCGCCCTTCTGCACTTCTGCCAGCAGGTGGGTATTTACCCGCTCGATCAGCATCGTGCGCTCGAGCACCTGTTCCTGCAGGCGTTGCTGAACCCCAGCCAGAGACTCGGCGGCGCGTTTCTGGTCATCGATATCGGTACAGGTGCCCAGCCACTTGAGAATCTGCCCGCTAGCCTCACGCAGTGGCTCGGCACGCCCCAGGTGCCAGCGGTAGGTCTGGTCGACAGCCCGCAGGAAGCGATACTCCATCTCATAGGACTCGCCAGTGACCAGCGCCTGCTGCCAGCGGGCCAGCGTAGGGGGCAGATCATCGGGATGGAGGATATTCTGCCAGCCCCTCTCGTCCGGGGCGCCTGGCCTGGCTCCGATGAAGTCCCACCAGCGCCGATTGAAATAGTCGACAACGCCATCCGCACGGGCCGTCCAGACGATCAGCGGCAAGCCATCGGCCATCTGGCGGAACCAGCGCTCGCCATCCAAACCCTGTAGCGTCTGGGCGAGCTCGATGGCCAGGGTGCTTCCAGGGTCAGCTTCGCTCATCGCACATCCGCGCCAGCTCGGGGCTGGATCTAGGCTGGAGGGGGTATCGATTCCCTATAACAGTAGTCCAGCACCTTGGGCTTGGCAGTAATCCTGATCCGCGACAGTGGGACTGCGCATCCGAGCCATCAGGAGCAGCCGCAAACCTGCTCGCGCAGCACTTGCCGGGGATTTTCGGGCGAGAGGAACAAAAAACCCTGAAAGACTGCTCTTTCAGGGGTTTTAGTTGTCTGGCGGTTAAGGTGGGATTTGAACCCTATCTTAAGCGTCCCGTTGCGTCGCAAACCCGCTCAATCTGAGGTCTCAGCACTCTCGTCCGTTTCACTACGTACCTATCCGGCACAGTGATTTCGACAATTGCTCGACACTGACTAGGTGGAGCGTAGCTGGGCACTTAATGCGCAAGGGGTCTTGCCAATCCTAAGTATTTCAGGGATGTTTTGCAGCGATTCCTACCTTCCCCCTCTACAGTGCTAGATTTCAATTTTGTAATTCTGAGGTCATCCTCGCGTTAGCTTCATCTTCGTAAGATCTACGCATCTTCACAGATGCTCACGAAATAGATCACACGAACTGATAGAGGCCTAACTTATGAAAATTGCAAATATTGCACTCGCTGGAATGCTTGTCCTTGGCGCTACTACCTCCGTACTTGCGGAGGATGGTTTCGACCGCACTTTGAAAGCAGCAAGTGATTTCAAGCAAACTCAAGAAAGTATTCACGGGAAAGATAACAAGGCTACTCAAGTTGTTAGCCAGAAAGGCGCGACCACTGAAAAAGGTATTGCAGAAGGCAACCACGCAACCAAAGAGTGCTGACTTCTTCCCCCTTCCGAGTCCACCTCTAAGGCCCCATGAGCTCCTTTGCAAAGAGATTTACCCTATGCGCCCTCCCCTGGGCGCTTTTTTTTGCGATCCCCACCGAGTTGGGTAAACCCTGATCCTGATATAACGCGCAGCTATCTGCCTGCCAGTAGCGGCCTTGCCCGAAAGCGACCTCAGCATGTCAAAGCTAACCTTAACCTATTGAAATAATGAGCTTCTTGGGAAAGGAGACAGGGTCCGGTTTTCGACACTTCATCGACACTGGCGGACACCAGAAACAAAAAACCCCTGAAAGATTGCTCTTTCAGGGGTTTGATTTGTCTGGCGGTGAAGGTGGGATTCGAACCCACGATACGGTTTCCCGTATACACACTTTCCAGGCGTGCTCCTTCAACCGCTCGGACACTTCACCGGGTCTCGTCGAACTGGTCAGTCCGTCGAGGCGCGCTAATGTAGCCGAACGGCCGGCTTAAGGCAAAAGTTTTTTTCAGTCGATTCATGCGCTTATGCAGAATGCCGAGCGCGCTGGCGGCGTTCCTGCCTGACCTCAGTGAAGCGCTGGCCACCAAACAGAAGGAAACCCAGGGAAAAGAACAGGCTCAGGGCAAACACCTGCAACACGCCATAAGGTGTGTGACTGTGGCTGCTGCCGGCCCACAGGATCAGACCCAACAGCAGAAGCACTGCGCTGACCCGCAAAATCAGGGGGATCATTCGATACATGTTCGGCACTCCTCAGGTTGCTGGCTAACCTAAGACAGTCATGGGTATAGCAGCCAATTGGCTGAGCCGATGACCTCGATAGATGACAGCAGACCAATGGCAATGACCAGGCGGTCAGCCAAAGCGCTTTACCCGCAGCGCCACGCTGGGTAACGTCAGCGCCACTTCAGCCCACTCCAGGACTAGGAACCCCGCCATGAGCGACCTGATCAGCTACCAACTCGAAGACGGCATTGCCACCCTGACCCTGAACAACGGCAAGGTGAACGCCATCTCCCCGGATGTGATTGCCGCCTTCAATGCCGCCCTGGATCAGGCCGTGCAGGATCGCGCCGTGGTGATCATCACCGGCCAGCCGGGCATCCTGTCCGGCGGTTACGACCTCAAGGTGATGACTTCCGGCCCGCAGAACGCCGTGGCCCTGGTCACCGCTGGTTCCACCCTGGCCCGTCGCATGCTGTCGCACCCCTTCCCGATCATCGTCGCCTGCCCGGGCCACGCCATTGCCAAGGGCGCCTTCATCCTGCTCTCGGCCGACTACCGCATCGGCGTGGAAGGCCCGTTCAACATCGGCCTGAACGAAGTGCAGATCGGCATGACCATGCACCACGCCGGCATTGAGCTGGCCCGTGACCGTCTGCGCAAGTCGGCCTTCCACCGTTCGGTGATCAATGGCGAGATCTTCAATCCGCAAGGCGCCGTAGATGCCGGCTTCCTCGACAAGGTTGTGCCAACCGAAGAGCTGATGGCCACCGCCGTCGCTACCGCCCAGCAGTTGAAGAAAATCAACATGACCGCGCACAAGAACACCAAGCTGAAAGTGCGCAAGGCCTTCCTGGAAACCCTGGACAAGGCCATCGAGCTGGATCAGCAGCACCTCGGCTGATTACCTCGTTCCCTGCAAAGCCCGGCCAAGTGCCGGGCTTTTGCTTTCAGGGCCGAACAGGCCACGTACCGGCAGCTATCGGAGTGGAAATGCCCGGTAATAACCTCTGATCGGGGTCAATTGCCGAAAGCAGTGCACGCCCGTACACTGCGCGCCTTTTTGTCTGCCTACAGGCCTACTCGATGCTTTTCCTCCCCCGCATGCTGCTGATGGGTCTGCACTTCATCATTGCCGGAATTCTTGGCTTGCTGCTCGGCCTGTGCCGCCCGTTCAACCCGGACAACAGCCGCCTGTGCGCGCGCCTGTATTCGCTGCCGGCCCTGTGCATGCTGCGTCTGCGGGTTAAAACCGATGTGCAGAGCCTGTTCAACCAGAAACAGTCCTGCGTGATCATTGCCAACCACCAGTCCAACTACGACCTGTACGTACTCGGCCGCGTGGTGCCGCCGCGCACGGTGAGCATCGGCAAGAAGAGTCTGAAGTGGGTGCCATTCTTCGGCCAACTCTACTGGCTGGCCGGCAACGTGCTGATCGACCGGGGCAATGCGCGCAAGGCCAAAGAGGCCATGCTCACCACCACCGAGACCCTGCAGCATCGCGATACCTCGATCTGGGTGTTCCCGGAAGGCACCCGCAACCTCGGCAACGGCCTGCTGCCGTTCAAGAAAGGCGCATTCCAGATGGCCATCGCCGCCGGCGTACCGATCATTCCGGTGTGCGTCAGCAGCTACGCCAAGCGCATCAAGCTCAACAGCTGGGACAGCGGCCGCATCATGATCCGCTCGCTGCCGGCCATCCCGACCCTGGACCTGACCCTGGACGACCTGCCGCAGTTGATGGAACGCTGCCAGACGCTGATGCGCGAGTGCATCGAGCAGCTCGACCAGCAGCTCGTCGAAGCCAGGTAATTGCAATAAGTTCTTTTCCACTCAATGCATTGGCACATGGCCATCACTTGGTTATCGTAGCGTTCTGCACTGGATAGACACTGCAGGCATGGAGGCCTGATACATCATCGTTTCGGTCATGAAACGGGCCTCTGACGTTTACTGGATGCGAGCACTCATTTGCTCCGCGTCTTTCCATAAATCCGTCAGAAAGAACTACTCCCTATGCGAATTTCCTCCGTTCTCAAACTGTGTGGTGCCCTGCTTGCTGCAGCGCTGACCACCGGCTGCGTGACGTCCATCCCGTTCGAGCAGCAACTGCCACAACCGGCCTACCAGAATGACGACAGCGTGTTGATCACCGTGATCGACAACCGCACACGCGTCCAGAAGGGTAAACCGCGCGAGTTCGTCGGCGTGGCCCACGGCTCCTTCGGTATTCCCTTCGACTGGAGCGTGCCACAGGTACTCGCAGTCGCCGAAGGCGATAAGGAGCGCGACCTGGCTGAATTCCTTGAGCATCGCCTGAGCAATGGCCTGCAGCAGAAAGGCTGGCAAGCACAGGCCGTGAAGATGGATCACCTGCCCAGCGCCGCCGAAGCCGAGGCGGCCCTTAAGCAAGCCAATGCCAAGACCCTGCTGGCGCTGGAGTTGAAGGAGTGGTACTTCAGCATCAACCTCAACTGGGTATCGGACTTCAACTTCGACACCGACACCAACATCCGGGTTTACCAGATAGATAGCGGCGAAGTGCTCAGCAAGAACATTACCGAGCGTGATGTGATCGTGCAGAAGGCCAGTGACTCGCCACAGAACAACATCCTGATCGCCTACCGCGAACAGCTGCGGCAGATCATCGATGACCCGCAGGTCCGCGCAGTCCTGGCAAAGCAGTGAGCCCACAGGCCCGGCACAGTCCGGGCCTTTTTCCATCTGCATGCGCGGCGGGTTAAGCTGCGTCATCGCACCGCAGAGGAATACCCATGGGCCAGATCGTTGCCGCCGCTGCCTACAGCAAAGGTCGGAAAGTCGCCGACTTCACTCTCGATGAAGGCAAGCAGTGGGCCACCCGCCCCGAGCATTTCGTCTGGATCGGTCTGCGCGACCCCAGCAGCGAGGAACTGCAGTGCCTGCAGCAGCAGTTCAACCTGCACGAGCTGGCCATGGAAGACGCCATCGCCCAGCACACCCGCCCCAAGCTGGAAACCTTCGGCGATGCGCTGTTTATGGTGCTCTATTCGCCGATCCGCGATGAAGGGCGCCTGCAATTCATCGAAACCCAGTTGTTCGCCGGCAAAGGCTATGTAATCAGCGCCCGCTACGGCAACTCGGCGCCCTACTCCACGGTGCGCCAGCGCTGCGAAGCCAAGCCACTGCTGCTAGAACACGGCGAGGACTTCGTGCTCTACGCCCTGCTCAGCTTCGTCATGGAAAACTACCGGCCGCTGATGGACTGCATTCACGGCGAACTGGAAGACATCGAACAAACCGTGCTCGGTCGCCCACTGACCCAGGCCGACGTGGAGCGCATCCACGGCCTGCGGCGTGACCTGCTGCGTCTGCGCCGGCAGATTGCACCGATGGTGGAGATCTGCCAGGAGCTGCAACAGCTCGACTTTCCCTTCATCGACAAGCACATGCGCCCGTACTTTCGCGACATCGCGATCCACGTCACGCGCCTGTTGGAAGACCTGACCGGGCTGCGCGAGATGGCCGACCACGCCATCGAGATAGGTCTGCTGCTGGAGTCATCGCGGCAAAGCCTGACCCAGCGCAAGTTCGCCGCCTGGGCGGCGATCCTGGCGTTCCCTACGGCGGTGGCGGGGATTTACGGCATGAACTTCCAGCACATGCCGGAGCTGACCTGGCACTACGGCTACTTCGGCGTGCTCGGCATCATCGGCGTGGGCTGCGTCGGCCTGTTTGCCAACTTCAAGCGGATGAACTGGCTGTAAAACCTAGCCCGGATGCAATCCGGGAATTACAGGCACCCAAGCGATCACCAGCGGCCGCCCCGGATTGCATCCGGGCTACGGGCGCTGGCGACTTGCTATCTCAGGCGGTCTGCGTGCCCTTGCCGTGGGCGACGAAACGCATCATCCATTCGGCAACCAGATGCCCCTGATGATCCTGCTCCAGGCTGGCCACGGCCTGCTGGTAGGTCGGCTCGCCAATGCACTTCTGACGGATATCCAGCAGCGCCCGCGAGTAGTCGTGGATGAACTCCGGATGGCCCTGGAAGCACAGCACCTGGTCGTCGATGCAGTAGGCGGCAATCGGGCAGAACGGACTGGACGCCAGCAGCGTGGCCTTTTCCGGCAGCGCAGTGACCTGGTCCTGGTGGCTGATCAGCAAGGTCAGCTGCTGCAGCGCCGGGCTCATCCAGGCCGGTTGTTGCTTGACCTCGTAACGATGGATACCCACGCCCCAGCCCTGCTGCGCACGCTCGGTATGGCCGCCAAACATCAGGGCCAGCAGCTGGTGGCCGAAACACACGCCGAGCAGCTTGTCGCCACGCTGGTAGCGCTGCTGCAGGTAAACCTTGAGCGTCTGGATCCAGGGGTCGCTGCCGAAGGAATCGGCCTTGCTGCCGGTAATCAGGTACGCATCGTATTGCTCGTCATCGCTCGGGTAGTCGCCCTGCATGACGTTGTACACGCTGAACTGCGCAGGTATCGGCTGACGCTCGAACAGGCGCTCGAACATGCGGCCGTAGCCCTGGTATTGCTCGATCAGTTCAGGGCGAAGGACATCGGTTTCCAGAATGCAGATGCGCAGTGACATTAAGCGGATTACCTGACTCGACGGAGGGTTGGAAGAAGGCGCTAAGCCTGCATCGAAGTGCTCTGCAACGCAATATCCACGGGGCTGTCAGGCGCATCAGCCGACATCCGGCAACCATCATCGGCCTTGATAGTTACCATGCTCGCCATTCACTTCTGTCGATGGGGCGTCTCGTCAATGATGCAGGCGTCGGATTCAACCCATCACCCGTACAGGAGATACCCCATGAGCAGTTTCGCAGCCATCGCCAGCCTGATCGCGGCTTCCGCCTTCCACAGCCCCGCCGCCGCGCACAACCACCAGGCCCAACAGGCCACCCACCGCAAGTAAGCCAGAGGGGCCGCTACCCGGCCCCGGCTAACGAGGACGTGACGATGACCATCAACGAAGCCTTCTCCAGCACCCGTACCTACGGCGTCACCTATGCCAGCTTTGACGAGTCCGGCTTGCGCTTCGAGTCGGAAGCCACCGTGCACCTGGAGGACGGCAGCCTGTTGACTCTGCGCATGCCAACCCGCCAGGACGAGAAGCTGGATATCCACGAAGTGGTGTGCATGCAGAACGGTTGGTGCCAGGCTGCCTGATGAGCCTGGCCGCTGCTCTAGCGGCTCAGAGCAATTTCAGGCGCTTGAGCACCTCACGCACGCCGGCTATTTCTTCCGCCGTCGCACTGCCGCTATCGCCACACACGCTGTAGTCCAGACGCTGGGCCAGCGCCAAAGGCTGTAGATCGCGCGAGCGCAAGGGCACGTAGATGTACTCGACGACGCCGACCTTGAGGGGGCTGCGCTCGATCTTCTCCTGGTGACCAATGCGCATGCCACCGACGCGCACATCGATCTGATCGCACCCTAGGTAACGCGGTTTATCGTCGCCACGCATCAGCACCAGGGTCAACTGCACTTCGCGGCTTTGCGGATCACTCATTCCGAAGAAATTCAGGGTGATGCGCTGCGAGACGGCCTCTTGAACAAAGCTCACCACCCGGGCACCGCTCTGCGGGTCGTTTTGGTCGTTGATCTTGCCCTCGGCATGGGCTGCCGAAACAGCCAAACCGACCAGCCAGGCCACGCCCAGCATCCCTGCTCGCCTGCATCGGCGCTTCATGGCGTGTTCCATATCTACCCCCACAGCTCGCAAGCCGGCTCAATGCACTTGTCGCCCAGCCTACAGGGAAAGCCCCGCGCAATGCAGTTCAAACACTGCAGAGGCTCCAGAACAGCGGAACTGCAGCCGGCCCTGCAAAGCATCTCTACCCTGCATGCTTGAGTGCAGTCCTGCATCGACAGTCAGTCAGACCAATAAAAAACCGGCCCACAGGGGCCGGTTTGTCAGGGCATTGCCAACTCGCCGGGCAAACTCAGAACTGTTCGCCCTTGGCTGCCTTTTCCAGCAGCAGCGCCGGCGGCAGGAAGCGCTCGCCGTACTGCTCGGCCAGGTACTGGGCGCGGGCAACGAAGTCCTGGATGCCGTACTGGTTGATGAACTGCAGCGCCCCGCCGGTCCAGGCGGCGAAGCCGATGCCGAAGATCGAGCCGATATTGGCGTCCGCGACGGACTTCAATACACCCTCCTCCACGCAGCGCACGGTCTCGATCGCCTGGATAAACAGGATGCGATCACGCACGTCTTCCTGAGATATCTGCGCATCGGCCTTCTCGAAGCGCGCCTTGAGCTGCGGCCACAGGTGCTTCTTGCCACCCTCCGGGTACTCGTAGAAACCACCGCCGGCGGCCTTGCCCGGACGTTTGTACTCCTTGAGCATCAGCTCGATGACGTTGAACGCCGGGTGCTGCGGGATGCTCTTGCCCTCGGCTGCCAGGTCGGCGACGGTCTGCTGGCGGATATGTTCCATCAGGCTCATCGACACTTCGTCGCTGATCGCCAGCGGGCCCACCGGCATGCCGGCCTTGCGCGCCTCGTTCTCGATCATCGCCGCGCTGACGCCCTCGCCGAGCATGGCGATGCCTTCGTTGGTGAAGGTGCCGAACACCCGCGAGGTGAAGAAGCCGCGGCTGTCCTCGACCACGATCGGGGTCTTCTTGATCTGCAGCACGTAGTCGAAGCCACGGGCCAGGGTCTCGTCGCTGGTCTTGGCGCCGCGGATGATCTCCACCAGTGGCATCTTGTCGACCGGGCTGAAGAAGTGCAGGCCGATGAACTTGTCCTGCTTCTGCACCGCCGTGGCCAGGCCGGTGATCGGCAGGGTCGAGGTGTTTGAAGCGATCACCGCGTCGCTCAGCGCAGCGCTTTCGGCGGCGGCGGTGACCTTGGCTTTGAGACCGCGATCCTCGAACACCGCCTCGATGATCAGGTCGCAGCCGTCGAAGTCGGCGTCGCTGACGGTCGGCTTGATCCGCGCGAGGAAGGCCTCGCGCTTCTCGGCCGTCATCTGCCCACGGCTGACCTTTTTGTCGAGCAGCTTGGCCGAGTAGGCCTTGCCCTTCTCCGCCGCCTCGATGGACACGTCTTTCAGCACCACCTCGATGCCGGCGGCCGCCGACACATAGGCGATGCCGGCGCCCATCATGCCGGCGCCGAGCACGCCGACCTTCTTGGTAACGTACTGCGGGATACCCTGCGGGCGTGAGCTGCCGGCGTTGATCTCGTTGAGCTGGAACCAGAAGGTGCCGATCATGTTCTTCGCCACCTGGCCGGTGGTCAGCTCGGTGAAGTAGCGCGCCTCGATGATCTGCGCGGTGTCGAAGTCGACCTGCGCGCCCTCGACGGCGGCGCACATGATCTTCTCCGGCGCCGGGAAGCAGCCTTTGGTCTTGTCACGCAGCACGCTCGGCGCGATGGCCAGCATCTGCGCCACAGCCGGGGTGCTCGGGGTGCCGCCGGGGATCTTGTAGCCCTTGGTGTCCCACGGCTGCACGGCGGTCGGGTTGGCGGCAATCCAGGCGCGCGCCTTGCTCAGCATCTCTTCGGCAGTCGCGGCTGTATCGTGGATCAGGCCGGCTTTGAGCGCCGCATCCGGGCGCACCTTCTTGCCTTCGGCCAGGTACGGCAGCGCCTTCTCCAGGCCTAGCAGGCGCACCATGCGTACCACGCCGCCGCCACCGGGCAGCAGGCCGAGGGTCACTTCCGGCAGGCCAAGCTGAACACTGGAGTTGTCCAGGGCGATGCGGTGGTGGCAAGCAAGGCAGATTTCCCAGCCGCCGCCCAGCGCGGCGCCATTGATGGCAGCGACCACCGGCTTGCCCAGGGTCTCCAGGCGGCGCAGCTGGCCCTTGATGCCTAGGACCATGTCGTAGAACGGCTTGGCGTCGGCCTTGGTGACCTTGATCAGCTCGCCCAGGTCGCCGCCAGCGAAGAATGTCTTCTTCGCGGAAGTGATGATGATCCCGGCGATGGAGTCCTTCTCGGCCTCCAGGCGCGCCACGGTGGCACCCATGGCCTCGCGGTACTGGGCGTTCATGGTGTTGGCGCTCTGGCCAGGCATGTCGATGGTCAGGACGACGATATTGTCCTGGCCCTTTTCGTAACGGATGGCGTCAGTCATTTTTCTTATCTCCGCCTCAAACTCTTTCGATAATCGTCGCGATGCCCATGCCGCCGCCGACGCACAGCGTGGCCAGGCCGTAGCGCAGCTCGCGCTTCTCCAGCTCGTCGAGCAGGGTGCCGAGGATGGCGCAGCCGGTGGCGCCCAGCGGGTGGCCCATGGCGATGGAACCGCCGTTGACGTTGACCTTGTCCTCGGACACGCCCATGTCCTTCATGAACTTCATGACGACGGATGCAAAAGCCTCGTTGACCTCGAACAGGTCGATGTCCTCGACCGACAGACCGGCCTTGGCCAGCGCCTTGCGCGTGGCCGGTGCCGGGCCGGTGAGCATGATGGTCGGGTCGGTGCTGGTCACCGCGGTGGCGACGATACGCGCTCGCGGCTTGAGGCCCAACTCGCGGCCCTTGGCTTCGGAGCCGATCAGCATCAGCGCGGCGCCATCGACGATGCCCGAGCTGTTGCCAGGCGTGTGTACGTGGGTGATCTGCTCGACATGGCTGTAGACGCGCAGCGCGGTGGCGTCGAAGCCCATCTGGCCCATCATCTCGAAGCTCGGCTTGAGCTTGCCCAGGCCTTCCAGCGTGCTGTCGCCGCGAATGAATTCGTCGTGATCGAGGATGACGATACCGTTCTGGTCGGTCACCGGAATCAGCGACTTGGCGAACGAGCCATTAGCACTGGCCCGCGCGGCCTTCTGCTGCGAGCGCAGGGCGAAGCTGTCGACGTCAGTGCGGCTGAAGCCTTCAAGGGTGGCGATCAGGTCGGCGCCGATGCCCTGCGGAGTGAAGTGAGTCTGCATGTTGGTTTCCGGGTCCATCACCCAGGCGCCGCCGTCCGAACCCATCGGCACGCGCGACATGGACTCCACGCCGCCGACCACCACCAGGTCCTCGAAGCCGGAGCGCACCTTCATCGCGCCGATGTTTACCGCTTCCAGGCCCGAGGCGCAGAAGCGATTGAGCTGCACGCCAGAGACGCTGACATCCCAGTCGGCGACCATCGCGGCGGTTTTGGCGATGTCGGCGCCTTGGTCGCCCACCGGGGTCACGCAGCCAAGCACCACATCATCGACCTGGCGGGTGTCCAGACCGTTGCGCTCCTGCAGCGCGCGCAGCAGGCCCGCCACCAGGCTGACCGGCTTGACGCTGTAAAGCGCGCCGTCCTTCTTGCCCTTGCCGCGCGGGGTGCGCACGGCGTCGAAAATCAGTGCTTCAGTCATGACGTCCTCGGTAGCTGGCAGCGGCAAAAGCCGGGTTGCCTAACCTTAGCCCCACGCGGGCCGGACTCAATGACCGATACGCTCAGGGCCATTGACCGTTCGGCTCAGACAGGCGGTAAAGATTGTCAGGCATTCCACCCGCGCTGAAGCAAGCGCTCTGGCGCCAGGCCTGCGCATCGATTGTTTAGCCGATGCAATAACTACAGGCTTTTGCCTATGCCGTGCTAGGAGCCAAGTCGTCTAAGCTCCACGTGACGCGGGCCCTAGAGTTATCAAGGCAAAGTGCCGCCGCCGGGTTTTGCCGGGGTGGTTTATGGTCTGAGCCAAGGTGTTGTGCCCGTGTCTACCAGCCACTGGTTGCTGACAAAAGCCAATACACCAACAAGAAGAAAGGCAGTAGCAGCATGTTCAAACAAGCCAAGTACCGGCAGGCGACCCTGATCGTCCTGGCCACCGCCGTTATCCTGATCCTGCCCAACGTGACTCGTCTGGTCAGTTGATCATTCTTCCCTGCCGTGGCCTGACGCCGTAGCTGCTCAGGCCACGGAACAACTTATCCCCCTCAACCCGTGCCAGCAGGTGTGCTAGCGTGGCACTTCATTGCTTCTGTGAGGTGAACCCTATGCGCCACCTACTGCTCAGCCTTGCCCTGATCCTGCCGTTTGCTCAGGCCGGAGAAATCGACCAGAGCGCCGCCTTGCGCACGCTTGTCCTGCCGGACACCGTACTGATCGACGTGCGCAGTGCCGATGAGTTCGCCAGCGGCGCCCTGCCCGGTGCTCAGTTGATCCCCCACGACCAGATTGGCGCACGCATCGCGGCGGTGGTGCCAGACAAGAACACCCCCGTCGTGCTGTATTGCCGAAGCGGCCGACGCTCATCGCAGGCCCAGGACGAACTGCGTGCACTGGGTTACACGCAAGTGATGAATGCCGGCGCCTATGAACAACTCAAACTGGCCACCACGCCTCGGGATAAGGAAGCGGCATGCGTCGACTGCTGAATGCACTTTCCAGCCTGGCATTACTGGCCAGCCTGCACGCTGCAACCACGCATGCCGCCGAACTGCACATAGAACTGCCTAGCGGAACGCGCACCTGGAACAGCAGCAGCCTGCTCAGCCACCCCCAGACCGAAACCATCAGCATCAGCGCCGACGTGGCCTACAAGCGCGACATGCAGTACCGCGCCATTCCCCTGGTGGTACTGCTGGAGGGCGTAGCCCCAGGCGACCACTTGCAGGCAGTGGCCCTCGACGGTTTTGCTGCCGAACTGCCAGCCGCGCCATTGCTGGCGACCAAAGGCGCGCGCGCCTGGCTGGCCATCGAAGACCCACAACAACCCTGGCCTGCACTGGCCGAAGGCAAACCCAGCGCGGGGCCGTTCTACCTGGTCTGGCAAAACCCTGAAGCGGCGCAGATCGGGCCGGAACAGTGGCCGTTCCAGGTTTCCCGCATCCGCCTGCTGGAAGCAGTCGCCAAACGCTTCCCTGCCCTGCTCCCCGCAGCGAACGCCAATGGCGATGTGCAGGCCGGCTTCGCCCAGTTCCAGAAAAACTGCCTGGCCTGCCACCGCCTGAATGGTGCGGGGGATTCGCAGTTCGGGCCCGATCTGAATATTCCGCATAACCCAACGGAGTATTTCGCAGGGGATTTTTTGCGGCAGTACATTCGTGATCCGCAGAGCCTGCGGCGCTGGCCTCAAGGGCGAATGCCGGCTTTCAGCGAAAGCGTTATCAGCGACAGCCAGCTCGAGCAACTGATTGGTTACCTGCGCCACATGTCCACGCGCAAAACCGAACACTAGGAAGAGCAGCCCAGCACCTGCCCAGGCTTTACCCGCCAAGCGACAGACGCTAGCGTGGCAACAGCAACAACGGAAATCGACAGAGGCCAGGAATGCCCAAACCCACCACAACTCGCCTTCGCCATCTGAAATATCTGGCCTGAACCTGTCCTGCGGTGTACGGCGGAAAGCCACTGTCGCTCATTACCAGCCGCATTGTCGTATTTGCTCTAGTTGGGAATGAAAAATCAGAGCGTTACAAAATAGACAAGAACATTACCCGACGCCCTATCGGATGTTATGCGACAGCAATGCCACCTAACTTTAGTTAACTACCTTCAGGAAAGCATCGTGTCGACCATAGCAAAAACTCCAGAACCACCATATTACGCTGTAATTTTTACATCGCTACGAACTGAGGGCGACAATGGCTATTCTGAAACAGCATCCAACATGCTTATGCTAGCAAGCGAGCAGCCTGGGTACTTGGGAGTAGAGTCTGCAAGAGAAGATCTAGGCATAACTGTATCGTACTGGTCAGACCTAGAATCCATAAGAAATTGGAAACTCAATATTGAGCACCAAGAGGCCCAGAAAACCGGCCACGAGAAGTGGTATTCATCTTTCAAGGTAAGAATTTCAAGAGTTGAGCGTGATTACGGTATCTAACAATGCGTTCAAAGCGCCCACTCGCTCACAGGGACCGGCTAAAACCGGCCCCTTAACAAAGTGTTAGGTGTCCATTCATGCTCTTCGCAAGCCCCCTCGCGGCGTTCTTGCTGGCCACAGTACCTATTGTGCTGCTTATTGCCGTAGGCGTCGTACCCTCTATCCGAAAGAGAATGCACAGGGCAATCTCGGCAACAGCGCTCGCCATGGGGGTCGCGCTTCTTGCGTTCCAACTCCTCGTCATTGGAACCCTTAGCATCGATGTCCTGTATGGTTTTGGTGATTCTAGGCTCATCATAGTTGGGTTGCCGCTCGCAGCCTTCTTCATCTCGCTGGGTTTCTTGTCGCATCGCAGTAGGCTCTCGCTTCCGATTGCTGCCTCATGCGGAGTCATTGGCGCTATCGGGCTTTGGTATCTCGGGGGCTTTGTTGTTATCAACACCGCGTGCGGCCTATTTCATAGCGGTGGATGTTAGTCCAGATCACACCTAACTATGCGCTCAAAGCGCTCACTCTACTCGCCGGGATCGCCAAGCCGGCACATCAACTTAATCATCAAACATCAAGGAAGAACCATGCAGTGCTTTAATCACCCCAAAGAAGCAATCGGAATCTGCAAACACTGTCAGCGCGCCCTATGCGTTGATTGCTGCACAGACTTAAAGGACGGACTTGCCTGCAAGGGTGTGCATGAAGCAGAAGTCACTCACCTTAACAGTCTTCTGCAAAATACCAAGAAAGCTTACTCATCCTCACCTACAGCTTCCTTGTTCGGCCCTATCTTTAATATATTTACCGGACTTGCCTTTATAATTTTCGGAATTCAAAGCAGCAGCAGTAATTTCTTAATAGTTTTAGGCGCCGGATTTTTCACTTTCGGCTTGGCAATTATCATCTACAACACAAAGTACTTTAAGAAAATCACCACCAACTATGACGCCTAGCGAAGTGCGCTAGGCCCTGAGCGCATCAGGAGATAGGAGGATGCCGAAACACCGAAACGACTCACCTCCTTCGCTGCGGTTTATCCAATGTACGCAGAGGGGCTGAGCGCAAGAAAATCTGACATAGTCATTCGCTGCTTTACAGAGCCAGGCTATTGCACCAACCCGGACAGCGGGCAAACTTTCTGAAAATCTAGCGATAGAGCGTTGAGGATATGACTGGCAATTGGACTGGGCGGTTAGCGTCCAGGCATCTTTACTTGCACAGACGGACTAAGGACACAGCATGATCATTATCCTCAACGGCCCACTGGGAATAGGAAAATCAACACTCGCCGAAGCACTCATGGAGGAAATAGACCACTGTGTAATGCTGGATGGTGATCATGTAATAGCCATGAACCCGCCGCCGCCCAACGAAGTGGAATACCTGCATACGGCACTGTCTTTCTTGATCGAACATCACAAGAGTCACGGCTATCGAAACTTTGTGATCAACCATATCTGGCGCACGCCGGATGATCTCGACGATTTGTGTCGCAGACTCAGCCATATAGAAGCGGATATCCGCTCCTTTCTGCTCACACTGCCGCTGCAAGAGAACCTTCGGCGAATTGAAGTACGCCAGAGTGCGCGCGCTCTTGATGAGCAGGCGTTTGAACGGCACACCGTCATGGAGGAGCGTGAAGCTCTGTATGCCCGCGCCAATAGCGGCCTAGGAGAGGAGCTTGATGTATCAGCCCCACCAGAAGCGCTGGTCACGGCGCTCCTCTCGCGGCTGGATGCTAAATGAAACCCAGGGAGAAACGGGCCGGCAGCCAATACATCCTAGCTTCATCCATGAAGGCTCTCGTATCACCTTTTGTGCTGCTGACACTTGCAGGCTGCGCGCCCACCCCAGGCTCAGTCGGGCCCGCGGCTGATTACCCCGCCGGGAAAAACCAACAGGAGTTTGCCTCATGGGCTGCCAAGCCGTGGGCGTTCGTGGTTTCCGACTTGAATGGCCACCGGCTCAGATCGGTCACGCTCAGATTCACAGACGAGCCTGCTGACACGTGCACGCCCGGTAATTGGAAGAAGGTCGTCCTACTCGACCAACAAACGCAACCCAGCCCTGGATTTACGCCGGATGAGGCGGCCTATCACGTGCAAGGCAGCGTGCTGACCCTCAACCTCACAGCGAATTTCTGTGACGTCTACATAGAGATTCAAGGCCGGATCACCCCGAGCGGTTTTTCCGGCCAGTACTCATTCTCGGACCTGACGGGCATCCAGAGCCTGGGGGTTGTCCATGGCGCACCGGTGCGCCCTCTACGGGCGGATTAGCAACACTCCCCTGCCCCCTTCGCCCACTCAGTGTTGCAGCACCCCGCTAGCAGAGCACTGCTGCCAAACGTGCCTCGCTGACGACTACTGCTGCACCTGCAGCAACGGCGAAACCTTGACCCGTGCATGCATCTGCTCGCCACCACCACCACGGCGCATGCCGCGTACCGGGCAGGCGTCGAGGTAGTCCAGGCCGACGGCCAGTTTGAGGTGACGTTCCGGCCGGGACAGCTGGTTGGTCACGTCGAAGCTGTACCAGGCGTCATCCAGCCAAGCTTCGGCCCAGGCGTGGCTGGCCAGGTGGCCGCTGTCTTCGGTGAACAGGTAGCCCGACACGTAACGCGCCGGCACGCCCAGGCTGCGGGCGCAGGCAAGGAAGGCATGGGTGTGGTCCTGACAGACCCCGGCGCGGCCGGCGAAGGCTTCGGCAGCGGTGCTGTCGACCTTGGTGGCGCCGGGGGTATAGGGCATCTGCTCGTGCAGGCCGTGCATCAGGCTGATCAGGCTGTCGCGATCGCGGCGACCGGCGCTGCTGGCCTGGGCGAAGTCGTACAGGGCGTCGTCCGGCTGGGTCAGGCTGGTGAAGCGCAGGTATGGCAGAGCCGAGTGGTTGTCGCCTTCGGATTCGCAGTGTTCGTCGATCTCGACCTGGCCGCGGGCACCGATCACCAGGGCTTCGTGCGGTTCATCGAGGGTCAGTACATGCAGGATGTTGCCGTGCGGGTCGCGCTGGGCACGCACTGCGCGCGGCAGGTCGAGCTGCCAGCTGAGCACGTGCTGGCGCACGCTCTCCTGCGGCGTCAGGCGCAGGTACTGGATGCTGGAACGCACCTGGTCATCGTAGTTGTAGGTGGTGTCGTGACGGATCGAGAGTCTCATACGACCTCCAGATAGGACGTGTGGATGGAGCTGCCCAACTGCCGGACGAGCAGGATGAAATCGGTAAGCCAGACATGCAGGCCCTCATCGAGGACCTCGTCAATGCTGGTGTAGCGCAGGCGCGCGTCGAGCTCGGCGGCCATGCGCTGGGCCGGGCGGCCGTTCTCGCCGGGCAGGCCGGAAAGCATCAGGTTGAGTTCTTCCATGCACGAGCGCAGCGAACGCGGTACGTCCGGACGCAGCAGCAACAGTTCGGCGATCTTGCGGGTGCGCGGTGAGCCGCGGTAGATCTCGGTGAAGGCCTCGAAGGAGGACAGCGCACGCAGCAGCGCGCTCCATTGGTAGTAGCCGCGCGCCGAGGTGTCGCTGACCGCATCGGCCTCCTCGCCCAGCATCTCGTAGCGTGCGTCGAGCAGGCGCAAGGTGTTGTCGGCGCGCTCGAGGAAGGTACCCAGGCGGATGAAGCGATACGCCTCGCCGCGCATGATGGTGCCGAAAGTGGCGCCGCGGAACAGGTGCGAGCGCTCCTTGACCCACTCGCAGAAACGGCTGATGCCGTAGCGCCCCAGGCCCTGGGCGGCGATGCCGCGCATCTCCAGCCAGGTGGCGTTGATGTTCTCCCACATGTCGGCGGTGATGCGTCCGCGCACGGCGTGGGCGTTGGTACGCGCGGCCTGCAGGCAGCAGTAGATGCTCGCCGGGTTGTCTGCATCCAGAGCGAAGAAGTGCAGCATGCGCTCGGCGTGCATCTCGCCGTGGCGTTCCAGGTAGTCGTCCAGGGTGCCGGTGATCAACAGCGGCATGGCCAGTTCGTCGATGCCGTCGCCACGGCCGTCCTGCGGCATCAGCGACAGCGAATAGCTGACGTCGAGCATGCGCGCGAGGTTCTCGGCGCGCTCCAGGTAGCGCGACATCCAGTACAGATCGGAGGCAGTTCTACTCAGCATGATTAGTCCTCGACCACCCAGGTGTCTTTGGTCCCGCCGCCTTGCGACGAGTTGACCACCAGCGAGCCTTCGCGCAGCGCCACGCGGGTCAGGCCGCCGGGCACCAGGCGGGTTTCGCGGCCGGACAGGACGAACGGGCGCAGATCGATATGGCGCGGCGCGATGCCGCTTTCGACGAAGGTTGGGCAGGTCGACAGGCACAGCGTGGGCTGGGCGATGTAGGCCGCCGGATTAGCCTTGAGACGGGCACGGAAGGCCTCGATCTCGGCCTTGCTCGCCGCCGGGCCAACCAGCATGCCGTAGCCGCCGGAGCCCTGGGTTTCCTTGACCACCAGTTCGGGCAGGTTGGCCAGCACGTGGGACAGATCCTCGGGCTTGCGGCACTGCCAGGTCGGCACGTTCTTCAGGATCGGTTCTTCATCCAGGTAGAAGCGGATCATGTCGGTGACATAGGGGTAGATCGACTTGTCATCCGCCACCCCGGTGCCCACCGCGTTGGCCAGTACCACATTGCCGCTGCGATAGGACGAGAGCAGCCCGGCCACGCCGAGCATGGAATCCGGGTTGAAGGCCAGCGGGTCGAGGAAGGCGTCGTCCAGGCGGCGGTAGATCACATCCACCGCCTGCGGGCCGGAGGTAGTGCGCATGAACACCTTGTCGTCACGGACGAACAGGTCGGCACCTTCCACCAGCTCCACACCCATCTCGCGGGCGAGGAAGGCGTGCTCGAAATAGGCACTGTTGAAGCGCCCAGGGGTCAGCACCACCACATTGGGGTTGTCCAGCGGACTGGAGCTTTTCAGGGTTTCCAGCAGCAGGCTCGGGTAGTGGTCGATGGGTGCCACGCGCTGCATGGCGAATAGCTCGGGGAACAGGCGCATCATCATCTTGCGGTCTTCGAGCATGTAGCTGACGCCGCTGGGGGTGCGCAGGTTGTCTTCCAGCACGTAGTAGGTGCCGTCGCCATCGCGTACCAGGTCGACCCCGGCGATGTGCGCGTAGATATCGCGGTGCAGGTCGAGGCCCTGCATCGCCAGTTGGTAGCCCTCGTTGGCCAGCACCTGCTCGGCGGGGATGATGCCGGCCTTGATGATGCGCTGGTCGTGGTAGAGGTCGGCGAGGAACATGTTCAGCGCCTGCACGCGCTGGATGCAGCCGGCCTCGACGATGCGCCATTCGCTGGCGGGGATGCTGCGCGGGATGATGTCGAAGGGGATCAGGCGCTCAGTGCCCTGCTCGTCCCCGTAGAGAGTGAACGTGATACCGGCGCGGTGGAACAACAGGTCGGCTTCGCGGCGGCGCTGGGCCAGCAGCTCTTCCGGCGTAGCAGCCAACCAGCGAGCGAACTCCCGGTAGTGCGGGCGAACGATGCTGCTCGCTTCATACATTTCATCAAAAAAGGTGCGGACCATGCCGTACTCCTTGCCACCTGGTCGTGAGAACCATCGCAAGGGCCGTGCCATAGGATTTTATTGATTAAATTCAACAACTTGAATATCAGACCGAAGGGTCACGCACCATGTCGGCGCGTTAATCCAAGCCCCAAAACAGGTCACGCCCCAATCAGAGGCAGGCATGGCAAGGCAGATTGCCGAGGCTTTGCTCCCTTTAGCGAAAGCGACTTTGGCTAGGATGGGCGACCCGGCGTGCGGCACGGCATCGCGGCAGCAGCCGTGCCCAAGGGAAGTGGCGTGCATTTATCGCAGGCAAAAAAACGGCCCAACGCCGGGAGACGTGGGCCGCAAAGCACTATCGGGTCGTGCGTGGTGCCCCGCCGTCAGGTCCTGGACCTGAGGCGAAGCGAAGACGCGACTGGACGACCGGCCAGCCACGCCTGGGGGTATCAGATATGGGCGTCCTGGTATTCCTTCTCGGCCATGTCGAAACGCTGTTGCATGGTTTTCGACGCGCCGTTGCCGATGCGGCTGAACAGCAGAATGGCCAGGGTGGCGAGGATGAAGCCCGGGATGATTTCGTACAGGCCCAGACCGATCCAGTTCTTCCACACCACCACGGTCACCGCACCGACGATCATGCCGGCCAGGGCGCCGTTTCGGGTCATGCCTTTCCACATCACGGAGAGGATCACCACCGGACCGAAGGCGGCACCGAAGCCGGCCCAGGCGTAGGAGACCAGGCCCAGCACACGGTTTTCCGGGTTGGAGGCCAGGGCAATGGCGATCACCGCAACCAGCAGCACCATGGCACGGCCGACCCAGACCAGTTCGTTCTGGCTGGCGCCTTTGCGCAGGAAGGCCTTGTAGAAGTCTTCGGTCAGGGCGCTGGAGCACACCAGCAGCTGGCAGCTCAGGGTGGACATTACGGCGGCGAGGATGGCCGACAGCAGCACACCAGCGATCCACGGGTTGAACAGCAGCTTGGACAGCTCGATGAATACGCGCTCCGGGTTCTCGGTAACCGGGCCAGCAAGGTCCGGGTTAGCGGAGAAGTAGGCGATACCGAAGAAGCCTACCGCTACGGCGCCGCCGAGGCAGAGAATCATCCAGGTCATGGAGATGCGACGGGCAGCCGGGATCGACTTGACCGAGTCAGCCGCCATGAAGCGCGCCAGGATGTGCGGCTGACCGAAGTAGCCCAGACCCCAGGCCATCAGCGAGATCACGCCGATGAAAGTAGCGCCTTTGAGCATGTCGAAGTTGGTGGCGTCCTTCAGCTCGATGGCAGCGAAGGTGCTGTCCATGCCGCCAGTAGCCACCAGCACCATCACTGGAGCGAGGATCAGGGCGAAGATCATCAGGGTGGCCTGCACGGTGTCGGTCCAGCTCACCGCGAGGAAACCCCCGATGAAGGTGTAGGCGATGGTTGCGGCGGCACCGGCCCACAGGGCGGTTTCGTAGCTCATGCCGAAGGTGCTTTCGAACAGGCGCGCACCGGCCACCACGCCCGAGGCGCAGTAGATGGTGAAGAACACCAGGATCACCAGGGCAGAGAAGATGCGCAGGATGCGGCTGTTGTCTTCAAAGCGGTTGGTGAAGTAGTCCGGCAGGGTCAGGGCGTTGCCGTTGTGCTCGGTCTGCACACGCAGACGGCCGGCGACAAGCAGCCAGTTCAGGTAGGCACCGACGATCAGGCCGATGGCGATCCAGCCTTCGGACAGGCCGGACATGTACACCGCACCCGGCAAGCCCATCAGCAGCCAGCCGCTCATGTCGGAGGCACCAGCGGACAGCGCGGTAACAAAACTACCGAGGCTGCGACCGCCGAGAATGTAGTCGGACAGGTTCTTGGTACGCAGGTAGGCGAATAGCCCGATCAGAACCATCGCGGCGATGTACACCACGAAAGTGATCAGCATGGGGGTGCTAGCGGTCATGGGAGGATGCCCTCTCGTTTGTTGTTATGACGCTGCGGCGAATCGTCCGCAGCCTGGTTGGCATTACGCCCGCTTGTGGCGGGCCGCTGAACAACCCGCCCCTATGCAGGAACGGGTCATGAATGGGGTGGCGCCATCCGCGCTGCCATGCTGCTCTCGGTCATCCGGGTGAGAGCCAATCAACCTACGTCTCTACTCAACTTTAGCTCGCGCCGGCGAAAACAGGTTGCAACCTGGCCGGGAGAGCAAACACGCCGCGAACAACCGGGTTGCGACGCGGCTTGGTGGGATGCAGGACTCTAGTGACTGGGAGGTGACAGCTTCTTGCAGAAAACTCCGGAGTTTTTGCGGAAAACTCCGAGGCAGGGAACTTTATCCATACACACGTTTGAAACCAGCGCGCCGGCAAAGGTGCCGGCGCGTGGAGGGTGGAGCAAGGCTTACTGCACAGTGTCAACCAGGTACTTGTGTACCAACTGGCTGTCCATGCGCTCGTTGAAGGCGAAAATGATGTAGTCGGCATCGTCCTTCTGCAGGTCGACTTCACTCTTCGCCCGGCCGATTTCCTGGCCATCCTTGTCATACGCCTTGGCCAGCAGAGTACCTTTGAATGGCTCGTTGGCCACCAGATAGACGCTGAAGCTCTTTTGCGCGTCGGCCATACCGTTGGACTTGGCGGTGGTCTTGACCAGACCGGCCTTGCTCGCGCCTGCGCCAAGCTCAGTCTCGACCACCATGCTCTGGTCGATACCACTGCCTACGCCGGAGAGAAAACCGGTGACACCCTCACCCACCGCTTTGCCGGCTTTCTCCGAGAGGGTCTGCTCGCTATCGCCGCAGCCGACGAGAACCACAGCACTGAAAAGACCTACCAGCAGGCTCTTGTACTTCATTTTTCACTCCCTGAATCAATGGTCTATACAAAGGCGACCAGCAGCAGCGTGCCAATCGCAGCTGCGCAGAATACGCCAAAGCCTGCGCCGGTCGCGCTAATGCAGTGCGTGGATGTGAAGGAGTTGGCGAGCTGAACGGGTGCCATCTATCGCGCCCAGGTTGCCAGCAGTCACCCGAGGATGACCTAACGTTCGATGATCTGCCCACGCATTGGCGCCAGGCGCGCCAGCAGGCGATTTTGTGCGGCGACCGGAATGCCCTCGGCGTCCATCGCATCGATCAGGTCTTCGACCAGGGCATTGAAGTCGCCCCGGTCGATATTCAGGCCCTTGTGGCTCTCTTCCATGCTGTCGCCAGTGTATTCGCAGGGACCGCCGGCCTCGACGCAGACCTGTTCGACCAGCTTGTCGCGCAGGCGCTCGATGTCGATGTCGCGGAAGTAGTGGGCGATGCGCGGGTTGCGCGCCGAGTTGAGCAGCATGCCTTCGACGATACGGGTGATCCCGGCTTGCTCGCCGAGGCTGCGGTAGAGGCTGTCATCCCTGGGCGGCTGGCTGGCGCAGGCGGCCAGGGTCAGGCACAGCACAGCGAGGAGAATGCGCATGCTCAGAAGCTCCCCTGGATGGACAGATAGGCGCCGTCTTGATTGTCCAGCCCAGCGATTTCACCCAGGCGCGCATAGGCCAGCACCACAGCCAGATGCTTGTTGGGGAAGTAGCCGATGAACACATCGGACCAGTCGTTCTCGCCGGCGAAGGACAGGTTGTCCGGCTTCTCGCGGTACTCAACGCCCAGCGCCCAGCGCGGGTTGAACAGTACGGCCACGGAGCCTTCCTTGAGCACTGAGTGCTGGTCGCGGCGATCACCACCGAAGCCCAGCAGGCCCAGCTCGTTAGCCCGGCTGTAGCGCAGGTTACCGTTGAGCAGCAGGTTGTAGCCGAACGCGCCACCGAGCAGCAGGCGGCTGGCGGCGATGTAGGCCTCGGTGTCTTCGTCACGCTGGGCGCCGATCAGGCTCGGCACCAGAAAATCTTTCTGCCGCTTGTGCTGGATGCCCAGGGACACCTGCGGCAGCTGGTCGTAGATCAGGTCGCCGAACAGGCGCACCTTGAGACCGAGAATGTCCTGGCTGAGGCTGTTGTCCGGCAGGCTGAGGTCGCGGGCCAGGGTGCCGAGGTCGAAACGCTGGCGCGCGTAGGACAGCTCCACACGATTGCCGTAGGACGCCGCCATACCGGACACATCCAGGCGGTAATCGCCAGTCTCGACGCGGGTGGCGAAGGCGCTGGCGCCCCACTCGCCCTGCTCGCCATAACCAGACAGCACAGCCCAGGGCGTGATACCGCCACCGGCAGCGCCTTCGATGCTGCTCGCACCACCAGTGGCCAACAGGCGCCCCTGCTCGGCCAGAACCAGGCCAGGGCATAGCAGCCCGAGGAGGATCAACGCGAGGGGCTTGCCCATGTTCAATGTGCTCCAGCCAGAGTCGATGGTTGCCACTGCTGCATCCACTGTTCGAAGGCCTGGGCCGGCAGCGGCCGGCTAATCAGGTAGCCCTGGGCGGTGTCGCAGTTCCACAGCCGCAGCAGATCGAGATTGCGCTGGAATTCGACTCCCTCGGCCACCACCTTGAGGCCGAGGCTGTGACTCATGTCGATGGTCGAACGGACGATCACCGCGTCATCACTCTGCTCATCCAGCTCGCGGATGAACGATTGGTCGATCTTCAGCTCCTGCACCGGCATGCGCTTGAGCTGGGCCAGCGAGGAATAGCCGGTGCCGAAGTCATCCACTGACAGGTGAATGCCGCAGTTGCGCAGGCTGTGCAGCACCTCCAGGGCGCGTTCGGGGTCCTGCATCACCGCACTCTCGGTGATCTCGAACACCAGTTGCTCGGCCGCCACCGCCTGGCCGGCCAACAGCGCCGCGACGCGCTCGGCGAGTTGCAGACTACCCAGGTCTTCGGCAGAGATATTCAACGACACCTGCATATGCAAACCGCGGCTGTTCCACTCATGCAGCTGGCGCACCACTTCTTCGATCACCCAGGCGGTGAGAATCTGGATGCTGCCGGTGCGCTCGGCCAGGGGGATGAATTCGCCCGGTGAAACCATGCCGTACTGCGGATGATTCCAGCGCAGCAGGGCCTCGGCCTCGTGCACCTGGCCGGCACGGATATCCAGCTTGGGCTGGTAATACAGCAGCAATTCCGCATTGCTCGCCGCATGGCGCAGATCACGGATCAGGCTGATCTGCCGCTGATGGGCATCGTCGCGGCCCTGCTGGTAAACCTGCAGGCGGCCCGGCAGGTGCGCGGCATCCTGCATAGCAATGGCGGCTCGGCGCAGCAGCTCATCCGGGGTTGTGCCATGCACCGGATAAACGGCAATGCCGATGCAGCAATCCAGGCTGATGACCAGGTTGCCAATGTGCATGGGCTTGATCAGCAACTGCTGCAGTTTGTCGGCGGCGGCGATAGCGCTATCGCTGTCACAGTGCTCCAGCAACAGCAGCATTTCATCCGCCACCAGGCGCGCCAGGCTGTCGCCAGGACGCAGGGTCGCCTGCAGGCGCCGGGCGAGCTGCTGCAGGGCCAGATCGACGCCATCCGCACCGCTGCTTTCCAGAATGCTGCGGAAGTTGCTCACGCTCAGGTAGAGCAAGGCGGTTGGTCGCCCTGCGGTAATCGCACTGCCCAGGCGCTCGACGGCCAGGGTGCGGTTGGGCAATCCGGTCAGGGCATCGTGCAGGGCGTTGTGCGCCAGTTGCCGTTCACGCTCGGCAATGCCCTCCTGCATGCTCTGGAAGGTCTGCGCCAGGCTGCCCAGCTCATCACGGCGCTGCAGGGTGATGGGCGTCTGGTAGTCGCCCTGGCCGATGCGTTCGGCCACCCGCGCCAGCTGGCGTACCGGCTGCGATAGGTTGCGCGCCAGCAACAGAGCGCCCAGCAACGAGGCGAACAGGGCCGCCAGGGCGATCAGCAGAATGTCCTGATCGAGTGGCGCAAAGGCCGCCTCGGCCTGATCCAACGACTTGTGTAACAGCGCCAGCACCTTGTAGTTCGGGCCGCTGGCAAGGGTGCGCCACTCACCGAGATAGCGCTGGCCATCCTGCTCCAGCAAACGGCTGCCGCTATCGAGGTTGTACTGCATGATCTCCGCGCGCAGGCCGCCGTGCAGGGCGGCCGGCAAGGTGCTGATCCAGCCCGCCGGCTTGCCCTGCTCGATCGATACCAGGGTCAGCTCCAGGTGAGTCAGCTCGCGCAATTCGTTGGCGAAGGCCTCGTCGACATGAAAGCCCATCACCACCCGGGCGATGGGTAATGGCGCACTGACGATGGCCTCGACCAGCAGGAATACTTCACCATCGATGGGCAGCAGGAATACCTGCGGGCCGCTGCCGGCAGGGTCCTGCATCTGCCCGGCCAGGCGACTCACCGAGTCGCTGCCGATCTGTTCGGCGGTGCTGACCTGCAGGCTGCCATCCAGCCCTAGCAGCATCACCACCCCGGCATTGATCCGCGCACCATGGTTGCCCAAGGCGGAGCGGATGGTATCGGCATCGCCACTGGCTACCGCATCCTTGAAGCCGAAATCCGCCGCCAGCACACGCACCGCATCGTGCAACTGACGGCCACGCACTTCGAGCAATTGCTCGAAGACCCGGCCACCGACGCCCAGTTCCTCGCGCAACTGGTTCTGCACGGCTACACCGGTGGCGGCCTTGACCGAAAAATACAGGGCCCCGATCACTACCAGCAACAGCAGGATCAGGACGCTGGCGATACGCGCCTGGAAGCTATGGCTGAACTTCACGCGTGGCCTTCTTGAATGCATCACCAAAGGAACTTGGCGCCGGCGCGGCAGGCACTGCCTGCACCGGACCCGAGAGCTGCAGGGTAAAGCGCTGTTGCAGGCTGGGTTCGACAACCTGCAGTTCACCCGCAGCAACCGGCAACATGTTCGGGCTTTGCGGATGCCACAGGCTGGCCTGGTAACTGCCGGCCGGCAGACCGTCGATCTTCAGCCGGCCCTGCTCGTCGCTGACGGCAAACCAGGGATCGTCGGTGACATACACGTAGCCGAGCATCCAGTCATGGATATTGCAGCCAAGCACCACCACCCCCGGCTTATCGAACAGCACCGGCTCGCTGGGCGTGCCCTGGTACAGGCGCAGCTCGAAACGCTTGGCCGGCGAGAAGGAATAGACCTGATGGCGAATGTTGTCGCTATTGGGGAATTTCACCGAGGTGCCGCTGCGCACAGCCAGCACGCTGGGGGCAAACTGCTTGTCACGCTGATCCATGATGGACTCGCCTGGCGCGGCACCCGGCGCGCCACGCAGGGTGAGCACGGCATTGGCCAGCGGCTGGCCCTGGCCATCCACCAGGTCGACCAGCAGGCTCGCGGCGCTGGCGGGGAACACAATGCCCAGGGTAACTCCGAGGGCAAGACAGCAAGGCTTGATCATGCGACGTTCCAGTACCCAAGCAGACTCGGGAGCACAGTGTGAATACAGGCCGTCCTGGCACTTCTTATTTTGCTCGCATGCAGATTAGCTGAGGCCGCTATGAAGATCACGCAATGCAGTCGTTCAGCGCAGGTTCAGGACAGCACACTGCGATCGAAGATAAACGCCCCACGGCCCTGCGGCCGATGCGCCAGCAGGCTCTGCGGCCGCCCCATCTTCGGGTAGTTCTTCTCGCCGGTATCACTGATCCAGCCCTGCTGCTTCATCTTGTCCAGGCGCCCACGCAGGGTGGTGTGCTGTACCGCCTGGCCCAGGCAGGCCTGAAACGCGGCCAGCGCCTCGGTCACGGTAAAACGTGGAGCCAGCAGATAGAGCGGCAGCGAGGTGTACACCGACTTGCTGGCCAGCCGCTCCAGCGCCTGCGCCACCAACTGCACATGGTCGAATGGCAGTGGAAAGCGCTCGTCGAGCACCTGCGCCAGGCTGGCAAAGCACAAATCCTCGCCCGGCAACTCGGTATCGGCAGGCAACAGGGCCAGGTAGAAGGTGCTCAACGACCAGCCGCGCGGGTCACGCACCGCGTTGCCCACCGTCGCCACCTGCTCCAGGTGCTGCGGTTGCACCCGCGCCTTTTCCTGCAGCGCACGGGTCGCCGCGGCATCCAGGCTGAGATCGGCACAGCGGCCGTTGACCAGCACGCCGGGCAACGCCCACTGCCCGGCGAACGGCTCCTGCGCACGACGAATCAGCAGCAGCTCCAGCTCGCCCGCCTCGCTCAGGCGCAGCGCGACGATATCCACGCTGGCCAGCACTTCTGCAGAACCCATCATTCCTCCAGTCCCTTCGACTTATTTCATCTTGACCAATAACTAGGTGAATTTCACTTTTTTCGCAGAAAAGCGCTTGACCACATATTACATCAGATGGAATATGTAGCCACGCAACCCAGCGAAAAGGAGTGTCAGGATGAAAATCGCCAGCTTCGACGTCGATGCGCAAAAGGGCTTCACCCCACTGTGCCCAGATGAGCTGCCGGTGGCTGGTGGCGAACAGATCGCTCCTGCCCTGAATGAGCTGGCCAGCCGCGCCCACCTGCGCCTGGGCAGCAAGGACGCGCATAGCCCGCAAGCCGCCTGGATCGCGCCGAGCCATGCAGAAATGCTCAAGCCGCTGCCGCTGGCCAACGCCGATCTCAGCTGGGTCAGCCACTGCGTGCCGGGCACGCCTGGGTTCGAGCTGCTGGATGAACTGCCGCAACCGCTGGACTACGACTACTTCGTGTGGAAAGGCGTAGAGCCAGACCTGCACCCCTACGGCGCCTGCTACCACGACCTGGCCGAAAAGCGCAGCACGGGCGCCATCGAGTTTCTCCGGCACAATGGCGTGCAGCGCGTACTGGTCGGCGGCCTGGCCCTCGACTACTGCGTGAAGACCACCGCTCTGCAATTACGCCGTGCCGGTTTCGAGGTCGGCGTGTACCTGCCGGCCTGCCGTGCCATCGCCGAGAGCACCGCGCAAACTGCCTGCGCCGAGATGCGTACCGCGGGCATCGAGCTGTACGCCAGCCTGGATGAGCTGGACGCGGCCCTCAACACGGACAAGGAGATCTGATCATGGGTGAAAGCGTATTTGCCGAGCGTATCGTGCAGAACCTGCTGGATACCGATTTCTACAAGCTGACCATGATGCAGGCGGTGCTGCACAACTACCCCAACGCCGAGGTGGAGTGGGAGTTCCGCTGCCGCAATGCCGAGGACCTGACGCCCTACCTGGCGGAAATCCGCTACCAGATCGAGCGCCTGGCCGAGCTGAGCATGAGTGCCGACCAGCTGGCCTTCCTCGAACGCATTCCGTTCATCAAGCCGGACTTCATTCGCTTTCTCAGCCTGTTCCGCTTCAACCTGCGCTACGTGCACACCAGCGTCGAAGACGGCCAGCTGTGCATACGCCTGCGCGGACCCTGGCTGCACGTGATCCTCTACGAGATCCCGCTGCTGGCCATCGTCAGCGAAGTGCGTAACCGCTATCGCTACCGCGAGGTGGTGCTGGAACAGGCCAGCGAGCGCCTGTACCAGAAGCTCGACTGGCTCAAGGGAGAGGCCTCGGCCACCGAACTGGAAGGTTTCCAGATCGCGGACTTCGGCACCCGCCGGCGCTTCTCCTACCGGGTGCAGGAGCAGATGGTGCACATCCTCAAGCGCGACTTCCCCGGACGCTTCGTCGGCACCAGCAACGTGCACCTGGCCCGCGAGTTCGACCTCAAGCCGATCGGCACCATGGCCCACGAATGGCTGATGGCCCACCAACAGCTCGGCCCACGGCTGATCGACAGCCAGAGCGCGGCGCTGGACTGCTGGGTGCGCGAGTACCGCGGCCTGCTTGGCATCGCCCTGACCGACTGCATCACCATGGATGCCTTCCTGGCCGACTTCGACCTGTACTTCGCCAAGCTGTTCGACGGCCTGCGCCACGACTCCGGCGACCCGCTGCAGTGGGCGGAAAAAGCCATCGCCCACTACGAAAAGCTCGGCATCGACCCGATGAGCAAGACCCTGGTGTTCTCCGACGGACTCACCCTGGAGAAGTCGCTGCGGCTCTACCGTGCACTTTGCGGGCGGATCAACGTAAGCTTCGGCATCGGCACCAACCTGACCTGCGACATCCCCGGGGTCGAACCGATGAACATCGTGATCAAGATGACCGCCTGCAATGGCCAACCGGTCGCCAAGATCTCCGATGCGCCAGGCAAGACCCAATGCCGCGACGACAACTTCGTCAGCTACCTGAAACATGTTTTTCGCGTCCGCGACGCCCAGTGAGGACTTTGAAATGAGCAATCGCCAAGCCGAAATCGCCGCCGCCCTCGATGTGGTGCCGCCTTTCACCGATACCGCCGCGCTGGTGGCGCAGATCGACAAGCGCAAGGCCTTCATCAAGCAGTGCCTGCGCAACTCCGGCCTGAAAGTGCTGGTGCTGGGCATCAGCGGTGGCGTCGACTCGCTGACCGCCGGCCGCCTCGCACAGCTAACGGTCGAGGAGCTACGTGCGGAAACGGGCGACTCGGGGTACCGCTTTATCGCCGTACGCCTGCCCCATGGCACCCAGCACGACGAGCAGGATGCCCAGGACTCGCTGAAATTCATCCGCGCCGACGAGGAAGACACCGTCAACATCGAAGACAGCGTGCGTGGCCTCGGCGAGCAGGTCAGCCACCTGCAGCAGCTCAGCGATGCCCGCCGCGACTTCGTCACCGGCAATATCAAGGCGCGCATTCGCATGGTCGCCCAGTTCGCCATCGCCAACGCCAACAATGGCCTGGTGATCGGCACCGACCACGCCGCCGAGGCGGTGATGGGCTTCTTCACCAAGTTCGGCGACGGCGCCTGCGACCTCGCCCCGCTGTCCGGCCTGGTCAAGGGTCAGGTACGGGCCATCGCCAAACACCTCGGCGCCCCGGAAAATCTGGTATTCAAGGTGCCGACCGCCGATCTGGAAGAGCTGCGCCCCGGCAAACCGGACGAGGAAGCGCATGGCGTCAGCTATGCCGAGATCGACGCCTTCCTGCATGGCCAACCGGTCAGCGAGCACGCCTACGCCACCATCGTGCGCACCTACGACAACACTCGGCACAAGCGCGAGCTGCCGTTGGTACCCTGATAGCCGCACATCCGACAAAACGGGCTTTGCCGTAGGGGGCACTGTACGCATCAGGTTCTGAGCAGCAATGCCGCAGGCTCATATGCCTGCGGCAGGCTACGCTTTTTGAAGTAACGACCTAGTCACTCAAGTCGGGCAGGTATAAGCCACTTCAGGAAAGGAGAGCCATATGTCGCCGAACACCACGCCAGAACGGATATTTACCCGATCCCTGCTCGACACCCTGATCCGTGCGGGCCTGATCGCCGCCCTGGTGGTCGCCTGCTACGAAGTCTTCAGCCCCTTCCTCAGCCTGATGTTCTGGGCCCTGATCCTAGCCGTCACCCTCTACCCGCTGCACGGCATGCTCAAACGCCGGCTCGGCGGCGGCGAAGGCCGCTCCGCGACCCTGCTGGTGATTATCGCCATCGCCATCCTGCTGGTACCCGCCTATCTGCTCGGCGCCTCGCTGACCGAGTCCGTGCAGAGCGCCATCACTGTCGTCAAGGAAGGCAACCTGCACCTGCCGGCGCCACCCGACTCCGTGGCCCAGTGGCCGCTGATCGGCAAGCCCCTGCATGCCTTCTGGGCCCAGGCGGCCTCCGACATCAGCAGCGTGCTGCAGCAGATCGCTCCCCACGTCAAAGACACTGCCCTGGGGTTGCTGGGCAAGCTGGCCGGAGCCGGCCTCGGCCTGCTGGCGTTCATCGGCTCGCTGATCATCGCCGGCATCATCATGGCCTATGGCGAGAGCGGTCACCAAAGCGCCCGGCGCATTTCCGCCCGCATCGTCGAGCCAAGCCGCAGCGACATGCTGGTCGATTTGTGCACCGCCACCATCCGCGCCGTGGCCCAGGGGGTGATCGGCATCGCCTTCATCCAGATGCTGCTGGTCGGCGCCGGCTTCATCGTCAAGGGCGTGCCGGGCGCAGGTCTGCTGGCCTTGGGCGTGCTGATCCTGGGCATCATGCAGCTGCCAGCCACCCTGATCATCCTGCCGGTGATCGTCTATGTATTCTTTGCCGAAGGGGCCACCCTCGGCACCATCGTCTTCGCCATCTACGTGCTCATCGCCGGCCTCGCCGACAACGTGCTCAAGCCCCTGCTGCTGGGGCGCGGGGTGGATGTGCCGATGCCGGTGGTGCTGATCGGCGCCCTCGGCGGCATGGTCAGCGGCGGCATCATTGGCCTGTTCATTGGCCCGGTCTTGCTGGCCGTGGGCTACAAGCTGTTCTGGCAATGGGTCGAGACCCCGGCCCTCGAAGCGGCCGGGCCGCAGGATGGCGAATAAACGTCTGCGCGCCTGGCCCCTGCTGGCCGCAGCCACCCTGGGTGGGTGCGTGCGCATGGGCCCGGACTTCCAGTCGCCGCGCCAGGACTGGATCGACCACTGGGACAGCCAGGCCCTCGACGCGGCCAGCCAGCAGCGCCCGCAGCCGAACCAGCGCCAGTGGTGGGCGCAGTTTGACGACCCGCTGCTCGACCGGCTGATCGCCAAGGCGGACGTGCACAACCCCAACCTGCGCATCGCCGCCCTGCGCATCCTTGAGGCCCGCGCCCAACTCGGCATCGCCCGCAGCGGACGCTACCCGCAGCTGCAGCAGGCCAGCGCCGATGCTTTCTACCTGGATCGCAGCCAGTACGACGGTACCCCCGAACTGGACAGCAGCGCCTGGCAATACGGCGCCGGTTTCGACATCGGCTGGGAGCTGGATTTCTGGGGCCGTTATAGCCGCGCCATCGAGTCGGCCGACGCCAGCTACTTCGCCGCCCAGGCCAACTACGAGGATGCCCTGGTGCTGCTGCGTGCCCAGGTCGCGCAAACCTACTTCGCCCTGCGCACCGCCGAGGCGCGCCTGGGAATCGCCCGCAACAACGCCCAGTTACAGAAGCGCAGCCTGGATATCACCGAACGCCTATTCAACAGCGGCAACAGCGACGAACTCGACCTGCAGCAGGCCAAGACCCAGTACCTCGGCACCCTGAGCAGCGTGCCCGAACTGGAGACCCAGGTCGCGCAGACGCGCAACGCTTTGACGGTGCTGATCGGCCAGCCACCCGGCAGCCTGCCGGAGCTGAGCGCCGAAACCGGCCTGGTCCCGCTGGTCGATCAGGCCCTGCTCGACGACGTACCGGCCAACCTGTTGCTGCGCCGCCCCGATGTGCGTGCGGCCGAATGGCAGGTGGCCGCCCAGTCCGCGCTGATCGGCGTGGCCGAGACCGACCTATACCCCTCGCTCAGCCTGCTCGGCACTATCGGCTGGTCGGCCAGCAGTCTGAATGGCAGCCCCGAGACAGTCAGCCTCGGCGCCGGCCCCAGCCTGACCTGGAACCTGTTCGACCATGGCCGCCTGCGCAACAACGTGCGCGTACAGGATGCCCGCCTGCAGCAGCTGATCGAAGCCTATCGCGACCGCGTGCGCCAGGCCGCGCGCGAGGCTGACGACGCCGCCACCGGCCTGAGCAAGGCTCTGCAGCGCGAACGAATCCTGCGCGAGGCGTCCTTCTCGGCCAAGCGCTCGCTGACCCTGGCCAACGCCCAGTACCGCGAGGGCTATTCCGATTTCCAACGGGTGCTGGACGCCCAGCGCGCCCTGTTCGTCCAGCAGGACGGCTACCTGGTGGCACGCAGCGCCGCGCTGAGCAGCCTGATCGACTTGTACCGCGCCCTCGGCGGTGGTTGGTATAGCAACCAACCGCTGGTCGATACCGCCACCCGCGAGCAGATGCAGCAACGTACCGACTGGGGCGACCTGCTCGACGAGCCGCCCACTCCGTCCGCCCAGGCAGAAACGCCATGACCGACAAGACCAAGACCGCCGCTCCATCCGTCGCCAAGGAGCAGGACCCCAGCCGCCGTGGCGTGCAGATCGTCCTGGCGCTGATCGGCCTGACCCTGCTCTGGTACCTGCTGGCCGACCGCTTTACCCCCTACACCCAGCAGGCGCGGGTGCAGGCCTATGTGGTGGCGGTGGCGCCGGAAGTGGCCGGGCGCATCAAGCACGTGCGGGTCGGCAACAACCAGATGGTCGAGGCCGGCCAGGTACTGTTCGAGATCAACCCCGAGCCTTACGCGATCGCCCTGGCCAAGGCCCGCGCCGAGCTGCAGAACATGCGCGGCCAGGTCGGCGCCAGCACCGCCGCCATCGACTCGGCCCTGGCCTCGCAGCGCGCCGCCGAAGCCGGCGAGCTGGAAGCGCGGCAGGACCGCGAGCGCCTGGAGCGGCTGTACCGCGAAGACCCCGGAACCATCTCTCTGCGCCGCCTGGAAATCTCGCGGGCCAATCTGGCCCAGGCCACCAGCCAGGTGGCCGCGGCCCGCGCCGAAGTGCAGCGTGCCCGCGAAACCGAGGGTGGCAGCGGCGATGAAAACGCCCGTCTGCGCAGCGCCACCGCGGCGGTAGAGCAGGCTGAGCTGGACCTGAGCAAGACCCAGGTGCGCGCCGCTTCCGCAGGTCTGATCACCGACCTGCGCAGCGAAGTGGGCCAGTACGCCGCGGCCGGCAGCCCGCAGATGACCTTGATCGGCCTCAACGATCTGTGGATCAGCGCCGAAATGAGCGAGAACAACCTCGGCCATCTGCAGCCCGGCACGCCGGTGGCCATCGTCCTCGACGCCCGCCCCGGGCACGTCTATCGCGGCAAGATCCGCAGCATCGGCTACGGCGTCAGCGTCGGCCAGAGCAGCGCCCCGGGCAGCCTGCCGACGGTGGAGAACAATCGCGACTGGCTGCGCGCGGCGCAGCGCTTCCCGGTGATCGTCGAGTTCGAGGCCGGCGAGCTGGGCGACTACCGCGGCCTGCGCGTTGGCGGCCAGGCCGAGGTGATGGCCTTCCCCAGCGAGGGCAACCCGCTGAACCTGCTCGGTCACGCCTTCCTGCGCGTGATGAGCTGGCTGTCGTTCGCCTACTGATGAACCCGTCCGTGACCGATCCCCGCCCGCAACGTGCCCTGCGCCTGGCTGTCGGTGTGGCCCTGGGTACCGCGCTGGGCTTCGGCCTGGCACTGCCGCTGCCTTTTCTCACCCCGGTGCTGGTGCTGTTCCTGCTGGCCATGAGCAACCAGCCGCTGGGCCTCAAGGGCAGTCTGATCCTGGCCCTGGTGGTGGGCCTGACCTGCAGCTGCGGCCTGCTGCTGTTGCCCCTGCTGCGCCACTCACCACCCAGTGGCGTGCTGCTGGTGGCGCTCGGCCTGTTCCTGTGTTTCCGCTTCGCCCTGCGCGGCGGCAGCGGCCTGGTCGCTAACCTGATGGTGGTTGGCCTGACCCTGATCACCGCCGCCGGCACCGCCTCCATGGCACTGGGCCAGGAAGTGCTGATCGCCCTGGTCAAGGCGGCGCTGCTGACCGGCTTGTGCGTCAGCCTGGTTCACGCACTGTTCCCCGAACCGATTGGCCTGCCGCCAACTCCCGCGCCCACACCGGCGAGCGACCCACTCAGCAGCTGGATCGCCCTGCGCGCCACCCTGGTGGTGGTGCCCACTTGGCTGCTGGCAATGGTCGACCCGGCCAGCTACCTGGCCCTGATCATGAAGGCCGTCAGCCTTGGCCAGCAGACCTGCGTGACCAACGCCCGCATGGCCGGCCGCGAGCTGCTCGGTTCCACCCTGCTCGGCGGCCTGCTGGCCATTGCCCTGTGGTCGCTGCTGAGCATCCTGCCGCACCTGTGGCTGTTCTTCCTGCTGGTTCTTTTGTTTGTCCTGCTGCTCGCGCGGCGCCTCTACCAGTTGACCAGAACCCGCTACAGCGCCAGCTTCTGGCTCAACACGGCAATAACCCTGCTGATCCTGCTCGGCCAGTCTGTGCAGGACAGCGCCAGCGGCAAGGATGTCTACACGGCCTTCGCCGTCCGTATGTGCCTGTTCATCCTGGTCACCCTGTACGCCTACCTGGCAGTGTTGTTGATCGACCAGCGCAGCCCAATACCTGGAGCGGACAAAACATGCTCATGAACCTGTTGCTCGGCATCCCCATGACCGTTCTGTGCCTGGTGCTACAAGCCGTGATGGTGGGCCTCAGCCTGCCCCTCTACATGGATTACCGACAGCATCAGGAGCGCCACAGCCGAGGCACTACCATCCTGGTTCTGAGCCTGGTGATGATGCTGATGCTGCTGGGCAACCTGATGCAGATGGGTCTCTGGGCCCTACTGTTCGTCGTTCTCGGCGAGTTCGACAGCTTCGCCCGGGCGCTTTACTTCTCCGGCGTAACGTTCGCCACCCTCGGTTACGGCGACGTGGTGCTGTCACCCAGATGGCAGCTGCTGAGCGCCCTGGAGGCGGCCAACGGCATCCTCATGTTCGGCGTTTCCACCGCGGTCATCACCACCGCCCTCGGCGACGTGATGAAGCGCTACCTGCAACAGCTAGGACGGTAGCGGCTCGGTCAATGTGCGTTGAACTGCACAGTTATCGACACCAGCACCTGCTGCTCGGGATCGTCACCCAGGTGGTAATCCGGCGCGGCGCCATAGCCCAGCCAGAGCTGCTGGCCGTTCTTGATCCGCACATCGGAGCGCTCGTCGCCATCCCCCTCCAGCCCGACGAGCAAGGCGCTCACCTGCGCACGCGGCATGCCCAGGCGCAGCCGGTCATCGACCACGAAACCCTGCATGTCGGCCCTCGGCTCGACTTGCTGCAACCAGCCGAGGAACAGGTCATCGGTAAACTGTTCCAGCTTCCAGCAGCGCACCTCACGCAGCGTCTCGCCCTCGAACTCCAACAGCAACGAGTTGCCATAAAGCAAACCGCGCCGCCCCTGACGCAACGGCAGTTCGGCCGTCGGTGACCCCAGTCGCTCGATAAATGCGGCCGGCGGCGCGCTGGGTGGCAAACCGAACACGCCCTTGCCCGCCTGCACCTGCAACTCGGCCCGCACCAATCCGGAACCGCCCAATAGCAGCAGGATCGCCACCAGTTTCAGTATGTTCATCGCCATCTCCTTTGACTGTACTGTTTGAGCAGATACAAAAAAGCCGGGTCAAAAACCCGGCTTTTCAGCAATACGACGTTAATCAGGTTCTCGGCAGGGTTACGCCAGTCTGGCCCTGGTACTTGCCGCCGCGATCCTTGTAGGACACTTCGCAGGACTCGTCGGACTGCAGGAACAGCATCTGCGCCACACCCTCGTTGGCGTAGATCTTCGCCGGCAGCGTGGTGGTATTGGAGAATTCCAGGGTCACGTGACCTTCCCACTCGGGTTCCAGCGGGGTGACGTTGACGATAATGCCGCAGCGCGCGTAGGTGCTCTTGCCCAGGCAGATGGTCAGCACGTCACGCGGGATGCGGAAGTACTCGACGGTACGGGCCAGGGCGAAGGAGTTCGGCGGGATGATGCACACCGGGCCTTTGACATCGACAAAGCTCTTCTCATCGAAGTTCTTCGGGTCGACGGTGGCCGAGTGGATGTTGGTGAAGACCTTGAATTCGTCGGCGCAGCGCACGTCGTAACCGTAGCTGGATACCCCGTAGGAAATCAGGCGCTCGGCGCCTTCGGTGCGCACCTGGCGCTCGACGAAGGGCTCGATCATCCCGTGTTCCTGGGCCATGCGGCGAATCCACTTGTCCGATTTGATGCTCATGGCGGGCGTCCTGACTCAAGGTGTGGTGAAAAACTGAGCGCGCATCTTACCGGGAGGCAGGGCGCGGTTCAAAGGCCCCTCGTCTGTAGGAGCCGGCTTGCTGGCGATCAACGCCCAGCAAGCAAATAGATCGCTAGCAAGCTGGCTCCTACAAGAGCGGCATTAATCGTCGCTGATTTCGATGTTGGGCATGGCGCTGGCGCCCAAGCCGCTCTGGGCAATGCGCGCGCCGACGCAGCGGGCCATTTCCTGGTAGATCATGGCGATCTGGCTTTCCGGATCGGCGATGGTGGTCGGCTTGCCGCCGTCCGACTGCATGCGGATGGCCATCGACAGCGGCAAGGAGGCCAGCAGATCGACGCCGTACTGGCTGGCCAGCTTCTCGCCGCCGCCTTCGCCGAACAGATGCTCGGCATGCCCGCAGTTGGAGCAGATGTGCACGGCCATGTTCTCCACCACGCCGAGCACCGGGATATTGACCTTGCGGAACATCTCCACGCCTTTCTTAGCGTCCAGCAGAGCCAGGTCCTGCGGGGTGGTGACGATCACCGCGCCGGCCACCGGCACCTTCTGCGCCAGGGTCAGCTGGATGTCGCCGGTGCCCGGCGGCATGTCGACCACCAGATAGTCCAGGTTGTCCCAGGCGGTCTGGGTGATCAGCTGCAGCAGCGCGCCGGAGACCATCGGCCCGCGCCACACCACCGGGGTGCTGTCGTCGGTGAGGAAGGCCATCGACATGACCTGCACGCCATGCGCCTCCAGCGGCACGAAGAACTTCTCGTCGCGCACCTTCGGCCGGGTACCTTCGGCGATGCCGAACATGATGCCCTGGCTCGGGCCGTAGATATCCGCATCGAGAATGCCGACCCGCGCGCCTTCGCGGGCCAGGGCCAGGGCCAGGTTGGCCGCGGTGGTCGACTTGCCCACACCGCCCTTGCCGGAGGCCACGGCGATGATGTTCTTTACATTGGCCAGCGCCGGCACCTGGGCCTGGGCCTTGTGCGCCCCGATCACGCAGTCGACCTCGACCTTGGCGCTGTCGATGCCTTCGACCCCTTCCAGAGCCATCTGCAGCATCTGCGCCCAGCCGTTCTTGAACAACCCGGCGGCGTAGCCCAGCTCCAGGCGCACGCGGACCTTGCCGCCGTCGATAGCGACTTCGCGCAGACAGCCGGCGGACACGGGGTCCTGGTTGAGGTTGGGGTCGGTGAACTGGCGCAGGGTCGCTTCGACCACTTGGCGGGTAACGGCGCTCATGGGGCAACTCCGAAAGGCTGAGCAAAACAGGCGGGCATCTTACCCCAGGCCCAGCTTCTGTAGGAGCGAGCTCTGCTCGCGATGCTTCTGCACTGTTTGTGTTCGCGAGCAGAGCTCGTCCCCACCGTTTACGGCCGCCACGGGTGAAAAAAAACCGCCGCGCCTATATAGTTGCCGGCTTCCCTCGTAACACCAGTGCAGCCGATCATCATGTCCGAAGCCCGCAAGATTCTCGTCACCAGCGCCCTGCCCTACGCCAACGGCTCGATTCACCTCGGCCACATGCTCGAATACATCCAGACCGACATGTGGGTGCGCTTCCAGAAGCTGCGAGGCAACCAGTGCATCTACGTCTGCGCCGACGACGCCCACGGCTCGGCGATCATGCTGCGCGCGGAAAAAGAAGGCATCACCCCGGAACAACTGATCGCCAACGTGCAGGCCGAGCACAGTGCCGACTTCGCCGACTTCCTGGTCGATTTCGACAACTTCCACTCGACCCACGCCGAGGAAAACCGCGAGCTGGCCACCAGCATCTACCTCAAGCTGCGTGATGCCGGGCATATCGCTACCCGTTCGGTGACCCAATACTTCGACCCCGAAAAGGGCATGTTCCTCGCCGACCGCTTCATCAAGGGCACCTGCCCCAAGTGCGCGGCCGAGGACCAGTACGGCGACAACTGCGAGAAATGCGGTGCCACCTACGAGCCGACCGAGCTGAAGAACCCGCGCTCGGCCATCTCCGGCGCCGTGCCGGTGCTGCGTGATTCCAAGCACTTCTTCTTCAAGCTGCCCGACTTCGAGGTCATGCTGAAGACCTGGACTCGCAGCGGCACCCTGCAGGATGCCGTGGCCAACAAGATTGCCGAATGGCTGGATGGCGGCCTGCAGGAGTGGGACATCAGCCGTGACGCGCCCTACTTCGGTTTCGAGATCCCCGACGAGCCGGGCAAGTACTTCTACGTCTGGCTGGACGCGCCAATCGGCTACATGGCCAGCTTCAAGAACCTGTGCAGCAAGCGCCCGGAGCTGGACTTCGACGCGTTCTGGAACAAGGACTCGACCGCCGAGCTGTACCACTTCATCGGCAAGGACATCGTCAACTTCCACGCCCTGTTCTGGCCGGCCATGCTCGAAGGCGCCGGCTACCGTAAGCCGACCGCGGTCAACGTGCACGGCTACCTGACGGTGAACGGCCAGAAAATGTCCAAGTCGCGCGGCACCTTCATCAAGGCGCGCACCTACCTGGACCACCTGAATCCGGAATACCTGCGCTACTACTACGCCAGCAAGCTGGGCCGCGGCGTCGACGACCTCGACCTGAACCTCGAGGACTTCGTACAGAAGGTCAACTCGGACCTGGTCGGCAAGGTGGTCAACATCGCCAGCCGCTGCGCCGGTTTCATCCACAAGGGCAACGCTGGGGTTCTCGTAGACGCCAACCCCGAGCCGGAACTGTGGGCGGCCTTCCAGGCCGCCGCGCCGAGCATCGCCGACGCCTATGAAGCCCGCGACTTCTCCCGCGCCATGCGCGAGATCATGGCCCTGGCCGACCGCGCCAATGCCTGGATCGCCGACAAGGCGCCGTGGGCGCTGAACAAGGTCGAAGGCAAGCAGGCCGAAGTGCAGGAAATCTGTGCCCTGGGCGTCAACCTGTTCCGCCAGTTGGTGATCCTGCTCAAACCCGTGCTGCCAAAGCTGGCCGCCGACGCCGAGGCTTTCCTCAACGTCGCCCCGCTGAGCTGGACCGATCTGAGCACGCCGCTGGCCAACCACCAGTTGAACCCGTTCAACCCGCTGCTGACCCGCATCGAGCCGGCGAAGATCGACGCCATGACCGCCGCCTCCAAGGAAGACCTCGCCGCCACCGACGCGCCGGCCGCTCCCGCCGGCAACGGTGAGCTGATGAAGGACCCGCTGGCCGCCGAGATCGCCTTCGACGCCTTCGCCGCCGTCGACCTGCGCATCGCCCTGATCGAGAAGTGCGAGTTCGTCGAAGGCGCCGACAAGCTGCTGCGCCTGACCCTGGACATCGGCGATCAGAAGCGCAACGTGTTCAGCGGCATCAAGAGCGCCTACCCGGACCCGAGCAAGCTGGAAGGCCGCCTGACCCTGTACGTGGCCAACCTGGCCGCGCGCAAGATGAAGTTCGGCATCAGCGAAGGCATGGTCCTGGCCGCCGGCCCCGGCGGCGAAGAAATCTACCTGCTCAGCCCGGACAGCGGCGCCAAGCCGGGGCAGCGGGTCAAGTAGGGGGATTTAGATCTGCCACTGGCAACAGTGGCAGATCCATCTGCCAACTGCGGGCTCAGGAGCAGGTGCCGGTGTTGGTTGTGCTCACACTCGTTCGGCCCAGGGTGGAGACTGTCACGACTCGCTCCTGCGTACCTACCGACGGGGTTGCCCGGCATACCGTTGCCGACATCCCAGGCCCCAGGCCATTGGCGGCAAAGGTCAGGCTGGTTGCAGCTGAGCTCACAAGATACCCGGCGTTGACTGCCGGCCAGGCATGCACAACTACATTATCACTGGTGATCACGATCCAGCCCTGCTCCCAGCTACCGGATGTCGTGCAACTCAAACCATCAGCAGACATGCACAAGCGTACCTGAGCGTTGCGTTTGAGTGCCTCGCTGCGCGCCAAGCGAGCCGCGGCAGCAAAATCGTTAGAGTAGGTTCGTAAGCGACTACCCAGGATAAAGCTGTCGAATGCCGGCAGGGCAATCGTTGCCAGGATGCCCAGGATTGCCATCGCAATCATCAGCTCCACCAAGGTAAAGCCGACGCTGCGCTTCAGAGCGAACCGGGCACTCATTGCTCAATGTTCCAATAAACCCGCGACGTCGGCTGAGTCAACGACGGCGGTGTAACCGGCGGACTGCCTTCCAGCGGGGAGTCCGGATTGGCGCCGATAACGAAGGGCACGGTTGTACCATCGTCCAGGGTCACCATGCCGGCAACTGGCGAAGGCGGCAGACCATCACCCGCCAGGTCTGCGAAACGGATGCCGTCTGGCCCCTCTGCATCCTCGTAGCCGATGTTATAGACCCTTGACTCGCCCAGGCTTGAGCAAAGCCCCGGCGTCGCTACTGCTGGCTGATGGGTGCTGAAGGTTACCAAGCCAAAAACGGTAATGGCCGAGGTAACCACTTGCTCGGTAGAGGTCATGCCCAGATACCAGCCCTTTTTAGCAGCCAGATCAGCAGCAGAGGGAGTGGCATCGGTCAGGATTGGCAAGAGCGAGTTGCGGCAGATCACTGCACTGCCGCAGGTGCCGCTTTCCGAGGTCAGCCAGGTCGCATCAGCTGGCTGATCCTTCACCATGAAGAAGTGATTGCTCACGCTGGCGGCACCGGTATAGCTGAGCAGCGGCTTTTCACGATCACCGCTGCCCATCAGCACTAGATAACCACCAGCATCAGATACCACGTCCGGAGCGAACATGAACTTGCGGTTGTTGGTGCAGCTGGCCGTGGTATCGCAGCCCAGGGAGGCCAGTTTGGTCATCGACCAGGATGCTGGCGCCAGGTTGCCAATGGTGATGCGGTAGAGGTTACCGCCCAGGTCTACGGCATAGGCGTAGATCGCCTTGCCGGAGCTATCCGGCACAATGGTTACATCGGCAATCACCCCGCGGTCGGTGGTGAAGGTCTGCAGCAGGGCACCGGTATCGGCGTCCAGCACATAGATCTTGTTGCCCTTGCTCGCTGCAGTGCAGGTATTCGGATCGCCATCTTCGCAGGTGTCATAGCCACCACCCATGATCAGCATGTTGCTGGCGCCTGCACCATAACCAGCAGACTTGAGAGCTTTCGGTGAAGACCAGGTCTGGCCGATACCACTGAAGCCCGTGGTGCAGCCGGTATCATCGACAGCTCCGCTAGTCGGGAAATTATTCGGGCAGCCTTTCTTCCACTTCAAGCTCGGTGCTGCCGGGTTGCTTACATCGAAGGCATACAGTGCACGGCCGCCACGACGCATGGTCGCGTACAACCAGGCGCTACTGCTTTCCTTGATTGCGGTTACCGGGCCATCGAAACCATAAGGTTTGGGTAGCGGCGCCGGGGTGGTCACCGTGGTGCCAGGGTAGCTGATGCTGACCGAGTTATCATAGATGCGCTTGATGCTGCCGTAGAACTCCGGCGCCATGAACGACCAGATCTCGCGCCCTGCCGCGTAGCCACCGAAACTGCCATCCCGATCGCCGTTCACGGCACGCAACAGACCGTCATTGCCACCATAAAAAACCACCACATCGGGGCTGGCATCGGTACCGTAGTTGATCGCAACAGGACGTGAGTGCACCACGTCGCCATGCACAGAAGCACGAGTGTCAGAGGTATTAGGATTACCTGAGACTAGATCGCCATTCTCGTTCTGCAGATCCTGGCCAACTGCCCAATTGATCATATTGGTGCGTTCAGTCGCGTTCGCGGCCCCCAACAACCCTTGGGTGATGGCGGTATTGGCGTTGTTGAAATTGGTCAGCGACGTACAGGAGGCAAAGGTTGGCGAGCAGGTTTTCACCGTGCGGCCCGTGTCGTTACGCAAGCGATAAGCCTGTGCACCTTTCTCGACAATATTACCGTCCGGGGAGTTTGAGTTACCGGAGTCGGTAACGGTCAGGCACTCACCGCGCGGGGCAAAGCCCCAGTAGTTATCAGCTGCACTGGGGGTCCAGAAGCTACGTGCGCACTCGGTGACGAAACCCGAACTGGCGTTGATCGCACTGTTGTCATCCGCATCCAGCAAGCGCAAGTCCGTGTTCACCAGGCCCAGCTTGTATTGTTTGAGGTTGCCCATCCAGCGCGGCAGGCCATCCGCGTCAGGGCGGAACATGCCGACATATACCTGATTCAGGTAGGTACCCTGAGTGTTAACGCTGACCGGCAAGCTTACCGAAGCGAATACGCTGTTGACCGACTGGATCTCGGAAAGAATCGAATTCAGCGCGTTGACGATTTCGGAGGCGTTGCTGGATACCGAGAAGTACTTGCCGCTACTGACCCGGGACACGCTCTGCAGCAGCGCCGTCATGTTCGGTCCCTGCCCGGTGGTACCGCGATCGATCTCCACGGTATAGGTGGTAATGCCCAGCGCGCTCTTCTTCATGAAGCGCGACCACTCGTCCGCCGGGTTGTCCTGCAAGCCGCTGGGTGAAATGGCAATCGCCGCAGTCGATCCGCCAGCAGCCGCCAGGGCCGTGTTGGCCTGGGTCTTGTCGCTGTTGTTGTCGGTTGCCGGACCGTTGCTGATGTAGATGATGAAGTTCTTCGCACAGCCGGTAACGATAGGGTTGTTGTACTGCGTACCCGCCTTGCTATTCAGGGCATTGGCCGCAAGTGCGTAGATCGCCTGGGACGCAGCAGTGCCACTGGTGTTGCCCAGATAGTCGGCCTTGACCTTATTGTTGCCGGCATGCGGTACGCCGGCGGAAAAGTACAGGTAACTCTCTTCCATAGCCTTGGCCAACTTGGCGCCGTTGCCCTTGTCATCCAGCTTGTCCAAGCTGTTGACCAGATTCTGGTAGGTTGCTTTGTTCGCCGTGTCCATGGTGCGGATGGCTGCCCGCACGTAGGCGCCGTCATTACCCGAATTACCGCTACCGGTCTCGGTGAACATCAACAAGCCGACACGGAATGTATTGACCGGCATGCCACTGATCACAGACGCCAGCGCCGCTTTTTCGTTGGCGTAGGCCTGGCTCCAGTTGGCGGTGGTATCCAGCACGATCAACACGTTGGGAGCATCAGCCCCGGTCGGCGGATTGGATACAAACAGATCGATGTCTTCTGCCAGAGCAGCACTGCTTATGCCCATGCCAACGACGAGTGACACCCAACCGAATAGGGACTTCATGGCCAATACCTCGCGCCAGTACACATTAAGGACACAACAGCTGCTTCTGTGAATCGCTCAACAACACTCGAACACCCGAGCGCACCTGAACCGCAGCGCCGGTAACCGGGTCGTCCACGCTGGCCTGCACGGCAAACACGGTGTTCCAGGTATTGCTGGATATTCCGGCCAGGGTCACGCTGCTGGGCGCGGCGCTGCTAGCCAGGCTAGTCCGTTCACAGACCGGTTCAGTCACGGCAACCTGGTATTCGCTGGTACTGTCCTGGTTGATATCGATGGGAATCGTCTGCGCCTGTGGTGAGGTGGTGAATGCCGAACCAATCACCTGTTCCAGAGCCGCATCGGCCGCAGCAACCGCCTCACTGCGCCATTGCTGGTTGCTCACCGAATCCAGGCTGCCCGAACTCAAGGTGAAAGCACTGGCCACCAGCAGGGTGACCAGCAGCAACATCACCAGGCCAACAACCAGAACCACCCCCTGTTGTGCACGCTGCAAGGTTTTCATGGCGTTTCCCTCCGGCCGGAGACATTGGTGAGGCGCACACTGGTCGTGTAGACATGGCGCTTGAAGCCATCACTGAACGGGCCGAATTCGGCATCGCTATCACCCGGATCACCGACGAAGTAAGTCTTGTCGGAGGTGTAGCCCTGGGTTTCATTCAGGGTCCGCACCAGCAGGTAAGCCTTGACCATCACCGTATTGATCTGATCAGCCAGGGTGCAGGGCGTGGCTGAGCGGCACAGGGCATCTGCGGCACCATCGCCACGATTGGTGGGGGAAGTGCGCACTTCCGTATTGGCCCAGGCCACCGGATCCGTGGACACCACTGCCAAGCCGGCATCACTGACCTGATCCACACCCAGCTCGAAGCGCATGGCTTCGACCCCTTCGATCAGCGCCACTGCCGGCTGCTGAACTCCAGCCGAAAAGCTCGAACGCATCAGGGTGGGAATACCGTCACCCGGCGTGGTGGAGTAGGTGCGCAGGTAGTAGATGTTGTTCACCCATTGCCGGCGCTCGGCGAGGGTGCTGCAGTCACGCTGGGTCAGGGTGCCGCCGCCCAGTTCAATGGAATAACGCACGGCATCACTGTTGCACTGCGAGGCCTGGAAGTAGGCATCTGCGGCATTGAGTGCCGCACAATTGGCGGTACCGGGCACGCAGGTCTGCGCATAACGCACGACCAGTACATCGCTGTCAGCCACGCGGTCGGGCAATTGGGTCGTGCAACCGGTCGGCACATCATCGAAGAGCTGAATGGCCATGCCCACGCGATTGGCTTTCTCGGTTGCCGTCCAACTGGAAAAAGCCAGGCAAGGGCCAGGTGCCGCAGTAGGGTAATCGGTCGGTGCCGTAGAGAAAGTGAAATCATCGAACTCCGGCACGTAACCGTTCCAGAACCCGGCATGCAGCAGATCTTCGCGCAGCACCTGGATGGCCACACCACCGGCCTCTATCTGCTGATTGACTCGAGCCATGTCCTGATGGCTGCGATTGAGATCGAGATAAAGCTTCAGGGTCGCCCCCATCAACAACAAACCGATGGCCATGGCGACCAACAGTTCGATCAGACCGAAGCCTCTGGATTGCGGCCTGGCCGCCAACGTAAAGCTGTTCATAGAGTGGCCACCCGTACTACGGTGGTTACTACTCGGCGACACAGGTCACCGGTACATTCGCTGCCTGCCAGGTTGTAGCTGTTGGCCGCACAGGCGGCGCCACTCGGTGGTGCCGTCAATGCGCCAAGCCCCTGCCATGCCACGGTGATCAGGTATTGTCCGGAACCCAGCGACTCGACGCAGCCGCGGCCGCCCAGCATGGCGCCGACATTGCCCGTAGCGTCCGTTTCCGCCGCGCCCTGCAAGGCGTTGCACCACTCGGCACGATCGCGCTCCAGCTGCGTAGCCCCAGACGCCGGGCAGGTCATGCCTGCCCCCAGCGGGCTGTTCGGGCCGGTGACATAGCTGGCCGCCTGGTTGCGGTTTGCCGCCAGCCGGCTGGCCATGTCCTGCAACAGGATCAGCGCCTGGGTACGCTGATAAACCTCGGCCTCCGACTGCTGCAAGCGGGCCTGCATGCCCATGATACCCAGCATACCAACTGCCAGAATGACCAAGGTGACCAGCACCTCGATCAGACTGATGCCCTGCTCTTTACGGAAAATGTTCGCCATATAGGTCACCATTTATCCGCTGGAGTCTTTACGCCAGCACTGTTCAGCGTGAGATCGCCATCGGCCGCCTGCGAGCCAATGGCGGTAAAGGTAATGACGAAGGTAGGTAGAGTGCCGCTGCCAACCGTTATGGCGTAGCTGTAGCGGGAGCCAAGATCCGCTGGCAGCGCATAGCCGGAAGCTTCCAGGTCTGCCTTGCCGACATAGGCGCGGTTAGCAAGGAGAAACTGCTTCTGCCGATTGGCGATATCCATCATTTCCGCTTGGGCGGCTGCGCGATTGCTGCGCAGGATGTACTGCTGATAGTTGGGAATGGCGATGGCCGCCAAAATGCCGATGATGACGATGACGATCATCAGCTCGATAAGACTAAAGCCACGCACCTGCTGGGATTCCAATTCTGGACACTCCTGCGAACTTCGAATGCGCTAGGCGCATTTGCTGGAGACCTTCCTTGGCGATGTTGTTTTTACAGCCCATCATTCCGTTGAAGTTGAGCTTAGTTATAGCAATGTGCGGCAACATTAGCAGACAGACAAATGGTACACCAATTGGGAGGAGCGGACATTTTTCACCCCTGAGCGGTAGTTCACGCCGCGCATTGCAGGTGCAGAGGCTCTTCCCGATAATAGGCACCCTTTTAATCCGGCCTTTCTGCCCGCAACGGTAACCCGATGACCGAACTCGCCTTGATCATGGTCAGTGCCATCCTGGTCAACAACTTCGTGCTGGTGCAGTTTCTCGGCCTGTGCCCGTTCATGGGCGTATCGAAGAAGATCGAGACCGCCATCGGCCTGTCGCTGGCCACCACCTTTGTCCTCACCCTGGCCGCCATGTGCAGCTACCTGGTGCAGGAATACGTGCTGGAGCCACTGGGTCTAGAGTTCTTGCGCACCATCAGCTTCATCCTGGTGATCGCTGTGGTGGTGCAGTTCACCGAGATGGTGGTGAACAAGACCAGCCCCCTGCTCTACCGCGTGCTGGGCATCTTCCTGCCGCTGATCACCACTAACTGCATCGTACTCGGCGTGGCCCTGGTCAACGCCAACAAGGCCGAGTTCACCTTTATTACCGCCACCGCCAACGGCTTTGCCGCCGGCCTGGGTTTCTCCCTGGTGCTGGTGCTGTTCGCCGCCATGCGGGAGCGCATTGCCATCGCCGATGTGCCGCAGTCCTTCCAGGGCGCCGCCATCGGCATGATCACCGCCGGGCTGATGTCGCTGGCGTTCATGGGCTTTGCCGGGCTGATCAAGCTATGAGCCTGATTCTGATTGCCGTCCTCGCCCTCCTGGCCCTGTGCCTGCTGGCGGGCGCCATCCTCGGTTATGCGGCGGTGCGTTTCCGGGTCGAGGGTGACCCGATCGCCGAGCAGATCAACGCCCTGCTGCCGCAGACCCAGTGCGGCCAGTGCGGCTATCCCGGCTGCAAGCCTTACGCCGAGGCGATTGCCGGTGGCGACAAGATCAACAAGTGCCCACCCGGCGGCGAGGCGACGATCCAGGCCCTGGCCGATCTGCTGGATGTCGAGGCCGAGCCGCTGGACGCCGTCGAAGGCGAGAAGCCGCAGATGGTCGCCTATATCCGCGAAGCCGAGTGCATCGGTTGCACCAAGTGCATCCAGGCCTGCCCGGTGGATGCCATCGTCGGCGCGGCCAAGCAGATGCACACGGTGATCGTCAGCGAATGCACCGGCTGCGACCTCTGCGTAGAGCCTTGCCCGGTCGACTGCATCGACATGATCCCGCTCGGCAGCACCGTGCAGACCTGGAAATGGCAGCTGCCGCTGGCCCCCGGCCAATTGATCGCCAGCGACCGGGAGCAAGCCGCATGAGCGCGTTGATCGACCACACCCAGCAGATCTGGGACATCCCCGGCGGCATCCACCCGGCGGAGCAGAAGACCCTCTCCAACCGCACGCCGATCCAGCCGGCGCCACTGCCCAAGCGCCTGATCCTGCCGCTGGGCCAGCACATCGGCGCCGCCGCCGAGCCTTGCGTGACGGTGGGCGAACATGTGCTCAAGGGCCAGAAGATCGCCGAGGCCAATGGCTTCGTTAGCGCCGCCGTGCATGCGCCGACCTCCGGCACCGTCAGTTTTATCGGCGCGCAGCCCTACCCGCATGTGTCCGGCATGCCGGCAGCGGCCATCGTCATCGACAGCGACGGCCTGGAGCAGTGGACCGACCTGCAGCCCTGCCCGGACTATCGGCACATGGAAGCCGCCGAGCTGCTGGAGAAGATCCGCCAGGCCGGCATCAACGGCCTGGGCGGTGCCGGTTTCCCTACGGCGGTCAAGCTTACGGCGCGGCCGACGCAGAAGATCCACACGCTGATCATCAACGGTACCGAGTGCGAGCCGTACATCACCGCCGACGATATGCTGATGCGTGAACGCGCCGCCGAGCTGATCTCCGGCATCGACATCCTGGTGCAACTGATCCAGCCCGACCAGGTGCTGATCGGCATCGAGGACAACAAACCCGAGGCCATCACCGCCGTGCGCGCCGCCCTGGTCGAGCGCAGCTACAGCCTCAAGGTGTTCCCGACCAAGTACCCGTCTGGTGGCGAGAAGCAGCTGATCCAGATCCTCACTGGCGTGGAAGTGCCCAGCGGCGGACTGCCGGCCGATATCGGCATGCTCTGCCAGAACGTCGGCACCTGTGTGGCCATCCATGACGCCATCGTGCTGGGCAAGCCGCTAATCTCGCGCATCACTACCCTGACTGGCGAAGCCCTGAGCCGTCCTGGCAACGTCGAGGCACTGATCGGCACTCCCGTGGGCGAGCTGCTCGACTTCGCCGGGCTGGACCAAGCCAAGCTCAATCGCCTGGTGATGGGCGGGCCGATGATGGGCTTCAGCCTGCCCGACCTCGGCGTGCCGCTGATCAAGACCAGCAACTGCCTGCTGGCTTCAACAAGTGCCGAGCTCCCCACCCCGCCGCCGGCCATGCCGTGCATCCGCTGTGGTGAATGCGCCGAAGCCTGCCCAGCCAGCCTGCTGCCACAACAGCTGCACTTCTTCGCCCTCGGCCAGCAGCATGAGCAGCTTAAGGCGCACAACCTCTTCGACTGCATCGAGTGCGGCGCCTGCGCCTATGTCTGCCCGTCGAGCATCCCGCTGGTGCAGTACTACCGCGCCGCCAAGGCCGAGATCCGCGACCTGGAACAGAAGCAGCAGAAGGCCGAGCACTCCAAGCAGCGCTTCGAACTGCGCCAGGAGCGCCTGCGCCGCGAGGAAGAACGCAAGGAAGCCGAGCGCATCGCCCGCGCCGAGCGTGCCGCCAAGGCCAAGGCGGCCCAGGCCGAAGCAGCAAGCAGCGCGCCAGTTGCCGCTGCACCTGCCGCCGACGACCAGCTCAAGCGCCTGAAGATCGAAGCCAGCATGGCCCAGGTCGCCCTGAAAAAAGCCGAGAAACAGCTGGCCAGCCACGACACCCCCGAGCTACAGGCCCAGGTCAGCACTCTGCGCGCCGCCGCCGAAGCCGCGCAGAAAGCCCTGGAAGCCGTGCAGGCCAGTGCCCCGGCCGTTACAGCCGCACCGCCGGCTGACGAAGCACTGAAGAAGGCCAAGATCGAAGCCGCCATGCTCAAGGCTCAGCTGCGCAAGCTGGAGAAGCTGGAAAGCCCCACGGCCGAGCAGCAGAGCGAACTGGAACAGGCTCGCCGGCAGCTGGCCGCCGCCGAGCAAGCCGTGGAAAGCCTGCAGAGTGCAGCGCCCGCTCCCGCCGCCAAACCGGCCGGCGACGAAGCGCTGAAGAAAGCCAAGATCGAAGCCGCCATGCTCAAGGCACAGCTGCGCAAGCTGGAGAAGCTGGAAAGCCCCACGGCCGAGCAGCAGAGCGAACTGGAACAGGCCCGCCAGCAGCTGGCTGCCGCCGAGCAAGCCGTGGAAAGCCTGCAAAGCGCAGCGCCGGCTCCCGCCGCCAAACCGGCCGGCGACGAAGCGCTGAAGAAAGCCAAGATCGAACTGGCGATGAAACGCGCCGAACTGAAGAAGGCAGAAAAGGCTGCTGCCGGGGAAGCCGAGCTGGCGCCCCTGCGCGCCGCCCTGGCCGCCGCCGAACAGGCCCTGCATGCCGCCGAAGAGGCCTCGAACAAGCCGGCCCCCGAGTTGGTGCGTACCGACAAGGGCCCGGTGGATGAAGCCTTGCGCGCCCTGAAAACCGAACTCGCTTTCGCCCGCGCCGACCTGCGCAAACTGGAGCGCGATGAGCAGGCCGCCAGCGAGGCACTTGATGCCGCCCGCGCACGCCTGGCCGAGGCCGAACAGAAACTGGCGGAGCAGCAGAAACCGTAGCCCGGATGCAATCCGGGGAAGGCCGCGCGACACCATCGATGGTCTGCGCTACCTGCAAGCAAGACAACGCCCCTCTCGCACAATCGCAGAGGAGCAGGATTAACCGAACGATCTGCGGATCGCCCGCCCGGATTGCATCCGGGCTACAGAACAGCGCTGCGCCGCCCCAATGACGGCGCAAGCAGACACGGAGCATCAATGGCCCTGCCCCGCATCACCTCGCCCCACGCCAAGGGCAGCAACCGTACCCAGCGCGTCATGCTGCTGGTAGCCGCCGCCTGCGCGCCGGGCGCCCTGGTCCTGACCTGGCTGTTCGGTATCGGCACCCTAGTCAACCTGGTCTGGGCCAGCGTCGTCGCCCTGGCCGTGGAAGCGGCGATCCTGGCCGCGCGCCAGCGCCCGATCGCCTTCTTCCTCAAGGATGGCAGCGCCCTGGTCACCGCCGTACTGCTGGCCCTGGCCCTGCCGCCCTACGCGCCCTGGTGGCTGACGCTGGTCGCGGTCGGCTTCGCCATCGTGTTCGGCAAGCAGCTGTATGGCGGCCTCGGCCAGAATCCGTTCAACCCGGCGATGATCGGCTACGTGGTGGTGCTGATTTCCTTCCCCATCGAGATGACCAGCTGGCCCAAGCCGCACACGGTGGGCGCCTGGGACGGCATCCAGCAGATCTTCGGCCTCGCCGCCCTGCCCGACGGCTGGAGCCAGGCCACCGCCCTGGACAGCCTGAAAATCAACAAGAGCCTGACCATGGACGAGCTGTGGGCGCAGAACCCGGCCTTCGGCGAGTTCGGCGGCAAGGCGGTGGAATGGGTCAACCTGGCCTTCCTGCTGGGCGGCCTGTTCCTCATCTACAAGAAGGTGATCAGCTGGCACGCGCCGCTGGGCATGCTCGGCGCGCTGTTCGTCATCAGCCTGCTGTGCTGGAATGGCTCCGGTTCGGATTCCAACGGCTCTCCGCTGTTCCACCTGCTGACCGGCGCGACCATGCTCGGCGCCTTCTTCATCGTCACCGACCCGGTGTCCGGCGCCACCAGCAACCTGGGGCGAATCCTCTTCGGTGCCGGCGTTGGCGTGCTGGTCTATATCATCCGTACCTGGGGCGGCTACCCGGATGGCGTGGCCTTCGCCGTGCTGCTGATGAACCTGTGCGCCCCGACCATCGACTACTACACCCGCCCGCGCACCTACGGCCATCGCAAGCCGGAGCGCGGCTTCAAACTGGGGGAATGACATGGCCCTGCCGGAAATTTCCCGCTCGATGCTGAAAAACAGCCTGGTGCTCGGCCTGTTCGCCGTGGTCACCGTCGGCGTGGTGGCGATCACCCAGCAAGGCACCGCCACGCGCATCGCCGCCGCCGAGCGCGAAGCCAAGGCCCAGGCGTTGGCGCAGATCCTCCCCGCCGGCAGCTACGACAACCACCTGTTGGATCACCCGCGCCAGGTGTTCGACCCGCTGCTCGGCAACAAGACACCCAGTCCGGCCTACCTGGCCACCCTGCAGGGCGAGCCGACGGCGGTGATCCTCCAGGCCACCGCGCCGGACGGTTACAGCGGCAGCATCTTCCTGCTGGTGGGCATCCATGCCGATGGCCGCCTGGCGGGCGTGCGCGTGGTCGGGCACAAGGAAACCCCAGGCCTGGGCGACAAGATCGAGCTGGCCAAGAGCCCGTGGATCAACAGCTTCGCCGGCCAGTCGCTGCAGTCGCCGGATGCCGCCGGCTGGGCGGTGAAGAAGGACGGCGGCCAGTTCGACCAGTTCGCCGGAGCCACCATCACCCCGCGCGCGGTGGTCAAGGCGGTGCACAAGGCGCTGCAGTATTTCGACGCACACCAGGCCGAGCTACTCGCGCCGGTTACCAGTCAGGGCGGGGAAAACAACAATGGCTAGCTACCGCGAAATCGCCATCAACGGCCTGTGGAAGAACAATCCGGGCCTGGTCCAGCTGCTCGGCCTGTGCCCGCTGCTGGGGGTGAGCAACTCGGTGGTAAACGCCCTCGGCATGGCCATCGCCACCGCCCTGGTGCTGGCCTGCTCGAACGCCGCTGTAGCTCTGATCCGCCGCCAGGTCACCGATGCCGTGCGCCTGCCGGCTTTCGTCATGATCATCGCCGCGCTGACCACCTGCATCGAGTTGCTGATGCAGGCCTTCACCTATGAGCTGTACCAGATCCTCGGCATCTTCATCCCGCTGATCACCACCAACTGCATCATCCTCGGCCGCGCCGAAGCCTTCGCGGCGAAGAACAGCGTCGGCCATGCCGCTTTCGACGGCCTGATGATGGGCACCGGTTTCGGCCTGGTGCTGCTGGCCATCGGCGCGGTGCGCGAACTGCTCGGCACCGGCGCACTGCTAGCCAACATGCACCTGCTGTTCGGTCCGATTGCCGCCAACTGGCAACTGGTAATGTTCGCTGACTACCAGGGCTTCCTGCTGGCCATCCTGCCGCCAGGTGCGTTCCTCGTCCTCGGCCTGCTGATCGCCCTGAAGAACCGTATCGATGCCCTGGTCGCCGAGCGTGCCAAGGCCGCCCAGCCGGAAGCTGAGCCCGCCGCCAGCCGCCGTGTACGAGTTACCGGGGTGATCGAGTGAACGCGGCCAAGCGCTACGAGATCTTCCGCCGGCTGCACGAGGACAACCCCGAGCCGAAGACCGAGCTGGCCTACAGCACGCCCTTCGAGCTGCTGATCGCGGTGATTCTCTCCGCTCAGGCCACCGACGTTGGAGTAAACAAGGCCACGGCCAAGCTCTATCCGGTGGCCAACACCCCGGAAGCGATCTACGCCCTGGGCTATGAGGGCCTGTGCGAGTACATCAAGACCATCGGCCTGTACCCGAGCAAGGCGAAGAACGTCATCGAGACCTGCCGCATCCTGGTGGAAAAGCACAACAGCCAGGTGCCGGATAACCGCGAAGACCTTGAAGCGCTACCCGGCGTTGGCCGCAAGACCGCCAACGTAGTGCTCAACACCGCCTTCCGCCAGCTGGCCATGGCCGTAGACACGCACATCTTCCGCGTCAGCAACCGCACCGGCATCGCGCCGGGCAAGAACGTGCTGGAAGTGGAAAAGAAACTGCTCAAGTTCGTGCCCAAGGACTTTCTCCTCGATTCGCACCACTGGCTGATCCTCCACGGCCGCTATGTCTGCCAGGCGCGCAAGCCGCGCTGTGGCAGCTGCCGCATCGAGGATCTGTGCGAATACAGGGCAAAAACCTCCGACGATTAACCGGCCATTGATTAAGCCAATACATCGATTGAAAAAATCTTTTTTACCCTGTTCCGCTTTGTCGCTATAAGGTCGCCAACATCGCCCCCTGAGTTGGAGTGAACCTGATGAGCACTGACAAAGAAGAACTCGTACTCGACGATGACTTTGTCGCCGAAGACGCCGAAGAAACCACCGAGCGTCCGGTGGTGGAAGTCGCCAAGACCAACCTGGCCAAACGCCGGGTCATCGACAACTACCTGGAAGAGCGACGCCTGCAGAAACAGCTCGGCGACTACGACTTCGACCTCTGAAGGTCGGCCATGAAAAAGCCCCGCACTTGCGGGGCTTTTTTTTGCGCAGCGCTGATGCTACTCACCTATGCCTGACGGCAGGATCAGCCGCGACCAGACCGCACTAGCGACAAAACTGCTAGCGCCGACAGCTCCCGCAACAGCCTGCCACCTAGGAAAAATGCGGCACAGCAGATCAGTCGTTGCGACTCGGAGACAGCAGCTCGATCTTGTAGCCGTCCGGGTCTTCGACAAACGCCAGAATGCTGGTGCCGTGCTTCATCGGCCCCGGCTCGCGGGTGATCTTGCCGCCGCGCGAACGGATGTCCTCGCAGGCCTTGTACACATCGGCCACTTCCAGGGCGATATGGCCGTAGCCAGTGCCCAGCTCGTAGCTGTCGACGCCCCAGTTGTAGGTCAGTTCGATCACGCTGTTGTGGGCTTCGTCGCCATAGCCAACGAAGGCCAGGGTGAATTGGCCGTCCGGGTAATCCTTGCGGCGCAGCAGGGTCATGCCCAGCACTTCGGTGTAAAAGGCGATGGACTTGTCCATGTCGCCAACGCGCAGCATGGTATGCAGCAGTCTCATTGAGTTTCTCCTCTGTGACCCGTATCCGGGCCCTTGAATGCAAAACCCCGGCTCGTGGCCGGGGTCCTGTAGCTTGCCTGGCAGCTTATCAGAACAACTTGCGGCCCTTGCCGGCAGCGATGCGCATGCGCAGCGCGTTGAGCTTGATGAAGCCCGCCGCATCGGCCTGATTGTAAGCGCCGCCGTCTTCTTCGAAGGTGGCGATATTGGCGTCGAACAGCGAGTCGTCGGACTTGCGGCCGGTGACGATGACGTTGCCCTTGTACAATTTCAGGCGCACCACACCATTCACGTGGGCCTGCGAGGCATCGATCATCTGCTGCAGCATCAGGCGCTCTGGACTCCACCAGTAGCCGGTGTAGATCAGGCTGGCGTACTTGGGCATCAGCTCGTCTTTCAGGTGGGCCACTTCGCGATCCAGGGTGATCGACTCGATGGCGCGGTGGGCGCGCAGCATGATGGTGCCGCCGGGAGTCTCGTAGCAGCCACGGGACTTCATGCCGACATAGCGGTTCTCGACGATGTCGAGACGACCGATACCGTTCTCGCCGCCGATCTTGTTCAGCGTGGCCAGCACGGTGGCCGGAGTCATTTCCACGCCGTCGATGGCGACTATGTCACCCTTGCGGTAGGTCAGCTCAAGGTAGGTCGGCTTGTCTGGAGCGTTCTCTGGCGAGACGGTCCATTTCCACATGTCTTCTTCGTGCTCGGTCCAGGTGTCTTCCAGCACGCCGCCTTCATAGGAGATGTGCAGCAGGTTCGCATCCATCGAGTACGGCGATTTTTTCTTGCCGTGGCGCTCGATCGGGATGGCGTGCTTCTCGGCGTAGTCCATCAGCTTCTCGCGGGACAGCAGGTCCCACTCGCGCCAAGGGGCGATGACTTTCACGCCCGGCTTGAGTGCATAGGCGCCCAGTTCGAAACGCACCTGGTCGTTGCCCTTGCCGGTGGCGCCGTGGGAGATGGCATCAGCGCCGGTCTCGTTGGCGATCTCGATCAGGCGCTTGGCGATCAGCGGACGGGCGATGGAGGTACCCAGCAGGTACTCGCCTTCATAGACGGTGTTGGCGCGGAACATCGGGTAGACGAAGTCGCGGACGAATTCTTCGCGCAGGTCGTCGATGTAGATTTCCTTGACGCCCATGGCCTGGGCCTTGGCACGAGCCGGCTCGACTTCTTCGCCTTGGCCGAGGTCAGCGGTGAAGGTCACCACTTCGCATTCATAGGTGTCCTGCAGCCACTTGAGGATTACCGAGGTATCCAGGCCACCGGAATAAGCCAGAACTACCTTCTTAACGTCCGCCATGCCAATCAACTCCACGGGGTTGTACGGAAAACCCGCGATTCTACCGGCCGCGCCCGGCGATTTACAGGGGCGCGACAGGCACTGGCGACAAAGCGACAGATTTATTTAAGCGTGGGACCTCAGGAAGTGGCCGCCGGATCAGCGGGTGGGGGCGGTGCAGCCGGGGCTGGGGCCGCCTCATCTGCCGGTTCGGCCACCGGCTCGCGGGACAGGGTCATGGTCACCCGGCGGTTCTTCGCCCGGTTGCTTTCGCTGCTGTTCGGTACCAGTGGGTAACGTTCGCCATGGAAGCGCACGACGATCTGCTCGGCGGGCACGCCATTGGCCTTGAGGTACTCCTCCACGGCGAGCGCCCGGCGCCGCGAGGTATCGCGGTTGGTCAGGCGGTTGCCGCTGTTGTCGGAATGCCCATCCAGCTCGATGCGATTGACGCTGGGATCGGCCTTGAGAAAGTCAAGAATGATCTCCAGCTTGGCCCGCCCCAGGTCATCGAGTACCGCCCCGCCGCCGGGGAAGCCAATCTGTGCCTTGCGAATTTGGTCGAAATTGACCGGCAGCAGGCCGGCGGTGCACTTGAGGTAGTCGCTGTAGGCCTGGTTGAACTTGACCGGCAGCAGGCGCACATCGAGGCTGTCGCCGCCTGCAGTGGTACGGTGCTTGACCAGCGGGCTGCGGCCTTCCATCAAGCCAGTGAGCAAACGGCCAGCCTGCTCCTGGGAACTGTTGAACGGCACTTCGCCTGCCACCACGGTAACCGGGCCGAGGTTGATATCGCCGCGTCCTGGCTGCCAGGGCGCAGCCGCCGCCAGCAGGGTGGCCGAGCCTGCTCCCAGCCAGCGCTCGCGGGTCTTCAGGCGGAATGTCGCCTGCTCGCCAGCGCGACGGACGAACTCGCCGCTGCCAAAATCCGCGATCGGCTGCGACAGCCGGCACTCGAACTTGTCGCCCTCGACTTTCCACTCCACCTTTTCCATGCGCGTCTGGAAAGTGATGGCCGCAGCAGGCTGGCCCAGGGATAGGCAGGCCAGCACGCTTAGCAGGGTCAGATAGGGTTGGCGCACGACAGGCTCCACACGGAGAAACGGCATTCCCCTGAAGTATCGGTCAGCCTCGGGAAAACTTGATAGCCGTGCCGGCGAAGGCCATTTCCGGTAGCATGCCAGCACGTTTTACCCGCCTGGAAACCTCCATGTCCGACCGCATTACCCTGCTGCGCCCCGACGATTGGCATATTCACCTGCGCGACGGCGCTGTACTGCCGCATACCGTTGCCGACGTTGCGCGCACCTTTGCCCGCGCCATCATCATGCCCAACCTGGTACCCCCGGTACGCAACACCGCCGAGGCCGATGGCTACCGCCAGCGCATCCTCGCCGCCCGTCCGGCCGGCAGCCAGTTCCAGCCGCTGATGGTGCTGTACCTCACCGACAACACCTCGGCCGAAGATGTGCGCAGCGCCATGGCCAGTGGTTTCGTGCATGCCGCCAAACTCTACCCGGCCGGTGCCACCACCAACTCCGACTCCGGGGTGACCAGCATCGACAAGATCTTCCCGGCGCTGGAAGCCATGGCCGAAGTCGGCCTGCCGCTGCTGGTGCATGGCGAAGTGACCCGTGCCGAGGTCGACGTGTTCGACCGCGAAAAGCGCTTCATCGATGAGCACCTGGTACGGGTGGTCGAACGCTTCCCCAGCCTGAAAGTCGTCTTCGAGCACATCACCACCAGCGACGCGGTGCAGTTCGTCAACGCCGCTTCGAGCAAGGTCGGCGCGACCATCACCGCCCACCACCTGCTGTACAACCGCAACCACATGCTGGTCGGCGGCATCCGTCCGCACTTCTATTGCCTGCCGATCCTCAAGCGCAATACCCACCAGGAAGCCCTGCTGGATGCTGCCACCAGCGGCAGCGCCAAGTTCTTCCTGGGTACCGACTCGGCGCCGCACGCCAAGCATGCCAAGGAAGCCGCCTGCGGCTGTGCCGGCTGCTACACCGCCTACGCCGCCATCGAACTGTATGCCGAGGCCTTCGAGCAGCGCAACGCGCTGGACAAGCTGGAAGGTTTTGCCAGCCATTTCGGCCCCGACTTCTACAATTTGCCACGCAACACCGACCGCATCACCCTGGTGCGTGAAGAGTGGACCGCCCCGGCCAGCCTACCGCTGGGCGAACAGACCGTAATCCCCCTGCGCGCCGGTGAGAACCTGCGCTGGCGCCTGCTGGAGAACCCCGCGTGAGCGAAGAGAACTACGACGACGAACTCGACGGCAATCTGCCTTCAGGCCCCCGCCACCCGATGGCGGCGCGCTTCCGCGGCTACCTGCCGGTAGTGGTGGATGTCGAGACCGGCGGCTTCAACTGCGCCACCGACGCCCTGCTGGAGATCGCCGCGACCACCATCGCAATGGATGAAGGTGGTTTCGTCTACCCGGACCACACCCACTTCTTCCGCATCGAGCCGTTCGCCGGCGCCAACATCGAGCAGGCGGCCCTGGAGTTCACCGGGATCAAACTGGACCATCCGCTGCGTATGGCGGTCAGCGAAGAGCATGCGCTGGGTGAAATCTTCAAGGGCTTGCGCAAGTCGATCAAGGCCAATGGCTGCAAGCGCGCCATCCTGGTCGGCCACAACAGCAGTTTCGATCTCGGCTTCCTGAATGCCGCCGTGGCCCGCTGCGACATCAAGCGCAACCCCTTCCACCCCTTTTCCAGCTTCGACACCGCCACTCTGGCCGGCCTCGCCTACGGCCAGACCGTACTGGCCAAGGCCTGCCAGACCGCCGGCATCGCCTTCGACGGCAAGGAAGCGCACTCCGCGCGCTACGACACCGAGAAAACTGCCGAGCTGTTCTGCGGCATCGTCAACCGCTGGAAGGAAATGGGCGGCTGGGACGAGTTCGACCACTAAGTCCGTGCAGCCGCAAAAGGAAAACCCGGCCCAGGCCGGGTTTTTTGTGCCTATTGCAAAGCCGGATTAAAGGTTCGGCGTACTTGAACCCAGACAGTTATCAGTCAGACGGGAAAAGCTAGCGCAAAGTTTTGACAAGCATTCTCATTAACATTAGTATCCCCTGCCAACAGCAACCCATTCTCATCCGAGCCTGCCCATGTACGTTTGCCTCTGCCAGGGTGTTACCGACGGTCAAATCCGCGATGCCATCTATGACGGTTGCTGCAGCTACCGCGACGTTCGCGAAACGCTGGGCGTTGCCAGCCAATGCGGCAAATGTGCCTGCCTGGCCAAGCAAGTAGTGCGCGAGACCCTGAGCGAAGTACAGAGCAGCCAGGCCGGCCTCGCCTACCCGGCCAGCTTCGTCGCCGCCTGAGCCATTGCTCCCGGTCAAATAAAGGATGCTTCGGCATCCTTTTTTGTGGGTTCACCTTGCACCCCACCCAGCTCAACCCGTAGCGTGCAGCCTGGGGTCGCTGGTTTGCGGCTCATACACTGAACATCCGGGAGTTTCCTTTATGAAACACTGCTTTCTGATTCTGCTCTGTGCTGTCGGTCTGGCCGGTTGTGCCAGCGAATACATCATCACCACCACCGACGGGCAAATGCTCACCAGCGACGGCAAGCCAGAACTGGACCGCGACACCGGCATGCTCGAATTCGAAGACAGTGAAGGCCGCAAGCAGCAGATTCCACAGGATCATGTTAAGCAGATGATGGAGCGTTAATCCCCATCTGCTCCAGCAAACCCCGCTCCGGCGGGGTTTTGTTTTTCTGCCGCAGCACTGCTGGCATATCGCTTGCTAGAACGAAAACAGCAGAACTCTCTCCAACGGCGGAGTCAGTTCATAGACAATGGCGTCGTTTCTGGTTACCACCTGCGTGGTAGCTGGGGGCGGCGCCTTTTTTGTTCAACGGCGGAACAACGTACATGAGCGAAATCGAAAGCACCCGTAACGACAGCCTGGCCTGGGTCGCAGGCTCCGATGCACCGGAAAAGAGCGTGCTGGACCTGGGTTTCATGGCCCTCACCGACTCCGCCTCGCTGATCGTCGCAGCCACCCAGGGCTTCGCCCAGCCCTATGGCCTGACCCTCAACCTGCAGCGCCAAGCCTCCTGGGCCACCCTGCGCGACAAGCTGCTGTCCGGCGAACTGGACGCCGCCCAGGCGCTGTACGGCCAGGTCTACGGCATTCACCTGGGCCTCAGCGGCCCGGCCACCGAGATGGCCATCCTCATGGGCCTGTGCCAGAACGGCCAGGCAATCAACCTGTCCGAACCTCTCAAGCAGGCCGGCGTGACCAGTGCCGAGGCACTGGCCAGTCGCGTGCGTCAAAGCGGTGCAAAACTGACCTTCGCCCAGACTTTCCCCACCGGCACGCATGCCATGTGGCTGAACTACTGGCTGGCCAGCCAAGGCATTCACCCACTGGAAGATGTCAACAGCGTGGTGGTACCGCCGTCACAGATGGTCGCCCACCTCAAGGCCGCACGCATCGATGGCTTCTGTGCAGGCGGCCCCTGGGGCGCACTGGCCGTGGAAGAAGACCAGGGCTTCACCCTGGCCACCAGCCAGATGATCTGGGCCGACCACCCGGAGAAAGTGCTGGGAGTGACCCGCGAATTCGTCGAGCAGTACCCCAATACCGCTCGCGCCCTGACCATGGCGGTACTGGAAGCCAGCCGTTTCATCGATGAAAATGAAGAGAACAAGCGCAGCACCGCACAGCTGATCAGTAGCCGCGAATACGTCGATGCGCCGCTGTCGGCCATCGAACCGCGCTTCCTCGGTCAGTACGAAGACGGTCTCGGCCATGCCTGGCTGGACGCCCACCCGCTGCGTTTCTTCGCCGACGGCGAAGTGACCATGCCCTGGCTGTCCGATGGCATGTGGTTCATGACCCAGTTCCGCCGCTGGGGCCTGCTCAAGGACGACCCGGACTACCTGGGTGTCGCCCGGCAGATTCACCAGCTCGATCTCTACCGCCAGGCTGCCGAAGCGCTGGGTATTGCCGTGCCCAAGAACCCGATGCGCAGCGCCACCCTGCTCGATGGCAAGGTCTGGGATGGCAGCGATCCAGTTGGCTACGCCGGCAGCTTTGCCATTCACGCGCGCAGCGGCCTTGCCGCGCCCATCGCCCTGTAACACTGCGAGACGAACGCCAACATGCTACGAATTCTGCTGATCAACGACACCCCGAAGAAGGTCGGACGCCTGAAGAGCGCACTGATCGAGGCGGGCTTCGAGGTCATCGACGAGTCGGGGCTGACCATCGACCTGCCCGAGCGCGTCGAGGCCGTACGCCCCGACGTGGTGCTGATCGATACCGAGTCCCCCGGCCGCGACGTGATGGAACAGGTGGTGCTGGTCACCCGCGACCAGCCGCGCCCGATTGTCATGTTCACCGACGAGCACGACCCCAGCGTGATGCGCCAGGCCATCCAGTCCGGCGTCAGCGCCTACATCGTCGAAGGTATCCATGCCGAGCGCCTGCAACCGATCCTCGATGTGGCCATGGCCCGCTTCGAGAGCGACCAGGCCCTGCGCGCGCAACTGGTAGCGCGCGACGAGCAATTGGCCGAACGCAAACGCATCGAACTGGCCAAGGGCCTGCTGATGAAGATGAAGAGCTGCAATGAGGAAGATGCCTACACCCTGATGCGCCGCCAGGCCATGAGCCGTCAGCAGAAGCTGATCCAGGTGGCCGAACAGATCATCGCGATGCACGATATGCTAGGTAACTGAAACGGTACCGGCGCCCGGCAGAATCTGTATACGATCTCGCGAGCTAGAGCCAGGCAAGGCGAAAACAGACGAGGAAGCGCAGTTTACGATTAGTAAATGAGCATTCCGAGCCTGTTTTCAACGCAGCATGGCCGACGTGCAGCAGATCGTAGGCAGATTCTAAGGGCGGCAGAACTGTACTGGTCAACCTTGCACTGTTACCCCATCCGTACCGTGTCAGTCTTCAACTGTACGACTCACTCCCTGCAACTGTGTATCTGCGCTGACAGGCCCTGATTGGCTAAGGTGACGGCACTAGCGCCTACCACCGAGATCGCCATGCCCACCACCCACGAAGAACGCCAGCTACTGGCCGACGCGGATCGCCGCGCCCTCGACTATTACGATGGCATCGACAGCCGTCCGGTCTTCCCCCCGCCCTCCGCCATCGCCGCCCTGCAGGCCTTCGAGCAGCCGCTGCCCGAACAGGGCCTGAATGATCAGGACGTACTGCGCCAGCTCGACGAGATTGGCTCACCGGCCACCGTGGCCAGCAACGGTCCGCGCTACTTCGGCTTCGTCATCGGCGCCACTCTGCCCGCTGCTGCAGCGGCCGAGCGCATGGTGCTGGCCTGGGACCAGTGCGCCTCTTCCTTCGACAATGCCCCGGTCGCCGATGTACTGGAGCGCACCGCCGGACGCTGGGTGCTGGAAGCCCTTGACCTGCCGCGCAGCAGCGCTGTCGGCTTTGGCACCAGCGCCACCGCCTGCACCCTGGCCAGCCTGTCGGCCGCCCGTCGTGCACTGTTGGCGCGCAAGGGCTGGGACTTCGATGGCGACGGCCTGATCGGCGCGCCGGAAGTGCGCATCGTGGTCTCCGCCACCTGCCATATCACGGTGAAGAAAGCTCTGCGCATCCTCGGCTTCGGCATGAACCGACTGATCGTCGCCCCCACCGATGCCCAGGGCCGCATCGACCCCGCGCAGCTGCCGGCACTGGATGACCTGAGCATCCTCTGCCTGCAAGCCGGCGAGGTGAACACCGGCGAATTCGATCCCTTCGCCGAGCTGATCCCGCGGGCCAAGGCCGCCGGTGCCTGGGTGCATGTCGATGGCGCCTTCGGCCTGTGGGCCCGGGCCTCTTCTTCTGCGCAGTTGGCCGCCGGCGTGGAGTTGGCCGACAGCTGGACCTGCGACGGCCACAAGTGGCTGAACACCCCCTATGACGGCGCCATGGCCATCTGCCGCGATGCCGATGCCCTGGCAACGGCGATGAACAGCGACGCCGCCTATGCCAGCGCGAGCAAGGACGCGCAGAAGAACCTGACCCTGGAGTTCTCCCGCCGTGCTCGCGGAGTGGCGATCTGGGCGGCCCTGGCCAGCCTCGGCCGCGACGGTCTGCGCGAACTGATCGACCGGCATATTCGCCAGGCCGGCCTGCTGGCCGAGCGCCTGCGCGAGAGCGGATACCCGCTGCTCAACCGCGTGGTGCTCAACCAGGTGCTGGTGCGCGGCGATAGCGATGCGCAGACCGTGGCCATCCGCGAAGCGGCGCAGGCCAGCGGCGAGGTCTGGTTCGGCCCGACCATCTGGCAGGGCCACCCGGCCTTTCGCCTCAGCGTTTCGTCGTGGCGCACCACGGATGCCGACATAGAGCTGCTGGCCGATTTGCTGCTACGCCTAAAGCGACAGATTCCGGCTTGAACACCGGCGCAACTGCGGGGCTCGACAAGGCCCCGCCGCAGCGCTTATCTTCGCCGCCTGGCCAGCGCACTGGCCAACGTCGCTCGGACGGTTCCGGGCGCTTACGTACTCTGAGGAAAGCATGGCTGAACAAGCTAAGCGTCGTTTTGCGCGCATCGATCGTCTCCCCCCCTACGTTTTCAACATCACCGCCGAACTGAAGATGGCAGCCCGCCGCCGTGGCGAGGACATCATCGACTTCAGCATGGGCAACCCCGATGGCGCCACACCGCCGCATATCGTCGAGAAACTGGTGCAGGTCGCCCAGCGCGACGATACCCATGGCTACTCCACTTCCCGTGGCATCCCGCGCCTGCGCCGCGCCATCTCGCGCTGGTACAAGGACCGCTACGACGTCGAGATCGACCCGGAAAGCGAGGCCATCGTCACCATCGGTTCCAAGGAAGGCCTGGCACACCTGATGCTGGCCACCCTGGACCATGGCGACACCGTACTGGTGCCCAACCCCAGCTACCCGATCCATATCTACGGCGCGGTGATCGCCGGTGCCCAGGTGCGTTCGGTGCCGCTGGTGCCCGGCGTGGACTTCTTCGCCGAACTGGAACGGGCGATTCGCGAGTCGATCCCCAAGCCGAAGATGATGATTCTCGGTTTCCCCTCCAACCCCACCGCGCAGTGCGTGGAGCTGGACTTCTTCGAGCGCGTGGTGGCCCTGGCCAAGCAGTACGACGTACTGGTGATCCACGACCTGGCCTACGCCGACATCGTCTACGACGGCTGGAAAGCCCCGTCGATCATGCAGGTGGAAGGTGCCAAGGACATCGCCGTGGAGTTCTTCACCCTGTCCAAGAGTTACAACATGGCCGGCTGGCGCATCGGCTTCATGGTCGGAAATCCCGAACTCGTAAGCGCGCTGGCGCGGATCAAGAGCTACCACGACTACGGCACCTTTACCCCGCTGCAGGTAGCCGCCATCGCTGCCCTGGAAGGCGACCAGCAGTGCGTGCGCGATATCGCCGAGCAGTACCGCCAGCGCCGCAACATGCTGGTCAAGGGTCTGCATGAAGCCGGCTGGATGGTGGAGAAGCCTAAGGCTTCGATGTACATCTGGGCCAAGATCCCCGAGCCCTATGCCCACCTCGGTTCGCTGGAGTTCGCCAAGAAGCTACTGCTGGAAGCCAAGGTCTGCGTCTCGCCCGGTATCGGCTTCGGCGACTACGGCGACGACCATGTGCGCTTCGCCCTGATCGAAAACCAGGACCGCACCCGTCAGGCGATCCGCGGGATCAAGGCGATGTTCCGCGCCGATGGCCTGGTTCAGGTACTTGCCAGCAATTCACGCAAGGCTGAAGGCTGAAACCATATTGTGGGAGCGGCTTTAGCCGCGATGATAAGGGCGCTCGGAGTGGCCTGCTTATCGCGGATGAATCCGCTCCCACACAAACTCGATACAGCTTTACCAAACGACAAGGCCCCAGCAGCGCAATCTGCCGGGGCCTTGTCGTTTCAGCTGGAGTAATCCAGTGCGGTCCAGGCGCGGCTCAAGCCGTTGCCGATCAGGCAGTCAGGGCGATCCAGCTGCTCATTGCCGCTCGGCGCCAGGCGGGTGATCTCACCCAACTCGTCGCGTTCGGTGAGCCACTGCAACTTGCCGCAATTGGCCGTCTCGATCACGTAGCTGGCGGCGATGCTTGAGTGCTGGCCGGGCAGCTTGACCACATCCAGTACCCGCCCCGCTTCCGCGACCCGCTTGCCATCGGACACCAGCACCGCCCAGGCGGCGCCGTCCTCGATCACCAGATAGGCGCCATTGGCCTTGGGCTGTTCCAGTTGTGGCTGCGCGCAGCCGGCCAGCAGGGCCAATAGCAGAAGTGTCATCAGCTTGTGGTGCATATAAGCGGCTCCTCTCTCGGTGAATCCCCTGCGAGGCAGGTGGAGATAACTGATCGGTAGTGCGTGAGCCAACTATCATCGAATACTGTTTATTTGTACAGTATTTTTCTATTACGCTAGCGCCACCCGCACAATCCGCACCGCCGCCGCGGTGCACCGCAGAGGATCGCCACCATGCAGGACGTACTGCTGCTGAAGAAAAAAGTGAACCAGATGCCGCTGGAGAGCGTACGCGCCATGGTCGAGGAACTGCACCTGGAGGGCCTGGTGACCGGCAGCAAGACGCCGTTCACGCGCGTGCACTTCAACACCTGTTTTGCCGAGATCGAAGCCCTGCTGCAACGCGCCGGCTATCACCGCCAGCTGGACGTGGTTGGCTACCAGGGCCAGGCCTATGCCCTGTTCGATCCGGCGCGCTGGGAGGCAGTGGAAGTCTTGCGTTGGCTGCGCGATTACGTCGAGGCGCTCGCCACTCAGCCCCTGGTAACCCTGCGCGGCTAGCGCGCACGCCGAACCAAAAGCGCACACGGCGATGCCCGCAAGCACCGCTGTGACTCGCCAAGCACCCAGCGGAGCCTTCTGCGGGCGCATCACTCACAGTTTTCCGAACACGCCAATAAACACGCTAACCAATTGATTAAATTGCACTATTTCAACAGCTGCCAAGCCTGCTGACGCGCCTGGCGGGTTCGTCGCGCCTGCTCCCGACGAAAACTGGCAAGCCCCTTGCAATACCTCCTGCAGATTCCTGCGCAGCACACCAACGGCGGTGGGCCGCGGATCACGGACAACGGCGTCCGCCAGAGCACCCTCTCCCATCGGGTCCCTCTGGCGTACGCCGTTTTTGTTTGCCCATGAAAAAGGAAAACTCCATGAGTGATCGTGATTCCAAAGACCCGGTTAACAACAACCGCCGTAACTTCCTCAAGCAGTCCATCGCCATCGCCGGCACCGTCGGCGGCATCGCCGCCCTCGGCCTGTCCGCCCCAGGTTTCCTGCGCAGCGCAGCCTACGCCGCCGGCTCCGATGCCCCGGAAAAGGCCGTGCTGAATATCGGTTTCATCCCGCTGACCGACTGCGCCTCGGTGGTGGTCGCTGCCACCCAGGGCTTCGCCGCCAAATACGGCCTGACCATCAACCCGAGCAAGGAAGCTTCCTGGGCCGGGGTGCGCGACAAGCTGAACACCGGCGAACTGGATGCCTCCCACGTGCTGTACGGCATGATGTATGGCTCGCAGCTGGGTCTGGCCGGGCCGCAGAAGGACATGGCCGTGCTCATGGGCCTGAACCAGAACGGCCAGGCTATCACCCTGTCCAAGCAGCTCAAGGAAGCCGGCGTCACCACCGGCGAGCAACTGGCCGCACACATCAAGAAAGGCGGCAACCCGCTGACCTTCGCCCAGACCTTCCCCACCGGCACCCACGCCATGTGGCTGTACTACTGGCTGGCCCACTACGGCATCAACCCCTTCACCGACGTGAAAACCATCACCGTGCCGCCACCGCAGATGGTCGCCAACATGCGCGTCGGCAACATGGACGGCTACTGCGTCGGCGAGCCATGGGGCGCGCGTGCGGTGTTCGACAAGATCGGCTTCACCGCCACCACCACCCAGCAGATCTGGGCCGACCATCCGGAGAAGGTGCTGGGCTGCTCCCGCGAGTTCGTCGAGCAGAACCCCAACACCGCGCGCGCGCTGGTCATGGCCATCCTCGACGCCAGTCGCTTCATCGATGCTTCCGAGGCGAACAAGAAGGCCACCGCCAAGCTCATCTCCGGCAAGGCCTACGTCAACGCTCCGACCGAAGTGATCGAGCAGCGCTTCCTCGGCAACTACGAGGACGGCCTGGGCAACAGCTGGCAGGACAAGAACCCGATGGCCTTCTGCAAGGACGGCAGCGTGAACTTCCCCTATCACTCCGACGGCATGTGGTTCCTCACCCAGTTCAAGCGCTGGGGCCTGCTCAAGGACGAGCCGGACTACGCCGCCGTGGCCGCCGGCATCAACCAGACCAAGCTCTTCAGCGAAGCCGCCAGCGCCCTTGGGCTGAGCGTGCCGAGCAGCGTGATGCGCTCCAGCACCCTGATCGACGGCAAGGTGTGGGACGGCTCCAATCCGGCCGCCTACGCCAATTCCTTCGCGATTAAAGCCTGATTTTCGGAGGCACCTAGATGAACGCTCCAGTGAAAACACCACTGACAATGGCCACCCCGGTTGCCCCCAGCAGCACTCCGCGCCGGGCCCTGCCTGGCGCCGAGGCTTTCACCAACCTGATCAAGGCAGTTATTCCGCCGCTGCTCGGCATTGCCCTGTTCATCGGCGTCTGGGCCCTGATCGCCACCCGCAGCGAAGGTCTGCCGGGCCCCTTGTCGACCTGGTATTCGGCACTGGAGCTGTTCGCCGATCCGTTCTATGACAACGGCCCGAACGACATGGGCATCGGCTGGAATATCCTGCATTCCCTTGGCCGTGTCGGTCTGGGCTTCGGCCTGGCGGCGCTGATCGGTATTCCGCTGGGCTTCGCCATCGGCCGCTTCGCCTTCCTCGCCAACATGCTCTCGCCGATCATCAGCCTGCTGCGTCCGGTTTCGCCGCTGGCCTGGCTGCCGATCGGCCTGCTGGTGTTCGAGGCTGCCGGTCCGGCGTCGATCTGGGTGATTTTCATCAGCTCGATCTGGCCGATTATTCTCAACACCGCAGCCGGCGTCGCCAGCGTGCCGCAGGACTACCTCAACGTGGCGCGCGTGCTCAAACTGTCGGAGTTCAAGGTGCTCACCCGCATCCTCTTCCCTGCCGTGCTGCCGCACCTGATGACCGGCATCCGCCTGGCCATCGGCGTGGCCTGGCTGGTGATCGTCGCCGCGGAAATGCTCACCGGCGGTACCGGCCTGGGCTTCTGGGTGTGGGACGAGTGGAACAACCTCAACGTCGAACACATCCTCATCGCCATCATCATCGTCGGCCTGGTCGGCCTGGCCCTGGAGCAAGCCCTGCTCCTGCTGGCTAAGCGCTTCGACTACGCCAACTAATCAATTTTCGTAGGAGCCAGCTTGCTGGCGATCCATAACGGCAGCTAGTAGCCAATGATCGCCAGCAAGCTGGCTCCTACACCAGACAGGAGAGTTCGCATGGACAAGTTCGTCGAGCTGACCAACGTCAGCAAACACTTCGATACCAAGAAAGGCCGCTTCCAGGCGCTCAGTGACGTCAACCTGAGCATAGCCAAGGGCGAGTTCGTTTCGCTGATCGGCCACTCCGGCTGCGGCAAATCCACCGTGCTCAACCTGATCGCCGGCCTGCTCGAGGCCAGCGAAGGCGGCCTGATCTGCAACGGTCGCGAGATCGACGGCCCCGGCCCGGAGCGCGGCGTGGTGTTCCAGAACCACAGCCTGCTGCCCTGGATGACCTGCTTCGGCAACGTCTACCTGGCGGTGGAAAAAGTCTTCGCCGGCAAGGAAAGCAAGGCCCAGCTCAAGGCACGCACCGAAGCGGCCCTGGCCATGGTTGGCCTCAGCCACGCCACCTACAAGCACCCCAACGAGATCTCCGGGGGCATGAAACAGCGCGTCGGCATCGCCCGCGCCCTGGCCATGGAGCCTAAGGTGCTGCTGATGGACGAGCCGTTCGGCGCGCTGGACGCCCTGACCCGCGCCCATCTGCAGGACGAGCTGCTGCGCATCGTCGGCGAGACCCACAGCACCGTGGTGATGGTTACCCATGACGTCGACGAAGCCGTGCTGCTCTCGGACCGCATCGTGATGATGACCAACGGCCCGGCGGCGACGATTGGCGATATCGTCAAGGTCGAGCTGGAGCGACCGCGCAATCGCCTGGCCTTGGCCAACGACAGCCAGTACCACGCGTATCGCACGGCCGTGCTGGAGTTCCTTTACCAGCGCCAGCAACGTCCCGCCGCCTAGCTCTGATTAGGATCTCGCGAGCTAGAGCGAGACAAGGCAAGAACAGCCGAAGAAGCGCAGTTTAAGAATTGTAAATGAGCATGACTCGTTTCACTCGCCCTTCGGGTCGCGCGGAAGCGCGTTAGCCGCAAGCGGCTTGCTGAGGCTGTTCTTAACGCCGTATCGCCGACGCGCAGCAGATCCGATTTTTCCGGCCTGCCGGCCCCTCGAAAGCCCGACCTGGTGTCGGGCTTTCTTTTACCCGCCATAACCCCAGGGAATCACCGCCATGAGCACTGGCGCTTTTACATCGCCAGCCCCTGCCCCTAATCTCGCCAGTGCCCCTAACAACAACGAGAAACACCCATGCCCTATAGCGTCTATATCGCCGCGATCCTATCCCTGTTGCTGATCGGCCTGTCACTCAACATCACCCGTCTGCGCATGCGTCACCAGATCGCCTTCGGCGACGGGGGCAAGAGCGACCTGCTCAAGGCCGTGCGCGCTCATGGCAACAGCCTGGAACAGTCGGTGCTGTTCATCGTCCTGCTCTACCTGGGGGAAACCAGCGGACAGATCAGCCCGGCGCTGACCGCCGCCCTCGGCTTCGCCTTCATCATGCTGCGCCTGCTCTACTGCGCCGGCTTGTTCGCCCGCCTGCTCCTGCTGCGCCAGGCCAGCCATGGCCTGACCGTGCTGGTGCTGCTGGCCGTCAGCGTGCTCCTGCTGCTGCCGTAATGAGCAGCGACGAACAGAAGATTGCCCTCTACCGGCGGGTCAACGGTTTCACCGGGCCGCTGGCGCGCAGCGGCTGGCACTGGCGCACGCGCTGGCTGGCACGCCTGCTGGCGAGCTTCATCTGGCGCAAGAACCGTGGTCGACCGCAGCAAGGCACCCTGGCGATTGCCGAGGAATGGCGCCGCCTGTTCGACCTGCCGCAGTTCTGGAGCATCGAGCGCCTGGAGGACGACACCGCCTACTGCGAGATTCGCTTTCCCTGCGCGCTGGAAGGCAGCGGTGACGTAGCTGCCTGCCATCGCCTGATGGAGTACGACCGCGCTCTGCTGAAGAAGATCGGCGGGCAGCTGGTGGTGCTGCAATCGCGCGCCGATCCCCAGGTGCGCGGCGCTTGTCAGGTGGCCATTCGCCGGATCGATGACCCACGCAGCGACCTGATCCCGGCGCGCCTGCTCGACTGAGCGGGCTTGCCCGCGCCCCAGACAGCGGAGAAGATGGCGCCGGCAGCCTTGCCAGGGAAATGGAGCCACTTACGTGCGCCTGGAAATGAAACACCTGCGCCTGGTGCGCAGCATCAGCCAGACCGGCAACCTGACCCGCGCCGCCGAGGCGCTGTTCATCTCGCAACCGGCGCTGAGCAAGCAACTGGCCGAACTGGAAGAACGCCTGGGCCTGGCGCTGTTCCAGCGTACGCAGAAGGCCATGCTGCCGACCGAGGCCGGCCTGGCCTTCGATGACCACGCCCAGCGCATCCTAGGCGACGTGGCGGTGCTGGAAGAGCATCTGGCGCGCTTTGCCCGTGGCGACTCCGGACGCCTGCGCCTGGCTATCGACCGCATGCACCTGAGCGACTGGCTGGCGGAATTCCTGCAGGAATTCCGCCGACGCTTCCCGCAGATCGAGGTGCAGGTCAAACAGGTGCCCAACCTGCTCGACAGCCTGCTAGCCCACGACTGCGATATCGCCATCCTCGGCGAAACCAGCGCTGCCAGCGGGGTCAACTGGCTGGCACTGAACCGTGACGAGATAGTCGCCATCCTGCCGCCAGCCCATCCGCTGGGCGCCAAGCCCTGGCTGGAGGCCAGCGACCTGACTGGGGTCGACCTGCTCTATCACTTCAAGCTGGAGCAGTCATTGCTCTACCGCCGCTACCTGCACCCGCAACGCATCGAGCTGGGCTCGCTGCAGCATATCCAGGACATCGCTACGATCATCGCCTTGGTGCGCGCCGGACTCGGTATCAGCCTGCTGCCACGCCGCCAGCTGCAGGGCGACGAAAGCGGCCTGCTGGTCAGGCCGGTGGGCACCAGCGGCATGGCTTTTCGCTGGCAGGCTGCCGTGGCCAGCGACGAACGCCGGCCCTTCGTGCAAGGCGCGCTGCAGTTGCTGCAGGCGCAGCTGTATCAATCCACCAATCTCACTACGCCGGCAGTTGCCCCAGCCAGCCCTTGATGCTGGCCACCACGCCCTGCGGCGCCTTCAACCAGGCGCTGTGCGGGTTCTCATGGGGCGGGCGTGGCGATGCTAGCTGCTCGATACGCGGTTCAGCCTGAATCAGCTCGGCCAGGCCACGGGTCGAGGCCAGCGGGGCGAAGTTGTCGTCGGCGATCTGGATATACAGCGAATTCACTCGACTGTGGCTGGCTGGCGCCAGTGATAGGCCGAGATGGCGATAATTGCCACTGAACGCCACCCGCCCCCAGTCGCGCATCAGCCGCCGCGGCTCATGGCCGCCAAAGCCGATGCGCTTGCCCGGCAGGTGGCCGAGCGTGCTGGCCAGCAGGTTGCACAGCAGCGCCACGCTGGGAGTGAGCAACCGCCCCAGGCCCGTCCAATGGCGGTAGTGGATATTGCCGCAGGCCACGCCCACCACCGGCACCCGACTGGCCGGATTGGCAGCGGCATACAGGGTGGCGATATGCCCACCGAGGCTATGCCCCAGCAGCACTGGCTGGGTGTCGGGAAAATGCCGCTGGGCCACCAGCAGCAACTTGGGCAGGAACTCCTCGACCAGTTGCCGATAGCCGTAATTGAAGCGCCAGCCAGGCCGGGGCAGGCTTTCCCCCTGCCCCGGCCAGTCGGTGGTCAGCACGTTGTAGCCGGCGCCCACCAGCACCTGAGCGAGCATCGCGTATTTGCGCGCCGTGACCCCGAGAGCCGGCAGGACGATCACCGTGCGCTGGGCATGGCGCGCGGGATAACAGGTAACCGGGCAGGTGAACTGGCTGTTGGAAAACTGCAGGGCATCGACCATGTCGCCTTCTCCTGAATACTGTTGGGCGGCTTTGGGCGAATCTAGAGCAACTGCTCTAGCAACTCCAGCACAATCCATGCGCCAACAGCCCAGCAGACGCGGCCAAATCGCAGGCAAAAAAAAGCCGCGAAACGCGGCCGAGAAACAAGCACAGCAACTACTTAACTAAGAGGCATGTTCCGCCCTCTTTGTGACAGCCTCATGACCATCGCTCGATGGCGTGGCCACCTCGAGTGGCAACGGATGTGGCGCGCTGAGCCGCTGTTGCAGGCGCTCGACGAACTGGCCGGCCTCCTGATGCGAAGAAAAAGGCACCACACACAGACCAAGCCGGACGACCCAGCCGCGCTCGGCGACTTCGCTCATGCTGATATCCATTGTTGAATCCCCCCTCAGTGAAGATGACGGCAATGCGAGATTAGGCCGCCAAGGTGATAGTTCAAAGTCTGATTTGTTCTAAACCTATGCACCCAGGTAATGAACAAAAAACAGGCAGGCAGCGCTCTGCAATGCACCTTTTAGGCTCACGCACTGAGCCGCTCACGCAGGCGGCCGAGCATGCCTAGCAGGCTACCGACCCGCTCGCGTTCGGGCTGCTCGCGCGGCACCTCGGCCAGGCGCGTTACCACCTGCTGCGGCTGCGCGCGATAGATCAGTGCCTGCTCGGCGGCCGCGCGCAGGCCCTTGTCGAACAGGCCACGGCGGATCGGCTTGGGCAGGTAGCGGAAGATCTGCGCCTCGTTGATCAGCTTGAGCAACGCCTGGGTATCGCAGAACGGCGTCACCACCAGGCTGAGCAACTTGGGATGGGCCTGGGCCAGGCTCTTGAGCAGCGGCGCAGTGTCTTCGCCTGCCAGGCGCAGGTCGCTGACCAGCAGATCGACCCGTTCGCTGTTAAGCACCTGCAACGCCTCACCCAAGCTGGCGGCACGCAGCAGGCGGTGGCCGCTGGTCATGCAGAAGGCCCCCACGCAGTCGAAGGTTTCCTCGGCGTCATCCAGCAGCAGCACGTTCAACCCCTGCGGCGCGCTTGGCAATGTGGCGCGCGCCGGCAGCTGTTGCTGGCTCTGAGCGATCTGCGCGGCCTGCCGCAGGGTGAAGGCCATCTCCTGCGGGTCCCAGGGCTTGGTCAGGTAGCGGAAGATGCCTCCATCGTTCAAGGCCTCGATCGCCGCCTCCAGGTCGGAATAGCCGGTGAGCAGGATGCGCATGGCGTCCGGCTGCAGCTCGCGGGCCTGGGCCAGCAGCTCGGCGCCGCTCATCTGTGGCATGCGCTGATCGCTGACGATCACCTGCACCGGCTCATGGCGCAGGCGCTCCAGAGCGCGGCGCGGGTCGCTCTCAGTGAGCACCTCGTAGTCGCGGCGAAACTGCAGGGCCAGACTGCGCAGGATGCGTTCCTCGTCGTCGACGAAGAGGATGCGGATCGGTTGGCTCATGGGTCAGGCGCTCCGTTGCAGGGCAGCCGCCTGGCTGCACGGCAGGCTGATAAGGAAGCGCGTGCCGCGCCCCGGTTCCGATACCACGCGGATGCTGCCGCCGTGGTCCTGGATGATCTTGAAGCTGATTGACAGGCCCAGGCCGGTGCCCTGGCCGACCGGCTTGGTGGTGAAGAACGGGTCGAAGATGCGCTTGAGCACCTCGGGCGGCATGCCGCGGCCGTTGTCCTGCACGGAGATCAGCACCTGCTGCGCCTGCGTCCAGCTTTTCACCTGGATGCGACCGAAGCCGTCCATGGCTTGGGCCGCATTGTTCAGCAGGTTGAGCAGCACCTGATTGATCTGCGACGGCGCGCAGGCGACACGCGGCAACTCGCCAAGCTGCTGCTGCACCTCGGCCTTGTCCTTGATGTTGTTGCGGGCGATCAGCAGGGCGCTGCGGATGCAGTCGTTGAGATCGACCTCCTCGCTCATGGCGCGATCCAGGCGGGCAAAGTCCTTGAGGCCGACCACAAGTTCGCCGATCTGCTGCAGGCCATAAGTGGTGTCGTCGAACAGCTGCGCAAGGTCATCGGCCAGCAGTTCTGGGGCGGCCAGTTTGCGGGCCTGGGCGGCATCGGCGAAGGCCTGCGCCAGCTGCGCCTCGTCACAGCCCGGATCGCTCAGGCAGTCGCCGAGCCGGGCCTGGGCTGCGGCCAGTTCCAGCAGCGGGCTGGTCAACTCGTGCAGCAGCTGCACATTGTTCTTCACATAGCCCAGCGGGGTGTTCAGCTCGTGGGCCACGCCGGCGACCATCTGCCCCAGCGAGGCCATCTTCTCCGACTGCACCAGCTGCGCCTGGGATTCCTTGAGGTCGATCAGCGCCTTGCGCAGCACCCGGTTGCGCTGCGCCACCTGGCTTTCCATGGCCTTGAGCAGGTCGAGCACGGTGCCCAGGCCGCGGTACCGGCCGTGTTCGTCGATCAAGATGAAGTCGTCACGAATCGGCGACTGCAGCTGCGCGGTGATCTGCCGGGCCGCCTCCTCCAGACTGGTGTGCAGGCTGACCACCAGGGGCGCCGGGTTCATCACTTCGCGCACTGGCTTGCGGCCCCACAGGTCGCGGCCGAAGCGCTGCATGAAGATGTCCTGCAGGGTCGAGCGGCTGACCAGGCCAAGCGGCCGCCCCTGCTCATCCACCACCGGCAGGGAGAGGAAGGCCTTGTGTTCGGGCATCAGCAGCTGGTCGGCCACATCGCTGATGCTGATCGTGGCAAGCAGGGGCGAAACCGGCCGCAGCAGGTGCGTCAGGGCGGGAACAACATCCATGGAACCAATCCCGATCAGTACGAATGGCCGGCATTGAAGCAGCACCAGGTTGCTGGCGTGTGACAGCCGTCACGATTGACCGGTCTTGCAGCCGCGATATAGAGCATCGCGCTGGCACAACGGGCGCACTACCGGCGCTCGTGGCTGCACCAGGATGCATCATCGCCCGGCCCTGGCGCGGCAGCGTTATGCTAGCCGGGCCCAGCGCTACGCCAGGCCGGCGCCAAACCGGCAAACTGGCATGCGCACTGCAGGCGCCACAGCACGTCATTTGCCACCGGGAAGCTCCCATGCCCTACCAGACCACCGTCGGCAGCCAGGTCTATCGCTTCGGCGACCTCAAGACCCTGCTGGCCAAGGCCAGCCCGGCGCGCTCCGGCGACTACCTGGCCGGCCTCGCCGCCGCCACCTACGAAGAACGCATGGCGGCCAAGCTGGCCCTGGCCGATGTGCCGCTCAAGACCTTCCTCAACGAGGCGCTGATTCCCTACGAGCAGGATGAAGTCACCCGCCTGATCATCGACCGCCACGATGCGCGCGCCTTTGCCCCGATCAGCCACCTGACGGTCGGCGACCTGCGCGACTGGCTGCTGCTCGACTCCACCGACAGCGCCACCCTGAGCGCCGTGGCCATGGGCCTGACTCCGGAGATGGTGGCCGCAGTGAGCAAGCTGATGCGCAACCAGGACCTGATCCTGGTGGCCAAGAAGTGCCGGGTGATCACCCGCTTCCGCAATACCATCGGCCTGCCCGGCCATCTCTCGGTGCGCCTGCAGCCCAACCACCCGACCGACGATGTGCGCGGCATCGCCGCCAGCCTGCTCGACGGCCTGCTGTATGGCTCGGGCGATGCCACCGTCGGCATCAACCCGGCCAGCGACTCGCTGCCGACCCTGATGCGCCTGTGGCAGATGATGGATGAGGTGCGCCAGCACTTCGACATCCCCATGCAGAGCTGCGTGCTCACCCACGTCACCACGCAGATCCAGGCCATCGAGGCTGGCGCACCGATCGACCTGGTGTTCCAGTCGATCGCCGGCAGCGAGAAGACCAACGCCAGCTTCGGCGTGTCGCTGGCCATCCTCAAGGAAGCCCACGAGGCGGCGCTGAGCCTCAAGCGCGGCACCCTCGGCGACAACCTGATGTACTTCGAGACCGGCCAGGGCAGCGCGCTGTCGGCCGGCGGCCACCATGGCGTCGACCAGCAGACCTGCGAGACCCGCGCCTATGCCGTGGCCCGCGAGTTCAAGCCGCTGCTGGTGAATACCGTGGTCGGCTTCATCGGCCCGGAGTACCTGTACGACGGCAAGCAGATCATCCGCGCGGGCCTGGAAGACCATTTCTGCGCCAAGCTGCTCGGCCTGCCGATGGGCTGCGACGTGTGCTACACCAACCATGCCGAAGCCGACCAGGACGACATGGACAGCCTGCTGACCCTGCTCGGCGCAGCCGGCCTCAGCTTCATCATGGGTATCCCCGGCGCCGACGACATCATGCTCAATTACCAGAGCACCTCGTTCCACGACGCGCTGTACCTGCGCTCAGTGCTGGGCCTCAAGCGCGCCCCGGAATTCGATGCCTGGCTGACGCGCATGGCGATCACCGAACCCTGCGGCGCGCTGCGCGAGATTGGTCGCGGCCATCACCTGCTCAAACAACTGCCTTTCGTTTCGGGAGCCGCCTGATGAGCGATAAGGACCTGACGCAACACAACCCCTGGGACGAACTGCGCGCGCACACCTCGGCGCGCATCGCCCTCGGCCGGGTCGGTTCGAGCCTGCCGACCAGCGAAGTGCTCAAGTTCGGCCTGGCCCACGCCCAGGCCCGCGACGCCGTGCACCGCCCGCTGGATTTCGCCGAACTCAAACAGCAGCTGCGCCACGCCGGCTTCCGTACCCTACAAGTACACAGCAGCGCCGCCGACCGGCAGACCTACCTGCTGCGCCCGGACTACGGCCGCCACCTCAGCGAGGAATGCCGCGTGCGGCTGCTGCATGAACTGGCCGCGCCGGAGCTGGCCATCGTCCTCGCCGATGGCCTGTCCTCGGTGGCCATCCAGCGCCATGCCCTGCCGCTGCTGGAGCTGTTTCGTGAACGTTTCGATACCGACTGGGCCAACACCCCGGTGGTACTGGCCGAACAGGGCCGCGTGGCGATTGGCGACGGTATCGGCGAGGCCCTGCGCGCGTGTCTGGTCATCGTGCTGATCGGCGAACGGCCTGGGCTCAGTTCGCCGGACAGCCTGGGCATCTACCTCACCTATCAGCCTGGGGTGGGCAAGATGGACAGCCAGCGCAACTGCATCTCCAACGTGCGCCCAGAGGGCCTACCCTACGCCCTGGCCGCGCACAAACTGGACTTTCTCGCCCGCCAGGCCCTGCGTTTGCAATTGTCCGGGGTCGAGCTGAAGGACGACAGCAGCCTGCAAAGTGTGCTGGGCAACTGACAGCTCTGGCGTACGGGGTTATGGTGGAACTCTGGATAAAGGAGAACAACATGCCTTGGTACGCCTGGTTAATCATGATCCTGGCCCTAGGTTCGATCCTCGGCAGCCTGATGTTGCTGCGGGACAGCGCACGCAAACTGCCACTGAGCGAAGAACAGCTCAAGCGCATTCATGAGCGCAATATCGAGCAGGATGCCAAGGACGCCGAGAGCCGCTGAGTTCAACCCCTGCCCTAGACAAATCCGCTACGCCCCGTCCCGGATTGCATCCGGGCTACGCCACAAGGAAGTTGCATGCCACCCCTGCACCTGCGCTTGCTGTTACCGGTCATAGCCCTCGGCCTGGGCCTGGCATTCGGTTTTGTCCAGCCGCTGGGTCTGTTGTTTGCCGTTCTGTTGATTGGCTGGCTGCTGTTTGCCGAGCCCTATCTGCCGCACTGGCTGTGGTGGTCGCTGGGCCTGCTCGCTGGCATCGCTCTGGCCGCCCACCTGCTGCCCGGCTTCCTGCCTGTGGAATTGTGGCCACCACGGCAAATCAGTGCGGATGCCCAGCCCTATGCCCTGCGCCTATCCTGGGACAAGCTGCTGCTCGGCCTGACCCTGATGGCCTGGTGGCTGGGTCAGCCATCTCGTAGTCAGCCCTTGGGAAAACCACTGTGGCTGGTGATGAGCCTGACCTTGCTGCTGGTGCCGCTGCTGGCCCTGCTGTTGGGAGTGGTGAGCTGGCAAGCGAAGTTGCCGCAGGACCTGTGGCTATGGCTGGCGGTGAATCTGGGTGTGGCGGTGTTGGCCGAGGAGTTGTTGTTCCGCGCCTGGCTGCAGACGCAACTGGTCAAGACGCTGGGTGTGTGGCCGGGGCTGCTGCTGACCTCCGTACTGTTCGGCGCCGCACATATTCCGTTCAGCCCGCTATTTGCCCTGGTCGCCGGGCTGGCCGGCCTCGGCTACGGCCTGGTGTTCCACTACAGCGGACGCCTGAGCCTGGCCATCGCCCTGCACGGTGCGGTCAATCTGTTGCACTTGTTGCTGCTGAGCTACCCGCTACGCGAGGTCTGACAGCGATTCCGTAAGGCGCGAAGATCCGCTCCAACTGGCCGTTCTCACGCAACTGCTGCATCAACTCACGGAACCGCTCGGCACTGATCGGCGCCTGTGGCCGCAGAATCACGTAATGGCGGTAGACCTGATCCACCCACTCCGAAATCAGCAGCTGTGAGCGCAGCTCGGGGTTGTCTCGCAGGTAGGCGCCGAGCCAGGAACGGGTAATGGGCGCCACGTCGACACGGCCGCGCAAGACCATGTTCAGGTTGCTCTGGTGGGAGTAGGTCACCTTTGCCTGGAAGTTCTCGGCCAGCCACAGCGGGTCGTTGTTGAAACCGGCAAAACCGTAGTGATAGCCGTTGAACAGGGCCATGCGTTTACCCATCAGGCTATCGAAGTAGTCTTGGGTACGCCCAGGCAAGGCGCGGGCCACGAAGATTTCGGCATCTTCCAGGCCCATGTCGATACGCGCGCCAGCGATACCCTGCCACTGCCAATCGGGATTCTCGAAGATGGCCAGGTCGATGCGACCCTGTTGGAGGTCATTGAAGCGGCGATTGAGTGAGGTGGCACGCAGCACGAACTGATAGTCGCTCTGAATCTGGTTGAGCGCCTCGACCAGCTTAACCAGCAGGCCCTGGGACAGGCCTGTTTCAGGTTTGATCACATAGGGGGGGAAGTGGACGGCGGCAACCTGAATCTTTTGTGCCGCGCTAACGCTATTGCTACCCAGAAGCAGAACAGCCATTAGCCAGGCAAACCAGAAGCCCTGTCGCAAACAATCCATGTTGACCCCACCGACAACTTAACTATGCCGAGACTAGCCCAGAGCATCACAGCTGCATAGGGTTGGCCTGCTCATGTTCTTCGCCCGTCGTAGGGCGCAAGTGGTAACGCGCCAGCAACGCCGGGAGCTTGCCACTACTCTGCAGACCTTCGAGCAAGCGTGCCAGGTCCTCAAGCCTGAGCGGGCCGCCACGGCGCAGCAGGGCTTGGTGGTGATAGACCTGATCGGCCCGCTCGGACACCAGCAGCTGCTGGCTTTGCTCGGGCTGGCTCTGCTGGTAGAGGCGCAGATAGGAGCGCGGCACCACGCTGAGTTCGACGCGCCCGTGCAGCAGCATGAGCAGGTTACTGTCATGGGAATAGGTCAGCACGGCCTTGAAAGTGCGGGTGAGATAGTCCTGGTCGGCATTGAAACCGGCAAAACCATAGTGATAGCCGTTGTAGAGAGCCATCCGCTTGCCCTTGAGGCTATCGAAGTAATCCTGGCCACGGCCGGGCTCGGCGCGGGCGACATAGACTTCGGCATCGCTGACATGCAGGTCGAGCCTGTCCAGCTCGATGCCCTGCCAGCCCCACTCCGGCGACTCGAAGAAAATCAGGTCATAACGCGCCTGGGTGAAGTCCCGATAACGGCGGGTGACCGAAGTGGGCACCAGCGTGAAACGATAATCTTGCTGTGCGGCGTTGAGTTGCACCAATAGTTCGGGCAACACCCCGCCAGGCTCAGCGCTCTCCGGTTTATCTACATAAGGAGGGAAATGGTAGGCGCCGACCCTTACCAGCTCGGCGGCCATGGCCAGCGGCTGCAGGCAGAGGCCCAGCGAGATCAACAGCAGCCTGACAATAGAATGCAAGGCAAAGCACCTCGGCCAAGATGGAAGCAGGAATGATCACGTCACGTCGCCCGGACATCCCTGATCCAGTCACCGGTCGCTGACCAGCACCTGCAGCTTAGCCTATCCCGGTCAGGTTTCCTTGATCACCAAGGCCAAGGCTTCTTCAGCCAGTTGATCGAGGCTCATCTTGCCGTCTTGGCGGAACCAGGTGGTGGTCCAGCTCAGCGCGCCGGTGAGGAAGCGGCGCAGGATGAACGGATCACCCTTGACGTAGCCCGCCGCGCGCGCCTCGCCGAGGACGTCCAGCCAGATCTGCTCGTAGGTGTCACGCAAGGCAAGGATATGCGCGCGGCCCTCTTCCGACAGCGAACGCCATTCATACACCAGCACGCCCATGGCCTCGCCGGTACCGCCCATGATCGATTGCAGTTCGCAGCGGATCAGCGCCAGCACGCGCTCGCGCAGATCGCTGGCATCGGCCAGGGCGGCGTGCATCAGCGCGGTGTTGTAGCGCACCGTTTCCTCCATCACCGAGCGGAGGATTTCGTCCTTGCTCTTGAAGTGGTGAAAGATGCTGCCGGACTGAATGCCCACCGCGCCGGCCAGGTCACGCACCGTGGTGCGCTCGTAGCCCTTGCTGCGAAACAGGTGGGCAGCGGTCTGCAACAGCTTGCCACGGGCGCTTTCCGGGTCGGTCACCTGGCCGCTGGCCACCAGTTGCTGCATCACGGCGCGAGCCTTGTGATCGTCCAAACGTGTTTCTCCGGCTAAAACAGGAAGGCAGGGTGTCATCGCCTGCTGGGATAAGGGCTTTATGGACGAAATTTACGGCTCCCCGGCCACCCAAGCAAGCGCTTGGCTGAAAAGTTGCTCGCAATGCTTTTCAACCAAGCGCTTGCTTGGTAATGTCTTCCCATCTTCTGGCGTCGATGGAAATACCTATAAATGAGCAAGACCATCCGCATTGGCTGCGCCTCCGCCTTCTGGGGCGACACCTCTACCGCTGCCGCCCAGCTGGTGCATGGCACCGAGCTGGATTACCTGGTGTTCGACTACCTGGCCGAAGTGACCATGTCGATCATGGCTGGCGCGCGCATGAAGAAGCCGGACGAAGGCTACGCCACCGACTTCGTCGAAGTGCTCGCCCCGCTGCTCGGCGAGATCGCCGCGAAGAACATTCGGGTCATCAGCAACGCCGGCGGGGTCAACCCCAGCGCCTGCGCCGCGGTCCTGTCCGCTGCCTGCGCCAAGGCCGGGGTCGAGCTGAAGATCGCCGTGCTGCATGGCGATAACCTGCAACCCAAGCTCGGCGAACTGGCCAAGGCCGGCACCGTGGAGATGTTCACGGGCGCCGCGCTGCCGCCGATGTGCGTATCGGTCAACGCCTACCTCGGCGCGCCGGGTATTGTCGAAGCGCTGAAGCTCGGTGCCGACATCGTCATCACCGGCCGCGTGGTCGACAGCGCGGTGGTCAGCGCGGCCCTGGTGCACGAATTCAACTGGGCCTGGAATGATTATGACAAGCTGGCCCAGGCCGCCCTGGCCGGCCATATCATCGAATGCGGCGCACAATGCACCGGCGGCAACTTCACCGACTGGCGCGACGTGCCGGACTATGAACATATCGGCTTCCCGGTGGTTGAGGTGCAGGCAGACGGCAGCTTCGTGGTCAGCAAGGCGCAAGGCACCGGCGGCCTGATCTCCACCCTGTCGGTCGGCGAGCAGATGCTCTACGAAATCGGCGACCCGCGCGCCTACTACCTGCCCGACGTGATCTGCGACTTCACCCAGGTCGAGCTGACGCAAGTCGGCGCCAACCGCGTCGAGCTGAAAGGCGCCCGCGGCCTGCCGCCGACCAGTCAATACAAGGTCAGCGCCACCCACCCGGACGGTTTCCGCTGCACCGCCAGCTGCCTGCTGGCCGGCATCGACGCGGTGGCCAAGGCCGAGCGGGTCAGCCAGGCGATCATCGCCAAGACCGAGGAAATGTTCGCCGCACGCGGCTGGGGCCCGTACAAGGAAGTCTGCATCGAATTGCTCGGCTCCGAGGCCACCTACGGCCAGCGCGGGCAGCGATGCGACACCCGCGAAGTGGTGGTCAAGATCAGCGTGCGCCACGCCAAGAAGGAAGCCCTGATCCTGTTCTCCCGCGAGATCGCCCAGGCCGCGACCGGCATGGCGCCGGGCCTGACCGGCATCGTTGGCGGGCGCCCCACGGTGTACCCGGTGATCCGCCTGTTCAGTTTCCTGGTAGACAAGAGTGCCTGTAGCCTGGAGGTCGAACTCAACGGTGAGCGCAGCCCGCTCGCCCTGCCCCAGCTGGACTCCTTCAGCCCGGCGCAGATCGCCGCCGACGTCACTGTGCCGGCTACCAGCGGCCAGGCCGACGCCACGGTGCCGCTGATCCAGCTGGCCGTGGCCCGCTCCGGCGACAAGGGCAACCACAGCAATATCGGCGTGATGGCCAGAAAGCCCGAGTATCTGGCCTGGATCGCGGCTGCGCTCTCCGAGGGTGCCGTGGCCGAATGGATGCAGCACGTACTCGACAGCCAGACCGGCAAGGTCAGCCGCTGGTACCTGCCGGGCAGCCACAGCCTCAATTTCCTGCTGGAGAACGCACTGGGTGGCGGCGGCGTGGCCAGCCTGCGCATCGACCCGCAGGGCAAGGCCTTCGCCCAGCAGTTGCTGGAGTTCCCGATTCCGGTGCCGCGCGCACTGGCTGACAGCCTGTAACAAGGACAATAACAATGGCATACGACTCAGTCTTCAAACCCGGCCTGTTCAGCGGCCAGACCATCCTGGTTACCGGCGGCGGCAGTGGCATCGGTCGCTGCGTGGCCCACGAACTGGCCCACCTGGGCGCCCATGTGGTACTGGTCGGGCGCAAGCTGGAGAAACTGGAAAAGACCGCCGGCGAAATCAGTGAGGACGGCGGCAGCGCCAGCTTTGCCGTGTGCGACATCCGCGAGGAAGAAGCGGTCAAGGCTATGGTCAAGGCGGTGATCGCCGAGCGCGGGCCGATCCATCACCTGGTCAACAACGCCGGCGGCCAGTTCCCCGCGCCGCTGGTGTCGATCAACCAGAAAGGCTTCGAGACCGTGGTCAGAACCAACCTCGTAGGCGGTTTTCTGATCGCCCGCGAAGTGTTCAGCCAGAGCATGAGCAAGACCGGTGGCAGCATCGTCAACATGCTCGCCGACATGTGGGGCGGCATGCCCGGCATGGGCCATTCCGGCGCCGCCCGCGCCGGCATGGAGAACTTCACCAAGACCGCCGCCTACGAGTGGGGCCACGCCGGTGTGCGGGTCAACGCCGTGGCGCCGGGCTGGATCGCCTCCAGCGGCATGGACACCTACCCCGAGTCGATGAAGAACATGATCCGCAACCTCAAGGACCACGTGCCGCTGCAGCGCATCGGCACGGAGTCGGAAGTGGCGGCGGCCATCGTCTTCCTGCTCTCCCCCGGCGCCAATTTCATCAGCGGCAACACCATCCGCATTGACGGCGCCGCCAGCCAGGGCACACGCGCCTGGACCCTGGGCAAGGCGAAGAACAGCGAGTCCTACAACGGCTTCCACCGGGCCTACGTGCCCGATGTGCTCAAGGGAGAATGATGCGATGCCGGTGATTCAGTCCGAACTCGACGTCCACGGCGACAGCTTCGCGCAGAACCGCGAGGCCATGCTGGCGACCGTCGCCAGCTTCCGCGACGTCGAACAGAAGGTCCTCGACAAGGCCGCCGAGGCCAAGCCCAAGTTCATCAAGCGCGGCCAACTGCTGCCGCGCGAGCGCATCAACCTGCTGCTCGATTCCGGCGCGCCGTTCCTCGAGCTGGCCTCGCTGGCCGGCTACAAGCTGCACGACGATAAAGATGGCACCCAGGCCGGCGGCGGCATCATCGCCGGTATCGGCTACGTGGCCGGCGTGCGCTGCCTGGTGATCGCCAACAACAGCGCGATCAAGGGCGGCACCATCTCGCCCACCGGGCTGAAGAAATCCCTGCGCCTGCAGCAGATCGCCGTGGAAAACAAACTGCCGGTGATCACCCTGGCCGAGAGCGGCGGCGCCAACCTCAACTACGCTGCCGACATCTTCGTCGAAGGCGCGCGCGGCTTCGCCAACCAGGCGCGCATGTCGGCCATGGGCCTGCCGCAGATCACTGTGGTGCATGGCTCCAGCACCGCCGGCGGCGCCTATCAGCCGGGCCTGTCGGATTACGTGGTGGTGGTGCGCGGCAAGGCCAAGATGTTCCTCGCCGGCCCGCCGCTGCTGAAAGCCGCCACCGGCGAAGTGGCCACCGACGAGGAACTGGGCGGCGCCGAGATGCATGCTCAGGTCGCCGGCACCGCCGAATACCTGGCCGAGAACGACGCCGACGGCGTGCGCATCGCTCGTGAGATCGCCGGCCTTCTGCCGTGGAACGCACAGCTACCGGCACGCCCGGCCAAGACCTGGAGCGAGCCGCTGTACCCGGCCGAAGAGCTGCTCGGCATCGTCCCGGTCGACGCCAAGAAGCCCTACGACGTGCGCGAGATCATCGCCCGCATCGCTGACGGCTCGCAGTTCCTCGACTTCAAGAACGAGTTCGACAGCCAGACCGTCTGCGGCCACCTGGCCATCGAGGGCCAGCCCTGCGGTTTCATCGGCAACAACGGGCCGATCACCCCGCGTGGGGCTGCGAAAGCGGCGCAATTTATCCAACTGTGCGAGCAGAGCAACACGCCGATTCTGTTCTTCCACAACACCACCGGCTTCATGGTCGGCACCGAATCGGAACAGAACGGCGTGATCAAGCACGGCTCCAAGCTGATCCAGGCCGTGGCCAACTGCACGGTGCCGAAGCTGACCATCGTCGTCGGCGGCTCCTACGGTGCCGGCAACTACGCCATGTGCGGCCGCGGCCTCGATCCACGCTTTATCTTCGCCTGGCCCAACAGCAAGACCGCCGTGATGGGCGGCGCCCAGGCCGGCAAGGTGCTACGCATCGTCACCGAGGACAAGCATCGCAAGGAAGGCAAGGAGGCCGACCCGAAGATGCTCGACATGCTGGAAATGGCCACCGCGCAGAAGCTCGACAGCCAGTCCACCGCGCTGTACGGCACTGCCAGCCTGTGGGACGACGGCCTGATCGACCCGCGTGATACGCGCAAGCTGCTCGGCTTCCTGCTGGACATCTGCGCAGAAGCAGAAGTACGTCCTCTCAAATCCAACTCGTTCGGCGTCGCCCGCCTGTAACCCTTCGGAGAACAACAAGATGATCTTTACCCAGGAACACGAAGAACTCCGCCGCACGGTGCGCAATTTCGTCGACAAGGAAATCAACCCGCACGTCGACGAGTGGGAAAAGGCCGGCAAATTCCCCATCCACGAAATCTTCAAGATGGCCGGTGACCTCGGCCTGCTCGGCATCTCTAAGCCGGAGAAGTTCGGTGGCATGGGCCTGGACTACAGCTACTCGATCGTCGCCGCCGAAGAGTTCGGCACCATTCGCTGCGGCGGCATCCCGATGTCGATCGGCGTGCAGACCGATATGTGCACCCCGGCCCTGGCGCGCTTCGGCTCCGATGAACTGCGCGAGGAATTTCTCAAGCCGGCGATTGCCGGCGACATGGTCGGCTGCATCGGCGTCTCCGAAGTCGGTGCCGGTTCCGACGTCGCCGGGTTGAAGACCACCGCGCGCAAGGACGGCGACGACTATGTGATCAACGGCAGCAAGATGTGGATCACCAACTCCCCTAGCGCCGACTTCATGTGCCTGCTGGCCAACACCAGTGACGACAAGCCGCACGTCAACAAGTCGCTGATCGTGGTGCCGATGAACACCCCGGGGGTGAGCGTCAGCCCGCACCTGGACAAGCTCGGCATGCGCAGCTCGGAGACCGCCCAGGTGTTCCTCGACAACGTGCGCGTCCCCCAGCGCAACCGCATCGGCCATGAGGGCGCCGGCTTCATGATGCAGATGCTGCAGTTCCAGGAAGAGCGCCTGTTCGGCGCGGCCAACATGATCAAGGGTCTGGAATACTGCGTCGACAGCACCATCGAGTACTGCAAGGAACGCCAGACCTTCGGCGCGCCTTTGATCGACAACCAGGTCATCCACTTCCGCCTGGCCGAGCTGCAGACCGAGATCGAATGCCTGCGCGCGCTGGTCTACCAGGCCACAGAGATGTACGTGAAGGGCCGCGACGTGACCAACCTGGCTTCCATGGCCAAGCTCAAGGCCGGCCGCCTCGGCCGTGAAGTGTCCGACGCCTGCCTGCAGTACTGGGGCGGCATGGGCTTCATGTGGGACAACCCGGTGTCGCGCGCCTACCGCGACGTGCGCCTGGTCTCCATCGGCGGCGGTGCCGACGAAATCATGCTCGGCATCATCTGCAAGCTGATGGGCATTCTGCCCGGCAAGAAGAAGGGCTGAGGACGCGACCATGGCCGAACTACCGAACTGCCAAGCCCTGCTGCTGGAACGGGTCGAGGGCGTGCTTTACGTCACCCTCAACCGTCCGGACAGCCGCAACGCCATGAGCCTGGCGATGGTCGAGGAACTGCGTGCCGTGCTGCGTGCGGTACGCGGCGACCAGGCCGTGCGCGCCCTGGTGCTGCGCGGCGCGGGCGGCCACTTCTGCGCCGGTGGCGACATCAAGGACATGGCCGGCGCGCGAGCCAAAGGCGGCGACGCCTACCGCGAGCTGAACCGCGCCTTCGGCAGCCTGCTGGAGGAAGCCCAGTACGCGCCACAGGTACTGGTCGCCGTGCTGGAAGGCGCGGTGCTCGGCGGCGGTTTCGGCCTGGCCTGCGTCTCTGATATCGCCATCGCCCACCAGGGCGCCAAATTCGGCCTGCCGGAAACCAGCCTGGGGATTCTGCCGGCACAGATCGCGCCGTTCGTGGTCAAGCGCATCGGCCTGACCCAGACCCGCCGCCTGGCCCTGACCGCCGCCCGTTTCGACGGCGCCGAAGCCCTGCGCCTGGGCCTGGTGCACTTCAGCGAAGCCGACGACCAGGCCGTGGTCGACCGCCTCGCCGAATGCCTGCAGCAGATCCGCCAGTGCGCCCCCGGCGCCAACGCGGCGACCAAGGCGCTGCTGTTGGCCACCGAAACGGAAAACCTCGGCAGCCTGCTCGACCACGCAGCCGGCCAGTTTGCCGAAGCGGTGCTGGGCAGCGAAGGTGTGGAAGGCACCATGGCGTTCATGCAGAAACGCAAACCGAAGTGGGCTGAGTAACTCTTCCCGCTCCCATTCATGGGAGAGGGGCCGGGGGAGAGGGTCGTGTCCGGCCCTCTCTCCCTAACCCTCTCCCCGGGGGGAGATGGAATAAATCGAAGTAGCCCGGATGCAATCCGGGAACCGACCACCCCGGATTGCCTCCGGGCTACGACTAGCAGGAGCACGACGATGCCCGCCTTCAACAAGATCCTCATCGCCAACCGTGGCGAGATCGCCTGCCGGGTGATGCGCACCGCGCAGGCCCTGGGCTACCGCACCGTGGCGGTGTACTCCACCGCCGACGCCGGCGCGCGCCATGTGCAGCTGGCCGACGAGGCCGTGTGCATCGGCCCGGCACAGGTCAACCAGTCGTACCTGGTGATCGATAACATCATCAAAGCAGCGCAGAAGACCGGCGCCGATGCCATCCATCCCGGCTACGGCTTTCTCTCCGAGAACGCCGACTTCGCCCGCGCCTGCGAGGCGGCCGGCATCGTGTTTATCGGCCCGACCGTGGAAGCCATCCACCTGATGGGCAGCAAGCGCCTGTCGAAGATCGCCATGCTCGAAGCCGGCGTGCCGTGCATCCCCGGCTACGAAGGCGCGGCACAGGACGATGAGACCTTGAGCCGCGAGGCGGCGCGCATCGGCTATCCGCTGATGATCAAGGCCAGCGCCGGTGGCGGTGGCCGCGGCATGCGTCTGGTGCATGAGGCCAGCGAACTGCTGGCACAAATCCGCACCGCCCGTTCCGAGGCGCAGAACGCCTTCGGCTCCGGCGAGCTGATTCTCGAACGCGCGGTGATCCGCCCGCGCCATGTGGAAATCCAGGTGTTCGGTGACCAGCACGGCAGCATCGTTTATCTGGGCGAGCGCGACTGTTCGGTGCAGCGCCGCCACCAGAAAGTGGTCGAGGAGGCGCCCTGCCCGGTGATGACACCCGCGCTGCGCCAGGCCATGGGCGAGGCGGCGGTGAAGGCCGCTGCGTCGGTCAACTACGTCGGCGCCGGCACCGTGGAATTCCTCCTCGACCAGAGCGGCGAGTTCTTCTTCCTGGAAATGAACACCCGCCTGCAGGTCGAGCACCCGGTCACCGAGCTGATCACCGGCCAGGACCTGGTCGCCTGGCAGATCCACGCGGCCGAGGGTCAGCCGCTGCCGCTCAAGCAGGACGAAATCCGCCTCACCGGCCACGCCATGGAAGTGCGTCTGTACGCCGAGGATTCGGCACACAACTTCCTGCCGCAAACCGGCGCAGTGCTGCGCTGGGAACCGGCGTTGCTCTATGGCATCCGCATCGACCACGGCCTGGTCGAAGGCCAGGCCGTCACCCCCTTCTACGACCCGATGCTGGCCAAGGTCATCGCCTACGGCGCCACCCGCGACGAGGCCCGGCGCAAGCTGGCGCGTGCGGTCGAGGACTGCGTGCTGCTCGGCGTCAACGGCAACCAACGCTTCCTCGCCAACCTGCTCAAACACCCGGAGTTCGCCGCCGGCAACGCCACCACGGCGTTTATCGGTGAACACTTCGCCGACGACCCGAGCCTGACCCCGCAAGCACCGGCTGCCGCCGAGCTGGCGACTGCCGCCGCCCTGCTCTACCAGGGCTCGGCCAATGCCCGCGCGCACCAGGGCGGCCTGGCCGGCTGGCGCAACGCCGGCGGTGCGCCCTGGCACTTCGTGCTCAAGCAGGGCGAGCAGAAGCATGTAGTCGAGCTGGAAGTGCTGGAGTCCGGCGCACAGCCACTGCTACGCGCCCAGGTCGGCGACAGCCAGGTCGAACTGCGCCTGCTGGCCAGCGACGGCCGCTGGGCGACATTTGAGCTGGACGGTATCCGCCAGCGCCGCGCCTATCACCTGGCGGGGGAGCAGGTGTGGCTTTACGGTCATGCCGGCAATCTGGAGCTGACCGACGTCACCCACGAACCGGCCGGCGGGCAAAACGCCGCCAGCTCCGGCACGGTCAAGGCACCGATGGATGGCGCGATCGTCGAAGTACTGGTGACCGAAGGTGAACGGGTCAGCAAGGGCCAGCTACTGGTGGTGCTGGAAGCGATGAAGATGGAGCACCCGCTCAAGGCTGGCATCGACGGAGTGATCCGCCGCGTGCAGGTCAGCCAGGGCGATCAGGTGAAGAATCGCCAGTTGCTGGTGGAAGTCGAAGCCGCAGAAGCCTGACCCTGCGAACTTACCCTGTAGGAACCAGCTTGCTGGCGATCTGGCCCCGCTGATCGCCAGCAAGCTGGCTCCTACAAATGATGCCCGCACACTCCACGTAAGGGTCTCGACAACAAACAACAAGCCACGGAGCACGAGCATGTCCCTGCAAGGCAAAACCCTGTTCATCACCGGCGCCAGCCGTGGCATCGGCCGCGAGATCGCCCTCAAGGCCGCCGCCCAGGGCGCCAATATCGTCATCGCCGCCAAGAGCGCCGAAGCCCACGCCAAGCTGCCGGGCACCATCCACTCGGTGGCTGCCGAGGTCGAGGCCGCCGGCGGCAAGGCCCTGGCCCTGCAACTGGACGTACGCGACGAAGAAGCGGTGAAGACCGCCATGGCCCAGGCCGCCGCCCACTTCGGCGGCATCGACGCGCTGGTCAACAACGCCGGTGCCATCCGCCTCAAGGGCGTCGAACACCTGGAGCCCAAGCGCTTCGACCTGATGTACCAGATCAACAGCCGCGCGGTGATGGTCTGCAGCCAGGCAGCCCTGCCCTACCTCAAACAGAGCAAGGGCCACATCCTCAGCCTCAGTCCGCCGATCAACCTCGACCCCAAGTGGTTCGCCAGCTACGGCCCCTACACCACCACCAAGTATGGTATGAGCATGCTGACCCTAGGGATGCATGAGGAATTCCGGAAGTACAGCATCAGCGTCAACTCGCTGTGGCCGAAGACGGTGATCGCCACCGCCGCCATCGAGTTCGAGGCCGGCGGCCCTGCGGTAATGAAAGCCGCACGCCTGCCGGCGATCATGGCCGACGCCGCCTGCGCCATCCTCTCCAGCAGCGAACGCACCATCAGCGGCCGCCTGCTGATCGACGAAGAGATTCTGCGCGAACAGGGCCAGACGGACTTCGAGCAGTACCGCTACGATCCGACCGGCAAGCTGATGACCGATTTGTTCGTCGACTGAACCCTACGCTAGCGCGCCAGCCTTGCACTAGCGCGCCGTTCATCGGTAAAAAACCCTAGTCACAGGCGCGGCAAAATTAAGGCACAATGCCAGCACTCGACCGGCTGGCAGCAATCGCCGGAAATATGCGTCGAAAACAATAAATACTGCCCGTTGCACTATCGACCGGCTTTCGTCCGGCCTTCCTGGGGAAATCATGAACAAAGCCTTTCGCATCGTCTGGAGCCACGTCCGTAATGCCTTCGTCGTGGTCGACGAACACACTAGCGCATGCGGCAAACGCAGTGGCGGTGTACAGATTCTCGCAGGGCTGGGCCTGAGCCTGCTGGCAAGCAGCGCACAGGCCGTCGGCACTTGCTTCGGGGCCAGTACGACCATCAGCAGCGCCGAGACCTCTCAGTGCGACCTGCCTGATGGCAGCAGCGTGACGGTCACCAGTACCGGTAGCATCACCGAATCAGGCGCCCCTGCTGTCTACGCCTTCCAGAGCTTCGGCACCATCAGCAACGCCGGCAGCATCATCAATACCGGCGGTACCGATTCCGACGATGGGTCCGCCATTTTGCTGTATGCCGGTGAGGGCACGGAAAGCGGTACCAGCATCAGCAACCTGGCCACTGGCACCATTGAAGGCGCATACGCCGGCATCACCCTGGATGGCTTCGCGTATAGCCTGAGCGTCGACAGCATCAGCAATGCCGGCACCATTAGCGGCGATCTCGGCATCTACACGCAGAACGAAGTCACTGTCGATACGCTCGACAACAGCGGCATCATCAGCGGTAGCGGAAGCATGGGCTTTGGTGTCTATCTCAATGGCGAGACAAGCCTCAGCACGCTTAACAACAGCGGCACCATCAGCGGTGACAACGTCGCGCTTGTCATAGGCGGGAATAGCCAGTTGGGGACGCTCAACAACAGTGGCACCCTCAGCGGCGATCAATTCGCCATTTCGGCCACTGACACGGGCAACAGCCTGCCTCAGATCAATATCATTGGTACTCAAGCGCGCCTGATTGGCGACGTGGCAGCCCTGGAAAGTACCCTTACCCTCAAGTCAGGTGCCGATTTCGCCAATGAAAATGCCATCTACGTCGATCGCCTGATCATCGAGAACGGCGCCACACTGAGAATGAGTGCGGGCATTTCCAGCTCCGGCATCGAGTATGGCGATGGCATCGTAGTCAGCAACGGCCTCAGTAACGCCGGTACCCTGAGCCTGGCTGCCGGCGTGACCGGCAACCTGCATGGCGACTACAACCAGAGTTCGAGCGGCGCCCTGAAAATCGGCGTGGCCAGCGACAGCAGCTACGGCAAACTGGCGGTCGACGGCACTGCCACTCTGGCCAGCAATGCCAAGATCGTGGTCGATGTCAGCAACCCCAACTACAGCTTCAGCACCAAGAGCCTGCAGGATGTGCTGAGCGCCAGCAGCCTGAGCAGCGATGGCACCTTCGCCGTCAGCGACAACTCACAGCTGTTCGACTTCGGTGCCGTCAAAGACGGCAATACCGTCGACCTGACGCTGAGTAAGGGCAGCAGCGTGCTGGATAGCGTGATAAACACCGGTAACAGCCCTGCCAAAGGCGCCGCTGGCGTACTGGACGAGGCCATCGGCAACGATCCGGACGGCGAGCTGGCCGGCTACTTCGTTGGCCTGAGCAGCGAGCAAGAAGTCTCCGACGCTGTCACCCAGACCCTGCCCACCGTCGCCGGCAATACCAGCAACGCCATCGGTAACACGCTGAGCGGCATCAATCGCGTGATTCAGGCCCGCCAGGGTGACAACAGCGGCCTGTCTTCCGGTGATGCGCCTCTGTCCGAAAAAAACCTGTGGATCAAAACCTTCGGTTCCTGGGCCGATCAGGACGAGCGCGACGGTATCTCCGGCTTCGATGCCGATACACAGGGCCTGGCCATCGGTGCCGATGCGGCGGTATCTGAAAACACTCGCCTCGGCCTGGCCTTCGCCTACGCCCAGACCAATCTGGATAATGACTCGAACATTGCCCCGCAAAGCGCCGACATCGACACCTTCCAGTTGATCGGTTACGGCAGCTATGCCCTGTCAGCAGACACCGAGCTGAACTTCCAGCTCGACGGCGGCCAGAACCGCACCGATAGCAAGCGCCACATGCCCTTCGCCGACGCCACCGCCAAAGCCGACTACGACGGCTACAACTTCCACGCCGGCGTCGGTATCGGCCACAGCCTGCGCCTGTCCGAGCAGCTGACTTTCGTACCCTCGGCCCGTGCCGACTACACCTGGATCGAGAGCGAGTCCTACCGCGAGAAAGGGGCTGGCGCGCTCGATCTGGATGTCGACAGCAACGACGCCGAGGAGCTGCTGCTCAGCGTCGATGGCAAGCTCGACTTCAACCTGAGCGATGCCACTGTGCTCAGCGCCAACCTCGGTGCCGGCTATGACGTGATCGATGAGGACAGCTCCATCACCTCGACCTATGCCGGCGCATCCAGTGCAGCCTTCAAGACCCCAGGCCTGGACTTGGAGCCCTGGCTGGCGCGCGCCGGCCTGGGTCTGAGCCACACCTTGGCCAGCGGTACCGAAGTCACCCTGCGCTACGACGCCGAGGCCCGCAGCGACTTCACCAACCAGGGCGCCTCGCTCAAGGCACGCTGGGCCTTCTAAACAGCGCCATGTGAATGCAAAAGGCCACGACTTATGTCGTGGCCTTTTGCTTTGCACGCTCAGGTGCCCGGATCAGACCTCGGCCCAGCGCCGCAGCAAGTTGTGGTACACCCCGGCCAGCTGCACGCAGCTGGCATGACCGCCACCCAGTTCGCGATTGAGCTGCTGCACGCTGTTGTCCAACTGGAACAACAGGCTGCGCTCGGCATCGTCGCGCACCATGCTCTGAATCCAGAAAAAGGCCGCGATCCGCGCCCCTCGCGTCACCGGCGTGACACGGTGCAGGCTGCTTGCCGGATAGAGAATCAGGTCGCCTGCCGCCAGCTTGACGCTGTGGCTGCCGTAGGTGTCGTCCACCAGTAACTCACCGCCGTCGTACTCCCCTGGCGCACTGAGGAACAGGGTGGCAGACAGATCGGTGCGCATGCGCTCCCCCTGCTCACCAAACACCGCATTGTCGACGTGCGCACCATAGGACTGGCCGCTCTGGTAGCAGTTGAAGCGCGGCGTGAGGATTTTTTTCGGCAACGCTGCCGAGATGAACAGCGGATTGCGCTCCAGCGCCTGCAGAATCACCTGCCCCAGGGCCTTGGCCTCTGGCGCATCGACCGGCAGCTGCAGGTTGTCCTTGACCTTTACGGCCTGGTGCCCGGCCGTAGCGCGGCCATCCATCCAACGCGCATGCAGCAACACCTGGCGAAACTCGCCGAGCTGCTGTTCGCTCAGGACCTGCGGAATACGCAGCATCATCTTTGATTTCTCCCCAATCAACGCGCCAGCTGCGCAACAGATAGCGACTCGCTCTCGGCTTGTGAGCACAACAAACACAAGCTCAGGCGGAAACAGCTAGCCCCGGCGCCACCAACACCTTTTCGCCATGCAACTCGACATTGATCTGCGCCAGGCGCCCACGATAGTACCTGTGGAACAGACAAGCGTGTGCGTCCTCTCCAATCGCTGCATAAGTCTCCCTGGCAGATATGCCCCGTTTCGTTCGCGAACCGCTTTGCTGCGCCACCTCCGCCAACATGGCGGCATGTCTGCCCACGCCGTGGCAGATAATCCTCCATGGAGGCTGCGCGAAACGGCCCGCGCACGGCTATGGATCGAGTCGACCGTTACTGCGGCGTGGCACTGGTGCAGCAGTACCAAGTGGTGCAGCATGCTCCCGATGCCATTGAGGTACGCCTGGTGGTAAAACGCATGCTCGGCACTAACCAGCAGGCTGTGCTGGCACGCATCATTCGGGATGCGCTAGGCCATCCGTTCAGGCTCAGCTTGCACTACTTCGCCGATGCCATTCCCCCGTGCTCCGGGCGGCAAATTCGAGGAGTTCATCCGTACATGCGACTGAGCCATCTCCTGCCGCTGTTCGGCGTGGCACTAGTGGCGGCCTGCGCCTCCTTTCCCAGCCCCGACGAACGTCGTCAGCAGGCGTCAATCCTGGCGCAAAGGCAGCACTGGCAGGCACTGCAGCTGCAAACAGGGATCTTCCGTGTACAAGCCTATGCACCGTCAGCCCGCAGCGAAGAGCTGACCATCTATCTGGAAGGCGACGGTTTCGCCTGGCTCAATTCTCGCCAGTCGTCAGCCGACCCGACCCCGCTCGACCCCATCGCCTTGCGCCTGGCCCTGGCGCAGCCCAGTGGTAATGCCGCCTACCTGGGCCGGCCCTGCCAGTACCTTGACGCTGACCGTGAGCCCTGCCAAAAGCGCTACTGGACCGACGCACGTTTCGCCGAAGAGGTGGTGCACAGCCTCGACCAGGCCGCCGAGCAGTTGAAAGTGCGGGCCGGCGCTCAGCGCCTGGTACTGATCGGCTATTCCGGCGGCGGCGCCCTGGCCCTGCTATTGGCGGCGCGGCGCGAGGATGTGGCGCGCGTGATCACGGTCGCCGGCAACCTCGATCATGCCGCCTGGACTCGCCATCACCGGGTCACGCCGCTGCAGGATTCACTCAATCCAGCCGACCTGCGCCCTGCATTGGCCATGCGGCAGCAGGTACATCTGGTCGGTAGTCTGGATCGAGTGATACCGCCCGAGCTGGCTGCAGCCTTTGTCGCCGGCTATCCGGCTGGCAATCACGCCCTAGTAAAGGTGATGGAAGGCTACGACCACCACTGCTGCTGGGCCGATAACTGGGCACAGCTGTGGCGCCAGAACACCCAGCCCTGACCAGCAACAAGCCGTTGAAAATCTATCCGCCTTGGCGAGATAAGGTTTTTCGTCGGTTTGCTAGTTACGAAACTCGAACTGCAGCTCGGCGCCTTCCACCGAATCCCAGTAGTCCTCGCTCTGGTCATTGGTGATCAAGCGACCATTGAGCTGAAACGGACCCGGCTCGGCTGGTTTCTCCACGAACAACGGTGGCAACAAGGGCTCTGCCGGTAATTCCTCTAGCGGCTCGAACTCCATCTGCTCGACCAGTTCAGCCGGCAGACGCAGATCGAGTTTGGCCGGAGGCAATGGCTGGGGTTTGACCGGCCGCACCTTAGCGACCGCTGGCGACTGCACCTTGGCGGGAACGGGCTGGTTCTTTTGCGGCTGACTGGGCGTTGCAGCAGGTTTGGCGCTGACGGCCGGCTTGCTGGCAGCCGCCTCAGTGACGACTGGAGTGACGACTGGCTCTGCCGGCGCATGGGCCGGCGGCTCGCTCGCCGGAGCGGGCGCTGCCTCGGTGCGCGGCGGGGTCGGCAGCGGCGCGCGGGGCTTGGGTGGTTCGTCGCAGGCCGCAAGCAGGCCTAGCGCCAGCACCAGAGCAGTGATACGAAAAGCTGTCATGGCAGGCAGGATCGAAACAGGACGCCTTATGCTCACCCCTGCCCGGCGTTATGGCAAGCAGACCGCTTTGCCATGATGTTTCCAGACTATTTAGCTAAGGCGCCAGGGTTGCAGATGGCTGCTCTCCAGGCGCTGCCACTGGCCGGCCCGTGCGAGTTCCTCGGGGGGTAGCCACAGCGCGCCACACGCTTCGAACTCGACCGAGCACAACGCCAGCAGCTGGCTCAGGTCGATATGCCGCGTCTGCCATTCGCTGGCCGAGTCTTCGTGCTCCCAGTCGCTGGGCAGCACCCGCAGCTCGATGCCGTTGGCGTCGAAACCGAGGAACTGTGGCATGCAGCCGATATGGCTGGCCGTATCGCGCAGGGTGCGCTGCTGCACATCGAGCACCAGCAGGTGCCACTGATCGGTGTCGACCCGCTCGCTGGCCTCCATGCGCCGGATATAACGGGTCAGGGCCAGGTAGCGGCCATCCTCCGACCAGATCAGCGACGGCCCCACGTTGGCCAGGGCCAGGCCGGAAGCGGTGAGTAAACAGCCGCCGCCGCGTGGATGGCGCTCGCGCAGATAGTGGTCGCAAAACTCGCTCTGCGTGCCGAACAACCAGGCCGCATCACGGCCGCCCGGCGCGGGCAGGACGAAGTCGCCATCGGCATTGGCCACCTGCGGTCGCTCGATCAGGCGCCAGTTCGGCAGCGCCAGCAGATCCTGCTCACCGACGCGCAAAGCGAGTGGCTGGTAATAGGGCCGCGTGTTGGCGTCTCCCTCGACAAAGCGCGCGGCGCGCTTGGCGGCCGGGGCGGCCTGGTCGAAACGGCGCAGCGGCGTATCGCATTCATCGCGGCCGAAGCGCCCCAACACCTCGGCCAGGCTCAGCACGCCGCCGCGAAAGTCCAGCAGGCGCGCCACCAGCGGCTGCCCGGCGTAAGCCAGCAGGCGGCGCTGTTGCAGATCGGCCACGCAGACTCGATGTGGCACCGCCGGGATCTCGGCAAAGGCGACCAGGGCCAGGTAACGGCCGCAGTCGGAAACCCGGTGATCGAGCAGCCAGTCGCCGTCCAGCTGCCAGTCGCCGATGCGGCAGGAATAGACGCCCAGGCGGCCATCCTGGCTGTCGCGGCGCCAGTCGAAGCGTGCCGCTACGTCGCCGAGCAGCGGTTGGCTCAACAGCCCCGCTTCACCGCGTACGCCCTGCCCGGCCAGCGGCTGTAGCAGGGTCAGGCGGCTGCGGCGGTACTCGCCGAGCAGAATGCGCCCTTCAGCATCGTGGCCCACGCCAACCTCGTTATCGCTGTAGGTGCTGTGCAGGCTGTAGCCAAAATGCAGGTGATCGAGATAGGGCGCGTTGAAGGTGCCGGCCAGTTGCAGCTGATCCTGGTCCAGACGAATCGGCGCATCCCAGGACAGGTCCGGCTCGTCTTCTGCCTGAATCCAGCCGGCGGGCAGTTGCCGCCAGCTTTGGTCGGCCTGCCACAGCCACAGCTCGCGCGGCCAGCGCCGGGTGGCGCCCAGGGTGATGGCGTGGCAGACCAAGGCCTGACCATCGGCGCGCCACAGCGGCTGCTCGTCGGCATCGATCAGCAGTTCGCTCAGCGCGCCATCGACTTCCAGGCGCAGCGCCGGGTAGCGCAGCAGCTCGGTGGGGTCGTCCAGCTCGCGCAGGCTGTCCGGCAGGTGGCTGATGCCACGCAGGCGATGCTCGCCGGTCGGCGCGGGGAACGTCTTGTACGCAGGCGCCGCTTGCCAGCCCGGTTCCAGCCACAGGTCGCGCACCGCCACCAGGTCGACGCCCGTGCTTTGCGCCAGCAGGTCGGTCAGCGCCATGCGATAGCTCTGGTTACCCACCAGCGGGCTGTGCCGGCCGCTGATGGCCTGGTCGGTGAACTCGTCGATTTCCCAGAACTCGCCGATCTCGGCATTGCGGTACACCCGCCGCTCCTGCCGATCGAGGATCAGCAGGCCCCAACTATCACGGCTCGGCAAGGGCGCGGCGAAGTAGCGGCCGCTGTTGGAAAAGCGCAGCGAGGAACCCAAGCCGTCGAGCAGCACGCCATCGGGAAACAGGTAGGTGCCGTAGGTCGGCCCACCCATGGCGATTTCGCCCATGGACAGGCAGCGCACCGGCTCGCCCTCCGGCGTCAGCAGGTCATCGCCATGCCAGGCACTGGCCCCGCGCTGCGCGAACGTCTCGATCGGCTGCGGCTTGGCCTTGGCCAGCCCCAGGTAGCGCTCGTAACTGCTCACAGAGGCCATGCCGACCAGCAGCAGAATGACGCAGACAGGGATACCCCACCAACTGGGCATCCAGCCGAACACGGCAAAGCTCAAGCCGATGACCGAGGCAGTCAGCAACCAGCTCAGCGCCTTGGCGGTTTTCGGCCACTTGAGCCAGGCGCACAGGCAGGTCAACAGGCTGAACGACAGCACCACCGCCAACGCCGCCAGAGGATGCAGCAGGGCCACGGCGGCAATCGGCACGATCAGCTTGGCCAGTTCCCAGAGCAACATCAGGACGATCTTGCTCAGCGGTGCCTTGGCCTCTTCTGGGGTTTCTTCGTACGACACGGCGCGGCTCCTTGCGCGAGAAGGAGCCGCATTTTAGCCGTACACCAGCGCCACTAGCGGGAACTGGCCGGCTTTTCCGTCTCGCCCTGCAGGCGCTTGAGCTCGGCATCCAGATCCAGTTGCGGATATTCCGCGCGCAGGGCCTGCAACAGTTTGTCGGCCTCGTCCTGCAGGCCTTCCGTGCGCAGGCGCAAGACATCGCGCAGACGCGGCTCCAGCGCGGGCCCCTCCTCGGCCAGCATCGAGGCCTGGCCCGTAGGCAACGTCTGCGCACGCGCCTGTGCCTCCTGAGCCCGGGCTTTGGCCTGGACCACTGCCATCGCCTTGGCCTTGGCCGCCGCACGGGCGCGGGCCTCTGCCTCGGTCAGCGGGGCTGCCGGTACGGCTAGGTCTTCAGCGGCAGCCGCATCGCTCAGTGCTTCGGTCGGCGGCGCTAAAGCCGGCTTGGCCGGTGCTGCCTGAGGCTGCACAGCGGTGACCGATGGGGCGGCCCTGTAGGCCACGTTGGGGGCGACCGCTCCGGCAACGGAATCGGCTGCCTCGGCCTTCTTGCTCGCCGCCTCGGCTTTTTTCTTCTCCACCTCGGCATACGGCTGATGAACCTCGCGGGCCACCTGTGGCGCCATTTCACGCAGCATGGGGGCTGCCGGCGCCTCGGCAGCGACCGGCGCAGGCATGTCGTAGGCAGTAGGCGCCTGTTCCTGAGTGCGCCAGGTCAGGCTCAGGCTGATACCGAGCGTGGCCAGGCCGGCAAATGCCACCGACCAGCGGGTACGGCTGCCGCGGCCGAACAGCCAGCCATGCAGGCGCTGGGCAGCGCTGGGCGTGGCCGGCGCGATGGCCTGGCGGGCGGCGGCGAGGATCAGCGCATCCACGGCGGCAGATGGCTCGCCCTGGCTGTGCTGACGGTAGTGCTGCAGCAGTTGCTGCTCCTGCTGCAGGTCTTTGTCCTGCAGTTCTTTGTCTTGGGGGCTCATGCGGATACCTCCTCGGCCGAAGCCGGATCGGCCAGCAGCCGACGCAACTTGTTCAACGCGTAACGCAGACGACTTTTCACGGTTTCCGCCGGGGTCTGAGTGAGGTCGGCAATCTCGTGCAATTCCAGGTCGCAGTGGGTGCGCAGCAGGAACACTTCGCGCTGCTCCTCGGGCAAATCGGCCAGGGCCGCCTGCAGGCGCTCCTGGTCGCGACTGAGCAGCAGTTGCTGCTCGGGGCCGGGGCCCGGATCGGCGCTGGCATGCTGCTGCTCGTCGTACTCATCGAGCTTTCCCTGGTGACGACCAGACTTGCGCCAGTGATCGATCAGGCGGTTACGCGCGATCTGGTACAGCCAGGTCTTGAACAGCACCGCCTCGCGTTGCTCGCTGGCGCTGCGGATCAGGCTCATCCAGGTGTCCTGGAACACCTCCTCGGCCAGCGCATGGTCGCCGCACAGGCCCAGCAGAAAGCGGAACAGGCCGAGGCGATGGCGCTCGTAGAGCTGCGCAAACGCCGCGGCCTCGCCATTGCGATAACGCCGCAACAAGGCGGCGTCAGCGTCTCTCAAGGGTTGGTTCAATTAGTCGGCCCTGACTTGAACGTTTTGCGGAGTTTGCAGGCATTTTTCTTTCAAAGGTACTCCAAAATCAGCTTGTGACACTGGGTTCACTATGTAGACGTAGCACCCTCACAAGCGGGGTTAAGAGCTTGGCAACTTTCTGTGAGGGTGACTAGGCGTCTTCACAAGACAGCAAACAGCAGTACAGGATGGGCCCAGACTGGGCCTCAATCGATCCGCAAAGCACAGTACTTACTAGGGGAATAGCCCCTGAAAACGCCGACCTGTAGTGAGGAGCTACTTAGCTACCACCTTGCCAAGAAAACGATTTTAGAAGGTGATAAAGGCGAGTATCTATTTTTTCAAAAAAACGTTTATCCCATGCGTGAAACTCAAGATTCTAAGTTACAGAAATATCCATACCGATTGATTGCATGAAAACTCTAGGGGAATAACTTCATTGACAATGGCGATGGATGCTTAGCCAGCAACTCTAGAGCATAATGGCGAGCTCTAGTAATTCTAAAATATCCAAACTCTTTACAGGCTCTAGTTTTTGTGAATGAGCATCTACATACTTAGAAATCACAGACATAAAAAAGCCCCCTTAACTGGGGGCTTTTTGCAAACAAAATTTATGCCACTACTTTCATTGCGCGTTGAACAGTGGAGAGTGATACGGATAATGATTCTGCTGCCTTCCTGTAGGAATTACCTTCTGCAATGAATGCGCGAATCTGATCATCATTTACAGTTTTCACCCTACCTTTGTACACGCCTGCTTCCTTAGCCTTGGCGATGCCTTCACGCTGGCGCTCTTTGATCATCGAGCGCTCGAATTCTGCGAAGCTACCCATCATCGACAGCATCAGCTTCTGCATAGCACTGTGTTCACCAGTGAAATGGAGCTGTTCTTTGTGGAAATGAATAGCTATGCCCTTGGAAGTCAGGGACTCCACAAGTGACAGGAGGTCGGCCAAAGAGCGGGCAAGGCGGTCGATGCTATGGACGTTGATAGTGTCGCCTTCTCGGACGTACTCAAGCATTGCTTGAAGCTGTGGGCGGTCGGTGGTTGCACCGCTCACCTTATCTTCAAATACCTTGTCGAGTGACACACCATCTAACTGGCGTGCTGTGTTCTGGTCAACCGAGCTAACGCGAACGTATCCAACCTGTGCCATTTGAAGCCTCTCTGTATTCATTTACCTCTAGATGCTGGTAGTCTGGGCTGTATTCATACCAAAATCAACCCTAATGAATACGGTATTTGTGTTCACTGACGAGTGGTCTTATGGCTCTACTCAAATGAATTCACTCTGATGCCTGCGGAGCGTTGAATCCACGAATGACCCAAGCAACCACCCAACCAAGAACATAAACAAGCAAGCTAGATACAATCCAGAGAATAACCCCACTAAAAATGTAGATATCCCGATCAGCCTCTAGCCGATTGAAACGAGGTTGATAGACCTGCTCTACAACTATCCTGCGCGTGACAACATCTAGCTCACTCCAAGCGACTCCGTTGTAACCCAAAATTAGCTCGTTGTGCCTAGCAGCATTAGTAGGTAGTACCCCTAATAATGCTGCAGACATCTCCTTCTGAAGCCCCTCCCTAGTCGGCACTGAACGGTTGAAATCAATAGCACAAGCTACTCCCAACAGTACGACCACAACAACCCAAACGCGTAGCCATCCGGTGCGGCTTCCAAAGCTTAGTGCCATATTTTTGCATCCAAAAAAGGGGGGAACGGACAGCTATCAGATACTTCCTGAGTATCACATCCCAAGCGATGCTTGACCATGCGCCCAGCCCCTGTCACTTGCCGAACATTTTTCGTAGAAGCGTCATTGTGAAAGACTCAGCGGGCTTTGCAGGCTTTGGCTGTGCTGGCACTACTGGTGCTTTGAGTACTGGTGCCGATTTGACTGGTGCTGCTTTGACTGAATTGGCAGTCACCTTCTTAGCCTGGGCCTGGGCCTGAGCAACCGCTAATTTCTGTTTGAGAATCAATAGCTCGTTTTCCAGAGCTATCATCTGTTGCTGCTTCTGTTCCAATTTCCGTTGAATCACAGAAGCCTTTGTTTTCTCAGCATCAATAGCCTCTGTGATTGTCATTTCCTGTAGTGGGAATTGCATCCGGGCTTTAAAAAGATCAGTTAGCATTTAATCCTTTCCTCAAATTTCAATTTGATCGGCATTCGTTAGATAAACACCTTTCGAAATTTTAGTGATTGTCGGCGGCGTGACGCTGTATCGCGCAGCTATATCCTTTTTCAATATTTTCCCTTCCCTCAACAAAACGAGGATTTCAGCCACCTGCTGTGCCGATAGACGGCGGGGTCTACCTCTTTGGTTGCGGCCTTCAAGACGGTTTTTGGTGGCTTTTATGGCTTGTTCGATTGAATTGAGATTGAGTGTAAACACTAGATCAACTAGGCGCTCATCCCGAAAGATAATGGTTGGGGTCATATTAAATTGTTCCTTTTATTTGGTTTGTGATTTCAGCTAAGCGCTTGTCTTTCTTTAGTTGTGCAGCCTGTGATTGCTTGGCTTCTTCTGCGTCTAGCAAGGCCTGCGCTGCTGCCTCCAGCCACTGAGCCTTATAGACCTCAAGGTCTCGCCTGTAGGCGGCTTCTGCTTGCGTCATTACATCCACTAGCTCTGACTGCTGTGTTGATAATGGTTTCGTCAGCCAAACTGAGTAAAACGCTGGTAGTACAAACTGGTGTGTGTAACGCGATGTGGGCTCATAGCCCAATGTGTATAGCTTCTGAATCTCTCTCAGCATCTCTCCCGGATTTTGAAACACAAAATTCTGTGATGTTTCGTATCCAGCCTTAGCCTGCTCAATTACTTGATCTAGCTTTTCTTGATTAAAGGTTGCTAGGGATTTCAATTGTTCAATTTCTTGATTAGTCATTTGTATTTTCCTTTTATGTTTGAAAAACCACACGCCAGCAGACACCCAGCTCAAGAGGTGTCCGCCAGCGTTTTATGTGGAGAACCTAGGTTTTTAAATTTGGTGTTTTGAATTTATGTTTATTTGTTTTGCTGCTTTATATAGAGCTTATTTTTAAACAGCAGAAAGCATGAAATTAACAGGCATGAGGATGGCCTGTTATATTCTTTATTTTAAATGTCAGATATAGCTACAGGGTGCGAGATTGCTGCATTCTTTGCGAATTCAGCGATTATCAGGCGTTTGCTTTGCAGAGATTTCTATCAGTTTAGCCATAGAGGCTATAGACCATTTAGGCAATTTACACACGCTTTCTAGCTATCGCCTGATGGATTTGTTTTGCTTTTGGAAAGGTCTCAGAACAGCATTTACGCCGAAACACCATCTAAATATGTCACAGTTAAAAACGCTGAAACCCTTGTGGCACTAGGCGTGTAGAGCAAAAAGGTGAGACAAAATCAAAAGCAGTGAGAGGAATATCAGAAATCTAGTGTGATTTCGTCCCACGGATCGTTTTTAGGCCATCTGTAGCCCTTACTGTTAACCCCCTCCGCTTGGTCTATGTCCAAGATTGGGACATACGCAATGCGCTCTATAAGGCTTTCTGTCCCATGATGGGTTTCTAGAGAGATGCAATGCAGTTCGCCTTCTTGCCAAATCAACAAGGTTTTGTGGTCAATATCTTCCTTTGATTCTAGTTTGTAGGCAAAACAACCAGAAACATAGGAGTTGTGTAGATAATCCCAATTCGGCTCCGCACAGAAAACGTTGCTTTCATCTACATATGCCCCAAGACGCACTGCCTCCTCCCAATATACTAAATGCACAGGCGTGGATGGAGTGCAAAATGATCTTGCATCACAATCATGAGATACGTACCGCTCTACCAGATTTGAAAGCGTTTCATAGTCAGTATGGTGATTGACAGGTACAGGGCACTCTAGATTTTTAAGCTTGTCTGCAAGTTTTTTGTTTGCACTAGCCGCTAGCTTTGTTGACTCTAGAAAGTCATCAAAACCTCTACCCAGCACCTTGGCAATCAACTGCTCGATTCTGGATGTTGTCTCATTTCCATAGATCGTAAAGGAGTCGTCTATTTGATCGGCAGTTAGGTATTTACCAGAAACGCCATCCCAACTATTCCCCCGAGCTGAGTTGTAGCTTGTTGGGGCAACGATAAGGTTCTGTGGATGTAGTAAGGCTAGGATGCCTTGGCGGTTTGTAACTGGAGCAATGTGTGACAGACAATATCGGTCACTTAGCCCGCTGTTAAACCCGTTGTATTTACTACATCTGCTCCAGAGGTTATACAGAGACTGAATGTCTACACCCTGTATTATCTGAACAGTCCTTGAGCGCCTGCATTGGTTTATTAACCACTTTCCAAAGGATGTTGCGCTAAAGTTTTCTTTTTGAATTTTTGATAATTTTCTTCGCTGTAACGCTTTGCGGCAAGATGTATTGCAAGTGATTTTCTTACTATTGGACGTTCTAATTGGCTTGCGGCAAGCCTTGCATTTCCTTTCTATTTTCATTATTTTCCTCGCTCGGGAATTGTTTAGTTGTTTTATAGTGCTTGATTAATTCAATGACAGTAAGAGATGGAGTTCCGCAGTTAAGCTCATTCATCACAGAAATCAACTCTCTTTCAGTCTGCTCATTTAGTCCGATTCGCACAGGGTTTACCTTTTAGGTTCTATTGAGTGTTAGCGCGCAGCGAATACTGCAACATTTGACTTTATCGCCTACGGCGGTGAAGTATTTACCACAGCAAAAACAGCATTTAATTTCAGTGCTCATTCAAATGTTAGTTTCCTTTTGTGAAAGAAACGCAAAAAGCAAGCGCGCAAATATGCGGCTCGCGGAATGGGTTTCCGGAGTTATTAAATTATTTAGGGAGTGGGTGCGACGGAGTACAGATAGAGATAAATTAAAACCTCTACCTTATACCTATATTATAACACTTAAGTGCGATAAATGCAAGCTTTATTTAAACTAAAGCTTGCATTTATTGTTATTTCTTGCTAGAGCGCCCGTGCAGCCTTAGAGCCCAGGGGATACAGCCCCTATCAGGTTTCCTAACTGTTACTCAGAAGCTCACCACGGGAGACCGAGCAGAAGTCTGGCGCCTCGATCATAAGCCTTATGTGGTCACGAGCATCGCGTCTGATTGTGATGGTGATGCCGTCTTGCAATAGGGTTTTAAGCTCAGCTTCGGTGATATCAGAAGGGAAGGAGAAGGCTAGGGATTCTCCATCCTTACGGGTCAGTACCAATGCCATCAGGTGCGCCTCCATGCGTGTTCGATGGCCAAGAATAGCAGGAAAAAAAGAGCAAGCTTGAAACCTATTCATATTTTAATATGATTAGTTTCTATTAGCGAAGCCATCGCAGTCTAGTCAACCGAGAGAACCATGGAAGACAACATTTATATTCAAGGCGTTGCGATCTCCAACTATCGCGGCATCGGTCATAAGATTCAATACATTGCGCCATTTTCCCGATTTAACTTCTTCATAGGAGAAAACAATGCGGGAAAGTCCAATGTTTTGAATTTTATTACAAACCATCACGGTGCAGTTCTAAACAAAATCAAAACCCCTCGAACGAGCCCACCTAACTTTTCACCACTAGAGATCCATCATGGAGCTTCAACATCTCAAATTACTGCTGCAACAGGAGTGCCGTATAAGGATTTCTGGAGGAAAATCAAAAAAACCACCACGGCCAACTCTAACTATAGCGAACTAAATGATGAGTACCTTGAAATATTAATTCGCAGCTTAACAAAAAACAACTTCGTTTGGATTAAAGGTGGCGATGGCAACTCACCGCCGACCCTGTTGCATGACGACATTGAAAGCTTAGTTGACATTATTCCTGTCCACGCATGGCAAAGGATATGGAGAGCACTTTGCAATCGAACAGGCGGGGACATTAGAGCGCATTGGATACCACAAATTCTGGAAGTTCTGACCTCCAATATGGAGCTTCAAAATCCGAAGGTATCTTTAGTTCCAGCTATTCGTGAAATATCAAATCTGGATAGGCCGTTTGAGAGCTTGAGCGGAGCAGGACTTATTAACAAACTTGCCGAGCTTCAACAGCCAGCACTCACCGAAAGAGCCAATCTCGAAAAATTTAAACTAATAAACAATTTTCTCAAAGCAGTTGTTGACAACAGCACTGCCAGAATAGAAATACCACATACGCGAGAGCATGTATTAGTTGAAATCGATGGGAAAATCCTACCACTTGAATCGCTAGGCACAGGCATTCATGAAGTAATTATGCTAGCCTCTTTCTGCACTATTTTAGACAACCAAGTTGTATGCATTGAAGAACCAGAAATACATTTACATCCTATTCTTCAGCGCAGACTAATACGATATCTAAACAAATACACTAGCAATCAATACTTTATTGCAACCCACTCCGCCAGCTTAATAGATACTTCTGGCGCATCTGTTTTCCACGTGCGTAACGTTGAAGGATGCACAGAGATAACACCTGCCATTACTGGCAATGAGCGATTCAACATATGCAATGATCTTGGTTACAAGGCATCCGATCTACTTCAGGCCAACTTCATAATTTGGGTGGAGGGCCCATCAGATCGCATATACATTAGCCATTGGATTGAGTCTTTGGATTCTAGTCTAAGGGAAGGAATCGAATATTCTATTATGTTTTACGGCGGTAGATTACTGAGCCACCTAAGCGCTAAAGACACTGACTTCAGTGAGGAAGGCGCTGACGCGCTTATAAGTTTACGTCAGCTAAACAGAAACATGGCAATCATTATAGACAGCGACAAAAGATCTGATTCAGATGCCGTGAATTCTACTAAGTTAAGAATTAAGGAAGAAGTAGAACTTGATGGCGGGATAGTTTGGATTTGCGATGGGCGTGAGATCGAAAATTACATTCCTAAAGAGACCATGACAGCAGCTCTTAAAGATGTATATAAAGAAAGACTCTTGGAACGTCACAATACGGGTAAATTTGATCACGTCCTTCCCTTCCGGGAATCTAACGGTGATATATTTAAAAATATTGACAAAGTAAAAGTTGCGAAATCCGTGTGTAACTATGATGCAGAGTTAGACATTTACGATTTGGCTGACAAAATTGAAGCCTTAGTTTCGGCCATTAAAAAAGCAAACAACCTATAGTTTCACAGAATGGCGCTATTACCTGTAGACCCACTCACTATTATCGAAATATTTACTATGGGAATTTGCACCAAAAAAAACAATTAGCGCTTAATGAAACGCTTGTATCTGACAATTGATTCTTCATTGTTAGATACGATTGTTTTAAATGCAGCCTTTGCAACTAAGGTATTTAGCCGATCAGCCTCGCTCTCTGTAATTGACCTAGATTTCTGAGTCACAGGCTTTGACTCTGGCATATAAAATGCCAATCCGGGCGAAAGCGGATAATAGAAGTCAATACTTTCTGGCTCCGTGCCTGCTGGCTTTACTACCTCATCAGGGTGTACATTATTTACAGGCCTATCGCTTGTTATAAAAGGCTTAGCCGATGAATTTTTCAAAAGACAATAACCACCCACCCCTAACATATCAAATATATTCTTCGCCATATTTGATGCAAGCATGATCATTATCAAGTTCCAATTCCTCTCAAAAAACAAATTAGACCTTTCTAATAAAATGGTATTCTCATGCTTTATAGTCCCCAGCCTTGCTATTGTTTCGTCCCTCGGGCCTTTATTTCTCAAAGCCTGGAAACTTAGGAACAAACAGAATTTCCTTCGTTCCTCTTTATCATCTAAAGCATTTAAATCCCCACGCCATAATTTTTTTAGACTTGGCAAGGCATCAAGCTCCACACTAGATTGAATATCTTCAATAGTGTTGTTTATTATTGAATCCTGTAAATTTTTGTCGCCAATATCACACGACAGGTAATATCCTTTAGATAACATCAAGAAAAAATTTAGCAGCTCAACACTACTTTTCCAATGCACGGGAGAAAATTTGCTTATATACAGCTCAAATATTTCTTTGTCACCACTCCTGAGAGGATTGAATTTATAAAAATAGTCTTCCCTCAATATTCCAGTAACGCTATCTGAAGAAATCTTTCCTTTCTTACTCAAATAGTAAACTTCAGTTTCACTTCCATCCCTCACCCAACTCTCTAGATATTTTCTATATACATAATGATGTTTTTTCTTTATATCCACATTCATAAAAAGCCTATTTTTATCGCAAACATCTAGCGACAGACAATGCCTACGCATTTAAAAATTATAAACTAATATTCTTCTAGAGTAGCTAGATGCCGCTTTGATGCAAAATTTAGAATCTCCAAAACGCCAGAGCCCGTAGATAAAATATATGCATCTTTCCTTTTACTGTAACCTTCGTACTTGCAAGGATTAAGCTCAATTCCATTTATATCCTTACAAGGCACTTCAATAGTCCCATTCGTAAAAGCCTTGAGGGCATATCCAACCGATCTTAAAAGTGCATTTGCTCTTTCAGGCTCATCAATTCGCATATCGTCACTAATTTCTACTGCTGCGCCCCAATCCTCGTTCACTGATGAAATAACCTCTAGCGCCTTGATCTGCACTTGCGCCTGATCCCGTTCAAAAATTTTACGCTCAATTTCCTGCTGCAATTCATCTGTTAAGTTTATTGCTGCCAGCTTATACAAATTGCTAAGCTGTTTACCAAGCTCATCAACCTTACCGCGAAGAACAATTGCCTTCTTTTCACTGTCAGATAACTGATGCCTGCGTAACGCCTGCTGCATTGCCTCGGTCGAGGTTGTAGTTATTAAATAGAGGAACACATCAAGAGGGAAATTCTTGGAGTTAGAGCAAGCATCAATGCCTTTACGGGAGCGTGTTCCACATACAACTTTCGCAGATTTTAATTTATCGATTTTACTGACCATATTCCCACCACAAACACCGCAGACTATAAGCCCCGTTTCAAAGTGCTTCCTCGGATTACGAGTAGGAATTGATCTAACAGGTCTATTATTTGCGCGATAAAATAATTCAGCATCGACTACGGCAGGATAAACACCAGGGATATCTCGCCAATAACCTATAGCTGTTTTATTGCGCACCCACTCACTAATTGTAGAAACATTAACCTTCTTCAAGGCTGGGTGTTGGTCTTGAATTTTTTTGAGTATTGACCATGCCCCTACTCCCTCTGCCCATAGTTCGAATACCTGACGAATTATAGGAACCAAATCTTCTATTAGCTCGCCATCCTTAAGCCAAATAGGGGTTCTGACTTTTACTTTCTCACCAGCTTTCGCTCTATCCACCCGATTGGCATATGATTTTTTTATCCGATCAGAGAGCAAAGAGCTGTAATTGTGAGCCTGCTGAATTTTGGCTAGCAGAAGAAATAAATGATTATTGTTTACGGATTCGAGAGTGTATGTGATCCCATCGTCTAGAGTGACGATGTTTACTCCGGCCTTCACAATCCCCGAGAGGATCGGGAACATATCGGATGGCGGTAGGCGTCCAGCTCGGTCAAACGCCTCAACAAGGATAACGTCCCCGCTGCTGATCAAGCCGTCTTCAATAGCTTTCAGCATTTTCCCGAAACCGAACTTCAGATGTTCTCCGCTGAACCCTGAGCGACCTAGGTCTTTATAGGTCTTGGGGTACAGGGTGTACTCGGGATGCTTCCCCAGCCATTCACCGATCATCATCTCCTGCCGCTCGATAGAGGAGCCGCGCCCTTGACGACTGAAGCTAAATCGCATGTAAGGGACTGCATAAGGCACGGCTACTGCTCCAGAAAGGCTAGAACGTCACTCTATCGCTACTGGTGTACCTTTAGAAGATAGTTGCAGGCTTTGCGCCAATTCCACCAACTGTACAAACTCGGCGCGCAGGCCGTAGCGGTCTTCACCCTTGGCGCCACGGGCCAGCTTGGCGCTGTCGGCCAGGCCGAAGTCGCCAGTGTACTGGCCCTCTTTTAGCTGCTGGGCGAAGGCGGCCACGGCGGCGGCGAAGCGCAGGTCCTCGCTGGCCTGGGCGATCGGGGTAACGCTCTCGCCCTTGCCGATCGGCACCTCGACCAGTTTGCTGCTGCCACCCTCTGGCGCCTTGTAGCGCAGGCGCAGCCAGGCGATCTCGCCGGGTTTGCCCGCGTCCTTGCCGGCCTGGGCATAGCGCAGCGGTTCCAGCCAGCCCTTGGCGCCGACCGGGACGATTTCATACAGCGCGGTGACCGTATGCCCGGCACCGATCTCGCCGGCATCGATCTTGTCGTTACTGAAGTCCTCGCGTTTCAGCGCGCGGTTCTCGTAGCCGAGCAGGCGGTACTCGCTAACCTCGGCCGGGTTGAACTCGACCTGGATTTTCACATCCTTGGCCACCACGGCCAGGGTCGAGCTGAGCTGATCCACCAACACCTTGCGCGCCTCGCGCAGGTTGTCGATATAGGCGTAGTTGCCGTCGCCAGCGTCGGCCAACTGCTCCATCAACTGCTCGTTGTAGTTGTCGGTGCCGAAGCCCAGGGTGGTCAGCGACACGCCGGTCTTGCGCTTGTCGGCGGCCAGCTGCTTGAGGGTTTCGAAGTCGCTGATGCCGACGTTGAAGTCACCGTCGGTGGCCAGCAGGATGCGGTTGATACCATCCCTGAGCAGGCCCTTCTGCGCCTCCTGGTAAGCCAGCTGGATGCCCGATTCGCCAGCAGTGGAGCCGCCAGCGCTGAGCTGGTCGATGGCCGCGCGGATCTTGGCTTTTTCGCTGCCGGCAGTGGATTCCAGCACCACGCTGGCATTGCCGGCATAGGTGACCAGGGCCACGCGGTCCTGCGGGCGCAACTGGTCGACCAGCAGTTTCAGGGTGCTCTGCACCATTGGCAGGCCTTCGCGGCGATCCATCGAGCCGGACACATCGACCAGGAATACCAGGTTGGCCGGCGGCAGCTCGGCGGCCTGCATATCGGAGGCCTTGATCGCCACGCGTAGCAGGCGGGTCTGCGGGTTCCACGGTGAGGTGGCCAGCTCGGTGCCGACGCCGAATGGAGTGTCGCCCTGGGGTTGCGGGTAGGCATAGGGGAAGTAGTTGACCAGCTCCTCCAGGCGCACCGCATCCTGGGGCGGCAGGCTGCCGTCGTTAAGGAAGCGCCGCACGTTGGCGTAGCTGCCGGTGTCGACGTCGATACTGAAGGTCGACACTGGTTGCTCGGCCACGGCATGCACCGGGTTGTCGGCGACTTTCTGGTACTGCTCGCGGTACACGTCCTGATAGCCGAACTGGGCGCTGTCGGCCATGGGCGCCGGCGCGATCATCGGCAGGCTCTGCGGCATCATCTTGCGCGCTTCCATGGCGCCGGCGACGCTGGCGGCTTCGGCCTTGATCTTGGCCGGCGCGCGATAGGCCGCATTGGCGTCGACTTCCTCATGCAGCACGTGCTGCTGCACGACCGGTTCAACCGGTTTGGCCGCGGCCTTTTTCTCGGCGTCGCTATGGGCGTCGTTATTGGCGGCACTGCAGGCGGCCAGCGCCAGGGCCAGGCCGGCGCTGAAACCGGCGAGCAGGGGTTGGCGGATCAGGGTGGTGAGGTCGGACATGATGGCGGTCTCCTGGGGCGAAAGGTTCACTCGCTCAGGTAGACGACGCCATCAAATCATTCGGGTTAAGCCGGGTGAACAATCAATCTCTCAGAACCTGTTTACGATCTTCTGAATTAGAGCCAGACAAGGCAAAAGTGGCCGAAAAAGCGCAGTTTACGAAGTGTAAATGAGCATTTTGAGGCCACTTTTAACGCGGTATGGCCGCGAGTCAGGAGATCGTAAACAGGTTCTCAGTGCAGCACGCCGGCCTCCTGGCAAAGCTGCCCGGCCAGCATGCCGATGGTCATCATCGCCCGCTCGGCCTCGCGGTTCCACGGTACGCCGCAGGTCAGGCGCAGGCAGTTGTTGAACTGCTCGGTGTTGCTGAAGATCAGCCCCGGCGCCACGCTGATGCCCTGTTGCAAGGCCCGCACATGCAGTTCCTTGGCGCTGACCCGCCCCGGCAGGCTGACCCAGAGAATGAAACCGCCATGCGGGCGGGTCATCTGCGTACCTTCCGGGAAGTACTGTTGCACAGCCAACTGGTAGGCGGTCATGTTCTTGCGGTACTCCTGGCGGATATGGCGCAGGTGACGATCGTAACCGCCATTCTCCAGGTAGGCGGCCACGCCCATCTGGGTGACGCTGCAGGCCGAGTGGGTGCTGAAGGTCTGCAGGCGCTCGATCTCGTCCTGATGGCGCCCGGCAATGATCCAGCCGATGCGCACCCCCGGCGAGATGGTCTTGGAGAAGCTCGAGCAGTACACCACCTGATCCTCGCGGTCGTAGGCCTTGAGCGCCTTGATCCTACCCGGCTCGAACAGCAGCTCGCCGTAGATATCGTCCTCGATCACCTGGATGCCGTAGTCGCCAGTGAACTTGAGCAACTGCTTCTGGCGCTCCTCGGGCATGCTGCCGCCCATGGGGTTGCTCAGCCGCGAAGTCAGCACCAGGGCCTTGATCGGCCACTGGTTGGCCGCCAACTGCAGGGCTTCCAGGCTCACCCCGGTAGTCGGGTCGCAGGGAATCTCGATGACCTTGAGACCGAGCAGCTCGGCCAGCTGCAGCAGGCCGTAGTAGGTCGGCGACTCGGCGGCAATCAGGTCGCCAGGCTTGGTCAGCACGCGCAGGGCCATGTGGATGGCATCCACGCAACCATGGGTGATCACCACTTCCGACGGATCGACCACCACCCCAGCATCGCGCATGCGGATCGCCACCTGGCGCCGCAGCGGCTCGAAACCGGGGCTGAACATGTAGCTGAAGGCACGCGGGCTGTGGAAACGGGTGACCTTGGCCAACTGCTGGTGCAGCGCCCGCGCCGGCAGGTAATCGACGTGCGGCACGGCGGCGCCCAAGGGGAACACACCCTCCTGACGAGAATCGGTCAGCACCTGGCTGATGATGCTGCTGCGGGTGACCAGCCCCGGCAGCTCGACCCGGGCGATGTCCGGGGTCGAGGCGGTCAGCGCGGCACTCTGGTGCACATAGAAGCCGGATTGCGGACGGGCTCGGATCAGCCCCTGATCTTCCAGATTGGCGTAGGCCTGCAACACGGTGGCGTGGCTGACGCTGAGCTGCGAGCTCATCTTGCGTACCGAGGGCACGCGCTCGCCAGGCTGGTAGACGCCGCGGCGAATATCCTCGGCGAGCTGCTGGGCGATGCGTTGGTAAAGCAACAAACTGGTCATGGCGAAAACTCACTGAGCTTCTGTACCAGAACAGTAGCCGAACATGCGCAATAACGATGGGTACAGTTGTCGTTTTTCTCGACCATACAGCACAGTCGCGTTCGTACAACTCAGGCAACTGTGCCACCCACCCTGCCCGTTTCGCGCAGACAGAAAAAAACCCGGAGCCTTGCGGCTACCGGGGCTGTGTCGAGTCTTGCGTGGCTCAGCGACCGGGTTGCAGCTGCCCGGTCTCATCGGAAAAGACGATTTCCACCCGGCGATTCTGCGCACGACCACGACTGGAGGCGTTATCCGCGACCGGATAGGCCTCGCCAAACCCCTTCACGCTGATGCGCTGGCTGTCGATGCCCAGATCGACCAGCACATCGGCCACAGCCTGCGCGCGGGCATGGGACAACTCGAGGTTCTCCTTGGCATCGCCACGCCCGTCGGTGTAGCCCTCGATGCGCACAATGCGCCGCGGGTTGAGCTGGAGGAACTGCACCAGCTTGAGCACCGTACGGTTGGCCGACGCCTTGAGTTCGGCACGCCCGGCATCGAACAGGACATCGCCCAGGGTCATCACCAGACCACGGTCGGTTTCGGTGGCGGCCAGGTTGTTGGCCATCTGCTCATCGAACCACTGGCCGTGTTGTTGCAAGCTGAGCAGCTTGGCTTCGCGCAGGGCCAGTTGCAGGCGCTGACGCTCCAGTTCCAGCTTGACTGCACGCTCCTGATTCAGGCTCAGCTCGCTGTGCTGGCTGGCGATCTCGCTATAACGCTGGCTGAGATAGGCGTAATGCAGCACATCGTCGCTGCTGCCCCAGTAGCTGGACAGGCGCTGCGCACGTGCCAGGGACTCGCCGGCGCGGATCACATCCTTCGGTGCACTGCGCAAGACGTCCGGGTTTTCCTTGACCTTCTGGAAGCTCGCTTCGGCAGCAGTCAAGGCTTCGACGCTGTCCTGGCTGGTGGCACAACCACCGAGCAGGGTAAGGCACAGCAGCGCGCCGGCCAGGCCATGATGACGGGTCACTGCTGATCTCCCAGCTGCTTGCGCAGACGCGTGATGCGGGTATTCAACTCGTCCAGTTGCGCCTGACTCTTCTGCGTCAGCACCTTGGCCTCGGCCAGGCGCGCATCCAGTTCGGCCTGTTCGGCGAACACCCGGGCGCGTTTGAAATCTTCCTCGCCCATGTTCTTTTCCGCACGGGCGAGTTTCTTCTCGGCCAGCTGCATTTCGGCAATCTGCCCATCGGCACCTACCGCACGGGCCTGTTCCACAGCCTTGACGGTGAGCCCCATCTGGGCGGTCGGTGCAGGGTCGTTGGCACAGCCGACCAGAAGCAGCGAGGCCAGGGCGGCGCTTGCAATTTGCTTGTTCACTGAACGTTTCCTACTCACTCGGCGGGACACTGGCGGGCTGCAGCTGCTGGACTTTCCAACGCTCAAGATTGCGTTGCAACAAGGTTTCCGGCAGCCCGGTGGCGGTCAATTCTGTCATTTTTTTCGCCAACTGTCCGCGCAGCCAGGGATCGTTGCAGGCGGAGTTGTGCGACAGGGTAAGGAACAGGCCCTCGCTGGAAATTGGGGGTTCCAGCGCCTGTAGGTCTTCCATCAGGCCAAGAGTATTGGCCAGTGCCACGCCGGGGTAGCGTTCGTAGAGCACGTATTCGGTGCGCCCGAGCAGCAGTTTCTGGAAGGCCTGGGTCAAGCTGGGCACGTTCTCCAGGGTCAGGTTGGCCTTGGCGAAGGCATCGAACTGCTGGCCAAAACTGTTGTTGACCAGTGTCCCGCCGACGCGACCGCGCAGGTCTTCCCAGCCGCTGTAGGGAAACTCGTGGCCCTTGCGCACCCAGACCATGCTCGGCGTGATATAGAAGGCCGGATGCACGTAATCCATGCTTTCCAGGCGTGGCAAGGTGAGGAAGGCGCCGGCCAAAAGATCGACGCGGCCGGTGCGCACTTCATCCTGGGCGCGCGACCAGGGACCGGTGTGCACGACCTCGATCTCGACGCCGATCTGCTCGCCGATCTGCTGCAACAGATCGGCATTGGCGCCGATCAGCTTCTGTGGATTCTGCGGGTCACGCCAGAGGTAAGGCGGGTACTCCGGATTACCTGTCGCCACCAGGCGCTCGCACTTGCCTGCTGCCACTGCCAGCATCGGGGCCAGCAGACTCAGCAGAAGCAGCGAAGACGTAACAAACGACGGAGCGCGCATGGGCAATGTCCCGGCTTGATGTTCAAAGAGGCATGCGTCATATCTGACAGCCCGGAAGCGTATTAATGCTAGCGTAAAGCCAACCTAAATAATTATTAGCGATAAGGATTCGCCATGAAAAAACTCCTATTCGGTCTCATTTTACTGCTGGCTGCGGGTGCCGGGGCGCTTTACCTGTCGCCGAGCGCACTGATCGGCAGCGTGCAGCTGGTCGAACGTGGCTTGGCCGGCCTCTCCTCCAAGCAAATCCAGGTCGATAATGGGCAGATCACCTACTACGAGGGTGGCCCGGCAGATGCTGAGACCATCGTGATGATCCATGGTTTCGGCGCCAACCGCGACAACTGGCTGCGCTTCGCCCGTCACTTCACCGACCGCTATCACGTCATCGCCCTCGACCTGCCCGGCTTCGGTGAAAGCAGCAAGCAGGATGCCAATTATGACGTCGCCTCTCAGGCCGAGCGCCTGCAGGCCTTTCTCAAGGCCCTGGACATCGAGCAAGCCCACCTGATCGGCAATTCCATGGGCGGGCATATTGCTGCGCTATACGCCGCGCGCCACCCGGAACAGGTTGTGACCCTGGCGCTGCTGGACAACTCCGGCGTGACCTCGCCGAAGCAAAGCGAGATGTTCGAACGCATCGAGCGCGGCGAACCCAACCCGTTGGTGGTACGCAAGGCCGAGGACTTCGAGACACTGATGAATTTCGTCTTCGTCAGTCCACCGCCCCTCCCCGACTCGCTGAAGCGCCACTTCGCCGAACAGTCCATGGCCAATCAGGCGCACTACGACCGGATCTTCGCGCAACTGCGTGAGCGCTATATTCCGCTGGAACCGGAGCTACCGAAGATCTCGGCCCCAACCCTGCTGCTCTGGGGTGAGCAGGATCGTGTACTGGACGTGTCCAGCATCGAGGTGATGAAGCCACTGCTGCGCCAACCCAGCGTGGTGATCATGAAGGATTGCGGCCATGCGCCAATGATAGAACGCCCCGAAGAGACGGCCGGACACTATCAGGCCTTCCTCGAGAGCAAGCGCTACTAGGAGTCTGTTTACGATCTTCTGGATTAGAGCCATTTTTAAATCAGGATGGCCGACAGTCAGGAGATCGTGGACAGGTTCTAAGCGCAGGCAACAAAAAACCCGCTCAATGAGCGGGTTTCTTGTTTGGAACGGGAAGCTGGCTTACACCAGTTTTTCCAGTTCCGGTACGGCTTCGAACAGGTCAGCGACCAGGCCGTAGTCAGCCACCTGGAAGATCGGCGCTTCTTCGTCCTTGTTGATCGCGACGATCACTTTGGAGTCCTTCATGCCCGCTAGGTGCTGAATGGCACCGGAGATGCCGACCGCGATGTACAGCTGCGGTGCGACGATCTTGCCGGTCTGGCCAACCTGCATGTCGTTCGGTACGAAACCGGCGTCGACAGCGGCGCGCGAAGCACCCACAGCAGCGCCCAGCTTGTCGGCCAGGGCGTACAGGTGCTTGAAGTTGTCACCGTTCTGCATGCCACGACCGCCGGAAACGACGATCTTGGCAGCGGTCAGTTCCGGACGATCAGACTTGGCCAGCTCTTCGCCGACGAAGGCGGATTTGCCAGCATCAGCCGCACCGCTCACCGCTTCAACAGCAGCGGAACCACCTTCGGCGGCAACCGGGTCGAAACCGGTGGAACGCACGGTGATCACTTTCACGGCAGCCGAAGACTGCACGGTGGCAATGGCGTTACCGGCATAGATCGGGCGCTTGAAGGTGTCGGCGCTTTCTACGGCGATGATCTCGGAGATCTGATCGACGTCCAGTTGGGCAGCAACGCGCGGCAGCACGTTCTTGCCGTTGCTGGTGGCGGCAGCCAGGATGTGGCTGTAGCCCTTGCCCAGCTCGGCAACCAGCGGCGCAACGTTTTCCGGCAGCTGATGAGCATAGGCAGCGTTGTCGGCAACCAGAACCTTGGCTACGCCAGCGATCTTGGCAGCAGCTTCAGCAGCAGCGCCGCAAGCAGCGCCAGCAACCAGAACATGGATGTCGCCACCGATTTTCGCGGCAGCGGCAACAGTGTTCAGCGTGGCAGGCGCCAGGGCAGCATTGGTGTGTTCAGCGATAACCAGGATAGTCATTTAGATTACCTTCGCCTCGTTCTTCAGTTTCTCGACCAGTTCAGCCACGGACTTGACCTTGATGCCGGCGCTGCGGGCAGCAGGCGCTTCGACTTTCAGGGTCTTGACGGTGGAAGCGGTGGAAACACCCAGGGCGTCCGGGGTAACCACGTCCAGCGGCTTCTTCTTGGCTTTCATGATGTTCGGCAGCGACGCATAGCGCGGTTCGTTCAGGCGCAGGTCGGTGGTGACGATTGCCGGCAGATTCAGCGCAACGGTCTGCAGACCGCCGTCGATTTCGCGAGTCACATTGACCTTGTCGCCAGCCACTTCGACTTTCGAAGCGAAGGTGCCTTGGCCGTAACCAGTCAGGGCGCCCAGCATCTGGCCGGTCTGGTTGTTGTCGCTGTCGATGGCCTGCTTGCCCATGATGACCAGCTGCGGCTGCTCTTTATCAACCACGGCTTTCAGCAGTTTGGCCACGGCCAGAGAGTTCAGCTCGTCGTTGGACTCGACCAGGATGGCACGGTCAGCACCCAGAGCCAGAGCGGTACGCAGCTGCTCCTGAGCGGTGTTCGGGCCGATGGTGACGACGACGATTTCGCTCGCAACACCCTTTTCTTTCAGGCGTACGGCTTCTTCCACGGCGATTTCGCAGAAGGGGTTCATCGACATCTTGACGTTGGCGAGGTCGACGCCGGAGTTGTCCGCTTTGACGCGAACTTTGACGTTGTAGTCGACCACTCGTTTGACAGCTACAAGAACCTTCATGGATTCCTCGTTACTCTCCGGTGAATAAGAATGTCGCCAAGTCGAGCCTGGCCGGTGATGCAGGTCGGCCGGAACCGACGGTCAGCCCATACGGCGAACGCAAAACCGACCGTATCTTGACCGGAACGCCTTTTTCGGTCAACACGAAAAACCGCCCTTCCATCCGCCGCCAAGCCTTGTACGGCCGGGGTTTAACAAAATTCAAACAAACGTTTGTATTGGACGAGTCCGAGGCTGTAGATATAATGCCCACGCGCAGGCCAGAGAAAGCCTAGCCCCAAAGCAAAATCAATAACACCGAAGAGCCTTGAGTAGGAGATTTCTGTGGAACGCGAATTTATGGAATTCGACGTCGTCATCGTCGGTGCCGGCCCGTCCGGTCTGTCCGCCGCCTGCCGACTGAAGCAGAAGGCCGCCGACGCCGGCAAAGAGATCAGCGTCTGCGTGGTCGAGAAGGGTTCCGAAGTCGGCGCTCACATCCTCTCGGGCGCGGTGTTCGAGCCGCGCGCGCTGAACGAGCTGTTCCCCAACTGGCAGGAGCTCGGCGCCCCGCTGAACACGCCGGTCAAGCGCGACGACATCTACATGCTGAAAAGCGCCGAAGGCGCGATCAAAGTCCCCGACCTGTTCGTGCCGAAAACCATGCACAACGAGGGCAACTACATCATCTCCCTGGGCAACCTGTGCCGCTGGCTGGCCCAGCAGGCCGAAGCCCTCGGCGTCGAAATCTACCCGGGCTTCGCCGCCCAGGAAGCCCTGATCGACGAGAATGGCGTAGTGCGCGGTATCGTCACCGGTGACCTGGGTGTCGACCGTGAAGGCCATCCGAAGGAAGGCTATTACACCCCCGGCATGGAACTGCGTGGCAAGTACACCCTGTTCGCCGAAGGCTGCCGTGGCCACATCGGCAAGCAGCTGATCAAGAAATTCAACCTGGACAGCGAAGCCGACGCCCAGCACTACGGCATCGGCATCAAGGAAATCTGGGACATCGACCCGGCCAAGCACGAGCAGGGCCTGGTGGTGCACACCGCCGGCTGGCCGCTGGACGTGGTCGGCACCGAGAACACCGGTGGCTCCTTCCTCTATCACCTGGAAAACAACCAGGTGGTGGTCGGCCTGATCGTCGACCTGTCCTACGGCAACCCTTACTTGTCGCCGTTCGACGAGTTCCAGCGCTACAAGCACCACCCGGTGATCAAGCAGTACCTGGAAGGCGGCAAGCGCGTGGCCTACGGCGCTCGCGCCATCTGCAAAGGCGGCCTGAACTCGCTACCGAAGATGGTCTTCCCGGGCGGCGCCCTGATCGGTTGCGACCTCGGCACCCTGAACTTCGCCAAGATCAAGGGCAGTCACACTGCCATGAAGTCCGGCATGCTGGCTGCCGAAGCGGTAGCCGACGTGCTGCTGGCCGATGGCCAGGGCGGCGATCTGCTCAATGGCTACGTCGATGGCTTCAAAGCCAGCTGGCTGTACGATGAGCTGTTCCGCAGCCGTAACTTCGGCCCGGCCCTGCACAAGTTCGGCCCGCTGATCGGTGGCGGCATTAACTGGCTGGACCAGAACGTCTTCGGCGGCAAGATCCCCTTCACCCTGCACGACACCAAGCCGGACTATGCCTGCCTGAAGCCCGCTGCAGAATCGAAGCGTATCGACTATCCGAAGCCGGACGGCAAGCTGAGCTTCGACAAACTGTCCTCAGTGTTCCTGTCCAACACCAACCACGAGGAAGAGCAGCCTTGCCACCTGAAACTGGCCGACGCCAGCATTCCGTTGAGCAAGAACCTGCCGCTGTACGACGAACCGGCGCAGCGCTACTGCCCGGCTGGCGTGTACGAAATCGTCACCCAGGAAGACGGCGAGAAGAAGTTCCAGATCAACGCGCAGAACTGCGTGCACTGCAAGACCTGTGATATCAAGGACCCGGCCCAGAACATCACCTGGATCGCTCCGGAAGGCACTGGCGGCCCGAACTACCCCAACATGTAATTCGAGCCGTAGTGAAAGAGCCGCCGCAAGGCGGCTTTTTCTTGCCTGCGATTTGTCGCACCCCGCTGCCGAAGCCCCCTCAGTGCTCCACTACCGGCAGCCAAGCCCGAACAGCCTACTTGGCCTACCCTTCCCTGCCGTTACACCGGCCATAGCCCCAAACGCACAGGCAACTGGCGATCATAGCTGTCGCTTCAGCCGCAAAGCCGCTTGAGCGAAAAACAGCACCCGCCTAAATAGCGAGCAATAAAAAGGGCTCCCGAAGGAGCCCTCTTGTACAGCACTAGAGGATCAGTGCGCGAACAGCGAACCACCGACCTTGCCGGCCAGTTTCTCCGGCTTGATCAGGAAGCGCGCCAGGGCTGGCAGCAGCCACAAGGCACCGAACATGTTCCACAGCAGCATGAAGGTCAGCATCAGACCCATGTCAGCCTGGAACTTGATCGCCGAGAAGATCCAAGTCACCACACCGATGGCCAGGCACAGACCGGTGAACAGCACGGCCTTACCAGTGGACTTCAGGGTCTGGTAGTAGGCTTCCTGCAGGGTCATGCCGGCACGCAGGAAACTCTCCAGACGGCTGTAGATGTAGATGCCGTAGTCGACACCGATACCCACACCCAGCGCGATCACCGGCAGAGTCGCCACCTTCACGCCGATACCCAGCCAGGCCATCAGGGCGTTACCCAGGATGGAGGTGAGGATCAGTGGCAGGATGATGCACAGCATGGCGCCAAACGAGCGGAAGGTGATCAGACACATCACCGCCACACAGATGTACACCAGCACCAGGATGATCAGCTCGGACTTGGCAATGACCTCGTTGGTCGCAGCCTCGATACCAGCGTTACCGGCAGCCAGGAGGAACTCCAGACCGTCCTTGTTGTGCTCATCGGCGAACTCCTGCACCACACCTACGGCGCGCTTGAGGGTTTCCGCCTTGTGGTCGTTGAGGAACACCAGCACCGGTGCCAGCGAGCAATCAGCGTTGTACAGGCCATCGGCACGGGCAATGGAGTTGTTCAGCACGTCCGGGTTGCGCGACAGGGTTTCCCATTTCAGGTTGCCCTCGTTCATGCCCTTGATCACCTGCTTGGACACGCTGACCATGGAAATGGCCGATTGCACGCCCTCGGTGTTCTGCATGCGCCACATCAGCTCGTCCATCGGCGCCATGGCTTCGTAAGTCGAGCAACCTTCATTGGCAGTCTTGACCATCACCACCAGCACATCGGAGCTGGTCGAATAGTTGCTGATAATGAAGTTGTTGTCCTGGTTGTAGCGCGAGTCCGGACGCAGTTCCGGCGCACCCTGATCGAGGTCACCGATCTGCAGGTTGGCCTTCTGGTACCAGAAACCACCGACACCTGCGGTCAGGGCGATAACGACCGAGATCGGTGCCACCACCGGATGGGCGAAGTTGGACAGCAGGCGCCAGAACGGATGCTCGCGGCAGGCGTCCTTCTTGCTGCGCTCGACCGCCTTCTTGCTGATACCGATGTAGGAAATCGCTACCGGCAGCAGGATCAGGTTGGTGAAGACGATCACGCCGACACCGATGGAGGCGCCAATGGCCAGCTCGCGGATCACGCCGATATCGATTACCAGCAGGGTGATGAAGCCGACAGCGTCCACCAGGATGGCGATCATCCCCGGCAGGAACAGCTGACGGAAGGTGCGACGGGCGGCGGTCAGGGCGTTGTCGGCATCACTCGACTGCAGGGCGATACCGTTGATCTTCTGCACGCCGTGGGAGATACCAATGGCGAAGATCAGGAACGGCACCAGCATCGAGTACGGGTCGAGACCGAAGCCGACCAGGTGCATCAGGCCCAGCTGCCAGATCACCGCGATCAGGGTGGTCGAGACCACCGAGATGGTGGATCGGATACACCAGCTGAACCAGTACAGCAGCACCAGGGTGATGGCCAGGGCGATGCCGAAGAACGCCACGACCATGATCAGGCCGTCGATCAGGTCACCGACCTTCTTGGCAAAACCAACAATGTGGATCTGCACATTGGGGTTCTGCGCCTGGAACTTGGTGCGGATCTTGTCTTCCAGCTCGTGGGAGAACTGGCGATAGTCGAGCTTGAGCAGCTCGCTCTGGTTTTCCGGGTTCGGATAGGACTCCAGGAGCGGCACGTCGACGATGCTGGACTTGAAGTTGTTCGCCACCAGGCGACCGACCTGACCCGACTTGAGCACGTTGCCACGCAACTCTTCCAGGCTCTGCGGCGAGCCGTCGTACGTCTGCGGGATTACTTCACCGCCGTCGAAGCCCTCTTCGGTCACTTCGGTCCAGCGCACGCTGGGACTCCACAGCGACTTCAAGCCGGAACGATCGACGCCGGAGATGTAGAACACCTCGTCATGGATCTGCTTAAGCGTCTCCATGTACTCCTTGCTGAAGATGTCACCGTCCTTGGCTTCCACGGAAATACGCACGGTATTACCGAGGTTGGCCAGGTCGTTGCGGTGTTCCATCATCTTCTGGATGAAGGGGTGATCCAGCGGAATCATCTTCTCGAAACTGGTCGAGGGACGAATCATCGAGGCCTGCCAGAGCAGGAACGCGGTGACCAGCAGACAGAGTGTGATCACTATCGGCCGGTTGTTGAAAATCAGGCGTTCCAGAAAGGTTGCCTTGTCCTGGTGATGGCTACTCATCGTACTCATACCCTAAAAAGCCCGGCTTATTGTTGTTGGCCCGGTGTGGCGCCATTCTCTGTCGCGAGCAGCGCGCCACCTTGACCGACGAGGATCAGGTTGCCTGCCGCATCATCTGTTACGCCGGCCAGAGAGGCACGGTCGGAACGGTTGACCACGGAGAAGCTGCGCCCAGCGTCCGTGCTCTTCAGCACACTGCCACCATGCCCGACGATGACCACAGAGCCATCCTTGAGCAGGCTGCTGCCGGCCAGGCCGAACTCCAGCACGCCGGAATCGGAGCGCAGCTGCAGGGCTTGCCAGGTGTTACCGAAGTCGGCCGAGCGGAACAGATTTCCGCGCAGGCCATACACCAGCAGGGTGTTCGGGCTGGTAGTACCTTGCGCGCCAAAAAGCGAACCTTCATACGGGCCCGTCACGCGTTCCCAGGTCTGCCCCCAGTCGGCGGAGCGGAACATGCTGCCCTGCTCGCCCACCACGAACAGGCCAGCATCCTTGACGGCGGCAATGCCGTTCAGGTGATAGCCGTCTTCGTTGTCCAGGCGGTCGCTGACATCGTTCCAGGTCTTGCCGGCATCGCTGGTTTCCAGCAACGCGCCATATGCACCCACGGCATAGCCACGGTTCTCGTCCTGGAACCAGATATCCAGCAGCGGGGCTTCACGTTCGAGGTCTTCGTGCTGCAGGGTCCAGTTGGCACCACCGTCAGTGGTGGCCAGAATCTGCGCATCGTGACCGACGGCCCAGCCTTTCTTGTCATCGACAAAGAACACGCCGGTGAGCATCTGCCGGGACGGCACACGGGCCTGAACCCAGTTGCGTCCGGAGTCGTCGGAAAACAGGATATGGCCACGATCACCTACCGCCACCAGACGCTTGCCGGCATGGGCAATATCCAGCAGCAGGCTGCTGGCAGCCTTGGGTGACTCGATGGCGAACACCGCAGCAGCTTCCGCGGCGACGGTTTGCGTGGGTGCAGCCAACGCCAGGGCAGAGACGACACCGAGCACAGACAAAGCCTTGGCCAGCGGTGATTGAATACGATTGAAAACCTGGACGGAGTGCAGGTTGCCGGAGCGGGTGGGCCGCAGAACGGGCTCACGCATAAAACTTCCCCCTTTATTCTTATAGGTGGGTGCATGCCTTATTGGCAGACCCAGCATGCTATACGGCTTTGGAAAAATCTGACAATCGGCGTGACGTTATGTTTTGTTAAGCGACCTGCCCCGCGGCTGCGCGCAGTTCCGCAGCTTATATGACAAAGGCCGCTACAACTGTAGCGGCCTTTGTGCCTTCAGCGTTTTTTCAACGCGTACCGAGACGCCGCAGCGTGGCCACCGAGAAGTGACTGGCCTCCGGCGTGGGCTGACTGAAGTCACTGGTGCCACGCTCTTCGTTATCCAGGTTCTGCACGTAATAGCGCCCGGATTGCAGATCATGGAACACATCCAGCGCCGACCAAGTGGTCGGCAGCTCGTAGTAGTTCTTCAGGTAGGCCAGCGAGACGCGCCACAGCTCGCCGCGACTGTCGTACTGGTCGACGGCGGCAGCCTGCCAACTGTCCTCGTCGAGGTACAGGGTGCGCTTGCCATACACATGGCGGGCGCCCGCCTTCAGTTTGCCCTCGACCACCCAGACCCGGTGCAGCTCGTAACGGGTATACTGCGGATCGAGATGGCCCGGCTTGATCAGCTGCTCGTACTTCACGTCCGGGCTGGACAACCGGTAGTTGTTGTACGGAATGTAGATCTCGCGTTTGCCCAGCAACTGCCAGTCGTAACGATCCGGCGAGCCGTTGAACATGTCCTTGTCGTCTGCGGTCATCAGATTGTCCGCGGTGGTCAGGGGCGTGTCGTAGGCCACGTTCGGCGCCCGCCGCACGCGCCGCTGGCCGGCGGCATAGGCCCAGGCCTGTCGGGCCTGGGTGACCTGATCAAGGGTCTCGTGCACCAGCAGTGCGCCACCGGCCAGTCGCGCCGGACTCTTGGTCACCGCCATGTAGTAGAACAGCAGATTGTCCAGATCAGCCGCCGAACCACCGGGCTGGTAGTAGTTGAACAGCGCTTCCTGGCGTACGGTAACCAGGCCGTAGCTGCCGTTGCGCTGCACGCTGGCATCCGAGGACTGACGCACCGCATAGGTGCCGCGATAACGCGCGATATGGTTCCACAGCGCTTCGAGGCCATCCTGGGCAATCGGGAACGGAATGCCGCCGTAAGCGCCGGTGAAACCATTGCCGTCCTTCAGCAGCGTGGCTGCGCTGGCGTTCTTGCGCGTGTTGTCATACACCCACTGCGGCGCCGACGCAGTGCGGCGGCTCGGGTAGACCGGAATCTGGAAGCTGCCCGGATAGGCCTTGAACAGAGCGATCTGGCCCGCGGTCAGGTTGGCCTTGTACTGTTCCAGATTGGCCTGGGTGATTGTGAACAGCGGCTTATCGTCCGCAAACGGATCGACATGGTGCTGCCCTGCCCCGGCGTAACCTGCTGGCGGCTGAGTAATGCCGCCGCTCCAGGCGGGGATGGTGCCTGCGGCATTCGCCGCCTTCTCTCCCCCCAGCGGCGTCAAGCTGACCCCGAGCTTGTCCGCTTCCTGTGGCGACACAGCCGCCATGGCATTCGACAGGCATACCAGCAGGCCCGCCGCGAAAACTCCTTTCAACATTCCGTTGCTCCCTTCGTTCAGGCCAGCCAAGCCAGCCGCTTCTACAGATCACCGCCAGGTTGCGCCGGAAAACCCATGCATTCCGGAAAACCTGCCGCACTACCAGGCGCGCGCATGGTACAGGGCATTGTCGGTAATGACTCAGTGGCGAATTAGGGTCTGTTGCCGTTTCGTTCGCGAACCGCGTTGCAGCGCAAAATCGCGCCAGGCTAGGCGCGGGACGCAGGCAATGGTCATTCCCTTGCCAAGTCTCGCAACGACGCATGGCGCGATTTTGCGCGCAACCCTCAGGGACGGGCCCGTTTTTGCGCGGGACGTCGTTACTCGACGGCTCATTTGGACGACCAAACTTCGCGTCTCGCGCCTAGCCCCGCGCAAAAAAGGGCTCCGTCGCGGCCGTGAACGAAACGACAACAGACCCTAAGCTCGACCGCGGCGCAGTTAAGCAGATTGATAGTGGCAAAAGCGCCGAGCAGCGCACGCGCAAAGGAAGCGACCAAGAAGTCCGAAACAGGCTGTAAGGTCAGGCGAAAAAATGTCGGCACGGTCACAGACCGTGCCGCAAAGGGCCGCTCGAGCGAGCGGCCGGAGTAGCACGTGGGCGCGACGCAGGCTAGGCATGCGCCGGGGTGCAGGAAAAACTCAGCGGGTACCGCGGCGACGCAGGGCGGAAGGCGTGAACTCACTGTCCTCGGGGACTTTCTGGAAGAAGTCGACGGTGCCCGGCTCCTCGCTGTCGAGGTTCTGCACGTGGTAACGACGGCCCTGCAGGTCGTGGTAGGCCTCCATCGCCGACCAGGTGGTGGGCAGGTCGTAGTAGTTCTTCAGGTAGGCGATCGACACGCGCCACAGCTCGTTGCGCCCGTCGTACTGGTCGACCACTGCGGCCTGCCAGCTGTCCTCGTCGAGGTACAGGGTGCGCTTGGAGTAGATGTGCCGCGCACCGGGCTTCAAGGTGCCCTCGACCACCCAGACCCGATGCAGCTCGTTGCGCGTCAGCGCCGGATTGACGTGACCGACCTGCAGCAGGTCGCTGTATTTCACCTCCGGGCTGGAGATCTTGTAGTTGTTGTAGGGAATGTAGATTTCCTTCTTGCCCAGCAGCTTCCAGTCGTAGCGATCCGGTGCGCCGTTGAACATGTCGGTGTCATCGGCGGTACGCAGCCCCTCGGAGGCGGCAATCGGCGTGTCGTAGGCCAGGTTCGGCGCACGCCGCACCCGGCGCTGACCGGCGCTGTAGGCCCAGGCCTGGCGCTGCTCCTTGACCTGATCGAGGGTCTCGTGGACCAGCGCCGCACCACCGGCCAGGCGCGCCGGGCTCTTGGTGAAGGACAGGTAGTAGAACAGGATGTTGTTCAGATCGGCGTAGGCGCTTTTCGGATCGTAGTAGCGGAACAATGCCTCCTGCTCCGACACCACCGGCGAATAGGCGCCATTGCGCTGCACCGCCACTTCCGCCGAGCGGCGCACGATGTAGCTGCCGCGATAACGCACGATATGGTTCCACAGCGCCTCGACGCCGCTCTGCGGAATCGGGAAGGGAATGCCACCATAGGCATCGGCAAAGCCATTACCACCATCCAGCAGCTTGGCCGTGGCAGCATTCTTGATGCTGTTGTCGTACACCCACTGCGGCGCCGAGCCGGAACGCCGGGTCGGGTAGATCGGCATCTGGAAGCTGTCCGGGTAGTTGTTGAACAAGGCGATCTGCCCCGCCGTCAGCTGGTCCTTGTACTGCTCCAGATTGGCCTTGGTGATGGTGAACAGCGGCTTATCATCCGGGAACGGATCGACATGGTGCTTGCCCTTGCCCGCATAGCCAGCCGGAGCCTGAGTGATGCCGCCGGTCCATTCGGGAATGGTGCCAGCGGCGTTGCCGGCCTTCTCTGCGCCGAAGGGCGTCAGGCTGGAACCCAGCTTGGCGATATCCTGCGGTGCGACTGCAGCCAGCGCCCCGCCTGCATACAGGGCCAGAGCCACCGCCGCGCCGATCAGCGAGCGTGTCTTCAACATTGCAATTCTCCGTTAACGTGTCAGCGGCCAGGTCTGTGGAGCCTGACTGCTGCGAAAGGGGTTAGAAGGAATACTTGACGTTGATCCCGACGTTGTCGCGGTCACGCCCACTGTTGTTCTGCCCGCCGCCGTAGAACTCGGTGTACTGCAGTTCCGCTTCCAGGCTGTTGAGGTAACTGGCACTCACGCCAACCGTGTAGGCCATGGCCCCTTCGACGAAGTTACCGGTCTGGTGCGAGTTACCCTGGAAGTTGTGCTTGAACACGGCGAAGGGCGACAGGTTGACCCCGGCATAGACGTCGTTCCAGGTGCCGTAGAGGGCCATGGTGTAGCCATAGGCATCCCGGCTGATCTGATCGCCATCGGCGTAACCGGACACATAGGCACCATTGGGCCGCCCGGCGAAACCGCGCTGGGAACCGTCATAGGCGGTGTAGCTCAGGCTGCTGGCACGGACATGCTCGGAGGCCAGCTCGGCCACGCCGAACAGCGAGTCGAAGCTGAGCCCCGCGCCGAAGTTGTAGATAGTGCCCAGCGAAGCGTTGTAGGCCTCGACCCGCTCGTAGTTATGGAAGATCGGACTGCGGCACAGCTGCTTGCCGGAGATAGCGGCACAAGCCTGGTCATCTGGCACGCTGGCATCATAGATATCGGTTGCAACCGGGGTGATTCCAAACCCCTGTACCAGCAGATCACCCAGCAGGTCGTTGGTGGCGCTGATACCGACCGGCAGGTTGGGCCGGTAGGCCAGCTCGCCGAACACCGAGGCCTCGCCAATGGTGGTGTTGAAACTGAAACCGTAGACGCGGATGTCTTCCACGTACTCGCGGCGGGCGATGGCATTACTGGCCGCGTCAAAGGTGGCGACCGCCGGGGCAAAAAGCCCCTGTGCGGCGCCCAGGGCCGCCATATCGACACCCTGATAGTCGCCCATGTCCACCGCTATCTGCGGCTCTTTCGAATGGTAGTTGATGTAGTACAGGCCAAACTCGGTCAGGTTCAGCTCCTCGGCCACATAGCGCAGAGCGAAGCCGTACTGGCCGTCATTCTTGGCGTTGATGTCGCCGCCGACGTTAGCCACTTTGAATGTATTGGTATTTGAATCCAGATAAGCATTCGGCCCGAAAGGCCCATTACCCACCAGGCCGGAAGCGGTCTCTGCCTGGTAAGCAGACATCACCGTACCGACCAGCGGGTTGTCATACACGGTGTAGGCGGTATTACCGCCCGCGGCGAACAGATCGGTCTCGGAGAAATAGGTACCGACCGGGTCGATCGCACTCTCCTTCCAGTTCCACTGGTAGAAGGATTCCAGCGACAGGTTATCGGTCAGGCCGATGTTGAAGTTGAAGGCCTCGACCGGCACCAGCACTTCTTTCAGCTCGGCCCCCGGCAGGCGGAACTTGGCCGCATCCACCGGGTTGGTGGTGTTGATCCCGCCGCGGTAGAAGATGCCCTCACCCCAGTTGAACACCTGGCTGCCGACCTTGACGGTCAGCGGCATATCGCCCACATCCCAGTTGCCATACACATAGGCATCGAGGATCTGCGCATCGCGCCCAGCCTTGTGCCGGGTCTCGTCGGTGAAGTGGTTGTTGTTCGGGTAACCCTGGCTGGGCCGGTAGTCGTCGTTGTCGTTGCGCTTGTCCATGATCTGCGTGTCATAGAACGCCGTGCCACGCACGAACAAACCGTAGTTCTGGTAATTGGCCTCCAGCTCGGAGGTGATCTTGAACACCTCGGAAACCAGGCCGGTATCGAAGTTGCGGTTACCGTCGTTGCCGTTGGTGTCATCGTTGCTCTTATCCTGGCCCTGCACCCGGTACAGCTGGCCATAGGACAGCGTGGTATCCAGCGAACCGGTGATTTCGTCGTCGGCGACACTGAATTCCACGGCTTGCGCCGGCACTGCCAATAGCAAGGGCAAGAGTCCCGCCAGGGCAAAACCCGCACTGGCAGGCGCCAGGCTCAGTGAAGATTTGCGCAAAGGCATATCCATCTTCGGCTCCAATGGTGTGTTGTTCTTGTTATGGGCAGATGACGCCTGCAGCTAGTGCGCGATGAGCGCTTCGTGTGCAGGCAAGCGGAGTAGCCAATACAAGATCGATACCAGAAGCGCCGAAACCATCGGTGTTTTTTCCAGCCATGGCGAAGGCTGTAGAAGAGCCGAAAAAGCCGATCAAAAAATGATCACAGCCAAAAAATCAGACGGCTTTGTCCCGATTCGACCGTGCATTTGGCGCAATCGAACCTTGAGTAATTGAGGGTGTTTTAAAGCAGAGAAAAGCCAGGAAAACCGGGCTTCCGAGAGGGAAAAACTGATCAGGCGGAAAGGAAACAGACTGACGCGTAGCGGTAACAGATAGCGCTACCAAGCAAGCGCTAGGTAACACTCTTTACGCCCCTTCCCTGACAGCAGGAAAGGGGCGTAAAGAGCATCAGGCGAGGCTCTTGCTGACCACCTCGAAGACATCGCTGGACAGCTCGCCGGAAGCCAGGATGCGCTCCAGTTCAGCCTTCATCAGCGCCTGGCGCGAGGCGTCGTACTTGCGCCAGCGGGTCAGCGGGCCCAGCTGGCGCGAAGCGATCTGCGGGTTCGAGGCGTTCAGGCTGATCACCTGGTCGGCCAGGAAGCGGTAACCGCTGCCGTCGGCCGCATGGAAGTTGATCAGGTTCTGCCCGGCGAAGGCACCGATCAGCGCGCGTACCTTGTTCGGGTTCTTCATGGTGAAGGCCGGGTGCTGCATCAGCGCCTGCACCCGCGACAGGCCACCTGGCAAGGTGCTGGCGGCCTGCACGCTGAACCACTGATCCATGACCAGGGCGTTGTCCTTGAAATGCTCGGCGAAGGACTTCAGTGCCTCGTTCTTCTCCGCCTCAAACGACGAGTTGACCAGCACGGCCAGGGCGGCGAGGCGCTCGGTCATGTTGTCGCAGACCTCGAACTGCTCCAGGCAGGCGGCCAGCACCTCGGCCTTGCCGGTCAGCATCAGGTAGGACAGCGCGATGTTCTGCAGGCTGCGGCGGGCGAAATGCGCCGACTCGGCGACATAAGCGGTGCTGCGCGACAGCTCGCGGTTGGCCTGGTAGCGCGCCCACAGCGGTTCGAACAGCGCACTGGCCAGCTCACTGCGAGCAAACTCGCGGGCGGCATGGATGGCGTCGACATCGGCCACATCGCTGATCTCGGTGAGGTAGCCCTCGCCCGGCAGCGAGAGCATCTCCGCGACCATGGCCTGATCCAGGCTGGCGTTTTCCAGCACGCTGCGCAGCGCCGTGACCAGGCGCTGATCGAGCACCAGTGCTTCACCGCGCTGATGCTGGCCGATCAATTCCTGCAGCACCTGCACGGATAGCTGCTGGCCGGCTTCCCAGCGGTTGAAGCCGTCGCTGTCATGCTGCATGAGGAACATCAGCTGGTCGCGGCTGTAGGGGAAGCTCAGCTTGACCGGCGCGCTGAAACCACGCAGCAGCGACGGCAGCGGCTTGGCCTCAAGGTTGAGGAAGGTGAAGGCCTGCTCGGCCTGGGTCACCTGCAGCACGCGGGAGCGCCCTACAGGCTTGTCTTCACCGACCAGTTGCAACGGCAGCTCACGGCCTTCGGCATCCAGCAGCGCCAGCTCGACCGGGATGACGAACGGCAGCTTCTCGGCTTGCCCCGGCGTGGCCGGGCAGCTCTGGCGGAACTGCAGGCGGTAGCTGTTGGCTGCCGCGTCGTAGCTCTCGCTGACTTCCAGACGCGGCGTGCCGGCCTGGGTGTACCAGCGTTTGAACTGGCTCAGGTCGACGCCACTGGCGTCTTCCATGGCCTTGACGAAGTCGTCGCAGGTCACCGCCTGGCCGTCGTGACGGGCGAAGTACAGGTCCGAACCTTTGCGGAAGGTCTCGGCGCCGAGCAGGGTGTGGATCATGCGCAGCACTTCGGAACCCTTCTCGTAGATGGTCAGGGTGTAGAAGTTGGAGATTTCCATATACGCATCCGGGCGTACCGGGTGGGCCATCGGACCAGCATCCTCAGCGAACTGATGGGTGCGCAGGTAGGCCACGTCTTCGATGCGTTTGACCGTGCGCGAGTTCATGTCGGCGCTGAACTCGCTGTCGCGGAACACGGTGAAGCCTTCCTTGAGCGACAGCTGGAACCAGTCGCGGCAGGTCACGCGGTTGCCCGACCAGTTGTGGAAGTATTCATGGGCCACCACCGCCTCGACGCGCTGGTGCGCGGCGTCGGTGGCGGTCTCGGCACGGGCCAGCACGCAGCTGGAGTTGAAGATGTTGAGGCCCTTGTTCTCCATGGCGCCCATATTGAAGTCGTTGACCGCGACGATCATGAAGATGTCCAGGTCGTACTCGCGCCCGTACACCTCTTCGTCCCACTTCATCGACTTTTTCAGGCTGTCCATGGCGTGCTGCACCTTGTCGATGTTCTCCGGCTCGACATAGATGCGCAGGGTCACTTCGCGGGCGCTCATGGTGGTGAAGCGGTCTTCCACGCACCAGAGGTCGCCGGCGACCAGGGCGAACAGGTAGGCCGGCTTCATGAACGGATCTTCCCAGGTCGCCCAGTGGCGGCCGTCGCCTTCGCTGCCAGTAGCGATCGGGTTGCCGTTGGAGAGCAGCACCGGGTAGCTGTGCTGCTCGGCGCTGACGGTCGTGGTGAACTTGCTCATCACGTCCGGGCGGTCGAGGTAATAGGTGATCTTGCGGAAGCCTTCGGCCTCGCATTGCGTGCAGAACATGCCGCTGGACTTGTACAGGCCCTCAAGCGCGGTGTTGCTTTCCGGGTGGATGCGCACGCTGCTGTCGATGACGAAGCGTTCCTGGGTCGGCTGCAGGGTCAGGTGGCTGTCGTCCAGCTGGTAGTCGGCGGCCGTCAGCTCACGGTCATCCAGGGCCAGGTTCAGCAACTCCAGCTGCTGACCATCCAGCACCAGCGGCGGCAGGCCGGCGCCGCAGGCCGGGTTGCGGCGCATCACCAGTTGGGCATGCACCAGGGTGTGATCCTCGTACAGCTCGAAAGTCAGGTGGGTCTCGTCGATCAGGTAGTCGGGGGCCTGATAGTCCTTGAGGTAGATCATTTTCGGCTGTTCGGTACGCATCGGCTTGTGGCCTCTTATTCGGTGAGTACGGCGACCTGGTAGGCCGTGTATTTGCGCAGGTTGATCACGCCCGTGTCGAGAATCAGGTACTGGCCCTTGATGCCCTTGAGGATACCCTCGACCACCGGGGTCTTTTCCAGATCGTGGCTGGCCACCTTGGTCGGGTAGGCCTCGACCGGGTAGCGAATTTCCAGCACCTCGACATCGCTGACCGGCTGGATCGCCTGCAGGCCGAAGCGCTGCTGCAGTGCGGCAATGCCTTCGGCGCAGCTGCTCATAAGCTGCTCGCGCACGCCGGCGAGGTCGACCGGCTCGGCATCGCCCTTGAGCAAGGCGCGCCAGTTGGTCTTGTCCGCCACCTGGCTGCGCAGCAGATCTTCGACGAAACCGGACTGCTGGCGGGTGGCCACGCGGAAGATCGGCAGCGCCTGGCTGGCGCCCTGATCCAGCCAGCGCGTGGGCAGCTGGCTGGCACGGGTAATGCCGACCTTGATCCCCGAGGAATTAGCCAGGTACACCACATGATCGGTCATGCAGAACTGCTCGCCCCACTGCGGCTCGCGGCAGGTGCCGGCGTCATAGTGGCAGCGCTCGGGGCTCATGATGCAGCTGTCGCACTGCGCCAGCTTGGTGAAACAGGGATAGCAGTAGCCCTGGGCGAAGCTCTTCTTGGTCTTGCGCCCGCAGTGGGTACAATGGATGGCGCCAAGGAACTCCAGACGGATGCGCTTGCCCAGCAACGGGTTGACCGGCACTTCCTGCTCGTCTAGACGGAAAGCGTATTGCGCCGTCTCGCCCAGGCGTATGGTCATCTTGCTCAGTGCGCCGCGGCCCAGCTCGTTCATGGTCTGGGTCATCAATGCAGGGTGTCGTTGGATTTAAACAGGATATTGGGGATCGGCGCGGCGTGCGACTGGCACTCCTGCGGGCCCATGTAGCCGGTGCGCTGGTCCTCGGGCAGGTTCTGCACTTCCCAGGCGATCATGGCCTGCAGCGACAGCTCCTTCTGCTCCTGGGTCAGCTTGCGGCCGTCCGGCCATTTGCCGATTTCCACCGCCAGTTTCAGGCTCTGGTAGATCTCGGGGGTGATGTTTTCAATCATTTCGGCAAACGAGGACATCGCAAACTCCAACAGCAGGAGGCTAGAACAGGCTGGCAGTTTACCGGCGCGCGCGCGCCAGTGCACCGCCCAGCAGGCCGGTGGCGCAGCCGGCGAGCAGACCGCCGACATGGGCGGCGTTGGCAATCGCGCCAAAACCGAGCAGGTCGACGGCGCCACTCAGGCATACCAGCAGCCAGATCAGCATCATCACCAACACGCCGCGCGGCAGTACATAGGCCGGGGTCGGCGCCAGCAGCTGGAAGATCCAACAGTAGCCCAGCAGGCCGTAGAGCACGCCGGAAAGACCGCCAAACCTACCGGAGCCTTCAAACCAGAATTGAGCCGAGTTGGATAGCAGGCCAAATAGCAACGTAAGACCGAGCAGCCCCAGACGCCCTTGACGGTATTCGATACGCCTACCTAGCTCCCAGTACCACATGCCATTCATTGCCAGGTGCAGCCAGTTCAAATGCAGCAACATGGGACTAAACAAACGCCACCATTCACCCGCCTTAAGACTGTCGAGCCAGGGCACGAAATAGGCGTATTCGCCATGCACCTGATAGTCAACAAAGGTGATCCAGTGAGTGACGGCATGGTTGTCGCCAAACTGACTCAACAAGGTCACTACCAGCGTTAGCAGCAGCACCAGTGCGGTCAACGGGCTGTCGCGCAGCTGCGTGGCAACCCCGCGCCACGCCGACGGCCGGCCGGGATCTACCTGAACCTGCGCCTCGCCACCTTGCGGGTAGCGCTGGAACAGCCCGCGCACCTCTTCGGCCAGTTGCTCGTCCGGCACCCACAGCACCTGTTCGCCCGCCTCTTCACTGACCCGGTGCGGTACATCAAGTTGCCGCAGCATCCGTACGAAACCGCTCAAATCCTCGCCCAGCGGCCGGCGCAGCGCAGCCACGATGCTCATCGTGGCGCCTCCGGGGGCTCGACTTCGACCCAGACGAACTTATGCGGATCGATCTGTGTTTCCTGATCCAGGCGATAGGCCACCAGCTTGCCAGCCATTACCGCGCTGTAGTCCAGGCAGGCCAGATTGGGCCGGATCGGCGCCGGCAGGCCACGCCGCCAATAGTGGCCAACGAACAGCATTGGCTGATCCAGGCCGTATTGCAGCAGGCGGTTGCGATCGTCCGGCGACAGCGGCGTACGGGCCACCTCGTCGGGCAAGGCATCGGGCTGGAAGACCACGTCGCCGTAGGTTTGCGGGTTGTCTTCCCAGAACTTGGTACGGAAGAAGGCGCGGGTAAAACCTTCCTCGCTGGTCAGGGTCAGGCCCTGCGGCAAACGCATGTCGGTGCCACGCAGCAGGCGTTCGAAGACCCGGTTGGCGAAGCTGCCGGGCACGCCCGAGGCCTTGACGAAGGCCTCGTCGATGCGGCCATCGGCATGTTCGGCGCGCAGGGCGGCAATCAGTCCAGCATCCCAGCAGGCGTGCACCATACGGAAACGGCCGGCATCGAGAAACAGCGGCAGTTGGTAGAACCAGCCGAGGAAATCCTGCCAGTCGGCCGGGTGGCCCTCGAACTGCAGCAGGGTCTGCTCCAGCAGGCGTTCGTGGCGCGGCGTGTGCTCACGGACGAACTGCTTGCCGCTGCCTTCCAGCGCCGGCGTACACCAGCCCAGGGCGTTGTATTCGTGGTTACCCATGATGCACAGCGCCTGGCCGGCGGCGACCATGTCGTGGACCAGATGCAGGGTCTCGCGGATGCGCGGGCCCCGGTCGATCAGGTCACCGAGGAACAGCGCCATGCGCTGCGGATGACGCCAGACGCCGGCATGCCGCTGGTAGCCCAGCTGCTCGAGCAGGCGCGCCAGGCTATGGGCACAACCGTGCACATCGCCAATCAGGTCGTAGCCGCGCGCGGGGTCGAGCATCTAGTCGTTGCCCCCCAGACGGCTGCCCCAGCCCAGCTTGGTGCGGCAAGCCTCGTAGTAGTTGTGTCCGAGCGGATGGATCAGGCGCAGCTTGTGCGGCTTCTTGGCCACCGTGATGGTGTCGCCCGGGGCGCAGGTGAAGTGGTTCTGCCCGTCGCAGGAAACCAGCGGGTAGATCGGCAGGTCATCCGCCACCACAACCTTCAGCTCGCTGTTGCCATCGACCACGATTGGCCGGCTGGACAGGGTGTGCGGGTACATCGGCACGATGACCATGGCATCCAGCTTGGGGTGCATGATCGGCCCGCCGGCGGACAGCGAATAGGCGGTGGAGCCGGTCGGAGTGGCGATGATCAGGCCGTCGGCCTTCTGGCTGCAGACAAATTGACCATCGATATACAGCTCGAACTCGATCATCTTGGTCGACTTGCCCGGGTGCAGCACCACGTCGTTGAGCGCATCGCCCTGGCCGATGGCTTCGCCGTGGCGGCGCACCTCGGCTTCCAGGAGGAAGCGGCTCTCCTCGAGGAAATTGCCCTCGAGCACCTCGGCGACCTTCACTTCCAGCTCGTCCGGGCGGATATCGGTGAGAAAGCCCAGGCTGCCGCGGTTGATGCCGAGTACCGGAATCTTGTGCCGGGCCAGGGCGCGGGCGGCACCGAGCATGCTGCCATCGCCACCGACCACGATGACCAGGTCGCAGACCTCGCCGAGGATCTTGCGCGAACTGGTCTGCAGGCCGTGGCCCGGCAGCACTTCGGCGATGGTGTCTTCGAGAATCACATGCAAGTGACGATCGATGAGGAATTTTTTCAGGCGGCGAATGGTATCCAGCACCTGCGCGCTACCCAGACGACCGATGATGCCGATATTGCGAAATTGCTCCATGGGGCGCTCTGCAACGGGAGGAATTGCCCGGATTATGGGCGAAAGGCCGGCACAGCGGCAAACCGGCCTCGGCTATGCTCGGCAAATGCACACCCTACCCCACCTCGACGAGCTGCTCGAGCAGCTGCGCCACCCCCAGGTACGCGACCTGGCCTGGGCCCTGCTCGCCCCACCGTTGCTGCAGGACAGCGCCGCCTTGCCGCTGCGCCATCCGCTGACGGCCAGCAGCTGGCTGCGCGAGCCGCACCGAATCAGTGACTGGTTGCTTAGCCTGGAGCGCGACAGCCAGGCCTTACTGCAGTTTCTCTCCAGCGGTTCCAGTCGCCTCGGTCGTTATTACGAGCGTCTCTGGCAATTCGCCCTGCAGGCGGCGCCGGATGTGCAGGTACTGGCGGCTAACCTGCCAATTCGCGCCCAGGGCCGCACCCTCGGCGAACTGGACCTGCTATTGCGCGACGATCACGGCATTCATCACCTGGAGCTGGCGATCAAGCTCTACCTTGGTCCACGCCGCCATCCCGGCTCAGAAGCCGGGCACTGGCTGGGACCGGCCAGCGACGATCGCCTGGGACTCAAACTGCAACACATGGCCGCGCACCAGCTGCCGCTATCGGCCACGCCGCAGGCGCGCAGCGCATTGGCCAGCATCTGCGAGCAACCCGCGCAGCCAGGCATGTGGCTGAGCGGCTACCTGTTCTATCCCTGGGCAACCTCCTGCCATGCGCCTGCCGGCGCCAATCCGCTACACCTGCGCGGACGCTGGCTGCACCGGCGCGAGTGGGCGGACTTCACCCTGCAGAATCAAGAGGCGCACTGGCAGGTCCTGCCGCGCCAGGCCTGGTTGGCGCCGGCGCGCCTGGCGGCCGAGGCGCTCTGCCCTGCCGAGCCAGCGCGCGACTGGCTGGAGAGCCTGGCGCCAACGGCACCGGCGCAACTGCTGGTGCGCCTAGAGGCGGGAGCGGATGGTGACTGGCACGAAGCCGAGCGGGTCTTTGTGGTCAGCGATGACTGGCCGAACCCGGCATCCCTGTAGGAGCGAGCTCTGCTCGCGAAGCAAACCGAGTCACAGCCCTTCGCGAGCAGAGCTCGCTCCTACGACAAAAGCGCCAGGAGCGGATCGTCCGCCTCTGCGGGCATGCTTCAGTGACTGCGTTCGGTACGTCCGCCGGAACGAGCCAGGTAGCCGGGGCCGCTTTCGCAGAGCAGGGCATCACGCTGGATCGGCGGCAGCGCATCCAGGCCATCGCGCAGGGCGTAGGCGCTGAAACCCAGCTGGGAGAGGAGAAACACCGCACTGGCACTGCGCTTGCCGCTGTCGCAGTAGCACAGGTAGGTCTTGCCCTTGTCCAGCAGACGGGTTTTCAGGCGTAGCAGCTGCAACGGCATGTTCAGGGAGTGCTGCGCATGGGAGCGTTCGTACTCGTCCTGCAGGCGCACATCCAGCCACTGCGCGCCATTACCCAGCAGGCGAGCCGCCTCGCCGAAGGAGACTTCGTCGACCACCGGCGCCTTGAGCAGGGAGAAGAAATCCTGGCGATCCAGGCGCAACACCACACCGGCTTCGATCATGGTGACACTGGCATTGCGTGGCTGATCGGAAAGCAGCGCCTCCTCGCCAAAACAAGCGCCAATCTCCAGTTCGGCCAATACTTGGCGCGCGCTGTCGGCACCGCGAATCACCTCGGCGCGGCCACTCTTGAGGAAATAGCAGCAATCTCCACTCTCCCCCTCGACCAGCACGCGGCTGTCGGCAGGCAGATCGATCGGGTGCAGGCGTTCGAGCATGGCGCGCACGTTGGCCGGCGGTACCTTGGTGAACAGCGGGTTCTCCAGTAGCCGCTCCAGCCATTCGGTGTCTTCACCGTTACCCGCCAGTTCCAGCAACAGATCCTGGTAAGCCAGACGCCAGGTCAACAAGCGCCCGAGGGTCGCGCTGTCTAGTGCCAGTACGCTGGCATCGCTGAGCGCACGCGCCTCATGCAGACGCGGCAGGCTCGGTGAAAGCGGATGGCAGCTGGCTGCAGTGCCGGCCTGCAGACGCTCTTCCTGGCCATCGGCGCCGCACAACAACAGCTCGCCGGACAGCAGATAGTAAGTGGTACGTGCCTGGTCGCCCTGGCGAAACAACAACTGCCCGGCCAGCAGATGCTGCGGCACCAACTGGCTGCGCAACTCCCGCCATTGCTGTTCGGACAGCACATTGAGCGGGGTGAAACTGCGCAACTGTTCGGGGTTCAGGGGCTCACTCATCAGAACCTATCCTTTGATTATTCTTGCCGGCATCACTGCTCAAGACGCAGCCAGTTGCTGCAGACGTTCTGCCTGGGCCCGACGCCCCTGCAAACCGCCAGTGTGCAGAAACAACAGGCGCGTGCCTCGCGCAAAGTAACCGGCCTCAACCTCGCTGCGCAATGCCAGCAATGCCTTGGCGGTATAGACCGGTTCCAGCGGTACCCCAGACTCGCTTTGCACCTCGTCGATAAATACTGCCAAGTCTGCGTCCAAACGGGCGAAACCGCCGCGACTGGCATCCAGTAGACGATAACCACCAGGCGCCTGCCCAGCCTCGGCCAGCAGGCTGGCCACTGTATTTTCCACGCCCTGCCCCGGCGGCACAGCCAGCGCTCCATAGACGTGATGCTGCCCCGCCTCGGCCAGCACCAGTCCGGCCAGGGTCGTCCCGGTACCGGCTGCCAACCACCAGCCTTGATAATCAGTCCAACCCAGTTGCGCCAGTTGTGCCTGTGCCATCTCGACTATAGAGACGCAGGCTCGCGCCGCAGGCAGGCCGGCGCCACCTTCGGCCACTGGATACAGGTGGGGATATCGATGCTGCCAGGGCAGCCAGAAATCTGCCTGGTGGCGCGCGCGATAACCGCCGTACCCCAGCCAGTGCAGGTGCATGCCCATGGTCTGCAGGTCGTCAGTGGTCGGGGTATCCTGGGGCTCGCCACGCAGCAAGCCCACTGTCGGAAAAGCGAAGCGTTGCCCGGCCGCCGCCAGCGCATGCAAATGATTAGAGTGGGCACCGCCCAGACTGATCAGCCCGTTGGCACCGGCTGCTTCGGCAGCCAGCAGATGGGGCAGCAACTTGAACCACTTGTTGCCGGAAACCAACGGATCGAGCAGATCGAGACGCAGCACCGCTACCTCGACATCGGCAGCCGCCAGCCAGCCCAAAGACAACCGCTGCAGCGGCGCGCTCGGCGTCCACTGCGGAACGCGCAGCGTCACTAGCTGACGGTACGCAAACGGCTACCTGCCTTGTGCCGGGCGCAGCAGTTGGAATCACCGATGACGAAGCGGCTGGGGGTTTCCACCCGATCGATCGGCATCGCGCAGCGATCACCGGAGGGCAAGGTCGCCTCGCAGGTGGGCTGCTGGTAATGACTCAGCCATTGGCGATACTGAGCCTCGGAGACGAAGCACTTGGCCGCGGCATAGCTCATCGGGTTGTCCTGGTAGCGGGCAATATCCTGCAGCGGGATGGTCAGGTGCCCGGCGCCCGGGTGATAGACCACGAACACCACGCCGAGCTTGGAAAGACGCTCGAGAATCTGCCCGCCACCCTGGCTGGCGAACTCGTCACGCTCGCGCTTGAGACGCTCCAGCTCCTGCTGCAGTTGGGCATCCTGCTCGGTGCGGTAGGCCAGTTCGACATCACGAATAGCCACCTGCTCTTTATATTCGGCCACCGCCGCCGCCACCTTGGCCTGCAACTCGCTTTCGAACTGCGAACGCAGGATATCCACCTCGGTACGCCCATGCCGCTCCAGAGCTCGCAGCTGCTGGGTCATTTCCTCACGGCTTTTCTGCAGTGTCGCGCCCTGCCCGTTCAGTTGCTCTTTCAGGCTGGCGTTCAGCTCTTCCTGCTGGCGCAGAGCCTGATGCAGGTTGTGCACTTCGGTCTGCAGGCTGCGCAAGCGCTCTTCGCCGGCCAACTTGAGACGGGCCACTTCTTCTTCGTACTGTTTGCCCAGGGTGGTAATACGCAACCGCTGCTGCTTGATCAGCTGGGCGGTCTTCAGGCGGTGTTCCTGATCCTTCTGCTCGACCTGTTGTTGCGCCGCCTCACGAACGGCGTCAGGGGCCTGCCACTTGTCCTCGGCCACCATCTGCAGGCGCTCGGGCGATACCAGGGCAGCGGAATCATCCTCCACCAGCAGACCCAGAGCGTTACGCTTGACCGCATCGCGCAGCAGCACCAGATCATTCTTGCCTGGCGCCAAGCTCGGATCCCACAGGTGCATCTGGTGCCAGGACACCGGGCACTGGCTGCGGCAGGCCAGGCGGATCGGACCAGCACCCAAGTCGGGACCGCGCCCGGCGTTGTCGGCCAGATGACGCAGCGGCAGGTTCCAGCCCTTGTCGGCGGCGCCTTTTTCGTCGAAATCCAGGTAGAAAAACACCACGGAGCGGATCAGCAGGCGCGGGTTGATCAGCAGGTAGGCCATGCGTACCTGCTCGTCGGCGAACTCCGGCATGTTGACCACACCGTCGAGTAATGCCTCAAATTCGGGAAAGAACATTTCCTTGCAGATGCCGCGTTGTTCATTGAAGAACATCACGGCTTCGACCATCTGCGGTTTGTTCTGCATGCTCATGACTTTCCTCGCGACACCTGGCTGACACGTGCTGTCTTGCGGGCCATCTTCCTGGGCACGCGAAACCGGTAAAACAGGCATTACTCCTTGCCTCAGGCAAGTCTAGGGGAAAATGCAAAGCGGGCAATGTGACTGGGTTGGCAGTCACCTGCCACCAGTCGCAGATGGGCCGGCGGCAGGATCAAACTGTGATGGGGTTTTGCCCAATCAGGCCGGTTTGGCCGCCAGGAAGGGCGCCAGACGCCGCCCCATCTCCTCGCCGAGGGCTTGCAGGCCGCTCATTGGCCGAATCATCACCTCAAACTCAACGATCTTGCCGGCCTCATCGAAGCGGATCATGTCGATACCCTTGAGCTCGCGCTCACCGACCTTGGCACTGAATTCCAGCACCACATTCAGGCCATCGGCACTGGCCAGCTCGCGGTGATAGACGAAGTCGACGAACACCTTGCTCACGGTATTGAGAATCAGCGAGACCATGGGCGCGCCGGCATAGGGCTTGTGCGCCATGGGCGAGCGGAATACCGCCTGCGGGTGCAGCAAATCGGGCAGTTTGCTGAGATCGTTTTTTTGCATCAAGCCATGCCACTGCGCGAGGGTGACGGCGGCTGCCGGTTGCAGTTGAAGGTTAGCGGACACGGGCTTCTCCTTATTGTTATGGGCCACATACAAAACGCCCCGCACTAGGCGGGGCGTCGGGTGCTTTAGAGTTCGGCGGCGAGGCGCGAGCCCTGGTTGATCGCGCGCTTGGCGTCCAGCTCACTGGCGACATCGGCGCCACCGATCAGGTGCACGTTCTGCCCGGCGGCAACCAGGCCATCCTGCAGCTCGCGCAGCGGATCCTGGCCGGCGCAGACGATCACGGTATCCACCGGCAGCACCTGCGGCTCGCCTTCGCCGATACGGATGTGCAGGCCGGCGTCGTCGACCTTGAGGTATTCGACCGAGTTGAGCATCTGCACGTTCTTGTTCTTCAGGCCGGTGCGGTGGATCCAGCCGGTGGTCTTGCCCAGGCCGTCGCCGACCTTGGATTTCTTGCGCTGCAGCAGGAACACTTCACGCGCCGCCGGGTGCGGATGCGCCTGCACGCCCGCCACGCCGCCGCGGGCTTCCAGAGCGGTGTCGATACCCCATTCCTTCCAGAACTCGTCGCGATTGAGGCTGGTCGCCTCGCCCTGGTGGGTGATGAACTCAGACACGTCGAAGCCGATGCCGCCGGCACCAATCACCGCAACCTTCTGACCAACCGGCTTGCGCTGCAGGATGGCATCCAGGTAGCTGATCACCTTGGCGTGCTCGATGCCCGGAATGGCCGGAGTGCGAGGTGCGATACCGGTGGCCAGAATGATTTCGTCATAGCCGCCCTTGGCCAGGTCATCAGCCGACACACGGGTATTCAGGCGCAGATCGACACCGGTGGTTTCCAGCTTGCGCTTGAAGTAGCGCAGGGTCTCATAGAACTCTTCCTTGCCCGGCACGCGCTTGGCCACGTTGAACTGGCCACCGATTTCGCTGGCCGAATCGAACAGGGTCACGCTGTGGCCACGCTCGGCGGCCACGGTGGCGGCGGACAGGCCTGCGGGGCCGGCACCGACCACGGCAATCTTCTTCACGGCGGTGGTCGGGATGTAGTTCAGTTCGGTCTCGTGGCAGGCACGCGGGTTGACCAGGCAGCTGGTCAGCTTGCCGCCGAAGGTGTGGTCCAGGCAGGCCTGGTTGCAGCCGATGCAGGTATTGATTTCGTCGGCACGGCCTTCTGCCGCCTTGTTGACGAAGTCCGGGTCGGCGAGGAACGGACGGGCCATGGACACCATGTCGGCATCGCCCTCGGCCAGTACCTGCTCGGCCACTTCCGGGGTGTTGATGCGGTTGGTGGTGATCAGTGGGATGCTGACTTCACCCTTGAGCTTGGCGGTAACCTTGGTGAAGGCCGCGCGCGGCACCTTGGTGGCGATGGTCGGGATACGCGCTTCGTGCCAGCCGATACCGGTGTTGATCAGGGTCGCACCGGCCTTCTCGATGGCCTTGGCCAGCAGGACGATCTCATCCCAGGTGCTGCCGCCCTCGACCAGGTCGAGCATCGACAGGCGGTAGATAATAATGAAGTTCGGGCCAACGGCCTCACGCACGCGGCGGACGATCTCCACCGGCAGGCGCATGCGGTTCTCGTAGCTGCCGCCCCAACGGTCGGTGCGGTGGTTGGTGTGGGCAGCGAGGAACTGGTTAATGAAATAACCTTCCGAACCCATGATCTCGACGCCGTCGTACTCGGCCTGCTGGGCCAGCAAGGAGCAGTTGATGAAGTCCTGGATCTGCTTCTCGATGCCTTCCTCGTCCAGCTCTTTCGGCTTGAACGGGTTGATCGGCGCCTGGATCGCACTCGGCGCTACCGATTTCGGGCTGTAGGCATAACGGCCGGCATGCAGGATCTGCATGCAGATCTTGCCATCGGCCTCATGCACCGCGCGGGTGACGATCTTGTGCTTCTCGGCTTCCTCGACAGTGGTCAGCTTGGCTGCACCGGAGTACACGCCACCTTCCTCGTTCGGACCGATACCGCCGGTGACCATCAGGCCGACACCACCGCGGGCGCGCTCGGCAAAGTAAGCCGCCATGCGCTCGAAGCCATTGGCCTTTTCTTCCAGGCCGGTGTGCATGGAGCCCATCAGGGTGCGGTTCTTCAGGGTGGTGAAGCCGAGGTCGAGGGGGGCCAGCAGGTGCGGGTAACGAGCGGTCATGGAGTTCTCCAGAGCAGGCTTGAGCAATTCACGGGGTGCCGCAGTCTCAACAGGACCGCGATCGGTTATGCAGCAGAAGATAAAGAGCCGCCGCCAGGCACTCAATGATCGAAAGTGACAACTTATTGATCAAAAATAGCAGCTCGACTTGGCTTTGTCGGCTCACTCCCCTAACCTCATCGACGAATCCCTCAACAGCACCGCCATGCGTACTCTGCTCTCCCTGCTCCTCGCCACCCTCCTCCTCGGCCTCGCCGGCAGCTACCTGTTCTGGCTGCGCGATGCGCCACCCGGCCACTACCTCACCGATCTGCGCACCGATATCGCAGAGCTGGGCGGGCCGGCGGACTGGCACGGCAACCTGCTGACCCTCAACCCCGCCCTGTACCCCAGCGACTACAGCAGTTCGCAGCAACTCAGCCGCAAGCTCGACAGCATCCTGCTGCAGGCGCGCGACAACGCTCTGCTCACGCCGGAGACGGTGGTGATCCTGCCCGCCCAGATCGGCACCTGGCTGTTGCTGAGCCACGAAAAACCGCAGGTCTACAGCGCCCGCAGCCTCGACGAGGTGAAACTGCAGCTGGCGCTGAACAATCCACTCAGCCTGCTGCGCACTTGGCTGTTCACCGATGACGCCTCCTGGAACGAACTGCTGCTGCGCATGAAGGCGCAACAGGCGGCGGACGATTACCTCAAGGTCTTCGCCCATCTGGCACGCAAGCACGCCGTGACCCTGCATGCCGGCAGCATCACCCTACCCTCACCGCAACTGCTTGATGGCCGCATCGTCACCGGTTATGGCGAGCTGCAGGCATTCGGTCTGACCTTCGCCAGCGATGGCAGCATCCTCGGCCCGCCACGCAGCCAGAGCCTGCAGGCCAGCAGCGTTGCTCCTCAACCCATCGAGCAGACGCTGGGCGAGGATCTGCTCAGCACCCAGGGCAATGGCGACAATGGCCCGCCGCTCGAAATCGTCACCTTGCGGCGTAACCAGAGCATCGCCAGCAGCGTGACCTTCCTGCGCGGCCGGCTCTGGCCGGTGCAAACCGATCAGCTCAACCTGCGACTCACGGCAACGATGACTGACAGCCACAGCCAGCTGCTTAATTTCTGGATCGCACCCTGAAAAGCTCACGCGTGCGCCTGGGCGACCTGTCCGTGGGTTTCATTCACGGCCTGATCGCCGCCGTGCGCGAAGCCGGCCAGGACCCCGCCCCCCTGCTCGCCCAGTTCGGTCTGGACGCCGCTCGCCTGGCAGAGCCCCAGGGGCGCCTGTCGATTCCGCGCTACATGCGCTTGGGCCACGCGGCCATACAGCTATGCAACGAGCCGGCCCTGGGCCTGGCCATGGGCCGCTTGAGCCATCTCGGCCAGCTGGGTCTGGCCGGCGTCACGGCGGCCCAGGCACCGACCCTGCGCGAAGCGGCACGCACCCTCACGCGTTTCGAGCCGCTGTATGCGCACAACTACCGCGGCCAGTCGAGCTTCCACGAAGACAGCCAGGGCGCCTTGCTGCGCTTCTATTCCATCAGCCCGTACAACGCTTACAACCGCTTCGTGGTCGACTCGGTGCTGGCGGGCTGGCACAGCCACCTGAGCCAACTGGCAGGCGTGACACTGAAGGTGGAAAAGGTCGAGATCGAATTCGCCGCGCCCAGCTATGCCGAACGCTACAGCGAAGCCTTCGGCTGCCCGGTGGAATTCTCCGCTGGCGCCAACCAGCTGCGCCTGAGCCTGCCGACTCTGGCCCTGCGCGGCCAGGCGCACTGCCCGAGTACCTGGCAGCAACTGCTGGCCCTGGGCGAGCGCGAACTGGAACAACTGACCCGCACCCGCAGCCTGCGCGAGCGCATCACGCGCCTGCTTGGGCCATTGCTGCATGGCCGGGAACCGGATCTGGAGGAAGTGGCGGCACGCCTGCAACTGCCGGTGTGGACACTGCGGCGCAAGCTGGCGGAAGAAGGGACGCAATACCGGGCGATTCTCAACGATACCCGGCGCGATCTGGCGATGGCCTATATACGCGACACCGAACTGGCGTTCGGCGAAATTGCCTATCTGCTCGGCTTTGCCTCGGCAGAGGCCTTTCAGCGGGCCTTCAAGCGCTGGAGCGGGCAGACTCCGGGGGAGTTCCGCCGCCACCAGCGCCTACAGCCCTGACAGCACTCACAGCTCGGTGGCGTCTTCGGCGGGCTCCGCCGGATCGCGCTCATCGGCGTGGCAGTCGAGCAGTTCTTCTACGTAATCATCCATTGGACTTCCTCCTGTTGTGACGATATGGCCTAAACAAAGACCATGCCAACAGCCTGAAGATTCCCGATGACAAAGCGATGACGGTAAAAAATTTTCCGCCAGATGCGAAAAACCCCCAGCTCTTGCGAGCTGAGGGCTTCTCTAATATGGCGCAGCGGACGGGACTCGAACCCGCGACCCCCGGCGTGACAGGCCGGTATTCTAACCGACTGAACTACCGCTGCGCGTCGGTTCTCGCAAGAGACTGGTGGGTGATGACGGGATCGAACCGCCGACCCTCTGCTTGTAAGGCAGATGCTCTCCCGGCTGAGCTAATCACCCGAGTAGCCTTGCGAGGTGGCGAAATTTACGCAGCTAGCTCACCTAAGTCAACACCCTGCTTGAAGTTTTTTTCTTTGAGGTGGTTTTAGCGAGCATTTCCCCGCCCCACCATCGGGCACACAGTCGCTGCAGACGGGCGCTATAAGCCCGCCCATTTTCAGTGCAAAGACTGCTGGCAATGCCTCCTGACGGTGACCTTCAGGCGCCACTGCGTAGCAACAGTCGACTGCTCACCAGCTCCTTGTCGGCCCGCTCCAGGCCGGCTTCGTCGACCCGCACGCCCTGCTCTTCCAGGCTCACCAACCAGCGCAGCAGGCGGCTGAACTCGGCAGGCTGCAGGCTGACCTGCACCGCACCGTCTCCCTGGCTGTCCAGACGCTCGACATTCAGGCCATGGCTGCTGGCGCTGGCGGTAACCAGGCCCTGCAACTGCGCCGGATCGACGCTGACCTGCGGTTTGCCGCTCTGCGCACGCAGCTGCGGCGCATGCTCCTGCAGGTACTGGTGCAAGGCGCGCTGCTGCTGCAGGTAGGCACGCGCCTGCACCACCTGCTGCGCCGCCGGGCGCCAGAGCGCCAGATAGAGTAATGCCAGCAGCAGGAACAGACCCAGCAGGCCCAGGGCCAGGCGATCACGCGACGGCAGGCCGCGCCAGTACGGCAGCAGGCCAAGCTGCTCCAGGCGCGCCTGCAGTGGCTCAGTCAGTCGATTGAAACGGCTCATCCATTACCCCCGATCACCAGGCGCGCACTGACGCCATTGTCCTCGCGACTGGCCGAGCCCATCTCGACCGCCAGTCCAGCCTGCTGCAGGCGCGTACGCAAACGCTCCAGGGCGGCGAAATCCTGGGCCTGCAGGTTCAACGCCAGGTCGCCGCGCTGGGAATTGAAATCCAGCTGTTCGACGCGCACCTGCGCGCCCTCGGCGTTGATCGCCTGCGCCGCCTGATCGAGCAGACCGAGCAAGAGGTTCTGCCCGCTGCCTTCGGCCTCGGCCAGGTGCTGGTCGAACTGCGCACGCAGGTTGATCAGCTTGTTGTCGTCCGGGAACAGCTCGCGGTACAGCGCCTCGCTGGCGCTGGCGTAGCCCTCGGCCTCGCGCTGCAGCTGCCAGCCCTGCACCAGATTGAAACCCCACTGCAGCACCAGCCAGAGGCCGAGCAGCGCCAGCAGCGGACGCCAGCGCCCCAGATCATTGGCCGCTTCGCGACGGGCGAAGGCACCCTGGGCCAGGTTGCCGCCCGCTTTCTGCTGGGCCAGCCAGACGTAGGGCTGAGCCAGTTCGTGGCACTCGTCGACCTGCGCCGGCATGGCCTGACCAACCGCCACGTGCGCCACCCGCGGCGCCGGACAGAGCGCCTGCAGCTGCGGCCAGTCCTGCGCCTGCAGGGCCAGGCGCGCCTCGCCGCTGCCGCCGAGCAACCAGCGCTCGCCCAGGCAGAGCAACTGGCTGCCTTCACCACCGAGCAAATCGGCATCCACCTCGATACGCTGTGGCAGACAGGCACCACATAGCGCCAGCCAGGCAGCCAGCCAGTCGCGGCGCACGGCATATACGCGCTGCCGGCCATCGGCCAAGGTCTCGCCGACGCACAAATGGAACAGCTCGACATCCTCGGCCAGCAGCTCTTCCACGGCAAACGGCAGCGCCTTCTGCAGCCAGCGCGCCTTGGTGGTCGGCAACTGCACGACACACACGGTCACCGCCTCCACCGGCAGGATCAGGCGCCAGGCCTGGTCCGCCGCCGGCACAGCCTTGGCAAACGGCAACTGCTCGACCGTACCACTCTGCACGCGCCGCACCAGCAGCTCGGGATCGACGGCAGAACAGGCCGCCGGCGGCAGAAATACACAAAGCGCACTCATTGCTTGGACTCCTTGGAGGGCTCAGGCGGCGCAATGCCGCTCTGCCCCAGATCACGCGCCAGCACACGCACGCGCCCATCATTGCCACGTTGCAGATAACTGACCAGCACCTGGCGGCGCTCGCCCAGGCTCGCCTCGCTGATCACCTGAAAATACTGACTGCCGATATCCAGACCCGCGGGTACCTCTGGCACCCCGAGCTGCTGGGCAAAACCCGCGAGGTCACGATAACCACCACGTTTCTGCATGGCGACCACCCCATCCAGCGCCGACGCTGAAACATTCTCGCCCAGGCTGGCCAGCACCTGGGCGCTGGCGGTGTTCACATTCAGCTTGGCCTCGACTGGCAAGGCGCTGACGAAAGGCAGCAGACGCCGGTACTCGGCCTCCTTCATGCCCAGCAGCAGGCGCAGCTCGGAGACCTCGCGAATCAGCCCCGGCCCGGTGCGATAAGGCGGCTGCAGCAGCAGGTAGTGGGCATCCTCGGCGCCATTGCCGCCGAGGTTTTCCTGGTCCTGATCCAGCCAGTCCTGCAGGCGCTCGGCATATTCGACCGGCAGCTGCAGCTGCTGCAGCAGCAGGCGCAAACGCTGCAGGGCAATTGCCGCGGTGGCACTACCGTTGGCCAGACTATTGAGGTTGAAGCGCCCGGACAGGTCGATGATGCGCAGGCGCAGCTCGCCGCCTTCATCCAGGGGAAAACTCAGTTTCGGGTTAGCCCAGGGCTCGCCCAGATGATCCAGCGGCTGGCGCGGATCGCCCTCACGCAGGTCGCGCTGCAGGATCGCCTTGGCCAACAGCTCGCCGCCTTCGGCGTAGTACTGCGCCTGGCGCACCAGCAACTGGTTGCCGGTGCTGCGGATGGCCAGCTGCTGACGCAGTACCAGGCCGGTGCAGACCACACTGACCAGGGCCACCACCAGCAGCACGGTGATCAGCGCCACTCCGCGCTGACGGCTCATGCGGACGGCTCCGGCGCCGGCTCTTCAGGCAGCAGCTCGCCGCCGTCGCCACCGGGCACGCCCTGCTGAGCCTGCTCAGCAGTCTCCGGCAGACGCCAGAGGCGTCGCAGCTCACCGTAATGACGCTGCTCGATAACCAGCTCGACGGCCTTGGGCAACAAGGTCAGCGACTCATCGCTATTGCTATTGGCGGGCGGCCAGTTCTGCAACCAGCGCCCCTCATCATCGAGAAAGCGCAGCTCGAAACGCCGCACCCCGCCCAGCGCCTGCTGCACCCGCGGCTGGCTATCCTGCGCCTGATCCAGCACCGCCCAGTAACTGCGCTGCCATTGCTCGCCCTGCAACTGCCAGCGCACCCGCTGCAAGGTGGCGCGATTCAGGCCCAGCGGGTTGCGCCAGCCATTGCGGGTGAACTCCAGGCTGCTGGCCGTGCTGCTGTCACCGAGCATGCTCGGCTGCACGTCGCCCAGCGGATCGCGCACCGGCCGCCGCCACACCTGCAGCAGGTCGCGCTCGAAAGCCGCCATGGCGCGAGTCAGCTCGCGCAGGCGCTGCTCCTGGGCACGCTGGCTGCGATCGGCCTGCATCACGCTGTCGAACATGCGGTAGGTGGCCAGGCCGAGCAGCGCGAAGATGGCGATGGCGATCAGCAGTTCGAGCAGGGTGAAGCCACGGCTGCGCCTCATGGCTCGCTCCCGAGGAAGCCGCTGAGGGTCACCAGCGCCTGTTCTTCGACCTTGCCACGCAAACCGCTCTCGGGGCGCAAGGCCACCCAGATGGTGACGCGGCGCATGCCGGGATCGCTGGTCGTCTGCACCTGGCTCTGCCACAGCCAGCGCCGCCCGGCGTAGGTTTCTTCGCCCTTCTCGCTGCCGTCGTCCGGCGGCGTCTCGGCCAGTTGCAGCTCCTGCATGCGGTTGTCCGCCAGCCACAGGGCGAAGGTCTTGTCTTCCAGGCGCGCGGCGGTCTGCAGTGAACGCGCAGTGGCGGTCAGCACGCTGGCGGCGACCAGGGCGAAGATGCCCAGGGCCACCAGCACTTCCAGCAGGGTAAAACCGCGCGCGCGCTTCATGGCACCTTACCTGGCGACTTTTCCGCCTCGATCAGCGGCTCGCTGAAACCATCGCTGGAAATCAGCAGAGCCGGCCCACCGCGCTCGCGCCCGGACAGGCGCAGGCGAAACGGGCTGAGCTCGCCGCTGGAGAGGATCAGCAGCTGCGGTACCGGCAGCTTCGCCGCGCCCTTGCCGGTAGGGCTGGGCAGGGTCAGAGCCTGCTCGTCCAGCTCGATACTCAGCTCCACCCAATCGGGCAGACCGTGCACCCTGGCGTCGTCTTCCAGCGCCTGCCACTGGCCACGCTGTGGCTCGTAGCGCAGCACCTGGTAGGACTGGCGCTCGAAGCGCACACCGTATTCGCGGTTATCCAGCACGGCTTCGTCGAGCAGCACGCGCAGCAGGCCGGCCAGCCGCTCGGCCTCGTCGTTCAGCTGGCGCGCCGGGCTGGCAGCCATGCCGCTGCCGAGCACGGCCATGCCGGTCAAGGCGCCGAGTATGACCAGCACCACCAGCAACTCGACCAAGGTAAAGCCGCGCGCGGCTCTCATCGGGAATCAGAGATCCCAGTTGCCAATATCGGCGTCACCACCCTCGCCACCTTCCTGGCCGTCGGCGCCCAGGGAATAGAGGTCAATCTTGCCGTGGGTGCCCGGTGCCAGGTACAGGTAGGTGTTGCCCCACGGGTCGACCGGCAGCTTCTTCAGGTAGCCCTCGGCGTTCCAGTTCTTCGCCGGCGGGTTGCCGGTGGGCTTCTTCACCAGCGCCTCGAGGCCCTGCTGGGTGCTCGGGTAGCTCTGATTGTCTAGCTTGTACATGTCCAGTGCGGCGCCGATGGCGCGGATATCGTTCTGCGCCACGGTGACCTTGGCCTGGTCCGGCCGGCCCATCACCTGCGGCACCACCAGCGCGGCGAGGATGCCGAGGATCACCACCACCACCATGATTTCAATCAGCGTGAAGCCTTGTTGCTTGTGCATCGTTTTCAACCCACCAGTTGGTTCAAAGACAGAATCGGCAGGAGGATGGCCAGTACGATCACCAGCACCACCGCCCCCATGAAGACCAGCATGAACGGCTCGAACAGCCCGACCAATAGGCCGATGGTGGCCGCCAGGTCGTTTTCCTGATTACGCGCGGTGCGCGCCAGCATCTGGTCCAGCTCGCCGGAGCGTTCGCCGCTGGCGATCATATGCAGCATCATCGGCGGAAACTGCCGGCTGGCCTCCAGCGCCCGTGACAGGCTACCGCCCTCGCGCACGCGCTGGGTGGCCTGGATCACGTCATGACGGATCACCCGGTTGACCACCACTTCGCTGCCAATCGCCAACGCCTCGACCAACGGTACGCCGCTGCGCACCAGAATCGCCAGGGTCGAGGCGAAGCGCGCGGTCTCGGTGGCGCGGACCAGCCCGCCCACCAGCGGCACGCGCAGGACGAAGCCGTGCCAGCGCTGGCGCATACCCTCCTCGCGCACCGCGCGGCGAAAGCCCAGCACGCCGAGCACAATGAGGATCAGCGCCAGCCAGCCCCAGCCCTTAACCAGCTCGCTGACCAGGATCAGGCCACGGGTAAGCGCCGGCAGGGTCTGCCCGGAGTCGATGAACACCCGCACCACATCCGGCACCACATAGCCAAGCAGGAAGCCGACGATGATCAGCGAGGTGATCATCAGGATCAGCGGATAAAGCAGCGCCAGTTGCACCTTCTGCCGCGACTGCTGGCGTTGCTCGGTGTAGTCGGCCAGTTGCTCCAGCACCGGGCCCAGGTGCCCGGCATGCTCGCCGGCGGCCACGGTGGCGCGGTACAGCTCGGGAAAGGCCGCCGGAAACGCCGCCAGGCTGGCGGCCAGGCCGTGGCCCTCGAGCACCCGGGCGCGCACGGCCAGCAGCATCGACTGGATCCGCGGCTGGCGCGACTGGGCGGCGGCGGCGCGCAGGGCTTCCTCGATGGGCAGCGCGGCGCTGATCAGGGTCGCCAGCTGGCGGGTGACCAAGGCCAGGTCGCGCGCGGCCAGCCCGCGGCGCAGGCTGAACCCACTGCCCTGCGGCGCCTCGCGGCTGCGCATGGCTTCCACCTGCAGCGGCGCCAGTTGCTTCTCGCGCAGCAGCTGGCGTACCTGGCGGGCGCTGTCGGCTTCCAATACGCCTTTCTGCTGGCGGCCCTTGGCGTCGAGGGCGATGTATTCGAAGGCGGCCATCAGTCGCTCCTAGCCATCAGTCTTCCCGGGTGACGCGCAGCACTTCTTCCAGGGTGGTCACCCCTTCCAGCACCTTGCGCCGACCGTCTTCGCGGATGCCGGGGCCGAGGCTGCGCGCATGGCGGGTCAGCTCCTGTTCGCCGGCGCCATTGTGCACCAAGGAGCGCATCTGCTCGTCGAAGATCACCAGTTCGTAGATGCCGGTACGCCCACGGTAGCCCTGCTGGTGGCATTCGCTGCAGCCCTGGGCGTGGTAGATGATCGGTGCGGCCTGCGGTTCGAGGCCGAGCAGGCTGCATTCGGCCGCGTCAGCCGGACGCGCTTCGCGGCAGTGCGGGCAGAGCACGCGCACCAGGCGCTGAGCCAGCACGCCGAGCAAGGAGGAGGAAAGCAGGAACGGCTCGACGCCCATGTCGACCAAACGGGTGACGGCGCCCACCGCGCTGTTGGTGTGCAGGGTCGACAGCACAAGGTGACCGGTGAGCGAGGCCTGCACGGCGATGTCGGCGGTTTCCTGGTCGCGGATCTCGCCGACCATCACCACGTCCGGGTCCTGGCGCAGGATGGCGCGCAGGCCACGGGCGAAGGTCATATCGACGCGCGGGTTGACCTGGGTCTGGCCGATGCCTTCGAGGTAGTACTCGATCGGGTCTTCGACGGTGAGGATGTTGCGCGTGCGGTCGTTCAGGGTGACCAGGCCGGCGTACAGGGTGGTGGTCTTGCCCGAGCCGGTGGGGCCGGTGACCAGCAGGATGCCATGGGGCTTGCGCAGATTCTCGTCGAGCAGGCGGCGGTCGCGCTCGCTCATGCCCAGGTGTGTCAGCGACAGGCGCCCGGCCTGTTTATCCAGCAGGCGCAGCACCACCCGCTCGCCGTTGGCCGAGGGCAAGGTGGAGACACGGATGTCGACTTCACGCCCCGCCACCTTGAGCGAGATACGCCCGTCCTGCGGTACGCGCTTCTCGGCGATGTCCAGCCGCGCCATGACCTTGACCCGCGACACCAGTAAGGCCGCCAGCTCGCGACGCGGTTCGATCACTTCACGCAGGATGCCGTCGACGCGAAAACGCACGACCAGGCGTTTCTCGAAGGTTTCCAGGTGGATGTCGGAGGCGCCGGCCTTGATCGCCTCGCCGAGGATGGCGTTGATCAGGCGGATGATCGGTGCGTCATCTTCCTGCTCAAGCAGGTCGCCGGACTCGGGGGTCATTTCCGCCAGGCTGGCCAGGTCCAGTTCGGCACCCAGGCCTTCGGCCATCAGGCGTACTTCCGAGGAGTCGCGCTGGTAGGCGGTAGTCAGGGCCTGTTCGAATTCGGCGGGGCTCAGCCAGTGCAGCGCCAGCACCTGGCGGGCAAAGCGCTGGGCTTCCTGCAGAGCGGCCAGGGTCGCGCCTTCGCGCAGACACAGGCTGACCTGGCCAGCGTCTTCGCGCAGCAGCACGCCGTGGCGTTTGGCAAAGGCGAAAGGCAGCGGGCGCAGGGGCACGACTGCCGGAGCCGCTAGCGCGGCGTGAATATCGCTGGACATGCGCGGGCCCGTTCCTGAATGGCGGATTGCATCGGTTCTTATTGTTATATGGCGCAACAGAGCGGCCAAGTTAACGGATTCAGTGGAAAAATAAAGGCCCGTGATTGCGCTTTGTCGCGACAGTGCGGGCAATCACAGAACGACACTGGATAAAAAAGGCCCCAGCATGAGCCGGGGCCTGGTTTTGCTGGGCGGTTTGCGCCGCCGTTTTACTTGTCTTCGTGGCGCTGGTGCTTGAAGAACACCCCGCTGTCACCGAACGCCGAGGCGATCAGCGGCGAAGTCAGCTCCAGTTCGCCGACCTTCACCGCACTGCTGCGGCGCTGCTGGGCGTAGGTACGGCTGGTGGACGGGATGATGGAGGTCTTGATCTCCATTGAGGTGGCATACACGTCATACAGCTTGGTACCGGCAGTCAGGGTCAGCAGATCGCCGCGAAAGTCGTGAGCGGCAGTGGAGAAACGGCTACGCAGCTCGCTTTTCGGCACGAAATAGATCTGCGTCGGCGCCTTGGGCGTGGTCACGGCCTGGCCGTTCTGCGCCACCTTGGCGAAGTCGTCGACCCGCAGCAGGGTCGGCTTCAGGCTCACCGCCGAGAACAGGATGGTGGTGCCCAGGGTGTCGTTGACTTCCGGAACCACGTACTGCGAAAGCTCGTTGGCGAAGAAGTTGTAGTTACTGCCCTGGCCGCTGAGGCTGACGAGCGCGGAGACGTTCTGCGACGGTTTGCCGTTGACGAAGGCCTTCCACGCCAGCCCCGGCTGGAAGCCGTTCTTGGCCGGATCACCGGCTACCGACAAGCGCAGCAGGCCACTGTCGGCGCCCTGGAACAGACCGGTGTAGGGGTTACCCGCGACCGGAATGAACTTGACCTTGGCCATCACGCCATTGGGGTGCATGGCCTTTTCATGGCCCACCGGGGCGACGTCGGTGCGCGTCTGCACCTTCTTCCACAGCACCGAGCCGATCAGCCCACCGACGTCCACCGGCGGGATCACCGGCAACTGGCCTTCGGCATACTGGGTGCGCAGTGCACCGTTGACCCACAGGTTGTCCTGCTTGGCCTGGGCCGGCCAGTTTTCGTAGTCGACCGGGATGTTCAGGCCCCAGGGTTTGAAGGCGTTTTCCACGCCCAGCAGGCTGCTGTCCAGCTGCGGGTTGTGACGCTTGAGCACGTCGACCATGGTGGTGTTTTCCACCCAGGCCAGACCTTCGGCGGTGTACACCTCAGGACGGTAGTCCTTGGTGTAGAAGCGGTCGGTCATCAGGCGGCGCGAGGCGTTCATGATGAAGATCTGGAACGCCGTTTCGCCGAAGGCGAAGCCGTCCGGACGCACGGTTTCGGCGAGCATACCGACCAGAGTGTCGATCTTCTCGATGTCGTTGCCGTAGACGCGCTTGAGGTTGGCCAGGGCCACCGGCTCGGTGGTCAGATCCTCGAACTTGGTGATCGGGTTGAGGCCGATCTCGCGGCGGAACTCGTTGTAACGCGGCACGCCACGCTCACGGTCGCGCAGTACGTCGACGGTCGCCAGATCGATGTTGCCGACCAGCGGAATCGACAGGTTGCGCAGGAAGTTCGGGTAGTTGTTGAGGGTCAGCGAACCCGGGTTGGTGATACCGAAGGAGTACCACAGGCGCTCCGGACTTTCGCTGGAAAGCAGGTCCTCGGCGTCACCATCGCGGGTGTTGGGCAGCGGGATCGAATTGGCGATCACGTTCGAGCCGATGTCGTAGACATCCACCTTGTCGCGCATCAGCGGGTGCATGCGGTACACGGCGACGAACTCTTCGGTGAGGGTGTACGGTACCCCGTAGTTGTTCGGATTGGTCGAACCGACGATACCGGCCAGGGCATGGTCGATGGCCGAGCTGCCGGCCTGGCTGCCGTCGATGCCGAGGATGCGCAGGACGAAGGAATTCGAGCTGGCCAGGTCCTCCTGCAGCATGCGCGCCTCATCCTGGTACTTGTCGCGGTTCGGCCCGGAACCCAGCAGGCCCCACCAGTTGGCGTACATCGCGCGCTCGGTGACCGGGTTGGCGATGACCGCCGGGGTCCATTCCACGGTGTGGATCTTGGCCATCAGCGCCGAGTTGACCAGGCGCGCGCGGTCATACAGCCACTGGTCGCTCTGGCTCGGGTACTTCTGCTTGAGCATGCTGGCGATGGCGTTGTGTTCCTTGGTGAACAGCTGGTGCAGCATGCTCAGACCAACCCACCAGTTTTCGTTGACGCCGGTGATCGGCTTGCCGCTGAGGTACTCGCTGGGCAGGGTGCCATCGGCATTGATCTTCAGCTTGCCATCGACGAAGGAACGCACCTTGTCGTTGGTTTCCTTGCTGCTGCCGTACAACTGCGAGCCGTCCCACCAGTGGGTGTTGTGGTTGCGGTAGGTCTGCGGCTTGCCGGCTTCGGCGGCGGTGCGGGTCGGATCAAGCTGGGTGCGGCGCACCGACAGCGCACCGCTGCCGAAGGCGTCACCGGCCGGCAGCGGAATCTGGATCGGGTTGTCTTCGGCGTTAGGGCCGTGGTCGACCCAGTCATGGACCATGAACTGGATCCACGAAGCGGCGATGAAGTTGAGGCTCGGCGCCGGCTTGAACTCGCCACGGGCCATTAGCACGTTACTGACTTCACGCGGGTTGGGGCTGAGCAGGGTGTCTGCTTCGGTTTCACCGTGGGTAACCGTCGGATCGACGTTACGTCCGAAACGCCGGTAGACCGAGCCTTCGGCCGGGTTGGCGAGGATGTTACAGGTGCCATCCTCGGTGCGTGCGCCCTGACTGCGCGCATCGCAGGTGATGTTGGCGTTGGCCGCCGGCAGGTTATCGACGTCGAACAGATTGTTCTTGAACAGCACATCGCGCTCGAGCGCGAGCGTGATCAGGCCGGCATAAATGCCCAGGGTGCCGAGCTTGACCAGACTCGGCCATGTGACCCAAACAGACATGGCTATATCTCCCGTTTTTTCTTGTAGTAGTTACGGCTAGGGGCCGGTTTTCCAGCTGCCGGGAGAGTAGGGATTTGCGCCGCCCCCTCCCCCCCTCTGCGGGAGGGGAAAGTGGCGATTCGCCTGCCGTTGGTCGCGGCGATTAGTTGCGCGGATGCTGGCTGAGGATGGCTTCGGTACGGCTGGAGAGATTCAACTTCGAGTAGATGTTCTTCAGGTGCCACTTGGTGGTGGACAGGGCGATGCCCATGCGTGCACTAATTTCCGTGTTGGACAGGCCGCTGAGCAGGCAGTCGAAGATCTCCACCTCCTTGCCGGTCAACAGGCTTGCCAGATCGGGCGCGGGCGCCGGTGCGGTGCTCTCGGCCAGGAGGAACTCGGCATAGGTCTCGCGGTACTTTTCCGGCACGTCCAGCTGCCCCGACTGCAGTAGGCCGAGCACCGCTTCGGCGAAGCCGGGCGCCTCGTCGAACACCGAGCGGTTGATATTGACGATGCCGTAGTGCTGCACCAGTTGCAGCAGCGCGCGCAGCTGCTCGTCCTTGCTCAGTTGCGGCGCACTGAGCACCAGCAGGTTGGCCTCGACCACCAGGGTGCGCGCCTTCATCTCGCTGCGCCGCAAGGACTCGGCGAGCACCTTGAGGATGCGACAGGCGCGCGGCTGGGCGCCACGCTGCACCAGCCAGTACACGGCGGCCAGGCCATAACGCTCCCAGCATTCATCGTAGGGCCGCGCCCGCTCCCACTCCCCCGCCGCCAGCCGCTCTTCGATGCCCAGGCGCTGGGCCAGGGCATCCAGGGCCGCCGGACGACTGCCGAGGAAGGCCTGGCGCATGGTCTCCTGCGCCACCTGGCTGGCGAAACGGGCATAGTTACCCAGTTGCAGGATGCGTGACAGCTGCTCCAGCAGGCGCCCGGCACGGCCGTCGGACTGGCGCCGATAGAGCAGGCGCGACAGGGTGATGTGCACGGTGGCGATGGTCTCGGTGGCCGAAGACGAGCTGACCACAGCCATCAGATCCTCGCACAGCTGCTGGGCCGCGGCCAGCTGGTTCTGCTCATACAGCGCCACCACCATGGCTGTGGCTCGGTTGACCCAGGCCGGCGAGGAGCGTTCGGTGCGCTGGTAGTCGTGGTAGACGTCCTTGCGCGCACTGGTGGCGCGGCAGGCGTTGCGGTTGCACAGGGCGATGATCAGGTCGGCATAACTTTCCAGAAAGCTCTGCCCGGTCTGTCCCAGCAGCGCCTTGGCCTCCAGCGCCATGCTGATGGCCTGCTGCAGCCGGGCGTTGAGCAGATGGTGATAGGACAGGATGCTCAGCGCCAGCGCGCGGATTTCCGGCGGCACTCCAACGGCCAACAGATCGGACCAGCGTTCACCGGGGGTGAAGCCGAGATCGAACTGGAACAGCTCCAGATTGAGTTCCAGCAGCTGACGGGTCAGCACATCCACCGTCGGCTCGCGACTGGCGCGGGCACCCAACTCGTCCAGACAATAGCGTGCCTGATGGAAACGCCGCGACAGGGTCAGCGCATAGACCATCGGCACCAGCAGGCGCGGGCTGGCGAACAGTTCGCTTTCGCTGAGCGGCTCCAGCCACTTGAGCACCTCGGCGAAATGCCCGGAGCGCACCCACTGTTCGCAAGCCTCCTCCAGCATGCGCCGGAACAGTCCCGCATCATTGCTGCGCTGGGCATGCTGCAGGGCTTGCTCGAGATCGCCGCGCTGCTGGAAACATTGTGCCGCGCGGCGGTTTAGCGCACCGATGCTGTGCGGCTGTTCGACCGCCAGGCGCGCGGCCAGGAAGTCATGCAGCAAGGCATGGTAGCGATACCAGCCCGGCTGATTGTCCACCGGCAGCATGAACAGCTCGCGCACGGCGATATCTTCCAGCAGCAGCGCCGAGCCACTGCGCTCCAGCACGTGGTCACACAGCTCGCCATCAAAACGCTCGAAGATCGCGCTACACAGGAAGAAGTCGCGCAGGTGCGGCGACAGGCGCTTGAGCACCACATGGCCGAAGTAATCGACGATCTCCGGCTGGCTGCCGTTGAAGCGCTCCAGGGCGATGGTGCCGAACCGCGCATAGGCCAGCAGCGCCACCTTGACCCCGGCGACCCAGCCCTCGGTCATGGCCATCAGGCTGTCGACATAGGTCAGGCTGAGGCTCGGCCCGCCGAGGTGCGCATTGAGCTGCTGGATCTGCGCCGCAGTCATACGCAGGTCGTGCTGGTCGATGCACAGCAGCTTGTTTTCCAGCTTCAGCCGACTGAGGGAGAATCCGGGATGGTTGCGGCTGGAGAGGATCACCCGGGTATCGCCGGACAGGCGTTCGAGCATCGCCGAAAGCACGTCGAGAATGGTCGGCTGGCTGATGTACTGGAAGTCATCGAGGGTGATGTACAAACCGCCGGCAATTCGCTCCAGGGCATCGGCCAGGTATTCACCGACCACTTCGGGCGCCTGGTGCATTTCGCCGGCGAAGGGGTTGAACCAGGAGATGTCAAAGTCTTCGACCTGGCTGCGGATGGTCTCCGCCAGGCGACGGAAGAAACGCACGGGATCATTGTCGCGTGCCTGCAGCGGGTAGTAGACCACCGTGCGCCGGGTGTGCCCCGCCTGCCAGTGAGCCAGCAGGGTGGACTTGCCCGAGCCTGCAGGAGCCAGCAGCAGGGTCAGGGGGAAATACTCGCAGTGGCTGAGCAGCTCCAGCAGTTCCTCGCGGGCAAATCCAGGAGGAATGGCGGAGGAAGGCTTGCGGTCTTCCATGGCAGTGTCCCGTCGGGCTTATTTTTATTGTTGAACGGAAAGCGCTTGGCGGCCGATGATAACGGCCGGGTGTCGGGAAAATCCGAAGCAGATCACGCTTCTGGCAGCAAAACTGCCCGGTCGCTGACTGACGCAGCGGTACCTTTTATCGTTTTCGCCGGCGCGAATCGCGGCAAACGCCTGGTGGTGGCCTTTTTCACCGCACTGTCAGAGATTTCTGGCTGAATCGCCAACTGCATGACAGAGCGCGCACAGCCCGAACAGTTGCGGTATGGTTGGCGCTGCTCCGCGCATGACGGAGTGAGCAGGCGCGGCGCGAGTGCGCCGCCTGGCTTAATAGAATAAGAAAATCATTGGGGGATGATGCATTGAGCGCAACAGGCACCCGCCTTCCTGGCTGGCTGCAACGCCATGGCGTGAGCGGCCTTTGCCTGCTCGTGGTGGCCGGCATGAGCCTGAGCCTCTCCTGGCAGATCGTCGACCTGCGGCGTCTGCTGCATAGCCCGCCGCCAGTGAGCGACAGCGCACCTGCTACCAACCAGAACCAACCGCTGGCGGTAGAACCCCTGCAGGGCCTGTTCGGCACGCCCGTACTGCAGAATGGTGATCAACCGGCGCCACCTACCAATCTGCAGTTGACCCTGCTAGGCAGTTTCGTCAATCCAGACAGCAAACGCTCAACGGCGATTATCCTGGTAGCTGGCGGCAAGCCCCGGCGCTTGACCGTCGGCGATGAAATCAATAGCGGCGTGCGCCTGCAGGCCGTACATCAGGACCATGTGGTGCTGAGCCGCAACGGCCGCGAGGAAAGCCTGCATTTCCCTCGCCTGCGCACGGCGACAGCTGCAGCAGCCACCTACAGCGAACAGTACGATCCGCAGTATGACCCTGCGGAACCGACCGCCGAACAGCTTGAGCAACTGCAGAGCGAAGACGTCCAGCAGTTGCAACAGCGCATGGAAGTTCTCCGTCAACAAATGGAAGGCGATGGCACCACGCCGCCGACCGAAGCGCCAGAAGCCGAAATCAGCCAATGACCCACTTCAGATCCGCATCGCCGAAACACCTGCCTCTCGCCCTGCTCCTGGCCATGAGCTGCCTGGGCAATCCGCTGCCTGTCGCCCTGGCCAACCAGCCCGCCGGCATCACCAGCGAACAGGGTGAAACCTGGACCATCAACATGAAGGATGCGGATATCCGCGACTTCATCGAACAGGTGTCCAGCATCAGTGGCCAGACCTTCGTCGTCGACCCTCGCGTCAAGGGTCAGGTGACCGTGGTATCGCAGGCCCCGCTGGGCCTCAGCGAGGTCTACCAGCTGTTCCTTTCGGTGATGAGCACCCATGGTTTCTCGGTGGTCGCCCAGGGTGATCAGGCGCGTATCGTGCCGAATACCGAAGCCCGCGCCGATGGCTCCCTGGAGGGCAGCGCCGCTAACACCCTGGAAACTCGGGTGATCCAGGTGCAGCAGAACGCGGTTAATGAACTGATCCCGCTGATTCGCCCACTGGTCCCGCAGTATGGCCATCTGGCTGCTGTGGCCTCGGCCAATGCGCTGATCATCAGTGACCGGCCGGCCAACATCACCCGCATCGAGCAGGTGGTGCGCCAGCTGGACCAGGCCAATCAGCAAGACTACACGGTCTATGACATGCGCCACGCCTGGGTCATGGATGCCGCCGAGGTACTCAACAGCACCCTCAACCGCGGCCAGGCCAAAGGCACCGGCGGTGCCACCCAGGTGGTCGCCGACAGCCGCACCAATCGCCTGATCCTGCTCGGCCCACCGGAAGCCCGAGCGAAGATGCTGGCCCTGGCCAAGTCCATCGACACGCCCTCCTCGCGCTCGGCCAATACCCGCGTGATCCGCCTGCGCCACAACGATGCCAAGAGCATGGCGGAAACCCTCGGCGAGATCGGGGAAAGCCTGAAAACCGGCGAAGCGGGCGGCGAAGCAGCCGGCGGCAAGCCGAAGCAGATGCTGATCCGCGCGGACGAGAGTCTCAACGCCCTGGTAATCCTTGCCGACCCGGATACCGTCACCATGCTTGAGGACATCGTCCGTCAACTGGATGTGCCGCGCGCCCAGGTGCTGGTCGAGGCCGCCATCGTGGAGATTTCCGGGGATATCCGTGATGCCTTGGGCGTGCAGTGGGCAGCACGTGGCGACAATGCCATCGGCGGGGTGAATTTCAACAACACCGGCTTTTCGATCGGCACCTTTCTCGGCGCACTGCAAGACCAGAAGATCCCCTCGCCGTTGCCCAGTGGTGCGATCATCGGCATCGGTAACAGCGACTTCGGCGCGCTGATCACCGCACTGTCGTCCAACAGCAAGAGCAACCTGCTGTCCACCCCGACGCTGCTGACCCTGGACAACCAGGAAGCGGAAATCCTGGTCGGCCAGAACGTGCCGTTCCAGACCGGGTCCTACACCACCTCAACCGACGGCGCGAGCAACCCCTTCACCACCATCGAGCGCCAGGACATCGGCGTAACGCTCAAGGTGACCCCGCACATCAACGAAGGTGCCACCCTGCGCCTGGAGATCGAACAGGAAATTTCCTCGCTGGTGCCGGCCCCGGCCAACGTCAACGTGTCCGATGTGATCACCAACAAGCGCTCGATCAAGAGCACTATCCTCGCCAGCGACGGCCAGGTCATCGTGCTCGGCGGGCTGATCCAGGACGACGTCACCCGCAGCGACTCCAAGGTGCCGATCCTTGGCGACATTCCGCTGTTGGGGCGCCTGTTCCGCTCCACCGAAGACACTCACGTCAAACGCAACCTGATGGTCTTCCTGCGCCCGGCAGTGGTCCGTGATGCCAACGGTCTGGCCAGTCTGAGCAACAAGAAATACAGCGATATCCGTGTGCTCAGCCAGCCTATCGGCGGTGAGCAGAGCCTGCTGCCAAGCGACCCGCAGCGTCTGTTCGATCGCCAGGACAGCTACGAGTCGACCATCGACCTGCGCCCACAACAGTAAGCGTCTAGCAAGGCCCTGCTCTGCCCCTTTAGCCGGGCAGAGCAAGGCTGATCAGGCTTTCTTGATCAGGCCGACGATAAACAGCAGCACCAGAGCGCCGATCACCGCCGTCACCAGCGAACCGATCAGGCCGCCGCCCGCCGACACACCCAGATAGCTGAACAGGTGGCCGCCGATCACCGCGCCGACTATGCCGACCACCAGGTTGCCGATCAGGCCGAAGCCACCACCACGCAGCAACTTGCCAGCGATCCAGCCGGCAATGGCGCCGATCAACAGAAAAAGTATGAGACTCATGGGTGCTCCTAGTCGGGGTTACTCATCCCAAGACTAGACCACGACAGGCAGGAGGCATTCCCGGCGGCGTGCCCGCCGGGAACAATGGCTCTTAGATTGCAGCGAGGCCGCGAGCCAGATCAGCTTTGAGATCGGCAATATCTTCGAGGCCCACGGCGACCCGGACCAGGTTATCGCGGATCCCGGCATTGGCTCGCTCCTGAGGTGACAGGCGGCCGTGGGAGGTGGTCGCCGGGTGAGCGATGGTGGTCTTGGTGTCACCGAGGTTGGTAGTGATCGAAATGACTTTCGTCGCGTCGATAAAGCGCCATGCCGCGTCCTTGCCACCCCTCACCTCGAAGCTGACTACCGCACCGAAACCACTCTGCTGCCGTTTGGCCAGTTCGTGTTGCGGATGGCTGGGCAGGCCGGAGTAGTAGACATGCTCGATGCCCGGCTGCTGCTCCAGCCATTCGGCCAGGTGCTGGGCGCTGGCACAGTGGGCCTGCATGCGCACGCGCAGGGTTTCCAGGCCCTTGAGGAACAGCCAGGCATTGAACGGGCTGAGGGTCGGCCCGGCAGTGCGCAGGAAACCAACCACACCTTCCATCTGCGCCTTGCGTCCCGCCACTACACCGCCGAGAGCACGGCCCTGGCCATCGATGTACTTGGTCGCCGAGTGCATGACAATGTCCGCACCCAGCTTCAGCGGCTGCTGCAGAGCCGGAGTGCAGAAGCAGTTGTCGACCACCAGCAACGCACCATGGGCATGGCTGATTTCCGCCAGCGCGGCGATATCCACCAGTTCGGCCAGCGGGTTGGACGGTGACTCGACGAACAGCAGCCTGGTATTGGCCTTGAATGCTCCTTCCCAGCCGGCCAGATCGGCCAGCGGCGGGTAATCAACCTCGATCCCGAAGCGCTTGAGGTACTTCTCGAACAGGCTGATGGTCGAGCCGAATACGCTGCGCGACACCAGCACATGATCGCCGGCGCTGCACAGGCTCATGACGATGGCCAGGATCGCCGACATGCCCGACGAGGTAGCTACCGCCTGCTCGGCACCTTCCAGAGCAGCCATGCGCTCCTCGAAGGCACGCACGGTCGGGTTGGTGTAGCGCGAGTAGACGTTGCCCGGCACTTCACCGGCGAAGCGCGCGGCAGCATCGGCAGCAGTGCGGAACACGTAGCTGGAGGTGAGGAACAGTGCTTCGCCATGCTCGCCTTCCGGCGTGCGGTGCTGCCCGGCGCGCACGGCCAGGGTGTCGAAGCCAACGCCGTCGAGGTCGCTGTCCAGCCGTCCTGCATCCCAATCCTGGCTCATCGGCGGCTCCTCGCTATCAGTCGTTGTGCAGATCGATGATGGCGCTGACCGCTTCGGCCGTGGCCTTGCTGGCATCGTTACGCGCCTGTTCGATCTTGTTCAGGTAGACCTCGTTGACGTCACCGGTGACGTACTGGCCATCGAACACTGCGCAGTCGAAATGCTCGATCTTGACCTTGCCGCCACCGACCGCGTCGATCAGGTCCGGCAGGTCTTGGTAGATCAGCCAGTCGGCACCGATCAGCTCGGCCACCTGCTCGGTGCTGCGACCGTGGGCGATCAGCTCGTGCGGGCTGGGCATGTCGATACCGTACACGTTCGGATAACGCACGGCCGGTGCAGCGGAGCAGAAATACACATTCTTCGCCCCGGCTTCGCGGGCCATCTGGATGATCTGCTTGCAGGTGGTGCCGCGTACGATGGAGTCGTCCACCAGCATCACATTCTTGCCGCGGAACTCCAGCTCGATGGCGTTGAGCTTCTGGCGTACCGATTTCTTGCGCGCCGCCTGGCCGGGCATGATGAAGGTACGACCGATGTAGCGGTTCTTGACGAAGCCTTCGCGAAACTTCACACCCAGGTGGTTGGCCAGCTCCAGCGCCGAGGTGCGGCTGGTGTCCGGAATCGGGATGACCACGTCGATATCGTGATCCGGGCGCTCGCGCAGGATCTTTTCGGCCAGCTTCTCGCCCATGCGCAGACGCGCCTTATACACCGACACGCCGTCCATCAGCGAGTCAGGGCGGGCCAGGTAAACGTGTTCGAAGATACACGGCGACAGTTGCGGGTTAGCCGCGCACTGGCGGGTATGCAGGTTGCCGTCTTCGGTGATGTACACCGCTTCGCCCGGCGCCAGATCGCGGATCAAGGTGAAGCCGAGCACGTCGAGGGCGACGCTTTCGGAGGCGATCATGTACTCCACACCTTCGTCGGTGTGGCGATGGCCAAAGACGATCGGACGGATCGCATAGGGGTCGCGGAAGCCGACCACACCGTAGCCGGTGATCATCGCCACCACCGCGTAACCGCCCTTGCAACGCGCATGCACACCGGCAACGGCGGCAAACACGTCTTCCTCGGTCGGCTGCAGCTTGCCGCGCACCGCCAGCTCATGAGCGAACACGTTGAGCAGCACTTCCGAGTCGGAGTTGGTGTTGACGTGGCGCAGGTCGGATTCGTAGATCTCGCGCGACAACTGCTCGACGTTGGTCAGGTTGCCGTTGTGCGCCAGGGTGATGCCGTAGGGCGAGTTGACGTAGAACGGCTGCGCCTCGGCCGAACTGGAGCTGCCGGCCGTCGGGTAGCGCACATGGCCGATGCCAACCTGGCCGACCAGGCGTTGCATGTGGCGCTGCTGGAACACGTCCCGTACCAGGCCGTTGTCCTTGCGCAGAAACAACCGGCCGCCATGGCTGGTCACGATACCGGCAGCGTCCTGGCCGCGATGTTGGAGGACGGTCAGCGCGTCATACAGCGACTGGTTGACGTTGGACTTACCGACAATACCGACAATGCCACACATGTGACGCAACCCCTACGTTGTGAATCAGGCTAGATCTACAGGCTTTCAGGCAGTTTAGGCTGCGAAAAAGCCTCTTTGAACGGCAGATCGGCCGGCGCGCTGATACCGCTCGCCAACCACTGACTGGACAGACTGAGAATCAGGTTCTTCGACCAGTCCGCCACCATCAGAAAATGTGGCAGCAGACTCGACTGCTGCCACCATTTGTCCTGTTGCACCGGCGCCAGGCTGACCAGCCCGACCAGCACCACTACCAGCAAGGCACCACGCGCTGCGCCGAAGACCATGCCGAGAAAACGATCGGTGCCCGACAGACCGGTCACCCGGATCAGTTCACCAATAAGGAAATTGACCAGCGCACCGACCAGCAGAGTGGCGATGAACAAAATGGCGCAAGCGGCGATGACGCGCATCGACGGGGTTTCGATAAATTCAGTGAGGTGCTGTGACAGGGCGCCGCCGAACATCCAGGCCACAACGCCTGCGATGATCCAGGTCAGCAGCGACAGCGCTTCTTTGAAGAAGCCGCGTTTCAGGCTGATCAGACTGGAAATGGCGATGACGGCGATAATCGCCCAATCGACCCAAGTGAATGCCACGATGCTGCCTACAGACGGGAAAGGCGGCGGATTTTAACAGAGCCAGCCCCGCCGGGTAAGCCGGGGCTGCTATATGGTCGCGATAGAGAAGTTAGCCATTTTCCGGCTGGAAGCGCACCACGAAGCCATTGAGCTTCTGCTGGCGATTCAACTGGTCACGCAGGCGATCGGCCTCGGCGCGCTCGACCAGGGGGCCGACGAACACCCGATTCATGCCTTCGAAGGTGCGCACATAGGCGTTGTAGCCCTGGCTGCGCAGTTTTTTCTGCAGCTCTTCGGCACCACTGCGGCTGGACAGGCTGGCCAGTTGCACCGACCAACTGACTGGCAGGCTGCTGGCATCCAGACGCTCGGGCTTGCTCGGTTCGACTGCCGCTGGAGTAGCCGCAGCTGGCTCAGTCGGCGCCTCGGCAACTTCCGGAACCTCCAGCGGCTCAACCGGCGGTACCTGCTCGGGGGCGATTGGTTGGGGCACCTCGACCGGATCCAGGGCAACCTCGGGCATGGCAGGCGCCTGCGGCATGGCAGGCGCATCGACTACCACCTGGCGCAACTCATCCTCACGGGAAAACAGCATCGGCAGAAAGATCACCGCCAGCGCAACCAGCACCAAGGCGCCGACGATCCGCTGCTTCAACCCTTTATCCAGCACTGCCATTCCCCGCCTCCGCCTGTTGCCCCAGCCATTCCAGAGCCTCGGCCACACAATAGAAAGAACCGAACACGAGGATTTCATCCTCGGCGGTCGCCTGTCGACATTGTGTCAACAATGCCTCGGCAACGCTGTCACAGGCAAGCACGTTGGCGCCGAGATTGCGCAAAGTCGCCTGCAGTTCACCGACGGGACGGCTACGCGGACTCGGCAAGGGCGCCACCGCCCAGCCCTGCACTTCGCCCAGCAGGGGCGTCAGCACACCCGCCAGATCCTTGTCCTGCAACAGACCGAAAACCGCCAGTCGCCGCCCCACAGGTGGCCTTGCCGCCAAGCGGGTAGCCAGATAATCAGCCGCATGCGGGTTATGCCCGACATCCAGCAGCAACTGCAGGGTCTTGCCCTGCCACTGCAGCTGGCGGCGATCCAAACGCCCGGTCACTCGCGTAGCCAGCAGGGCCGCCTGAATCGCACTCGCCTGCCAGGGCAGATCCAGCAAGGCGTAGGCCTGCAGAGCCAGGGCAGCATTTTCCATGGGCAGATCGAGCAATGGCAGATCGTGCAACTCCAGCACGCTACCGGCGGCATTCAGCCCCCACCAGTGCCAGTTCTGCTCGGTAACAGCGAGGTCATAGTCGCGACCGCGCAGGAAGAACGGGCAATCGAGCCTGGCCACCTGATCCAGCAGCGGCTGCGGCGGATCGAGATCGCCACACAGAGCCGGACGGCCCTGGCGGAAGATACCCGCCTTTTCGAAGGCCACCGACTCGCGACTGTCGCCCAGCCAGTCGGCATGATCGATACCGATGCTGGTCACCAGCGCAATATCCGCATTGATCAGGTTGACCGCATCCAGGCGCCCGCCCAGGCCGACTTCCAGCACTACGGCATCGAGGCCGGCGCGCTCGAACAGCCAGAAGGCTGCCAGGGTGCCCATCTCGAAGTAGGTCAGGGAGATTTCGCCACGCGCCGCCTCTACTGCGGCAAAAGCAGTGCACAGGGACGCATCGTCGGCCTGCACATCATTGATCAGCACGCGCTCGTTGTAGCGCAGCAGGTGGGGCGAACTGTAGACCCCGACCTTGAGCCCCTGTCCGCGCAGCAGCGCAGCCAGGAAGGCGCAGGTGGAACCCTTGCCATTGGTGCCGGTGACCGTAATCACCCGCGGCGCGGGCTTACCCAGGCCGAGCCATTCGGCGACCTGGCGGCTGCGCTCCAGGCCCATGTCGATGGCACTGGGGTGCAGCTGCTCCAGATAGGCGAGCCAGTCGGCGAGGGTACGTGCAGTCATGCCGTGGCCGGAACCTGGCTCAGGGCAGGTGCCGGCAGGTGCTGCAGCTGCGCCAGCAGGCGAGCCAGGCGCGGACGCAGCTCCTGACGATGAATGATCATGTCGATGGCGCCATGCTCAAGCAGAAACTCGCTGCGCTGGAAGCCTTCCGGCAGCTTCTCGCGCACGGTCTGCTCGATCACTCGCGGGCCGGCGAAGCCGATCAGCGCGCGCGGCTCGGCGACAATCACGTCACCGAGCATGGCCAGGCTGGCGGAAACGCCACCGTAGACAGGGTCAGTCAGGACGGAAATGAAGGGAATGCCCTCTTCGCGCAGACGCGCCAGCACGGCGGAAGTCTTGGCCATCTGCATCAGGGAGATCAGCGCTTCCTGCATGCGCGCACCACCGGAAGCGGCGAAGCACACCAGCGGGCAGCGTTTTTCCAGGGCCACGTTGGCGGCACGCACGAAGCGCTCACCGACGATGGCACCCATGGAGCCGCCCATGAAACTGAACTCGAAGGCGCAGGTGACGATCGGCATGCCCAGCAGGGTACCGCTCATGGAGATCAGCGCATCCTTCTCGCCGGTATCCTTCTGCGCGGCGGCCAGGCGATCCTTGTACTTCTTGCTGTCACGGAATTTCAGGCGATCCACCGGCTCCAGCTCGGCGCCGATTTCCTCGCGCCCTTCCGGGTCGAGGAAGATGTCCAGGCGGCTACGCGCATCGATGCGCATGTGGTGGTTGCATTTGGGGCAGACGTCTTCGGTCTTTTCCAGCTCGGGGCGATACAGGACGGCATCACAGGACGGGCACTTGTGCCACAGTCCTTCCGGCACCGAGCTCTTCTTGACCTCGGAACGCATGATCGAAGGGATCAGCTTTTCTCTCAACCAGTTGCTCATGCTCACTCTCCGTAGCTGACCCGGTGCGACGCTATGGCGCTCCGGCAAACTCATATTCACGGTCCATGCAGCTCAGCCAAACTGGCCTGCCTGGACGACTCAAAGACTGCTTATGGACGGCAGGCAGCGCCAGCCCGTCACATCAAGCGCCGCGTGCCGCACGAATAAAAGCCCGAACCTTGTCGGCATCCTTGATGCCCTTCGCCGACTCCACACCACCACTGATATCCACCGCGTAGGGACGTACCTGAGCGATGGCTGCCGCGACGTTATCCGGGGTCAACCCACCGGCCAGAATCACTGGCTTAGGCAGCTCGGCCGGCACCAGCGACCAGTCGAAGGCCAGACCGGTACCACCGGGGACACCTTCGACGAAGGTGTCCAATAGAACGCCAGAAGTACTGGGGTAGCGTGCCATCTGCGCCGCAATATCATCGCCAGCCTTGACCCGCAGCGCCTTGATATAGGGACGACCGTAACCCTCGCACTGCTCGACCGACTCATCACCATGGAACTGCAAGAGATCCAGTGGCACCTGGGCCAGGATTTGCTGCAACTCGGCCCGCGGCATATCCACGAACAAGCCAACCGTGGTCACGAACGGCGGCAGGGCCGCAATGATCTGTTGCGCCTGCGCCACACTGACCGCGCGTGGACTTTTGGCGTAGAACACCAGGCCTATGGCATCGGCACCCGCAGCAGCGGCTGCAAGTGCGTCCTCGACACGGGTAATACCACAAATCTTGCTGCGAACGGCTGACAAGTACTGGCACCTTGTAGGCAAAAAACGATGATAGCAAAGCTGCCGGGTATTTTTCGCAGCTGATAGCGACCTAGCGCCCCGCCATCACATCCGGCAACCCGGAAAGAAAATGCGGCCCCAGGTAACGCTGCGGCAATTCGAACTCTGCCGGATATTCGACCTGCACCAGGTACAGGCCGTAGGGATGTGCAGTGACCCCACCGGTACGCCGCACACGGCTTTCCAGCACCTCCTCCACCCACTCCACCGGCCGCTCGCCGGCACCGATGGTCATCAGCACGCCAGCGAAGTTACGCACCATGTGATGCAGGAAGGCATTGGCACGAATATCCAACACGATGAAACGCCCGTGCTCGAGCAGTTCCAGATGGTGCACGGTCTTGATCGGCGACTTGGCCTGACACTGTCGCGCACGGAAAGCGCTGAAGTCATGGGTACCCACCAGATAGCGAGCCGCCGCACGCATGCGCTCGATATCCAGCGGCCGGTGATTCCAGGTGACCTCTTCAGCCATATGCGCCGGACGGATCTGATCGTTGTAGATCACGTAGCGATAGCGCCGGGCCATGGCACTGAAGCGCGCATCGAACTCCCGCGGCATGGCCTTGGCCCAGGTAACGCTGATATCGGCCGGCAGGTTGAGGTTGGCCCCCATCGTCCAGGAGTGCATGGTGCGCTCGACACTGGTATCGAAGTGCACCACCTGGCCACTGGCATGCACCAGCGCGTCGGTACGCCCGGCGCAGCTCAAGGTGACCGGCGCGCCACCGGCGACCTTGGACAGCGCCTTTTCCAGGCTCTCCTGAATAGACGGAACGCCAGCCCGCTGACGCTGGAAGCCACGATATCGCGAGCCCCGGTATTCGACGCCCAGGGCAATCCTGGAAACGCCAACGGCAGCCGATTCGGCTGCCGTTGATGGTATTGCTTCAGACATTTATCAAACCAGTTTGCTGATCAGCTCACGCGCTTCCTGCTGCTGACCTTCGTTACCTTCGGCGACTACTTCGTCGAGGATATCGCGAGCACCTTCGGCGTCGCCCATGTCGATGTAGGCACGCGCCAGATCCAGCTTGGTCGCGGTTTCATCGGTCCCCGAAAGGAAGTCAAAGTCGTCGTCCATATCCAATCCTGTTGCAGCCGACTCCGGGGCCGCAGCCATCGGCAGTTCGTCAGCCAGCAGAGGCTCGTCCAGACCGCCACTCAGTTGCTCCAGTTCGGCACTCACCTCATCCAGCTGAGCCGCGAAACTGTCGGCAGCCGGGGCAGTGGCAACCGGCTCATCGGCCAGGGACAGGTCGAAGTCGGCCGACATATCCAGCTCGGCTTCTGCCGGAGCAGAACTCAACGACACCGCTGGCTCATCTTCCAGGCTGAGCATGAAATCATCTTCGGCCAGCTCGGCAGGCTTGCTGTCGGCCTCCAGATCCAGGCTGAAATCCGCCAGATCATCGCCCAGCTCCAGAGCATCGGCAGTGTTGTCTGCACCCAGGTCCAGATCGAAATCGAGATCGGCGGCCGCACTGGTTTCAGTGGCTGGCAGATCAAGACTCAGCTCATCCAGATCGGACGCGCTCGACTTGGCAGCTTCCTGCAGATCGCTATCCAGGTCATCCAGGCTCAGATCGAAAGCATCATCCAGATCGGCGCCCTTGGACGGAGCAGCAGGCTCATCCAGGGTCAGGTCATCGAGGCTGAAAGAGTCCAGATCGTCCAACGCAGCCATACCGGCGGCAGCACCGACCACCATGGCCGGGTATTTGGCCTTGAGCTGATCAACAGCGGCAGCTCCACCGCCGATTTCACGCAGCTCCTGCTCCTGACGGGCAAAGCCATCACGATCACCCAGCTCGGCATAGACTTCCATCAGTTTCAGACGCAGATCGCTACGCTGCGGCTCATCATTGATGGCGTTCTGCAGCAGCTCGGCTGCCTGGCTGAATTTGCCGTAAGCAATATAGATATCCGCCTCGCCCAAGGCATCGGCAGTCTGCGGAGCAACACGCTCCTGCTCGCGCACTTCGGTATCCGAGGAAGCGCTATCCAGACCGGCAAAGCTGTCTTCCGGCATATCCAGATCAGCCTCGAAAGGGCTAGCGGAGACATCATCGCTGGCCAGGCTCTCTTGCAGCTCGGCCTCTTTCATCGCGTTGCGACGCGAAACCACCATCAGGCCAACCAGCAAGGCCAACAGGGCACCACCGCCTAACGCACCCAGCAGCATCGGGTTTGCCATCAGGTCATCGATGAAACTGGTCGGCGCAGGTTCCTGCACGACTACGGGCTTCTTGACCGGCGGCTGCTCGGGCTTTACGACTTCTGCCGGCTTGGCCGGGGCCACAGCAACCGGCTTGACCGGCTCTACCTTGGGCGCCGGCTCTTCGCTGTAGTTGTAATCAGGCACCGCAGGCTTGGGCGTCTCGACCTTGGGCTCGGTAACAGGAGCTTTGGCTTCAACCGGTTTGCTTTCGACTGGGGTCTTCGCCTCCACCGGAACCGGCGGCGCCACCGGAGTAGTGGCAGCAGGAACGACCTTGCTCTGATTGGCCAGGTCACCCTGCAACTTGGCCAGCTGATTGTCTTTCAACTCGATCAGCTTCTGCAGCTTGTCCAACTGGCCCTGCAGATCACCCATGCGATCCTTCAGCTCTTCGTTCTCACGACGCGTGGAGTCCAGGCTCTCTTTGGTCACGGCCAACTGATCATTCAGTGCCTTGCTGTCGCCGGCGCCTTTCTCGCTACCGCCAGCAGACTTGCCGCTTTCGGCAGCAACCAGTTTCAGGCTGTCCTTGCTCTCGGCCTTGGCCGGGGCAGCACCCGCTTCGGAGCGCTTGGTCGCATCCAGCTGGCGTGTACCGGTGGCCGACAGACTGCGACCTTCACGCCATGCCGTGTTCTGCTCGGTAACCTGGGCAATCGCTTCCGCCTGGCTACGACTCTTGACCTGCTGTTCGTCAGGAAGACGCAACACCTGGCCGCTTTTCAGCCGGTTGATATTGCCATCGACGAAGGCGCTCGGATTGAGCTCCTGGATCGCCAGCATGGCCTGATGTACGGAGCCGCTGTGGCGCGAACGCTGGGCAATTTCCCAGAGTGTGTCGTTGGAGGTGGTCTTGTACTGATCACCGGAAATCTGCGCGGCGGTGCTGGCAGCAGGCGTCGGCCGCGGTGCAGCCGGAGCTGCCGGTGCAACCGGACGCGGCGTCGGCGCGACGCTCTGCGGACGTGGTGCAGGGGCGGAAACAGGCGCAGATACAGGCAGGCGTGGCGCTGCGGCAACGACAGGCTGTGGCGAATACATGGGCGGATCAAGCAGCAGGGTGTACTCACGCAGCAGGCGGCCGTTGGGCCACAGCACTTCTACCAGGAAGTTCAGGTAGGGCTCGCGCACCGGCTTGCTGGAGGTGATGCGGATTACACTCTTGCCGTTGGGCTTGATCACCGGCGTGAACTTGAGGTCGGTCAGGAAGTACTGGCGATCGACGCCAGCCTTGTTGAACTCCTCGGGGGACGCCAGGGTCGGAATCACTTCGGTAGTGCCCAGATCGCGCACCTCGAGCAATTCGATTTCCGCCACCAACGGCTGGCTCAGCGAAGACTTGAGGGTAACTTCCCCCAGCCCAAGCGCATGCGCCGCACCGGAAGTCATCGCCGAAGCAGCCGCGATTGCCAGCACTAGTTTGCGAACCCGAACCATAGCGTAATCCCTTGTTTTATCTTTTTTTCTCGATAATCGAGAGGATTTTGAAGGTCACTGCCTGCACCCGCTTAAAGCGGTTCCCCGTCAGCGATCAGCCAAACCAGTATTGCCAAGCTAGAAAGATTCTTCAAATTTGGGGCTAAGTATCTTTTACAGATAGTGTTTTATCAACAACTCGGCTATTTGCACAGCATTTAGCGCTGAGCCTTTTCGTGCATTATCAGACGCAATCCACAAATTGAGTTCTGCCGGGTCATCCAGCCCCGCACGCAGACGCCCGACATAGACTTCATCCTGCCCCACCGCATCGCTGACCACGCTGGGATAATCGCCCGCCTCGACCAACTCGATACCCGCTTGTGCCTCCAGCCCCTGAGCAGCCCCGGCAACATCCACCGGCTGCGCGGCCTGCAGCGAAATCGCCAGGCTGTCCCCGAAGAAAACCGGCGCCTGCACGCAAGTTGCCGAGACTCGTAACGCCGGCAGCGCCAGCACCTGCTTCAACTCATCTGCCACACGCCGTTCGAGAACGGCATGGCCGCCCTCCTCCAGCCCCCCGACCCGAGCCAGCAGATTGAACGCGATCTGCTGATCGAACACCTTGGGCTCCAGCGGGCGCATGTTGAGCAGCTCGGTAGTCTGCTTCGCCAGCTCGGCAATCCCCCCCCGCCCTTGACTGGAGACCGCCAGCGCTGCAGTAAGCGTGACTTTCTGCAGGTCGAGTCGTGCCCGCAGCGGTGCCAGCACCAGCGCCAGCGCGGCCACCACCGGCACGGGACTGGCCAATAGATAAGGCGCTTTGAGCGTAGCCAACAATTCTGCGTTCGCTTCCGGCACCAAGCGCGGCGCCTGCTGCAGCGACAGCCCGGCGCTCAGGTCGATCACCGAACAGCCTGCTGCCTGAGCCTTGAGGGCCGACGCTCGACTGATCGCCTCACCGGCACAGAAGAAGGCCAGACGCACCTGGCTGAAGTCGAAATCCGCCAGCTCGCGCACGCGCAGGTTCTTGCCGCGAAACGGCACGGATTGCCCGGCAGACGCACTACCAGCCAGCAGATGCAGGGTACCGACAGGGAATTCACGCTCATCGAGCAGTTGCACGATGGTTTCACCCACCGTACCGGTGGCGCCGACTACCGCGATATCTAAGGACTGGGACATGGGTACCTTGCATAAGAGAGCTGAATGGGCGGCACTCTACCTGCCGCCCGAAAGGCTGACCACAGAAACAAAAAAGGCCGGTGATCACCGGCCCTTTTCTGCTTGCCTGCTGACGAATCAGCGCTCCAGAAGGATACGCAGCATGCGCCGCAGCGGCTCAGCCGCGCCCCACAGCAACTGGTCACCGACGGTGAAAGCACCAAGGTACTGGGTGCCCATGTTGAGCTTGCGCAGACGGCCGATCGGCACGCTCAGGGTACCGGTCACGGCAGTCGGGCCCAGATCGCGGATGCTCGCTTCGCGCTGATTCGGCACCAGCTTGACCCAGGGGTTGTGCTGGCTGATCAGGCCTTCGATGTCGGCCAGCGGCACATCCTTGTTCAGCTTGATGGTCAGCGCCTGGCTGTGGCAGCGCATGGCGCCGATGCGCACGCACAGGCCGTCAACCGGGATCGGGCTCTTGTTGCGACCGAGGATCTTGTTGGTCTCGGCCTGGCCCTTCCACTCTTCGCGGCTCTGCCCGTTCGGCAGTTCCTTGTCGATGTAGGGGATCAGGCTGCCGGCCAGCGGCATGCCAAAGTTATCCACCGGGAAGGCTTCACCGCGCATGGTTTCAGCGACCTTGCGGTCGATGTCGAGGATGGCGCTGGCCGGGTTGGCCAGATCATCCGCCACGGCACCATGGATGGCGCCCATCTGCTTGATCAGCTCGCGCATGTTCTGCGCACCGGCACCGGAAGCGGCTTGGTAGGTCATAGCGCTCATCCACTCGACCAGACCGGCTTCGTAGAGGCCGCCCAGGGCCATCAGCATCAGGCTGACGGTGCAGTTGCCGCCGATGTAGTTCTTCACACCGCCGTCCAGCGACTGGTCGATGACCTTGCGGTTGACCGGGTCCAGCACGATTACCGAGTCATCGGCCATGCGCAGGCTGGAGGCCGCGTCGATCCAGTAGCCGTTCCAGCCGGCTTCGCGCAGCTTGGGGAAGACTTCGCTGGTGTAGTCGCCGCCCTGGCAGGTCAGGATCACATCGAGGCCCTTGAGCTCGTCGATGTTGTAGGCATCCTTGAGCGGGGCGACGTCCTTGCCCACGGCCGGGCCCTGGCCGCCGACATTGGAGGTGGTGAAGAACACCGGCTCGATCAGGTCGAAGTCACGCTCTTCCAGCATGCGCTGCATGAGCACGGAACCGACCATACCGCGCCAACCGATCAGACCTACACGTTTCATAGCCACTACACCCTAAAGAAGAAGCAGGCCGCTGCCGCGCAGCGGGCCGCAGAGATTACAGATTACGCAGGGCTTCGACCACTGCATCACCCATGCCGGCCGTACCGACCTTGGTCATGCCAGCGGAAAAAATGTCACCGGTACGCAGGCCCTGATCCAGCACCTTGCTTACCGCCAGCTCGATGGCATCGGCGGCCGCACCCTGGTTGAAGCTGTAGCGCAGCATCATCGACACCGAGAGGATGGTCGCCAGCGGGTTGGCGATGCCCTGACCGGCAATATCCGGCGCCGAGCCATGGCACGGCTCGTACATGCCCTTGTTGTTGGCATCCAGCGAGGCGGACGGCAGCATGCCGATGGAACCGGTGAGCATGGAAGCCTCATCCGACAGGATGTCGCCGAACATATTGTCGGTAACCATCACGTCGAACTGCTTGGGCGCGCGCACCAGCTGCATGGCCGCGTTATCGACGTACATATGGCTGAGTTCGACGTCCGGGTAACCCTTGGCCACTTCCTCGACCACGGCGCGCCACAGCTGGCTGGACGCCAGCACGTTGGCCTTGTCCACCGAGCAGAGTTTCTTGCCGCGCACGCGGGCCATGTCGAAACCAACCTGGGCGATGCGACGGATCTCGCTCTCGCTGTACGGCAGGGTGTCGTAGGCCATGCGCTCGCCGTTTTCCAGCACCTTGCTTTCGCGCGGCTGGCCGAAGTAGATGCCGCCGGTCAGCTCACGAACGATAAGGATATCCAGGCCCGCGACCACTTCCGGCTTCAGCGACGAAGCGTCGGCCAGTTGCGGATAGAGAATGGCCGGTCGCAGGTTGGCGAACAGGCCCAGCTGCGAACGGATCTTCAGCAGACCGCGCTCGGGACGGATGGCCGGGTCGATCTTGTCCCACTTCGGCCCACCGACGGCGCCGAGCAGGATGGCATCGGCGGCGCGCGCACGCGCCAGGGTCTCGTCGGCCAGCGGCACACCGTATTTGTCCACGGCGGCGCCACCCAGCTCGTCGAAGCTCAGCTCGAAGCCCAGGCTGTACTTGTCATTGGCCAGCTGCAGCACCTTGACCGCCTCGGCCATGATTTCCGGGCCGATGCCGTCGCCAGGGAGAACCAGAATCTGCTTGCTCATGCTTAATTCCTAAATCACTTGATCGCGCCGAACAGCCAGGGGCTGCTCTGCTGGTGTTTGGCTTCGAAGGCCTTGATCGCCTCAGCGTCCTGCAGGGTCAAGCCAATATCGTCCAGGCCGTTGAGCAGGCAGTGCTTGCGGAAGGCGTCGACCTCGAAACGGTACTGCACGCCATCCGGACGGGTCACGGTCTGCGCCGCCAGGTCGACGGTCAGCTGGTAGCCCTCGGTGGCCTCGGCCTGCTGGAACAGCGCGTCGACCTCTTCATCCTTGAGGATGATCGGCAACAGGCCGTTCTTGAAGCTGTTGTTGAAGAAGATATCGGCGAAGCTCGGCGCGATGATGGTACGGAAACCGTACTCTTCCAGCGCCCACGGCGCGTGCTCGCGGCTCGAGCCACAGCCGAAGTTCTCGCGCGCCAGAAGTACGCTGGCGCCCTGGTAGCGCGGGAAGTTGAGTACGAAATCCTTATTGAGCGGGCGACCGGAGCTGTCCTGGTTAGGCTGACCGACATCCAGGTAGCGCCATTCGTCGAACAGGTTGGGGCCGAAGCCGGTGCGCTTGATCGACTTCAAGAACTGCTTGGGAATGATCTGATCGGTGTCGACGTTGGCGCGATCGAGCGGTGCGACGAGACCGGTGTGTTGGGTAAAGGCTTTCATGGTCGGTCTCCTCAGGCCTGCATCAGTTCGCGTACATCGATGAAACGACCAGTCACCGCAGCAGCGGCAGCCATTGCCGGGCTGACCAGGTGGGTACGCCCGCCGGCGCCCTGACGGCCTTCGAAGTTACGGTTGGAAGTGGACGCGCAATGCTCGCCGCTGCCCAGCTTGTCCGGGTTCATCGCCAGGCACATGGAGCAGCCCGGTTCACGCCATTCGAAACCGGCTTCGATGAAGATCTTGTCCAGGCCCTCGGCCTCAGCCTGCGCCTTGACCAGACCCGAGCCCGGTACCACCAGCGCCTGCTTGACGGTACTGGCGACCTTACGGCCCTTGGCCACTTCGGCGGCGGCGCGCAGGTCTTCGATCCGCGAGTTGGTGCAGGAACCGATGAACACGCGATCCAGCTGGATGTCGGTGATCGCCTGGTTGGCGGTCAGGCCCATGTATTTCAGGGCGCGCACGATCGAGTCGCGCTTGACCGGGTCGGCTTCGCCAGCCGGATCCGGCACACGCTGGTCGACGGCCAGGACCATTTCCGGCGAAGTGCCCCAGCTGACTTGCGGCTTGATGTCTTCGGCACGCAGCTCGACCACGGTGTCAAACACCGCATCGGCATCGGACACCAGATCAGCCCAGGCGGCCACGGCCTTGTCCCAGTCACTGCCTTTCGGCGCGAAAGGGCGGCCCTTGACGTATTCGACTGTCTTCTCGTCTACCGCCACCAGGCCGACGCGGGCACCGGCCTCGATGGACATGTTGCAGATGGTCATGCGCCCTTCCAGCGACAGCTCGCGAATCGCGCTGCCGGCGAACTCCAGGGCATGGCCGTTGCCGCCGGCGGTGCCGATCTTGCCAATGACAGCAAGAACTATGTCCTTGGCGGTGACGCCGGCCGGCAACTGGCCTTCGACGCGCACCTGCATGTTCTTCATCTTCTTGGCGACCAGGCACTGGGTGGCGAGCACATGCTCGACCTCGGAAGTACCGATGCCGTGGGCCAGGGCGCCGAAGGCACCATGGGTGGAGGTATGCGAGTCACCGCAGACCACGGTCATGCCTGGCAGGGTCGCGCCCTGCTCCGGGCCGACCACGTGGACGATGCCCTGACGGCTGTCGTTCATCTTGAATTCGAGGATGCCGAAGTCGTCGCAGTTCTCGTCGAGGGTCTGCACCTGGATGCGCGACACTTCGTCAGTGATCGACTCCAGACCGCCCTGGCGCTCGGCCTTGGTGGTCGGTACGTTGTGATCCGGGGTGGCGATGTTGGCATCGATGCGCCAGGGCTTGCGCGCCGCCAGACGCAGCCCTTCGAAGGCCTGCGGCGAGGTCACTTCGTGAAGGATCTGCCGGTCGATGTAGATCAGCGACGAACCATCGTCGCGGCGCTTCACCTCATGCATTTCCCAGAGCTTGTCGTAGAGCGTTTTGCCGGCCATCGGAACGATCCTCATCAGCGGTTTGTGGGGCGCAGGGTCTATGGCCCTTTTACCTATGTGGCGATCCTAGGGGCTGGCATCAAATAACTCCAATTCATATTTTTTATTCAAAGCATTCCCAGGCGGAATACAGCAGCGCTAAGCTGCACGCCTGACATTGCCAGCAGATGCTCACCATCTCTTTATATGGCTGCCGCCCGGAGCTATGCCCATGGATCTCGCCAACCTCAACGCCTTTCTCGCTATCGCCGAATCCGGCAGCTTCTCCGAAGCCGCCGAGCGCCTGCACCTGACCCAGCCAGCCGTAAGCAAGCGCATCGCCGGCCTGGAACAGCAGCTCAACGTGCGCCTGTTCGACCGCCTGGGCCGGGAGGTCGGGCTGACCGAGGCCGGGCGCGCCCTGCTGCCGCGGGCCTACCAGATCCTTAACGTGCTGGATGACACACGCCGCGCGCTGACCAACCTGAATGGCGAAGTCACTGGCCGCCTGACCCTGGCTACCAGCCACCATATCGGCCTGCACCGTTTGCCACCGCTGCTACGCGCCTTTACCCGCGCCCACCCGCAGGTGGCTCTGGATATTCAGTTCCTCGACTCGGAAGTGGCCTACGAGGAAATCCTGCATGGTCGCGCCGAACTGGCGGTGATTACCCTGGCCCCGGAAACCCGCTCGCCGGTGCGCGCCGTGCCGGTGTGGGACGACCCGCTGGATTTCGTCGCCGCCCCCGAGCATCCGCTGGTACGCGGCACCATCAGCCTGGCCGATGTGGCGCGGCATCCAGCGGTATTCCCCGGCGACAACACCTTCACCCACCACATCGTGCGCCGCCTGTTCGAGGCCGAAGGGCTGACGCCGAACATCGGCATGAGCACCAACTACCTGGAGACCATCAAGATGATGGTTTCCATCGGCCTGGCCTGGAGCGTGCTGCCGCGCACCATGCTCGACGAACAGGTGGTGCGCCTGCCGCTACCCGGTATCCAGTTGCGCCGCCAGCTCGGCTACATCCTGCATACCGATCGTACCCTGTCGAATGCGGCCAAAGCCTTTATGCGCCTGCTCGACGAGCAGCGCTCAGAACCTGCTCAAAGCCTCGCGAGCTAGAGTCAGGCAAGGCTCAACGACCCGCGGGAGTAACAGCCGCCGGCTGTTACTGTGTAGCAACGCAGCATGGCCGACGCGCAGCAGGCTTTGAACGGGTTCTCAGGCCTTGCCTAGAGGCCTCTCCTGCGGCTAACGTGAGGCCATAACGATAAGAAAGGCCCTGCATACTCCAGTCCTACCCACTTCTGCGGGTGCTGACTGGCCGTGCACAGAACGAGCCCGCGATGTCCAAACCGCCTAAATCGCTGCCACCCCTGCCGTTCATCCCGGCCCTGGATCCCGTCGAGTTCGAGAAGACCTGGCACGATGCTCCGCGCCTGCTGGCGGCGCTGAACGGCGCGCACCTCGGTGCCTGGTACTGGGACATCGACAGCGGCAAGGTCAATTGGTCGCGCGGCGCCCAGGCCCTGTTCGGCCTCGACCCCAAGCACCCCCTGCAGCAGCGCGTCGACTACATCGAGCTGATCCCCGAGGAAGATCGCGCCACTGTCCTGCAGCTATTCCAGCAAGTCCTCAGCGGCATCCCCAATCCCGAACCCCTGCGCCACCGCATCCGCTGGCCCGATGGCAGCCTGCACTGGCTGGAAATCAGCGGCCGCCCGCAGGTCGATAGCGACGGCCACAAACGCGTGTTCGGGGTGATCCGCGACATTACCGAACAGCAGGAGCGCGCCACCGCGCTGAGCCAGTCGGAACGACTCTTCTCCAGCCTGTTCCACATGAGCCCCGACGCCGCCTTGCTGATCCGCCTGGCAGACAGCTCGATCTTCGAAGCCAATCAGCATTTCGAAAATCTGTTCGGCTGGAAGCGGGCCGAGATCAAGGGCAAGACCACCCTGGAACTACAGATCTGGTGCGATCTGCAGCAACGGGACGAACTGCGCTGCGCTGCGCAACCGGATCAGGAGCCGATCGTTCAGGACGTCCAGCTCCAGACCCGCGACGGCCGCCGCCTGCATGGTGTGCTGCGCAGCCAGTACATCGAGATCGAACACGAGCCCTGCCTGTTCAGCACCTTCCTCGACACCACCGAGCGCAAGCAGGCCGAGGCAGCGTTGCGCGCCAGTGAGGAAAAGTTCGCCAAGGCTTTCCGTCAGACCCCCGACGCCGTGGTGATCACAGACAAGAGCAACGGCGCCTTCGTTGATATCAACCCGGCTTTCGAGCAGCGTTTTGGCTGGAGCAAGGACGAAGCCATTGGCCGCACTTCACTGGAGCTGGGCATCTGGAAAAGCCCCGCCGATCGCCAACGGTTACTGGACGCCATGCAGCATGACGGCAGCTGCCACAACCTGCCGGCAGAACTGTTCAGCCGCGATGGCCAGCTCAGCCACAACCTGATTTTCGGTGGCGAAATCGAACTGGCGGGCAAGCCCTGCCTGGTTCTGACCGTGCGCGATGTCAGCCATGAGCGCGTGCAGGAGCAGGCCCTGCGCGACAGCCAGGAACGCCTGAGCCTAGCCCTGGATTCCGCCAACCTGGGCAACTGGGACTGGGATATTCCCAGCGACACCCTGTTCGGCTCGGAGCGCGCCTCCCTGCTGCATGGCCTACCCGCGCTGCAGTACCACGGCAAGTTCCGCGAGTTCTTCAAGCATGTGCCACTGGAAGACCGACACCGGATGCGCGTGACCTACAACGAACTGGTCGAGGGTAAGCGCGACAGCTATCAGGTCACCTACCGCACGCGCTTCAGCAATGGCGAAATTCATTACCTGGAAAGCACCGCCAAACTCTATCGCGATGAGGCCGGTCAGCCGCTGCGCATGGCCGGCATCCTCGTCGACATCAGCGAGCGGGTGCAACGTGAACAGCGCCTGGCGGCCTCCGAGGAAAAGTTCGTCACCCTATTCCAGGCCAGCCCGGAGCCGATCTGCGTGTCGCGCATTCGCGACGGTGCGTTCATCGAGGTCAACCCCAGCTTCAGCGAAACCTTTGGCTGGCAACCCGCTGAAATCGTCGGTCAGAGCGCCCCGCAACTAAGGTTTTGGGTCGATGAGGAGCAACGCAATCGACTGTTCAAGCAGCTCACCCGCAACCAGGGCCTGAGCAATGAAGTCGCCTGTTTCCGCACCAAGGATGGCCGCGAGCTGACCTGCGTGTTCTCCAGCCGCTTCATCCGCGTCGAGCGTCAGCTGTGCATCACCACCACCTTCCGCGATATCAGCGAGAAGCAGAAGGCCGAGGCGGCACTCAAGTCCAGCCAGGAGAAGTTCGCCAAGGCGTTCCACTCCAGCCCGGACGCCATCACCATCACCGAGCGTGATACAGGGCGCTATATCGAGGTCAACGAGGGCTTCACCCGCCTCACCGGCTACCAGGCCGAGGAAGTCATCGGCCGCAACTCGCTGGAGCTGGAAGTCTGGGCCGACCCCAGCGAGCGGGTGGCGATGATCGAGACCCTCAAGCGCGACGGCCGCGTCTATCACCTGGAAATGCATGGCAAGAACCGCGACGGCAGCATTCGCCTGGTGGAAGTCTCGGTCGAACCGATCGAGCTGGACGGTGTCGCCTGCCTGCTGCTCAACGCCCGCGATGTCAGTGAACTGAAGGATGCCCAGGCGCAGATCCAGCACCTGGCCTACCACGACCCGCTGACCAACCTGCCCAACCGCGCCCTGCTGATGGATCGCCTGATCCAGCAGATCGCCTTGCTCAAGCGCCACAACCTGCGCGGCGCCCTGATGTTTCTCGACCTCGACCACTTCAAGCACATCAACGACTCGCTCGGCCATCCGGTCGGCGATGCCGTGCTCAAGCTGGTCACCGCGCGCCTGGAAGCCAGCGTACGAATGGAGGACACGGTCGCCCGCCTGGGCGGCGACGAGTTCGTCGTGCTGCTCTCCGGCCTGGAAGGTAGCCGCGCGGAAATTAGCCGCCAGGTGCGCCAAGTGGCGGAAAAACTGCGCCAGCTGCTGGCCGAGCCGATGCTGCTCGACGGCCACCACCTGCAGGTCACCCCCAGCATCGGCATCGCCCTGCTGCCCGACCACGGTGACAACCCGACCGACCTGCTCAAGCGCGCCGACATCGCCCTGTACCGGGCCAAGGACTCCGGGCGCAACACCGTGCAGATGTTCCGTAAGGCCATGCAGGACGAAGCCAGCGAACGCCTGCGCCTGGAGAACGACCTGCGCCTGGCCCTGGCCCGCGGCGAGTTCGAGCTGCACTTCCAGCCCCAGGTGGATGCCCGCAACAACCAGATCATCGGTGCCGAAGCCCTGCTGCGCTGGACCCACCCAACGCTCGGCCCGCAGTCGCCGGGGCAATTCATCCAGGTCCTCGAAGAGAGCGGGCTGATTCTCGAAGCCGGCACCTGGGTACTCAGCGAAGCCTGCCACGCCTGCGCCACCCAGCTGCGCGAGGGCCTGGTGGATGCGCACAGCTTCCAGCTCTGTGTGAACATCAGCCCGCGGCAGTTCCGCCAGAACGACCTGGTCGAGCTGGTCGAACTCAGCCTGAAAGAAAGCGGCCTGCCGGCGCCTATGCTGAAACTGGAGATCACCGAAGGCATCGTGATCCAGAACCTCGACGACACCATCGCCAAGATGCACCGCCTGAAGAAGCTTGGCGTCAGTTTCGCCATGGACGACTTTGGCACCGGCTACAGCTCGCTGACCTACCTCAAGCGCCTGCCGGTGGATGTGCTGAAGATCGACCAGTCATTCGTACGCGACGCCACCACCGACCCCAACGACGCCGAGATCATCCGCGCCATCGTGGCCATGGCCCGCAGCCTGAACCTGGAAATGATTGCCGAAGGCGTCGAGCAGAACGAGCAGCTGGAGTTCCTGTTGCAGGAAGGCTGCCACCTGTACCAGGGCTATCTGTTCAGCAAGCCGCTGCCGCTGGACGACTTCCGTCAGCTGCTGGCGCTCAACCAGCACTAGCGATCGGCCCAGATGAGCCATCACTGAGTAGAAGGCATGAAAAAGGGCGCCCGCAGGCGCCCTTTTTCGTTACTGCAGGAACTCAGCTCTGCAGTGCAGGTTGCAGACCATTGATCGGAATGCGCTTGGCCTTGGCCTCTTCCGGCACGATACGCACCAGGTCGACATGCAGCAGGCCGTTGATCAGGCTGGCCGCCTTGACCTCGATATGGTCGGCCAGGCGGAACGACAGCTTGAAGCCGCGCTGGGCGATGCCCTGGTGCAAGTAGGTGACGTTTTCCGCGCTGCGCTCGCGCTTGCCGCCGACCACCGTCAGCACGCCGCGCTCGACCTGCAGTTCGAGGTCTTCCTCATGGAAACCGGCAGCCGCGATAACGATGCGGTACTGGTCGTCGCCGTGCTTCTCGACGTTGTACGGCGGGTAGGAACTGCCCGCTTCATTGCTGCGCAGGGCCGACTCGAACAGGTCATTGAAACGGTCGAAGCCGATGGATTGGCGAAACAGCGGGGCCATGGAAAATGCAGTGCTCATGGTGAATCTCCTGAATTTCAGCGAGTGGTTGAGTCCGGGGCCCGACTTCGGCACCCCGTACTCAGCTAGATAGGGACAGGCCAAAAAATTTCAAGAGGCCCCACACCCGCTACCGGCTACCCGGCTCTCTTGGGCAGGCCGTAGCCCGGATGCAATCCGGGAATTACCACGACCTAGCCCCCCGGATTGCATCCGGGCTACCAGAGCGCCATGAATCAGCCCAGCAGCTTGCTGGCCTTCAACTCGGCGATCTGCGCCTCGCTGTAACCGATCTCGCGCAGCACCTCGGCGCTGTGCGCGCCCACCGCCACGCCGGTATGCCGCGGCGCTTCAAGGCCCGCGGAGAACTTGATCGGGCAGGCGAGCTGCGCCTGCGCCGGCTTGCCCGCACGCGGCACGGCGGCGACCAGGCCACGCGCCTGCAGCTGCGGGTGTTCGACCGCCTCGGACAGGTTGAGCACCGGCTCGACGCAGGCATCCACCGCGGCGAAGCGTTGCTGCCACTCGGCCAGGTCGTGCTTCTCGATCTCGATCTCGATCTCGCGCTTGAGCGCCTTCTGCTCCTCCGGCTTGGGCGACAGGCCGCGCCCAGCCAGCTCCGGACGGCCGATAACGGCGCAGAACTGCTGCATGAACTGCGGCTCCAGGCTGCCCACCGACAGCCAGCGGCCATCGCGGGTGCGGTAGTAGTCGTAGAAGCTGCCGCCATTCAGTGCCTGGTTCTCCATCGCCGGCTCCACCCCGGCGCCGAGGTAGCCGGCGCCGGCCATGGCGTGCAGGCTGAAGGCGCAGTCGGTCATGCTGATGTCCACGTGCTGGCCCTGCCCCGTGCTCTGCCGAGCAATCACTGCGGCGAGCAGGCCGATCACCCCGTGCAGCGAGCCGCCGGCGACATCCGCCAGCTGCACGCCCAGCGGCAGCGGGCCGGTGTCGCGACGCCCGGTGTAGCTGGCCAGGCCGCTCAGGGCCAGGTAGTTGAGGTCATGGCCGGCGCGATCCTTGTACGGCCCAGTCTGGCCGTAGCCGGTGATGGAGACGTAGATCAGCCGCGGATTGATCGCCTTCAGCGCATCAAAGCCGAGGCCGAGCTTGTCCATCACCCCAGGGCGGAACTGCTCCAGCACGATGTCGTACTCGGCCACCAGCTTGTGCACCACCGCCAGCGCTGCGGGATTTTTCAGGTCGAGGGCCAGCGAGCGCTTGTTGCGGTTGAGGTAGGCGTGGCTGGTACTGCTGTCGCCATCGAACGGCGGCAGCACACGCACCAGGTCGACCCGCGTCGGCGACTCGATGCGCAGCACCTCGGCGCCCATGTCGGCCAGCAGCAGCGAGGCGAACGGCCCCGGCAGCAGGGTGGAGAAGTCGAGAACCTTCAACGAAGACAGCGGGCCCTTCATCAGCAATTTTCCCAATACAGTGGTGGTTTGCCCGGCAAGCTGCTGACCAGCGCGGCGTAGCGCGCCTCCAGCACATTGCGGCGGATTTTCATGGTCGGGGTCATGCAGCCGTTGTCCACGGTCCAGGCCTCGCTGACCAGCACCAGATGGCTGAGCCGCTCATGGGGCTGCAACGCGGCGTTGAGCTGGGCCAGGGTTGCCTGCAAATCGGCACTGACCTGCTCGCGCGGCTGGCTGCGCGCCGCCGGCGACAGCTCGATCAGAGCCAGCGGCTGGTCGAGGTTGCTGCCCATCAGGCAAACCTGCTCGACCCAGGTATTCTTGGCGATCTCGCCCTCGATCGGCGCTGGCGCCACGTACTTGCCCTTGCTGGTCTTGAAGATGTCCTTGACCCGCCCGGTGATGCGCAGGTAGCCGTCGCCATCCACCTCGCCCTTGTCGCCGGTGTGCAGCCAACCGCCCTCCAGGGCCTTGGCGCTCAGTTCGGGCTCACGGTAATAGCCCTGCATCAGGGTCGGGCCACGGAACAGCACTTCGCCATTGTCGGCGATGCGCAGCTCCAGGTTCGGCATCGGCCGGCCGACGCTGCCGAAGCGCACCTGGCCCGGCCGGTTGAAGGTGCCATAGGCGAAGTTCTCGGTCATGCCGTAACCCTCGCAGATCACCAGGCCCAGGCGCCGGTACCAGTCGAGCAGCCCCGGCGAAATCGCCGCCGCGCCGGAGACCAGGATGCGCGCGCGATCCAGGCCCAGGCCGCGCTTGATCTTGCGCGCCAGCAGGCCGCCGAGCAGCGGAATATTCAGCAGCAGGTCGAGCCTGCGCTGTGGCAGGCGCTCAAGCACACCCTGCTGGAAACGCGTCCACAAGCGCGGCACGGAGAAGAACACGGTCGGCCGGATATAGCGCAGGTCGCTGGCGAAGCTGTCCAGCGACTCGACGAAGGCCACCTGGGCGCCGCTGTACAGGCTGTTCATCTCCACCAGAAAGCGCTCGGCGGCGTGCGACAGCGGCAGGAAGGAGAAGAACTGATCGCGCTCATCGATGCGCAGCTCGGCACAGGAGCTGGCGGCGGCGCAGGCCATGGCCTGCGCCGAGAGCATCACGCCCTTGGGCTGGCCGGTGGTGCCGGAGGTGTAGAGGATGCTCAGCAGCTCGTCGGCCTGCTGCACAGGCGCCGTCGGCAGCGGAGCATGGGCCTGCAGCTCGTGCCACTGGTAGTCGGCGCGCAGGGTCGGATAGGGCATGGCCAGGCGCAGCACCTGTGGCCCGATGCCGCTTTCCAGCTTGGCCGGATCGTCCAGCTTGCCGAGGATGATCGCCTTGCAGGCCGCATGTTCCAGCACATAGGCGATGCTCTCGGCAGACTGCAACGGATACAGCGGCACGCTGACCAGTCCGGCCAGCTGGATGGCCAGGTCGCTGATGAACCACTCGGCACAATTCTTCGCCAGCAGCGCCACCCGCTCGCCCGGCGCGCAACCCAGCGCCTGCAGAGCAGTAGCCAGACGGCGGGCCTGATCGTCGACCTGGCGCCAGGTGAAGTCATGCCAGACCCCGGCGACCGGCTGGCGCAGCCAGACCTTATCGGGGCACTGGGCAACCCAGTGCTGGAAACGTTGCAGCGGCAGTTGTTCGGACATCGGGCACTCTCTTGTTTTTATTGGAGCCGGGTACGATCAAACGGAACACTCAGCAGGTTAGGCAGCCCCTGAAACGAGCTCAATGACCCAAGCGCTCGGCGGCATTGACCCAATCGCCCAGAGCGCCTCAAGCGATGCCGCGCGAGCCGAGAAACGCCTGCAGGTAATCGATGAAGGCCACCACTTTGCCCGTGGCCCGGCGGTGACTCGGGTAGACCGCGAGGATCTGCGGACCGAAAGCATCCGGGTCGATCTCGTACTCCGTCATCAGTCGCACCAGGCGGCCATCGGCCAGATAAGGCGCAGCACTCCACAGCGGCGTGTGCAGCACGCCACAACCAGCCAGGGCAGCAGCCAGCAGCAGGTCGTAGTTGTCACTTTCCAGGCGTGCCTGGCGCGGCTGGGGTACGCCGATACGCTGGCCCTCGTACTCCACCCACCAGACGCTACGGCCTAGCGCCGGGTGCTGATACATCAGCCAGTCATGCTCCTCGATGCTGTCCGGCGTCAGCGGTTGTGGCTGACGCGCCAGATAGGCCGGGCTGGCGCAGAGGGCGATGCGATTCTGCCCGACCACCCGCGCGATCAGCCCCGGCAGGTCGCTGCGACCCTCGCGCAGGGCCAGGTCGTAGCCGCTTTCCACCAGATCGACGAAGGCATCGCACAGATCCACCTGCAGCCTGATCTGCGGGTACTGGGCGAGGAAGCCAGCGCACACCTGGTCGAGAAAAGCGCGGCCAAAGGCCAGCGGCGCGGTGATGCGCAGGTTGCCATGCAGGCCGTGCTGCAGCTGGCCGATTTCCTCGCCCACCTCATGCAGACGCTGCAGCACTTGCCGCGCAGTTTCCAGGTAGACCCGCCCGGCCTCGGTGAGCACCGTACGGCGGGTGCTGCGTTCGAACAGGCGCGCGCCGAGCTCGGCCTCCAGGTGGCTGACCGCCTTGGTCAGCGCCGACGGCGTCTTGCCCAGCTGCTCGGCCGCACGGCTGAAACTGCCGTACTCGGCTGTGGCGACAAACATGTTCAGGGCACCGAGCTTGTCCATCAGACTCTTTCCAATCTGGCAAAAGGGTTTTGCACGATAGAGCCGTTCTGGCCCCCGGCAGCAATCGCTAGTCTCCGCTGCAACTCAATAAAAACAAGGGGGTTGTCGTGAAAAGGTTCGTTCCGAGCTTACTGGCCAGCGCTGTGGCTTTTTCCTCACTGGAAGCCATGGCCGCCGCCGATCTGGTGCTGTTCAACGCCAAGGTGTTCACCGCCGAAGCCGGCCAGCCACGCGCCCAGGCCATTGCTGTGGAAGACGGCAAGATCCTCCAGGTCGGCTCCGACAGCGCCATCCTGGCCCTGGCCGATGCCGACACGCAGCGCATCGATCTCGGTGGCAAGGTGTTGATGCCCGGCATGATCGACACCCACAGCCACCCGATCATGGGCGCCCTGGCCAGCCTGCGCGCCAACCTTTACGACGAGGTCAAGCCGCTGGCCGAGCTGGAACAGTGGATCATCGAGCAGGATGCGGCCGGCACCGCGCGCCTGGGCGACATCGTGGTGATCTCCGGGGTCAGCTCGGCGTACTGGCAGCACAGCCGCGAGCTGGCCAAGCGTTTCAACCAGGGCCGCTGGGCCAATCAGCCGCTGGTACTGGACGGCATCGACGGGCACACCGGCTGGGCCAACAACGCCATGCTGCAACGGGTCGGCATCGACGCCAAACTGGTCAAGAGCCTGGCGGCCAAGGAAGCCAGCTTTATCGAACACGACGCCGACCTGACGCCCACCGGCTTCCTCAGTGAAACCGGTTGGGATCGGGTGCGCGGCCAGTTGCCCAAACCCTCTGCGGAACTGATGCTGAAAGCCGCCCACGAAGCCGTGCGGGTCAACCTGCAGGTAGGCGTGACCGCCTGGATGGATGCCGCGGCCAATGGCGGCGGCGAGCAGTCGCTGTTCGAAATGCGCCCTACCACCAAGGACCTCGGCGTGCTGCCGCTGTACCGCCAGCTGGCCGAACAGGGTGAGTTGAACGTACACGTCGCCGCCCTGCTGCTCGCCCATCCGCAGAGCAAGCCGGACGACCTCAAGGTGCAGGCGAACGTGATGCAGCAGTTCCAGGGCGTGCCGAACCTGACCTTCCCCGGCATCAAGGTATTTGCCGATGGCGTGCTCGAATTCCCCGGGCAGACCGCTGCGGTAATCGACCCGTATAACAACAGCCAGCAGCAGGGCCAGCTGCTGATCGATCCGCAGGGCTTCGGCAAGCTGATCGCCGCCACCGAGCAGCGCGGCTGGATCACCCATATCCATGCGGTCGGCGACCGTGCCGTGCGTGAGTCGCTGAACGCCATCGAATATGCCCGCTCACTCAAACCCGCGCCGGTGCCGCACAGCATCAGCCACCTGCAGCTGGTCAACCCTAAGGAGTTTGCGCGCTTCAAGGAGCTTGGCGTGATCGCCTCCATGCAGTTGTTGTGGGCCACCGCGGAAAGCTATACCGAGGAGCTGGTCAAGCCGTACGTGAGTGCCTTCACCTACCGCTACCAGTACCCGGCCCGCTCGCTGCACAAGGCCGGCGCCACCATCGCTGGCGCCAGCGACTGGCCAGTGTCCAGCCCCAACCCATGGAACGCCATCGCCCAGGCCAGCACCCGTACAGGCCCGCTCGGCGTGCTCAACAGCGCCGAGAGTATCGACCGCGAAACCATGTTCTATGCCTACACCATCAACGCCGCCAAGGCCCTGCGCCTGGAGCAGCAGATCGGCTCGCTGGCGCCCGGCAAGCAGGCCGACCTGATAGTCCTCGACCGCGACGTGTTCAAGGTCAGCGATGCCGAACTGTTTGACACCCAGGTGCTGCAGACCTGGTTCGCCGGCAAGCCGGTGTACCAGGCACCCGCCAGTGCCGAAGTCGCCAAAGCTCAATAACAACAAACCTACCGCCCTGCCCTGCGCCTGATCTCAGTGCGCAGCGGCAGGCTGCGGCCTTGCATCAGCTGCCGAACAACAACCACAACAGGGCTTCTCCATGCACGCACGCAAATCCCTCACTCTGACCATCGCCGCCCTGACCTGCAGCCTGCAGGCTGGCGCCATCGAGCTGAACGAGCAGCTTTCCCTGATCGTCACTCCGGCCGTTTTCAGCGACTACCGCTCCAGCGGTATCTCGCAGACCCTGGGCGACCCTGCCGCCCAACTGGACATCATGCTCAGCCATGCCAGCGGCCTGTATGCCGGGGTATGGACCAGCAATGTCGAGTACGGCTACGACTGGGAGAACGACGATGACTACGGCACCCGCCAGGAAATCGACTACTACGCCGGCTACTACTGGCAGATCAGCGACGCCATCAGCCTGGACGGCTACTACAACAAGTACACCTACCCGGGAGAGAGCCAGTTCAACGGTTCAGATCTCTATCTGACCCTGGACGCCTACGGCTTCTTCATCGGTGGCAAACACTCCTTCGATACCGAGGAGAGCTACTTCAACACCTATGTCGGCTACCGCACCCAGCTACCGCTGGAGATCGGCCTGGAGCTGCGCTACGAGAATGTCGACTACAAGGACGACGTGTTCTTCAACGCCGACTACAGCAAGGCCGAGCAGGACTACAACAACTGGGAGATCGAACTGACCCGCGACCTGTTCGGTGCCACCTGGGGCCTGAGCTATGTCGACACCGACCTGTCGGATGCCCAATGCGCCAGCTTCAGCGGCTACGACGACCTCTGCTCTGCCGGGGCGGTGGCCAGCGTCAGCAAGGCATTCTGATAGCCTGCAGGGTGCACCGCGGCCAGGCACGACTGCTGGTGAGCGCGGTGCACCCTGGCCAACTGTATGGCCAATTTGAAAGTCAGCTGCGCATTGCATGAAGCGTTGGCTGGCGTACCCTGAGCGGCTCTGCCCAAACGTGCCGCCCGATGAAACCTGCCGACCTGTTCCGCCTCATGCTGCTCGCCGCCATCTGGGGCGCCAGCTTTCTGTTCATGCGCGTGGCCGTCCCGGTGCTCGGCAGCATGCCCACCGCCTTCTTCCGCGCCTCCCTTGGCGCCATTGGCCTGCTGTTGTTCCTCCTGCTGGTGCGTCCGGCCTGGGTGTTTAGCGGCAAGTTCAAGACCTGCCTGGTGCTTGGGGTGATCAACGCCGGCTTGCCTTCGGCCATGTACTGCCTGGCCGCGCAGATTCTGCCAGCCGGCTACTCGGCGATATTCAATGCCACCACCCCGCTGATGGGCGTGCTGATCGGCGCGCTGTTCTTCAGCGAAGCCATGACCCCGAGCAAGGCGGCTGGCGTGGCCCTCGGCCTGTTCGGCGTGGCGGTGCTGACCCGTACCGGCCCGGTCGCTTTCGACCTGGAACTGCTGCTCGGCGCCGGCGCCTGCCTGGTGGCGACCACCTGCTATGGTTTCGCCGGCTTTCTCACGCGCAAATGGATCGGCCAACAGGGCGGTCTGGATAATCGCCTGACCGCCTTCGCCAGCCTGTGCGGTGCCAGTCTGTTTCTTCTGCCGCTGTTCGCCGGCAGCCTGGTGCTGCAGCCACCGGCCAGCTGGGGCGGCATCGAGGTGTGGCTGTCGCTGGCGGCGCTGGGCCTGGTCTGCACCGCCTTCGCCTACGTCCTGTACTTCCGCCTGCTCAGCGATATCGGCCCGATCAAGGCCAGCACCACCACCTTCCTGATCCCGCCGTTCGGCGTGCTGTGGGGCGCCCTGCTGCTGGACGAGCCGCTGACCTGGGCCTACCTGCCAGGCAGCGTGCTGATCGCCATCGCCCTGTGGCTGGTGGTGCGCCCGAGCAGCACTGGCAAGGTACTGGCAAGGCGTAGCCCGGATGCAATCCGGGGCCGACTCGCAAGCCGCCGTCCCCGGTGATCGTTCCCACGCTGCGCGTGGGAACGCAGTGACAGACGCTACGCGTCTGCGGGACGCAGAGCGTCCCAAGACGGGCTCCCACGCAGGAGCGTGGGAGCCATCACTATCCTGGCTACATGAAACGAAAAAGCCGCCCTCGGGCGGCTTTTTCATGCAGTAAAACGGCTTACTGCTGCAGCTCCTGCTCGGTGAACAGATCACTGAACAGCATGCTAGACAGGTAGCGCTCGCCGGAGTCCGGCAGGATCACCACGATGGTCTTGCCCTGCATCTCCGCGCGCTCGGCCAGGCGCACCGCCGCCGCCATCGCCGCACCGCAGGAAATGCCGCAGAGAATGCCTTCTTCCTGCATCAGGCGCAGGGCCATGGCCTTGGACTCTTCGTCGCTAACCCGCTCGACGCGATCGACAATCGACAGGTCGAGGTTTTTCGGCACAAAACCGGCGCCGATACCCTGGATCTTGTGTGGGCTCGGCTTGATTTCCTCGCCGGCCATGGCCTGGGTGATCACCGGCGAAGCGATCGGCTCGACCGCCACCGAAAGAATCGGCTTGTGCCGGCTGTGCTTGATGTAGCGCGAGATGCCGGTGATGGTGCCGCCGGTACCGACACCGGCTACCAGCACGTCGATGGCGCCGTCGGTGTCGTTCCAGATTTCCGGACCAGTGGTCTTCTCGTGAATCGCCGGGTTGGCCGGGTTGTCGAACTGCCCTGGCTGGAAGTACTTGGCCGGATCGGAACTGGCGATTTCATTGGCTTTCTCGATCGCGCCCTTCATACCCTTGGCCGGCTCGGTCAACACCAGCTCGGCGCCCAGCGCCTTGAGCACCTTGCGCCGTTCCAGGCTCATGGAAGCCGGCATGGTCAACAGCAGCTTGTAGCCACGGGCGGCAGCGACGAAGGCCAGGCCGATACCGGTGTTGCCGGAAGTCGGCTCGACGATGGTCATGCCCGGCTTGAGTACGCCGCGCGACTCGGCTTCCCAGATCATGCTGGCGCCAATCCGGCATTTGACCGAATAGCCCGGGTTTCGCCCTTCGATTTTCGCCAGAATGGTCACGCCCTTGGGGCCAAGGCGATTGATCTGGACCAACGGCGTGTTGCCAATGGACTGGGCGTTGTCGGCGTAGATGCGGCTCATGGCAAGGTCCTTGTGCAGGCGGAAGCAGGATTTCCAAGCCTATGCCGCCAGCTTGAGCGCGTCCAGCCATGCAAACGTGGCCACAGAGCCGGTGACCCGCCATTCAGTGACTGAATGGCGCGTCTGCGTTCACAGTCTGCCAGGCAGCGCGGTATAGTCGGTTTTTGCGTTTCTACAGCGCCGGACAAGCAGTTCCGGGGCGTTACCGTTCGAGGATTACACGATGAAGTTCGAAGGCACTCAGTCCTACGTCGCCACCGACGACCTCAAGCTGGCGGTCAACGCCGCCATCACCCTGCAGCGCCCGCTGCTGGTCAAGGGTGAGCCGGGCACCGGCAAGACCATGCTCGCAGAGCAACTGGCCGACGCCTTCGGCGCCAAGCTGATCACCTGGCACATCAAGTCCACCACCAAGGCCCACCAGGGCCTGTACGAGTACGACGCGGTCAGCCGCCTGCGCGACTCGCAGCTGGACTCGGACAAGGTCCATGATGTGCGCAACTACATCAAGAAGGGCAAGCTGTGGGAGGCCTTCGAGGCCGAGGAACGCGTCATCCTGCTGATCGACGAGATCGACAAGGCCGACATCGAGTTCCCCAACGACCTGCTGCAAGAACTCGACAAGATGGAGTTCTACGTTTACGAGACCAATGAGACGATCAAGGCCAAGCAGCGTCCGATCATCATCATCACCTCGAACAACGAAAAGGAACTGCCGGACGCCTTCCTGCGCCGCTGCTTCTTCCACTACATCGCCTTCCCCGACCGCAGCACCCTGCAGAAGATCGTCGACGTGCATTACCCGAACATCAGCAACGAGCTGGTGGCCGAGGCGCTCGACGTGTTCTTCGACGTGCGCAAGGTACCAGGCCTGAAGAAGAAGCCGTCCACCAGCGAACTGGTCGACTGGCTCAAGCTGTTGATGGCCGACAACATCGGCGAAGCGGTGCTGCGCGAGCGCGATCCGACCAAGGCCATCCCGCCACTGGCCGGGGCCCTGGTGAAGAACGAGCAGGATGTACAACTGCTCGAGCGTCTGGCCTTCATGAGCCGTCGCGCTTCGCGCTGATTGCTTGTCTCCCCTCTCCGCTTGCGAGAGAGGGGCCGGGGGAGAGGGAACGCCGGCTACTCGGCGTTGCCCGTTCACCCTCTCCCTAGCCCTCTCCCTCAAGGGAGAGGGAATTGTCCGTACATGCCTAGAGGTACGCAGCCATGCTGCTCAACCTGTTCAATGAAATGCGTGCAGCCAAGGTGCCGGTGTCGGTACGCGAACTGCTCGACCTGATCAATGCGCTGAAACAGCACGTGATCTTCGCCGATATGGACGAGTTCTACTTTCTCGCCCGCACGGTAATGGTCAAGGACGAGCGCCACTTCGACAAGTTCGACCGCGCCTTCGCCGCCTACTTCAAGGGCCTGGAGAAGCTCGACGACTTCCTCGAGGCGATGATCCCGGAAGACTGGCTGCGCAAGGAATTCGAGAAGCACCTGACCGACGAGGAGAAGGCGCAGATCCAGACCCTCGGTGGCCTGGACAAGCTGATCGAGGAGTTCAAGAAGCGCCTCGAGGAGCAGAAGGAACGCCACGCTGGCGGCAACAAGTGGATCGGCACCGGCGGTACCAGCCCGTTCGGCTCCGGCGGCTACAACCCGGAAGGCATCCGCGTCGGCGACGCCGGCAAGCGCCAGGGCAAGGCTGCCAAGGTGTGGGACCAACGCGAGTACAAGAACCTCGACGATCAGGTCGAGTTGGGCACGCGCAACATCAAGGTAGCCCTGCGCCGCCTGCGCAAGTTTGCCCGCGAAGGCGCCGCGGAAGAATTCGACCTTGGCGGCACCATCGACCACACGGCGAAGGACGGCGGCCTGCTGAATATCCAGATGCGTCCGGAGCGGCGCAACACGGTCAAGCTGCTGTTGCTGTTCGACATCGGCGGTTCGATGGACGCCCACGTCAAGGTCTGCGAGGAGCTGTTCTCGGCATGCAAGACCGAGTTCAAGCATTTGGAATATTTCTACTTCCACAACTGCGTGTACGAGTCGGTGTGGAAGAACAACCTGCGCCGCACCTCCGAGCGCTTCTCCACCCTCGATCTGCTGCACAAGTACGGACCGGACTACAAGGTGATCTTCGTCGGCGATGCAGCCATGGCGCCCTACGAAATCACCCAGCCCGGCGGCAGCGTCGAGCACTGGAACGAGGAAGCTGGCTACGTGTGGATCAAGCGCTTCATGGACAAGTACAAGAAGCTCATCTGGATCAACCCGTACCCCAAGGACGCCTGGAGCTACACCGCCTCCACCAACATCGTCCGCGAGCTGATCAACGACCAGATGCACCCGCTGACGTTGCGCGGCCTGGAAGAAGGCATGCGCTTCCTGACCAAGTAAAACAACGGGCCCGCAGGGGCCCGTTTGGTTTTACCGCCTATATGCCGTTTCAGGGCGTCGCCAGGGTTTCGTTCTCGGCATCATCTGCCACCTCCTGCCAACTGCTGTCCGGATCGAACAGACTCATGGCCGTCGCCAGCTTGGCGCCGTCCGCGCCGAGATCCTTCTCGAACACCTGGCCATCGTGGCTGATCATGAAGCTCATCACCCCACTGTCGGCATAACGCGCCGGCCAGGCGATCAGGGCGAAGCCGCGGCTCATGTTGTCGCCAAGCTTGTAGTCATAGGCCCCGCCCGGTGCCGATGGGCCCTGGGCAGTGAGGATGCGGTAGTGGTAGCCGTGCCACTCGCCATCGGGCAGATCATCGCCAAACAGCGGGCCAAGCGGGCTTTCCTCGATGCCCGGCTCCTCGACCCAGTACAGCCCGTCGTACAGGCCATCGCTGCTGACGAACTGCTGCGCGTACTCGAGCACCCCGTCGTCGTCGCGGTCGACTTCGGCGTAGTCCATCTGCGCATCGTGATAGGCCAGTGCCGCCTGCACCGTAGCCAGCTCGTTGCGGCCAATGCGCCGCACCCGGACTTCCTCGCCGCCCGCCTGGACATCGAAGACCCAGCCGTCCTTGGCCTTGACTAGCGGCAGCGGAAAGCTCCACGGCGTATTGCCAACCACCAGGGTGGCCCGCTCTGGCGCAGCGCTTTCGATGACATGCTTCTCACGGTACAGGCCAAGGAACGCATCGACATCCTCACGTTCCAGGTCGTCGGTCGGGATATAGCTTTGCCAATCGCTACCCAGCAGGGCCGCCAGGCGTTCGGCATCGGCCTTGTCGCTGCCCAGCGCGGCCACCAGCGCGGCGGCGGCGGCATCCGCGGTGGGATAAGCCTGCTGTGCCTGGGCGACGTGGCTCAGCCCCAGCACCAGCAGCAGCGGAAAAACACGTAATCCGGTAATCATGATCAATCTCCTTTCAGCGCCGACGGCCGCCGCCAGAGCGGGAGGATGCGCGGGGTGCGCGCTGCACGGTCTGGCCACTCGCACGGCTCGCCTGAGGTCGGCTGGCCGTAGCTCGACTGGCCTGACCACGGCTGGCTTGCGCCCGCGCCTGTTCGGGGTTGCGGGCACCAGCAAAGGCGTTGTCGCGCGTGCGCGGGGTGCTGGCTTGCTGCTGACGCACCTGCTGGCGTGCCTGCGGATTGCTCGCCGCCCGCTGCTGGCGCGCCTGGGCATCACGGGTCGAGGCCTGAGCGCGCTCGCGGGCCTGATCACGGCTGACATCACGGGTCGAACCCTGCAGCCGCTCACGGGCCTGTGGATCGCGGTCAAGCTCGCGAGTTGCCGCCTGGGCACGATCGCGGGCCTCGCGGTTGCTGGTAGCTGGCGTTTCAATGCCACGCTCCTGCAGGGACTGGCGGGCGCGCTCACGGTCAGCGGTTTGCACCGTATCGCGCCCACGAAACGCATCGCGCTGCTCGCTGCCGGGCAGCCGCTGGTTGAATTTCTCGCGGCTGCTCGGGTCACGGTAGGGCACGCCGTCACGGTTAACCGCGTTGTGCTGCCAGTTGTTCTGGTTGGCATTGATCTGCCGGTTGGAGTTGATGTTGTTGTAGCGATCGACGTCGATATCGATGTCGTCGTTGTCCCAGTCGCAATCGCCCCACAGCGAATCGATGATCGCCACGCCTGCCGCGAAGCCCAGGCCGGTAGCCAGCGCACCGCCAAAGTAGTAGCCCGGCGGTGGCGGGTAATACACCGGCTGCGACGGATAGGGCCAGGTGCCATAGACCACATTCGGGTTGTAGCTGGGCACATAGACGACCTGCGGCTGGGCCGGCTCGATGATGATGGTGGACGGCGCAGCCGGCTGCTGGACCACCTCGCCCGAGCTGTTCGGCGCGGGTGTCGGGGCAGGTGCGGCGGGCTGCTCAGTGACGCGCTGCTGCTCGTTGGATTCCAGGTTGCCGGCAGCCTGTGCCTGACGGCGCAAACGCTGCACCGAATCCATCACGGCGTTGGGATCGGCGAGGAAGGCATCGCCCACCCGCTGCACCCAGGCCGGATCCTGACCGAGGGTGACCAGCGCCGCGGGGAAAGCCACCAGCGATTGCACACTGGGGTCCCATGGCTGCTCGGCGACCGCTCGCACGGCAATATCGCCACTGCTGTCCGGGTTAGCCTTGGACCAGGCCACCGCGTCGGCGACATCACCCGGATAGGTGGCGGCCATCAACACCTGAGCCAGCAGCGCATCCGGATACAGCGCCAGCGGCGCCAGCATCTGGTCGAGTTGTTCCGGTGTGAATATGGCATTGGCCGTCGCTGCTGCTGTCGCGGGCGCGGCGGCTGGAGGTGGGCTCACCCCTGAAGCGGGCGCAACCGGGGCGACGGCCGAGGTCTGTGCCTGGGGCGGAGCTTCCTCGTCAGGACAACCGGACAAGACCATTACGGCAAGCAGGATGGTGCAGTGATGGGTAACACGCATGGCGCTTCTCCACAGGAAGAAAGCGGGTCTAGAAACCGGGCCACGGTAATCGCCGTCAGCACGACCCGATCCGTGAGTCGCACACCTACAAGCGGGGGGCGCAACGATCTCCCTCAGCCTAGTCAATCAACCCGGCTTTGCTGTCGCCGTTCCGGATTACTGCTGCCTCCGCCTGCCCATCCAACAAACGGCAGGCCTTTACCAACCCGATAAACCGAGCAGATACAACAAGGGCCCCATCGGGGCCCTTGTTGCTCTAGTACATCAACAGGCTCAAGCCTTTTCGTCTGCCTTGTTCAAATCCAGCACGGTACTCGCGGGCGGCTGCACGGCCTCGGCAGCTAGCGGTTCGGCTACTGGCTCGGCAGCAGCCACCGGCGTTTCGGCCTGCTTCTTGCCAAACAGGCGCTTGCCCAGCCAGCCGATAAGCAGCAGCGGCACGATCCAGAACTTCTTCAACAGCAGTGCCAGCGTGGCAAACAGGCCGGCCTTGGTCGCCAGCTTGCCGGCGATCAGTGCACCGATGCCATAAGCGGCCACTTCGTCCAGATCCGGGTCGAACTCGGCATAGCGATGCCCCTGGTTGAAGTCGGTCATGGCCAGCACGCTCGGCAGATTGCTCTGGATCTCGGGCAGCTGATCCATATTGGCGATGAAGTTCAGCACCAGCACGCCTTTGCGGCCCAGCACGCGAATGTTGTAGTTGAGGGTGTTGGTGTCGCTGTCACCGAACTTGAGCTCCTTGGCCCAATGCAGCTTCTTGCCTTGCGCATCGTAGTGCGGCTGCGCGGCCCAACCGAGCAGTTCGACCGGCTCGTAGCCGTTTTCGGCACGCCACTGGTTGTCGGTAGCGGCTTCTTCCTTGAGGTCTTCAAGCATCTCGCTGTAATCGATGTCTTCGGCATCTTCGTCGGAGACATAACCGCTAGCCTCATATTCAATGGTGACTGCCCAGGACTCATCGGCCAACGGTGATATGCCTGCCGGCAATACCATGCCCAGCGGCAACCCGGCATCCGGCGGATTGCCCCAGGCCTCGACCAGCAGGCGCTCGGCGTCCTCGCCGTTGAGGAAGACCAGGTGATCGGGAAGATTGAGGGTGGCCAGGTTGTCGCCGAGCACCACCTTGCCGGTCTGGAAGTTCAGGCTGGCAATGAAGGCTTCTTCGTCAAACTCTTCGAATTCTTCCTCGGTGACCGCAGCGCTCTCCTCTTCCGGCGCGGCGGCCTCGGAAATGGCAGCAGAAGCCGGAGCATCGGGAGCCACGACAACAGCCTGGGCAGTGGGTACACAGGCGACCAGCAGGGTGGCCATGATCAATTCCTTGATCGACATAAAAACTCCATTACGACGGTTGACGGTGAGGCGCCACCCTAGCACGCACCTTCAGGCATTTCGGCGAGCCAGTGCAATATTTTGCAACAAACTCGCGAGAGCTGTTGCTCAGCGCCAGTGCCGCTGCTCGTGGGCGATAACCTTATGCTTGCGCCCAACACCGAGGGTCCAGCCGGCGCCCAGCACGAGCAGCTCCACCAGCCAGGCCAGCAGCAGCCCGCACGCCAGAGCCCAGGCAATCGCCTGCGGCGCCAGCAGGACCTGATAGCTGTAGGCTGCGATGGTTTCGTCGAGCAGCTCGCGGTCCGCCGCACTGACCAAATGTAAGGCCTGGGCATACCAGGGACCCTGCATGGCCAGCCACTCGCTTTCCAGCAGTTCGGCGCGGCGCACCAGATGCTCGACACTTTGTGCGTCGCTGCGCATCACCTCATCGCTGCTGGCTCGATAGTGGCTGACCAGGGCGTTGAGATCGCCATTGAAGAAGCGCGCGGCAGTCTCGCGGAAACCAGTCAGGCTTTCCTCGGATTCGGCTCGGTGCGCGGCAACGCGCTTGCCGTAATCGTCGATAAACCCCGGCACCTGCACCCCGATCAGCAGACCCAGACCGAACAGCACCAGACGCAGATAACCTCGAAACATTGCCCTACTCCCCCATCTGCCCGTGGGCCAGGCGCTCGCCGCGGCGCCACAGGCTCCATTCGCCTGGCTGGAACAGATTCCAGCGCTCGTTATCAGTCAGCGGCTCGGTGGCAATCACCGTCACCACATCGTTGGGCGTGGTTTCCGCCTGGAAATCCACCAGTACTTCGGCATCCTTCAGTCGCGCCGGGCCGAACGGCGCACGGCGGGTTATCTGCGCCAGCTTGGTCGAGCAGAAGGCAAACAGCCAGTCGCCATTGCTCAACAGGCAGTTGAACACACCGTGGCGGCGGTAATGCTGGGCCGCCTGGATCAGCACCGGCAGCAAGGCTTCGACCGGTACCGGTTCGGGAAATGCGGCGCGCACGCGGTTGAGCAGGTCGCAGAAGGCCGCTTCGCTGTCGGTATCGCCCACAGGCCGGTAGAAGCTGGTCGAGGGGGCGAAATCGGCCAGTTGGCCGTTATGCGCGAAACACCAGTTGCGCCCCCACAGCTCGCGCACGAAGGGATGGGTGTTGGCCAACGAGACCTGGCCGACGTTGGCCTGGCGAATATGGCCGATCACCGTTTCGCTCTTGATCGGGTAGCGCTGCACCAGGCGCGCGACTTCCGACTCGACGCTGGCGGCCGGGTCCTGGAACAGGCGCAGGCCACGCCCCTCGTAGAAAGCGATGCCCCAGCCGTCGCGGTGCGGGCCAGTGCCGCCACCACGCTGCATCAGCCCGGTAAAGCTGAACACGATATCGGTGGGGACGTTGGCACTCATGCCGAGCAATTCACACATGCTTGCTAGCTCTCATTGCAGGGCGCTGCGCAGCAGCTGTGCCTCGCGCTGCAGACGCGCCTCGATGCGCTTGCGGCCCAGCGGCAGGAAGCGGGTAAGGATGCGCCAGCATAGCGCCGCCAAGTCGCCGGTGCGGCGCGGAATCAGGTGCAGATGCAGGTGCGGTACGTGCTGATTGGCTACCGGGCCGTCGTTGATCAGGAAGTTGATCCCCAGCACGCCGGGATCGCTGCGGTAGAGCGCTTGGCCTACCCGGTCGGCCAAGGCCAACAGGGCCTCGCGGGCAACCGGCGGCAGGTCGGCGAGGAGCGGTGCGTGGCCCTTGGCGACGATCAGCAGATGGGCCGGGCGCAACGGGAAGATATCCAGCAACACCAGGAAGTGTTCGTCCTCATGGACGATGTGGGCCGGCAACTGGCCGTCAGCGATGGCGCAGAACACGCAGTTCATCGGCACTCCTTGTCTCTGCCTGGCGCAGTCCGCGCAAGAGCCGGTGTTAAAGACGCGGCTCGATGCGCAGGCGGCGGTCGCCGTTGGCATCCATGCGGGTGTCGGCCGCGAAGCTGTCGTCGCGGGCCATCATTTCACGCAGGGTCGGTTCGTCTTCCGCCGCCAGGGTAGTTGCCGGCGCACGCCGCGCTTGCCACCAGCGTTCGATCGGCCAGCGCAGGCCGGCGAAGGCCAGCCACACAGCAAAAGCGATCAGCCCATACATGGCCAGGTCAGCGACCGCACGCCAGGCGTTGTTACCCACTTTGAGCAGCAGGTCCATGGCGGTAATGGCGATGGCCGGGGCGAACAGATCCCGGGCCGGATCGACCGGGGTCGGGGTCAGCAGCAGCACGGCCACCAGCAGGCGCAGCGGCTCGCGCAGCCAGCGCCAGATCCAGCCGGTCAGCTGGAACCAAACCAGCAGGCAGCCAAGTGCAGAAATGGCGTAAATGGCCCAGGCAAGCAGATAGTCTTGTTCAGTCATGCGGGTTGATGGCTTGGCCGGCAAAGGGGCGATTATGATAACGGCTTTTCCGCGCCCCGGCGCCCCTGCCGTCGCCGGCGCCACTCAGCCACTCTGGAAACCCCATGCCCAACGCCCCGATTGCTCGTCGCGCCGCCGCTGCCGACCCCTACCACTGGCTTGAGCAGCGCGATGCCGCCGAGGTGCTCGACTACCTCAAGGCGGAGAACGCCTACCTGGAAGCCGAGCTGGCCGAGCAGGCGCCGCTGCGCGAAGCGCTGTTCGAGGAGATCAAGGGCCGCATCCGCGAGACCGACCTATCGTTGCCGACGCCCTGGGGCCCCTGGCTGTACTACCAGCGCACCACTGCCGGCGACGAATACCCGCGCCACTACCGCTGCCCGTTGCCGGCCGACGGCAGCCTGGCGGTGGACGAAAGCGCCGAACAGCTGCTGCTCGACCCCAACGCACTGGCCGGCGACGGCTACCTGTCGCTGGGTGCCTTCACCACCAGCCCGGACCACAACCTGCTCGGCTACAGCCTGGATACCGCGGGCGACGAGATCTACCAGCTGTTCGTCAAGGACCTGCGCACAGGTACCATTACCGCCCTGCCCTTTGACGACTGCGACGGCAGCCTGACCTGGGCCAACGACAGCCAGACCCTGTTCTTCACCACCCTCGACAATACCCACCGCCCGCACCAGCTGCACCGCTATCGCCTGGGTGAAGACGCGGCGCAGCTGGTGTTCGAAGAAAGCGACGGGCGCTTCTTCCTCAGCTGCTACCGCTCCAGCTCCGAGCGCCAACTGGTGCTGCTGCTGGGCAGCAAGACCACCAGCGAGAGCTGGGTGCTGGATGCAGAGACGCCGCAGGACGCGTTCGCCTGCCTGGCGCCACGCGAGGAAGGCCACGAATACTATGTGGATCACGGCCAGCTGAACGGCACCTGGGCCTGGCTGATCCGCAGCAACCAGAGCGGCATCAACTTCGCCCTGTTCCATGCCGATGAACAGCAGCCGAGCCGCGCGCAGTGGCAGGAACTGATCGGCCACGACCCGCAACGCATGCTCGAAGGCGTCAGCTTGAATGCCGGCGCCTTTATCCTCAGCCTGCGCCAGGGCGGCCTACCGATCATCGAAGTGCATCCGCAAGGCGCCGCGCCCTACCCGGTGCAATTACCGGACGCCGCCTACAGCCTACACGTGCAGGACAGCCTGGAATTCACCAGCCCGGTGATCCGTCTGCGCTACGAGGCACTCAACCGCCCGGCACAGATCCGCCAGCTGGACCTGCGCAGCGCCGAACAGAAAGTCCTCAAGCAGACCCCGGTGGAAGGCCCGTTCGACGCCGACGCCTACGAGAGCCGCCGCCTGTGGGCCAGCGCTGCCGATGGCACGCAGGTGCCGATCAGCCTGGTGGCACGCCGCGAGGTGCTCGCCGCTGGCACCTCCGCGCCGCTCTATCTGTATGGTTATGGTGCCTACGGCGAATGCCTCGACCCCTGGTTCTCCCACGCGCGCCTGTCCCTGCTGGAGCGCGGCTTCGTCTTCGCCATCGCCCATGTGCGCGGCGGCGGCGAGCTGGGCGAGGCCTGGTACCGCGCCGGCAAGCTGGAGCACAAGGAAAATACCTTTAGCGATTTCATCGCCTGTGCCGAACACCTGATCGACGCGGGTCTGACCTCGCCCGCGCAGCTGGCCATCAGCGGCGGCAGCGCCGGCGGCCTGCTGATCGGTGCAGTGCTCAACCAGCGCCCCGACCTGTTCGCTGCAGCCATCGCCGAAGTGCCCTTCGTCGACGTGCTCAACACCATGCAGAACCCCGATCTGCCGCTGACCGTCACCGAGTACGACGAATGGGGCGATCCGCACCAGCCCGAGGTATTCAAACGCATCAAGAGCTACGCGCCCTATGAGAACGTATGCGCCCAGGCCTACCCGGCGCTGCTCGCCGTGGCCGGCTACAACGACAGCCGCGTGCAGTACTGGGAAGCTGCCAAGTGGGTGGCCAAGCTACGCGCCACCCGTACCGACAACCACCTACTGCTCTTGAAAACCGACCTCGGCGCTGGCCACGGCGGCATGAGCGGGCGTTACCAGGGGCTGAAAGATGTGGCGCTGGAATATGCCTTCCTGTTGAAAGTGCTGGGGCTGGTCTGAGAACCAGTAAAAACGGATCGCGAGGGATCGCCCATGCAAAATCTGCTCTATCGCTGGCTGCTCGCGGTTGGCCTCGGCCATGTGCTGCTCGGCGTCATCCTGGCCTTCACCGCGCAGCTGCCCATCGCCGCGCCCTACTTCCAGTACCTGTATGCCAGCGTGGGCGCCAGCCAGGCGCCGACGGCGGAATACCACAGCCTGCTGACCACCATGGTGCGCCTGTTCGGCCCCACGGTCGCAAGCTGGGGCCTGCTGTTCAGCCTGCTGGTACACCTCTACCGCCAGCACGGCCACGCACTGATCAAGCCCGCACTGTTCGCCGCCCTGCTGCTCTGGTGCGTGCTGGATAGCGTAATTTCTGCCTACTACGGCATCCTGGCCCACACTTATCTGAACACCCTGGCGGCACTGTCGATTGCCTTGCCGCTGCTGGCCCTACATCCGTTAACCAAGGCTCAGGCAGGCTAATCCAGCTGCTCCGCCGGATGCTGCGGATTGGCCTTACGCTGCTGCTCCAGCTGCGGCAAGGGCCGATCCTTGGGCAAGGGTTGCGGCGGGGTCAGCGGCCTCGGTTGCGCCGGACTGTTCAGCAGCGGCGGATTGCGGTTGCTACTGCCCAGCGGACGAATCTGCGGCTGGCTGTAGGGTTGCGGCGTGGCCGTGCCGGGTGAACCGGACGTCGGACGGCGCAGCAAGTCCGCAGCCGAGAGCGGAGCGATCTGCAGCAGCCCGGCAGACAGGGCGAACACAATAAAAAGACGCATGCAGGACTCCAGCTTCGCGGACTTTGGCTTTATTCTGACTGCATCGGAACGCCCGCGTTCGCCACCCGACCACAGGTCCTGTCATGAGCAGCAAACCCAGCTACACCTTGTCGGCCAAGGCCGAAGCAGACTACCGGCAGAAAGCCCTGAAGATGTACCCGCACGTGTGCGGCCGTTGTGCCCGCGAGTTCAGCGGCAAGCGCCTGAGCGAGCTGACCGTGCACCACCGCGACCACAACCATGACAACAACCCGCAGGATGGCTCCAACTGGGAGCTGCTGTGCCTGTTCTGTCATGACAACGAGCACTCGCGCTACACCGACCAGCAGTACTTCGCCGAAGGCTCCACCGCCAGCCCGCAGGCGGCGAAGACCACCTACAAGGCCTTCGGTGACCTGGCCAGCCTGCTGAAAAAGGACTAGTGGCAGGCACGGCGCCGAGGGCAGCCGTATAATCGCGTCTTTTTTGCGCGAGCATCATCGTGGCCAACAAACGTTACAGCTGCATCGGCCTGTTCAACCCCAAGTCACCGGAGAACGTCGGCTCGATCATGCGCGCCGCCGGCTGCTATGGCGTCAGCTCGGTGTTCTACACCGGTACCCGCTACGACCGCGCCAAGGATTTCGTCACCGACACCAAGAAGGTCCACCAGGACATTCCGCTGATCAACATCGACGACCTGCGCCGCATCGTGCCGCTGGGCTGCACCCCGGTAGCGGTGGAACTGGTGGAAGGCGCCCGCGCCCTGCCCGACTACACCCACCCGGATCGCGCGCTCTACATCTTCGGCCCGGAAGACGGCTCGCTGGACAAGGAAATCCGCGACTGGTGTGGCGATGAAGTGGTGTACATCCCCACCAATGGCTGCATGAACCTGGCGGCCACGGTCAACGTGGTGCTCTATGATCGCCTGGCCAAAGGCAACAACACCCGCTCGGGGCCGTTGTTCTAAAGCACGCGTTTTTCGCAGGAGCGGCTGACACCGCTCACAGGAGCAGTCCTGGTTCAGCGCAACAACGGGCTATCCAGTACATCCGAGGCGCGACCCATGACGTTCTCGCTGATCTCGATCAGGTCCTTGGTGCTGGCCCTGTCCAGGCGCATCAGGCCGCGGGTGACGTCGTCCAGCGAGCGCTGGTTGTTGGTGTTCTTGCGCAGTTCCCGATCCAGCTCCTGCAGCAGCAACACCGCACGGGCGGTGATCGGCCCGCTGGACTCCTCGGTGCGCAGGGTCTTGACCGGCTTGCTCCAGCCAATCAGCTTCTTGCGGATGGCCTGGTAGCGGTCCTCGCTCATGCCCCCGGCACGACGCATCAGTTCGATGGCGTAATACTCGGCGATACCTTCACTGATCCAGTCGCTCTTGTCGGTGTCACGGATGCGGCTGAACACGTGGACCAACTCGTGCACCAGGGAACTGGTGCCGTTCTCGCTGACCAGTGGGCGGTCGCTGTGCATGAACAGCGAATTGGGCGCCGACAGGCCGCCGCGCCACATTGGATCACCGGCGCCGACGATGAGCAACTTGGCCGGATCACGCGGGAACACCGCCTGGGCCTCCGGCCAGATGAAGGTCAGCAGGGTGATGATGTCCATCCGGCGCAGCCCTTCGCCCACCGGCGCGGCCACGGTCACGTCGGTATCGCCGAGCTGGGCACGGCGGCTGCCGATCTTGCCAGCGAGGATCCAGCCGGTCGGGCGATCCAGCTTGCGGGTCGGGTTGTCGATGCGGAAGCGGTTCTCGCCGATGCGCGGCCAGCCGGTCTCCACCCCCTTCCAACCTTTCGGCAGCTCGAACTGCAGGCGCGCGACCAACTCGATGCTGTCGTCCTTGATCAGGTGCGCACTGGGCACCAGATCATCGCCACGCAGCAGCGCCCAGTCCGGGGTCATCCGTGCATCGAAACTGCCGGATTTGCGCGGGTGGCTGATGCGCACCTTGTAGCTGAGCTTGCTCTGCCCCTTGCCCGGCTGCCAGACACCTTTCTCGGTGCCGTCCAGCTGCCAGTTGCCATCGGCCTGGAAGTCGCTGTAGTAGTCCTTGCCGCCCAGATCGAAAGTCAGGCTGCGCACCAGATCGGCCTGTTCCAGAGTCAGGCTGACTTCGGCCTGGTCGCTTTCCGGGAGAAAACGCACGTGATAATCAAGGTCGATTTTCTTCGCCGCCCAGAGCGGTGCGCTCAGGCTCAGCAGTAGGGCGGCAGACAGCAGTTTGAGACGGGCGGGCATTGTGCAAGCTCCATGCGTGAGCAGGTATAGACCTATCGCCAGCGCGAAAGGCTCAACCGGCGCGGAAAATCAGATGATCTTCCCAGTCATCCTCGGCCACGCTGTTTTCGCTGAGCATGCGTCCGGACTGGGAAATGCGTTCGTGGTGTACCGCATCGCGGTCGCCGCAGACCAGATGGTGCCAGAGCGGCAGGTCCTTGCCTTCACTGACTAGGCGATAGGCGCAGGTCGGCGGCAGCCACTGGAACTGATCGGCCTGCGCCGGGGTGAGCTGGATGCAGTCTGGCACCTGGGCACGCCGGTTGGCGTAGTCGGTGCAGCGGCAGGTCTGCATATCTAGCAGTTTGCAGGCGATACGCGTGTAGTAAACGCTGCCGTCATCCTCGTCTTCGAGTTTCTGCAGGCAGCACAGGCCGCAGCCGTCGCACAGCGACTCCCACTCGTCCTGGTCGAGCTGGGCGAGAGTCTTGCGTTTCCAGAAGGGTTCGACTTTGGCGGCCATGACAGACTACAAGGGTGAAAAGGCCGGCAGTCTAGCCCGTGTGCGAGGGCGGGCCAAGCGCGGGCGACTGATGGTTGGCGAAGCGGCCAGGTAACTCAGACGCGCTTTTTCATTCGGTAATTTTACTGACCAGAATTACAGCTTTTTACTGAAATCAGGCAGATCTGGTCTAGGCTGAACGCAGCGCTGGCCTATCGCCACGTCTTTGCGAAGACCGCCTTTCGTCAAGGAAGATAACCATGAAAAGCTGGAAGATCAGAACCCATCTGTTACTGCTGGTCGCTGCCCTGCTATCGGGCCTGCTGCTGGTCGGCCTTCTTGGAATGCAGGGTCTGAAAACCACCGTACGCGGCCTGGAAACCGTCTACCTCGATCGCGTGGTGCCACTGCGCGACCTCAAGCTGATCGCCGATCTGTATGCGGTGAACATCGTCGACGCCACCCACAAGGCACGCAGCGGCACCCTCACTCCAGCAGCGGCACAAGAGTTGATCGAGCAGGCCGAACAACGCATCGAACAGACCTGGCAGGCCTATCTGGCAACCCAGCTGATCGCCGAAGAGACGCGCCTGATCGACGAGATCAAACCGCTGATGACCAACGCCGACCAGCCGTTAGGCGAACTGCAGCGCATGCTGCAGCAAAACGATCTCGTGGCTGTAGGGCAATTCGCCGACAGCCGCCTCTATCCGCTGATCGACCCGCTCTCGGCGAAATTCTCCGAACTGATCGAGGTGCAATTGCTGGAGGCCAAGCGCCAGTTCGAGCTGGGCCAGAACACCTATAGCAACGACCTGCAACTGAGCAGTGGCGTACTGTTGCTCGCGCTACTTTTCGGTGCCGCCCAGGCGCTGTACTTTGCCCGCCTGCTGAAACGCCAGCTGGGCGCCGAGCCCGGCGAACTGGAAGCCATCAGTGCGCGCATCGCCCAGGGCCAACTGGCCACCCAGGCAGGCCTGGAACAAGCCAGTACCGGGGTGATGAAATCGGTGCAGAGCATGCACCACGGCCTGCGCGACATGATCGGCAATATCGGCGAGGCTTCCGAGCAGATCGAGTGCGCCTCCCTGCAACTGGCCGCCTCCTCTGAGCAGGTACTCAACAGCGCCAATATCCAGAGTGATACCGCCTCGGCCATCGCCGCCACCATGGAAGAGATGGCGGTAAGCATCAGCCAGATTGCCGAGAACGCCCAGCAGACCCGCGACATGGCGCAGAAAGCCGGCAGCTTGAGTGACGATGGCCTGCGGGTGACTGCAGCGGCCATCGCGGAAATGCGCGGCATCGCCGAACTGGTGACGCAGAGCGCCGCGGATATCGAACACCTGGCCGACCAGTCGGCCAATATCAGCGCCATCGTCGACGTGATCAAGGGCATCGCCGAGCAGACCAATCTGCTCGCCCTGAATGCCGCCATCGAGGCCGCGCGTGCCGGCGAGCAGGGTCGTGGCTTTGCCGTGGTGGCCGATGAAGTCCGTGGCCTGGCCAGCCGTACGGCGCAGTCGACCACGGAGATCGTCGGCCTGGTCGACTCGATCCAGAACGGCATGCACAAGGCCAAGAGCAGCATGAGCGCCGGCCGCGAGCGCCTCAGCAGTGGCACGCAGCTGGTGGAACAGGCCGGCACGGCGATGCAGGACATCCGCACGGCGCTGAGCGAGTCGCTGCAGGCGGTCAACGTCATCTCCATGTCCCTGCAGGAGCAGCGCGCCGCCAGTGAACAGGTGGCGATGAACGTGGAGCGGGTGGCGCAGATCGTCGAGGAGAACTCGGCGGCCCAGGGCGGCATCGTCCAGGCCATCCAGGGCCTGCAAGCCATGTCCGGGCGCCTGCAGGGCATGCTGCAGCGTTTCAGTTTCTAAGAGCCTGTTCACGATCTTTTGGACTAGAGCCAGACAAGGCGCAACGCCAGTAACAGCCAACGGCTGGTCAAAACAGGCGAGGAAGCGGAGTTTACGAGCTGTAAATGAGCATTCCGAGCCTGTTTTTAACGCGGTATGGCCGACGGGCAAGAGATCGTGAACAGGCTCTAAAACTAATAGCCGCGGGCAAAATCTACCAGGCCGCGTAACCCCTGCCCGGCCTGCCAACGCCGCAGGTTGTCGAGGAACAGGTCGACCATGGCAGCCGGCTCGGTCGGCGCCGAGCTGTGTCCAGTGAGCAGCAGGCGCGGCGCGTTCCAGAACGGATGGCCCGAAGGCAAAGGCTCCTGGCGGCACACATCAATCACTGCCCCCGCCAGCAAGCCCGCGTTGAGGGCAGCCAGCAGATCCTCATCAACCACCGCCACGCCGCGCCCGGCATTGATGAACAGGGCCTGCGGCGCCATCCGCGCAAACAGGGCGGCGTCATAGATATCGCGAGTCGCAGGGGTGTCTGGCAGCAGATTGATCACTACCTCGGCCCAGCCGGCCAGCTCTGCCAGGCCGTGCATGCCGCGTATCTCGGTGAACGGCTCGATGGCTCGTGGCGTACGCGCAATGCCACGCAGCTCGACACCGAACGGCGCGAGGAAGCGTGCTACCTCGCAGCCAATATCACCGGCACCGACGATCAGCACGCGCATACCGCGCAAACTGGATGGCGGAAGATTGTCCCAGCGCTGCTCCACCTGACTGGCCAGGCGTGGCAGCAGACGGCCGCGATGGGCCAGCAGATAGGTCAGCACGTATTCGGCCATGACCTGGCCAAAGATGCCGACAGCCCGGCTCAGCTGATAATCGCGCGGTAGGTCGGGTGACAGCAGCGGCGTGATGCCGGCCCAGGTCGACTGCAACCATTGCGGCCGCTGGCCCTGACGCAGCAGGGGCGCCAGCAGATCGGGCTGACCGAGCCAGACTGGGCAACTGGCGGCCTGGCGGGCCAGCTCCTGTTCATCGCCACACACCAGTTGCAGCTGCGGCGCGGCGGCCGTGAGCAGCTCGGCATACTGCGCCTGGGCCTGTTCGGCGAGCAGAACGCGCATCAGACCGGATCGTTGCGGCGCAGCAGCTCTTCCGGCAGGTGCTCGATGTAATCGTCTTCCGGCGGCGGCATCTGCAGGTGATAGCCCTGGGTTTCGAGGTTTTCCAGCACCTTGTGGATATCTTCACGGGCCAGCGGTTTCTCCGGCGTGAGGATCAAGCTGAAGGCCAACTGTGGCGGGCCGAAGGCCGCCAGCAGGGCTTCCGGCACGCGCTTCAGCTCATCGGCTTTGAGCACGTAGAGGTACATCTCGTTCTTGCGTGGGCTGCGGTAGATCGAACAGATTTTCTTCATTTCAGGCTTCCAGGGCGGCTAATAGAGCCTCGCCCATCAGTTCACGGCGCCAGCCACGCAGGTTGTCCGGCAGCTGGTAAGGGCCATTCGGGTAACCGCTTTTCAGCAGGGCTTCGAGGGATTTCTTGCGCAGCATCAGCTCCGGGGCGATCTGCAGACGCTCGGCCTCACGCTGGCCAACCACGCGCAGTTTCTTCAGCAGCGCGGTGGACTCCAGCGGCAGCGGCTGTGGCAGGGCTTCAGGCCACTGCTCGGGCGGCAGTGCGCCGGCTTCGCGGATCAGCTGCAACAGGGTCTCGCCATCCTGGCGCACAGTCTTTGGGTGCATCTCTTCGATGCGCGCCAGGGCCACCAGGTTGTCCGGCTGAGTCTTGGCCAGTGGCCACAGCGAATGCTCGCGGATAATGCGGTTGCGCGGCTGGTTGCGCGCCCGTGCCTGGCGTTCGCGCCAGGCGCAGAGGGCGCGCATTACCGCCAGTTGTTGGCGCGACAGCTTCCAGGCCAGCTTGGCTTCGCGGTAGAGCTGGTCCGGGTCGACTTCACGGCGCAGATTGCTGACCAGCTCGGCACCGTCTTCAAGCACCCAGGCCTGCTTGTCGGCGGACAGCTTGGGCTGCAGCACCAGGTACAGCTCGGCCAGGTGCTGGGCATCCTCGGCGGCATAGCTGATCTGGGTCGGCGACAGTGGACGCTGCAGCCAGTCGGAACGGGTCTCGCCCTTGGGCAGCTCGATGGCAAGCACCTCCTGCACCAGGCGCGAATAACCCATGGAGAAGCCCAGGTTGAGGTAGCCGGCGGCTAGTTGGGTGTCGAACAAGGGGCTCGGCAGGCTACCGGTCAGGCGCAGGAACACTTCCAGGTCTTCGCTGCAGGCATGCAGCACCTTGACCACGGCCTGATCTTCCAGCAATTCGGCAAAGGGCGACCAGTCGCTGATGCACAGCGGGTCGACAAGGAAGGCGTGCTGGCCATCGCCCACCTGCAACAGGCCTGCAATTGGGTAGAAGGTGTCGACCCGCATGAACTCGGTGTCGAGGGCAACGAACGGCAAACGCCGCCAGTCGGCGCAGTGACGGGCCAGGCTGGCGTCGTCGAGGATCCACTGAATATCGATAGCCACGCGGCACTCCTTGGGCAATGCCGCGCAGTATATATGCCTGGCGCCTGGGCCGGGCATTTGCCGCCGCAGAACGTCTGGCTTATACCCAGATATTCCAGTACCCCGCAGCGACTCGTTACTCGGGTTACACTGCCGCCCCACCTCAGTACAGGGAAGAATAACGATGAAAAAACTCCTCGGCCTGCTGGCCCTACTGATCGCTGGCGCGGCGGGCTACCTTGCGCTAACCCCGAACACCATCGACCCGCTGGCCTGGCAACCGCCGGTAGCACCGCTGATGACCGGTGCACTGGAGCCCAACGACACCCTGATGAAGGCCGAGCTGCTGGCCAAGGGCGAGATCCACGGCCCGGAAGACACCGCCGTGGATGCCCAGGGCCGCGTCTATGCCGGCCTGCATGACGGGCGCATCGTGCGCATTGCCGAGGACGGCAGCCTCGACGTACTCACCGCCACCGGCGGCCGGCCGCTGGGCATGGACTTCGATGCCCAGGGCAACCTGATCGTCGCCGACGCTTACAAGGGCCTGCTGCGCATCAGCCCGGCCGGGCAGCTCGAAGTGCTCAGTACCGAGGCTGACGGCGTGCCGTTCGCCTTCACCGACGATGTCGACATTGCCAGCGACGGGCGCATCTATTTCAGCGACGCCTCGAGCAAGTTCCAACAGCCGGATTACCTGCTCGACCTGCTCGAAGGCCGCCCCTACGGCCGCCTGCTGCGCTACGACCCGGCCACCGGCAAGAGCGAGACCCTGCTCAAGGACCTGTACTTCGCCAACGGCGTGGCGCTGTCGCAGAACGAGGACTTCGTGCTGGTCAACGAAACCTACCGCTACCGCATCACCCGCTACTGGCTGAAAGGCGAAAAGGCCGGCAGCCACGATGTGTTCATCGACAACCTGCCAGGCATGCCGGACAACCTGCAGGGCGATCGCGCCGGCACCTTCTGGGTAGCCCTGCCCACGCCGCGCAAGGCCGACGCCGACTTCCTGCAGAACCAGCCCTGGCTCAAGGCCCAGCTGGCCAAGTTGCCGCGCTCGATGTGGCCCAAGCCGAAGGATTACGGCCTGGCCATCTCGCTCAACGAGAAAGGTGAGATCGTGCAAAGCCTGCACGACACCAGTGGCACGCACCTGCGCATGGTCACCTCGGTCAAGCCAGTGGGCGACTTCCTCTACTTCGGTAGCCTGGACAACGACCGCATCGGCAAACTGCAGTACCGCTAGTCTGCCCCGTGTAATGAAAAAGCCCGCCAATCGGCGGGCTTTTTCATGGCGGATGCCTCAGGCCGCTTGCGGCCGCAAGGGCTGCCTGACCGGCAGCCTGCTGCCCTGCTCACCCAGCAAGCCCTGCATGCACGCGCGCACTTCGGCCATCAGCTCGGGCAGTTGCTCGGGAGTGTAGCGGCTGGCATCAATCGGTTCGCCAACATGCAGTTCCACCGGCAAACCCAGGTTGAAACGCCAGCTGCGCGCTGGCAGCACCTCGTGGATACCGCGAAAGACCATCGGCACGATCAGCGCATTGGTATCCAGAGCCAGGTGGAAACAGCCTTTCTTGAATGGCAGCAACTGGCCATCTTTGGAGCGCGTACCCTCCGGGGCGGCCCAGAGGACGATGCCGCTTTCCATCATGGCCTTGGCCACCTGCAGATCCTGGCGCGCCTGCTGCGGGTTGTGCCGGTCCACCGAGGGGAACTCGGCCGCGCGAATCGCCGCGCCGAACAGCGGAATGCCAAACAACTCCTTCTTCGCCAGCATGCGGATCGAGCCCGGCAAGGCGACGAAACTGGCGGGAATGTCGTACTGGCTGGCATGGCTGCTGAGCAGGATGTAGCGCCGGCCGTCGTTGAAGTCCGGTAGCGCGCCGTGCTGGCTCAGGCGCATACGCACCAGACGCAGCAGCAGGCCGGACCAGCGCCGCGTATAGCGATCGACATCGGCACGGCGCAGGCGCCCGCAGGCGGCGCGCAACAGCACCAGGCTGCAGAAATACAGGGTCAGCAGGGTGGAGCCGACCAGCACACCGATGCGTCGCGCCAAGTTGGCGCTTTCAATGACAGGGGGCAGATTGAGCATGGCAAACGTCCTCGCATGGCACTCGCCACCGCTGGCACGGGGGAGCACTTCTGATCATGCCGCGCGACAGCGGGCGCAGCTGTTTCTATGATGCTCATCGGCAATCTTTCGACACAGGAGTTCCCATGCCGCTCGCGCAACTGCTCACCGCCGCCGCTCTTCATGACCGACTGAACACGCCAGGGCTGGTGATCCTCGACTGTCGCTTCGCCCTCGACGATCCCAGTTACGGCGCACGCAGCTACGGCGAAGGGCATATCCCCGGTGCGCAGTTCGCCGACCTGGAGCGCGATCTGTCCGGCCCGATACTCAAGGGCGTGACCGGCCGCCACCCGCTACCGGATGCCCAGCAACTGCAAGACCAGCTGCGCGCCTGGGGCATCAGCCAGGACAGTGACGTGGTGCTGTACGACGATGGCCCGGGTGCCTTCGCCGCACGCGCCTGGTGGCTGCTGGCCTGGCTGGGCAAGCGCGAAGGGGTGTACCTACTGGATGGCGGACTGAAAGCCTGGAAAGACGCCGGCCTGCCCCTCGACAGCAACGTGCCAAGCCTGCCGCGCGGCAACTTCAGCGGCCAGCCGGACAACCGCCTGCTGCTGGATGCCCCACAACTGCAGCAGCGTCTCGGTAACAGCGAGCTGACCCTGCTCGACGCCCGCGCCCTGCCACGTTTTCGTGGTGAGGTGGAGCCGCTGGACCCGGTCGCCGGGCATATCCCCGGTGCGCAGTGCGCGGTATTCACCGACAACCTCGGCAGCGACGGGCGCTTCCTGCCGGCAGCACAGCTGCAGCAGCGCTTCGCCGCCCTGCTCGGCGACAAGCCTGTGGAATCGTTGGTGGCCTACTGCGGTTCGGGGGTGACGGCCTGCCATAACCTGTTCGCCATGAGCCTGGCCGGCTACCCGCTGGCGCCGCTGTATGCCGGCTCCTGGAGTGAGTGGATCACTGATCCGACGCGCCCGGTGGCCATCGGCGATTAAGAATCGGATATGCAGGAGCGAGCTCTGCTCGCGAATGGCGGCGCCGTTTCAAAACCAACGAGACGGCAGTGGCAATGTTCGCGAGCAGAGCTCGCTCCTACTGATTGCGCAGGCGCTTGGGCGTTAGCCCCAGGTAGCGGCGCATGGCCGTGGTCAGCGCGCTCTGGCTGGAGAAGCCACACTCCTCGGCGATCCGCACCAGCGGCAGTGGGCTCTCGCGCAGCAGGCGGGCGGCGCGATCGAGGCGGGTTTTCAGCAGGTACTGGTGCGGCGTCAGGCCGAGGCTGTCCTTGAACTGCGCATGGAAATGGCTCGGGCTAAGACAGGCCACCTGGGCCAGTTCGATCACCGTGATACGCCGCGCCAGGTGTTCGGCGATATAGCGGTCGAGCCGCTCGACATCCAGGGCACCAGCGGGTGCAGCGGCCTGCTTACCGAACAGACGCAGGTGCAGGGCACGCAGCAGCACGCCGCCAAGGGCGCGGGCCAGGTGTGGGTCGCTGCCATAGCGCGCCAGCTCGGCACCGGCATAGCTCAGCAGGTTCTGGAAATCGGCATCCAGCGCCGGGTAGCGCGGGCTTTCGAACAGCTGGGCCAGCAGTAGCAGGTCTTCTGCCGGGGTGTCCTGCTCATCGAGGTCGAGAATCAGCATGCGGTTCTCGCCCATGCCGGCGAACTGGTGCTCGGCATCGCCCGGTACCAGACAGGCGCGCATGCGGCAAACCTCGCCGCCACGGCCATTGACCTCGAATTCCGCGCGCCCCGACAGCGACATCACCAACTGGTGATAGTCGTGGGCATGTTCATGGGCCTGGTTGTCCAGACACAGCAGACGGGCGTTGAGCATTCTCTTCACCGACAAAGAGCAAAGGCGCACTTTATCGGGTTGCACCTGGTTGCAACAAGACATCAGCAGAGGTTGCGACGAATGGCGGCTGGCCAGCATCTTGCTTCGCCCTGGGCATTAATCTGCCCAGCTGGACAACTCTCATGCTCGAACTCGGTATCTACTGCCTGCAACGCTGCGGCCCACTGCGCGCCTTGCCGCTCCTGGGGCTGGCACTGGCCAGCACCCTGCTGGCGCTGCTCGACCAGAGCAGTGCAGCCGTCTGCCTGTTGCTCATCCTGTTTTATCTGGGCAGTGCGCAAAGCCTCAGCTGGCGGCGTCAGCAGCAGGAACAGCAGCATCTGCTGCAACAGCTAGCCCAGCTGTTCGGCGGACAGGCCGAACGCAGCCACCTGCTGGTCAAGTGCGACGACGAACAGCGCGGCGCCGAACGCCTGCGCAGCGAAGTGCAGTTCGCCGCCCAGTCACTGGAACATATGGCCGAACAGACCGAGCAACAGGGCGAGGCACAGAGCCTGCGGGTCAACATGATTGCCACCGCCAGCGAGGAAATCAGCCAGACCCTGCTGCATATCGGCGACCTGGCCGAACAGGCGCTGCAAGCCTTCGAGCGCATGCACCAAATGAGTGACAGCGGTCGCCAGGACGCCCAATCAGTGGGCAACGAGATGCAAAGCATTCAACTCAGCCTCGGTCGCACCGCTGCAGCAGTGCGTCAGCTGCTGCAACACAGCAGTGCCGTCGAGCAGTCCGTGCAACTGATTCAGGCACTGGCCAAGCAGACCCAACTGCTCGCCCTCAATGCGTCCATCGAAGCCGCCCGAGCCGGCGAGCAGGGTCGTGGCTTCGCCGTGGTCGCCGAGGAAGTGCGCAACCTGGCGCAATCCACCTCGGCCGCAGCCGTGGAGATCACCGGCGCAGTCGGCGCCATCGGCCAGGCCGTGCAGCATGTGCAGCTGGAGGTCGACGAACACCAGCAGCTGCTCGCCAACGGCTGCCAGCAGAGCCTGGCACTGGCCAACCGGCTGCAGCAGCAAGCCGACTTCAGCACGCAGAACCTGCAGAGTTTCGGGGTGATGCGCCAGGCCCTCAGCGAACACACCCAGGCCAACCAGTCACTCAACCAGCAACTGCATGAGATCGGTGCAGCGCTCGGTCAACAGAGCACGCAGAATCGCGAACTGCATAACCTCACCCACTACCTGACGCGCCTGACCGAGGGAGCCAGACAATGACACCGACCCTCCTGGCCTTGGCCGGCACCGGCGCCACTCTGCTGGTACTGATACTGCTCCAGCAGTCCATCGCCCACCGCCAGACCCGGCAACGCCAGCAAGACTTGCAGCAAGCGCTGGTACACAGCCTGGAGCTGCTGCAGCGCCTACAGAAACACCGTGGCCTCGGCGGCCAGAACAGCAACGATGCGCGCAACCAGTGCCGCAACCTGGCCCTGGAACTGGATGGCCTGTGGCGCAGCCTGCCCGGCGCCGCTGGCGAACTGGCCGAACTGCAACCGGCCTGGCGGGCCCTGCAGCAACAAGCGGGCGACTTCGACGGCCACTGCCGCCTGATCGAGCGCCTGCTGATCCTGATCCAGCTGTTCGAGCTGCGCCTGAGCGGCCCGCTGCACAGTGACCTGGGCATCGCCAGCAGCTGCCGGGAGCTGGAAGAGCTGGCGCGCCTGCGTGGCCTGGCCGTGCGTGGTGCCAGCGCCGAGCGCTGCCCATTGCCCCTGCAAGTACAACTGCGCTACCTGAGCCTGCGCCTACAGTCACGCGCCAGCCGCAACACGGCCCTGGCCCGGGCACTGGACAGCCTGCGGCGGCAATTGATCGATCCGCCACGGGTCGCCATAGCACCGGCGGAATGCTTCAGCCTGCTGACCCCGCTGATCGACGAGCAGCTCGGTCAGTTGCGCCAGCGCCTGGCCTGAACACCCAACAGCGTCACCGATAAGGCTATGCTGTGCGGGCTTTCGATCCACAGGAGTCCGCCATGAGCACCGCCTACCGCCTGCTGCTACCCGCCAGCGTCATCCTCCTTGCAGCCTGTACCCATCAGCCGCAAACGAGTCTCAGCGTGCAGGAAAAGCAGCTGGGCAAATGCCCCATGGAACTGAGCACGGGCCAGACCTTGGTGATTTCCCTGCCCAGCAACCCGACTACCGGTTTCCGCTGGGTGGTGGCCGACGCGGCGCCAGGCGTGCTGCGCAGCCTTGGCCCGGAGGTCTACACCACCCCGGAAGACGCTGGCCTGGTCGGCAGTGCCGGCCAGTCGACCTGGCGCTACCAGGCATACCAGAAAGGCAACGGGCGTTTGCTGATGCAGTACCAGCGGCCCTGGGAAGTCGACGTGGCGCCGGCGAAGACCATCGATTGCCAGGTCACGGTGGACTGACGCCATTGGCCAGGCTCTCTGGCGTGTAGCGCCCTGCTCTTGCTCACCCCAGCAGCAATAATGGGTAAAACAAGAGAGCCTCCCACCATGCGTCCACTGTTCTGTCTGCTTGCACTCGGCGGCGTCCTGCTGTTTGTCCTCGGCCTGCACCTCGAACTCAAGTGGTTGTGCCTGCTGAGCAAACCCTTGCCGGTGATCGCCCTGCTGCTGTGGCTGCGCACGGTAGCCGCCTCGGCGTACCGACGCTGGATCAGCATCGGCCTGCTGTTCTCCCTGCTCGGCGATGTGCTGCTGGAGTGGCCGGCCAACCTGTTCGTCTTCGGCCTGGGGGCATTCCTGATAGCTCATCTGGCCTATCTGCTCGCCTACCTCGGTGAGAGCCGGCGCCTGGCACCGCTGGCCCTGTTGTTGGCATTTGCGGTAGCCGGCAGCATGTTCAGCGTGCTGGCTAGCTCCGGCCTGGGTGACCTGCTGATTCCCGTGGCGTTCTACAGCCTGGCCATCGGCTGCATGCTCTGGCGCGCCCTCGCTCGCCTGGGAACACTCGGCATCGCCACCCGCTCGGCCTGGCTGGCGGCAGGGGGCGCGTTGCTGTTCGTGCTGTCGGACAGCCTGATCGGTATCAACCGCTTCGTCGCTCCGTTCGATGGCGCCCGCTACGCCATCATCCTCAGCTACTGGCTGGGCCAGTTGGGCATTGCCGCCTCAGTGATAGCACTGCAAGCGGGTGCTGCTCAGCCGGCCGAAGCATCCTCACTGGCAACCCGATGAGCTGCCAGCTGCGGCCTCTGCCATAAGCCGAGGCCTGCTGCACGAACCTGCGGCAAGGCTGTGCAATACAGCCGCCACCACTGATCACGTCTATTGACCACTAGTCTTGAAGATGAGACGGCAAGCCACTGTCAAATCGTCTATAGAGAGAAGGCAGGACTTATCAGGAGAGGAAAATGCGCGCCACTACATGGGTTATCGTGCTGTTCCCATTGGTATGGTTGCCGGGGTGCAGCAGCCTGCTACCCAGCGAGCGCGCCGAGGTGCTTTCCCCCTTCAATGACTATCTCGATGCAGAGATCCGCTACGCCCAGGCACAGACGGGCAAGACCACTCGTTCGGAGCTTTTTTCGCTGGGTTTCGACCCGCTGGCCCAGGGCAACGGCAAGATGCTTTCGTTCATCGACCTGCGCCTGATGTTCGTGCAACCCAACGTGCCCATCAGCTACCTGCCCGACGGCCTGATCCAGTGTCTGGAAGCCAAGGATCGCTGCATCGGCTACGCCTTCGACTTCAACAAGACCGATACCCAGCGGGTCGGCAACTTCTGGGCCGACGTCCTCAACTTCCGCAAGAAGCGCGAGCTACAGGGCTGGGCCTTCCGCGCCGTGTTCGTGCTGGTCGACGATACCCTGGTACACAAGGTCAGCAACGGCGAGCCGAACATTCGCCGCTATGAGGTCAAGCGCAATCCGCTGGGCCCGCTGCAGGGCGCTGGCGAGTTCTTTTCCGACCAGTTGAAGTGATGGTGGTTGGGCCTGGGCCGGCACTTGGCTAAAATGCCGGCCTTTTCGCCAGAACCGCCGGAATCGCCGTGACCACCCAGCCCGACCGCCTCTTCGCCCAGCCGCACTCCGAGTTGCAGGACTTCGCCTTCAACGAGGACGTGGTGCGCGTGTTCCCGGACATGATCAAGCGTTCGGTGCCGGGCTATCCGACCATTGTCGAAAACATCGGCGTGCTGGCCGCGCAGTTCGCCCAGCCAAACTCGGTACTCTACGACCTGGGCAGCTCGCTCGGCGCGGTGACCCAGGCCCTGCGCCGGCATGTGCGCACCGAAGGCTGCCGGGTGATCGCGGTGGACAACTCGCATGCCATGGTCGAGCGCTGCCGCGAATACCTGCACGCCCAGGACTCGATGTTCCAGGAGCTGCTGCCGGTGGACGTGCAGGAGGGCGACATTCTCGCCCTGGACTTTGCCCCGACGTCCCTGGTGGCGCTGAACTTCACCCTGCAGTTCATCGACCCCGAACAGCGCCTGCCCCTGCTCACGCGCATCCGCCAGGCCCTGCTGCCGGGCGGCGCGCTGATCCTCTCGGAAAAACTGCGCTTCGAGGACGAGCAGCAGCACACCCTGCTCACCGACCTGCACATCGCCTTCAAACGCGCCAACGGCTACAGCGAACTGGAAATCGCCCAGAAACGCAGCGCCCTGGAAAACGTGATGAAGCCGGACAGCCTGGAACAGCATCGCGAACGCCTGCTTGCCGCCGGTTTCAGCCAGGTGGTGCCGTGGTTCCAGTGCCTCAACTTCGCCTCGCTGGTGGCCCTGCCATGATTGCCGCCCTCGACCTCGACGCACTGCAACAAACCCTGGCCGGCAGCCCGCTGCAGGATTGGGCGGCCGACCTGCCGGCACAGATCGACGCCAAGCTGGCGGTCGGTCACGGCGACCTGCAGCGCTGGTATGCCGCCGTGCAGAGCCTGCCGACACTGAACGTCGAACGCCAGGAGCTGCGCGATCAGCTGCTACTCGACGGCCCCTGCGATGAAGCCAGCCGCGCCAAGCTGCTCGGCGCCCTGCAGGGCCTGATTCCCTGGCGCAAGGGGCCGTTCGACCTGTTCGGCGTGCACATCGACACCGAATGGCGCTCGGACTGGAAATGGTCGCGGGTCGCTCCGCATCTGGACCTGCAGAACAAGCGTGTGCTGGATGTCGGCTGCGGCAACGGTTACTACCTGTGGCGCATGCTCGGTGCCGGCGCTGGCAGCGTGGTCGGTATCGACCCCAACTGGCTATTCCTCAACCAGTTCCTCGCCGTCAAACGCTACCTGCCGGACCTGCCGGCCTGGCACCTGCCACTGGCCCTGGAAGAACTTCCAGCCAAACTCGAAGGCTTCGACACGGTGTTTTCCATGGGCGTGCTGTATCACCGTCGTTCGCCCATCGACCATCTGCTGGAATTGAAGGACTGCCTGCGCAAGGGCGGCGAACTGGTGCTGGAAACCCTGGTGGTGGAAGGCGACGCTCAGCAGGTGCTGGTACCGGAAGACCGCTACGCGATGATGCGCAATGTCTGGTTCCTGCCTTCGGTGCCGGCGCTGGAGCTGTGGCTACGGCGCGCCGGTTTCGTCGATGTGCAGTGCGTGGACGTGTCGGTGACCAGCATCGAGGAACAGCGCGCCACCGACTGGATGCGCTTCCAATCGCTGCCGGATTTCCTCGACCCGGCCGACCACAGCCGCACGCTCGAAGGCCTGCCGGCGCCGACCCGCGCCGTGCTGGTGGCGCGCAAGCCGTAATCGCCGCACTCAGAACAGGATGGTGGAAAACCGCAAAGCGTTTTCCACCATCCTGATGCCTGACCTCAGACCAGCTCGATACGATCGTCGTGAATGACGATCAGCCCCTGCTTGAACAGTCCACCAATGGCCTTCTTGAAGTTGCCCTTGCTCACCCCGAACGCCTGGGTGATGGCTTCTGGCGGGCTCTTGTCGCTCAGTGCCAGGCTGCCGCCCTGCTCGCGCAGGCGGGTGAGAATCTGCTCACCTAGGCTACCGGTCGCTTCCTGGCCAACCGGCTGCAGACTCAGGCTGATCTTGCCGTCGGCGCGCAGCTCCTTGATGTAGCCCTTCTCCTGCATGCCGTTGCGCAGGAACTTGAACACTTCGTTCTTGTGGATCAGGCCCCAGTGCTGGTTATTGATGATGGCCTTGAAGCCCATGTCGGTCTTCTCCACCACCAGCAGGTCCACTGCATCGCCGACCTTGTAGCGCGGCGGGGTGTTGTCCAGGTAGCGATCCAGGCGGGCGGTGGCGGTAATGCGTTTGCTGCGCTTGTCGAGGTAGACATGCACCACGCAGTAATCACCTGCCTGCAGCGGGCGCTTCTCTTCCGAGTGCGGCAGCAGCAGATCCTTGGGCAGGCCCCAGTCGAGGAACAGGCCGACACTATTGATCTCCACCACTTTCAGGCTGGCGAAGCCGCCGACCTGAGCCTTGGGCTTTTCGGTGGTGGCGATCAGACGGTCCTCACTGTCCAGATAGACGAAGACGTTGAGCCAATCGCCGATATCGCTCGGTTCGCCCTTGGGTACGTAACGGTTGGGCAGGAGGATCTCGCCGTCGGCACCGCCGTCCAGATAAAGGCCGAAGTCGGTCTGTTTGACCACCTGAAGAGAGTTGTAGCGCCCGATCAGAGCCATGTTCACCACCTTGTCTGCAAGGCCGGCATTCTACCCGTTGCCACCTACGCGCGCTGCCCCGGGAGGCAAAAGGCTCACGGAAGCGCTAACCGATCATCGCCCCGCATGACCATTTCGCGAGCGAAACCCCTTGGTTGCGCATTCGCCACTGGCGGTTAGCACAGGCATGTTTCAGAATCATGGCAGGCAGCAACTTCGGCTCGCCGAACTTGTCTTAGCTGTACGGATTCTCGCTGTCTGATCTCAGGAGTTCCTTTGCGCCCCTTTGGCCACTGGCTGCCTTACCCTGCCGCGTCGCTCACCGCCCTCGGCCTGCTGTTCATCGTGCTCCCCCTTGCCACTCGTTACTGGCTGGGCTGGTCGGATCTGGCTGGCTATATCTCGGACCTGGGCATCGGTAGTCTGTTCCTGCTGCTCAGCTATCGCCGCCCGCTGCTGGCCGTGCCGTTGATGCTGATCTGGGGCCTGATGCTGCTCGGCAGCGCCGAACTGGTGAGCGCCGTGGGTCGCATGCCGGAGCCTGGCGATCTCAAGTACCTCTCCGATCCGCAATTCGTCAGCCGCTCGACCCAGGGCAGTGGCATCACTTATCCGCTGCTGGCTATCGCCCTTATCGCTGCTGCACTGGCCTGCCTGCTGACCGGGCGCAAACGCTGGCCTGCCCTGCCACGTTACAGCGCCTTGCTGCCGGCGGTACTGCTGGTGGGTCATGCGGCCGACCAATACCTCAATCCGAGCGAAGTGGATCAGTGGAAGCAGTTCAACCTTCCCCACAAGCTGCTGGCGGAAAGCATCAATAACACCCAGCTGGGCATCGAGGACTGGCTCGCTGGCGATGAGGCCAACAGCCCGCCGGATATCGCTGGCCTGGCCCGTCTCGACCTCAGCGGCACTCCGCTGCTGGATGGCGCCGGCAAGGCACGCAACGTGCTGATCATCACCCTGGAAGGCATTCCCGGCGCCTATATCGCGGCCAACCGCGCGGCGATCAACAGCAGCTACAAGGAAGACCTGATGCCGCGCCTGAGCCAGTGGGCCGAGCGCAGCATGAACACGCCGGACTACGTGCTGCACAGCCACCAGACCATTCGCGGCCTGTACGCCATGCTCTGCGGCGACTACAGCAAACTCGACTCGGGCACGCCCAAGGGCGTCGAACTACTGAACAACCCGGCCCGCAGCGAACAGTGCCTACCGGCTCAGATGCGCTCCCAGGGTTTCAGCACGCACTTTCTGCAGGGCGCCGGGCTGCGTTTCATGGCCAAGGACCAGATCATGCCGCAGATGGGCTTCCAGCAGACCCATGGCCGCGACTGGTTCCGCAACAAGCCCTACCTGGAATTCCCCTGGGGCATGGACGACCGCGCCTACTTCGAAGGGGCACTGGGTTACGTCAAGCAACTGCGCCAGAAAAAACAGCCCTGGATGCTCACCCTGTTGACCGTTGGCACCCATCAGCCCTACTCCGCCCCAGCCGAGTACCTGAGCCGCTACCCCACCGCCAAACAGGCCGCCATCGGCTACCTGGACGATGCCGTGGCCGACTTCCTCGGCGCCCTGGAAAATCAGGGCGTGCTCAAGGACACCCTGGTCATCGTCACCTCCGACGAGTCCCACGGCCTGGGCGATGTACGCCTGGCATCGGCCTGGGGTTTCAGCTTGGTGCTGGCGCCGGAACAGGCCAAGCTGCCGAAACTCAAGCCAGGCGTCTATGGTCATGTCGACCTGACAGCCTCGGTACTCGACTACTTCGCCCTGCCGGTGCCGGACAACATTTCCGGACGCTCGCTGTTTCGCAGCTACAACACACCACGGGAAATCATTTCCTACACCAACGGCATGCTGCGCCAGCATGACGGCAAGGTGTTCACCGAATGCAATTTCCAGAAGACCTGCCGCCGCTACGCCAGCAGCAGCTTCATTGCCGACAGCGCCGAGTACCTGGGCCGAGTCAGTGGCAAGCAGGCACGCCTGGTCAGCCAGCGCGCCGCCCTGCTCGACCAGTCGATCAGCGGCGGGCAGGTCGGCCAGCGCTATCAGTTCGCTAATCGCGAGCGCATCGATCTCAAGGCCGAGTCCCGCGACGACTGGGCCGACAACCTGATCGGCGCGCAGTACCTGGAAATGCCCGAAGGCACCCGCACCCGCGTGACCCTGAAGATCGAGGCCGTACGGCTCGACCGCAACGGCGCCAACCTGCGTCTGAAAACCAAGGAATTCGACCGTGACGTAGAACTGGCCATCCCCGAACTACCAGCCCTGCAACGCGGCAAGTCGGTCGTGCTGAGTTTCGACTTCGACAACCCAAAAACGCGCAAGGCGTTCTCCTTCCACCTGCTCGGCGAAGGTCGCGGCGCCATCCGCATCAGCGACTTCAGCGTGGTCACGGAACCATTGCCGCCAGAGCTGATCGCCGTGCAGGCTCCGGAAGATGCCGTGGAAAACCTGGCGCACTGAGCGCGAAGGCGCCATCACTAGCCCTCAAGATGAGGGCTTCACGCTGGTTTGAATCTTCTGCCCAGCCTCTGACGCAGCATCTGCATCCGGCGCCTATGCTCTAGGCAAACCAGCAAGTCGGAGACTGCCATGCTGCGTATTGCCCTCAATGGATATGGGCGCATTGGCCGCGCCCTGGTTCGTGCGCTATTCGAACGTGGACTGGAAAACCAGCTGCACGTCGAAGCGATCAACGAACTCGGTGAATTCAAGACCCTTGCCCACCTGACCCGCTTCGACTCCACCTTTGGCCGCTTCCACGGCCATGTCGACCTGCACGATGACATCCTCCAGGTGCACGGCCAGTCGATCCGCCTGTTCGGCGAGAAAGACATCATCCAGCTGCCCTGGAAGCAGCTGGCCGTGGATGTGGTGATCGACTGCACCGGACGCCTGAAAAAACGCGTGCTGGCCGAACAGCATCTGGCCGCCGGCGCCCCACGGGTACTGCTCTCGCACCCGCTGGATACGGCCGACCTGACCGTAGTCTACGGCGTCAACCACCACCTGCTGGGCAACCAGCAGATCGTCTCCAACGCCTCCTGCACCACCAACTGCCTGGCGCCACTGGCGCAGGTGCTGCACACCGCGGTAGGCATCCGCCAGGGCCTGATGACCACGGTGCATGCCTACACCAACGACCAGAACCTGCTGGACAAGACCCACAACGACCTCTATCGCGCCCGCGCCGCGGCCCTGTCGATGATTCCCACCAGCACCGGTGCGGCCAAGGCGATAGGCCTGGTCATCCCGGAGCTGGCCGGCCGCCTGGATGGCCTGGCGATTCGCGTGCCGACCGCCAACGTGTCGCTGCTCGACCTGACCTTCCACAGCGAGCACCCGACCAGCCGCGAGGCGATCAACGACACCCTGAGCAAAGCCGCCCGGCAATTCCCGCTGGGGGTGATGGAATGCAACGACCTGCCCCTGGTGTCCTGCGACTTCAATGGCTACCCGGTGTCCTGCGTGGTCGACCTCAACCACACCCGCGTGCAGGGCACCGACCTGGTCAAGGTGCTGGCCTGGTACGACAACGAATGGGCGTTCGCCAACCGCCTGCTGGATGTGCTGCTGGCCTGGCTCAAGCCGCAGGGGCCAAGCCTGTAGCAGCCGGCTGCCTTTACTCGACCTGCAGGTAGCACAGCGTGGTGCGCCGCGAGCCATTGGCGCGGCGCTCGGGGTCGGCAAAGGTGCGTACCTCGACGAAACCGGCCTTGCGCATCATCCCCGCCGAGCCGGGATTCTCCTCGTGGCGTTCGATGTAGATGTCGCGTATTCCCTGCGCCACCAGCTGGTTCACCGCCTCCCCCAGTAGCCGAGAGCCCAGGCCCTGGCCCGCCAGGTCGCGGTGCACCACCGCCTCGCCGATGTAGCCCTGGGGCAGATCGCGACGCGGCGCCGGCTGGTAATCGCGGCAGTTGCTGCTGGGCAGGAAGGTGACGAACCCGACCAGTTCCCCCGCTTGCTCGGCCAGTACGGCCTGCACACTGCCCTCGACTATGCCGTGCAGATGCCCCAGCACCGCCTCCTGCGGCAGGTAGTTCCAGGGGTTGGCGCCATGTTCGAAGATCAAGGCGGCCATCGCCGGCACATCCGCCGGCTCTGCCAGGCGGCTGGCGGGATTCACAGGCCGGCCCGGCGCAAATGGTCCGGCAAGGCGATGCCCCGCTCGGCGCAGGCGGCGATGCCATCGATCAGCGGCGCCAGCTCGAAGCCCTCGGCCTGCAGCCAGCTGGCATCGTAATAACTGGTGGCGTAACGCTCACCGCCATCACAGAGAATCGCAACCAGCGAGCCCTGTTCGCCGGCCGCCCGCATCTGCTGCGCGGCCAGCAGCGCGCCCACCAGGTTGGTGCCACTGGAAGCGCCAACCCGGCGCCCCAGGCGCTGCGCCAGGTAATGCATGGCCGCCAGCGACAGGGCGTCCGGCACCTGGCACATGGCGTCGATCACCTGGGGCAGGAACGAGGGTTCGACCCGGGGCCGACCGATGCCCTCGATGCGCGAGCCGCAGTCCAGAGTCAGGCTGCGGTCGCCGCTGAGGTAGCTGTCGAAGAACACCGAGCGCTCGGCATCGGCGCACAGCACCCGGGTGGCGAGCTGGCGGTAGCGCACGTAGCGCCCGAGGGTAGCCAGGGTGCCACCGGTGCCGGGGCTGGACACCAGCCAGCTGGGCTCGGGGAACCGCTCGTGGCGCATCTGCTGGAAGATCGACTCGGCGATATTGTTGTTGGCGCGCCAGTCGGTGGCGCGCTCGGCGTAGGTGAACTGGTCCATGAAATGACCGCCGTGCGCGGCGGCCAGGCGCCGGGACTCGGCGTGGATCTGCGTCGGGTCGGCGACCAGATGGGCCTGGCCACCGTAGAAGGCGATCTGCGCCAGCTTCTCGCGGGCCGTGCTGGCCGGCACCACGGCGATGAAAGGCAGGCCGAGCAGGCGGGCGAAATAGGCCTCGGAGATCGCCGTGGAGCCGCTGGACGCCTCGATCACCGGGGCGCCCGGCTTGAGCCAGCCATTGCACAGGGCATAGAGAAACAGCGAGCGGGCCAGGCGGTGCTTGAGGCTGCCGGTGGGGTGGCTGGACTCGTCCTTGAAGTACAGCTCGATGCCGGCAAAGCCCGGCAGCGCCAGGGGGATCAGGTGGGTGTCGGCGCTGCGCTGGAAGTCCGCCTCGATGATGCGCACGGCTTCACGGGTCCATTGACGGCTATCGCTCATGACTGTTCCTCAATCGAGAATCCCGGCTGGCGGCGGCACCTGGCTGCGCCACTGGCTCAGCGCCACGCCGGCGAACACCAGTGCCGCCGCCAGGTATTGCAACGGACTGAGGCGTTCCCCCAGCAGCAGCGCGGCGAAGAGCAGGGTGAACACCGGGATCAGGTTGGTGAACCCCGACGCCTGGCTGGCCGGCAGGCGGCTCACCCCATAGTTATAGAGGCCATAGGCACCCACCGTGACCACCAGGCCGAGGTACACCACCGAGCCGACGCCGAGGACACTGAACTGACTGGGCAGCGGCTCGGTAACCAGCGCCAGCGGCAGGAAGAACAGCGAACCAATGAAGGCCTGCATGGCGGTGAGGATGAATGGCGAGTAGCGCTGAGAGAGAAATTTCAGCAGCAGCGTGTAGCCCATGGCACACAGCATGGCGAGGAATTCGTAAAAGTTGCCCAGCAGTGGCGCCGGCGCACTGCTGCTGGCCTCGCCGGCCAGGCTCAGCCACACCGCGCCGACCACCGCCAGGAGAAAGCCTGCCAGGGTGGTGCGAGTGATGCGTTCATGCAGGAACAGATAGGCGCCCATCGCCACCAGCAACGGCAACAGCGCGGTGATCATCCCGGCCTGAGCGGCGCTGGTGTGCTGCAACGCCAGTGCCTCGAAGATGAAGTACAGACAGGGCTCGCAAGCAGTCAGGGCGAGCAGGTATTTCCAGTCACCGGCGCGATAGTCGAGCCGTCCCCGCCAGCGCCAGGCCAGCAGAAACACCAGGCTGCCCAGGGCCATGCGACCGAAGATCACCCACATCGGCGGCAGTTCGCTGAAGGCGAACTTGAGGGCGATGAACGAACTGCCCCACAGGGCCATCGCCACCACCAGACACACCATTGCCACCCACCGCCCCTGCCAGGTCATCGCCTACCTCCGCCAAAGAGGCAAGTGTAGAGCGCACGAGCAATTCCCCGACAGGCACAGCGGTGCAGCAAAACTGTTTACTGCTGCCAGGGTTTGCCGCGGGTCTTCTGCTCCAGCGGCAACTGGTGCAGCACCGCGGCCTTGGCCAACATGTAGGCGCTGACCGGCGCGCTGATAAACAGGAACAGGCTGATCAGCAGCTCGTGGGAGCTCAGGGTCTGCTCACCTACGCTGAAGAAGATCAGCGAGGCTACCACCATGCCACCCACACCCAAGGTGGTGGCCTTCGTCGGGCCATGCAGACGCATGAAGAAGTCCGGCAGGCGGTACAGGCCGATCGCGCCGATCAGCACGAAGGCGCTGCCGAGCAACAGCAACAGCGAAACGAGGATTTCCAGCCACAGGCTCATTCGATGATGTCTCCGCGCAACATGTACTTGGCCAGCGCCACAGTGCTGACGAAACCGAGCACGGCGATCAACAGCGCCACCTCGAAGAACAGCTCGCTACCCTGCCAGATACCGTAGAGGATGATCAAAGCGATGGCATTGATATACAGGGTATCCAGCGCCAGCACCCGGTCCGGCAGGCTCGGGCCCTTGACCAGACGCGCCGCCGCCAGCAGCAGAGCCAGGCCGAGCATGGCCAGGCACAGCGGGATCACGTAGGCGAGCATGGGAATATCTCCTTCAGCGGCGCCTCGTAGCGCTGCTTGATCTCGTCGATCATGGCTTGCGGGTCCGGCACATCGAGGCCGTGGACCAGCAGGGTGCGCTTATCCAGGCTGAGGTCGGCGGCCAGCGAGCCGGGGGTCAGCGATACCACGCTGACCAGCACGCTGATGGCCAGTTCGTTATCCAGTTCGATCGGCACCTCGACAAAGCCGGGACGCAGGGTCTTCATCCGGCCCAGGGTCAGGCGCGCGACATGGAAGTTGGCCACCAGGATGTCGCCTACCACCAGCAGCAGGAAACGCAGCAGCTTGAGCGGTTTCCAGCCCTTGGGATGTTCGATCAGCAGGCGCTTGAACAGCAGTGGAATGACGATCGCCAGTACGCTGCCGAGCAACCAATGGCCAAAGGCGAAAGTGTCCACCAGCAGCATCCAGGTCAGCAACAGCAACAGGCTATGCGCCGGATGCGGTAACCAGCGGCTCATGGTGCACCCTCCGCGAGAATGGCCCGGTACTGGGCGATGTCATGCAGCTGGGCTGCGGCAGCCTTGGTGTAGTCGATCAGCGGCGCGGCCAGCACGACCAGAAGCAGGCTGCAGGCCAGCAGCAACAGGGTCACGAGCAGGCGCCCGCGATCCAGCTCGGCGCTGTCCAGGGTACTGCGTCCGACCCGCCAGAACAGCGTGCTACCGGCACGACTGAGCGCCACCAGGGTGCACAAGCCCGCCCCCAGCAACACGCTCCACAAGGCCAGCGCCGAACCACCGGGCGGCACCGCCTGGAGCAACAGCAGCTTGGCGAAGAAACCGGACAAGGGTGGCAGACCGACCACCGCAATCGCGCCGAAGAAGAACAGCGCGCCGAGCAGCATCGGATGTTCCAGCGCGGGGCCCTGCACCAGCTCGCCGGCCTGGTCGCCACGCTGGCGCGCCAGCAGGTCGGCGAACAGAAACAGGCCGCCGGCGACCCAGGTGCTGTGCAGCAGGTAAAACAGCGCCGCCGCCTGTGCCTCGATCGTGCCCAGGGCGATGACTGCCAGCAGCGTGCCGGCAGACACCACCACCAGGTAGGCCAGCAGGCTCTGCAGGGTACGCGCCGCCAGTGCACCGCACGCCCCCAGCAGCACGCTCGCCAGCGCCATTGGCCACAGCCAGGCCTGAGCCAGGTTGGCCAGCAGGCCAGCAGCGTCGCCGAACACCTGCGTATACACGCGCAGGATCGCGTAGATACCAACCTTGGTCATGATCGCGAACAGCGCCGCCACCGGTGCCCCGGCCACCGCATAGGCGCGCGGCAACCAGAAGTACAGCGGCAGCAGCGCCGCCTTGAGGGCGAACACCAGCAGCAGGAGCAACCCTGCCGCGGCCAGCAGCGGCGCCGTATCGGCCGTCGCGGCAGCCACCTGCACGGACAGATCGGCCATATTCAGGGTGCCGGTCAGGCCATAGAGCGTACCGACCGCAATCAGGAACAGCGCCGAACCACACAGGTTGAGCACCACGTAATGCAGCCCTGCCCTCACCCGCTGCGCGCCGCCGCCATGCAGCAGCAGGGCGTAGGAGGCAATCAGCAGAATTTCGAAGAACACGAACAGGTTGAACAGGTCGCCGGTAAGGAAGGCACCGTTGACCCCGAGCAACTGGAACTGGAACAACGCATGGAAACGCGGCCCGGCGCGGTCATCGCCGCGCACCGCGTACAGCACTGCGGCGCTGGCCAGCACCGCAGTGGCCAACAGCATCAGCGCGGCCAGGCGATCGAGCACCAGCACGATACCGAACGGCGGACGCCAGTCACCCAACGCATAGACCTGCAAGGGGCCGCTATCGGCCTGAACCAGCAGGGCCAAGCTCAGCGGCAACAGGGCCAGGGTGGCGAGCACCGACAGGCCGCGCTTGACCCGCTCGTAGGACGGCAGCACCAGCAGCAGGCCGCCACAGAACAGCGGCAGCAGGATGGGCAGGATCAGCCAGTGACTCACCGTGGCGCCTCCTCATCCGGCTGCCCGTCGACATGGTCATTACCCAGGTCGGCAACGCCACGCAGGGCCAACACCACCAGGAACGCGGTCATGGCGAAGCCAATGACGATGGCGGTGAGCACCAGCGCCTGCGGCACCGGATCGGCCGGAACGCCACCCTGCCCCAGCACCGCCGGCGAGCCGCTCAGACGGCCCATGGCGAACAGGAACAGGTTGACCGCATAGGACAGCAACGTCAGCCCCAGCACTACGGCAAAGGTGCGCGCGCGCAGCAACAGGTACACGCCGCTGGCGGTGAGCAGGCCCAGGGTCACGGCAAACAGCGCCTCCATCAGTGAATCTCCTCGCTGGCAGGCGGGGCTAGGCTGACCCGCCCCAGGTTGACCAGGATCAGCAGCGTGGCGCCCACCACCGTGAAAAACACGCCGAGATCGAACAGCATGGCCGTGGCCAGTTCGAACTCGCCCACCAGCGGCAGTTCGAAGTGGCCGAACGCGGTGGTCAGGAACGGCCGGCCGAAGGCCCAGCTGCCCAGCCCGGTGAGCCCGGCGAGCAACACGCCGAGGCCAGCCATGCGCTGGTAGTTGAGCGGCAGACGCTCCTCGACCCAGGCTACGCCATTGGCAATGAATTGCAGGATCAGCGCCACCGCGGTGATCAGCCCGGCGATGAAGCCGCCACCCGGCAGGTTGTGCCCTCGCAGGAAGATGAACACCGAGATCAGAATTGCCAGCGGCAGCAGCAGGCGCGACAGGGTCTTGAGGATCAGCGGGTACTTGGCCCAGGCCCAACGCCGCCCTTGCGGGTCGCAGGTCGGATTGCGCAGATGTAGGCCATTGAGCATGGCGACGATGCCCACCGCGGCAATCGCCAGCACGGTGATCTCGCCCAGGGTATCGAAGCCGCGGAAGTCGACCAGAATCACATTGACCACGTTGGTGCCACCGCCGCCACTGACGCTATTGGCCAGGAAGAACTCGGCAATCCCGGCATAGGGCCGGGTCAGCACGCCATATGCCAGCAAGGCCACCATCACCCCACAGCCGCCGGCCAGGATGAAGTCGCGCAGACCGCGCAGGCTGGAGCTTTCCTCCGGCGTGCGCGACGGCAGGTAATACAGTGCCAGCACCAGCAGCACCAGGGTCACCAGCTCGACCACCAGCTGGGTCAGCGCCAGGTCCGGTGCGGAAAAACGGGCGAAGGCCAACGCCACCAGCATGCCACCGACGCCGAGGATCAGCAGCGCGACCAGGCGCTGGCGATGGAAGATCGCGGTCAGCACGCCACTGGCCGCCAGCAGCACCAGCCCTAGGGCGGTGATGCCATCCAGCGGCGTCAGTACCCGATCGCCACCCAACTGCGCCAGGGGCGCCAGAGCGACGCCGCTCACTACCAGAGCGCTGCCCAGCAGCAGCGCCAGGTAGCGCTGCTGCGAGCCATTTTCCAGCAAGCCGGTCAGCCAACGGGCGAAGGCCGTGACCCGCTGTACCTGCTGCTCGAAAATCAGCTTGGCATCCACTTCCGGCAGACCGGCATACCAGCGGAACAGCGGCTGGCGGCAGACATACACGAGGATGCCGCCCAGCAGTGCCACGCAGCTCATCAGTAGCGGCAGATTGAGGCCGTGCCAGACCGCCAGGTCATAGGCCGGCAGCGTGCCGCCCAGACTGGCCTGCGCCGCCACCGCCAGCAGCGGTGCCACGGTGTAGCCAGGCAACATGCCGACCAGCAGGCAGAGAAACACCAGGATCTCAACTGGCACTTTCATGTAACGCGGCGGCTCGTGGGGCGGGAACTTGGGCAGGTTGACTGGCTCGCCATTAAAGAACACGTCGTGCACGAAGCGCAGCGAGTAGGCCACCGAGAACACCCCGGCCAGCACTGCGGCTGCCGGGATCACCCAGTTGAAGCTACCCAGCTGGGCCTGCTGCAGCGCCTCGCCAAAAAACATCTCCTTGCTCAGAAAGCCATTAAGCAGCGGCACCCCAGCCATCGCCGAGGACGCCACCATGGCCAGCACTGCGGTGTGCGGCAGGTACTTCCACATGCCATTGATGCGGCGCATGTCGCGGCTGCCGGTCTCATGGTCGATGATCCCCGCCGCCATGAACAACGAAGCCTTGAAGGTCGCGTGGTTGATGATGTGGAACACCGCAGCGACGTTGGAAAGCGGTGAGTCGAGGCCAAACAGCAGGGTGATCAGACCCAGGTGGCTGATGGTCGAGTACGCTAGCAAACCCTTGAGGTCGTGCTGGAACAGCGCCATGAATGCGCCCAGCAATAGGGTCGCCAAGCCAGCGAGGCTGACCAGGTAGAACCACAGGTCTGAGCCGGACAACGCTGGATACAGCCGTGCGAGGAGGAACACTCCGGCCTTGACCATGGTCGCCGAGTGCAGATAGGCCGACACCGGAGTCGGTGCAGCCATCGCGTGAGGCAGCCAGAAATGGAAGGGAAACTGCGCCGATTTGGTGAAGGCCCCCAGCAGCACCAGTACCAGCGCCACGGGATAGAGCGCGTGGGCGCGGATCAGATCGCCGCTGGCCAGCACTGTGCTCAGCTCGAAACTGCCGACCATGTGGCCTATCAGCAGGATACCGGCAAGCAAGGCCAAGCCACCGCCGCCGGTCACCGCCAGGGCCATGCGCGCGCCCTTGCGGGCGTCGCTGCGCTCCCCCCAGAAGCCGATCAGGAGGAACGACGACAGGCTGGTCAGCTCCCAGAAGGTAAGCATCAACAGCAGGTTTTCCGACAGCACCACGCCGAGCATGGCGCCCATGAACAGCAGTAGGTAGCTGAAGAAGCGGCCGATCGGCTCGCGCTCGGAGAGGTAGTAGCGGGCGTAGAGGATGACCAGCAGGCCGATGCCGAGGATCAGCAGGGCAAACAGCAAGGCCAGGCCATCCAGGCGCAGCGACAGATTGAAACCCAGCTGTGGCAGCCAAGGCTGACTCACCAGCAGCACCTCGCCGGCGAATACCTGCGGGGCCAGCCACAGCAGCCAACTCAGGGCGAGCAGCGGTGCCAGAGCAGTGGCCATGCTACAGGCCAGACGGCCATGGCGCTCGAACAGGACGGGAAGCAAGGCGCCGAGAAACGGCAATCCGACGATGAGCAACAGCTCCATTGACTCTCCCCACAGCAGGCCTGCAGCGGCCCGCCGGGTGCCGGCGATGCCTGCGCAGAACCAATCGTCCTGAACGCCTCTGCGCCTTCAGCGCAAAACTAGTCGCCGATTATCCATAACCACAGGGGGCAAGTCATGGATGAATTATTACTAAAATTTATCTAAACACTAGAGACTGATAGAGCCACTAGTGAAACGGCCCGAAAAATATCGGGCCGTTTGGCTATCAGTGAGCGACGCGGCTAGTGCCGTCGACGGTCATGATGCGTACACGCTCACCAACGCGAAAAATCTCGTTCTCCTGCACTTGCTGCACGTAGGCGCGCAGGGTGCCGTCGTCTTCACGCACGGTGATTTCCACGCCCTGGGTACGGGTCAGACCTTCTTCGGTCATGGAACCGAGCAGGCCGCCAGCCACGGCGCCAATCACCGCGGCCACCACCGAACCGCGGCCACCGCCGACAGTGCTGCCGGCCACGCCACCCACCACGGCACCGGCGCCGGCGCCGATTGGCGTCTTGGTGCCTTCGATCTTCACCGGGCGCAGCGACTCGATGGTGCCCATGCGCACGGTCTGCACCTTGCGCGCTTCGTCGCGGCTGTAGCTATCGCCACTGAGGTTGGAGGCACAGCCGCCCAACGTCAGAGCCAGAGCGGTGAAGGTTGCAGTCAACAGCATGGATTTACGCATTGGGTTCTCTCCGTGTAAGACAGTGAACATTAGACCGCGCCCATTGCGCTCTGTCACCGCTGCCCTGCTCTGAATATAGAGGATGGTCGCGACAATAGGTCCGATTCCCGGCGGCGCACTGATTGATTAGGGTAAAGCCAGCAATAGCACAGGATTTGCCATGGATTATTTCATCATCGTCATTACCACGGCCGCCGGCCTGTATTTTCACTGGTGGCTGTACGTGCGCATCAAGCGCTGGATGGATCGTGACCTGGCGTTATCGCTGGCCGACGGCGATCCAGCCAAGCGCGCCTATATGCTCGAGCGCCTGGCCGAAGCCAAGACCGCCGGCATCAAGTGCCGTGATCTACCCGCCTGGCTGCAGCAAGCCGCCGACACCTACCGCGCCGCCTGAGCCAGGCGCCACAGGCGGGCCAGATCGACACTGCGCGCTTCCAGTTGCTCTGCTGCCTCGCTGCAGGCCTGCTCCAGACTGAGCGGCCCTGGCGTAAGACTGAATGCGGCGGCAATGCCGGCACCATAAAGCGCCTGATAATCCTCACCCAGGCTACCCGCCAGGGCGATCACCGGCACCCCGGCAGCCTGGGCGATGCGGGCAACGCCAACCGGGGTCTTGCCGTGCAGGCTCTGCGCATCCAGGCGGCCTTCGCCGGTAATCAGCAGATCGGCCCCTTGCAGCGCTTGCGCCAGGCCAGACAGCTCGGCCACCAGTTCGATGCCAGGACGAAAGCTCGCGTGCAGGAAAGCCTTGCAGGCAAAGCCCACCCCACCCGCCGCACCGACACCCGGAGAGTCGCGGTGATCCTCACCCAGGATTGCGGCGACACACTGCGCATAGTGCGCCAGTGCGGCGTCGAGCCGTTCCACCTGAGCCGGACTGGCTCCCTTCTGCGGGCCGAATACCCGGGAGGCGCCACGCGGGCCACACAGCGGGTTGTCGACATCGGCCGCCACCTCGACCCGCACGTGCTGCAAGCGTGGGTCGAGGCCACTGATATCCAGGCGAACCAGCCCGGCCAGCGCCACACCGCCGGGTGCCAGTTCGGCGCCGTGACGATCGAGCAAGCGCACACCCAGCGCCTGCAGCAGACCGGCACCGCCATCGTTAGTGGCACTGCCACCCAGACCGAGAATGATCCGCGTGGCGCCCGCATCCAGGGCCTGGCGGATCAGTTCACCGGTTCCGTAAGTACCGGTACGGGTAGCATCGCGCTGGGCGGGCGCGACCCAGTGCAGGCCACTGGCGGCGGCCATTTCGAGCACTGCAGTGGCGTTGTCCAGCCAGCCCCAGTGCGCGCGCACCGGCGTGCCGAGCGGACCACGCACCTGGCACTCGCGGCGTTCGCCACCGACTGCGGCGAGCAGCGCATCGACCGTGCCCTCGCCACCATCGGCCATAGGCAGCAGAATGATCTCGGCCTGCGGAAACACCTGTCGCCAGCCGCGAGCAATCGCCTCAGCCACTGCGGCGGCGCCGAGACTCTCCTTGAAAGAGTCGGGAGCGATAACGATCTTCATGGCTGCCGCGCCAGGTGCAGGACGCGGTTCAGGGCGCGAGACGCTCGCGCTGCCAGGCGTCGTTCAGCAGGCGATAGTTGAGACGGTCGTGCAGGCGACTGGCCCGGCCCTGCCAGAACTCGATGCGCTCGGGCAACAGGCGATAGCCGCCCCAGTGCGGCGGGCAATGCGGGGCGCTATCGAGGAAACGGCGCTCGGTTTCCGCGAGCAGGCCTTCCAGCTCGGCGCGATCGGCAATCACCCGACTCTGCGGCGAGGCCCAGGCACCCAGGCGACTACCCAGCGGGCGCACCTGGAAGTAGGCATCGGATTCCTCGGCACTGACCTTCTCCACCCGCCCTTCGATGCGCACCTGGCGCTCCAGGCTGGGCCAGAAGAAGGTCATGGCGGCAAACGGACGAGCCGCGAGCTGCTCACCCTTGGCGCTGTCGTAATTGCTGAAGAAGGTGAAGCCGTGCTCGTCCAGGCCCTTTAGCAGCAGAACCCGGCAATGCGGACGACCTTCTTCATCGACCGTGGCCAGGGTCATGGCATTCGGCTCAACCGGCAACTGCTCGGTCTTCACCGCATCGGCAAACCATTGGCGAAACAGGCTGAACGGCTCGGCCGGGGCCTGTGTTTCACTGAGGCCATCGCGCGTGTAATCGCGGCGCATATCGGCAAGGGACTGGGCCATGGGACTCTCCTTGGAATGATGGCCCAGTTTATTCCGCCGCAACCTTGGTAGTTTGATCTGCGACAGTCTTGCTCGGAACAGCAGGCTGGTTGTACTTGGCCAGCAAGGCGACAAGGGTCGGCTTGGGCGTCAGGACGATTTCCACACGGCGGTTCAGGGCACGGCCTTCGTTGCTGTCGTTGGCGGCGCGCGGCATGTTCGAGCCTACGCCCTTGAGCAGCAGACGATCACGCTGCAGGCCACTGAGACGGAAGATCGAAGCTACGGCCTTGGCACGGTCTTCACTGAGTTTGCGGTTGTCTTCGACCTGGCCCTTGCTGTCGGCGTGACCAAGGATCAGTACGGCAGTGCGCGAGTCTTTCTCGAGAATCTTGGCCACCCGGGTGAAAGGACCGAGCACCGCCGGCATCAGCATGCTCGGGCGATCCGGATTGAACGAACTGTCCACCGGGGCCGTAACCACCAGCACGTTCTTCTGCCGTTCCAGCTGCATCTTGCTGCCTTTCAGCGCCTCGCGCAGGCGCGGCTCGTATTCGTCCAGCCAGGCATCGGTGAGCTGGTGGTCGATCTTCGGCGCCGCCGTTTTGGCCTTGGCCGTACTCTTTTCTGCCGAACTGAAGGGCCACCAGCTGTTGCTGGTGGAAGCGGAGTCACCGGCCTTGTCGGCAGAACCGGCACAGGCAGCAAGGCTGAAGCAGAACAGCAGGGCCAGAGAATTTTTACGCATTTCGACCTTCCACAAAACAGGGTTCAAAGACATTGAGCCAGCGCACGCGCCAGTTTCTGCGCACGCGGGTCCATCAATACATAGGGGCCAAGGCTGTTGGTAACAAAACCGAACGCGATATCGCGCTGCGGGTCGGCAAAGCCTACCGAACCACCCGCCCCCGGATGACCGAACGCCTTGCGCCCCAGGCCATAGGTGGCATTGGCCACGTCCGCCTGATCGAGCATGCAGCCCAGGCCAAAACGGGTGCGAGTGAGCAAAGTCTTGTCCTCGCCACAGGCATGCTCGCGGGTCATTTCATTGAGCTGCTCGGCCTCGAGCAGGCGCCCATCGAGCAGACCCGCATAGAAGCCGGCCAGTGCCCGCGCATTGCCGTGGCCATTGGCCGCCGGCTGCTGCATGCGCCGCCATTCCGGCTTATTGGTGCTGGTGAGGATAGACGGCGGGTTGGCGAACGCGCGCGTACTCATGGACGCCGGTTCGCTCATCATGCAACGCAACAGGCGCTGCGCCGCGGCATCGCCCATCTCGCCCTTCTTGCGGGCGATATGCGCTACGCGCTCGAATTCGCTGTCGGCCAGGCCGACATGAAAGTCCAGGCCCAGCGGCTTGGCGATACGCGCCACGATCGATTCGCCCGGGCCACGCCCGTCAATCCGCCGCAGAAGCTCGCCGATAAGCCATCCGTAGGTGATGGCGGCATAGCCATGGCCCGTGCCGGGTTCCCACCAGGGCTGCTCGCTGGCCAGGGCCGTGATCATCTGCTGCCAGTCATACAGCGCCTCGGCCGGCAGCATCTCGCGCAGGGCCGGCAAACCCGCGGTATGCGCCAGCAGCTGACGCGGGGTGATGCGCTCCTTGCCCGCGGCGGCAAACTCGGGCCAGTAATGCGCCACCGGCGCATCCAGATCGAGCTTGCCCTCGCCGACCAGTTGCAGGGCTGCGACGGCAGCGAAGGGTTTGGTGCAGGAAAACAGGTTGAGGATGGTGTCGCTGTGCCAGGCCTGCTCGCCGTCCTTGTCGGCCACACCGGCCCATAGATCGACCACGGTTTCCCCGCCAATCTGCACGCAGAGCGCGGCGCCGCGCTCCTGGATATCACTGAATAGCTCGCCGAACGCCTCTTTCAGCGTTTCGAAACGCAGGTCGAAATAGCCCTGGACTTGCAACCTGATACTCCTCGGTCAACCTGGCCGGCATTGTTCCAGTACCAGGCGCTCCTGTGAATCCTGGCTATTTGCCCAAGACTGACTGTTAGACCAACGGTGCAGCTCAGGGTTGCGTTGCCGCCGGCTGCTGGGTCGACTTCAGCACCTTGCCTGGCACCTGCAGATTGACCTTGCGCACCGCCTCGACAAAGCCCTGCCAGGGCCGATCGGTGATGCCGAGCAGGCCAAGGTGGCCATTCTCGCCATCGAGCAGGCGACCGCTGGCCGGTTGGTCGAGGTACTGGAACCAGTGCACACCGACAATGCTCGGCTCTTGCAGAGCCTTGTCGAGGAAGTGGGCGTAAGCCGGGCCACGTTCCTCTTCCTTGTACACCTCGCTGACCCCACCCCAGAACGGCCCGCGATCACGCGAGCCGAAATGGAATTCGCTGATCAGCAAAGGCTTGTCCAGCGCGCGCAGCACCGCGAAGTCATAACCATGCTGCGGCTCGCGGGTGTAGAAGTTGAAGCTGACCACATCGCAGTACTGCGCGCAGGCGGCAATCGCTTCGGGCGTGGTGATGGCAAAACGGCCACCGAGCAGCAGGTGATTGGGCGCGTGCCACTTCAGCGAGTCGGCGATGGTCTTGAAGTAGGTATCGGCCAGCAGGCGCTGGAAGTTCTGCAGATCGACCTCGATCTGTGGGTGTTCCGCGCTCGGCATCGGCGCTTCGAAACCCGGGTCTTCCATCAGCTCCCAAGCGCCCAGCTGGATGCCCCAGGCCTTGGACAGGCCGTTGTGGTTGCGATACTTGTCACGCAGCTGCTTGAGGAACGCCCGTTTGGCTGGCACATCGGTGGTCAGGCGCAGGGTGCTGTAGGCCAGCGCATAACGGGCCTTGGGCTCAGCGCCCGGTGCGGCCCAGGCCAGTTCGTTGTCGGCGAAGAAACCGAGCAGCCAGGGATCATCGCGGCGATCACGACTGGCAATGGCAATGGCCCGTTCGGCAGCCATGGCGAAGCGCGGATCGAAGGGATCGGGCATGCCACCCCACCAGTCCAGGCCGGTGCTGATGGTGGCGTAATCACCGGAAATCGACAGGGGCACGGTGTAGGGCATGCGCTTGGCGGCGCCGAGGGTATCGTCGCTCCAGTTGCCCAGGGTGTTGAAACCCCAGGCCTGCAGACGATCGAGGCTGTGAGCGGTCCAGCGGGCAGCATCCAGACCGGGTGGCGGGCACGGCGTAACGTCCTGCTCGACCGGCGCTGGCGAAGCCGCCAACGGCGGGACAACGGCCGGGCAAGGCTGCGCATAGCTGCGCTGCAGGTTGGCCCGGTAGAAATCGAACCAGCGCCCCTGGTCAAACGCGCGACCGCGATTGGCGCCGGTGGCGCTGCGGCTGTTGCTCTTGCCGTAATAGATGGCCAGCTCTTCGCCCTCCTTGGGCAGGGCACTGAACATGCCTTCGCGACCCTCGACATAGGTACGGCTCTGCCAGGCACTGACCGCATTGACCCCGAGGGAATAGAACGGATGCCCTTCTGGAGTCACCAGATACCAGCGCTCACCCTGCTTCTCGGTGCGGAAGAAGCCCTTGGCCTCGAAGCGCGGGCCGTTCAGCCAGCCGCCGTAGATATCCTGTTCGGTTTTCGGTTGCAGCCAGGTCTTCAGTTGCGCCTGCTCGCGCACGGCCGCGTCACGCAATTGCTGGTCACTGCTGACCTTTTCCGGCCACTGGCCACGGTTGTACTGGCCCCAGGCATCAATGATGCCGCTGTAGGCGGCCTGCTGCACAGCAGCCAGCGGCTGCACCCCGAAACGGCCCAGCAGGATGCTCTGCGGCGAATCCGGATTAGCCAGTGACAGACTGACCGAGCTGACCTGCGCCGTACTCAACTCACCGACCACGGTTTCTGCCAGCAAAACCCGCTGGCCGGCGACGGTGATCGGCATCGGCGGGCCGGCACGCATGCCCTGGGCCAGCGGCGACGTGGCAGCCAGCGGCACCAGCAGGGTTTGCGCAGGGCCAGCGGGTAAGGCGATACGGCTGGTGAGCGATTTACCGTCGCGGCTGGTGATGCTGACGTCGAGGGTGATCGCCCAGTCCATCGCATTCTGGATGCGCAGGCTCATGGCCTCGGTCTGCGACCAGTCCCAATCACCACTCTGCGGCGTCAGCGTGAGAGTCGGTCGCTCGGCGGCGTTGAACACCACGCGGCGCAACACCTCACCGTCCGCAGTGGGCTCGGCCGTCAGCTGCGGCAAGCTGGCCTGCTCGGTAGCGACCTGCACCGCATCCAGCGGACGGACAAAGTTGAACAGGGTCTGTGGCTGCGCAGGCGCAGCAAACAGCGGGGTAGTCAGCAACAGGGCAAAAGCGACAGGCAACGAGCGGCGAATCATGTGACGGGCACTCCGGGACGACGTGCCAGTAGACAACAGGTCGGCCCGCTGATGCCAGTCCGAGTTTATTCCGACTAGCGCTCTACCCGGCCCGTTTCATTGATGCCGGACAACCCCAGCAGGCAATCGACCCAGGCATTCAGGCGGCGCTGGGCATGCACTCGCCCCGCACCTGGCGCTTCGCCGCTACTGGCCGCCGTCAGGCGCTGGCTAGCCGCGGCCAGTTGCTCGGCGAAATGCGCTACATCGCCCCGCCAGACCACTACCTCGTGGCGCAGCCCGAGTTCGGCGGCACGCCGGGCATTGCTCAGTTGCTCCGGCTGATCGCTGACCAGCAGCAGGATCGGCCGCCGATAGACCTGCGCCACCGACAGCGCGGCCATGCCCGGTGCCGAGATGATCAGCGCGCTGTGCGCCGCCGCATCGATCCAGCGCGGATCGCGGGCTTGCCAGCCGGCACGCCCGGCATAGCCCTCACCTACCCGCAAACTGGCCAGGCCCGCCTGCGCCAGACCCTGTTCCAGGCCAGCGGCCAGTGCTGGATCGCGGAAGTGCGGATTGAGGTAGAGCGCCACGCAGGACTCCGGCAAGCCTGCCGGACGTTCGGCCAGGGCCACCGGCGTCGGCAGGCTGAAGCTGCCGGGCGCAGTCTCACTGGCTTCGAGGTAGGCGAAGTCATGCTGCAGACGGGCCCGCGCACGTCCCAGCTCGAAGGCGATGGCCGCGGCAAAGGCGCGCGCCAGCCAGGCGGGCAGGCGCCCGTGGAAGTTGCTCTGTAGCGCCTGGCGCAGGCTGGCGCCATACACGTGGACAATCTTGCGCCGCCAGCCAGGCAGGCAGCCCATCACCAGCAGCGCCGGATGGAAGGAGTCGTTGACCAGCAGGTCGACCCTGGCCAGGTAGCGGTGCAACCGCCAGATATCGCGCAGCATGTGGCGTGGATCAAACAGGTAGCGGGCCACGGTACGGTCGGTCGCCCCACGCTGCATGTTCTGCTGGTCGTCGAACTGCACGGCGTAGTGCCGCGACAGTACCTCGGCCGCGATACCGAACTCGGCAAGGAAGGTCACACCCTCGTCGGAGGTGGTCAACACGGTCACGTCGGCGCCCTTCGCGCGCAAAGCATGGGTAAGCAGTTGCGCACGCATCAGGTGGCCACGGGCATCGGCGGTGGCCAGGTAGAGAATCCGCGCAGTCATCAGTGGCTCCGTCGCCACCCGCCAGCCCGCAAGCGCAGGGCGATTCCAGCCAGGTACATGCCCACGGCACCGCTGACGCCCCAGGCACGGTCCACCGCACGGGCCTCGGCCAGCAACTGTTGCAGGCGCGGCTGCTCATGCTCGGCCACGCTCAGACCGAGGGTACGCATGCACATGCGCACATGCCTGCGCTCATCGCTGAGCACGCGGCCGAGCAGACCCTGCATGGGATGTTCGGCGGGCAGCACTGCGCAATGGCGACTCAGCACCCGCTCGGCCATCTGTTCGGCACACAGGCCGATGGCATAGGCCGGCACCAGCAGGCCTTGCTGGAAATGCGGGGCATGGCGACGGGCAATGCGCTGCCAGCGGCGGATCTTCGCCTGACTCAAGCGATCCGGTCGCAACTCGCTGGGCGGCTGCATGCCACGCTCAAGCATGGCGGCGACGAACAGCGCACTGTGCTCCTGTTCTTCGCGCAGGTGCTGCTGCACCTGGCGTTCCAGCCAGGCGGGCGAATTCGCCAGCATTTCATGCTGCAGGGTCTGCTCGGTCGCCTCTTCACCAATCAGGTAGATGCGCAGCAACAGCAGCTCGCCGGCACGACTGGCATGCAGTTGGCGCAAGGCGGCGCGTTTGATGCGATCGACCAGAAAGGCTTGCAGGCGTGGCCAGCCGCGCAACGGCGGCGCGGCAAACAGCGTCAGTTGCGCAGCACTCATGGGGCGGTAACCGGCGCCGCAGCATGCTGCTGACCACTGAGCACCAGGCCGATGAAGCTGTCCTGGAGGAATGCCTGGGCGGCCACGCCGGCCTGCGGGTAATCGATCTGCTGGCCGCGATAGCTCAGGTAACCCTTGCCATCGCGCGCACCGAGCAAGAGTTTTTCGTGCTTGGCGAAGCCCTCGGACTGCAGTGGCTGCAGCAGTTCGACCTGCTCCATGCCGAAAAGAAACAGATCACGCTGGATCACCGACAGCGGCAGGCGGCTGCGCAGGGCCTGCAGCTCCAGACTCCAGCTACCGCTGTGCAGGGTCTTGGCCAGATCAGCATGCCCGCCCGGCACATGCAGGCTGGCACGCAGAGCCGGCAGTGAGGCCTTGCCCAGGCCCAGGGCAATGGTGATGTCGGCATACTCGGCCTTGGCCGCCTCGACCCGGTTGTCACGCACCTGGACGAACTGCTTGGCCATCCGCGCCGCGGTCGACGGCGAGGTGAGCACTTGCAGGGCGTGATCCGGTTGCAGCAGAGACTGCCGCTTGCCCGCCACGTCGGCCTGCACCTGATAGAGATCGACCTGCACCTCGCTCAGATCCCCCATCACCGGTGCGTGGGCGTGCAGGCTGGTGCTCCACTCCTGGCCGTCCTTGCTGATCAGCAGATGCAGGCTGACCGGCACCTGCTGGCCATTCTCGGCCTGCGCCCGGCCATGCAGCAGGACATCGCCGATGACCGTCTCATCGGCGTAATCCTGGTTGTTGTGCAACACCAGGGTCTTGCTGGCGCTGTCCAGCTGCGCACGGCTATAGGTATCGTCGAGAGCGATGCGATTGCACTCGCTCAGCGGTGTCTCCGCCGTGGCCAGGGGACAACCACTGGCGCTAGCAAACTGGAACACGCCACGACCCTTGAATTCCTCGGCCAGCGTGATGCCACTGCCCAGGCTCAGAGCCAGCAGCATGGTCAAGCGGGAGAAAGCCAAGCGATGGTTAAACGATCTATTCACGGTAATCCCTTCCGTTAGCCAAGGGCGCTCAGGCCCGATGGTAGGACAGCGCCTGGGCATCCGCCGCCGCGCGTCCCAGGGTGTTGATGCCGATACCACGTGCCAATGCGCCCGCCATGTCGACCAGCGAGAACGCCAGGATCAGGCCCCGCGCGGCCAGCCCACGCAGGCCACGCAACGGCGGCAGGTCCTGGTGATTGAGCGCACGCTGGCTGAAGTACAGACGCGCCAAAAGGATGCCCAGGGGCGCCAGCGGGCCGCTGTGGGCCAGCCACTGCAGGCGTTGCGGCAGATAGGCGCACAGCAGATAGGGGGTCAGGCCGACCGAGTCCTGACCACGCATCCAGCGCAGCTTGAGCGCTTCGCCCCGGGTATCCGGCAGGCGGTGTTCGGTATGCGCCGCCGCAGCATAGTGCAGGGCGATACCGGCGGCCTGCAGGTTGAGGCCGAGTACCTGGCAATGGGCGCGATACACCCCTTCCAGGGCCTGGTAGGCATGCTCGGCAAATACCTCGCGGCGAAACACCACGTTGTTGGCGTAGAAGTTACGCGTGGCACCGGCGGCCAGCGGGCTGGGGAAATACATGAAGTCGATGGTGGTCAGCGCCGTGCCGGCCAGGCTGCTGCTGTAACTGGTACGCCCGGCCACCACGGCTGGCGGCTTCTCGGCGCACAAAGGCTGGAGCAGTTGCGCCAGCCAATCAGCTGCCGGAATGCAGTCGGCGTCGGCGAAAACTACGTGATCGCAGCGCTCGGCCTGCACGGCGGCAAAGCCGAGGTTCTTCGCCGCGTAGTAGCCGGTCTGCGCGTCGATCAGGACGAACCGCAGCGACAGACCGGCCACCTGAGCCAGGTCCTTGCACACAACCTCCGGCAAGCCGTCATGGGTCACTATCACCTGGGCCAGCTGCGTCAGCGGCAGGCTCTGTCCTTTCAGGTGTTCGAACAGGCGAGCGAGACTGCCAGCCACCCGTTGCAGGTCGGCGCCGCCGCGCAGGTTGTTGGTTTCCAGTACCAGGGCCGTGCGTGCGGCCAGATCGTGCAGGGTCATCCGTGCTCCCGGGCTGCCAGCGCAGCCAATAGATCATTTTGTCGCGGCCAGCGTAGCAGCCCTAGGCAAGCACCGACTTGCAGCAGATCACGCCCGGAGCAGCTAGACCGTGGTGCGCTTCATACGATCGAGCCAGCGATCCGGCAGCAGGCGGTTGAGCACACGGAACAACTTGGCCGGCACCGTCACCGGGTAGCGGGTACGCGGCACGCGGCTGTGCAAGGCGTGCAGTACCACCTCGGCCACCGCTTCGGCCGGCAGGGTGTACTTCACCGCAGCACCCTCCTTGGCCAGGCGTTTCTCCATCTGTGCATAGACTGCCGCATGGGCGCCGCGACTGGTGTCGACATGCTTGCGCAGGGCCAGCAGGCTGTTTGCACGGAAGCGCGCAATGATCGGCCCCGGCTCGATCAGCACCGCCTCGATGCCGCTGCCGCTCAGTTCCAGACGCAGGGTATCGACCAGGCCCTCGAGGGCGAACTTGGAGGCGTTGTAGGCGCCACGCAGCGGCAGCGCGGCATAGCCGAGCACCGAGCTATTGAACAGGATGCGGCCGTGGCCCTGGCGACGCATGACCGGCAACACGGCGGCAGTCAGCTCGGCGGGGCCGAATACATTGGTCTCGAACTGTTCGCGCCAGGCCGCGCGCGGCAGATCCTCGATGGCACCGGGCTGGCCGTAGCCACCGTTATTGAACAGCGCATCGAGCGTACCACCAGTCTGCTCCAGCACCTGGGCCAGCGCCTGATGGATGCTGGCAGGCTCGTTGAGATCGAGCAGCAGGGCGTGGAAACCTTCACGCTGCAACTGCGCCACGTCCTCGGCCTGGCGCGCCGAGGCGAACACCTGCCAGCCCGCAGCCCGGCAGGCCACGGCCGTGGCGTAGCCAATACCGGTCGAGCAGCCGGTGATCAGGATGGAACGGGAAGTCTGGGGCATACAGCCATCTCCTTGGCGGTGGATGAGTTGCCTTAGAGCCTGCTCACGATCTTTTGGACTAGAGCCAGGCAAGGCGAAATGGGGCGAGGACGCGGAGTTTACGAAATGTAAATGAGCAGTCCGAGCCCAATTTCAACGCAGCATGGCCGACGGACAAGAGATCGTGGACAGGCTCTCAGCTGATTTCGCGACGAAACGGCGGCAGTGCATTAAGGATTGCCTTGCCGTAGCGCTGGGTCACCACGCGCCGATCTAGCAAGGTGATGGTGCCGCGGTCTTCTTCGGTACGCAGCAGACGGCCACAGGCCTGCACCAGTTTCAGCGAAGCGTCCGGCACGGCAATCTCCATGAACGGGTTGCCGCCGCGCGCCTCAATCCACTCGGCCAGCGCCGCTTCCACCGGGTCATCCGGCACGGCAAAGGGAATCTTGGCGATCACCACGTGCTCGCAGTAGGCACCCGGCAGGTCGACGCCCTCGGCGAAGCTGGCCAGACCGAACAGCACGCTCTCCTCGCCGCTGTCGACCCGCGCCTTGTGCTTGTTCAGGGTCTCCTGCTTGGACAGGTTGCCCTGGATGAACACGCGCTTGCGCCACTCGCGATCCACCCCGTCGAACACGTCCTGCATCTGCTTGCGCGAGGAGAACAGCACCAGGGTGCCGCGCGAGCCGGCCACCAGGTCGGCCAGGTCGCGAATGATCGCTGCGGTGTGCGCCGCCGCATCGCGCGGGTCGGCCTTGAGGTCAGGCACCTTGAGCACACCGGCATCGGCATGCAGGAAGGGGCTGGGCACCACGGCGGTAACAGCGGCCTTGGGCAGGCCGGCACGCATGCGGAAGCGGTCGAAACTGTTCAGCGCGGTCAGCGTGGCCGAGGTCACCAGGGCGCCGTACGCAACGTTCCACAAGTTGCGGCGCAGAGTCTCGGCGGCGAGGATCGGACTGGCATTGACCTCGATATCGAACAGCGCGCCGCTTTCGGCCAGGGTCAGCCAGCGCGCCATGGGCGGGCTGTCTTCCGGGTCTTCGGTGGTGAAAGCGGTCCATAACTCCCAGTTGCCCTGGGCACGGGCCAGCAAGCTGCCAAACAGCGGGTACCACTCCTCGGCCTGATGGCTGGCGATGCCGACGGCGCCCTCGCCGTCCATGGCTTCCTTGAGCAGTTCGGTCAGGCGGGTGAACACATCAGTCAGCTGCGAGAAGCCTTTCTTCAGCTCGATGCCCAGCTCGCGCAGATGCTCCGGCACCAGGCCGCCGATAAAGCGATGACGCGGGCGCTCGCGGCCTTCCATGTCCTCGCCGGCCTTGAAGTCAGCCAGCTGCTCGCAGGCGCTGAACATGAATTGCTGCTGCGTCCTGAGCTCCCTTGCCATCTCCGGCACTTTCTCGATCAGCCGGCCGAGATCACCGGGCAGCGGGTGCTGCGCCAGCAGCTTGGTCAGGTTCTTCTCCACCTGGCCGAGCCAGTCGGCGGTGCTACGCAGACGGGTGAAGTGGGCAAAGTGGCCGATGGCCTTGTCCGGCAGGTGGTGGCCTTCGTCGAACACGTAAAGGGTTTCACGCGGGTCGGGCAGCACCGCGCCGCCGCCCAGAGCCAGGTCGGCCAGCACCATGTCGTGGTTGGTGACGATCACGTCGACCTTGGTCATGCCCTCGCGCGCCTTGTAGAAGGCGCACTGACCGAAGTTCGGGCAATGGCGGTTGGTGCACTGACTGTGGTCGGTGGTCAGGCGGCCCCACACCGCATCGTCGAGCTCCTCGCTCCAGCTGTCGCGGTCGCCGTCCCAGCGATTGCCGGCGAGTTTCTCGATCATCCCGGTAAACAGCTTCTGGCTGCTCTCGTCGACATCCAGGCGGAAACCTTCTTCGGCGAACATCTGCGCGGTAGCGCCCTGGGCTTCGCCTTCCTGCAGCAACATGTCGAGCTTGGACAGGCACAGGTAGCGGCCACGGCCCTTGGCCAGGGCGAAGCTGAAGTTGAGGCCGCTGTTGCGCATCAGGTCCGGCAGGTCCTTATGGACGATCTGTTCCTGCAGGGCCACGGTCGCGGTGGCGATCACCAGGCGCTTGCCGGCGGCCTTCGCGATGGGAATCGAGGCCAGGGCATAGGCCACGGTCTTGCCGGTACCAGTGCCCGCTTCCACCGCTACCACGGCGGCCTCGCCATCACGCTGACCTTCGTCGTTGTGTTTGATCGCACCCAGCACCTTGGCGATCTCGGCGATCATCAGACGCTGGCCATAGCGCGGCTTGAGGCTCTTGGCTTCGAGGAAACGGCTGTAGGCGCCCTGGATCTGGGACTTGAGTTCGGGACTGAGCATGGGCGCGCAATAGAGACTGGATAAATTCTCAGTAGTTTACCGGCAGGTTATGATGCCGCGCCATGCTTAACCGCCGCCTTTACGGAGAACCCGATGACTGCCTTCGCCGCTGTTTACGCCCTGCATCTGCTGGCCGCCCTGATCTGGGTCGGCGGCATGTTCTTCGCCTGGATGATCCTCCGCCCCGCTGCTGTCAGCGTGCTCGAGGCGCCGGCACGCCTGACCCTGTGGGCCGAGGTGTTCCGCCGTTTCTTCCAGTGGGTGTGGCTCGCCGTGCTGGTGTTGCCGGTATCCGGCGTGGGCATGCTGCACCTGCGCTTCGCCGGCTTCGAGACCGCGCCGCGCTATGTGCACATCATGATCGGCCTGTATATCGTCATGCTCGCGCTGTTCCTGCGTATCCAGTTCCTCCAGTTGCCGGAACTGCGCCGTGCCATCGCCGCACAGAACTGGCCAGCTGGTGGTGAAGCGCTGGGACGCATCCGCAAGCTGGTGGGCATCAATCTGCTGATCGGCATGCTGCTGATGGCGATTGCCGCAGCCCGACCGCTGTTCTGATGACCGCTTCGACCGGAACAAGATTTTGCGCGAGGAAGCCCCTGCGCTATCGGCATGCCGATAGCGCAGGAACAGACTGCAGTACAAACCGCTAGAACCTTTCTACGATCGGCTACACGCTGCCATACGAGTCAAACCGACCCTGCGCATTCGATCGTAGCAGTTCTTAGGGCTGTGCCTCGACCGCCGCTTCTACCCGACGGTTGACGGCCCGACCTTCGTCGGTTTCGTTGTCGGCAACAGGTTGCGCTTCGCCATAGCCAACCGACGACACCCGGCCTGCTTCCACACCGTACTGGTTGACCAGTACGTCGCGTACGGCATTGGCACGACGTTCGGACAAGCCCTGGTTGTAGGCATCGGAGCCGACGGAGTCGGTATGCCCCTCAACCACGGTGGAGGTCTGCGGATACTGTTTCATGAAGTCGGCAAGGCTCTGGATATCGGCCATGCTGTCCTCCTTGACCACAGACTTGTCGAAGTCGAACTTCACATCCAACTCGACGCGCACCGCCTCGCTCACCTCGACAACCGGCGCAGCGGGTTCCTCGCCGCTCGGATAGACCGGCAGCGGGCAGCCATTGTGATGAACTGGGGTATTGGGTGGGGTATCGGGGCAACGGTCACGACGGTCGAATACACCATCGCCGTCTTGGTCACCATCTTGGGCATAACAAATCAGGGTTCCGATGACCGCACCGGCCACCGCACCTCCTGCTGCCCAGGCAGAACTTTCGATTGCGCCAAGACCGCCTCCGGCCAAGCCACCAATCGCTGTACAAATCGGCCAGTTCCCTTGGTTTAGCGGCGCATCTCCCGTACTGGAAGTAGTGACGCAACCAGAAAGAACACTGCTGACCAAGAGAAGGGGTACTGCAGCCCTTGAGAGTCTTGTTCTCATGGCGGTGATCTCCTGTGTCACCGGTTGATTACCGGTAACACAGGAGTAAAGACCCGTCCCCCTAAGTGTACAAGCCTGCAGTCGCCGAGAAGTCAGCTGCTGCAGGCTGGGGACCCGGCATTACGGACGGGCTTCGACCTCAGCTTCAACGCGACGGTTGATAGCGCGACCGTCACTGGTAGCGTTGTCGGCAACCGGGCGGCTCTCACCATAACCGGCAGCGTTGACGCGATCCGGCGACAGGCCGTACTGGTTGACCAGTACGTCACGCACGGCATTGGCACGGCGCTCGGACAGACCCTGGTTGTAGGCATCGGTGCCCACGGAGTCAGTGTGACCTTCAACCACGGTAGTGGTTTGCGGGTACTGGCTCATGAAATCAGCCAGTGCCTTGATGTCGCCTTGGCTTTCTTCCTTGACGGCGGTCTTGTCGAAGTCGAACTTGACGTCCAGTTCAACACGAACCGGCTCGGCAGGTTCTGCAACCACCTCCTCGACAACCACTTCCTCGACAACGGCCACCTGCTCTTCAGCACCGTGGACCCAGCAGTAGGCTGCGGCCATACCAGCGCCAACAACAGCACCACCACCCGCCCAGCTCGAGCTTTCGATCGCGCCCAGAGCTGCGCCACCTACACCACCAACTGCAGCACAGGTAGGCCAATCGGTTTTCTGCAGGCCGGAGCAACCAGTCAGCAGGCCGCTTACCAGCAACAGGGGTACAGCTTTCCTTGTAATGCTCATCGTTATTGCTCTCCTGTAAAAATCGGCACCAAACCGACACTCAAGTAGTAAAGACAGGTGTTTTATAATCCGCCAGCTATTAGGAACTACACTGACCCATGTCATTACTAGGCCAATTCCTTCCAGCGAGTTAGTCTTTACCTACAAGTTTGGAATTTAGCAATGACTGGCAAACATTCTTCGCGCACCCCGCAACAGGCTCTTGCAGCCCTGCTCGACCACCATGCGCCACAGCGCCTGCTGCTGGTAGGAGCCAGTGACCTACCCGCCGTACAAGCCTTCCAGGCTGCCCACCCCGAGATAGAGGTGCACAAGGCCGCTGCCGGAGAACTTCCAGCAGACATGGCGATACAACGCTTCGATCTCGCCCTGGTGGTCGACTGCCTGGAGCACCTGCCTAAACGCACAGCCCTGCAGCTACTCGGCGGCATCCGCAACCTGAATGCCAGCCGCATTGCCGTGCTGGTCGATATGCAGGCCTGTGACTGGCAGGAAACCGACTTCTTTGCCCTGGCCTTGCAGGCCAGCGAAAGCTTTCAGCGCGATCAGCAAACACTCAACCTGTTCACTTATGACCTGCGCGACTACAAGCAGGTTCCGGACTGGCTCAATGCCAAGTTCTGGGCCAACCCGGAAAACTTCGGCAAGTACTGGTGGTAATGCCATGAGTCACGCCTGTCCCTGTGGGAGTGGCAACCTGCTGGATCAATGCTGCGGCCACTATCACGCCGGCATCCCGGCGCCGAGCGCCGAACTGCTAATGCGCTCGCGCTATAGCGCCTATGTATTGGGTTTGGTCGACTACCTGCTGGCAACCACCCTGCCCGCTCAGCAGGCCGACCTCGACCGTGCCGCCATCAGTGCCTGGAGCCTGGGCAGCACCTGGCTTGGTCTGGAGGTGGAAAGCGCCGAGCTGCTTGGCGGCCAACCAGAGCACGCCTTCGTCACCTTTACCGCGCGCTGGCACGATGACAACGGCGAGCACAGCCATCGTGAGCGGTCAGCTTTCGTACAGAACGCCGGGCGCTGGTACTTCATCGACCCGACCGTGCCACTCAAGGCCGGACGCAATGATCCCTGCCCTTGCGCCAGTGGCCAGAAGTTCAAGAAGTGCTGTGCCCCTCTGCTGTGAAATGAACAGGCCCGCATACGCGGGCCTTTCGTTTACTGCAGCTTGAGGTGGGACACATCCGGTGGCGGCGCGGCCGGCTCCTTCTTGGCCTGCCCCATGTCACTGCCTACCGGGGCCAGGCTGAACTGCGACAGATCAACGACCGGTGCCTGCGCATCCGGCTTGTGTTCCTGCAGATCACTACCCACCGGGGCGATGCCGAAATCCGGTGCCTCGACATCGGCGAAAGCCGCCATGTATTCATCACGCGGAATCACCCGGGCACCTGGGCGACTGCTGGTCGCCGCAGGTGCTACGGATACAACAGGGGCAGCAGCGGCCTGCGGCACAGGCGGCGGCGCCAGCTCAACTTCCTCAATCTGTGCATCGAGGGCCTGAACAATGGCTATAGCCCCGGCCCGTTCGAGGGTCGCACGATATTTTTCCGCGCCAGCTGCATCCAGATTGCTCTTGATCACGATGCGTCGACCGGAAAACAGCAAGGCTATGCGCTGGGCATCGGCCTGAAACAGCCGCGCCAGATTCTCCTTGACCTGCTCCGCCTGCGCGCCCGGCATAATCTGCCCGGCAAAGGCGATCTCATAGAGGCTCATGGTCACACTCCTGTCTATTTATGCGCTCAGTATGACGCAGGTTTTTTTAGCGCAACAACCGTTGCCACCAAGCAGTCGCTTGGTAAACTTGGACGACATGCAGCATCCAAGATTAAATATCAGGCGCAAATGATAAGAATTATTAGCCTAGCATCACTAATCGCCGCGCTGATCAGTCTCTCGGGGTGCGCCTCCTGGTTCAGCGGATATCTGCAGAAACCCGTCGTGCGCCTGGTCAAGGTCGAGGTGGTCAAGGCCAAGCTGCTGGAACAACGCTTCCTCCTGCGTTTTCGTATCGACAACCCGAATGACGCGAGCCTGTCGGTGCGTAGCCTTGAGTATCGCGTAACCCTGAATGACGTAGAGCTGGCTGATGGCGAGGCCAGCACCCGCTTCAGTGTGCAGCCACACGGTAGCCACGAGTTCGAGATTCCCGTCCGCACCAATCTCTGGCGTCACCTGAAAGGTATCGTGCGAGCCCTTGAGAAACTCGACCAGCCAATTCGCTACAGTTTCCAGGGCTCGGTCAAAACCGGCTGGCTGTTCGGTAGTCGCGTGCACCTTTCGCGCAATGGCGAGATAATCCCCGGCGATTACATTCCGGAGTGATTCACCGATGAACCAGCAACCCCATGTCCATGGTCCCGATTGCAACCACGACCATGATCACAGCCACGATCACGATGATCACGGCCATGTACACGGCCCGCATTGCGGCCATGCGCACCAGGAGCCCGTGCGCAACCCGCTGAAGGAAGTCGGGCGCAACGATCCCTGCCCGTGCGGTAGCCAGAAGAAGTTCAAGAAGTGCCACGGCGCCTGAACTGAATAACGGCAGGGCCATGGCGCAACGCCAGCCCTGCCTGCCCTACACAGCCCTACCGCCGGCACTGCCAGCCCTCTACAATCCGCACCAGTATTCCCACCCTCTCTCGCGCCAGGAGCCAGTCCATGGGTTCGCGCCGTGTTTCTCATTCGCTGAAGCTGATCGCCGCTGCCACCTTGGCCAGCAGCCTGTTTCTCAGCGGCTGTCAGTCGTTTCTCAACAGCCGCTACAGCAGCAGCGTGCATCCGGACCAGGGCATCGTCCGCGTCCAGGGCCTGGCGCAGAGCGTGGTGGTGCGGCGCAACCCGCTGGGCATGCCGCTGATCGAGACCACCACCTTCCACGATGCGCTGTTCGCGATGGGTTACGTGCACGCCAGTGATCGCCTCAGCCAGATGGTCGGCATGCGCCTGCTGGCCGAGGGCCGTCTGGCCGAGATGAGCGGCCCCGGCGTGCTGGAAATCGACCGTTTCATGCGCGCGGTCAACCTCAAACGCAGCGCCGAGGTGCTGTACAAGAACGCCTCGCCGCGGATGAAGAAGTTCTTCGAAGTCTATGCCCGCGGCGTCAACGCCTACCTGTTCCGCTACAAAGACAAGCTGCCGATGGACCTGGCCGAGTCGGGCTACCGCCCGGCCTACTGGAAACCGGAAGACTCGGTACTGGTTTTCACCCTGCTCAACTTCGGCCTGGCGGTGAACCTCAAGGAAGAGATCGCCGCTCTCACCCTGAATGGCAAGGTCGGCGCCGACAAGCTGGCCTGGCTGCTGCCGACCTACCCGGACGAGCCACTGCCCTTCGAGGAAGCCGAGAAACTGCGCGGCCTCAACCTTGGCGGGCAGATCCAGGGACTGGCCGCCATCGACCAGGCCGCTGGCCAGGTGAGCGAGCTGAACATGCTCGGCGTCGCCGCCTCGAACAACTGGGCCATCGCCCCCCAGCGCAGCACCAGTGGCAAGAGCCTGCTGGCCAACGACACCCACCTGCCGCTATCCATGCCCTCGGTGTGGAACTACGTACAGATCCGCTCGCCGAAATTCCAGGCCGCCGGGGTCTCCATCGCTGGCGTACCGGCCGTGGTCGCCGGCTTCAACGGCAAGCTGGCATGGGGCATGACCATGGTCATGGGCGACAACCAGGACCTGTTCCTGGAGCAGGTCAAACGCCAAGGCAGCCGCCTCTACTACCTGGCCGACGGCAAGTGGCAACCCGCCATCGAGCGCCAGGAAACCTTCTTCATCAAGGGGCAGCGGCCGATCCGCGAGACCGTCTTCGAAACCCGTCACGGCCCGCTGCTCAACTCGGTACTGGGTGAACGCAAGCACCCGCTGCAACCGCTGCAGCTGAAGAGCGGCTATGGTCTGGCCCTGCGCACCGCACAGTTCGAGGAAGATCATTCGATCGATGCCTTCTTCGACCTGTCCCGCGCACAATCGGTGGACCAGGCCTTCGAGGCCACCCGCGAAGTGCGCGCCATGGCCCTGAACATCGTCTTCGCCGATGCCCAGCACATCGGCTGGCAGGTCACCGGCCGCTTCCCCAACCGCAAGCAGGGCCTGGGCCTGATGCCCTCGCCCGGCTGGGACGGTGCCTATGACTGGGACGGCTATGCCGACCCCATGCTCCACCCCTACGACCAGGACCCCATGCAGGGCTGGCTGGGCACCGCCAACCACCGCACCGTGCCGCGCGGCTACGGCATGCAACTGTCCAATTCCTGGTTCTACCCGGAGCGCGCCGAGCGCATCGCCCAGTTGGCCGGCGCCGGCAAGCACGACCAGCGCAGCATGATCGCCATGCAGTACGATCAGACCACGCCGTTCGCCGGCAAACTGCAGGCAATGTTCGACGCACCCGGCATGGCCCAGCCGCTGCAAAAAGCCATCGCCGCCCTGCCCGCCACCGAACGCAGCAAGGCCGAGGAAGCCTACAAGCGCCTGATGGCCTTCGACGGCCGCATGAGTGCGACCTCGGCGGACGCGGCCCTGTACGGCGCCTTCCTGCACGAGAGCGCGCGGCAGACCTTCCTCGACGAACTCGGCCCGGACAACAACCCGGCCTGGCAGGCGTTGGTGGAGACCGCCAACGACTCCTACTCGGCCCAGGCCGACCACCTGCTCGGCCGCGACGACAGTCCGTTCTGGGACGATATCCGCACCGCGCAGAAGGAAGACAAACCGGCAATTCTCGCCCGCACACTGGCCGCCGCCGTGACCTTCACCGAGAGCAAACTGGGCGCCGACCGCCAGGCCTGGCAGTGGGGCAAGCTGCATACCTACACCTGGGCCAGCAACGCGACCAAGATGGCGCCTCATCTCGGCGCCAGCGAGCGCAGCAGCATCAATGCCATCCAGGGCTACCTGGACCGAGGCCCCTACCCGGCCGGCGGCGATCACGGCACGCTCAACGTGGCGGCCTACCACTGGGGCCAGGACTTCGACACCTGGCTGATCCCGGCCATGCGCGTGGTGGTCGACTTCGGCCGCGAAGAGCCGATGATCGGCCTCAACAGCTCCGGCCAGTCCGGCAACCCGGCCAGCCCGCACTATGCCGATGGCATCGACGCCTGGCTCAAGGGCGGCTACATGAGCTTCCCGTTCCAGAGCCGCAACATCGACAAGGTCTACGGCAACAAGCGCCTGCTGTTGATGCCAGGAAAGTAGCGCACACCGATAGCTTACAGGGCGCCTCAGGGCGCCCTTTTTCATGCAGCCCCGCAGCAGTGCGAGCCGTGCCGGCCGGTCATTGCGCTATGCGGCACGGTGCTTTCGTTAATTGCCAGCAGATATATAGGCTTTCACGCAAATCCTTAAACAGTTTAAAAACAGCCCTTTACAGCCGACTTATCGCACTACACTTCACATTGAGCGGCTAACCCCGCTCCCGGTGGGGTCTTTATTAAAATCAAAAACAGCTGCCAAGCACCCGACCCCGCCGGCACCCTCCGCGAGGGCATCATGGGAATTGCCGCTAACGAACTGTGCCAACATGTCATCCGCCCTACCCTGCTCTATCTGGGGCGCCACTCAGCCACCGCCGAGGCCCTGCTCCTGGGCGCCGCCGCCAGCCAATCAGCACTCGGCGCCGCACTCGACGACCCACATGGCCATGGCCTGTACCGCATCAGCGAACTGCGCCATCAACTGCTCTGGGACCAGCATCTGGCCCACGATCCAGATCTCGCCAGCCTGGTGCGCGGTCTGGCCAGCCAGCATGCCTTTCTCGGCGCCCCGCACCTGGAGCTGATCGTCAACCTGCGCTACGCCACCGCTATCGCCTGGCTGATGATCGAAGTCGAACACCCACAGCTGCCTGCTGCCGACGATCTGCACGGTCTGGCGCGCATTTGGCGGCGGGTGTTTCAGCCACGCGGTCACCTGCGCGACTTCCTGCGCGCCTGGCACCACTGCGTGCCGGAACAGCCAAGGGTTGCCTGAAGTCAGGCGATGACAAACCAGCCACTCGGCTGAATACAGACGGCTATTGATAACAGATGATCGGGAACGTTTATTTTCTGACCAATCAGACAGCCACATCCTACTGATTTCATTAACGAATATTCACGAAAAGACAGACTTTAGCGGTTGGCAATCGTTCGCAAAACGCGTACTTTGCCGCCCTCATTTTTGCTGTTCGTGAGCTTGCTAATGAAACAACTCTGGTGCAAAACCACCCTCGCTCTGGCCATCGGCGCCATGTCCACTCACAGCCTGGGCAACGGAATTGCCATCAACGAACAAAGCGTCAGCAGCATGGGCACCGCCTTTGCCGGACGTGCGTCGTCGGCGCAGGATGCCACCACCCTGTTCGGCAACCCTGCCGGCCTGAGCAAACTCAAGCGTGCCGAAGTGGTCGGTGGTGTCGGCCTGGTCAAGGCCAATGTCGACATCGACGACGCCAGCGCACAAACCAGCGAAGGCGACATGGTGCCGCTGACACCGGTGCCCTTCGCCTACTACACCAGCCCGTTGAACGAAGACTGGCACTACGGCATCGGCCTGTATGTGCCATACGGCCTGATCAGCGACTATGAAAAAGGCTTCGGTGGCCGCTACAAGGGCCAGTACAGCAAGGTGGAAGTGGTCACCCTGCAACCGACCCTGAGTTACCGGATCAATGAGCGCGTTTCCGTCGGCTTCGGCCCGACCATCAACAAGATCAAGGGCAAACTGGTCAACCAACTGGACAACAGCGCCGCCCTCGGCAGCGGCGAGACCAAGGTCGGCATCAAGGGCGACGACACCGCCCTGGGCTTCAATGCCGGCGTGCTGGTGGATGTCACCGAGCAACTGGCCTGGGGTCTGACCTACCACTCCAAGGTCGATTACACCCTGCAAGGCCGTACCCGCATCACCGGTGGCGACGGCCCGATTTTCGGCCAGTTCAACGGCGAGTACGACGCCCAGCTGGATTTCACCACCCCGGAAATGGTCGACAGCTCGCTGACCTACAAACTGGATGACCAGTGGACCCTCTACGGGGGCGCCACCTGGACCCGCTGGAGTCGTCTGCAGGAAATCGTAGTGGAAAACCAGGGCACGCCGAGCATTCTCGGCATGACCCCGATTGCCGAGGTCAGCGAGCAGCTCCAGTGGCAGGACACCTGGTCCTATGCCATCGGCGCTTCCTACCAGCTGAACCCGCAATGGGTGCTGCGCACAGGTTTCGCCCTGGATGCCTCACCGGCTGCCAATGACAACCGTACCGTGCGCATCCCCGTGGGCAACCGCAAGGTGTTCTCCCTCGGTGCCGGCTGGTCGCCCACGGCCGACATGACCATCGACCTGGCCTACACCTACCTGCGCGAGAGCGAGGCCTCGGTCAACCAGCACTCCACCGAGCTGGCAGGTGCGGAAATCGCTCCCGGCTTCAGCGCCCGCTACAACAACAGCGCCCATGGCCTGGGTGCACAGGTCACCTACCGTTTCTGACGGCGGAAACCGCACATAAAAAAGCCGGGCAATTGCCCGGCTTTTTTATTCGCACGGTTCTCAGAATCTGTTCACGATCTTTTGGGCTAGAGCCAGACAAGGCAAAAGCAGGCGAGGAAGCGGAGTTTACGAGCTGTAAATGAGCATTCCGAGCCTGTTTTTAACGCGGTATGGCCGACGGCCAGAAGATCGTGGACAGGTTCTCAGGGCTGGCTGGCAATCGCTTTTTCCACCGCCTCGATCAGCGCCGCATCATCCGGCTTGGTCAGGCTGGAGAAACTGGCAATCACCTTGCCGTCGCGCCCGACCACGTACTTGTAGAAGTTCCAACGCGGCGCACTGGTCTGCCCGGCCAGTTCGCGGAACAGCGGGATGGCATCATCACCGCTGATCACCTGCGGCTCGCTCATGGCGAAGGTCACGCCGTAGTTGACGAAGCACACCTTGGCGGTGTCCTCGCTGTTGTCCGCTTCCTGCTTGAAGTCATCGGAAGGCACGCCGAGCACTTCCAGGCCCTGCTCCTTGTAGCGCTGGTACAGCGCCTCCAGGCCCTTGAACTGCGGGGTGAAGCCACAATTGCTGGCGGTGTTGACCACCACCAGCGGCTTGCCGGCAAAACGCTGACACAGATCGATACGCTCCTTGGAGCGCAATTGCTGCAGCTCGCCCTGCAACATCGGCGGGCATTCGGCCGCCAGCAGCGACCCGCTGAACAGCCCGACCAGCAAGGCCAGAGCACTACGCGACATGAGCATGATGACAACCTCTCAACTGAATCCAGAGGCAACGCTACTCGCCTTGCCGGCGCGCGGCAACGCTTAGCACAGGCCCATGCCCAGCTGCAGCGCGGCCAGGCCGACCTGCTGCCAGCCCCACCAGGCCAGCAGCAATAACCCGGCAATACCCAGCACGCCGAGCAGCGCCGTAGCGCGTGTGCTCATGCAACGCCTCCCGCCGCCTGCAGGCGCGCCACCGGCTGCTCGCGCACTGGCCAGTTGAGCGCCGCGGCGAGCAGGCCGAGGGCAATGGAGATCTGCCAGACCAGGTCGTAGCTGCCGGTGTGATCGTACAGGTAGCCACCCAGCCAGCCGCCGAGGAAGGCGCCGAGCTGGTGGAAGAGGAAGACGATGCCACCCAGCATCGACAGGTTGCGCACGCCGAACAGGGTGGCCACGGTGCCATTGGTCAGCGGCACGGTGGACAGCCACAGCAGGCCCATGGCGATGCCGAAAGCGTAGGCGCTCCACGCACTCAGCGGCGTGTAAAAGAAGGCCACGATCACCACCGTGCGCGCCAGGTACAGGGCGGTCAGCAGGCGCGGCTTGGACAGCCGGCCACCGAGCCAACCGGCGATATAGGTGCCGAACACGTTGAACAGGCCGACCAGCGCCAGCACCGTGGTGCCCACCGTGGCCGGTAGGTGCTGGTCGACCAGATAGGCCGGCAGGTGCACACCGATGAACACCACCTGGAAACCGCAGACGAAGAAGCCCAGCGCCAGTAGCCAGAAGCCGGAGTGCCCGCAGGCCTCGCGCAGCGCCTCGCCCAGGCTCTGCTCGGCGCCCAGCGAAGGCAGCGGCTGGTCGCGCACCAGCAGGGCCAGCGGTACGATCAACGCCACCAGCAGCCCCAGCGCCAGCAGCGCGGCGGACCAGCCCAGCCAGCCGATCAGACCGAGCGAGCCCGGCAGCATGGCGAACTGGCCGAAGGAGCCGGCCGCCGCCGCGATACCCATGGCCATGCTGCGTTTCTCCACCGACACGGCGCGGCCGACCACGCCCAGCAGCACCGAGAAGGAGGTGCCGGACAGGCCGATACCGATCAGCAACCCGGCACTCAGCGACAACGACGCAGCCGAGTCGGCATAGCCCATCAACAATAGGCCGGCGGCATACAGCAGGCCGCCGACGGCGATCACCCGGCGTGCGCCAAAGCGGTCGGCGATGGCCCCGGTCACCGGCTGCGCCAGACCCCAGATCAGGTTCTGCAAGGCGATGGCGAAGGCGAACACCTCACGCCCCCAGCCAAACTCGCTGCTCATGGGCGTGAGGAACAGGCCGAAGCCATGGCGGATGCCCAGCGACAGCGCCAGGATCAGCGATGCTCCGAGCAACACCCAGCCGCTGGTACGCCATACGGAAGTCATGCTTGATCCTTGTGGACGGGGAGTCCCGCCGGTGCGCGAAATAGAAAGCTCGCCAGTGCGTCTAGCAACCGTTACAAAACCCGGCAGGCGCATGCCGGCGGCAAGATCCAGGCTGTATATACCGGCAGGACGCAGCACGCCAAACACAGCTAAGCACTAAACCGGCAGCACAGTTGTAGAGAGCGCCGTGTGTTCAGCCGGGGGACATAAGTAACACCCAGCCCCCTCAAGCCAGGGCGAGCGCCAAACTCAGCAAAACCGCACACTCGGCCAGCTCCAGCAGCGCCCCGGCGGTATCACCGGTGGTGCCGCCCAGTCGGGCGAGCAAGGCGCGGCGCAGCAGGAAGAAAGCCAGCAGCGCAGCGCCGATGGCCAACAGCCCAGCCCAACCACAAAGCAGCATGGCCAGCGCATTGCCGGCCAGTACCACGGGCAGTTGCTGGCGCGGCAGGTGCTCGCTGAGCGCCTGGCCCAGGCCGCCGGCGCGCACATAGGGCGTGGTGAGCAGCAGCAGCGGCAACAGCCAACGCCCCAGCCACGGCGTCAGCACTAGCGCACTCCATTGCCCGGCCTGCAGCAGCGCGACCAGGGCGGTGAACTTGAGCAACAGCAGCAGCACCAGCACCACCACGGCGATCGGCCCGCTGCGCGGGTCTTTCATGATCGTCAGGGTGCGCTCGCGGTCGCCATAGCCACCGACCCAGGCATCCGCCGTGTCAGCCAGACCGTCGAGGTGCAGGCCGCCGCTCAGGCCGACCCACAGCGCCAGCAGCAGCGCCGCCTGCAGCAAGACTGGCGCGCCGCTCAGGAGCAGCTGCGCCAGCCACAACAGGCCGCCGAGCAGCAGCCCGACCGCCGGATACCACAGCAGCGAACGGCCCAGCTGCTGGGGGGTCGGCATGCCCGCCAGGCTCACCGGCAGGCGGGTGAGGAACTGCAAGGCAATCAGCAGCGGCTCGGCCAGGCGCATGCTCAGGCTTCGCGCAGGCTCAGGTCGGCCGCGACCTGCAGGCGATGCAGCGCGGCATGGCAGACCTCGACCTGCAGCAACTGCTGCTGCGGCAGGCCGCGGGCCTGGGCCAGCAGCAGGCGCATCACCCCGCCGTGGGTCACCAGCAGCACGCGCTGGCCAGCCAGTTCCTGCTGCAGACGCTCGATGGCGGCCATCACCCGTGCGGCGAAGTCGCGCACCGGCTCGGCATTCGGCGGGGTGAAGTTGAACGGATCGTTCCAGAAGCTGCCCAGCGCTTCGGTGTCTTCGAGAAGGATTTCCGCGGCATTGCGCCCTTCCCAGTCGCCGAAGTGCAGCTCGCGCAGATCGGCCTCGATTCGCAACGGCAAACCCTTGGCCTCGGCCAACTGGCGGGCGAAAGCCTCGCAGCGCTGCAGCGGTGAGCTGATGATCAGGTCCCAGCCGCCCTGTTCGGCCAGGGTCGCGTGCATCTGCTGCCAGCCGCGCTCGCTGAGAGCATCGTCCAGGCTGCCACGAAAACCGTTGCCTCCGGTGGTCTCACCGTGGCGCAAAAGATCCAGCTGCAAACTCATCAACCATGCTCCTGTACTGCTGCTTCAGAAAAAGTCGCCATCTGCCCGTGCAGCGCGCACGCCAAGCGCAACAGCGGCACCGCCAGCGCCGCGCCACTGCCCTCGCCCAGGCGCAGGCCCAGTTGTAGCAAGGGTGTGGCCTCCAGGGCGGCGAGCACATGGCGATGGCCCGGCTCGGCGCCGCTGTGGCTGAACAACAGCCAGTCGGCCACGCCCGGGTTGAGGCGCACCGCCAGCAGGGCCGCGACGCTGCAGATAAAACCATCGACCAGCACGCTGACGCCCTGCTGCGCGCAGGCCAGGTAAGCACCGGTCAGCGCGGCGATCTCCAGGCCGCCCAGGCGCTGCAGGCAATCCAGCGGCGCGCGGGCCTGACCGTGCAGGGCCAGGGCAGATTCGACGGCGCGGATCTTACGCGCCATACCGGCGCTGTCCAGCCCGGTGCCGGGGCCGACCAGCTCGCTCAGCTGCTTGTCCAGCAGCGCGCAGGCCAGCGCGCTGGCCGCCGTGGTGTTGCCGATGCCCATCTCGCCGCCGATGAACAGCTGGCAGCCGGCAACCGCGGCGCGCTCGGCCACCGCACGGCCGACCTGCAGCGCGGCCAGGCACAGTTCGCCGCTCATCGCCGGCGCTTGGGTGAAATTGGCCGTGCCCGGCGCCAGTTGATGCTGGCAGACCCCGGCCATGGCCGGCGCCGGCTCGACCGTGCCGAGGTTGTGCACTTCCAGGGTCGCGCCCAGCTGGCGGGCCAGCACGCTGATCGCCGCGCCACCGCCGGCGAAGTTGCCGAGCATCTGCACGGTCACCGCCTGCGGATAGGCCGACACGCCTTCGGCGACCACCCCATGATCGCCGGCGAAGATGCTGATACACACCCGCTCCAGCTCGGGACGCACGCGCCCCTGCTGGGCGGCCAGACGTACCGCCAGCGGCTCCAACTGGCCGAGGGCGCCGGCCGGCTTGGTCAGCTCGGCCTGGCGCTGCAGGGCCTGGACGGCCACCTGCGGGTCGAGCGGTCGGCAGCTCGCCTGCCACCAGAATGCACTCACAGGCGTTCTCCTTTCAGGATCATGGGCAGCCCGGCGACGGTGAACACCACCCGCTGGCTACGTTCGGCCAGGGCCTGGTGCAACCAGCCGGCCTCGTCGACATAACGCCGGGTCAGCTCGCCCAACGGAACCACGCCGAGGCCGGTTTCGTTGCTGACCAGAATGATCCGTCCCGATAACCCGGCCAGGCATTCCAGTAGCGCCGTGCGTTCGGCCTGCAGACGTGTTTCGTCGTCCAGCATCAGCAGGTTGGTCAGCCACAGGGTCAGGCAGTCGACCAGCAGGCAACGCCCTTCGCCCGCCTGCTCACGCAGCACCCGGGCCAGCTCCAGCGGTTCCTCGACCAGCGCCCAGCCGGCCGGGCGCCGCACCCGGTGCTGATGGATGCGCTCGCTCATCTCGCCGTCCAGCGCCTGGCTGGTGGCGATATAGGTCACCGCCAGGCCGGATTCACCAGCCAGCCTCTCGGCCAGGCGGCTCTTGCCGGAACGGGCGCCGCCCAAGATCAGTTCAAGCATGTTTGCCTCATTCAGGGGTTCTGCCAGTGCAGGCTACAGGCCACACAGCTCGCGCAATTTACCGGTATCCAGATGCGCCTCGACCAGATCGGCCAGGCGCTCGATATCGCGTTCGCGCAGGGCATGGTAGTCCACCGTCTGCACCTCGCGCAGGCCGGCCCAACGCAGCAGCGCGCCACAGGCCTCGCTCGATTCGAACAGGCCATGCAGGTAAGTGCCGAGCACCTGGCCATCGGCGCTCATGCCGCCATCCGGGCGACCGTCATCGAGCTGCACCGCGCCGTTCAACCCGGCGCCCGTGCTGACGCCGGCGTGGATCTCGTAGCCGCTTACCACCGCCTGCTCCAGGCACAACCGGCCCTGCACATTGCGCAGCTGCTTCTCTGGTTCCAGCACGGTGGCGAAGTCCAGCAGACCGAGGCCGGCGCTGCTACCGGGCGCGCCTTCCAGGCCATGAGGATCGTCGATCTGCGTGCCGAGCATCTGCAGGCCGCCGCAGATGCCAAGCAGCTTGCCGCCGTAACGCAGGTGACGGTCGATGACCACCGCCCAGCCCTGCTCACGGAGGAAGGCCAGGTCGGCGCGCACGCTTTTCGAGCCGGGCAGGATGATCAGGTCAGCCGGCGGGATGGCCTGGCCGGGGCCGATGAACTGCAGGTCGACCTGCGGGTGCAGGCGCAGCGGATCGAAGTCGGTGTGGTTGCTGATGCGCGGCAGCACCGGCACCACCACCTTGAGCTGTGGCCCGGCCTGGGTCACCTGGCGAGTTGCCACCGCGTCTTCGGCTTCCAGGTGGAAATCCATCAGGTACGGCAGCACGCCGAGCACCGGCTTGCCGGTGCGCTGCTCCAGCCAGTCCAGGCCCGGCTGCAGCAGGCTGAGGTCGCCACGGAAACGGTTGATCACAAAGCCCTGCACCCGCGCCTGCTCCGATGCGCTGAGCAATTCGAGAGTGCCGACCAGATGGGCAAACACGCCGCCCTTGTCGATATCGGCGATCAGGATCACCGGGCAATCCACCGCCTCGGCGAAGCCCATGTTGGCGATGTCGCCGGCGCGCAGGTTGATCTCCGCCGGCGAACCGGCGCCCTCGACCATCACCACCGGATACTGCGCACTGAGGCGTTGGTGGGATTCCAGCACGGCGGCGCGCGCGGTCTGCTTGTAGTCGTGGTAGGCCACCGCGTGCATGTTGCCGATCGCCCGGCCTTGGATGATCACCTGGGCGCCGGTGTCGCTGTTGGGCTTGAGTAGCACCGGGTTCATATCGGTGTGCGGCGCCAAGCCGGCAGCCTGGGCCTGCACCGCCTGGGCGCGGCCGATCTCGCCACCATCAGCCGTCACCGCGCTGTTGAGCGCCATATTTTGCGGTTTGAACGGCACCACGCTTACGCCCTGGCGCTTGAGCCAGCGGCACAGGGCGGTCACCAGGGTGCTCTTGCCGGCATCGGAGGTGGTGCCCTGCACCATCAAGGTGGCGGTCATCGCGGCATCTCCTGCAGGGCCTGCTCCAGCCGTTGCCAGCCGGCCTCGTCGGCGGTCAGGCCGAAGCGTAGGCAGCGCGTTTCAGCAAACAGACGTATGAGGATGCCGCGACGGGCGAAATAACCGTGCAGGCCCACCGCATGCTGATGAGCAACCAGCTGGAACAGCGCGGTACCGCCCGCCGGCGCAAGGCCATGGGCACTGAGCAGCACGGCCAGGCGCAGACCGTCGGCCTGCAGGCGCTCGCGCTGGGTCAGCTGGCCGGCGCCGTCCTGCAGGATGGCGGTGGCGACCGCCCGCGTCGGGCCACTGATGGTCCAGGGACCGAGGCGCTCGGCCAGGCGCCCCAGCAGCGCCGGTTCGGCCAGGACGAAACCCAGGCGGATGCCGGCCAGGCCGAAGAACTTGCCGAACGAGCGCAGCACGATCAGCCCCGGCAACTGGCTGAAGGCCGCCAGACTGTGCTCAGGGGTGCAGTCGATGAACGCCTCGTCCACCACCAGCCAGCCGCCGCGCTCGGCCAGGCGGGCATGCCAGTCGAGCAGCTGCTGTGGCGCGAGCAGCCGCCCGGTCGGGTTGTTGGGGTTGATCAGTAGCAGCACATCCAGGCGCTCCAGGGCGCGGCCCACCGCACCTTCGCCGAGTTCAGTGACCTGATGCCCCTCGCGGCGCCAGGCCTCGGCATGTTCGGCATAGGCCGGCGACACGATCCCCACCCGCCCCTGCCGACGCAGCTGCGGCAGGGCCTGGATCGCCGCCTGGGAACCGGCCACCGGCAGCAAGGCAGGCACGCCGTAGTAATCACGCGCCGCCGCCTCCAGGCCATCGTCCGGCTCGGGCAGGCGGCTCCAGGCCGTCGCTGGAATCATCGGCAGCGGCCAGCCATAGGGCGCGATGCCGGTGGACAGGTCGAGCCAGTCGGCCAGGGCGATGCCATAGCGCTGCGCCGCCGCACGCAGGCGGCCACCATGTTCAAGCAAGGTAAAGACTCCCGATCAGCAACAGTGCCAGCCACAGCAGCACGCCGCCATTGACCAGATTGAGCGCCCGTTCGATATCCCGCGCCCGCGCCGCCGGACCCGCCCCCAGCACCGGGCGCACATGCAGTTCGCCTTGGTAGGTCGCCGCGCCGCCCAGGCTCACGCCGAGGGCGCCGGCACCGGCGGCCATCACCGGGCCGGCGTTGGGGCTATCCCACTGCGGCGCCTGCTGCTGCCAGCAGCGCAGGGCCAGGGCGGTCTTGCCGAGCAGTGCATAGGTCAGCGCCACCAGGCGCGCGGGGATGTAGTTGAGGCCATCGTCGATCTTCGCCGCAGCCCAGCCAAAGCGTTCGAAGCGCTCGTTGCGGTAGCCCCACATGGCGTCCAGGGTGTTGCTCAGGCGGTACAGCACCACGCCTGGCGCACCGGCGACGAGGAACCAGAACAGCGCGGCAAACACCGCGTCCGAGCCGTTCTCCAGCACCGACTCGGTGCCGGCGCGGGCCACACCCTCGCTGTCCAGCTCGGCGGTCTGCCGGCTAACCATATAGCCCACCCGCTTGCGTGCCTCGGGCAGATCGCCCAGGCGCAGCGCCTGGGCCACCGGCAGCGCGTGCTCGCCGAGGCTGCGCAGGCCGAGGGCGGCGTACAGGGTCAGCACCCCCACCAGCCAGCCGAGATAGGGCAGGCGCGCCAGCAGTAAACTGAGCAGGGTCAGCGGCAATACCGCCAGGCACCAACCGGTAACACCGTGACTGCGCCAGCCGTGGCCACCACTATTGAGGCGTTGCTCGATGCGTTGCGCCAGGCCGCCGAAGGCCACCAGCGGATGCCAGCGTTTGGGCTCGCCGAGCAGGCCGTCCAGGGTGACTCCGACCAGGGTGGCCAGCAGCAGGCTCATGCGTGCTGCCCCCAGCTGTCGGTGAACAGCAGATCCTGCAGCGGTCGCGGCGTGGCCCAGCCTTCCTGCACCAGCATCGGCTCACGGTAGAACTCGGTGACCGGGCCCAGACAGAGGATCGCCAGCGGCTTGCTGCCGGCCGGCATGTGCAGCAGTTCGGCCAACGCCTGCGGCTCGAACAGCGAGACCCAACCGAGGCCTAGGCCTTCGGCGCGCGAGGCCAGCCAGAGGTTCTGGATGGCGCAGGCAAGGGAGGCCAGGTCCATTTCCGGCAGGGTGCGGCGGCCGAAGATGTGTTTCTCGCGCTGATCCATCAACGCCACCACCAGCAGCTCGGCGCAATCGCGGATGCCTTCGACCTTGAGTCGCATGAACTCGTCGCTGCGCTCGCCCAGGGCCTCGGCAGTGCGCACCCGCTCGGCCTCGACCTGACCATGGATGGCCTCGCGCAGCTCGGGGCGGGTGATGCGGATAAAGCGCCAGGGCTGCATCAGGCCGACGCTGGGCGCCTGGTGCGCCGCTTCGAGCAGGCGCGCGAGCAGCTCCGGCGCCACCGTGCCACCAGCGAAGTGGCGCATGTCGCGACGCTCGGCAATCGCCCGGTACACCGCGGCACGTTCGGCGGAACTGAAAGCATGATCGGTCATGGCAACAGCAACCCGGCAGCGGCCTGCGGGTTGGACGGCAGGTAGAAGTGGATATAGGAGGCCGTCAGCCGGCCCAGGCGATAGACCGCCTCGCTGGCCGGGCGCTGGTTCGGGCTGCTGCCACGCGCCAGCGGCTCGACAGGCGAGTCGAGCTGCGAGTGATGGTAAGTGTGGCCACGCAGCAGACCTTCCGGCAGCGCTACCTGCTGCAGGCCGAGGGCCGCCATGCGTGGCTGCATCTGTGCGTGGCCGGGCAGCAGGCCGAGCAATTCGGCACTCTGCCCGACCTTGTCGGTCAGGCGATCGAGCAGGTAGAGCATGCCGCCGCACTCGGCGAGGATCGGCTTACCGGCGGCCTGATGCACATGGATCGCCTCGCGCATCGCCAGGTTATCGGCCAGTTGCTGCAGGTGCAGCTCCGGGTAGCCGCCGGGCAGGTAGAGGCTGTCCACCTCCGGCAACTGGCGCTCGCTGAGCGGCGAGAAGAAGCACAGCTCGGCGCCGAGCCGGCGCAGCAGGTCGAGGTTGGCCTGGTAGAGGAAGGCGAACGCGGTATCGCGGGCCACGCCGATACGCACGCCGGCCAGCAGCGGCTCGATCGATTCGCCCACGGGCGCGGCGAAGCGCACCGGGTCCGGCAGGGCATCGCCGGCACTGGCCAGCAGCGCATCGGCCGCAGCGTCCAGGCGGCTATCCAGGTCGGCCAGCTCCTCGGCCTGGACCAGGCCCAGGTGGCGGCTGGGCAGCTCCACTGCAGCGCTGCGCGGCAAGGCGCCATACCAGCGGATCGCCGGCGGCAGGCTGTCACGCAGGATCTCGCCGTGCCGCACACTGCCGGTGCGATTGGCCAGCACCCCGGCGAACGGCAGATTGTGCTGGAAGTTGGCCAGGCCATAGGCCAGGGCGCCGAAGGTCTGGGCCATGGCGCTGCCATCGATCACCCCCAGCACCGGCACCTGGAAGCGCCGCGCCAGGTCGGCGGCCGAGGGGCTGCCGTCGAACAGGCCCATCACCCCTTCGATGAGGATCAGATCCGCCTCGCCCGCCGCCTCCCAGAGCAGGCGTCGGCAGTCGTCCTCACCGACCATCCACAGGTCGAGCTGGTACACCGCCTGGCCCGAGGCACGGGCGAGGATCATCGGATCGAGAAAGTCCGGCCCACACTTGAACACCCGCACGCGCTTGCCGGCCCGCGTATGCAGGCGCGCCAGGGCGGCGGTGACGGTGGTCTTGCCCTGGCCGGAAGCCGGGGCGGCGATCAGCAGGGCCGGGCAGCTGCGTGGATTCAAAACTCAATACCCTTCTGCGCCTTCACCCCGGCCTTGAAGGCATGCTTGACCAGACTCATCTCGGTGACTGTATCCGCCGCCTCGATCATCCCCGGCAGCGCGCCACGACCGGTCACCACCACATGTTGCAGCAGCGGCCGCGCCTCGATGTCGGCAAGCACCGCGTCCAGCTCCAGGTAGCCGTGCTTGAGGGCGATATTCAGCTCGTCGAGTACCATCAGGCCGATCTGCGGGTCATTCAGCAGTTGCCTCGCCACCGCCCAGGCCTCACCGGCCTTGTCGATGTCACGCTGGCGGTCCTGGGTTTCCCAGGTGAAGCCCTCACCCATCACGTGGTAGCTGACTTCCTCAGGAAAGCGGCGGAAGAAGGCTTCCTCGCCGGTGCTGGCGGCGCCCTTGATGAACTGCACCACGCCGACCTTGATGCCATGACCGAGCGCGCGGGCGACCATGCCGAAGGCCGAGCTGCTCTTGCCCTTGCCGTTACCGCTGTGCACCAGCAGCAGGCCGTATTCATCCTGGGCCTGGGCGATTTTTTCATCGATCAGCGCTTTCTTGCGCTGCATGCGCGCCTTGTGGCGTTCGTCGCGCGCGGCGGACTCGCTCATCTACAACTCCTCGCGACCAACTGCGGCGCGGCAAAGCAGCAGCACCACGACCTTCAACAGGCGCGGCGCCGATAAAGAAAACAGAGGCAGCAGGAGGACAACACGCGGGGAGGCCGAGCAGGCCCACCCACTCGCAAAGCCCGCCGCAATGCCGTGGATCGCTTCAGGCCGGTCTCCGGGCTTGTGAGCGGAGCCTCTGGGCTCCGAGATCGCGCCTTCCCATGCCAAGCACAGTGACTGAATGCGATCGTTGACTCACCTACCGTTGCGGGGGCAGCGCCGGATTTTTCGCGAGCGAATGTACCGGCTTCCCTGTTTCACCCCGTGGACGCGTCGCGACCGGGGCACCTGTAGCAAGGGGCGCAGGGTAGAAGGTTGGGGATGGAGCGTCAACGCTTGCGGCAGAGGGTCAGGCCGTCGCCCAGCGGCAGCAGCGACAGATCGACACGCCGGTCGCGCCTGAGGGTGCGATTGAGCGCCTGGATCGCGCGGGTGTCGGCGCTGTCCGGGTTCTGTTCGAGCACCCGGCCGCTCCACAGCACGTTGTCGAACAGGATCAGCCCGCCCTGGCGCGCCAGCACCAGAGCATGTTCCAGGTACACCGGGTAGTTGGCCTTGTCGGCATCGATGAAGATCAGGTCGAAGCTTTCGCCCTGCCCGCCGCGCTCCAGCGCATTGAGGGTTTCCAGGGCTGGCGCCAGGCGCAGGTCGATGCGTTCCAGCAGGCCGGCTTCATACCAATAGCGACGAGCGATGGCGTTGTAGTCGCCAGGCAGGTCGCAGCAGATCAGTTGGCCGGCGGCCGGCATGGCGGCGGCCATGCACAGGGTGCTGTAGCCGGTGAAGGTGCCGATCTCGAGGATGCGTTTGGCCCCCGTCAGCTGCACCAGCAGCGCCATGAACTGGCCTTGCTCGGGGGCGATCTGCCAGTGCGCGTTGGTCAGTTGTGCCGTCTCGTCACGCAGGCGCTTGAGCAGCGGAGTCTCGCGCAAGGAAACATCCAGCAGGTACTGGTAGAGGTTGTCGTCGAGGTTCAGCGTGCGGTTGGTCATGGCTGGCGCGCCAGTTGCGCCGGCGCCAGCACGCGCTTGGCGCTGAGGTAGGTCTTCTGCCAGTAGGCCGTGCTCAGGGTGTCCAGGCGCACCGTGCCGCCACTGGACGGCGCATGGACGAAACGCCCTTCACCGACATAGATGCCGGCATGGCTGACCTGGCCGCCGCCATTGGTGGCGAAGAACACCAGGTCACCGCTCTGCAGGGCATTGCGGCTGACTGTCGGCGCACGCAGGTTGATCATCTCGCGGGTCGAGCGCGGCAGCTGGATGCCGGCCGAGTTGCGGTACACATAGCCGATCAGGCCGCTGCAGTCGAAGCCGCTGTCCGGGGTGTTACCGCCATAGCGATAAGGCGTGCCAACCAGGCCGATGGCACTCATCAGCACATCATCGGCAGTTTCGTTGCCCACGATGGGGAAAGGGTCGACGGGGTAATCAGGAGAGGGCGAGTTGCCGGCGCAAGCGGTGAGCAGCGCGGCGAGGGCTAGCAGGGCGAAGCGAGCCGTTACATGCATGGCGGGCGATCCTGGCCGGAATGCGCCCTACTCTGCCGCGTGCCGGGCACAGAGGCAAGCCCTGCACCCTTGTGCCCATAGAGGCTTAACGGTGAACCGAGCTCTCGGTCTGCAGCTGCGGGGCCAGTGCCAGAGCGCGCTTGGCTTCCATGTAGCTGCGATTCCAGTAGCTGTCGTCCAGGCTGTCGATGCGTACGCCACCGCTGCGGCTGCTGCTGGAGTGGATGAACTGGTCATCGCCCAGATAGATGCCGGCATGGCTGACGCGGCCACGGCCACGGTTGTTGAAGAAGATGATGTCACCCGGCTCCAGCTCTTCGCGAGCCACCAGTGGGGCATCCAGGTTGATCATTTCACGGGTGGAGCGCGGCAGCTGCATACCGGCTTCTTCACGGAACAGGAAACCGATGAAACCGCTGCAGTCGAAGCCGGTTTTCACCGAGGTGCCGCCGAAACGGTACTTGGTGCCGACCAGGGACAGACCCTGACTGAGGATGCTGTCTGCCAGCTGGGGCAGTGCATAGGGTTTGTCGTCGGTGATGTCGGCCATCATCTGCTCGTCGCTGATGTACTCGACGGGTTCTGGCTCGACCGCTACCTGCTCGATCGGCGGGTGCGCAACCTGACCGGCACAAGCCGCCAGGAGACTAATCAGTGCAAGAGGCACGAGGGGTGCGAAGCGCTTTAGCATGGGCACGACCGTGTTTGTCTGGTTTTTATAAGGGGGCGACTATGCCGCCTGAAGGCTGAGATTGCAAATTCAATGCCCAGAAATGTGACTTAGTAGTTTCGGGAAAACATCTAACGCCCTTCCTGACAGACGGACATCCACCCAGCCACTGAGGTCGGTTGTCGCCGGGTTCACTTCCACGGTGAAACCCCCATTCCTGCGGGCTTGCGCCACCGGCTCGACGATGTAGGGGAAGCTCGCCGTGGTGCCCACCACCAGCACCACCTCAAAGCCCTTGCGCACCTGGTCGTAAAGCCGACCAATGGCATCCTCGGGCAGCATTTCCTCGAACAGCACCACCGGTGGGCGCAGGATGCCCGCGCATTGTGCACAGCGCGGCGGCAGTGGTCGCTGTAGATGCTCGGCCAGCTCGGGGTCTTCGGCGCCGCAGGACTGGCAATACAGCGGCGCCAGCTGGCCATGGATCTCGATCAGGCGTTCCGCTGGCGAGCCGGCCTGGCGGTGATAGCCGTCGATGTTCTGCGTCAGCACCCAGCAACCGGGTTTGCGCCGCTGCAGCTCGGCGATCGCCGCATGCCCGGCATTCGGTTGCGCGCCCAGGCAAGCCTTGCCCAGCTCGGCCAAGTACTTCCAGCACAACGCCGGGTCACGCTGCAGCATCGGCCCGGACAGCGCCGCCTCGATCGGCAGGCCTTCCGGGGTGAGAGCGTTGTACAGGCCACCGAGGCCGCGATAGGTCGGCAACCCCGAGTCTGCAGACAGGCCGGCGCCGGTGATAATCAGAATGCGCTCGGCCCTTTCGATGGCCTGGGCGACACGGATGAGGTCCTGCTGCATCACACTCTCCTGATGAGCCTGTCGATTGCATAGCGGGTGCGTCCAGCGACTCCTGGTGCGTTTGGCGCAGCTAGCGAGTAGCCCGAACCACTCGCAATGAGCCCCCTGCTCCGCTCAGTGCTCGGACCAGACTGCCAGCTCGTTGCCATTCGGATCGGCGAACTGGAATCGGCGGCCACCGGGGAAGCTGAAGATATCCTTGACGATGCACCCACCACCCTCGCGCACCCGCGCCAGCACGGCTTCCAGGTCATCGGCGTAAAGCACCACCAGCACCGAGCCATTGGCAGTGGTGGCATTCAGGTTGGCCTGGTAGAAACCGCCGTCCAGGCGCCCGTCATTGAAGGCGCAATACTCCGGCCCGTAGTCGACGAACTGCCAGCCGAACACGCTGCTGTAGAACGCCTTGGCCAGCTGCAGATCCCTGGCGGGCAACTCGATGTAGTCGATCTTGCGGTCTGCGGGCATGACACTGTTCCTCAATGAAATGAATAACGGCCGGCCAATCGATCAGCGCATGGCTAAGTGCCGGCTCTGGCACAAGCTATTGAGCTGCTGCGCCAGCACCTCGGGGTGCAGGCCATAGGTGTCCGGCAAGGCGCTGTGGTAGCCCGACAGCGCCTGCGAAATCGCCACGCCACGACCTCGCGGCACATGGCCCTGGGCGAAATTCCAGGCCACCAGCGAGTTGCTGCTGATGCGCACCACGGCGAAACCGGTCACCGCGACCCAGCCAATCCGGTGCGCACGAAACAGACTGCAGTAGGTGAAGCCCTGCTCATCCAGAAGCAGATAAGCAGCACGCGGATGCAACTGCACGAGAAATATCAGGGCGCCCAAGGCAAATAGCAGCGCACAGAAGTAACCGAGCAACACGCCGTCGCGCACCATCCATACGCCCACCGCACTGAACGACAGGCACCCCAGCAGCAGAAGCAGGGTTTTCCCACGCGCGGGATAGAGCACCAGCGGCAAACGCAGCTCGGGCTGCAACGCTGCGTTCATTGGCGATTGCCTCCATCCGGCCTGGACAACACGCGCAGGCGCTCGCTGCGCACCCAGACGCCGGCATCCTCCTCGTCACCCGCCGGGTAGAGGATCAGCGACCAGGAGCCATATTTGGCGTAGATGGCCACACCATCACCGGGAATGATGAACTTGCCGCGAATCGGACAGGCCGCATCCGGCGCCGAATGAAACTGCGCGCGCCCCTGACCGATCACCTCGCCGATATAGGGACGGTGCTCGGCCCCGGTCTTTACTGCAGCATCCAGCGCCGCACAGTCGCTCTGCTGCGCCAGTGCCGCTGGGCTGGTCAGGCAGAGTGCTGCCAGCCACCTAAACTTGTGCATCCCTGCTCCTCCTGTGCCCTCTCAGCGCAGCAAGGCGCCTACCTTTTGCTCTAGCAGGCGGACCAACTCCAGCTGCATGAAATCGTAATTGTCGGGAATATCCAGACAGATCACCCGCTTGCCTTTCAGCGCGGCGGCGAAACGTTGCTTGAGCCGGCGCCCGTGTACCGCCTCCATGACGAAAATCAGCTCGGCCCATTGCACCTGTTCCAGCGATAGCACTTGTTCGGCATCCGGACTGAGGCCTGCCGAGTCGCTTTCCACCCCTGGCCAACTAGCAAACACCTGCTCCGCCGTCGGGCTGCGCAGACGGTTGCGACTGCAGATAAACAATACGCGCGGCAAGCGCTGCTCTCCGAGATCAGGCGCGACGGAGCGCGCGGGCCAGCAGGATAATCCCGAGCAGCGCCAGCACGCCAATCGACAGACCATAGCACCAGGGCGCCGGCCCGGAATGCCCCAGCGCCTCGATGCCGATACGGTTATCCAGCCAGCCCCACAGCGGCAGCAACAGCAGCGTCAGCAAGACCCCGCCACACAAGGAGCCCAGGCCGATCGCCAGCAGCATTAAAAGTACGCGCATCAGCGCCGCCCCAGAGGTTTCACGTCGAACCAGCCTAGCAAAGCAGCGCCCATAAAAAAGGGCAGCCAACAGGCTGCCCGAAACACGCGGAGAATCTTGCTTGTTTAGTGTGCCACCGCACCGCTGGCGCCCAGGCCAGTCTGCGAGCGGACGAACTGCGAGTAGAAGCGTGCACGTTCTTCGCTGGCAGCCACGGACTTGTCGGTGATCGAGAAGAACCAGATGCCCACGAAGGCAATCGCCATGGAGAACAGTGCCGGGTACTCGTAGGGGAAGATCGCTTCGGCATTGCCGAGCACCTGCACCCAAACGGTTGGGCCGAGAATCATCAGGGCCACGGCGGTGACCAGGCCCAGCCAGCCGCCAACCATGGCGCCACGGGTGGTCAACTTCTTCCAGTACATGGAGAGAATCAGTACCGGGAAGTTGCAGCTGGCCGCGATGGAGAAGGCCAGACCGACCATGAAGGCGATGTTCTGCTTCTCGAATGCGATACCCAGGCCGATGGCCAGCACGCCGAGTGCCACGGTGGTGATTTTCGATACGCGCAGCTCATCTTTCTCGTTGGCTTTGCCTTTCTTGATCACGCTGGCATACAGGTCATGGGACACCGCCGAAGCACCGGCCAGGGTCAGGCCAGCCACCACGGCAAGGATGGTGGCGAAGGCCACGGCCGAGATGAAGCCAAGGAACCAGCTACCGCCCACCGCGTTGGCCAGGTGCACCGCCGCCATGTTGTTACCGCCGAGCAGAGCGCCGGTGGCGTCTTTGAAGGCCGGGTTGGTGCTGACCAGCAGGATCGCGCCGAAGCCGATAATGAAGGTCAGGATGTAGAAGTAGCCGATGAAACCAGTGGCGTAGAACACCGACTTACGCGCTTCCTTGGCATCGCTCACGGTGAAGAAGCGCATGAGGATGTGCGGCAGACCAGCGGTACCAAACATCAGTGCCAGGCCGAGGGAGATCGCCGAGATCGGGTCTTTCACCAGGCCGCCGGGGCTCATGATCGCCTCGCCTTTCGGGTGTACGGCGATGGCTTCGCTGAACAGGCGGGCGAAGTCGAAGTCGACGTGCTTCATCACCATCAGCGCCATGAACGAGGCACCGGAAAGCAGTAGCACGGCCTTGATGATCTGTACCCAGGTGGTCGCCAGCATGCCGCCGAACAGCACGTAGAGCACCATCAGGATACCGACCAGGATCACCGCCACATGGTATTCGAGGCCGAACAGCAGCTGGATCAGCTTGCCGGCACCGACCATCTGCGCGATCAGGTAGAACGCCACCACCACCAGCGAGCCGCTGGCAGACAGGGTGCGGATCTGCGTTTGCCCGAGGCGGTAGGAGGCGACGTCGGCAAAGGTGTACTTGCCGAGGTTGCGCAGGCGTTCGGCGATCAGGAACAGGATCACCGGCCAGCCGACCAGGAAGCCGATCGAGTAGATCAGGCCGTCATAGCCAGAGGTGAACACCAGCGCGGAAATCCCCAGGAACGAGGCCGCCGACATGTAGTCGCCGGCGATCGCCAGGCCGTTCTGGAAGCCGGTGATGCTGCCGCCGGCGGTGTAGAAGTCGGAGGTCGAGGTGTTGCGCTTCGACGCCCAGTAAGTGATGTACAGCGTGGCGCCGACGAAGGCGAGGAACATGACGATGGCCGAAGTGTTCAGCGGCTGGCGCTGCACTTCACCTTCCAGTGCACCGGCGGCCCAGAGTGCTGGGGCCAGTGCCATCAGGCCGATGGCGGTAAGAAGACGCGCGATCATTTCTGCACCTCGTCGAGAATGGCCTGGTTCAGGGTGTCGAACTCACCGTTGGCGCGCTGCACATAGATACCGGTCAGCACGAAGGCCGAGATGATCAGGCCCACACCCATGGGAATGCCCCAGGTCACCGGCGAATCCGCACTGATGCGGGTACCGAGCAACTGTGGCTCGAAGGCGATGAGCAGGATGAATGCCACGTACAGGCCGAGCATGATGGCGGATAGGATCCAGGCGAAGCGTTCGCGCTTGGCGACCAACTCCTGGAATTGCGGATTCTGTTCAATCCGCTTGTAGATGCTGTCGTTCATTGTTGTTGTCCTCCGCAGCACGGGTTGCTGGTGAGTCCACTCTAGAACGATGAGCAATCCACGACAGACGACCTTAGTCGTAGCCCGCAGGCATTCTCGACCAAAGTCTTAGCAGGCTGTTTAACCACGCCCGCAGGGTGCGCTGCGCGCCGCACAAACCCGATGCGAGCACTCCACTGCGCCGGGGCGCCTGGAGAATCCGCAAGCCAGTGCAGGTCGGCAGCTATGCAGCAGTCACCATCTTCAGGCCAGGGCTGCGCCAGACACTCATGGCCTTCAACGGCCTGGCACCCCGGTTTGCAGGCACCCAGCGCCTTCAGACAGCTAAGCTATCAAACAAGTGACCCTAATTTAACCAAACTATGGATGGCATACATAACCGCCATTTCACCGGGCTCCGGGTGCCACCTAAGCTGCACATCAAGAAAGAACAATTCTTATTTGAGGTGCGCCATGCTCAAGACCATCACCTTCACCCTCATGCACTTCTGCATCGCCTTCGGTGTGACCTACGTACTCACCGGCAGCGTGGCGGCCAGTAGCCTGGTAGCGGCGATCGAGCCGTTGTGCAACTCGGTAGGCTTCTACTTCCACGAAAAAGTCTGGCGGCGCTTTGAACGGCGTGGCGCGCGGAAGGCAGCCATCCCCCAGCATGCCTGGTTGCACCACCAGGCGTGAGTCGCCCACCGGGGCTTCTGATCCGCTAATATGCGCGGCTTTGTCGCCACGCATCCAGAACCATGAGCCAGCCCGATCGTTCCCCTGCACTGCCCTACCTGTTCGCCAGCCTGCTCGCCATGCTGGCACTTGCCGCCCTCTGGTACGCGATTGGCCGCCCGGTCGTGCTGGCCGATGCGGCCACGCCGACACACAAGCTGCAGTGCGCCTCCTACACGCCGTTCGGCAAGGACCAGTCGCCCTTCCAGCAGCCTTTCGTGCTGCGCCCGGAACTGGTGGATGCCGACCTGGCCCTGCTGGCCCAGCGTTTCACTTGCATCCGCACCTACTCGCAGATCGGCCTGGAAGCCATTCCCGAACTGGCCCGCAAACATGGTCTGAAGATGCTGGCCGGCGCCTGGGTCAGCAGCAATCCGGTCGATAGCGCCAAGGAAGTCGCGGCGCTGATCGACACCGCCAATCGCTACCCGGATGTGGTCGACGCGGTGATCGTCGGCAACGAAGTGCTGCTGCGCAAGGAAACCACCCCCGAGCACCTGGTTGAGCTGATCGGCCAGGTCAAGGCCGCGGTCCAACAACCCGTGACCTATGCCGACGTCTGGGAGTTTTGGCTGGAACACCCCGAGGTGGCGCCTGCGGTGGACTTCCTCACCATCCACCTGCTGCCCTACTGGGAAGATGATCCGAGCAGCATCGAGCGCGCCCTGCACAAGGTCAGCGAAGTGCGCCAGACCTTCGGCAACGCCTACGCGCCCAAGGACATCCTGATCGGCGAGACCGGTTGGCCGAGTGAAGGTCGCCAGCGCGAAACCGCCCTACCCAGCCGGGTCAACGAAGCGCTGTTCATGCGTGGTTTCGTCAAACTGGCCGAGGAAAATGGCTGGCGCTACAACCTGATCGAGGCCTTCGATCAACCCTGGAAACGCGACAGCGAAGGTGCCGTAGGCGGTTACTGGGGCCTGTTCGATGCCGATCGCGGTGACAAGGGCATCCTCGCCGGCCCTGTCTCCAACCTGCCGCACTGGCCGCTGTGGCTGGCCCTCAATGGCGCGCTGATGGCGGCGGCCCTGCTGTTCGCCGGGCGTCCGGCTTCGCGCCGTGCGGCCCTGCTGCTGCCGCTCACTGCCGCCCTGGGCGGAGCCTGTATCGCCGGCTGGAGCGAGCTGGCCAGCATCACCAGCCGCAGCACCGGCGAATGGCTGTGGGCGATCGTCCTGCTGCTGCTCAACCTGATCGTGCTGGCGCATATCAGCCTGGCCCTGTCGGCCCGTAACGGCTGGCGCGCTGGTCTGTTCGCCTGGCTGGAGGCCCGTGCCGGCTGGTGGCTGGCGGCCAGCGGTTTCGCGGGTGCGGTGTTGATGCTCGGGCTGGTGTTCGACGCGCGCTATCGCAGCTTTCCCAGCGTGTCCCTGCTGCTGCCGGCACTGGTCTACCTGTGCCGCCCGGTCCACGGCCCGCGCCGGGAAATCGCCCTGCTCGCCGTACTGATCGGCGCCGGCATCGCCCCGCAGCTGTACCAGGAAGGTCCGCATAACCTGCAAGCCATCGGCTGGGCGATCACCGCGCTGCTGCTGGTCGCAGCACTGTGGCGCAGCCTGCGTCTCAGGCGCGGCTGAGAACCGCCTCAAAGACCCTGGTTGCCAAGGTGCGCACAGCGCACCCCACCCCCCGCCTGAGCCATCTGTTTAGTGGTTGACCGTATGCGCCAGCATCACCGATAGCTGGCACAGTGGCCGGCCGCTCTCGGCATGCCACTGGTTGAAGGCTGCCTGCACGGCGGCCAGTTCCTTGAGGCTGGTTGGCACCTTATCGACGATTTCCTGGGCCTTGAGCGCGGCAACCATGTCGTCGCTGGGAATGAAGGTGTCCTTGCCGATCATGCGCAGCAGACGCGGCGCCGACAGCCCGCCGAGCTGGCTGCCGTGCTTGGCCAGGTACTTCCACAGGCCGACGATATCAGTCACCGGCCAGTCGGCGATCAGCGCACCGAAGCTGCCTTTTTCCTTCTGCACATCCAGCACGAACTGGGCGTTGCGCGGCACGCTCTTGAGTTTGCCCAGGTGGCGGATGATGCGCGCATCCTGCATCAGCCGTTCGAGGTGCTCGGCACTCATCAGCGCCACTTTTTCCGGGACGAAGCCGAAGAACACTTCCTCAAAGGCCGGCCACTTGGCGTCGACCAGGCTGTGTTTGAGGCCGGCGCGAAACACGCGCAGAGCGATCAGCGACAGGTAGCGGTCATCGCTGATCTGGCGCAGTTCCGCCGCGCTGCGCGGCTGCGGCAGCATGGCCTCCAGGGCCGCGGGCGAGCCGAAGCGGTTCAGGCAGTACTCGTGAAGCCATTGATAGTCGCGCATCGATCGTCCTTACAGAGTCTGGTGCGGGCGAACCCGACAGAGGCAACAGGGTGCCCGCCCAGCGCGGCATCCGGCAAGCCTGCCGATCGCAGAAACGGGTCAGGGCCGCAACAGTGCACGCGCGCCCTCCCCTTCGACTAGCCGGTGGTTGCCGGCCTCAGAACCTGTTCACGATCTTTTGGACTAGAGCCAGACAAGGCAAAAACAGGTGAGGAAGCGGAGTTTACGAGCTGTAAATGAGCATTCCGAGCCTGTTTTTAACGCGGTATGGCCGACGGACAGAAGATCGTGGACAGGTTCTCAGGTCCTGAACAGGTGCTGGGTATCGGCGTGGTACAGCGCCGAAGCGGCAAAGTCCTCGGCGCCCAGCACCCGGCCGACCAGGATCAGCGCAGTGCGGCGGAAACCCTTGGCGCGCACCTGGCCCTCGATATCCGCCAGAGTGCCGCGCACCCACTCCTGATCCGGCCAGCTGGCGCGGTGCACCACGGCAATCGGACAGTCTGCGCCGTAGTGCGGCAGCAGCTCTGCAACTATCGCCGCCAGGTGCTGCACGCCAAGATGGATGGCCATGGTCGTGCCGTGACTGGCCAGGGCACCCAGCGCCTCTCCGGCCGGCATCGGCGAGTTGTGCCCGTAGCGGGTGAGAATCACCGTCTGCGCCACATTTGGCAGGGTCAGCTCGGCCTCCAGCAGCGCCGCGCAGGCGGCGGTGGCGGTGACGCCGGGAACGATCTCGAAGGGGATATCCAAGGCCCGCAGCTCGCGGATCTGCTCGCCGATGGCGCCGTACAGCGACGGGTCGCCAGAATGCACGCGGGCCACATCCTGGCCACGGGCGTGGGCCTCGGCCAGCAGGCGGACGATCTCACCCAGGTGCAACTCGGCGGTGTTCACCACCAACTCGGCCGCATGACCTTCGAGCACCGCCGCCGGCACCAGCGAGCCGGCGTAGAGGAGCACCGGGCAGCTGCGAATCAGGCGCTGGCCTTTGACGGTGATCAGTTCGGGGTCGCCGGGGCCGGCGCCGATGAAATAGACGGTCATCGCACGTGTTCTCTATCGATTCGCGCCAGGGCGCAGGTGGCGTTGCTACTGCGCTGACGCGGGCCAAGCAGCTGCGCAGTGCCCAGGCGCGCGGCGGCGACCAGCGCGCTGGGCTCGGCCACGGCGGCGCTGCCAGTAACGCGCAGGGTCAGCGGATTGGTCTCAGCCTGGCCGGCGACGCTAGCCAGTTCCTGCGCCGAGCACCAGGTCATCGGCAGCGCCAGACGCTCGATCAGCGTCTGCAGGCCGGGCTCGTCACGCTTGTGCGCACTGCTGGCCAGGCCCGCCAGAGCCTCCAACCCCAGGCCATGCGCGGCCAGACACTGCAGCAGCAGGGCTTGCAGCTCGTCCGGGGTACAGCCGCGACGGCAACCGAGGCCGGCAATCAGGCGAATGGCGGGGCTGGGCATGGCGCTCCTGCTGGCAGCCAGAAAAGGCCGCGTAGCTCAGCACGGGCGGTCACCCCGGTCAACCGCGGTTGACCTGCACCCGGTCGCTGCGTAGCCTTGCAGCCTTTCCGAGGTTCTTCTTCGCCAGCCGAAGAAGCTAAGAGGGAACAGGGTATTACAAGCCCTGGCTGCCCCCGCAACTGTGAACGGTTCAAGCCCCTTCGATATACCACTGCCAACGGCGGGAAGGTGAAGGGAGCGCGCCCTGCGCACGCCGTAAGCCAGGAGACCTGCCTCGCGAAAGTTTCGACAACCGGGCGGGGTGATCCGGTGGTGTTCGGCCTGCGCATGCCTGCGTTGGCCCCGCCCTGCCCGTCCGTCTTTTTTCGACGCTCCGGGGCCCTCCATGAAAACGCTCGCCAAACTTCCCGTCACCATTGTTACCGGCTTCCTCGGCGCCGGCAAAACCACCCTGCTGCGGCATATGCTCGGCCACGCCGACGGGCGCCGCATCGCGGTGATCGTCAACGAGTTCGGCGAGCTGGGTATCGACGGCGAAATCCTCAAGCAATGCTCGATCGGCTGCAGCCAAGAAGAAGCCAACGGCCGTATCTTCGAACTGGCCAACGGCTGCCTGTGCTGCACCGTGCAAGAAGAATTCTTCCCGGTGATGCGTGATCTGGTGGCACGTCGCGGCGAGCTGGACCACATCCTGATTGAAACCTCCGGCCTGGCCCTGCCCAAGCCACTGGTACAGGCCTTTAACTGGCCGGAAATCCGCAACGCCTGCACGGTGGATGCGGTCATCACCGTGGTCGACAGCCCGGCCGTGGCCGCTGGCACCTTCGCCGCCTTCCCCGAGCAGGTCGATGTGCAGCGCAAGCTCGACCCCAATCTCGACCACGAATCGCCATTGCACGAGCTGTTCGCCGACCAGCTGGCCAGTGCCGACCTGGTGATCCTCAACAAGGCCGACCTGCTCGACGCCGCCGCTTTGGCTACGGTGCGTGCCGAAGTGGCCGAGGAGCTGCCGCCGGCGGTGAAAATCATCGAAGCCCATGGCGGCGAGCTGCCGCTGGACGTGCTGCTGGGCCTGAACTGCGAGACCGAGCTGCATATCGAGGGCCGCAAGACCCACCATGATCTGGAAGGCCATGAAGACCACGATCACGACGAATTCGCCTCGTTCCACCTGGAACTGCTCGAGGTCGAGGAAGCCCGTCTGCTGCAAGCGCTGAAGGATGCGGTCAGCAAACACGGCATTCTGCGCATCAAGGGTTTCGCCGCCATTCCCGGCAAGCCGATGCGTCTGCTGCTGCAGGGCGTTGGCCAGCGTTTCGACAAACACTTCGACCGCGCCTGGCAGGCCGATGAGCCGCGTATCACTCGCCTGGTGGTGATCGGCCAGACTCTGGATCAGGCCGCCATCGAAGCCGAGCTCAACGCCGCGCTGGCAGGCTAAGCCCGCATGCACCTGCTGCGCACCCAGCCCGGCAGCCAGCTGCCGGTCGACAGCATTGCCGACCTCGGCCAGACCCCGGCCGAGCTGGTGATCCTGTGCACCGGCGATTCGCACCTGTCGTTGCTGGCCGAAGTGGCGCGGCAGTTGCCGGCGGATTACCCCAGCCTGCGCCTGGCCAGCCCGGCGCAGCTGAGCAATCACGCCTCGGTGGATCTGTACGTCGAGCAGGTGCTGCAGCACGCCAAGGTCATCCTGATTTCCGTGCACGGCGGCGTTAGTTACTGGCGTTACGGCATCGAGCGGTTGGTCGAACTGGCCGAGCGCGGTGCGCAGGTGATTATGGTGCCGGGTTGCGACAACCCTGATCCGGAGCTGATGGCCTTGAGCACTGTGCCAGTGACCGAGGCTGAGCGGCTTTGGCAGTTCCTGCGCCAGGGCGGTGCAGGCAATGCGCTGCAGCTATTCAACTGCATCGCCAGCCAGTGGCTGCAGCGTGACTACGCCTGGGGCGACCCGCAGCCGCTGCCACGCGTGGGCCTGTATCACCCGCAACTGGCCAACCCGAGCCTGGCCGATTGGCAAGCCAGCTGGCAGGCCGATGCGCCGGTGGTGGCGCTGCTGTTCTACCGCACCCAGGTGCAGGCGGCGAATACCGGGTTTATCGATGTGTTCTGTCAGCGCTTGCAGGCCCTGGGTCTTAATCCGCTGCCAATTGCCGTGGCCAGCCTTAAAGAAGCCGCCTGCCTGGCCCAGGTTGAGGACTGGCTGGAGCAAGCCGATGCCAGCCTGATTATCAATACCACTGCCTTTGCCCTGTCCAACCCGGAAGCGCCGAGCGCACGGCCTTTTCGCCGCGATATCCCGGTGCTGCAAGCCATTTGTTCGTTGGATAACCATGCACAGTGGCAGGCCAATGCCCAGGGCCTGGGTTCACGCGACCTGGCCATGCATATCGTGCTGCCCGAGCTGGATGGCCGGCTGATCACCCAGCCGATCAGCTTCAAGGGCCTGGCCTGGCGCAGCGAGCGCAGCCAGAGCGATGTGGTCTGTTACCAGCCGCACCTGCCGGGGATGGATTTCGTCGCCGAACTGGCGCGCAACTGGATGACCTTGGCGCACAAAGCCAACGCCGATAAGCGCATCGCCCTGATCCTGGCCAACTACCCGACCCGCGACGGGCGCATCGGCAATGGCGTCGGCCTGGATACCCCGGCGGCGGCGCTAAATATCCTCCGAGCCCTCGAACAGCAGGGCTACCTAGTCGCAGACCTGCCGGACAGCGGCACCGCGCTGATTCATCAGCTGCTTGGCGGCGTGACCAATGATCTGGACAGTCTCGACGCGCGGCCCTGCGCCCAGAGTCTGGCGCTGGACGAGTACCTAGTGTTCTTCCACAGCCTGCCGGCGGCCAACCAGCAGGCTGTGCGCGAGCGCTGGGGCGAGCCGCAGCAGGACCCCATGTTCCGCAGCGGTCGGCTGATGATCGCCGGCCTGCGCTTTGGTTTGACCTTTGTCGGCATCCAGCCGGCGCGCGGTTATCAGCTGGATGCGGCGGCGGTGTATCACGACCCGGATCTGGTGCCGCCGCACGGCTACCTGGCGTTCTACTGCTGGCTGCGCCGGGCCTTTGCTTGTGATGCGGTGATCCATGTCGGCAAACACGGCAATCTGGAATGGCTGCCGGGCAAGAGCGTCGGTCTTTCCGAACAATGCTGGCCGAGCGCGATTCTCGGCCCGCTGCCGAATATCTACCCCTTTATCGTCAACGATCCGGGCGAGGGTGCCCAGGCCAAGCGGCGTACCCAGGCGGTGATCATCGACCACCTGATGCCGCCGCTGACCCGCGCGGAAAGCTATGGCCCGTTGCGCGATCTGGAGCGCCTGGCCGACGAATATTACGAGGCCAGCCAACTCGACCTGCGCCGCGCCGCCGAGCTGCGCGGCGAGATTTTGCTCAAGGTGCGCGAGGCCAGCCTCGATCGCGAGCTGGGTCTGCAACTCAACGCAGACCCCAATAGCTGGCTGCCGCAGCTGGATGCCTACCTGTGCGATTTGAAGGAATCGCAGATCCGCGACGGCCTGCACGTATTCGGCGAATCACCGGCCGACACGCTGCGCCGCGACACCCTGCTGGCGCTGTTGCGCATTCCCCGTGGTGACGGTCAGGGCGGCAACGCCAGCCTGCTGCGCGCCCTGGCCCGCGACCTAGCGTTGGACTTCGATCCGCTCGACTGTGACATGGCTGCACCTTGGCAGGGGCCGCGCCCGGCCGTGCTGGCAGAGCTGAGCAGTGATGCCTGGCGCAGTGCCGGCGATACCCGCGAGCGCCTTGAGCTGCTGGCTTTGCAGCTGATCGATACAACGGATTTCGAATCCGTTGGTGCGGAAAGCACCCAGGTGCTGCAGCGTTTACGTGAGCAGATCGCGCCGCTGCTGGACGCCTGCGGCGATGCAGAAATGCACGGTCTGCTGGCGGCGCTAAACGGGCGCTTCGTGCCTGCCGGGCCCAGCGGCGCGCCGAGTCGCGGGCGGCTGGATGTGCTGCCCACCGGGCGCAACTTCTACAGCGTCGATGTGCGCAACCTGCCCACGCCGACCGCCTGGCGTATCGGCGTGCAGGCGGCGGATCGCTTGTTGGAACGGCATCTGCAGGATCACGGCGACCACCTGCGTCAGCTCGGCCTGTCGATGTGGGGCACCGCTACCATGCGCACCGGCGGCGACGATATGGCCCAGGCCCTGGCGCTGATGGGTGTGCGCCCGGTGTGGCAAGCTGGCAGCCAGCGCGTCGAGCGTTTCGAGGTGCTGCCGCTGGCGCAACTCGGCCGCCCACGGGTGGACGTGACCCTGCGCGTGTCCGGCTTCTTCCGCGATGCCTTTAGCAACCTGATCCGCCTGTTCGACGACGCGGTGCAGGCGGTGGTCGATCTCGATGAGCCGGAAGAGATGAATCCGCTGTCGGCGCGGGTCTGGCGTGAGTCTCTGACCTTGCAGGACAGCGGCTTGGATGAACAGGAGGCGCGTAAACAGGCCGGCTGGCGGGTCTTTGGTTCCAAGCCCGGTGCCTATGGCGCGGGCGTGCAGAACGCCATCGAAGAGCGTCTGTGGCAAACCCGTGAAGACCTGGCCGAGGTCTACCTGAACTGGGGCGGCTACGCCTACGGCACCCACAGCGAAGGCACCCCGGCGCGCGCGCAGTTCGCCGAGCGCCTGGAGCAGATGCAGGCGGTGCTGCACAACCAGGACAACCGCGAGCACGACATCCTCGACTCCAACGACTACTACCAGTTCCAGGGCGGCATGCTCGCGGCCGTGGAAACCCTGCGTGGCGCCAAGGTGGCCAGCTACCACGGCGACAACAGCCAGCCCGACACACCGCGCATCCGCACCCTGAAGGAAGAACTCAACCGCGTGGTGCGCGCCCGCGCGGCCAATCCCAAGTGGATCGACGGCATGAAGCGCCACGGCTACAAGGGCGCGTTCGAGCTGGCGGCGACCATCGACTACCTGTTCGCCTTCGACGCCACCAGCGAACTGGTCGACGACCACCAGTACGCGCTGCTCACCGATGCCTATTTGCTCGACAAAAACACCCGCGACTTTATCCAGCAGCACAACCCCGGCGCCCTGCAGGACATCCTCGAACGCCTGCTCGAAGCCCAGCAACGCGGCCTCTGGCAAGATCCCGGCGAGTACCGCGAAGCGTTGGAAAACCTGCTGATTGATAGCGAAGAATCCTAGAGAGCCTGCCATGACCGATAGCCACTTCCCCCTCGCCGCCGTGGTCGCCGCCGATGACCTGAAACTCGCGCTGTGCCTGGCGGCCATCGACCCCGCGATTGGCGGCGTGCTGATCGAAGGCCCACGCGGCATGGCCAAATCGACCCTGGCCCGTGGCCTGGCTGATCTGCTCGCCAGCGGCACCTTTGTCACCCTGCCACTGGGCGCGAGCGAAGAGCGCATCGTCGGCACCCTCGATCTCGATGCCGCGTTGGGCGAGGGCCGCGCGCAGTTCAGTCCTGGACTGCTGGCCAAGGCCAATGGCGGCGTGTTGTATGTCGATGAAGTCAATCTGCTGCCCGATCATCTGGTCGATCTGCTGCTGGATGCCGCCGCCAGTGGGGTCAACCATATCGAGCGCGACGGTATCTCCCATCGGCATGCTGCGCGTTTTGTGCTGATCGGCACCATGAACAGCGAAGAAGGCGAACTGCGCCCGCAACTGCTCGACCGCTTCGGCCTCAACCTGGCCCTGGACGGCCAGCCGCAACCGGCCCAGCGCGCCGAGATCATGCGCCGGCGCCTGGCCTTCGACAGCGACCCGCAGGCCTTCCTGCAAACCTGGGCCGCCGCCCAGGACGAACTGCGCAGCCGCTGCCGGAACGCCCGCGCGTGCCTGGCCGCGATCCCCCTGGACGACGCCGCCCTGGAGGCCATCGCCCAGCGCTGCTTCGCCGCCGGCGTCGACGGCCTGCGCGCCGACCTGGTCTGGCTGCGCGCCGCCCGTGCCCACGCGGCCTGGCGCGGCGCCGCGCAGATCGCAGACGAGGATATCGAGGCGGTGGCCAACTTCGTCCTGCGCCATCGCCGTCGCCCTGCACCGCCGGCCCAAGCACCGCAACAACAGCCCCCACAACAGCAGCAACCCGCGCCAAGCCAGTCCACCGCCAACGCACCGGCCCAAGGCGACGGCCAGTGGGGCGAACTGCCGGCGCAGGCCCAGGCCATGGGCGAACGGCGCGAACCGCCGCGCTGGGCAAAAAAGCCCTGAGCATCCGCCCGCGCCAGCCCCTCGGCGCGGATGCCAGGCCTAAACCGGGCAGCCTGAGTGGCGGGCGCAGTGGTGCCAGCCGCAGCGGCCTGCTGGGCGCTATCGACTGGCCGGCGACCTTGCTCAAGGGCCGCCCACGCAACCGCCAGGACCTGCTGCGCCGCCCACGCAGCGCGAAACCCAGCGAACTCTGGCTGGTGATAGTCGATGCCTCGGCCTCGACTCGGCGCCATGGCGCACTGAGCCAGGCCAAGGGCCTGCTCGCCGAGCTGTTCGAGGCGGCCTACCGCCAGCGCGCGCGCCTGGCCCTGCTGCACGCCACCGGCACGCAACCGCGCTGGCTATGGCAGGGGCAGAAGAGCGCCAGCGCCCTGCGCGACTGGCTCGCCCAGCTCGGCGCCGGCGGCGGCACCCCGCTGATCGAAGCCCTGCAACAGGCCGCGCAGTGGCAGGCGCGCCGACAGCGCCGACAACCAGCCGAACAGCAGCGCCTGCTGATCCTCACCGATGGCCGTCTGCGCGACTGGCCCACCCTGCCCGCCAGCCAGTGCCCGGCGCTGCTGGTGGATATCGAACGCACGCCGGTGCGTCTCGGCCGCGCCCACCTGCTGGCCACGCAGCTAGGCGCTGACTACCAACACATTGACGACCTGGCGCCCAGCGCCCGCTCTCCTCTCTGGAACACACCATGAAAGAACTGCTGCTGGTCGGCATCGGCGCCGGCGACCCCGACTACATCACGATGCAGGCGCTCAAGGCCCTGCGCCGCGCCGACGTGATCTTCCTGCTCGACAAAGGCCCGGCCAAGCACAAGCTCAACGCCCTGCGCCGGGAAATCTGCGCGCGCTTTTTAGACGGCCACACGCCACGCTTCGCCGAAGGCGTGCAGCCGGAACGCGAGCGCGAGGCCGCCGACTACCGCGCCAGCGTGGATGAGTTGAACCGCGACAAGCAGGCGGTGTTCGAACAACTGATCGACGAGCAAATGGCCGACGGCGAAGTCGCCGCCTTCATGGTCTGGGGCGACCCTTCGCTGTACGACAGCAGCATCCGCATCGTCGAGGCCATCGCCGCCGCGCGCGGTGATCTGCACTACGAGGTGATCCCCGGTATCACCAGCCTGCAGGCCCTCACCGCCCGCCACCGCGTGCCGCTCAACAGCATCGGCCGCGCCGTGGAAATCACCACCGGCCGCCTGCTCGCCGAGGGCTGGCCGCAAGGCGTGGACAGCGTGGCGGTGATGCTCGACGCCAAGGACACCTACCTGCGCTTGGTTGGGCAGGGGCTGCATGTCTATTGGGGGGCGTATGTGGGGACTGCCGACGAGATTCTGATTGCTGGGGCGTTGGATGAGGTCGCGGAGCGGATAGCCGAGACCCGCGCGCAAGCGCGTGAGAGGAATGGGTGGATTATGGATAGCTACTTGCTGCGCAAGAGCGGCACAGCGCGGGACTGAGATTGAAGGTGGACAAGCAGAGTGTTGTCCACCCTACGTCGCGATCAAGCCCGCGTAGGATGGAAAACCACGCAGCGTTTCCCACCACTGGTTATCTAGGCTACTTGCTGTTGCAAAACGTCCGGTGAGCGGCTCACCGGACTCCAGGGTGCCGTTAGGTAGGCCGAACCAAATCCGCCATAAATTGCCCCAGCTCTGATGGCGACGAGAGCAAGGCTTCGATCACGCCCAGCACAGCTTTTTCTTCTTTGCTGATCTTGCTGCCAAAACCAAGGAAGCCGCCGCCGGAGGCAGAAGCGACAGCGCTGCCGAATGCTAGCAAGTCGTTCTTGAAGGCCACGGCCGACTCTTCTTCGCTGTTGGTGCTCAGCAGGGTGTTGATGCTGGCGAAGTATTGTGGGGCGTTAAATTGGCCACTCGTGAAGCGCTTGAGGAAGTCCATCAGCAGCGCCTGGCCTTGCGGTGTGAACGGGGTGAGTTCGGCCATCACTCGCTGCATCAGCACGCTTGGGTATTTACCAGACTCTTTGAACAGCTTTTCAAAGGCCTTGAGTTCTTTGGCGTCGATGTTGCCATCGGCAGCCCCCACCATAAAGAACACAGCCAGAGGTGCATCGCGCAGGGTGGCCCACTCGTTAGCGGCAAAGCCAGCAAAGCCAGAGACAGCAGTGGGTTGTTCTTGGCCCTTTTCCTGCCACAGAGCTGCGGCCTCGGTGTGCTCGTCACGGCCGGAAAAAAAGGCGTCCATCAGTGGTTGCAGTTCGCTGACTTCGAGGTTGGTGAGCGCCGTGAGTTTAGGCTTGAATACGGCAAATCCTTCGCTGCTTTGCGCGTGGCGGTAAGGGATAGCCATCTGCAGTTCGCGTTTCGGTTCGCCATAGGTGCAGATGTTGATAAGTAGGGCATCCACCTTGCCGACATCCGGCAGGGTGATAAAGGCATCCACCGCCCAGGTGCCGCCAGCGGCCTGGTAGGGGTTGTCGTTGTACATCTTTTGTCCGTCCGCCATCGCCTCCTCGGCGGAGGGTGAGGCTACGCGCACCATTTTGGTTTTGCCGTCTGCGGTCAGGTAGCCATAGATAGGCACCAACAGCTCGCCGCCACTAACACTGAGCACAGAATGCGCCGCCACACGGCCGGCCATCTTGTAAGTCTCTTGCATCGTTATCTCCTTATAAAAACTACTTGGTGCTGGTTCAGTTCATCACGGTTATATCGATCTTGGTCACCCCGTAGCTTTTGCGCTCTGCCGAGATAAGACCGCGGCGCTTGCCGTCGACGAACCTGCAGGTATAGGTCTGCGGGTAATCCGGTGACTGTTTGCAGTCGCTTACGTGGGGTTGGGTGCGGTAAAAAGCCATGAATCAAGCTCGTCGTCAGTGGCCAGGGTCAACGAGGTGGTGTCGTCGTAGCTGTCATCGGACTCCACTTTGGCGTCGGGGTAGCGGGCGACGTCATTGGCAGCCAACAGGTTGGCGCTGAACAGCAGGGCAAGGCTGAGGGTGGCATAGCGAAGCATGCAGGCTTCTTCCTTGAGTGGTGACACAGCGCTACCGACCAAGGTAAGCATGGCGACGTCGCAGGGGCGTGAATTGGGGCGGCGGGTATGCTGGCAGGGGTGACGACAGTCCATTGTTCACTGGCAAATCCTTTTGCAGCGTTGCGGTGCGGCGAGCGTAACCTGATGCTTCGGGTAAATTCAATCGGCCCGGTGGGCGCTACGCCCGGGGCAGACCAGTGCGTGGTGGAGCAATCGGGGCAAACCATGTTTTTGGCCGAAGCGTCTACTCTAAATCGCAACACTTTCCTCGGCTGCAACTACAGATTTCGCCTCGTACGGCGAGTCACTTTCTCTTTGCGCGCGCAAAGAGAAAGTAACCAAAGAGAAAGCGCGCCCGACATCCGGGTTTCGCTGCGCGAAACTTCCCTCCCTCCGGTGCCGCTCCGGGGGCCGGCGTACAAGGGCCATCCCTGGCCCTTTACGCCTCTCGCCGCATCCATGCGGCTCGTCCCCCTACGCAACACCTACGCTCGGCCTCCTGACGGGGTTCGGGCTCCGAGTTGCTTGTTAGTTTCTCTTGCCGCTTCGCGGATGATCGTTCACTCGCTCCGCGTGGGAACGCCGCCGTTGACACTCCTACGTGCGAAGCCGACCGGCAGTTCTGTGACGCAGAGTATTGGGGCCGTCAGGACTCGGCTTGCCGTAGGGTGCGCCGTGCGCACCAGGATTAGCGAAGCTCGGTGCGCACAGCGCACCCTACAAATAAATGCGCAACCTTCAGGCAGCACCAAACGCCCCTTCAGGAGGGTGAGCGGAATCGTCGTGGAAGGGGTTGAGCGGCATGGATGCCGCGAGAGCCGCGATGGGCCAGGGATGGCCCTTCGCGGCGGGCCCCTGGAGCGGCGATGGAGCGAACGAACCCGAAGCGAAGCGCAGGGCCGGATGCAGGGGCAAGCCCTTTTGGTTCCTTTTGGGGCAACTGCCAAAAGGGACCCGCCCAGCAGGGCGGAACCAATGCTTCAGCCAACGCTATAACGGAGCAGCGGCACGAACAAACAAGCTGGTGGACAACGCTGCGCGGTTGTCCACCCTACGGTCTCAGACGCAGGCCTGGCGTGTCAGGCAAAGCCCCCTATCACCCCCGTCCCAACGGCGGAGTCCGCGGCGGTACCAAGCGCCTCGAGCCCGTCGCCTCGAACGCCGCCGCCAGGCGCAGCAACGCCGAGTCGTCGTAGGCACGCCCGGCGAAGGTCAGCCCCACCGGCATGCCGATGTCCGCCATCACGCCCATCGGCACGGTCACGGTGGGCACGCCCAGGTGGCGGATGGCCAAATTGCCGTTGGCTACCCAGATGCCGTTGCTCCAGGCGATATCTGCCGAGGCCGGGTTCACGTCGGCATCCGCCGGGCCGACGTCGGCCACGGTGGGGAATAGCACTGCGTCGAGGCCGAGGCCGTCCATCCAGTCTTCCAGATCGATCTTGCGGGTCTTTTCCAGGCCGCGCAGGCCGTCGGGCAGCGTCGCGATCTCGTTCCAGTTTTTCAGGCCGCGCTTGGCCATGTTCACGTATTCATCCATGCCGGCGGCCAGGTCGTCTTCGCGATTCGGCAGCGTACCGGGGTCGTGCGGGAAGATCAGCGGCCCGTCGACGTCGGCGAGCTTGTTCAGCTTGGGATCGCCGTTGGCCCGCAGGAAGTCGTCGAAGGCCCAGCCTGACAGCTCCCACAGCTCATCATGGAGGAACTCCTTGGACACCAGGCCGCGGTTGTACACGGTCGGGGCACCGGGGCGATCGCCTTCACAGTTGGACACCAGCGGGAAATCCACTTCGATCACTTGCGCGCCGGCCGCTTCGAGGGCCTGGCGCGCCGCCTCCCACAGCTCGATCACCGTGGCGCGGGTATGGATGCGCTGACCGGTCGGGCCGCCAATACCGGGCTTCTCGCTGGTGCCGGCCAGCTCATCCTTGTTGATGAACATGCGCGGCACGCCGAAGCGCTTGCCCTTGAGGGCATCACGCGTAGCTGCGAGCTCCAGGTAGGAAGCCGGGCGCACCGCCGAGGCCTTGGGGATCGGCACCCAGGGCTGCAGGCGCCAAAGGTCGCCGCGGGTCTCGGCGTCATCCTCCACCACCACGTCGAGCACTTCGAGCAGGTCGGCCATGGTTCGCGCGTAAGGCACCACCACGTCCATGGTCGGGGTCAGCGGCCAGTTGCCGCGCACCGAGATCACCCCGCGCGACGGCGTGTAGGCGCACAGGCCATTGTTCGAGGCCGGGCCACGGCCGCTCGACCAAGTTTCCTCGGCCAGGCCGAAGGCGGCATAGCTGGCCGCGGTGGCGGTGCCGGCGCCGTTGGAGGAGCCCGAGGCGAAGGGCGCGGTGAGGTAGGCGGCGTTGTACGGGCTTTCCGCGCGACCATAGACGCCGCGCTGCATGCCGCCGTTGGCCATGGGCGGCATGTTGGTTTTGCCCAGGCAAATGGCGCCGGCGGCGCGCAGGCGCTCGACGGTGAAGGCGTCGCGTTGGGCGACCAGATCCTTGAACGCCGGGCTGCCGGAGGCGGCGGTAAGGCCTTTGACCAGGTAGCTGTCCTTGGCCGTGTAGGGGATACCGTCGAGCGGGCTGAGGGTTTCGCCACGCGCGCGGCGGGCGTCGGAGGCCTGCGCCTCGGCCAATGCGTCGGGGTTGCGTACCACCACGGCATTCAGCGCGGTGGGCGTGGTTGGGCCGTCGTAGGCCTCGATCCGCGCCAGGTAGGCCTGGACCAGTTCGACGGCAGTGGTGCGGCCGGCTTCGAGCGCGGCGCGCAGTTCGGCGATGGAAACCTCGGTGACTTCGATCATAGGCTCACCGCCGCCACAGGCTGGCTGACTGGATGCTCACGGCTGGTCTCAGGATGGATGCTCATAACGGTTCTCGTTGCACGGCATTACGCGATAGGGTTAGCCACTCTATTTAGCACCAAGTGCGCTGCAGAAAAATCGCAACGGCGACAATCTGCCCCCGCGCCGGCGACCTGCACGCGAAGTTGCCCTCGCGATTGTCAGCCACCCAGACCCGAATCCCGCCATCAGGAGTCCCCCATGCAGTCCCACCTCACCGCTGTCGACCTGGCCAAAGCCTACCGCCTGCTCAACCACGGCCCCACGGTACTGGTCTCGGCCCGCCACGCTGGCGTGGATAACGTGATGGCGGCGGCCTGGGCCTGCGTGCTGGATTTCGCGCCGCCCAAGCTGACCGTGGTGCTGGACAAGGCCACCCGCACCCGCGAGCTGATCGAGCACAGTGGCCGTTTCGTGATCCAGGTGCCGACGGCGGCGCAGCTGCAACTGACCGAGCAGGTCGGCAACCACAGCCTCAAGGATGAGCCGGACAAGCTGGCCAAGGCCGGCGTGCAGCTGTTCGAGCAGGACGGCCACGACCTGCCCTTCGTCGCCGGTTGCTCGGCCTGGCTGGCTTGCGAGTTGATCCCTGAGCCGCACAACCAGAGCACCTACGACCTGTTCATCGGCGAAGTGATCGGCGCCTGGGCGGACGCGCGGGTGTTCCAGCACGGCCGCTGGCACTTCGAGGACGCCGACCCGGCCTGGCGCAGCCTGCACCATGTGGCCGGCGGGCACTTCTATGCCATCGGCGAGGCGCTCAAGGCCGAGTAGCCCTGCCGGCGCCGCCTGCTAGTCCTGCGGATACCACCTCGGCGTATACACCCACTCCCCGCCACCCGCGCGCGGGAAGCGGCGGGTCTGGCTGGAGCCGATGATCACCAAGGTGCGCATGTCCACCAGCTCCGGCGTCAGTTCACCAAGGGTGAGCACGCGCAGCGCCTCGGCCGGGCGGCCGATGTCGCGGCCGAGCACCACCAGGGTTTCCGGCATGCGGTGCTGGCGGACGATGTCCAGGGCCCGGCTGAGCTGCCAGGGGCGCGCGCGGGAGATCGGGTTGTAGAAAGCCATGGCCAGGTCGGCGGCGGCGGCGTGATCCAGACGCTTCTCGATCATGGCCCAGGGCTTGAGGTTGTCCGACAGCGACAGCATGCAGAAGTCGTGGCCCAGCGGCGCGCCAGCCTTGGCCGCGGTGGCCAGGGCGGCGGAAATACCCGGCAGCACTTCCAGTTCCACCGCCTGCCAGGCCGCCTCGCTGGAGGCCTCCAGCGCTTCCAGCACGGCGGCGGCCATGGCGAACACGCCGGGGTCGCCGGACGACACCATCACCACCCGCCGGCCCTGGGCGGCCAACTCGAAGGCATGGGCGGCGCGCTGCAATTCCTCGCGGTTGTCGCTGGCGTGCAGCACCTGTTCCGCGCGGAATGGCCCGGCCATGGTCACGTAGGTCTCGTAGCCGAGCACGTCCTCAGCCTGATCCAGCGCCTGGCGCACAGCCGGAGCCATCAGATCGGCGCAACCGGGGCCGAGGCCGATCACGCTGAGGCGACCGCGCGGCCGACCGGTGTGCGCCGCGGCTTCCGGGCTGGCGGCCAAGTGCAGGCTGACGCCCGCTTGAGCATGCACAGCAGCGGGCAAGGTGGTTGCCGTATCGATAAAGCGCAGCGGCACGCCTAGCTCGGCGGCTGCGGCGGTCAGCTGCGGTTGGGCCATCGCAGCGGCATCGACCAGCAGCGCGGCCAGCGCCGCCTCGGCCAGGCCGGCCTGCTGCAGGGCTGCGCGCACGGTGCCGGGCAGATCGCCGTCCAGCGCAATGCAGCGGGCCAGCACCAGGCGCGGATGAATCAGCAGCGCGCCACCCTGCTCCGCTCGCTGCGGGCTGATGCGGATGCAGCGACTGGCCTGCGCATCCAGCGGCAGGTTCGCCGCCTCCAGCCAGGGCGCGGCGCCGTCGATATGCAACGACTCGCCGCCGAGCAGGTCGCTGACCAGGCGCTTGCCCTGCTCCAGGTCGGCCAGCACGTAGCCTGGCGGCGGGTTGAGCACGCAGGTGCCGAAGCGCAGTTCACCGCTGGTGGTGATGGCCGGCGCCACGGCCAGCCGCGCGGCGATCTCGCGGGCCAGAACATTCACTCCACTGAGCCCGCCGAGCAGCGGCACCACGGCGCTGCCATCCTCGGCCACGGCCAGCACCGCCGGCTCGGCCCCCTTCTCAGCCAAGAGCGGCGCCAGGCTGCGAATGACGATGCCGGCGGCGCACAGGGCGATGATCGGCGTGCCGGCACGGTACAGCCCGCGCAGGGTGGCGCCGAAGTCGTCGTAGGGCTGCTCGACGCCGGCCACCCGTTCGCGCAGGCCGTGGATCGCGGCCTGCGGGTAGAGGCCTTGCAGGCGGCGGGCGGTGGCCAGGGCAGAGGCGCCGAGAATGACGATGGCCGGGGATGGGGGCATGGTGTGTTCCATTTTGCTGGCATTGCGTGGTGGGTAGCCGGATGCAATCCGGGAGCGCGGTTGTCCCCGGATTGCATCCGGGCTACGGCAAGAAGTTCAGCCGCGCCATTTCTCGCCCGGCACCAGGATCATCGAGAAATATGGCGAGGACATCGGCTCCACTTCGTCCAGCGGCACGATGCGCTGGCTGCCCATGGTCGCCCGCTCGACGTAGTGCGCGCGCTGATCCAGGCCCAGCTCGCGCAGCACCCGGCGGACCTTGTCGAAGTTGCGCCCGAGCTTCATCACCACGGCGGCTTCGGCGTCCTGCAGGCGGCGCTTGAGTTCGTCCTCGGGCAGCACGCCTGAGAGCACGCTCAAGGACTGGTTGCGGTACACCAGCGGGGTGCCTAGCACCGAGGCGCAGCCGAGCATGGAGCACACGCCGGGCACCACCTCGACCTGGTAGTGCGCAGCCAGGCGGTCGTGCAGGTACATGTAGGAACCGTAGAAGAACGGGTCACCCTCGCAGATCACCGCCACGTCGCGGCCGGCGTCCAGGTGCTGGGCGATCTGCACCGCGCAGGTGTCGTAGAAATCGCTGATCACCGCCTCGTAACTCAGCGGCGGTTCGAGCTTCTCGGTGGTCACCGGGTAGACCAGCGGCAGGCGCTGCTGGGTTTCCGTGAGGTGCGCCTCGATGATGCCGAAGGCGTTGCCGCCCTGGCCTTTGTTCGCCTTGGCCTTGGCCACGAAGTAGCCGACCACCGGCGCCGACTGCAGCAGGCGCAGGGCCTTGAGGGTGATCAGCTCGGGGTCGCCGGGGCCGACGCCGAGGCCGAGCAGACGTCCTTTGCCAGTCATCATTCCGCCTCCGTGGCCAGGGCATTGACCGCCGCGGCGGCCATGGCGCTGCCGCCGCGCCGGCCGCGCACGATCACATAGGGCACGCCGCGGCTGTCGGCGGCGAGCATGTCCTTGGATTCGGCGGCGCCGATGAAACCCACCGGCATGCCGAGGATCAGCGCCGGTTTGGGCGCGCCGGCGTCGAGCATTTCCAGCAGGTAGAACAGCGCGGTCGGCGCGTTGCCGATCACCACCACGCTGCCGGCGAGCTGTTCGCGCCAGCCTTCCAGGGCCGCCGCCGAGCGGGTGTTGCCCAGTTCGCGGGCCAGCTCGGGCACGCCGGCATCGTGCAGGGTGCAGATCACCGGGTTATGGGCCGGCAGGCGCGCGCGGGTGATGCCTTCGGCAACCATGCGCGCATCGCAGAGAATCGGCGCGCCGGCGGCCAGGGCGGCACGCCCGGCGGCGCCGGCACCCGGGGAGAAGCGCAGGTCCTGCACCACGTCGACCATGCCGCAGGCGTGGATCAGGCGCACGGCGAGCTTTTCCAGATCGGCCGGGATGACCGACAGGTCGGCCTCGGCGCGAATGGTGGCGAAGGACTGGCGGTAGATTTCCTGGCCGTCGCGGATGTAATCGATCATGCGGAAGTTCCTGATGCGGGCAGCGCGGCGAACCAGGCGCCGGCCTCTTCGATGCTGAGGGAAGGCGCCAGCAGACGGCCGAAACCGGCCACGCCCGCGGCGCGCTGATAGAGCTGATAACGCCCGCCGGGCTGGGCCAGCAGGGTGAAGGGAGCGGTATGCGCGGCAGCGCAGGAGCGCGGGCAGCCGCTGAGGTGCACCTGCGGCTGGACGTGGCCGGCGCGCAGCCGCTCGGCCAAGTGCCGGGCGTCGGCCTTGGTGTCGGCCAGGCCCTTGGCGCAGGCGGCCGAGCCGCTGCAGGCGAGCAGCTGGCTCAGCGGCTCGCGGGCATCCAGCAGCAGGCCGATCTCGCCCAGGGCGGCCGCCACGGCCTCTTGCCGGGCGACGGGGATATCCGGCAGCAGCACGCTCTGCCAGGGCGTCAGGCGCAGCTCGCCGCTGCCCTCGGCCTCGGCCAGATCGGCCAGGGCCCACAGCTGCACGGCCTCCAGCCGGCCCAGCGGCGCACCGGCCAGCAGCATGACCAAGCTGGCCTGGGCCTGGGGGTGCATGCCGAGCGGTACGACAGCGGTTTCGGGACGCGCTGGCAGCGGCACGTCGCGATCCAGGCTGAACGGCAAGCGGGCAATGAAGTCCGCCACTGGCAGTTCGGCGAGCAGCTGACGCATGCGGCTGTGTTCGCCGGCCAGCTCGAGGAACAGCCGCAGAATCGCCGCCACGACTAGAGGCGCCTGCTCCACCTCGACCACGCCCAGGGCCGGATCACGCGGGCAGCCGGCCAGGCCGACGGCCAGCTGGGTGCCGCCAGGCAAAGCGCTGAGCCAGAGGTCGTGGGGATGGTCGAGCATGGCCAACGTCTCGCCGCCGTCCAGCTGCAGGGCGAACTTGGCGGAGAGGCCGTGGAATTGCGGGGTGTCCTGCAGCAACGCCAGCAGCTGCTCGGCTAGCGGGCGGGTATCGAGCAAGGCCGCCGGGTCGCGGCCGGCGGCGGGGCTGAGCAGCAGGTTGCGCACATCGTCGGCGGCGGCATGGCGCGGGCCGAGGCCGGCGGCCAGTAGGTGCTGCACCAGCGCGGCATGCGCCTCCTCGCGTACGCCGCGAACCTGCAGGTTGCTGCGGTTGGTCAGCTCCAGCACGCCGCTGGCGCACAGCCGCGCGGCCCCGGCCACTGCGCGGGCCTGGGCACTGGAGAGGCGGCCGCCGGGCAGCTTGACCCGGCAGATGCCACCGTCCAACGCCGACACGATGCGCCACAACCCCGGACAGGCAGAGGGCCTGGGCAGGGAGGCGGTAGAAACGCAGGGATCAGGCTTCAAGCGGTCACCGACAAGCAACGACGCGGCGACCGAACCAGCGGAATCCGCCTACAGGGATTCCTTGGCATCGGTACACCCCGCCCGATGTTGGCACTCGCGACTAGCGTCGTCGGCAGGTCTCCTGGCTGGCAGGTCGGCATCGGTCGCGGCCTTCCCGGTTTCCCAGTGGCATTCAGGCGACAGACTCGCTGCTTACAGTTGCGGGGGCAGCCACGGTTGAATCGCTTCTCCGTGTTCCCTCTTAGGCCCTTGGTGACGTCCGTGAGAACGCCGGGCACCGACGAAGGCGCTATTATGCCCGCTTTTTCCGGCGCCAGGCCAAGCCCGCGCGTCGCCCGCAACACATCGAGGGAACACGCATGACAGCCTGGCTGACGGTGGTGGGAATCGGCGAAGACGGCTACGCCGGCCTGGGCAAGGCCGCGCGCCGGGCGCTGCTGGCGGCCGAGCGCATCGTCGGCGCGCCGCGTCAGCTGGAGCTGCTGCCGCCGTGCATCCGCGCGCCGCGGCAGAGCTGGCCGAGCCCGTTCAGCCTGGCGCCGGTGCTGGAACGGCGCGGCACGCCGGTGTGCGTGCTGGCCAGCGGCGACCCCATGCTGTTCGGCGTCGGCGCCAGCCTGGCGCGGCAAGTGGCCGAGGGCGAAATGCAGGTGCTGCCGGCGCCCTCCTCCTACTCCCTGGCGGCCGCGCGCCTGGGCTGGCCGCTGCAGGAGGTGACCCTGCTGTCGGTGGTGGCGCGCCCGCTGGCGGCGCTGAACGCGCAGATCCATGCCGGCCAGCGTCTGCTGATCCTCTGCAACGACGGCACTAGCCCGGCCGCCATCGCCGCCCTGCTGCGCGAACGCGGCTTCGGCTCCAGCCGACTGACGGTGCTGGAACACCTCGGCGGCGGCCTGGAACGGCGTATCGACGGTATTGCAGACAGTTGGAGCATCGACGAAGTCGCCGCCCTCAACCTGCTGGCGGTGGAATGCCTGGCCGACGCAAACGCCGTGCGCCTGCCGCTGACCTGCGGCCTGCCGGACGAGGCCTACCGCCACGACGGCCAGCTGACCAAGCGTGACGTGCGCGCCATCACCCTGGCCCGCCTGGCACCGACGCCCGGCGAGCTGCTGTGGGACGTCGGCGCCGGCTGCGGCTCGATCGGCATCGAGTGGATGCGCGCCCACCCCAGCTGCCGGGCCATCGCCATCGAGGCCGACGGCGGCCGCCAGCAGCTGATCCAGCACAACCGCGACACCCTCGGCGTGCCGGCCCTGCATCTGGTGGCCGGCCATGCACCGCAAGCACTGGCGGGCCTGGAGCCACCCGAGGCGATCTTTATCGGCGGTGGCATCACCGTACCCGGCGTGCTGGAGCAATGTTGGCAGGCGCTCAAGCCCGGCGGCCGACTGATCGCCAACGCAGTGACCCTGCAGAGCGAGGCCATGCTGGTCGCCTTCCGCGAGCAGCACGGCGGCGAGCTGACCCGCATCGCCGTGGCCCAGGCCCAGCCGCTGGGCGACTTCGACACCTGGCGCAGCGCCCTGCCAATCACAATGCTGCAGGTGCGCAAGCCGTGAGCAAACGCATCCTCCTGCTCGGCGGGGTCGGCGACGCCCTGGCCATCGCCCGTCGTCTAGGCCCGGCGCATATCTACAGCCTGGCCGGGCTGGGCAAGTTGCCAAGCGATCTGGCCTGCCAGGTGCGGGTCGGCGGTTTCGGCGGTGCGGACGGGTTGGCGCGCTTTATCGCCAGCGAAAGCATCGATCTGCTACTGGACGTCACCCACCCCTATGCCGCGCAGATCAGCGCTAACGCCGCCCGCGCCGCGCAACGTGCCGGCATTCCCTGCTGGGCCCTGCGTCGCCCAGGCTGGCAGGCCGGGGAACAAGACGACTGGCGCGAAGTGGCCGACTGGAGCGAGCTGTATGCCGCCCTGGCGCCCTTTCGCCGGCCCTTCTTTACCCTCGGCCGCGAGCCGCTGGAACACCTCGAGGCAATCCCCGCCGAACAGTTCTGGACCCTGCGCCTGCTCGACGCCCATCCGGGCAATCAGCGCGCGCGGATCATCGCCAACCGTGGCCCGTTCTATCTGCAGAGCGAGCGCGAGCTGTTCGCCGCCGCGAACTTCGACGTGCTGATCAGCAAGAACAGTGGCGGCGCGGCCACCGAGGCCAAGCTGCAGGTGGCCCGCGAACGGGGCTTGCCGGTGTTGCTGCTGGCACGCCCCGAACTGCCCGAGGTGGAGCGCGCCTTCGCCGATCCCGAATCCCTATGGCAAGCCCTGCAGGAACTCCCTGGCGGCCTGGCCTGAGTAACTCGTCATGAAGACCGATACCTACGCCCGCGTGCTGTTCGCCGGGCCAGACCTGAACCAAGGCAGCTTTGCCGAGCTGCTGCGCCGCCAGTTGGTGGAGCACCTTGGCATCGCCGTGCTGGACGATCTGTGCGACACGAGCACCGGCCACGATGAGCTGTGGACGCGGCTGCGCAGCTGCCTGGAAGCCGGCGAACTGCCGCTGCTGCTGGTCGACCTCGACCCGCTGGGCGGCAGTCAGCAGCTGGACTGGTTGCGCGACCAGCTCAAGACCCTGGCTGGCGAGCGGGCCGCTCAGGTTTTTGTCTGCGCCGGCAATGCCGAAGATGCCGCGGCGCTGACCGAACTGATCCAGCGGCCTGAACGGCACCTGGGCTGCGTGGAAGTACCGCAACTGCCACAGAGCCACGCCTGGTCGTGCATTCCGCCACACCAGTATCGCGTGCTGCTGTGCAACGGCCCGCGCTGCACCCGCCGCGGCGCCCTGCCGCTGTGGAAAATGCTGCGCGAACAATTGAAGGCGGCCGGCAAGCTGGAGTGTGCGGGCGGCGTACATCTCACCCGCACCCAGTGCCAGTTCCCCTGCGACCAGGGGCCGACGCTCAGCGTCTACCCGCCCGGCGCCTGGTATCAGGTGCGCAGCGAGGCCGATGTGCAACGCCTGGTGCAGGAGCAGTTCGTCGAGGGCCGCGAAGTGGCCGAGCTGATCATGCGCGGCTAGAAAGGAAACCGGCCGCTCTAGGCGGCCGGTTGCTGATCACAGACTCATCACATCGAGAAAGCGCGGCGTGGCGCTGTCGTCGATCTTCAGGCTCTGGAAGTCGAACAGGTTGCGGTCGGCCAGTTGCGACGGCACCACGTTCTGCAGGGCGCGGAACATGATCTCGGTACGTCCAGGCGACTTGCGCTCCCACTCCAGCAGCATCTCCTTGACCACCTGGCGCTGCAGGTTTTCCTGCGAGCCGCAGAGGTTGCACGGGATGATCGGGAACTCCTTGAGCTCGGAATAAGCCTCGATGTCCTTCTCGCTGCAGTAGGCCAGCGGGCGGATCACCACGTTGCGGCCGTCGTCGGACAGCAGCTTGGGCGGCATGGCCTTGAGGGTGCCGCCGTAAAACATGTTGAGGAAGAAGGTCTCGAGGATGTCGTCACGGTGGTGACCGAGTGCCATCTTGGTCGCGCCAATCTCGTCGGCGTAGGTGTACAGGGTGCCGCGGCGCAGGCGCGAGCACAGCGAGCAGGTGGTCTTGCCTTCAGGGATCTTCTCCTTGACCACCGAGTAGGTGTCCTTCTCGATGATGTGATACGGCACACCGATGGACTCCAGGTAGGCCGGCAGCACGTGCTCGGGGAAGCCGGGCTGCTTCTGGTCCATGTTCACCGCAACGATCTCGAACTGGATCGGCGCCACCTTCTGCAGGTACAGCAGGATGTCGAGCATGGTGTAGCTGTCCTTGCCGCCGGACAGGCAGACCATCACCTTGTCGCCATCCTCGATCATGTTGAAGTCGGTGACGGCTTCGCCGGCCAGGCGGCGCAGGCGTTTCTGCAGTTTGTTCTGGTTGACCGAAAGGCTGGTGGACATGGCGCTGAGGAATCCGGGGGGAGGCGAAAAGCTGGCTATTTTACGCACAAAGGCCAGCTGCGGCAGCCCATGTTAGGCTCAGAACCTGTTGGCGATCTGCTGCGCGTCGGCAATACGGCGTTAAAAACAGCCTCGGAATGCTCATTTACAACTCGTAAACTGCGCTTCCTCGGCGCTTTGAACAGCCAGAGGCTGTTACTACGTAGCGCCTTGTCTCGCCTTAGCTCGCGAGATCGTCAACAAGGTTCAATACGATGAATAGCGAACTCAACCCCGCCCTCGACCTGGCCGAACAAGTGCACGAACTGCTGCGCGCCGCACCGAGTGGAATCAGCGAATACCAGCTGATCCAGCAGCTGAAGCAGCAGCATTCCACGCATATCCCCCACCTCGAGCTGACTGACAAGCTGGTGCTGTTCCGCACCCACTTTCTGCTGTTCAACGCCCTCTATCGGCTGCGCGATCGCCTGTGGCAAAGCCAGGCCGCACATCTGCAAATCAGCCCGCTGTGCGTGCAACTGCTGCCCTGGCAACCCGGCAGTGCCGAACTGGCCGAGCATGATCCGTTGCGTGACTACTATCTCAATCTGCAGCATTTACGTGACACCGACGAAGCCGATGTGGAAAAGCTGCTGGCCAGCTTCTGGACGCGCATGCAGGGCGGCGACGAGAAGCGCGCGGCCCTCGAACTGTTCGAGCTGAGCAGCGAGCAAGCGCTCAATCTCGCCACTATCAAGCTGCGCTACCGGCAATTGGTGAGCCTGCACCATCCGGATCGTGGCGGCAGCACCAGCCGCCTGCAGTCGATCAACCTGGCCATGGAAATACTGCAGCGCTATTACGACTGACCTGTAGAGAGCAATTCGCTCTAAAGCCACGACTCACGCGGCCTCTGGCCTTTGCCTATACTGCGTCATACGGTCGCAGTGATTCGGCCTGCACCCGCTGGCGCTGCATACGCGCAACGGGCGTTGTGTTGGGGGCGATCGACAATAACAAGAGGAGGTGTCTGCATGATCCACCATGTTTGGGGGCTCTTCACCCATCCCGACCAAGAGTGGCAGGAAATCCGTGGCGAGGAAGAATCCATCAGCCACATGTACCTGACTCACGTCCTGATTCTCGCGGCCATTCCGGCTCTCTGCGCCTATTTCGGCACCACCCAGGTGGGCTGGACAGTAGGCGATGGGGCGCCGGTGAAACTGACGGAAGCCAGTGCACTGCAAATGATCATCATGTCCTATCTGGCGATGCTCGCCGGGATCGCCGTGATGGGTGCCTTTATCCACTGGATGGCACGTACCTATGACTCCAACCCCAGCCTGACCCAATGCGTGGTGTTCGCCGCCTACACGGCAACTCCTCTGTTCATTGGCGGCCTTGCGGCGCTCTATCCGAGCCTGTGGCTGGCGATGTTCATCGGCACCGCAGCCATCTGCTACACGGTCTACCTGCTGTATGCGGGGCTGCCGACCTTCATGAATATCCCTGAGGACGAAGGCTTCATGTTCTCCAGCTCGATCCTGGCCGTCGGCCTGGTGGTGCTGGTGGCGATGATCGCCTGCTCGGTGATTCTCTGGGGCTTCGGCGTGGGTCCGGTGTACACCAGCTAGAGTTGTTGCCTAGAAACCCCGGCCTGCCGCCGACAAAGCCGCCTTCTGGCGGCTTTGTGTTTTCTGGGACATCTGAAAGAACCAGATCGGGATCTCGCGAGCTAGAGCGAGACAAGGCAAAAATGGCCGAGGGCGCGGAGTTTACGAGTTGTAAATGAGCAGCCCGAGGCCATTTTTAACGCGGTATCGCCGACGCGCAGCAGATCACCGGCGGGTTCTTCGGCATAATCCGCATATGCCCGAACTTATCCACGCCCGCGTCGAAGCCTGCTACCTGCTGGCCGAAGACTTCTTCAAGCGCCGCTTCCCCCGTCCCGAGGTCAGCTTCAAGCTGCGTGGGCAGAAGGCTGGCGTTGCGCATCTGACAGAAAACCTGCTGCGCTTCAATCCCAAGCTGTATGCGGAAAACCGCGAGCACTTCCTCAAGCAGACGGTGGCCCATGAAGTGGCACACCTGATCGCCCATGAAATGTTCGGTGGGCGCATCCAGCCCCATGGTGAGGAATGGCAACTGATCATGCGCGGGGTCTACGAACTGCCGCCGGATCGCTGCCACACCTACGACGTGGGCCGGCGCAAGAGCATGCGCTACCTCTACCTGTGCCAGTGCCCGAACGGCGAATTCCCCTTTTCCGGGCAGCGCCACAGTCTGGTGCGCCAGGGTCGGCGCTACTTCTGCCGACGCTGCCGGGCAACCCTGGTATTTAGCGGTGAGCAGCGGTTTGAGTGACAGGTTGGCGGCGTCAGAGGTTTTGAGTGCGCTAACGGCTGGTGCTCAGGGTAACTCGACGCAGAGCTCTGCATCGGCGACCCGAGCCGTGCTCTGGCAACCGAGCAAGGCATCCAGCCGTTCACAGTCGGTCTCGCGGCGCATGGCAGTGAAGAGTGTCAGCGCTTCCGGATAACTGCGGGTCAGCATGGCCAGCCATTGTTTGAGCCGGCCCGGCGCATAACGCGGCGCGATCTTGCGCCGCGCCTGCAGCCAGAAATCCTGCAGCAGCGGTTGCAGGTCGATCCAGCTCAGCGGCGCCAGCTCCTGACCGGCGCGGGCCGCGGCAATCTGCCGGGCCAGGTCGGGTCGTGACACCAGGCCGCGACCGAGCATGATGTCCTCGACACCACTGACTTCGCGGCAGCGTCGCCAGTCGTCGAGGCTCCAGATCTCGCCATTGGCGTATACCGACACGGCCACCGCATCCTGCACCCGCGCCACCCATTCCCAGTGCGCGGGCGGCTTGTAGCCATCGGTCTTGGTCCGCGCGTGCACCACGATCTGCCCGGCACCGCCATCGGCCAGCGCCCGTGCACAATCAAGGGCGCCGTCGGGGCTGTCGAAGCCCAGGCGCATCTTCGCCGTTACCGGGATATCGCGCGGCACGGCACGCCGCACTTCACTGAGGATCGCGTGCAGCAGTTCCGGCTCCTTGAGCAGCACGGCGCCACCGCGCGACTTGTTCACCGTCTTGGCCGGGCAACCGAAGTTCAGGTCGATAACCGGCGCGCCCAGTTCGCAGGCATAAGCGGCGTTCTCCGCCAGGCAGACGGGGTCTGAGCCCAGCAGCTGTACGCGTACCGGTGTGCCACTGCGCGTCTGCGCGCCCGTGCCCAGCTCCGGAGCCAACTTGCGAAAATGCGAGGCCGGCAGCAGGCGGTCGCTGACCCGGATGAACTCGGTCACGCACCAGTCGATGCCGCCGACACGAGTCAGCACATCGCGGAGGATTTCATCGACCAGGCCTTCCATGGGTGCCAGGGCTATTTGCACAGCGGGAGTCTCGCGAAACGGGGCGGCGATTGTAACGGCCGCCGTCCCGGCTTGACAGGCTGGCCGGGCTTTTACGCCGAGCGGTGGTCGTGCCTGCCTGATAAGCGCCTTCACCGGGCACAGGCCCGGGTAACGGGCAATCAGCCACAACCATAAATAATCTAATTAATAGATAATTAAACTGGATATTTTGCGCTTTTTATCCATACCAAACAGATAGATCATGCATGCCATCCCCACTGCACGGCACTTGCGCCGCGCACCAGCAGGAGTATGAACATGATCGAACTGCGCCCCTTCAACTCCCTCGGCCATGCCCAGCACGGCTGGCTGAACGCTCGCCACCACTTTTCCTTCGCCGAGTACCACGATCCGCAGCGGGTCAACTGGGGCACGTTGCGGGTCTGGAACGACGACGAGATCGCTGCCCACAGCGGCTTCCCGCCGCACCCGCACCACGACATGGAAATCATCACCTACGTCCGCGAGGGTGCCATCACCCACCGCGACAACCTGGGTAACCAGGGCCGTACCGAAGCCGGTGATGTACAGGTGATGAGCGCCGGCACCGGTATCGCCCACTCCGAGTACAACCTGGAGGATGTCACCACCAAGATCTTCCAGATCTGGATCATCCCCAACCAGGTCGGCACTGCGCCGTCCTGGGGCGCCAAGCCTTTCCCCAAGGGGGAGCGCGCCGGCCAGTTCGTGGTGTTGGCCAGTGGTCATGATACTGACGCCGAGGCCCTGCCGATTCGCGCCGACGCCCGCCTGGTCGCCGCCACCCTGGCCGCCGGGCAGAGCGCCGAATACCCGCTGGGCCGCCTGCGCAAAGGTTACCTGGTGGCAGCCAAGGGCCTGATCGAGGTCAACGGCATCAGCGCTGGCGAACGCGATGGCGTCGCCATCTCGGGCGAGGAAGTGGTGCGGGTTACAGCGCTGGAAGACAGCGAAGTAATTCTGGTCGACGTCGCTTGATCTCGGACAAGTGTGAGAGTGCCTAGCGCAACTAGACTGCGGGGAATCACCCTGCTCAAGGATGCGCCATGCCGACCACCGCCGAACTCGCGCTGAGCCTCGCCACCGCTCTGGCCGTGGGCCTGCTGATTGGCACCGAACGCGGCTGGCAGGCTCGCGAGAGCGACGACACACACCTGGTCGCCGGTATTCGTACCTTCGGCCTGGTGGGCTTGCTCGGCGGCCTGGCGGCCTTGCTCGGTGAACATTTTGGGGTCGGCGCCTGGATAGTCGTGGCCGTACTGGTCGGCCTGCACGCCCTGGCCGGTTATCTGGGCGAGGTGAAACGCAGTGGCGACCTCGGCCTGACCAGCCAGATCGCCCTGCTGCTGACCTTTATCCTCGGCAGCCTGGCGCTCAGCCACGGCAGCGCACTGGCGGCCGGCGGCGCGGTGGTGGTGGCTCTTTTGCTGAGCCTCAAGGAGCCGCTGCACAGCGGTTTGCGCCGCTTGTCGGCGACGGAATTGTCGGGCGCACTGAAGCTGCTGTTCATTTCCCTGGTGCTGCTGCCGGTCCTGCCCAACCAGGGCTATGGCCCCTGGCAGGCATTCAACCCCTACGTCACCTGGTGGATGGTGGTGCTGATCGCAGCCATCGGCTTCGCCGCCTATGTCGCCATCCGCCTGATCGGCACCCGGCACGGCATGCTGGTCACAGCCCTGCTCGGCGGCATCGTTTCCTCGACCGCGATGACCCTGACGCTGTCGCGCCTGCATGACGGCAGGCAGATGCGCGCCCTGCTGGCCTGCGCCCTGCTGGCTACCTCGGCACTGATGTTTCCGCGCGTGCTGCTGGAAGTCGGCCTGGTCAATGCCAGCCTGCTCCCTCATCTATTAGTGCCGCTGGCGCTGGCAGCCCTGGTGTATGCCGGCGGCGCGCTGGCTTACTACCGGATTGCCGGGCAAGAGTTGCAGAACCTGGTCGAGCCCCCGCTGAAGAACCCCTTCGAATTGGCGCCAGCCCTGCGCTTCGCCGCCCTGCTGGTGCTTATTCTGTTTCTTATCGAAGCGGCGCGGGCCTGGTTCGGCGATGCAGGGGTCTACGGGGTGGCCATTCTCTCGGGGCTGAGCGATGTCGATGCGATCACCCTGTCCCTGGCCCGCAGCGCCCACAGTGATCTGGCGCCCGAGCTGGCGGTACAGGGCATCTACCTGGCCGCCTTCAGCAACAGCCTGGTCAAGGCCGGGCTGATTGCCCTGATCGGCGGCCGCGAACTGGCCCTGCGCACCGTGCCGGTGATGCTGTTGGGCCTGCTGGTGGGGCTACTGGCCCTGCTGATGCTCTAAGTACAGCGAAGGAACAGGCTGCAGCCGCGAATGCCGGCAGCGCCGAGTCGCTTGTAGAGGAAGAAGCGCTAGCCTCTACTCCCCCGCTTCATCCAGCTGCGGTACGCCAGCGGCGCGCTCCAGCAGCTCGGCCGGCAGGCTCTTGCTGGCGCGAGCACCGAGCAGCTTGAGGTTCTCGACGCGGTTGATCAGGTTGCCACGGCCTTCGCAGAGCTTGTTGCGCGCAGCCGCGTAGGCCTTGTCCAGCTGCTGCAGACGGCTGCCGACTTCGTCCAGATCGCCGATGAAGGCGACGAACTTGTCATACAGGTCGCCGGCTCGCTTGGCGATCTCGATGGCGTTCTGGCTCTGCCGCTCCTGGCGCCAGAGGCTGTCGATCACCCGCAGGGTGGCCAGCAGCGTAGTCGGGCTGACGATCACGATGTGCTGCTCGTAGGCCTCCTGGAACAGACCGGGATCGGCCTGCAGGGCGGCGGCAAAGGCTGCCTCGATCGGTACGAAGAGCAGGACGAAGTCCAGGCTGTGCAGGCCTTCCAGACGCTGGTAGTCCTTCACCGAGAGACCCTTGAGGTGGCTGCGCAGCGATAGCACATGCTGCTTCAGCGCCGTGGCGCGACTGTCCTCGTCCTCGGCGGCGACCAGCGCCTGGTAGGCGGTCAGGCTGACCTTGGCATCCACCACCACCTGCTTGTCGCCCGGCAGCTGGATCAGCACGTCCGGCTGGAAGCGCTCGCCATCGGCACCCTTGAGACTGACCTGGGTCTGGTACTCGCGACCCTTCTCCAGACCGGCATGCTCCAGCACCCGCTCCAGCACCAGTTCGCCCCAGTTGCCCTGGGTCTTCTGGCCTTTGAGGGCGCGGGTCAGGTTGGTGGCTTCGTCACTCAGGCGCTGGTTGAGCAGCTGCAGGCGCTCCAGCTCCTTGCCCAGGGAGAAGCGCTCGCGGGCTTCCTGCTGGTAACTCTCCTCGACGCGTTTCTCGAAGGACTGGATGCGCTCCTTGAGCGGGTCGAGCAACTGGCCCAGGCGCTGCTGGCTGGTTTCGGCAAAGCGCTGCTCGCGCTCGTCGAAGATTTTCCCGGCCAACTCCGCGAACTGCGCGCGCAGCTCGTCGCGGGCGGCCTGCAGATCGCTCAGGCGTTGCTGATGGTGTTCCTGCTGTTCGCGCAGTTCGGCAGCCAGGCCGGCACGCTGGCTCTCCAGCTGACGCAGCTCGGCTTCCTTCTGTTCGCGTTCGCGACCCCAGCCCTGTGCCGCCTCGCGCGCCGTTTCACGCTCGATACCGAGCAGCTCGGCCTCGCGGCGCAAGGCTGCCAGATCAGCTTGCTGGCGCGCGCCCTCCTGCTGCAGATGGCGCAGTTCGTCGAGACTGCTGTCGAGCTGGGCGGACAGCCCGTCCTGGGCCAGGCGCGCGGTATTCAGGCGCTCTTCCAGCAACTGCCGCTCGGCACTGCCCTGCGCCTGCTGGCGTTGCAGGCGCCAGGCCAGCAGGGCCAGCGGTGCGGCGCCGAGCAGAAAGCCGAGCAACAGATTGGAAAGGTCGAGGGTAAAGGGCAAAGGCACGGGCGGGCTCGCTGTCTGGTTCGCGGTGCCCGGCAGTATACCTAGCGAAGAGAGGGTGATCAGGCGCTTTTCGGCAAGCGTCCGAGCAGGCGGGCGGCTTCATGGGAGCCCTGCGCGGCCGCCATTTCCAGCCAGTGGCGGGCCTGCTGCGGCTCGCGCTGGCGCGGCTGGCTATACAGGCGACCAAGTTCCAGTTGCGCACGCGCATCGCCCGAACGTGCGGCCTGACGCAGCAGTTCCAGACCGATGCGGCGGTCGCGGGCATTGCCACAATCGCGGCAGAGCAACTGGCCCAGGCGGCTTTGTGCCACTACCACGCCCTGGCGCGCCGGCTGCTTGAGCAGACGCCCGGCCAGACGCTTGATGCTGGCACTGTGCCCGAGGCGCGGGCTCTCCAGCAGCCAGAGAGCCAGGCGCATCGACAGACGCGGATGTTCAGTGGGTAGATTGTGGGCAGTAACGGGCAGGACGCGGGATTTCATGGAAACACGAGCTGGCTGCGGGGCGCGCCACTCTACTCTCTTTTTTCCAGCGGTAAAGACTTGCAAAAAGCGCAAAAAGCCGTCCTAGAGCAAGCGCTCGGGACAATCCACAAAAGCTGTGGATAACTCCGTGGACAACTTGCTGAAAACTCCTCTCGACTCCGATGCCATGGGCCTTTCGCTCAAACTGGTGCTTTTTTCACCAACTAAAAAAGTCTTTATTTTTCATTGACTTAAAAAATCACTATGGATAATCAAGCGGTTACGCGGGTTTATGACAGAAGGTTGACAAGCTGCCTCGCAATTGTGCACAAGTGCGCCCAGCCTGGCTGCGGCGCGCCCCGTTTAAGGGCGATTTTCGGGCAGCGTAGAGCCCTCGGGGGCTGCAGGCCGGGGGCTGGCCAGAATGATGGTCAGCTCCTCACCTCGCGGCGATAAAAAAGCCCTTGGAACAAGCACAGTTCGCCCGACTTGTAGGCAGCCACGCATGGGCCTCTGGGTGCGCACGGCGCACCCTAGGCCTCTCAGGCCGGCAGCGGCAAACGCCCGTCAAGCAGAAACAGCTGCAGCGGGAAGATCCGCGGCGTATCCGGGGCTTGGGCATTTTTGAAGGCCACGTAGGCCGGCGTGGTTTCGCACAGCCAGGGCAACAGGTTGCGCGGGCGCCGCTCGCTGAAGGCCTGCGGCGCATAGAGGGCGACATTGTTGCCCTGCTGCGGGCAGCGAGCCGAAGGAAATTCGAACGCCTCTACCCCAGCCTCGCGCATGGCGCTGCCCAGGGCGTGGGTGGCGTGGTAGTCGCTGCGATGGGTGAGCAGCTCGCGGTACTGGTCGAACGGCGGCTGGTGCAGGCGGATGCCACGCTGCACCTGGTAGCGCGCCTCGAAGGAGGAATGTTCGGAAAGGATGCGCCCGCTCGGTGGCGGCTCGGCCATGCCGTGCCACAGCACGAAGCGGTAGAAGGCGGTTTCCGCCATCGCCGTTTCCAGCCGACAGGCGGCGTAGAACAGGCTCGGTTCGTGGCGCCGACCGAAGCGCGAACCCCAGCGCAGCGGTGGATAGCGAAACGGTGTGTGCAGCAGGTAGTGCAGCGGCTCATCGCTGCGCGGCAGCGGCGGCTTGCTGCTTTCCAGCAGTTGTTCGAGCAGGGCCTGCTCTTCCAAGGTATCGACCAGTTGCAGAGTGGCCACCTGCTCCTGGCTTTCCACCAAGCGCACCAGGCGCCCATGCAACGGGGTGATCTGCTCTGCACCGGCGCAGGCCTGCCAGATATCCATATCAATGCTCACTTGGACCGACCGCTGCGGTCATCAAAACGTAGCCCGGAGGCAATCCGGGGAAACCTGTGGCGCCGCTCCCGGATTGCATCCGGGCTACGTCAGCAGGAAATATCCCTCTCCCCAGCCCTCTCCCATAAATGGGAGAGGGGGCAAAGCGCACTGCCCCACCCGGCACGCCGTTATCGCACTACAAAAATCGGGATTCTCAGACCTTGCCGCGAATGGCGTCCAAATACTCCACCACCCGCACCAACCCCTGCACCTGATTCATCTGCTGCAGCGGCACGCCGGCAAGATGGCGATTGTCGGTGCGCAGAAAGTGGCGCATGTCTTCGAGGTTGCCGCCGAACAGGGCGAACAACGCGCGGTAGGCACGGATCAGCAGCAGCGCCAGCTCGCCGGTCTTGCTCTGCGGGCGCAGGCCACCGCTGTCGCCCCAGCGGCTGATGGCGGAACGGTTGACCCCGACAATGCCGGCCAGCTCGGCCTGGGTCAGGCCCAGTTGCTCACGGGTGTTGAGCAAGGCCTTGAGCAGAACCGTGTCGGCGTCGACGCCAGGCTTATTGAGCGCACTCATGATCGCCTCCTGATTCCTGTTTGAAACAAATCTAGCAAACAATGCAGCAAACAGACATCAGAATATGCAATCACCCGCCCAGCGGCCTGCCCTAACCGGCCATGCGCGCCAGCAAACGCGCCTGCAGCTGCTCCAGCTTGGCCGGGTCGGCCTTGACGCCGGCATGCACGCTGAGCTTCTCGCCCTCGAAGCGCGGCACGATGTGCATGTGGATATGGAATACCGTCTGCCCGGCCGGCGCGCCATTGAACTGCGCCACCTGCACCCCGGCCGGCTGTAATTCGTCCACCAGCACGCGGGTCAGGCGCTGCACCACAGCCATCACCTTGCTCAGACTATCGCCATCGATTTCCAGGATATTGCGGGCCGCCGCTTTTTTCGGGATCACCAGCGTATGGCCGTAGGACTGCGGAAATACGTCGAGGAAGGCCAGCACGTCGTCGTCTTCGTACAACTTGTAGCAAGGGGCCTCGCCGCGAATGATCAGGGCGAAAATATTCTGCGGATCGTAAGTACCGTGCAGGCTCATCGGGGATCTCCATGGAGCGTGGTTCGATGGCGCACCATACCGACTTCTGCGCGCCGGGAAAAACCCGAGAGCTGACCAACTGCCCATTCGCCGCTATCCTGACCGCTATGCCAACTTGACCGGAACGCCCATGCCAGAGCTCTCTGCCTTCCCCATCACGAACAAATGGCCCGCCACCCAACCCGAGCGTCTGCAGCTCTATTCGCTGCCCACGCCCAACGGGGTGAAGGTGTCGATCATGCTCGAAGAGATCGGCCTGCCCTACGAGCCGCACCTGGTCAGCTTCGACAGCAACGACCAGCTCAGCGCGGAATTCCTCTCGCTCAACCCGAACAACAAGATCCCCGCCATTCTCGATCCCAATGGTCCGGACGGTCAGCCATTGGCGCTGTTCGAGTCCGGCGCGATCCTGCTCTACCTCGCCGAGAAAACCGGCCAACTCATCCCCCGGGACGCCGCCGCGCGCTACCAGACCATCCAGTGGCTGATGTGGCAGATGGGCGGTGTCGGCCCGATGTTCGGCCAGGTCGGCTTCTTCCATAAATTCGCCGGCAAGGACTACGAGGACAAACGCCCGCGTGACCGCTATATCGAGGAAGCCAAGCGCCTGCTCAGCGTGCTCGACCAGCGCCTGCAAGGCCGCGAATGGATCATGGGCGACGCCTACAGCATTGCCGATATCGCCATCTTCCCCTGGGTACGCAACCTGATCGGCTTTTATGGCGCAGGAGTACTGGTCGAGTTCGAGCGCTTTGCCAATGTGCAGCGGGTTCTCGAACACTTCCTCTCGCGGCCGGCGGTGGTGCGGGGGCTGGCGATTCCGCAGCGGGATTGAACGGATGGCCGCCGTCGGCCAACGCCCTCGGCAGCCTCAGACCAACCCAGCCGATCAGTTCACGCACCGGCAGTCTGCTCCTCTAATCACTACGCACCAGCCACTCGACAACGCGTCGAGTCAGCGGACTGATCAGCAGCACCAGCGGCAAAGCCAGCAGCCAGGCCGTCAACCAGGCGCTGAGCCACAGACTGACAAAACCGGGTATCGGCCCCGTAGCGCGGAAAGTGGAGAGCCCAGACACCAGCAGCGACATCAACCCCGAGAGAATCAGGGCGAACAACAGCGGGCTGTATTTGCGCGGGATCATCCGACCACCTCCAGGCTCTGCGTCAGCGGGCTGCTGTGGTGCAGGCGCTGCAGGGTGGTGGCGAAGTTCTGCCCGAACAGCCGCGCAGTCTTGATATCACCCGGCACAAACGAATCGGCGGATGAGGCTTTCTCCGCCTGGGCCATCAGCCCCGACCAGGAGCCAAGGCGGTTCGCCGCTTCGTCATAGGCAACGCCGCTGTGCTGCTCCGGCAGAATCGGATTACCGACCCACAGCATGCCGTGCTGCATGCAGAAGACGAACATCGACAGCAGCGTCGATTGCTTGTCGCCGGCCGGCAGCGCCGACACCGTGAAGCCCGCCGCCAAGCGCCCGCGCAATTGCTGGGTGCGCCACAACCCGCCGGTTGCATCCATGAAGGCCTTGACCTGGGCCGACACCCCGCCGAGGTAGGTGGGCGAACCGAGGATGTAGGCATCGAAGCCGAGCAAAGCATCTGGCGCCGTGGCCAGGTCTTGCGCCTGCACCAGTTCGACGTCGATACCGGGCACGCTGCGCGCCCCTTCGGCGATGAGGCGGGCGATGTGCTCGGTATGCCCATGGGCACTGTGGTAAATCACGGCGACTTTGTTCATGGCTGGTACTCCAGGTGGTGAGTGATGTGTTGTTGCGCTCAGCGCAGCAGTGCGCCGATCAATGCGGCGGCCAGGTACAAGCCCAGGCCAAACACGCCGTGGTTGGCCACACTCTTGAGGCAGTTGCGCAGTGGGGTTGGAGTTTTGCTGGCGGCGAAACCGGAGCCCATGGCCGGCTGAATCACCAGCAAGGGGATGCTGACCGTGGCGACCCCCACCAGCAGTGCGGGGAGCACACTCGGGTTCCAGACCCAGTCCAGGCCGACGATGGCCAGCAGCAGCGCCGCAAAGGCGATGCCGGTGGCGTAGTGCAGCAGCCAGCCCAGGGCAAGCTCGCCGCGAATCGGCGGCGCTTTGGCGATGGCCGCATGGGCCACCTGGCCACGCAGCAGGTGCCCCACCCAGCGGCCGATAAAGGCAAAGTTCAGGGTTGGCACGCCGCCGTACTTCAACAGCATCAGCCAGGCATCCATCACGGCCGTCGCCACCATGCCGATGCCGGCCGCCAGGGTTATGAATTGCAGTAAGTGCGTCATAAGGACCTCTTCAAGGTTGACCCGTCAGGGCTTCTGCTTGAATCTACAAGTTCAAGTTAACTTGAGGTCAAGGGGTATCTTATGGATATCGCTGAAGTCGCCCGACGCTCCGGCGTACCGGCATCGGCACTGCGTTTCTACGAGGAAAAGGGGCTGATCGCCTCGCTCGGCCGCCCGGGTGAGCGACGCAGCTTTGCGCCGCAGATCCTGGATCAGCTGGCGCTGATCTCGCTCGGCCAATTGGCCGGGTTCAGCCTGGACGAAATACGCTCGATGTTCGCGCCGGGCGGCGCGCCGGCTATCGACCGGCAGATGCTCGCGGCCAAGGCCGATGAGCTCGATGCCACCATCAAGCGCCTGCAGGCCATGAGCAATGGCTTACGCCACGCGGCGGCCTGCCCGGCACCGAGCCACGCCGAGTGCCCGACTTTCCAGCGCCTGGTGCAAGCGGCGGCCGCCAGTGCGCATGAACGCAAGCACCGCAATGGCGAACGCAAGGGCTTGCGCAAGTGAGTTGAGCGGACTGCACCGCCGGTCAGACAGGTGTTAGGCGATCCGCTGGCGGCGCGCAGCGACCTCAGTCGTGCGGCACGCCGTAGCGTTTGAGCAGTTGTTTGCAGCGCGCGGACAGGTGCAGCACACGCAGGTGCTTGCCGGCCTTGCTGTAACGCTCGCGCAAAGTCTTCAGCGCGGCGATGGCCGAGTAGTCGACGAAGCTCAGGTGGCGACAGTCGAGGACGACCTGCTGCGGGTCGTTGGCCGGGTCGAACTGGTTGAGAAATGGCGTGGTCGAGGCGAAGAACAGTGTGCCGTGCAGGCTGTAGAGTTTGCTGCCATCGGCCTGCAGGTGGCTGTCAGCGTACAGCTCGCGGGCGTGCTGCCAGGCGAAGTTGAGCGCGGCGATAACGATGCCGCAGAGCACCGCGGTGGCCAGGTCGGTGAACACGGTGATGCTGGTCACTGCGATGATTACCAGCACATCGTTCAGCGGCACCCGGTTGAGCACCCGCAGCGAGGCCCAGGCAAAGGTCTGCTGGGCCACCACGAACATCACCCCGACCAGCGCGGCCAGCGGAATGCGCTCGATCAGCGGAGAGAGGAACAGCACGAACAGCAGGATCATCACCCCGGCGACCACGCCGGAGAGCCGGCCGCGACCGCCGGAGCTGAGGTTGATCACGGTCTGGCCGATCATCGCGCAGCCGCCCATGCCGCCGAACGCCCCCGAGACCATATTGGCCGCGCCCAGGGTCACGCACTCACGGTCTGGAAAGCCACGGCTCTCGGTGATCTCGTCGGTCAGGTTCAGCGTCAGCAGGGTTTCCAGCAAGCCGACCAGGCCCATCAAGATCGCGTAGGGCGCAATGATGCCCAGGGTTTCCAGGGTCCAGGGCACCTGCGGCAGAGCAAATTCCGGCAGGCCGCCGGCGATGTGCGCCATGTCGCCCAGGGTGTGGGTCGGCAGGCCGAGCAGGTACACCGCCAGGCCCACGCCAAGGATCGCCACCAGCGCCGGCGGCACGCTGCGAGTCAGGCGCGGTAGCAGGTAGACGATGGCCATGGTCAGCGCCACCAGGCCCAGCATCAGGTACAGCGCATTGCCGCTTAGCCAGGCCTCGCCCTGCTTGAAGTGCTCCAGCTGGGCCAGGGCGATGATGATTGCCAAGCCGTTGACGAAGCCGATCATCACCGAATGCGGCACCATGCGGATCAGCTTGCCCAGGCGCAACACGCCGAAGGCGATCATCAGCAACCCGCCGAGCAGCACGGTGGCCAGCAGGTACTGCACGCCGTGCTCGACCACCAACGCGACGATTACCACAGCCATCGAGCCGGCGGCACCGGAGACCATCCCCGGCCGCCCGCCGAACAGCGCAGTCAACGTGCAGATGATGAAGGCGCCGTACAGCCCCATCAGCGGATTGAGGTGCGCCACCAGGGCGAAGGCGATGCACTCCGGCACCAGCGCGAAGGAGGTGGTGAGCCCGGCCAGGACGTCGGCGCGCAAACGTTTTGCTTTCATGCAATGACCCAAGGGCAGACGGGCAAGGCCGGTCCGCGAAGCGTGTGGGGAACGAGGGCCGCGGATGTTACGGAAATGCCGGCGGGTAGACCAGTGATTGGCCGGGCGCCATCACGGCGCCGACTGGTCACCAGCCTCTGGCGCCGGATTGGCACGCTGCATCTGCTCATGCACCGTGCGCTCCTCCACGCGCGGGTCGAGCGCGGCCGAGAGCGGCGAGCTGGTCATGTTGTCCGGTACGACCACGTGCTGCAGCGGCGCATTCTCCACCGGCTGCATGTTCTTGATGGTGTCCGGGCGCACGCGGAAGATCAGGATAAATGCACAGAAGCTGACAAAGGCATACAGCATGTTCGGCCCCAGCTCGCGCATCAGCAGCCCTGCGCTCAGCGGCCCCAGGCAGGCGCCGATGCCGAAGGTAACCAGCAACATGGCTGTCAGCGAAACCCGGTGTTCGGCCTCGACGTAGTCGTTGGAAAACGCCACCGCCAGCGGGTACAGGCTGAACTGCAACAGGCAGAAGACAAAGCCAAGGGGGAACAGCAGTTCCAGCGGCAGCTCAGTCAGGATCGCCAAGGGTAGGCTAGCCAGGGTCAGCAACACCGCGCAGTTACGGATCAGCGCGCCACGATCATAACGGTCCGACAGCCAGCCCAGCGGCCACTGCACCAGCAGGCCGGCGAGGATGCAGCTGGCCATAAACAGGCCGACCTGCAAGGTACTCAGGCCCATGAGCGAGGCATGCAGCGGCGCCAGACCATAGAAGGAGCCAATCGCCAGGCCCGAGACCAGAATGGTGGTCAGCGACTGCGGCACCCGCCTGATGAAGAACATCGGCTCCAGCGCAACCGGCTGCATCGGCGCCGGGTGGCTGCGACGGGTCATCGCCACCGGCACCAGGCACAGGGTGAAGCACAGCGCCACCAGCATCAGCAACTCCAGGCCCAGGGCCGGATGCAGCACCAGCGTGAGCTGACCGAGCATCAGGCCGAGGTAGCAGGCAATCATGTAGCCGGAAAACACCCGGCCACGCTGGCTGGCCTGAGCCTGCTCGTTCAACCAGCTCTCGATCACCATGTACTGGCACATCATGCCCAGACCGACCAGCGCCCGCAGCAGCAGCCAGGCCGGCAGCCAATCGATCAGACCATGGCCCAGCACGGCCGCACCGACCACCCCGGAGCTGGAAACGAAGGCACGCATATGGCCGACGCGGGCAATCAGCCGATGGCCGACCTTGCCACCCAGCACCAGGCCCAGGTAGTTGGCCGCCATCAGCGCGCCGATCCACGCGGTATCGACCTTGTCCGCAGCCAGGCGCAGGCCCAGGTAAGTGCTCAACAGGCCGGAGCCGATCAGCATCAGCAGGGTGGCGAAGTACAGCGAGCGAAACGACTTCCAAATACTGGTCATGGACAGCTCGGGGGTTCGATCTGGGAGAGCCTGGGAAACAGGCCGCAAGGGCTTATCAGGGAATGGGCTGGAGTATGGTTCAGCCAAGCAGAAGACAGGGCCCGATCATTGCTGAAACCGACGGCCTATGAACTGAGACTGCGAGTTGCATGCTTAGCGTCACAGCGGTGCAAAGGGAAAGACATCGCAGCGGTGGACCAGCACAGCGCAACCGCCCCGCCCCCTGCACGCTAACTTGGTGCATGGCTGCAACGGCCTCCAGGGCTCACATAACGCTGTTTTCCACACTGCTATGATGCCCATTAATGCTTGATTGGCACCGGATGAGCGATGAGGTGGGGAATGAAAAAAGTACTGCTGCTCTTATGTCATTCACGCAGCGCTGAGCGCAGCAATCGACTTGTTGAAGACGATGCCGGACGTCAGCCGTAATGCTCAGTCTGCAGTCTTTAGGCGATCACTACCACGCCCTGGTCATAGGCAGCAGCGGTGCTCTGGGGCAGGCATTCTGTGACGCCCTGCGCGCCGATCCGCACTGTGCCCTGGTGACCGAGCTGAGCCGCGCAACCACGCCACACCTTGATCTGGAGAATCCGTCCAGCATCGCCGAGGCGGCCCATGAGCTGGCTGGTAATGCGCCCTACCAGCTGATCGTGCATGCGGCCGGCCTGCTGCATCGACAGGGCATTCAGCCAGAAAAATCTCTGGCAGCCCTGGAGGCAGAGGTTCTCCAGGCCGTGTTCCAGGTCAATACCCTGGGGCCAGCGCTGATCCTGCGCGACTTCCTGCCACTGCTGGACAGCCGTGGGGCAATGGCTTTGCTCTCCGCCAAAGTAGGCAGCATTGGCGACAACCGCCTGGGCGGCTGGTATGCCTATCGCGCCTCGAAGGCTGCGCTGAACATGCTGATCAAAACCGCAGCTATCGAGCTGGCGCGCCAGCGCCCGCAGGCTCGCCTGCTGAGCCTGCATCCGGGAACGGTCATCTCCAGTTTGTCGCAACCGTTTCGTGGCGCTGCAGCTGCTCGCCCCGCCGAGCAGGCAGCAAGGGAGTTGCTGGGAGTGATTGACCGGAGCGTGCCTGCCGACAGCGGCGGATTTTTCTCATACAACGGTGAGCGAATTGAATGGTAGGTCGCCGTTTCGTTGAGCCTGCATCGGCTTGATAGCTGTGCAGGGTGGCCAACATCTACTACTCCACCGGCTTTCTCAGATCGGCGGCGCCGAGCGCAACATCACTGATTTCAGGGCGAAGGCCGATTTGATTCCGGCGACGCCGGGGATGCAGGTCAGTGTGTGGGTGAGGAAGGCCTGGTAGGCGGCCAGGTCCTTGACCACCACGCGCAGCATGTAGTCGGCGTCGCCGGTCATCTGGAAGCAACTCATCACCTGCGGCGCCTCGACGATGCGCTCCTCGAAGCGGGCGAGGTAGTCGCCGGTCTGCTTTTCTAAGGAGACGGAGACGAACACGCTCATCGCTCCGGACAGGCGCTCTTCGTCGAGGCGCGCAAAATAGCCTTGGATGTACTGCTCGTCTTCCAGACGGCGCACCCGGCGCAGGGTCGGGGTCATCGACAGGCCGACTTTCAGGGCCAGGTCGCGCCAGCTCATGCGGCCATCTTCGGCCAGCGCGCGGAGGATTTTCAGGTCGATGCGGTCAAGTTCGGACATGGCAGCAGGTTTCTACGATTATTGGTTTTATTAGTTCAAACATACTAATACAGCCAGGCAAACCTAGTGACTTTGGAGCAAAAAACTAGCAGTCGAAGCATATACTGAAATGACAAGAACAACGACGAGGGCCTCACCATGAGTGATGTCACGCACACCCGCCTCTCCTGCCGCACCCGCCGCGCGCATGCCCTTTGCGCCTCAGTTCAGCCTGCTCGGCTGCATCCGCCCAGTCCGCCACGCTGATTCGCTGCTGATCCGTTCCCGATCACTTTTGGCTGGAGGCAACATGACTGACTACGCGCCCTTGCGCCTGCACGTGCCGGAGCCCACCGGGCGACCGGGCTGCAAGACCGACTTCTCCTACCTGCACCTGTCCGCCGCCGGCGCCGTGCGCAAACCGGCCATCGACGTCGAACCGGCCGCCACCAGCGACCTGGCCTACAGCCTGGTGCGCGTGCTCGACGAGCAGGGCAACGCCGTCGGCCCGTGGGACCCGAAGCTGAGCAGCAAGCAACTGCTGCGCGGCCTGCGCGCGATGCTCAAGACGCGCATCTTCGACGCGCGCATGACCACCGCGCAGCGGCAGAAGAAGATGTCCTTCTATATGCAGTGCCTGGGCGAGGAAGCCATCGCCACCGCGCACACCCTGGCCCTGCAGGACGGCGACATGTGTTTCCCGACCTATCGTCAGCAGGGCATCCTGATCGCCCGCGACTACCCGCTGAAGGAAATGATCTGCCAGCTGCTGTCCAACGAGGCCGACCCGCTCAAGGGCCGCCAGCTGCCGATCATGTATTCCAGCCGCGAGTACGGCTTCTTCTCCATCTCCGGCAACCTGGCCACCCAGTTCATCCAGGCAGTCGGCTGGGCCATGGCCTCGGCGATCAAGGGCGATACCAAGATCGCCTCGGCCTGGATCGGCGACGGCGCCACCGCCGAATCGGACTTCCACACCGCCCTCACCTTCGCCCACGTCTACCGCGCGCCGGTGATCCTCAACGTGGTCAACAACCAGTGGGCGATCTCCACCTTCCAGGCCATCGCCGGCGGTGAAGGCACCACCTTCGCCAACCGCGGCGTGGGCTGCGGCATCGCCTCGCTGCGGGTCGACGGCAACGACTTCCTCGCTGTCTACGCCGCCTCGCAGTGGGCCGCCGAGCGCGCCCGGCGCAACCTGGGGCCGAGCCTGATCGAGTGGGTGACCTACCGCGCCGGCCCGCACTCGACCTCGGACGACCCATCGAAATATCGCCCGGCCGACGACTATTCGCACTTCCCCCTCGGCGACCCGATCGCCCGCCTCAAGCAGCACATGCTCGGCCTGGGCATCTGGTCCGAAGCGCAGCACGAAGCGCTGCACAAGGAGCTGGAGGCCGAAATACAGGCCGCGCAGAAAGAGGCGGAAAGCCACGGTTCGCTGGTCGACGGCCACGTCTTCAGCGCCGCCAGCATGTTCGAGGATGTCTACAAGGACCTGCCGGAGCACCTGCGCCGGCAGCGCCAGGAGTTGGGGGTATGACCGCCATGACCAAGCAACCGGAAAACAGCCAGGCGGTCACCAGCATGACCATGATCCAGGCCCTGCGCTCGGCGATGGACGTGATGCTGGAGCGCGACGACAACGTGGTGGTGTTCGGCCAGGACGTCGGCTACTTCGGTGGCGTGTTCCGCTGCACCGAAGGCCTGCAGCAGAAGTACGGCACCTCGCGGGTGTTCGACGCGCCGATCTCCGAGAGCGGCATCATCGGCGCCGCCGTGGGCATGTGCGCCTACGGCCTGCGCCCGGTGGTGGAGATCCAGTTCGCCGACTACGTCTACCCGGCCTCCGACCAGCTGATTTCCGAGGCGGCGCGCATCCGCTACCGCTCGGTGGGCGACTTCGCCGCGGCGATGACCGTGCGCATGCCCTGCGGCGGCGGCATCTACGGCGGACAGACGCACAGCCAGAGCCCGGAAGCGATGTTCACCCAGGTCTGCGGCCTGCGCACGGTGATGCCATCCAACCCCTACGACGCCAAGGGCCTGCTGATCGCCTGCATCGAGAACGACGATCCGGTGATCTTCCTCGAACCCAAGCGCCTGTATAACGGCCCGTTCGACGGCCACCACGACCGCCCGGTGACGCCCTGGTCCAAGCACGCCGCCAGCCAGGTGCCGGAGGGCTACTACAGCGTGCCGCTGGACAAGGCCGCCATCGTCCGCCCCGGCAACGGGCTGACCGTGCTGACCTACGGCACCATGGTCTACGTGGCCCAGGCCGCCGCCGAGGAGACCGGCCTGGATGCCGAGATCATCGACCTGCGCAGCCTCTGGCCGCTGGACCTGGAGGCCATCGTCACCTCGGTGAAGAAGACCGGGCGCTGCGTGATCGCCCACGAGGCCACCCGCACCTGCGGCTTCGGCGCCGAGCTGATGTCGCTGGTGCAGGAGCACTGCTTCCACCACTTGGAGGCGCCCATCGAGCGGGTCACCGGCTGGGACACGCCCTACCCGCACGCCCAGGAATGGGACTACTTCCCGGGGCCGGCGCGGGTCGGCGCGGCATTCAAGCGTGTCATGGAGGTCTGAATGGGTACGCATGTGATCAAGATGCCGGACATCGGTGAAGGCATCGCCGAAGTCGAGCTGGTGAAGTGGTATGTGCAGGTCGGCGAGACCGTCAGCGAGGACCAGACCCTGGCCGATGTGATGACCGACAAGGCCATGGTGGAAATCCCCTCGCCGGTGGCCGGCACGGTGCTGGCCCTGGGCGGTAATCCGGGCCAGGTAATGGCCGTTGGCAGCGAGCTGATCCGCCTGGAAGTGGCCGGCGCCGGCAATGCCAAGGCTAGCGAACCCGCACCCGCCGTTGCAGCGCGTGCCGAGCAACCAGCAGCAGCCGAGCCGATTAAGGCCGTGGCTGCGCCGCCCGCACCCGCCGCACCGGCGCGTCCCGCCGCCAGCCCGGCACCTGCCCCGAGCCCGAGCGTGCGCCGCGAACCGGGCGAGAAGCCGCTGGCCTCGCCGGCCGTGCGCCAGCGCGCCCGCGAGCTGGGCATCGAACTGCAGTTCGTCACGGGCAGCGGGCCGATCGGGCAGATCCGCCATGAGGACCTCGACGCCTACCTGAGCCGCGGCCAAAGCAGCGCGCCCAGCAGCGGCTATGCCGCGCGCCACGACCAACAGGCCATCCCGGTGATCGGCCTGCGCCGCAAGATCGCGCAGAAGATGGCCGAGGCCAAGCGGCGCATCCCGCACTTCAGCTACGTCGAGGAAATCGACGTCACCGACCTGGAAGCCCTGCGCCTACACCTGAACGCCAAGCACAGCCAGCAGCGCGGCAAACTGACTCTGCTGCCGTTGCTGATCCGCGCCCTGGTGGTGGCATTGCGCGAGCATCCGCAGCTCAACGCCCGCTATGACGACGAGGCTGAAGTGGTCACCCGCTACGGCGCGGTGCACGTGGGCGTCGCCACCCAGAGCGACAACGGCCTGATGGTACCGGTGCTGCGCCACGCCGAGTCCCGCGACCTGTGGGGCAACGCCGCGGAGATCGCCCGACTGGCCGAGGCCGCACGCAGCGGCAAGGTCCAGCGCGACGAGCTGTCCGGTTCGACCATCACCCTGAGCAGCCTCGGCGCCCTGGGCGGCATCGTCAGCACGCCGGTGATCAACGCGCCGGAAGTGGCCATAGTCGGGGTCAACCGCATGGTCGAACGACCGGTGGTGATCAACGGCCAGATCGTGGTGCGCAAGATGATGAACCTGTCCTCCTCCTTCGATCACCGGGTGGTCGATGGCATGGACGCGGCGGCCTTTATCCAGTCGGTGCGCGGCCTGCTCGAACACCCTGCCAGCCTGTTCCTGGAGTGAGCCTGTGAAACAGAACCAGACCCTCGAAACCGCCCTGCTGATCATCGGCGGCGGCCCCGGCGGCTACGTCGCCGCCATCCGCGCCGGCCAGCTGGGCATCCGCACCGTGCTGGTGGAAGGCGCCGCATTGGGCGGCACCTGCCTGAATATCGGCTGCATCCCGTCCAAGGCACTGATCCATGCCGCCGAAGAATTCCTCAAGGCGCGTGAATTCGCAGGCCATTCAGCGCTTGGCATCAGCGTGCAGGCACCGAGCATCGACATCCAGCGCACCGTGGCGTGGAAGGACGGCATCGTCGAGCGCCTTACCAGCGGCGTCGGCGCGCTGCTGAAGAAGCACGGCGTCACCGTCGTGCAGGGCTGGGCGAAGATCGTCGACGGCAAGACGGTGGCCGTCGATCTCCCTGGCGGCAACAGTCAGCAGATCCATTGCGAGCACCTGCTGCTGGCCGCCGGCTCGAAGTCGGTGGAACTGCCGTTCCTGCCGGTGGGCGGCAACGTCATCTCCTCCACCGAGGCCCTGGCGCCGAAGACCCTACCCAAGCGCCTGGTGGTGGTCGGCGGCGGCTATATCGGCCTGGAGCTGGGCACCGCCTACCGCAAACTGGGCGTCGAGGTGACGGTGGTGGAAGCGCAGCCGCGCATCCTGCCGAGCTACGACGAGGAGCTGACCAAACCCGTCGCAGCCGCGCTGCGCAAACTGGGCGTGGAACTGTACCTCGGCCACAGTGTGCTGGGCCTGGAACCCGGCGGACACGGCCTGCGCGTGCGCGACGAGCAGGGCGCGCAGCGGGTGATCGAGGCCGACCAGATACTGGTCGCCGTCGGCCGCCACCCCAACACAACCGGCTGGAACCTGGAAAGCCTGGGCTTGGACATGAACGGCCGCGCGCTGCGTATCGACGAGCAGTGCCGTACCTCGATGCGCAACGTCTGGGCCATCGGCGATATCGCCGGCGAACCGATGCTGGCGCACCGCGCCATGGCCCAGGGCGAAATGGTCGCGGAAATCATCGCCGGCAAGCGTCGCGCCTTCACCCCCACGGCAATACCGGCGGTGTGCTTCACCGACCCGGAAGTGGTGGTGGTCGGCCAATCCCCGGAACAGGCCAAGGCCGCCGGGCTGGACTGCATCGTGACGAGCTTCCCCTTCGCGGCCAACGGCCGCGCCATGACCCTGGAGTCCAGCGACGGCTTCGTCCGTGTGGTGGCGCGCCGCGACAACCACCTGATCCTCGGCTGGCAGGCGGTGGGCAAGGCGGTCTCGGAGCTGTCCACGGCCTTCGTCCAGTCGATCGAGATGGGCGCACGCCTGGAAGACATCGCCGGCACCATCCACGCCCATCCGACCCTCGGTGAAGCGGTGCAGGAAGCAGCGCTAAGGGCGCTGGGGCATGCCTTGCATATCTGACCGACGCGGGGCGCAATTCGTAGGCACTGTTATTCAGCACAAGCTTTTGTAGGAGCCAGCTTGCTGGCGATCAGCGGGACACTGTCTACGTATCGCCAGCAAGCTGGCTCCTACAGGATCAGACCGTGGGTGACGCTGTTCTCATCCACCACGGCCACGCTCGGTGGATCGGTAAAGCGCGATCCACGGGGTGGCCATCCACCCTACGACTCAATCAGGCGAGAGCCCGGCCAGTCGGGATATAGCTTCGACCTCGACGACGCCTTCATCCGCCCCTTCAGCAAACACCGCACAGCTTGCCGTGTGGTTGCCGCGCGCCAAGTGATAGACCGCGACCACACTGCCCGGCCCGGCGCCACTGTGCCCCGACAAGAGCTGGCCGCCCTGCACCGTGCCCTGCATCAGGCCGAGGGCGTAGCCGGGAGCTAGCCAGGGGCGTCCGCCAATCGGCCCGCCGAGCGCACGCGCGATGCGCATCTCCCGCAGCAGCCACGCCGGCAGCAGATCCCCAGTCAGCAGGCGCTCCAGGCACAGCGCTGCCTCACCAAGCGGCCCGACCAGCAGGCCGTGATAGACCCAGCGCGGGTCATAGGCGGACGCGGCGCCCATGTGCACGTCATGCAGATCGGCGCGCGTCCTGGCCAGGCGCACGCCCGACAAGCCGAGTGGAGTAAACACCCGCTGCTGCAGCGCCTGTTCGAGCGCCAGGCCGCTCAGCCGCTCGATAAGCCTGCGGATGTACAGATAGCCGACGTTCGAATAGCGCCAGCCAGCCCCTGGCGCGTAACGCAGCCGCGTGGCATCGAGGCGCTGCAGCATCTCCTCGGCCGACCAGGGCGCAGCATGTTGGGCAACAGCGGTGTGGTAATCGGCGAGTTCGCCGTAATCGGCCAACCCGGCCTCATGGCGTAGCAACTGGCGCAGGGTGAACGGCCCTTCGAGTACCTGATCGTCGAGCCCGAGCAGCCCATCGCGCACCAGTGACAGGGCTGCGGCAGCCAGTACCGTCTTACTGAAACTCCACCAGGGCACCGACCCAGCGGGTTGTGCGGACGGGCTTGGAGCACCGTTCACGACAAGAGAGAAACGCATGGTCGAGGGCTCTGCGTGAAGGGAAGAGGTGAGCGGAGCGGCCGGCCGTTCAGGCGCCTGCCTTTTTCACTGCCTCCAACCACTGAAGATCGAGCCGGTTCTGCTCGGTATCCAGCCCCTGCGCCTGCATGGCCTCACGATGGGCGTCGATCTCGCGCGCCATCTGGCTGATTTCACTGGTGTTGCCATCCAGCTGGTGCATCTGGATGACGCCCAGGTGGTAGAAGCGCAGCAGCTTCATCGCCGCCGGATCGCCGGCCGCCACGCCGGTCTTGACGTGGTGCATGACGTTGGTCACCCGCATCAGGTTGCGCTTGAGTTGCCAGCCATACACCGCCGGCGCCATCCACGGCAGCGCCCACAGTTTGAAGCGCACCAGGGCGATGGTCAGCCCCAGCCCGAGCAGCACGCCGGCCAGGTTCCAACGGAAGTTGTCGCCGCCTGCGGTACCGAACACCTGCACCAGCACGGTGGACAACAACAGGGCCAGCACCACGAAAGTGGCCGCAATCACCAGGGTGATGCGCCGGGTTTGCCGACGATAGTCTTCGGGGTTGTGCGGTTTGATCTCGAACATGGGGCTGCGCAGCTCCGGGATTGAATGGATGGCGATGCGTGCATTATCAGGTTCTTGCTAGCGGTTGCCGAGCCATTTGCACGGCGCAGTGCGCAACTGGGCTAGTCTAGGACGGACATCGAGCCCCACCGGAGTAACCCTCTGCAATGAAACGCATCCTGGTCGCCAACGCCAAGGGCGGTTGTGGCAAGACCACGCTGGCCACACAGATAGCAGGCCATTTTGCCAGTCAGGGCCGGCATGTGCTGCTGGCCGACTATGACCGGCAGCGCTCGGCCAGCGACTGGCTGGGTTGCAGGCCCGCCAGTTGCGCACCGCTGACCTTGCATGCGGCCTGGCGCGATCCGCTGCCGGAGCAGGGCTATGAAGTGCTGGTCTGCGACATGCCGGCGGCCATCACCGCGCAGGCGCTATGGCAGGTGCTGCGCGCTGGCGACAAGTTGCTGATCCCGGTGATGCCCTCGCCCAGCGATATGCTCGCCAGCCTGCGCTTCATGATGGCGCTGAACATGGCTGACCTGGCCCAGGCGGGGATCGAAGTCGGCCTGGTGGCCAACCGCGTACGTAGTAACACCGAATACACCCGTTCGCTCTACCAGCTGCTGGCCCGGATGGAGCTGCCGTTGGTGGCCAGTATCCGCGACACGCAGAACTACGTGCGCGCGCTGGACCACGGCATCAGCCTGTTCGATCTGCCCCTGCCACGGGTGCGCAATGACCTTGAGCAGTGGCAGGTGCTGTTGCAGTGGCTCGATGCTGACGCCCTGCCTGAGCGCGGCAGCGACAGTCCTCCTGCTGCAGAAAGGCAGCGCGCCAATACCGCTCTCTAAGCCAGCGGGCAGCACCTCAGCACTCGGCCGAGATCAGGCCTCCACCGCGCTCCACTGCTTGCTCAGACGCTTGTCCGACACCGCCATTTTCGTCCCGAGCTGCTGGGCGAACAGTGACACGCGGTATTCCTCCAGCATCCAGCGATACAGTTGCAAGTTGGCGTCGCGCTTGCCTTCCTGGCCGTGCTTGCCCAGGCGCGCCTGGTACTGCTCCCAGTAGCCGGCCAGTTCGCCTGCCCAGACGCGGTCGCGTTGCACCTGGCTGCCGATCTTGTCCAGGCGCTGTTCGATGGCCTTGAGGTAGCGCGGCACTTCCTTGAGCCATTCGCCCGGAGTTTCGCGGACGAAGCCGGGGTAGACCAGATTGGCCAGCTGCGCCTTGATATCGTTGAGCGCCATGGCCTGGGCCAGGTCGATCTTGCCCTTGAAGCGCTTCTGCAGGCCGTGCCACAGCTTGAGGATTTCCAGCGTTAGTCTGGCCAGGCGTTCGGCGTGGTCGGCCCAGGCACCGCGCTTCTTCTCGGCCAGGGCGGCCAAGCCAGCGCCATCGCGTGGCAGGCTCGCTTCGCCGTCGAGGATGCAGCCGTCGAGGCTGGCCAGGAGGATGTCCTCGACCAGCGCCTCGACCCGGCCCATATCGCGATACAGCAGGCCCAGGTCGGTCAGCCCCGGCAGTTTGTTGCGCAGGAACTTGGCGGGCTCGTTGAGCTGTTGTAGGAGCAGGCGCTGCAGGGCGCGACGGTGCTGGTACTCGGCCTCGGCCTGGGTCGGGAAGCGACCTTCCTTGACCACCCCGCCCTCTTCCACCAGCGCCGGGAACACGGTCATCGAGAGCCCGGCGATCTTCTGCTGGGTCTTCTCGGCGACTTCGGCGAAGGCCTTGGCCTGCACCGGTTGCTGCGCCTTGTCGCTCTGCGGGATGGCCAGGGCGGCCTGGCTGGCCTCGGCGAAGCGCGCGCACAGTTCGGCCAGGTCGCGGCCTTCGCCGAGGAACTTGCCCTTGGCGTCGACCACTTCCAGATTCATCTTCAGGTGGCTGTCGACCTGCGCGGCGGCCTCGCTCCAGGCTTCCTCGGAGACCCGTGCACCGGTCATGCGCGTCAGCTCGCGACCGAGGTTTTCCGCCAGGCTGCCCTGGGCGAAGCTCAGCTTGCTCAGCGCGGCACCGACAAAGTCCGGTACCGGCACGAAGTTCTTGCGCAGGGCCTTGGGCAGGTTGCGCACCAGGGCGATGGCCTTGGCTTCGAGCAGGCCCGGCACCAGCCACTCCAGGCGCTCGGGCGGCAGTTGCGGCAGCAGCGGCGCCGGCACGCGCAGGGTCACGCCGTCGCGCGGGTGGTTGGGCTCGAAGTGGTAGGTCAACGGCAGTTGCAGCTCGCCGATGTGCAGGATGTCCGGATACTGCTGCGCGGTGACTTCCTTGGCATCGCGCGCCAGCACGTCTTCCTCGCGCATGATCAGCAGCTGCGGGTTCTTCGCGCTCTCGCTCTTGCACCAGTGCTCGAAGGTGGCGGCCTGGTTGATCTCGGCCGGGATGCGCGCCTCGTAGTAGGCGAACAGGGTTTCCTCGTCGGCGAGGATATCGCGGCGCCGGGCCTTGGCTTCCAGCTCGTCGAGCCGCTCCAGCAGCAGGCGGTTGGCGTTCAGGCACTTGGCGCGGCTGTTGATTTCGCCACGCACCAGACCTTCGCGGATAAACAGCTCGCGCGAAGCCACCGGATCGACCGGACCGTAATGCACCGGGCGACGACCGACGACGATCAGGCCGTACAGAGTGACCTGCTCGAAGGCCACCACCTGGCCGCGCTTTTTCTCCCAGTGCGGCTCGAAGTGGTTTTTCTTGATCAGGTGGCCGGCCAGCGGCTCGATCCAGTCCGGCTCGATCTTCGCTACCTGGCGGGCGAACAGCTTGGTGGTTTCAACCAGCTCGGCAGCCATCACCCAGGTCGGCTTCTTGCGCCCGATCACGCTGGACGGGTGAATCCAGAAGCGTCGCTGGCGCGCGCCAAGGTAGTCGCCATCCTCGGTCTTCTGGCCGATCTGGCCGAGCAGGCCGCTGAGAATCGCTTTGTGCACGGCGGCGTAGCCCTTAGCGCGCTGCGCCGCTTCGCTGGCTTCGGCCTGCTCGCGAAGGATCACGTTGACCTTGGTGTCTTTGGTCGGCTGCTCTGCTTGTGTGTAGGAGCCAGTTTGCTGGCGATCCTGCCCGCGCGGTGCCTGACCGCCGCCACGCTGATCGCGAGCAAGCTCGCTCCTACGGGAGGCGGGCTCGGCGTTGGCGGTCTGGCCGCGCTGGCTGTCCGACAGCTGCAGCTCGCGGGCAATCAGCACCAGTTGGCGGTGCGAGTCGCGCCATTCGCGCAGGCGCATGTAGTTGAGGAAGTTCTTCTTGCACCAGTTGCGCAGCGGGCTGCTGCCCAGCTCCTGGCGCTTCTCCTCGAAGCCGCGCCACAGGTTGATCAACGCGGCGAAGTCGGAGTCCACGTCCTTCCACTGCGCATGGGCCTGGTCGGCGGCCTGCTGGCGATCCATCGGCCGCTCGCGCGGATCCTGCACGGACAGTGCCGAAGCGACGATCAGGATCTCGTCCAGGCTGCCGAGCTTGGCCGCTTCCAACACCATTCGCCCCAGGCGCGGGTCGATGGGCAGGCGCGCCAGCTGGCGACCGAGCGGCGTCAACTGGCCCTCGCGATTGACCGCCGAGAGTTCCTGCAGCAGGTTGAAACCGTCGCTGATGGCCTTGCCATCCGGCGGCTCGATGAAGGGGAAGTCCTCGATGGTGCCCAGGCGCAGGTGGAGCATCTGCAGGATCACCGCGGCGAGGTTGGTACGCAGGATTTCCGGATCGGTGAAGGCCGGGCGGCCGAGGAAGTCTTCCTCGCTGTACAGGCGCACGCAGATGCCCGGCTCGACCCGCCCGCAGCGGCCCTTGCGCTGATTGGCGCTGGCCTGGGAGATGGCCTCGATGGGCAGGCGCTGGACCTTGGCGCGGTAGCTGTAGCGGCTGATCCGCGCGGTGCCGCTGTCGATCACGTAGCGGATGCCCGGCACGGTCAGCGAGGTTTCCGCGACGTTGGTGGCCAGCACGATCTTGCGCCCGCTCATGGGCGCGAAGATCTTCTGCTGCTCGGCCGGGGTCAGCCGCGCGTACAGCGGCAGCACTTCGGTGAAGCGCAGGTTGGCCTTGCGCAGCACTTCGGCGGCATCGCGGATCTCGCGCTCGCCAGGCAGGAAGATCAGCACGTCGCCGGGGCGCTTGCCCTCGGCTTTCTCGTGGGCGGCGATCTCGTCCAGCGCGGCGAGGATGCCCTGGTCGACGGTGAGGTCGTCGAGCAGACTCTCGCCCTCCTCGTCCACTTCGGCGGCCAGCGGGCGGTACCAGGTTTCCACCGGGTAGGTGCGCCCGGATACTTCGACGATCGGCGCATCGTTGAAGTGCTTGGAAAAGCGCTCCAGGTCGATGGTCGCCGAGGTGATGATCACCTTGAGGTCCGGGCGGCGCGGCAGCAGGGTCTTCAGGTAGCCGAGGAGGAAGTCGATGTTGAGGCTGCGTTCATGGGCCTCGTCGACGATGATGGTGTCGTACTTTTCCAGGTAGCGGTCGTGCTGGGTTTCGGCGAGCAGGATGCCGTCGGTCATCAGCTTGATCAGGCTGCTGTCCTTGCTCTGATCCTCGAAGCGCACCTGATAGCCGACCAGCTCGCCGAGCGGCGTGCCGATTTCCTCGGCGACGCGGGTGGCGACGCTGCGCGCGGCCAGGCGGCGCGGTTGGGTGTGGCCGATCAGACCGTGCACACCACGGCCGATTTCCAGGCAGATCTTCGGCAGCTGGGTGGTCTTGCCCGAGCCGGTTTCGCCGGCGATCACCAGCACCTGGTGTTCCTGCAGCGCCTTCTTGATCTCGTCACGCTTGGCGGCAATCGGCAGATTGTCGTCGTAGCGCATGGCCGGCACGCTGCGCTTGCGCGCCTCGACCTTGGCACAGGAGGCCTGAAAGCGCTCCAGCCACTGCGCCTGCTTGGCCTCGTCCGGTTTCTTCTGCAGCTCCTGCAACTGGCGGCGCAGACGATGACGGTCGGCCAGCAGGGCCTGGTCGAGGTTGTTCAGCAGCGAGTCAAAAGCAGGCGTTACGTCAGTCATTGCAACTTCAACGGTCTAGCGCAAATGGGCGGCGATTGTCGCAGATTGCCCGGCAGAGCGCGAAGCAACAGGGTCTCAGGATTCCAGTAACGGTGCCTGCGCAGCTAAAGATCATCCCGCTGCATCCGCTACAGTGAATGACACACCCTCGCCACAACCTTGACGGGCATCAAGAGCCCTGCCGTTCTACTCCGGCAGGATATGGCCAAATGCCACTCAAACACGCTAAGAAGTCGAATATGGGCAACTGGATTCGTGACCTTTCACTGAAATACAAGTTCTGGGCGGTCAACCTGGTGGCCTTCGCCACCACCCTGCTGCTGGTGCTGTTTGCCATGCTGCAGGAACAGCAGGGCCGTGCCGATGCCGCGCAGCAAGCGGCACAGGTTCAGGCCAGCCTGCTATCCGCCTGGCCGCAGGGCAGCTCAGCACCGGCAGATGAGCACATTCTGCTGTTTGCTGCGGGCAGTCGCCCGAGCCTGAAGGATGTCGACGGGGCGGCGCTGGCCAATGCCCGCGGCTGGACCGAGCTGGAGCATGACAGCCTGTGGAGCGACATGCCCGCCGTTGGCGCCTGGGTAGTGGACGCTGGCAATGGCCAGCGCCTGGCCGTGCTGGCCCGTGCGCCAAGCCTGTGGCAGATCTTCGGCGAGCGCGCCAGCGCCTATGCCCTGGCCGTAGCCGTGCTGATGCTGTTATTGCTGGGCGCATCGCAACTGCTGATCCAATTCATCCTCAGCCATCTGCACACCCTCAAGGACACCATGCTGCACGTCGAGCGCAGCGGTGACCTGTCGGCTCGCGCGCAGATCGACAGCCAGGACGAAGTCGGCCAGATGGCCAACGCCTTCAACGCCATGCAGGCCGGCTACCAGCGCATCGTCGCCACTGTGGCCCAGGCCGCCGCCAGCTTGGACGAAGGCGCCAAGCGCCTGGAGGCCAGCATGACCCAGGTACGCAGCGGCATGCTCGGCCAGCAGAGCGAAACCGATCAGGCGGCTACGGCGATCAATGAGATGTCCGCCACCGTGCATCACATCGCCCAGCACGCTGCCGATACCCGCGATCAGTCCACTGAAGCGGATCGTCTCAGCGGTATCGGTATTCAGGTGGTCGAACGCGCCAGCGGCGCCATTGCCAATCTGTCCCACGGCGTGCAGCAGACCGCCGAAATGATCCAGAAACTGGCCGAGGACAGCCAGACCATCGGCGGCATGGTCAACGTGATTCACGGCATCGCCGAACAGACCAACCTGCTGGCGCTCAACGCCGCCATCGAGGCGGCGCGGGCCGGCGAGATGGGCCGCGGCTTCGCCGTGGTCGCCGACGAGGTGCGCAACCTGGCCAAGCGCGTGCAGGACTCCACCGACGAGATCACCCGCATGATCAGCAACCTGCAAGCGGCCAGCCGCGATGCCGTGGAATTCATGCGCGAAAGCTCGCTGAAGGCCGACCACTGCGTGCAGGAAGCCGGCGCCGCCGGCGAAGCCCTGAGCAACATCGCCCAAGCGGTGGCACTGATGCGCCAGAGCAACACGCAGATTGCCGTCGCCGCCGAGCAGCAAAGCCAGGTCGCCGAGGAAATGACCCGTTCGGTGGTCGGCATCCGCGATGTCACCGAACAAACCGTCCAGCAGACCCTGGCCTCGGCCAGCACCAGTGCCGAACTAGTCGGCCTGGCCGATGCATTGGGTAAGGCGGTGGGCAAGCTCAAGCTTTGAGCAAGTGACATGATGGAGGGCGCGCCGTGCATCCCCAGGCAATCTCCTGGCTGCAGTTACGTAAGGGATACCAACAACTCACTGGCCTGGCGATGTAGTGCTGTGGCTGTAAAGCAAAAAGGGACGCCTGGGCGTCCCTTTTTCTTGTCCGGCAAGCTTTCAGCTGCTGACCGGTGCCTTGCGCACCAGGCGCAGCCCCGCCAGAACCACGGCGAACACGGCCAAGCTGGCGCTGTACAGCACCAGGGCCGGTAAGCCCAGCAACAGAGCCAGCACCGCCAGAACTCGGCCACTACGGGCCGGGATGACAAAGGCCAGCAGTGCCACCACCAGGGCCGACCAAGCGATCACCCGAAAATGAATCAGCCAGCCCAACCCGGCACGGGCCTGGCATTCCCAACGCGTGGCTTCGTCGACGCACAGGCCGACCCACTGGCTATCCTCCATCAGAGCGAAGCGCACGCCATAACTGGCTGCCAGCCACAATGGCAGGATCAGCAGCAACGTTAACAAAGGCAGATGGCGGGACATGCGGCGAACTCCGGTGGTCGAAAAACGGCGCCCAGCTTAATCGGCCTGCTCATTTGTGCAACAACGGCGTTCTAGAATGCTCGGTATGAATGCCCCTCGCCTGGTCTATGTCCTTGCCATCCTGGCCGCGCTCTGGCTCATCCGGGACTGGCTGCAACCACCGCCATCGCTGGATTTCGGCCAGTCGAGTGGCGCCAGCTATCGGCTACCCGGTCACACCATCACCCCGCTCGAACCCTTCCAGCTCGAGGCCCGCGTGCTGGCCCGCGAGGACTACCGTTTTGATCGCGGTACCAAGATCGCGCCCATAGACCTGGCCCTGGGCTGGGGCCCGATGGCCGACCCGCAGATTCTCGAACGGATCGAGATCAGCCAGGGCAACCGCTGGTATCGCTGGCATGTCGATGAGTTCCCCATCCCCCGCCGCCAGATCGAAACCCATAGCGCCAACATGCACATGATTCCGGCCAACGCGGCAATCGCCGAGCAACTGGCCGAAATCGAACCGGGCCAACGCATCGCCTTCAGCGGCCAGCTGGTCGAAGTGGTGGGTGATGATGGCTTCCGCTGGCTCAGTTCGCTGAGCCGCGAGGACACCGGCGATGGCGCCTGTGAACTGATCTGGGTGGAGCAGCTGGTCCGCCTGGATTGAGGGCCGGGCACTCTTAGTCCTTGCGCTTGTCCCAGCCCTACTATTCACTGCCCCTTCGCCTTCCACAAAGGGACTTGGCCATGTTGCGTTTGCCCATTCTTGCCGTACTTCTCGGCAACCTGCTTTCCGTTGCTGCAGTGCAGGCTGCCGATGTTGATGCCGCCAGCTACGGCTACCCCTTGAGCAATCCGTTCGAGGCGACCATTGCCAGCACCCCACCAGGCCTGCGCCCGCAATTACCCAGTGACGAGGACATCGACCAGGCCGACTACGATCTCAAACTGCGCCCCGAGCGCGAGTTCGAGTTGCCGGACAACTTCTGGCCGGTGACCAAGCTGCGCTACCGCATGGCCCGCCAGGATGGCCGCGCCCCGCTGATCTTCATCATCGCCGGTACCGGCGCCAACTATGCCAGTGGCAAGACCGAAGACCTCAAGCGCCTGTTCTATGGCGCTGGCTACCATGTGGTGCAGCTGTCCTCGCCTACCAGCTATGACTTCATGAGTGCTGCATCACGCAGCGCCACGCCGGGCATCTCCCGCGACGATGCGGAAGATCTGTACCGGGTGATGATGGCGGTGCGCGCCCAGCATCCCAAGCTTGAGGTCAGCGACTACCACCTCACCGGCTACAGCCTGGGCGGCCTGCAGGCGGCCTTCGTCAGCGAGCTGGACGAGCGCATGCGCAGTTTCAACTTCAAGCGCGTGCTGCTGCTCAATCCGCCTGTCAACCTGTACACCTCGGTGAGCAATCTCGATCGCCTGGTACAGACCCGTGTCAAGGGTATCGACAGCGGCACCACCTATTTCGAGCAGGTGCTGGAAAAACTCGCCCGCTACTTCCAGAAGGAAGGCCGTATCGACCTCAACGACGCCATGCTGCGCGACTTTCTGCAGTCGGACGAGCAGTTGAGCAACGAGCAGCTGGCCATGCTGATTGGCAGTTCGTTCCGTTTCTCCTCGGCAGATATCGCCTTCACTTCGGACCTGATCAACCGCCGTGGCCTGATCACGCCACCGCAGTACCCGATCAGCGCCCGCACCAGCCTGACGCCCTTCTTCAAGCGCGCCCTGCAATGCGACTTCGACTGCTACATGGCCGAACAGCTGATTCCCTTCTGGCGCATCAAGAATGAAGGCGGCAGCCTGCCGCAACTGATCGACCAGGTCAGCCTGTATGCCCTCGAGGGCTACCTGAAAAACAGCAGCAAGGTAGCGGTGATGCACAACGCCGACGACGTCATCCTCGGTCCCGGTGATATCGGCTTCCTGCGCCGTACCTTCGGCGAGCGCCTGACCCTTTACCCGCTCGGCGGGCACTGCGGCAACCTCAATTACCGCGTCAACAGCGACGCCATGCTGGAGTTCTTCCGTGGCTAAGCACACTCTCGTACACCCTGCACTGCTGCTCGCCCTGGCGCTGACTGGCGGGGCCGCCCAGGCTGAAACCGATGCCGACGGCTTCACCAATCCGCTGGACCAGCTGCAGTTCAACCCCAGCCTCGACCAGCGTGAGTTCGAACGCTCGAGCCTCAGCGCGCTGAACGTCTACGACCCCTGGGAATCGTGGAACCGCCGGGTCTACCACTTCAACTACCGCTTCGACGAATGGGTGTTCCTGCCGGTGGTGGATGGCTACCGCTACGTCACCCCACGCGTGGTGCGCAGTGGCGTGAGCAACTTTTTCAGCAACCTGGGCGATGTGCCCAACCTGCTCAACAGCCTGTTGCAGTTCAAGGGCAAGCGTTCGCTTCAAACCACCGGGCGCCTGCTGCTCAATACCACGGTCGGCGTGGCCGGGCTGTGGGACCCGGCCAGCCATGTCGGCCTGCCTAAGCAGAGCGAGGACTTCGGCCAGACCCTGGGCTTCTACGGTGTGCCCGACGGCCCCTATGTGATGCTGCCACTGCTTGGCCCCTCCAACCTGCGTGACACCGGCGGCAAGGTGTTCGACTTCGCTGCGGAGAGCCAGATCAACTACCTCAATGTCAGCGAAATCAGCAGCGACCACCCGGAGATCACCGGCCTGCGGGTGGTCGACATGCGCCACACCACCAACCTGCGCTACGGCCAGCTGAATACGCCGTTCGAGTACGAGAAGATCCGCTACGTCTACCGCGAGGCGCGCAAGCTGCAGATCGCCGAGTAACAGCGATTCATCGATAAAGATGCATCGATAAAATCGATTTAATTGCCGCGAATTTCGCAACCATCCATTCAATCGACAGGCATAGCATGGGCACATTCCCACTTCGGAGGTGCCCCATGACTCAGTTCCGCCAAGTCCTCTCCCAGCATATCGGCCAAGCCACCGCGGACGGTGCTGGCGTGCGCTTGACCCGCGTGTTCGGCGGGGCCGGCATCGAGCGCTTCGATCCGTTCCTGATGCTCGACGAGTTCGGTTCGGACAACCCCGACGACTACATCGCCGGCTTCCCGCCGCACCCGCACCGTGGCTTCGAAACCATCACCTACATGCTCGAAGGGCGCATGCGCCACGAGGACCATCTGGGCAATGTCGGCCTGCTGCAAAGCGGCGGCGTGCAGTGGATGACCGCCGCGCGCGGCATCATCCACAGCGAGATGCCGGAGCAGCAGGAAGGCGTGATGCGCGGCTTCCAGCTCTGGCTCAACCTGCCAGCCAAGGACAAGCTCGGCGACGCCGGCTACCGCGACTATGCACCCGAGGAAATACCGCGTCTGGTCACCCCGGATGGCGTGGCCGTCACGGTGATTGCCGGACAGTTCGACGACGGGCAGGTGCAACAGGCCGGCGCCGTACAGCGCCCGCACACCCTGCCGCAGCTGTTCGACCTGCAGCTGCCGCCAGGCGCGCGGCTTGCTCCGCGCCTGGCCGATGGCCAGCGGGTGTTGCTGTATGTGTATGAGGGCGAGCTGGGCGTCAACGGCCATGCCATCGGCAAGAGCCGCCTGGTGCGCCTGTCCGAGAAAGGTGCGCTGGAGCTGGCCAGCGAGACCGGCGCACGCGTACTGCTGATTGCAGGCACGCCGCTGGACGAGCCGATCGTGCAGTACGGTCCGTTCGTGATGAACAGCCGCGAAGAGATCGAGCAGGCCCTGCGTGATTTTCGTGATGACAAGCTGACGGCCTGATGCCTGTCAGGCAGGCTCTCAGCGCGCCGAGGGCACCGGCAGCACCTCGGCCACACTGGCTGCCGGCACGGCCACGGCCAGGCCGAGGAAGCTGGCCAGGGCGTCTTTCTGCGCCATGGCGTCCTGATAGCCCAGCTCGATCAGTTCGTTGCAGTAGCCGGGCTCGAACAGCAGGTAGCTGAGCACCCCGGCACCACTGGCCTTGGTCGCGCCGGAACCGCGCAGGAAGAAACGCATCGACTTGGCCAGCTCGTGCCGGTGACGGGCGGCAATCTGATCGAGCGGCTGGCTGGGGGCGATCACCAGCACCTCCACTGGTTTCAGGCCCAGCCCGCGTGGATGCAGGCCGGAAGGAACCAGGCGACTCATGTGATTGAGCCGTTCGAGCAGTTCGATATCGCCTTCCAGACTGTCGATAAAGGTGCTGTTGAGCATGTGCCCGCTGATCTGGGCCAGGGTCGGTGGTTTGCCAGTCTGCGGCCGCGACACCACCTGATTGGCGCCACGCCCCAGCGGATTGCCGCTGACCCCGACCACCAGTACGCGCGTGGCACCCAGATGGAGGGCCGGACTGATCGGCGCCGACTGGCGCACCGCACCATCGCCGAAATACTCGCGATTGACCTTGACCGGCGGAAAAATCAGCGGAATCGAGGCGCTGGCGAGCAAATGATCCAGGCTCAGGCGGGTCGGCACGCCAACCCGACGATGGCGGAACCAGGGGTCGATGGCGGCCCGACCTTGATAGAAGGTCACCGCCTGGCCACTCTCGTAACCGAAGGCGGTCACTGCCACTGCTCGCAGTTGGCGCATGCGCACCGCAGCGGCAATCCCGGAGAAGTCCAGTTCACGCTCGAGCATGTCGCGCAGCGGTGAGCTATCGAGCAGCGCCACCGGAATATCACCGCCGATGCCCAACAGGCTATGACCGATAAAGCGGCTAGCCTGGCGCAACACGCCGGGCCAGTCGGTACGGTAGACCTGATCGGAATGGAAGTTCTGCCAGACCTGGGTCAGCCGGCGGATCGCCTCGGTGAAGTGCAGCGCGCCACAGGCCAGACCGACCGCGTTGATCGCCCCGGCCGAGGTGCCGACGATGACCGGGAAAGGATTGTGTGCCGCATTTGGCAGTAGATCGGCAATCGCACTGAGCACGCCCACCTGGTAAGCCGCCCGCGCCCCGCCACCGGAAAGAATCAGTCCTGTCACCGGGGTGTCGGAATGTACGGCCTGATTCATGGACAATCCCCGAGGGTCTTTTTTGTCAGTATAGGGCGCCGCTATCGGCGGCGCTTCTTATACAACTTGGGTTCGCCCGGCGGGCGGGTCTTGAAGCGCCGGTGGGCCCACAGATACTGCTCCGGGTGCCGGCGAATAGCCTGCTCAATCCACTGATTGATGCGCAGGCAGTCGGCCTCCTCGCTATCACCCGGGAAATCGGCCAGCGGCGGATGCACTACCACCCGGTATCCAGAGCCATCGGTCAGGCGTTCCTGGGTAAAGGGGATAACTCGCGCCCTGCCCAGGCGGGCGAACTTGCTGGTGGCCGTTACCGTGGCCGCCGGTACGCCAAACAGCGGCACGAAGATGCTGCGCTGGGCACCGTAGTCCTGATCCGGCGCATACCAGACCACCCCACCAGCGCGCAGCAGCTTGAGCATACCGCGCACTTCGTCGCGCTCGACCACGCCCAGCAGACGCTGCTCGCGGCCGTGGCGCTGGACGAAATCAAACAGCGGATTTTTGTGCGCCCGATACATGCCGTACATGCCCTGGTGCATGCACAAAATAGCGCCGCCCATTTCCAGGGTAGTGAAGTGCAGGGCCATGAGGATCACGCCCTGCCCTTCGGCCTCGGCCTGGCGGATATGCTCGATACCCTCGACAGTGCCCAACTGGCGCAAACGCGCCGCCGGCCACCACCAGCTGATTGCCATCTCGAAGAAGGTCATGCCGGTGGAAGCGAAGTTCTCCCGCAGCAGGCGCTCACGCTCGGCGGCGGACAGCTCGGGGAAGCACAGCTCCAGGTTGCGGGCGGCAATCTGCCGACGCGAGACAGCCAGGCGGTACATCAGCGCGCCCAGTCCTCGGCCCAGCAGCATCAGCACCCGGTAAGGCAGCAGCGCAACCAGCCAGAGCAGGCCCAGGCCCAGCCACAGCAGCCAGAAGCGCGGATGCAGGAAATAGGCACGAAATTGCGGGCGATCCATGAATCATTCCGGACAAACGACAGGGCCGGGCATTCTACAGGACTCGCCGCGGCTTGCGGCCATGCGGGCTAATCGCTATAAGTCGTGCCCATTCAGTGTGATGGGTAGACCATGAGCCAAGCCGACCTCCTCGACCAAGACCCCGTGTTCCAGCTCAAGGGCAGCATGCTCGCCATCACCATTCTGGAACTGGCGCACAACGACCTGGAACGCCTGGACCGCCAATTGGCCGACAAAGTCGCCCAGGCCCCCAACTTCTTCCAGAACATCCCGCTGGTACTGGCCCTCGACAAGCTGCCGGAGGGCGAAGGCAGCCTCGACTTGGTCAAGCTGATGGAGCTGTGCCGCACCCACGGCCTGCGCACCCTGGCAATTCGCGCCAACCGCGAGGACGACATCGCCGCTGCCAATGCCCTGGATCTACCGGTGCTGCCGCCGTCCGGCGCCCGCGAGAAGCTGGTCGAGCCGGTGGAAGCGCGCAAAAAGGCCGAAAAGCCGGAAAAACCCGCGGAACCTGCAGTCAAACCGACCAAGATCGTCACCACCCCGGTGCGGGGCGGCCAGCAGATCTATGCCCAGGGCGGTGACCTGGTGGTGCTGGCACCGGTCAGCGCCGGCGCGGAACTTCTCGCCGACGGTAATATCCATGTTTACGGCCCGATGCGCGGTCGTGCCCTGGCCGGGGTCAAGGGCAACGCTAGCGCGCGGATTTTCTGCCAGCAGATGGGCGCCGAAATGCTCTCCGTGGCCGGCCAGTACAAGACGGCCGAGGATCTGCGCCGTGATCCGTTGTGGGGGCAGTCGATACAGGTCAGTCTGTCGGGTGACGTGTTGAACATCACCCGCCTTTAACGGATACTGCGGCCACTTTTCAGGGACCTAAAAAAGGCATCCGGAAGCCCGTTTTATCGGCTCTTGATTGCCTTATTTTTCATATATTTGGGGTAAATCACCGTGGCCAAGATCCTCGTAGTCACTTCCGGCAAGGGTGGCGTGGGTAAAACCACCACCAGCGCCGCCATCGGTACCGGCCTCGCCCTGCGCGGCCACAAAACCGTGATCGTCGACTTCGACGTCGGCCTGCGTAACCTCGATCTGATCATGGGTTGCGAGCGCCGTGTGGTGTATGACTTCGTCAACGTGATCAACGGCGAAGCGACCCTGACCCAGGCCCTGATCAAGGACAAACGCCTGGAAAACCTCTACGTACTGGCTGCCAGTCAGACCCGTGACAAAGACGCGCTGACCAAAGAAGGCGTGGGCAAGGTCATCGAGGAGCTGTCGAAGAACTTCGAATACGTCATCTGCGACTCGCCAGCCGGTATCGAAACCGGTGCCCACCTGGCCATGTACTTCGCCGACGAAGCCATCGTCGTAACCAACCCGGAAGTCTCCTCGGTACGCGACTCCGACCGCATGCTCGGCCTGCTGGCCAGCAAGTCGCGCCGCGCCGAACAGGGCCTGGAGCCGATCAAGGAGCGTCTGCTGCTGACCCGCTACAACCCCGAGCGCGTGACCAAGGGCGAAATGCTCGGCGTGGAAGACGTCGAGGAAATCCTCGCCATCAACCTGCTCGGCGTGATCCCGGAATCCCAGGCCGTGCTGAAAGCCTCCAACCAGGGCGTACCGGTGATCCTCGACGAAGAGAGTGATGCCGGCCAGGCCTATGGCGATGCCGTCGACCGTCTGCTGGGCAAGGAAGTGCCCCATCGCTTCCTCGACGTGCAGAAGAAAGGACTCATGCAACGCCTGTTTGGAGCGCGCTAATGAACATTTTCGATTTCTTTCGTGAACGCAAGAAGGAAACCCCTGCGTCGATTGCGAAAGAGCGTCTGTCGATCATCGTCGCCCACGAGCGCGGCCAGCGCAGCCAGCCGGACTACCTGCCGGCCCTGCAGAAAGAGCTGGTCGAGGTGATCCGCAAGTACGTCAACATCGAGCAGGATCAGGTGCAGGTCGCGCTGGAAAACCAGGGCAGCTGCTCCATTCTGGAACTCAATATCACCCTGCCGGATCGTTGATTCGCCTGGGGTAAGCAACGGCGGCCAAGGCCGCCGTTGTCATTTGTGGAATGCCCATGCCGCTGTCGAATGTCGAAATCCTCCATCAGGACGCCGCCCTGCTGGTGATCAACAAGCCCACCCTGCTGCTCTCGGTGCCCGGCCGCGCCGAGGACAACCGCGACTGCCTGGTGACCCGCCTGCAGGAAAACGGCTACCCGGAAGCGCGCATCGTCCACCGCCTGGACTGGGAAACCTCCGGCATCATCGTCCTCGCTCGTGATGCCGACAGCCACCGCGAGCTATCCCGCCAGTTCCACGACCGCGAGACCGAGAAGGCCTATACCGCCCTGTGCTGGGGCCAGCCGGAACTGGACAGCGGCAGCATCGACCTGCCGCTGCGCTACGACCCGCCAACCAAGCCGCGCCACGTGGTCGACCATGAGCAAGGCAAACACGCGCTGACCTACTGGCGCATCGTCGAGCGCTGCGGCGACTACTGCCGCGTCGAGCTGACACCGATCACCGGCCGCTCGCACCAGTTGCGCGTGCATATGCTGTCGATCGGCCATCCGCTGCTCGGTGACGGCCTGTACGCCCACGCACAGGCTCTGGCCGCCTGGCCGCGTTTGTGCCTGCACGCCAGCATGCTTTGCCTGACCCACCCGCAGACCGGCGAGCGTATGCGCTTCGAGTGCCCGGCACCGTTCTGACGACTTTCTCCCCTCTCCCACTTGTGGGAGGTGACGCAGGAAGCCAAAACCGAGGGACCTGGAGAGAGGGACTAACCCGCAACCCTCTCCCCCAACCCTCCCCGCTCTTTAGTTGCGTGCCCGGATGCAATCCGGGGCAATACCGCACAACCCTTACCGGATTGCATCCGGGCTACGCCGATGCACTTCGCCATCTACAGGCTAAGGGCACCACGCGCCTGCCAAACGCGCCACACAATCCGATAAACTCTCGATATTGCCGTCCGGAGCTGTGTATGCGCGAAGAACTGAATCAGGGCCTGATCGATTTCCTCAAGGCCTCGCCCACCCCCTTCCACGCCACCCGCAGCCTGGCCCAGCGCCTGCAAGCTGCCGGCTATAAGGCTCTGGACGAGCGCGAGTCCTGGCATACCGAAGCCGGCGGACGCTACTACGTCACCCGCAACGACTCCTCGATCATCGCCTTCAAGCTGGGCAAGCGCAGCGCCCTGGAAGGCGGCCTGCGCCTGGTTGGCGCACACACCGACAGCCCCTGCCTGCGCGTCAAGCCGCAGCCGGAACTGCAGCGCCAGGGCTTCTTCCAGCTCGGCGTGGAAGTCTACGGCGGCGCCCTGCTCGCCCCCTGGTTCGACCGCGACCTGTCGCTGGCCGGACGGGTGACCTTCCGCGAGGGCGGCAAGGTACAGAGCCAGCTGATCGACTTCCAGCTGCCGATCGCCACCATCCCCAACCTGGCCATCCACCTCAACCGCGAGGCCAACCAGGGCTGGCCGATCAACCAGCAGAACGAACTGCCGCCGATCCTGGCGCAGATCGCCGGCGAAGAACCGGCAGACTTCCGCGCCCTGCTCACCGACCGTCTGGCCGAGGAACACGGCATCAGCGCCGATGCGGTGCTGGACTACGAGCTGAGCTTCTATGATACCCAGAGCGCCGCGGTAATCGGCCTCAACCAGGACTTCATCGCTGGGGCACGCCTGGACAACCTGCTGTCCTGTTACGCCGGCCTGCAGGCGCTGCTGAGCGCCGAAGGCGACGAGACCTGCGTGCTGGTGTGCACCGACCACGAGGAGATCGGCTCCTGCTCGGCCTGCGGCGCCGACGGTCCGTTCCTCGAACAGGTGCTGCGCCGCGTCTTGCCGGAAGGCGACGGATTCGTGCGCAGCATCCAGAAGTCCCTGCTGGTGTCGGCCGACAACGCCCACGGCGTGCACCCCAACTACGCCGACAAGCACGACGCCAACCACGGCCCCAAGCTCAACGCCGGCCCGGTAATCAAGGTCAACAGTAACCAGCGCTACGCCACCAACAGCGAGACCGCTGGCTTCTTCCGCCACCTGTGCCTGGCCGAGGAAGTGCCGGTGCAGAGCTTCGTGGTGCGCAGTGACATGGGCTGCGGCTCGACCATCGGCCCGATCACTGCCAGCCAGCTGGGCGTGCGTACCGTGGACATCGGCCTGCCGACCTTCGCCATGCACTCGATCCGCGAACTGGCCGGCAGCCACGACCTGGCCCATCTGGTGAAAGTGCTGGCGGCCTTCTACGCCAGCCCTGAATTGGCCTGATGGACTAGCCTGCGCCAGCACCATCCGGCCCTGCCTTGGTCGGAAAAAGCCGGCGTTATTACTGCCGGCGCTCCAAGGCGACTTTGAGTTTTACCGGGGAACAGCGGCTGGAGTAATCCAGCCGCCCTTTTAGCGTTTCACCACCAGCTGATACTCGGTTCTTTCGCCGTTGTTGCCGTGAATCACCAAATAGCCTTGATTGGTCGGGGTCAAGCCCTGGGCTGCGGCGGCGGCGGCCAACAGTCGCCAGGTGCCTTCGACATCGTTGCGCTGCGGGTCGAAGTCGGTGCTCAACACCAGGCTATGCTCGGTTCGCAGCACCTTGTGGTTATTTACCACCGCGGCACCGGACGACACCGGCAAGCCCAGATCGAACTTCAACAGCTGCGGGCTATTGCCGGCAAGGTCATCGAACACCAGGGTCAAGGGGCCGGTGATTTTGACCTTGCCGCGCCGCACCGCCGTCATGCCCAGGTTGAGGGCCATCTGGCGGATCTCCACGCCGAAGACCTGCGGCGTCAGCTCAAAATGGCGGGCAAACAGGTTTACCGCCGGACGTTCTATCAGTTGCACGGACTGCTGCAACGCCTGCTTGGGCGCTGGGCTGTAAGTCCCGCATAGCGGTGCTCTGAGTTGCTCGCGCGCGCTGCCATCGAGCCGCGGATTACTGTCGAGGGCCGCGCAGACTTGTTGCGCATAACCCGGCCATTCCTCACGCAGGGCTCCGGCATCGCGCAAGGCACCTAGCACGTGCGCATCCGCCTGCCTGGCCGCAACCAGCAAGGCGGTTTGCCGCGACTGCATGGCCTCAACACGCTCCACGCCACCGACACCCGTACCGGGAAGCGAGCGGGTCTGGCTGTGCACATCGGCGCCGTTGCTGAGCAACAGACGCACGCTGTCCGCCTGATTGAGCTGCGCCGCGCTCATCAAGGCGGTTTTGCCCCAGGCATTGCTCTGATTGGCATCGAAATCGCTGCGCAACAGCAGCTCGAGGTTCTGCGGGTTCTGCACCGCCGCCATCGCCGCCGGGCTGCCATCCACGCTGAGCCCGCGATCCTCGCCGAGGTTCTCGGTTTCGTAGGCGATAAAGTCGTTCACCACATGGGCGGGCGCGTTATTCAGCAATACGCTGTGCAAGGTAGCGAAATTGCGCCCCCGTTCCAACTCGCCCGGCGTCGGCGCGATGGCATAGTGCGGGCGATAGTCGGCATGAGGCGGCAGCGGCATCTCCGGGGCCGGGGCCGGGATTGCCAAGTACTCGCTGGCCCTGGCCAGGCTTTCATGCAGCAGCAGATCGGCGGCCGTACTGGCCTGGGCCGGGTCGAGGCCCTGGTCGCTGAACAGCTGCTGCAGCTCGCTGTGGGCCGGTTGTAGCATCGGCAGCAAGCGGCGGTAGAAGAGTTTATTGTCCAGGTTGCGCTCCGACCAATCGAACAGCCGATTCAGGCTGTCGTCGTGACGCTGCCGGATCGCCCCTTCACGCCCATACGCCTGCAGCTCCTGAACGCCCACCAGCGGCATATTGAGCAGCGTCCAGAGCCTTTCCTTCTGGCTCTGGGCTCTGTCGAGGCGCTCATGCTGGGCAACCTCGGCCGGCGGATCGCCGGCCAGGGTGGACAGCTCGGCTTGCAACGCCGCGAACGCGGGCAAGCCGTCCAGCGAATTGCTGCGCGCTGGGGTCAGGTAGGCCTGGTACAGGCACAAGGGTTTCAGGCCCAGACCGTCCAGGGCATAGAGCCCTGCATAAGCCGATTCGCCGCGGGCCGCCGGCGAGTAGAAGCCCCAGGTTTCATTGACCAGCACCAGCTCCCGGCCACCCAAGCGGAAGATATCGATAGCGCCGTAGTCGCGGGTCTGCGACGAAGAGAGATAGGCACGTCCGCCGTAGTTGGGCAGCTCCGCTACCCAGCGCGGCAACGTGCTGTCGTCGAAGATCAGCTGGCCGTTGTGGCTGAGCCCGCGCGCGCGCAGTTGATAGCTGGCGTAGGGGCCGGCGTCATAGAGGTCGACACTGAAGCGCTGGCCGGCAAGCTCGACGCTGGCGGCCGGGCCATGGCTGCCGGCTAGCGCCGTGGCGCCCGGCAGGCGCGCCGGCACGGGAAAGCCGTTGCGTTGCAAATCCTGATTCAGCGCCGTTTTCATCGACTCGCACAGGCTGGCATCGCGACTGTCTGCCAACCTGAATTCGGCGTAGGCGGATAGGCCATGGGCACCCTGATGATTCGTCGGCCGGGCTTCGGACCAGTTGGCCAGGTCGTCGGCGCGCTGGCGGTACAGGGCCATCAGGCAGTCCTGCGCCTGGGCGGCATCGGTCAGCGGGCATTGCCCCGCCCTGCTCAGCAGCCATTGGCGCTGATTGGCCTCCAGCAGCAAGGCGCCAGGCAGATCCAGGCCACGCAGGCGGCTGCGGTACTGCTCAATCACCTGTTTGTCCAGACGAGCCAACGCCTCGCTGGCGCAGATCTGCCGATGCACTGCGGGCAATCCGTCGACACAGTCGAAACTGGCCAGGCTCACCGCACGCGGCTGAACCGGCTGCGCTACGGGCTTAGCGATTGGCTCTGGCGTGGTACAGGCCACAAGCGCAGCGCCCAGGGCAGCGAGGGCGGCCATTCGCGAACACAAAGAAACCGACATAGATGCCTGACTCCAGGTCATTTGATGAAGATGGCCGTGCCGTACACGGTGTAGCGCGCAGCACCCTGGTTGGGCGGTGGCGGAAATGGCCCCGCCTTGAGCACGGCCTGTTCGGCAGCGGCATCCAATAATGGGTCGCCGCAGGGGTCGATTTCGTAGGAGAGCATCTTGCCGCTGCTATCCAGGGTGATCTCATAAGAGATATGACACTTCCTCTTGAGATCGGCGGGATCGCCCTTGTAGCCGGGTGGCGGCTTGTAAACCGCACCTTCTGGACGTTTGAGATTGGCGATCACCCGACTCTTCACCGTGTCGGCATAGTCCGACGGGACTTGCCTGCTACGGCTGGCGCTTGGCGCTGGAGTGGGTGGCGCGGCCCAATCGTTATTGGCACCAAACGCATGCACCGGTGGGCCAGCGGACTTGCTTGGCGCGCGCGGTGGCAGTGCAGCTTTTTTCACCACGGGCGCTTTTACCGGAGGCGGCGGCGCAGGCTCTGGTTCCCGTTCGGGTTCAGGGATGGGTGCTGGCTCGGGCGGTTCTGGCTCAGGCTCCGGCTCTGGTTCCGGCACAGGCAGCTCAACCATCTGCACGGCAATCGCTTGCGGCTGCTCAGGCCGCGTCTGACGCCGATCAGCGCTTAACAACCAGACCAGCAAAGCGCCGTGCAGTGCCAGGGAAACCAGAATAACCAGCAGGCGGATCGGCCAGTGAACTTCGATCCTGGGGCCAGCCATCAGGGCGTCAGCTCTTGCGCTGCCACCAGGCTGATCTGGCTGTAACCGGCTTTCTGCAGGTTATTCATTACCCGCATCAGGGTGCCGTAATCCACCGCCTGATCGCCGCGCAGAAACAGCCGGGTATCCAGCCGATTGCCGGTTGCGCCGCGCACCACGCCAGCCAGTTCGGCCAGCGCCACGCCTTGTTCCTGGACGAACAACAGGCCATCGGCCTGCACGCTGATATACAGGGGGTCGGTCGGCGGCGGGGTCGGCGCCGCGGCATTGCTCGGCAGATCCACCGGCACATCAACGGTGGCCAGCGGCGCGGCGACCATAAAGATGATCAGCAGCACCAGCATCACATCGACGAAGGGCGTGATGTTCATCTCGGCGTTCTGTTGATAGTTGTGGCGCTTGACCATGGGCCCGGAATTGAACTGGATGCTCATGCTCAGTGCACCTCATCCAGCTTGCGCGACATGGCCGCGATCATCTCCGCCGAGAAGTTATCCAGCGCACCGACGAAGCCGTTAATGTCCCTGGCGAACTTGTTGAAGATCATCACTGCGGGGATAGCCGCAAACAGCCCCAGCGCAGTGGCCAGCAAGGCCTCGGCGATACCCGGCGCGACAATCGCCAGACTGGATGACTTCATCGTGGCGATATTGGCGAAGCTGTTGAGGATGCCCCAGACGGTACCGAACAGGCCGATAAAAGGTGCCGTAGCGCCTATTGTTGCCAGCACCCCCATCAGGCTGCCCAAGCGCGCCAGATCGCGCTCCTGAACAATGCTCGAAGTCAGCGAGATACGCTGCAACAGGCGGTTGATCTGATCGGCGCTGGCGTCCTTATTGCGGTTGCGACCGAAGTGCTTGAGTTCGGCCTGGCCGACCTGCCACATACGGGCCATGGCGCTGTTGCTGGCCACGGGACTCAGGTGTTCCAGCTCACCCTTGCGGAAAGCCTCGAGAAAGCGATTGTTGGCGCGCCGAGCACGGGCGAAGACGAACAGCTTCTCGAACAGTACTGCCCAGGTCAGCAATGAGCAAAAGGCTAGGAAGATCATCACCGACTTAACCACCCAGTCGGCTTGGCTGAACATCTCGCGAACGCCGAAAGGTGGCGTCTCGGCAAGTGCGCCGGTCAGGTTCGGCGTTGCTGCGGGGGTGGCCGGGACAGCTGGTAAGGGAGCGGAAACGGCGCCAGGCTGTTGCATGCCTGCGGGCCCATCGGCCTGGGCCAATACAGCGTTGGCGGTTACCCCGCTCAGGCCAACCAGCACCAGGAGTGCCGCCAGACGCACCCGCGCCTGCCAACGCGCCAGCGAGAAACCAATAGAACTGAGTTGCATATAACCTCCCTGTCTTTTTATTAGAACGACCAGTGTGGTTGATCAGGCCGTTGAAAAACCACCCACGCTGTCACTACAGCGATAAAAACAGGCTCGGTAAGCCGCTTGCGACTTAGAACCTGTTCACGATCTTTTGGACTAGAGCCAGACAAGGCGCTACGCCAGTAACAGCGGCCTGCTAACAGCGCGGCGCCCCATAGTGCCTATGCCGGCAAGTTCAGAAAAGAGGCGAACTGCAGAATCGAACGCCCTAACTTTTCAGCCAATACAGGCGAGAACACGCTGCCTTATAAGACGCAAGGAACGAGCCGCACGCCCTTCTGAGTAAAGAATTTACAACCTTTGTTTGAACTCAGCGATCGGCTTGGGCTTGTACTGAAACGCCAAATTGCAGAGCGGTTCTAGACTTTGTACTGCTGCCGATAGGCAGCCGGGGTCAGCCCGGTGACGTGCTTGAAGGTGCGCCGAAAGCTCGACTCATCGCCGTAGCCCAAGGCGGCACTGATCCGACTGATCGAATCCGCCGTGAGGATCAGCCGCTCGCTGGCCTGGTTGAGTTTGATCAGGCGCACCTGATCCGCCACCGCCAGCCCCGTCAGCGCCCGTACCTTGCGCGCCAGGGTTCGCGCGGAAACGGCCAGTTCATCGGCGAGCCGCTGCACCCCAAGCTTCTGGGCCGGCAGGCGCTCCACCAACAGGTGCAAGCGGCGCAGCAGCGGGTCCGTCTGCTGCATCAGGCCGACGGAGCGAAACACCGGCGTCGCCGGTTCCGGGCGCGGCAACACCATCAGCGTGGCGATCTCGCGATAGACCAGCGCGCCCAGCTGCTCCTCGATCAGCGCCCGGGCGATCGGCAGGTAACCACTGACCCCGGATGCCGTGGCAGTCAGGCGATTGCTCACCTGGGTCTGTTCGAACTGCCAATCAACCTGGGGAAAACGCTGCTGCAGGCTGGACGCCAGCCACCAGGTGGCCGTCGCGCGCTCGCCCTGTAAACGCCCGCTCTGCGCCAGCAGGCACACGCCGGTGCAGTAGCTCCACAGCCGGGTACTGCGCGGCAACTGGCTCAACGCTCGAATCAGACCGCGATTGGCCTCCAACACCTGGGCGATCATCGCCTCCGAATCCGCCCACAGTCCGGGAATCAGCACGGCGCTGCACGCGGCCTGGGCCAGGCTGCTCTGCGGCTGCAAGCGCATGCCCTGGGCACAGTCGACCGGTTCGCTGTCCAGCCCCACCCAGCACAGCTCGAAACGCTGCTCGCCAGCACGCCGATTGGCAGCCGTCAGCAGGTCGGCGAAGGCGAACAGGCCCGCCGGCATGCAACCGGGATACAGCACCAGGCCGATTTTCTGTACTGGCATGAAATGTCCTATTTATGGCAATTCCTGCCATCTTTATCCCGCAGACGGATTTTTACAATCAGCCCTCCCATCCCGGAGGTCGCCATGCAAATCACCCAACTGCGTAATGCCACCCTGATCGTCGAGTTCGGCGAAGTTCGCCTGCTGGTCGACCCCATGCTGGCCGCCCAAGGCCAGCTGCCCGCACTCAAGTATCTCGCCCGACGGCGGCGCAATCCGCTGGTCGAGCTGCCGGACAACGCCAGCGAGCACCTGCAGCGCGTCACCCATTGCCTGATCACCCATTGCCAGAAAGGCCATTTCGACCACCTCGACCGAAGCGCCATCCGCTGGCTACGCGAGCGCAATATCCCGGTGCTATGCATGGCGGAGGATGCGGATTACCTGCGCAAGCGCCGGCTCAACGTGCAGGAGCTACCCAGCCAGGCCGGCGGAGCGTTTTTCAACGGCACTATTCAGGCGATTCCCTGCCTACACGGCGAGGGCTTTATCGGCAGCCTGATGGCTCATGGCTACGGCTACTTCATCCAGATTCCCCAGGAACCCAGCCTCTATATCGCCGGCGACACCCTGCTCACCGCCGAGGTGCGCCAGTGCCTGACGCAACTGGCACCGGCAGTCAGCGTACTGCCAGCCGGTGGCGCGCGTTTCGATCTGGGCGGCGAGATCATCATGGGCCAGGCCGACATTCTCGCCGCGCTCCAGCTCAGCAGCGGCATCATCGTCGCCAACCACCTGGAAGCCCTCGACCATTGCCCGGTGACCCGCGCCGGCTTGCTGCAGGAGGCCACGCGCCGGGGCATCAGTGAGCGCCTGCGCGTACCGCTGGATGGTGAGACCCTGGAGTTCTCGACGGAGAAGCAAAGGCTGGTCGCCGGCTAGCGCCTCACTCCGGCACTTCGACGCTGACGTGAATAGCGTCGTGGCGCCAGAACTCCAGGTCGCAGTCGATCAGCCGCCCGTGCTGGTCGCGGTTGACCCGGGTGATGCGCAGCGCCGGGCTGCCCAGGGTGGTTTTCAGGCTGTTCGCCGCCTCGGCCGGCAAGGCGGTGGGCAGGATGTCGAAACGCACCCGGCCGTAATGGATGGCGTATTCGCTGGCGTACAGCTCGGTCAGCGAGCAGGTCAGGTCGAACTGCAGGATGCCGGGGAAGTAAGCCGGATTCAGGTAGTGCTCGACGTACAGCACCAGGCGCCCGTCAATGCGCCGCGCGCGGCGGATCTGCAATACCGCCGACAGCGCCGGCAACTCCAGCAGCGCGCAGATATCCACCGGCGCCGGGATCAGCCGTGCACTGAGCAGCTCGGTGGACGACTGCCGGCCCTGCTCGCGCACCATTGCATGGAAGTGGCTGCGCACCAGCGGGTTGTAGGCCAGCCGCGGCGGCGAAACGAACCAGCCGCGGCGTTCCTCGCGGTAGATCAGACCTTCTGCTTCCAACTGCCCCAGCGCCTCGCGCAGGGTGATGCGGGTGGTCTCGAACAGCTCGCTGAGCTTGCGCTCGGCCGGCAGCTGGCTGCCCTGCGTCAGCAGGCCATGCTCGATCTGCTCCTGCAAGGCACGGCAGATGGCGGTAACGGTACGGGGCGCTTCGTCGCGCATGCAAAACTCCACTCTGGAATAGACCAGCACCAAAAAGAGGCACAACCGGTCGAACGTGCGGTCATGCTAGGCAAGCTGGATGACTGCGGGATGACAGTCACCAGCCGCGCCTTTGTGCCTGCACGCGCCATGCCATCTGGCCCGGCAGTCTCTCGGTAAATCAGTTACTTAGCCATGGTCTACGCTTTCAGGCGCAGCGCGCCCCTGAGGAGCAGGGCAATGCGTTGCCATAAAAACGTCATAGAAAGCCTCTAGATTGGCCTGGGTCTTGCTGATCTAGACCAATCTTTCACCCTGCTAAGGAGCTTCACCATGAAACGCCTGCTGCTGGCTTCACTGATGGGATCGGCCATTATTCTGGGTAACCAGGCCATGGCCAACGAGGATGTAAAGAGCCTGGAAAAAGCCGCCCGCGCAGAGGGCGAGGTCAACAGCGTCGGCATGCCGGACAGCTGGGCCAACTGGAAGGACACCTGGGCCGACCTGAACAAACTCTATGGCCTCAAGCACATGGACACCGACATGAGCTCGGCCCAGGAAATCGCCAAATTCGCTGCCGAGAAGGACAACGCCACCGCCGACATCGGCGACGTCGGTGCGGCCTTCGGCCCCATCGCCGTACAGCAGGGTGTTACCCAAGCCTACAAACCGACGACCTGGGAACAGATTCCAACCTGGGCCAAGGACGCGGACGGCCACTGGATGCTCGCCTACACCGGCTCCATCGCCTTTATCGTCAACAAGCAGCTGGTCAAGGACGTACCCAAGTCCTGGGCCGACCTGAAACAGGGCAAGTACAAGGTCGCCATCGGTGACGTCAGTGCCGCCGCCCAGGCCGTCAACGGCGTACTGGCCGCCGCCATTGCCAACGGTGGTGACGAGAAGAACATCCAGCCGGGCCTGGACTTCTTCGCCGAGATCGCCAAGCAGGGCCGCCTGGGCCTGTCCAACCCGACCATCCAGACCCTGGAAAAAGGCGAAGTGGAAGTCGGCATCGTCTGGGACTTCAACGGCCTGTCCTACCGCGACCAGATCGACCCGAGCCGTTTCGAAGTGCTGATCCCATCCGACGGCTCGGTGATCTCCGGCTACACCACCATCATCAACAAATACGCCAAGCACCCAAACGCGGCCAAGCTGGCGCGTGAGTACATCTTGAGCGATGCCGGGCAGATCAACCTGGCCAAGGGCAACGCCCGGCCGATCCGCGCCGAGCACCTGACCCTGCCGGCCGAGGTGCAGGCCAAGCTGCTGCCCAACGAGCAGTACGCCAAGGTCCAGCCGATCAAGGATCCGGCAGCCTGGGAAGTCACCTCGAAAGCACTGCCGCAGCTGTGGCAGGAAAACGTGATCATCGAAATGCAGTAAGCGTTCGCCACGGCCCGGCACTCGCCGGGCCGTGTTTTTGCTCAAGGAAATCGCTCGATGAAACACAACGTCATCCTGGTGGTACTGGATGGCCTGAATTACGAGGTTGCCCGCCATGCGCTGGGCCATCTGCAGGCCTACTGCGGCGCTGGCCGCGCTGCGCTGTACAAGCTCGAATGCGAGCTGCCCGCGCTGTCCCGCCCACTCTACGAATGCCTGATGACCGGCGTGGCGCCGATCGACAGCGGCATCGTGCACAACGATGTGGTGCGCCTGTCCAACCAGCGCAGCATCTTCCACTACGCCCGTGCAGCAGGCCTGTCCACCGCCGCCGCGGCCTATCACTGGATGAGCGAGCTGTATAACCGTGCGCCCTTCGATGCCGCCCGCGACCGCCACACCAGCGACAGCACCTTGCCGATCCAGCACGGCCACTTCTATTACGCCGACCACTACCCGGATTCGCACCTGTTCGCCGATGCCGAGCACCTGCGCGTGCAGCACCAGCCAAACTTCCTGCTGGTGCACCCGATGAATATCGACGACGCCGGCCACAAGTTCGGCCTCGACTCGCCGCAGTACCGCAACAGCGCGCGCTCTGCCGACCTGCTGCTGGCCGAATACCTGCAGCGTTGGCTGGATGCCGGCTACCAGGTGCTGGTCACCGCCGACCACGGCATGAACAACGACCGCTCGCACAACGGCCTGCTGCCGGAAGAACGCGAAGTGCCGCTGTTCGTCGCCGGTAGCGCCTTCAGCCTGGATGGCAACGCCAAGCCCCGGCAAACCGAACTGTGCGGCACCATCTGCACCCTGCTCGGCGCCAGCCACGACAAACCGCTGTGCAAGGAATTGCTCAAGTGACAGCAAGTAAACCCCGCGGCAAATGGCTGGCCCTGCTCTGCCTGCTGCCCTTCGCGATTTTCTTTATCGCCTTCCAGATCGCCCCGCTGGCATGGGTGGCGGTGCACAGCCTGAGCGTCGGCGACGCCTGGGGCCTGGGTAATTTCGAGAAGATCTTCAGCTCCAAGTTCTACCTGCAGGCGATCAAGCACAGCCTGCAGATCGCCTTCTGGTCGAGCCTGTTCGGCATCCTCATCGCCGTGCTCGGCAGCTACTCGCTGCGCCAGGTCGACTCCAAGCTGCGCGACTTCGTCATGGCCTTCTCCAACATGACCAGCAACTTCGCCGGGGTGCCGCTGGCCTTTGCCTTCATCATCATCCTCGGCTTCAACGGCGCGCTGACCCTGCTGCTCAAGCAGGCCGGGATCATCGAAGACTTCAACCTGTACTCCAAGACCGGGTTGATCGTGCTCTACACCTACTTCCAGATTCCGCTCGGCGTGCTGCTGCTCTACCCCGCCTTTGACGCCCTGCGCGAGGACTGGCGCGAGTCCGCGGCGCTGCTCGGCGCCGGCACCTGGGACTTCTGGCGGCATATCGGCCTGCCGGTGCTGACCCCCGCCCTGCTCGGCACCTTCGTCATCCTCCTGGCCAATGCGTTGGGCGCCTACGCCACGGTGTATGCACTGACCACCGGCAACTTCAACGTGTTGCCGATCCGCATTGCCGCCATGGTCGCCGGCGATATCAGCCTCAACCCAGACATGGCCAGCGCCCTGGCCATGGTGTTGGTGGGCCTGATGGTGGTGATCACCGCCGCGCACCAGTGGCTGCTGAAGAGGAGCTACCATGTCGCGCGCTGATGCCAAACCGGCCGCCCTCTATCACCGCACGGTGGTCTGGCTGCTGTTCCTGATCCTGCTGCTGCCGCTGGCCGGTACCCTGCTCTACTCGCTGTCCACCAGCTGGTCGGCGACCATCCTGCCGTCAGGCCTGACCTTCAAGTGGTATTTGGCGCTGTGGAGCGATCCGCGTTTCCTCGCCGCTTTCGGCCAGTCACTGCTGGTGTGCTTCGGCTCCCTGTTGCTGGCCACGGTGCTGATCCTGCCGCTGCTGTTTGTGGTGCATTACCACTTCCCCAAGCTCGACGGGCTGATGAACATTCTCATCCTGCTGCCGTTCGCCGTGCCACCGGTGGTGTCCTCGGTGGGCCTGCTGCAGGTCTACGGTTCCGGGCCGCTGGCGATGGTCGGCACGCCATGGATCCTGATCGGCTGCTACTTCACCGTAGCCCTGCCGTTCATGTACCGGGCGATCACCAACAACCTGCAGGCGATCAATCTGCGCGACATGATGGACGCCGCCCAACTGCTCGGCGCCAGCACCTGGCAGGCAGCCTTCCTGGTGGTGCTGCCGAACCTGCGCAAGGGCCTGATGGTCTCGCTGTTCCTATCCTTCAGCTTCCTGTTCGGCGAGTTCGTGTTCGCCAACCTGCTGGTCGGCACCCGCTACGAAACCCTGCAGGTGTACCTCAACAACATGAAAAACAGCAGCGGCCACTTCAACAGCGCGCTGGTGATTTCCTACTTCTTCTTCGTGCTGATCTTCACCTGGGCAGCCACTCGCCTGAACAAGGACAACTCATGAGTTACCTGAGCATCCGCGGCCTGCATAAAAGCTACGGCGCCACCTCGATCTTCAGTGACATCAACTGCGAAATCGCCCAGGGCGAGTTCGTCACCCTGCTCGGCCCATCCGGTTGCGGCAAATCCACCCTGCTGCGCTGCATCGCCGGGCTGACTGAAGTCGGCGGCGGGCAGATCCTTCTCGACGGCCAGGACCTGGTGCCGCTGTCGCCGCAAAAGCGCGATATCGGCATGGTGTTCCAGAGCTACGCGCTGTTCCCCAACATGAGCGTGGCGCAGAACGTCGCCTTCGGCCTGCGTATGCACAAGGTCGGCAAGGAAGAAAGCGCCCAGCGCGTACAGGAAGCGCTGGCCATGGTCGAGCTGGGCGATTTCGCCAGCCGCTACCCGCACCAGCTGTCCGGCGGCCAATGCCAACGGGTGGCCCTGGCCCGCTCGCTGGTCACCCGCCCGCGCCTGCTGCTGCTCGACGAGCCGCTGTCGGCGCTGGATGCGCGCATCCGCAAGCACCTGCGCGAGCAGATCCGCAGCATCCAGCAGGATCTCGGCCTGACTACCATTTTCGTCACCCACGATCAGGAGGAGGCGCTGACCATGAGCGACCGCATCTTCCTGATGAACGCCGGCAAGATCGTCCAGAGCGGCGACGCAGAGACCCTCTACACCGCGCCCGTGGATGCCTTCGCCGCCGGATTCATCGGCAACTACAACCTGCTCGATGCGGAAACCGCCAGCCGCCTGCTGCTGCGCCCGGTCAGCAGCCGCATCGCCATCCGCCCGGAGGCCATCCAGCTGCACCACAGCGGCGCCATCGCCGCGGAAATACTCGGCCACAGCCTGCTCGGCAACGTCATCCGCTACCGCGTCGAAGCCAATGGTGTGCAACTGGTGGTCGACGTACTCAACCGTCGTGAAGGCGACCTGATCGGCAAGGGCCAATGCATCGGCCTGACCATCGACGAACAGGCAATCCGGGAGGTGGCGTAATGGCCCTGGCAATCTTCGATCTCGACGAGACCCTGATTGACGGCGACTGCGCCTCGCTGTGGGCCACCCACATGGCCGACATCCAGTGGGTCGACCGCGAGAGCTTCCTGGCCCGCGAGCAGGAGCTGATGGCGCTGTACTCCCAGGGCAAGCTGGCCATGGAGGACTACATGGCCTACACCCTGTCGCCGCTGGTGGGCCGCACCGAGGAGGAAGTCGAGTTCGTCGTTGGCCCATTCGTCGAGGACGTCATCGAGCCGATCATCTACAGCGATGCCATGCGCTGCCTGGCTCAGCACCGCGCCGCTGGCGATCGCCTGCTGGTGATCTCCGCCTCGGCGCATTTCCTGGTCAGCGCCATCGCCGAACGCCTGGGCATAGCGGAAGTGCTGGCCATCGATCTGGAGCAGCAACACGGCCACTACAGCGGCAAGACCCAGGGCGTGCTGACCTACCGCGAAGGCAAGGTCACCCGCCTGCAGGCCTGGTTGCAGGAACAAGGCGAAAGCCTGGCCGGCGCCTACTTCTATTCCGACTCGCGCAACGACCTGCCGCTGCTGAGCCAGGTGGACTTCCCCTACGCAGTCAACCCGGATCCGACTTTGCGCGCCCATGCCGAACAGGCCGGCTGGCCGATCCTCAGCTGGAAGTGATGAGATCCGCGCCTGGCGAGAATACGGAGGAGACACCGTGCGCACCTGAGCCACGTGCATGGCTTGCGGTGCGCATGGCGCGCATGAGATCGCAAACAGGCTCGCAAAGCCTGGTTAGACCAGGCTCTCGTCGATCAACAGCACCACCTTGCCAGCCACCTGATTGCTCGCCAGCGCGGCAAAGGCGGCCTGCACATCCTTGGCCGGGAAACTCTGCTCCAGTTGCGGCTTCAAACGACCCTCGGCAAACAGCGGCCAGACATGCTGGCCCAGATCGCTAAGCAGCGCCGCCTTGAACTCATCATCGCGATTGCGCAGGGTCGAACCGCTCAGCTGGATGCGCTTGCCGAGCAGCAGGGCCATGTCCAACTGCGCCTTGCTGCCACCCATCAGGCCGATATTCACCCAGCGCCCGTCGCGCGCCAGCAGCTCGAGATTGAGCTCGGCATAAGTCGCGCCAACCGGATCGAGAATCACGTCGAACGGCGCAAAATCGCGCAGGCTGGCCAGGTTCTCGCCGCGTAGCGCGCCGCCCTGAGCACCGAGGTCGGTGCAATAGGCCAGGCGCTCGGCGGAACCGACACTGACCCAGCACGGGCTGCCGAAGGCCTTGCACAGCTGGATCGCCGCCGAGCCGACGCCACTGGCGCCGGCATGCAGCAGCACCTTCTCGCCCGGTTTCAGCCCAGCCAGCTGGAACAGGTTGAGCCAGGCGGTGGCATACACCTCCGGCAGCGCCGCCGCTTCGGCCAGCGACAGGCCTTGCGGCACAGGCAACGCATGGCGGGCATCGACCACCACTTCCTCGGCCATCCCGCCGCCCGCCAACAGGCAGCAAACCCGGTCACCGATCTGCCAGGCGCTGCCGGCGCCGACCTCGCTGACCACCCCGGAACACTCCAGGCCGAGCACGTCGCTGCTTCCCGGCGGCGGTGGGTACAGACCGGCGCGTTGCAGCAGATCGGCACGGTTGAGCCCGGCCGCCGCCACGCGCACGCGAATCTGCCCTACATCGCAGGCTGGAGCGGGCCGCTCGCACCATTCCACCTGCCCTTCGACGCCTTGCAATGCCTTCATGCTGCCTCCATAGTGAACAAGCCCCCCGGCGTTGTGTGCCGGGCTTTCTGCATTCTGCCGCCCGGCTCAATGGAACCTGGCGCTCACATGACGGCCTAATATGCGTTATCAACTGCCATCGCGTCGAATCACCATGCTGCGTCTCTCCTCTACTGCCCTGGCTCTCGTGCTGGGCCTGCAAGCTATGCCCGCAGCCGCCAAGACCGGCCCGGAGAACTGGGAATACCTGCAGCCCGACCGTGAGCAGGTGATTGCCAGCCTCAATGTAGTGGAGCTGCTCAAGCGCCACCACTACAACAAGCCGCCGCTCGACGATGCCCGCTCGCAGAAGATCTACGACGGCTACCTGAAGACCCTCGATCCGGCGCGCAGCTACTTCACCGCCGCCGACATCGCTGAATTCGACCAGTGGCGCAACAAGTTCGACGACCTGCTGAAAAGTGGCGACCTGGAACCCGGCTTCCTCATGTACAAGCGCCAATTGGTGCGCGTGCAGGAGCGTCTGGACTACGCCATCGAGTTACTGCAGGACACCTCGAAACTCGATTTCAGCGTCGAGGAAAGCCTGCTGGTGGAGCGCGAGAACGCACCCTGGGCCAAAGACCGCGCCGAACTCGATGACCTCTGGCGCAAACGCGTCAAGGATGAAGTGCTGCGCCTGAAACTGGCCGGCAAGGAACCCAAGGCCATCGAGGAACTGCTGAGCAAGCGCTACAAGAGCCAGCTCAAGCGCCTCGACCAGACCAGCGGCGAGGACGTGTTCCAGACCTACATCAATGCCTTCGCGCAGACCTACGACCCGCATACCAACTACCTCTCCCCGGACAATGCGGAGAACTTCGACATCAACATGAGCCTGTCGCTGGAAGGCATCGGCGCCGTGCTGCAGTCCGACAACGAGCACGTCAAGGTGGTACGCCTGGTGCCGGCCGGTCCGGCGGAGAAGAGTAAGCAGATCGTTCCAGCCGACAAGATCATCGGCGTGGCGCAGGGCGACAAGGACATGGTCGATGTGATCGGCTGGCGCCTGGACGAAGTGGTCAAACTGATTCGCGGGCCGAAAGGCTCCAAGGTGCGCCTGGAAGTGATTCCGGCCAGCAATGCGCCGAGCGACCAGACCAGCAAAGTCGTCAGCATCATCCGCGAAGCGGTCAAGCTGGAGGAACAGGCCGCGCAGAAGTCAGTGCTCAAGCTCAACCATGACGGCCGCGACTACAAGCTCGGGGTGATCAAGGTGCCGGCCTTCTACCTCGACTTCAAAGCCTTCCGTGCGGGTGACCCGAACTACAAGAGCACCACCCGCGACGTCAAACGCCTGCTCACCGAGCTGAAAAAGGACAAGGTCGACGGCGTCGTCCTCGACCTGCGCGACAACGGTGGCGGCTCGCTGCAGGAAGCCACCGAGCTGACCGGCCTGTTCATCGACCAGGGTCCGACCGTGCTGGTCCGCAACAGTGACGGCCGCGTAGATGTGCTGGCCGACGAGGAGCCCGGCGTGTTCTACACCGGCCCCCTGGCCGTGCTGGTCGACCGCCTCTCGGCCTCCGCCTCGGAGATTTTCGCTGGCGCCATGCAGGACTACCACCGCGGCCTGATCCTCGGCGGCCAGACCTTCGGCAAAGGCACGGTGCAGACCATTCAGGAGCTCAACCACGGCGAACTGAAGCTGACCTTGGCCAAGTTCTACCGCGTTTCCGGACAGAGCACCCAGCACCAGGGCGTGCTGCCGGATATCGCCTATCCGGACATCGTCGATACCACGGAGATCGGCGAAAGCGCCCTGCCCGAAGCCATGCCCTGGGACAGCATCCGCCCTGCGATCAAACCGGCAAGCGATCCGTTCAAGCCGTTCCTGGCCGAACTGAAAGCCCGTCACGAAGCGCGTACGGCAGAAAACCCGGACTTCGTCTTCACCCGCGAGCGTCTGGCCCTGGCCCAGGAACTGATGCAGCAAACCAGCATCAGCCTCAACGAGCAGACCCGCCGCAGCCAGCGTGCCGATATCGAGGCGCGCCAGCTGGCCCTGGAAAACGCCAAGCGCAAGGCCAAGGGCGAAGAGCTGCTCAAGGAGATCAAGGAAGAGGATGAAGACAGCCTGCCCGTCGAACCGGAAAAGACCAAGCCGGAGGACGATGCCTACCTGAGCGAGAGCGGACGCATCCTGCTCGATTACCTCGGCATGGACACCCAGGTGGCCAAGCACTAAAGCGGCGTCATCAAAGCGTCATCGTTCTGTCGTGAAATGAAAGGGCCGGTAGCGATACCGGTCCTTTTCTTTTTCCGCCCTGCGAGACCCGCCATGACCGTCACCGAGCAGTTGAGCGCACTGGATCAGATCCTCGCTCACGGCGACCTGCACAGCCTGTTCCAGCCCATCATCGCCCTGGCCGACCGCCGCATCCTTGGCTATGAAGCCCTGACCCGTGGCCCATCCAACAGCCCGCTGCATTCACCGATTGCCCTGTTCAGCGTGGCCCGCAACTGCGGACGCCTAAGCGAACTGGAACTGGCTAGCCGACGCAGCGCCTGCCGGCGCTTCCGTGACCTGCAGCTGGACGGCAAGCTGTTCCTCAACGTCTCGCCGGAATCCCTGCTGGAGCCGACCCACCAGCCGGGGCGTACCCTCAAGCTGTTGCAGGAATTCGGCATCACCCCGGATCGGGTGGTGATCGAGCTGACCGAACAGGCACCGATCGACGATTTCAGCCTGCTCGACACCGCCCTGCACCACTATCGCGCCATGGGCTTCTCCATCGCCCTCGACGACCTAGGTGCCGGCTACTCCAGCCTGCGCCTGTGGTCCGAGCTGCGCCCCGACTACGTGAAGATCGATCGCCACTTCATCGATGGCATTCACAAGGATGCGGTGAAACGCGAATTCGTCGGTTCCATCCTGAAAATGGCCAAGGCCTCTCGCGCCCAGGTGATTGCCGAAGGCATCGAACTGGCGGAAGAGCTGGCCGTGCTCAGCGAAATGGGCGTGGACCTGCTGCAGGGCTATCTGCTTGGCCGACCACAGGAACAACCGCCACGCGACGCACGCAAACTGTTGCCGCAACTGGACAGCAGCACCACCAGCCTGCACGAGGAAAACACCGACCTTGGCGCCCTGCTCAATGAGCAGCAGGCGGTCAGCCACAGCACGGCCACCGCCGAGGTGCTGGAGGCCTTCCGCGCCCAGGCCAACCTCAACTCGCTGGCCGTGCTCGACGAACAGCAGCAACCGGTGGGCATCATTCATCGCCACTCCTTGTCCGAGGCCCTGCTCAAGCCCTTCGCCACCGACCTGTTTGCGCGCAAGCCGATCAGCCGCCTGATGAGCACGGACTTTCTCGCTGTCGACCTGGGTCAGTCACTGCAACAGGTCAGCCGCCTGCTCACCAGCAGGGCCAGGCAACGCATCGAAGAGGATTTCATCATCACCCAGCAGGGCCGTTATCGTGGCCTGGGGCGGGTGATCGACGTGCTCAAGCTGATCACCGAGGTGAAGATCCAGCAGGCCCGCTACGCCAACCCGCTGACGTTGCTGCCGGGCAACGTGCCGATCCAGCAATGCCTGAGCCGCCTGCTGCAGCAGGGCCGCGACGCGGCGGTGTGTTACGTGGATATCGACAGTTTCAAGCCGTTCAACGACATCTACGGCTATGCCAAGGGCGATGAGGTGCTGCTGTGCCTGGCCCAATGCCTGAACGAACGGGTCGATCCGAGCTGCGACTTCGTCGGCCACATCGGCGGTGATGACTTCATGCTGGTACTCGGCTCAGCCGACTGGCGCAAACGCATCCAACTGCTGCTGGAAGACTTCCAGGGTCAGTGCCGACGCTTCTACCGCGACGAACACCTGCAAGCCGGCTGCTTCGTCGCGCACAACCGCCAGGGCCAGCGCGAGGAGTTTCCGCTGTTGTCCTTGTCCGTGGGGGTCGTGCAGCTGCAGTCAGCAGCCTGCGCCAAGCTGGACGCCGGGCAGTTGGCCAGTCTGGCCTCGGAAGCCAAGCGTCACGCCAAGGCGGTGCCTGGCTACAGCATGCATGTGCTGGACTGCCTATCAGCCTAAGCCCAACTCTCGCGCCCGCTGCTCAAACTGCTGCGCCAGAGCGGCGTCCACCACCAAGCCTGGCCCACCCTCGCGGTACAACCGGGCCAGTCGATGGGCCGCCAGCGGATGGCGGGCCTGCGCCGCCAGGGTCCACCAGCGTGCCGCTTCGGCGCCATCTGGAGCCTGGCGAGTATCACCGCTGAGGCTGATCAAACCCAGCTGATAGGCGGCCTTGCCATCCCCGGCCGGCGCCGCCAGACGCAACAGGCGCAGGCCTTCCTCGCGCGCACCAAAACCCTGGCCGCGAAACAGCAACAGATGACCGTAGAAACTCTGCGCCGGCACATCGCCTTGCGCCGCCATGCGCGCGAACTGACCCTGCATCCAGGTCCAGACACGCGGCTGCTGCATCAGCCAGCGCCAGTGGAACAGCTGCCGCGCTACCCGGTAACCCAGGCGGGCACGCAGGCGCCAGAGCACTCAGGCTTCCTCGGCGGGGTAGCTGAACTCGAAGACGCGGGCCACTTCAGCCGCATGCCAGGACGCCGCGGCGATGCCATCGGAAGGCCCGGAGAAACGCCCGAGGCGGTTCACGCACTCGAAGAATCCGGTGCGCGGCAGGCGGCTGGCACCCTGACTGATCACCAGCGCGCTGCGCAACGGACGCTCGGCACGGGCATCCATGGCCGCCAGATGCTCCAGCGCGGCGGTCAGGGTTTGCATCGCCGGAGTAGGCAGCTGCAAGCGCTCGACCAGGGCCCGGTAGGTCAGCAGATGGCGCTGGCGGCGGGCATCCTCAAGCTCGGTGAGCAGAGCCTGCCAATGCTGGCGGTGGATGCGCACGCTCAAGAACCCTGCTCCCAGGCGCTCACACCGAGTACACGGCCCAACGCGCGGAGGATCGCTCCATCGGGCTGGCGTTCACCGCTTTCGAACAGATTCAGGTAGTGCGGACTGATGCCCACCGCGCGGGCCAGATCGGCCTGCGACAGGCCTTGCGCCTCACGCAGGGCAACCAGCTCACTCAGGGCTACGGCATTCCCCTGCGGCTCTTGCGGCGCGGCTGCCACCGTGCGTCCGGCAGCCTGCAGCAATGCCTGGTACTCGGCCCAGGGCAGTACCGCATATTCGGCCTCACCGTCACGCGTGATCACTTGCACACTCATCAACACTCTCCGTGGACTGCAGCACCGACTGACCCGGCGCCCTCCTTGCAGGCCGCCATCTTAACAACTGGGCCATGAGCAGAGGGTGACCCATAGCGCGCCGCCGTTACAAGTGTTTCGCAACACGCCAGGCAAAAAGCTGTTCAACCGCACAGGATCATTCCGGCAGCCGATCCTGAGCCGGCACCTGCTCGATCAACAACAGCTCTGCGGGCGCCTGCACGTCACGCCAGGCGCGATAGGCATCCAGCTCGCCGCGCCAGGTGCGCAGCACCCAGGCCAACACCGCCAGATCGTCCAGTAAGCCGATGCCCAGCAGCCAGTCCGGCAGCGCATCCAGCGGGGTGAGGAAATACAGCAAGGCGGCCACCACACTGAGGAACGCCTGGGTGCCGATAGCCCGGTATTCACCCCGCCACCATGCCATGCACAAGCCGACCAGGAGTCGCAGATCTTCGCGCACAGCCCCCAGGCGGCCACCCTTGCTGGCACTCTTTTGCAGTACCGCCGCCAACATGCCGGGCAGTTTGCCGCGAGCAAGAAGCGCCTGTGCCGCCTGCAAGTAACGCTTCAAATGAGCGGGAACATTCATCGTCTTTCTCCACAACCCGCATGCCTGCTGGGCTTGTTGGGGTTATCCACCAAAGCTGTGGATAACCTTGTGCACAATTATCCGATAGACCAGGCAAACGCCCGCGCCATGCGGCCTACGTACAGATCGGGCACTTTTTGTTCAGAGCATAAAGTCATTAAAAATCATATAGTTAGCAGCCGAGCAATGCTCAGGAAAAACGTAACAGTCAGCGCCACACGAGTAACTCGGTGAATGTGCATAACCGTAACACCCGCGCCTTGCACCTTCTCTTTTCAGACCAGCAAGTCAGCCCACCGTTCTTCTGTAACCTACAGAAACGACAACGCCCCGACTAGGCGGGGCGTTGGCTGTAGCAGCAGGTATTACTGCTGAGCAGCGGGATCCTTGATCGCCAGCAGCTCCAGCTCGAATACCAGCACCGAGTTGGCCGGAATGGCCGGGGTCGGGCTCTGCTCGCCATAGGCCAGGGCACTCGGGATGTACAGTTTGTACTTCTCGCCGACGTGCATCAGTTGCAGGCCTTCGACCCAACCCGGGATCACGCCGTTGACCGGCAGATCGATCGGGCTGCCGCGCTCGATGGAGCTGTCGAACACGCTGCCATCGGTCAGCTTGCCTTCGTAGTGAACGGTTACCACGTCGGTGGCTTTCGGCTGAGCGCCATCGGCTTTCTTCAGCACTTCGTACTGCAGGCCGGAAGCGGTGGTGATCACGCCTTCTTTCTTGGCATTTTCTTCGAGGAACTTCTTGCCAGCCTTGGCCGACTCTTCGTTCAGCGCCAGCATGCGCTGTTCAGCACGCTGCTGCAGGAAGGTGAAGGCTTCAACCAGCTCTTCGTCCTTCAGTTGCTGCTCTTTCTTGCCCAGGGCGTCGGCGATGCCGGCGGAGATGGCTTTCTGGTCCAGGTCGTCGATGCCTTGCTGGGCCAGGCTCTTGCCCATGTTCAGGCCGATGCCGTAGGAAGCCTTCTGCGCCGGAGTTTTCAGTTCGACTTCGCTGGTCTGCGAATCGCAACCGGCCAGTACCAGGCCTACCAGGGCAACTGCCGCGGCTAAACGATGTTGTTTCATGCTTGATCCTTGTTGGAGCGCCCTGAAGCAGGCTATCGGTGAATGCGCGAGCTTAGCAGCCTGTGTCGATTACTGGCTACGCCAGTAGGAACCGCAGAGCCCGGAATAGTTCAGCCTGTGCGAGAAACCGCACTATCTGTGGCCGCCATGCCTGCTGCAGTAAATCGCAGGCAAAAAAAAACGACCTTTCGGTCGTTTTTTCCAGTCTTGGTCTTCAGTCTAACCAAGGCTTATGTATGGCGCAGCGGACGGGACTCGAACCCGCGACCCCCGGCGTGACAGGCCGGTATTCTAACCGACTGAACTACCGCTGCGCGTAACCTCGTGAGCGAGATGGTGGGTGATGACGGGATCGAACCGCCGACCCTCTGCTTGTAAGGCAGATGCTCTCCCGGCTGAGCTAATCACCCTTCACTCTCGAAGTGGGGCGCATTCTAGACAGCGACCCGAACCTTGGCAAGCTCTTTTTTTAAAAAATTTTGCAGGCGTTCCAAAGGCTTAGCGACAGCTTGGCCAATCGGCCCGGGCAGAGAATAATGCGCGCTTTGCGCAATTGGAGTGTCACCCCCATGTGGTTCCGCAACCTGCTTGTCTATCGCCTGACCCAGGATCTGCCTTTCGATGCCGAGGCACTGGAGGCTGCACTGGCCACCAAGCTGGCACGTTCCTGTGCCAGCCAGGAGCTGACCACCTACGGTTTCATCGCCCCCTTCGGCAAAGGCGAAGACGCCCCGCTGGTGCATGTCAGTGGTGATTTCCTGCTGGTTGCCGCGCGCAAGGAAGAACGCATTCTGCCGGGCAGCGTGGTGCGCGATGCGCTGAAGGAAAAGGTCGATCAGATCGAAGCCGAACAGATGCGCAAGGTCTACAAGAAGGAGCGCGACCAGCTCAAGGACGAGATCATCATGTCCTTCCTGCCGCGCGCCTTCGTCCGCCGCTCGGCTACCTTCGCCGCCATCGCGCCCAAGCTCGGCCTGATCCTGGTCGACTCGGCCAGCGCCAAGCGTGCCGAAGACCTGCTGTCGACCCTGCGTGAAGTGCTGGGTTCGCTGCCGGTGCGCCCGCTGTCGGTGAAGATGGCGCCGACCGCGACCATGACCGACTGGGTCAAGTCGCAACAGGCGGCGCCGGACTTCTTCGTGCTGGATGAGTGCGAACTGCGCGACACCGCCGAAGATGGCGGTGTGGTGCGCTGCAAGCGCCAGGACCTGACCAGCGAGGAAATCCAGCTGCACCTGTCCACCGGCAAACTGGTTACCCAGCTGTCCCTGGCCTGGCAGGACAAGCTGTCGTTCATGCTCGACGACAAGCTGGTGGTCAAGCGCCTGCGCTTCGAAGACCTGCTCCAGGATCAGGCCGCGCAGGATGGCGGCGACGACAACCTCGGCCAGCTGGACGCCAGCTTCACCCTGATGATGCTGACCTTCTGCGACTTCCTGCCGGCACTGTTCGAAGCCCTCGGTGGCGAAGAAGTTCCAGAGGGAATCTGACCTCTCTGACAATTCTGGCAACATCTGCCAGGGCACGCTCGTCCTCTCGAGCTTGCCCTGTGCAGAACTGTGTGCAAAATAACGCACAACGCAAGGACGACCTTGCTACTCCTCGCGAGTGATCACCTGGGACGGCCCGCACTTATAGCTTTAATGCGGAGTCACACATGTCCTGGTTCATCCTGTTGCTCGCCGGCCTGTTCGAAGTCGGCTGGGCCGTCGGCCTGAAATACACCGACGGCTTCACCCGCCCCCTCCCTACCCTGCTTACCGTTGGCGCGATGATCGTCAGCCTGGCGCTGCTCGGCCTGGCGATGAAGGAGCTGCCCCTGGGCACCGCCTACGCGATCTGGACCGGAGTCGGTGCCGTGGGCACGGTGATCGCCGGGGTCATCCTGTTCGGCGAGTCGATGGCGCTGCTGCGTCTGCTCAGCGTCGGGCTGATCGTCGCCGGACTGCTGGGGCTCAAGCTCAGCCATTGATACCCAGACAGAAAAAAGCCCGCCAAATGGCGGGCTTTTTCATGGCGATGAATCTAGCGCACATCCCCGCGCAACTGCGCCACCTGCTCCTGTAGCACCAGGCGCCCGGTGTCGGCCGGCATCGGCTGCCCGGCGACCAGGGTGATGCGCGACCAGAAGCGCTTGAACAGGCCCTTGTGCGGCGCGCGGCTGAAGAAGCTGCCCCACAGCCCCTGCAGCGCCATGGGGATCACTGGCACCGGGTTGGCGGCCAGGATGCGCTCGACCCCGGCCTTGAACTCGTCGATCTCGCCGCTGGTGGTCAGCTTGCCCTCGGGGAAGATGCACACCACTTCGCCATCGGCCAGGTACTGGGCGATGCGCTGGAAGGCCTGTTCGTAAGTCTTCTCGTCTTCGCTGCGCCCGGCGATCGGCACGGTGCCGGCGGTGCGGAAGATGAAGTTGAGCACCGGCAACTGGTAGATCTTGTAGTACATGACGAAGCGCACCGGCCGGCGCACCGCGCCGCCGATCAGCAGCGCATCGACGAAGGACACGTGGTTGCACACCAGCACCGCCGCGCCCTCGTCCGGAATCGCCTCCAGCCCCTCGTGCCGCACGCGGTACATCGAGTGGCTGAGCAGCCAGATGAGGAAGCGCATGGTGAATTCGGGAACGATCTTGAAGATGTAGGCGTTGACCGCGATGTTCATCAGCGACACCACCAGGAACAGCTGCGGGATCGACAGCCCGGCGACGTTGAGCAACAGCATCGCCACCAGCGCAGAGACCACCATGAACAAGGCGTTGAGGATGTTGTTGGCGGCGATCACCCGGGCCCGCTCGTTTTCCACGGTGCGCGACTGGATCAGTGCATACAGCGGCACGATGTAGAAGCCGCCGAAGATGCCGATGCCAAGGATATCCGCCAGCAGCCACCAGGCCTGCCCCTGCCCCAGCAGGGTCAGCCAGGTGTAGGGCTCGGCCGCCGTCGGGAAGCCGGCCGAGTGCCACCAAAGGAGGATGCCGAAGATCGTCATGCCCATCGAGCCGAACGGCACCAGGCCGATCTCCACTTTGCGCCCGGACAGGCGCTCGCAGAGCACCGAACCCAGCGCGATGCCCACCGAGAACACGGTGAGGATCAGGGTGATCACGGTCTTGTCACCGTGCAGCAGATCCTTGGCAAATGCCGGAATCTGCGCCAGGTAGATAGAACCGATGAACCAGAACCAGGAGTTGCCGAGCAGCGAGCGCGAGACCGCCGGGCGCTGACCGAGGCCCAGACGCACGGTGGCCCAGGTCTGGCGGAAGATATTCCAGTCCAGCACCAGTTCCGGCAGCGCCGCATGCGAGCGCGGGATGTTGCGGCTGGCCACGTAGCCGAGACAGGCGACCAGCACGATGGCGCCAGACACTATCCCGGCGGAATGGCTACCGGACATGATCACCCCGGCGCCGATGGTACCGGCGAGGATGGCCAGGAAAGTGCCCATCTCCACCAAGGCGTTACCGCCGACCAGCTCCTCCTCGCGCAGGGTGGCCGGCAGGATCGAATACTTCACCGGGCCGAACAGCGCCGAGTGGGTGCCCATGCCAAACAGCGCGAGCAACAGCAGCGGCAAGCTGTTTAGGAAAAAACCGGCGGCGCCGACCAGCATGATGATGATCTCGGCCAGCTTGATCACCCGGATCAGCGCGTCCTTGGCGAACTTCTCGCCAAACTGTCCACCGAGGGCGGAGAACAGGAAGAACGGCAGAATGAACAGCATGTGGCAGAAGTTGACCAGCAGGTTGCCAGTCTTATCCGAGAACGCCATGTTGAACAGGATGACGAAGATCAGCCCCTGCTTGAACACGTTGTCGTTGAACGCGCCGAGCAGCTGAGTGATAAAGAACGGCAGGAAGCGCCGGGTGCCGAGCAGGGCAAATTGCGAGTGTTGGGTCATCGTCCATGTACCTGGCGGTGGGCCGCCTGCGAGTAGTAAATCCAGAAGCAGAACTGGGCGGGAATTTGGCCCGTCTGCTATTGGATTGCAATACTGACAGGCGAGCCACATTCCTGCAGCCGGTCACGCCTCAGATCGGCAACTGCCCAAAAAACCAGCGCAGCAGGAAGAACACCAGCAATCCCCCGGCGATGGTCGCCAGCAGATTGCGCGTCAGTGCGGCGATGCCAATGGTCACCAGCCCGGCCAGCAGATAGGCATTGTCCAGGCGCAGGGCCAGGTGCTGGCCATCGGGCAGCAGCATGCCGGGCACGACGATGGCGGTGAGCACCGCCGTCGGCACGTAATGCAGGCCCTGGCGCACCAGTGCAGGGAAGCGCAAATCGGGGAAGGCGAACAGGCTGTAGCGGGTGGCGAAGGTGATCGCCAGCATGCCGAAAATCAGTAGCCAGTTTTCCATTTAGAACACCTCATCCTGCAGCAGGCGGTAACGCCGTTCGAGGAGCACCCCGACCACAATCCCGGCGCCGGCTGCGGCCATCAGGCCGAGTTTGTAGGGCAGCCCATGACCGACCAGGGCCACGGCGCCGGCGACCACTGCCGCCGCCACCTGCGGGCGATTGCGCAGCACCGGCACGACGATGCCGATAAAAGTGGCGAGCATGGCGAAGTCCAGCCCCCAGGCGCCGATGTTCGGCACCGCCTGGCCGAATACCAAACCGATCAGGGTGCACAGTTGCCAGTTCAGGTACATCGCCAGCGCCGCACCGAGGAAGTACCAGTGCTTGTGCGGCGAGCTATCCGTCTCGGCATAGCGGTGCTGGACCACGGCAAAGGCCTCGTCTGTCAGCCAGAAGGCCAGCGGCATGCGCCAGCGCTTGGGCAGATGCCGGACGAAGGGCTGCAGGCTGGCGCTGTACAGGGCATGGCGCAGGTTGACCACAAAAGTAGTGAGCAGCATGACCGCCAGAGTCGCACCACCACCGAGCAGGCTGAGGGCGATGAACTGTGCCGAGCCGGCAAACACCAGCACGGACATGCCGATGGTCTGCCAGGGTGTGAGGCCGGCAGCGCCGGCCAGGCTGCCGAAGATGATGCCGAAGGGTATGGCGCCGAGCAGCATCGGCAGCATGTCGCGGGCGCCCTGCAGGAATTCGTGATGACGGGACATGGAACCTCCTTGAGAGAGCGAGGCTAGTCGGTCGTCCAGGGATCGTCTTGAACAATCTTGCGCAATCGGTCAAATGCGCCGCGCCTACAAGAGCACGCAGAGCAAATGATCGCGAGAGGGAAACGCCTCAGCCGGCGCAGGCGCTGCGGTATTCGCCGGGGCCAACCCCATAGACCTGCTTGAACTGCCGGGTCAGGTGGCTCTGATCGGCGAAGCCCAGCTGCATGGCCACCGCCAGCGGCGCGCAGCCGCTTTTGAGCAGCGCCCGTGCCTGCTCCAGACGGCGCTGCTTGAGCCAGGCATGCGGTGGCAGGCCGGTGGCACGGCGGAACACCCGGGCGAAGTGGAACGGCGACAGATTGACCGCTGCCGCCAGTTGCTCCAGCGACGGCGGTTCGGCCAACTGGCTGCCGAGCAACTCCTTGGCCCGCGCCACCGCCTGCGGCTCACGACCGGGCGGCGCTGCCTGGGGAAGCCGCGCGTGACGCTGGAACAGCAGAAGAATCGCCTCGCGCCAGGCGGTCTGCTGCTGCAGGGCGTCGGCACCGCTTTCCAGCAACAGGTGCAGCTCGCCAAACAGCCGATGCAGCTGCGGGTCATGCAACACGCTACTGGCAAACGAGGGCATGCCGCCACTGGCCAGGCCCAGCTCAGCAAACACCCCGCTGACCTGGGCGTTGTCCGGGTAAAAACCCCGGTAACGCCAGCCTTCCTCGTGAGCCTTGGAACCAGTGTGCAACTCGTCCGGATTGATCAGCACCATGCTGCCGACCGGCGCTAGATGGTCGCTGCCACGATGGCGAAAACGCTGGGCGCCGTGCTCGATCACAGTAAACACGAAGCCTTCATGCACATGCGGAGCGAAGCGCTGCTCGATGTAGCGCGCATGCAGCAACTCGACCCCGGCCAAAGCCTCGGCCTGCCAGAAGCGGGTCTGCTCGCGTTTGGTCGCCATCGCTGATCAAGCGCCGAAGCGCGCTTCCAGCTGCTGCTTGACCTGCGGCCACTCGCTGTCGGTGATGCTGAACATCACCGTGTCGTCGAGGCGGCCGTCGGCCAGGCGCCGGTGATTGCGCAGCAGACCTTCGCGCACCGCACCGAGCTTCTCGATGGCGCGCTGCGAGCGCAGGTTGCTCGCCGCGGTCTTCAGCTGCACACGCACCAGGCCCCAGTCCTCGAAGGCATGGCGCAGCATCAGGTACTTGATCATGCTGTTCAGCCCGCTGCCGTGCTGACGTGCATCCAGCCAGGTAGAGCCGATCTCGGCGGCCGGCAGGGCCGGATTGAAGTCGAAGAAACGCGTGGTGCCGACCAGCTCGCCAGCCAGGCGGATGGCAAACACCACGGCCTGCGCCGCCTTGTGCTCGGCCAGGGCACTTCGGTACCAGTCCGGGCGGGTGGTGCCATTCATGAACTGTTGCGACTCGCGGTTGGCCTCGGCCAATGCCAGCAGGCCGGGCAGATCGGCCTCGTTCAGCGGGTCCAGGCGCAGCGCTCCTTGCTGCAAAACGGTGGGTAGTGGCTCGAACATCGCCAGGCTCCAGAAAACTCCACGGCCGGCCACGCTAACAGGCCGCCGGCGGCGGCTCAAGGCGCTTGCGACCATAGTCTGCCTGACGGACGGCAGAACCCATGCGAGACTAATGGCTACCCGCAGCGCTTGTGCGCCCTTGTTCCCGTGGAGTCTGCATGTCGTTGTCCAGCGGATTGATCGCCCTGGTCGCTCTGGTCTACATGGCCATCCTGTTCAGTATTGCCTTCTATGGCGACCGCCGCCGTACGCCGCTATCGCCGCGTGTGCGCGCCTGGGTCTATAGCCTGTCGCTGGCTGTGTACTGCACCAGCTGGACCTTCTTCGGCGCGGTCGGCCAGGCCGCCGGCCAGTTGTGGTCGTTCCTGCCGATCTACCTGGGGCCAATCATCGTCCTGCTGTTCGCGCCCTGGGTGCTGCAGAAGATGGTGATGATCAGCAAACAGGAAAACATCACCTCGATTGCCGACTTCATTGCCGCCCGCTACGGCAAGTCGCAGTCGCTGGCCGTGGTGGTGGCACTTATCTGCCTGGTTGGCGTGCTGCCCTATATCGCCCTGCAGCTGAAAGGCATCGTGCTCGGCGTCAACCTGCTGATCGGCGCCACCCCTAGCCCGACCCGCGGCCAGGATACGGCGCTGATCGTGTCGCTGATTCTCGCCCTGTTCACCGTGTTGTTCGGCACGCGCAACCTGGATGTCACCGAGCACCACCGCGGCATGGTGCTAGCGATCGCCTTCGAGTCGCTGGTCAAGCTGCTGGCCTTCATGGCCGTGGGTGTGTTCGTCACCTGGGGCCTGTTCGATGGCTTCGCCGACCTGTCCCGCCAGGCGATCCAGGCCCCCGAGCTGCAGGCGTTCTGGGCGGAAACGGTGAACTGGCCGGCGATGCTGGTGCAGACCGGCCTGGCCATGGCCGCCATCGTCTGCCTGCCACGCCAGTTCCATGTCACCGTGGTGGAAAACATTGAACCCAAGGACCTGCGCCTGGCGCGCTGGGTGTTCCCGGCCTACCTGGTACTGGCCGCGCTGTTCGTCATCCCCATCGCCCTGGCCGGCCAGTTGCTTCTGCCATCCGGCGTGCAGCCGGACTCCTTCGTCATCAGCCTGCCATTGGCCGAGGCCCATCCGGCCCTGGCCCTGCTGGCCTTTATCGGCGGCGCCTCGGCGGCCACCGGCATGGTCATCGTCGCCTCGGTGGCGCTGTCGACCATGATCTCCAACGACATGCTGCTGCCGGTGCTGCTGCGCCGGCAGAACACCGAGCGGCCGTTCGAGGCCTTCCGCCACTGGATGCTCAGCGCACGCCGCTTGAGCATCCTGATCATCCTGCTGCTGGCCTACGTGTGCTATCGCCTGCTCGGCACCAACGCCAGCCTGGCCACCATCGGTCAGCTGTCGTTCGCCGCCATCGGCCAGCTGGTACCGGCCATGTTCGGCGCCCTGGTGTGGAAGCAGGCCAACCGCCGCGGTGTGTTCGCCGGCCTCGCCGCCGGCTGCGCCCTGTGGTTCTACACCCTGGTCCTGCCCCTGGTGGCCGGCGGCATGCGCTGGTCGCTGGACAGCTTCCCGCTGCTGCCGGAGCTGCTGTATTACCCGGTCGGCTTCGACATCGACCCGCTGACCCGCGGCGTGGTGCTGTCCCTGGCCGGCAACTGGCTGCTGTTCGGCGGGGTCTCCTGGTTCTCGCGCACACGGGTCTCCGAGCACTGGCAGGCCGGCCGCTTCATCGGCCAGGAGCTGAATGCCAAGGCCGGTTCGCGCAACCTGCTGGCGGTGCAGGTGGCCGACCTGCAGGAACTGGCCGCACGCTTTGTCGGTGAAGAACGCTCACGGCAGAGCTTCCTGCGCTTCGCCTACACCCAGGGCAGGCCGTTCAACCCGACGCAGAACGCCGACAGCGAATGGATCGCCCACACCGAACGCCTGCTCGCCGGCGTGCTCGGCGCCTCATCGACCCGCGCCGTGGTGCGCGCGGCCATCGAAGGGCGGGAAATGCAGGTCGAGGATGTGGTGCGCATCGTCGACGAAGCCTCGGAGGTGCTGCAGTTCAACCGTGCCCTGCTGCAGGGCGCGATCGAGAACATCACCCAGGGCATCAGCGTGGTCGATCAGTCCTTGCGCCTGGTGGCCTGGAATCATCGTTACCTGGAGCTCTTCGACTACCCGGAGGGGCTGATCAGCATTGGCCGGCCGGTGGCCGAGATCATCCGCTACAACGCCGAGCGTGGTTTGTGCGGCCCGGGAGAGGTCGACGAGCATGTCGCCAAGCGCCTGTACTGGATGCGCCAGGGCAAGCCGCACACCTCGGAACGACTGTTCCCCAACGGCCGGGTCATTGAGCTGATCGGCAACCCCATGCCCGGCGGCGGCTTCGTCATGAGCTTCACCGACATCACCGAATTCCGCGAAGCCGAACAGGCGCTCAAGGAGGCCAATGAAGGTCTGGAGCAGCGGGTCGCAGCGCGCACCCAGGAATTGTCCCGGCTCAACCAGGCCCTCACCGAAGCAAAGGGCGTGGCCGAAGCCGCCAACCAGTCGAAAACCCGCTTCCTCGCTGCGGTCAGCCACGACCTGATGCAGCCGCTGAATGCCGCCCGACTGTTCTCCGCCGCCCTCTCCCACCAGCAGGAGGTCCTGCCACGCGAGGCCCAGGAACTGGTGCGCCATCTGGACAGCTCGCTGCGCTCGGCGGAAGACCTGATCAGCGACCTGCTGGATATCTCGCGCCTGGAAAACGGCCGTATCACCCCCGACCTCAGCGCTTTCCCGCTCAGCCAGCTGTTCGATGCCCTCGGCACTGAGTTCAAGGTACTGGCCCAGGAACAGGGCGTGGATTTCCGCCTTTGCCCGAGCAAGCTACGCATCGAAAGCGACCCGCGCCTGCTGCGCCGGGTGCTGCAGAACTTCCTGACCAACGCCTTCCGTTATGCCAAGGGTCATGTGCTGCTAGGTGTGCGCCGCGAGGGGCAGAACCTGCGTCTGGAAGTCTGGGACCGTGGCCCCGGCATTCCCGAGGACAAGCGCAAGGTGATCTTCGAGGAATTCAAGCGCCTGGACAGTCACCAGACCCGCGCCGAGAAAGGCCTGGGCCTGGGCCTGGCGATTGCCGACGGCCTCTGCCGGGTGCTTGGCCATCGCCTGGAGGTACGTTCCTGGCCGGGCAAGGGCAGCGTGTTCAGCGTCAGCGTGCCGCTGGCCAGCGCCGCGCTGCCCGTCAGCAGTCCACGACAGCACCTCGGCGAACTCAACGGCAAGGCCCTCGGCGGCGCCCAGGTGCTGTGCATCGACAACGAGGACAGCATCCTCACCGGCATGCACAGCCTGCTGTCACGCTGGGGTTGCCAGGTGTGGACGGCGCGCAATCGCCTGGAGTGCGAGCATTTATTGGATGAGGATGTGCGCCCGCAGCTGGCGCTGGTCGACTACCACCTCGACGAGGGCGACACCGGCACCGAACTGATGGCCTGGCTACGCACCCGTCTCGGTGAGCCGTTGCCGGGCGTGGTGATCAGCGCCGACGGCCGTCCGGAACTGATCGCCGCCGTGCACGCCGCCGGCCTCGACTACCTGGCCAAGCCGGTCAAACCGGCGGCCCTGCGCGCCCTGCTCAGCCGGCATCTGAATCTGAGCTGAGGCGCGCGCTCAGGACCGTATAGGATCTTTTTTGCAAATGCCTAAACTCTGTAGGGCAGGCGCGAATCGCTTTTGCCCCCTTTCCCGTTCACGGGAGAGGGTTGGGGAGAGGGAGTTGCCCCGCCCCCTCTCCCCCAGCCCCTCTCCCACAAGTGGGAGAGGGGAGTCTCCGAGATCCGCGCCAGGTTCTCAGAGCTGCAGCGCTGCAGGCTCCAGCAACGCCTGACCATAGCCTTCGACAAACTCCACCGGCATGCGCTTGGGCTTGCCGCTGGACAGTTCGATGCAGACGAAGGTGGTCTGCGCGCGCAGCAGGGTGCTGGCATCGGCCGGGCGCCACAGCTGGAAGTGACGGGTCATTTTCAGACGCTGATCGGACTCGACGATCCAGGTGGCCATCTGCAGTTCTTCGCCTTCGTAGGCGCTGGCCAGGTAGTCGATCTCGTGGCGCAGCACAGCCATGGCACGATCCAGCCGACGGTACTCGCTGAGGTCCAGGCCCAGGCTCTGCGAGTGGCGCCAGGCGCAGCGCTCCAGCCAGCTGACGTAGACCGCGTTGTTGGCGTGGCCGAGACCATCGATGTCCTCGGCCGCTACCTGCAGGTCGATGACGAAGGGGTTTGGCAGATCCCAGCTCATGCCTTGTTCTCCACGCTGGCGGCCAGGGCGCAGGCTTCGCTGGCCAGCAGGGTGATCTGGTCCCAGGCGCGGGCGCGGATCAGGTTGTCCGGGGCAATCCAGGTACCGCCGACACAGGCTACGTTGGGCAGGCGCAGGAAGCTCAGCAGGTTGTCCACGGTGATGCCGCCCGTGGGGCAGAAACGGATGCCGGTGAACGGGCCCTTGAAGCTTTTCAGCATCTTCACGCTGGCCGCGCCATTGGCCGGGAACAGCTTGAGCGAGCGATAACCATACTCCAGCGCCAGCAGCACTTCGGACGGGGTCATCACCGCCGGCAGGTACGGCAGGCCGGAATCTTCCGCCGCTGCCGCCAGGCGTTCGGTGCAACCGGGGCTGACGGTGAATTGCGCGCCGGCATCGCGGGCTTCCTGGAACTGCTCGGCATGGATCACCGTGCCCGCCCCCACCAGCAACTCCGGCAGCGCCTGGCGGATCGCCGCCAGGGCATCCAGGGCGCGCGGGGTGCGCAGGGTCACTTCTAGGACGCTGATGCCACCGGCGTGCAGGGCACGCGCCAGGTCCACCGCCAATTCGACATCCTCGATCACCAGTACCGGCAGTACCGGGCGTGCCTGCTGCAACACCTTGTCCATCGTCAGGCTCATGTCAGTCCCCTTCATCGAAAATACTTGCACCACGATCAGCCGGGCCGACCAGGCGACGCTGGCTGGCGAACAGTTCCAGGCCAAACCCAGCCGCCAGCCCGGACGGCGCCACGCTAAACGGGCGCGCTGCCAGCTCTGACGGCGAAAGCTCGACGCGCAGCACACCGGCCAGCGCATCCACTTCCAGCATGTCGCCATCCTGTAGACGGGCCAGGGCGCCGCCCGCCGCCGCTTCCGGGGTGACATGCAGCGCCGCCGGCACCTGCCCGGAGGCGCCGGACAGACGCCCATCGGTGACCAGCGCCACCCGCTGCCCGGCCGCCTGCAGGTTGGCCAGCAGCGGCATCAGCTTGTGCAGCTCAGGCATGCCGTTGGCGCGCGGCCCCTGGAAACGCACCACCAGCACCAGATCGCCGGTCAGTTCACCGGCCTGATAAGCGGCCTGCACCGCGGACTCGCAGGCGAATACCCGTGCTGGCGCCCGTACATGCCACTGCGCCGGGTCGACGGCAGAAGTCTTGAGCATGGCGCGACCGAGGTTGCCTTCGAGCAGGGTGAAGCCGCCCGAGCGACTGAATGGCTCGGCCACGGGGCGAACGATATCCGGCGCCGCGCTCTGCGCCGGCAAGGCGCGCCAGGCCAGGCGCCCCTCATCCAGCCAGGGTTCACGGGCGTAGTCGGCCAGGTCGTGGCCGACCACAGTGGCCACATCGCCGTGCATCAGCCCGGCGTCGAGCAGTTCGCGGATGATCCAGGCCGGCCCACCGGCGGCCTGGAACTGGTTCACGTCGGCCGCGCCATTCGGGTAGACCCGCGCCAACAACGGCACCACCTGCGACAGCGCGGCGAAATCCTCCCAGACCAGCTCATAACCAGCGGCCCGGGCAATCGCCGGCAGGTGCAGGCCGTGGTTGGTGGAACCACCGCTGGCGAGCAAGGCCGCCAGGGCATTGACCAGCACGCGCGCATCGATCTGCCGGCCGACGGGCAGGAAGCGCTCGCCCTTGGCACTGTTGCGCACCACCAGGCGTGCCGCCTCGTCGTTGAGCGCATCGCGCAGCGGCGTATAGGGATGCACGAAGGCACTGCCGGGCACATGCAGGCCCATGGCCTCCATCAGCAACTGGTTGGTGTTGGCGGTGCCGTAGAAGGTGCAGGTGCCGGCCTCATGGTAGGAGGCCAGTTCGGCGCGCAGCAGCTCGTCGCGGCCCACCTCGCCGCGCGCATAGCGCTGGCGTACGGAGGCTTTCTCCTTGTTGGCCAGGCCGGAATGCATCGGCCCTGCCGGCACGAACACGGCCGGCAGGTGACCGAACTGCAGGGCACCGATCAACAGGCCCGGGACGATCTTGTCGCACACCCCGAGGTACAGGGCGCCGTCGAAGATGCCATGGCACAGGCCGATGGCCGTGGCCTGGGCGATCAGATCGCGGGAGAACAGCGACAGCTGCATGCCCGCCTCACCCTGGGTGATGCCATCGCACATGGCCGGTACTCCGGCGGCGAACTGCGCGGTGGCGCCCTGGCGGGCCAGGGCCTGCTTGAGGCGCTCGGGATACTCACGCAGCGGCGCGTGGGCAGAGAGCAGGTCGTTGTAGCTGGAAACGATGGCGATATGCGCCGAGCCGCCCTGCTTGATGATCAGCCGCGCATCGGCGTCCTGTGCAGCCAGGGCATGGGCCAGGTTGGAACAGCCCAGGGCCTGGAGGGGTGGGCGCTGCAGGGCTTCATCCAGGCGCGCCAGGTAGCGTGCACGGCGTGCGGCGGAGCGCTGTTCCAGCGCGGCGGTAACCTGTTCGACAACGGGGTTGAGCATCAGGGTATTCGCTTTTCACTCGGCTAAGCCCTGAGTGTAACGGCTTAGCACCTGCTCCGGGCCTTTCGAGCCAGAGGCATTTTCGCCCGTGACGAGCGGACACTCAGGGCGCCCAATAGATATTCACGGGTAACCGAGCATTGTGCAGCAGCGCCTGCACCGGCAATTGCGTGGTACCGGCCAGCGCTGCCTCGATCAAGCGGCGCTTGTCCAAACCGAACACCAGCAGGCCCAACCAACCCGCCTGACAGAGCAGGCTCAGATTCAGCGACAGGCGTTGGCACGGTTCGACCGGGGCCAGCGCCGGCAACGCGGCCGGCGCTGCCGCTTCATCGAGGGCCGCTGCCAAGCCCGGCATGCCCGGAAACAGCGAGGCGAAATGGCCATCTTCGCCCATGCCCAGCAACACCGCGGCAAACGGCAGCCAGCCGGCCAGCTGCGCCTGCCACTGGCTGGCCGCCCCTTGCGGGCTATCGCCCTGGCGCGGGTCGAGGCAGCGGGTCTTGGGCAAGGCGGCCTGCAGCAGGCGGTAGTTACTGCGCGGATCGTCGCCCGCCACCCAGCGCTCATCGGTCGGTGACAGGTCGATGCGCGCCCAGTCCAGCGCCTGCGCGGCCAAGTACGGCAACAGCACCTGCGGACTGCTGCCACCCGGCAAAAGCAAGCCGGCACGCGCCTGCTGGGCGAGGGTCTGATTCAACACCTGCGCCAGGTCGCTGGCCAACTGCTCGGCACAACGCTGACGATCGGCAAATTCGAGGAAAACAGCTGGTTTCATGCTGCGCTGCAAGGCTACGGACAAGCCGCCATCATGCGCCAAGTTGGCCATACGCCCAAGCAGCGCAACCTGACGACAGACAGGGCCCGCCGTCAGGTTTGGCAACACTCAAGAAGCCAGCGCCGGCCGATGCACCACGCCCGTCACCGCACGACGCGAGGCCGCAGCCGACAGATCGGCGCTGCCGAGCAGCTCCAGTACCGCCTCAGCCAGCTGCGGGTCGGCCAGCAACTTGCTGTGACCACCACTGGACAAATGCAGCAGGCGGCTGCCGGACCAGGCGGCATGAATACTCTGTGCTTCAGTACTGGGCACCATCTGGTCATCGGCGGCATGCACCACCAGGCCGGGGAAGTCCAACTGGTAGCGCGCTACATCCAGTTGCGCCGCCGGCATGCCGGCACTGCTCTCGACCATGTGCACGAACTGCGCGCGTGCCTGCTTGGGCAGGCCGACGAAGTGGGCAAAACGGCGCAAGGCGCCGATGATCCGCGCCGGCGCCGAGATGGTCACCAGGGCTTCGGTGCGCAGCCCCAGCTGCGTGGCCAGCAGCGCGCTGGCACCGCCCATGGAGTGGCCGATCACCGCCTTCAGCGGCGGCAGCTCGCTGGCCGCCTCCAGCAAGGCGCGGGCGAACAGCACCACGTTGGCCTCATGCCCGGGCGAACGCCCATGGGCCGGCGCATCCAGCGCCACTACGCCATAACCGGCGCGTACCAGCGCCTGGATCAGGTGGGCGAACTGGGTCGGCCGCCCTTCCCAGCCATGCAGCAACAGCACCGCCGGCCCTTGGCCCCAGCGCAGGGCCGACAGGCCGAAGCGCAAGGTGATGCGCTCGGCAGAAGCCAGCAACGGCAGCTCCCAATCGCGCGGCGGCAAGTCGCGCGGAGTAAGGAACGCTCGGTGCATCTTGCTGGCGACCAGTTCAGGCGCCAAACGACCCACAGTGGCGTTGAAGCCACGAACCCAGCTCAGGCTGCTCATTTCGCTTCTCCTCACTCTCAAGCCCGATGACGTCGGGCGCATCGTCAAATGACCGCCGACTTGGCGGCCCGTAGAACTCGGTCAGACAACTCGCCCTCGCCCAGCGCTCGCGCAATGGCCAGACCACCGACCATCAGCGCCAAATCGGCCAATGCCTTGTCGGCCTCTTCGGGGCTGCCAGCCAGGTCGGCGACCATCAGCTCGAGATGCTCGGCCAGGCTGGCGCGAAAGCTGTCTGGCAGGCGGCTTATCTCGCCCAGCGAGCTGGGCAGCGGGCAACCATCACCCGGGCTATCGCGGTGCTTGCGCGACAGGTAGAAAGCCGCCGCCAACGCGCGGCGCTCCTGGGCAGGGAGATCGTTATCCAGTTGTTTGAGCAGGCTGCGACGACGGCCGAGCAACTGGCGGAAGGCTTCCAGCATCAGCGCATCCTTGCTCTCGAAGTGCGCGTAGAAACCACCCACCGTCAGCCCCGCCGCTCCCATCACCTCACCCACGCTGGGCTCCGCCGGGCCACGCTGGATCAGCGCGGCAGTGGCGGCGGCAAGGATGCGTTCGCGGGTCTGGGCCTTCTTGTCGCTCATGGCTGCCTCCAAAAATATTATGGTTGAAATATTATGCTCATAATAAATTTATGCAAGCGCCAATCGCGACCATTGGTCGGCAGGAGATTCAAGGAGGAAGGGATTTACCGCAGGCAGAAAAACAAAAGGGCCATTCCTAAGAATGACCCTTCAAGCCCGCAAAACGCGGAAGAAAAATGGCGTCCCCTAGGGGACTCGAACCCCTGTTACCGCCGTGAAAGGGCGGTGTCCTAGGCCACTAGACGAAGGGGACAAAACCTTCGAAGAACAAGGCCAGCCCTTAGGCTGGCCTGTCAGTGTTTGGTGGAGCTAGACGGGATCGAACCGTCGACCTCTTGCATGCCATGCAAGCGCTCTCCCAGCTGAGCTATAGCCCCAGATTTTGCGTCTCGCGACGTGCAGTGCAAGCACTGCGTTGAATGGCGTCCCCTAGGGGACTCGAACCCCTGTTACCGCCGTGAAAGGGCGGTGTCCTAGGCCACTAGACGAAGGGGACAAAACCTTCAATAACTCGAACGGCTGGAATTCGTTCGGTGGCAATTTGGTGGAGCTAAACGGGATCGAACCGTTGACCTCTTGCATGCCATGCAAGCGCTCTCCCAGCTGAGCTATAGCCCCGTCTTAACGACGGGGCGCATATTAGGTTCGAGGGCCCTGGCTGTCAACACTATTTTTCATTCGACTCGAATATTTTTCGTCGAAAGAACAACCACTTACCCTCACCCACCGCTCAGCGGAAAGTTTCCAGCAGCTTCTTCCACTCCTTGCTCTCGCCATTGCTCACCCCGCCAAGCAGCTCGATGGCCTGGCGCAGACGGAAGCGAGCAAGATCGGCACCGAGGATTTCCATGGCATCCAGCACCGAGACCGAACTGGCCTTGCCGGTGATGGCCGGGAAGATCAGCGGCATCAGGTCGCGCAGCTTGAGGCCAAGGCCCTCGCAGACGAACTGGATACTCGCGGTGATCTTCTCCTTGTCCCACTGACGCAGCGCCTCCAGCTCCCACAGCAGCAGCTGCAGGGCCTGGCGCACCTGGTCCGGCGACAGTTTCTTGTGTTCCAGCAGCTTGGCGTCCAGCTGCACGCCGCCGCTGAAGAAGAAGCTGGCCAGCGGCGCGATGTCGCCGAAGGTCTCCACCCGCCCCTGCACATGGGGGGCGATCTGCATCAGGTACTGGGAGTTGAACGCCCAGTCCTGCACGCGCTTGGCAAAGTCTTCCACCGGCAGCTCACGCAGCCACTGGCCGTTGAGCCAGGACAGCTTCTCCACGTCGAAGATCGGACCGCCGAGGGAGACGCGCGACAGGTCGAAGTGTTCGATCATCTCGGCCAGGGAGAACTTCTCGCGCTCGTCCGGCATCGACCAGCCCATGCGCCCCAGGTAGTTGAGCAGCGCCTCGGGCATGTAGCCCATGCGCTCGTAGAAGGTGATGCAGGTCGGGTTCTTGCGCTTGGACAGCTTGCTCTTGTCCGGATTGCGCAGCAGCGGCATGTAGCAGAGCTTGGGCTGCTCCCAGCCGAAGTACTCGTACAGCTTGATCAGCTTCGGTGCCGATGGCAGCCACTCCTCGCCGCGCAGGACGTGGGTGATTTCCATCAGGTGATCGTCGACCACGTTGGCCAGGAAGTAGGTGGGCAGGCCATCGGCCTTCATCAGCACCTGCATGTCCATGCGATCCCATGGGATCTCCACGTCGCCACGCAGCATATCCGGCACCACGCAGACGCCCTCGCTCGGCACCTTCATACGCACCACATGCGATTCGCCCGCGGCGATGCGCTGCTGCGCAACGTCGGGGGCGATGTGGATGCAGTGACCGTCGTAGCGCGGGGTTTCCTTCTTCGCCATCTGCTCGGCGCGCACCTGGTCCAGGCGCTCGGCGGAGCAGAAGCACGGGAAGGCGTGGCCCTTGGCGACCAGTTCATCAGAGTACTTCTTGTAGATCGCGCCGCGCTCGCTCTGCCGGTACGGGCCGTGCGGGCCGCCGACATCCGGGCCTTCGTTCCACTCGATGCCCAGCCAGCGCAAGGCATCGAATATCTGCTGTTCGGACTCGCGGGTCGAACGCAGCTGGTCGGTATCCTCGATGCGCAGAATGAACTCGCCGCCGTGCTGACGGGCGAAGCACAGGTTGAACAGGGCGATGTAGGCGGTACCGACGTGCGGGTCACCAGTGGGCGACGGCGCAATACGGGTGCGGACTTTGGTCATGGCGGGCCTCGAACAAAAAAGCGAAACGAAAGAACCTAACAGGCCGTTGAAAACGTAGGCGAGGCAGCCGAGGCTAGGCAAAAACAGGCGAAGAAGCGCAGTTTACGAGTTGTAAATGAGCATTCTGAGCCTGTTTTTAACGACGCATCGGCAACGCAGGTAGTTTTCAACGGCCTGTTAATCAGGGGTGCGATGTTAGCAGGCCGGCCCCTGGCGGCTCCAGCAGACTGCTACGCGGCAAGCTGGCCATAAGGAAATCGAGGAAGGTCTTGACCTTCATCGCCTGAAAGCGGCGCGAAGGATAGACCGCATACAGCTCACCAACCGGCAAGCGGGCATCCGGCAACAGTTCGATGAGACGACCACTCTGCACCGCCTCCTCGGAGATCATCAGCGGCAAGCCGGCAATCCCGGCACCCGCCACGGCGGCTTCGCGAGCCAAGGTGATGTTGTTGCACGACAGCACGCGCTGACAGGCAATGTGCTCACCCAGCAGCGGCCAGTAGCGTGGCGAATCCTGCGGCAAGAGGATGGCCCGATGCCCACTCAGCTCATCGATGCTTTGCGGCGTACCGTGCTGCGCCAGATAATCCGGGCTGGCGCACAGGCGCCGACCACTCTCGAACAGCTTGCGCGCAATCAGGGTGGAGTCATGCGGCTGGCCGACCTGGATGGCGATATCGACGCCCTCCTCTACCGGGTCGACATCGCGCGAAGTCAGCTCCACTTCCGCGCTGATCTGCGGGTACTGGCGCATGAACTGCCCCAGTACGCCACCAAGGAACAGCTGGCCAAACTCGATGGGCGCGGTGATCCGCAGCAGCCCGGACGGTTCCTGCTGCAGCTGCATCACCGCCTGCTCGGCCTCGGCGAAGTCGAGCATGATCTGCCGGCAACGCTCGTAGTAGGCCTGCCCCACTTCAGTCAGGCGCAGCTTGCGCGTGGTGCGATTGAGCAGGCGCACACCGAGGCGCTCTTCGAGCAGGGCGATGCGCCGGCTGACCGTGGACTTCTGCATGCCCAGGCTCTGCGCCGCCTGGGTGAAGCTGTGGCATTCCACCACGCGGGTGAAGATCAAGGCATCATCGAGGCCCATTATTGTTCCCCATAAGCAACAAAGCATGCCGATTCTAGCGGCTATAACACTGGGGGCAACACTGTTAGATTTGCTTACACTTACGCCAGCCGTTTGAGCCCCGCCATGCCCGCAAAACTGCAACGCCGCCTGTCCGTGTTCCTCGCCCTCGTCGCCCTGATCGTCCTGGCCCTGCTCGGCCACTGGCTGCTGGTCGGGCGCCTCCACGAGAGCACCGACAACGCCTATGTGCAGGGCGAGATCACCCGCGTGTCCAGCCAGCTCGGCGCGCGCATCGAGCAGGTACTGGTGCAGGACAACCAGCACGTGGAACAGGGTCAGCTGCTGGCCACCCTGGAAAGTGCCGACTTCCAGCTGGCCCTCGACCGCGCCCGCGCCGCCCTGGCCACCCGCGAGGCCGAGCTGACCCAGGCGCAAAGCCGCCTGACCCAGCAGGCCAGCCTGATCGCCGCCAGCCGCGCCGATGTCGGCGCCAGCCAGGCCACTTTGAGCCGCACGCAGATCGACCTGTCGCGCGCCCAGACCCTGCGCAAGCCCGGCTATGTCTCCGAGGAGCGGGTCACCACCCTGGCCGCCGACAGCCGCGTCGCCCTGTCCCAGGTCGCCAAGGCCGAGGCGGACCTGAGCGCCCAGCGCCAGCAGGTCGACGCCCTGAGCGCCGAGGTCAAGCGCCTCGAGGCGCAGATCGCCAACGCCCGTGCCGACATCGCCCAGGCCGAGCTGAACCTGGCCCGCACGCAGATCCACGCCCCCATCGGCGGCATCGTCGGCCAGCGCTCGGCGCGCAACGGCCAGGTGGTGCAGGCCGGCGCCTACCTGCTGTCGATCGTGCCGAACGACGACATCTGGGTGCAGGCCAACTTCAAGGAAACCCAGATCGGCCGCATGCAGCCCGGGCAAACAGCCGAACTGACCTTCGACGCCTACCCCGACACGCCGATCGAAGCCCGCATCGACAGCCTGTTCGCCGCCTCCGGCGCGCAGTTCAGCCTGCTGCCGCCGGACAACGCCACCGGCAACTTCACCAAGGTGGTGCAGCGCATCCCGGTGAAGCTGACCTTTGCTGCGGACAACCCGCTGCAGGGCAAGATCCGTCCGGGCATGTCGGTCGAGGTCAAGGTCGACATCCGCGGCGACCAACGCCATGGCGGCTGATGAACTGATCCGCCCCGTCGGCGAACCCAGCCGGCGCGACTGGATTGCGGTGATGAGCGCCATGCTCGGCGCCTTCATGGCGGTGCTGGATATCCAGATCACCAACTCCTCGCTGAAGGATATCCAGGGCGCGCTATCCGCCACCCTGGAGGAAGGCTCGTGGATTTCCACCTCCTACCTGGTCGCGGAAATCATCATGATCCCGCTCACCGCCTGGCTGGTGCAGCTGCTCTCGGCGCGGCGCCTGGCGGTGTGGGTGTCGCTGGGTTTTCTCGCCTCGTCCCTGCTCTGCTCGATGGCCTGGAACCTGGAGAGCATGATCGTGTTTCGCGCCCTGCAGGGCTTCACCGGCGGCGCACTGATCCCGCTGGCCTTCACCCTGACCCTGATCAAGCTCCCGGAACATCACCGCGCCAAGGGCATGGCGCTGTTCGCCATCACCGCCACCTTCGCCCCCTCTATCGGCCCGACCCTGGGCGGCTGGCTGACGGAAAACTGGGGCTGGGAATACATCTTCTATATCAACATCCCGCCGGGCCTGCTGATGATCGCCGGGCTGATGTACGGCCTGGAGAAGAAGGCACCACATTGGGAGCTGCTGAAAAGCACCGACTACGGCGGCATTGTCACCCTGGGCCTGGGCCTGGGCTGCCTGCAGGTGTTCCTCGAGGAAGGCCACCGCAAGGACTGGCTGGAGTCCAACCTGATCGTCGGCCTCGGTTCGATTGCCGTGATCAGCCTGTGCCTGTTCGTCATCCTGCAGTTTTCCCGCGACAATCCGCTGATCAACCTGCGCATCCTGCGCGAGCGCAACTTCGGCCTGACCAGCATCGCCAGCCTGGGCATGGGCCTGGGCCTGTACGGTTCGATCTACCTGCTGCCGCTGTACCTGGCACAGATCCAGAATTACAGCGCCCTGCAGATTGGCGAAGTGATCATGTGGATGGGCCTGCCGCAGTTGCTGATCATCCCGCTGGTGCCGCTGCTGATGAAGGTGGTTCCGCCCAAACTGCTGTGCGCCCTGGGATTCGGCCTGTTCGGTTTTTCCAGCTTCGCTTCCGGGGTACTCAACCCGGACTTTGCCGGCGAACAGTTCAACCATATCCAGATCATCCGCGCCCTAGGCCAGCCGATGATCATGGTCACCATCTCGTTGATCGCCACCGCCTATATCCAAGCCCAGGATGCCGGCTCGGCCTCCAGCCTGTTCAACATCCTGCGCAACCTCGGTGGCGCCATCGGCATCGCCCTGCTCGCCACACTGCTCGACAGCCGCGCCAAGACCTATTTCGACTACCTGCGCGAGTCGCTGGTACCGAGCAACCCGCAGGTGAGCGAGCGCCTCGCCCTGCTCACCGAGAAGCTCGGCAGCGAGCAGGCAGCACTGGCCAAACTGAGCGAAATCGCCCACCAGCAGGCCAGCATCATGGCCTACAATGACGCCTTCCATTTCGTCGGTCTGGCACTCGGCATCAGCATGATCGCCGTACTCCTGACTCGCGCACTGCCACCGGGCACCACCGGCGGCGCTGCCCACTGACAAACCGACAAGCCACCACAAGCGGCGTGTCGACGCTCAAGGTTCCGCAATGCTCGCCTCCACCACCCGCTCGCGCTCGCTGCTGTTGATCAGCGCTTTTCTGGTCATTTATATCGGCTGGGGCACCACCTACCTGGCCAACCACTTCCTCCTGCGCGAGCTGCCGCCCTTCGTCATCGGCACCCTGCGTTTCCTCTGCGCCGGCATACTCGCCCTGCTCTGGGCACTGAGCCGTGGTGCAACGCAGATGCAGCCGGGTAACTGGGGCAGCGCCCTGATCGGCGGCCTGCTGCTGATCGCCTTCGGCCAGGGCGCACTGATCTACGCCAACCAGCACCTGCCCACCGGCCTGCTGGCAATGCTCTACACCAGCCTGCCGCTGTGGAGCGTGGCGCTGGAGTGGCTGCTCGGCGAACGACCGCCATTCTGGGCGCTGCTGGGTCTGGCCCTGGCCAGCGGCGGCATCGTGTTGCTGATGGGCAATGGCCTGGGTACCGAGACGGGCCCGCTGCAATGGTTTTCCGGCGGTCTGACGCTGCTCGCTACCCTGCTCTGGGCCATCGGCGCCTGGTGGATGCGGCAGCGCCCGCCATTCCACTCCAGTTGGCTGGGGCTGAGCCTGCAGATGCTGATCGGCGCGCTGATTCTCGCAGGCCTGGGCCTGCTCGACGGCGACTGGCAGGCGCTGCGCCTCGACCAGCTAAGTGGCAGTGGTTGGCTGTGGCTAGCTTATCTGGTGCTGCCGGTCAGCCTAGGCGTGTACCCAGCATATTTCTGGCTGCTGCGCGAAGTGCGGCCGAGCCTGGTGTCGACCTTCGCCTTCGTCAACCCGGTGGTGGCCCTGCTGCTCGGTTACCTGATCCTCGGCGAACAGCTCAGCCTCACCGCCGGCCTGGCCTGCCTGGCGACCCTGACCGGGGTGTCGCTGATCATTCTGGGACGACGCTGACCACACACGCCTGTAGCCCGGATGCAATCCGGGAACCCGCTCCCGAATTGCATCCGGGCTACACCTGCAACAGGCGATCACGCAGCTTCTGCACCTCGTCGCGCAGCTGCGCCGCGGCTTCGAACTCCAGGTCGCGGGCCAGCTGGTACATCTTCTCTTCCAGCTGACGAATGCGCTTGGTGATTTCGCTCGGTGAGCGCAGTTCGGCCTCGTAGCGCGCACTCTCCTCGGCCGCCTTGGCCATGCCCTTGCGCTTGTTGCTGCGCGAGCCGGGCACGGTGGCGCCTTCGAGGATGTCCTGGATGTCCTTCTTCACACCCTTGGGCACGATGCCGTTGGCTTCGTTGAAGGCGATCTGCTTGTTGCGCCGCCGCTCGGTCTCGCCGATGGCACGCTCCATCGAGCCGGTCATGCGGTCGGCATACAGGATCGCCCGGCCATTGAGGTTGCGCGCGGCGCGACCGATGGTCTGGATCAGCGAGCGCTCGGAGCGCAGGAAGCCTTCCTTGTCCGCATCGAGAATCGCCACCAGCGAAACCTCGGGCATGTCCAGGCCTTCGCGCAGCAGGTTGATCCCCACCAGCACGTCGAAGGCCCCGGTACGCAGGTCGCGGATGATCTCCACGCGCTCCACCGTGTCGATGTCCGAGTGCAGGTAGCGCACCTTGACCCCGTGGTCGGCCAGATAATCGGTGAGATCCTCGGCCATGCGTTTGGTCAGGGTGGTGACCAGCACCCGCTCCTCGACCGCCACGCGCTTGGTGATTTCCGAGAGCAGGTCGTCGACCTGGGTGCGCGCCGGGCGCACCTCGATCTGTGGGTCGACCAGGCCGGTGGGGCGCACCACCTGCTCGACCACCCGTCCGGCATGTTCACCCTCGTAAGGCCCCGGCGTGGCAGAAACAAAGATGGTCTGCGGACTGGCCGCCTCCCACTCCTCGAAACGCATGGGTCGGTTATCCAGCGCCGAGGGCAGGCGGAAGCCGTACTCGACCAGGGTTTCCTTGCGCGAACGGTCGCCCTTGTACATGGCGCCGACCTGCGGCACCGACACGTGGGACTCGTCGATCACCAGCAGCGCCTGGTCCGGCAGGTAGTCATACAGGGTCGGCGGCGGCTCGCCCGGGCCGCGCCCGGAGAGGTAGCGCGAGTAGTTCTCGATGCCGTTGCAGTAGCCCAGTTCGAGGATCATCTCCAGGTCAAAACGGGTGCGCTGCTCCAGACGCTGCGCCTCCACCAGCTTGTTGTTGGCACGCAAATATTCCAGGCGCTCGGCCAGTTCGACCTTGATCTTCTCCACCGCCTCCAGCAGCACCTCGCGCGGGGTGACGTAGTGGCTCTTGGGGTAGAAGGTGAAGCGCGGCAGCTTGCGGATCACCTCGCCGGTCAGCGGGTCGAAGGCCGAGATGCTTTCCACCTCGTCGTCGAACAGCTCGATGCGAATGGCTTCCAGATCGGATTCGGCCGGGAAGATATCGATCACATCGCCGCGTACGCGGAAGGTGGCGCGGGCGAAGTCCATGTCGTTGCGGGTGTACTGCAGGTCGGCCAGGCGGCGCAGCAGCGCGCGCTGGTCCAGCTTGTCGCCACGGTCGACGTGCAACACCATCTTCAGGTAGCTCTCGGGGCTACCCAGACCGTAGATGCACGACACGGTGGTGACGATGATCGCGTCGGGCCGCTCGAGCAGCGCCTTGGTCGCCGAGAGGCGCATCTGCTCGATGTGGTCGTTGATCGAAGCATCCTTCTCGATAAAGGTATCGGACGAAGGAACGTAGGCTTCGGGCTGGTAGTAGTCGTAATAGGAGACGAAATACTCCACCGCGTTGTTCGGGAAGAAGCTCTTGAACTCGCCATACAGCTGCGCGGCCAGGGTCTTGTTCGGCGCCAACACCAGGGTCGGGCGCTGGATCTGCGCGATCACGTTGGCGATGCTGAAGGTCTTGCCCGAGCCGGTCACGCCGAGCAGGGTCTGGTGCGACAGACCTGCCTCAAGCCCTTCGACCAGCTGGCGAATGGCCTCCGGCTGGTCGCCGGCCGGCTGGAAGCGAGTGACGAGCTGAAACTGCGACATGAACAGACCTCGACGAACTACTGTGACGCGGCGCAACGGCGGGCGTCATAGCTAGCGTGAAAGCGTGCCGACGCTGTCGCCGCGCACACCCTGGGTCGCTATAATAGCGGCCCGTTTATGCAAGCCCTAGCCTCTATTACATCAGGGCATTGCCGACTCCCCACTTACTTCCCTCCGAGCTGCCGCATCATGAGTCTGTTCTCTGCCGTCGAAATGGCGCCGCGCGATCCGATCCTGGGCCTGAACGAAGCCTTCAACGCCGACACCCGTAGCCACAAGGTCAACCTTGGCGTAGGCGTCTATTTTACCGAGGAAGGCCGAATTCCCCTCCTGCGTGCCGTTGCCGAGGCCGAAAAAGCCCGCATCGAAGCCCACGCCCCGCGCGGCTATCTGCCGATCGAAGGCATCGCCGCCTATGACAGCGCCGTGCAGAAGCTGCTGTTCGGTGCCGATTCCGCCCTGCTGGCCGAAGGCCGCGTGGTCACCACCCAGGCCGTCGGCGGGACCGGCGCCCTGAAAACCGGCGCCGACTTCCTCAAGCGCCTACTGCCCAACGCCGTGGTCGCCATCAGCGACCCAAGCTGGGAGAACCACCGCGCACTGTTCGAATCCGCTGGGTTCCCGGTACAGAACTACCGCTACTACGATGCCGCGACCAACGGCGTGAACCGTGCCGGTCTGCTGGAAGACCTGCAAAACCTGCCAGCCCGCTCGGTGGTCGTGCTGCACGCCTGCTGCCACAACCCGACCGGCGTCGACCTATCGCTGGATGACTGGAAAGCCGTGCTGGAAGTGCTGCGCGAGCGCGAGCATGTGCCCTTCCTCGATATCGCCTACCAGGGCTTCGGCGAGGGCATCGACCAGGACGCCTTCGCCGTGCGCCTGTTCGCCGAGTCCGGCCTGCCGTTCTTCGTCTCCAGCTCCTTCTCCAAGTCCTTCTCGCTGTACGGCGAGCGCGTCGGCGCCCTGTCCATCGTCACCGCCTCCAAGGAAGAAGCCGGCCGCGTGCTGTCGCAAGCCAAGCGCGTGATCCGCACCAACTACTCCAACCCACCGACCCACGGCGCCACCGTGGTCGCCAATGTGCTCAACAGCCCCGAGCTGCGCACCCTGTGGGAAGAAGAACTGGGCGAGATGCGCCAGCGCATTCGCGACATGCGCTTGGCCATGGTCGAGCAACTGGCCGCCCAGGGCGCCAAGCGCGACTTCAGCTTCGTCGCCCGCCAGCGCGGCATGTTCTCCTACTCCGGCCTGACCGCCGAGCAGGTGGAACGCCTGAAGAACGAGTTCGCCATCTACGCCGTCGGCACCGGCCGCATCTGCGTCGCGGCACTCAACCGCAGCAACCTGGATGCCGTCACCAAGGCCATCGTCCAGGTCCTCTGATAGAAGCCGGGAAGTCCCCACAGGGTGTTGACTTCCCCTTTTTAATCAGTAGGATACGCACCGCTGTTCCGCGATAGCTCAGTCGGTAGAGCAAATGACTGTTAATCATTGGGTCCCTGGTTCGAGTCCAGGTCGCGGAGCCAAATGCAAAAGCCTCAGGTGACAACCTGGGGCTTTTTTATTGCTTACCGGACTCTCACCAGGGACTGTGTCCCAGGCTATTCGCTTCGCTCACCCCTTCTGGGCCGCACTGAAGCGCGTTCAGATGCGCTGTCGAGCCTAGGTCGCGGAGCCAAATGCAAAAGCCCCAGGTGAAAACCTGGGGCTTTTTTATTGTCCCTAGATTCTATAAAAACTGCAGCAAGCCCCAGAAACAAGAAGACCGGCCAAAGGCCGGTCTTTACTACGCCGCGCTACGACGCGTCAGTTAATGCTCAACTTGTCGCGGTTCTTTTCCAGAGTTGCAGCACCTATGCCTTTCACTTCAAGCAACTCATCGACCGAAGCAAACGGCCCGTTGGCTGTACGATGATCGACAATCGCTTGGGCCTTCACCTTGCCAATACCGATCAGGCCATTTTCAAGAGCGGCGGCGTCAGCGGTGTTCAGGTTGACCACCTGCACTTCGGCAGTAACCGGGGCCTGGCTGGCAGTAACAGGAGCAGCTTCGCTTTTGGCGGGTTCTGCCGCGAATACTCCGACGGACAGACTGGTAAGGCAGGAAAACAGCAGTACAGACAGACTCTTTCTAAGCATGACAACTCTCCGTGTCGACATGTGGCGTGGCACATCCAGCCACGCACTCAAGCTAGTTGCTGCCAGCGCCCCGTCAAATCATGACCTCAGCATTTTGTGCGCCGCCGCACATGGGCGCATCTCGCCTAGTCACTCAACTGAGGTCTTAGTCTGCAATGCCCGCCTTGAATCGCACTGCCAACCCAACCAGCGGAACATACGCCAGCAAGATACCAACCAGCCCCTCACCACCCAGCGCCACCCAGCAGGCAATGGGCAGCAGCCAGAATAGATTGATGAGCGCAATCGCCACGGTCACGGGCAAGTGGCGACCGTAATGACGCGAGGCCACCTGATAGGCATGACTGCGGTGCGCCTGGTAGACCTTTTCACCGCGACAAAGACGACGCCCCAAGGTCAGCGTAGCATCGACGATGAAGACGCCCAGCAGGATCAGCCAAGCCCAGAACAAGCGCGGCTCGACCCAGGCCGCCTGCAGCGACAGCAACCCGAGAATCAGGCCCAGATAACCACTCCCCGCATCGCCCATGAAAATACGCGCGGGCGGGAAGTTCCAGAACAGGAACCCCGCACTCGCCGCAGCAAGCAACGCCGGCAGGAGCATGGCATCTAGATGTCCGGACAAGGCGTACAGCAGCGCACCCGCCAGACCGACAGTAACCGCCTCAACGCCGGCGATACCATCTATGCCATCCATGAAGTTGTACAAATTGAGCATCCAGACTAGGTAGAACACCGCCAGCGCGGCACCTACCCACCCCAGATTGACTCTGCCCCCGAAAATCTCCAAGTCCGGCGCCCCACCCAGCCAAACAACTCCCCAGATTGCCGCAGCAAAATGCGCAACAAGACGCCAACGCGCCGCAAGCGGACGGTGATCGTCGATGAAACCGACAAGGGCAACCAGCCCCCCCGCACCCCACAACGCCCACAAATGCTGCGCGGCCAGGTCTTCCCACAGGAACAACCCAGGCAAAGCCAGGCTGACGCCCAGGACGATGGCCAAGCCGCCCCCGCGCGGAGTCGGCAAGGTATGCGAACTGCGCTGATTAGGGATATCCAGGACATTGCGCAGCAAGGCATAACGGCGCAGCAGCCAAGTCATCAGCAGAGACGCCAGGAACACCAGCAGCAGGAAACCTAACGCCATCATCGTGCATCCTGCCCGAGGAAATCCAAGGCCGTCTGGCGCAAGAGCTGATCACTGGAAAACGGTGGCGACCAACCCAGGAGCTGACGATTCTTGCCGATATCGACACTCAACGAACCGCACAGACGCTGCCCCACGCTGCGCCGCCCCAGCAATCCAGCGCCAGCCTGCAACCAGCCTTGTGGCACCGGCAGCAGACGCGCAGGTCGCTGCAGAGCGGACGCAAGCTTGCGCAGCAACTCGGTGGTAGAAAGGGACTCACCATCACTGACCAGGAAAACCTGGTTGGTCGCCGCCGGGTGATCCAGGCAGCACACCAGCAAATCCACCAGGTTCGGCAAACCAACCAGGCTGCGCCGGTTATGGATCGCCCCCAGCGGTAGCGGCAGACCTTTGCTTAACCAGCGCATCATGCTGAGGAAATTGGCCTTTACCCCCGGCCCATACACCAGAGGCGGCCGAATAATCACCACTTCCATAGCCCCCTCTGCCGCCAACTGCAGCAGAGCCTGCTCCGCTTCAAACTTGGAAACTGCATAAGGATCGGTGGGTGCAGGGCAATCATCTGCCGTGAAACTGGAACCAGGTACAGTCTGCTCGCCATTGACCTTGATCGTGCTGAGGAAAATGAACCGCTTCACCCCCGCCTGAGCCGCGGCCTGCGCCAACTTGAGGGTGCCTTGCAGATTGACGCGGCGAAAATCCGCCAGCGGGTCATCACTGCGCTCCTGCATCACATGCACACGCGCTGCGCAGTGCACAACCACGTCAATACCCTGCAATGCTGCAGCATCGATAGCATCCGTCGCCAAATCGCCCAGTATCAGCCGATCAACATTGGTCGCAGCTGGAAGGCTGCCGGCATCACGCAAGCCCGCTACCACCCGCGCCCCTGGAACAGCTTGCAGGCGCTCGCAGAGAGCACGCCCAACAAAACCAGTGGCTCCGGTCACCAAAATACGCATGTGCAAATAGCCCCATCAGGCAACAAATAAACAAGTCGGGAGAAACCATAACGCGGGTCGCAGCGGTAGCCACGGAAATCAGACCAGGAAGGCGCCTACCATAGGCAACGCCGCTCCACATCGCTCCAGTTATGGAGCGGACTGGACTTCACGCTCCTTGCGCAACGAGAGCAACTCTCGTTGCTGACGTGCAATACGCGCACGCAAGCGGCCCAGGAGCCAGAGGTTAAGCAGAAGGGAAAACACCGCACCCACGATAAAAGCCAGTGACATCAGCACTGAAACCGGCAACGCGGGCGTCAACCAGCCGAGGAATACCAGATGGCTTGCCTGACGGTTCTCCAAGATAAATACCAGCACCGCCAGACCGACCAGCAGCAATCCCAGCGCCAGCAAGAAACGCTTGAAGCCCGTCAGCATGCTCGGACTTCCCGCAGGAGAAGATCACTCATCTTCGTTGACCCGATCACGCAGTTCCTTACCCGGCTTGAAGTGCGGCACGAACTTGCCATCCAGGCGTACCGACTCACCGGTTTTCGGATTGCGACCGACACGCGGCGCGCGATAGTGCAGGGAAAAGCTGCCAAATCCACGGATCTCAATGCGATCCCCGGTGGCCAACGCCTGCGACATCTGCTCCAGCATGGTCTTGATCGCCAGCTCGACATCCTTGGAGGACAGCAACCCCTGGTGGGTGACAATGCGATCGATCAACTCCGACTTGGTCATGGTTTTCCCTTCTTTTTCAAGCGGCTAGATCACTAGATAGGAAGGTTTTAGCATGCTGATCAGCTTTTGAACAGCCTATAAAACAAGGTGTTAGCGCAAAATCGTGACTCACCGGCAGGATTCAGTGCGCACCATAAGCAGGCAAGACGAGCAATTCACCGCCCTAGCCCCAAGCCCACCGCCGCGCGCCATCAGCGATAAAACCACAGGCACAAAAAAGGGCGACCGAAGTCGCCCTTTTTCTGATCAACCTGAACTTAGTTCTGGTTCATCTGCGCGCGGATCAGATCACCAATGGTGGTCGGACCGGTGCTTTCAACTTCTTGCTTGGTACGCAGCTCTTTCATCGCGTCCTTTTCGTCTTCGACGTCTTTGGACTTGATAGACAGGCTGATTACGCGGCTCTTGCGGTCGATACTGATGATCTTGGCTTCGACTTCGTCGCCTTCTTTCAGCACGTTACGGGCGTCTTCAACGCGGTCACGGCTGATTTCGGAGGCTTTCAGGGTCGCTTCGATATCGTTGCCCAGATCGATGATGGCGCCTTTGGCGTCAACTTCTTTCACGGTGCCACGAACGATGGTGCCCTTCTCGTTGATCGAGGCGTAGTTGGAGAACGGATCATCTTCCAGCTGCTTGATGCCCAGGGAGATGCGCTCGCGCTCCGGATCAACAGAGAGGATGACAGTTTCCAGCTCGTCGCCCTTCTTGAAACGGCGTACGGCTTCTTCGCCCACTTCGTTCCAGGAGATATCGGACAGGTGAACCAGACCGTCGATGCCGCCGTCCAGACCAATGAAGATACCGAAATCGGTGATCGACTTGATGGTGCCGGAGATCTTGTCGCCCTTGTTGAACTGGCCAGAGAAGTCTTCCCATGGGTTCGACTTGCACTGCTTGATGCCCAGGGAGATACGACGACGCTCTTCGTCGATGTCGAGAACCTGAACTTCCACTTCGTCGCCGACGTTAACGACTTTGGACGGGTGGATGTTCTTGTTGGTCCAATCCATCTCGGACACGTGCACCAGGCCTTCAACGCCTTCTTCCAGCTCAGCGAAGCAGCCGTAGTCGGTCAGGTTGGTGACCTTGGCGGTAACACGGGTACCCTCTGGGTAACGCGCCTTGATGGCAACCCATGGGTCTTCGCCCAGTTGCTTCAGGCCCAGGGAGACGCGGTTGCGCTCGCGATCGTACTTGAGGATCTTGACGTCGATCTCGTCGCCAACGTTGACGATCTCGGACGGGTGCTTGATACGCTTCCAGGCCATGTCGGTGATGTGCAGCAGACCATCGACGCCGCCCAGGTCAACGAACGCACCGTAGTCGGTGAGGTTCTTGACGATACCTTTGACCTGCTGGCCTTCCTGCAGGGATTCCAGCAGAGCTTCGCGCTCGGCACTGTTTTCCGCTTCCAGGACGCTGCGACGGGAAACGACAACGTTGTTGCGCTTCTGGTCCAGCTTGATGACCTTGAACTCGAGCTCTTTGCCTTCCAGGTGAGTGGTATCACGCACCGGACGGACATCGACCAGGGAGCCCGGCAGGAACGCACGGATGCCGTTAACGTCGACAGTGAAGCCGCCTTTAACCTTACCGTTGATAACGCCCTTGACCACTTCTTCAGCGGCGAAAGCTGCTTCCAGAACGATCCAGCACTCGGCACGCTTGGCTTTTTCGCGGGACAGCTTGGTTTCACCAAAGCCATCTTCAACCGCGTCCAGCGCTACGTGTACTTCATCACCTACGTTGATGGCCAGTTCGCCAGCATCGTTGTAGAACTGCTCAAGCGGGATCAGGCCTTCGGATTTCAGACCAGCGTGGACAGTTACCCAGCCAGCTTGATAGTCGATATCGACGATGATCGCGGTGATGATCGCGCCAGCCTGAAGATTGAGGGTCTTTAGGCTTTCTTCAAATAGTTCTGCAAAGCTTTCGCTCATGTTGATTCCTGTTGATCAAGGGCAGGGAATCTGCCCAAACCACACTCCAGACAATGTGGGTTCGTGATGTAAAAAGAGGCCTGCAGGACGTTGACTGGTCTCCTGCATGCCTCCTTGTCGACCGCGGAAGTGCGGTCTTTTACTACCCAGCGAGATCGCGACTGGCGACCTCGCTGAGAATCCTTTCCATGACTTGTTCGATGGACAACTCGGTGGAATCCAGCTGGATGGCATCGGGTGCCGGCTTCAGCGGAGCCACTGCGCGTTGCATGTCGCGCTCATCGCGCGCTCGAATCTCGTCTAGGAGACTCGGCAGGCTAACACCTTCGACCTTGTCTTTCAACTGCAGATAGCGGCGACGGGCGCGCTCCTCGGCACTGGCGGTCAGGTAGACCTTCAATGGCGCCTCGGGGAACACCACGGTGCCCATGTCGCGACCATCGGCAACCAGGCCAGGTGCTTCACGGAAAGCCCGCTGACGCTGCAACAGGGCTTCGCGCACCGCCGGCAGGGAAGCAACCATGGAAGCACCGGCGCCGACCTGTTCGTTGCGGATATCGTCGGTGACCTCGTCCCCTTCGAGAATGATGCGCTTACCAATGAACTGTACGTCCAGATGGGCAGCCAGGGTTTTCAGCGCTTCCTCGTTGGTCAGGTCGATACCGTGATTGCCGGCGGCGAAGGCCAACAGGCGATACAGGGCACCGGAGTCCAGCAGGTTCCAGCCCAGCTTGGCGGCCAGCAGACCGGCAATGGTGCCCTTGCCGGAACCGCTCGGTCCGTCGATGGTGATGACGACAGCGGTCATGCCTGCTTCTCCTCGGCGACGCGGATACCGGTCTGCGCAGCCAGACCGAGGAAGTTGGGGAAGGAGGTAGCGACGTTGGCGCAATCGTGGATACGGATCGGCGCCGTGGCGCGCAGCGAGGCGACGCTGAAGGACATGGCGATACGGTGGTCGCCATGGCTCCACACCTCGCCACCGCCAATCGGGCCACCCTCGATGATGATGCCGTCCGGGGTCGGCTCAGCCTTGACACCCAAAGCGATCAGACCGTCGGCCATGACCTGGATGCGGTCGGATTCCTTGACCCGCAGCTCTTCGGCGCCGCGGAGTACGGTACGCCCTTCGGCACAGGCGGCAGCAACGAACAACACCGGGAACTCGTCGATAGCCAGCGGCACCAAATCTTCCGGGATATCGATACCCTTGAGCTTGGCGGCACGCACGCGGATATCAGCGACCGGTTCACCGCCCACTTCGCGCTGGTTTTCCAGGGTCAGGTCGGCGCCCATCAGCTTGAGGATATCGATCACCCCGGTACGGGTCGGGTTGATACCAACGTGCTCCAGCACCAGTTCGGAACCTTCAGCGATGCTCGCCGCCACCAGGAAGAAGGCCGCGGAGGAAATATCCGCCGGCACCTCGATATGAGTAGCCGTGAGTTTGTGCCCGGACTCGACGGTAGCAACATTGCCGTCGACCGCCACCGGATAGCCGAAGCCGCGCAGCATGCGCTCGGTATGATCGCGGGTCGGCGCAGGCTCAGTCACGGCGGTCTCACCGGCGGCATACAGACCAGCCAGCAGCAGGCAGGACTTGACCTGGGCGCTGGCCATTGGCATTTCGTAGCTCATGCCGGTCAGACGCTGACCGCCTTTGATGTGCATCGGCGGACGGCCTTCGGCAGCCGTCTCGATCACCGCCCCCATCTCGCGCAGCGGCTTGGCCACGCGGTTCATCGGACGCTTGGACAGCGAGGCGTCGCCAGTCAGCACGGTATCGAACGGCTGCGCAGCCAGCAGCCCGGAGAGCAGGCGCATCGAGGTGCCCGAGTTGCCCAGGTACAGCGGGCCGGGTGGCGGCTTTAGGCCGTGCAGGCCGACACCATGCACGGTCACCTTGCCATGGTGCGGGCCTTCGATGACCACACCCATGTCGCGGAAGGCCTGCAGGGTCGCCAGGGCGTCTTCACCTTCGAGGAAACCTTCCACTTCGGTGGTGCCTTCGGCCAGCGAGCCGAGCATGATCGAGCGGTGCGAGATGGACTTGTCGCCCGGTACGCGGATGCGGCCGGAAAGCGAGCCACCAGGATTGGCGAGGTAGATCAGGTCGTTCGAGTGCATGGCGTCCACATAGGCCCTGCGGGCCAGGATTTTACTGAAATGCTCGCGGGCAAAGCGGGCGCGGGTGAACACGCCTAGCAACTGATGCCCGTCCCCTGCGTCGACCGCGCCGCGCAAAGCGTCAAGGTCGTCGCGAAATGCGTCCAGGGTACGCAGCACCGCCTCGCGATTGGCAAGGAAGATGTCGTGCCACATCACCGGATCACTGCCGGCGATCCGCGTGAAATCGCGAAAACCGCCAGCGGCGTAACGAAAAATCTCCAAGTTCTCGCTGCGTTTGGCCAGCGAGTCGACCAGGGTAAAGGCCAGCAGATGCGGCAGATGGCTGGTAGCGGCCAACACTTGGTCGTGGTGCTCCACGTTCATGTGCTCGACATCCGCACCCAGCTCGCGCCACAGCCCATCGACCAGTGCCAGCGCAGCGGTATCGGTCGATGCCTGCGGCGTCAGAATCACCTTGTGACGACGGAACAGTTGGGCATTGGCGGCTTCAACTCCACTTTGCTCGGAACCGGCAATCGGATGGCCCGGCACGAAGCGCGGATTGTCGCCAGTGAAGGCCAGGCGCGCCGCGCGCACCACATTGCCCTTGGCGCTACCGACATCGGTGAGCACCGCGTCGCCCAGATCGAGCTTGGCCAGCTGCGCCAGCAGCTTCTCCATGGCCAGGATAGGCACCGCCAGCTGGATCACTGCAGCCCCCTGACAGGCGGCTGCCAACTCGGTTTCGCAGCGATCGACCACGCCCAGCTCGACCGCCAGGCGGCGCGACTCGGCATCCAGGTCGACCCCGACCACCTCGCTGAACAGACCTTTCTCGCGCATGCCCTTGGCAAAGGAGCCGCCGATCAGACCCAGGCCGACCACCACCAGGCGGCCGAGCTTGACGGATGCTGATGACATCGACATGACATCAGCCACGCGCGAGCACCTGCCCCAGCACGTCGAGGAATCGGGCGTTTTCCGCCCGAGTACCGATGGACACGCGCAGGAAGGTTGGCATGCCGTAGCCACCAACCGGACGCACGATTACGCCCTCTTGGAGCAGCGCCCGGTTGATCGGCGCCGCATCGCGAGCAAAATCGACGGCAATGAAATTGCCCTTGGAGGGAATCCAGTTCAGCCCCAGCTCAGCGAAACCCGCTTCCAACTGAGCCATGCCGGCATCGTTGACCCGGCGACTCTCGGCCAGGTAGTCGGCGTCATCCAGCGCGGCGCAGGCAGCACTCAGAGCCAGGCTGTTGACGTTGAACGGCTGACGCACGCGGTTCAGCACATCGGCGACCTGCGGCGAAGACAGCGCATAACCGACCCGCAGCGACGCCAGACCATAGGCCTTGGAGAAGGTACGCGAGACGATCAGGTTGGGGTAACGCACCAGGTAGTCGAGGCCATCCGGCAGTTCATCGCCCTCAGCGTATTCGATATAGGCCTCGTCCAGCACCACCAGCACGTCCTGCGGTACGCGGGCGAGGAATGACTCCAGAGCGTCCGGGCCGAACCAGGTGCCAGTCGGGTTGTTCGGGTTGGCGATGAACACCACGCGGGTGTTGCCGTCGATAGCCGCCAGCATGGCCTCCAGGTCATGACCATGGGCCTTGGCGGGCACCGCCTTGCCCTGCGCACCAACTGCCTGGGTGGCGATCGGGTAGACGGCAAAGGCGTACTGGCTGAACACCGCGTTCAAGCCTGGCGCCAGCCAGGCACGGGCAACCAGATCGAGAATATCGTTGGAGCCGTTACCCAGGGTCACCTGCGCCACACTCACACCACAGCGCGCCGCAAGCTTCTGCTTCAGTTCGAAGCCGTTGCCATCGGGATAGCGGGTCAGCTCGGCCAGTTCGGCACGAATGGCCTCCAGCGCCTTCGGCGACGGGCCCAGCGGGTTCTCGTTGCTGGCCAGCTTGACGATACCGGCCGGGTCGAGGTTCAGCTCACGGGCCAGCTCGTCGACCGGTTTACCCGGCACGTAGGGCGAGAGTTTCTGCACGCCCGGTACGGCGCGGGCGAGGAAATCGCAACTCATGTGGGCTCCTTAGAGAACCGCTTTCGGGTAGGAACCCAGCACCTTGAGCGCCACGGCTTCCTGATTGATCTTTTCCAGCACGTCCTTGATCAGCGGGTCCTGGTGGTGACCGACGAAGTCGATGAAGAACACGTAGGTCCACTTGCCGCTGCGCGACGGGCGGGTCTCGATGCGGGTCAGGTCGATGCCATTGGTGTGGAAAGGCACCAGCAGCTCGTGCAGCGCGCCCGGCTTGTTGCGCATGGAGACGATCACCGAGGTCTTGTCGTCGCCGGTCGGCGGCACTTCCTGGCTGCCGATGATAAGGAAGCGCGTGGAGTTGTCCGGACGATCCTCGATCTTCTCGAACAGTTTGGACAGGCCATACAGGCTGGCCGCCATATCGCCGGCGATCGCCGCCGAGTTCCACTCGCTCTTCACCCGCTTGGCCGCTTCGGCGTTACTGGAAACCGCAACGCGCTCGACGTTCGGGTAGTGCGCGTCCAGCCACTTGCGGCACTGCGCCAGGGACTGGGCGTGGGAATAGATGCGGGTGATCTTGTCGGTCTTGGTGGTTTCACCGACCAACAGGTGGTGGTGAATGCGCAACTCCACCTCACCGCAGATGACCATGTCGTGCTCGAGGAAGCTGTCGAGGGTGTGGTTGACCGCACCCTCGGTGGAGTTCTCCACCGGCACCACGCCGAAGTTGACCGCACCGGCGGCCACTTCGCGGAACACTTCGTCGATCGCCGCCATCGGCTGGCTGATCACCGCGTGACCGAAGTGCTTGAGCGCCGCGGCCTGGGAGAAGGTACCTTCCGGGCCGAGATAGGCGATCTTCAGCGGCTGCTCGAGGGCCAGGCAGGAGGACATGATTTCGCGGAACAGCCGCGCCACTTCCTCGTTGTCCAGAGGCCCCTTGTTCAGCTCCATGATGTGCTTGAGCACCCAGGCTTCACGCTCGGGACGGTAGAACACCGGCTTCTCGCCTTCCGGCAAGGAGGCCATTTTGACCCGCGCCACGTCCTGGGCACAGCGCGCGCGGTCACTGATCAGCTCGAGAATCTTCTCATCGAGGCTGTCGATACGTACGCGCAGCGCCTTGAGCTGATCAACGTCGCTCATCAAGCGTGCTCCTTCTCGAACTCCGCCATGTAGGCCACCAGGGCCTCGACGGCGTCCAGGCCGGTGGCGTTGTAGATGGAGGCACGCATGCCGCCCACCGAACGGTGACCTTTCAGGTTGAGCAGGCCGCGGGCGTCGGCGCCGGCCAGGAAGGCCTTGTCCAGCTTCTCGTCGGCCAGGCGGAACGGCACGTTCATCCACGAACGGGCATTCTTGGCGATCGGGTTACTGTAGAAGTCGCTGGCGTCGATTGCCTTGTACAGCAGGTCCTTCTTCGCCTTGTTGCGCTGCTCCATCGCCGCCACGCCACCCTGCTCCTTGAGCCACTCGAAGACCAGGCCCGAGAGGTACCAGGAATAGGTCGCTGGAGTGTTGTACATGGAGCCGTTATCGGCGGCGACCTTGTAGTTGAGCATGGTCGGGCAGAGGCTGCGGGCACGGCCGAGCAGGTCTTCGCGGATGATGGTCACCACCAGACCGGACGGACCGATGTTCTTTTGCGCGCCGGCGTAGATCAGACCGAACTTGGACACGTCGATCTCGCGGGAGAGAATGTCCGAGGACATGTCCACCACCAGCGGGGTATCGCCCACTTCCGGCACCCAGTCGAACTGCAGGCCGCCAATGGTCTCGTTGCTGGCGTAGTGCAGGTAGGCCGCGTCTTTCGACAGCTGCCACTCGTTCTGCCCAGGAATCGCGAAGTAGTCGTAGGCCTTGGCGCTGGCGGCGACGTTGACGTTACCGTAGCGACTGGCTTCCTCGATGCTCTTCTTCGACCAGATACCGGTGTCGATGTAGTCGGCGACGCCATCTTCCGGCAGCAGGTTGAGCGCGATCTCGGCGAACTGCTGGCTGGCCCCACCCTGCAGGAACAGCACCTTGTAGTCCGACGGGATGGCCAGCAGGTCACGCAGGTCCTGCTCGGCCTTCTCGGCGATCGCCACGTACTCGTCGCTGCGGTGGCTCATCTCCATCACGGAGACACCCAGGCCGTTCCAGTCGAGCATCTCGGCCTGGGCCCGTTGCAGTACGGCGGTTGGCAGCGCGGCCGGGCCGGCGCAGAAGTTATGGGCTCGCTTGCTCACGTCACTCTCACTCTTCGTCGCTTAGGGCATCTACCGAGGTCTCGCCCTCGTCCGCCGCTTCCACTGGTTCGGCATCAGCGCCTTCGGCGAGCACGTCGCCACCCAGCTCTTCGCCTTCGATCTCGTCGTCATCCGAACCGGACGGCTCCTGCACGCGCTCCAGGCCGACCAGGGTCTCATCGGCAGCCAGCTTGATCAGGATCACGCCCTGGGTGTTACGGCCCAGGCAACGCAGCTCGTCGACCCGGGTCCGCACCAGGGTGCCCTGGTCGGAAATCATCATGATTTCCTCGCCATTCTGTACCTGGATGGCGCCGATCAGGTTGCCGTTGCGCTCGTTGATGACCATGGCGATCACACCCTGGCCGCCACGACCGCGGCGCGGGAACTCGGCCATCTCGGTGCGCTTGCCGTAACCACGGGCCGAGGCGGTGAGGATCTGCGCGCCGGCTTCCGGGATCAGCATGGAGATGATGCGCTGGCCTTCCGGCAGGCGCATGCCGCGCACACCGCGGGCGGTACGGCCCATGGTGCGCACCTTGCTTTCCTTGAAGCGGATGACCTTGCCGCCATCGGAGAACATCATCACTTCCCGCGCGCCGTCGGTCACGGCAGCGGCGATCAGGGTGTCGCCCTCTTCCAGGCGCAGGGCGATCAGGCCCGAGCTGCGCGGCTTGCTGAACTGCACCAGCGGGGTTTTCTTCACGGTGCCGTTGGCGGTGGCCATGAACACGTAGGTCCCGGTCGGCTCGTCGGCGCTGTCGTCATCGGCGTCTTCGTCGTCGCCGACTTCCTCGATGACTTCTTCGGCCTCGACCAGCACGCCTTCGATCACGTCCTCGTCGTCACCTTCCGGCGCTTGCTGGCGCACGGCTTCCAGGTCGACCTGGAGCATCGCGGTGATGCGCTCGCCCTCGTCCAGCGGCAGCAGGTTGACCAACGGACGACCGCGCGCGGTGCGCGAGGCTTCCGGGATCTCGAAGGTGCGCAGCCAGTAGACCTTGCCCTTGCTGGAGAACAGCAGCAGGGTGGCGTGGCTGTTGGCGACCAGCAGGTGTTCGATGTAGTCCTCGTCCTTCACCCCGGTGGCCGACTTGCCTTTGCCGCCGCGACGCTGGGCCTGGTAGGCATGCAGCGGCTGGGACTTGGCGTAGCCGCCGTGGGAGATGGTCACCACGCGCTCTTCTTCGGTGATCAGGTCGGCGATGGTCAGGTCGGTCTGCGAAGCCATGATCTCGGTGCGACGGGCATCGCCGAACTCGGCCTTGACCTTCTCCAGCTCTTCACGGATGACTTCCATCAGGCGCGTGGCGCTGGTCAGGATGCGGATCAGCTCGCCGATCTGGGTAAGGATCTCCTGATATTCGGCCAGCAGCTTCTCGTGCTCCAGGCCGGTCAGGCGGTGCAGGCGCAGTTCGAGGATGGCCTGGGCCTGCTCGGGCGACAGGTAGTACTTGCCTTCGCGCAGGCCGTATTGCGGCTCCAGGTCGTCCGGGCGACAGGAATCAGCACCGGCGCGCTCGACCATGGCTTCCACGGCACTGGATTCCCAGGCGGCGGCGATCAGGCGTTCCTTGGCGTCGGCCGGGGTCGGCGAGGTCTTGATCAGCTCGATCACCGGATCGATGTTGGACAGCGCAACCGCCTGGCCTTCAAGGATATGGCCGCGCTCACGGGCCTTGCGCAGCTCGTAGACGGTACGGCGGGTCACCACTTCGCGGCGGTGACGGATGAATACTTCGAGCATGTCCTTGAGGTTCATCGTGCGCGGCTGGCCATCGACCAGGGCCACCACGTTGATACCAAACACGCTCTGCATCTGGGTCTGGGCGTAGAGGTTGTTGAGGATCACCTCCGGCACTTCGCCACGACGCAGTTCGATGACCACGCGCATGCCGTCCTTGTCGGACTCGTCGCGCAGCTCGGTGATACCTTCGAGCTTCTTCTCCTTGACCAGCTCGGCGATCTTCTCGATCAGACGGGCCTTGTTCAGCTGGTACGGCAGCTCGGTGACGACGATCTGCTGGCGGCCGCCGACCTTGTCGATGTCCTCGATCTCGGCACGGGCACGCATATAGATGCGGCCACGGCCGGTGCGGTAGGCCTCGATGATGCCGGCACGGCCGTTGATGATGCCCGCGGTCGGGAAGTCCGGGCCGGGGATGTACTGCATCAGCTCATCGACGGTGAGCTCGCCGTTGTCCATCAGCGCCAGGCAACCGTCGATCACTTCGGACAGGTTGTGCGGCGGGATGTTGGTCGCCATGCCCACGGCGATACCCGACGAGCCGTTGACCAGCAGGTTGGGGATCTTGGTCGGCATGACCGCCGGAATCTGCTCGGTGCCGTCGTAGTTGGGCACCCAGTCGACGGTTTCCTTGTCCAGGTCCGCCAGCAGCTCATGGGCCAGCTTAGCCATGCGCACTTCGGTGTATCGCATGGCGGCGGCGTTGTCGCCGTCCACCGAACCGAAGTTGCCCTGGCCATCGACCAGCATGTAGCGCAGCGAGAACGGCTGGGCCATGCGCACGATGGTGTCGTACACCGCCGTATCGCCGTGCGGGTGGTACTTACCGATGACGTCACCGACCACACGGGCAGATTTCTTGTACGCCTTGTTCCAGTCGTTACCCAGCTCGCTCATGGCGAACAGCACGCGACGGTGCACGGGCTTCAAGCCATCACGCGCATCCGGCAGGGCGCGACCGACGATTACGCTCATCGCGTAGTCGAGGTAGGACTGTTTCAGCTCGTCTTCGATATTGACCGGGAGGATTTCTTTGGCCAGTTCGCCCATGAGAAGCCTGGTTCCTTTTTCTGGTGAAACCCCGTCACACCCATCCTGGGCGGGACCGGAGTCCGCCGTTGTCACTCTTGTTCAGCAGCGACTCACGGCAAATCAACGAGTTAAGCTAACAATTCGCGCGAATGAACGGCCATCTACAGGCCGTCCGGAAAACTGCCGGAGGTTACCACAATAGGCGCCGCAGACCTACCCCGGTGGGCAGGCCTGGCAATGCTACGGACGAGCTGTCAGTGCAGGCGCTTTCGGCACATCAGTTGCGCCATTTTCGCCGCATCCGGCCGCTCGACTATGCCCTTTTCGGTGACGATCACATCAATCAGGTCGGCCGGGGTGACATCGAACACCGGGTTGTAGGCATCGACATTGGCGGCAATCCGCTGACCGCCGACATCCAGCAGTTCGCGACCGTCGCGTTCCTCGATGGGAATGTCCTCGCCATCCTCCAAACCCATGTCGATGGTCGAACTGGGCGCTACCACCATGAAGCGCACGCCGTGGTGCATGGCGCAGACGGCCAGCTGGTAGGTGCCGATCTTGTTGGCCACATCGCCATTGGCGGTAATGCGGTCGGCGCCGACTATGACCCAGGTGATGCCACGGGTCTTCATCAGGTGCGCCGCCGCGGAATCCACATTCAGGGTGACCGGCACGCCCTCACCTTCCAGTTCCCAGGCGGTCAGGCGCGAGCCCTGCAGCCAGGGCCGGGTTTCGTCGGCATACACGCGCTCGACCAGGCCATCCAGATAGGCGGCACGAATCACCCCCAGCGCGGTACCGAAGCCACCGGTGGCCAGGGCGCCGGTGTTGCAGTGGGTGAGAATATTCTGCGGACTGCCTTGATGCTTGCGGATCAGCTCCATGCCGAGCTGGGCCATGGTCAGATTGGCTTCGCGGTCGCTTTCCAGGATGCCGAGGGCTTCAGCCTCCAGCGCCAGCAGCGGATCTTCCCCAGCTTTCAGGCGTTGCAGGCGTTCACGCATGCGCTCCAGGGCCCAGAACAGGTTGACCGCCGTCGGCCGCGAGTCAGCCAACACGGTGAAATCCCCTTCCAGCTCCACCTGCCAATCCACATCACCCTCAGCGAGACGCGCCCGCGCACCCAGCACCAGGCCGAACGCTGCGGCGATACCGATGGCCGGCGCACCGCGCACCACCATCTGGCGAATAGCCTCGGCCACCCCGGCAGCGGAGTCATAGGCCAGCCAGGTTTCCTCACGCGGCAACAGACGCTGGTCGAGCAAGTGCAGCTTGCCATCTCGCCACTCAATGGCCTTTACCTTCTCAGCCGCCAGCAATTGCTCGCGCATGGCACACCCCACTTGCAGAAACGAAAAGCGGCGGATTATAGCGAGCCTCCGCCGGTATCGCTCAGTTATACTGCCGCCACCTTTTTATTTCCCGGATATCACGTCATGCCCGACCTGCGCGCGCCGCTCGACCTGCTGCTCCTGCCCACCTGGCTGGTGCCGGTCGAGCCTGCCGGTGTGGTGCTGCGCGAACACGGGCTGGGCATCCGCGATGGTCGTATTGCCCTGATCGCGCCACGCGCCGAGGCACTCAAGCATCCGGTCAGGGAAGTCCGCGAGCTGCCGGGCCATCTGCTCACTCCCGGCCTGATCAACGCCCACGGCCATGCGGCCATGACCCTGTTCCGCGGTCTGGCCGACGACCTGCCGTTGATGAGCTGGCTGCAGGACCATATCTGGCCGGCCGAAGCCAAGTGGGTCAATGAGGACTTCGTGCGCGACGGCACCGAACTGGCCATCGCCGAACAACTCAAGGGCGGCATCACCTGCTTCTCCGACATGTACTTCTTCCCGGAAGTGGCCAGCGAACTGGTGCACAAGAGTGGCATTCGCGCACAGATGACCATTCCCGTTCTGGACTTCCCCACCCCTGGCGCCCGCGACGCCGACGAGGCACTGCGCAAGGGCCTCAAGCTGTTCGACGAACTCAAGCTGCACCCACGGATCAAGATCGCCTTCGGCCCGCACGCGCCCTACTCGGTGAGCGACGACAAGCTGGAAAACGTGCGCATGCTGGCCGAGGAACTGGATGCCGGCATTCATATGCACGTGCACGAAACCGCCTTCGAGGTGCAGCAGAGCCTGGAGCTGCACGGCATGCGTCCACTGCAGCGCCTGGCCGGCCTCGGCCTGCTCGGCCCGCGCTTCCAGGCTGTGCACATGACCCAGATCAGCGACGAGGACATCGCCCTGCTGGTAGAAAGCAACAGCAGCGTGATCCACTGCCCGGAGTCCAACCTCAAGCTGGCCAGTGGCTTCTGCCCGGTGGAGAAGCTCTGGCAGGCCGGGGTCAACGTCGCCATCGGCACCGACGGCGCGGCCAGCAACAACAATCTCGACCTGCTCGGTGAAACCCGTACCGCGGCCCTGCTGGCCAAGGCCGTAGCCGGCAGCGCCACCGCCCTGGATGCCCACAGCGCCCTGCGCATGGCCACCCTCAATGGTGCCCGCGCCCTCGGCCTGGACGAGCAAACCGGCTCGCTGGAGCTGGGCAAGCTGGCCGACCTGGTCGCCTTCGACCTCTCCGGCCTGGCCCAGCAACCGGTCTACGATCCGGTGTCGCAACTGATCTATGCCGGCAGTCGCAGCTGCGTGCAGCACCTGTGGGTCGGCGGCAAACAACTGCTCGACCAGGGCCGCCTGACCCGCCTGGACGAAGACCACATCATCGCCAATGCCCGCGCCTGGGGCGCGCGCATTGCCGACAAGCATTCGATTTAAGGTTTTAAAGGACATCCCATGAGCAACGTCGACCACGCCGAAATCGCCAAGTTCGAAGCCCTCGCCCACCGCTGGTGGGACCGCGAGAGCGAGTTCAAGCCACTGCACGACATCAACCCGCTGCGCGTCAACTGGATCGACGAGCGCGTCGGCCTGGCAGGCAAGAAGGTGCTCGACGTCGGCTGCGGCGGCGGCATCCTTAGCGAATCCATGGCCCAGCGTGGCGCCACGGTGACCGGCATCGATATGGGCGAAGCGCCGCTGGCCGTGGCCCAGCTGCACCAGCTGGAGTCCGGGGTCAATGTCGAATACCGGCAGATCACCGCCGAAGCGCTGGCCGAAGAAATGCCCGGCCAGTTCGACGTGGTCACCTGCCTGGAGATGCTAGAGCACGTGCCGGACCCCTCCTCGGTGATCGGCGCCTGCTACCGCATGGTCAAGCCTGGCGGCCAGGTGTTCTTCTCCACCATCAACCGCAACCCCAAGGCCTACCTGTTCGCCGTGGTCGGCGCCGAATACATCCTGCGCCTGCTGCCACGCGGCACCCATGACTTCAAGAAGTTCATCCGCCCCTCCGAACTGGGCGCCTGGAGCCGCGCTGCCGGCCTGACCGTCAAAGACATCATCGGCCTGACCTACAACCCGCTGACCAAGCACTACAAACTGGCCAGCGATGTGGACGTCAACTACATGATCCAGACCCTGCGCGAGGAGTAAGGCGCATGCGTTTGCGAGCCGTACTCTTCGACATGGACGGAACCCTGCTGGACACCGCCCCGGACTTCATCGCCGTATGCCAGGCCATGCTCAAGGCGCGCGACCTGCCGGCGGTGGACGACCAGCTGATCCGCGACCAGATATCCGGCGGCGCCCGCGCCATGGTGGCCGCCACCTTCGCCATGGACATCCAGGCCGAGGGCTTCGAGGCCCTGCGCCTGGAGTTCCTCGAACGTTATCAGCAGCACTGCGCGGTGCTGAGCAAGCCGTTCGCCGGCATGGCCGAACTGCTCGCCGATATCGAGCAGGCCAAGCTGATTTGGGGCGTGGCGACCAACAAGCCGGTATGTTTCGCCGAACCGATCATGCAGCAACTGGGTCTGGCCGAGCGCTCGGCGGTACTGGTCTGCCCGGATCACGTCAGCCGCAGCAAACCGGACCCGGAAATGCTCCTGCTGGCCTGCCAGAAGATCGGCGTACAGCCCGGTGAAGTGCTGTTCGTCGGTGACGACGCGCGCGACATCGAAGCCGGCCGCGCAGCTGGCTGCAAGACCGCCGCGGTCACCTACGGCTACATCCACCCAGACGACAACCCCCGCCACTGGGGTGCCGACGTGGTAGTGGAGCATCCCCTGGAATTACGCGGCGTGCTCGATCGCGCCCTGTGCAGCTGCTGAACGCCCTATCAAGGCCCTCAGCCACATCTATTTAGAGAGACTTCCGCATGTTTGACTACCAAGCCCGCCCCGATCTGCTGCAAGGTCGAGTGATCCTGGTCACCGGCGCCGGCCGCGGCATCGGCGCCGCTGCCGCCAAGTCCTTCGCCGCCCATGGCGCCACCGTGTTGCTGCTGGGCAAGACCGAAGCCAACCTGACCGCGGTGTACGACGAGATCGAAGCCGCCGGCCACCCGCAACCGGCGGTAATCCCGTTCAACCTGGAAACCGCCCTACCGCACCAGTACGACGAACTGGCCGCGATGCTGGAAAGCGAGTTCGGCAAGATCGACGGCCTGCTGCACAACGCCGCCATCATCGGTCCACGCACACCGCTGGAGCAGCTGTCCGGCGACAACTTCATGCGCGTTATGCAGGTCAACGTGAATGCCATGTTCATGCTCACCAGCACGCTGCTGCCGCTGCTCAAGCTGTCGGATGATGCCTCCGTGCTGTTCACCTCCAGCAGTGTCGGCCGCAAGGGTCGCGCTTACTGGGGTGCCTATGCGGTCTCCAAATTCGCCACCGAAGGCCTGATGCAGACCCTGGCTGATGAAGTTGACGGCATCAGCAACGTGCGCGCCAACAGTATCAACCCGGGCGCCACCCGTACCAGCATGCGCGCCCAGGCCTACCCGGGGGAAAACCCGGCGAACAACCCGGAGCCAGACGCCATCATGCCGGTCTATCTGTACCTGATGGGCCCGGACAGCAAGGGCGTCAACGGCCAGGCATTCGACGCGCAATAACTCTGCAACAGCGCCGCCGGTTTTCCGGCGGCCGCTTTCCGTGAACGGCATCACATTGCCACCATCACCGCCAAACAACCGGCAATGCTTTGCCGCAAGAACGCAAAAAATCCAGCTAACCCAATGAAATAAAACAACTTTATTTAATTGGCATGGAATTCGCTCTAGCTCAGTCATCACAGCGCCCAGCGCCAGAGGTTGAGTTCCATGGCTCCGCACAATCAGTCCAACACCATCGATTTCGACGCCGCCAAGCTGCAGCGCCTCGGCTATGCCCGGGCGGCACAGCAGGTTCTGAAGCCGGTTAGCCTGGGGCAGCTGCGCCAGCAACTGGGCATGCAGCTGCAGACCTCGCTGGAAGTCGATCGCATCCTCGAACTGTTCTTCCGTGAAGTGCAGCGCCTGGTGCCGCTGGGCGCACTGAGCTATCAACTGGCTTCCTGCGATCTGCGCCTGGAACTGGGCGAACGCGCCAACCACTCGGCAGGCTACCGCCTCAGCCACGAAGGCGAATACCTGGGTGAACTGGTATTCCGCCGCAACCAGCGTTTCAGCGAAGACGAGCTGGGCCAGCTTGAGTCCCTGTTGGCCAGCCTGCTGTTCCCGCTGCGCAACGCCCTGCTCTACCGCGCCGCCCTGCAGACCGCCCTGCGTGACCCACTGACCGACACCGGCAACCGCATCGCCATGAACCAGGCCCTGCAACGCGAGATCGACCTGGCCCGACGCAACTTGCAGCCGCTGTCGGTGCTAATGCTGGACATCGACCACTTCAAGCGGATCAATGACACCCACGGCCACATCACCGGTGACGAAGTGCTCAAGGCCGTGGCCGGCGCGCTGAAAAACAGCCTGCGCAACATCGACATGGTGTTCCGCTACGGCGGCGAGGAGTTCATGGTGCTGCTCTCCAACACCAACCGCGAAGCCGCCGCCATGGTCGGCGAGCGCCTGCGCATGGCCATACTGGGACTGCAATACCTGGTGGAAAACCGTGCCATCGACCTGACCATCAGCATCGGCTGCGCCACCCTGCTGGCGGGCGAGTCAGTCGACAGCCTGCAACGCCGCGCCGACAACGCGCTGTATGTGTCCAAGCGCGAGGGGCGCAATCGCCTGTCCATGGCCGGCTGATCGTCGCGTAATAAAAAAGGGCTCCGTAGAGCCCTTTTTTATTTGCCTGGATTCAGCGCTTGCGCCCAAACCCCGGACGTTGCCCATCGCCACTTGGGCGCGGCTTGCGTGCCGGACGCTCGCTCGACTCGTTGGCCGGGCGCGGCGTGCGCTTCTTGTTCACGTCTGCCGGACGCTCGGCCACCGCCGAACCACGCCCACCTTCACGCCGCTCGCCGGAATCCTTACGCGGCGCACGTGGAGCGCGCGACTGCTCGCCACCTTCTTTACGCGGGGCGCGTGGAGCACGCTCAGCACCTTCGCCACGCGGTGCGCGGGCCGGACGCGGGGCATCGGCGCCGACACTGAGATCCAGCGACGGACGCAACACGCGCTTGGGCCGTTCGCCCTTGCCCAGCGGACGTGCCGACTTGCGCTGCAGGCGGTCGAGCTTGTCGCGCATCTTCTCTTTCATCGCCGGCAGCGCCACCGATTGCAGGCCGACTTCCTCGCTGAGGATGTCGATCTCGCGCTGGGTCAGTTCGCGCCAGCGGCCCATGGGCAGGTCGGAAGTCATGAACACCGGGCCGAAACGCACGCGTTTCAGGCGGCTGACCACCAGGCCCTGGGACTCCCACAGGCGGCGCACTTCGCGGTTGCGCCCTTCCATCACCACGCAGTGGTACCAGTGGTTGAAACCGTCGCCGCGCGGCGCTTCCTTGATATCGGTGAACTTGGCCGGGCCGTCTTCCAGCATCACGCCGGCCTTGAGCTGCTCGATCATCTCGTCGGTGACTTCGCCGCGCACACGCACCGCGTATTCGCGGTCCATCTCGTAGGAGGGGTGCATCAGGCGGTTGGCCAGCTCACCGTCGGTGGTGAACATCAGCAGGCCGGTGGTATTGATGTCGAGACGACCAATGTTGATCCAACGCCCTTCTTTCGGCCGCGGCAGGCGATCAAATACGGTGGGGCGACCTTCCGGGTCGTCACGGGTGCAGATCTCGCCTTCCGGCTTGTTGTAGATCAGCACGCGGCGCACGCTTTCCGCCATTTCTTCGCGTTTCAGCAGATGGCCGTCGACGCTGATGGCATCGTGCAGGTCGACGCGCGCACCGAGGGTGGCAATCACGCCATTGACCTTGACCCGGCCCTGGCTGATCCATTGTTCGATATCGCGACGGGAACCTTGGCCCATGCGGGCCAGGACTTTCTGCAGCTTCTCGCCGCTGGGGCGGACTTGTTCGCTGTCGACTTCGTGTTCACTCATGCTCGGCACCTCCCGGTGTATTCAGTGATGAGGACGACGCCCGCTCGAACCGAGCCAGCGCCAAAAGGGGTCGCGCATCATACGCGGATAGTTGGCAGGACGCACGGGCAGACTATAGACCGCCTAGCGGGATTTGCTCCGCCCCTTGGCCTTGAGCGCCTGCAGGCGCTGGGCGGACTCGGCCAGTACCGTGTGTCGCTCAGCCTTGTCGAGTTTCTTCCAGGCCTTGATCTCACGCTTGCTGCGCCCGCAACCGAGGCAGATTTCATCGGCGAACTTGCAGATATCGATGCAGGGATTCTTGCTCATGCCGGCAACCTGTGTGGGGAAGGCCCGGCCAGCATAAAGGCATGGATCACAGCGGCAGGATTGAACGTCTCAATCCTGCCGGTGGAGTATTTCAATGCAGGGAATCCTTGCCTTCCAGGTCGACCAGCGACTCGTCGGCAGTCTCGGATTCAGCTTCGATCTCATCGTCCAGGGCCAGATCGTCGAAGTCGGTCTTCAACCCCTGCTCCATCGTATCCAGCTCGGCCAGCAGACTGCGGAAGCTGGTTTCGTCGCGCGGCTCGGCAGCCTCTTCTTCGCCGGCGGCATCGGCGCGGGCCTGCAGGCCGGCCGGCACCGGCAGGTCGTCGTCCAGCGCCAGCATCGGCTCGGGCTCCAGCTCGCGCAGCTCGGCCAGGGTCGGCAACTCGTCGAGGTTCTTCAGGTTGAAGTGATCAAGGAACTGCCGAGTGGTGGCAAGCATCGCCGGCTTGCCGGGTACGTCGCGATGGCCGACCACGCGGATCCACTCACGCTCCAGCAGGGTCTTGACGATCTGGCTGTTGACCGCCACACCACGGATATCCTCGATCTCGCCACGGGTGATCGGCTGGCGGTAGGCGATCAGCGCCAGAGTTTCGAGCATGGCCCGCGAGTAGCGCTGCGGGCGTTCTTCCCACAGGCGGCCGACCCAGGGCGCGAACTTCTCGCGCACCTGCAGACGGTAGCCGGAAGCAACTTCCTTCAGCTCGAAGGCACGCCCCTGGCAGGAGGCGGCGAGAATGCTCAGGGCATCGCGGATGGTCGCCAGCTCCGGCCGCTCGGCTTCATCGAACAGCTCGCAGATGCGCTCCAGCGATTGCGGTTTGCCGGAGGCCAGGAGAAAGGCTTCCAGCAGGCTGGCCAGTTCTTTGGGATCGCTCAGGTTCATCTATTCGGCTCGGGCACGCACGTGGATGGGCGCAAAGGCTTCATTCTGCACAAGCTCAACCAATTGCTCCTTGATCAGTTCCAGCACCGCCATAAAGGTGACGACTACGCCGAGGCGCCCCTCCTCCAGCGCAAACAGCTCGACGAACGGCACGAAAGCGCCACCCTTGAGCCGCTCCAGCACCTCGCTCATGCGTTCGCGGGTGGACAGCACCTCGCGGGTGATCTGGTGGCTCTCGAACATGTCGCCACGCCGCAGCACTTCGGCCATGGACAGCAGCAGCTCTTCCAGGCTGACATCCGGCAACAGCTTGCGCGCCCTGGCCTCGGGGGCGTCGAGCTTGGGCACGGTGAGATCGCGACCGACCCGTGGCAACTCGTCCAGGCCTTCGGCGGCGGCCTTGTAGCGTTCGTATTCCTGCAGGCGGCGGATCAGTTCGGCGCGCGGATCGTCTTCCTCATCCTCGACTTCGCTGGAGCGCGGCAGCAGCATGCGCGACTTGATCTCGGCAAGCATGGCGGCCATCACCAGGTACTCGGCAGCCAGCTCCAGGCGTACCGACTGCATCAGCTCGACATAGCCCATGTACTGCTTGGTGATCTCGGCCACCGGGATATCGAGAATGTCGATGTTCTGTTTGCGGATCAGGTACAGCAGCAGGTCGAGCGGGCCTTCAAAGGCTTCGAGGAAGACTTCCAGGGCATCCGGCGGGATATACAGGTCGAGCGGCAGCTCGGTAACGGCCTGACCGTAGACCAAGGCGAAGGGCAGCTCCTGCTGGGCGCCCGCCTGTACATCCAGGGTTTCGCTCACGCCTCGTCACCCTGAAACGGCGTGGGGTCGCCACAACCGACACGCAGCACCTCGGGCTCGCCATCGGCCAGGTTGACCACGGTGGAGGCCTCCAGGCCGCCGTAACCGCCATCGATGATCAGGTCGACATGGTGTTCGAGCACCTGGCGCATCTCGTAGGGATCGCTCATCGGCAACTCTTCGCCAGGTAGGATCAGGCTCACGCTCATCAGCGGCTCGCCCAGTTGCTCGGCCAGCGCCTGGGCGATCGGGTGACCCGGTACGCGCAGGCCGATGGTACGGCGTTTGGGATGCAGGAGCATGCGCGGCACTTCACGGGTGGCATTCAGGATAAAGGTGTAAGGCCCCGGGGTATGTGCCTTGAGCACGCGGAAGGCGGCGGTATCGACCTTGGCGAACAGGCCGATCTGCGACAGATCGCTGCATACCAGGGTGAAGTTGTGCTTGTCGTCCAGCTGGCGCAGGCGGCGGATGCGCTCGACCGGGCCCTTGTCGCCGATCAGGCAACCAATCGCGTAGGACGAATCGGTCGGATAGACCACCACGCCACCACCGCGGATGATCTCCACGGCCTGTTTGATCAGGCGCGCCTGGGGGTTTTCCGGGTGCACCTGGAAAAACTGACTCATAACCTCTCCCTGTTCAGAGGGCAGCAATATTCGGGCTGTGGACATCGTTGAAGCGCTCCCACAAAGGTGGCAGGTCTTCGGGTAACGGACGGTACATGCCCAACTCCGACCAGTCGCCCGGTGCATGGAAATCGCTGCCGACGCTGGCCAGCATGCCGAATTCGCGCGCCAGAATGGCCAGCCCGCCGACCTGCTCGGCCGGTTGCAAGCCATTGACCACTTCCAGCGCATGACCGCCGGCGGCGATGAAATCGGCGACCAGACGGCGCCGCTTGCTACGGGTGAAATCATACTGCCAGGGGTGCGCCAGGCTGATCCAGGCACGCGCCTCACGCAAAGTGCCGACCGCCTGTTCCAGGGTCGGCCAATGCTGTTTCACATCGCCCAGCTTGCCTGAGCCGAGCCACTTGCGGAACGCCTCGGCGTGGTCGCGCACATGCCCGGCGCGCACCAGAAACTCGGCGAAGTGCGGCCGCGCCGGCGCGTTACCGCTATCGCCCAGAGCCTGTTGCACGGCACGCGCGCCGTCCAGCGCACCGGGCATGCCCTTGGCTTCCAGACGCCGGGAAATTTCCTCGGCGCGCAGCCAGCGACCCTGGTGCAGTTCGCCGATGGCCTGCTGCAGCGCCGGGGCGTCGGCGGCAAAGGCGTAGCCCAATACATGAATAGTAGCGCCGCCCCAAGTACAGGACAGTTCGATGCCGTTGACCAGTTGCATGCCCAGCTCGGCAGCGGTCTGGCGTGCCTCGTCGAGACCCTCAAGGGTGTCGTGATCGGTCAGCGCCAGCATCTGCACACCCCGCTCATGGGCGCGCGCAACCACCACGGACGGGGCAAGAACGCCGTCCGACGCGGTACTGTGGCAGTGCAGATCTACTTTCATGGGGCCGCTTTCAGGGTCAATGATGTTTGTTATTATGCCGCCACATCCCGCTTCTGGCTGCCGCCGTGAAACAATTCATCGATTTCATCCCGCTTATCCTGTTTTTCATCGTTTACAAACTCGACCCACGCACCATCGACCTGGCCGGTCAAAGCTTCGAGCTGGGCGGTATCTTCAGCGCCACCGCGGTGCTGATTGCCAGCTCGGTACTGGTCTACGGCACCCTGCTGGTGGTGCAACGCAAGCTGGAGAAGGGCCAGTGGCTGACCCTGGTCGCCTGCCTGCTGTTCGGCGGCATGACCCTGGCCTTCCACAGCGAAACCTTCCTCAAGTGGAAAGCCCCGGTGGTCAACTGGCTGTTCGCCGCCGGTTTTGCCGCCAGCCACTTCATCGGTAACAAGGTGCTGATCCAGCGCATGATGGGTCACGCCGTGAGCCTGCCGCAGCCGATCTGGATCCGCCTGAACATCGCCTGGATCGCCTTCTTCATCTTCAGCGGCTGCGCCAACCTGTTCGTCGCCTTCACCTTCCACGACATCTGGGTCGACTTCAAAGTCTTCGGCAGCCTGGGCATGACCGTGCTGTTCCTGGTCGCCCAGGGCGTCTACCTGGCGCGCCACATGCATGACGAAGCCCCCCAGCAAAGTAAGGACTGACATGCTCTACGCCATCATCGCCAGCGACGTAGCCAACTCCTTGGAACAGCGCCTGGCCGCTCGCCCTGCCCACCTGGCCCGCCTGGAGCAGCTGAAAAGCGAAGGCCGTCTGGTACTGGCCGGCCCGCATCCGGCGGTGGACAGCGTTGACCCAGGCCCGGCCGGCTTCTCCGGCAGCCTGATCGTCGCCGAGTTCGAATCCCTGGTCGCCGCACAGAACTGGGCGGATGCCGACCCTTATCGCGCGGCCGGCGTGTACGCCAGCGTGCTGGTAAAGCCCTTCAAGCTGGTCTTGCCTTGAGAACACGCTCTGATCCACCCGCAAGTCATCGCCACGCATAACCCATAACAACAAACGGGAAACTGGAGTTCCTCATGCGCACAGGTCCGCTGTCATTGCTTCTCACTATATTGCTGTTCGCGCCCTTGCTGGCCGCCGAAGAAGTGCCCGCAGCACCGGCCAGTGCCACCAGCAGCGCGGCGCCTACGACCAGCAGCAGCGACAGCACGGCAACTGCGCCGCAAGCGACTCTGGCAGAAAGCCCCGCAAGCGATAGCACCGCAGCAACGGATGGCGAGCGCGACAGCGCCCTGCTCAGCCGTCTGCGTCAGGAAAACCAGCGCCTCAAGCTGAAGCTCAAGGAAGCCCAGGCACAACGGCCGGACCAGCTGCTCAGCGAACAGCAGATGTGGTTCGCGGTCGGCGCCGGTACCGCCTTGCTGGCCTTTATCGTCGGTCGCCTGAGTGGCGGACGGCGTAACAAACGCCAAAGCCAGTGGGTCTGAAGCACAGCCCATGAACGAACTGCTGCTGATCGACGACGACCAGGAACTCTGCGAACTGCTGGCCAGCTGGCTGCAGCAGGAGGGATTCCAGGTGCGCGCCAGCCATGACGGCAACAGTGCCCGACTGGCTCTGGCGCAAACCACGCCGGCCGCAGTGATCCTCGATGTGATGCTGCCCGACGGCAGCGGCCTGGAACTGCTCAAGCAACTGCGCAGCGAGCACCCGGAGCTGCCGGTACTGATGCTCTCGGCGCGCGGCGAGCCGCTGGATCGCATCCTCGGCCTGGAGCTGGGTGCCGATGACTATCTGGCAAAGCCCTGCGACCCGCGCGAACTCACCGCCCGCCTGCGCGCCGTGCTGCGCCGCAGCGCCCCGGTGGCGAGCAGTTCACGCCTGGAACTGGGCGATCTCAGCTACAGCCCGGTCCGCGGCGCAGCCAGCATCGGCGAACAGGAAATCAGCCTGACCCTTTCGGAAAGCCGCGTACTCGAAGCCCTGCTGCAACAGCCAGGGGAGCCGGTGGACAAACAGACCCTGGCGCAGCTAGCCCTGGGTCGCAAGCTGACCCTGTATGACCGCAGCCTGGACATGCATGTCAGCAACCTACGCAAAAAGCTCGGCCCGCATGCCGATGGTCGCCCGCGCATCGTTGCCCTGCGTAGCCGCGGCTATTACTACAGCGCCTAACCCTGACAGCCCGTCTTTACCCAGCCTTTACCCTTGCCTGACTGCGCTTGACCTTGCCGCCCCTAGACTGGGCTCATCCGGTAATCCACCGGCATCGAGACAAGGAGACACACCATGCGCAAGACTCTGATCGCCCTACTGCTGGCTAGCGCCCTGCCAACCCTGGCCCTGGCCATGCCCGAAGGCGCCCCCCGTGAGCACAAGCACTGCGGCCAAAACGACATGCGTGACGAACACCGTGGTCCGGGCATGCGAATGTTCAAGGACCTCGACCTCAGCGCCGAACAGCGCGAGCAAATGAGCAAGCTGATGCGCGAGCGCAAGAACAGCCCGCAGCAGATCACCCAGAAGTACCTGGACAAGCTGTCGGAAACCGACAAGCAAGCCATGCACAAAGAACTGGAAAACTCGCGCCTGGAGCACGACAAGGCCATCCGCGCCATCCTCACCCCGGAGCAACAGAAGACCTTCGACTCGCACAAGGTGGAAATGGACAAGCGCCGCGCCGAGCGCGAAGAATTCGAAGCCTGGAAAGCCGAGAAAGACAGTAAGGCCGAGTAACGGGTCGGCAGCATGCTGCCGCGACCGGCCAAACCCTACCGCCCGACCTGCCCACGGCAGGCCGGGCCTTTTGCTTGAGGAAAGCCTGTGTCTTCAATGTTCTGGCGCATCTTTGCCAGCTTCTGGCTGGCCATCGTCCTGGTTGCCGGGCTCTCCATCCTGCTCGGCCGGGCCCTCAATCAGGACAGCTGGATCATCAGCCAGCACCCGGCCCTGGACAATCTGCCCGAGCGCTGGAGCCAGCGTTTCGAAGAGCAGGGCCGGCAAGCCGCGCAAGACTTTCTCGAGCAGCGCAAGCGGCGCTTCCACATCGACATCCAGGTACTCGACGAGAATGGCGAGCCTCTGGTCCGCGGCACCTTCCCGCCCCGTGCCGCCGCCTTCGAGGCCCGTCAGCACAATGAACGACGCCTGCCCTGGCGACGCCTGACGGCCGAATACACCAGCCCGAGCAGCGGCAATACCTACCTGTTCATATACCGCATCCCGCATCCCGAGCTGGAAGCCTGGCACCGCGGCAGCCTACTCTTGCCCCTCAGCGCGCTGGGCATCGCCCTGGTGGTGCTGAGCGGGCTCAGCCTGCTGCTGACCCTGTCCATTACCCGCCCACTCGGGCGCCTGCGCAGTGCGGTGCACGACCTCGGTCAGACCGTCTATCAGCAGCACAGCCTGGCGCGCCTGGCCGGTCGGCGCGACGAGTTCGGCGTGTTGGCACGCGACTTCAACCGCATGGGGGCCCGCCTGCAAGGGCTGATCGGCAGCCAGCGCCAACTGCTGCGGGACGTCTCCCACGAATTGCGCTCGCCGCTGGCGCGCCTGCGTATCGCCCTGGCCCTGGCCGAACGGGCCGAACCGGCAGAGCGGGACACACTCTGGCCGCGCCTTACCAAGGAGTGCGACCGCCTGGAAGACCTGATCAGCGAAATCCTCGCTCTCGCCCGCCTGGATGCCGAGCCAGGCACCGCACAAGCGATCGACCTGGGCAAGCTGCTCGACGCACTCAAGGACGACGCACGCCTGAGCGCTCCCGAGCAACAGGTGCAGATCCACATGGACAGCCGTCCGCTACCGTTGCTGGGCTGGCCGGACATGCTCGAACGGGCACTGGACAACCTGCTGCGCAATGCCCTGCGTTTCAATCCGGCCGGGCAGCCGATCGAGATCAGCGTGCAGCGCCAGACGCAGCAGTTGCAGATCAGCATGCGCGATCACGGCCCTGGAGTTCCTGCGGAGTTACTGGACAAGCTCGGCGAACCCTTCTTCCGCGCGCCCGGCCAGAGCGCCGCCGGTCACGGCCTGGGCCTGGCCATCGCGCGGCGAGCAGCGGAACGGCATGGCGGGCAGTTGACACTGGCCAATCATGCGCAAGGTGGCTTCATCGCCACCCTGGTGTTGCCGTTGGCGGCGCAACCGGCATAGGCCTGAGCGGCGCGGCCCCAAGCCTGCGCCGAGGCACGAGCCATCCCGCCAACTCACTCGGCCCGAGCAGCGGCTGCCCCCACGTATCTGGCAGGGGGCGGTGCTTCAGGTTTAGAGTGCTGGCATTCAGGAATGCCGCCCATCTTGCCGGGGCACAACACACAGGGAAGCGCATGCCGTCACTTACCCGCGACCAAGCCCAGCACCGCGCCGACGATATCCAGGCGTTCTACCGCGAGGTGCAACGCCTGCACGAAGAGCAGGCGCTGAGGCTCGGCAACGAGCAACTGCAGCACCTGCAACTGCATCATCAGGACTTGCTGGCGCAGTACCGCAGGCGTTTCGACATTGACCACACCCAGCAGAGCAAGCGCCTTTCGCTGAGCATGCGCATCGTCTCGCTGCTCGGCGCCCTGGCCCTGGTGGCCAGCCTGCTGTTTTTCTTCTACCAGTTCTGGGGCCTGTTCAGCGAAGCGGTGCAGGTCGCCATCCTGATCGGTTTCTCCCTCGCCAGCCTGCTGCTGACCTTCGTCATCCGCCAGCGCGACCCGTCAGGCTATTTCAGCAAGCTGGCCGCCCTGCTCGCCTTCGCCTGCTTCGTGCTGAACATCAGCCTGCTCGGGCAGATCTTCAATATCACCCCTTCGGACAAGGCCCTGCTGCCCTGGGCCGCCCTTGCTCTGCTGCTGGCCTACAGCTGCAACGCGCGCTTGCTGCTAATCGCCGGCCTGGCCTGCGTGCTGGCCTACAGCGCCACGTTGCTGTGCAGCTGGGGCGGCTTTTACTGGCTGGAAGCGGGTGAGCGTCCGGAAAACTTCCTGCCCTGCGCCGTGCTGTTCATCCTGCTGCCGCAATGGATCAACCAGGCGCGCTTCAGCGGCTTTGCCGCCACCTACCGGGTCATGGGCTTGCTGGCCCTGTTCGTGCCCATGCTGGTGCTGGCCAACTGGGGGCATGGCAGCTACCTGCCGTTTTCCGCCGACAGCATCGAAGTCGGCTACCAACTGCTCGGCTTTGTCGCCGCGGCCCTGGCCATCTGGCTTGGCACGCGCCGTGATTGGATAGAGGTGGCGCTGACCGGCCAGCTGTTCTTCATTCTGTTCCTCGGCATCAAGATGGTCGACTGGTGGTGGGACGTGCTGCCCAAGTACCTGTTCTTCCTCCTGCTCGGCCTGATGGCCGTGCTCAGCCTGCTGGTGCTCGGGCGCTTGCGCCGCAGCCACAAGGAGGCAGACGCATGATCACGCTCACCAACCGCCACGCCCTGCTGGCCGGCCTCGCCCTGGTTCTCCTGACCAATACCGTGGCGCTGACAGGCGTCTGGTACAACCGCCAGGGCCAGCCAGACAGCAGCCTGCTGCTCTCCGAACGTGAACTGCAGCGCGACCACGAGGGACCGCGCCGGGAGAACAGCGGCCTGGCCCTGCGTATGGACTGGCGCAGCCCGCGCCCGGTCGATGCCAACAACCGCTACGAACGCCAGCCCCTGCAACAGGAACAACTGTTGGCCCTGGGCTTCGCGCCGCTCGACGAACAGCATCCGGGCTATTACCAGCGCTACGACAAGCGCCAGGTACTGGTGGTGCTGGAGTTTGATGGCCCCGCCTACCAGGCCGAGCTACAGCGTGCGGTCGCCGAGCTGCAGCAGGCCAGTGAGCGGCTGAGCAAGCTGCCACAGGATAAAGAGCTGCAAGCCGCGGAGAAATCGGCACGCGAATATCTGGAAAACGAACGTCAGCGCGACAGCCGCCTGTTCGCCGTCGATGTCGGCCTGGATGCTGTCAGCCTGCGCCAGCGCTATGCTGATCGCAGCCGCTACGCCCTGGTACCCGGCACGGTCAGCGTCTGGTGCGATTGCAGTGGCAACGTGCGTCGTCTGACCGGACAGATCAACCAGCTGCACGGCAGCAGTATCAATGTGCCGCATAGCTGGCGCAGCGCGCTGGCCAAACACCTACCCGCCGCTTATTCGCGCGGCGAGCGTCCAGCCTTTCAGGCCCAGGTCAATTTCGGTCAGCGCCTTGAGCCCTGGATCGAGACAGTTACCGGGCTGCACGACTAGGCTCAGAACCTGTTTACGATCTTCAGAACCCTAGCCCTGCACTGCCGGACGGTGACGCCAACCCGTCCGGCGCGCTAGCATGGCGCACTTCTTCAGGTTCCCGACATGTCGCTCAGCCACTCCCGCAAAGCCCAGAGCATTCTGCTTCTGCTGTTGCTCGCCCTGCTGCTCAGTGGCTTCGCCGCCACCTCGGTGATCAGTTACTACACCTCGCGCGACAGCATCCGCCACACCATCGTCAATACCGAGCTGCCGCTGACCTCCGACAACATCTATTCGGAGATCCAGAAGGACCTGGTGCGGCCGATCCTGATCTCCTCGATGATGTCGCGCGACACCTTCCTGCGTGACTGGGTGCTGGCCGGCGAACAGGACCCCGCCCCCATAACCCGCTACCTGCTGGAAGTGCAGGAACATTACGGGGCCTACACCAGCTTCTTCATCTCCGAGAAGACCCATACCTACTACCAGGCCAAAGGCGTGCTCAAGCAGGTACGCGAAGACGAGCCGCGCGATGTCTGGTACTTCCGCGTGCGCGACATGCAGGATGCCTACGAGATCAATGTCGACCCGGACATGGCCAACCGCGATCAGCTGACCATCTTCATCAACTACAAGGTGTTCGACTACAGCGGCAACTTCATCGGCGTTACCGGCGTCGGCCTCACCGTCGATGCGGTGGTCAAGCTGATCGACGACTACCAGCAACGCTACGAGCGCAGCGTGTACTTCGTCGACAGCCAAGGCCGCCTGATGCTCACCGGTGCCGAAGGCGGACCGCTGGGCGCCAAGGCCGGTCAGTTGCTCAGTAGCGTGGCTGGGCTGGAAGCATTGATGGCCAAACTGCCACAGCCGAAGAGTGGCAACTTCAAGTACCAGGAGCATGATCGCGGCCACTTCCTCAATGTGCGCTTCATCCCTGAACTGGACTGGTACCTGTTTGTCGACAAGCACGAGGAAGGCGCCCTCGCCGGCATCCGTCATACCCTCTACCTGAACCTGCTGATCTGCGCACTGATCAGCGGTCTGGTGCTGTTGCTGGTGTATTTGGCCATGCGCCGCTACCAGAACTTCATCACCACCCTGGCCACCACCGACGTACTCACCGGCCTGCCCAACCGTCGTGGCTTCAACCTGCTGGCCGGCCAGGCGCTGCAGGAGGCCAAGCGCAACCAGAGCCCGCTGAGCGCCCTGCTGATCGACCTCGACCACTTCAAGCAGCTCAATGACACCCACGGCCACCTGGCTGGCGACGAGGTGCTGCGCGGTTTTGCGCAGAACCTGCAAAGCAACCTGCGCCAGTCCGACATCATCTGCCGCTGGGGCGGCGAGGAATTCATCCTGCTGCTCAAGGACACCGGCAGCAGCACGGCACGCCTGCTGGCCGAGAAGATCCGCGAACAGAGCGATGCCAGCAGCTTCCCCTTCAACGGCGTCAACCTGAGGGTCAGCACCAGCATCGGCATCACCGAACTGCATGACGAAGACACCCTCGACCGCCTGATCGCCCGGGCCGACCGCGCGCTATACCGGGCCAAGCAGTCCGGACGCAATCGCGTCTGCGAAGAAACCTTCGAGCCGCAGGCATGACCGACACCAGCCGCTGTCCACGCTGCGGCCAGCTCAACCGCTGCGCCCAGGCTAGCCAGCCAAAGGCCGTGGAGGACTGCTGGTGTTTTCACAGCCCGGTCGATCCGGCCGTGCTCGACAGCCTGCCGGCCGAACAACGCGACCAGGCCTGCCTGTGCCCACGCTGCGCTCAAGGCCTGCCCGCCGAGCCCAAGCCAGCGGACTGAGCCGTGCGCCTCGACCGCTTCCTCAGCAACCTCCCGCAGTTCAGCCGCGCCAACGCGCGTCTGCTGCTGGCCGGCGGGCACATCCGGGTCGATGGGCAAACGATCAGCGATGGCCGCTGCGAAGTGCGTGAATTCAGCCGTATCGAACTGGATGACCAGTTGCTGCAGGCCGGCAAGCCGGCGCGCTACTTCATGCTGCACAAGCCGGTTGGCGTGGTCAGCGCCACCGAGCATCCAGAGCACCGCACCGTGCTCGACCTGCTCGATGAGCCGGACAAGCACGAACTGCATATTGGTGGGCGCCTCGACCTGAATACCAGCGGCCTGCTGCTGATCACCAACGACGGCCTGTGGTCGCGCCGCCTCACCGAACCCCGCAGCCGCCTGGGCAAGGTCTACCGGGTACAGACCGAACAGCCGATCACGCCCGAGTACATCGAGGTGTTCGCCCAGGGCCTGTACTTCGCCTACGAGAACCTCACCACCCTGCCCGCCGAACTGCAGATTCTCGACAGCCACTGCGCCCTGCTGACCCTGCACGAAGGTCGCTACCATCAGGTCAAGCGCATGTTCGGCCACTTCCAGAACAAGGTCATCGGCCTGCACCGCGAACGCATGGGCACGCTGCAACTCGACCGGAACCTGGCACCCGGTCAGTACCGTGCGCTCAGCCCGGATGAAATCGCCCAGGTTTAACCCGCTGACCGTCCGGCAGAAGCTGGGAAATCAGCCATTAGAGTGACTTGCTTCGGTCACACAAGCCTGCTTGAATCAAACCCAAGGTCCGGAAGTGACCAGCAAGTCGCAAACAGAGTCTAAGAACACTTTTTTGGTTGAGGGTGCCACGGCACCTGTAACGGGACTGCCCCCGATCGCACCGCTACGGAATGCCTGCATTCCACCCGGTCGATTCCCGAACCGAGAAATAGCCCGTCAATAACAACACCTGTCGACAGACTGTAGCCGTCGACAAGGGCCCCCACTTTACAGGCGCATGCCTACCTGTCCTGAAGCTCGCGCAGCTTGCGGTTTATCGCTGCGCGTCCGTAATTGCACGTCAGGGGCATGCATCATGAAACCAGAAAGCGCTGTGCTGGATATCCAGGGGCAATACCGGGTTTACACGGAGTTCTACCGCGCTGACAGCGCCGAGCACACCATCATTCTGGTCAACGGTTCACTGTCGACAACGGCGTCCTTCGCCCAGACCGTCCGCTATCTCTACCCGCATTTCAACGTGGTGCTGTTCGACCTGCCCTACGCCGGGCAGTCACGCGAACACAATGACCACTCGCGCCTGATGACCCGCGAAGAGGAAGCCGACATCCTCCTCGAACTGGTCGAACACTTCGCCTGCGACCATGTGCTGTCCTTCTCCTGGGGCGGCATTGCCACCCTGCAGGCCCTGGCGCGGCGACCACGGCGCATTGAGCGGGCGGTGATCAACTCGTTCTCGCCGATCACTAACCAGGCCATGCTCGGCTACCTGGAACGCGGCGTGGAGGTGATGAAGGCCTGCGACCGCGAGAATGCCGGGCTGCTGCTCAACGGCACCATCGGCAAGCACCTGCCCTCGCTGTACAAGCGCTACAACCATCGCCACGTGACCAGCCTGGAAATCTACGAATACCAGCAGATGTGCTTCCACGTGGAAAACGTGCTGAACATGGAAGGCCGCTCCTGCATCAGCTTCGCCGCGGAAATCGAGATTCCCATGTTGTTCGTCAACGGCGAGTGGGACGAATACACCACGGTCGAGGATGCCCGCCTGTTCGCCCAGTACGTGCGCCACAGCGAGTTCCGCAGCATCGACCAGGCCGGTCACTTCCTCGACATGGAACACAAGGCCGCCTGGCTGCAGACCCGCGACACGCTGCTGGGCTACCTGCAACAGCCGCTCAGCAACCGCCAGCGCAACCTGGCCATGCCGGAAAGCGCCGCCCTCGCCGGCTGAACCCAGGCAGCTGCAAGCAAGGCCCGCCCCGCCTCTGCTTGCGGCCACCGGGGCAGACACGCCACGAGTATTTCTCGCGCCGTGGCTTCACCTGCGCAGGCGATTCTGGTACAAAGTCACCCGCAAAAGCGGGTGTCGTATAATGGCATTACTCCAGCTTCCCAAGCTGATAACGAGGGTTCGATTCCCTTCACCCGCTCCAGATCGAAACGAAAAAGCCCTGCTCTTGCAGGGCTTTTTCGTTTCCGGGGGTTGAGGGATGACTGTCGAGCTCACCAGCGCAGGTAAACAGGAGTGCTATCGCTCTACTCCGCGCCCTCGACAGGCACTGCCACCCAGAAAAAAGAAAACCCCGCGCGAGGGCGGGGTCAAAGGAGCATTACGTCATGGAGATTCAACGCCCTCAGATTATGTGGGCAAAGGTGAAAACTTCGTGAAGCGCGCCGGCTGATTATCCGAGCCGACCAACGGTCACTCAGTCCGCTCCCCGTAGCCACTGCGCCAGGCTGCCGCCGAACAAGGCAGCCTGCTCCTCATAGAGCAGCTCCAAGGCACGGCGCAGGCCGGGGTACCAGACTTCATCGTCCAGCTTGTCCGGCAGTTGCCCTGGCCGAGGCAAGGGCCAGGGGCTGCGATTAAGCAGCTGGTGCAGGGTGTAATGCTCCAGATCACGACTGAGCACCCAGCCACTGCCACCGCTGACCCGACAGACTAGGTGTTCGCGCTCGAGGAAGTCGATGACCTCCTCCCACTCATCCTCCGGCAGCAGCCAGCCTTCGCGCTGCACATCGGTGTGCCGCACCGGCACACCCTGCAGCTGACGTTCGTGAAAGACCCGCAAAATCCCCAGCAACACCAACAGCCGTGGCAGGGCACGGCGGCGCCAGTGGCGCGAGGACGACAGGTTGCACACCAGTTCGGCGCCGAACAACACGATCAGCCAGGACACATAGATCCACAGCAGGAACAACGGCACCGTAGCAAAAGCGCCGTAGATCAACTGGTAACCGGGGAACAGACTGACGAACAGGCCGAACAGCGCCTTGGCCACCTCGAACAGCACGGCGGTAAACAAGCCGCCTAGCAGCGCATTGCGCAGCGGCACCCGGGCATTCGGCACCGTCGCATAGATCAGGGTAAACGCGGCAACGCTGGACAGCAGCGGAGCAAAGCCGAGCAGGGTCTTGGCGCCGATCAAAGCATCCGGCCCGGACAGCAGCGACAGCGAAGTGACATAGGTGCTGATCGCAAAGCCGGCGCCAAGCAGCAGCGGACCCAGGCTGAGGATCGCCCAATACAGCAGGAAACTGGACACCCCACGGCGCGGCTGACGCACCCGCCAGATGGTGTTGAAGGCCTTCTCGATGGTCACCAGCATCATGAACGCGGTGACCGCCAGCAGCACCACACCGATCCACGTCAGTTTGCGCGCCTGGACGGTGAACTCGCGCAGGTATTCCTGCACCGTGGCCCCGGAAGACGGCACGAAGTTGCGGAAGATAAAGCTCTGGATCTCCTCGCCCATGTCCTGGAAGGCCGGAATCGCCGAAAGCATGGCGAAGGTCACGGTCATCATCGGCACCACCGCGAACAGGGTGGTATAGGTCAGCGCGGCGGCACTCTGCGTGGCACGGTCGGCAAAGAAGCGCTGAACCAGGAAACGCCAGAACTCCGTGACATCCTCTAAGCGCTGACGCATTCCCTCTCCTTAGCCATGCCGAACTGCGCTGATCCGCGCCGAGGCAGGTAGAATAGCGCCCACCTCAGGCCAGATGCGACCCATCCATGACCGACTTGACCCTCTATCACAACCCGCGCTGCTCGAAATCCCGTGGCGCGCTGGAACTCCTCGAAGCCCGCGGCCTGACGCCGAACATCCTGCGCTACCTGGAAACGCCACCCTCGGCAGCTGAATTGCAGGGCCTGCTGGGCAAGCTGGGCATCGGCGCGCGCCAGTTGCTGCGCACCGGCGAGGACGAATACAAGGCTCTCAACCTGGCCGACAGCAGCCTCAGCGAGGCACAGCTGATCGCCGCCATGGTTGCTCACCCCAAGCTGATCGAACGACCGATCCTGGTCGCCGGTGACAAGGCAGTGATCGGCCGGCCGCCGGAGAGAGTCCTGGAGTTGCTGGCATGAGCGCACCTTACATCCTGGTGCTGTATTACAGCCGCCACGGTGCCACCGCCGAAATGGCCAGGCAGATAGCCCGCGGCGTTGAACAGGCGGGCCTGGAAGCGCGCCTGCGCACGGTGCCGGCGGTGTCCACCGAGTGCGAAGCCACGGCTCCGGCGATTCCCGCCGAAGGCGCGCTGTACGTCAGCCTCGACGACCTGAAAAACTGCGCCGGCCTGGCGCTGGGCAGCCCGACCCGCTTCGGCAACATGGCCGCGCCGCTCAAATACTTCCTCGACGGCACCAGCAGCCTGTGGCTGACCGGCGAGCTGGTCGGCAAGCCGGCCGGGGTATTCACCTCCACCTCCAGCCTGCATGGCGGCCAGGAAAGCACCCTGCTGTCGATGATGCTGCCGCTGCTGCACCACGGCATGCTGCTCTGCGGCCTGCCCTACAGCGAAGGCGCCCTGCTCGACACCCGCGGCGGCGGCACGCCCTATGGCCCCAGCCACCATGCCGGTGCCGACGGCAAGCGTGCCCTCGACGAACACGAAATCGCCCTGTGCCGCGCCCTCGGGCTACGCCTGGGCAAAACCGCCCAGCAGCTGGAGACCCCGCGTGGCTAAGCAAACGAAACCCCTTCCCACCCTCGAATGGCTGCAGCCCCGGCTAAAACTCACCCGCGCCTTGAGCCTGTTCAGCTTTATCGCCCTGTTCGTCCTGCTGCTGGTGTGGAACCTCGGTTTCGCCGACCTGCACGGCGCGCGTATCTGGGTGGTGCTGAGCATCCAGCTGGTACCGTTGTTGCTGCTCGCGCCCGGCCTGTTCCTCGGCAGCGCCCGTGCCCATGCCTGGACCTGCTTCGTGGTCAACATCTACTTCATCCAGGGCGTACTGGCGGCCATCGACCCGGCGCGCATGCTGTTCGGCCTCCTCGAAGCCCTGATCAGTTTCGAGCTGTTCTGCAGCGCCCTGCTCTACACCCGCTGGCGCTTCCAGTACGACCGCAAGCTGGCCGGCGAGGCCTGATGCGCCTGCTGTTGCTGCCAGGTCTGAATGGCAGCAACCGCCTGTTCGCCCCACTGTTGCCATGGCTGAATGACGTGCAGATTGTGCCTCTGCAGCTGCCAACGCAGGGCCCGCAGGACAGCGACAGCCTGGTCAGCGCCCTGCTGCCGCAGCTTGGCGACAGCCCCTTCGTTTTGCTCGGGGAATCCTTCTCCGGGCACCTGGCTTACCAGATAGCCCTGCGCCAGCCGTCCGGTCTGCGCGGGGTGATCTTCGCCGCCGCGTTTCTCCGGCGCCCGCATCCGCTGCTAGCCCTCAGCCGCTATCTGCCGTTGCCCAAGCGCCTGCTGAGCCATGATCAGCTGTTGCAGCTGTTCTGTGTCGGCCGAAAAGCCAGCCCGGCGCTGCTCGCCCTGCTGCGCGATGAAATCAGCCAGTTGCCCGACGCCCTGCTGCGGGCCCGCCTGCACTGCCTGGCGCGATTGCAGGAGCCCAGCCAGCCACTCGCTTTGCCCGCCCTGCACCTGTGGCCACAGCAGGATCGCCTGGTATCGCGCAACGCCGCAGCCAGTCTCAGCCGGCATTGCAGTGATCTGCGCCAGATAGTGCTGGAAGGGCCGCACTTCATCCTGCAAAGCCGTGCAGAAGCCTGCGCGCAAGCGATCAAGAAGTTTGTCGTGGATCTGGATGCCTCGCCCGCGTAGCAGCCGCTACCAGCCGAGGACTTCTTTCAGGAAGGGAATGGTCAGCTTGCGCTGGGCCTGCAGCGAGGCCTGGTCGAGGCGTTCGAGCAGTTCGAACAGCGCACTCATGCTGCGCTCGCCACGGTTGAGGATGAAGCGTCCGACTTCATCGGTCAGGTGCAGGCCGCGGCGCGAGGCACGCAGCTGCAGGGCACGCAGCTTGTCCTCGTCGGACAGCGCATGCAGCTGGAACACCAGCGCCAGGGTCAGGCGCGACTGCAGGTCGGCCAGACCGATCGGCAACTCGCGTGGCGCGGCGGCGGCGGCAATCAGCAGGCGCCGACCACTGTCGCGCAGGCGGTTGAACAGGTGGAACAGCGCTTCTTCCCAATCGGGCCGACCGGCCACCGCTTCTAGGTCATCCAGGCAAACCAGCTCGCACTGCTCCAGGTTGTCGAGCAGCTCCGGGCCGTAGTCGGCCACTTCGGCCAGTGGCAGGTAGACCACCGACTCGCCACGCTGCTCAAACCGCAGGCAGGCCGCCTGCAGCAGATGGCTGCGCCCGACACCCTCGCTACCCCAGAGGTAGATCAGGCTTTCGGTCCAGCCCGCATCGGCCTCGCACAGCCGCTCGGCATAGCCGAGGGCCGCCGCGTTGGCGCCGGGATAATAGTTAGCGAAGGTGGCGTCATCACGCAGACGCACCCCCAGGGGCAGCTGAATCGGGATCATGCAGGGTTGGGCGGTTCGTCAGAACCTGCTCCGGGCTCACCATAGAGATCGGAAAGTTTATAGAAATCATGAGCATGGCGCAGCAAAACCATGATGATCGCCGCCACGGGCAGGGCCAGCAGCACGCCGGTGAAGCCAAACAGCTGGCCGCCGGCGAGGATGGAGAAGATCACCGCCACCGGATGCAGGCCGATGCGGTCACCGACCAGCCAGGGCGTCAGCAGCATGCCTTCGAGCAACTGGCCGATGCCAAACACCACGGCGATACCGATCAGCGGGTACAGCTCGAAGCCACCGAACTGGAACAGCGCCGCCACTAGTGCCGCGCCAAAACCGACGATAAAGCCCATGTACGGCACGATGCTGGCCAACCCGGCCAGCACGCCGATCAACAGCCCCAGCTCCAGGCCAACCAGCATCAGGCCACTGGCGTAGATGCCAGCCAACGCCAGCATCACCATCAGTTGGCCACGGATAAAGGCACCGAGTACCTCATGGCACTCGCCAACCAGCTGCACCACGAAACTTTCGCGGGCCCTTGGCAACATGCCGCGCAGCTTGGCCAGCATCACATCCCAGTCGCGCAGCAGGTAGAAGGCCACTACCGGAATCAACAGCAGATTGCCGAGCCAACCGAGCAACGCCAGGCTGGAAGCCGTGGCTTGAGCCAGAATCATGCCGGCAATATCGGTGGTCTTGCCCAGGTGCTCGCTTAGCGCGGCTTTGAGCTGTTCAAACCGCCAGAAATCCTCGGCCAGGCCGAACTGCGCCTGCGTCCAGGGCAGTGCCTGGTGCTGCAGCCAGTCGAGCACCTGCGGCACCAGCTCATACAGGCGCATCAGCTGGCGACCGAGCATGGGCACCAGCACCAGCAAGAGAATCAGCAACAGCAGGCTGAACAGGCTAAATACCAGCACCACGGCCCAGGTCCGCGACAGTTTGTGCCGTTCCAGACGATCGACCAGCGGGTCGCCGAGGTAGGCCAGCAGCATGGCCACCAGGAACGGCGAGAGAATCGGTGTCAGCAGATACAGCAGCCAGCAGAACAACACCAGCCCAGCCAGCCACATCCAGCGGCGTGAATCGGTCATATCAGGCTCTCCGCCTTGATTTAGCAGTTAACTGGGAGCTGGCAGCGAACTACCAGCGAAAGCGCAACAGGTTGACCGCTGCTGATGTCGGTGTAGCCCCAGCTGCAGCGCTGGCATCCAGCGGCGCGGCATCTGCCGGAACTTCCTGCAAGCCGGCCAGGCCCAGCTGGGCGCGCAGCTGTTCGGCGCTGGCGTTGACCTGCCAGGTCAGTTGGTCGCCCTTGACCTTGCTCAGCCGCGCAGCGAAGGGTTCGAGCAGTCGCGCCAACTCGGCATAGCGGGACAGATCGGCGCCCTGTACCTCGACGACCATTGCACCAGCGGCACCTGGCTTGACCACGAAACGCGGTGCCAGGCGCTCGCTGACAGCCAGCAGCACGGCATCGGCCAGGGCTTTCTGGTCGATACCCTGAGCCTTGCCCTGCTCGCGGCTATCGCCCAGCCACAGGCGCCATTCGGCTTGCCATTGACCGTCGGCCTCGCGTGCCTGCACAGCGAGCAGGGCATCCGCGGAGTAGCGCTCGGAAGCTGGCTGCAGCGCGTCGGGCTGGCTGGCGCTAAGGTTTTCCGCGGTCGCCACCAGTTGTTCCTGCAGATCCGCCAGTGGCAGGCGCAGCGGCAAGCCACGATTCTGCGCGGCCTGTTGCAATGGCGCGGCGGCTTCCTGGCCGTCACCGACCAGGTTGGCGCCCTCGACGCCAGCATTCAGCCACCAGGCCAGGATCGATGGCCGGTTAGCCCCCCACAGGGCCAACCCAGCTTGGCGCAGCTTGTTGTCGGTGGTCAGCGGATCGAAGTCCACCACCAGGGTTTCGCCTTCGTAGACATAGCGGCTGACCAGCTGCTGCGGGTCCTTGCGCACCCCTTCCAGGGCTGGCGATTGCAGCGCCTTGGCATCGCCAGTGAGGCGCAGCACAAGGGTTTCCAGGGCTTTGCCCAGGGCCAGCGTGCGCTCTTCCGGCTGCTGGCTGGTGACCGCTTCGCGCACCTGATAGAGGCCGCTGACCGGCTCGGCGAAGGACGGCAGGCTGAGCAGCGCGCAGCACAGGGCAAACAGACGAACGAACAGGCGCATGGTGAGTCTCGAAGGCTGGGGGTTGTGCGACAGGCGCACGTGAAGGGCTATACCTTAAACAGCCGCCGGCCACCCGGCAACCGTCGGGGCCGGTGGCCGCTGGCGGGCAAGCCTGATAAAATCGCGCGCCTTCGCAGACCGGCATGCCTGTGGGCACCACCCAGGGCCGGTCGCCACTCGAACTTCCCCCTTTAAAGGCCTGAACCCATGAGCAAGCAACCCTCCATCAGCTACAAGGACGCCGGTGTAGACATCGACGCCGGTGAAGCCCTGGTCGAACGCATCAAAGGCGTCGCCAAGCGCACCGCGCGCCCGGAAGTCATGGGTGGCCTGGGTGGTTTCGGCGCTCTGTGTGAAATTCCCGCCGGCTACAAGCAGCCGGTACTGGTCAGCGGCACCGACGGCGTCGGCACCAAGCTGCGCCTGGCGCTGAACCTGAACAAACACGACAGCATCGGCCAGGATCTGGTTGCCATGTGTGTCAACGACCTGGTGGTGTGCGGCGCCGAGCCGCTGTTCTTCCTCGACTACTACGCCACCGGCAAGCTCAACGTCGACGTAGCCGCCACCGTGGTCACCGGCATCGGCGCCGGCTGCGAACTGGCAGGCTGCTCCCTGGTAGGTGGTGAGACCGCCGAAATGCCGGGCATGTACGAAGGCGAAGACTACGACCTGGCCGGCTTCTGCGTCGGCGTGGTGGAAAAGGCCGAGATCATCGACGGCTCGAAAGTCGCCACGGGTGACGCACTGATCGCCCTGCCTTCCTCCGGCCCGCACTCCAATGGCTACTCGCTGATCCGCAAGATCATCGAAGTAGCTGGCGTCGATATCGCAACCACCCAGGTGGCTGGCAAGCCGCTGACCGACCTGCTGATGGCGCCGACCCGTATCTACGTCAAGCCGCTGCTCAAGCTGATCAAGGAAACCGGCGCGGTCAAGGCCATGGCCCACATCACCGGTGGCGGCCTGCTCGACAACATCCCGCGCGTGCTGCCGCAAGGCGCCCAGGCAGTGGTCGACGTGGCCAGCTGGACCCGCCCGGCGGTGTTCGACTGGCTGCAGGAAAAAGGCAACGTCGACGAACACGAGATGCACCGCGTGCTCAACTGCGGCGTCGGCATGGTCATCTGCGTCGCCCAGGACCAGGTCGAAGCGACCCTGGCCAGCCTGCGCGCGTCCGGTGAAGCTCCGTGGGTGATCGGCCAGATCGGCGTAGCAGCCGAAGGCGCTGCTCAGGTCGTGCTGAACAACCTGAAAGCCCACTAATGGCCGACTGCAATGTCGTGGTGCTGATTTCCGGGTCTGGCAGCAACCTGCAGGCCCTGATCGACAGCATCGCCAAGGGTGACAGCCCGGCCCGCATCCGCGCGGTGATTTCCAATCGCGCCGATGCCTACGGACTGGAACGCGCCAAGCAGGCCGGCATCGACACCCTGGTCCTCGACCACAAGCAGTTCGACGGCCGCGAAGCCTTCGATGCCGCGCTGGTCGAGGCCATCGACGGCTTCGATCCGCAACTGGTGGTGCTCGCCGGTTTCATGCGCATCCTCAGTGGCGGCTTCGTCCGTCACTACGAAGGTCGCCTGCTGAATATCCATCCCTCGCTGCTGCCCAAGTACAAGGGCCTGCACACCCACCAGCGCGCGCTGGAAGCCGGTGATCGCGAGCATGGCTGCAGCGTGCACTTCGTGACCGAGGAACTCGATGGCGGCCCACTGGTCGTACAAGCGGTAGTCCCGGTACAGGCTGACGACACGCCAGAGAGCCTGGCGCAACGCGTGCACGCCGAAGAACACCGCATCTATCCCCTGGCGGTCAGCTGGTTTGCCAGTGGTCGTCTGCGCCATGCTGCTGATGGCGCCCTGCTCGATGGCCAGGCCCTGCCAGCCAGCGGCCATATCATTCGCAACTAGGAGACTCCATGCCCCGCGTCCTGTTGTTGCTACTCGCCTTATTGACCCTGCCGGTGCAGGCCCTCGAACTGAAACCGTTTGCCGCGAGCTACACCGCCGACTGGAAACAGGTACCGATCAGTGGCACCGCCGAACGCAGCCTGAAAGCCCTGGACAATGGGCGCTGGGAGCTGACGTTCGAAGCGGCCATGCTGGTCGCCAGCCTCAGCGAAGTCAGCACCTTCCGCGTCGAGAGCGACACCTTCCTGCCGCTGACCTACCGCTTCGAACGCAGCGGCCTGGGCAAGGCCAAGCAGGTCGAGCATGACTTCGACTGGACCGAGAAGCAGGTGCTCGGCAGCGATCGTGGTGAGCCGGTGCGTTTCGCCCTCAACCGTGGCATGCAGGACAAATCGACCTACCAGCTGGTGCTGCAGAAAGACGTCGCCGCCGGTAAGCAGAGCATGAGTTACCAGGTGGTCGACGGCGACGAGATCGAGGTCTACGACTTCCGCGTGCTGGGCGAGGAGCGCGTGCGCACTCAGGCCGGACTGATCGACGCAGTCAAGGTCGAGCGCGTGCGCGATCCGACCCAGAGCAGCCGCAAGACCGTGCTGTGGTTCGCCAAGGACTGGGACTACCTGCTGGTGCGCCTGCACCAGGTGGAAAAGGACGGCAAGGAATACCAGATCATGCTCAAGGACGGCACGGTGGGTGGCCGCACCGTCGAAGGCATCAAGAAGTAAGCACTCCTGCGGCAAACGAGCCGGGCAATGCCCGGCTTTTTTCTGCCTGGCGAAAATACCCTAGGCTGGTCAGTGAGCCATCAGGGGAAAGCGCCATGAACGACAGCTACCAGCCCATCGCTTGCGATCTCTATGACTACCTGGAGATCGCCTGCCTGCACCATTACCACCTGCGCATCGAGCTGACCGATGGCAGCGAGCTGCAAGCCGAGGCAGTGACCACGGAGATTAATGCGAGCAAGGAGGAGTTCTTCATCGTGCGCGGCGCTGCGGGCGAGCAGCGCCTGCGCATGGATCGCCTGCTGGCCATCACGCCGCTGGATGCGGGTGCCAGTTTCGGTCGGGTGCTCTTGGGTAGTACGCGCTGCTAACAACGCAACCCGGCAAACACCCTACGCGAGGCCCAGTTGTAGCCCGGATGCAATCCGGGAGTGCCATGGCCTGTTTCCCGGATTGCTCCGGGCTACGGCTACTCACTTAAGCGTTTTGCGCCCCTCTCCCTAACCCTCTCCCACAAGTGGGAGAGGGGACTGTCCGTGTTGCCAGAAAGCCATGATCCCATTGCCGGGCCACTGCATGTGCCGCAAAGAAAAACGCCGCCTTCCAGGAGATAGAAGGCGGCGCTTTCCTTAAGTGAACAGCGTTAGGGCATTGCCCGGCTTTTTCACCTATTCGGCATCACCACATCAGGTCGTCCGGCACCTGGTAGGCGGCGTACGGGTCGTCGGCATCCGGCGCTTCGGTCTGGGTGTTGAGCAGCAACACGCGCTGCGGGTCGCGCTCCTGGATCTTCAGCGCGGCTTCGCGCGGGATGATCTCGTAGCCGCCGGCATGCCGGACGATGGCCAGCGAGCCACGACTGAGCTTGTCACGCAGCATGCCGTTGACCGCGATGCGCTTGACCTTCTTGTCGTCGACGAAGTTGTAGTAGTCCTCGCTGGTCATCTTCGGCAGGCGCGAGGTCTCGATCAGTTGCTTGATCTGCGCGGCGAGGGCCTTCTGAGCAGCCTTCTCCTGCTGCTGGCGGTTCAGCTCCTGGTCACGCGCGACCTTCTCGGCCATGGCCTGCAGGGCGGCCTGCTTCTGCGAGTCATCGACTTCGACCTGGTTCTTCTTCTCCAGGCGCTGCTGCTTCTGCTTCTGCTTGCCGGCCTGTTTGGCCTGCTTTTCATTGACCAGACCGGCTTTCAACAGCTGATCGCGGAGGGAAAGGCTCATAAGGCATTCAATCTCGACAGTTAACAGCCAGGCAGGCGTTTTTCCTGCTTCTTGGCTTCGCCCCACAGGGCATCCAGTTGTTCCAGGCTGCAATTCTCAATGGCCTGGCCGGCTGCGCGCAAGGTTTGTTCGATAAAGCGGAAGCGCCGCTCGAACTTGCCGTTGGCGCTACGCAGGGCAGTTTCCGGATCGACCTTGAGATGGCGCGCCAGGTTGGTGACCACGAACAGCAGGTCGCCGATTTCCTCGGCGATGGCCTGCGGGTCGTTCTCGCTCATGGCCTCCAGCACTTCGTCCAGCTCCTCGCGCACCTTGTCCACCACCGGCAGGGCTTCCGGCCAGTCGAAACCGACCTGGGCCGCGCGCTTCTGCAGCTTGACCGCGCGACTCAGAGCCGGCAGCGCGTTGGGCAAATCATCCAGCAGCGACAGCTGCTCGGGGACGGCGGCCTTTTCTGCACGTTCCTCGGCCTTCAATTCTTCCCAGCGCTGCTTGACCGCTGCTTCCTCGAGTTTCGCCGCATCCGGCGCGCCATACAGGTCGCCATCGACGAACACGTGGGGATGGCGGCGAATCAGCTTGCGGGTAATGCCATCGACCACCTGGGCGAACTCGAAACGCCCCTCCTCGCGGGCCAGCTGGCTGTAGTAGACCACCTGGAACAGCAGGTCGCCGAGCTCGCCTGGCAGGTGCTCGAAGTCGCTGCGCTCGATGGCGTCGGCCACCTCGTAGGCTTCCTCGATGGTGTGGGGGACGATGGTCGCGTAGCTCTGTTTGAGGTCCCACGGGCAGCCGTGCTGCGGGTCGCGCAGGCGGGCCATCAGGTGCAGCAGGTCGTCGAGTTGGTACATGACAAGCCCTGGATAGGTAATTAGCGGGTAGCCCGGATAGGTAACGGTCAGGGTTGAGCGTCGCGAGCGAAGGGCTGGCTAGGCGAAGTGGCGCCGGAAAAGCGGAGTTGGCTGTGGCCAATGAGCATTTTCCGGCGCCACTTCAACAACGCCAGACCGAGCGCAGCAGCTCAACTGCTGCGGCTGCGGCGGGCCTCGATAATATTGGGCAACTGCGAGATGCGCCCGAGCAAACGCGCCAGCGCATCCAGCCCGGGAATCTCGACGGTAATCGACATCGACGCGGTGTTGTCTTCCTTGTTCGAGCGGGTGTTCACCGCCAGCACGTTGAGCCGTTCGTTGAGCAGCAGCTGGGAGACGTCGCGCAGCAGGCCGGAGCGGTCGTAGGCCTTGATCACGATATCCACCGGGTAGGTCTGCACCGGCACCGGGCCCCAGCTGACCTGGATGATCCGCTCCGGCTCGCGCCCGGCCAGCTGCAACACCGAGGCGCAGTCCTGGCGGTGGATGGAAACCCCGCGGCCAACGGTGATGTAGCCGACGATCGGGTCGCCCGGCAGCGGCTGGCAGCAGCCGGCCATCTGCGTCAGCAGGTTGCCGACGCCCTGGATCTGGATATCGCCGCGTTTGCCCGGTTTGAAGCCGGTGCTGGCACGCCGCGGGATCAGCTCCAGCTGCTCGTTGCCACGCTCCGGCTCGACCAGTTGCTGCGCCATATTGACCGCGTGGGCCAGGCGCAGGTCGCCGGCGCCGAGGGCGGCATGCATGTCCTCGGCGGTCTTCATGTTGCACTTGTCGGCCAGCTTGTCGAAGTCCACGTGCGGCAACGCCAGACGCGCCAATTCGCGCTCGAGCATGGTCTTGCCGGCGGCGACGTTCTGGTCGCGGTCCTGCAGCTTGAACCAGTGGACGATCTTCGCCCGGGCCCGTGAGGTGGTTATGTAGCCTAGGTTGGAGTTCAGCCAGTCGCGGCTCGGCGAGCCGTTCTTGCCGGTGATGATCTCCACCTGCTCGCCGGTCTGCAGGCTGTAGCTGAGCGGCACGATGCGCCCGTTGATCTTGGCGCCACGGCAGTTGTGGCCGATCTCGGTATGTACGCGGTAGGCGAAGTCCAGCGGCGTGGCGCCCTTGGGCAAGTCGATGGCGTGACCGTCCGGGGTAAACACGTAGACCCGGTCCGGCTCGATATCGACGCGCAGCTGTTCGGCCAGGCCGCCGATGTCGCCGAGTTCTTCGTGCCACTCAAGCACCTGGCGCAGCCAGGAGATCTTCTCCTCGTAGTGGTCGGAGTTGCCCTTGACGTCGGTGCCCTTGTACTTCCAGTGCGCGCACACGCCCAGCTCGGCTTCCTCGTGCATGGCCGAGGTGCGGATCTGTACTTCCAACACCTTGCCGTCCGGGCCGATCACCGCGGTGTGCAGGGAGCGGTAGCCATTCTCCTTGGGGTTGGCGATGTAGTCGTCGAACTCCTTGGGGATGTGCCGCCACAGGCTGTGCACGATGCCCAGCGCGGTGTAGCAGTCGCGCATTTCCGGCACCAGCACGCGCACCGCGCGCACGTCGTAGATCTGGCTGAACTGCAGGCCCTTGCGCTGCATCTTGCGCCAGATCGAATAGATGTGTTTTGCCCGCCCGCTGATGTCCGGCTTGATCCCGGCGGCAGTCAGCTCTTCGCGCAGCTGCTTCATCACATCGTTGATGTACTGCTCACGATCGAGGCGGCGCTCGTGCAGCAGCTTGGCGATCTGCTTGTACTGCTCAGGCTCCAGGTAGCGGAAGGACAGGTCCTCCAGCTCCCACTTGATGTGGCCAATCCCTAAGCGGTGAGCCAGCGGCGCGTAGATGTCGAAAACCTCGCGGGCCACGCGGTGGCGCTTCTCGTCGTCGGCATGCTTGACCGCACGAATCGCGCAGGTGCGCTCGGCCAGCTTGATCAGCGCCACGCGCACATCATCGACCATGGCTACCAGCATCTTGCGCAGGTTCTCCACCTGCGCCTGGGAGCCGAGCACCAGGGAGTCGCGCGGATTCAGCGAGGCGCTGATAGCCGCCATGCGCAGCACACCCTCGACCAGCTTGGCCACTACCGGGCCGAACTTTTCCTGCACCGTTTTGAGGGTGATCTTGCCTTCGCGCACGGCGCGGTAGATCACCGCGGCCACCAGCGAATCCTGGTCGAGCTTGAGGTCGGCGAGGATCTCGGCGATCTCCAGACCGGTACGGAAACTGGAGTTGCCCTCGGCCCACAGGTTCTGCGCGGCGTTGGCCTGCTGCTCGGCATCGCGGGCGAACTCGCAGGCGACTTGCAGCGCCGCGCGGTCCAGCGCCGGGTCGGCTTTCAGGGTGTGGTCCAGCCACGCTTGCAGGTTGATGCTGCCGTCATCGTTGATCGGCTGATGAGCCCTGACCTGTACCATCTCTTACCTTCCCTACGGCGAGCGCTCGACTCGCAGAAATATCGCCAGCCTCTCTGGGCCAGTCGGATTACGTGGACTTCCTAGTCCACCTCGAATAACGCCATTGCCTCGACATGTGCCGTCTGCGGAAACATGTCGAGAATGCCGGCCCGTTTCAGCCGATAACCCTGGCGCACCAGCTCGGCCGCATCGCGGGCCAGGGTCGCCGGATTGCACGATACATAGACCAGGCGCCGGGCGCCCAGCGCACCAATCTGCTTGACCACCTCGAACGCGCCATCACGCGGCGGATCGAGCAATACCGCGTCGAACGGTCGCCTGGCCCAGCTGGCCTCGGCCAGCGGTTTCGACAGGTCGGCACGGAAAAAGTGCAGGTTACCCAGGCCGTTTGCCGCGGCATTGCCACGCGCACGTTCGACCATCGCCTGCACCCCTTCCACCGCCACCACCTCGGCGACCTGCTGCGCCAACGGCAGGGCAAAGTTGCCCAGGCCGCAGAACAGATCCAGCACCCGTTCGCCAGTCTGCGCTGCCAACCAGTCTAGTGCCTGCTCGACCATCGCCTGATTGACCGGCTCGTTGACCTGGACGAAATCCCCCGGCCGGTACTGCAGCTCCAGGTTCCAGGGTTCAAGGCGGTAACCCAGGCTCAGCCCAGGCTGATCGGCCTCAGGCTCGCCGGCACCGTGCAGCCACAGCTGCGCCTGGTGCTCGCTACAGAAACTGCGCAGGCGCGCCAGGTCGGCCTCGCCCAGCGGCGCCGTGTGGCGCAACAGCAGGGCCGCCTGGGTGCCGTGGAACAGTTCGACGTGACCAAGCGCCTGGGGTTTTTCCAGGCTGCGCAGTAACAGCGGTAACGCGCGCAGCAAAGGCTGCAAGGGCTGTACCAGTACTGGGCAGTCGGCGATGGCAACGATGTCCTGGCTGGCGGCGGCGCGGAAGCCGACCTCAAGCTGCTTGTTCTTGACGTCCCAGCGCACGGCGATGCGCGCGCGACGGCGGTAAGCAAACTCGGGGCCGACCAGCGGCGCGGCCCACTGCTCGGGCTCAACTCCGCCCACGCGCTGCAGCTGTTCACTCAGGCTGCGCTGTTTCAGGGCAAGCTGCTCGGCGTGTGGCAGGTGCTGCAGGGTGCAGCCGCCACACGTGCCGGCATGCGCGCAAGGCGGCTGGCGACGCAGCTCCACCGCCTGCAGGATGCGCTCGGCGCGGGCCTCGACCACCTGGCTGCGCGCTGCCAGCACGCGCGCTTCGACCTCTTCGCCGGGCAGCGCGCCGGCGACGAACCAGCTGCGCCCCTCGACGAAAGCGATACCGCGGCCATCGTTGGCCAGCCGCTCGATGCTGAGCTTCTGCTTCTTGCCCACCGGCACCTGCGCCTTGCGCTCGCCGCCGCTGGGTTGGAAACGCAAGCCACTGCTGCGCTTGGCCATCTGGATTACCTGCTGATCGATACGCTGAGGCCGCAGCCTGGCTGCGGCCGTGGAGATTATTGCGGGTCGTCGTAGACGCCGGTGGACAGGTAGCGGTCGCCGCGGTCGCAGATGATCGCCACCATCACCGCGTTCTCCACTTCCTGCGACAGGCGCAGCATGGCCGCCACCGAACCGCCGGACGACACGCCACAGAAGATGCCTTCCTCGCGCGCCAGGCGCCGCATCACCTGCTCGGCTTCCAGCTGGCTCATGTCGATCACCCGGTCCACTCGCGTGGCGTCGAAGATCTTCGGCAGGTATTCCTCGGGCCAGCGGCGAATACCGGGAATCGCCGAACCTTCCTGCGGCTGCAGGCCGACGATCTGCACCGCCGGGTTTTGTTCCTTGAGGTAACGCGACACGCCCATGATGGTGCCGGTAGTGCCCATGGAGCTGATGAAGTGGGTGATGCTGCCCTGGGTCTGCTGCCAGATCTCCGGGCCGGTGCCGGTGTAGTGGGCCACCGGGTTGTCGCCGTTGGCGAACTGGTCGAGCACCTTGCCACGCCCATCGGCCTGCATCTGCAGGGCCAGGTCACGAGCACCTTCCATGCTGTCGACCAGGATCAGCTCGGCACCGTAGGCGGTCATCGCCGCCTTGCGTTCGGCGGTGGAGTTGTCCGGCATGATCAGCACCATCTGGTAACCCTTGATCGCCGCAGCCATGGCCAGGGCGATGCCGGTGTTGCCGCTGGTGGCCTCGATCAGCATGTCGCCGGGCTGTATGTCGCCACGTTGCTCGGCGCGACTGATCATCGACAGCGCCGGACGGTCCTTCACCGATCCGGCCGGGTTGTTACCCTCCAGCTTCACCAGCAAGGTGTTGGAGGTGTTGCCGGGCAGGCGTTGCAAGCGAACCAGCGGGGTGTTGCCGATGCAATCGGCGATGGTGGGAAACTGCAGGCTCATGGCGAACTGAATGATCCGAGTACAGAAAGGCGTCCATGATAACGGCAAACCGTCGCCCGCCATATCGCAGGAACTGCCCAGCTTGTTACCAATACTTATATAGAGACCTAAGCGGCTGTCAGCCATGCCGGTCAGCCGCTAAACTCGACGGACACTTACCTGCTGGAGAACCCCGTGTTCAAGGAACTCGGCATCAAGGGCCGCGTGCTGCTGCTCACCCTGCTGCCCACCAGCCTGCTAGCCCTGGTCCTGGGTGGCTATTTCACCTGGATGCAGCTGGCCGAATTGCGTGCCCAGCTGCAACAGCGCGGCGAACTGGTGGTGCAGCAACTGGCGCCTCTGGCCGCGCCGGCGCTGGGCCGCAACGACACCAAGCTGCTCGAACGCCTGGCCCAGGAAACCCTCAACCAGGCCGATGTGCGCGCCGTCAGCTTCCTCTCCAGCGAACGCCAACCCCTGGCCCAGGCAGGCCCGAGCATGCTCAGCCCACCGCCGCAGAGCGACGGCAGCCCACTGGTGCAGAGCAGCGGCCTGGATGCCACGCGCTTTCTGCTGCCGGTCTACGGCCGTCACCGCAGCCTGGTCAGCGAGCAGAGCGACGACGAAGCCAACCGCCTGATCGGCTGGGTCGAGCTGGAACTGTCACACCACCGCACCCTGCTGCAGGGCTATCGCAGCCTGTTCGCCAGCCTGCTGCTGATCGTCACCGGGCTGACCGTCACCGCCCTGCTCGCCCTGCGCATGAGCCGCAGCATCAATGAGCCGCTGCGCAGCATCAAACAGGGTGTGGCCCAGCTTAAGGACGGCAATCTGCAGACGCGCCTGCCAGCCCTCGGCAACCATGAACTGGACGAACTGGCCTCAGGCATCAACCGCATGGCCGAGTCGCTGCAGAATGCCCAGGAAGAACTGCAGCACAGCATCGACCAAGCCACCGAGGACGTACGACAGAACCTGGAGACCATCGAGATCCAGAACATCGAGCTGGACTTCGCGCGCAAGGAGGCCCTGGAGGCCAGCCGCATCAAGTCGGAGTTCCTCGCCAACATGAGCCACGAGATCCGCACACCGCTCAACGGCATCCTCGGTTTCACCAACCTGCTGCAGAAAAGCGACCTGACCCCGCGCCAGCAGGACTACCTGGGTACCATCGAAAAGTCCGCCGAGAGCCTGCTGGGAATCATCAACGAGATCCTCGACTTCTCCAAGATCGAGGCCGGCAAGCTGGTGCTGGAAAGCATTCCGTTCAACCTGCGCGACCTGTTGCAGGACACCCTGACCCTGCTCGCCCCCGCCGCCCACGAGAAACAGCTGGAGCTGGTCAGCCTGGTCTACCGCGACACCCCGCTGTCGCTGCAGGGCGACCCGCAACGGCTCAAGCAGGTACTGACCAACCTGGTCAGTAACGCCATCAAGTTCACCCGCGAAGGCACCATCGCCCTGCGCGCCATGGTCGAAGACGAAAGCGACGATCGAGCGCAACTGCGCATCAGCGTGCAGGACACTGGTGTCGGCCTGTCAGACGAAGATCAGCGCGCGCTGTTCCAGGCCTTCAGCCAGGCCGATAACTCGCTGTCGCGTCAAGCCGGCGGCACCGGCCTGGGCCTGGTGATTTCCAAGCGACTGATCGAACAGATGGGCGGCGAGATCGGCGTGGACAGCACGCCCGAGGAAGGTTCGGAGTTCTGGATCAGCCTGAGCCTGCCCAAGGCGCGCGACGACAGCGAAGACCTGCCGCGGGCGCCACTCAGCGGTCGCCGCGTGGCCATGCTGGAATCCCATGCGCTGGTCCACCAGGCACTGATTCATCAGCTGGAAGATTGCGGCCTGCAGGTACTGCCGTTCACTAGCCTCGACGCCCTGCTGGAAGGTGTGGCGCAGCACCAGCAAAGCCAGCAGCCGATCGAGCTGGCCGTGCTCGGCGTGCGCGTGCAAGAGCTGCCGCCGGAACAGCTTAGCCAGCGCATCTGGGACCTCGACCGCCTCGGCTGCAAGAGTTTGGTGCTGTGCCCGACCACCGAGCAGGCGCTGTACCACGAGAGCCTGCCGGACGCCCACAGCCAGCTGCAGGCCAAGCCCGCCTGCACGCGCAAGCTGCAGCGTGCCCTGTCCGACCTGATCCACCCGCGCCAGCACAGAAGCGAAAGCCGCCAGCCGCTGACCAGCCGCGCACCGCGCCTGCTGTGTGTCGACGACAACCCGGCCAACTTACTGCTGGTGCAGACCCTGCTCGGCGACATGGGCGCCGAGGTGATTGCCGTGGACAGCGGCTATGCCGCCCTGGACAGCGTGCAGCAGCACAACTTCGATCTGGTCTTCATGGATGTGCAGATGCCAGGTATGGACGGTCGGCAGGCCACCGAGGCGATCCGCCAGTGGGAACAGGAGCGCGAGCGCAGCCCGATGCCGATCGTCGCCCTCACCGCCCATGCCCTCGCCAACGAGAAGCGCGCCCTGCTGCAGAGCGGCATGGACGACTACCTGACCAAGCCGATCAACGAGCGCCAGCTGGCCCAGGTGGTACTCAAGTGGACCGGCCTCGACCTGCGTGGCCAGGTCGTCGCCAGTGCCGCCGACAGCGCGCCGGCCAACAGTTCGCTGCAGGTGCTGGATGCCGAGGAAGGCCTGCGCCTGGCGGCCGGCAAGGCCGATCTGGCCGCCGACATGCTGAGCATGCTCTTGGCTTCGCTGGCTGCCGACCGCCAGACCATTCGCCAGGCCCGCGAAAGCGGTGACCGCAACGCCTTGCTCGAACGGGTACACCGTCTGCACGGCGCCACCCGCTACTGCGGCGTGCCGCAATTACGCGCGGCCTGCCAACGCAGCGAAACCCTGCTGAAACAGGAGAGCCCCGCCGCCCAGGGCGCCCTCGACGAACTCGACGCAGCCATCGCCCGCCTGGCCGAGGAGGCCGCAGTCAGCGCCTGAAACCAGCCCACGCCGGGCCTCTCTATTCACCTATGGGATGCGGGCTGGCAACCTGCATCCCGCCCCAGGAAACCGCCATGCGCATCATCCTGTTCAGCAGCAAGCCCTACGACCGCGACAGTTTCCTCGCCGCCAGCGCACCCGCCGACTGGCAACTGCAATTCCAGGAAGCCCACCTCAACCTGCACACCGCGGCGCTGGCCGCCGGCTACCCGGTGGTCTGCGCCTTTATCAACGACGATCTATCGGCCGCCGTGCTTGAGCGCCTGGCCGCGGGTGGCACACGCCTGATTGCCCTGCGCTCAGCCGGCTACAACCATGTCGACCTCGATGCCGCGCAGCAGCTCGGCCTGGTCGTGGTGCGCGTGCCGGCCTACTCGCCCTTTGCCGTGGCCGAGCATGCGGTCGCGCTGATCATGGCGCTCAACCGGCGCATCCACCGCGCCTTCAACCGCACCCGCGAAGGCGATTTCAGCCTGCACGGGCTGACCGGCTTCGACCTGCATGGCAAATGCGTCGGGGTGATCGGTGCCGGCAAGATCGGCCAGGCCTTCGCCCGCATCATGGCCGGCTTCGGCTGCACGGTGCAGCTGTATGACCCCTACCCGGTGAGCAACCTGAGCGAACTCGGCGCCCGCCAGGTCAGCCTCGACGAACTGATCGCCAGTAGCGACATCATCAGCCTGCACTGCCCGCTGAACGACAGCAGCCGCCACCTGATCGATGGCCCGCGCCTGGCGCAGATGAAACGCGGCGCCATGCTGATCAATACCGGTCGCGGCGCCCTAGTCGACACCCCGGCGCTCATCGGCGCGCTGAAAAGCGGTCAGCTCGGCTATCTCGGTATCGACGTCTACGAAGAAGAAGCCGAGCTATTCTTCGAGGATCGCTCCGACCAGCCGCTGCAGGACGACGTGCTGGCACGCCTGCTGACCTTTCCCAACGTCATCGTCACCGCCCACCAGGCCTTCCTCACCCGCGAGGCGCTGGCGGCGATTGCCCGCACTACCCTGGACAACATCGCCGCCTGGAGCGCGGGCCAGCCGGTCAATCGGGTAAGCGCAACCCCGTGATAGCATTCGCGCTGACTTGGAGGACTCATGGCTCTACACGACTTTCGCTACACCCTGCTCAGCCCGCAACACACCCTGACCGAATGCCGCGCCCTGGTGCCCGGTCGTTACCAGGTCACCGGCAATGGCGGCGCCATCCAGAATGGTGACACCCTGCTGGTGACCCTCAAGGGCAGTCGCGAACTGACCCTGCGCCTGGAAGTGGAAAAGGTCCGCCGCCTGATCAATCCGCCAGGCCAGTGGGTAGCCGTAGCTACCGGTCCGGTCTTCCGCGAACTGGCTATCCTCAACTGGCAGGTGACCTGCGACGGTTGCGCCGCCCAGCTGGACTTCGAGTTCGCGGTAGACGCCGCGCTCGGTGAAAAGGCCCGCCCGGCCGCCGCCGAAGCGCGCATCCAGGAACTCGGCTGGCACAGCCGTAATGGCCAGCACCTTTGCCCCCGCTGCATGGAGAAAAGCGCATGAAACCAGCCCTCGCCCTGCTCGCCGCCAGCCTGGCCGGCTGCGCCGCCGACCCGGTGCAACTGGAAAGCGACAAGACCTACCGGGTCGAGTGGATTGGCGAGCGTCCGCTGATTGATCGCAGCCACCTGACCGTGACCCTCGGCGAAGATGGCCGCGCCTATGGCACTGCCGGCTGCAACCACTGGTTCGCCGCCTACACCCGCGAGGGTGACAAGCTGCACTTCGAGACTGCCGGCAGCACCCGCAAGATGTGCGCTCCCGCGCTGATGGAACAGGAACAACGCTTCCTCGAAGCCCTGGGTCAGGTGCAGCGCTGGGATGTCTCGGGGATTGGTCAGCTGCGTCTGTGGCCGGCAGCGGGCAAGCCAATCCGTCTGTGGCCGGATGAAGGCTGAGTAGCGCCATTCCCTCTCCCCCGGCCCCTCTCCCACAAGTGGGAGAGGGGAGTTGCCGAGGTTCGAATCAGGCTCTGCGCCCATCCGCCGAATCGGTCACGCGCAGGCCCTGCCAGAGCCCATTCACGCCCACCCTACTCAATCCCCACGCGACTTGTTGCGCTGCTCGGCCAGGCGCTCGGCCAGCGCATCCAGCTCGGGAATGGCTGCATCCGGCAGCTTGCGCAACACCCCCTGGGTGACCTTCATCTGGCGGATGAAGCGCCGGCAGTGGCGACACATGGCCAGATGCGCACGCACACCCAGACGCTCGCGCAGGTTCAGCTGGCCATCGAGATAATCGCTGGAATGGGCTACCAGTTCCTTACAGCTCAGCATTGGCCGGTCTCCTCGAAATGCTCCAGGGTGGCGAACACCTTGAGCCGCGCGCGGTGCAACAGCACCCGCACATTGGAGAGAGAAAGCTCGAGAAGATTACAGATCTCCTCCAATTCCAGACCCTGACGCTCACGCAGCAGCAATACGCTGGCCTGCATCTCGGAGAGGCTGGCCAGGGTTTTTTCCAGGCACTGGCGCAACTCTTCCTCGCTCAGCAGGGCTTCGGGCGAGTCCTCGTGCCAGGCATTGGGTGGTGTCTGCCAGTGGCCATCCGCGGCGAAACGCTCGCCGCCAACACTACCGTGGGGCCCGGGCAGGTCATCCAGCAGCACTTCGCGGCGATTTTGCTTGAGGCGGGTCTTGGCGGTGTTGGCGGTGATGGTCAGCAGCCAGGTCTTCAGGCTGGAGCGCTGCTGGAAGCCCTCCAGGTTGCGCACCACGGCCAACCAGGCATCCTGCACCACTTCGTCGGCATTGCGACTGCCGACAATGGCGTAGGCCACCGCGCGCATGGCGCCCTGGTAGGTGGCGACCAGCTCGCGGAAAGCCTGTTGCTCACCAGCCAGCAGGCGGGTGAGCAGCTCGACGTCGTTCCCTGACATGCTCGCCGTGAGCCTCTATCAGTGCTTGCGCAGGATCACGCTGCCGATGGAGTACCCCGCGCCGAAGGAGCTGAGCACCCCCAGCGCGCCACTCGGCAGGTCGTCCTGGTGCTTGTGGAAGGCAATCACCGAGCCGGCCGAGCTGGTGTTGGCGTAGGTATCGAGAATCACCGGCGCTTCACCTTCCTCAGCATCACGACCGAGCAACTTGCGGGCAATCAGCAGATTCATGTTGAGGTTGGCCTGGTGCAGCCAGAAGCGCTTCACGTCGCTGACGTTGAGCTGGTTCTCGTCCAGGTGGGCGGCGATCAGCTCGGCGACCATCGGGCAGACTTCCTTGAACACCTTGCGGCCTTCCTGGACGAACAGCTTGTCCGGCGCGCCGATGCCCTCTTCCGCTGCGCGGTTGAGGAAGCCGAAGTTGTTGCGGATATTGTTGGAGAACTGGGTCAGCAGCTTGGTGCCGACGATGTCCCACTGGTACTGCGAGGTGGCCAGATCGGCACGTTCGACGATCACCGCGGTGGCCGCATCGCCGAAGATGAAGTGGCTGTCGCGATCACGAAAGTTCAGGTGACCGGTGCAGATTTCCGGGTTGACCATCAGCACTGCGCGGGCCTGGCCAGTCTGGATTGCGGTGGTGGCGGCCTGGATGCCGAAGGTGGCCGAGGAGCAGGCCACGTTCATGTCGTAGCCCCAGCCGTTGATGCCGAGGGCGGCCTGCACTTCGATGGCCACAGCCGGGTAGGCGCGTTGCAGGTTCGAGCAGGCAACGATGACCCCGTCGATATCGGCGACGGTCTTGCCAGCGCGCTGCAGGGCTTCCTTGGCGGCGCCAACGGCCATCTCGCAGAGAATGCCCCACTCCTCGTTACTGCGCTCAGGAATACGCGGGATCATGCGCTGCGGGTCGAGAATGCCAGCCTTGTCGATCACGAAGCGGCTCTTGATGCCCGATGCCTTCTCGATGAAGGCTGCGTTGGACTCGGTCAGCGCCGTAATTTCACCGCGCTCGATGGCCTCAGCATTGTCGGCGTTGAACTGCTGCACATAGGCATTGAAGGAAACCACCAGCTCCTCGTTGGAGATGCTGTTAGCTGGGGTATGCAGGCCAGTGCCACTGATTACGGCTTTGTGCACGGGGCGTTCCTCTTGTTCTGGGTCGTCGTCGCGACCAGTTGTGCGATAAGCCTGCGGCCAGCCGCAGGCAGAAATTCTTGGTCAGGCGAGGCGTCAGCGCCAGGCAGTGGCACGCCCCGCTTGAAAACATCGAGTTTGCCACAGCCGGGCGCTGGCTGCTGCTTCGGCACGTCAGTGCCAGACTGGCGGCGCCTAACCCTGAGCAAAGAGAGATGCTGTTTTAGCGACACAAGGCACAGATAAAATGCGGCGATTTTCGCCAATCTAGCGACTATTCCTGCAAGGTCGCTCAGGCTCTGTTAGCGCTTGCCTAACGTCCCAGCCAAGCCAAAGCACTTTGACCCATCAATCAGGAACGGCGCAAAATCGAACCTGGCCGCGGCAGAACAGCGCAAGGCCCCCGACATGCTGTGCGGCCGGCATCAATCCGCCGACACACCTCACCCTTATGGATAGATCGAGGCTCCCGACATGGCTCTGCATACGTGGCTCATCTATCTGCTCGCCGTTATCGGCCTGGCTCTGACCCCAGGCCCCAACAGTTTGCTGGCCCTGACCCATGGTGCCCTGCACGGTCATCGCAAAGCCCTGTGGACCGTCTGTGGTGGCGTGCTCGGCTTTGTGCTGCTGATGGCCCTGTCGATGTTCGGCCTGGCGGCTCTGCTGCAGGCCTCGGTCGACGCACTGATCCTGCTCAAATGGCTGGGTGGTGCCTATCTGATCTGGCTGGGCGTGCAACTCTGGCGCTCGCTGCCGCTACAGTTGCAGAGCCTTGCAGCAAGCACAGACCGACCAGCCATGGCTTTGCTGCGCCAGGGATTGCTGGCTGCACTATCCAACCCCAAGGTGATTCTGTTCTACGGCGCCTTCCTGCCACAGTTCATCGACCCGGCCCATGAACTCTGGCTACAGTTCGCCGTTATGGCATTGACCTTTGCCTTGGTCGAAGGCTTGGTGGAGTATGGACTGGCCCGCCTGGCGCAGCGTATCCGCCCCTGGCTGGAGCGTTCTGGACAGTTGTTCAACCGAATCTGCGGAGGTTTGTTCACCACGCTAGGAATCGCCTTGCCCCTGAGCCGTTGAAACAACCAACCCGAAGCGCCACTCAACCCGGTACTCGCATGCGTCTGCTGCTCCTCTCCCTGCTGCTGTGCAGCGCCAGCCTCAGCGCCGAACCGCGCCCGCTGCGCTTCCCGATCAGCGAGAGCTGGGCCATGCCGATGGTCGAGATCGACGAAGGCCGCCCCACCCGGGGCATCCTCTATGATCTGCAGCTACGCCTGGCGCAAAAGGTCGGGCGGCGCGCCGAGATGCAGGTCATGCCGCGTCTGCGCGTGCAGCAAATGCTCGTGCGCGGCGAAATAGACGTGCGTTGCTACGTCAACCCGGCCTGGCTAGAGGAATCCCATCACCAGTACATCTGGAGCGTGCCCTTCATGGTGCAGCGCGACCTGCTGGTCGGCCGCCCCGGCGACAGGCTGGCCCCGCTGCCAGGTGAGACCATCGGCACTGTACTGGGCTTCAGTTATCCGCAACTGCAAAGCGACTTCAATGCCGGACAGTTAGTGCGCGAAGATGCACGCACCCAGGAGCTGGCCCTGGCCAAGCTGGTCGCCGAACGTTATCGCTTCACGGTCAGTAATGAGCTGGCGCTACAGTGGTTCAACCGCCAGCAACCAGCCAACCGCAAGCTGCAGGTAGTCCGCGAAATTGCCAGCGACATCGTCGCCTGCATTGTCCGTGACGAGCCGGACGTGCCGACCATGCAACTGCTACGCGCCCTGGTGCAGATGAGCAACGATGGCGAATTCGAAGCGATCCTCGCCCGCTATCGCTGACACCCGCAGCCTCTACAAAGCACTTGCCAGCCGACCGCCCCAAGCCTAACTTGTACAACTCATGTACAAGAATACAAAGCCATGCTCACGCCCTCTTTACCCTTGACCCTGTATGTCGACGCCAGCTGCCCGCTATGCGCCAGGGAAATCCACCTACTGCAACGCCGGGCCGATCCGCAGCGCCTGCATCTGGTGGATATCAGCGCCGCAAACTTCGACGCCACAGCGGCCGGACGCAGCCGAGAGCAGCTAGGGCAGCTGCTGCATGCCCGCAGCGCCGATGGTCACTGGCTGACTGGCATAGATGCCACTTACTGGAGCTGGCACTGCGTTGGTCTGGGTAGCTGGGTCGCGCCACTGCGCTGGCGACCGATGCGTCCCTTCTGGCTGGTCGCCTACCGTATCTTCGCGCTGCTACGGCCACACCTTGACTGGTTGCCCCACCCGGATGGCGCAGCTCGCTGCCGTGACCGTTGCAGCGTGGAAAAGCCCGATGATGAGCAGCAAAAGCTGCGCTAGGCAGAGAAAACCCTTGCCACACACGCACATCATGTATAGGTTTTGTACAGGATCAGTTGGCGGCGTGTCACAAGCACTGGTCAGGTACCCGGCACGCCGCCACTGAGCCTGTTCAACGCCCCCGGCCAGTACTGGCTGACAGCCTACAAACCCGACTTCAACTTGCTGAACGCCCGCGTCAATGCCCGGTTGAACGCCTGACTGTTGTCGTTCTTGGTGTACAACTTGGCGCGCAGTGCCTGCGGCGGGTAGGTGCCGGGGTCGGCGAGGATGGCCGGATCGACCGTGGCATTCGCTGCCGGCACCGCATTGGCGTAGTAGATGCTGTTGCTGATGGCGCCGATTACCTCGGGCGTCATCAGGTGATCCATCAGCGCTAGCGCTTCCTGCGGGTGCGGCGCATCCGCCGGGATCACCATAGCATCGAACCAGATCAACGTGCCCTCGCGCGGGATGCTGTAGTGCAGGCTGTACGGCTTGCCCGCCTGCTGCGCCTGGCCGGCGGCGATCGATACGTTGCCATTCCACGACATCGCTAGACAGGTGTCGCCGTTGGCCAGGTCGGCGATATTGCGGTCGTTGTCGAAGTAACGAATAGATGGTCGCACCTTGGCCAGGTGCGCTTCGGCCAGTTTCAGGTCATCCAGGCTCTGCTTGTTTATATCCAGGCCCAGGTAGCGAAAGGTCGCGGCGAACACCTCGTTGGGATCGTTGAGGAAGCTCACCCCGCAGTCGGCGAATTTAGCGACCACCTGCGGATCGAGCAATATGGCCCAGCTATCGCTCGGCGCGTCGGCCATACGCTTGGCGATGGCCTCCTTCTGGTAGCCGACACCGGTGGTACCCCAGACGTATAACCCTGCGTAGCGGTTGCCCGGATCGAAGGCCGCCATGTGCCCGGTGAACTCCGCATCGAGCCCGGCGAAGTGCGGCAGCGCGGCCTTGTCCAGCGGCTGTAGCGCGCCGCTCTGGATCGCCCGTTGCAGGTGCTGGCCAGCGGTCAGCACCAGGTCGTAGCCGCTGCGGCCGGTGAGCAGCTTGGTCTCCACTGTCTCCAGCGAGTCGAAGTGGTCGGCCACCACCCTGATCCCAGTCTTCTGCTCGAAGGAAGACAGGGTGTCCGGGGCCAGGTATTCGTTCCAGATATACAGGTTGACCTGCTTGGGCGCTTCGGCCTCGGCCGCCTGCGCACTCGCGCAGACGGCCAGGCCCAGGGCTAACAGAGTGACGTGCAGTTTCATCGAAACCTCCTCAGCGCTTGGGCGCGGCATATTGCGGCATGGTGATGCAGGCGACGTTGCCGCCACCGAGGAGAATCTCCCGCGAGTTTTCGATGCCGAGGATCCGGTGCTGGGGGAATAGCTCGGCCAGGGTGGCCTGGGCCACGCGGTCACAGGGGTCGTTGAACAGCGGCACGACGATGGCCGAGTTGCCGGCGTAGTAGTTGATGTAGGAGGCGCAGATCTGCGTGCCGGCCTGGCGCGTGTGGGTGGCGTCGTCCTGATCCAGACCCTCTGCCTCTTCCGCCGTCCACTCCAGCACGCGCGGCTGCGGCAGCTTGTGCACTTGCAGCTCACGGCCCTGAGCGTCGCGGGTGCTGCGCAGGATGTCGTAGGCCTCCTGGTAGATTTCCCACTGCGGATCGCTGCGATCGTCAGTCCATTGCTGCACCACCACGCCCGGCCGGACGAAGCAGGCCAGGTCGTCGATATGGCCGTCGGTTTCATCGAACTTGCAGCCGCGCGGCAGCCAGATCACCTGTTCGGCACCGAGGTAATCCTGCAGGCGGCGGGTCATCTCGTCCTTGCCCAGGTGGGCGTTGCGGTTGCGGTTGAGCAGGCACTGCTCGGTGGTCAGCAGGGTGCGCTGGCCATCGGTCTGGATGCCGCCCATCTCAGCGATGAAGGGCGCGCGGTAGCGGTCGTAGCCTTCGATCTCGAGGATCTTCTGCGCGATCTGGTCGTCCTTGTCCCACGGGTAGTAGAGGCCGCCGTCGAGGCCGCCGTAGGCATTGAACTCGAAGTCCACGCCGCGTACTTCACCCGTGTCGTCATTGACCAGGAAGGCCGGGCCACTGTCGCGGAACCAGGTGTCGTTGCAGGTCATTTCCACCACCCGCACATGGGCCGGCAGCTGGCGACGGGCGTTGGCGTACTGGCTGGCCGAGGCGCACACGGTGACCGGCTCGCTGCTGGCGATGGCCGTGACGATATCCACCCAGACTTTCTGTGCCGGCTTGGCGCCATTGCGCCATACGTCGGTACGCTCCGGCCAGCCGAGCCAGCAACGGGCCTTGGGTTCGAATTCACCGGGCAGGCGGAAGCCGTCGGCTTTGGGCAGGGAGGTCAGGGAACGTGCCATTGCTAGGTACTCGTCGGTGGCTGTTGGATAGCTCGACAGTACCCGCGGCAGAGCGCCTGCGACCAATGACCATTATCGCGGGATAGCTGAATCTAATTCACAGGTCGACCAGCTGATCGGTGAACCATTCGACGAACTGCGCTACCGCCGGCTTGTCCAGGCGCAGGCGTTCGCAGACCAGCGCGTATTGCCCGAGCGAAGCCACGCTGGCGGCGAACGGGCGCACCAGGCGGCCGCTGGCGAGGTCCTCGGCGCTGGTCAGGTTGTCGCCGATGGCCACGCCCTGGCCGCGCGCGGCGGCCTCCATGGTCAGCCCGGCATGGCCTAGGTAGAGGTGGCGCTGCGGCTGGATATCGCCAGCGTGGGTGGTCAGCCAGGCGGTCCAGGTCTTGCCGTCCTGGTCGTCGTGCAGCAGGCAGTGGCGCGCCAGGTCGCGCGGGTGCTTAAGCGGCAATTGGTTGAACAGGCCGGGACTGCATACCGGGAAAAACAGCAACGTCGGCAGCGGCCGCACGAAGTAGGCGCTGCCATCGGCCGGACCGGTGCCGTAGGTGATCGCCAGGTCGACTTCCTCGCCGGGCTGGCTCGCCTCCAGCGGCTGCTCGTAAAGGTGCAGGGTGATCTGCGGATAGCGCTCGCTGAAATCGGCCAGGCGCCCGACCAGCCACTTCTGCGCCAGCTCGGCGGTCACCGCGATGCGCAGTTGCGCCTGGGAGCCGGGGTCGCGCAGCTCGTCGCAGGCCTCGCCGATCAACTCGAAGGCTTGCTGCAGGCTGCGCAACAGGCGCTTGGCCTGCGGTGTGGGGCGCACCTGGCGGCCGTCACGCTGGAACAGCGGCGTGCCGAGTTGCTCTTCGAGCTGGCGAATCTGGTGGCTGACCGCGCTGTCGGTGACACACAGCTCGGCAGCAGCACGACCGAAGTGCGCATGCCGCGCAGCACACTCGAAGGTGCGCAGGGCGGTAAGAGATGGCAGGCGACGCATGGCAACAGGCTTCCCGGCAAAAGCCGGCATGCCTGTTCAGCAGGCATGTCGGCATCCAGTAGATATCCGCTGGATATCAGGGTTTTGGCATATCCGGGCGGATATCGAAGCCACCCTGGTTCTCACTGACGATGCGGAAGGCGTAGGTCTCACCGGCCGTCACCGGCACGGCCAGCTCGCGCAACAAGCGGCCCATGCTGCACAGGGTATCGTCCTGCTTGTCCAGGGTGATGCCCACCACCCGCGTGCCCGCCGGCACCTGGAAGGTCGCCACTTCGCCGACGCCGATGCGCGCCGCTACCTGGCGATCCACCTCGATGGCCACATAGCAGCCGCCGCCCATCATGCCCAGGTCACGGTTGACCACGATCTGCCCAGCGCCTTCACGCATCTCTTGGAAAGCCAGCAGGCGGTCGGCCGGCACCTGTTTAACATGCTCCGGATCGGCGCGAAAGGACGAACAACCAGCCAGCAACAGCAACGGCAGAACTGCAGAGATCAAGCGCATGGAAGCCCTCCTTGGGCGATCTGGGATGCGCCCCAGTATTGGCGCTTTCGGCGGTGGGACTCAAGTAGCGACCACTCAGCAGAAGCAGAACCAGCATCCCTGTCCGGCAAACCACTGCAGCACTCTTCACCTTACTCCATGGGTATCGAGTTCCAGGGCCTGCTGCCGGTCACATACCTGCCGGCTCGATTGCTTGTGTGGGCTGCAACAAATTGGCTAAGGTCGCAAACGTTGCACGGGCGCCCAACACCCGTGCAATCGAGCATGGATGTCACCCACAGCATGAAGGATGGAACCTGATGCGCCTTGCCCAACGCGCCATTTTCGCCGCCCTCGTTGGCTTGCCTCTGCTGAGCAGCCTCACGGCCCTGGCAGCCGAGCCCATCGAGTGCACGCTCAAGGTCGAGGAGCTGGAGCCACCACGCGCTGTAGAGCCGGATGGTCCCCAGAGCGACGGCGATGCCTGCGCCGATTTCAATATCGCCCACCACTTCCACCGCCTGGGCTACTACCAGCAGGCCGAGCAGTGGTACATCAGCGCCGCCGGCAAGGGCTATAACCGCGCCTCCTTCGAAATTGCCAAGCTCTATCGGGATGGATTGCTGCCCGAAGACGACCAACAGCGCCGCGCCTGGTTGGCCCAGGCCGCCCACGACGGGCTGGATCTGGCGCAGATCGAGCTCGGTCTAGAGCACCTGAAAGACCGGGAAATTTCCGGCCAGCTATTCATCGCCATGTACTGGTTCGAGAAAGCTGCGGTCCAGGGCAATCCACAGGCGCAGTACCTGCTCGGCCAACACTACTGGAGCGATCCGGCGCAAGCGCAGGAGCTCGACATGAGCAGCGGCGACGAGCTGGCCGAGCGTTACTCCAGTAACGACGGCAAAGCCCTGCATTGGCTGTGCAAGGCCGCGCAGAACAACGAGCCACGCGCCCAGTTCAGCCTAAGCCAGGCCTACAGCCTGGGTCGCGGCACGCCAGTCAATCAGACCCAGCGCCAGCTCTGGCTGGAAAAAGCCGCCGCCAATGGCGATGAAAGCGCGCTGTCGCAGCTCAATGAGAATGGCAACAGCTGGTATACCCAGGCCGAGCAGTGGCTTAAACGCCAGCTGGCCGACGAAACCGCGCAGTGCCCGGTGGAGGCACTGCCGCTGGAGTCCTGAGCCAAGCTCGCAACCGGCCTGAAAGCGGCTTTAACCGACCGGGGCCTGCCGGCCAGGTATACTCCCGCTCCATCCCTTCTGGCTCGCCGTGAACCGTCATGACTTCCAAACTCTCGCCTGACCAAGCCCCCGCTGCCATTCAGAGCGAAGCAACGCTCGACGCCGACTGTGCCGCCAGCCCAGCCGAACCCTCCGACAAGCCCGTGATTCCGGCCTTCAGCTTCCCTTTTGCGCCAGCCACCTTCGCGCCGGGCAAGGGCGATAACCAGCCCTGGCACCAGAAGGGCAACAAGTCCGCGCACGAAAAGAAGATCGGCGCCGCACCGCCCGGCACTCGCCGCTCGATGGGCAAGCGCTAAGTACCTGCTGAAGCGGCCTGACTGCCAGCAGCGGGTAGGCAGCGCCTGGGCTTTGCACTAGCCTTGGCGCCGCCATTCGATGCCAGCCCAGCGGACACTCCCATGTTCAAACGCAGCTTCAATTCGCTTCTCACCACCTGGCTGGCCGGCCTGCTGGCGCTGTTGCCGCTCGCCCTGAGCCTGGCTCTGCTGGGCTGGCTGGTGAGCCTGCTCAACCAGCTGATCGGCCCCACCAGTTTTGTCGGCAAGCTTTTCGCCGGGCTGGGTCAGCCCTTCGTCAGCAGTCCATTGCTGGCCTGGTTGCTGGGTACCCTGGCGCTGCTGGTGGCGCTCTATCCGCTCGGCCTGGCCGTGCAGCTCGGCCTCAAGGGTCCGTTGCGCCGCCTGTTCGACCGCACCCTGCGGCGCATCCCGCTGCTCGGCAACCTGTATGGCCTGGCTGACCGCTTGGTCGGCTTGCTCGACCAGCAGGAAGGCGCCGACCTGGCGGCCATGCGTCCGGTCTGGTGTTTCTTCGGCGGCGATGGCACGGCGGTGCTGGCCCTGCTGCCCAACCCGCAGCCCATCGAGATCGACGGCCGCGCCTACCACGCCATCCTGGTGCCGACCGCGCCCGTACCGGTCGGCGGTGGCCTGCTGTATGTGCCGGTGGAGTGGGTCAAGCCGGCGGAGATGGGCATGGACCGCTTCACCAGCATTTATGTATCCATGGGCATCACCCCGCCCAAGGCCTGAGGCTGCCGATCCCCGCCGGACCGCCCTGCACGAGGCCCGCGGCAGAGCCGAGCAGACTCACGGATTTGCCTGGCTCGCTTTCCGTGTGGGGCAAGCTGGGCCAGACTGAGCGCTTCGCCCATCTCTGGAGATCTCTGCCATGCGCCCTCTTCTGCTGAGTCTTTTGCTGTGCTGCAGCACCTTCGCCCAGGCTGCCATCCAGACCCGCGAGATGTCCTATACCGGCCCCGATGGTACCCAGCTGATCGGCTACCTGGCCTGGGATGACGCCATCGCCGGTGCCCGCCCCGGTGTGGTCGTGGTACATGAGTGGTGGGGCCTGAACGACTACGCCAAGCGCCGCGCCCGTGACCTCGCCGCCCTCGGCTACAGCGCCCTGGCCATCGACATGTACGGCGGTGGCAAGAACACCCAGCACCCGGACGATGCCAAGGCCTTCATGAGTGCCGCCCTGGCCAGCAGCGAGGCGGCCAAGGCACGTTTCAATGCTGGCCTCGAACTGCTCAAGGCCCAGCCGCAAACTGATCCGGCACGCCTGGCCGCGATCGGTTACTGCTTCGGCGGCAAGGTGGTGCTGGACATGGCTCGCCAGGGCGTGCCGCTGGCAGCGGTGGTCAGCTTCCACGGTGCGCTGGCCACCGCCACTCCGGCCACACCAGGCAGCGTCAAGGCCAAGGTGCTGGTCGAACATGGCGCCGCCGACAGCTTCATCACGCCGCAGCAGATCAGCGACTTCAAGACGGAAATGGACAAGGCCGGCGCCGACTACCGTTTCGTCGAACTGCCCGGTGCCAAGCATGGTTTCAGCAACCCGGATGCCGATGCGCACAAGGGCCACAGCCTCGATCTCGGCTACCAGAAGGAGGCCGACGAGCGCTCCTGGGCCGATATGCAAGCGCTGTTGCAAGATGTATTTGCCAAATAGCCGGCAAAAAAAACGGGAGCCCAATGGGCTCCCGCACTCAATCAGTAGAGTAAAACCACAACGACAAATTGCCGGATGTGGCTACAACCTCACCAGCGCTCACTTGGAACGCATGTCCCATATTGGCAAAAACCAAGCGTTTGCTCTGTAGCGCTTCGTTACACCAGTGCAAAGAAATGTAAACGGCTGGCCCGCCCCTGCGCTGCACGGCAGAATGCCGGCATGAATCACTTCCCGCCCTTCTGCAGCCTGCAGCCCTGCGCCTGGCCTGCGCCCCTGGAATTGCCGGGGGCGCAACTGGTGCGCGCCCAGTTCGACCCCGCGCTATTGCACGCCGAGGACTTCCAGCGCTGCGGCATTGCCGCGATCAACGGCGTGGCCAAGCGCCAGGGCGAATACCTGGCCGGTCGCCTGTGTGCCCGCGAGGCGCTGCGCCAATTGCACGGCAAACCCAGCGTGCCGGGGCGCGGTGAGGATGGCGCGCCGCAGTGGCCGTCCGGTGTGGTCGGCTCCATCACCCACGGCGCCGGCCAGGCCGCCGCGCTGGTGGCCCACGCCCGCGATTGGCAAGGCCTGGGCCTGGATGTGGAGCAGCAGCTCAGCGCCACCCGCGCCGCCAAACTGGCCGGCGAGATCCTTACCCCGGCCGAGCTGGAACGTGCCAGCGGGCTGGAGGCCGAGGCCTTCGCCCGCCTGGTGACCCTGACCTTTTCCCTCAAGGAAAGCCTGTTCAAGGCGCTCTATCCGCTGGTGCGCCAGCGCTTCTACTTCCACGACGCCGAGCTGTTGCACTGGGGCGAGGATGGCCGTGCGCGACTGCGCCTGCTGATCGACCTGGGTAGTGGCTGGTCGAGTGGCAGCGAGCTGGATGGCCAGTTCGCCGAGTTCGATGGCTATTTGCTGAGTTTGATTGGGGTAGCGGCGTAGAGCGGCAACGCCCCCACCTGAGGAGAGAGGGCTACTCAGAGCCCTAGCATCTCTCCCAGCCTTCGGCTCTGGCTTCCTGCGTCGCGCTACCTCCTGCATCCATGCACTCGTCTCCCATCGATGGCAGAGGGAGCAGTCCGTAGCTTCGAGAAAACTCGGGAAACCCGGTAAGCCTTGAACTCGTCGTCAGTTCAGCGGCGCTAACCACTGCGGCGATGCAAAGGTTTTGACCAACGCCATAGATCTGCTTCCTTGCCCATCAAGGGCGCCATTCTCGACACCTGATGGAACATGAGACAAACTCAACATATTTGCAGCAATCAGCAGTTTTACTCACGATCATTGTAGAGTGGGTAATGCTTCGCTTATCCACCGTTGAAAACCGCACAGCCCCATTGCTGGATGAACAGAGCGTCATCCGCCCTACATAACGAGGCCGCCATGCTGGAAATCCGCCACCTGAAAACCCTGCACGCCCTGCGCGAGGCCGACAGCCTGGTGGAAGCCGCCGAGCGCCTGCACCTGACCCAGTCGGCGCTGTCACACCAGTTCAAGGAGCTGGAGAGCCAGCTCGGCCTGTCGCTGTTCATCCGCAAGACCAAGCCGGTGCGTTTCACCAGCGCCGGCCTGCGCCTGCTGCAACTGGCCGACAGCCTGCTGCCGCAGATGCGCGCCGCCGAACGCGATCTCACGCGCCTGGCCGGTGGCACTGCCGGGCGTCTGCATATGGCCATCGAATGCCACAGCTGTTTCCAGTGGCTGATGCCGACCATCGACCAGTTCCGCGACGCCTGGCCGGAAGTCGAGCTGGACCTGGCCTCCGGTTTCTCCTTCGCCCCGCTGCCGGCCCTGGCCCGTGGCGACCTCGACCTGGTGGTGACCTCCGATCCGGTGGAACTGGCCGGCATCACCTACGTGCCGCTGTTCACCTACGAAGCCATGCTCGCCGTGGGCAACCAGCACCCGCTGGCCGGCAAGCCCTACATAGTTCCCGAAGACCTGGCCAAGGAAATCCTCATCACCTACCCGGTAGAGCGTGACCGCCTGGACATCTTCACCCGCTTCTTAGAGCCGGCCGACGTCGAACCGGCGCAGGTGCGCACTTCGGAACTCACGGTGATGATGATGCAGCTGGTGGCCAGCGGCCGCGGCGTATGCGGCCTGCCCAACTGGGCGCTGCACGAATACAGCTCGCGCGGCTACGTCACGGCCAAGCGCCTGGGCGATAAGGGCCTGTTCGCCACCCTCTACGCCGGCATCCGCGCCGACATGCTCGACGCCCCGTTCATGCGCGACTTCCTGCTCACCGCCAAGGACACCTCTTTCGCCACCCTGGAAGGCGTCAGCGCCGCGCGCAACTGACCCCGCGCCGCAGCGGATGGCGCGACATGGACAGGGCCTAGACAAAACGGTAGCGTCCGAACTCAGCCACCGAGCCCATCGGTGGCCTGGGCTTGCCGTATGATCGCATGACTCAGCGAGCGCTATCGCTAGCGGAGCAGGCAAGGCCTTTACAGACCACAAGGAAGATTGCGCCACATAGCCGTCACGTTTAAATACGGCCGTTATGTCGCCTGACAACAACCAGGGAAATCCGCGGTGAAAACAAACGCATTACAACTGACCAGCTTCTTGCTGACAGCATTGTTATCCTGCGCTTCTTTTAGCCAGGAAATGTATAAATACAAGGACAGTAATGGGAAGTGGGTGTTTAGCGACAAGCGCCCTGCAGATACACATGAAGTAGAAAGCATTGAGTATAAAGACAACAAAACAACACTGCCCAAGCCAGCAATATATACGCGCCATCAGGATGGCTGGTATTACCTGATCGCCGACAACCCCTTGCATGCGCCTGTTGAATTCCGAGTAATCTCTACCGCTTTTGAAACAGGCACCCACAGCTACGTCGCACCCAGCACCAAACAAGAAGTCATCTATAAGAGCCGCACGAATATTCCGCCCTTTCGTTATGGCTGGCAACTGGGCGATCCGGCGGCCCAGGCAATAAATTATTTATATAAAACTCCCGTATCGTCATTGACCACACATAGAATAACCCAGTCATTCAACGGTGCATTTTCCCATACCGATGCCGCCAACATGTACGCGGTCGACATCGCCATGCCTGTTGGCACCAACATCAGTGCGGCCCGAGAGGGGACGGTAGTCTGGGCAAAAGATGATTACCATATGAGCGGCAAAACGGGATACTTCCTCGACAAGGCCAACTATGTAAAAATCCTGCATGACGATGGCACATACGCCGTCTATGCCCATCTATTGATGGGCAGTGCCAAAGTCCAGCCCGGCGACAGGGTTAGAGTAGGCGATATACTGGCTCGTTCCGGCTCATCGGGGTATTCAACGGGCCCACACTTGCATTTTGTAGTACGTAGAAATGCAGGCTTAACGACCGTCTCAATACCCTTTAAATTTGTAGATCAGAACGGAACGCCCTTTATCCCACAAAGAGGCATGAAACTGGCCGGGGTCGCAAACAGTTTCTAACAGCGTAGCAATCGCCCATGGCGTTTAGTCGGCAGCGTATGCCGTATCCGCTCACCGAATCAGCCTGTATTAAACCATGTACACACTGCTCGACTTCAAAGATAAAAACCTCGCCGACTACCTGAATTCAGCACTGAGAAGGCACGGCCTGGATTCTTATGTTTTGCCCAGCGGATTAGGCCCGGATGGCGAGGAGATATTCTCTATCAGTTGCCTGCAGTCCAGCGAACTCAAACAGGGCCGGCACCTCATCTACAGCAGCCGCTATTTTCTGAACGACATAGCGCCCGAGGCAGCCAGTGAACTACGGGAAATACGCAACCAACATGCTCAGGGGATTTTAAAACTACTCACATCGAAACCGGCCATCATCGCCTCAGCCCTGGCCATGACCGCCGCTGCACTGGGCTACATCTTTGACCTGTGATGCACACAACGCGCTGAGTCACGAGTTCTAGGGTTAAAGCTTCACACACACGAAAATAGCGTTACCGGACTGGCCATCCCAAGGCACGATCCGCGCGTAGTCATGCTCAAATACCTGCACTGCAAAATAGGGTTCCAGCAGCGTTTGCAGCTCAGCAAAACTCACCGCCACCATGGGATGTTCGTCCTGCCAGGACTGCGTCACGCCTTGCGTGGTCTTTTCGATACTGAGCCGCAGTGCTTGCTGTTCGCCCTGGCCGCCGTAGTGCCAGCCGGAGCTGAAGGTAAAGTGGCTGCCGTCATGCTCAACCGTATGCCGTGCGCATGACTGGTTGTTGATCTGGCCCTTGTCGACTGCATTGAAGCAGAACACTCCATTCTCCCTGAGTGCGCCATGCACACGGGCAATGCACTGTTGCAGCCGCTCCACTGTGCCGCTGTAGTGGATGGAGTAGAGGAAGCAGGTGATCAGGTCCACGGGGGCGGCGACCGTGAAGCCACACATATCCTGCAAGCTGAAGTGCGCTTCGGGGCAGCGTAGTTGAGCGATATCCAGCATGGGTTGGTTGATATCCAGCCCTGCACTGTTGAAACCCGCATCGATGAAGTGCCGCACATGCGGTCCGGTGCCGCAGGCCAGGTCGAGGTGGTCGCTGCCGTTATTGCCGAACAACTGATTCAGCCGGCGCACGCCATTGCTTTGTGCCGGGTAGTCAATGTCGGCACACATCAGGTCGTAGTAGCCGGACAGATCGGTATACAAAGCAGTGGATGACATAATGCTCCGGCCATTCGAGCGAAAAATTCAGAGCGCGCATGGTATAGACAAGCAGCCCCGCGCGCATGCAGAGCACTCAAGGTAGGTTCGTTCAACAAGCCACGACCGGTACGCCAGGCGAAAGGCGCGCAATGAGCGGAAGCCTGGTGCGCAAGGTGCTTGAATAACGCCTGCCAGGTATCTCGCTCGGATAAACTCAATCGCCACACAACAAGGACGTGAACATCCCGTGACTACCCCGTGGCTGTGTAGATATCTGTTGTGGATCGATGGGCTGGCGGCCGCCAGCGCCGGAGTGCTGATGCTCGCCATCGGTGACCGCTTGAGCGACTGGTATCAGCTCTCCCCAGCGTTGCTGCACCTCATCGGCCTGGTGAGCCTGGGCTACGCCACCTATTCCCTCTCGCTGGCCATGCGGGCCAGGCGCCCACCCACACTCATCGTACTGCTGGTGATAGCCAACTCGCTGTGGGCGGCGGCGTGCTTACGCTGGGCTGTGGTTTTCGCCCCCACGGCCAGCCCCTGGGGGCTGGCACATTTACTCGGGGAGGGTGCTTTTGTCGGTGGCCTGGCGTTGCTGGAGTGGCGCTGGCGGGCACGCCTGGCAAGGCCTGTAGAGGCGGCAGCGTGAGCGGGCCAGGCAAAGAACCGCGCTACATCGCACCGACCGGCTGATTGGATTGGCACCACGCTCCTGTTGCTGGAGCGGCACGACAAGGACTCCGTGATGCGGCTACTCGCTGTCAAACTCCTGCTGACCCTGCTGGTTGCCGCTGCGCTGGCCTACCCCCTGCTGCAGCCCGAGGCCGACGCCGGTATTTTCCGGGAACTCGAGATGCTTGGGCCGCTGGCTGCCATCAGCCTCACGCTGCTGTTCCTGCTCGCGGTTTTTCTCTACTGCCGGGACCTGCAATGCGCGCTGTCACTGGTCCGCCCCGAGTGTCGTGCCGCCGCGCCACGCAGCGTCTGGCTGATGTTCCTGCTGCCGTACAACTTCATCGAAGACTTCTTCATCGTCGCCCATGTCACCCAGTCACTGCGCCGGGAAGCCCAGGCCAATGACGCGCTACGCCCCTTCTCGCACTTCGGCATGCTGTCTGGCATCGGCTGGTGCAGTGCGCAGATTCTCTCGCTGATTCCTCACGCCATCGGCTCACTGGCGGGCCTGCTGGCCTTGCCGCTATGGCTTGCACATTGGCACCTGATCCGCAGGATCAACCGCGCCCTGCGCGCAGCGCCGCCCGCTATAGTTGGGCAGGGCCAATCACAGCCCTGATGACAGCCCCTCCTGCGCTGCGCCAGGCCAGATGGTGCGGATCGTGGTGTACACCATGTTCAACGCCTTTCAACAACCCGTTCCCTCTAACCGGCAAGGAATCCCCATGAGCCTGTCGCTGCTCAATCGCTATGCCTTCTTCGCCTTCTGCGTGTTGTTCACCCTGCTCAGCCTGCCTTTTCTCGGTGCTCATGAATGGCTGTGGGCGCTGACCCTACTGACTGGCGTACTGAGCCTGGTGGGTATCAACGACTTGCTGCAGACGCGCCAGGCGGTGCGGCGCAACTACCCGATCCTGGGCAATATCCGCTACCTGGTGGAAGGCCTGCGCCCGGAGATCCGCCAGTACCTGCTGGAGGCCGATGGCGACAAGCTGCCGTTCTCCCGCGCGCAGCGTTCGCTGGTGTATGCGCGGGCGAAGAACCAGAGCGCGGACAAGGCCTTCGGTACCCTCAGCGATGTGTACCAGAGCGGCTTCGAGTTCATCAGCCACTCCATGCTGCCGGCCGCGCACTGCGACCCGAGCACCTTCCGCGTCACGGTCGGCGGGCCGCAGTGCACCCAGCCCTACTCGGCCTCGGTGTTCAATATCTCGGCAATGAGCTTCGGTTCACTCAGCGCCAACGCCATCCGCGCGCTGAACCAGGGCGCCCAGCGCGGCGGTTTCTACCACGACACCGGCGAGGGCAGCATCAGCCCCTACCACCGCGAGCATGGCGGCGATCTGGTATGGGAGCTGGGCAGCGGTTACTTCGGTTGCCGCACGGAGGATGGCCACTTCGACCCGGCACGCTTCGCCGAGCAGGCGCGTAACCCGCAGGTGAAGATGATCGAGATCAAGCTCAGCCAGGGCGCCAAGCCGGGTCATGGCGGCATCCTGCCCAAGCACAAGGTCACCGCGGAAATCTCCCTAACCCGTGGCGTACCGATGAGCCAGGACTGCATCTCGCCGGCACGCCACAGTGCCTTCGCCACGCCGCTAGAACTGCTGCAGTTCATCGCCCAGCTGCGTCAGCTGGCGGATGGCAAACCGATCGGCTTCAAGTTCTGCCTGGGCCATCCGTGGGAGTTCATGGGTATCGCCAAGGCCATGCTGGAGAGCGGCATCCTTCCCGACTTCATCGTGGTCGACGGCAAGGAAGGTGGCACCGGCGCGGCGCCGCTGGAGTTCACCGACCATATCGGCGTACCGCTGCGCGAAGGCCTGCTGTTCGTGCACAACACCCTGGTCGGCTGCGGCCTACGCGATAAGATCCGCCTCGGCGCCAGCGGCAAGATCGTCAGCGCCTTCGACATCGCCAGCGTCATGGCCCTCGGTGCCGACTGGGCCAACTCGGCACGCGGCTTCATGTTCGCCATCGGCTGCATCCAGTCGCAGAGCTGCCACACCAACAAGTGCCCGACAGGCGTGGCGACCCAGGACCCGCTGCGCCAGCGCGCCCTGGTGGTGCCGGACAAGGCCGAGCGGGTGCACAACTTCCATCGCAACACCCTCAAGGCCCTGGCCGAGATGCTCGCCGCCGCCGGCCTCAGCCACCCGTCGCAGGTCGAGGCCAAGCATCTGGTGCGACGCATGTCGGCCAGCGAGATCAAGCTGTACTCGCAACTGCATGTGTTCCTCAAACCGGGCGAGTTGCTAAGTGGCGAGCTGTCCGGCGAGTTCTACCCACGCATGTGGAGCATGGCGCGGGCCGACAGCTTTGAGGCGGCGCAGGCCTGAAGGCCTACTGAGATTCCCCGGATTGCATCCGGGCTACGGACTGCTCCCTCTTCCATTGATGGGAGACAATTGCATGGATGCAGAAGGTAGAAAACCAAGGGCTAGATGACTCATCCCCTCTCTCCCAACCCCTCTCCCACTATTGGGGGAGGGGCGTTTCCGAGGTCCGGGTCAGTTACGGGGTGCGGCCATACGGTTGTGCAGGCTGTTCGAGACACTGGAACTGACCGCGAGACTAGGTAGTCAGCTAAGTGTCCTTTACACTCCGCACAAAATTTATGGCACAAGGCCACCACTCCATGCGCACCCTGTACCAGTTCCCGATTTCCCACTACTGCGAAAAGACCCGCTGGCACCTCGACCACAAGGGCCTCGACTACCAGGTCGCCAACCTGTTTCCCGGCCTGCATCGTTTCAAGAGCAAGCGCCTGGCCGGCATCGCCACCCTGCCGATCCTGCAGGATGGTGCCACCCGCATTGGCGACTCCACCGCTATCGCCCTGCATCTGGAACAGGCCTACCCGGAGCTGCCGCTGCTGCCGGAAGATGCCACCCAGCGCGCGGCAATCCTCGAACTGGAGGAACGCTTCGACCGCCTCGGCGTGCATGTACGGCGCTGGCTGTATGGCCAGATCAAGGACTGGAGCTCGGTGATGCACGCCATGCTCAAGGTCTACCGCCCCTGGTTCGGCCTGCGCGATCTGCTGCAGCCGTTGCTGATCAATGGTGTGCAGAAGCTCTACGGGGTTACCCCCGAGCGCGTGGCCAAGTCCCAGGCCGAGCTGCTGGCCGGCCTCGACCTGATCGAGCAACGGATCGGCAATGATCCGGCGCGCTATCTGGTCGGCGAGCGCCTGAGCCTGGCCGATGTCAGCGCCGCGGCCCTCTATGCCCCGCTGTTCACCCCAACTGGCACACCCTGGGATGGCATCGCCGGGCATGACGCCGAGACCCAGCGCTTCCTCGACCAGCTCTACGCCCGTCCAGCCGGGCAGTGGGTGCTGCGTCGCTACGCCGAGGACCGGCAGCGCAACAGCTGACGTGGTGCTCGCAGGCTGATTAAAAACGGCCTGCCAGTCGCTACAACGGGCGCGGCAGCCTAGGGACAGTGCCGCCGCCCGTCGCCGACGATTAAAGACCACTGGCCCGGCAGCCGGCGACTAAGCTTTGAACAAGAGCAAGCATCGCGTGAGGCCAAGCCGATCCCTATGGGCGCTTTATGGCAATCAGACGCACCGCAAACAGCGCTCCCCGTGAGCGGCCCAGAGCCGCTTTTGTTGCCCGAAAAACCGCCCCCCCGCCGGCGTCTGAAAACGCTGTTCTGGCTGATCTTGCTGGCCGTACTGATCGCCCTTGGCCTGGGCGTTGCCCATGAACTGAAAACCGCCCAGCTACAGGCCCGCGAATTCAGCCGCTACGCCGCCAGCCTGAGCTACGCGGTGCAACCGGGGCCAAGCAAAGCCATCCAGTTTCCGGCAGACGGCCCGTTCGACAAGCGCCTTGGCTACGCGCACCTGCCGCTGTTGCTGGAACGCCTGCAGCAACGCAACTTCCTCATCAGCGAGCAGGCACAGTTCTCCCCCGCCCTGCTCGACTACAGCCAGCGCGGTTTCTTTCCACCCTTCGCGGAAAAACTGCAGACCGGCCTGACTATCAGCGACTGCCGCGGCCTGCCGCTCTACCAGTTCCGCTACCCGCAGCAGCTCTATGCGCGTTTCGAGGACATCCCGCCGCTGGTGGCCGGCAGCCTGCTGTTCATCGAGAACCGCCACCTGCTCGACAGCGAGCAGGCCCAGGCCAATCCGGCGGTGGACTGGCCGCGGTTCGCCAAGGCGGCGCTGTCGCAACTGGGCAAGAACTTCGCCATCCAGGAACAGTCGGCCGGTGGCAGCACCCTGGCCACCCAGCTGGAGAAATACCGCCACTCGCCGGACGGCCTGACCCTGTCGGCCATGGAGAAACTGCGGCAGATGGTTTCCGCCAGCGTGCGCGCCTACCAGCAGGGCCCGGACAGCTTCGCCGCGCGCCAGGCCATCGTGCGTGACTACCTGAACAGCGTGCCGCTCTCCGCCGCTCCCGGGCATGGCGAAGTGCACGGCCTGGCCGACGGCTTGCGGGTGTGGTTCGGTGCCGATTTCGCGCGGGTCAACGCCCTGCTCGACCCCGTGCGCACGCCCATGGCCAGCAGCGCCGAGCGCGGCCTGGCGCTACGCCAGGTGCTGGCCCTGATGATCGCCCAGCGGCGCCCCTCCTATTACCTGGCCCAGGGTCGCAAGGAGCTGGAAAAACTGACCGACAGCCACATCCGCGTGCTGGCCAGCGGCGGCGTGATCGGCTGGACCCTGCGCGATGCGGCGCTGGCGCAGAAGCTGCAATTCCGCGACCTGGCCCAGCACCCAGCCATCCAGCCGGTGCAGAGCAACAAGGGCATCAGCGTGGCGCGCACGCGGCTGTCCAACCTGCTCAACCAGCCGCTATACGACCTCGACCGCCTCGACCTGTCCGCCAGCAGCACGCTCAACGCCGAACTACAGCAACAGGTCAGTGCCTACCTGCACCAGTTGGCCGACCCCGAGTTCGCCGGGCAGATCGGCCTGTATGGCGAACGCCTGCTGTCACCGGAGAAAACCGCCGAGGTGCGCTACAGCTTCACCCTGTTCGAACGCACCCCAGCCGGCGCGCGGGTGCGGGTGCAGACCGACAACACCGACCAGCCCTTCGACATCAACGAAGGTAGCAAGCTGGAACTGGGCTCCACCGCCAAGCTGCGCGTACTCACCACCTACCTGGAAGTGATGGCCGAGCTGTACGCTCGCTACGCCGGGCAAAGCCCCGAAGCGCTGCGCCAGATCGAAGTGGCGGCGCAGGACCACCTGACCCGCTGGGCCATCGACCAGCTGATCACCCAGCCCGGCTTGTCCCTGCGCGACCTGCTCGATGCGGCCCTGGAGCGCAAGTATTCGGCCAGCCCCTACGAGGGCTTCTTCACCGGTGGCGGGCGGCACACCTTCAGCAACTTCAAGCGCGAGGACAACGGCCGCATCCCCACCCTGCGCGAGGCCCTGCGCGAGTCGATCAACCTGCCGTTCATCCGCCTGCTGCGCGACCTAGTGCGCTACAGCACCTACCACGGTGCCAACAACAGCGCCGAGCTGCTCAAGGACGACCAGCACCCGCAACGCGCCGACTACCTCAAGCGCTTCGCCGACCGCGAAGGCACCACCTTCCTCCTGCGCTTCTGGCGCAAGTACGAGGGCAAGAACGCCCAGGAGCGCCTGGATACTTTCCTCGATGGCCTGCGCCATACCTCGACACGCCTGGCTGCCGTGCACCGCTACCTGATGCCGGAAGTGGACGAGGCGACCTTCGCCGCCTTCCTGCGGGCGCACCTGCCACAGGAAAAGAGCAAGCTCACCGACAAGCGCATCCACAGCCTCTACCTGGACTACGGCCCGGGCGCCTGGAGCCTGCCGGACCAGGGCTACATCGCCCGCGTGCACCCACTAGAACTGTGGCTGCTGGGTTACCTGATCGAACAGCCGCAAGCCACCTTCAGGGATGCCGTGGCCGCCAGCGCCGAAGAGCGCCAGGTGGTCTACGGCTGGCTGTTCAAGTCGCGGCACAAGAGCGCCCGCGACAGCCGCATCCGCACCATGCTGGAAGTGGAAGCCTTCCTCGATATCCACCAGCGCTGGCAGCGCGTGGGCTATCCGTTCGATCACCTGGTGCCGTCGCTGGCCACCGCCATCGGCAGCTCCGGCGACCGCCCGGCGGCGCTGGCCGAACTGATGGGCATCATCCAGAACGACGGCATCCGCCAGCCCAGCGTGCGTATCGACAGCCTGCACTTCGCCGCCGCCACGCCCTATGACACCGAGTTGGTCTACGACGTGCGGCGTGGTGAACGGGTGCTGCCAACGGAGGTCGCCGCGGCCCTGCGCGAGGCACTGTCACAGGTGGTGGAAGCCGGCACCGCACGGCGCCTGCATGGCAGTTTCAGCCTGGCCGATGGCACGCCGCTGGTGCTTGGCGGCAAGACCGGTACCGGCGACAACCGGGTGGAAAACGTCACCCGCGGCGGGCATGTGCTCAGCTCACGGGCCATCAACCGCACCGCCACCTTCGTCTTCTACCTCGGCCCACGCCACTTCGGCACCCTCACCGCTTTCGTGCCGGGCGAGGCCGCGGATAAATTCCGCTTCACCTCGGCACTGCCGGTGCAGGTACTCAAGGGCATGGCGCCGATCCTCACCCCGCACCTGCAGCCAGACAGCCAGACCGGCTGCGCCATACCGGCCAGCGCCGCGCAGGTGCGCAATCTCTAAACGTTGGTGTAGTTCGGCGCACCCTAAGGGATCGAGGGCAGGCACTGCTCGTTGAGTGGGAGCACCTGGCGCTGCGCACAACTGCTTAGCCCGGCCGAGCTGCATTGGCGCCCCAGCACGAGGCTGTCGCCCTCCAGCGCCCAGCTGGCTTCTGGCAACTCCAGGCGCGCCAACTCGGCACAAGTGCGGGTGTCGTAGACCAGCAGTTCGCCACTGGAACCACTGAACGACTGCACCAGCAGGCGCTGCTCACTGCGATCGAGAAACACTGCGCGGCGCAGCCAGATGCCGCCCTCCACGGTGCAACTGGCCGTGCCCTGGCGCAGGACCATGGGCGGCTCGGGGAAGCTGTCGACCTCACCGTCGCGCTTGAAGTTGTGGAACTCCACCTGCACCCGTTCGCCGGCACCGCCATACAGCGCCGCGTACTCGCCACCGCGCGGCTCGATGGCCAGCGCCCGGTAGGCGCAATCGGCCAGGGCCAGGGGCGTCGCCAGCCACAACAGGGCTAAATACAGGGCTTTGTTCATCCATGAAACCTCGTTGAAGAGTTAGCCTTTGCTGCGCATCTGTACGAACAGCGTTTCGACCTTCTCGCGCGCCCAGGGCGTCTTGCGCAGGAAGGTCAGACTCGACTTGATGCTCGGATCGACCTTGAAGCAGCGGATATCGATGCGTTTGGCCAGGCCATCCCAGCCGTACTTGGCGACCAGCTCGCCCAGCAGTTTTTCCAGGGTGATGCCATGCAGGGGGTTATTCGCTTGTTCGCTCACGATGGGCCTGTGTGAAGTGCAATTGCCGGGCGCCAAGTTAACCACAACTCGGCGTTGCTGCCGCAGGCGGCCGTCGTCAAGCTCACTCCAGCAGCGACTGCAGCAGCGCCCGGCCCTCGGCCCAGTCGCCCAGGCCGCTGTCGCCGTTGATATGCCCGGCCGCGCCGATATTGGCCCAACGACTGCCCCAGCGGATGGCCGAGCTGTGCGCATGTTCCAGGCTGGAAAACGGGTCGTTGCTGCTGGCCACCAGCAGGCTGGGGAAGGCCAGTGGCAGTTCCGGCACCGGTACGAAACCTTCGATGCCCAGCTCGGCAGCCGGCCCTTCCGGGTCCGGCGGGGCTACCAGCATGGCGGCGCGTACCGACAGGCGCGTCTGCGCCGCCCAGTGCGCCACCAGCCCGCAACCCAGACTGTGGGCCACCAGTACGGTTTGCGGGCCGCTGGCGGCCACCGCCTGTTCCAGCTGCGCCACCCACTCGCTACAGACCGGGCGCCACCAGTCACGCTGTTCGACCCGGCGAAAACGCGGATCGGCCTGTTGCCACAGGCTCTGCCAATGCTCGGGACCTGAGCCGCCGTAGCCGGGGATGATCAGAAATGGCGTGGTCATAAACCGTGACCTCCGTAGGGGAATGCTGGCGCCAGGCTCAGGCCGCGCCGTCACGGGCAGCCTTGGCGCTGCCCCAGCCTCACTCGCGAATGATGAACAGCTTGGTCACGAACCACGCTGTGCCTTTGTACAGGTAACCCAGCGGGCCGTAGATGGTGGGCGGCTTTTCCGCTTCCTGCTGGCGCAATTCGACGCGCAGGGTGGACATCTGGATCTGGTCCGTGAGGATGCGCATGCGCGCTTCCATGGAGTCGATCTCGGACTGGATGCGGTTCAGCTCGCTCTCGATCTGCAGGATGTCCTTGATGTCCTTGGCCTTGCCGAGCAGGTCGCGGAGGCGGTCACGCAGGGCGATGTTGTTGCGCAGGCGGGTTTCCACGTCGACGTACTGCTCGGTGACATCCTCACCCTTGACGTGGCGCGACAGCACTTTGCCACTCTGCTCGACATCACCCAGGGCCGCGGCGAAGGCATCCTTGGGCACGCGATAGACAAGGCTCTGGCTGTAGCTGCCGTAGTCGCTCTTTTCCTCGACATAGCCACCCAGCGCCAGCATGCGCTCGGTGAGCTGGGCCTGAGCCTTGGTTAGGTCGGCCACTTCCAGGGAGAAGTTGGCGGTCCACACCAGCAGGCGCCCGGAGGCCTTGCCCTGCTCCGCTGAACTGTACCCCGCAGTGGCAGGCGCAGCCGCTTCACCCACCATCTCCCCGCCTTTGGACGCGCAGCCGGCAAGGCCGACAAGCATGCAGAACATGGCCAGCACGGCCGATTGACGCAGATAGTTTTTCATCCGTTGACGCCCTCTATGGCTTGTCCCTGTTGAACAGGCGCGGATCATACGGGGTTTTGCAGCCCTCTTTCACCCGCTGCGCTAGGCATAAGTCGCTACTGCGCGGCCGTTCACGACAACAGCCGAGTAAGCGCGGATGGTGGGCTTATCAGATGCGTCCGCAAAGCGTCATCATTTCGTCACCTGCCACAGCGAGACTCTCCAGCCATTCGTCCTGGGGAGGTAATTTGATGTCCGCAAAATCCATGTTCAAACCTGTATCCATCGCCCTGCTGGCTGCGGCCATGGCAGCCTGCAGCAACCACGCGCCGGCTCCGAAGGCCGAAAGCCTGAACAACGAAGACTGGTATCAGGTGCGCACCGAAGAGAACCTGTACCTGTTCGATGACGCCAAGGTTTATCGTGACTTCGTCGCCAGCGGCAAGGCGCCCTACCTGAAAGACCTGCAAGAGAAAGACAAGTATGGCCAGAGCATTGTGCTGGCCCTGCGCGCCGAGGATCAGGGCAAGGATCTCAAGAAGATCGCCGCCTACCAGTTCCTCAAGCAGAGCCTGCCACCGGCCAGCAACTTCTACGGCGAAATCCGCCAGGAAGGCGTCATCTTCGTCAGCCGGCGCTACGGCGACATGGTCGACGTGAACAACCTCGGCGAGCCGATCTTCCGCCACACCGAAATAGCCAGCGGGCCGAACGGCGAGCGCGTGGTCTATCTGCTGCAGAAGGAAGAGAAGAAGCCGGAGAAGCTGATCAAGCAGTTCCAGGTCAACAACGGCATCACCCCCACCAAGGGCTGATCGCAACCGCTGCAACAACCCGGCGCGGAGCAATTCCTGGCCGGGTTTCGGCCGTTTTCGGCGGCCCTAGTCAACCACACCGATACGGCAAGACGGCCTGCGCCTGCGCCAGGTAGGCGTGGATATGCCCGTGCTCTTCCTGCAGAAAATCCCTCACCGCCGCCCGTAGACCGGGATGACACAGGTAGTGCCAGGACTGCGTCAGCACCGGCTCGAAACCCCGCACCAGCTTGTGTTCGCCCTGGGCACCGGCATCGAAACGTCGCAGCCCCTGGGCAATGCTGTAGTCAAGACCCTGATAGAAGCAGGTCTCAAAGTGCAGGCGATCGAAGTCGCCCAGGCAACCCCAGTAACGACCGTAGAAGGTATCCCCATCTACCAGGCTGAAGGCCATAGCCACCGGCCGCGCCCCCTGGCGGGCGATGACCACGCGGATGACTGCCGGCATGCGCTCGGCCAGCAGGCTGAAGAAGCTGCGCGTCAGGTATGGCGCACGGCCGCGCACATGGTAGGTATTGGCGTAACAGGCATAGACGAAATCCCACTCGACCTCGCTCAGTTCGTGCCCTGCGCGCCAATCGAAAGCGATACCCTGCCCCGCCACCTGCTCACGCTCCTTGCGCATCTGCTTGCGCTTGCGCGAAGTCAGCGCATCGAGGAAATCCTGGAAGTCGCGATAGTCGCGATTGAACCAGTGATACTGACAGCCGATACGCGGTAACCAGCCCTCGCGCCCGGCGAGCAGCGCATCGGCATCGGCCTGGGTGAAATTGATGTGCAGACTGGACAGCCCCTGGTGCGGCAGATCACGTTCCAGCTCGTCGAGCAGCGGTGCCACAGCCGACGCATCGCCCAGCAGGCGCTGGCCACCCACCGGACTGAACGGCACGGCGCCGAGCAGCTTGGGGTAATAGGCAATGCCAGCGCGCTGGCAGGCATCAGCCCAGCCCATATCGAACACATACTCGCCATAGGAGTGCGCCTTCACATAGGCGGGCAGCGCCGCCAGGAGTTTGCCGGTCGCATCGCAAAGCAGCCGGTGAGAGGCTTGCCAGCCGCTTCGCCCACCGATGCTGCCGCTGTCTTCCAGGGCCGAGAGAAAGGCATGCCGCAGAAACGGCTGCGCCCCGGATAGCAAGGCGTCCCAGGCCGCAGGCTGGAGGTCGTTGAGGCTGGTGAGGATACGAATCGGCATGCACGCAGTCTGGCCTGTCGTCCGGGCAAAAAAAAGCCCTGCGCAAGCAGGGCTTAGGAGAACAACTTCAGCGTCATACTGTAGAACCAGTGCAGAACCTGGCAGCGGAAGAGGGCCCGCCGCCAGCCTGCCGAACAGTCTTAGAACACGTACTGCGCGCGCATCACGAAGCCGTCGCCATCGTCGTCGCCCGCGGAGTTCTTGGCGTTGTCGACCGAGGAGGAAACATACACGCCGCTGATCTTCACGGATTCATTGGCGTACCAGTTCAGACCGACGTTGTGTACCTTGCCTTCGATATCGTCGACATCGCTGAAGTCCTTGCCGGACTTGCCGTCGCCATTGACGAAGGCAGCGTAGTCGTTGTTGTCGTCGGCGCTGATGTGGTCGTAGCGGTAGAACACTTCCCAAGCACCGATCTGCTTGTTCGCTGGTTTGATCGAGTCGAACTTGCCCAGCTTGTAGCCGCGCGCCTCGCCGGTCAGGGTGTAGGCGAGTTGCACGTAGTAGCCGTCGGAATCGACATCGTCGAAGGTGTTGTCGTCAGCCTTCAGGGTGCGCGACACATACTCGCCCTGTACCGAGAACGGACCAGTGGCCCAGGCTGCTTCCAGACCCCAGGCGGCGTCATCATCGAAGGTGCCGGCGCTGGTGGCTTCGGCGCCGCCCAGTTGCAGACGGTTGCCGTTGTCGCCAGCATCCTGGCCACCATCAGTGCTCACGCCACGGATACCCAGACGGCTGCGGATACGGCTGTCGAACTCGCCGTCAGACACGTCGCGCTGGGCAAAGTTGACGCCCAAGTGCAGGACGTTGCCGGCATCGTGCATCGGTGCGAATACGCCGCGCAGGTTGAACTGCTTGGAGCTATTGCCGTCTTCGTCGGAGTTGCTGGCGTCCTTGGCGAACAGGCCGGCCGAACCATACAGGGAGGTGCCAGCGGTGCCGGATGCCTGGATGCCCATGCCGCCGTTGTGACCGTTGGCCCAGTCGACCAGGTCATAGGCAGCGTTACGCTCCTGGGCAGTTACCCACTTGGAGCTGGTGGCTTTTTCCAGGCCGAATTCCGGATCAAAGCGGCCGGCCTTGATCGATACCGGAGCGAAGCCGTTGTAGGCCAGCGAGGCCTCGTCGAAATAACCGTCTTCATCGCGGTTGTCGCCACCGGCGTTGTGCGAGAAGTCGTAGTTGATCTGGTAAGCCCAGTCGCTGTACATCACACCGCCCAGTTCGACGAAGGCACGACGGAAGTAACCGGCGTCAGCGTTGTCGCCATCCTTGGTGTAGAAGCCGTCGAAGGTGCTGTAGTCAGCCTGTACGCGGCCGCCCAGCTTGAAGCTGAATTCTTTGTCGGTGGTGCCTACTTCCAGACCGCCTTTGGTCTTGATCACGATATCGGTGCCGTCGGTGGTGACGGTACCGGCGAAAGCCTGGGCGGAAATGGCCAGAGCCAGGGCGCTGGCTGCAAAACCGGCGAAGTGCTTACGGATCATCGATGAATTCCCCTAATGGTCTTTGCGTTGGAAAACACGCGGGCAACTGCCCTTGGTGCTGGAGGGGAATCTTGGCGGGGGGTTATTTCAGCCCAGTTGCTGATAGATGAAAGTTCTATGACAGAGGAACTTTTTAGTTCCTTTGATAATAACAAACAGATTATCGGGCCAGGCCGCCTGTTCCGCGACCTGCTGCGTCCTGCCCGGCAGACCAGAGCAGCCTGCCGGGCGGGTCGGTTCAGCTCGCTTTGCGGCGCAGGGTGCGGGCCAGCCAGTAATCGACGCTGAGCGAGCTCCCGGCACCCGTGAAGAACAGTGCCACCAGCATCACCAGGTAGGTGGCGGCGAACTCGATGCCGTTGTTCAGCACCACCAGCTTGCCGCTGCTGGTCAGCCAGTCGTAGTTGCCGTGCTCCTTGAGCAGCGCCCGCGCCCGCTCGATCTTCTCGGCCGAAGCCAGCACACGCTCATTGGCGAACGGCGCCGAGGGGTCGGCAATCGCCTGCCACCCATAGGGCCAGTGCACACTGACAATCGCCACCAGCATGGTGATGATCAGCGGGATGCTCACCCAGCGAACGGCCAGGCCGAACAGCAGCAGGATCGCCCCGCCCGCCTCGGTAAGCGCCGCCAGCCAGGCCAGCAGTTCGGGAAAGGGCAGGCCCAGGCCCCAGTCGGGGTTGCCGAACCAGGCGATGGTCGCCGGCATGTCCGCCAGCTTCTGCGTACCGGCCATCCAGAAGATCGGCACCAGGTACAGGCGCAGCAGCAGCGGGCCGACAAAGTCGAGGCGACGAGTAGCGTCCAGGGCATCCTGGAGGCGATTGAGCAGGGTCAGCATGAGTGTCTCCGGTGGCTGGGCTGTGCGCCTGGCCGGTCAGATGGTCGGGGGGAACCAGATGTCCTGGCGCTGCCAGTCATCCAGCAACGCACGGGCATGGGTGAAGTAACTTTCGTCGGCGGCAAGACCGCTGGCCTCGGCCAAGGCCAGTAACGCCGCCGCACTCGCCTCGCCCGCCTGCAGACGCAAGGCCAGGTGATAGGCGAACGGCGAAAGCTGCTGGAAGCGCACCTTGTCCGCACGATCACGCCAGGCCAGCAGGCAGGTCGGCTCGGCCGGCGCGTGCAGTGGTCGGTACTCGGCACTCAGGCGTTGCACCGGCCAGGCATAGGCCAGCGGCCAGGCCAGGGGCGACCAGCCCTGCGCGGGTAATTCGACTGTGGCCACATCCAGCTCCAGCTCGACACGCTCGTAATGCGCCAGTTCGAGGAGGAACGGCGGATCATCCGCCTCAGCGACATAGCCCTGCTGCAACCAGCCGACAAACTCCGCGCCGATCTCCAGGAAATATGGCGTAGCGCAGCGGTGACCGGCGATAAAACTGCGCACCAGGCGCTGCCAGCGGGCGTCATCGAACAGCCGGCGCAGCACCGGAAAACCGCTGCTGAGAAAGCTCTCGATGTTGTTGAAGAACAGGCCTTCGTACACCGCCATGCGCTCGGCGGTGATGCCCGGCAACAAGGCCTCGCCCTGGGGCTGGCGAATGCGCGCGGCGAAGGCCAGCTGGTCGCGCTCGCTCATCGCCCGGCCTCCTGTTGCAGGGTACGGATCTGCGCCACCTCGGCATATAGCTCGCTCACCGGCGGGAAGTTGAAGTCGCGCTCAAGCAAAGTTGGACGCACGCCATGCAGCGCATAGGCCTGCTGGAGCAACGTCCATACCGGATCGCACACCGGTGCGCCGTGGGTGTCGATCTTCAGGTCGGCAGCCTCGTCGTAGTGCCCGGCCATGTGCAGGTAGGCGATGCGCTCGCCCGGCATGGCCTGGATATAGGCCAGCGGGTCGAAGCTGAAATTGGTCGCGTTGACGTAGACGTTATTGATGTCCAGCAGCAGCTGGCAATCCGCGTCATCCAGCACCGCGCGAATAAAACTGGTCTCGTCCAGCTCGCCGGGCAGGCGCGCATAGGCCGAGACGTTTTCGATGATCAATGGTCGTTCCAGCACATCCTGCACGGTGCGAATGCGCTCGGCGACCCGTTGCACGGTTTGCGCCGTGAACGGCAACGGCATCAGGTCGTACAGCTGGCCCTCGTCGGCACAGGCCGACAGGTGTTCGCTGTAACCGCGGATGCCGTGTTCGTCGAGAAAACCCTTGATGGCCTTGAGCAGCTCGATATCGAGCGGCGCCACGCCACCGAGGTTGAGGGACAGACCATGGCAGAGGAACGGCACGCGCTCGCTGAGGCCGCGCAGCTGGCGGGCAAAACGCCCGCCTACGCCGATCCAGTTTTCCGGGGCGATTTCGAGGAAATCCACCTGGCCCACGGCGCTGTCCGCCAGCGCCGTCAGCAGGCCGCGACGCAGGCCGAGGCCGGCGCCGCTGACGAAAGGCTGCATGGTCATGTCCGTGGCGACCTTACTCGGCCTTCTCGGCGCCGCACTTGCCTTCGCCACACTTGCCTTCTTTGGCGGCCTTGCCTTCTTCACCGCAGCTGCCTTCTTTGGCCGCCTTGTCGCCGCCACACTTGCCTTCGCCGCACTTGCCTTCTTCGGCTTTCATCTCGGCGCCGCACTTGCCCTCGCCACAGGAACCTTCGTGACCCTTCTCGTGGGCCGCCAGGCTGTAGCCGCTGCTCAGTTCCTGGGCAGCAAAGGGGTTGCCGGCCGCTTGGGCAGTTACAGCAACAGTGCTCAGCAGGGCAGCACCCAGGGTAGCGACAACGGTATTCAGCTGTTTCATGGAATCTCTCCGGTGGTGGTTGATGCTGGGAGGCCAGCATGGCCCCCTCGCCACACTAGACGCAGGGGTACGGCCGACGTTACAGCAGGCGTAGATTTTTTCTGCGATGGTTTGTGCGGCGCCATATTCAGGGCGCAAACAGCTCCAGCTGCTCATGCCGGCCGCGCATGTCCAGCAGCCGCACGCCAACGCCGAGCAGGCGCACCGGCTTGTTGCCCCGGGCAAAGGCGGCAGACAGCAGTTGCTGGTAGCTGTGCAGGTCACGGCGCGCCCCGGCCTGCTCCAGAGTGGTCTGGCTGAAGTCGTGGAACTTGATCTTGACGAAGGGCTTGTCCGGCTTATAGCTGCTGTCGAGGCGTGTCATGCGCGTTTCCAGTTGCTCGAGCAGCTCGGGCAAGCGCTTGAGGCACATCGCCAGATTGGGGATGTCCTCGTCGTAGGTGTTCTCCACACTGACTGACTGGCGCCGGCTATCGGTCTGCAGGGCGCGCTCGTCGATGCCACGGGCCAGGCTCCACAGGCGCTCACCGAAACTGCCGAATTCGCGCACCAGGGCCAGTTTGTTCCATTCGCGCAGATCGGCGCAGGTGCCGATGCCCAGACGCCCGAGCTTGTCCGCGGTGACCTTGCCCACGCCATGCAGCTTGCTCACCGGCAACGCGGCGACGAACTCGTCGACCTGGTCCGGGGTGATGACGAACAGGCCATCGGGTTTGCGCCAGTCGCTGGCGATCTTGGCCAGGAACTTGTTCGGCGCCACTCCAGCGGACACGGTGATATGCAACTCCTGCGACACCCGCCGGCGGATCTCCTTGGCGATGCGCGTGGCGCTGCCGGCAAAATGCGCGCTATCGGTCACGTCCAGGTAGGCCTCATCCAGCGACAGCGGCTCGATGATTTCGGTGAACTCGCGAAAGATACCGTGGATTTCCCGGGAGACCGCCTTGTAGGCATCCATCCGTGGTTTGACCACTTTCAGGTCGGGGCAGAGCTTGAGCGCCTGGCCCATGGGCATGGCCGAACGAATGCCCCAGGCCCGCGCCTCATAGTTGCAGGTGGCGACCACGCCGCGCCGATCGGCAGCGCCACCCACCGCCAACGGCTTGCCAGCCAGTTGCGGGTCGTCACGCATCTCGATCGCTGCATAAAAGCAGTCGCAATCCACATGAATAATCTTGCGCACGAAAGTCCGGAAAGCCCCAGCAGGCAAGCCCTGAAGCCCCTGAGTCTACCACTCGTCCATCGCTAAGCAGCTGATCGATCAGGATTTTTTCCACATCAAAGGTTGACAGCCGAGGATTTGACGATAGAATTGGCGCCGCGGGATGGAGCAGTCTGGTAGCTCGTCGGGCTCATAACCCGAAGGTCGTAGGTTCAAATCCTGCTCCCGCAACCAGTTTCGAAGAAAGGCCACTCAAACGAGTGGCCTTTTTCGTTTCTGCCTTTTTATTTAAGTAATTGATTAAAAAGCAGAAATCGATTGACAGAAACTTCTCCCGCAGTAGAATTGGCGCCGCGGGATGGAGCAGTCTGGTAGCTCGTCGGGCTCATAACCCGAAGGTCGTAGGTTCAAATCCTGCTCCCGCAACCAGTTTCGAAGAAAGGCCACTCAAACGAGTGGCCTTTTTCGTTTCCGCTTTCCGTTGACCTCCCTCAGTCTTTCTTAAGATTCACGGCGCTATGCTGTGCAACAACTGGCTAAGCGAGGACACACAATGAGCTGGAAGAACTCCGAACAGCGCTATGGCAGCCTGTCCATTGCCCTGCACTGGCTGATGCTGATCCTGATTGTCGGCGTCTATGCCTGCATCGAACTCAAAGGCAACTTCCCCAAGGGCAGCGACACCCGCGAGCTGCTCAAGCAATGGCACTTCATGCTCGGCCTGGCAGTATTCGCTCTGGTCTGGCTGCGCCTGCTGGCACGCCTGATCGCCCCCACACCGAAAATCATCCCGGCCCTACCCGCCTGGCAAGCCATCCCGGCCAAGCTCATGCACCTGGCGCTGTACCTGCTGATGATCGGCGCGCCACTGGCCGGCTGGCTGATCCTCAGCGCTGCCGGCAAGCCGATCCCGTTCTTCGGCCTGGAGCTGCCGCCACTGGTCGGCGAAGACAAACAACTGGCCGGACAGATCAAGGAACTGCATGAACTGGCCGGCACCGCCGGTTACTGGCTGATCGGCCTGCATGCCGTCGCCGGGCTGTTCCACCATTTCGTCAGCCGCGACAACACCCTGACGCGCATGCTGCCGGGGCGCGGCTAATCCCACCGCCGCCCACTTCCCGCAGGAACAGCCTCAGCCGCATGGGGCTGCTGCATGTCTGGAATCGGCGCCCACCTTTATATAAAAGGTGGCAAACGGCACCTCGTAACGCTGGTCAAGCCTCGCCTGCGCCGCTAGAATTGCGCACTTTTTGATCAGCGGCGCCACCCAGAGCGCCCGATGAGGTTAGCCCCGATGTCCACCGCCACCCCGAAAGTCGGCTTCGTCAGCCTTGGTTGCCCTAAAGCCACTGTCGACTCCGAACGCATCCTCACCCAGCTGCGCATGGAGGGCTACGAGATCGTGCCCACCTACGAGGATGCCGACGTGGTGGTGGTCAACACCTGCGGCTTCATCGACAGCGCCAAGGCCGAATCGCTGGAAGTGATCGGTGAAGCCATCGCCGAAAACGGCAAGGTCATTGTCACCGGCTGCATGGGCGTGGACGAAGGCAACATCCGCAACGTGCACCCCAGCGTGCTCTCGGTGACCGGCCCGCAGCAGTACGAGCAGGTGGTCAACGCCGTGCACGAGGTGATCCCGCCGAAGGCCGAGCACAACCCGCTGATCGACCTGGTGCCGCCGCAGGGCATCAAGCTGACCCCGCGTCACTACGCCTACCTGAAGATTTCCGAAGGCTGCAACCACCGCTGCAGCTTCTGCATCATCCCCTCCATGCGCGGCGACCTGGTCAGCCGCCCGGTCGGTGACGTGCTCAGCGAAGCCGAGCGCCTGGTCAAGGCCGGCGTCAAGGAACTGCTGGTGATCAGCCAGGACACCAGCGCCTACGGCGTCGACCTCAAGTACAAGATGGACTTCTGGAACGGCCAGCCGGTGAAAACCCGCATGCTGGAACTGTGCGAAGCGCTGTCGTCGATGGGCGTGTGGGTGCGCCTGCACTACGTCTACCCCTACCCCAACGTCGACCACGTCATCCCGCTGATGGCCGCCGGCAAGCTCCTGCCGTACCTGGACATTCCCTTCCAGCACGCCAGCCCGAAAGTGCTCAAGGCCATGAAGCGCCCGGCCTTCGAAGACAAGACCCTGGCACGCATCAAGCAGTGGCGCGAGATCTGTCCCGAACTGACCATTCGCTCGACCTTCATCGTCGGCTTCCCCGGCGAGACCGAAGAGGACTTCCAGTACCTGCTCGACTGGCTCACCGAAGCCCAGCTCGACCGCGTCGGCTGCTTCCAGTACTCGCCGGTGGAAGGCGCCCCGGCCAACGACATGGACCTGGAAGTCGTCCCCGACGACGTCAAACAAGACCGCTGGGAGCGCTTCATGGCCCACCAGCAGGCCATCAGCGCCGCCCGCCTGCAGCTGAAGATCGGCCAGGAAATCGAAGTGCTGATCGACGAAGTCGACGACCAGGGCGCCGTCGGCCGCTCCTACGCCGACGCCCCGGAAATCGATGGCAGCGTGTTCATCGACTCCACCAGCGTTAAGCCCGGTGACAAGGTCCGTGTGCGCGTGGTCGACGCCGACGAGTACGACCTCTGGGCCGAACTAGCCTGATCAACACCGCGCCATTAAATGAAAAAGCCCCGCCTGTGTGCGGGGCTTTTCATTTCAAGTGCGCTGAGTTTTGTGGGGGCGAATTCATTCGCTATCAAAGCTCCCCCCAATTACCTGCCCGTCACCCGCCCCACCAAACCCTCTCTACACCCGGTCCAGCGGACTGATGACCCCCAGTCCGCCACGATTGAGCACATGGGTATAGATCTGCGTGGTCTTCACATCCGCGTGCCCCAACAGCTCCTGCACCGTGCGGATATCTTGACCACTCTCCAACAGATGGGTAGCAAAGGAATGGCGAAAGGTATGCGGCGTAGCAGGTTTGTTCAGCCCCACACGACGCACCGCATTACGGATCGCACGTTGAATGGTCTTCTCGTGCAGATGGTGGCGGAAGATGCCACCCGAACGCGGATCCTCGGAGCGATTGATCGAAGGAAACACGAACTGCCAGCCCCACTCCGCCGCCGCATTCGGATACTTGCGCGCCAATGCATGCGGCAAATTCGCCCGCCCGAAACCCTCCAGCAGATCCTGCTCGTGCAATGCGCGAACCCGTTGCAGATGCAACTCCAAAGGTGCCGCCAACTTGCGTGGCAGCATGGTCACCCGATCCTTCTGCCCCTTACCATCGCGAATCAGAATCTCTAAACGAGAAAACTCTACATCCTTGACCCGCAGGCGCAGCACTTCCATCAAACGCATGCCCGAGCCATACAGCAGATTGGCTACCAACCACAGAGTGCCGTCCAACTGCGCCAGCACACTCGCCACCTCCTCACGAGTCAGTACCACCGGCAAACGCTGAGGCCGCCGCGCCCTAATCACCCCATCCATCCACGGCAACTCGATCCGCAATACCTGCTTATAGAGAAACAGAATCGCCGACAGCGCCTGATTCTGGGTGGACGCCGCCACATCCCGCCGCATCGCCAGATCGCTCAGAAAAGCCTCAACTTCTGCGACGCCCATCTCCTGCGGATGGCGATACTTGTGAAAGCGGATAAAGCGCTTCACCCACTCCAGATAGACAGCTTCGGTACGAATCGAATAGTGTCGAAGACGAATTTGCTCGCGAACCTGATCGAGCAGCTTGGGCTTGTCATCCATGTCGCTGTTGCTCCCTGACTGATGTCGCATCTCCTGATGCGATTTGCAGGCTAGACAAGGACTTGCCAGACGACAAGGAACGTTATCCGACACTAATGGCGCAACGCATTACGCCACTTGTGTCGTCTACTTATAGTTAGGCGCAAGAGCAAAGCCATGGTCGATGTCCGTGCCCAAGAACACAGCAGCCGCATCGCGGTGCCAGCACAGAATCGAGCGGCCGTCTGAAGATAGAGGCCGTTATTTGTGCTCAGCAAGGGAGTTGCTTTCAGGAAATGCGCACATCACAAATAACTTCCGGGGTCGAAACCGACACACCGTGCGCCCCGCCGGTTAAGCTCAGCGCTGGCAGTAAGTCCTGCGTCCGGCTCGAAGTCCGCTGCCTAACAACTGGTTCAAGTCACTCGCTTCGCTCGTTCGGGACCGCGTTCCGCGGCCCCTTAACCAAACGTTAGCGGTATATATGAATTTCCACGTATCCGAAAAATATAAAAGTAGCGGCAAACGAAAAACTATACTCGCCGCATTGCTAGTGGTCGGCATAATTGCAGGCGCCGCCTGGATGTTTATTGCCAGCGACAGCCTTTATCACAAAATATTAGCTGCAATTATTACCTTACTACTCATAAAACATTTACCCAGCGCGTATAAAAACATAAAAAATCATGACTCCTCCTACCCAATCGTATCCATCATTGAATCTGAAAACAAAATCGATATATCGCACAAAGGCGCTGTTGTGAGCATGCCGTTATCGGATATAGAAAGCCTCAGAATTCAGAGCGCGAAAGGAAATATTAAATCCCTTCTTCTAACCACTAAATCTTTCAGCAACTTACGCTTTGAAGGGTACGAAAATTTAGCAGAAATGGCTGAGCTCCTTAAAAAATACACGCCGGCAGGAAAAATCAAAAATGCCACGTGGTATCACCGCTAACAAATGGTTCAAGTCGTTCGCTTCGCTCACTCGGGACCGGCTAAAGCCGGCCCCTTAACCAAACGTTAGAGGCCCAGCGTGAAAATACTTATAACCATTTTCGCGTCAATGTTTTTTGCAAATATTGCCGAAGCCTGTAGATGTTCAACACCAGAACCTACAGAGGAAAATATAAGTAATTACCAAAATATAGCCAGAGTTGTGCTTTTCGAGTTAAAGATTGTAAATTTTATAGAGGCCACCAAAGAGGATATGACTGCAGAAGGAAAGATTAAAGTGCTAGAGATTTATAAAGGTAGCACGGAGCCCATGCTGTCTTTTAAAAGCTCTGAATTCCTGTCAAGCTGCGGAAAAAACTTAGAGCTCGGCAGAGATTACATACTCGCCTGGAATGAAGAAATTTCGCTAAATTCATGCTCAATAAATTGGATTAAGCTAAACCGTATTCGCTGGCCAGAGTTTAAAGGCAATCGCTCCCCCTTAGTAAATCGTCTAACCAGCGCAGAAATCATCCAAATGATCAGTGGTAAAAATGGCCTCTAACAACTGGTTCAAGTCGTTCGCTTCGCTCACTCGGGACCGGCTAAAGCCGGCCCCTTAACCAAACGTTATGAACCATCAAGGTTAAACCGTGCCGACTACTGAGATAGAAGAAGAGCTATCCAATTACGTTCATGATTTATTCTTGAACAGAGCATATATAAAGTGGAGAAAAGACATAAAGTCGGCTTCTGAAGGGAAGTGGCACTCCCTAGTTTCCAGTTTAGCAACGCATAGCGCACCCATTGATCAGGCGTTAAGCTTTGGAGAGGAAATTTCCTCAAAATTAGTTTTCAATTACACAAAAGCACCAGACTACAAGGCATCTCAGATGCTCATGGTGCAGTTCACCGTATCCGGCAGCATGTGGCATAGCGTTGTTTGGCACTGCCCCGAGCGCAATTAATGGCTCATAACTACTGGTTCAAGCCGTTCGCTTCGCTCACTCGGGACCGGCTAAAGCCGGCCCCTTAACCAAACGTTAGGTTACAGATCATGATCCATGCAGACATCGGAAGCTTCGACCTTGAAAACTCCCGAATTAACGATGTCCTTCGTGGTGATGGCGAAATAACTATCTCATTCAAGTCAATTCGCTTTAAATCTAATAAACATCAAGTAAACGAAGAGCTTAACGCCATAGTTCGGCTCTCTAACGTCACCAGCGAATCAGCAACACAACACTTAGGTGGTGGCGTGGAAAAATCTGCTGAGCTAAGCGGCTGTCCAATAGACACAGTAGAGTTAGCAAGCTTCGAAAACGGAACCCTGAACTTGCAGGGCTACAAAAAAAATACGCCTTGGTTCTGCTGGGAAATTTCGGCTCTCAGTATCACAATCGAATGGGGCGGAAATCGTGCAACTGCAACCTAACAACTGGTTCAAGTCGTTCGCTTCGCTCACTGCGGGACCGGCTAAAGCCGGCCCCTTAACCAAACGTTAGGTCGCCCCAGAGAGTTGCGGGCACATTAAAACCTTCAAGTGAGCATTCAATAAGTGTGGATATTTAAGATTATTCAATGGCTGTGGGTATTTGCTCTTGCGTTTTTAACGTGGGTTCTTGGGTATGAAATTTACTACAGTCACGTGAATAATTTAGCATTTGATCACCATGTAGGTCAGTTTATCCTGATGCTTTCAATGGTTATAAATTTCCCAACTGGATTGTTGGCGGCTCCGATAACAATATTCCTTGCGCCGGAATTGGATCGAGTGGCCGATTTGGTAGGCTGCAATCCATCTTTGTTCATTTCTTTGTTTTTCTATTTATCATTTTGCTTGTTTGGCTGGTTTCAATGGATTTACCTTACAAGAAAATTGAGAAAACTAATAAACAGATAACTTAAAATGCAAAAGAAAAATAGCACAAGCTTTGAATGCGCATAAAGCAACCTAACAATGCGCTCAAAGCGCTCACTTCGTTCGCTGGGACCGGCGAAGCCGGCCCCTTAGCCAAACGTTAGGCGCAAGAGCAAAGCCATGGTCGATGTCCGTGCCCAAGAACACAGCAGCCGCATCGCGGTGCCAGCACAGAATCGAGCGGCCGTCTGAAGATAGAGACCGTTATTTGTGCTCAGCAAG
>NZ_JACJFN010000001.1 GCF_014164785.1 Aquipseudomonas guryensis | reverse complement strand
TCTACTCGAATCCGCCACCGCCGCAACCTTTATTTTCATCTAACTCTTTGTTTAGCAAGGAGTTTTCAGATCAGGCTGCGCCGGAAGAGGTGCGCATTATAGGCCCGCAGATTTCGCCGTCAACGCCTTTCTGAAACTTTTATTCAGCTTTCAGCGAGATACGCGCAAAGGCCTTCTTGCCGGCCTGACAGACATGCACAGCACCCAGCTTGAACATGAAACCGCGATCAACCACCTCGCCATCCACCTTCACACCACCGGAACCCAGCAGATCACGCGCGACAGCAGCATTCTTCACCAAGCCCGCTTTATTAAGGACGGAAGAGATCGGCATGTCTTCAGCCGCCAGCAGCTCGACCTCAGGCAGATCTTCCGGCAGCTCACCATCCTTCATACGGTTGCCTGCAGAACGGTGCGCAGTAGCCGCAGCCTCTTCGCCATGGAAGCGCGCCACAATCTCTTCAGCCAGCTTGATCTTAATATCGCGCGGATTAGCACCCGCCTCGACATCCCGCTTGAACTGTTCGATCTCTTCCATGGAGCGGAAGCTGAGCAGCTCGAAGTAACGCCACATCAGCGCATCAGGCATCGACACCAGCTTGTTGTACATGACGCCAGGCGCTTCTTGGATACCTATATAGTTACCCAGCGACTTGGACATCTTCTTGACGCCATCCAACCCTTCGAGCAGCGGCATGGTGACGATGCACTGCGACTCCTGCCCATAGGCGCGCTGCAGCTCGCGCCCCATCAGCAGGTTGAACTTCTGGTCGGTACCACCCAGCTCGACATCCGCACGCAAAGCTACCGAGTCATAGCCCTGCACCAACGGATAGAGGAACTCGTGGATGGCGATCGGCTGATTGCTGCTGTAGCGCTTATCGAAGTCATCGCGCTCGAGCATACGTGCCACAGTGTATTGCGAGGTCAGACGGATAAAATCGGCCGGCCCCATCTTGTCCATCCAGGTGGAGTTGAAAGCCACTTCGGTCTTCGCTGGATCGAGAATCTTGAACACCTGAGTTTTGTAGGTCTCGGCATTCTCCAGCACCTGTTCGCGAGTCAGCGGCGGCCGCGTAGCACTCTTGCCGCTAGGATCACCGATCATCCCGGTGAAGTCGCCGATCAGGAAGATCACCTGATGCCCCAGCTCCTGGAACTGACGCAGCTTATTAATAAGCACGGTATGCCCCAGGTGCAGATCCGGCGCCGTAGGGTCGAAACCGGCCTTGATCCGCAGCGGCTGGCCACGCTTGAGCTTCTCAACCAGTTCCGCTTCGACCAGAACCTCTTCCGCACCGCGCTTGATCAGCGCCAGCTGCTCTTCAACCGACTTCATGACAGGACTCGTCGCCACTCAAAAACAAAAGGGAACCAACCATACAAGATCACTGACCAATTACAAGCTCTGCGGCGGGGGCATGCCACTGAGCCGATGCAACGTCTGCAGGGTTGCCTATAGAGAAATTTGATTATATTTTAGTCAGTTAATGCATTCTTCCAAGAAACACCCTTAGCCATGACGCATTCTGTACCCAAAGCCCCGCCCTACCCGAGGAGCCATCTGCTGGCTGCCAGCGGCGTAGCTGCGCTGCTGAGCCTGGCCTTGCTGGTGTTCCCGTCCCGCGAAGTCGAGGCGAAGAAGACCTATTTAAATCTCGAGCTGGAAAATGGCTCCGAGCAACTGCTGCAGGAAAAGGATGATCTTCGACCAGGCCTGTCGACAGGCAATCAAGGCGACTCTCCATTTAATAGCGCCAGCCTGACCGAAAAAAGCAGCACCGAGGATGGTGCGAAGCAGAAAAGCCAGACAAGCGAAGTATCTCCTCCCACCGATCCACTGCAGAAGACCGTAACCGTCGGCAATGGCGATACCTTGTCCACGGTTTTTACCCGGGTAGGCCTGACTGCCAATGACCTACACGAAGCCCTGAGCAGCAGCAAAGACGCCAAGAAATTCAGCCACCTCAGGATTGGTCAGGTACTGGATTTCAAGCTGACCCCAGACGGCAAACTGGAATCTGTGCGCAGCAAGCTCAGCGACCTAGAGAGCATTGCCCTGAGCCGCACGGACAAGGGCTACAGCTTCAAGCGCGACTTGGTCAAACCAGAGGTGCGCACCACTTATTCCCATGGCGTGATCAACAGTTCGCTGTTCCTCTCTGCCAAACGTGCGGGCCTGTCGCATAGCCTGACCATGGACCTGGCCAACGTATTCGGCTACGACATCGACTTCGCCCTGGATATCCGCGAAGGCGACGAGTTTGAAGTGATCTACGAAGAACACGTGGTGAACAACAAGCAGGTCGGCAACGGCAACATCCTGGCAGCTCGCTTCACCAACCGCGGCAAGACCTACACCGCGGTGCGCTACACCAGCAAGCAAGGCGTGACCAGCTACTACAATGCCGACGGCAACAGCATGCGCAAGGCCTTCATCCGCACCCCGGTAGACTTCGCCCGCATCAGCTCGAAGTTCTCCATGGGCCGCCGCCACCCGATCCTGAACAAGATCCGTGCACACAAGGGCGTCGACTATGCCGCTCCGCGCGGTACGCCGATCAAAGCCGCCGGCGATGGTCGGGTTCAACTGGCAGGGCGCAAAGGTGGCTACGGCAATACGGTGGTGATCCAGCATGGCAACAGCTTCCGCACGCTGTATGCACACATGCAGGGATTTGCCAAAGGCGTACGCACCGGCAGCAATGTGAAGCAGGGACAGATCATCGGGTATATCGGCACCACCGGCCTGTCGACCGGCCCGCACCTACACTACGAGTTCCAGGTCAACGGTCGCCATGTTGACCCACTGAGCCAGAAACTGCCGATGGCCGACCCGATTGCACGCAATGAAAAGCAGCGCTTCATGCAGTTGAGCAAGCCGTTGATGGCGCGCATGGATCAGGAAAAGAAAACTCTCCTGGCCCAGAACAAGCGCTAAGCCGATGCCGCACTACCTGGGGGTGATGTCCGGAACCAGTCTCGACGGACTGGACATCGCTCTGATCGAGCAGGATCAACGCCCCAGCCTGCTCGCCACCCATTACATCCCCATGCCGACCGAACTGCGCAGTGAACTGCTTGCTCTCTGCGCATCCGGCCCGGACGAGCTGGCCCGTGCCGCCGAAGCGGAAAACCGCTGGGCCAGCCTGGCCGCCCAAGGCATAGCCAGCCTGCTGGCCGCCGCAAAGCTGAACCCCAGGGATATCCGCGCCATCGGCAGTCACGGCCAGACCGTGCGCCATGAGCCGGCACGCGGCTTCACCATTCAGATCGGCAACCCGGCACTGTTGGCCGAGCTGACCGGCATCGACGTGATCAGTGACTTCCGCCGCCGCGATGTCGCCGCCGGCGGCCAAGGCGCGCCCTTGGTGCCAGCCTTTCACGAAGCCCTGTTTGATGACGGCACACAGCGGCTGGCCGTGCTCAATGTCGGCGGTTTCAGCAACCTCAGCCTGCTGGGGCCGGATCAGCCTGTGCATGGGTTCGACTGCGGCCCGGGCAATGCGCTGATGGATGCCTGGATCCAGCAGCATCAGGGCCAGACATTCGACCGCGATGGCACCTGGGCAGCCAGTGGCCGCTGCCATCAAGATCTCTTGAGCGCCCTGCTGGGCGACGCCTTCTTCCATACGCGCGGACCGAAAAGCACGGGCCGCGAACTGTTCAACCTGCCCTGGCTGGAGCAGCACCTGGGCCAGCTGCCCGCCATCGAACCTGCCGATGTCCAGCGCACCCTGCTGGAGCTGACCGCACGCAGCATCGTCGACGCGTTGCAGGACGCCCAGCCAGGCACCGCGGAACTGCTGGTGTGCGGCGGCGGCGCGCACAACGGCGCGCTGATGAGGCGCTTGCAGGAACTGCTGCCGGACACCCGGGTTGCCAGCACGGCCAGTCGCGGCGTCGCCCCGGACTGGATCGAAGCCATGGCTTTCGCCTGGCTGGCCCATTGCTGCCTGGAAGGCATCCCCGGCAATCGCCCGAGCGTGACGGGGGCCAAGGGGCTGCGCGTACTGGGCGCCTGGTACCCGGCGTAAAAAGCGGCAGGCACAAAAAAGCCCGCAATTGCGGGCTTTTTCTTGAGCGGCACACTCAGATCGAGAACGACGAACCGCAACCGCAGGTGGTGCTGGCATTCGGATTCTTGATCACGAAGCGCGACCCTTCCAGGCCTTCCTGGTAATCGACTTCGGCGCCGACCAGGTACTGGAAGCTCATCGGGTCGACCACCAGGCTAACGCCTTCGCGCTCGACGATGGTGTCGTCATCCGCCACTTCCTCATCGAAGGTGAAGCCGTACTGGAAGCCCGAGCAACCGCCGCCGGTGACAAACACACGCAGCTTGAGGCGCTCGTTGCCCTCTTCATCGACCAGGCTCTTCACCTTGTTCGCCGCACCCTGAGTGAAGATCAGAGGGGTTGGAGTGAAGGTCTCGACACTCATCTTGTTACTCTCCCGGCGCCAGGCGCCATGTTACCTACTGCTTGGGCAGTGATTATCCGCTTACCCGAGCAAATTGGTCAATTATTGTGCCGTACGCCTCAGGGCATCAGTCCGGCATGGGCCAGCCCCAGACGCTCGTCCAGACCAAAGAGGATGTTCAGGTTCTGCACCGCCTGGCCGGAAGCGCCCTTGACCAGGTTGTCGATGGCCGACAGCACCACCACCAGTTCGCCGCCCTGCGGCCGGTGCACGGCGACGCGGCAGACGTTGGCACCGCGCACGCTGCGGGTTTCCGGATGGCTACCGGCCGGCATCACGTCGACGAACGGCTCGTTGGCATAGCGCTGCTCGAACAGCGCCTGCAGATCCACGCCGCGGTCGACAACGGTCGCGTACAGGGTCGCGTGAATACCGCGAATCATCGGTGCCAGGTGTGGCACGAAGGTCAGGCCGACCGGACCACCGGCGGCGCGGCGCAGGCCCTGGCTGATCTCCGGCAGGTGACGGTGCCCCTTGACCGAGTAGGCCATCATGCTTTCGCTGGTCTCGCAGAGCAGCGAACCCACCTTGGCGCCACGCCCGGCGCCGCTGACGCCAGAGGCGCAGTTGGCGATCAGGCGGCTGGGGTCGGCCAGGCCGGCTTCCAGCAGGGGCAGCAGGCCGAGCTGGGTGGCCGTCGGGTAGCAACCGGGGACGGCGATCAGACGCGCGCCCTTGATGGCTTCACGGTTGACTTCCGGCAGGCCGTAGACCGCCTCGGGCAGCAGATTAGGCGCCCCATGCGGCTGGCCGTACCAGTGCGCCCACTCCTCGGCATCCTGCAGGCGGAAGTCGGCAGAGAGGTCGATCACCTTGGTACCGGCGTCGAGCAACTCGCCGGCCAGAGCATGGGCCACGCCATGCGGGGTGGCGAAGAACACCACGTCACAGGCACCCAGAGTGGCCACGTCCGGCACACTGAAGGCCAGGTTGTCATAGTGGCCGCGCAGGTTCGGGTACATGTCGGCGACCTTCACCCCAGCCTCGGAACGCGAGGTGATAACGGCCACTTCAGTCTGTGGATGCTGGGCCAGCAAACGCAGCAACTCTACCCCGGTGTAGCCTGTGCCGCCGACGATACCGACCTTGACCATCACTCAACCCTCGAAGCCAACCCAGAAAGGCTGCCGATGATAAAGCCCACCGGGGCTGCGGCCAACCTCGAGGGTGACGTATGGACAGTGCTTTCTCTACTATCGGCGCTATTCAATCGCCGTCGGGAAGCATTCGATGCTCTATCTCTGGGTCAAAGCCTTGCACATCATTGCCATGGTCTGCTGGTTCGCCGCACTGTTCTATCTGCCGCGACTGTTCGTCTACCACGCCATGAGCGAGGACGAGATCAGCCAGCAGCGCTTCTGCGTGATGGAGCGCAAGCTGTACCGCGGCATCATGAACCCGTCGATGATCGCCACCGTGCTGTTCGGCGGCTGGTTGCTTTACCTCAACCCGGCCTGGCTGCAAATGGGCTGGCTGCATGCCAAGCTGCTGCTGGTCGCCGTACTGATCGGCTATCACCACGTGTGCGGAGCCCAACTCAAGCGCTTTGCGCGCAACGAGAATGCCCGCAGCCATGTGTTCTATCGTTGGTTCAACGAAGCGCCGGTGCTGCTGCTATTGGCCATTGTCATTCTGGTGGTGGTTAAACCTTTCTAACTTCGCACTCGTATAACAACAAGAGGAAAGTACATGTCCCTGCCCGCCCTGCTCGACCAACGCCTGCGCCTGCCAGTGGTGGCTGCGCCGATGTTCCTGGTGTCGACCCCGCCACTGGTAATGGCCTGCTGCAACAACGGCGTGGTGGGCAGTTTCCCCGCCCTCAACCAGCGCGACAGCGGCGGTTTCAAGGTCTGGCTGGAAGAGATCGAGGCGGGCCTGAGCGCCCATGCCGCCCCCTACGCGGTGAACCTGATCGTGCATGGCAGCAATCCACGCCTGCAGGCCGACCTGGCCATCTGCGTTGAGCATAAGGTGCCACTGGTGATCACCAGCCTCGGCGCGGTCAAGGAAGTGGTGGATGCCGTACACAGTTATGGTGGCCTGGTATTCCACGACGTGACCACCCGCCGCCATGCCGAAAAGGCGGCCGAAGCAGGCGCCGACGGACTTATCGCAGTGGCTGCCGGGGCCGGCGGACATGCCGGGACTTGGAGCCCGTTCGCCCTGATCGCCGAGATCCGCCAGTTTTTCGATAAAACCCTGCTGCTGGCCGGCTGCCTCAACAATGGCCACGAAATCCTCGCCGCCCAACTGCTTGGCGCCGACCTGGCCTACCTCGGCAGCCGCTTCATCGCCACCCGCGAGAGCAATGCCGATGAGGCCTACAAAGAGATGATCCTCGGCGCACGGGCTGCCGACATCGTGCATACCCCGGCAGTCTCCGGGGTGCCAGCCAGCTTCATGCGCCAGAGCCTGGAACTGGCCGGGTATGACCTCAAGCGCCTACAGGACAAAGGGGACATCAACTACGGCGAGAAGCTCAAGCCGATGGACGAGGAAGCCAAGGCCTGGAAGACCGTCTGGTCGGCCGGTCAGGGCGTCGGCGGCATCAGCGATGTGCCAACAGTGAGCGAGCTGATTGCCCGCCTGGATACCGAGTACCGCCGTGCCCAGGGCCAGGCCGGACAATTGACGCAACGCTGGCCGCGCTGAGCAACAAATTGCGCATGGGGCGCTTGTTCAGCCCCCTTGAAATACTTAGGCTCAAGACACTCCAATAAATCGACAGGGACGCACGCATGACCCACGCACGCTACAAGATCGTGTTTACCGGTGAACTGATGCCCGAGGTGGCAGCAGACACCGTGAAAGACAATCTGGCCCGCCTGTTCAAGAGCGACCGCAGCAAGATCGAAGCCCTGTTCAGTGGCGCAGCCGTGGCACTCAAACGCGATCTCACGGAAGACGACGCCGACAAGTACCTGGCCGCACTGCAGCAGGCCGGCGCACGTGTGCATAAGGAAAAGGACCTGACGGCCAGCTTGAGCCTGGTGGAAACCGACGATCATCGTCCGGCCAGTGAGCCTGCAGTCAGCAATGAACGCATGAGCTGCCCCAAGTGCGGCCATGAGCAGGCCAAGGCCATCGAGTGCCAAGCCTGCGGCATCGTCATCGAGAAATACCTGGCGCGGCAGGCACAGCTTGCGGAAAACCCGCCACCCGCGTCGGTCGCCGTAGCGGCCACGAGCAATGCCAGCGAGGCATCGCCCTATGCCACGCCCAAGGCGCAGGTCGCCGAGCAGTTGCCCGAGTTCGGCGAGCTGAAGGTGTTCAGCGTCAATGGCCGGATCGGCCGCGTGCGCTACCTGGCCTGGTCGGCAGCAATCTTCTTCGCCGCGCTTGGCCTGTACCTGATCTCGGCGCTGGCCATGGCTGTTTCCCCGGTCGTGGGTGGCATCCTGATGGCGGCCATCGTTATCGCCGCCGTGGTGGTCAGCGTGCAAATTGGCGTACAACGCCTGCATGACATTGGCTGGTCCGGCTGGCTTCTGCTGGTGAACCTGATACCGGTAGTCGGCGGCGTATTTGCCCTGATCATGCTGGTCGTACCAGGTACTGCCGAGGCTAATCGCTATGGCCCGCCGCCGCCGCCGAACAGCACCGGCGCCAAGGTCCTGGCATTCACCTGGCTACTGGTACCGATCATCGGCATCCTCGCCGCCATCGCCATTCCGCAGTACCAGCAGTACACCCAGCGCGCCGCCGAGGCACAGATGGAAATGCCCAGCGCCGTAGAGTCTCAGGAATAACTCGCTCACTGACCAGGACGGCCCATGCCCACCTATGCACTGATTACCGGGGCCTCCAGCGGCCTCGGCCTGGCCTTGGCCGAGGCCCTGGCGCGCAAGGGGCGCAACCTGATCCTGGTCGCCCGCCAGCGTGAGGCACTGGAAAGCCTCGCCTGCGAACTGAGCCAGCGCTTCGGTATCGAGGCGTTGTTCCGCGTCTGCGACCTGGCCGAGCCCATGCGCCTGACCGGTCTGCTCCAGGAGTTGGAGCAGGGCGAGCGACGCATCGATCTGCTGGTAAACAACGCCGGCATCGGTACCGCCGGCCTGTTCGTCGAGCAGGACTGGGGCCGCGAGCAGGAACTGATCGAACTCAACATCCTCGCCCTCAGCCGCCTGTGCCACGCCATCGGCAACAGCATGGTGCAGCAAGGTGGCGGGCAGATTCTCAATGTCGCCTCGCTGGCGGCCTTCCAGCCCGGTCCGCTGATGAGTAACTACTTCGCCAGCAAGGCCTATGTACTGAGCCTGTCCGAAGGTTTGCGCCACGAACTAGCCCCGTACGGGGTGAAAGTCTCTGTGCTCTGCCCGGGCCCGGTTGCCACGCCATTCTTTCGCAATAGCCTGCTGCGCAGCGAACCGCTGGCCCGGCACAAGCTGCTAGCCGACCCGGAAGAAGTGGCGCAGCTGGCGATCCGCGGCCTGGAGAAGAACCGCGCGATCATCATCCCCGGCTGGCGCAACCGCCTGATCCCAATCGTGCTGCGCCTGGCACCACGGGCTCTGGTGCGGCACATCACGGCCAAAACCATTCGCCCACTGCTGCCGCGCCAGGCGTGAACTAACCGGCGTTGACCGTACGCTCGGCTGCCCAGGCGCGCAGCGCCTCCAACTTCTCGGCCATCACCACCGAGAGAGGCGCGGTGCTCTGGATGTTGTGCAGCAATAGCCCCTGATCCACGCTTTGCTGGCGCGCCTGCGCGGCATACAGGGCGCTGACCACCACCTGCTCGATCTCTGCACCGGAGAAGCCGGCGCAGGCCGCCGCCAGTTCATTCAGGTCGAACAGCTGCGGATCCAGCTCGCGACGGCGCAGGTGGATGGCGAAGATATCCGCACGCACCGCGGCATCCGGCAGATCGACGAAGAACAGCTCGTCGAATCGCCCCTTGCGCACCAGCTCCGGCGGCAGGCGGTGGATGGCGTTGGCGGTGGCGACCATGAACACCGGCGCCTTGCGCTCGGCCATCCAGGTCAGCAGGGTACCCAGCACACGCTGACTGACGCCTTCGTCGTGATCGCCGGCAGACAGGCCCTTCTCCAGTTCGTCCATCCAAAGCACGCAGGGCGCCATCTGCTCGGCCAGCTTGAGCGCCTCGCGCAGGTTGCGCTCGGTCTCGCCGAAGAACTTGTTGTACAGGCTACCGAAATCCAGGCGCAGCAACGGCAAGCCCCACAAGCCCGCCACCGCCTTGGCCGCCAGACTCTTGCCGCCGCCCTGCACGCCGACCAGCAACATGCCTTTGGGCATGTCCGGGCCTTTTCCGTTGAGGAAGATGTCCTGGCGCTCGCCCAGCCAGCGCTTGAGGTTGCTCAGGCCGCCGACTTCGGCGAACTGCGCGGTGTCGTATTCGAAGCTGAGCACGCCCTCCAGGTCGAGCAGCTGGAACTTGGTCTTGTTCAGCTCCGGCAGGTCTTCCTGGGTGATCGCGCCATCGTCGCAGATCACGTTGCGCGCCAGGGCGCGGGCCTCGGCATGACTCATGCCGCGCAGATTCTTCACCACCTGCTGCAGGGTGCGATTGTCGGTGCGTACCCGTGCGCCGCGATTGAGCTCGCTCCAGCGCGTGGCCTCCTCACGCACGAGTGCCAGCAGCTCCTCTTCGCTGGGCAGGGCCAGGGTGAAGCGCGCCGCATAACGCTGGACTTCGGCGGGCAGCTTGAGGTTATGGGAAACCAGCACCAGGGTGGGCTTGTGGCTGGCCTCGCTCATGGCGATTTCCTTGAGCAGGCGCACCAGCTTGGGGTTGTCGGCGAGGAACGGATGCAAATCACACATCACGTACAGGTTGGGCTGCGGGTCATGTTTGATCAGCTTGAGCGCGGCATCCGGCTCGAAGCTCTCGCCGGCACCGGCCGGCTCGCCACCGAAGCCCAGGCGCTGCAGACCTTCGGTCACCGCCCAGGTGAACAGGCCGAGGCCACGCTTGACCGCCAGGCTGGTGAGCGTCTCCAGCACACGCTTCTCGTCCCAGGACTCGATGACTACCAGCTTGACCCTGGAATCGAGCACCAAGCCCAGATCATGAATATCGTTCTTCACCCTCACTCCTTGTGACCCCGCCAGGCTGGCCGGGATAAATACGCGCCATTACACTCGCAGAATACCGAAACCCGCAGGAGGAATACCCGTGGACTGTCTGTTCTGCAAGATCGTCGCCGGGCAGATCCCCGCGCGCAAGATTTACGAAGACGAGCAGGTGCTCGCCTTCCACGATATCGGCCCACAGGCGCCGGTGCATTTCCTGGTGATCCCCAAACGCCATATCGCCACCCTCAATGATCTCGGCGAAGACGACCGCCCGCTGGCCGGGCATATCCTCTTCACCGCCCAGCGCTTGGCCAGGGAGCTGGGGTGCGAGGAAGGCTTCCGCGTGGCGATGAACTGCAACGAGCTCGGTGGGCAAACCGTCTACCACATCCATATGCATGTGCTGGGGCAACGGCAGATGCACTGGCCGCCGGGTTGATCGGCAGCTCTCGACTGCGGCCTCTTGTCGCCGGTCATTTTTCTGCCCAAGGGTTCAGGTAAACTGGCCCGCATGCTTTCCGTGGAGGTGGCCATGACCAGCGAACGCCAGTTTTCCCCCGTTGACCGTCTGTTGATGCAGGCCGATGCCGCCATGCGCACTCTGCTGCCGTTCAGCGGCGCTCCGACGCGACCGTCGCCAGCCATCGTGCAGAACGAAGCGGCCATGAGCGAAGAAGACACCCGCCACGTGGCCGGGCTTATGCGCATCAACCACACCGGCGAGGTCTGCGCCCAGGCGCTGTACCAGGGCCAGGCGCTGACCGCCAAGCTGCCGCAGGTGCGCAAGGCCATGGAGCATGCCGCCGATGAGGAAATCGACCACCTGGCTTGGTGCGAGCAGCGTATCCGCGAACTGGGCAGCCACCCCAGCGTACTCAATCCACTGTTCTACGGTCTGTCCTTTGGCGTCGGCGCGGTGGCCGGACTGATCAGCGACAAGGTCAGTCTGGGCTTCGTCGCCGCCACCGAGGATCAGGTGGTCAAGCACCTGGACGAGCACCTGGAGCAGATCCCCCACGACGACGCCAAGACCCGCGCCATCCTCGAGCAGATGCGCGAGGACGAAGAGCACCACGCCACCAGCGCGCTGGAAGCCGGCGGCCTGCGCTTCCCGGCACCGGTGAAGCTGGGCATGAGCCTGCTGTCCAAGGTGATGACCAAGAGTACCTACCGGATATAAAGCTGCAGACATGAAAAGGGCGCCAATCGGCGCCCTTTTTCGTTGCGGAAGAATCAGCGCGGCATATTGCGCGCGTAGAAGATCTCCAGCATCTCGTGACGCACTTTCTCTTCCACCTGCTTGCGCTGTTCGGCCGTCAGGTTGCTGGCCGCGTCGCCGAACAGGTAGTTGTCCAGCTCGAAGTTCTTGAGCAGCATCTTGGTGTGGAACAGGTTCTCCTGGTACACGTTGACGTCCGTCATCTGGTACGCGTCCTGGGTGTCGTCGGAGAGGTAGTTCTGGATCGAGTTGATCTCGTGGTCGATGAAGTGCTTCTTGCCTTCCACGTCACGGGTAAAACCGCGCACCCGGTAGTCGACGGTGACGATGTCCGAGTCGAACTGGTGGATCAGGTAGTTGAGTGCCTTGAGTGGCGAGATCACCCCGCAGGTCGACACGTCGATGTCCACGCGGAAAGTGGCGATGCCCTCGACCGGATGGATTTCCGGATAGGTGTGTACGGTGATGTGGCTCTTGTCCAGGTGCGCCAGGATGGTCTCCGGCAGCGGCCCTGGTGACTCCTCGATCTGGCTGGCGGTGGGCTCCACCGGCTGCTCGGAGATCAGGATGGTCACGCTGGCGCCTTGCGGGTCGTAGTCCTGACGGGCGATGTTCAGGATATTGGCGCCGATGATGTCGACAACATCGGTGAGGATCTGCGTCAGGCGCTCGGCGTCGTACTCGGTGTTGATGTACTGGACGTAGGCCTGCTGGTCTTCCGGCGTTTCCGCGTAGCAGATGTCATAGATGTTGAAGCTCAAGGTCTTCGTCAGGTTGTTGAACCCGTGGAGCTTGAGTTTGCTTTTCACCGTTGGAAACTCTCTGTGTGGATGCGGCTCTGCCGCGTGATCGAGCATGCCCGTCAGCTGCGAACGACTCAGCTGCGTAGGACGGTTAACACCTCTTCGCGATGGCGATTATGGGTAGGGTTTGGGGCACTGGTCCGGCCCCGAAAAAGGCCGCGCATTATGCAGAGCGACGGGGCCGACTGCCATAGTTTGAGCGGTCTTTATGATGCACGGATGTCAGGCGCCCAGCTCGATGATTTCATAGTCATGGGTGATCTCGACGCCGGCACGGCCAAGCATGATCGAGGCCGAGCAATACTTCTCCGCCGACAGCTCCACCGCGCGCTTGACCTGAGCCTCCTTGAGGCCGCGGCCCTTGACCACGAAGTGCAGGTGGATCTTGGTGAACACCTTGGGGTCTTCGTCGGCGCGCTCGGCTTCGAGGAAGGCCTCGCAGCTCTCCACCGGCTGGCGGGACTTCTTGAGAATGCTGACCACGTCGAAGTTGCTGCAGCCACCGAGGCCGATCAGCACCATTTCCATCGGGCGTACACCGAGGTTGCGACCGCCGGCTTCCGGCGGGCCATCCATCACCACCACGTGGCCGCTGCCGGATTCGCCGAGGAACATGGCCTCGCCGGCCCATTGGATGCGCGCTTTCATTGCCAGGACTCCACTGCCAGAAAAGGGCGCGTAGCTTAGCACAGGGCTTTGTGACGCCCGCCTCAGGCGCAATGGCCGAGTTTAGTGGCAGCCAGTGTTAGCTACGTCGCAAATCGGCTTGCCGCACCGGTCTGGTCTGTTAAGCTGGCCGCGGATAACTGGCACACTTGTTCAGATAACTAATAAAAAAATCGCCTGTTGGACAAAGGCTTACTCTTTTTTTCTTCGGGACTCGAGCATGGTCGCTATTACCCTTACACCGAAAATCAAGAATCTCGACAAGCTCCTCGCACATTGTCATCGCCGTCGCTACACCGCTAAAAGCACCATCATCTATGCGGGCGACCGCTGCGAAACCCTGTTTTTCATCATCAAAGGCTCGGTCACCATCCTTATCGAGGACGATGACGGCCGCGAAATGATCATTGCCTACCTCAACTCCGGCGACTTCTTCGGCGAGATGGGGCTGTTCGAGAAGGAAGGCAACGAGAAAGAGCGCAGCGCCTGGGTGCGCGCCAAGACCGAATGCGAAGTGGCAGAGCTGAGCTATGCCAAGTTCCGCGAACTGACTCACCAGGACCCGGAAATTCTCTACGCCCTCGGCAGCCAGATGGCTGACCGCCTGCGCAACACCACGCGCAAGGTGGGTGACCTGGCCTTCCTCGACGTCACCGGCCGCGTGGCGCGCACCCTGCTCGACCTGTGCAAGCAGCCGGACGCCATGACCCACCCGGATGGTATGCAGATCAAGATCACCCGCCAGGAAATCGGCCGCATCGTCGGCTGCTCCCGCGAGATGGTTGGTCGCGTGCTCAAGTCCCTGGAAGAACAGGGCCTGGTGCATGTCAAAGGCAAGACCATGGTGGTCTTCGGCACACGCTGATCGGGGCGGCCGCGCGTCGGCCCCGCTTCACCAGAAACGAAAAAGCCCGCCAATCGGCGGGCTTTTTTGTGGGTGGCGATCAGTCCGGATCGGCGCCGAGTACCACCCGCTTACCGTCCGGGAAGAACAGGCGCTTGAGCTCGGCACCCGGATCCTCGGCGCGCATGAAGGCTTCGCCGACCAGGAAGGCATACACCTCGCTGATCTCCATCAGCTCGACATCGGCGCGGTTGAGGATGCCGCTCTCGGTAACCACAAGACGGTCACGCGGCACACGCGGCAACAAGTCGAGGGTGGTTTCCAGGCTGACTTCGAAGCTGTGCAGGCTGCGGTTGTTGATCCCCACCAGCGGCGTATCCAGGGTGTTCAGCGCACGGTCCAGCTCATCGCCGTCATGCACTTCGACCAGCACGTCGAGGCCGACATCCTTGGCCACGCTGGCCAGCTCGGCCATACGCACATCGTCGAGTGCGGAGACGATCAGCAGCACGCAGTCGGCGCCCAGGGCACGGGCCTCGACGATCTGGTAGGGGTCGATCATGAAGTCCTTGCGGATCACCGGCAGGCTGCAGGCAGCGCGGGCCTGCTGCAGGTAGGCGTCGGCACCCTGGAAGAAGTCGATGTCGGTGAGCACCGACAGGCAGGTCGCGCCGCCGGCTTCGTAGCTCTTGGCGATCTCCGCCGGGACGAAGTTCTCGCGCAGCACGCCCTTGCTCGGCGAGGCTTTCTTGATCTCGGCAATCACCGCCGGCCGCTTGCGTGCCGCCTGCTCCAGCAGCGCGCGGGCGAAACCGCGCGGGGTATCGGCGCCACGCGCCAGCGCCTCGACCTCGGCCAAGCTGACGCGCGCACGGCGCTCGGCGACTTCCTCGGCCTTGCGCGCGAGGATCTTCTCCAACACGGTGGGAATACTCACGCTTCGTTCTCCTGCTTGAATACGGCGGTGAAGGACACCAGCTCGTCGAGTTTTTCCCAGGCCAGACCGGTGTGCAGGGCGTCCTGCGCCAGCTGCACGCCTTCACGGAAGCTGGTCGCATGGTCGGCGGCATACAGCGCGGCACCGGCGTTGAGCACAATCATGTCGGCGGCCTTCTGGCCATTCTCGGTCTTGCGCTTGCCCAGCGCATCGCGGATCAGCGCCAGGGACTCTGCCGCATCGTTTACGGTCAGACCGATCAGGCTCTGGCTCTTGATGCCGAAATCTTCCGGCTGCACGCGGTACTCGCTGACCACGCCATCCTTGAGTTCGGCGACATAGGTCGGCGCGGCCAGGCTGACTTCATCCAGGCCATCCTGGGCATGCACCACCAGCACGTGCTGGCTGCCCAGACGCTGCAGCACTTCGGCCAGCGGCCGGCACAGGGCCTGGCTGAATACGCCGAGCACCTGATGCTTTACACCTGCCGGGTTTGTCATTGGACCGAGCATGTTGAAAATGGTGCGCAGGGCCAGCTCACGGCGTGGGCCGATGGCATGCTTCATCGCACCGTGATGTGCAGGGGCGAACATGAAACCGACACCCACGGACTCGACGCAGCGTGCCACCTGTTCCGGTTTGAGATTGAGGTAGACCCCGGCGGCTTCCAGCAGGTCGGCGCTGCCGCTCTTGCCAGACACCGCACGATTGCCATGCTTGGCTACCCGCCCGCCGGCCGCAGCGACCACGAAGGCGGCTGCGGTGGAGACGTTGAAAATGTTCATGCCGTCGCCACCGGTGCCGCAGGTGTCGACCAGGCGCTCGGCGTTGATCTTCACCGGCGAGGCCAGCTCGCGCATGACCTGGGCCGCGCCGACGATCTCGTCGATGGTCTCGCTCTTCATGCGCATGCCCATGAGGAACGCACCGACCTGCGCATCGGTGCACTGGCCGGTCATGATCTCGCGCATTACGTCCTGCATCTCGGCCGTGCTCAGGTCGAGCTGGTTGACCACCCGGTTGAGGGCTTCCTTGATATCCATGTCAGCGCACCCCGCCGGTCTGCTTGAGGAAATTGGCGAACAGTTCGTGGCCCTGCTCGGTGAGGATGGATTCCGGGTGGAACTGCACCCCTTCGATGTTCAGGGTCTTGTGGCGCAGGCCCATGATCTCGTCGACGCTGCCGTCGGCATGCTGGGTCCAGGCGGTCATTTCCAGGCAATCCGGCAGGGTCTCGCGCTTGACCACCAGGGAATGGTAGCGGGTCACGGTGAGCGGCTGGTTGAGGCCGGCGAACACACCCTTGTCCTCGTGGAACACCGGGCTGGTCTTGCCATGCATAACCTGGCGCGCACGCACCACGTCGCCACCGAAGGCCTGGCCGATGCTCTGGTGGCCCAGGCACACGCCGAGGATCGGCAGCTTGCCGGCGAAATGCAGGATGGCCTCGATGGACACCCCGGCTTCGGTCGGTGTGCACGGACCGGGCGAGACCACAATGCGCTCGGGTTTGAGCGCCTCGATCTCGGCGATGGAGAGTTCGTCGTTACGGATCACGTGCACGTCGGCACCCAGTTCACCCAGGTACTGCACCACGTTGTAGGTAAAGGAGTCGTAGTTATCGATCATCAGCAGCATGGTATGGGCTCCCTTACTTTACGGACTGTTCGGCGAGGCTGACCGCGCGGAACATGGCGCGACGCTTGTTCAGGGTTTCTTCCCACTCCAGGGCCGGCTGCGAGTCGGCGACGATGCCGGCACCCGCCTGCACATGCAGTTCGCCGTCCTTGATCACCGCGGTGCGAATAGCAATCGCGGTGTCCATGTTGCCGTTCCACGCCAGGTAACCCACGGCACCGCCGTAGACCCCACGCTTGACCGGCTCAAGCTCGTCGATGATCTCCATCGCACGCACCTTGGGCGCACCGCTGAGGGTGCCGGCCGGCAAGATCGCGCGCAGGGCGTCCATGGCCGACAGGCCTTCCTTGAGGTGGCCGGTGACGTTGGAGACGATGTGCATGACGTTGGAGTAACGCTCGATCACCATCTTCTCGGTGACCTTCACCGAGCCGGTGCTGGCGACGCGGCCGACATCGTTGCGCCCCAGGTCGATCAGCATCAGGTGCTCGGCGATTTCCTTGGCGTCGGACAGCAGGTCTTTCTCCAGGTCCAGGTCGGCCTCTTCGGTGGCGCCACGCGGGCGGGTGCCGGCGATCGGCCGTACCGTGACCAGGTTGTCCTCGACCCGCACCAGCACTTCCGGCGAGCTGCCGACCACATGGAAGTCGCCGAAGTTGAAGAAGTACATGTAGGGCGTCGGGTTGATGCAGCGCAGTGCGCGGTACAGGTCGATCGGCGCGGCCTGGAACGGGATCGACATGCGCTGGGAGATCACCACCTGCATGCAGTCGCCGGCCAGGATGTACTCCTTGATCGCCAGTACCGCGGCTTCATAGTCGTCGCGCTTGAAGCTGGAGACAAAGTCCGGTTCGGCGCCCGCCGGTGCGGCCAGGTCGACGCCCAGGCGCGGAGTAATCGGCTGGCGCAGCTGCTCCAGCAACTGAGCCAGGCGCGCCTGGCCCTGCTCATAGGCATCCGCCTGGCTGGGGTCGGCGAGGACGATGGCGTGCATCTTGCCGGCCAGGTTGTCGAACACCACCACCGCATCGGAGACCATCAGCAGAATATCCGGGGTGCCCAGCGGGTCCGGATTGGGGCTGGCGCCGAGCTTCTTCTCGACGTAGCGCACGCTGTCGTAGCCGAAGTAGCCGACCAGTCCGCCGTTGAAGCGCGGCAGGCCGACCAGGGTCGGAACCTTGTAGCGGGCCTTGAACTGCTCGACGAAATCCAGCGGGTCGGCGCAATCGTCATGTCGCTCCACTTCCACCCCATCGACGCTGACGCTGACCTGATGGCCATGGGCGCGCAGCACGGTACGCGCCTGCAGCCCGATGATGGAGAAACGCCCCCACTTTTCGCCGCCCTGTACGGACTCCAGCAGGTAGGTGTTGGGCGCGTCGGCCAGTTTCAGGTAGATCGACAGCGGTGTGTCGAAGTCGGCCAGGGTTTCAAAGGCAAGCGGAATGCGGTTGTAGCCGTCAGCGGCCAAACGCAGGAATTCGTCGCGGGTCATGATGGAATCAGCCTTGTGGCCGGAAGCCCGATGGCCTCCGGAAATCAAACAGTAGGGGTACGCAACGCACGCCGGAAGACCGGCCACACTCGATCAGGCGCGCCAGCGCCAACGGGCCAGGGCCTTGAGGATCTTCATGTTGGCTCGGCCGAGCCAGTGTTTGCGGGGAGCCACCACGGTGCGATCTCTTGGCTGCGGGTGTGCGGAAGGATTAGCCGACATTAGCTTAGCGTCCGCCTCGAAGCAACCGTCGGGCAGCAGCTGGCGCAGATCGTCGAGCACCGCCGCCGGGCCTTCCTCGGCAATTGGCCGGCCGTGGTTGTAGCCATAACTCAGCGCCACGCAGGGCACGCCTGCCGAGCGGGCAGCCAGTACATCGTTGCGCGAGTCGCCGACAAACAGCGCCTCATGGGCGCCGATTCCGGCTAGGCGCATGACATGCAGCAACGCCGCCGGATCTGGCTTCTGCTGCGGCAGGGTGTCGCCGCCGATGATCCAGCGGAAGTAGCGACCCAGCTTCATCTCATCCAGCAGCGGCGCGACGAAGCGCTCCGGCTTGTTGGTGATCAGCGCCAGCTCCACGCCCTGCTTTTTCAACCACTTGAGGGTGGCGGTGGCGCCGGGATACACGCTGCTGAGCTGATGGCTGCCGGCATAAGCCTGGTTGAACAGTTCCAGGGCCTGTTCGGTCTCGGCTTCACCGACCGCGGAATGCTCGATAGCACCGGCCAGGGCACGGCGCACCAGCACCCGTGCGCCGTTACCGACCCAGTCGCGCACTCGCTCGATGCCCGCGGCCGGGCGGCCGAGGCCGAGCAGCATCTGGTCGATGGCGGCCGCCAAGCCCGGCACCGAGTCGACCAGGGTGCCGTCCAGGTCGAACATCACCAGGCGCGGCAGCTGGCCGTCGAACAGCCCGTGGAGCAGGGTCACCCACGCACCTGGGCCAGTTCGGCACGCATGGCGTCGATCACGGTCTTGTAGTCCGGCTGGTTGAAGATCGCAGAGCCAGCGACGAAGGTGTCGGCGCCTGCCGCAGCGATGGCGCGAATGTTCTGCACGTTGACCCCACCATCGATCTCCAGGCGAATGTCACGGCCGCTGGCGTCGATCAGCGCACGAACTTCTTTCAGCTTGTCCAGGGTGCCGGGGATGAACTTCTGCCCGCCGAAGCCGGGGTTGACGCTCATCAGCAGGATCATGTCGACCTTGTCCATCACGTACTTGAGCACGTCCAGCGGGGTGGCCGGGTTGAACACCAGGCCGGCCTTGCAGCCGCCGTCACGAATCAACTGCAGAGAGCGGTCGATGTGCTCGGACGCTTCCGGGTGGAAGGTGATGTAGCTGGCGCCGGCTTCGATGAAGTCGCCGATGATGCGGTCGACCGGCTTGACCATCAGATGCGCGTCGATCGGCGCGGTGATGCCGTACTTGCGCAGCGCAGCGCAGACCATAGGGCCGATGGTCAGGTTGGGCACATAGTGGTTGTCCATCACGTCGAAGTGGACGATGTCGGCGCCGGCGGCGAGTACCTTGTCGACTTCCTCACCCAGGCGGGCGAAATCGGCGGACAGAATCGACGGGGCGATGGCGAAGGGTTGCATGACGACCTCAGGGCATGAATCACGGTGGCGCGATTGTAGCCTGAGTCGTCGTGCGAGGCAGTTGTCGTATGTCAGGCCGTGGCTGCGACCTTGGTCGCAGCCGTTTTCAGCTGGGGTTGGCGGTGCGCATCTTCTCGCTGCGCCCGCGCAGCCACTCCAGGGTCAGCAGCATGACGATGGAGAAACCGATCAGCAGGGTCGCGGCCGCAGCGATAGTCGGCGACAGGTTCTCGCGGATACCGCTGAACATCTGCCGTGGCAGGGTGGCCTGCTCGGGGCCGGCGAGGAACAGGGTCACCACCACTTCATCAAAGGAAGTGGCGAAGGCGAACAACGCCCCGGAAATCACCCCGGGCGCGATCAGCGGCAGGGTCACCCGGCGGAATGTCGTCAGCGGTGAAGCGCCCAGGCTTGCGGCAGCGCGCACCAGGTTGTAATTGAAGCCCTGCAGGGTGGCCGACACGGTGATGATGACGAACGGCACGCCGAGCACCGCATGCACCAGGATCAGCCCCAGGTAGCTGTTGCCGAAGCCCATGGGAGCGAAGAACAGATAACTGGCCACCCCGACTATGACTACCGGCGCCACCATCGGTGAGATCACCAGACTCATCACCAGGGCCTTGCCGCGGAACTCGCCGCGGGTCAGGCCGATCGACGCCAGTGTACCGAAGACCATGGCCAGCACAGTGGCCGCCGGGGCGACAATCATGCTGTTGGTCAGCGCGCGCATCCACTCGGCCGAGCCGAAGAAGTCGGCGTACCAGCGCAGGGAGAAGCCCTGCAGCGGATAGACCAGGAAGCTGCCGGAGTTGAACGACAGCGGGATGATCACCAGCACCGGTAGGATCAGGAACAGCAGCACCAGCGCGCACAGGCTGCGGTGGGCCCAGAACCAGGCACGTTCGATGGGGGATTTGTAGGGGCTCAGCATCTGCATTCTCCAATCAACTCCCCTCCCCCGCTTGCGGGAGGGGGGCCGGGGTAGAGGGCTGCGTTGGCAACTCCCCTCTCCCGCCCTGCGGGCACCCTCTCCCCGGAGGGGCGAGGGTCATCAGTTGGCCTGCTACGCAGGCATTTATTTATCCCAGACGCAGGCGGCTCGCGCCCACCAGCCAGCTGTACACCACATAGAGCAGCATGGTCGCCAGCAACAGCAGGCCGCCAAGAGCCGTGGCCATACCCCAGTTGATGGTGGTGTTGGTGTAGAAGGCGACGAAGTAGCTGATCATCTGGTCGCTCGGGCTGCCCAGCAGCGCCGGGGTGATGTAGTAGCCAATCGACAGGATGAACACCAGCAGGCAACCAGCACCGACGCCGGCCAGGGTCTGCGGGAAGTACACCCGCCAGAAACTGGCGAACGGGTGGCAGCCGAGGGAAATCGCGGCGCGCATGTAGGTCGGCGAAATCCCCTTCATCACGCTGTAGATCGGCAGAATCATGAACGGCAGCATGATGTGCACCATCGCCACGTAGACCCCGGTGCGGTTGAACACCAGTTGCAGCGGCGCATCGATGATGCCCAGGGCCATCAGCGCGCTGTTGATCAATCCGCCCGACTGCAGCAGCACGATCCACGCCGCCACCCGCACCAGGATCGAGGTCCAGAACGGCAGCAGCACCAAGATCATCAGCAGGTTGCTGGTACGGGTCGGCAGATTAGCCAGCAGGTAGGCCAGCGGGTAGGCCAGCACCAGGCAGATGGCGGTGATCACCAGACTCATCCAGAAGGTACGGGCGAAGATGTCCAGGTAGATGGCCTGATCCGGGGTGGCCGGGGCCAGTTCGCCAAGGTCATCGATGCGGTGATCGAGGGCCGCCAGCAGGTAGTAGGAGGTGAAGGCACTGTCGTTGCGGCGGATCACCTGCCAGTAGGCCGGGTCGCCCCAACGCTCGTCGAGGCTCTCCAGGGCATCCTTGTAGGAGGCCGGCTCCTGCTTGAATGGCAGCGCGCGGCCGGTCTTGGCCATCAGACTGCGGTAGCCGGCCAGCTCCATGTTCAGGCGCTTGGACAGGTCACCAATGGCCTGGTTCTTGCGCGCCTCGGCGAGGTCCAGGCTGAGGGCCTTGTAGGCCGCCTCTTCCGGCAGGCCACGGCCATCCCAGGCGGCAATCGCCTCCACGGTACGCGGCAGGCTGCGCACCACTTCCGGGTTCTCCACGCTTTTGTAGAGCAGGATGCCGATCGGCAGGATGAACACCACCACGAGGAATACCAGCAGTGGCAGGATCAGACCCTGCGCCTTGAGGCGGTTGATCCGCTCGGCACGCGCCAGCTTCTGCTTCAACGTGAGGCCGGCGAATTCGGTGAGGGCGACGGTTTCGGCCATTGCTAGCTCCGCTAAATCTGGCCGCGCAAGGCGGCAGGAAAAAAGAGATGAGGGCGCGCGCCGGGCACCGGCCTCATCCCCAACCCCGCACAACAGTGCGGGGAGTCACGCAGTTCGGTGGCATCGACCGGGGCGACGCGCCCCGGTCGATAGCCTGGTCAGCCTTACTTGGCGGCCCAGGCGTTGAAGCGCTGTTCCAGCTGCTCGCCGTAGTCAGCCCAGAAGGTCACGTTCATCGCCACCTGGTTGGCGATGTTTTCCGGGGTGGTCGGCATGTCTGCCAGCAGGGTCTTGTCGAGCAGTTCCACGGCATTCTTGTTGGCCGGGCCGTAGGCGATGTTCGACGAGTAGACCTTCTGCTGCTCCGGCTGCACGGTGAAGGCGGCGAAGGCCTTGGCCGCGTCGAGATCCTTGGCACCTTTCGGGATGGCCCAGGAGTCGAAGTCGTAGACGCCGCCGTTCCACACCACTTTCAGGTTGCTCTCCTTCTGCACGGCGGCGATGCGGCCGTTGTAGGCGGAGCTCATGACCACGTCACCGGAGACGAGGAACTGCGGCGGCTGGGCGCCAGCTTCCCACCACTGGATGTGCGGCTTGATCTGGTCGAGCTTCTTGAAGGCGCGATCCTGACCTTCCTGGGTGGCGAGCACGGTGTAGACGTCTTTCGGCGCCACGCCGTCGGCCATCAAGGCGAATTCCAGGGTGTACTTGGCGCCCTTGCGCAGACCGCGCTTGCCCGGGAACTTGCTCACGTCCCAGAAATCGGCCCAGCCGGTCGGGGCGGCAGCAAGTTTGTCGGCGTTGTAGGCGAGCACCGTGGACCACACGAAGAAGCCCACGCCACATGGCTGCACGGCGCCGTCGATGTAGTTGGAGGCGTCACCGAACAGGGCTGGGTCGAGTTCCTCGAACAGGCCTTCGTCACAGCCACGCGCCAGTTCCGGCGACTCCACTTCCACCAGGTTCCACGACACGCTGTTGGTGTCGACCATGGCTTTGACCTTGGCCATTTCGCCGTTGTATTCGCCGGCGATCACCTTGCCTTTGCCGGCCGCTTCCCACGGCTGGTAGAAGGCCTTGGTCTGCGCCTCCTTGTTGGCGCCACCGAAGGAAATCACCGTCAGGTCGGCGGCCATCGCCTGGGCTGCGCCGAGCAGACCGAGGGTCAGAGCGCTGCGGCGGAAGATGCTGCGGATATTGCTCATTGTTGTTGTCTCCACTGTGCAGGGTTGGTTATTGCGCTACAGCACTCATTCCGCAATCAGCGGATCGAGCGCGCGAACGTGCTCCACATGCCAGCCAAGCGGCACCACATCCCCCACGCCCATGGCGGGATCGAGCTCGGCAATCGGCTGTTTGACGAAGAAGTCGGGCTTGCCACACACCTCCATGCGGATACGCACGTGGTCGCCCAGGTAGATGAATTCCACCACCCGCCCGGAGAAGCGGTTGGCGCACTGCTCGCTGGCACCGTTGAGGCGCACGCGCTCGGGGCGGATCGACAGGGTCACCGGCTCGCCGGGAGCACCGACATTGACTGCCAGCGCCTCGATCTTCTCGCCACGCGCCAGGCCGACCACGCAACGCTCGCCGTCGCGGCTGAGCAGCTGGCCGCTGATGCGGTTGTTCTCGCCGATGAAGTTGGCGACGAAGGTGTTCCTCGGTGCTTCGTAAAGGTCACGCGGCGGGGCGATCTGCTGGATCTCGCCCTGGTGGAACACCGCCACCCGGTCGGACATGGTCAGCGCTTCGCCCTGGTCGTGGGTCACGTAGACCACGGTCACGCCCAGGCGCTGGTGGATGTGCTTGATTTCCATCTGCATGTGCTCGCGCAGCTGCTTGTCCAGCGCACCGAGCGGCTCGTCCATCAGCACCAGCTGCGGCTCGAACACCAGGGCACGGGCCAGGGCCACGCGCTGCTGCTGGCCGCCGGAGAGCTGCGCCGGGTAGCGGTTGCGGAACTTGTCGAGCTGCACCATGGACAGCGCGCGCTTGACCCGCTCGCTGCAGTCGGTCTTGTTCATGCCGCGCACGCTGAGCGGGAAGGCCAGGTTCTCGGCCACCGTCATGTGCGGGAACAGCGCGTAGTTCTGGAACACCATGCCGATGTCGCGCTTGTGCGGCGGCACGTTGTTGATCGCCCGGCCACCGAGCAGGATCTCGCCGGCGGTGGGCGTCTCGAAGCCGGCCAGCATCATCAGGCTGGTGGTCTTGCCCGAGCCGGACGGCCCGAGCAGGGTGAGGAATTCGCCTTTGCGAATATCCAGGTTGAGGTCTTTGACGATCAGGTTCTCGCCGTCGTAGCTCTTCTGCACGCCACGAAAACTGACCAGTACATCGTTGGAAGCATTCTCGGCCATCACCACACCCGTGTTCTTGTCTGCCATGGCTACAGACTAGAGAGGCGGGGGCGCCGCGCAAATCGGGCGGTATGACTGATTGCTATAAGGCTAGAGGAAAGCGCGATGTAGGGATCGCCCTACACCGCCCCACCACACCATCCCGTAGGAGCCAGCTTGCTGGCGATCCGATGGCTCGACTGGGCGCACAGATCGCCAGCAAGCTGGCTCCTACAGAAGAGGGCGTGCGCGGCGCATCAAACCAGCTTGTGCTCCATCGCGTACTTCACCAGGTCAGCCACCGAATGGCTGCCGAGCTTTTGCATCAGGCGCGCCTTGTGGGTGCTGACGGTCTTGCTGCTGATCGACAGGTGCACGGCGATTTCGTTGACCCCCTCACCCTGCACCAGGCGCTCGAACACCGAGAACTCGCGCTCGGAGAGCTGCGCATGGGGCGGTCGCGAATCGGTAAGGCCGACCTCGAAGACCATGCGGTCGGCCAGGTCCGGGTCGATATAGCGCCCACCCGCGGCGACCTTGCGGATGGCGGTGAGCAGCAGCGCCGGGTCGCTGTCCTTGGTCGCATAGCCGGCTGCGCCGATCTTCAATGCGCGCGCGGCCATCTGCGCCTCGTCGTGCATGGACAGCACCAGCACCGCCGGCGGATTGCTCAGCGCACGAATCCGCGGAATCGCCTCCAGGCCGTTGACCCCGGGCATGGAGATATCCAGCAGCACCACCTCGCAGGCCGTGTGGCGCAGGGTCTCCATCAGCTGCTCGCCGTTGCAGGCCTCGCCCACCACCTGCAGGTCCTTGGCCAGGCCGATCAGCTGCTTGATGCCCTCGCGGACGATGGTGTGGTCTTCGGCTACCAGTACTCGAATCACGCGTTTTCCTCTTGATCATCCAGGGCCACCCGCACGCTGAGGGTCACGCCCTCGCCCGGCTGGCTGTCGATATGCAGCGTACCGCCGAGCATCAGCACCCGCTCGCGCATGCCGACCAGGCCAAACGATTGCGCGCGCGCCGCCTGCGGGTCGAAACCGCGGCCATCGTCGCTGACGCTCAGGCATAGCTGGTCGCCCTCCACGCTCAGGCGCACGGCCACAGTATGCGCCTGGGCGTGGCGCAGGACGTTGGTCAGCGCCTCCTGCAGCACGCGGAACAGGCCGATCGCCTTGGCATCGGACAGTGCCGGCAACTGCTGCTCGGGGACCTCGACCAGACAGGGAATCTGGCTGCGCGCCTCGAAACGGCGTGCCTGCCATTCGATGGCCGAGGCGATGCCGGCATCCAGGATCGGCGGACGCAGGGCAGTGGCCACGTCGCGCACCAGCTGGAACAGGTTGGCGATCAGCTTCTTCATGCTCTCCAGCCGCTCGCGCAAACCGCCGTCCAGCTCGCCGTAGGCCAGCTCGCACATCGAGGTTTCCAGCTTGAGCACGGTGAGCACCTGACCCAGCTCGTCGTGCACCTCGCGGGCGATGCGCGCCTTCTCCTCCTCGCGCACGCTCTCCAGATGCGCCGACAGGTCGCGCAGCTGAGCGCGCGATTCGGCCAGTTGCAGCTCGATCTGCTTGTTCTCGCTGATGTCCCAGACCATGCCGTCCCACACCACATGCTCATCATCCAGATGGCGCGCGCGCGCCTTGATGTCGGCCCAGCGCACGCGGCCGTCGCGGGTGAGGATGCGTCCCTGCCACTGCCAGTCACTAGCCGCCGCGATAGCCGCATCCTGGGTGGTGTGATAACGCGCCCGATCATCCGGGTGGACCAGGCTGCGAATGCCGAAATCGGCCGCCATGATCTGCGCCGACGGATAGCCAACCAGCTGCTCGCTGCCCTCACTGATGTAGGCAAAGTCTACCGGCGCGCCAGGCAGCGGACGCTCCAGGCGAAACACCAGGCCCGGCACGTTGCTGGCGATGCCCTTCAGGCGCGCCTCGCTTTCCTCAAGCGCCGCATGGGCACGGCGGCGCTCGGTGACATCGGTGATGTACACCACCAGGTACTCGGCATCGCGAAACCTCAGGAAGCTCAGTGACACATCCGCCGGCATCAAGCTGCCGTCGGCGCGCAGGCAGTTGCTCTCGAAGCTCAGCGCGGCCTCGTCACGCGAGCGCACCCGGCGCCACAGGTTGAGCCAGCGGTCCATACTCAGGTTCGGCTCGATCAGCTCCAGCGGCCGCTCGACCAGCGCCTCGCTGCTGTAGCCAAGCATCTGCGCCACCGCACGGTTGGCATAGCGGATGTGGCTGTCCCAGTTGACCCAGAGGATGCCCACGGTGCTGTGGTCGATGGAAAACTGGGTCAGGCGCAAGGCCTCCTCCGCCGCTTCGCGCAGGGCCAGGGCCTGGCGTGCATCGAGCAGGCGATGCTCAAGACGCGAACGCTGGCGGCGCAACACGGCCAGCAGGGCCAGGCTGACCAACAGCAAGGTGCCTAGCAGCAGACTGAGGTTGCGCCAGAAACGCGGCGAGTCCTTGATGCCCGGCTTCTGCGCGGTCAGCCAGCGGCTCTGCAACTGTTCCAGAGTCTGCGCCGGCAGGGCATGCAGGGCCTCATCGATGATCGTCGCCAGTTGCGGCCAGTCGCGCCGGGTGCCGATGCGCAGCAGTTGCGGCAGGCCGACATCGCCGACCACCTGCAAAGTGGCGAACTCGCTTTCCTGGCTCAGCCGGCTGAGCTGCGCTTGATCGACCACGGCGAAGCGCGCCTGCTGTTCCAGCACCGCCTGCAGCGCCTGGCGATCGGACGGCTGGGGCAGCAACCTGAGATTGAAATAGTTGCTGCGCAGGTAGTCGGCCGCACTGCTGGGCATGCGCGTGGCGATCACATCCGTGGCGCCGAGCTGCTCCAGTTCGATGGCCACCGTGCCCAGGCGCTCGCCCACCAGCAGGTGCGGAATGCGCAGGTAAGGGTCGGAATACAGCCATTGGCGCAGCCCCGCCGGGGTCTGGCTGAGGCCGGGGGCGAGATCGACCTTGCCGGCGCGCAGCGCCTCCTCCAGCGCCTGCTGATCAGGGTAGCCACGCCAGCTGAACTGGACCGGCAGGCTCTTGCCCAGCGCCTCGAACAGCTCGACATTCAGGCCACTCAGTTGCTGCTGGCGGCGCGTGAATTCGGCATAGGGCGCCTGCAGCACCACGCCAACGCGCAGCCGCGGGTGCTCGGCCAACCAGGCCCGCTGGCTCTCGTCCAGCGCCAAGCCATCACCCGCCGCTGCCGCCCACAGCCAGGGTGACAGCAATACCAGCAACCCGCCGAACAGCACTTGCCTCATCTGCACATCAATCGTCCGTCAGCCGAGTTTTCATCGCCATACCTTACTCCTGAGCTACGGTTGCCAGGCAAGCCACACCTGACAAATCGCGGGTGAGCGCTTAGTCTGCTGGAATCAGCCGCCATGCAGATGTCTGTGATGCCCAACCTCCTGCGCCCGACACTTATCACTGCCGCCCTGGGCCTTAGCGTGCTACTCGCCAAGCCCGTGCTGGCCGAAGAAGCCCCGGCGACAACAGCGCCAGCCGCTGAAGAAACGGCTCCGGCGACAGACACTGCAACGCCACCCGCCGATGCTCCGGCGACCGAGCGAGCGCCCCTGGAAGAGCGCAGCGTCGAAGCGGCCAGCGCCCTCGAACGCCAACTGCCGCAAGACGAGCAACAACAGCTGAAGGCGGGTGACGAGACATTTCTGGCCCTGTGGAAACCGGCCAATGTCGGCGAACCGACTGGCGTGGTGATCCTGGTTCCTGCCAGTGGGGAGAGTGCAGACTGGCCGCAGGCTATCGGCCCGTTGCGCAGCAAGCTGCCAAATGCGGGCTGGAGCAGCCTCAGTCTGACCCTGCCGGATCTGCCGCAACTCGCGCCGGCAGTGACTGCGGTGACAGTCGATACCACCACGCAGCCCAGCGCTGCCAGCGCGCCGGCGGATGCTGCCGCAACGGATAACCAGGAGACTGCGGATAGCGCCAGCGCAGATGCTGCGGTAGATGCCACTACGCCGCCGGCCACCCCGGACAGCAGCGCCACAGCACCAGTCCCGGATGTTGACCCGGCACCGCGCATCTTCGCCCGCATCCAGGCGGCCATCGCCTTTGCCGAACAGCAGCAGGCAAAAGCCATCGTCCTGCTTGGCCATGGCGACGGTGCCTACTGGGCCGCCCGTTTCATCGCCGAGCAGAAGCCGCCACAGGTAGAGCATCTGCTGGTAGCCGCACCGGCCTTGCCGGAAGGAATGAAGCCGCCACTGGAAGAACTGCTGCCTGGACTGCAACTGCCCACTGGCGACTTCTACTACAAGGATCAAAGCAGCGACCGCAGCGCGGCCACCCGCCGTCTGCATGCGAGCAAGCGCCTGCAGCACAAGGCCTACACCCAGATAGCGCTGAAAGCCCTGCCGGGCAATCCGGGTGCGGAGCAGGAACAGCTGTACCGGCGCATTCGTGGCTGGCTGGACAAGGTGTTGCCGGCGAAGAAATAAGCCTGAGCCGTTAGCGAAAGCCACGCCGCGAGCGAATCAACTCATAGGCCTGGTGCAGTTCGCTGGTGCGCTCAGTGGCCGCGCGAATCTGTGCGGGGCTGGCGCCGCCACCGGCCAGCTTGTCCGGGTGATGCTGGCTGAGCAGCTTGCGGTAGGCACGTTTGATCGCCGCCGGCTCACTGCTGTTCTTTACCCCGAGCATGCGCAAGGCCGCCTGGTAGTCGCCGGGAACCGGGTCGACCACCCGCCGGCTCGGCTCATATTCATCGGCCAGGGCATTCAGGTCATCACGCACCCAGCCCAACCAGCTGCCCCATTGCTGGATCAGCTCATACTCCTGCTCACTGACCCGACCATCGGCCCAGGCCATGCGCCAGCAACTGCGCAGCAGCACTTCGGCCCGCTCGGGACGCCGCCGCAAACCCTGCAGATGCTCCTCGAAACTGTCCGTCATCAGCTTGCCCCGGCCGAAAGCCTCCATCGCCCGCTGCCGTGCCGTCTCGCCCAGGCGCAGACGCTGCATCTCCTGCCGTGCCGCATGGATATGCACCTGCAGCACGCGACCACCACACTTGGCCAGACGCCCGAGGAGCATGAACAGCAGCTCATCGTCATCCAGCCTGGGCGACCAGAACAGGGCACGCAGGCTGGCCCAGGAGTTCAGCTTGAGGCGCCGATCGAGCACCTGGCCGAGCAGGCCACCGAGCAAGGCGCCAGGAATACTGGCCAGCGCCCAGCCAGCCAGAACACCGAGCACGGTTACCGGCCAGAACATATCAGCGCCCCGCCGCCAACAGCTGCTCGACCTCGGCCAGGCGCTCGTGGGTGCCAACATCCACCCAGCGCCCGTGGAAGTGCTCGCCCGTCACCTGGCCGTCCGCCATCGCCCGGCGCAATAAAGGCGCCAGTTTGAATGCGCCAGGCTGGCAACCAGTAAACAGCTGCGGATGCAGCACGGCAATGCCGCTGTAGGTCAGGCTCGGCTGGCCGGCGACGGCATCCCTGACGCGGCCATCCTGCAAGTGGAAGTCGCCAGTCGGGTGATGGGCCGGGTTATCCACCAGCAGCAGATGGGCCAGCCCCAAAAGCGGCTGACGCACCCGGGCGAAGTCGAAATCAGTCCAGATATCGCCATTGACCACCAGGAACGGCTCGTCACCCAGCAGCGGCAGGGCGCGGAAGATGCCGCCGCCGGTTTCCAGCGGTTCACCTTCGGCGGAGTAGCGGATGCTCAGGCCGAACCGCGCGCCGTCGCCCAGGTAGTCCTCGATCTGCTGGCCCAGCCAGGCATGGTTGATCACCAGTTCACGAAAACCGGCCGCCGCCAGGGCCCGCACATGGAACTCGATCAGCGGCACACCGCCAGCGCGTACCAGCGGTTTGGGGGTATGCAGGGTCAACGGGCGCAGGCGTTCGCCCTTGCCGGCGGCCAGGATCATCGCCTTCATGCCGGCTGACTCTCCCGCTGCGGCAGGCTGGCAAGCAGCTCGCCGAGTACTGCCAGCTCGGGACGACGCGCCAGCACCGCTTCTATATAGGTGAAGAAACGTGGCACATCGCCCAGGTACTTGGGTTTGCCGTCGCGGTGGCAGATGCGCGCGAAGATGCCGATCACCTTGAGGTGACGCTGCACGCCCATCAGGTCGCTGGCCCGGTGAAAAGCCGCGAAGTCGGCCGGCAGTTCGATGCCGGCCGCCCCCGCCAGTTGCCAGTAGCGCTGCAGCCAGGCCAGCACACGCTCTTCCGGCCAGCTGAGGAAGGCATCCTTGAACAGGCTGGTGACGTCGTACGTGACCGGGCCGTGCACCGCGTCCTGAAAATCCAGCACGCCCGGGTTGGGTTCGCTGAGCATCAGGTTGCGCGGCATGTAGTCGCGATGCACCAGCACCCGCGGCTGGGCCAGGGCGCTGTCGATCAACAGGTTGCAGACCTGCTGCCACTGCGCCTGCTGCGCGGCATTCAGCTCGACGCCCAGGTGACGCTGCAGGTACCAGTCGGGGAACAGCTGCAGCTCGCGGCGCAGCAGGGCGTCGTCATAGGGCGGCAGCTGGCCGTCGACCGGCAGTTTCTGCAAGGTCACCAGCGCCTGCAGAGCATCCTCGAACAACGCATCGGCATTGTCCGCATTGAGCACTTCCAGCCAGGTCTGCCGGCCCAGGTCGTCGAGCAACAGGAAGCCGCCCTCGACATCGGCAGCGAGAATCCGCGGCACGTGTACGCCAGCGGCGGCGAGCATGTCGGCCACCTTGACGAAGGGCCGGCAGTCTTCCTGGGGTGGCGGCGCATCCATGACAATCAGGGTGCGCCCGGCCCCCTGCCAACGGAAATAACGACGAAAACTGGCATCGCTGCTGGCCGGGGTAAGCTCGGCATTGGGCACAGCGCCCCAGCCTTCGGCAGTGAACAACGCGGGCAAACACTGCTCCAGCCAGCCCTGCAGCAGCTGGAAGCGTACATCTTGATCAGGCATTACAAGGGTCTCCGACGGCGCTAGCCGTTGCGCGGGTCATGCTTTATTATCCAGCATCTTTTTTCGCCCATCGAGAGGCGTGCGGCCCCCGCGGGTCGAAGGCGCGCAGGAAGCCCGGACTAACAAGATGGCAGTAAAAATCCCCGTGTTCCGTAAAAAATTCCCACTGCTGGTCACCGGCAGCCTGCTGGCCATGCAGCCAGTAGCCACTCCTTTGGTTATTGCCGCCGAGCAGTTCGACTGCCAGGCCTCCACCTCCGGTGGCTGGGCTTGCACGCCGAAAGCCGACAGCAGCGCCCAGTTGCCGCGGCCGCAGCATACCGCGACTGCGGTCAGTGCAGTCGCCGGTTCCGCGAAGTCTGCCGACGGCGAAAGCGCTGGCGAGCAATCGCAGGCCGTACTGGTTACCGAAAGCGAGGGTAAAGCCCTGAGCAGCCGCAGTGCGGACTACAGCCATCTCGACTGGGTGCCGCGCGACAAGCTTTCCGCGGCCCAGCTGGCCGAAGTCGGCCCTTACTGTGCCGGCTCCTACATCGAACCCCTGCGCCCTGGCATGAGCGACGACACGCCGATGGACGAGGCGCCGATGTTCGTCTCCGCCAAGGCCTCGCGCTACGCCCAGGAAACCCAGACCGCCACCCTCGCCGGTGACGTAGTCATCCGCCAGTCCGGCATGCAGATCGAGGCCGACGAGGCCAGCCTGCACCAGACCGAGAACCGCGGCGAGCTGACTGGCAACGTGCGCCTGCGCGACCAGGGCACTCTGGTGGTGGGCGACCGCGCCGAGATCCAGCTGGACAATGGCGAAGCCAAGGTCGAGAACGCCGAGTACGTGCTGCACAAAGGTCACGTGCGCGGCAGTGCGCTATACGCCAAGCGTGAAGACAGTGCGATCATCCGCCTCAAGGATGGTACTTACACCCGCTGCGAACCGGGCAGCAATGCCTGGAACCTAAAGGGCAACAACATCAAGCTGAACCCGGCCACCGGTTTCGGCACCGCGACCAACGTGACGTTGCGGGTGAAGGACATTCCGGTGTTCTACACCCCGTACATCTATTTCCCGATCGACGATCGCCGCCAGTCCGGCTTCCTCGCCCCGAGCATTGGCTCGTCGAGCGATACCGGCTTCCTCCTGGCCACCCCGTACTACTTCAACCTGGCGCCGAACTACGACGCCACCCTGTACCCCACCTACATGAGCAACCGTGGCTTGCTGCTGGAAGGTGAGGGGCGCTACCTGACCAAGAGCAGCGAAGGCCAGATCGGCGGCGCCTGGCTGGATGACCAGGAAGACGAGCGCAAGCTGCAGTCCGAATACGAAGACCAGCGCTGGATGTACAACTGGAAGCACAAGGGCGGCCTCGACTCGCGCCTGCTGGCGGAGGTCGACTACACCGACATCAGCGATCCGTACTACTTCCAGGATCTCGACAGCGACCTGGAGATCAGCCGCAGCACCTTCGTCAACCAGCAAGGCGCTCTGACCTACCGCGGCGATAGCTTTACCGCACGCCTGAATGCGCATGCCTATGAACTGGCCACGGTCACCGACATTACGCCTTATGACCGCCTGCCGCAGATCACCTTCAATGGCGCACTACCATTCCAGCCGGGCGGGCTGAACTTCGCCTACCAGACCGAGTTCGTGCGCTTCGACCGCGACCTGCGTAGCGGTAACTTCAGCGATGAAGATGGCAATCTGGAGCCTTGGTACGACACCCGGATCAAAGGCCTGGCCCGCGCCAATGGTGATCGCGTCCACCTGGAACCGGGCGTCAGCCTGCCGCTGAACTGGACCTGGGGTTACGTCAAGCCGACCATCAAGTACCTGCAAACCAACTACGATCTGGATCTGGATCAGCGCGGAGAAGACACTCTGCTCGCCGATCAGGAGTACAGCAGCAGCCAGAACCGTGGTGTCGGCCTGTTCAGCCTGGATAGTGGCCTGTACTTCGACCGCAACACCTCGCTGTTCGGCACCAACTACCGGCAGACCCTGGAGCCGCGCCTGTTCTACCTCTATGTCCCCGAGGAAGACCAGACCGACATCCCGGTCTTCGACACCAGCGAGTCGACCTTCAACTACGCCTCGCTGTTCCGCGAGAACCGCTTTACCGGCAAGGATCGCATCGGTGACGAAAACAAACTGTCGCTGGGCGTAACCAATCGCTGGATCGAATCGAATGGCTTCGAGCGCCAGCGCTTTAGCATCGGCCAGGCTATCTACTTTGCTGACCGCGAAGTTCAGTTGCCAGGTATCAATTACGAGACCCGTACTGATGCACAAGCGAATGTATCCCCCTACGCGCTTGAATACCTTTACCGCTTCAACCGCGACTGGCGCTTCTCGTCTGACTTCAACTGGGATCCGGATAGCAGTAGCACTCGCTCCGGCAGCGCCATGTTCCACTACCAGCCGGAAGCCAACCCGAACAAGGTGATCAACGCCGGCTATCGCTACCGCAACGATGCTGTCCGCTACGACCAGTCCACGGGTGAGTGGAAAGTTGGCGGCGGTGACTTCGGTACCCCTGGAAGCGCTAACTACATCAAGGACTACTACAAGGTCGATCAACACGACTTCTCGATCATCTGGCCGGTCATCCCGCAGTGGAGCGCCATCGCCCGCTGGCAACATGACTACAACCAGAACCGTACGCTCGAAGCCTTCGGTGGTTTCGAATACGACAGCTGCTGCTGGAAACTGCGCCTGATCAATCGTTACTGGATCGACTACGACGAATACAGTCTGAACCCGAGCCAGAATGATCAACCCGACCGCGGTATCTTCCTGCAGATCGTCCTGAAAGGGCTCGGTGGCGTGGTAGGTAACAAGGCGGAAAGTTTCCTCGACCAAGGTATCCAGGGTTATCGTCAACGTGAAGATCAAGCTTTCTGATTGCCTGCGCCCGCTGCTGCTGGGCGCCGTTTTTCTCGGTTCTGCAGTACAGGCCGAGATCCAGTCCCTCAATCGCGTGGTCGCCATCGTCGATAACGACGTGATCATGCAAAGCCAGCTGGATGCCCGTGCCCGTGAGGTGCAACAGACCATCGCCAAGCGTGGCGCGCAGCTGCCGCCGACCGATGTGCTCAACCAGCAGGTACTCGAACGCCTGATCGTCGAAAACCTGCAGCTGCAGATCGGCGAGCGTTCAGGTATTCGCATCACCGACGAAGAGCTGAACCAAGCGATGGCCAGTATTGCCCAACGCAATAACCTGACCCTTGAGCAGTTCAGCGCCGCTCTCCAGCGCGACGGTCTGTCCTACAACGATGCTCGCGAGCAGATTCGTCGTGAGATGGTCATCAGCCGCGTGCGTCAGCGCCGTGTGGGAGAACGCATCCAGGTTACCGACCAGGAAGTGAAGAACTTCCTCGCTTCCGACCTGGGCAAGATGCAACTGTCGGAAGAATTTCGTCTGGCCAACATCCTGATTCCGCTGCCCGAGGGTGCCTCTCCGGAAGCCATCCAGGCGGCAGCACGCCGCGTCAGCAGCCTCTATGATGAGCTGCGCAACGGCGGGGATTTCGCTCAGTTGGCCATCAGCAACTCGGCCAGTGAAAACGCTCTGGAAGGCGGCGAGATTGGCTGGCGCAAAGCCGGTCAACTGCCACCACCACTGGATGAGCTGATCAGCGCGCTGGCTCCCGGTGAGATCACCGAACCGATTCGCACACCCAACGGTTTCATGATCATCAAGCTGCTGGAAAAGCGCGGTGGTAGCAGCGTGGTAAGCGATGAGGTGCATGTGCGCCACATCCTGATCAAGCCCAGTGAAATCCGCAGCGAAACGGAAACCCGTCGTCTGGCCGAGCGCCTGTATGAGCGCATCGTTTCCGGTGAAGATTTTGCCGAGCTGGCGAAAAGCTACTCCGAGGACCCAGGCTCCGCACTGAATGGCGGCGACCTCAACTGGATCGACCCCAGCACCCTGGTCCCCGAGTTCCGCGAAGTCATGGCCAAGACCTCCAGCGGCGAGCTGTCCAAGCCATTCAAAAGCCAATACGGCTGGCACGTCCTGGAAGTGCTCGGTCGTCGCGCCACTGACAACAGCGAGAAGTTCCGCGAGCAGCAGGCGATGAATGCCCTGCGCAATCGCAAGTACGAAGAAGAGTTGCAGGCCTGGTTGCGCCAGATCCGCGACGAGGCTTACGTCGAGATCAAGCTCTGATTGGGCTTGCTGTAATACCCAAGCCCGGCATTGCCGGGCTTTTTTTCGCCACTAATTTTCAGCGTAGAGTGTTGGCTTGCGGCGCCACGACCAACACCACCCAGAAGAGAACCTGCCGATGACCACCGCCCAGCTTTTCGCCCTGACCCCTGGTGAGCCAGCCGGCATCGGCCCGGATCTGTGCCTGTTGCTGGCCCGAGCTGCCCAGCCTCACCCCCTGGTCGCCATTGCCAGCCGTGAGCTGCTGAGCGAACGGGCAGCCCTGCTGGGCCTGCGGATCGACCTGTTGGCGGCAGCGCCAGGCAACTGGCCGAGCCAACCTGCGCCGGCCGGCAGCCTGTATGTCTGGGATACCCCGCTGCAAGCCAAGGTTCGCCCCGGCCAGCTCGATTCCAGCAACGCTGCCTATGTCCTGCAAACCCTGACCCGTGCCGGCCAGGGCTGCCTGGATGGCGACTTCGCCGGCATGATCACCGCCCCCGTACACAAGGGCGTAATCAACGAAGCGGGCATCGCCTTCTCCGGACATACCGAATTCCTTGCCGAGCTGACCCACACCGAGCAGGTGGTGATGATGCTGGCCACCCGCGGCCTGCGCGTGGCCCTGGTGACCACCCACCTGCCGCTCAAGGATGTCGCTGCCGCCATCACCGCCGAGCGCCTGGCGCGAGTCGCGCGCATCCTGCACGCCGACCTGGTGCAGAAGTTCGGCATCGCCCAGCCACGCATCCTGGTCTGCGGCCTCAATCCCCATGCCGGCGAAGGCGGCCACCTGGGCCGCGAGGAAATCGAGGTGATCGAACCGACCCTCGAACTGCTGCGCGGCGAAGGCCTGAACCTGATCGGCCCGCTGCCGGCCGACACCCTGTTCACCCCCAAGCACCTCGATCAATGCGACGCAGTGCTGGCCATGTACCACGACCAGGGCCTGCCGGTGCTCAAGTACAAGGGCTTTGGCGCGGCGGTCAACGTCACCCTAGGTCTGCCGATCATCCGCACCTCAGTCGATCACGGCACAGCCCTGGACCTGGCCGGCAGCGGCCAGATCGACTGCGGCAGCCTGCAGGTGGCGCTGGAAACCGCCTACCAGATGGCCGCTAGCCGTCGCTGAAGCCGCGTAGACCTGCATTGCCCGGCGCAGCGCATACGGCCTGCGCCGGCATTGCTGTTAAACTGCGCCTCTTTGCATTCGCTTCAAGCGCGCAGCTTGAAGCCTGGAGCTGTCCCGATGTCCGAATACCAACACCGCGCGCGCAAGCGCTTTGGCCAGAACTTCCTGCATGACGCCGGGGTGATCCACCGTATCCTGCGCGCCATCCATGCCCGCGAAGGCGAGCGCCTGCTGGAGATCGGCCCAGGCCAGGGCGCCCTGACCGAAGGCCTGCTGAGCAGCGGTGGCCAGCTCGATGTGATCGAGCTCGACCTCGACCTGATCCCGATCCTGCAGGGCAAGTTCGGTCACCTGAGCAACTTCCGCCTGAACCAGGGTGACGCACTGAAGTTCGACTTCAACCGTCTCGAAGCCGCACCGCACAGCCTGCGCGTGGTCGGTAACCTGCCCTACAACATCTCCACGCCGCTAATCTTCCATCTGCTGGATAACGCCCCCTTGATCAGCGACATGCACTTCATGCTGCAGAAGGAAGTGGTCGAGCGCCTGGCCGCCGAGCCGGGCGGTGGCGACTGGGGCCGCCTGTCGATCATGGTCCAGTACCACTGCCGCGTGGAGCATCTGTTCAATGTCGGCCCGGGCGCGTTCAATCCGCCGCCCAAGGTCGACTCGGCCATCGTCCGCCTAGTGCCGCACGACGTACTACCGTTCCCGGCCAAGGATCATCGCCTGCTCGAACGGGTGGTGCGCGAAGCCTTCAACCAGCGTCGCAAGACCCTGCGCAACACGCTCAAGGGCCTGCTCAGCAGCGCCGAGATCGAGGCCGCCGGCGTCGATGGCAGCCTGCGCCCGGAGCAACTCGACCTGGCTGCCTTCGTGCGCCTGGCCGATCAGCTCGCCGCGCAACCCAAGGTCCAGACCCAGGACTAAACTGCTTTACAGCTTCCCGAGTTGCCGCCCATGTCCGATTCGCGCTACCAGGTCGACGTCAGCGTCGCCACCCGCTATCTGCCGGAGCAATCCAGCCCGGAGCAGAACCGTTTCGCCTTCGCTTACACGGTGACCATCCACAACAACGGCGAGGTGGCCGCCAAGCTGCTCAGCCGCCACTGGATCATCACCGACGGCGACGGCCGCGTGCAGGAAGTCCGCGGTGCCGGGGTGGTCGGCCAACAGCCGCACCTGCAGCCAGGCGAGAGCCACACCTACAGCAGCGGCACGGTGATGGCGACCAAGGTCGGCAATATGCAGGGCAGCTACCAGATGCTCGCCGACGACGGCAAACGCTTCGATGCCACCATCGCCCCCTTCCGCCTGGCCATGCCCGGAGCCCTGCACTGATGGCAACCTACGCCGTCGGTGACCTGCAGGGCTGCCTACAACCGCTCAAGTGCCTGCTCGAACGCGTCGTCTTTGACCCGGCCAAGGATCGCCTGTGGCTGGTGGGCGATCTGGTCAACCGCGGCCCGCAGTCGCTGGAAACCCTGCGCTTCCTCTACACCATGCGCGACTCACTGGTCTGCGTGTTGGGTAACCATGACCTGCACCTGCTGGCCGTGGCGCACAACATCGAGCGCCTGAAGAAGAACGACACCCTGCAGGAAATCCTCGACGCCCCGGATCGGCAGAACCTGCTCGACTGGCTGCGCCAGCAGAAGCTGATGCATTACGATGCCGAGCGCGATATCGCTCTGGTGCATGCCGGCATCCCGCCGCAGTGGACCGTGGAGAAAGCCCTCAAGCGCGCCGCCGAAGTCGAGGAAGCCCTGCGCGACGACGCCCGCCTGCCGCTGTTCCTCGATGGCATGTACGGCAACGAGCCGGCCAAGTGGGACAAGGACCTGCATGGCATCCCCCGCCTGCGGGTGATCACCAACTACCTCACCCGCATGCGCTTCTGCAAGGCCGACGGTACCCTCGACCTGAAGAGCAAGGAAGGCGTGGATACCGCGCCACCCGGCTACGCCCCCTGGTTCAGCTACCCGCAGCGCAAGAGCCGCGGGCGCAAGATCATCTTCGGCCACTGGGCGGCGCTGGAAGGCCAGTGTGACGAGCCCGGCCTCAGCGCCCTGGACAGCGGCTGCGTGTGGGGCGGCGCCATGACCCTGATGAACATCGACAGCGGCGAACGCCACCGCTGCGACTGCCCGGAGAACACCCCATGAGCGAATTCAAACGCATCCCGCCAGAACAGGCCCAGACCCTGCGCGAGCAAGGCGCCGTAGTGGTCGATATCCGTGACCCGCAGAGCTTCGCTAATGGCCATATCAGCGGTTCCCGGCACCTGGACAACCACTCGCTGGCCGACTTTATCGCCAAGGCCGACTTCGACCAGCCGCTGATCGTCACCTGCTACCACGGCAACTCCAGCCAGAACGCAGCGGCCTACCTGGCGCACCAGGGTTTCGCCGAGGTCTACAGCCTGGATGGCGGCTTCGACCTGTGGCGCAGCCAGTTCCCAGGCGAAGTAGCCCAGGGCAACGCCGAGTAAAAATTTTCTGCGCGGCGCAACCCCGCGCCGCGCCTGCTCCCCAGGGCATTGCCGACGAGCGGTAATGTTCTGTCACCCTTACGCCATCCTTGCCCCTGCCGAATCCGAACTACTCTTAGGTCGAGGCCATCCAAAAGGGAGAGCCGGCACACCGGTTCCGGGCCATCGGTAGCGTTTTTTGGTGTTCTGGGGGTTTCTAACGGCCGACGCGTCGACCTCCTCTGCACCCGCCCGAATGACCCTTGCCGGCTCCATGCAGCGAGCGAGGTGCAGTTATGAGTATATTCAGCCACTTCCAGCAACGCTTCGAATCGACCCGCCAGGAGGAATATTCCCTTCAGGAATACCTCGAACTGTGCAAAACGGATCGCAGCGCCTACGCCACAGCATCCGAGCGTCTGCTGATGGCCATCGGCGAGCCGGAGCTGATCGATACTTCGAGCAATTCTCGGCTGTCGCGCATCTTTTCCAACAAGGTGATCCGTCGCTACCCGGCCTTTGCCGACTTCCACGGCATGGAAGAGTGCATCGACCAGATCGTCTCCTACTTCCGCCATGCCGCTCAGGGCCTGGAAGAGAAGAAACAGATCCTCTATCTGCTTGGCCCGGTCGGCGGCGGCAAGTCCTCGCTGGCAGAGAAGCTCAAGCAGCTGATGGAAAAAGTGCCCTTCTACGCGATCAAGGGCTCGCCGGTATTCGAGTCGCCGCTGGGGCTGTTCAATGCCAGTGAAGATGGTGCCATCCTCGAAGAGGACTACGGCATCCCGCGGCGTTACCTCAACAGCATCATCTCGCCCTGGGCGACCAAGCGCCTGACCGAGTTCGGTGGCGACATCAGCCAGTTCCGCGTGGTCAAGCTGTACCCCTCGATTCTCAATCAGATCGCCGTGGCCAAGACCGAACCGGGCGACGAGAACAACCAGGACATCTCCGCACTGGTCGGCAAGGTGGATATCCGCAAGCTGGAGGAATTCCCGCAGAACGACGCCGACGCCTACAGCTACTCGGGCGCCCTGTGCCGGGCCAACCAGGGTCTGATGGAATTCGTCGAGATGTTCAAGGCGCCGATCAAGGTCCTGCACCCCTTGCTCACCGCCACCCAGGAGGGCAACTACAACAGCACCGAAGGCCTCGGCGCGATCCCCTACAGCGGCATCCTGCTGGCCCACTCCAACGAGTCCGAGTGGCACAGCTTCCGCAACAACAAGAACAACGAGGCGTTCATCGACCGCATCTACATCGTCAAGGTGCCGTACTGCCTGCGCGTCACCGACGAGGTGAAGATCTACGACAAGCTGCTGTTCAACAGCTCGCTGGCCAAGGCCCACTGCGCCCCGGACACCCTGAAGATGCTCGCGCAGTTCTCCGTACTGAGCCGCCTGAAGGAACCGGAGAACTCCAACATCTACTCGAAGATGCGCGTCTACGACGGCGAAAACCTCAAGGACACCGACCCCAAGGCCAAGTCGATCCAGGAGTACCGCGACACCGCCGGCGTCGATGAAGGCATGAACGGCCTGTCGACCCGCTTCGCCTTCAAGATCCTGTCCAAGGTATTCAACTTCGACCCCCACGAGATCGCCGCCAACCCGGTGCACCTGCTGTATGTGCTGGAGCAGCAGATCGAGCAGGAACAGTTCCCCGCCGAAGTGCGCGAACGCTACCTGCGCTTCATCAAGGAGTACCTGGCGCCGCGCTACATCGAGTTCATCGGCAAGGAAATCCAGACCGCCTACCTGGAGTCCTACAGCGAGTACGGGCAGAACATCTTCGACCGTTACGTGCTGTATGCCGATTTCTGGATTCAGGATCAGGAATACCGCGACCCGGAAACCGGCGAGATCCTCAATCGCGTGGCCCTCAACGAGGAACTGGAAAAGATCGAGAAGCCGGCCGGCATCAGCAACCCGAAGGATTTCCGCAACGAGATCGTCAACTTCGTGCTGCGCGCCCGCGCCAACAACAACGGCAAGAACCCGACCTGGCTCAGCTACGAAAAGCTGCGCGTGGTGATCGAGAAGAAAATGTTCTCCAACACCGAGGATCTGCTGCCGGTCATCAGCTTCAACGCCAAGGCGAGCAAGGAGGATCAACAGAAGCACAACGACTTTGTCACCCGAATGGTCGAACGTGGCTACACCGAGAAGCAGGTGCGCCTGCTGTCCGAGTGGTATCTGCGGGTTCGCAAGTCGCAGTAACCCGTTGCCGGCGCCCCACCGTGGCCGCGCCGGCTGCCGCGGGCCTATAGGCCCGCGCGCTAAGGAGACGTCATGAGCTATGTCATCGACCGGCGCCTGAATGGCAAGAACAAGAGCACGGTGAACCGCCAGCGCTTCTTGCGGCGTTACCGTGACCACATCAAGAAGGCCGTGGAGGAGGCCGTCAGCCGGCGCTCCATCACCGACATGGAGCACGGCGAACAGATCAGCATTCCCGGCCGCGATATTGACGAGCCGGTGTTGCACCATGGCCGCGGCGGCAAGCAGACCACCGTGCACCCCGGCAACAAGCAGTTCAGCGGCGGCGACCATATCCCCCGCCCCTCCGGCGGTGGCGGCGGGCGCGGTGCCGGCAAGGCGAGTAATTCCGGCGAAGGCATGGACGAGTTCGTCTTCCAGATCACCCAGGAGGAGTTTCTCGACTTCATGTTCGAGGATCTGGAACTGCCCAACCTGGTCAAACGTCACCTGACCGGCAGCGACACCTTCAAAACCGTGCGCGCCGGCATCAGCAACGAAGGCAACCCGTCACGCATCAACATCGTACGCACCCTGCGCTCGGCTCATGCGCGGCGCATCGCCCTGTCGGGCAGCAGCCGCGCCAAGCTCAAGCAGGCCCTGGCCGAACTGGAACGCCTCAAGCTGGAAGAGCCGGACAATTTCAGTGACATCCAAGCACTGGAAGAAGAAATCAGCAAGCTGCGCGTACGCATCAACCGCGTGCCGTTTCTCGACACCTTCGACCTCAAGTACAACCTGCTGACCAAGCAGCCCAACCCCAGTTCCAAGGCGGTGATGTTCTGCCTGATGGACGTATCCGGCTCGATGACCCAGGCCACCAAGGACATCGCCAAGCGGTTCTTTATCCTCTTGTATCTGTTTCTGAAGCGGAACTACGACAAAATCGAGGTGGTGTTCATCCGCCACCACACCAGCGCCAAAGAGGTCGACGAGGAAGAGTTCTTCTACTCGCGCGAGACCGGCGGCACCATCGTCTCCAGCGCGCTGAAAATGATGCAGGAGATCATGGCCGCGCGTTACCCGATCAACGAATGGAACATCTACGCCGCCCAGGCGTCGGATGGCGACAACTGGAATGACGATTCGCCGATCTGCCGCGATATCCTGATCAACCAGATCATGCCGTTCGTGCAGTACTTCACCTACGTCGAGATCACCCCGCGCGAGCACCAAGCGCTGTGGTTCGAGTACGAACAGGTCGGCGAAACCTATGCCGACACTTTCGCCCAGCAGCAGCTGGTCTCGTCCGCCGACATCTACCCGGTGTTCCGTGAACTGTTCCAGCGCCGCCTGGTGACCTGAGGGGAACCGCGATGACCGCATCCGAGAAAAAACGCCAGCCGATCTCCACAGGCTCTGAGTGGACCTTCGACCTGGTTCGCCAGTACGACCGCGAGATAGCGCGCATTGCCGAGCGCTATGCCCTGGACACCTACCCCAACCAGATTGAAGTGATCACCGCCGAGCAGATGATGGACGCCTACGCGTCCGTCGGCATGCCCCTGGGTTATCACCACTGGTCCTACGGCAAGCACTTCCTCGCCACCGAGAAGGGCTATTCGCGCGGGCAGATGGGCCTGGCCTACGAGATCGTGATCAACTCCGACCCGTGCATCGCCTACCTGATGGAAGAGAACACCATGTGCATGCAAGCACTGGTAATCGCCCATGCCTGCTACGGCCACAACAGCTTCTTCAAGGGTAACTACCTGTTCCGCACCTGGACCGACGCCAGCTCGATCATTGATTACCTGGTGTTCGCCAAGCAGTACATCATGCAGTGCGAGGAACGCCACGGTATCGACGCGGTGGAAGACCTGCTCGACTCCTGCCACGCCCTGATGAACTACGGGGTCGACCGCTACAAGCGGCCCTACCCGATCTCCGCCGAAGAGGAGCGCCGGCGGCAGAAGGATCGCGAGGAACACCTGCAGAAGCAGATCAACGACCTCTGGCGCACCATCCCCAAGGGCGCCAGCAAAGGCCACGATCAGGACAACAAGCGCTGGCCGGCCGAACCGCAGGAGAACATCCTGTACTTCCTCGAGAAGCACGCGCCGCTGCTGGAACCCTGGCAGCGCGAGGTGATCCGCATCGTGCGCAAGATTGCCCAGTACTTCTACCCGCAACGCCAGACCCAGGTGATGAACGAAGGCTGGGCGACCTTCTGGCACTACACCCTGATGAACGATTTGTACGACGAAGGCCTGGTTACCGATGGCTTCATGATGGAGTTCCTCCAGTCGCACACCAGCGTGATCTACCAGCCCGGCTTCGACAGCCCCTACTACAGCGGCATCAACCCCTACACCCTGGGCTTCGCCATCTACTGCGACATCCGCCGGATCTGCGAACACCCCACCGAGGAAGATCGCCACTGGTTCCCCGACATTGCCGGCAGCGACTGGCTGTCGACCCTCAAGTTCGCCATGGCCAACTTCAAGGACGAGAGCTTCATCCTGCAGTTCCTCTCGCCCAAGGTGATCCGCGACCTCAAGCTGTTCAGCGTGATGGACGACGACCAACAGGACGACATGCTGGTGCCGGCCATCCACGACGAGCCAGGCTATCGCATTATCCGCGAGACCCTGGCCGCCCAGTACAACCTGGGCAACCGCGAACCCAATGTGCAGATCTGGAGCGTCGACCGCCGCGGTGACCGTTCGCTAACCCTGCGCCACCAGCAGCACGACCGCAAACCGCTGGGCGATTCCACCGGCGAGGTGCTCAAGCACCTGCATCGCCTGTGGGGCTTCGACATCCACCTGGAAGTCCGCCAGGGCGAACAGGTCGTCGGCATGCAGCACGTGCCGCCGCGCAACGAGCAGGATGCCGAGAGCGAGTACCCGCGCCTGGATCTGGTGATTCCGCCGATCTGAGCCCCTGCTCGACCACGCAAGCCCGTACCTGCAGGCAGCAGGTACGGGCTTTTTCGCTTATCCTCCGCAGCTACGGAGGAGTGATTTCATGCAGATCTACAAAGTCGGCGGCGCGGTGCGTGATCGCCTGCTCGGCCGGCCCATCACCGATATCGACTGGGTGGTGGTCGGCGCCGATGCGCAGCGCATGCTCGATCAGGGCTACCGGCCGGTGGGCGACGATTTTCCGGTGTTCCTCCACCCGCAGAGCGGCGAGGAATATGCGCTGGCCCGCACCGAGCGCAAATCCGGCCAGGGCTATAGCGGCTTCACCTTCTACGCCAGCCCGGACGTCACCCTGGAAGACGACCTGATCCGCCGCGACCTGACCGTCAACGCCATGGCCGAGGACGACCAGGGCCGGGTAATCGACCCCTATGGCGGCCAGCGCGACCTCGCCGCGCGGGTGCTGCGCCACGTCTCCCCGGCCTTCGCCGAAGATCCGCTGCGCGTGCTGCGGGTGGCACGCTTCGCCGCACGTTATGCGCCGCTGGGCTTTGTCGTGGCCCCGGAGACCTTAGCCCTGATGCGCCAGCTAGCCGAATCCGGCGAGCTCAAAGCACTCACTGCCGAGCGCAGCTGGAAGGAAATCTCCCGCGCCCTGCTGGAGCCCTGCCCCGAGGTCTTCATTCAGGTGCTGCGCGACTGTGGCGCCCTGGCCGAGTTGCTGCCGGAAGTCGACGCCCTGTTCGGCGTGCCGCAAACCGCCACCCATCACCCGGAAATCGATACCGGCATCCATAACTTGATGGTGTTGCAGCAATGCGCCCGCCACCAGCAGCCGCTGAGCGTGCGCTGGGCCTGCCTGCTGCATGACCTGGGCAAGGGCACCACGCCGCAGGTCGAATGGCCACGGCATATCGCCCACGAAATGCGCGGCCTCAAACTGATCAAGGCGGTGAACACGCGCTGCAAGGTACCGCGGGACTGTGCCGAACTAGCGCTGTTGGTCGGCGAATACCACACCCACGGCCACCGAGCCTTGGAGCTGCGTGCGGAGACCCTGCTCGGCCTGTTGCAGAGCTTCGACGTCTACCGCCGCCCGCAACGCTTCGAAGAGTTCATCGCCGCCTGCGAAATGGACGCCCGCGGGCGCCTCGGCTTCGAGGACCGCGACTATCCACAAGCGGCCTACCTGCTGGGCGCCATGCAGGCCGCTCGTGCGGTGGCGGTGCAGCCGCTGCTGGAACAGGGAATTCAGGGTGCGGAACTGGGCGAGGCACTCAAGCGCGAGCGGCTGAAAGTGCTCAAGGCTTACAAGGAACGCAGCGCGCAACCCTAGCCCGGATGCAATCCGGGAAGCACATCCCGGCGGTGGGCCTCAGGCCTGGAGTAACGCCGCAGGCGTCAGCGCGCGGCCGCGCCACTGGAACGCCACCGGACGCAGCTGCTGATCGATCTGCGCTGCTGCCCAGAGCTGGGCAAATGTGCTGCCCGTCAGCGGATGCACGGTCTCGGGCACCAGCAGCGCCAGCGGCCAGAGCACGAAGGCATTCTTGAGGATTTCCGCACGCGGCAGGATTAGCCCATCGAAGTTGCCGACCAGTTCGTCGTACAGCAGCACGTCGATATCCAGCGGCAGACCCTTGCGATTGGGCGCGTAGCGGCCATTGTCGGCCTCGATGAACTTCAACCGGCGATCCAACTCGGTCAGCGGCAGATCGGTACGCGCGCTGACCACCAGGTTGAAGAACGGCCCGCTCTTGATCCCCACCGGCGCACTCTCGAATACCGGCGAGCACTGCAGGTCATGGAGAAACCCGGCCAGCGCATCGAGCCCGGCACACAGGTGCGCCTCACGTTCGATATTGCTGCCCAAGCCCAGCAGTATGCGACTCATGGCTGACTGCGCTCGATTTCCACACCCACCGCACGGGCCGCCGGGTTGGCGCCGGGCTTGGTCACCTTGAGGCGCACCCAGGGCATGCCGAACTCGCTTAGCAGGCTGGCAGCCAGGTGCTCGGCAAAGGTCTCCACCAGTTCGAAGCGGGCCGCGCTGGCAAACGCCTGCACGTGCTGGTTCACCGCCGCATAGTCGAGCGCCTTGCTCAGGTCATCGCCTGCTGCGGCCGGGCGGATATCCCAGGCGAAGGTCAGGTCCAGTTGCAGGCACTGGCGAATGCCGCGCTCCCAGTCGTAGGCACCGATCAGGGTGTCGACTTCCAGACCTTCGATAAAGACTTTGTCCAAGCACTTAACTCCACAGCACGACAAGGAGTGTGTCCCGCCGCTAGAATCGAGGCTCACTCGCCCCGGAATGGATACCATGTTCTGGCTGTTGGTACTGCTCGCCTACCTGCTCGGCTCGCTGTCCTTCGCCATCCTGCTCAGCCGCCTGAGCGGTGGGCCGGACCCGCGCGCCAGTGGCTCGGGCAATCCCGGGGCGACCAATATGCTCAGGGTGGCGGGTAAGAAGCTGGCTATCATCACCCTGCTCGGCGACCTGTGCAAAGGCCTGTTGCCGGTACTGATCGCCAACCTGCTCGGGTTGAATATCCAGCAACAAGCCTGGATCGGCCTCGCTGCCGTAATCGGCCATCTTTATCCGCTGTACTTCCGCTTCAAGGGTGGCAAAGGTGTGGCCACGGCCGCCGGCATGCTGCTCGGCCTGTATCCGCCGGCCGCCTTGCTGGCCCTCGCCGCCTGGGCGCTGACCTTTATCCTCACCCGCACCAGCTCGCTCGCCTCGCTGATCGCCACGCCGCTGACCTTGCCATTACTGGCCTGGCAACAACCGGCAGCGCTGCTGCCGATGTGCGTGCTAACCGGGCTGATCGTCTGGCGCCATCGGGGCAATTTACGCGACCTGTTCGCCGGACGCGAACGGCACTTCTGAGCAATCGGACGGCAAGCGCCTCAGATGGCTGGCAGCTGCTCCATCGGCCAGCGCGCCTGCACACCGATGGCAGGGCCATCCTGCTGGCCGGCCAGCAGGCGCTGGCAGCCGGCGTAGGCGATCATCGCGCCGTTGTCGGTGCAGAAGCGCGGCCGCGCATAGAACACCTGGCCCTTGAGCTCACCGAGCATCTTCTCCAGGGACTGGCGCAATGACTGGTTGGCGCTCACGCCGCCGGCGATCACCAGGTTATTCAGGCCGGTCTGTTTGAGCGCGCGGCGGCACTTGATGGTCAGGGTGTCGACCACCGCCTGCTGGAAGGCCAAAGCCACGTCCGCACGGGTCTGCTCGCTCTGGTCGCCCGCCTCGCGGCACTGCAGCCAGGTATTGAGGGTGAAGGTCTTCAGCCCGCTGAAGCTGAAGTCCAGGCCGGGGCGATCGGTCATCGGCCGCGGGAAGGTGAAACGCCCCGGCGTACCGATTTCGGCCAGGCGCGCAATCTCCGGGCCACCTGGGTACTGCAGGCCCATCAGCTTGGCGGTCTTGTCGAACGCCTCGCCGGCGGCGTCGTCCAGCGATTCGCCGAGCAGCTGATAACGACCGATACCATCGACCCGTACCAACTGGGTATGTCCGCCGGACACCAACAAAGCGACGAACGGGAAGGCGGGCGGCTGTTCTTCCAGCATCGGCGCCAGCAAATGGCCTTCCATATGATGCACGCCCACCGCCGGAATGCCCCAGGCAAAAGCCAGGGCCTGGGAGCACGAAGCGCCCACCAGCAGCGCACCGACCAGGCCAGGACCCGCGGTATAGGCGATGGCCTCGATCTGCGTGCGCTCTACGCCGGCCGTGGTGAGCACTTCGCGGATCAGCGGCAGCATGCGCTTGACGTGGTCACGTGAGGCCAGCTCCGGCACCACGCCACCGAACACCCGGTGCTGCTCGATCTGGCTGAACAGGGCATCGGCCAGCAGGCCGCGCTCGCTGTCGTACAAAGCGACACCGGTTTCATCGCAGGAAGTTTCCAAGCCCAGCACCAGCATGGGTTCGCGCCTTTAATACAGTGGGAATTCGAAGGCGCGCATAATAATCGTCGCCCCACAGCCCGACTAGCGCTTTTCGATCAGAGGCTTTGCATTCTGCGGCGCTTGGCGTTAATATCCGCAGCCCTTGAAAACCGACGTATTCCCGTGCCCTAGCCGGATCGCGTCGTCCATTCGGTAAAACAGTGAAGGTACGACCTGGATGCCAGCCGTCAAAGTTAAAGAGAACGAACCCTTCGACGTAGCTCTGCGTCGCTTCAAGCGCTCCTGCGAAAAGGCCGGTGTATTGGCCGAAGTGCGCAGCCGCGAGTTCTATGAGAAGCCAACCACCGAGCGCAAGCGCAAGGCAGCAGCCGCTGTTAAGCGTCACGCGAAGAAAGTGCAGCGCGAACAGCGCCGCCGCGAGCGCCTGTACTGAGTTATCAGTCACGCCGCAAAGGTTTCCGCATGGCCCGGCTCACGCCGGGCTTTGCATTTTCAGGCTCCATCCGACTCCGCTTCGCCGCTCGGCGATGATCGGAGTTTTTTCGTTTATGCTCCCGCCTCTGGCACCAGCACACTGACGACCCCATGGCCGGCCTGATCCCACAATCCTTTATCGATGACCTGCTCAACCGCACCGACATAGTCGAGGTGGTGAGTTCGCGCATCCAGATAAAGAAGGCCGGCAAGAACTACAGCGCCTGCTGCCCGTTCCACAAGGAAAAGACGCCGTCCTTCAGCGTCAGCCCGGACAAGCAGTTCTACTATTGCTTCGGCTGCGGCGCTGGCGGCAACGCACTCGGCTTCATCATGGACCACGACAACCTGGACTTCCCCCAGGCCATCGAGGAACTGGCCAAGCGCGCTGGCATGGATATCCCGCGCGAGGAAGGCGGGCGCGGCCACAAGCCACGCCAACCAACCGACTCGCCGCTCTACACCCTGCTGACCGCCGCCAGCGATTACTACCGCCAGGCCCTGAAAAGCCACCCGACGCGCAAAGCCGCGGTGGACTACCTCAAGGGCCGCGGCCTGTCCGGCGAGATTGCCCGCGACTTCGGCCTCGGTTTCGCCCCGCCCGGCTGGGACAACCTGCTCAAGCACCTGGGCGGCGACAACCTGCAACTGAAGGCGATGATCGACGCCGGCCTGCTGATCGAGAACACCGAAACCGGCAAGCGCTATGACCGTTTCCGCGACCGCGTGATGTTCCCCATCCGCGACAGCCGCGGACGGATCATCGCCTTCGGCGGCCGGGTGCTTGGCGACGACAAACCGAAGTACCTGAACTCGCCGGAAACCCCGGTATTCCACAAGGGCCAGGAGCTCTACGGGCTGTACGAGGCGCGCAAGAACAACCGCGACCTCGACGAGATCATGGTGGTCGAAGGCTACATGGACGTCATCGCCCTGGCCCAGCAAGGCCTGCGCAATGCCGTGGCCACCCTCGGTACCGCCACCAGCGAAGAACACCTCAAGCGCCTGTTCCGCATCGTACCCAGCGTGCTGTTCTGCTTCGACGGTGACGCCGCCGGGCGCAAGGCGGCCTGGCGCGCCCTCGAGTCGACCTTGCCGAGCCTGCAAGACGGGCGCCGCGCGCGCTTCCTGTTCCTCCCGGAAGGCGAAGACCCGGACAGCCTGGTCCGCGCCGAAGGCACCGACGCCTTCCGTGCGCGCATCAACCAGCACGCCCAGCCGCTGGCCGACTACTTCTTCCAACAACTCTGCGAAGAAGCCGACCCGCGCTCCCTGGAAGGTAAGGCCCACCTGGCGACCCTGGCCACCCCACTGATCGAGCAGATCCCCGGCAACAACCTGCGCGCCCTGATGCGCATGCGCCTGGGCGAAATTACCGGCCTCACCGCCGAAGCCCTCGCGCAGATGACGCAACACGCGCCCGCCACCAGCCCGAGCAGAGCCGAGCACGAATACGCGCCAGCCGCCGAACACTATTACGACGCCCAGCCGGACTACGGCGATATCGCCGACTACGCCAACCATATCGAACCACCCGCCGACGCCGGCTTCGAGCAGAAGAAAAGCTGGAAGAAAGGCGAAGGCAAGCCGTGGAAGAAGGATGGCAACTGGAAGAAAGGCGGCCGCGACGACCAGCCGCGCACACCACGCAAGGCCGTCAGCGTCGAGTCACCCACCCTGACCGCGCTGCGCACCTTGCTGCACCATCCCAATCTCGCGCAGAAGGTCGAGGATGTCAGCCATTTCGCCGCCGAAGACGACACCTACGCGCAGCTGCTGGTCGCCCTGCTCGGCGCCCTGCAGAAGAATCCCCAGCTGCGCTCGCTGCAGCTGATCGCGCGCTGGCACGGCACCACCCAGGGCCGCCTGCTGCAGGCCCTGGCGGAGAAGGAATGGCTGATCGACCAGGACAATCTTGAAAAGCAGTTCTTCGACACCATTACTACACTTGCCCATAACCAGCTGCAGAAACGACGCGAGCAACTCCTGCGCAGCGTCATGCAAAAAAGCCCCAGTGAACTGACTGAGGAAGAAAAGACTCTACTGCGAGAGCACTTCAGCCGCCCTTCTTCCTCAAGCGACAAGAGCTCAACTGGCGCCTGAGCCCCTTAATCAGTTATAATCCTCGGCTTGTTTTTTGCCCGCCAAGACCTTCAATGGATAGGGTGTTATGTCCGGAAAAGCGCAACAGCAATCTCGTTTGAAAGAATTGATCGCCCGTGGTCGTGAGCAGGGTTACCTGACTTACGCGGAGGTCAACGACCACCTGCCGGAGGATATTTCCGACCCGGAACAGGTGGAAGACATCATCCGCATGATCAACGACATGGGGATCAACGTATTCGAGACTGCCCCGGATGCGGATGCCCTGTTGTTGGCCGAAGCCGACACCGATGAAGCGGCGGTAGAGGAAGCTGCAGCCGCCCTGGCGGCCGTAGAGACCGATATCGGCCGTACCACCGACCCCGTGCGCATGTATATGCGTGAAATGGGCACCGTGGAGCTGCTGACCCGCGAAGGCGAAATCGAAATCGCCAAGCGCATCGAAGAAGGCATCCGTGAAGTCATGAGCGCTATCGCTCACTTCCCGGGTACCGTCGACAGCATCCTCGCCGACTACCAGCGCGTCACCAGCGAAGGTGGCCGTCTGTCCGATATTCTCAGCGGTTACATCGATCCGGACGACGGCAGCCTGCCGGCTGAAGAAGTTCCGGTCGACCTGAAAACCGCCACCCCGGCTGCTGAAGCCGCGGAAGACGAAGAAGAGAGTGACGGCGACGACGAGGAAGAAGAAGGCGATGGCGGTCCGGATCCGGAAGAAGCCCTGCGCCGTTTCACCGCCGTCTCCGAGCAGCTGGAAAAAGCCCGTAAGGCGCTGAAGAAGCATGGCCGCAGCAGCAAGCAGGCGATCGCCGAACTGCTTGCGCTGGCCGAGCTGTTCATGCCGATCAAGCTGGTGCCCAAGCAGTTCGATGCCCTGGTTGAGCGCGTCCGCAGCTCGCTGGAGCAGGTTCGTGCCCAGGAACGCGCCATCATGCAACTGTGTGTGCGTGATGCCCGCATGCCGCGTGCCGACTTCCTCAAGCTGTTCCCCGGCAACGAAATCGACGAAACCTGGGCCGCCGGCCTGGCCAAAGGCAAGGCCAAGTACGCCGAGGCCATCGGCAACCTGCAGGCCGACATCCTGCGCTGCCAGCAAAAGCTGATCGCCCTGCAGAACGACACCAGCCTGACCATCGCCGAAATCAAGGACATCAACCGCCGCATGTCCATCGGCGAAGCGAAAGCGCGCCGGGCGAAGAAAGAGATGGTCGAGGCCAACCTGCGCCTGGTTATCTCCATCGCCAAGAAGTACACCAACCGTGGTCTGCAGTTCCTCGACCTGATTCAGGAAGGCAACATCGGCCTGATGAAAGCGGTGGACAAGTTCGAATACCGCCGCGGGTACAAGTTCTCGACCTATGCCACCTGGTGGATTCGCCAGGCGATCACCCGCTCGATCGCCGACCAGGCACGCACCATCCGTATTCCGGTGCACATGATCGAGACGATCAACAAGCTCAATCGCATCTCCCGCCAGATGCTGCAGGAGATGGGCCGCGAGCCGACTCCGGAAGAGCTGGGCGAGCGCATGGAAATGCCCGAGGACAAGATCCGCAAGGTATTGAAGATCGCCAAAGAGCCGATCTCCATGGAAACCCCGATCGGCGACGACGAAGACTCGCACCTGGGCGACTTCATCGAGGACTCCACCATGCAATCGCCGATCGACGTGGCGACCGTGGAAAGCCTCAAGGAAGCCACCCGCGAAGTGCTGGCTGGCCTCACCGCGCGCGAAGCCAAGGTCCTGCGCATGCGCTTTGGCATCGACATGAATACCGACCACACCCTCGAGGAAGTCGGCAAACAGTTCGATGTAACCCGCGAGCGGATCCGCCAGATCGAAGCCAAGGCGCTGCGCAAGCTGCGCCACCCGACGAGAAGCGAGCATCTGCGCTCCTTCCTCGACGAGTAAAACCAGAACCCCCGGCCAAAACCGGGGGTTTTGTTTTATCCCCTATGGAATGCAGGGCTACACTTAAAACTCCACCTTGCTGCGGAAGCTGCCTGCATGTCACGTCTGCTGGCCATTCTCCTGTTGTGTCTGGCGTCCTGGGCAGTCCCGGTGTATGCGCTCACCCTCAGCCCAGACGAACAGACCTGGCTGGCCAACCATCCGCAGGTGCGCCTGGGCGTTGATGCCTCCTGGCCACCCTTCGAATTTCGTGACGAGCAAGGCCGCTATCAGGGGCTCAGCGCCAGCTATGTCGAGCTGATTGAGCAACGCCTGCATATCGCCATGCAGCCCGTGGAGCCAAGCAGCTGGAGCGAGGTGATGGCCAGCGCCAAGAGCGGCCAGCTGGATTTGCTCCCCGGCGTGATGTCCACCCCTGAAAGACAGAAGGATCTCGCCTTCACCCGCCCTTACCTCGACTTCCCCATCGTCATCATCGCCCACCAAGATGGCCCGCAACCGCGCACCCTGAAGCAGCTGTACGGCCTCAAGATTGCCGTGGTCAAGGACTACGCCCCGCACGAACTGCTGCGCACGCGTCACCCGGACCTGAACCTGCTACCGCTTCCCAGCGTCAACGCGGGCCTGCAAGCCGTCGCCACCGGCCAGGCCGACGCCCTGATTGGCGACCTCGCCTCCAGCGTCTGGAGCATGCGTCAGTTCAAGCTCGAAGGCCTGTATGTCAGCGGTGAAACCCCCTACCGCTATCAACTGGCCATGGCCGCCCCGCACAGCAACGCGGTATTGATCGGCATCCTCGACAAGCTGTTCGCCGAACTCACTGCAGAGGAAATCGAGGCCCTGCAAAAGCCCTGGGTTGGTGGCGTACTGGATGGCCGGCAAAGCTGGCGACAAGCCTTGCTCTATGGCCTCCCAGCACTGCTCGTGGTGCTGTTGATTCTCGCCGCCGTGCTACGTATCAACCGCCGCCTGAGCCAGGAAATCCAGGGCCGGCAAGCCCTGGAACTGCAGCTACGCAGCAGTGAGCAGCATTATCGCGGCCTGGTCGAAAGCCTCAATGCCATCGCCTGGGAGATGCGCATGGAGGATTACTGCTTTACCTATGTATCACCGCACGCCGAGCGCCTGCTGGGCTACCCGCTGGACGACTGGCTGGAGCCCGGTTTCTGGCAACGTACCCTGCACCCGGACGATGCCGAAAAGGCGCTCAACTACTGCATCAGTGAAAGCCAGGCCGGTCGCGACCACAGCCTGGACTATCGCATGCTGTCGGCCGATGGGCGGGTGGTGTGGATTCGCGACATCGTCACGCCCATCCAGCTGGGCAGCAAACTGGTCCTGCGTGGACTGATGATCGACATCAGCGAAGCCAAGCACGCCGAGCACGCGCAGCAGCTGTCGGAACAGAAATTCGTCTCGGTCTTCCATAACTGCCCGGACATCTTGGTCATCGCTCGACGCAGCGATGGGGTCTTGCTGGATCTCAACCAAACCTTCGAACAGCAGCTCGGTATCAGCGCCAGCGAAGCCATCGGCAAGACCGCCACCCAACTCGACATCTGGGGCGTGCCCGGCGTCGGCTCACAGCTGCTCACCCGCCTGCAAGAAGAAGTCCTGAACAACCTCGAAATGCCCTTCCGGCGGCGCAACGGCGAACTCTTCATCGGCCTGATTTCGGCTCAGCCCGTGCTGCTCGATGGCAGCCAGGCGCTGGTAGTCGCCGTGCGTGACATTACCGAACTGAAACGCACCCAGCAGCAACTGCAGGCCTCCGAAGAGAAGTTCGCCAAGGCGTTTCATGCCACTCCAGACGGCATGCTGATCACTCGCCTGCAGGATGGCCGTATCCTCGAAGCCAACGAAGGCTTCACCCGCATCACCGGCTATGACAATCATGAGGCCATCGGCCGGACGACCTTGGAACTAGCTATCTGGAGTTCGCCTGCTGATCGGGAACGCCTGATCGAACAGGTTCGTACCCATGGCCAAGCCAGAGATTTGTTGGCCTGGATACGCACCCGCGATGGCCTGTTGCGCCTCGCCGAGCTATCCGCCCAGCCACTGCTGATCAACGAAACCCCCTGCATGCTGACCATGGCCCGCGATATCACCGAGCGCCAGCAGATGCAGGAGCACCTGCACCAGGCCGCGACCGTGTTCGAGAACACTGCCGAAGGCGTGATGATCACCGACACCGAGCAGAACATCACTGCGGTCAACCGCGCCTTCAGCATCATTACCGGTTACAGCGAGGCCGAAGCCCTTGGTCAATCGCCGCGCCTGCTCGCCTCTGGCCAGCATGACAGCGCCTTTTATGCCGCCATGTGGCACCATCTGGCAGCCGAAGGCCACTGGCAGGGCGAAATCTGGAACAAGCGCAAGAATGGCGAGCTGTATCCGGAGTGGCTGACCATCAGCGCCGTACGCAACCAGGCCGGTAACATCACCCATTTCGTTGGCGTATTTGCCGACATCAGCACACTCAAGCATGCCCAGGCCCGACTTGATCACCAGGCGCATCACGACCCACTCACCGGCCTGCCCAACCGCCTACTCTTCGAAACCCGGCTGGCCGCAGCGCTCGATGATGCGCTCGCCGACAATCACCAAGGCGCCGTGCTGTTTCTTGACCTGGATCGTTTCAAACACATCAATGACAGCCTCGGCCACCCGGTCGGCGACGCCCTGCTGAAAAGCATCGCCCTGCGCCTGCGCGAACAACTGCGCGATATCGATACCGTGGCGCGCCTCGGCGGCGACGAATTCATCGTCCTGCTGCCCGGCCTGCAGCAGGCGAAGGACGCCGAGCGTGTCGCCAGCAAACTGCTGAGCTGCTTCAGCGCGCCTTTCCAGGCCGACACCCACGAGTTTTTCATCAGCGCCAGCATTGGTATCAGCCTGTTCCCCATCGACGGCCGTGACGTCGCCACCCTGGTGAAGAATGCCGATGCGGCCATGTACAGCGCCAAAGCCAAGGGCCGCAACCGCATCGAACTCTATACGCGCAACCTGACCTTCCAGGCCAACGAGCGCATGACCCTAGAGCACGAACTGCGCCGCGCTATCGAGCGTGACGAACTGCGCCTGCACTACCAACCGAAAATGTGCCTGCACAGCGGCAACCTGGTTGGCGCCGAAGCACTGATCCGCTGGAGTCATCCGGTATTCGGCGACATCCCGCCCGATCGCTTCATCCCCCTGGCCGAAGAAACCGGGATGATCCTGCAGATCGGCGACTGGGTACTCCAGGAAGCCTGTCGGCAGATGCGCGCATGGCAAAGCCAGCACGCGCCCTTCGGCCCGCTCTCGGTCAATCTGTCCGGCAGCCAGCTCAGCCAACCGCAGCTGGCCGAACGTATTGCCAACACACTCAGCGACTTCGGTCTGGACGCCTGCTACCTGCAACTTGAGATCACCGAAGGTTTCATCATGACCCAGGCCGAGGAAGCGCTGGGCGTGCTGCACGAACTGAAGAGCCTGGGCCTGCAACTGGCCATCGACGACTTCGGCACCGGCTACTCCTCGCTCAGCTACCTCAAGCGCCTGCCGCTGGACATCCTGAAGATCGACAAATCCTTCGTCCGCGGCCTGCCCGGCGACCCGGACGACGCTGCCATCACCCGCGCCATCATCGCCCTCGGCCGCAGCCTGCAGATGACCGTGATCGCCGAGGGCGTGGAAACCAAGGCCCAGGAAATCTTCCTCACCAGCGAAGGCTGCGAACAGATCCAGGGCTATGTGGTCAGCCGTCCACTCTCGGCCGAGTCCTTCGCCAACAACTTCCTCGGCCCCTTGCCGATTGGCAGCAGCGAAAAGGCGCCGGTATAATCCGCCGTCCTTCTGGGGGCCTATAGCTCAGTTGGTTAGAGCAGAGGACTCATAATCCTTTGGTCCACGGTTCGAGTCCGTGTGGGCCCACCACCTTTAAAGCCGCGCACTGCGCGGCTTTTTCATGCCTGCAGCAAAAACAGATAGACCAGTCCTATAGTCCAAAGGTACAAATTCAGTACAGTGCCGGTACAGCGGTACGCTTTTGGAGTAGGAAAAAATGGCCACCATCGTCAAAACGGATGCCGGCACCTGGAAGGCCCTGGTACGCAAAACCGGCTGGCCGACCAATACCAAAACCTTCCGCACCAAGCGTGATGCCGAAGACTGGGCACGCCGTACCGAAGACGAAATGGTCAGGGGCGTATACATCCAGCGCAGCGGCTCCGAGCGCATGACCTTGGAAATGGCACTGAAACGCTACCTCAGCGAAATCACTCCGACCAAGAAGCCGACCACCCAGCGCGCCGAAGCCACCAAGGCCCAACAGCTGATCAGCCACCTGGGCAAATACTCCATGGCTGCCCTCTCCGCTGAAATCATCGCCAGCTACCGCGACACCCGCCTGGCCTCAATCACCAATCGCGGCAAGCCCACCAGCAACAACACCGTGCGCCTGGAGCTAGCCCTGCTCAGCCACCTGTTTACCGTGGCCATCCAAGAATGGGGCCTGGGCCTCAGCTTCAATCCAGTGCTGAACATTCGCAAACCAAGCCCCGGCGAGGGCCGAGACCGGCGCTTGTCTGCAGAAGAAGAACGTCGCCTGCTGACAGCCGTCAATAATCACAGCAACCCCATGCTTGGCTGGATCGTCCGCATCGCCTTGGAAACCGGCATGCGCTCATCTGAGATCACATCCCTGCGCCGGCATCAGGTCGATATGAAAAAGCGCGTGGTGCGCCTCTCCGACACCAAGAATGACAGCGCACGCACCGTCCCACTCAGCAAATGGGCCACTGAGACCTTCCAGGCAGCGCTGAACAACCCAATACGCCCGATTGACTGTGACCTGGTGTTCTTTGGCGAACCGGGCAAAAACGGCAAACGCAGCCCCTACGCCTTCACCAAGACCTGGGGTTTGCTGAAAACCAAGCTGGGTATGCCTGATCTTCGCTTCCACGATCTGCGCCATGAGGCTGTAAGCCGATTGGTCGAGGGCGGCCTATCCGACCAGGAGGTGTCCGCCATCAGCGGCCACAAGTCGATGCAGATGCTCAAGCGCTACACGCACCTCCGTGCGGAAGATCTTGTAAGCAAGCTGGACAGACTGGTACGCGAGCCTTAGCCCCCTGCACGCAGACTTGGCACGCTCCAGCTAGGCGGACACGTCCACCTAACTGAATCGCACCTCTACTAAAAAGCCTTACTCATCCAGGACTGCCTGCTGTCAGTCAGTTATTTTCAAAAAACTCAAAATAAATTCATGCCTAAACCCCGCCAGAGGATAAGCATATGACCCGCAAAGGAAAAATAAATCACACAAACATCAATATATGCAATATTGATAAATCAACTTAACAACATCAATTAATCAAACTAAAAACATCAAATAAAACAGCCAATCAGCGATTTGACATATATCTGTAAAAGATAAAAATACGGCCACCTACGCCCAACTACTGAAGGTGCGCCAATGTCTACGGAAGAATATCTTCTCTCACGCTTCGGCCCATTAATGAGCCTTGCAAACATTGCTGAACTGCTCAACCGATCAGCGGACGGCCTGCGCGTCTCGCTTTACTCGGACACTGACCTATCGAGAAAACTAAAACCGACAATGGTTCGTATAGGCCGTCGCGTTTACTTTAGGACTCTACAAGTTCAAGACGCTTTAGAGCTCTCTACTGCAGCAAGCGGCATCAGGGCCTAAGTGCATGTCTGACACTGTTATTATCAAGCGCAAAGTCCGAAGGGACTTTACTACCCTGCCTAATGATTTGATACGCGATAGCCGTATCTCATGGGGAGCCCTTGGCCTTCTGGTTTACATACTCTCGCTGCCAGATGATTTCAGACTGCGCCTTTGCCATCTTGCTAAGCAAAAGTCTTGCGGCCGCGACGCGACCAGAGCCCGAGCAAAAGAACTAGAGAACGCCGGCTATCTGCTTATCACGCGAGAGCGAGGTACACACGGCCGATTCAGCAGCACGCTGTGGGAGGTCTCCGATACCCCTACCCTCCCAGCACCTACACAACCACGTTCGGGTTTTCCGTACGTGGTGGAACCAGAAACGGAAAACCCGAATACGGTGCCTCCGTCTTCGGAAGACCCGACGCTACTAAGTACAGATACAAAACAAGTACTAAGAGAAAAAAGAACTACTACTACAAAGCCGTTTGAAGGTGTGCAATCACCCGCTCATGCTGTCCTGGAGTACCCCGTGGGGATATCCGCCAGCGACAGACCAGCAGTAGACAAGGCTCTATCAGCAATACCAATCGAGGACGCCCAAGCACTACTGGACGAGTTGGCAGGTGCATTGTCACAAGGAGGGGTCATCCGTACGACACCCATCCGATGGCTTTTTGGACTGCTGAAGCGCTATGAGAAAGGTCAGTTTTGTCCGACCCATAAGCAGCCAGCCAAAGACCGCCAAAAGCGTGATCAGGTAGCTGTGCCAGCCAGACCTATGGCAGCCAACGAAGTAGCGATGGCACATTTGAAAGGCTTAAAGGCTGGACTTGGCCGCAGCCTTACCCAATGAATAGCTCCGGGGAGGCATGGCTACTCACCTTGCGTACGCCGCGATGCGCACAATCTATGCAGGAGTTCATATGCCCATGCACAACCCGCCACACCCCGGCGAATCCTTACGGGAAGACATACTTCCAGCACTGGGACTAACAGCGGCAAGCCTGGCTAAACGCATGGGGTGCCCTCCCAGATCACTTTCAGCAGTCATGCTGTGCCAAGCTCCAGTAAGCAACGAACTCGCTGCACAGCTCGAATTAGCGGGCCTGGGCAGAGCCGGCCATTGGATAGCCCAGCAAGCTGCTTATGATCTTTGGCAGGAGCAACAAAAAAGCCCTCGAAAATGAGAGCTTTCAAGTAATTCACAACCGACGCAACTCGAAGTTAGATCGGTCTAGTCTCATTGGGGCGTCGAAGCTTGTTAAACAAGAGAAAAGCCAACGCAACATAGAATGCAAAAACACTCAGCAGTTCGCTTAACGAATCCCCCTTGACCACGTCAACACAAGCCTGCAAGACGGCTATCCACGTTACAAGCAAGCAAATACTCAGCAGAAAACAATTCGCTGTTTGTGCAGCTATTCTTTCAGCACTCAGTGCAGCACGAAAAAAACTGATGCTTTTACGCGCCAGAGCAGCCACTAAGAAGGTTACCGCTAAAGCGACGAAAAACGCAGGCAAGACCATATTCCACCTAGCTCCGTGACACCCTATTAAAACGCGACGCAGTTAACTGCCTATATGCCGCCATAGGAATACCGGCAGCTCTTGCAGTTTTACCTGGATTTTGGCTTGCCCACCTTGCATTACTTTCCTTTTGACGCCGAGCGGCGCGCATATCAGACAGAGTTTTCCCTGAAGCAATATCTTTTGCACCAACCACTCCGCCTTTAGCCTTACTATAAACTGCGCCCGCAGCACCTAAAGTAGTAATCGCAACACCACCACCTAAAGCAGACGCAACAGAGTTAACCTGTGCAAGCAGGAGCGATCCGATAGCACAAATAGCTGCTGCTGGCACAATGTCACTTACTTGCGGATCAAGCCTTATTGCCGCGCCACCTTCCAGAAGATACATTTCAAGCACAGCCATAACTAGCTTTATACACGCACCTGCAAGTACAACTACAAAACCATAATTTAGCGCCTGCCCCAGCCAGCTCTCAAAAAATCGTTTCGTTGAATCGAACATCAGCAAAACTATAAATATCGGCCCCAGGGCAAGTAAAATGGCCAACATAAATTTAGACAAACACAAGAGAAATGCTGCGTAAACCGTCAGAGCCAAACCAACAACCCAAACCGCAATAGCACAAAGAATCAATCCGACATGCGGGATAGTCGAAGCAGTACCTTTGGCCCAGAACGCAGTGCCTAGCGAATACATCTGCGACATTAGGCTATCGAGGTATGACGCAGATCCCGAACCAGCCGCCCCTTGAACGACGAGCGCTGCAAGTGCCTCGGGGAAACGCCAAATAAAGTCGACTACAGCACTATTGTAATAGCCTACGTTCAGAGCGATTCCAGTGATGATGGAAAGCCGCACCACCCTCCATGCAAAGTCCGTAACCGGTTCTTCAATCATTCCTCGCATCATCATGAATCCATGAATAATGAAATAGAGTACTAACAACTGCGCAGTCACGGACCCAAGCGAACCTATTACACCAGCGACGACGTCACTGACATATACCACCAGAGCAGTATCTAGCTCAGAGAATATTCGATTAAAAAATCCAAATTCGGCATCGTCCATTTCGCTACCATCCTTTACGCTTGACGAATTCAGCAGAATCCCTGCCCATGGCTGCGGATACTTTTAAGCATTCAGGATCACCAGGCGCCTCTGTACAAAACCGCCTCAGGTATTCTTGCTGAGTGTATGCCTTTCCATCCAAAATGATTTTTGATGGATTATCAACATACGGAGCGCCCTCGTTGCAGCCCATGAGCAACAAAGACGCCATTGCTAAAAGCATAATTCCTTTCATACTTACCAGCCCTCACGCTTAACAAACCCACCGGTTTTAATTGCAACTTCTCTGGATTGCTGATCCAGCACCTCGCGCTGGCCAGAATGCAACTGTGCCAATAGCGCAATTTTGTTCTGCTCGTTCTGCAGTAGCATTTGCTCGCCCTGTATTCTGGCTTGCAAATCCTGGATATCCTTAAGTTCCACAGCACCATTTACTTTTTCCAACAGCTCGTTCAACGACCTAAACCTGGCACTGACTTGGTTGTACCCATCTTCGCTCAGCGACAGGCTCAAAGCGTTCTGACGCTGTGAATCCTGATACACGCGCATAGCGTCACCATCCATTGACAATCCAGTTTCTTCCGCCCCAAAAATCTGCGCCACATCAAGTACTGCGCTGTAATCTGCCTCCCCCATTACAGATTGCCACTCACCCGCTAGATATTCGTAATCGCTTCTAGACAAACTGCCCATACCACGACTGCCATTCATGCTGTTATGCGTATCCTGCATCTGCTGGTGTTGCTGAACCAGCTGTTCATATTGGGCCTGCATTTCGGCAATTTCCTTTCCCCACTGCACAACGGTTTGCGCAAACTCCGCAACTCGCATGCCATTGGACACTCCATCTATAACAGGTATCCCAGCGCTGGCCGCTTGATGGCCTACCAAAGCCGTAAAGACCAGACCACTACCCAAACACCTTATTAGTAATTTAGCGTAAGCATTCATAATTAATTACCCATAAAAACCAATCTCGCACAGCAGTTAAACAGCAAATATAAATTACTTCCACCAAACTTGGAAAAAAGGATGCCAGGGGAAGTACATGAAACAACCACACAATGACGCTTCTAAAACTTAAGCTTCTTTGGCACACCCTGAAAGCGCTTTATATCTGTATTAGCTCTGCATCTTTTCTGTATTCTTTCTGCATCCCCACGCATCCTTCCTGCATTCCTTTTGTATTCTTTTTGTATCGCATCTGCCTACACATCAAAGATGAGGAAATTTACTAGTGCAGGATAGGTCGGCGAGCGGCAATCCTGACATAACTACTAGGCATGCCACTGACATCTGCTTACAAGTGGAGAACCATATGCGGACTGATCAAATTTTCGCGTCCGCGAAAATCTTGCGCATATTTATGATTTTTCGCGGACGCGAAAATAAACTTGGCAGATAGCCTAGCCGCAGGCATACGCCTGCTGGTCAACATTCAAGGGGGAGAACCAATGGCCCAGGAAGAGAAGGATCACCTCTTTACCCGGCTGCTAATCGAGTACCAAGAGCGGTTTGCAGAAAGGGACGAGCTGAATCGGACGCTCTGGCTTGCAACCAATGAAGAGAATGAGCTGATGTCATTCATCGTCGTGCCAGGAGAGACTGCTGATGAGTCGATAGAGCGCTACAAGGTCAAGCTGCTGGCCATCGCAGCCGCCTTGGAGTCCCTGCCATGTGCCTCCACCGAGCAGCGCAACATTGCCGAGCTTCGCCACACGGCCGCCCATGTGAGCGCCACCTGGCCCGCTGAAAAAGCTACCCCCGAAGGCGAAGACTATCTTTCTGGCCTTGCCCGTATGGGGCCAGGTGAGTTTTCACAGCACATCGACGAGCTGTACAACCAAACGCTAGAAGACCTGCGCTCGGAAGGTGCGGTCTGAAACAAGGAGGGGCGGTCTCGGCTCAGAACATGGGTATCATGCATCTGAGATTTTCGCGGACGCGAAAAAATATGACCAATCAGTCACACAGCTATTTTCGCGTACGCGAAAATCTTAGCGCAGAGAACCGAACCGACAGCATCGTGCGGTAAGCCTTTGCCCCCTAAAGAACACTTGCAGACAATGACCTTGACACGGTTCCAGCACCACACTGAACCTTCTAATTTGCTAGAAAGACACTCTATCTGTATGAAGCTACTGAACGTCTATGACGACCGTGACGACGCCGAAAGCGCGGCAACAAAGCTAACTGGCAGCAAGCGGCTAGCCAGCGAGCGTGATGCAACCACTGTGATCTATAACCTTTTTGGAATACCGAGCTGGGGCAATTTTCATCGGTTGGGAATGTACAATCTCGATGAGCTGAAATCTCTACTTGAGCGCCGGGCTCAGTGGGGCACAGCCGACTACGCAAGGCATACAGAGATAGTGGCCGCATTAAAGACAGTGGCTAAAAATTTCGGGATCGAGGTTCCGCCTCATTGGATAGTTTGAGCTAACCCGAAGAGCCATCAAAGGTCCCTATGCGTTAGTAATCCTGTGAAGACGCGCGCCCTAAAGACCCCGTCGTAATGTGATGCCTCCATTCGGGAAACTGGCTGCGAGCGGTACACATCATCAAGCGCTAGACCAACAGCGGCGACGACCTGTCGACCAGCCTAATGGCCCTTGCCACCCTGGGGTTTGAGCGTTCCGGCTGTTAAGATGGCCGATGCTTTTTCGCTAAGGGTTAGGAACCGCGTCCAGTCGAGTGAAGAATGGGAGTTGGCGGAAAACCTCTGAAATCATTTTGGAACAAATAGAGCAGAAATCGCCTGGCTATGTGCGATGTCGTGGCGCATGGCGCACTCATTTAAGGAATAACATGACCCAGAAGACAACCGCGTTTGACGTGTTCGAGAAATGCGTTCAGGCAGTCCAAGCCGGTGAGCTAATCGAGTCAGTCTCGGCGAAGGACAAGGAGTTCCACTTCCAGAATTGGTTTCAGAAGCGTCTCCAGAGCCTGGAAATGCACTTCGAGGGTTCCGGCCGCAACACCTACCCTGATTTCAGCCTGGTGGAATACACCGAAGGTTATGAAATTAAGGGCCTGGCATGGCCAGGACGCGAGCGCGATTACGACTCAAACAGCCAAGTACCAACTGGCTACCACAACGGCCGTCAAATTTTCTACGTATTCGGACGCTATCCCGCCGACCTATCTGGTTATGAAGAGCAGGGCAATGGCCGCAAGCAGTACCCTGTCGTTGACCTTGTGGTGTGCCACGGAGACTTCCTTAACGCTGATCATGACTATGTCCACAAAAATAAAAGCGTGAAGGGCTTTGGCACATACGGTGACATCATGATCCGAGACCGGAAGATGTATGTTGCTCCGACGCCCTTCGCGTTGACCGAAGGCACCACGGGCCTGATGACTCTTATCCTGCCGGAAAACTTCGGGAATGATGAGCGGTACCAGGTGGTAGGAAACCTCACACGCACCGAAGCTGAGACGCTGGTGGTTGGCTACAACTTTGACCTACGCACGAATGAACTGCGCGCAGAGCGCGTGCCCAACCCGCGCGCAGGTACCGAGCACCGATTTGTGGCATATCGGCTCAAGGATCAGACTACCAAAGCTGTTTCAATGACCGGCACTACGGTACAGCCCGACGAGAGCAGGCTGGAAGAAGAATGAACTCCATCACCGACAAGATTGGTCTTGCTCCTGCAACAGCCGCAACCGCTTTAGAGTGCGACTTTCCGCTGGTTGAGATCAGCCAAGTCGCTGAGCAGGAAAGCTGGCGAAAAGAGATCAATCGGCCTATCTATCACATCCACAAGTGGTGGGCGACCCGTCTCGGGTCGGTTTTCCGTGGCATTACGCTCGGGGCTTTGAGTCAGCCGGGTACTGACATCTGGGCGCAGTTTTACAAGACGCACGACCTAGCCGGTAAGGTAGTGCTGGATCCATTCATGGGCAGTGGGACGACGCTTGGCGAAGCGGTCAAGCTCGGATCCAAGGCTATAGGATGCGACATAAACCCAGTCAGCACGTTTCTCGTTCGCCAGGCGTTTACACCCGTATCAGAGGCACAGCTTCGCTCCGCCTTCGAACGGCTGGAGCGGAATGTGGCACCGGAGATTCAACGGTACTACCAGACACGCGACCCTCTGACGGGTGACCTGATCCAGGTGCTTTACTACTTCTGGGTCAAGACCGTCACGACACCAGAAGGTGAAGTGATTCCACTGCTTTCTCGATATGTCTTCTCTCAAGACGCCTATCCGAAGAAGAAGCCACGGGCACAGATCGTGTGTCCTAGCTGCTGGAACGTGCTGGAGGATCGCTACGACGCTGTCGATCTTCGATGCCTGCACTGTAACCACCAGTTCAACCCACAGGATGGCCCAGCAGCAGGCCAGTACGTAACCGCCAAGGGAGGCCAGCGCTATCGTATCAAGGAGATGATTCCCAGGGATGGTACCCCGCCCACACATCGCATGTACGCGATGATGGCGCTGCGCGCTGACGGCACTAAGGTCTATCTACCGGTCCGTAATGAGGACTTGGCGCTCTACGAGGAAGCTAAGAAGCGGCTTGATAGTGAATCGCTGCTGCTACCAGAAACATCTGTTAGACCAGGTCATAACACCGACCAGGCACGGGGCTACAACTACACAAAGTGGCGTGACTTCTTCAATGCTCGCCAACTGCTGTGTCTTGGGCTTCTGCTGCGTGAAATTTTGTGCATCGACGACGAAGTTGTACAGGAGCAGATGCTGTGTTTGTTCTCCAGCACCTTGGAGTTCAACAATCAGTTTTGCAGTTTCAAGGGCGAGGGCACCGGGGCAGTTCGGCACATGTTCTCGAACCATATCTTGAAGCCTGAGCGCACACCGCTGGAAAATTCTGTATGGGGTACTGACAAGAGCAGTGGTACGTTTCGCACACTTTTTGAATCGCGACTTTTGCGCGCCAAACGCTATCTCGATGAGCCGTTCGAAATCGCCCTTGGATACGACTCTGATGGTAATCGCACTGGTTCGCACAAGATTGTTGCTAGCCATCCGATCCGTGCACGTCGCGTCGATACATGGGCGGAGCTAGAAGCGGCAGATCACGGCCTGCTGATACTTAACGGTGATAGCTCGAAGTTGCCGGTTCCATCCAGATCGGTCGATGCGGTTGTGACCGACCCGCCCTACTTTGATTTCGTTCACTACTCGGAGCTAAGCGATTTTTTCTTCGCCTGGCTCTCGCCCGTGCTGCGTCACCGCTATCCGTGGATGGCACGCGAGGACTCGTCTGACGAAGGTGAAGTGCAACACAAAGATCCGCGCGTATTCGCACGTCAACTTGCTTCTGTATTTACCGAGGCGTGCCGCGTACTAAAGGATGATGGTGTTCTAGCTTTCAGCTTCCACCACTCGCGCGCAGAGGGCTGGGCTGCAATATACGAGGCTATAAACAAGGCTGGGATGGCCGTCGTGGCGGTTCACCCTGTCCATGCCGAGCTACGAGCTGCGAGCCCCAAAACTGCGGCTAAGGATCCCATTAGCCTTGACGCAATTCTCGTATGCCGTAAAAAGGAGTTTGCGCTTCAGCAGTCACCAGTAATCCAGGATGTCCGTCAGACAGTCGATGCCTTGGCATCCAGACTACAAGCTGCTGGCATGCGAATCTCCACCGGAGATCGTTTTGTAATCGGGGCATCCCAGACTTTGATCGCTCGAGCAGCCGAGGATCTGAGTTTCGATGAAATCAAGGCTGACCTTGAAGTCATACGCCTGGCCGTAGGGCCTGAGGCAGGTGACTCCGATGAGAAAACGTCAACCGCCCAGCAAGACCTATTCATAACTACAAGTTAACAACTTTTATCCTCAAAGAAACCCTTCCTACTCAGAAGCGCTAGATATGCTCATCCGGGCGGGATGTATGGCTGTCACCCGTTTGCAACACATTGGGTGAATGCGCGGCGATAAATTAATTCGGGCTGTAAGTCAGCAAGCCTTCAAACAGCCGCCGCGCAAACACCTACCCTAGCCCGCCCCTTAGCGCATGAGCTGCGACGCATTGACAGGTGAGCTGTCCAGCCAGCAAACCGTCCACAGTCCATGGACGGTGGACGTACCGCTACCAGCATGTCACCTGCCTTTGATGCCAGAAGGCCAAAATTGTCTCCAAGGCTCACACCACATCGGCGATTTTGGTGGCGACGAAACCCGCTCAAAGGGAGCCATCATTCCACGCCAAGCCGTTTCGTTTATTGCGATTTTCGTTTATTTCGAATATAAGGTTATCTGTGGGTGCCGAACAGCAACCACGATGACAATTGAATGCACAGCTTTTGGAGATAGCCATGACCACCGCCGACCTCACTCGCACCGTTCTTCCCGATGAGAAAGAAATCGCTGCGGCTGTGGAGTCAAGCCGCCAGTTAGCTGCATTCCTCACCACCAAGCTTGAGACCCAGCGCATTGAGCTGATTGACGAAACGCAGCAGCGCGAAGTCGTCGAGCTGCCTACGTTCGCCCTCCGCTTGCTCGGCGAAATCCTGAGCGAACTCGCCCTTGGTAATGCCGTCAGGGTCGTCCCTATTCATGCCGAGCTGACTACCCAGGAAGGTGCGGATATGCTCAACGTTTCGCGGCCACATCTAGTGAAACTGCTGGATCAAGGTGCGTTGCCACACACCAAAACCGGCCGGCATCGTAGGATCAAGTTCGCTGATCTGATGGCTTACAAGGAACAGCGTGATCACGCGAGCCGCGTTGCTATGGATGAACTAGCGGCACAAGCCCAGGAGCTAGGGATGGGGTACGAATGAGGCATTCACCGTTCACCGCTTTCTATGATGCGAATGTTCTCTACCCGGCACCGCTGCGCGATTTTTTGATGCACCTGGCACTGACTGGCGTATACCGAGCACGCTGGTCAGCTCAGGTTCATGACGAGTGGAAGCGAAATCTTCTAATCAATCGGCCGGAGCTAACCGCCGAACAATTGGACCGAACGTCCTCGTTGATGGATAGGGCTGTGCCGGATGCTCTGGTGGTTGATTACGCCCCACTGATTGAGGGGCTTAACCTCCCTGACGTTGATGATCGCCATGTACTTGCAGCGGCAATTAAGTGCAACGCCTCAGTCATCGTGACGTTCAACCTTAAGGACTTCCCCAAAGACGTCCTCGATACGTTTGATATTGAACCTGTGCACCCTGATGACTTTATTGCTGACCTTTGGGATCTCGACAAAGCAGCTGTTCTCGAAGCCGCGCAGCGGCAGCGAGCATCGCTGAAAAACCCACCACATACTGCGCGGCAATACCTCGACAAACTACTGCAGCAAAAACTCCCCGAAACCGTAAAACTACTCTCCGCGTTTGAGTTCCTGATCTAACCGACACTGCCGAGGTAGACCGCGTTTTACGAGATGCGGCGAAACCATATCGGTATGCCTCCAGCCCTAGAAACGCCATCGAATTCTTTCGTCCAGTTACGTCTACTTTCGGTACTATCCGGTTAACTCAGGATTGCTGAAGGTTAAGAAATGGACTTCACACCCATCGTCGCGCAGCTCTTGAGCATGTTGAGCTGGTTTATCCCGGCTGCACTGCTGATCGGCCTGCTCAAGTCGCCCTGGGCCAAGGGCCAGATTGGCGAACTCCTGGTGCAGCTGTTTGCCCATTGGCAGCTGGATAAGCAGACCTACCGCCGCCTGCACAACGTCACGCTGAACACGCCAGACGGCACCACACAGATCGACCATGTATTCCTCTCGCCTTACGGCATCTTCGTGCTTGAAACGAAGAACATGAGCGGTTGGATCTTCGGTAGCGAAAAGCAGCCACAGTGGACGCAGAAGCTCTACAAACGCACGTTCAAATTCCAGAACCCGCTGCGGCAGAACTACAAGCACCTCAAAGCACTGGAAGCCACCCTTGGCGTTAACCCCGAGCACCTGCACTCGGTCATCACCTTTGTCGGCGGCAGCACTTTTAAAACCGAAGTACCGGCCAACGTGACCCAGGGCATCGGCTTTATCCGCTATATCAAGTCATTCCAGCAGCCGCTATTTAGCGCTGCGGAAGTCGACGCCATGTTGCACGCCCTGCAATCCGGCCGCCGCGCACCGACGCTCGCTACCCACCGCGAGCATGTACATAACCTCAAGCGCCGTAGTGATCCGACAGCCGAGCGGCAATGCCCCAAATGCGGTAGCGCCCTGGTTATTCGCACCCGTAAAACAGGGGCCAATGTCGGCCAACAATTCTGGGGCTGCTCAACCTTCCCCAAATGCAAAACCATGCAGAGCCTTTAGCACGCGGCCCTAACATCAACCCTGCGCCTGGAGTCGCAATGCCCGTCCCTACCTACGACCAGTTTATTGAGCCGATCCTGCGCTACCTGGCCGCCACGCCCGAAGGCGCGACAGCGCGTGACGCCCATGAGGCCGCTGCTGATGCGCTGAACCTGTCGGAAGCACAGCGCCAAGAGCTTATTGCCAGCGGCCAGGCCACGTACAAGAACCGTGCAGGCTGGGCCCATGACCGCCTCAAGCGCGCCGGCCTGTCCAGCAGCGCCAAGCGTGGGTACTGGAAGCTGACTGACGCAGGCATTACCTATGCCGTCCAGCACCCCGCCCCTCTGACTGCGGATAAGGTCGAACAGCTCGCCATTGGCTTTATGAATGTAAAACTCAAGACCCCGACTGATGCTGTGCCACTCGACGAACAAGAACAGCCTGCGCCCGCAATCAGCTCAGCCACCATTAGCCCTGACGACCGCCTGGAACAGGCTCTACGTGAGCTACGCGAGGCAACGGCTACAGATCTGCTGGATAACCTTCTGCAAGTAAGCCCCAACCGCTTTGAAGTCATCGTGCTGGATGTGTTGCACAGCCTTGGCTACGGCGCTAGCCGCAACGATCTGCAGCGCGTCGGCGGCAGCGGTGATGGCGGTATCGACGGAGTGATCTCTCTCGACAAACTCGGCCTGGAAAAAGTCTACGTCCAGGCCAAACGCTGGCAGGGAACAGTTGGCAGGCCAGAGCTGCAGGCCTTCTATGGCGCTCTTGCAGGGCAGAAGGCCAAGCGCGGCGTGTTTATCACCACCTCAGGCTATACAGCCCAGGCAATCGACTTTTCTCGTTCGGTGGAAGGCATGGTGCTGGTAGACGGCAACCGACTGGTCAACCTGATGATGGATCACGAGGTTGGTGTAACTTCACGTCTGCTCAAACTGCCGAAGTTGGATAGCGACTATTTCGATGAGGAGTAGCTGCACAGAAAAATTAATCTGCCAATTTTCCATCGCTTGTTATTAATACAATTCTACACATTGCTAAACAGCACCTTGATTTCTAAAACCATTTCTATGGGATTCGAAGACACTTCCAACGCATGGAAAAAAGCACCTAGAGGGATATATGGCTCAAAGGATTATTGATTATTTAAATAAAAATACGGAAGGCCTAAGGGGCTGTCAGCGCTCCGCGCTAGAGTCATTTGTTGATTATAGGAAGGCGGAATCTACAGAAAGATCTTTTCTAGTCAACCTGCCTACAGGTGCAGGCAAAACTGGCGTCATAACCCTTATCTCTCATCTTTGCGATGAATCTAGAGTTCTTGTGGTCTGCCATAGAAAAGCAGTTAAATCTCAGCTGCACCGAGAGATCTCTAAGAAGTTTTTCCGCAAGACCCTTAATGATAGCGAAATAGAGCTTAAGGCCACCTATAGGGACAACAACTTTAATCAAGGCTGCGGAATCTATATTACAACTTTTCAAAAGCTATCTACACTTGATGATAGCTCTCTGACTGAGGTTCAGGCTAGTTTCGACTTAATCATCGTTGATGAGGGGCACTCCGAGCCATCCCCGGTATGGCGAGAGATTATTCGCCAAAGCAAAGCAGTGAAGGTAGTTGTAACGGCAACGCCATACAGAAACGATCTATTCGAACTCAACATTAATACCGAAAAATACTTCGTATATACATTTCGTCAAGCCTGCAATGATGGCGTCATAGTTGAGCCCGAATTTTATCAGGAGCAGAGAGAGGATTTGCTTTCGGTAGTTAGCGGATTCCTAAACAAACACCCGAACCTTAAGTGCATAGTTAAGTGCAAAAGCCTGGCGGACGTACTTTCGTATCATGACATATTCTCTCAGGAATTCGTAACTGTAAGCATCCACGACAAAGTTGAAAATCCAGGGCAAAATCTTAAATTTCAAAGCGTTGCCCTTGCCTTAAAGGTTAAAGACTCCCGCATCATTATTCACCAGCATAAACTTGATGAAGGCATAGATATACCAGAAGCTAAGCTACTAGTACTTACGTACGCACTAGGTAGTGGTCGCGAACTTGTTCAATCCATAGGTCGGGTAGTAAGAAAATTTGATGGCTCCGCGCCAATAGTCATCGACATGGCCGGCGGCTCCAACGAGGGAATGTGGAAAGGATATTTAGCGTTTGATAATTACATATCGCACGATGGGGGAGCGAGGGATTTTATTAGGTCACTAAGCACCAGCTATCTCATAGAAGGTTTCTTGAATGGATTTCCTCAGTATAGTTACTTTGGCGGGAGATTTAGAAAACGCCTAGATTTGGCAGAAATATCCCCACTTGAGGATATCAACATCCCAATGGCGTCAGTTTGTTTTATACAGAAAAACGAAGACTTCTCTCTTCCTTTGCTCATGGATAAACTTTACTGGGAGTTACATGGCAAAGGAGCCCTAGTAAAAGAATATCGAGATGTAATGGATTTATCTTTGATAATTTATGTCTCGTTCAAAAGCTCACGTTTTTTCTCAGAAAAATTGTTCTTTGAACCTAAGCTAGACGTCATTGTAATAAAAGACGCAGATGATTGCGTGGCTATTTATGATAGCGGCGGCGGCAGATATTACAATCAGTCTTCTTATGGCCTTGGTGCATCACTAGACATCGGAAAGCTTACTGCTCTAGCTGCTATTACCCCAGACAGGCTTATAAAAGAAACTCACGCAAGGGCTGTTGGGAGTGCAACCCAAAGACCTGAAATGGTTGCGCAAAAGGGAACTGACTTAGGAAATGCTCAAGCAACCCAGCGCAACTCAAAATATGCTCTCTCGATGCTAAGATTTGATAACTTCGGGAGAGACGGAAGTAAATGCAATAGCTTTTATGTCGGGACAAGATCAGGGCGTATTGCCGACCAAAAAGAGAGCAACTTCACCCTTCGCGACTTATCTGAATGGGTGGACACCGTTGCCAGTCAAATGCGCAGAGGCGGGAGCGTAGGGAGGTTAATAAAGTCATATGCCCAACCTAGCACCGACCTGCCCAACTGCAATCCAGCATCGATAATTTTGGACTTCTCCGATCTAGAACAATCTGTACCGGTTCGCAATGGCTTTATTTCTCCAGACTTTCATTACATTGACGGATGGCCTATATTTGTATTTTCAATAGATGGCGATACGATAGAGTTAGAACTTAACTACGCCGCTGAACGGACCGAGTTCTCCGTTGCTTTAGCCGGAGGATCGATTGGAGTCCCCGATTTTGAAGATATAGTTGAGTATATAAACACCCATCAAAGAATAAAAATTCTTTTCCAGGACGGAACCACTTATCTTCCTGGAGGTTTTTACCGCCTCTCCCTGCCTTATGAGCAGGGCATAAGTATCGAGGAGTCTTGGGCAGGATCGGTGTTATTTGATGTACCAGCCTTAAACGGTACAAGCCTGAAGGAGAAGGGCGTCTCGGACGGACATGGTAATTACATAAACACCACTCCAGGAGAGTTTGATCGAGACTCAATATTTTACAAGCTAGACCTTCTAAGAAACAGCGGCAACCCAAATGTATTGTTCTCTGATCTTGGCGAATTTGCCAGGTACATTCCAGGATGTGACTTGGTGGTTTGTGTCGACATGAATACAGAGCCCTGTGACTTTATATTGTCTTCGCCAGACAAACTCTGCTTTGTCCATATAAAATGCGGAAAAACAGCTAAACCCAGTGCCTCAGCAGGTGCTCTAGCTGAAGTTGGTAGCCAGGCTATCAAAAACATTCATTACCTTATCTCCAATAATGACACACACCTTCCTGGTAATTTTGGCATATGGAATGACACATGGCCGAGCGCCGGATCTGGATATGCCCTTGCGACACGATATAGGCTTTTCAATGGAGTTGTTTCACACCCACCATCAACCGACGGTTCAACTTCAAAGGATGTATGGAACTTGATCTGTAGTAGAAGGAAGTCACTCCAGTGCAAAAAGGAAATCTGGATTGTGGCGGGCCAATCTTTTTCAAGGAGCAGCTTCGTTAATTCTATGGCACGAGGACAGGCTGCACCTGCAGAAGCAATACAGGCGTACCAATTGATAGAGGACTGGGCGGGCACGACAAACGAGTATGATGTCGCACTTAAAATTTTCACGTCACCCTAGATTGAACACTAACTTAAAGCTCATTGTACCCGCACGAAGCTACGCACGATTTCACTGGGATTGCAGCGTTTCAGGGCAACTCATAATCAACTGAATTGTCAGCACGCTAGCCAAAGGTTTTCATAAACGGGCCAGCACAATGTCTGATTGCCGCGACCACATGCGGTGCCTGCTCGCCCAGTTCAGTTGAGCGAGCCAGCACCCGTTCCAGCGCTTGCAACTGCTCGCGGATCACTTCTTCTGGCCGCGCCACATCACAGACTTGAGCGAAGTCCAGCAGCCCCTGCCGCGACGCAAATAGCGACTTATTGCCCACAAGATCCAGCGCCAATACGTCCTCTGGAATATAGGCCGTGGTGTTGACGATATCGTAGGCCGGTGCGAGTCGCGCATCGCGCTGAGTAGGGTCGGAATACAACAACCCGAAGTTCTTCAGATGGGCGTCGCCATTACCGACGATGCAGCTCAAGGTCACTATGGCAAATAGCTGCGCCAGTGAGCTCTGCACCTGCTCGGGCGGGCAGAACAGTCGGATGGCCTTGGCAATGGCCGAATAGCTCTTGCTGTATTTCTGCTCCGCAGCCAGCCCCATCAATGCCGCCATGTCCTCGAAACCGATGGGGTTGAGCTGCTTATCCCGGTCGAAGCGGCGCATAACGAACAGCTTGGCGTTGGCGGAGAGGTAGAACTCCGGCACCGCAATTCCCGCCTCCCTGGCCACGGACATGCAAAGGAACTCGTTTATCGCCAACCCCGGAAACTCATCCCGACCGCTCTTGATAATCAGGTCAGAGGTTTTCGAGGTGACGCGCTGTGGCGCGGAATCCTGATGCTCAGGCACCAGTACTTTGGGCTGCACGCCAGATATACCGGCGCGCAGGATGTAGCGATCCACCAGGCCGGCAAAAATATCTTCTGCACCGTCCCAAGCGAGGATCTCGTCCAGCCTTTCTCCGGGGAACTGCTGTCGCCGCAACAGCGCATCGACTTCCGGCGAGCTGACCGCCACTCGCCCGATAGGCGAACTGCTGCCGGACAGTGCTAACAGCAACATTGGGTCAACGTTTGCCACCTTGGCCAGACGGTTGCGCAACTGCTCCAGGACGTAGCCTTCCGGCAGGTTCATCTGGAAGATTGGGTGCAGCTCCCGGTGGCGGTATTCGTCCAGGCGCACCGGCATGAGCAAACTGATCGCCGCCTGCGCCTCGGCGTCCTCGTGGTAGCGGAACAGATAGTCTCCGGCGCTGGTAAGAATCTTCCCGCTGTCGCCCTCTGGCGTTGCAACCTGCAGCACGGCCGTCATCAGTCGAATACTCCGTGGATTTCGTCCAGAGTGGGCATGGCTGCCGGCACCACATTGAGCTCAGAGTCGAGGGCTGCCAGCACTCGTGCATAGGCCATCATCCCCACCGAGAGGTCGCCCTTCTCGATGGCAATAACCTTTTGCCGGGTGATGCCGGCCAGGGAAGCGAGCGCGGCCTGAGTCAGTCCGCGATTCAGACGGCGCTGCCGAAGCTGCTCGCCAAGGCGCAGCGTGATGAGTGAATAGTCCATGTTCTGTATACGCAACAAATTATATGAAATGTAACGTATACCGAACTAACGGAGAAATCAAAGCGAATAGGCTGTTCAGCCCAAGAACCGACGCTACGCGGCCATATAGCGATCCACCACCAGACGCAGTTCGCGACTGCGTTGGCGGTAGGTTTCCAGCACCTGCTGATAGGTCTCTACGGTTGCCCCCGGTAGCCTGTACTGCAGATCAAAGGCTTCGCTGTCCATTGCCTCCCACTGCGCGATCAATTGCAGATCCGGCTGGGCTTTCTGGCTTTCCGCATGAATCAGATAGGTCAGACCCGAGACGAAAAAATCAATCGTGTCCTCGACGCTCTCCAATAGTTCCAAGCATTGGCTGTGGGTCATTTCCAGCTCTGCGGCTCCCGGTAACAACATGCTGCCTCCTCTCAAGCGACTCCCAATCTGAGCCTCGATCAGTTCCAGATTGGGACTGATCGAGGGCTGTCGCGTCAACGCCTGATCCGCAACACGATCAAAAGCACCTGCGCGGTCATAGCCCGATGGAAAAGCAAAACCTGACCGTTTCGCGGTACAAAAAACAGTACACTGGCGGTACAGTGCCCAGCTTTTACAGATTTCGCTAAATTACGCTCAACCCTCTCTACGGCGCTACTTTCAGCTAACTGTACCTGCGCTAAGCTACGCCCGATTTCACTGGGCTTGCAGCGTTTCTAGGCAACTCATAATCCTTTGGTCCACGGTTCGAGTCCGTGTGGGCCCACCACCTTCAAAGCCGCGCACCGCGCGGCTTTTTCATGCCTGTAAGAAAATAGCTAAGCCCACACCTGCAACAAGCCGTGTTTGCTGACATCCATGAACGCCACTGTGGCAAAAGGAACAACATGAAGCTTAAGGCACTCCTTATCGCTGGACTCACGGTGCTGCTGGCAGGTTGCGAGGTTCTGCTGTTTGGCAATGTGATTGTCGGCTGCGCCATGAGGCCTGACCCGGAGATCATGCCGAAGGCGCTTCCCGCTGCAACAGTGGGAGTGCCGTATCGTGTGCTCAACGCCAGCACGCCCCTCAGCAAGCTGCTGGTGGCTCCCGATAAGCCTCTGCCCGAGGGACTGGAGTTGACCCATATGGAAAGAGAAAAGCAGGGGGTGATTCAAGGGGCTCCTACCACTGCCGGAAGCTACCACGTGCTGGTCTATGGCAGTACCTATGGCACCCAATGTGCCGGCCAACCTGTCGAGCGGCTCTACCAGCTCGACGTTCAGAGTTAGCCCACGACTGGGCGCAAGGCTCCATAGGAGCCAAGCCCGTTCAACTCGGGAAGTGCCCTGAACAAGGCTGCAACAACAGCCGCCCAGAGGTGAGCCCAGCCCCCGCGCACAAGCCAATTACGACACTGCATGCGCTGCCGCGAGAAAGCCTAAATAGGCAGGTCGTGTGCAAAAAACGGACATTTGTCGGCAACATCTTGAGAATACCGGGATTGCCCCCTAAATTAGCCGCCCGATCTAGGAGGCCGTTGCCTCCTTTACTTTACTGTTGCCAGGATGGTGATGCTGTATGCCGAGCCCTAGCGGATCTACCGCCTTTTCCTATGTTGGTCTGTCCAACGATAGCCAGATCGATAGCCTAATCTATGGCACCAAATGGGGCAGCACCACCGGTTCCGGGGTCACGCTGAGTTACAGTTTCCTGAACTCCAGCTCCCAGTTCGCCAGCAACTACTCCTCCGACAACGAACCTCTATTCGACTTCGTGCTCACCTCCGGGCAGCAGAGTGCGGCCACCGCCGCCCTGGCAGAGTGGAGTGCAGTTGCCAACATCACCTTCAGCAAGGTCACCGAGACCAGCAGCCAGGTCGGCACCCTGCGCTTCGGCGGCTATCTGGCGATGGACGACCAGGCGGCGGCCTGGGCCTATCTGCCCGGTTCCACGGCCTCGGCAGGCGATATCTGGCTTCATCCCTACACCAGTACTAATCCCCAGCCGGGACAATTCGACTACCACGTACTGGTGCATGAGATCGGCCATGCCCTCGGCCTCAAGCACCCCTTCGAAACCAGCTTCCTGAGCGGCGAAACGCTGGCCGGCACCGAGTACGACGATGTGCGCTACACGGTGATGAGCTACAACGACCCCTACTACTTCGAGCCCACAGGCCCAATGCTGCTGGATATCGCCGCCATCCAGTACCTGTATGGCGCCAACATGAACTGGCAGACCGGCAACAACACCTACAAGTGGGATGCCGGTAGCAGTGTGTTCGAAACCATCTGGGACGCTGGCGGCACCGACACCATCGATGGCAGTAACCAGGCCAGTGCGGTGAACCTCAACCTCAACGCCGGCAGCTTCAGCAGCATTGGCAAGGCTTTCTGGAACGGCAGCACCTACATCAATAACTGCCTGGCCATTGCCTACGGCGCGCAGATCGAGAACGCCACCGGTTCCAAGTACAACGACACACTCACCGGCAACGCACTGAATAATGTGCTCAACGGTGGCGCCGGCGCCGACCGCATGACCGGTGGCAACGGCAACGACACTTACTACGTGGACCACACCGGCGACGTGGTTAGCGAGAGCGAAGCCGACCGAAACCTCGGCGGTAGCGACACAATCTACAGCTACCTAAGCGCCTACAGCCTCGGTGCCAACCTGGAAACCCTGCGCCTGATGAGCAGCAGCACCGCCAGTGGCAGCGGCAACGCGCTAGACAACACCCTCTTCGCCGGCGCCGGTAACAACAGCCTGAATGGCGGCGACGGCAACGACACCCTTTCCTATCGCTATGCCAGCCTAGGCGTTACAGCCAGCCTGGCCCTGAGCAGCGCCCAGACCACTGGCGGCTCCGGCAGCGATACCCTGCGCAACTTCGAAAATCTCTACGGCAGCAAGTACGACGACAAACTCTCCGGTAACGCTGACGCCAACAAGCTGGGCGGCGACGCCGGCAAGGACGTACTTGACGGTGGAGCCGGTGCCGACCAGATGATCGGCGGTGACGGCAACGACACCTACTATGTCGACGACAGCGGCGACAGCGTTAGTGAAGCCAACGCCGACGCCGCCATTGGCGGTACCGACATCGTCCTCAGCTACCTGGCCGACTACAGCCTCGGCGCCAATCTGGAAAACCTGCGCATCATGGCCAGTGGCAGCGCCAACGGCAGCGGCAATGCGCTGAACAACCTCATCCACGCCGGCGTCGGCGACAACGTGCTGGATGGCAGCAGCGGCAACGACACGCTGTCCTATCGCTATGCCAGCCAAGGCGTCAGCGTCAGCCTGGCCCTGAGTGGTGCGCAAAACACCGGCGGCTCCGGCAACGACACCCTGCTGTCGTTCGAGAACCTCAACGGCAGCCAGCATGACGACCACCTGATCGGTACTGCGGCAGCCAACAAACTGAGTGGTGATCTGGGCAACGACATCCTCGACGGCGGCGCAGGCGCCGACCAGATGACCGGTGGCGATGGCAACGACAGCTACCATGTCGATCACACCAGCGATGTGGTCAGCGAGACCAACGCCGACCGTACCACCGGCGGCAGCGACACCGTCCTCAGCTACCTGAGTGCCTACACCCTCGGTAGCAACCTGGAAAACCTACGCATCATGGCCACTGGCAACGCCAATGGCAGTGGTAATACGCTGAACAATGTCATCTATGCCGGCGCCGGCAACAACGTGCTCGACGGCAGTAGCGGCAACGACACGCTGTCCTATCGCTATGCCAGCCAAGGCGTCAGCGTCGACCTGAACCTGACCACCAGCCAGGCCACGGGCGGCTCCGGCAGCGACACCCTGCGCAACTTCGAGAACCTCAGCGGCAGCAAGTACGACGACAAGCTGCTCGGCAACAGCGCCAACAACAAACTCAGCGGCGATACCGGCAACGACATCCTCAACGGCCGCGGCGGCGCCGACAACATGATCGGTGGCGACGGCAACGACAGTTACTACGTCGACAACAGTGGCGATATCGTCAGCGAAACCAATGCCGACCTAGCCAGTGGCGGCAGTGACACCGTCTACAGCTACCTGAGCGCCTACAACCTCGGTGCCAACCTGGAAAACCTGCGCATCCAGGCCACCGGCAACGCCAACGGCAACGGTAATGCGCTGAACAACACGATTCATGCAGGCAGCGGCAATAACCGCCTCGACGGTGGCGCTGGCGAAGACACCTTGTCCTACTCCACCGCCACTGCCGGCATCACCCTCAACCTCGGCCTGACCAGTGCCCAGGCCACGGGCAGCTCCGGCAGCGACACCGTGCTCAACTTCGAGAACCTCACGGGCAGCAACTACAACGACCGCCTCACCGGTAACAGCCTGGCCAACACCCTGCGCGGCAATGCCGGCAACGACCAGCTCAACGGCGGCCAGGGCAACGACATACTGATCGGCGGCAGCGGTGCTGACCAACTAACCGGCGGCAGCGGGCTCGACCGTTTCATTTTCAACGCCCTCAGCGAATTGGGCCTGGGCTCGCTGCGCGACGTGATCGAGGACTTCAAGTTCGCCGAGGGCGACCTGCTCGACTTCTCCGGACTGGACGCTGACAGCACCACCGTCGGGGTGACCGAAACGTTCGCCTTCATCAACGCCGACGCCTTCACCGAGGGCAGTGCCACCGCACAGCTGCGCTTCGAGGGGGGCATGCTCTACGGCAGCGTGGACGCCGATGCCGATGCCGAGTTCGAAATCCAGCTGATCGGCGTCGCCAGCCTGGACAGCAGCAGCCTGGTCGCCTGATCGGTGCCGGACTCTCAGCGCCCCGGAGCCTCCGGGGCGCCTGGCTAAACAAAACATCCAGCAACACCCTGGCCTTGGCTAGAATCCCTACTCGAGCGGCTATCCCCCGCCCACCCAGGACTCCCATGCAAAGGATCTGTATGAACAAGTACCTCTGTATTCTTGCCGCACTAATCAGCCTCTCCAGCACCCAACTGCAAGCCGCCACTACATCGACCTCCTGCAGCTCGACTGCACCCAGCGGCTATGTGATGACCAAGATTCAGGAGCGCTCCAACTCCTGCAGCGGTGGCAACCTCTACACCTACACCCGGCTGGCCGGGGAAAGCGTGCTGGATACCTGCATTCGCACCACACCCAGCGGCTGGATCAACACCAAGGAACGTAGCTACACCGGCAGCGGCATCTGCGGCAGCTCCAGCGGCACGCCCAAGACGATCTGGCAAATCACCAACAGCTATGGTCAAACCAAGCTCAACTCCTGCACGCGCACCCTACCTACCGGCTGGGTCATCACGCGCCAGACAAGCTACTCGGGGTCAGGTGATTGCGGCATGGCAAGCGGCAGCAAACGCACCCAGTACGAAGCGCAAAGCACGGCAGGGCAGAGCCAGATGAGCGTGTGCAATGCCTCTACCCTGCCTAGCGGCTGGGAGGTTAGCGCGACCTCCAGCAGCACCAACTGCGGCACCGGCTCCGGCAATCTGTGGAAAATCCTCAATACCAAGCCGCTGACCAAGGTCGCCCTGCACCACTACATCGGCAAGACCGGTGACAACCTGTATGTCACCAAGCGCGATGACGCCGGCATGGCCCTGTACAAGTACAGCTACAACGCTATCGCCGCACAGGTGCCCAGCAGTGCGGCGTTCGGCACGACCGTGCTGCATCGTTACTACAACGCCAGCATCGCCAACAGCTTCTACACCATCGGTCGTGACGACGCCTCCTACAGCAAATTCGGTTATACCTATGCGGGCGCGGCAGCCAACGTGTTCACGGCCAAGGTGCCCAACGCGACGGCCCTGCACCGCTACTGGAACCCCACGACCAAGCACCATTTCTACAGCGTCGTGTACTCCAGCACGGGCATCAACGGCTTCAAGTACGAGAAAGTCGAAGGCTACGTGTACAACCCCTGAGCCAGTCCTATCACCAGCCCTGACTTTTCTGCCAACAGGTCAGGGCTGCTGATGCGCAGGTACCGCACACCCAACCGCACCCGCGCGCCTTTCGCTATTCTTAGCCCCCATCACCCCCTTGCTCGTTATAGCGAAAGCCCGACCCCGATGCTCGCGACCGTCGGCAATACCGACCTCGCGCCCGCCCAGCGCATTCAGCCGGTCACTCAGGCGCTCGATCAGCGCTGTTGATCGGGGCCGTTGGCCAGGTTGCTCAGCTCATCCTTATCGCTTTGCGTGTCGTACCGTTACATGTGGGCCAGTGAGCAACACCGAGCGTGAAGGCCAGAGCGCGTGGTGTTGACGTGGCAGCCAGCCATCCGCTTGATGAGCGCGCCAGTGGCTCAGCGCACCGTCAGAGCAATCGGCGCATCCGCGAAGTCGAAGCAGCCGAGGAAGGTCTTGATCTCCAGCAGATCGCCATCGACCTTCACATCGCCCAGCAGCGCGCCCTTGAGCAGGCCGTTCTCGCCGCTCATCACGGTGTCCAGGTAGCTTTTGTCGAGGGTCAGCTTGAGCGTGGTGCCCGCTGGGATGCCCTGATGCAATTGCACCACGCCGCGGCGCACTTCCAGCGCCCATTCCTCGTTGATATCCGGGAAGCTGAAGCCCAGGGTCAGCTGCACATCATTGGCCTGGTCCGGGTCGACGCGGGTGATCCAGTTCTGCAGGAAAACCTTCGCCGGGAAGTTCTTCAGCATGTCCGGGGAGAGGAACGCGCTGCGCATGTCCTGGGCCAGCTGTTGCACCTCGTCACTGTCGAACTTGCCTTCCAGCTCCATGGCGCTCATCAGGTACCAGTTGCGCCAGTTGATGTTCATGCTGGCGTAGCCGAGTTTGCGGAAGCTGCGCGCCTTGATGTCGCGGGCCAGCTGATCTTCGGGGTCCAGGCTGATGACGTAGCTGGCCAGCTCCGCAGCCCACTGGTGTTCACCCTTGAGATAGGCCTCGCCGGCAGCCAGCAGCACCTTGTCATGCCCGCCCATCAGGGCGATCAGGCGCTCGGCTTTCTGCTTGGGCGGCAGCGGGTCGAGCGCCACCGGGTCACCCTGAAACCAGCCCAGGTAGCCGTTGTAGATCTGCCGCACGCTGTGCTTCACCGTGCCGTAGTACTCGCGCAGGTAGGGCGTGTAGCCGGCCAGGTGCGGCGGCAGTTTGACCTTCTCGACCAGCTCGTCCGGGGTCAGGCCCTTGTTCATCCAGCGCACGCTCTGGTCGTGGATATAGGCGATGCCATCGCGGGTCATGCGCAGCACTTCCTCGACCTGCGCCTGGCCGCTGACCGGGCGACCATGCAGCGGCACCATGTGCTCGGCCTGATAGGCGCGCAGCTTGTCCAGGCTCTCGACCCACACCACCGGGTCGCGGAACTTGGTGCCGCGCAGGGTGTGGATATTCGGCAGTGTCGGCCCCTGCTCCACCTCGGCGCTGATCAGCACGCGGTTGGCCGGCAGGTAGACGGTGATCTCGTCCGGAGCCTCGCTGGGCACATGCAAAAACTGCAGGTCCAGGCCGGCGATACGGGTGTCGAGCTTGTCCTTGAAGGTTTGGGTCGGCGCGATAAAGGTCGAGGCCTCAACCTTGGCCAGCGGCCCGATGCCGGCGTTCATCTGCTCGCGGTCACTGTCTGGCAGGCCGGCGCCGAAGCTGTAGCCGGAGCGCACCGAGAGAATCGGCCCGACCAGCGCGCCCTGGGCCACCACATTGGCCAGCAGGGTTTCGTGGGCGATGATCTGCACCTCGCCACTGCGCACCTGCTCTTCCGTGACGAAGGCCTTCACGCCGTTGATATGGTCCGGGTGAAAGTGGGTGTAGACCACGGCCTTGACCGGCTTGTCGCTGATCTTGCGGAACTCGGCCATGATCTTGCGCGACTCGCTGACCGCTTCACCGGTATCGACGATGATCAACCCTTCCGGCGCCTCGATCATCGCCACGTTGCCGAGCTGCCAGCCGACCGCCGAATAGACGTTGTCGGCCACCCGGTAGACCTTCTGCACGAAGTGCTTGGTGTGCTCGGCCAGCTCCGGGTGGATCGAAGCGGCAATCTGTTCTTCGGGCAGCGCTGCATGGCTGGCCAGGGGCAAGGCCAGGCTCAGCAGCACGGTGGCAGTTCGGTTGCGTGAAAACATGCGCAGACGCTCATAGTGGTGGGCAGTGCTGGCAGATTGGCCAATGGCAGCCAATAATTCCAATGCATTCCAAATCAGACAATGATGCAATCTGCGCATGAACGATCTTCGTCAGCTCCGCCATTTCGTCGCTCTCGCCGAGCACGGCCACTTCGCCCGTGCCGCCGAAGCCGTGCACCTCAGCCAGCCGGCGCTGAGCCGCAGCATCCAGGCGCTGGAGTGCAGCCTCGGCTGCAACCTGGTCGACCGCCACAGCCGCGGCATCAGCCTCACCGCCCACGGCCAGCTGGTGCTGGAACATGCCCGCCGCCTGCTCGCCGGCAGCCGGGCGCTGAGCAATGCGGTGAGCCAGCTGGGCAATCTGAGTAGCGGCGAGCTGCGCCTGGGCGCCGGTCCCTACCCCGCCGCGCGCTTGGTGCCGCAGGCCATCGGCCAGTTCGCCGCACATTACCCACAGGTGCGCGTGCAGCTGCTGATCGACAACTGGCAGCAGTTGCGCGAGCGCCTGCTGGACGACGAGATCGAGCTGTTCGTCGCCGATACTCGCGAGTTCCACGACGATCCCCAGCTGCAGGTGACGGCACTGCAGAGCCATCACGGCGTGCTGTTCTGCCGTCCGCAGCATCCGTTGTGCCAGCGCCAACCGCTGATGCCAGCCGCTCTGGGCGAATTCCCCCTGGCCGGCACGCAGATGCCGGTGGAGGTCGAGCGCCTGCTGCAGCGCCTGGGTGATGGCGCGAATCCGCTGAGCATCCAGTGCGACAATTTCATGGTGCTCAAGGAGCTGGTGTCGACCAGCGATGTGCTGAGCCTGGCGCCCTGGGATGTGGTGGCCGCCGATGTGCAGGCCGGGCGACTGGTCACCCTGCGCCTGGCCGGCGACCCGGCCCTGGCCCGCTCGGCCTACGGCATCGTCAGCCGTGCCGGGCATAGCCTGTCGCCGGCGGCCGAACAGTTGCAGCAGATCATTCACGCGCAGGATGGTCAGACGAAGCCGGCGTAGGGCGGGTGCAACCCGCTGGCTTCACCCGCCCTACGGATTACAACTTATGCCGCGCGGCATACAGGCAGATCATCTCCATGGCCAGGGTGGCGCCGGCCAGGGCGGTGACTTCGGCGTTGTCGTAGGGCGGTGCGACTTCCACCACGTCCATGCCGACCAGGTTGATACCGCGCAGGCCACGCAGGATTTCCAGCGCCTGGTGGCTGGAGAGGCCGCCGCACACCGGGGTGCCAGTGCCGGGGGCGAAGGCCGGGTCGAGACAGTCGATGTCGAAGGTCAGGTACACCGGGTGGTCACCGACGCGGGCACGGATCAGCTCGGCGATCTGCTCCGGGGTGCTGCGGTTGACCTGCCGCGCATCCAGCACCTGGAAACCCATCACGTCGTCGTTGGTGGTGCGCAGACCGATCTGCACCGAGCGCGCCGGGTCGACCAAACCCTCCTTGGCCGCGTGATAGAACATGGTGCCGTGGTCGATGCGCGCACCCTCCTCGTCCGGCCAGGTGTCGCTGTGCGCGTCGAAGTGGATCAGTGACAGTGCCCCGTGTTGTTTCGCATGGGCCTTGAGCAGCGGGTAGCTGATGAAGTGGTCGCCGCCCAAAGTAAGCATGGCGCAGCCGGCAGCGAGAATCCTGTCGGCATGGGCCTCGATGGCCGCCGGGGTGTCCTGCGGGGTGCCATGGTCGAAGTTACAGTCGCCGTAGTCGATGCAGGCCAGCACATCGAACGGGTCGAACTCCCAGGGGTAGTGGCGGGCCCAGGCCGACTGGATCGAGGCGGCGCGAATGGCGCGCGGGCCGAAGCGGCTGCCGGGGCGATTGGTGGTGGCGGTGTCGAACGGCACGCCGCTGACCACCAGGTCCACGCCGCGCAGATCGCGGGTATAGCGGCGGCGCATAAAGCTGGTGATGCCGGCGTAGGTGGGTTCGGCGCTGGTGCCGTACAGGCTGTCGCGGGTGATGGCCTGGTCGTTGTCGAAGGCTTGGTCCATGTCGGTCTCCTTAATATTGGGTGCGGAAGCTGGCCCATAGGCGGGTCCGCTCACGCTGGGCGCGCAGCGGCAGGATCTGCTCGGCGAACAGTTTTTTGCGCACCAGGCGTGGCGGGTAGATATCCGGGTCTCCGCTCACCGCCTCGTCCAGCAGCGGGGTGGCCGCACGGTTGGCGTTGGCGAAGTACAGCGCGTTGGTCAGCTCGGCGATGGCTTCAGGCTTGAGCATGTAGTCGATGAAGGCCCGCGCCGCCTCGGGGTGCGGCGCATCCACCGGGATGGCCATGGTGTCGAACCAGATCAGCGTGCCTTCGCGGGGGATGCGGTAGAGCACCTCGAACGGCTGCTGGGCCTCGGCGGCGCGGGCGGCGGCCATGCCGGCGTCGCCGGTGTAGGTCAGCGCCAGGCAGATCTCACCCTTGGCCAGGTCGTCGATATGCCGCGCGGTGGCCACGTAGCGCAGGTTGGGCTGCAGTTCGGCGAGCAGCGCCTTGACCGCCTGCAGGTCATCCGGGTTGCCGCCGTAGGGTTTCTTGCCCAGGTAGTTGAGAGCGATGGCTACCACTTCCTGTGGCGAATCGAGCACGGCAATGCCGCAGTCCTTGAGCTTGGCGGCGTACTCAGGCTTGAACAGCAGGTCGAGGCTATCCAGCGCCACGCCCGGCAGGCGCTGCTGCACCGCCTGTTTGTTGATGCCCAGGCCGACAGTGCCCCAGGTGTAGGGCACCCCGTAGCGGTTGCCCGGATCGATGAAGGCCAGCTTGGCGAGCATCTCCGGGTCAAGGTTGCCAGCGTTGCTCAATTCGCCGACCGGTTGCACGGCTTTGGCCTGGATCGCCCGGCCCAAGCCACTGGAGGCGGGAAACACGACGTCGTAGCCACTGCCGCCGGTGAGCAGCTTGGCGTCCAGCACCTCGGCGCTGTCGAAAGTGTCGTACTTGACCCGGATGCCGGTCTCGGCCTGAAAGCGCTTGAGCGCCTCGGGCGCCACGTAATCGGCCCAGTTGTACAGGTTGAGAACTTTCTCCTCTGCCTGCAGCGGCAGGGCGAAGGCGAGCATGAACAAGCTTGCAGCAAGACGCATGGTGGACAACCTCGTTGGACTGACTGGGCGCGGCTTCCGTAGCAGCCAGCTTGCTGGCGATCACCGATGCCTGGTGTGCGCTGGATCGCCAGCAAGCTGGCTCCTACAGGCTGCATCCTGCGCCCGGCATTGCTTCCGATAAATACGAAGTGATCTACTCTGGCATCGCCATTCATCAATGTTTGGAATCAACATGCTCAGCCAACTGCGCGACCTCGATCTGCAACTGCTGCGCCTGTTCGTCACCGTGGTGGAAAGCGGCGGTTTCAGTGCGGCCCAGGGCGAACTGGGGATCGGCCAGTCGACTATCAGCACGCAGATGGCCAAGCTGGAAACACGCCTGGGCTTTCGCCTGTGCGAGCGCGGCAAGGCCGGCTTTCGTCTGACGACCAAGGGCGAGCAGGTGCTGGCGGCCACGCGCAAACTGTTCGGCGCCATCGAAACCTTCAAGGGCGAAGCCCAGGGCATGGCCGACAAGCTGCTCGGCGAGCTGCATATCGGCCTGTCCGAGGCGCTTGCCGACGAGGTGCTGGAGCAGGTCGCGGCAGCCATCAGCCGTTTTCGCCGACGCAACCAGGCGGTGCAGATCGAACTGCTCAGCGCCGTGCCGGCCGAACTGGAGCGACGCCTGTTGCAAGGCCAGCTGCAACTGGCCATCGGCTACTTCTCCGGGGCGCAGACGGCGTTGGACTACCAGCGGCTGTTCGTCGAGCAGCAGCATCTGTACTGCGGCCGCGGTCATCCGTTGTTCGGCCAGGGGCAGGTCGAGGCCACGGAACTGGCGCACTGCGACGGCGTGCTGCATCCCTACCGTTTCTTCGACAACGACGAGCCCTGGCAGGCCGGTAGCAGCAGCGCGCGCTGCGAGCAGGTGGAGGGCACCCTGGCTTTTATCCTGTCCGGCGCGCATATCGGCTACCTGCCCGAGCACATCGCCGCGCCCTGGGTCGCGCGCGGCCGACTGCAAGCCGTGCAGCCCGAACAACAGGGGTTCAGCGTCGAATTCCGCCTGGCCCAACACCGTGGCCGCCAGCCCAGCGAAGCGCAGCAGGCGCTGGTCGAGGATCTGCTGGCGGTCTTTGCCTGAGATTCATCTGCCCTTCGGAGGACTCCCTGTAGGGTACGCCGTGCACACCGGGCACCACTACGGGCCTATCGGCGCGCACAGCTCACCCTAAGCGACCTAAGCCCCCACATGCTGTACTGATCACGACCGATTAGCCCGCTGAATCGGCGCATCTGACGCTTTTCATCACTAGACCGACTGGTCTACATATAGCGTCATGAACGCACATAACCTCAGCACCCGCGACAAACTGATCGCCGCCATGGCCGATACCCTGCAACGCAAGGGGCTGCATGGCGCCGGCCTGAACGAGCTGCTGGCCCAGGCCCAGGCGCCCAAAGGCAGCCTCTATCACCACTTTCCCGGCGGCAAGAACGAGCTGGCAGTGGCGGCCATCGAGCACATCGGCCAGCGTATCGATGGCTTCTTCGCCCAGCTGTTCCGCGAGCATCCGGACCCGCTGCGGGCCATGCAGCGCTGGCTCGACAACACCCTGCAGCAGCTCGAAGGCAGTCGCTTCGAGCGCGGCTGCCCGCTGGCCACCGTGGCCCTGGAAAGCGGCCCGGAGGATGTCGAGATCCGCGCCGCCCTGGCCGGCTGTTTCACCCGCCTGCGCCAGGCCCTGGCAACCCAGTTGCAGGGCGTCGGCTTCAGCGCCGACAGCGCCGACAGCTTCGCCAACCTGTTTATCTCGCTCTATGAAGGCGGCTTGCTGCAGGCCCGAGTGGCCGGCAGCAGCGAGCCCTTGCAACGCGCCAGTGCGGCGCTTTTCCAGCTACTGCGTGACTACCCGCGGGAGACCCGCCATGACCAGTGAAAGCCCGAACATCCTTCGTGAAGAACTGCAGCTCAGCGCCCGCGACGGCTACCCGCTGCGCGCCACCCTGTATCACGCGCCACAGCCGCGCGCGCGCCTGCTGATCGGCGGCGCCACCGGCGTACCGCAGGGCTTCTACCGGCGTTTCGCCGAGTACGCTGCGCAGCGCGGCTACAGCACCCTGAGCGTCGACTATCGCGGCATCGGCCAGTCCAAACCGGCGCAGCTGCGTGGCTTCGATATGCGCTACCTGGACTGGGCCACCCATGACCTGGCCGCCGCCCTCGATCACCTGCACGGCGACGACCTGCCCACCTACATGGTCGGTCACTCCTTCGGCGGCCATGCCTTCGGCCTGCTGCCGGGGCACGAACGGGTCGCCGGGTTCTATACCTTCGGCACCGGGGCCGGCTGGCACGGCTGGATGCCGCGTGCCGAACGCGTGCGCGTACAGCTGATGTGGAACCTGGTCGGCCCGTTGATCGTGATGCGCAAGGGCTACCTGGCCTGGAGCAAGCTGGGCATGGGCGAAGACCTGCCGCTGGGCGTGTACCAACAGTGGAAACGCTGGTGCCGCTACCCGCGCTATTTCTTCGACGACCCCGAGCAAGGCCATCTAGCCGCGCAGTTCGCCAACGTGCGCACGCCGATCGTCGCCGCCAACACCCTCGACGACCTGTGGGCGCCACCCAGCTCGCGTGACTCCTTCATGGCCGCCTACAGCGCCGCGCCCTATCAGGCCCGCACCATCGACTCGCAGGCCGAAGGCCTCGGCGCCATTGGCCATATGGGCTACTTCCGCAGCAGCGCCACGCCACTGTGGGACGAGGCGCTGGGCTGGTTCGAACAGCTGCATACCAATCGCCGCGCCGCCTGAGCGGCAAACCATTCCCAGAGGAAAACCGTGATGAATCCGCAACAGATGACCGGCCTGGAAATCATGCAAGCCTTCGCCGCCGGGCACTTCCCCAAGCCCGGTATCGCCAAGACCATGCCCATGGAAGTCGAGACGGTGGAGGCCAACCGCGTGGTCTTCGCCGTCACCGCCGACGAGCGTCACACCAACCCGCTGGGCGGCGTGCATGGCGGCTTCGCCGCCACCGTACTGGACTCGGTAACCGGCTGTGCCACCCACACCGCCCTGGGCGCTGGCGAGAGCTACGGCACCATCGAGCTGAACGTGAAGATGAGCAAGGCCATCCCCTTCAACCGCACGCTGCGCGCCGAAGGCAAGGTGATCAACGTCAGCTCGCGCTTGGTCATCTCCGAAGGCAGCATCCGTGATGCAGACGGCACCCTCTACGCCTACGGCACCGCCACCTGCATGATCCTGCGCTAAGCGCCGGTTGCGATCTTGCCCCGCGCACACGAGGCACAGGGCTGCCCAGGCTTGAACCTGGACGCCCTGCCGTAGGGTGCCGCGCGCACCGCAGTCCCTGCAGGGGCTTCTGGTGTGCACAGCTCACCCTACGGGCCATCGTAAACAGGCTTCTAGCGGTGTAGAGCGCCCGCAGTCAAAACCTGGACTGACGCCCCGGCGGCGTTCGCTGGCGCAGCTGTCCGGCAAGGCGCTCGATGGCCTGCAAGGTCAGCTGGATTTCCTCGTGGATCAGCACCCGACCGGGCACATCCTCCAGAATCAACTCATCCGGAGGCTCTTCGGCCTCCAGCTGGTAACGCGGATCAAACGACTGAAACCTATCCATTGCGGTGTCCTCAGGGTTTTCCGACAGCGACAGGCCGCCAGTGCGCAGGGCAGCAACCGGCAAAACAAGGAATCTGTTGTTGTCCGGGTCAGCATGCAACCCGTTGATGACTGTTGTTTGACCGCTCGGCATTGCGCCGACACCTGGTCAATTTCTGCGCAATCAACGCTTAGGTCAAGCCACCGCTTGTCACTGCGCACAGGCTCGAAATAGAGCGTGCCAGGCAGACTCTGGCAGCCGCACTATAGTTCCAGCTCGTCCTTTCTTGACCCGTGCAAGGAGTCATCATGAGCAAAATCCATAACGTCGCCGTCCTCGTCGGCAGCCTGCGCAAGGCATCGATCAACCGCAAGCTGGCGCTGGCCCTGGCCGAACTGGCCCCACCTTCGCTGCAGCTGGATATCGTCGAGATCGGCGACCTGCCGCTGTACAACGAAGACATCGACGTCAACCCGGCGCCATTGCCCTACAGCCGCTTCCGCCAGCAGGTAAACAGTGCCGATGCGCTGCTGTTCGTCACCCCGGAATACAACCGCTCGGTGCCGGCGCCGCTGAAGAACGCCATCGATGTCGGCTCGCGGCCCTACGGCCAGAGCGTGTTCAGCGGCAAACCGGGGGCCGTGCTCAGCGCCTCGCCGGGCGCGGTCGGCGGCTTTGGCGCCAACCACCACCTGCGTCAGTCCCTGGTATTCCTCGACGTGCCGGTGCTGCAGCAGCCGGAAGCCTATCTGGGCGGTGCCGGCAGCTTCTTCGACGAGCAGGGCAAGCTCAACGATGGCGTGCGGGGCTTCCTGCAGAAGTTCATCGACGCCTACGCGCTGTGGGTGGAGAGACAGATCAAGGGCTGATACACCAGGTGCAGTGCAGCTAGGCTTGTCTGCAGACAGCGGAGGATTGCCCCATGGCTGCGGCACCGATCGAAGACCACGCATGGCGCGCTGGCGCAACCGACCAACACCAGGCCGAAAGCCTCTGTGAGGCCCTGCAAACCCGCGCACGCACTGGCCAGCCGATGCAGGGCTTCCAGCTCAAGCATGCCGCGCTGAGCGGGATCGACCTGGTCAACCACGGCAGCCGCAGCGGCTACCAGCTACATAACGCCGACCTGTACCGCGCCGACCTGCAGAACGCCCACCTGTTCGCCCTCGACCTGCGCGGCAGTTCGCTGATGAAGGCCGACCTGCGCGGCGCCAACCTGCACTGCGCCGACCTGCGCGACTGCAACCTGCTGGGCATCCGCCTGGAAGGTGCGCGTCTGGACAACGTGGTCTGGGATCGCCAGTTGCTTCAGGAACGGCGTGGCCGCGAACGCCAGCGCGCCGGCGACAACGACGCCGCCCGCCAGCTGTTCGAGGAAGCCGAGGAAACCTACCGCAACCTGCGCCTGCGTCTGGAGAAGGCCGGGCTGTTCGAGCAGGCGGGCATCTTCTTCCACCGCGAGATGGTCATGCGTCGCCTGCAGATGCCGCGCTACTCCGGCAAGCGCCTGCTGTCCTGGCTGGTCGACCTGTTCAGCGGCTACGGCGAGAAGCCGCTGAATGTGGTGCTGTTTTCCCTGGGCCTGATCTTCGTCTGCGGCCTGCTCTACTTCCTGGTCGGCGTGCGCCACGGCGACTTGCCGCTGCGCCTGGCGCTGGAGCGCGGCTGGCTGGCCAATCTGACGGATCTGGCCGGCTGCCTGTATTTCAGTGTGGTGACCTTCACTACCCTCGGCTATGGCGACATTACCCCGCACGGCCTGGCCCGCCCGATTGCCGCCTTCGAGGCCTTCGCCGGCAGCTTCACCATGGCCCTGTTCGTGGTGGTGTTCGTGAAGAAAATGACGCGCTGAGCACCTGCTTACGATCTGCTGCGCGTCGGCCAGACTGCGTTAAAAACAGCCTCAGAATGCTCATTTACAGCGCGTAAACTGCGCTTCTTCGGCTGTTTTTGCCTTGTCCGGCTCTAGCTCGCGAGATCGTAGACAGGTTCTAAGCCAGCATGGATCAGCCGTGGCGCGCGGCACTGGCTTGAACGATGCGCTGGGCCGGCACGCGCAGCTGGGTCAGTAGGTAGTCGGCGAAATCGGGCGCGTAGTCCTGTGCGGCGATAGCTTGCTGCATGCAGTTCAGCCAGGCATCGGCGTGCTCAACACTGATCGGCCACTGGGCATGGAAGCTGGGGATGGCGATAGGCCCGTACTTCTCGCCGAACAGCTTGGGCCCGCCGAGCCAGCCACTGAGAAAACAGGTCAGTTTGTCACGCGCCAGCGCCAGGCTTTCGGGGTGCATCGCGCGCACCTCGGCGGCCTGCGGCAGTTCGTCCATATAGCGATAGAAGTCGTCCACCAGCCGGCGCAACCCCTCCAGGCCACCCGCAGCCCGGTAGGAGGCGTCGCCGACACCGTACTGCTCACTCATGCACCATCCTCTAGGAAAACTTAGCGGCGTGGCCTGCCGCTACAGGGCTGATCAGGATTTTTCCAGCATCGCCCGGTGGGCGCGCAGCTGCTCGATCATCTGCTCCATGCGCTGGATACGCTGATCCACCTGTTCCACCGTGTCCAGCTGCATCATGCCCGTGCCGTGCCCCATTGGCATGCCCTGCTTGCCGCCGTGCATGGGGCAGCCGCCCATCATCTGCATGCCGCCACCCATGGCCTGCTGGTGCTCCTGCATCAGCTTCTGCCGTTCTTCCGGGGTCTTGCCGGCCATCCAGCGCTAGTGCATCTGCTGCATTTCGCTCATGTGCTGCTGCCATTGCTGCTCGGTCGTGGCATCGGTCGCGGCCCAGCTGCTGCCGGCTGCGAGCAGCACAAGAAGGCTGCCCAGGCGTATTGATCTGTTCATCTGCAAATCCTCTGCGAAGCAAAGAGAGGTTCCCACTTTAGCCCCCTGGGGCCCCGCAGATTTGACCTGCATCAACCTGTGCGCAGCTCGTGCCAATCCCGGCAACCCAGAGCGCATACCCTAGACGGAGCATGCGACACTGCCCCACACCCAATGCTCGCCAAGGAAGACCGATGGAACTGCGTTTCAGCATGGATGCTGCCGACCTGCAACAACTGACCGAGGACATCATTGCCAGCCGCCTGGCTCGCCATGAGCACAGCTTCGAACGCCTGGCGCACTGGCAGGCACGCCTGCTGGCACCGTTGACCCTGAGCCTGATCGTGCTGCTGCTCGCCCTGCTGCCGCTGCTGGTGCAGGGTCGTTATGACGTGCCCAGCGCCATTGCCACGCTGCTGGTGATCGGCCTGCTAGTCCTGCTGTGGCGCCGTGTTGCCGAGCCCTGGCTGCAACGCGCCGTGCAGGCCGGCCAGCCGCGCAATGCACGCATTCGCCAGCGCAGCGCCGCACGCCTGGAACGCAGCCTGCGCCGGCAACTGAGCAGGAGTCTGACCCGGCTGCGCGGCCTGCATGTATGGACGCTCGACGAACAGGGCGTGCTGCTTAGTACGCCGGATGGCCAGCAACAACGTATCGCCTGGCGCCAGCTCGAATGCGTCGCCGAAAGCGACCATTTCTATCGCCTGGCTAGCCGCGCCCAACAGCGCCTCGGGCTAGCCTACACCCTCAGCAAGCACAGCTGCGAGATGGACGCCGCCACCTATCGCGCCGGCCTGGCGCAAGTGCTAGCACGCTGCCGAAACGCCTCGCGCCGGCCCTGAACCAACGTCCTGCAAACTCTTGTAGGAGCGAACTTGACCGCGATAGCGAAGCCAGGAACACCCCTGCGCTGCCCGTTTCGCGGCCAAGTTCGCTCCCACAGAAACAGCTCCCCGAGGCCAAGTCATGCACCTGCTCAGCTACCGATCACCCCGCCATCCAGCTTGGTGATCAGCATGGTGGTCGAGCGTGGGCGGGTCTTGCCGTCGCTGGCCGGGAAGCTGAGGCCAGGGTGCTGGATATTCGCCCACATGGCCTTGCCGTCCGGGCTCCAGGCCAGGCCGGTGACTTCGCAGCCGCGCGGGCCGACCAGGAAGCGGCGCACCTCACGGGTGGCCGGGTCGGCGCAAAGCAGCTGGTTGCAACCCATGGCCTGCATCGGCGCTTCGATATCGTCGTAGTCGGTCTGGATCCACAGGCGGCCGGCGGCGTCGAAGGCCAGGCCATCCGGCGAGGAGAACAGGTCGCCATTGATGGTGCCGGTGAGGTTGACCGGCACGGCCTTGCCGTCCTTGTCCTTGGCGCCACGGTTCTCGCCGGCCAGCAGGAACAGCTCCCAGGTGAAGCTGGTGGCGGTCGGGTCGGCGTCCTTCTCGTTGAAGCGCAGGATCTGCCCGTGCAGGTTCTGCGGACGCGGGTTGGCCTTGTCGGTGGGCTGTTTGGCGCCACGCCCGTCGTTGTTGGTCAGAGCCACGTAGACCTCGCGGGTCTGGGGATGCACGGCGGCCCACTCGGGACGGTCCATCGGCGTGGCGCCAGCACGGTCGGCTGCGGCGCGGGCGTTGAGCAGCACTTCGGCCTGGTCGGCGAAACCGTTGTCCGCCGTCAAACCGTTCTGCCCATGCACCAGGGCCAGCCACTGGCCGCTGCCATCGGCGTCGAAACGCGCGACATACAGCGTGCCCTGATCCAGCAAATCGCGATTGGCCTTGGGGTTGGCTGCATCGTAGCGCCCGGTGGGGACGAACTTATAGACGTACTCGCCCTTGGCGTCGTCGCCGGAGTAGAAGGCCATGCGTCCGTCCGTGCCCAGGCTGAGCGCCGCGCACTCACGACCGATGCGGCCGAAGGCGGTGCGCTTGATCGGCTGCGCCTTGGGGTCGAACGGGTCGATCTCGACCACCCAGCCGAAGCGGTGCGGCTCGTTGACGTGGCCGCCGTGGGCCTGTTCGGCATAGGGCGTAGCGTCGAAGCGCGGGTCGGCGGTTTCCCAGGCGTAGTTCTTGCTCGTGCCTTCCTTGGCCAGACCATAGCGCTTGTGCGACACGCGGCTCTCGTAGTCGGCCTGGTCGCGGTTGATAAAGTAGTTGTGCCAGTTCTCCTCGCAGGTGAGGAAGGTGCCCCAGGGCGTGACGCCGGTGGCGCAGTTGTTCAGGGTACCGAACACCTCCAGACCGCTGGGGTCGCTGGCGGTCTTCATCGCATCGAGCCCGGCCAGTGGGCCGGCAATACGCATCGGCGTGAGCATGCTGATGCGGCGGTTATAGGGCGAATCCATGACCCGCTGCCACTGGCCATCGGCGCCCTTCTTCACCTCGATTACCGAGACGCCGTGGGCGGCCTGCTCCTTGCGCACCTCAGCTAAGGGGCGCGGTTTTGACTGGTCGATCTGCCCGGACGGGTGCAGCGGCGGGTTGACGTATTCGTGGTTCATCACCAGCAGGCCACGCTCGGTTTCGCCGGCGAAGGCGAAGAAGTCCATGCCGTCGTGGTTGTCACCGGCCTGCTTGAGCTGGGCCTGCCAGTCGTCGCTGGCGTCCGGGTTCCAGGCCGGCGCGCCGGCTTCCACCGGGTCACCCCAGGAAAAGAACGGTACGGCGCGGTAGCCCTCGGCCACCAGCACGCGGTCGAACTGCGGGTCGATCTGCACCGGCACACCACGGAAGTTGAGCAGCGGGCTGGCGCCGGCCTTGCTGCAGCCGCTGATGCCGCCGGCGAAGAAGCCGAGGGCGGCGAGGCTCAGACCGCCCTTGAGCACATTGCGCCGCGCCGGGTTGATCAGCTCGGCCAGCGGCGGGTTGGCGCTGGGGTTGATGGTGATGTCGTCGTGGGCTTCCAGGCTGGCGTGGAAGTGGCTGTGCTCGTGGCTCATCACGGGGTCTCGATGGATTTGTGTGGGGGTTGTCCCGGATTGCATCCGGCTACGGCCCTGCCCTACTTCTGTAGGAGCCAGCTTGCTGGCGATCACGGGCCTGGTGACGCGGATCGCCAGCAAGCTGGCTCCTACAAGAGAGGGCGGGGGTTTATTCGATGCGGTAGTGGAAGGTGTTCTTCACCCCTTCAACGGCCACCGCCTGGCCATCGACGATGCGTGGCTGGTAGCGGAAGCTTTTAGCGGCGGAAAGTGACGGGCGAATGAACAGCGGGTGGCAGTCGCCGACCACCTGCGGGTTCTCCACCCGGCCTTGCGGGTTGACCCGGTAGCTAACGGTGCAGTCGCCCTGGATGCCTTTGTCGAGCGCGCGCTCCGGGTAGTCCGGGGCGTCCTTGGCAATCGGCAAGTACTGGCGGCTGGCGGCCGCAGCGGCTTCGGCCTGACGGGCACGTTCGGCGGCCTGGGTCTGCTGTTCGGCCAGACGTTGCTGCTGGGCTTGTGCCTCGGCTTCGCGACGCAGCTGCTCCAGCCGTTGCTGCTCGATACGCTGCTGTTCCTGGCGTTGTTCTTCGCGCTTCTGCTCCTCGACCCGCTTACGCGCCAGGGCAGCCTGCTCCAGCTTCTGCTGTTGCAGACGCGGATCGGGCTTGGGCGCCTCAACCGGCTTGACCGGCTTGACCGGCTCCAGCGGCACCGGTGGCGCAGCAACCACTTCAGGCTGCGGCGGCACGGGTGGGGCCGGCGGCGCCAGGCTGATCAGGCGGGTGGTCAGGGTGCGCACCTGGGGTGGCTCGGGCCTATCACTCGGCCACTGGCTGAGCAGCAGGCCCAGCACCAGCCCATGCAGGCCGACAGCAACCACGGCCGCGCCGGCATTGCGCAGCCAGGCGCGGCTCGGCAGCGCCGGCAGGACCAGGCTGGGCGCGGGCATCAGCGCGCTGCTCATTGCGGCGCCTCGGTGATCAGGCCGAGGTTGCTCACCCCGCCCTGCTGCAGCGCGGCCATGCCGGCCACCACCGTGGCGTAGTCGGCGCCGCCGTCGGCACGGATATACACCTGGGTGTCACCATGGGCGGCGATCAGCGCGCCGACCTTGCTGCGCATCTCCTCCAGGTTCACCGCGCTGTCGGTCTGGCTCTGGGTGTCCAGCTCGCTGCCGAGGTTCCAGTAGTAGCTGCCATCGACCTTGACCGAGAGGGTCAGTACCCGCTGCTGGCTATCGGTCGGCAGCGCTTCGGCGGCGACCTTGGGCAGCTCGACCTTGACCCCCTGAGTCAGCATGGGCGCGGTGACCATGAAGATCACCAGCAGCACCAGCATCACGTCGATGTAGGGCACCACGTTCATCTCGGCCTTGGGGCCGTGCTTGTTCTGCGGCTTGCGCATGGGGTTCTCCTCAGGCGGCCTGGGCGATGCCCGGCGCGGCCTGCAGCTTGCGATGCAGGCGAGCCTGCAGTTCGTTGCCGAAGGCGTAGAAGCGCGTGCTGAGGGTGGCCACGCGGGCGGCGAAGCGGTTGTAGGCGATCACCGCGGGAATCGCCGCGAACAGGCCGATGGCGGTGGCGATCAGCGCCTCGGCGATGCCCGGGGCCACGGTGCTGAGGGTCGCTTGCTGCACCTGGGACAGGCCGATAAAGGAATTCATGATCCCCCACACGGTGCCGAACAGGCCGATATAGGGGCTGACCGAGCCGACCGTGGCGAGGAACGGCAGGCCCTTTTCCAGGCGTTCTTCCTGCTCGGCGATGGCCACCAGCAGGCTGCGCTCGACCCCGTCGCTCACCGCCTCGCCGCTGATACCGGGCTCGCGTTTGAGATGGGCGAACTCGGTGTAGCCGGCGCGGAAGATCTGCTCCAGGGCGGCATCGCTGTCGATGTTGTCGCTGCCTTCGCGGTACAGCGCGGCAAGGTCGCCCTGCTGGCGGAAGCGCTTCTGGAAATCCTTCAGCAACCGTTCGCTACGACCCAGCAGCAGGCTGCGCTGGATGATCAGGTACCAGCTGGCCAGCGAGGCGCCGAGCAGGGTGAGCATGACCAGCTTGACCAGCAGGCTGGCGTCGCCGATCAGGCTCCAGACGGTCATCTGTTCGAGAGTGGGGTGCATGGTGGGGCTCCTGTGCATGGTGAGGAGTCGGGCTGGCGACCCCTCACCCCAACCCTCTCCCGAGGGGAGAGGGGGTTAAGTGCTATTCGATTACGTTGTGGTTACCGGCTGATGACAGCGCTTTTTTTGTAGGATCCAGGGGGACGCCTAGTCCTTGCTGGCGATCAGTGCCCGGTCGGAGTCACTGAGGATCGCCAGCAAGCTGGCTCCTACAGAGAGCGGCATCAGTCCAGGCTCAACGCCCGGGCGACCTCGCTCCAGGGCACCAGCTTGAAGTTCTGCGTCTGCTCGGGCATGCGCTTGCGGCCGTCCTGCACCACCAGCATGCCGTCGCTCCAGGGCCCGCCGAGGTTGGCGGCGCTGACTTCCAGGCCGTCGGTCTCGGAGGCGCCGTCAATGCCCATGGCGCCATTGAGGCCGACGCGGAAGGCGCCCTTGAGCGCATAGGGCGGTTCGGCATCCAGCACCACGTAGCTGTCGTTGCCCTGGCTGGAGATCACCAGGTAGTCCTGCGCGCCGGCCTGGTACAGGCCCAGGCCCTCGACGTCGGCCTTGAGCACCTCGCCCACCGCCAGCACGCTGACCAGCTCGGCCGGCGCATCGGCGCGGGCATCCACGGCCCACACGCCGGCGTCTTCCTCGCCGAGGAACAGGCGCTGGCGCTGGTCGTCGGCGACGCAGCCCTCGGGCTGGCTGGCCACCGCGAAACGCCGTACCAGCTCACCCTTGATCTCGCCGCTGGCGCCGTCCAGGCGGTACTGCAGGAAGCTGCCGTCCTTGCCGTTGGCAAAGGCATACAGCTCGCCGGGCGCCGGCTGGAACAGGCAGATGCCGTAGATCTCCTTGATCGGCGTGCGGATCTCGCCGGCTTCGCGCAGCGCGCCGCTCGCCCGGTCGATGGCGAACAAGTGGATGCTGTCATGGTCGCGGTTGCTGGCCACGGCCAGGTCCACCGTGGTGCCGCCGAGTTCGAAACCGGCGCGCACATCAACGTTGTTCAGGCGGCCGACCGGCAGCTCCTGCAGCAGCTTGCCGTCCAGGTCGTAGGCCAGCAGGCCCTGCTTCTTGTTGGTGCCGAGCACGCGCGACAGTGCCGGCTGCTGCGGATGCACCCAGATCGCCGGATCATCGGCGGCGTCGCCGTGGCGGCCGACCGGCTCGCTCTGGCGCAGGGCGGGGATATGCGCCAGCACCGGCGGTAGCTCGATGGTCGCCGGCTGCCAGTTCAGCTGGCCCTGGTAGATACGCCCGGCGCCGTCGTCCTGCACCAGTAGTTCAAGACCCTTTTCGCTGCTGCGCACGGCTAGGCGCTCGGGTTCCTCCAGGCCTTTCAGCGGCAGGCTGGAGACGTGCTGCCAGGCTTCGTCCTGCTGCTGGTAGAGGTGCAGCTCGGCGGCACCGGGGTCCAGCGCCAGCAGGCCGCCGGGCACGCTGGCCATGGCCCCAGCGCTGTCCTTGAGGGTGCCGAACGGCGCGCGGATATCCACCGGCACCCGGCTGGCGTCGGCTTCCGGATGGGCCGGGTAGGCCCACAGGCCGACGTTCTCCTCGTTGACGAACAGCCGGTTGCCGGCGTCGTCGGCCTGGCAGTACTCGGCCTGCGGCGGCAGCGGCAGGCCGCGCACACGCTGGGCTTCGGCGTTCAGCTGATTGCCGGCGCCGACCAGCCACTGCTCGCCCTGGCCGTCTTCGCCGATCAGGAACAGGTAGAGGTTGGCTGCGTCGTCGCGGTACAGGCACAGGCCGCTGATGGCGTAGTCACGCATCGGCAGCAGCTGCGGGCGGCTCCACTGCTTACCGGCGGTGTCCAGGCTGACCAGGGCGGCCTGCTGGGTGGCGTTGTCCAGGCTGGCGACTATCAGTTGCTGGCCGGCGCGGCGGCTGTCCAGGCCGGAATAGGAACCGGGCAGGCGCGCCAGCTCGGCGCCGTCCTGATCGAGCAGAAGCAGGCCGTTGCGCTCGCTGGCGGCGATACGCAGATCGGCGCCACCACTCAGCTCGGCAGGGACGAAGCGCAGGTCTTCGGCCTTGACCTTGGCCGAGGCGCCCCAGGGGCTGAGGGCCAGGCTCGGGCTGGCGGCGGAAGCCAGCGGTGGCAGCTGGTCGCAACCGGCCAGGGCCAGGCTGGCGAGCAGCAGAGTACGGGTGAACAGCGGATTCATTCGGTGGGATGTCCTTGTAGCAAAGCGGGTGGGCGCAGTAACGGCTCGGGCAAGGGGCAGCGCCTGCCCTCTCCCCCCGCCCTCTCCCGCAAACGGGAGAGGGGGCTGACCGCGCACCTCTCGAGCTGACGCAGGGCCTGTAGGCCGACGTGCAGCAGGTCGTTTTAATCAGAGGTTGGTGTAAGTCAGACCGAGCTTGTAAGTCGGGCCGTATTCCTCGTACTGGGCGTTGTAGCCGCGGCGGCCGGTGTAGACGTAGTAGCTCTCGTCGGTGAGGTTCTGCGCCTCGAACTTGAGCTGCAGGCCCTTGGTCAGGAAGTAGCCGGCGCTGAAGTCGACGAAGGTCTGGTCGTCCACATAGAGGTCGTGGGCCTTATCGGTGATGCTCGCCACTTCGTAGAGGTATTCCGACTTGTAGTTGGCCGACAGGCGCAGGCTGAGCTTGTCGTCTTCCCAGCCAAGCATCAGGTTGCCGACCGTCTCGGACTGGTTGGGCAGGTCGATGTCGCGCTCGCGGAACGTGCCGCTATCGGCGTCGAAGCCGCTAATACTGGCGTCGGAGCGGCTGAAGGTGGCGTTGGCGCCCAGCAGCAGGCCGTTCCACGGTGCCGGCAGCCAGTCGAACTTCTGCGAGTAGGCCAGCTCAAGACCGTACAGGTCGGCGTTGTCGCCATTGGCGAAGGTGTTGGCCTCGTCGAAGTCGAGCCACTCGCCGGTGCCGGCCAGGTCGGCGTTGTAGACGAAGTTTTCGATGTCCTTGTAGAACACGAAGGCCGAGACCACGCCGGCGCGGCCCAGGTAGTGCTCGATGCCGAGGTCGAAGTTGCTCGACTCCAACGGGTCGAGGGTCGGGTTGCCGAAGCTGGCCTCGTCACCGTCGATGACGAAGCCCGGCGCCAACTGGCCGAAGGTCGGCCGCACCACGCTGTTGGTCCAGGCGGCGCGCAGCTGGGTGTCCGGGTCCAGCTGGTAGCGCGCATGCAGGCCGGGCAGCCAGTGATCGTAATCGCTGTCGGCTTCGATCGATTCGAACTCGCCGTCGCGGATGCCGGTGCCCTTGGCCGTGAACTCGGTGCCTTCGTAGCGCAGGCCGGCGATGATGCGCAGGTCGTCGATATCGACGGTGTTCATCAGGTAGGCCGCATTGATGTCTTCGCTCATGTCGAAGTCGTTGACCCGCGACTCTTCCTCGTTGAAGAACTCGCCGCGATCCAGGCCGCCGAGCAGGCTCTCGATGTTGTCGGCGGACAGGCCAGGGCCGAAGTTACCCAGGCCGTAGTCGACTTCGCCCTTGGTGAAGTTCTGCATGCTCAGCTGCTCGTCGCTGAAACCGAAATCACCGAAGTCTTCGTAGGTCCAGATCTGGGTGTCGTTGTCCTTGTCGCGGCGGCTGAGCTTGCCGCCGAACTTGGCCTGGGCGGCGTGGCCGGCCAGCTCGTAGTCGCGGGCCAGGTCGAGCTTGATGTTCTTCTCGGTGTCGGTGGTGTTCTCTTCGGCCCACTCCACTTCGTCGAGACTGAAGCTGGCCGGGTCGGAGAATGCGCTGCCGATATTCAGGTGCGGCTTCTTGCTGTCGTTGAAGCCGACATCGGTGAAGTCGTCGTTGCCTTCGAACACCGCGCCGGCAATGTGCCCCGGCGTATCCTGGCTGGACTCGCTATAGCCCGCCTGGGCATTGAGGGTCCACTGGCCCATCAGGCGCTCGCCACCGAGCACATAGGACTGGATCTCCTGGGTCTCCTCGCGGTCCTTCAGCTCACGCCAGCCTTCGGCATCACCGCTCTCGCCCGGCAGCTGGGCATCGGCGAATTCGACGCCGGCGGCGTTGCGCGTCTCGCTGTCCTTGAAGCGGCTGTAGAGGGTGCGCAGGTAGTAGCTGCTGTAGTCATCGGCCTGGTAGTCGAAGTTCAGACCCAGGCCGCTGCGCTCACGGGTGATCTCGTAGTCGCGCAGCTCCAGCTCTTCCAGCCGGGCGCCGTCCTCGAAGTCCCAGGCGCCGCCGGTTTCCACGTTGTCCGAGCCGAAGTCGCGTTCCTGCCAGCTCAGGGCTGCGGCCACACCAAAGTTGTCGGTGCCATCGCCGAGGCTGAAACGGTCGCTGACCGCGCCGGAGAATTTCGGACTGGTCTCGCCGGTGTTGTCGTCGTAGCTGGCTTCCGTGCTGCCGGTATAGAACAGGCCCTTGTGGTCGAAGGCCGAGAGGCTTTCCACCTCGATGCTGCCACCCAGGGAGTTGGCGTCCATGTCCGGGGTCAGGGTCTTGACCACGGTCAGCGACTGCACCAGCTCGGCCGGCAGCACGTCGAGGGCCACGGCGCGGCGGTCGCTCTCCGGCGAAGGCACCAGAGTGCCGTTGATGCTTACGCTGTTGAGGTCCGGGCCGAGGCCACGCACGCTGACGAAGCGGCCTTCACCCTGGTCGCGCTCGACCGACACGCCCGGCAGGCGCTGCAGCGCCTCGGCGGCGTTCTCGTCCGGCAACTGGGCCACGCCGTCGGCGTGCACCACGCTTTCCACGCTGTCGGAGCGGCGCTGCTCCTTCAACGAAAGGTCCATGCTGGCGGCCTGACCGACCACATTGACGTGCTCCACGGCTGCTTCATCGGCCGCCCACAGCGGTGTGGTAGCGATGGCCAGCGCCAGGGCGCTGATGCGAAACCCTGCCCGGCGGGCAGTAAGACGACGCTTGTGCATGCTGATCTCCCCAAGAAACCGTTCTGGCCGGAAGCGATGTCCGGCGACTTGGGGCGCAAGCTAGGAGTGCGGCATGACGGTTCCATGACAGGCCCGTGGCGCAGGCCCCAAATCACGGGGGTTTAGCGGGGTTTGCCGACGACTCTGGGCTGAAATGACCCAGCACGCGTAGGGTGCGCCGTGCGCACCACCCACCCGCACGAGGCCTTGGTGCGCACGGCGCACCCTACGTTCGCAGCAACAGCAGATTTGCCCGCAACTCACCTGAGCCGATCCGACCTCCCCCCGCTGCAACCATTCCGTCACATGGCTCTGTTCTGCTGGCCGCGACCACCGTTTCGCGGAGCCTGTGCGGCCATGCCTTCCCTGTTCAAACTGCACCGCCTGAAACTCGCCGGCCTGCTGCTGGCGGCCAACCTCGGCCTACTCCTGCACCTGGCCGCCGGCGACCTAAAACCAGCAGCCCAGTGGGTGTGGCTGGATATCCTCGGCGAAGGCGGCTCGGCGCTGCTGTGCCTGGTCTGGCTCGGCCTGGTGCTGAAGAGCCGGCCGGCCGGGCGGGTGACCAACTTCCTTGCCCTGGGTCTGGGCCTGGTGTTCTTCTCCTGGTGGGTGGATGCGCTCGACGAGTTCATCCAGATCCCCGATGCGATCGGCTGGGACAACTGGCTGGAGTCGGCGCCGATGCCGCTCGGCCTGATCCTGCTGACCTTCGGCCTGTACCACTGGCACCACGAACAATTGGCGATCAGTGCGCAGATGGAGAAGCGCGAACGGCTGTTCCGCGAGCACCGCCTGTTCGACAAGCTCACCCCACTGGGCGCCGCCGACTACCTGCGCCTGCAACTGGAACAGAGCCTGGCCCTGGCCCGTGATGAGCAACAGGCGCTGTCGCTGGTGATCGTCGACCTGGATGACTTCAGCGCGATCAACCGCCTGTACGGCCACGCCGAGGGCGACCGCGTGCTGCAGGTGCTGACCCAGCTGCTGCTGCTCAACCTGCGCCGCCAGGATCTGCTCTGCCGCCTGGCCGGCGACCGCTTCGTCGTACTGCTGCCCAATACAGGCGAGCGCCAGGCGCGCCAGCTGGCCGAGGAACTGCAGGCGGCAGTGGCGCACCTGGCGCACAAAACCAGCCAGCACGGCGAGCGCCTGCAGCTACGCGCCACGACCGCCTCGGTGATGGCCCTGCAGGACGATGCGCAGAGCCTGCTGCAGCGCCTCAACCTGGCGCTGGCCAAGGCCAAGCAGCCACCCTACGCCTGCAGCGCCTGAGACCGCGCCCATGACCCTGAAGACCGATTGGTACGAGCGCGACAGCCGCTTCATCCCCGGCCACTGGCAACCAGCAGTGCTGCTCGACCTCGCCCTGTCGCGCGGGATCGACAGCCACCGCCTGCTGCGCGGCAGCGGCCTGTTCCACGAGGACATCCTCAGCGGCCAGGCGCGCCTCAGCCCACAGCAGTTCCTCTGCCTGATCGACAACAGCCGGCGCCTACTGGATGCCGACGACAGCAGCTTCCTGTTCGGCCAGCGCCTGCTGCCCGGCCACTACGGCGCCGCCAGCCATGCCCTGCAGCAGGCGGCGAACCTGCAGCAGGCGCTGGAGATCCTTGGCCGCCAGCGTGCCCTGCTCAGCCCGCTGCTCAGCCCGCGCCTGCTGCTGGATGAAGGCCACGCGCATATCTACTGGCTGGACAGCTGCGGCGCCGGCGCCCAGCAACGCTTCCTGCTGGAGGCAAGCATGACCGCGCTAGTCGGCATGAGCCGCTGGCTGGCCGGCGAGCGCCTGCCCTGGCGCGCGAGCTTCAGCCATGCGCAGCCGCGCTACGTCGAGCAATACTGGGTGCACCTGGGCGAGAACGTGCAGTTCGCCGCGCCGGTGGATGTGCTGAGCATTCCCCGTGAATACCTGCACCGGCCCTGGCCGGGCGCCTCGGCCATCGCCGGCCAGGTGGCGCAGCAGGACAGCGAACGCCAGCTGGCGGCACTGGGCTTTCGCGCCAGCCTGCTCGACCGCCTGTATGGCCACCTGCTCGCGCATATCCGCGAGCCGCTGCAGCTGGAGGGCGTGGCCCTGGCCTTCGGCATGAGCCCCTCGACCCTCAAGCGCAAGCTGCAGAAGCACGACAGCCACTTCCAGGAACAGCTAGACCTGGCGCGCAAGCACATGGCGCTGTACCTGTATCGGGTCAAGGGCTACAGCAACGAGGAGGTGGCGAGCTACCTGCAGTTCCACGACGCCACCAACTTCCGCCGCTCGTTCAAGCGCTGGACCGGCCTGGCGCCGAGCGCCCTGCGTCAGTTGCTGGATGGGTTGGGCTGAGCGGATAAGCGGTGCGCCCGGCAGGCCGGTAAAAAACCGGGACGCAGAAAAAGAAAAACCCCGCTAGCGCGGGGTTCTGCAGACTGGTACCTGACTTCCTTGGTCGACTCGCCATCCTGGCAAGCAATCCTACGAATCCGTGTTGTTTTGCTGCGCTTCCTGCGCGTCGTCCTTGGTGGGCAGATTAAACAGCTGTTCGAACCGCCACCAGCCGCGATTGCCAGCACAGCCTGTAAGCCATGACTTACACGGCCGCCCGGCAGGAAAGGGTTCACAAATTCGCCACGCCCGTTATCATCGCGCGCCCAACCTTGTGCGCTAGCGCGCCTGTGACCCTGCCGATGAAACCTCAACTGATCGCCGCCGCGGAAATCGACCGCCTGGAAACCTGGAGCAAGTACAACAGGGATATGTGCACCAGCTGCATGTCGACCTGCTGCACCATGCCGGTGGAAGTGCGCATCGTCGACCTGATCCGCATCGGCCTGGTCGACGAGTTCGAGCGTGGAGAGCCGCCGAAGAACATCGCCAAGCGCCTGCAGAAAGACGGCATGATCGAGCGCTTCAACGCCAAGTCGGGGATCTTCACCCTGACCCGCATGAGCAACAACGACTGCATGTACCTGGATCGCAAGTCGCGCCTGTGCACCATCTACGAAAAACGCCCGGACACCTGTCGCAACCACCCGCGCGTGGGTCCGCGTCCCGGCTACTGCGCCTGGCGGCCGAAGACCCAGGCCTGAAAAGTGCCGCGGGTGCAATGCCCGCGCCGCAATAGCCTCTAGCCGGACGACGCCCAGCACAGCGACCCGCTCGCAGGATGGATTGAACAAGGCACTCCCCATCAAACTGCCGGGGTGGCACGACCCGAAATCAAGCAATCCTGAGTTACAGCGGTTGAGCACGAGCAACGCGTTCTTCTGCCTCGTAGTTTCTCAACCATTGCTTGAGTTCAGTGATCGGTTTCGGCTTGCAGAGCCAGTAACCCTGCAGCAAGTGGCAGCCCTTTGCCTTCAATCGGCCAGCTATCTCGGCGCTCTCAATGCCCTCGCCCACGACCCGGTAACCGAGGCTGCGGGCCATCTGAATGGCAGTCGACACAATCACGTCGGCGCTTTCGCTGCTGCAGATATCGTTAATCAGCGATCGATCCAGCTTCAACTCCGAGGCCGGCAGCTGTTTGAGGTAGGACAGAGAGGAATAGCCGCTACCAAAATCATCAATGGATATCTGATGCCCCAGTGCGGCCAGGACATTCAACGCCTGCAGGCTGCGCGCAGGATCGAGCATGGCGGCGGTTTCGGTGATTTCCAGGGTTACCGAGCACGCCTGCAGACCATTCTGCTGCAGAGCCAAGTGCAGTTCGCCCTGCAGCTCTTTGGATTCGAGGTCGCGCGCCGAAATATTGATGGCGACGGTCAACTCCGGATTGTCCTGGTGCAAGTCGGCCAAATCTTTCGCGGCCTGGGCGATGACCCAGCGGGTCAGCTGAGTGATGACTCCCGTTTCTTCCGCCAGGGGGATGAACTCGACCGGGTTTACCCAGCCGCGCTCAGCATGGTGCCAACGAATCAACGCCTCCACGCCAACAATATGGCCAGTCTCGAGATCCTGTTTGGGCTGGTAATAGAGCATGGTCTGGTTCTGCTGCAAGGCCTTGCGCAGGTCCGCCATCAAGGTCAGTCGACTCTCGTTGTAAATATCGCGCTGTGGGGAATAGATGCCGGTTTCGTTGCCGTCCCGCGGCGCGATTTCCATGCCCACATGCGCGTTGCGGATCAGCTCGGCAGCGGAGCGACCATGCTCGGGATAACTGGCCGCGCCAAAGCGCGGGTGCAGCTCAATCGCCAGGTGGTCCAACCAGATGGGCTCGGCCAAACGTCTTAGCGCGGCGTTGAGGGCCGAGAAATCCTTCCCCGCTTTATCCACATCCACCAGCAAACAGAAACAGTCGCCCGATAGATGGTAAACCCGCTCCTCACGCCCCTGAGCGTCGCAAATGGCTTGAATAAAGGGTAGGCCGGCTGCCAGCTCAACCATTTGCTCGGCCACTCGCTTCATTATCCATTCACTCCTGGCCAGGCCAAGCGTGCGGTTGATTTCATCCAGACGCGTAATACGCGCCAAACCCACCATATAACGGCCGTGAGGGGCCTGCTGCAGTTGCTGATCGACCATCCAGACAAAACGGTTGTGGTTGGGCAGGCCGGTCACGGGGTCGTGCGTCAGGGCTTCGGTGAGCAGGTTCTGCGCGACATTGCGCGACTGGGCCTCCTGCAGGCTGGCGGCCTGGGCGGTGATCTTGTCTTCGCGCTCACGGTACAGCCGATCCGCCAGGGCCAGGGTCAGGATAAATGCCTCGAGTCCAGAACCGATCTGCATCGCGTACTCGGTGAAGAAGTTCTCGGGGAAGATGCCTAACGCTCTCCCCGCAGTTGCCAGCACGCCGATCGTCAGAGGGCTCCAGGCCAGGGTGAAAAATGCTCCGGCGCGCACCCCGGCCATCCAGGCAACGGGGCCGGCGACGAGCAGTAGCGAAAAAAAGAACAGGGCTGAAAACGATGCCAGCTGGATGCCCACGTGATAGTCGAGAAAAGGCGACGAGAGCAGAAACAGCAATTCGAACAGCATCATCCCGATCAGCGCTTTATCCAGGCGCGGGGTGTTGACTCTGGTGTTCAGAAACTCCCGGCAGAACAGCAGCGAGAACAGCGCCAGGCCGGGTATCGACACGAGTAGCGCCTTGGCATGCAGCAGCGGCACATACGGATAGAGGTGCTGGAAGCTGAAGCCTTTGATCGAGGCGAAAAACAGCAAGTAGCCCAATAGCGCCAGCGCGTAGTAGAGATACAACTTCTCGCGCAGACTCAGGTACACCGCCAGGTTGATGAGGATGATGACGAAGATGCAGCCGTAGTAGAAAAACTGCAGTTTCAGCTCATGGGCGGCGGTTTCATAAAACGCCTGCTCACGCCAGATACGCAGCGGCACGATCATCGAACCGCCCGTGGCGACCCGTACAAAAACGCTTTTCATTTCCCCTGGAGCCAGGGAAACACGTGACAACATGCTCGGGTGATCCACGTCACGTGGATAAAAAGGCCGGCTGTCACCCGTCTTCAGCTCTTTTACCAGGGCGCCGTCTTCGAACAGGTAAAAGATCACGTCGTCCAACTGGGGATAGACCAGTTCGGCAATCAGGTTCTGATTGAGCTGCGTCTGATTGCTAAGGGTAAAACGGATCCAGTAAGCGGACTGGGTGAGACCGAAAGTGGCACTACCGTTGGGCACAGCCTCCCAGCGCTCATCGGGCAGGGTAAGCACCTGATCGATCAAGGCTTCGCCGCTGGCGTCCTGCCAGAACTGGAAGTGGGCCTGGATGTCGGGTGCTGCAGTGATCTCAATCGGCTCAGGTTGCGCCAAAGCCCTGAGACTCAGACAGGCAACTAAAACAGCGACCAGGATATTTAATGCCCGGTTCAGATGCACGGAATGCTGTCTCCACTAACGGCCAGTGGGGTGGCACATCATTTTTGTTATGCCTTGCAGTGTAGTCACTTGGCGACTTAAAGGAAGCCTACAGCCTGGCTTCAATCTAGCGATTTGCCTGGCGTGCACAGGCATTGAGTGGCGTGGCGAGCAATGGAGCAGAGGATGGCAAAACGGGATTAACCACAAGCCCTGGCTTTGCGCCAAGCCAGTGCCCAACCCTGCTCGAACGACCGCTAACGCCCCAAAATAGTCGCCCGCAGCGGCCAGCCGATGGCTCCGTAATTCCTCTCTGCTATCACATAAATTCCAGAAAGAAATAACGTCAAAAAACAGGCGATGTATAACCAATTGTTAACAATAGCTTTTCCAAAAAATAGCCACCATTCAGCCAAAAACTTACGCCTACCTCGCCCAGCATTCACGTAACTGCAAGAAAATTGGCGCAGCCTTTGCACCTGTAACAGCGAACGTGACTGTGACTGTGAAGTAGCTCGCTTGGCGGCGGCCCACATAACAACGCCGAGTCCTGTAGCCGGTATCGTTAGATGCCCTCTGGCTACAGAACCAAAAGCCCAATCGAGTCCAGGACGCCACTGAACTGCCTTGATCTGCACCAACGATCTACCTTCCAGGATGAGGGGTTAGGCAATGGCTATGGGTATCCACGCAGCGGACCGCACCGGTTCCGCCACAACGCCAACGCACAGCGGCGCAGCCAAGGCAGGCTCGCGTGCAGCACGGCATCGTCGCAACGTCGACCTCTCTTCACGAGCCCTGCGCAAGGCCGAGGGCTGAGCCATGTCCACTCAGGTTTCGAGCAGCGCCCAGGCGCTGTTCCAAGGACGACTGTGCGCCCGGTTCTTTGCCTGGGTCTGCCTGTTCGGCGTGCTGGCGGCCTTCGCCGAACTGATTGATCCGCGCCTGCTCGACCCGTCGCACCGGCACTTCATCTTCCTGATCGGCGCCATCGGCATGTGGCGCTATGGCAATGCAACCATGCATTACCTGCGTGGCATGTACTTCCTGCACTGGCGCTTCCCGCGCATGCGCCGGGCGGTCGAGGCCATGGGTGAGGCCGCGCTGCCGTCGCAGATGTTCATGGTGGTGACCAGCTTTCGCATCCCCACCCACACCACCTTCAAGGTCTACCGCTCGGTGTTCCAGGAAGTGCAGCGCCTACCGGTGCCGTGCACGGTGATCGCCTCGATCGTCGAGAAGGCCGACGAGAACTTTATCAAGCAGATCATGCGTGACGAAGTGCGCGGGCGTGACGACATCAAGCTGGTGATCATCCGCGCCCGTGGCACCGGCAAGCGCGATGGCCTGGCCCACGCCTTCCGCGCGCTGTCGCGGCAGATGCCACTGGAAGACGCGGTGGTCGGCGTGGTCGATGGCGACACCATGATGCTGCCCGGCTGCGTGGAGAACGCGGTGAAATTCTTCGCCTACCTGCCCAGCGTCGGTGGCATCACCACCAACGAATTCTGCGAGGTGGAAGGCGGCAAGCTGATGCGCGAATGGCACGCCCTGCGCTTCGTCCAACGCCACATCAACATGTGCTCGATGGCCCTGTCGCGGCGGGTGCTGACCATGACCGGGCGGCTGTCGTTCTTCCGCGCCAGCGTGATGACCGAGCCGGGCTTTATCAAGGATGTCGAGGCCGACTTCCTCCAGCACTGGCGCCTGGGCCGCTTCCAGTTCCTTACCGGCGACGACAAGTCGTCCTGGTTCAGCCTGATGCGCGCCGGCTGGGACACCTTCTACGTGCCCGACAGCAACACCCTGACCGTGGAGCATCCGCCAGACCGCAACTTCTTCCGCGCCACCCGCCAGCTGATGTTCCGCTGGTACGGCAACTCCCTGCGGCAGAACTTCCGCACCACCCGCCTGCTCGGGCTGCGGCAACTGGGGCTGTTCACCATGTATGTGCTCTACGACCAACGCGTGTCCATGTGGACCAGCCTGCTCGGCCTGGTGACCTCGGTCGCGGCCGGCCTGATGTTCGGCATCGAGTTCCTGCTGGTCTACCTGTTCTGGGTGCTGCTGTCGCGCAGCCTGGTGACGTTGCTGCTGCTGTTTGCCCAGCACCCGGTCGACCCGCTGTATCCGCTGGTTCTCTATTACAACCAGATCGTCGGCTCGGCGATGAAGGTCTACGCCCTGTTCCACATGGACCAGCAGAGCTGGACCCGGCAGAAGACCACCCTCGACCGCAGCACCGAGGGCTTCGACATGGCCCTCAACCGCTGGTCCTCGAAAACCATGCTGGCCTCCTCCATCGCCCTGTTCCTGGGTGCCGTGGCCATGCTGCTGACCCTTTCCCAACTTTGAACCGAGGCGATTGCCCATGACCAGCGCCATCTCCAGCCCTGCAGCAAATGTGGTCCACGAAGCGGTCGACGAGCGCCAGTACGTGCGCACCAAGATCCCCGCGCGCGTGCTGCTGCACAGCGGCGACGAAGACATCGAGTGCGAGATCGAGGACATCTCCCTCGGCGGCCTCGGCTTGCGCTGCCCGCGCGAACTCAAACCCGGCAGCCTGCACAGCGCCTCGATCCAGCTCGACCTGCACAAGGTGGTGCTGAAGATCGATGCGCGGATCAAGGTGACCTCGCTGCAAGGCGAGGTGATCGGCGCCCAGTTCATCGACCTCGACGGGCAGAAGCGCGACATCCTGCGTTACATCATCAGCGCCTACATGTCCGGCGAGATCGCCGACGTCAACGGCCTGTTCAACGTGATGCAGCGGGAAAACTACATCAAGCAGCGCAAGCACAAGTTCGCCGCCGAGCGCACGCCTTGGGAGCGCGTGCAGGCCCTGCTCGGCAGCGCCCTGTACCTGCTCGCCGGCCTGCTTATCGCCGGGGTGTTGGCGTACAAGGCCTACCTGTTCTTCTTCCGCGTGCCGGCCACCCAGGCCATCGTCAGCGCCGACGCCCACATCATCAGCATGCCGGAAAACGGCTACGTGAAATTCCTCGTGCCGGCCGGCACCGAGCGGGTCAAGGCCGGCCAGCCGATCGCCACGGTATCCACCCAGCTGGCCACCAGCTTCACCACCCCGGCCGACCTCAAGGCCCTGGCCGACATCAGCCAGACCGACCTGCAGGCCCTGCTCGGCCGTTCACTGATCGAAACCACCATCGCCAGCCCGTGCGACTGCTACCTGTACCTGCCGAAGAAGATGACCGACGGCTACGGCTACAAATTCGCCGAGCTGGTGCACCTGATCCCCGTCGAGGAAAACAGCCTGTTCGTCAGGGCCAGCTTCCCCTTCGACAAGCTCAAGGACCTCAACGACATCGGCTCCATCGACCTGCAGGTGTTTGGCGTCGGCGAGAGCCTCAGCGGCAAGGTGATCGGCTCGGCCCTCGACCCGCTGACCCAGGAACTGCTGCTGCAGATCAGCCCGGCCAAGCCCTTGCCCGTGACGGCCTACCAGAAGCCGGTCGCGGTCGATCTGTTCAAGCGCCTGCTGTAGGACGACCAGGAGAACCGCAGCATGACCAGGACCTTGCCACTCAGCCTGTTGCTCGCCGCGCTGGCCGCCAGCTCCGCCCAGGCCGCCAGCCTGCAGCAGATCGAATACCGCCTGCATCAGGACCCGCAGGCCGATGTCGAGGCCGACCTGCGTGTGCTCGCCGGCCGTGGCGACCGCGCCTCCATGCAGCTGCTGGCCGATGTGCTGGCCGGCTCGGCGGACCAGGCGCGCCAGCAGGAAGCCGTCGCCCTGTACCAGGCAGCCTTTGCCGATGGCCAGGGCCAGCTCGGCGCTCTGGTCGCCCTGGCCAACTTCAGCGAACGCCAGGCCAACGGCCTGGAGGCCCAGCGCGCGTTTTTCCAGGCCGCCGTGCAGCGTTTCCCGGCGAGCCGCGATCCGAATAGCGTGCAGGTCAGCCTCGACCTGTTCCTGGTCTACCCCGAGCTGTATCAGCCGGATCAGGTGCGCGAGCTGATCGCCCTGCACCAGCGCGCCTGCACCAGCACCTGCGCCGCCCCGCTGTACCGTGCGCGCCTGGCCGAACAACAGGGTCAGCGCGAACTGGCGGACAACCTCTACCTGAGCGCCCTGCGCAGCGATGCACGGGCGGTGGATCGCTACTACCAGTTCCTCGGCGAGCAGCAGGACGAACTGTTCCCGGCCCGGGTCAGCAGCCTGCTGGGGCAGATCGACCAGTTGCCGGTGGCGGTGGTACAGGCCATCGGCAGCCTGCTCAGCGGCATTCCCCGCGAGCATGACCCGCAGGTGTTGCAGTGGCTGGACAATGCCATCGCCCGCCACGCCGACCAGGCGCTGGTGTCCAAGGCCAGCTACATGATGTCGGCGCCGCAGACCTACAGCGCCGAGGAAGTCTTCGCCCTGATCGACCAGGTCGAGCAGACCCGCCCACAGGAGGGTCGCGCCCTGCGCGCCTCGGCCTACATGGTGCGCGGCTGGAGCAGCCTCGATCCGTTCAAGGCGCAGGACATCATCCAGGGTCTGCTGGCCGAGGGTTACCAGAACGCCTATCTCAACCTCGGCGAGCTCTACAGCATGGGCGGCCTGGATGAAGTGGATCAGGCCAAGGCCATCGAGACCTACCGCATCCTCGCCGCACGTGGTGTGCCCTCGGCCTTCTACCGCATCGCCACCCTCTACGGCGGCGGCAAGGGCATCTGCCACGACAAGGTCAAGGCCTACGCCTACGCCAAGATCGCCGTGGACGGCGGCGAGCTGGGCGCGCGCAAGTACCTCAAGGAGCTGGAAGCGCAGATCAGCCAGGAGCAGTTGAGCCAGGCCCTGCAGGCGCGCAGCGGGATCATCCGCGAAATCGAGGCGGCGCTATGAAGCGATCCCTGCCCCTGCGCCACTTCTCGCCCTGGCTGCTGGCCCTGAGCATCGCCCCGGTACTGGCCGCGGAAAGCGAAAGCCTGGTCGGCGAACCGAGCAGCCTGCCTAGCCCCGAGGCTGCCGCCGCGACGCCCAGCCCCTTCGAACTGGGCCACAAGCTCACCGTGCAGGGTGGCTATGGCCCGGAGAATTCGCAGCCCGGCAACGACGACAAGGGCTTCTACGGACTGCGCTACGAACCTTCACTGAGCTGGCGTTCGAGCGAGCCACAGTGGCCGAAATGGCAAGCCTTCGGCCGCGCCTGGCTCAACTACAACAGTTCCAGCCAGGCCAGCACCGGCCTGCAGGACGAAACCAGCCAGCAGATCGAATACTTCAGCGCCGAGCTGCGCGAATTCTATGTACGGCGCAACCTGCTCGGCGACGACCCGCGTTTCTCCCTCAGCCTGGGGCGCCAGCGCTACGCCGACCATTTCGGCATCTGGTGGGACGACAGCCTGGAGTCGCTGCGCCTGAACTTCGACGACACCTTCACCCGGGGCTTCGTCGCCGTTGGCCAGCAACTGCACAGCTACAACAGTGACATCAAAGCGCTGGACGATAGCGAGCGCGACATCGCCTACGCCATGGGCGAGTATGCCCTGCGCTGGAGCGGCGAGCACTGGGCCGGCGTGCGCCTGCTGCTGGAGCAGGACCATTCCGGGCAGGACGCCGACGACCCCAGCGACTTCGACGGCGTCCGCGCCGGGTTGTTCTTCCAGGGCGAGGCGCTAAGCGGCAGCCCGCTGTTCAGCGACTACCACCTGGAACTGGTGGCACTCGACGGCGATGTCGAGCTGGCCAGCGGCGATGAACAGGACCGCAGCGGCTGGGCCGTGCTCGGCGAGATCGGCAAGCGCTTCCACGACCTGCCCTGGACCCCGCGCCTGGCCCTGCATGGCGGCATCACCGATAAGCCGGACGATGCCAACGACGGCTTCTACCTCAACGCCATCCAGTCCGACCGGGTGGCCAACCCGGACACCTACAGCAGCGGGCTGGTCAGCTCGTTCATCGGCGTCGACCTGCGCAACCTGGCCTATTACGGCATCGCCCTGGAAACCCAGCCGCAGCCGCGCCACCACCTCGACCTGCGCCTAAGCGACCTGTACCTGCGCGATGCCGACGGCGCCGTGCCGATCAGCCTGGGCGAGCCGGCCGAGCAGAGCGGCAGCCGCTCCCTGGGGCAGACCCTGGACCTCAATTACTACTGGGAAATGTTCCCGGTCGCCCTGCAAGACAAGCACGTGCAAGTCAACGCGTTGTTCACCGCCAGCTATTTCCGGGCGGGGGATGCCATCGGCAACCTCGACAACGATTCCCAACTGTCGTTCGGCGTCGTACTGCGCTACTAACCCATATAGGTGTCGCCATGGTCTTTACCTCGAACATCTTCCTGTTCCTCTACCTCCCGGTCTTCCTGCTGGTGTACTACGCGGTGAAGGACTCCTGGCGTTCGACGGTCATCGTCATCGGCAGTTACATCTTCTATGCCTGGTGGCGTCCGGACTTCCTCCTGCTGTTCGTCGGCATCACCTACTGGAACTACTGGTTCGGCCTGCGTATCAAGGGCCGCCTGGATGCCGGACAGAAGCAGAACGCCTTCCGCCTGCTATGCGTGGGGGTAGTCGGCAACCTGTCGACCCTCGGCTACTTCAAGTACGCCAACTTCGGCTTCGACGTCATCAACGAGGTGCTGCAGCCGCTGGGCATCAACACCTTCACCCTGGAACACATCATCCTGCCACTGGGCATCTCCTTCTACGTGTTCCACGCCCTGAGCTACATCGTCGACATCTACCGCAAGGACGCCGAGCCGACCAATCGTTTCATCGATTTCGCCGCCTTCGTCGCCCTGTTCCCACACCTGGTAGCCGGGCCGATCCTGCGTTACAGCCTGCTGGCCCCGCAGCTGCGCCAGCGTACCCACTCGATGGAGCTGTTCAGCCTGGGCGCCTGCCGCTTCATGCTCGGCTTCATCAAGAAGGTGCTGATCGCCGACTCGCTGGCGCCGCTAGGTACGGTGATCATCGGCGAGTCGCAGCCACAGCTGGTGGATGCCTGGTTCGGCATGTTCGTCTGCCTGCTGCAGCTGTATTTCGACTTCTCCGGCTACAGCGACATGGCCATCGGCCTGGCGATGATGATGGGCTTCCGCTTCGCCGAGAACTTTAACCAGCCGCTGCTGTGCCAGAGCCTCACCGAGTTCTGGCGGCGCTGGCACCTGACCCTGGCAGACTTCCTGCGCGACTACATCTACATGCCGCTGATCCGCTCGCGGCGCATGGGCGCCAACAGCGCGCTGTTCTGCACCATGCTGCTATCGGGTTTCTGGCATGGAGCGAGCTTCGCCTACATCTTCTTCGGCCTGTACTTCGCGGTGATCATGCTGGCCGAGCGCAAGTTCAAGCTGGTGACCAAGATACGCGGGCCCTACAAGCTGTGGCGCAACCTGCTGGCGGTGACCTTGGTGGTCGGGGTGATGCCGTTCTTTATCACCGGTGACTTCGCTCATGGCCTGCGCATCGTCGCCGGCATGTTTGGTCTCAACGGTCTTGGCTCGCTGGACGCTTACTTCGTCAGCACCTCGAACATGACCGTGGCCTTCACCCTGGTGGCTCTGGCCTGGGTGGTGGTGGCCGGGCGCATCAACCTGCGTTTCTTCAACCACGACAGTCAGAACTACGTGATGCAACACGTTGGTGGTATGGGCGCCCTACTGCTGTGGGCCGGCTTTGGCATCTCCATCTCGCGCCTGGCCGCCAATTCCTTCTCCCCTTTCCTGTACTTCCAGTTCTAGGAGGACGCCATGTTTCCGGTGATGAAATCCGCTAGCAAGATCAATGGCATCGCTTTCATCCTGATGCTCGCCGTGATGCTGGTCTACTCGCTGCCCGCGGTGTTCAGCTTCGCCAAGACCCAGTCGCAGGCCAAGGCCTTCGAACTGTTTATGAGCGGCGCGCTGCTGCGCAAGTTCGAGGACTATTACGACAAGGGCTTCTTCCTCCGCGACCCGTCCATCGAGATGTGGGCCAGCGCCCAGTACCTGCTGTTTCGCGAGGGCTCCAGCGGCGTGGTGCTGGGTCGCGAGGGCTGGCTGTTCACCAACGAGGAGTACCGCCTGCCCAACGCTTACCAACAGGCGCTGGACAGCAACGTGGCGAAGATCGCCGCCGTGGAGAAGACCCTCAAGGCGCACAACAAGCGCCTGATCGTGCTGCCGCTGCCGATGAAGCTGGATGTCTATGCCGAATACGCCGCGCGCACGCCGAACAGCCGCTCGCAGCAGCTGTATGGCGACTTCATCGCCCAGTTACGTTCCAGCAGCATCGAAGCAGCGCCGCTGCGCGATGCCTTCCTCGCGCAGAAAGACCAGCAGCCGCTGTTCCTCAGGACCGACACCCACTGGACGCCCTTCGGTGCGCGCCTGGCCGCCCAGGAACTGGCGCGCCAGCATCCGGAGCTGATCGGCAGCGCCGCCTACAGCTCGCGCCAGGTGGCCGAGAAGAGCCTACCCGGAGACCTGAGCAACTACCTGCAGTTCAACCCTGGGCTGGCTCCAGAGCGCTTCACCCCGTCGCCGCTGGCAGTCTTCGAAACCCTCAAGGACAACCAGGAAGTCAGCGACGCCGCGCTGTTCGGCGACAGCGAGCAGCCGATCATGCTGGTCGGCTCCAGCTACACCAAGATCGACGACTGGAACTTCCAGGGCTTCCTCAAGGAGTCATTGAAGACCGATCTACAGACCACCGCGGTCGAGGCTCGCGGGCCTTACTACGCGATGGAGCAGTTCCTCCAGGGTGAGCAACTGCAGGACCCGGCCATCACCACGGTGATCTGGGAGTTCCCCCTGCGCACCCTGCTCCGCGAAGAACCCACCAGTGCCGGATGGCAAGCCGCCGCCGAGCAATTTTTCTAAGGAGCCTGACCATGAAGCATTTCCTGTTCGCTGCCACCCAACCCCTGTTGCTCGCCCTGGCCCTGCTCGGCTCGCTGCCCGCCAGCGCCCAGGACGGCAACGCCGCCCTCTACGACGCCGTGGCCCCGGCCGGCTCGGCCTATATCCGGGTGCTCAACCTGGCGCCCGGCGGCGCCGAGATGATGGTCAGCGGCAAGAGCGCTGCGCAGAAGGTCGGTGCCGGCCAGCTCGGCAACTACCTGTTCATCACACCCGGCGCGCACAAGGTGACGGTCAACCAGAGCAGCGTGGATATCAACCTGCAGCCGAAGACAGCCATGACCCTGGTCTACAACGGCAGTGGCCTGGTGCAGATCGCCGACCAGTACGTCGAGGACACCAAGAAGGCGCAGATTGCCTTCTACAACCTCACCGACAAGCCCATGGCGCTGAAGACCCTGGACGGCAAGCATGCGGTGGTCGAAGGCGTGGCGCAGAACGGCACCGGCACGCGCATGGTCAACGAGGTCAAGATCGGCTTCGCCGCCTATGCCGGCGAGCAGAACGTGGCCAAGTTCGGCGAGCTGTTCCTCAAGAAGGGCCGCTCCTACTCCTACGTGGTCATCCCGGAAGGCAGTGGCTACCGCGCCATTGGCCTGATGAACGGCCTGGACAGCATCAAGTAGAGCGCCCATGAAGACAGCCCAGCGCCTGATCGCCAGCTTACTGCTGCTTGCCGCACCGCCCCTGCAGGCCGATGAGCAGTGCGGCCTGGAATGCCTGCTGTGCCCCGGCCTGGCAGACCCCGCGCACTATGCCGAAGGCATCATGAAGGCGATGAAGCACATCGCCCCCGGCGAAGGCACCTGGCTGTTTCGTTCCGAGGTCGACCTGAGCAACCAGTTCGGCATCCCGGCCGAGATGCAGCCGCAGTTCAAGCGCCTGATCGATGCCTTCGCCGCCAAGCAGGTGCAGGTGGTGATCGCCGTGCAACCGACCCGCGGCATGATGCACCGCGACAAGGTGCGCGCCGACAGCGCCTACGGCTTCGACTACGCCCTGGCCCGGCGCAACCTGGAAACCTTCCTCGGCCAGTTGCGCGCCGGCGGTGCCCTGGTGCCGGACATCCTGCCGCTGGTGGATAAGCCGCCGCAGCCGGATTACTTCTTCCGCCGTGACCACCACTGGACCCCAACCGGTGCCCAGGCCACCGCCCGTATCGTCGCCGACACGGTGCTGCAGCAGCCGTTCTACGCCGGGCTGAGCAAGAAGACTTACCGCACCGAGCCCAGCGTCATGGTGCCCAAGGACGGCACCATGAGCCGCGGGCTGAAGCGCATTTGCGGTAACAACTATGGTTTCCAGTACGTGCGCGGCTTCCAGACGGTGCCGGCGGGTGACGACATGAGTGCGCTGTTCGAGGAAACCTCGACTCCGGAAGTGATCCTGGTCGGCACCAGCAACTCGGCCAACCGCGACGACGAGACCAAGAACTACAACTTCGACGGCTACCTCAAGGAGTACCTCAGCGTCGACATCCTCAACCTGGCGCTGCCCGGCGCCGGCCAGGAAGGCGCGCTGCTCAACTACCTGCAGTCGGCCGACTACTCGCCGGACGCCCCGCCAAAGATGATCATCTGGGAGCTGCCGGCCAGTTTCCGCCTGGAAGACCCACTGATGTATCGCCAGCTGCTACCGGCGATCCAGGGCGGCTGCGCCAAGGCGCAAGTGCTGGCCAGCGAGCAACGCGAGCTGCCGCCGCTGCAGGTCGATCAGCGCCTGGAAATCCTCAGCAACAGCGGCGCCCAGCGGCAGAACTTCGCCGACCTGCCGGGCTTTCTCGATATCAAGCTGAGCGACAAGAACCTCAAGGATTTCTACATCATCACCTATTACGACAATGGCCAGCGCGACAAGGTCTGGTACCGCCGCGAAGCCATCGTCGAGGGCGGCCAGTTCTACCTGGAGCTGAGCAAGGCCAAGGAGTTTCGCGGCGCCAACCTGCTCTCGGTATTCTTCGAACCCACCGAGGCGCTGACCGAGCCGGGCAGCGTGGAGGTCAAGCTATGCCGCTGAAGCTGAGCACGCTGAGCGCACTGCTGGCCCTCGCCGCCGGCGGCGTGCAGGCGCAGTCGATCTGGCCGCCGCAGCCCAGCGCGCTGAGTACCGAGGTCGGCGACTACCGTGCGGCGAGTTGCCCCAAGCCGGTGCTCAAGCCTTATACCGGGCCGCTGCTGATCGACAGCAAGTACGACCAGAGCGACGCCAGCAAATCGACCCTGAGTGGCAAGCAGTCGAAACAATCCAAAGAGCTGCACGCCCACCTGACCGCGTTCAACCAGCGCCTGGCGCAGTTCGCCGACTACTACCTGGCCGCCAGCAAGCCGCAACAGGCGACTGTCGCTCTGGCCTGCCTCGACCAGTGGCTGCAAGCCTGGGCCGTCGCCGGCGCCCTGGAAAGCCGCGAGACCAACAAGACCGGCATCGCCGCACGCAAGTGGTCGCTGGCCGCCATCGCCTCCACCCTGCTCAAGACCCAGGCCCTGAGTGGCGGCCAGCCGCAGCTATCGCAGGAGCAAGAGCAGTGGCTGGCGCGCCTGGCCGAGCTGGTGATCGCGGATTACAGCCCGCGCCAGCAACCCGGCTTCGCCTATTTCAACAACCACGATTACTGGGCCGCCTGGGCCGTCGCCGCCACCGGCATTCTGCTGGAGCGGCCTGCCTATATCGCCTGGGGCGAGCGCAACTTTCGCCTGGCGCTGGCGCAGATCACTCCGTCCACCCAGGGCGACTACGCCTACCTGCCCAATGAACTGGCCCGTGGCCGCCTGGCCGCCAACTACACCCACTACGCCCTGGTGCCACTGGTGCTGCTGGCCGAGTCCAGCCAGCGCAACGGCCCCGGCCTGAGCGCGGCGGATGCCACCAAATTGCAGCAACTGGCCAACTTCGCCGTGCGCAGCGTGCTCGACGCCGATGAGCTGAGCGAGCTACAGGGCAAAGAACAGGAGGCAGTACCGGCGCACAAGATGACCTGGTTGCTGCCCTTCCTCAGTCGCTATCCGCAACACGCCTTGGCACGCCAGCTGTACCAGGACGAAGACGGCGCCGTGGATGCCTACGGCCAGCTCGGCGGGCGCCTCAAACCGCTCTACCCCAACCTTCCCTGACCTGCGAGGTGCCACCGTGGCCCGGCTCACTGCATCCCTCGGCACACTGCTCGTCGCCCTGCTGCTGGCTCCACCGTTGCTGGCGCAGACCCTCTATCGCCATCAGATCGAGGCGCTGCCCAGCCAACCACAGCAACAGACCCTGGCCGAGTTGCTGGCCAGCAACAACCCCAGCGTAATGGCCACACAACTGGCGTTGCGCCTGCCGACAGGCCGCGCACGGGTCAGCCAACCGCAACTGTTTTCCGCCCAGCGCGGCAGCTGGCCATTCGAGCCGTTGGTCGGCAGCGGCCTGTTCAAGGTCATCGCCGCCTACCAGAGCCAGCACCCACGGGCCCTGCAGATCGACGCCGGGAGCATCGACCTGGCCCAGCTGGAACGCGCGGTGGCCAATCCGCAGATCCTCCGTCGGCACAAGGACGGCTACCTGCTCAGCTACCCGCTGCTGATCGGACCCCAGGCCGCCCTGCTGATCAACGACACCCAGCTGTACCTGAACAGCCGCAGTGGCGCCGCGCTGATCAACCAGGGCCAGCTGCAACTGCAGCGCAGCCAGCTGCAGAGCTGGAGCGGCAGCAGCGACAGCGACGACCCGGCGCTGTTTCGCCCCTTCATCCTGGCCTGGGCCGGCAGCAGCACCTGGATCGAGGACTCCAGCCTCACCCGCCTGGGCTACAACGCCCACCTTACCCGCGGCCTGAGCACTCGCCGCAGCGCCAGTCAGGGGCCGGGCGTGGCGCCAGCCCGACTGCTGATCCGCAATAGCCGCTTGCGCGAGATGGCCAGCGGCGCCGAGCTGCACAATGCCCTGGCGCTGATCGACGACTCGCGTTTCGACGACCTGCAGCAGTACGCCATCGACCTGCACGACAGCCACCTGAGCCTGCGCCTGAATCACATCAAAAACGTGCGCAACCAGAGTGCGATCCGCATTGCCGGGGCCAGCAGCGGCGATGTCACGCAGAACCTGATCCTCGCCAGCGGCAAGGCCGCCATCGAGGTCAGCGCGCAGTCGGGTGACCTGAGCCTGCGCGACAACCTGATCGGCAACAGCGGCAGCCACGGCATTCAGCTGCAGGGCCACAGCGGCGGGCGCCTGCTGCTGGCCGGTAACCTGATCGCCAACAGCGCCAGCAGCGGGATCGACGGCGAGAACCTCGACAGCGCGCTGATCGTCGCCAACCGCATCAGCGCCTCGCCGGAATACGCCATCAGCCTGCGCAGCAGCCAGGCGCAGCAGGGCGAGATCGGCCTGTTCGACAATCAGTTGGCCAGCAGTGGCAAGTCGATGATCCGCAGCGAAGGCGTGCGCCAGCTGCAATTGGGCGGTAACCGTTTCCAGGGCGTGGCGGTCAATCAGGCGCTGCTGGCCGGCGACCTGCAGGCGGTGCAGAGCCTGCTGCTGGAAACCACGCTCAAGCAGGGCTGCTTCGCCCGCCTGCAGCTCACCAGCAGCTCCCTGCCGATCATCCCGCAACCGCAGGTCAACCACTGCACGCAGGGCTAGCAGTGCTGAGCTGATTACTCTGCCGGCGGCTCTTCGGCGACCGGCTGTTCATCGAGCAAGGGCGCCAGCAGTAGCGCATGGGTGCGCCCAGCGGTGTCACGGCCGAGGGCGGTGATGACGCCGCGCTCGTTGATACCCAGCGCCGCCTCGACAGTCCAGCCATAGGCATCGGGCAACAGCTCGTTGAGGTTGCGCATGCCCTCGGCTTGGCTCCAGACAAAGCCCTGGGCCGTGGTGGCCGTATCGCTCTGGCCGACCACGCTGCCACTGTCATTGACGCCCTTGGCGTAGCTGTTGCTGCCGCCCAGAGTGCCGAGGTCCAGCATGCCCGTGGCGGGTGTCCACAGGAAGGCATGCTCGACGCCCCCCGCCGTGGCATAGCCGACCACACTGCCGTTGTTGCTGATCGCCTTGCCGTAGCTCTTGCCGCCATCCAGGGTGCCGAGATCCTGCATGCCCTGGGCACTGTCCCAGCGAAAGGCGTGGGTATAAGGGCCGATATTGCTGAAACCGGCGACCTGGCCACTGTCGTTGATCCCGGTGGCATAGCTGTTGCTGCTGGCCGTGCCGAGGGTGCCGAGATTCTGCATGCCGGTTTCGGCCGTCCAGCGATAGGCGCGGCTCTTGCCCGTACTGATCTGGCTGTAACCGGCCACCTGCCCGGCATTGTTGATTTCACGGGCATTGCTGGTGGCGCCGCCCAGGGTACCGAGCAGCTGCATGCCGGTTGCGGCCGACCAGATGAAGGCCTGCTCGCTACTGCCCTGCAGGCCATAGCCGACCACCTGCTGCTGGTCATTGATGCCGTAGGCGTAACTGGTATTGCCGCCCAGCGTGCCGAGGTCGAACATGCCGCCGGCCGCCGTCCAGGCAAAGGCATGGGCGCCAGTGCCGGCATAGCTGTAGCCGACCACATCGGCATTCTCGTTGAGGCTGTGTGGCACGCTGTAGGAGTTGGGCACCAGGCTGCCGAGATCAATCAGGGCGTAGAACTGGGCTGAGGCATGCTGCGCGAGCACCGCGAGCGCGATGCCGATGGTGACTGCAGTCGGTTTGAAGACGCTGGACATGACACATATACCCCAAGGCAAAGCACGTGAGGGCAGATGAGCAAGGGCGCGGGGCCAGAATTGGGAGAGAGGTATTGCCTGCCACTTTCAAGCAAGTGGTCTGGCTTGATTAAGTGCCGCAAAAGCCCTGCAGTCAAGAGCGCGGCCGGCCTGTGGGGGACTTTGTCGACATTGCGCTTCGCGCGCCGCCGAACGGTAGCCCGCCGGGCCTGAATGACAGCGCAGAAACTCCGTTAAAGCTCTGCCCCTGCCTTGACCTTGGCAGCTGGCGGAGCAGCCTGCACCAGGTCGGCAGCCTGTATAACGGTTTTCGGCCGAATCAGGCTGAAGTCGATCAGGTTCTGCGGCTGTTCAGGGTTACCGATCAGCAGCGGCCGAGGTTTGAACGCGGCACTCACCAGGCTCTTGCTGGCGTCGAACTCGGCATAGCGCAGCCCGGCCAGATCCGACCAGGTGTGGATGAAGTGTGAACTGCTGTAGGGCCGCTGCAGGGCCATGCTGACATCACGCGGCTGCGCGGCCTGCCAGCGCGGGGAGTTCCAGACGATGAAGGGGATGGTGTACATCGGGCTGGTCGGCGCCGCCTCGTTGCGCCCGAGCACCTCGTCCTTCGGCGCATCGAACACCGCCTCACCATGGTCGGCCAGGTACAGCAGGAAGCCATTGGGGTCGCTGGCGGCGAAGCTTTTGATCAGGCTGGCGACCACATGGTCGTTGTAGCGCACGGCATTGTCGTAGCTGTTGTAGGTGGGCAGCTGGTCGTCGCTGACCGAATCGGGCACGCCGCTGCGATCGGTGAACTGCTCGAACTCCTGCGGATAGCGGTACTGGTAGCTCATGTGCGTACCGAGCAGGTGCACCACGATGAACTTGCGCGGTGCGCTATCGGCCAGCACCTTGGCGAACGGCTCGAACACGTCGCCATCGTACTGGCGGGCATTCTGCTCGCGGTTGTTGTTCAGGTAGAACTGCTCATCGGCCTGCTTGGAGAAGGTGGTGAGCATGGTGTTGCGCTTGGTGATGGTCTGCTGGTTGGTGATCCAGTAGGTCTTGTAGCCGGCCTGCTTCATCAGATTCACCAGCGACGGCGTGCTCAGGTAGGCCTCGGGGTTCTCCTGGTCGGCGAAGGTCAGCACCTGCTGCAGCGCCTCGATGGTGTAGGGCCGCGGGGTGACCACGTTGTCGAACACCTGCAGCTGGTCGCGCAGCTGGTCCAGCTCGGGCGTGGTCTGCCGCGGGTAGCCATACAGGCTCATGCGCTGGCGGTTGGTCGACTCGCCGATCACCAGCACCAGGGTCGCCGGCTGGCCGGCATGGGCATCCTGCAGATTCTGCAACGGCGCGATGCGCTTGCTGCCCTCCAGCAGGGCCTGCATGTTGGCCAGCTGCGTGCGGTACTGGCGATAACCCACCACCAGCTGCCAGGGCGTGGCCGGTTCGATGCGTTCCTCGAAGTTTTCCAGGGCGGCCAGTGGGTCGTCATGCTTGCTGAACTGGCGGATCGCCGGGTAACCGACCGAGGCGAACAGCACCGCCAGCGAGGCCAGCAGCGCCACAGGACGCGTCAGGTAGACCGGCCGCACCTGGCGCCACAGCAGCCAGGCACCCAGCCCATAGGCGAGGAATGCCGGCACCATCCACCAGGCGAAATACTGCGCCAGGTACTCGCTGCCTTCGCTCACGTTCGACTCGAACAGGATGAAGATGACGCTCTGCGAGAACTCCTGGCCGTAGATCAGGAAGTAACCGAAGCCGGCCAGCGAACACAGCCACAAGGCACCACCGAGCACGGCCGCGAGCAGGCGCGCACGTGCGGGAAACAGCAGCAACGGCACCAGCCACAGGGCACTGAGCAAAAACGCCTGGCGAAACCCGGCAAACCCGGCGGTACCGGTCAGCTGGATCAGCAGCTGGGTCACCCCGGAGAAGTACCAGAAGAACAGGAACATCCAGCCCAGGCCGGCCCAGTCGATAGCCGCCCGCTTCGTCGCCACCCGCTCAGTTACCGTCATTGCCGCCCAACCCTACGCAGTCGATTGCCGGCAAGTGCCGGCCTATCTGCTTACTGTGGGCGGTCTAGCGTGAAAACTTCGTCAAATACCGGCGTGCTCACTGCAGATGAAAATGCGCGGTGTTCTGCGCCAGGCTGCGACTGCCGGCGCTGAGGCGGTCGGCCACGCCATGCACGGCCTGGGCGCCATCGAGCAGGCGCGCGGCGGCCTGGTCGACCTGCTGGATATTGCCGCTGACCTCCTCGGCCGTCGCCGCCTGCTGCTCCACCGCCGTGGCGATCTGGGTGAGCATGTCGCTGACCCGCTGCACCGCGCTGGCGATCTCGCCCAGGTGCTCGCCCAGCTCGGTGACCGCGCCGGCATCCACCTCGGCCTGACTGCAGGCCGCCTGCATCAACTCGACCGACTGCACGGCAACGCGCTGCAGGCTTTCCACCGTGGCGCTGATCTCGCGGGTCGACTCCTGGGTGCGTTGCGACAGGCTGCGTACTTCATCGGCGACCACGGCGAAGCCGCGGCCCTGCTCGCCGGCACGTGCCGCTTCGATGGCCGCGTTGAGGGCAAGCAGGTTGGTCTGCTCGGCGATGCCCTTGATCACATCGACCACCCGGTTGATCTGCTGGGCCTGTTCGCGCAGCTCGCCGAGTGCCGTGGCGGCATCGCCCAACTGGCGGGTCAGCTGATGCATGCTGGCGGTGGTCTGCACGCTGCGCTGGTTGCTGGCTTCGGCCACATGGCGGGTCTGGGTGGCATCCTGGGCGGCCATCTCGCAGTTCTCCGCCACGCTCTGCGCGGTGGCAGCCATCTGCGTGGCGGCCGCAGCAATCTGACTGACCTGCTGCTGTTGCTGTTCCACCGCACGCAGCGCCACCTGCGCCTGGTCGCTGAGCACAACGACCGTATCACCCAGCTCGGCGGTCTCCTGATTGACCCCCTGCAACGAACCACGCAACTGCGCCACCGCGTCATTGAGCGCCACGCCGATCAGTGCCAGCTCATCCTGGCCATGCACGGTGACATGGCTGCGTAGGTCGCCATCGCGCAGCTGCTGCGCCAGCGAGGTGATGCGCGCGGCACTGGCGCGGATCGACGCCTGCAGGCAGAGCAAGGCATACAACGCCAGCACCACCATGATGGTGAAGGCGCCGAGGGTCAGGATCAGCGCGCGCAGGGCCTGCGCCCGATACTGTTGCAGACGCTGGTCGAGCGCCGCCAGGGTGGCCTCCTGCAGGCGCGCGATATGCGCCTGGGTGGCATCCATGCCCTGCTCGAAACTGGCCACGTCGAGGCTGATGCCGCCATCGCCATACATCTTCTGGTCGAGCTGCTGGAGCCAGTCGTCGAGCCCAGCCAGGCTCTGTACATAACTCTCCTTCCAGGCGGCCAGGGACTTGGGCAGCTTGCCCTCGAGGTTCTCGCCGAACTTGCCCAGCTGCAGGCGCGACTCGCCGGTGGCGCTGCGGATCTCGCGCAGCTGCAGACGGCTCTGCAGGCTGAACTGGCCGGCGGCTACCGCCCCCTGGCCCACGCTGGCCAGCACGCCCAGTTGTTGCTGCAGGCGTGGCGCGCCCTGGGTGGACATCTGCATCAGCAGGTAGGTTTCCAGCCAGGGATCGAGAATCAACCCGCTCTCGGTAGCGATCTGCTCACGCAGGCTGACCAGCTGCTGCAAGGCCAGGGTGAAGCGGTCATAGGCATCCGGCCACCAGCCGACGCTGCTCAGCGCCTGGCCGCCGAGGCCTTCGCGCAGCCCCTGCAGCGCCTGCAGGCGTTCCGTGACATGGCTGCTGGCAGCCTCGTCAGCGAGCACCTGCTGCAGCTGTTGCAGCGCCTCGTCCAGACCCGCCTCACCCTGCTGCAGGCGGGTCAGCGCGGCCTGGCTCTCGGCACTGACCTGGCGATTGCGCTCGGAGGCCTTCCAGCGCGCGGTCAGGTTGCGCTGGGCCACCAGCGCCAGCTCGACCCGGTCCAGCGCTTGTAGCTGACGCACCCCGGCGCGCTCACCATCGACCACCCAGAGTTTCTCCAGGTAGGTCTGGCCAATCACCCAGGCGGCATAGGCCAGCGGCAAAATGAACATCAACGCCAGCAACTGGAACTTGCGGGCGAAACGGAAGCGCTCGAGCGTGCGCATCCCCGGCTTCAATAACGCGTTCATCGCCGAACTCCTCAATCAGACGAACCTGCGGAGCGCTGGAGCCAGCAATTGCCGAGCCAGGCGCTGCAAACCTCGAGACTATTCGATAGCTATCGCCAGCCTCGCCGACTTCATGAATGAAACGATAGAAGCAATGCGCCACTAACCTGCAGAAATGCGCCATGCGGTGCATTTTTAGCGCAGAAACGACAACGCCCCCGGACCTTGCGGGCCGGGGGCGTTGAATGCAGTGTTTAGCTAGAAATTACTTCTTGCTGTGGCGCTTACGGTCGGTTTCGCTGAGGAACTTCTTGCGCAGACGGATCGACTTCGGCGTGACTTCCACCAGCTCGTCGTCATCGATGAATTCCAGGGCCTGCTCAAGGGTGAACTTGATCGGCGGCACCAGGGCGATGGTTTCGTCTTTGCCGGAAGCACGCATGTTGTCGAGCTTCTTGCCTTTGGTGGGGTTGATCACCAGGTCGTTGTCACGGCTGTTGATACCGCACAGCTGGCCTTCGTAGATTTCCTGGCCCGGCTCGAGGAACAGCTTGCCGCGATCCTGCAGGGTTTCCAGCGAGTAGGTCAGGGCTTTACCGGTGGCCATGGAGACCAGTACGCCGTTCTGGCGGTGGCCGACTTCACCGGACTTGATCGGGCCGTAGTGGCTGAAGGTCGAAGTCAGGATGCCGCTGCCCGAGGTCATGGTCAGGAAGGAGTTACGGAAACCGATCAGGCCGCGAGCCGGAATGGTGTACTCCAGGCGGATACGACCCTTGCCATCCGGAACCATGTTGGTCAGGTCGCCCTTGCGCAGACCCATCTGCTCCATCAGAGCACCCTGGTGGGTTTCTTCGATGTCGACGATGACGTTCTCGTAGGGTTCCTGCTTCTCGCCGTTGACTTCCTTGATCACCACTTCCGGACGGCCGACGGCCATCTCGAAGCCTTCGCGGCGCATGGTTTCGATCAGTACCGAGAGGTGCAGTTCGCCACGGCCGGAGACCTTGAACTTGTCGGCCGAGTCGCCTTCTTCAACGCGCAGAGCCACGTTGTGCAGCAGTTCTTTTTCCAGACGCTCTTTGATGTTGCGGCTGGTGACGAACTTGCCTTCTTTACCGCAGAACGGCGAGTCGTTGACCTGGAAGGTCATGGACACGGTCGGCTCGTCGACGGACAGCGGCGGCAGGGCTTCGACGTTGTTCATGTCGCACAGGGTGTCGGAGATGTACAGCTCGTCCATGCCGCTGACGCAGACAATGTCGCCAGCCTGGGCTTCGCCGACTTCGACGCGGTGCAGGCCGGAGTGACCCATGATCTTCAGGATGCGGCCCTGACGCTTCTTGCCGTCGGCGCCGATGGCCACCACCGGGGTGTTGGTCTTGACCTTGCCGCGAGCGATACGGCCGATACCGATCACACCGAGGAAGCTGTTGTAGTCCAGCTGGGAGATCTGCATCTGGAACGGACCGTCGACGTCGACTTTCGGCGCCGGCACGTGGTCAACGATGGCCTGGAACAGGGCGTCCATGTGGTCGTCCATCTTCTCGTGGTCCAGACCGGCGATGCCGTTCAGGGCACTGGCGTAGACGATCGGGAAGTCCAGCTGCTCTTCGGTGGCACCGAGGTTGTCGAACAGGTCGAAGATCTGGTCGATAACCCAGTCCGGACGCGCGCCCGGACGGTCGATCTTGTTCACCACCACGATCGGACGCAGGCCGGCCTTGAACGCCTTCTGGGTCACGAAACGGGTCTGCGGCATCGGGCCGTCCTGGGCGTCGACCACCAGCAGTACGGAGTCAACCATCGACATCACGCGCTCTACTTCACCGCCGAAGTCAGCGTGCCCGGGGGTGTCAACGATGTTGATGTCGTAGCCGTTCCACTTCAGGGCGGTGTTCTTCGCCAGAATGGTGATGCCACGCTCTTTTTCCTGGTCGTTGGAGTCCATCACGCGCTCGGATTCCAGCTCTTTGCGGTCGAGGGTGCCGGACAGGCGCAGGAGTTTGTCTACCAGGGTGGTCTTGCCATGGTCGACGTGGGCGATGATGGCGATGTTACGGAGATTTTCGATCACGGATGTCGTCTCGATTGATGATTCTGAAGTCGTTGGCGGCGCAGTTTACGCAGCCAGGATGAATAGCGGGTGAATGCGCGGCCGGTCGGGAGGGCGGTGACGGATGCTGCCGCCCAGCAGGCCCGCGCGCTTAATGCGGGCGATAGACGCGAACATTGGCATGCCCCTCGCTCAGTAGATGGTGGGCATGCAGGCGACTCATCACGCCCTTGTCGCAATACAGCAGGTACTGGCGATTGGCATCCAGCTCCTTGAAGCGACTGTTGATGGCATAGAACGGCAGAGTCTGGACCTCGATGCCCGGCAGTGCCAGCGGCTCGTCTTCGGCGGCATCCGGATGACGGATGTCGAGGATGATCTGTCCGGGGAGTGCATCACCCACTTCCTCGATCTGCAGGTCTTCGCCCAGTTGGTCGATGGCGCGGTCGACGGTGATGCGCGTAGCGCGCTCCAGGGCACGCTCGAGGATGGCCATATCGAAGTGGCTTTCCTCGTGTTCGATGCGCGGCTTCTTCGCCCGCGTGGTCGGGTTCACCGAGATCACGCCGCAATATTCCGGCATGTGCTTGGCGAATTCGGCGGTACCGATCTGCGTGGCGCAGTCGATGATGTCCTGCTTGTGGCTGGCCAGCAGCGGACGCAACACCAGCATATCGGTAGCCGAGTCGATCACCGAGAGGTTGGGCAGGGTCTGGCTGGACACCTGGGAAATCGCCTCGCCGGTGACCAGCGCGTCGATGCTCAGGCTTTCGGCAATGCGCGTGGCCGCGCGCAACATCATGCGCTTGAGGATCACGCCCATCTGGCTGTTGTCGACCTTGCCGAGGATTTCGCCGACCACTTCCTCGAACGGCACGCTGATAAACAGCACGCGGTGTGAGCTGCCGTACTTCTGCCACAGGTAGTGGGCCACTTCCATCACGCCCAGCTCGTGGGCACGGCCACCGAGGTTGAAGAAGCAGAAGTGGGTGAGCAGGCCGCGGCGCATCATCTGATAGGCGGCGACGGTGGAATCGAAGCCACCGGACATCAGCACCAGGGTCTGCTCCAGCGAACCGAGCGGGTAACCGCCGATGCCGTTGTGCTGGTGGTGGATGACGAACAGACGCTGATCGCGAATTTCCATGCGCACTTCGACCTGCGGATGCTTCAGATCGATACCGGCGGCGCCGCACTGCTGGCGCAACTGGCTGCCCACATGGCGCTCGATCTCCACGGAGCTGAAGCTGTGCTTGCCGCCGCGCTTGCAACGCACGGCGAAAATCTTGCCCGGCAGCTGGTCGGCGAAGTGCAGCTTGCACTTTTCCAGCACATCGTCGAAATCACCCAGCGGGTATTCGTTGATTTCCAGGAAATGGGCGATGCCCGGCGTGCAGCTCAGGCGTTCGACCATCTCGCCGAGTAGCTTGCTGTCGCTGACCTGGGTTTCCACTTCAAGGTTGTCCCACACACCGTCCACCCGCAGCTCGGGATCCAGATCCCGCAGCACGGCACGGATGTTCTTCCCCAGCTGGCGGATGAACTGCTTGCGCACCGGCCGGCTCTTGATGGTGATTTCAGGGAAGACTTTGACGATGAGTTTCATGGGACAGCGCGTACGCCAGGCAGCCGAAAAAAGAGGGGCGCGGATTATAGCGGAAATTGTTCAAGGTTTAACCAAAAACAATAAGACACTTTGCGGAAGACCCAAAATGGTGCACGCCAATATTTTAAAGACCCAAAACGGTGCGTTTAGCTGTATAAATAATCGCCACAGGCCTCGAAAACCCTGACTTATGGGCCGCACACCCATTCCGGGGCACTGGCACGCAATTTGCTCCCTTGTGAGGCAGGTTGCCATGGCGGACTATCCCGCCGGGCTTCACCGAACTTTTGAGGGCTCACCTTTCGAGCCTTATCCACCTGGAGGACAGCATGTCGAAGTCGATTCAACTGATCAAAGAACACGACGTGAAGTGGGTAGACCTGCGCTTCACTGACACCAAGGGTAAGCAACACCACGTGACCATGCCGGCCCGTGACGCCCTGGACGACGAATTCTTCGAAGTCGGCAAAATGTTCGATGGCTCGTCCATCCATGGCTGGAAAGGCATCGAAGCCTCCGACATGATCCTGCTGCCGGTCGACGACACCGCTGTACTGGACCCGTTCACCGAAGAACCGACCCTGATCCTGGTCTGCGACATCATCGAGCCGAGCACCATGCAAGGCTACGACCGCGACCCGCGCTCCATCGCCAAGCGCGCCGAGGAATACCTGAAGACCACCGGTATCGGTGACACCGTATTCGTAGGTCCGGAGCCTGAGTTCTTCATCTTCGATGAAGTGAAGTTCAAGTCCGACATCTCCGGCTCCATGTTCAAGATCTTCTCCGAGCAAGGTTCCTGGAACACCGACGCCGACATCGAAGGCGGCAACAAGGGCCACCGTCCGGCCGTCAAAGGTGGTTACTTCCCGGTTCCGCCGTGCGACCACGACCACGAAATCCGTACTGCCATGTGTAATGCCATGGAAGAAATGGGCCTGGTCATCGAAGTTCACCACCACGAAGTGGCAACTGCCGGTCAGAACGAAATCGGTGTGAAGTTCAACACCCTGGTCAACAAGGCTGACGAAGTTCAGACCCTGAAGTACTGCGTGCATAACGTGGCTGACGCCTACGGTAAAACCGCTACCTTCATGCCGAAGCCGCTGTATGGCGACAACGGTTCGGGTATGCACGTGCACCTGTCGATCGCCAAAGACGGCAAGAACACCTTCGCTGGCGAGGGCTATGCCGGCCTGTCCGACACCGCTCTGTACTTCATCGGCGGCATCATCAAGCACGGTAAGGCCCTGAACGGCTTCACCAACCCGTCGACCAACTCCTACAAGCGTCTGGTCCCGGGCTTCGAAGCTCCGGTCATGCTGGCCTACTCGGCTCGCAACCGTTCCGCCTCGATCCGTATCCCGTACGTTTCCAGCCCGAAAGCTCGCCGCATCGAAGCGCGCTTCCCGGATCCGGCTGCCAACCCGTACCTGGCCTTCGCCGCACTGCTGATGGCTGGTCTGGACGGTATCCAGAACAAGATCCACCCCGGCGACGCTGCCGACAAGAACCTGTACGACCTGCCGCCGGAAGAAGCTGCCAACATCCCGCAAGTTTGCGGCAGCCTGAAAGAAGCGCTGGAAGAACTGGATAAAGGTCGCGCGTTCCTGACCAAGGGCGGCGTTTTCTCCGACGACTTCATCGATGCCTACATCGAGCTGAAATCCGAAGAAGAAATCAAAGTACGTACCTTCGTACACCCGCTGGAATATGACCTGTACTACAGCGTCTAAGCCAGTAGCGTGATGAAAAGGCCTCCTTCGGGAGGCCTTTTTTTTGCGCCGCAACACGCTGGCAAAGCCGCGTGCTTGCCAGCCAGCCCTACAGATGCAAGGCTTAGCCTGGTTATCACAGGAGTACACCGATGCGCCTGCTCACCGCCTGCCTGCTTTGCGCTATCGCGCTGCCTGCTGCCGCGCAGATCTACAAGTACACCGACGCCAACGGCAACACGGTGTTCACCAACCAGCCACCGGAAGGCCAGGCCGCGCAAGCCGTCGAACTGCCACCGACCAATACCGTCGAATCGCAACCGCCCGGCGTCGTCGCACCGCAAGAAACGACCGCCGCCACTGGTCCGGCCTACCAGGTGCTGCAACTCACCGACATTCCCAGCGATGAAGCGCTGCGCGCCAATAACGGCAGCTTCACCGTTGGCGTGGACATCGAACCGCGCCTGCTGCCTGGCCATCTGCTGCGCCTGCTGCTGGACGGCCAACCTTATGGCCAAGCTAGCAATGTCACCCGCCTGCAACTGGTCAACATCGACCGCGGCGAGCACAGCCTGGCCGTAGAGGTGCTCAGCGGCGAGAAGCAAATCCAGCAAAGCCCGGCCGTGACCTTCACCGTACAGCGGGTCAACACCAGCAGCCCGGCCCTGCGCCCGCCACCACCGAAGCCTAAGCCAGCCCCGTGACCCAACCCTGCCACGCGAGCAAAACCGACACCATGTATCGCCTGTTTCTCTGCCTGCTGCTCTGCTGTACCGGCCTGCCCACGCAGGCCGGGGTGTACACCTATATCGACGCCGACGGCAATCGCGTGTTCACCGACCAACCCCCGTCCGGCCAGGCCGAGCGCATCGAGATGGCCCCCTCGAACAGCATGAGCGGCAGCGACACCCCGCCGCCTGTGCCACTGACCATGGAAGAGCCCAAGGCCCCGGTCTACCAGTTGCTGCGCATCATCATTCCCGAGCCCGATGCCACCATCATCGAGCCGAGCGGCGACCTGATCGTCACCGCCAGCAGCGACCCCACCCTGCAGCCAGGACACAACTATCGCCTGCAACTGGATGGCCAGCCGGTTGGCATGCCGGGGCGCAGCCCGGTATTCCCGCTGAAAAATATCGACCGCGGCACCCACCAGATTTCCGTGGAAATCCTCGATGCCGATGGCCGTATCCTCGAGCGCACACCTAGCCAGCCCTTCCACCTCAAGCGCATCTCGCTGGCACAGAAGCGCCAGGCCAATCCGTGCAAGAAAGCCGACTACGGTGTGCGCCCGGAATGCCCGCTCAAGGACAAGCCGAAAGATCCGCCCAAGGATATTCCGCTGGTCCCCTTCATCTAAATCTCCCGCCGCTGCGCGCACTCCGGTGCGCACAGCACCCTTAGCAAGGGCGACTTAAAGGTCGCACCTCATCTCCGCCGCATCACTCCGCGCGCTCATCCACTCGATGCAGTGGCTACCTAACCAGTGCTTTTCAATCGCCTGCCAGTCCTAGAAAGCGCAAACAGACCCGGCACTGCGCAGAACAACGCACCACTTTGAAGCACTGATCTGCACCGATTTCTATACTCTCCCTGTTTTGGTTCACCCCTTACCCCGCGAGCTGCGCTGAAACGTAGCTGAAATGGCGGCGCCAGCAGATAACACGCGTCTTTTCGGGGCTTTGGTTTGCTTCTTGCATTTTCCTACCCATTGCCGGATGCCTGCCCATGACCCTGAACGACACACTGCACCGCCTGCTGCTGGACAACCTGACCACTGCGACCATTCTGCTCGACGCTGACCTGCGCCTCGAATACATGAATCCCGCGGCGGAAATGCTCCTGGCCGTCAGTGGCCAGCGCAGCCATGGCCAGTTCATCAGCGAACTGTTCACCGAATCCCAGGAAGCGCTCAACTCCCTGCGCCAGGCGGTCGAACATGCTCACCCCTTCACCAAGCGCGAAGCCATGCTCACCGCACTGAACGGGCAGACGCTGACCGTCGACTACGCAGTAACGCCGATTCTCAGCCTTGGCCAGACCCTGCTGCTGCTGGAAGTGCACCCGCGCGACCGCCTACTGCGCATCACCAAGGAAGAGGCGCAGCTGTCCAAGCAGGAAACCACCAAGATGCTGGTGCGCGGCCTGGCCCATGAGATCAAGAACCCGCTCGGCGGCATCCGTGGCGCAGCGCAGCTGCTGGCCCGCGAGCTGCCGGAAGAAAGCCTCAAGGATTACACCAACGTGATCATCGAGGAGGCCGACCGCCTGCGTAACCTGGTCGACCGCATGCTCGGCTCGAACAAGCTGCCATCGCTGGCCATGACCAACGTGCATGAAGTGCTGGAACGGGTCAGCAGCCTGATCGAAGCCGAATGCCAAGGCAGCATCACCCTGGTGCGTGACTACGACCCGAGCATCCCCGATGTACTGATCGACCGCGAGCAGATGATCCAGGCCGTGCTCAATATCGTGCGCAACGCCATGCAGGCCCTCGCCGCCCAGAGCGACCTGCGCCTGGGCCGCATCAGCCTGCGCACCCGCACCCTGCGCCAGTTCACAATCGGCCACGTGCGCCACCGCCTGGTGGTGAAAGTGGAAATCATCGACAACGGCCCGGGCATTCCACCCGAGCTGCAGGAAACCATCTTCTACCCCATGGTCAGCGGCCGTCCGGACGGTACCGGGCTGGGCCTGGCCATCACCCAGAACATCATCAGTCAGCACCAGGGACTGATCGAGTGCGAGAGCCACCCCGGCCATACCGTGTTCTCGATCTTCCTGCCCCTGGAACAAGGAGCCTCTTAGTCATGAGCCGCAGTGAAACCGTCTGGATTGTCGATGACGACCGTTCCATCCGCTGGGTGCTGGAAAAGGCCCTGCAACAGGAAGGCATGACCACCCAGAGTTTCGACAGCGCCGATGGCGTGCTGAGCCGACTCGCCCGCCAGCAGCCGGACGTGATCATCTCCGACATCCGCATGCCCGGCGCCAGCGGCCTGGAACTGCTGGCGCGCATCCGCGACCTGCACCCGCGCCTGCCGGTGATCATCATGACCGCGCACTCCGACCTGGACAGCGCCGTGGCCTCCTACCAGGGCGGTGCCTTCGAGTACCTGCCCAAGCCGTTCGACGTCGATGAAGCAGTCTCCTTGGTCAAGCGCGCCAACCAGCACGCCCAGGAACAGCAAGGCTTGAGCGTACCGGTGGAGCAGGCGCGCACCCCGGAAATCATCGGCGAAGCGCCGGCCATGCAGGAAGTCTTCCGCGCCATTGGCCGTCTCTCGCACTCCAACATCACCGTGCTGATCAATGGCGAGTCGGGTACCGGTAAAGAACTGGTCGCCCACGCCCTGCACCGCCACAGCCCGCGCGCGGCTTCGCCGTTCATCGCGCTGAACATGGCGGCGATCCCCAAGGACCTGATGGAATCAGAGCTGTTCGGCCACGAGAAAGGCGCTTTTACTGGCGCGGCCAACCAGCGGCGCGGGCGCTTCGAGCAGGCCGACGGCGGCACCCTATTCCTCGACGAAATCGGCGACATGCCGGCCGACACCCAGACCCGCCTGCTGCGCGTACTGGCCGATGGCGAGTTCTACCGGGTCGGCGGTCACACGCCGGTCAAGGTCGACGTGCGCATCATCGCCGCCACCCACCAGAACCTGGAAACCCTGGTGCAGGCCGGCAAGTTCCGCGAAGACCTGTTCCACCGCCTCAACGTGATCCGCATCCACATCCCGCGCCTGTCGGATCGCCGCGAAGACATCCCCACCCTGGCCCGCCACTTCCTCGCCCGCGCCGCCCAGGAGCTGGCCGTCGAGCCCAAGCTGCTGAAGAGCGAAACCGAGGACTACCTCAAGCACCTGCCGTGGCCGGGCAACGTGCGCCAGCTGGAGAACACCTGCCGCTGGATCACCGTGATGGCCTCCGGGCGCGAAGTGCATGTCGACGACCTGCCACCGGAGCTGCTCACCCAGCCCCAGGAAAGCGCCCCGGCGAGCAACTGGGAACAGGCCCTGCGCCAGTGGGCCGACCAGTCCCTCGGTCGCGGCCAGTCGAGCCTGCTGGACAGTGCCGTGCCGACCTTCGAGCGGATCATGATCGAGACCGCCCTCAAGCACACCGCCGGCCGCCGCCGCGATGCCGCCGTGCTGCTGGGCTGGGGTCGCAACACCCTGACCCGCAAGATCAAGGAGCTGGGCATGAAGGTCGACGGCGCGGATGACGACGACGGCGACGAATAAGCCGCAGGCTTAGCGCAAGCAACTGAGAACGGGCCCAATCGGGCCCGTTTCTTATGGCGATGTCCGGTTATCTGCTGTGCAGGCGTTTTCGTAGGGCTGCCCCACGAAACTTTGTGCAGGAGCGACTGCAGCCGCAAACTCTCAGACCGCGCCCCCATGCGCCAGAGCAATGCACCCGCCTCAGCCTGGTGCACCCTCGCAGTCCAGCAGCCAGCCAGCTCAGCCGCGAACGCCCCTGCCGAAAAGTGCTGAAACCCAGTATTCACAAGGCCTGCAGCCAGCGTAATAAAACTGGCACACAGTCTGCATAGACTCTAGCAATCCCAGTTTTGGGGACCTTGGTACAGGCAGGCCGGGGATTCCCCTCTTTTACAAGCCCAACAAAAAGGCCACCTTCGCAGGTGGCCTTTTTGTTTACTGGCGGTACAGCTCGCGCCGGTAGATCAGCGGAGCGGCGCCCTTGTAGATGCCGAAGCTGGCCAGACCACGCGCCGCCGAGCGGGTCGCCCCGTCCCAGGGATACTGCAGCCAGCTCGGTGCGGATGGGAAGCTGACCTGTACCGAGCCATCGTTGCCATTGCCCGGCGCGCTCAGCAACAGCGCGTGAGCCGCAGGATCGAGCGGCCAGTTCAGACTTGGCGTGGTTTCGCCCGCCGCCAGGCTACCGCTGTACTGATCCAGCAGCGGTGCCGCCAGGGCGGTGGCAGTGGTGCAGGTATCCAGGCCTTCAAGCTGGAAGCTACCGCCGGCCGTGTTCTGCCAGCTTTCCAGGATCACCGGCAGGCTCAGGCTCTGTAGCTCCGAACCATGAGCATTGCCAATGCGCAGGCGGCCCAGGCGCACTTCACTGCCCGGCTCATCGGCAAAGTCGTAGGCATAGCCCTGGCAGGTCGTCCCATTGCCATGGCAGGCACCATCCAGATCGGTCAACGCTGCAGCCGCGAAGCTCTGCTGAATGCGGGCCATAAAGGGATAGTCAGCGCTGCTGGGCAGTACGGCCGGGGTGTACAGCAGCTGTTCATCGCTCCAGCGGTAGCTGCGCGCACCATCGCCGTCACCCGCCCCCTCTACCAGCAAACTTGCAGTGCCCTGGCTGGCAAGGCGAGCATCGAGACCGCTGGTTCCGGTCACCGAGCTGTAGCTGCCAGCAGCAGGCGTAGAAAGGCGCCAGAAGTCGCCGCGGTCGTAGTTCGTGGTGACGTTGCCGCCCCGGTTGTAGCCGGTGATCGTCAGCGTCGGCTCATGGTCACTGGCGAAGTCCATGGGCTGCCCCTGATAGCTGAAGGCACTGCCGCAACTCGACGTCAGGCTGGCGTCCCCTGCGGCGCCGAGATAGGCCGGGATGAAGCGCCCGACCAGACCGCTGGTGCCACCACTGACCGTTTCGCCGAAATAGCTGGCAGCTGGGCTGGCGCTTAGCGTGAATACGCCAACCTCGGAAATGGCGGCAGCAACTTCGGTCTGATTACCCAGGGCGTGGTCGTAGCTGGTTGGCGTCACGTCGCCGGGATCGCCGCCGGCAGGGGCCTGCACCGCACTGGCAAGCGTGATGCCTGGATGGAGGAAGTTCGGCGTGGTGATATTGCCGCTGCACAACTCTGCCGCCGTCAGTGCCTCACCATCAGCCTGCCAGCCCACAGCACGAATAGTCAGCGGGAAGCTGTCACCTGCGCGAATACCACCTGGGAACACCGCGCAGCTGGCATCGCCGCAGTCGGTAGTGGGGCTGAGGGTACTGGCAGTCTGCAGGCAGAGGCCGTAGGGCTTGCTGACGAACAAGTCGTCCGTAAGGGTGTTATCCAGCACCAGCCCCTCAGTGGCATCACTGGCACTGCCCAGGTAGCGGGCCCTGAGCTGCATCTCGCCCGCATCGTCGTAACGCACGGTCAGCGGCGCGGTGCCGGTGGCATCGAAGTTGAGACTCAGGCTGACAGGCGTGGCGCGTACCTCGCTGCCATTGATCACAACCGGCTGGGTACCGCTGCTCGGGTTGCTGTAAGCCGAGGTGAAGCTGATGCTGCGGGTGACATTGGCGAAAGCTGGCACACACTGCAGGGCGCTGTCGGACTTGCGCACCGCGCTGATGGTCGCCGGCGTCGGCTTAGCCGCCAGCAGGTTGGGCACCTGCAGCAGCAGGCCGCTGTCGGCATAACTGATCTGGCAACCTGCGGTCGAGCAAACGGTCTGGCTGTTGGGTTTGGTCGTCGGCACCGAAGCCTGAACGCCCAGAGCCACGCTACCTGCAGTCGGCACGCGCAACTGCGCCAGCGCCGAACCACCGCTGAAGGTGATGGTGCTACCGCTGACAGTGGCGGGTGCAGTGGCCGTCCAGTAATTGGCGGGGCTCATGGTGACGCTGACCGGGTTGGTATAGAGGCTGCTGCAGCTGCTGTTCAGGCAGGCGCGAATAGTCACCGGTTGCGGGTTACAGGTCAGGGCGCTGGCCGTGTAGCTGAACTCGAAGTGGTCGATCTGCTGGCCGACAGGATTGATATCGGTGGCGCAGACCTGCAGGTCGTCCAGCTCGTGGATATTGGTCGAGCCGCCGGTGGAGCCGGTCAGCGACAGGTAGAAGTCACTGGGCAAAGGAGCCTGGCTGTTGGCAGCAGCCAACACGTTGACTGCGTTGAGGCCATTGAGCACGACAAAGCCAGCGCCGCTGTCGCGCTCCACGGTGACTCGCGCCTCGTTGCTGAAGCGGCCATCCAGGGTGATGCGGTAGGTGTGTCCGGGCGCTGCCGAGGTGCTCGCCGCGTTGTCGACTCCGGGACTGAGACCGGCCGGGGTTCCGGCGATGTAGCGATAACCACTGGTTCCGCCAGTAGCACTGGAACCGCGGATGGCCACCGAGTCGGGGCGTTGCTGCTGCGGATTGTCCCCACCCTCGACGGAAAAGTTGCCGTACTCATCAATCCCCACCCCCAGCCAGCCGCCAGCGAAACCGGGGTTGGCCGCATCGCCACGGGTGCCATAGCCGAGTGGCCCGCCAAACGCACCCGGCTGTGGCGTCACCGTAGCATCCGACAGCACCACGGCCACGCCATCGGCGCCGCTGCCGTTGTAGGCGTAATGCTTGAACTGCACCTGGATATAGTTGCCCGCCGCCGGGAACAGGCGCTGCAGGGTGGACGAGGTCGACACGTTGCCCTGGTTGCTGGTCAGGCGCATGCGCTGGCCAGTGACCGTCGGCGTGAACGCCGTGGCACCTCGACTGGCAACGGCCCAGTCATCACCCAGGCTGCCGTCGTCGAAACTATCGGTGAAGCACTGCAGGTTAAGGCCACATGGGTGTCGTTCGGCCACCAGCGCACTGATCTGCGCCTCACTGAGCGCAGCGTTGTAGATGCGCAACTCATCCAGCTCGCCATTGAAATAACGGCCCGCCACGCCCTGGTCGGCGCCAAGCTGCAAGGGGTCGCTATTGACCCGCGGCGTACCGCTGAAACTGGCCTGGCCGGCCAGGGCGCCGTTGATATAGATGCGCTGATTACCCGGCGCATAACGAATCAGCACATGGCTCCACTGCCCCACCGGCAATGCCGTGGTGCTGTTGAACTGGTTGGTGGCGTTGGCGGTGGTCTGCCACCACCAGTTGATGGTGCCGCCGGGGTTGAGGTGAAACTCGTAATTCTCATCCTTGGACAGAATGCTCATCAGCCCCGAAGAAGGTAGCGTGCGTGGCTTAACCCAAAGGCCAATGGTAAAGCTGCCCGACAGATCGAGCAGGTTGTTGTCGGCGCGCTGCACATACTGGCTGGACGTGCTGTTGAACGTGCCATAGCCGCAGGTGCCCTGGGCATTGATCTGCGGCAGGGCCGGCGTGCTATTGGCCGTACTGGCGCCATTCAGCACCGTGCCGTTAAGGGCATTGCCACTGCTGTCGAGTACCTCACCGGCCGCGCCAGTCCAGCTGGCCTCATCGAGGAACCAGCTCAATATCGGGTTAACCGTGGAACCACAGAGGCCTGCAAAATCGGCCAGGTCGATAGCATTGTTGTTATAGGTCAAACTGCTGCTGCCACCCGGGCTGGATGAAGCGCCCAGCGAAGTGATGGCGCCATTGAGCGTCAGGTTGTTGCCGAAGCTGATGCCACCAGTGGCGTAAACGAAGCCGCGGATCGTGACGTTGTTGCCCAGCGACAGGCTGCCATTGACCACCAGAATCATGTCCTGGGGATTTCCACCGGCGTTCAGCTGGCTGTTGTTGGCCAGTGTCAAACCACCGTTGACGAACACCCGAGTGCTGGCGCCGCCGGTGGTGGTCAGACTCCAGCTGTTGCTGGTGCTGCCTCCGCCAAAGTAGTGATCGCCCGCTCCCAAACTACGATTACTCGCCCCGAGAGTAGGCGTGTTCTGCCAGACCACTCCGCTCAGATCCAGCTGATTGCTACTGTTGCTGGTAATACTGCCGGGGAATACCGATTGGCAGGTGGCCGCCAGTAGCCAGGGACTAAACAGACTGGCGGCAAGCAACAGGAGCAGACGGACAACGTTCATCTAGCGCTCCACTACGGCAGTCAAACGGCGGTAGGCATAGTCGGCACCGCCGGTGGTGCCGTACTCGGCAGTGGCGGTAAGTTCATAGAACTGCACCGTCTGGCTTTCTTCGGCAACAGTCATGGCGGTCGTCGGGGTGCAGGTCACGCTGATGGAGAACCCGGACAGGGAAAAGCTGCTGGTGCAGGGCTGGCCATTGACGGCCCGGCTGATGCCCCACTCCAGCCCGGCCTGCGCCGCCTGATAGGCCCGCGCCTGCTGGATCGCCAGGCTGTTGGTGCTATTCTGGGTCACGGCCAGACGCGACATGGCAATGATCACCGCGGCAATGATGATGATCACGAACATCGCCGCGACCAGGCCGAAGCCCGCTTGGCGCGAGTCAGGGCGCATTGTCGACATGGACCTGTTGCAACAGCATGATTTCCTCGCCTTGGCGCTTCACTCCGACACGCAGGGTAATCAACCCGCCGCGAGCATTGGTGCCCGGCTCGTAGGTGAAAGTACAGGTGGATACACCATCCACCAATAGTGAACTGTTTGCCGCGCTGTAGCTGTAACTACTGGCCAGGCTGGAGAAGCTAGCGCGGCGAATCACCCCGGTGCCATTCCCTGTGGCCGCATCGGTGCCGGGATTGTCGCAGCGATAGCCCAGCACCTCCCTGGCCAGATAGAAGCGATGCTGCGGCGAGGCGAACTTGAAACGAAAGCCGGGGGCTGCAGCGCCGCTCAGAGTCAGCACGCCACTGTTCAAGGCGAAGCCCACGCCATTGGGGGTGATCACCGCTGGCGAGGCCGACGAACTGCTGTTGAACGGCGGCCACACCGAATCACCGAGGGTATTGGCGCCGATGTTGTACAAGACCATCCAGCGTGCTTCGGCCACCCTCGCCGCATCGAGGCCAGGGCTGAGCACCTCGATTTCGCAGGCAGCAGGTGCCCCCTGGCAAAGCGGTGGGTCATTGCGCACCGCCCCACCGGCCAGGTTGGCGCGATAACGTCCGGCGTCATGGATGGCCAGCAACTCGAAGGTTTGTCCATCCGGCGTGCGCAGTGTGTTCGGCACCGCCAGGCGTACATCGCGCGCCATGCGGTTGAGTGCCCCGGCGGCCAGATCGACCAGCTCGGCACGCCGACTCTGATCGACGAAGCTCTGTAACGGGTTGGACATCACCGTACTGATCAGCACCGCCACCACCCCGGCCAGGGCGATTACCATCACCAGTTCGACCAGGGTGAAGCCAAGCGCCTTGCCGCCTCGGCGAGCCCCGGGAAAGCGCCGTTGCGTAACAGTTTCGCCGGTAAACCCGCGTCCACGGGGGGCGCGGCTAGAGCCTGGAATTGGCTGCATCAGTAAGCCGTCCTGTAGCCGTCAAGCACCAGCGGCTGGCCGCCGGGATCGGTGACGGTGACGGTAATACGCAAGGCGTCGACACCGTTGAGAACTGCCGGCACCACCGCGACATTGACCTCATAGGCACTCAGCCCCGGCAAGGGCGTGGGCGAAGCGGCACTGCGCGGAGCGAAGGCCTGGCTGCTGTAGAACAAACCGTTGTAATCGCATACATCGTCGAAACTGCCACGCCCGGCACCGTTGTTGCTGGCCGCACAGGCGGTACTGGCCGGGAACGCCTGCAGGCTGATTTCCTCCAGGTACGCCTCGGCAATCGCCAGACTCTGCTGGCGCAACATGGGGTCGGCCGAGCGTCCGGTGATCGCCGCCATGGCCGAGAACATCGCGGCGGCGGCGATGCCGAGGATGACGATGGTGATGACCAACTCGACCAGGGTCATGCCGCGCTGCGCGCCTTGGCGGGCAGACAGGCTCATGGTGTGGTCTCGATAAAGCCGGTGGCCAGGTTGACGGTGAGGGTGAACGCCCCATTGGCAAAACTGGCGGAATTCGCGGTACCTGTAGCGGTACCGAGGGAATCAAAGGTCACATTCAGCGTTGGGGAAACGCTGACATTCTGCGGATTACCCGCGGTGTAATCACCGCCGGAAGGGTTGGCGACCGGGCTGCCGGAAGCAACCCCGCCACACGCTTCCGCATAGGACAGCGCATACCCTGTGCCATCGACCCGTGCACGAATCTGGCAGCCACTGGCCAGGGCCAGTTTTTGCCCGTAGCGCACGGCGCTCAGGCTTTCTTCGTAGAACAGGCGCTCATCGAACACCTTTCTATCGAAGAAGCGCGGCCCCACCACAACGGCCAGGATGCCGATGATGACGATCACCATCAGCAGCTCAACCAGGGTGAAGCCGCGCATTTTTGTTTAGCAGCCGGTGTCGACGACTGAGATAACTGGCACCGCACCGGCAGTGGCTGCAGGCTCGGTGTAGCTGACCTGGCAGCTAGCCGGAGTGGTGGCGCCATTGGCGCTCATGGTTGTGACACCGGCAGTGGTTGTGATGGTGAAATCAGCCGCTACCACGCCTGCCGCATCGGCGATCGAGCTGGCCGCAGGGTAACCGCTGGTGGCGATCATCGTCACCGTACTGCCCTCAACGGTAATACTGGTGTTTGCGGCGTCATTCTTCGCCAGCCAGGAAGCATGGGTCAACGCCGATGCTGCCTTGACCGAGCCGAAAGCGCCTTGCACAGTCGCCGCACGCGCATCGGCGCCGAGGTTGACGAATCGTGGCAAGGCAAACGCAGCCAGAATCCCGAGAATCACGATAACCATGATCAGCTCGATAAGGGTAAAACCGCCTTGTTGTTTTTTCATCGCTCTAGTTCCTGCGTGGATCAGTTGAAGGTAGGAGTCACAACACCTGTGGAGGTGTTGTAGATGATGGTGTCGTTGGCGCCATCGCGCTGATAGGTGTAGGTGCAGCTGTTGGCCGGTGCCGCGGTGGCCACGTAGTCGGGGTTGGTACCGGCCACTGTCGGTGCAGAGCCTTGCAGCAGGCCCGCCCAGAGATTCTGGCACTCTACAACGGAGGGGGTGGCGACCGCTGGCGGGTTGCCGGCCAGGCCGGTGCCGGCAGGCCAGAAGTTGGCGTTCACATCCACGTCACCAGCACCGAAGCCCAGTACGTTGATGAAGCAGTTATTGCCGGTGCAACCCTGAACACCACCATTGCGGTTAACCTCATTCTGCGAGCGGACCAACGTGACTGCAGAAGCGAGACCGCCGGCCGCACCCTCTAGTGCGGAACGATGCGCATCGCGGCTGGCATTCATGAAACGCGGCAGCGCCACAGCAGCCAGAATGCCGAGGATGACGATGACCACGACCAGTTCGATCAGGGTAAAACCTTTGCTGTTTTTCATTAACTTCCCTCAGTGACATCAATACCCCGCCGCAGACAACTCCGCAGCGGGTACCGCTTCAAGCTCCAGGGCAAAAGCCGCACCTGACGATTGTGACGCAGTTGGCATTCCATCGGGAACCACCAACAGCCGCCAGGCATGCACTTCACCCTGCCCCCTTGTCCATCCGTCGGCAAAGCTTGCCCGGTACATCACCCAGGCCTCGCGAGGTAGCCAGTACCAGCAACCGCTTTGCGGTGCATCACCAGCGGCCAGTTCGCCGCAGTAGTTGTCCTGCTGCCAACGCAGCAGGACAAACGGATTCTTCGTGCGCCAGGCCATGCCCAGCGTCTTGTCCTTGGCCAGATGCTCCGCGGCCAGGCTGTTGAGGCTGGCCGCCAGGTGCCGACGGGTCGCCTCCATGGCGCGCCGCTCACTGACCTGAGCGATCTTCCAGCCTAACGCCAGCACTAGGCAAAGGGTCATGAGCAGGATCAAGCCCCAGCCAAACAGGCGCAAACGCCTTACCCAGAAGTCGCTCTCATAGTCCGGGCTCACGCGCCGCCCTTGGCCACCGAGGCCAGGTCCCACATCGGCAGAAACACACCCAGCGCCAGCACCAGCACCATGATGCCCATGGCTACGATGAGGATCGGCTCGATGGCATCGGCCAGCTGTTTGAGGTCGTAGTCGACCTCCTGCTCGTAGAAGTCGGCGACTTCGACGAACAGGTCATCCAGTGCGCCGGTTTCCTCACCTACCGCCATCATCTGCAGCACCAGCGGGGTGAACAGCCCGCTGGTGGACGCCGTGCTGGTCAGCGCCTCGCCGCGCTCCACGCCTTCGCGCATGCCGAGGATGGCCTGGCCGATAAACAGGTTGCCGACGCTGGCGCTGTTGATCGACAGGGTCTGCAGCAGCGGCACGCCGGCGCGGTACATCATGGCGAAGGTGCGGGTGAAGCGAGCCAGGGCGATGCGCTCGAACACCCCACCAACAATGGGCAGGCGCAGCTTGAGCTGATCCCACTTGAGCGCGCCGGCGTCGCTGGCGGTCCAGCGGATGAAACCGTAGATGGCCGCGCCGAACAGCAACAGCAGCAGCCACCAGTAATCCTGGAAGAACTGCGAGGTGCCGATCAGCACACGAGTCGGCCAGGGCAGCTCGGCCTTGAACTGCTCGAACACCTTGGCGAACGCCGGGATCACGAACATGTTGATCACCACCAGCGCCACGCCCATGGCCGACAGCACGAACAGCGGGTAGCGGGTGGCCTGCTTGATCCGTTTGCGCGTCTCGCGCTCCATCTCCAGGTAGCCGGACAACTGCTTGAAGGCCTGGTCGAGCTGGCCGGTGTTCTCGCCGACGCTGATCATGCTGATGAACAGGGTGCTGAACACCTTGGGATGGGCATTCAGCGACACCGCCATGCTCATGCCGCCTTCGAGGTCGCTGCGCACGGCCTGCAGCACTTCACGGAAATATTCATTGCGATGGGACTCGGCCAGACCGCCGATGGCACGGATGATCGGCACGCCGGCCTTGCTCAGGCTGTACATCTGCCGGCAGAAGATGATCAGTTCTTCCAGATCCACACGCTTGCGGCGCAGCAGTTCCTTGATGCTGGCGAGTACATCGTCGTTGCCCTGGGCCGCCTGCTCTTCGATGCTCAGCGGGGTAATGCGCTCGGCCAGCAGTTCGCTGGCCAGGTTGTCGGCCGAGCCGCTTTCGCGGCTGCCGCTGACCTTGCTGCCCTGGGCGTCACGGCCGGTGTAGCGGAACTGGCTCATGGGTAGGACGCCCGCACAGCCAGGTAGCCCGGATGTAATCCGGGAAGCAGGCAACTCCATTCCCGGATTGCATCCGGGCTACAAAAGCGCCCTCTCCCGTAAACGGGAGAGGGAGATAGCGTGGTGCCTGCCTGAAGAAGCCCGCGCATCACACCAACACCTCGTCGGTGAGGGTGGCGCAGACCTTGAGCACTTCCTCGACGCTGGTCACCCCGGCCAGGGCATAGTCCAGCGCGCAGGCCGCCAGCGGACGGTAGTGGGCGCTGGCCTGCGCCGCTTCGGCGAAGCCTTGTGGGTCATTGCGGCGTAACGCGGCAATCATGCCGTCATCCATCTCCAGCAATTCGTAAACACCGATGCGCCCGGCATAGCCGGTGTTGTGGCACTGGTGGCAACCGGCACCGCGCTTGAAGCTGCGCCCGGTCAGCGGCGCGCGGTGCAGGTTTTCCAGCCAGAGCAGCTGGCGCGGCTCGGGCGTATCGGCCTCCATGCAGTTCTCGCACACACGACGGATCAAGCGCTGAGCCAGCACCGCATTCAGCGAGGTGGCGACCAGGAACGGCTCGGCGCCCATGTCGATCAGGCGCATGGCCGAGGTCAGGGCGTCGTTGGTGTGCAGGGTGGACAGCACCAGGTGGCCGGTGAGCGCCGCGCGCAGGCCGATCTCGGCGGTTTCCTGATCGCGCATTTCGCCGATCAGCACGATGTCCGGGTCCTGGCGCAGAGCGGCGCGCAGCACGCGGGCGAAGCTGAGGTCGATCTTGGCGTTGACCTGCACCTGGTTGACCCGTGGCAGGCGGTATTCCACCGGGTCTTCCACGGTAATGATCTTCTTCTCCGGGCTGTTCAGCTCGGACAGCCCGGCATACAAGGTGGTGGTCTTACCCGAACCGGTAGGGCCGGTGACCAGTACCAGGCCGAACGGACGCTGCAGCAGGCGACGGAAGCGCACCAGCATGTCCGCCGGCATGCCGCTGGTGTCAAGGTTGGAGACGCCGCCGGTCTGGTCGAGCAGACGCATCACCACCGACTCGCCGAACTGCACCGGCATGGTCGAGACCCGCACATCGATGTTGCGGTTCTTCACTCGGATATTGAAGCGGCCGTCCTGCGGCAGGCGCTTCTCGGAGATATCCAGGCCGGACATGATCTTCAGGCGCATGACCAGCGCCGAGGCAACCCGCGCCTCCTTCATCACCTGCTCGTTGAGCACGCCGTCGATGCGCTGGCGGATGCGCACCACGCCCTCGTCGGGTTCGATGTGGATGTCCGAGGCCTTCATCTGCACCGCGTCCTCGAACAGCGTCTGCAGCAGGCGCACCACCGGCGCCTCGGTGTTGTTGTCGGCGCCCAGTTTGGACAGGTCGAAGTCACTGTCCTTCAGCTCGCCTTCCAGCTCGCCGGCGATCGAGGCGATCTCGCTGGTGCGCCGGTATACGGTATCGAGGGTGGCCAGCAGCTCAGCCTCGCGCACCACGGCCGGGTGCACGCGGGTCTTGAGGATGCGCTCCATCTCGTCGAGGGCGAACAGGTCGAGCGGGTCGGACATGCCAACCAGAAAACCGCCGCTCTCGCGCGACAGGACCATGGCGCGGAAACGCCTGGCCATGGCTTCCGGTAGGTTCTGCACCAGTTGCTGGTCGAACTTGAAGTGTTTGAGTTCGATGAAAGGGATCTTCAGCTGTTCGGATAGCGCAGTGAGCAGCTTGACCTCGGCGACGAAGCCGAGATCGACCACTGTACGACCGAGCTTGGAGCCGGTGCGCTTCTGCTCCTGCAGGGCCAGCTGCAATTGCGCATCACTGATCAGCCCGGCCTGGATCAGCAGGTCGCCGAGGCGCAATTTGCGCTGACGGATATCTTCAGTCATCAACGACCTCCCAGCGCCGTGGCGCGTTCACTGGCGAAGCGGCGGGCGCTGTCGTCCAGGCCCAGCCCCTGCAGGGCCAAGCGGTAATGGCGGGCGGCCTCAGCCGATTGATCGAGCTGTTCCAGGGCGATGGCCAGGCCCAGCTGCCAGGTCGACTGGCTCGGGCGCAGGGCGGTCATGCGCCGGTACAGCGCGGCGCTTTCCTGCCATTGCCCGGTCTGCTGATAACTGGCGGCCAGCAGGGCGAAATAAGTGGGTTCCTGCTCCAGCACCGGGGCGTTCTGCTCCAGGGTCGCCACGGCGTCCTTGGTAGCGCCAGCCTGCAACTGGGTGCGCGCCAGCAACAGGCGCAACTCGCTGTCATGCGGCATCTGCGCCAGCTGCGCCGGCAACCAGCTGAGCAGGCGCTGCTGCTCGCCAGCGGCCAGATAGGCTCGCGCTAGCCAGCGCAGCACTTCAGGATCGCGACCACGGCTCTTCTGCAGGGTTTCCAGCTCGCGGATGGCACGCGGGTAGTCGCCGTCCTGTAGGGCCTGCCGTGCCTGGGCCAGGCCATCCGGGCGATAGGGGGTAACGCTGACCTGCGGCGGACCACTGGGCGGAGCAACCGCCGCTGGTTCGGCGGCCGCTGCCGGCGCGGGCGCATCAGTCGGTAGCGGGGCATTGGCCCAGGCTGGCAAGGCCGGTTCGGCCTGCACGGCAGGCGGTTCGGCAGCGGGCAGCTGGTCCAGCTCCACCACGGGCTCGGACTCTACTGGCGCCGCCGTTAGCGGCACTTCCAGCCACAGCACCCAGCGATCGCCGGCCGGTTCCAGGCGGTCACGCACTTCCAGCCCCTCGCCCAGCCCGACCAGCAGCACCTGCACATCCGCCCCCTGCGCTTCGACCCGCCAGGACAGGCTGCGCCCATCACGCTGCACGCGACCGCGCTGGGCTTCACCCGTCAGCGCCACACCCGGCAGGCGCAGGCTCACCGCCCCGCTCTCCTCGGTGCGCTGATAGGGCACCGAGCGATCCAGCAGAATCTGCAACACCAGTCCGCGCGCATCGTGCTGCGGCAGCACCTCGAGCACCTGCGCGGCTGGTGCCACGGTAACCGTCGCAGGCGGGGTGACGCTGGCCAGAGTCGGCACGCCCTTGACCACCCGGCCGATCATCAGGCCGACCAGCAAGCCGATGAGGATTACCGCAGCCATCCAGATCGAGCCACGGCGGATCCGTTCGGCGCGCTCGCGACGCGCGGCTGCCGCTTCATCCACGGCCTGCAGACCATCCAGCTGCAGGCGCTCGGCAGGCGCGGCGCGGCGTTCTTCGAGGTCGCGCAGCATGTCGTTGACCAGGCTCATGGCAGCCACTCCCGCCACTGCGCCAGCCAGGGCCAGGCGCCGATCACCAGCAGCAGCGACAGACTGGCCGCCGCCAGCCCCCAGCCCAGCCAGGGCGTGGTGCTGCGCAGAAAGGGCTGGGCGCCTTCGGTATCCAGCTGGGCGCGGCGCACATGGCTGACGCTGATCTGCCGCCGGCCTTCGCCATAGGCCACCATCAGCGCCTTGTGCGCGAGGATGTTTATCAACCGCGGAATACCGCCGCTGCCGCGCACCAGGCGGCGAATCGCGGCAGCGGAGAACAAGGGTTCGCCGCGATAACCGGCCACGGCCAGGCGCTCGTTGAGGTAGCGGGCGGTGTCCTTCACATCCAGCGGGCGCAGGCGATAGGAAAAGGTGATGCGTTGGCGCAGTTGGCGGAACTCGTTGCGTTCCAGGGTGGCGTCCAGCTCCGGCTGGCCGAACAGGACCACCTGCAGCAGCTTGGCCTGTTCGGTTTCCAGATTGGTCAGCAGGCGCAGGGCTTCCAGGGTCGCGGTCGGCAGGGCCTGGGCCTCGTCGAGCAGCACCACGGTACTCTTGCCGGCAGCCGCCAGCTCGATCAGGCGCCGGTGCAGCGCATCAAGAATGCTCTGGGCATCCAGCTCCTCGATGCCTTCGATGCCCAGCTCACGGGCCAGCGCCTGGCGTAGGCCGGTCGGGCTCATGCCGGGGTTGGGCAGATAGGCCAGCTGGTAGCGCTGGTCATCCAGCAGATTGAGCAGAGCGCGGCAGAGCAGGGTCTTGCCGGTGCCCACCTCGCCGGTGACTTTGATAAAGCCTTCACCTTCACCGAGTGCCACGCGCAGCAGATTGAGGCAGGCCTGGTAAGGCGCCAGCTGCACCAGGAACCCGGTGTTGGGGGTCAACGCGAACGGCTTTTCGCGCAGGCCGAAGAAGGCTTCGTACATCGCCTTATCTCAGTTCCTTGAAGGTTTCCGCGCTCTTGCGCAGCTCATCCAGCCACACGTCGTCGTTGACCACCTGGGGGCGCATGAGGATCACCAGCTCGCTCTTCTGCAGGGCCTTGCGCTGCTGCTTGAACAGGTTGCCGACGATGGGCAGGGTGCTGGCCCATGGCACTTCGGCGTCGTCATTCTCGTTGGTGCTCTGCAGCAGGCCGCCGATCACCACCACCTGGCCACTGCGCGCCCGCACGATGGAGTCGGACTGACGCGAGGTGGAAAGGGCCAGCGGCAGATTGAAGACATTGTCCTCGCCCAGCACGATGGTCTTGTTCTGGTCCTCGACGCGGCTCACTGTCGGGCGTACGTGCAGGGTGACAGTATCGTTCTGGTCGATCTGCGGAGTGACGTCCAACGAGATGCCCGAGAAGAACGGCGTCAGGGTGATGTCCTGGGTCGGCTCGGTAACCCCGGCTGCCGTGGTCGTGGTGCTGCTCGACGACACTTCGGTGACGAAGAACTCGTCGGTGCCGACCTTGATCACTGCCTTCTGGTTATTCAGTGTGGAAATGCGCGGGCTGGACAGTACCCGCACCTCGCCCTGGGTCTGCAGCAACTGGATCAGCCCGGTGAAGTCACCCAGGGTCAGCACGCTGCTGAATACGCCGCCAATACCGGTCGGCCCGTCGAGGGTTTCCCCGGCAATACCGGCGCTGACATCGCTGCCCAGCTGTTCCCAGCTGATACCGGCCTGGAAGCCGTCATTGAGCTGCACTTCGAGGATCTTGGTTTCCAGAATCACCTGGCGCTGCAGGTTGCGTTGCGCCTGTTCGAGGAAACGCGCGACGTTTTCCTGATCGGCACTGTTGGCGCGCACCACGAGCAGGCTGGCCTGCGGGTTGACCACCACGCTGTTGCCCTGCTCACCACCAACGATCATCGCCACCACTTCGCGCACTTCACGCCAGAAGTCGACATCGCTGCTGGTGGTCACCTGGCTGGCATTGAGCGTGGTCACCGAGCTGTCACTGGTGCTGCTGCCGTCATCGCTGTTACTGCTCTCGCTCTCGTCACTGACCACCTGGCCAGAGCTGACGCGGGTGTCGGACACGCCCACACGCTGCAGGTTGAGGTAGTTGAGATCGTAGCTGCGGGTGATCGCCCGGTTCGGCAGGATCTGGTAGCCATAGGTGCTGTGGCGGAAGTCATAGCCATAGCTGTCGCGCACCGCCGCCAGCACTTCCTCCAGGGTGACCCGGCGCAGGCTGAAAGTGATGGTGCCGGTAACGTCCGGGTGCACCACCAGGTTCTGCCCGGCGCCTTCCATCAGGCTGAGGAAGAACTCACGGGCTGGCATGTCCTTGGCCGAGACATCGAAGCGCGGGCCGCTGCCAATACTCAGCGAACTGCTCAGCGGCGGGATCAACGAGGCCTGGACCGCCGCTGGCGGCATGACCTTGTTCTGCGCCTGAGCCTGTTGCAGGCTCTCGTCGAGCAGCTTGCCGCTCTGTTCATAGAGTTGCGTGTCGCCATCAATGAAGGTCTGGCAGGCGCTCAGCAGGCAGGCCAGGCTCAACAGGCCGAGACGCGGCAGGAATGTATTCATAGGCTTCATCGGCTCGGTTTCAATACGGGTTCAGCCAGGCGCAGCAGCTGTTGCTGGCCCTGACGCTCGATCAATACGCTGTGCGTGTGGATGGCCAGCACGCGGGCGCCGGCATGCTCGTCGCCAACCCGCAGAGTGCTGCCGCCAATCACCGCGCGGCTGCCCTGGGCGCCGCGCAGGATCGCCTGCAGCACCAGCGGCGCCTGCACCTCGCCGGCACTCACCGCCGGCAGCAGGTTGGCGGGCGGCTGGGTCGGGTCGATGGCGGGCGCAGCATGGGCCAGGCCAGCAGTCAGCAACAGGTTCAGCAGCAATACTCTAGACACCGACCCACCCCGCCTGACGACTCAAGGTATACAGCTTCAGGCTGATCTTGGCCTGGGACGGTCCACCGTCACCGACCTGGTAATCCAGGCTGTCCCAGTTGAGCTTCCAGCCGCTGGCCTGAACCGCCTGCAGATAGGCCAGCAGGTCGAAGTAACCGCCCTGCAGCTGCAGATGCAGACCATGCCGATAGAGGGTGACCGGAGCCGGCGCGGCGCCAGGCTCAAGCTTGACCGGCGCAGCGCCGGGCAATTGCATGGGCTCGCTGAAGCTTTCCAGACCGACCAGGCGCAAGCGCGGCTGGGAACGCAGCAGCTCAGCCAGCACAGCTTTCATCTTCTGCGGCGTGACCAGTTCGGCGGTGTTCTGGTCGATCTGGCTGATCAGCTCCTCGCGGCTGGCCGAGGCCGCCAGCAGAGCGCTGCGATAGGGAATATTGGGGTCGGCCGCCAGCTTGGCCTGCAAGTCGGCCAGACCGGCCTGGGCCTCCAGGCGCCGTGCCTCGGTCACCTTGAAACTGGCCTGCTGCTTGGCCAGGCGCGCACTCAGCGGGTCGCCGAACAGCAGCATATAAAGCAGCGCACAGAGCACCAGGCCGACACTGAAGGCCAGCCACTGCTCGCGCGGCGCCATACCGTGCCAGCGTTGCAACCACTTATTCATTGCCCGGCTCCTTGTCGCCAACCTGGGAAGACAGGTCGAAGTGCAGCAGCTGGTCGTCGCCGCGCTGCACTTCGAAACGGGCGAATTCACGACCCTGGAAGACCGGGCTCTGGCCAAGGCGCTGCAGGTATTGCGGCAGCAGCTCCTGATCCTGGCTGCTGCCCTGCAGACGCATGTGCGTGCCGCCGGCGCTCAGGCCAATGCCACTGAGCCACAGGCCGCTAGCTGGATGATGGTCGGCCAGTGCCTGCAGTGGCGCGACGAAGCCCGCCGTGCGCTGGCTGGCCAGCACCTGCAGGTAGCCGATCAGGCGCTGCAGCTGCTGGTTGTCGGCCTCACGCGCGGCCAGTTCGAGCGGCAGACCGCTGTCCAGTTGCGGCTCGACGAAGCTGGCCTTGACCGCGGCCAGCAGGGTCTCCTGCTCCTGCGCTGCCACTTCGGCCTGGCTCAGTTGCGCCGCGCCCTGGCGCAACTGCCAGCCTTGCCAGGCCGCATGGGCCAGGCACAACAGCACCAGCACGGCCAACAGGGCCAGCATCTGGTTCGGCTGCGGGCCGCTACGGCGCGGTTGTTCGATCTGGTAGAGGTTGAGGTTCTGCATCAACCGGCCTCCTGGCGCAACGCCGCACCCACAGCCGCCATGCAGTAGGCCTGCTCGGCCTCGTCAAGCGCGGCAGTAGCCTGCCCAGGAAAAAGGTCGCGCAGGTCTAGGGCCTGCAGCTTGACCGCCAGCCCGGTGGACAGAGTCTGCAGAACGGCCGCGCCATTGCGCTTCATCGGCAACAGCAGCAGGCGGTTGATGTAGCCCTTGCCCAGCTGGCTCTCGAAATAGTCCAGCGAGCGCTGGATTTCCAGGGTCACCGCGCCGAAGTCATCACCGGCGTGATCCAGGCCCTGCTCGATGCGCCGTGCCATATAGAGGTCGGCGGCATGCTGCACGCTGATCAGCCCCTCGCTGGAGCGCAGGCGCAGCAACGCCAGATTCATGCCCTCGGCGCCGGCCAGCAGGCCGAGGTTGCGGAAGGCCATTTCGGTGACATCGATACTCTGCAACTGCAGCCCGGCCTGCGCGCACAAGTCAGCCCAGGCCTGCATGCGCGCCTTGCTCAGCACCGCGCAATAGGCCATGCGCGAACGGCCACGGTAAGCATCGTCGGGTAGGGCGAAGGCATCGACCACCACCTGCTCCAGCGGCTCGGCGATCAGGTCCTTGATGCGCCAGCGCATGGCGGCACGCAGCTCTTCGGCTGGCACGTCGGGGCTGTCGAGCAGGAGCATCTGGTAAGTGGCGGGGTGCAGCAACAGGTTGACCGGCATGCCTTGCAGGTTCAGTTCGGCAACCATCTTCTTCAGCACGGCAGGCTGCTCAGCCGGTGCTGCCTGGCGGAACTGGCAGTCGAGCAAACGTGGAGCTTCACCAGCAACGCGCAGGACGCGCGCCAGGGCAATTCCCTCAGGCCCGGTTTCAATACCGAGCAGACCGTCCGCTGTTATTTTCTTTCTCGCGAACCACACCAACTGCATGCCCCCTGCTTACCCAGTGCACATCATCCGCCACCAAGGCCGACGATGGATGACGACACGCAGTAGAATGCATGCCATCTGCCCTGTCCCTGAGCCCGATCAATGTTCCATGTCGTCCTGTTCCAGCCCGAGATTCCGCCGAACACCGGCAACATCATTCGCCTCTGTGCCAACACCGGCTGCCAGCTGCATCTTATCGAGCCGCTGGGCTTCGAACTGGACGACAAGCGTTTGCGGCGTGCCGGGCTGGATTACCACGAATACGCGACATTAAAACGCCATCAGTCATTGAGCGACTGTATCACAGTTACTGGTAGCGACAGGATATTGGCATTTACCACAAAAGCCAGCCACAGCTACGCGCAAATGCAGTATCGGCGCGGCGATATGCTGCTGTTCGGCCCGGAAAGCCGCGGCCTGCCGGCAGACATACTGGAGCAGATACCCGACCCGCAGCGCCTGCGTATGCCCATGCGCCCGCAATGCCGCAGCCTCAATCTGTCCAATGCGGTGGCCGTGGTGACGTACGAGGCCTGGCGCCAGCACGATTTCGCCATGGAGTAAGAAATCGGCAGACAGAAAAAAAGCGCCCCGCGGGGCGCTTTTTTCATTACCGCAGGCTTTAGGCCTGAGCGGTTTCCGCACCAGCGGCCTGCATGCGCTGCAGCTCCTGGGCGTACAGGGCGTCGAAGTTCACCGGAGCCAGCATCAGCGCCGGGAAGGAGCCGCGCACCACCAGGTTGTCCAGCGCCTCGCGGGCGTAGGGGAACAGCAGGTTCGGGCAGAACGCGCCGAGGGTGTGGCTCATGGACGCAGCGTCCAGGCCCTTGATCAGGAAGATGCCAGCCTGCTGCACTTCGGCGATGAAGGCGGTCTCTTCGCCAGTCTTGACGGTCACAGAGAGGGTCAGCACCACTTCGTGGAAGTCGCCGTCCAGCGACTTCTGGCGGGTGTTCAGATCGAGCGCGACGCTTGGCGCCCACTCCTGGCGGAAGATTTCCGGGCTCTTCGGCGCCTCGAAGGACAGATCCTTCACATAGATACGCTGCAGGGAGAACTGTGGGCCTTGCTCGGCCTGGGCGGCGCCGTTGGTAACTTGCTCGGTCATGACGAAGTCTTCTTGTTTACGGGTTTCGGAAAGGGTTCAGGCCTTGAGCAGCGCATCCAGCTTGCCGGCGCGCTCCAGGGCATATAGATCGTCGCAGCCACCGATGTGGGCACTGCCAATCCAGATCTGCGGTACCGAGGTGCGCCCGGCCTTGCGCGTCATTTCGGCGCGCGCCTCGGGCTTGCCATCGACACTGATTTCCTGGAAAGCCACACCCTTGCTGCTCAGCAACTGCTTGGCACGGATGCAGTAAGGGCACCAGGCGCTGGAGTACACGACGATCTCGGGCATATCACTTGACCACTGGCAGGTTGTCGCCGCGCCAGCTGGCGATACCGCCACCCAGTTTGGCGGCGGTGAAGCCAGCTTTCTTCAGCTCGCGGGCAACGCTGCCGGCATGCTGACCCATGGCATCGACCACGATCACGGTCTTGGCCTTGTGCTTGTCCAGCTCGACCATGCGGCTGGCCAGCTTGTCGAAGGGGATGTTGATGGCGCCAACGATATGGCCGCTGGCGAAATCCTTGTTGTTGCGCACATCCAGCACTACACCCTGCTCGCTGTTGACCAGCGCGGTCAGCTCACGGCTGGACAGGCTTTTGCCACCCTTGCGCAGCTCGGTGACGATCAGCAGCACCAGCAGGAAGACGAAGCAGGCGGTCAGTACATAGTGGTTAGTGGCAAATTCAATCAGGTGGGCCAACATTGCGCGGTTCCAGGGCGTTAAAATGCCGGCCAGTATACACAGCATGCCTTATCGGCCAAGCCCCGCCGGGCGGTGACGCGGCGGGCTTATGGCCGTAAAATGCGCGACCTTTTTGCTCACCATGCACAGCGAGCCAGCCCCCATGAGCGCCACGCCCAAACCTCTGGTCCTGATCATCCTCGACGGCTTCGGTCACAGCGACAACCCCGAGTACAACGCCATCCATGCGGCCAACACGCCGGTCTACGACCGTCTGCGCGCCACCCAGCCGCATGGCCTGATCTCGGGCAGCGGCATGGATGTCGGCCTGCCGGACGGGCAGATGGGCAACTCGGAAGTCGGTCACATGAACCTCGGCGCCGGCCGCGTGGTGTACCAGGACTTCACCCGGGTGACCAAGGCGATCCGCGACGGCGAGTTCTTCGAGAACGCCGTGATCAACAGCGCCGTGGATAAGGCCGTAAGTGCCGGCAAGGCCGTGCATATCCTCGGCCTGCTCTCCGATGGCGGTGTACACAGCCACCAGGATCACCTGGTGGCCATGGCCGAGCTGGCCGCCCAACGCGGCGCCGAGAAGATCTACCTGCACGCCTTCCTCGACGGCCGCGACACCCCGCCGAAGAGCGCCCAACCGTCCATCGAGCTGCTCGACGCCACCTTCGCCAAACTCGGTAAGGGCCGCATCGCCAGCCTCACCGGCCGCTACTTCGCCATGGACCGCGACAACCGCTGGGACCGTGTCGAGCAGGCCTATCACCTGATCGTCGAAGGCCGCGGCCAGTTCAACGCCGCCAGCGCCGTGGAAGGCCTGGCCGCCGCCTACGAGCGCGGCGAGAGCGACGAATTCGTCAAGGCCACCACCATCGGTGAGCCGGTAAAAGTGGAAGACGGCGACGCCATCGTCTTCATGAACTTCCGCGCCGACCGCGCTCGCGAGCTGACCCGCGCCTTCGTCGAACCCGGCTTCAACGAGTTCGAGCGCACGCGCGTGCCGCAACTGGCCGGCTTCGTCATGCTCACACAGTACGCGGCGAGCATCCCGGCACCCAGCGCCTACAAACCGGAACCGCTGACCAACGTGCTCGGCGAATACCTGGCGAAAAACGGCAAGACCCAGCTGCGCATCGCCGAGACCGAGAAGTACGCCCACGTCACCTTCTTCTTCTCCGGCGGCCGCGAAGAGCCGTTCGCCGGCGAAGAGCGCATCCTCATCCCCTCGCCGAACGTCGCCACCTATGACCTGCAGCCGCAGATGAGCGCGCCGGAAGTCACCGATCGTATCGTCGAGGCCATCGAGAACCAGCGTTATGACGTGATCATCGTCAACTACGCCAACGGCGACATGGTCGGCCACACCGGCGTCTTCGAAGCCGCCGTGGCCGCCGTGGAATGCCTGGACACCTGCGTCGGCCGCATCGTCGCGGCGCTGGACAAGGTCGGCGGCGAAGCACTGATCACCGCCGACCACGGCAACGTCGAGCAGATGGAAGACGAGTGCACCGGCCAGGCGCACACCGCGCACACCTGCGAGCCGGTGCCGTTCATCTATGTCGGTAAGCGCCCGGCCACCATTCGCGAAGGTGGCGTGCTGGCCGACGTGGCACCGACCCTGCTGACCCTGATGGGCCTGCCGATCCCGGCGGAAATGACCGGTACCAGCATCATCAGCCTGAAATAAAGCGCCCCGCGTCGCGAAACGCCTGCCGGCCAGCACCGGCGGGCGTTTTTTTTGCGCGACGCGACGGGCATACTAGGCCGTCCCCTGTCCCAGGTGCTGCTCAGCCCATGTTTCGCGCCCTCGCCCTGATAGTCCTGACCAGCCTGCTCGCCCCGGCCGCTTTTGCCGACGAGAAAGCCGACGCCCAAAAACAGCTGGAAGCCGCCCGCGCCGATGTCGCCGAGCTGAAGAAGCTGCTGGAAAAACTGCAGAAAGAAAAATCCGGCGTACAGAAGGACCTCAAGCGCACCGAAAGCGAGATGGGCCAGCTGGAGAAACAGGTCAAGGGCCTGCAGCAGGAGATGAACAAGAGCGAGGAGGAGCTGCAGCGCCTCGATCAGGAGAAAAAAAAACTCCAGCAATCGCGCCTTGAACAGCAACGACTGATCGGCATCCAGGCCCGGGCGGCCTACCAGGGTGGCCAGCAGGAGCCGCTGCGCCTGCTGCTAAACCAGCAGCAGCCGGAAAAGTTCTCGCGCACCCTCACCTATTACGACTATCTCGGCAAGGCACGCCTGGAGCAACTGGCCGCCTTCAACGAAACCCTGCGCCAGCTGGCCAATATCGAAACCGATATCACCACCCAGCAGGCCCGCCTGGCCGAACAGCAGAGCGCCCTGGTCAGCCAGCGCGAACAGCTCGCCAGCGTGCGCAAGGAGCGCCAGCTCGCCCTGGCCAAGCTGAACAAGGAATACAGTGCGCGCGACAGCAAGCTCAAGGCGCGACAGCAGGAACAGGCCGAGCTGACCCGCGTCCTCAAGACCATCGAGGAAACCCTGGCCCGTCAAGCGCGCGAGGCCGCCGAGGCTCAGCGCCTGGCCCTGCTCGAACAGCAGCAGGCACGCGACCCAGCTAGCAAACCACTGCCTCTCGGCCCCAGCGTCACCAGCTCCGGCGCCAGCTATGGCGGCCCCTTTGCCAGCGCCAAAGGCAAGCTGCCGTGGCCGGTCAACGGGCGCCTGGTGGCCCGCTACGGCTCGCCGCGCGGCGGTGACTCACGGACCAAGTGGGACGGCGTGCTGATCGGCGCCAGTGCCGGCAGCCAGGTGCATGCCGTGCATGGCGGTCGCGTGGTGTTCGCCGACTGGTTGCGCGGCGCCGGGCTTCTGGTCATTCTCGACCATGGCAATGGTTATCTGAGCCTCTATGGCCATAACCAGAGCCTGCTGAAAGAGGCCGGTGATATCGTCAAGGCTGGCGAGTCGATCGCCACCGTCGGCACCAGTGGCGGGCAGGACACGCCCGCACTGTATTTCGCCATTCGCCAGCAGGGCCGCCCGAGCGACCCGGCGCAATGGTGTCGCGGATGACAGCCCGCGGCTGGCATTGGCAATTATTTCTGGGAGTTCACATGTCGCATTTCCACCGCCTCACCCCTCTCGCCCTGGCCCTTGGCCTGCTGGTCGGCAGCCCTGCCCTGCAGGCCGCCCCCGAGCCGGTGGCGGCGCCCGTGGAAAACGCCAAGGCTCCGTTGCCGCTGGATGAACTGCGCACCTTCGCCGAGGTAATGGACCGCATCAAGTCGGCCTATGTCGAGCCGGTGGACGACAAGACCCTGCTGGAGAATGCGATCAAGGGCATGCTCAGCAACCTGGACCCGCACTCCGCCTACCTGGAGCCGGAAGACTTTGCCGAACTGCAGGAAAGCACCAGCGGCGAGTTTGGCGGCCTAGGTATTGAAGTCGGCATGGAAGACAGCTTCCTCAAAGTGGTCTCGCCGATCGACGACACCCCGGCCTCGCGCGCCGGTATCCAGCCCGGCGACCTGATCGTCAAGATCGACGGCCAGCCGACCAAGGGCCTGTCGCTGATGGAAGCGGTGGACAAGATGCGCGGCAAGGCCGGCAGCAAGATCAACCTGACCCTGCTGCGCGAAGGCGGCCAGCCGTTCGACGTTGAGCTGACCCGCGCGGTGATCAAGGTCAAGAGCGTGAAGAGCCAACTGCTCGACGACGGTTACGGCCTGGTGCGCATCTCGCAGTTCCAGATCAACACCGGCGAAGAAGTCGGCAAGGCCCTGGCCAAGCTGCGCAAGGACAACAACGGCAAGCTGCGCGGCATCGTCCTCGATCTGCGCAACAACCCCGGCGGCGTGCTGCAAGCGGCGGTTGAAGTCACCGACCACTTCCTCAAGAAGGGCCTGATCGTCTACACCGAGGGACGCATCGCCAACTCCGAGCTGCGCTTCAATGCCGACCCGGCCGACGCCAGCGAAGGCGTGCCGCTGGTGGTGCTGATCAACGGTGGCAGCGCCTCGGCCTCGGAGATCGTCGCCGGCGCCCTGCAGGATCACAAGCGCGGCGTGCTGATGGGCACCGACAGCTTCGGCAAGGGCTCGGTGCAGACCGTGCTGCCGTTGAACAACGACCGCGCACTAAAACTGACCACGGCTCTGTACTACACGCCGAAAGGCCGCTCAATCCAGGCCCAGGGCATCGTCCCGGACATCGAAGTGGCGCGCGCCAAACTGACCCGCGAGCAGGATGGCGAGAGCATCAAGGAAGCCGATCTGGCGGGCCACCTGGGTAACGGCAATGGTGGTGCAGACAAGCCCAGCGGCAAGAAGAGCGAGAAACCGGCTCGCCCGCAGGATGACGACTACCAGCTCAGCCAGGCGCTCAACCTGCTCAAGGGCCTGAGCGTGACACGCGGCGACTGAGCAGCACCCGCACAATAAAAAGCCCGGCTCCAGGCCGGGCTTTTTATTGCCTGCGCATGACTTACAGGTAGCTGTTGGTCATATCGTCGACAAAACCTTCCGTACGCAGCTCGTCGAGCGCTTTCTGCAAACGCTCCACCACCTCATCCGGCGTGTCCTTGTTCAGGGCCAGATAGAGCTCCGCCTCATTGAAACGCAGCACGGTGGTCAAGCCACTGACGCCCTGCTGCTTGGCCAGGTAGCGCCCAACCGGGTCCGTGGTCGCCCACAGATCGATCTTGCCCTTGACCAGCTTGTCGACGTTTTCCTGGTCGCGCAGTGCATTGACCGGCTTGAGCCCCTGTCCTTCCAAATGCTGGCTGACCGCATCGTTCTTGTAGGCGCCGACGTTGTACTGCGCGGCATCCTTGAGGGTAGCGACAGTGATCGTACTGCCAGGCGCGGCGAGCAATACCCAGCCACTTTTAGCCAGTGGACCGACCCACTTGAACTGCGGCTTGCGCTCATCCGTGAAAGTGGTCGAAAACAGACCATAGTTGGCCTTGTCCAGCGTCAGCCGGTAGAGGCGATCCCAGGGAAAGCGCAGGCTCATGGTGTAACCGATCCCCGCACGCTTGAACATCTCACGCACGATATCGGCGCTGATGCCGTCGATACCGTCCTCACGGGCAAAGTTCTTGTCATCCACAGCCATGTTGAACGGCGGGAAGTTCTCCGTGAGCAGAACCACCTTGTAATCCTCGGGCAACTCAGCCCGGGCACCAAAGGCAGTCAGTAGCAGCCCACCCAAAAGAACTTTCTGCAAAATCTTCAGCATTCTTCTAACACTCGCCTGGTAGGTGAATAAAAACGCCACCCCGTTGTACAGGGCACGCTCAGTTAGCAAATAGCGGCAGACGCATAACAAATGACCGGCGAGCGCCGGTCATTAAGGGGGTCACAGGTAACTGTTGAGTACCTTGTCGACGAAGCCTTCCTGGCGCATTTTGTCGAGTTCCTGCTGCAATTTTTGCACCACCTCATCCGGGGTCTCCGGGTTAAGGGCCAGGAACAGCTCGGCAGTCTCGAAGCGCAGCACCGTCTTCAGGCCGGTCACCCCTTCCTGCTTGGCCAGATAGCGACCAGCCGGATCGCCAGTGGCCCACAGGTCGATCTTGCCCTCCTGCAGTTTGCGGGCGTTCTCCTGATCGCGGAAGGAGGTCAGCGGCTCGAGCCCCTGGGCCAGCAGATGCTCGGCAATCGCATCGCCTTTATAGGCACCGATGCGGTACTGCTTGGCCTGCTCGAGGCTGTTGATAGTGATCGGGCTATCGGCCTTGGCCAGCATCACCCAGTCATCCGGACCAATCGGACCGACCCACTTGAACAGCTTCTCGCGCTCCGGCAGCCGGGCGGCGACGAACACACCGTGGTTGGGCTTCTCCAGCGCCAGCTTGTAGATCCGCGCCCAAGGGAAGCGCAGGGTCATGTGGTAGTTGATCCCGGCGCGCTTGAACATCTCGCGCACCACTTCCACGGCGATGCCCTTGAGGTTTTCCTCGCGGGCGTAGTTCTTGTCGTTGGTCGCCATGTTGTAAGGCGGGAAGTTCTCGGTCATCAGAATCACCGAGTAGTTCTCGTCCAATTCGGCGCGAGCAGCACCGACGTACAACAGGCTTACCCCTAATAGCGCTACCAGCAGACGCTTCAACGACATAGCCACTTCCTTATAAATATACGAAGCCGGAGTATAACTTAAGCAACATCAGCCCCAGCTGAATGCAGTACATCTTCACCACGAAGACTGTCGAATCGCCAAGTGCAGAATGACCATAGCTCTGACGCAAACCAGCAATAAACGTCACGCAAAGCTAGCATGCCAAGAGCAATCGATAGTGGCATCATGCTGCGATTAGTAGAGAGACCTGTATTCATCCATGCGCCTACGCCTCGACCCTACCCGTGATATCGATGCCGCGTTACTGCGCTACCGCAGCCTGTTCTGGGTCATCGCCCTGTTCAGTGGCGTGATCAACCTGCTGACCATCGTGCCGGCCATCTACATGATGCAGGTGTTCGACCGGGTGATGGCCAGCCGCAACGAAACCACCCTGCTGCTGCTGACCATACTCGCCCTCGGCCTGTTCCTGCTCAGCTCACTGGTGGAGTGGATACGTGGCCAGGTGATGATCAAGATGAGCGCCGGCATCGACCTCGACCTCGGTGAGCGTCTGTTTGGCGTGGCCTTCCAGAAGAGCCTCAAGGAGCACAACGCCAACCCGGCGCAGGTGCTCAGCGATCTCAACGCGCTGCGCCAGTTCCTCACCGGCTCGGCCCTGATCTCGCTGCTCGATCTACCCTGGATGCCGATCTTTCTCATCGTCACCGGCCTGCTGCATCCCTGGCTAGGGCTGTTCACCCTGCTCGGTGCACTGATCCTGTTCGCCCTGGCCATCTGGAACGAGCATGCCACCCGCAAGGGCCTGGACGAAGCCAACCAGATTTCCGTGCACTCGGCAAAGTACGTCAACAGCACCCTGCAAAATGCCGAAGTGATCCAGGCCATGGGTATGCTGAGCAACCTGCAGAAGCGCTGGGCAGCCATGCAGCAACGGCTGATCGGCGCCCAGTCCACCGCCAGCGACAAGGCCGCCGGCATCTCCACCATTACCCGCCTGGTGCGTACCGCCTGGCAGTCGTTGGCCATGGGCCTGGCCATGCTGCTGATTCTCGATGGGCAAATCTCCGGCGGAGTGATGATGGCAGCGGGCTTCCTGATCAGCAAAGCCATGCTGCCGGCCGAACAGGCCATCAGCTCATGGAAGCAACTGGACAACGCCAAAGCCAGCTACAAACGCCTGTGCGACTTACTCGAAGAGTTTCCGCGCAAACTTGAGCGCATGAGCTTGCCGGAACCAACTGGGGCAATCCGTATAGAACGCCTGGTGGTAACGCCGCCGGGCAGCAAGCGCCCGGCCGTCAACGGCATCGACCTGGCCCTGGCCAAGGGCGAGGTACTGGCCATCATCGGCCCGAGCGCCTCTGGCAAGTCGTCCCTGGCGCGCGCCATGGTCGGGGTCTGGCCACCCAGCTACGGCTCGGTGCGCCTGGACGGTGCCGAGATAGGTCAGTGGGCCAGCGAAGCGCTGGGCCCCCATCTGGGCTACCTGCCGCAGGACATCGAGCTGTTTGACGGCACGGTGGCCGAGAACATCGCTCGCTTCGGCGAGACCGACTCCAGCAAGATTATCGAAGCCGCCACCCTGGCAGGCATCCACCAGATGGTGCTGCGCTTCCCGCAGGGCTACGACACCCTGCTCGGGCCTGGCGGTCTCGGCCTGTCCGGTGGGCAGAAGCAGCGCATCGGCCTAGCCCGTGCGCTATACGGTAAACCGGCGCTGGTGGTGCTGGACGAACCCAACTCCAACCTCGACGATGCCGGCGAAGCCGCGCTGGTCGCCGCTATCGATGCCCTGCGCAAACATGGCTCGACCGTGGTACTGGTTACCCACCGCCCCAACGTGCTGGCGGTAGTCGACAAGTTGCTGGTGCTGCAGGAAGGTACACAGAAGATGTTTGGCCCGCGTGACCAGGTGCTCAAGGCCTTGTTTCCGAGCAATGCCCCTGCCAGCACCGACCCCAGCACCCAGACGAGCTGATCATGTCCGCCTCCCTCGCCAAGCCTGCCCTGCCCGCCGATATCAGTGCCGCCGCCAAGACCGCCCGGCTCGGCCTGTGGATTATCGCCCTGGGCCTCGGCGGCTTCATTCTCTGGGCCAGCCTGGCGCCGCTAGCCCAGGGCGTAGCCGGTAACGGCACGGTGGTGGTGGCCGGTGAGCGCAAGACGGTTCAAGCCCTGACCGGCGGTGCGGTGGACGATATCCTGGTGCGCGAAGGTGACCATGTGCAGGCCGGCCAGTTGCTGATCCAGCTCAACACGGTACAGGCCCAGGCGCAGCTGGAGGTTGCCCTCGGCCAGTGGTTCAGCGCACGCAGCAGCGAGGCGCGCCTGAGCTCCGAGCGCCACAGTCTGTCCGCCATCGACTGGCCGCCAGACCTGCTGGCGCGGCAGGATGACCCACGCGCCAAACGCAACATGGAACTGCAGAAGAATCTGTTCGAGACCCGCCGTGACGAGCTGAGCAGCCGCCAGCAGATTCTCGAGAACCAGGCCGCCTCGCTGCAGGAGCAACTGCGCTCCTATGAACAGATCAGAAACCATCTGGAAACCCAGCTGGACTACCAGCGCAAGGAGTTGGCCGGCCTGCGCCAACTGGCGGCCGAAGGTTATGTGCCACGTAACCGCCTGTTCGAGGCCGAGCGCAACTCTGCCCAGCTCAGCGCCCAACTGACCTCCGGCATCGCGGATATCGGCAAGACCCGGCAAAGTATCGCCGAGAGCAAGCTGCAAGCCCTGCAACTGCAACAGAGCTTCCGCATCGAGGCCGAATCCGAGCTGGCCAGTATCGCCGCCGAAGCCTCCAGCCTGGAGGAGCGGATCAAGGCCCTGGAGTTCGAGGTGAGCAACGCCGCCATCCGCGCCCCGGTGGCCGGCCAGGTGATCGGCCTGGCGGTACATACCGAAGGCGGGGTGATACCTGCCGCGCAGAAGCTGATGGACATCGTGCCACGCGGCTCGGCGTGGATCATCAAGGCCAAGTTCGAGCCCCTGGTCGCCGATCGCTTGAAGATCGGCCTGCCGGTGAACCTGCGCTTCTCCTCGCTGAACAGCGCCACGCTGCCCGTGGTGGAAGGTAAGGTGCTGACGGTCTCCGGCGATCAGCTGCTGGATGAGCAGACCGGCTTGCCCTACTTCGCCGTCGAGGTCGAAGTGGGTGCCAAAGCAGTGACCACGCTGCAGACTCACGGCCTGGAGGTGAAACCGGGCATGCAGGCCGAGGTCATGGTGCAGACCGGCGAACGCACTTTCCTTAAGTACCTGCTCAGCCCGCTGGAAAAGCGCATCCGCGGCGCACTCAAGGAAGAATGAGCATGCGCCTGAATCTTGCCCTGCTCACCGCCTTGCTGCTGCCATTCGCCCAGGCGGCAGAGCCGGCGCCTCTGTCACTGCTGGATGCCTACGACAACGCGCTGTACCACGACCCGACATTCCAGGCCGCCACCTTCGACTACCAGGCCAGCCAGCAGGAAGAAGACATCGGTCTGGCGCCACTGCTGCCACAGGTCAACGCCAGCGGCCGCTACGGCAGCACCCGCCAGCTCCGCGGCCGCGATCTCGACGGCAACAACGAAGATCCGCAGTCAATCAGTAGCGGCCTTAACCTGAGCGCCCGCCAGGTACTCTACGACCGCGCCAAAGCCGCCTACTACGCCCAGACCAAGGCGCGCGGCAGACTGGGTGAGTCGATCTATGACGATGCCTTCCAGGAACTCTTCCCGCGCGTGGTCGAGGCCTATTTCGAGGTGGCTCGCCAGGAGAATGAACTGAGCCTGATCGCGCAGCAAAAGATCGCCATCGAAGGCTTGGTCAAACAGACTCGTCGTCTCTATGAAGTGGGCGACGGTACCATTACCGACACCGAAGAGGCCCAGGCCCGCCTCGACCTGGTCATGGCCCAGGAGATCGAGGCCCAGGCCCGCCTGCAGGCCGCCCGCCATGCACTGTCCGGACGCACCGGGGTCGCCATCGACGAGATCGTGAGCATGCGTGATGAGCTGCCGGCAGCGCCGCCGCTGAAGACCGGCGAAGACCTGGTCTTCTGGCAGCAACAGGCGCACCTGGCCGCTCCACGACTGGACGCTCGGCGCGACTCGGTGGCTGTGGCCGAGGCGGAACTGCGCGCACAGAAAGCCGGGCACTACCCGCAGCTGGCGCTGGTCGGTGAACTCAATCACTCGGATCGCGACAACCTGGCCGACGACTTCCGCCGCCAGGCCACCTCCTACCTCGGCCTGTCTCTGGATGTACCGCTGTACGCCGGTGGCGGCGTCAATGCCGCTTCGCGCAAGTCACAGTTCGCCTTGTCCAGCGCCCAGGCCCAACTCGATGACGAGGCGCGTCAGCTGTCCGAGGATATCGAGCGCAACTACCTGGGCGTGGTCAGCGGTTATGCCAAGAGCAAGGCCCTGCAGACCGCCGTGAACTCCAGCCAGCGTGCTCTGGAATCGGCCGAGAAAGGCTACCAGGCCGGGGTACGCTCGACGGTGGACATACTCAACGCCCAACAGACCCTGTTCTTGGCCCGCCGTGACCTGCTCAATAGCAAGCTGCTGATGCTGCAGAGCCTGGTGACCCTGCACGCGCGCAGCGGGCTGATGCACCGCGGCCTGCTGCAGCAGGTCGAAGCGCTGTTCTGAAAGCTAAGGCCTGCTAAAAAACTCAGACGCCCGGTACGTAGCTGCGCTCGCCAGACTTGACCAGCAGGTTGAGCTGGCCGGTATGGCGACTCAGCCAGTCGCCGTTGGCGCTCGGCAGGCTACGCAGCTGGCGTAGCAGGTAGTAGCTGCCCAGACGTTCGGCACAGAAGGCCCAGACCCGTGCCTGCACGTCCGGGCGCTGGGTCGGGTGTAGTTCCACGCAGCGCCGCACCACCGCTTCGATGGCGGTGATATGGCGAACCCAGAACTCCGCCGGCAGCACTCCCAGCTCGATGCCGCCGGGGAAGAAGATCTTCTCGTCGAAGAACGGACAGACCTCCTGACGATCCAGCACACCCAGCTCCACGGCCGCAGCGGTAAAGCGCAGGAAATCCTCGACGTGGTGCACGTCCTTGTACTGATACAGGTAGCCGTGATTGACGCCGTTGAGGGTGAACTGTCCGGGTTTGCCGATCAGAAAGTCCGAATCCTTGGGCAACATCTGCTCGGTGAGTACGTCACGGTCGATCTGCTCGGTCGAGAGCACGTCCATCACCTGGTAATTGTCAGCCTGCACGCCCAGGCGCTCGCGGGTCATGAACTTGCGGTACTGGCAGATGCCCACATGGCTGATACCGGGGCGTTGCAGCAGCAGATTCTTCAGGGCGAACGCCCCGGCGATCGAGCCCAGCACCGGATGGTAGGGCTCCCATTCCGGGGCCAGGTCACGCAGATTGAGACGCCCGTCCCCCTGCGCCTCGCCCATGTAGATGGGCGTGACATAGTGCGGATAGTCCACCTCCAGCGGCACATGGGTCAGGCAGGCGTAGACGAGGTTCTCGGGGGCCATCGGTAGCTTCCGCGGTAAGGGGTCAGTCACGCGCCGCCGAGGCGTTTCGGGCGGCCAGCAGGCCTTCCTCGAAACTGCGTACGAAGCGCGGCATATCGAACAACAGTGAAGTCTCGCGTTCCTCGGCCAGGCGTTGGCGTAGGTCGCGCAGCTGAGCGGGATCACGCGCCAGTTCGATGGCACGCCGTTCGTAGTCGGCCAGATTGTCGGTGATCAGCTCGGGCAGCTCCAGGGCGGTGAGCAGGCTGCCGGCCATACGCGAGGCGAAGGTGCGCCCGGAACGGGTCAGCACCGGCAGGCCCATCCACAGGGCATCGTTGACGGTGGTGCCACCATTGAACGGATAAGCATCGAGGAACAGATCGGCCACCGTGTAGCGCGCCAGGTACAGCTCGGGCGCCACGCGCGGGGCGAAGATCAGCCGCTCGGCCGCTACACCGTGGCGTTCGGCACAGGCCAGCAGGTTGGCCTGCGACCACTGATTGTCGGCCAGCAGCCAGAACACGCTGTCCGGCACAGCGGCGAGGATGCGCATCCAGCAGGAGAAGGTTTCTTCGTTGAACTTGTAGTTGTTGTTGAAACAGCAGAACACCACCTTATCTTCCGGCAGCCCGCAGTCGGCACGGCTGGGCAGCGGGGCCACCGGGCGCCGACGGTCACTGCACTGGAACACCGGCAGGTACAGCGGCTTCTCGCTGTAGAACGGCTTTTCCGCATCGGGAATCAGGTAGCGGTCGGCGATCACGTAATCCACGCAAGGCAGGCCGGTCGGCCCCGGGAAACCCAGGTAGGTAATCTGCAGCGGCGCCGGGCGATAGGCCAGGATATTCGGCCGCGCCCCCGAAGTCAGGCCCTGCAGATCGATCAGGATGTCGATCTCGTGCTGCTGGATCAGTTGCGCTGCGCTGGCGTCATCCATGCCACCAATGAGAATGAAGTGGTCCATGGCCGCCTTCACCCGCGCACGCAGGGCCGAACCATCCTCGCGGCTCCAGCAGAAGCCGTAGACCTCGAAACGCTCGCGATCGAGCAATTCGAACAGCTCCACCGTCAGCAGCGACACCGCATGCAGACAGAAGTCCGACGAGAGAAAGGCAATGCGCACACGCGGATGGTCGTAGCCTTGCGGCGGTGCCAACAGCGCCACACGCTGGTTGACCCGCTCGACCACGAAGCGCATGGCGGTGGCCAACTGCAGGCCCGGATCGTCGCTGGCGGAAAGCATGGCCAGGGGCGAGGTAGCCTTGAGCATATCACCGCAAGACAGGCCATCCAGCGGAGTCAGCACCGGCCACTCGCACTGTTTCTGGCGCAGATGCACCCAGTGCTGGATCACCTTGGGCTGCAGCGGATTGGCCTGCAGGCTGGCCAGCAGCTTCTGTTCGGCCGACTGCAGCTGGCGAGTCTCTTCCATCAACCGGCCCATGCTGTTGAGCACCATGATGTACAGCTCAGGGTTGAGCTCGGGACCCACCAGCGGGTGGTCGAGCATCGACTGCCAGATGATCAGGGCATTCTCCGCACGCCCCTGACGCTCGATCACCGCCCCCAGGTTGAACCAGGCCTGGACGAAATCAGGCTTGCGTTGAATTGCCGCCCGGTAAGCCTGCTCTGCCGCCGGCAATTGTTCCAGCTGCGACAGGGTCACCCCCAGGTTGAACTGCACGATGTAGTCGGCAGTCGAGCTGCAGTGCCCCAGCCAGGTCTGATACAGCCGAACCACATCGGTGGCACGGCGGGCCTGACCCAGCCGCTCGGCTACGGCGATCAGGTGCATGGGTTCAAGAGCAGCCTGTTCGGCCAGCTGCAGGGCGCTCAGCAGGGCAACGTCCAGGTTCGGACTTTCTAGTGGATTGGCGGGCATGCGAACGCCTTGTCAGGGGATGGATTGCACACGTGCCTCCCCGGCAGCGCCAGGCGCCACCGGGGAAGAGTTACCAGCGCCTACTCAGGAGAAGAAGCTGGTGTTCACGTTGCTGGCCACCAGCAGCTGGATTTCGCCATCGTTGTACACGTCGTAGCTGGTGCCGTCGACCTGTACGCTGCCTACCGCTTGCCATTCACCCGCCGGATCAGCGATCTGCACGCTGTCATTGGCATCGCCATTGATCAGCAGCTGCACCGGCTGCGAGGCACCCAGAGCACTGGTATCGACCAGGCCAGCCTGACCGAACAGACTAATGCTCTCGGCATCCAGCTTCAGCGTGCTGGCCACACCGCCGTCGTGACCGAGGTCGATGCGGCTGAGACTGTGCTCACTGATCGACTCGGCGTTCAGCGCGGTCAGGTCGATAGTCTGACCGGCTTCGCCACTACGGAACCAGACGTCGGCCATGCTGTGCACCTGGCCATCGACTGTCTCGTAGCTACCGTTCAGGCCGACCCAGTTGCCGTTGTTCAGCTCGCTGGTCTGCTGCGCCTGCAGGTTGATGCTAGCGATACCCAGGCTCGACAAGCTGTACAGCTCGCCACTCTGGCTGAGGCCATCCTTGTTGCCATCCATCCACACTCGCAGCGAGGCGAAGGCCTCGTCGTTGGCGTCGATGCGGCCATCGCCATTGCTGTCCAGCTCGGCCAGGGCGGCGAAACCGTCCTGGGCCTTGCTGCCGTCTTCCAGGGTGGTGGCGGTGCCGAACAGCTCGCTACCGTCATTGATGCTGCCGTCGCCGTTGCGATCCAGCGCCAGCAGGCCATCGCCTTCGCCAACCCAGCCGGTCTGGTCGACATCGCCGTCGCCGTCGATGTCGAACAGGGTGTTGGCCGCCCAGTGCTGGGTCTGCACGCCATCGCCATTGAGGTCGAGAATCAGCGGCGAGGTGGTCAGTACCGACAGCTGTTCGGTGCTCATGGCCGCCAGCTGGGACGCGGTGAAGGCATCGGCCTGGGTCATGTTCAGCCCGCCCAGCTGATCGGTGGTCAGTGCGGCGATGTCCGCCACATCGATCGCCACCAGTTGAGCCGTGTTGAACGCGGCGAAGTCACCCGCCTCGATGGCAGCGATCTGCGCCGAGGTCAGAGCCACCACATCGACGGTTTCCAGCGCGGCGACCTGATCACTGGTCAACGCGGCGACCTGTGCAACAGTCAGCGCCTTGATCTGCGAGGTGGTCAGCGCCTGAATCTGATCGGTGGTCAGCGCCGGGATCTGATCAGTGGTCAGCGCCGCCAGGTCACTGTTCTGCATGGCCTGGATCTGGGCGGTAGTCAGCGCCGCCAGATCCTCGGTTTCCAGAGCAGCCACCTGGGCGGTGGTCAGGCCATAGATCTGCGAGGCAGTCAGCGCCTGTACCTGAGCGGTGGTCAGTGCCTCGATCTGCGCCGCTGTCAGAGACGCCAGATCGGAGATCTGCATGGCCGCGATCTGCGCCGTGGTCAACCCGGCCACCTGGGCCAGGGTCAGATGCTCCATCTGCGCGGTGGTCAGCGAGACGATCTGCGAGGTCGTCAGCGCCTGCACCTGGGCTACGGTCAGGCCGGCAATCTGATCGGAACTAAGCGCCGCCAGGTCGGAGCCCTGGATAGCCTGGATCTGGGCACTGTCCAGAGCGGCCAGGTCACCAACTTCCATGGCGGCGAACTGGTCGCTGGTCAGCGCAACGATCTGCGCGGTGGTCAACGCCTGCACCTGGGCAACGCTCAGCGCCACGATCTGCGCGGTGGTCAGTACCGCCACGTCGGCGCCCTGCATGGCCGCCACTTGCTCGGTAGTCAGCGCCACCAACTGATCGGTAGTCAGCGCCTGCACCTGCGCAGTAGTCAGCTTGACCACCTGCTCGGTAGTCAACGCCTCAATCTGCGCCACGGTCAGCTCGACCAACTGATCGGTGCTGAGCAGGGCCAGATCGGTGGCGTCCAGCGCACGGATCTGATCGGTGCCCAGCGCAGCCAGGTCCTCGATTTCCAGCGCCTCGACCTGGGCACTGGTCAGCGCCTTGATCTGCGCAGTGGTCAGCGCCTGGAACTGATCGCTGGTGAGATCCTGAATCTGCGCCGTGGTCAGCGCCGCGATGTCGCGGGTTTCCATGGCCGGCAGTTGGTCGCTGGTCAGTGCCTGGATCTGCGCACTGGTCAGTGCCGCGGCCTGGGCCGTGGTCAGACCGACAATCGCGGCGACCGACAGCGCGGCCAAGTCGGCCACTTCCATCTGCACCAGCTGCGCCGTACTCAACGCAGCCAGCTGCGACGAGGTCAGGAAACTGGCCTGTTCAGTGGTCAGGGCGACGATCTGCGCGGTGGTCAGCGCAGCGATATCGGCGGTCTCCATCACCGCAATCTGGTCAGAGGTCAGATTGGCGAAATCGGCCACTTGCATGGCGGCGACTTGCGCGGTGGTCAGCGCCTGGATCTGCGCGGTGGTCAGCACTGCAACCTGATCACTACCCAGCGCGACGATCTGTGCCGTGGTCAGCGCAGCCACATCGTCGGTGCCGAGAGACACCAGCTGCGCGGTGGTCAGCGCGGCAACCTGATCGGTGGTCAGCGCAGCCGCCTGCTCGGCGGAGAGACCTTGCAGGGTAGCCGTGGTCATGACCTCCAGATCCTCGACCTCAATGCGTACTAACTGGGCAGTAGTCAGCGCCGCCAGCTGGGCAGACGTCAGTGCCTCGGCCTGCTCGGTGGTCAGTGCGACGATCTGGTCGGACGTCAGCACCGCCACGTCTCGGGTCTGCAGGGCGACGATCTGCGCCGTGCTGAGCAGGGCGAAGTCGGCGGCCTCCAGTGCCGGTACCTGATCGGTGGTCAACGCAACGATCTGGGCGGTAGTCAACGCCTGCACCTGATCGCTGGTCAGGGCGGCGATCTGGGCCGTGGTCAGCACGGCGATGTCGCGGGTCTCCATGGCCTGGATCTGCGCCGTGGTCAGCGCTGCCAGATCGGCAACCTGCATGGCCTGGAACTGGGCAGTGGTCAGCGCCTGAATCTGCGCAGTGGTCAGAGCAGCCGCCTGCTCGGTGGTCAGGGCGACGATCTGCGCAGTGGTCAGGCCACTGATGTCGGCCGTCTCGATCGCGCGGATCTGCACCGTGTTGAGCAAGGCCAGGTCGGCGGTCTCCAGCTGCGACAGCTGGGTCTTGCTCATGGCCTGGATCTGCTCGACGGTCAGCACCTGCACCTGGTCGCTGGTCAGCGCGACCAGTTGCGCACTGGTCAGCGCGGCAACATCGTTCGCCTCCATACCGGCCACCTGGGCGGTGGTCAGGGCCTGGATCTGTGCCGTGGTCAGCGCAGCGGTCTGGGCCTCGGTCAACGCCTGGATCTGGTCGTTGCTGAGATCCTGGATCTGTGCGGTGGTCAGGGCAGCTACCTGCGCCGTGGTCAGCGCCGATACCTGAGCCAGCTGCAAGCCTTCCAACTGGGCACTGTTGAGCAGCGCCAGGTCAGCGGTTTCCAGGGCACGGATCTGCGCAGTAGTCAGCGAGCCTATCTGATCCTGGGTAATGGCCTGCACCTGCGCCGAGGTCAGCAGCGGAATCACGCTGGTGGACAGCGCCGCGATGTCCTGAGGCTCCAGGGCGGCAATCTGCGCAGTGGTCAGGCCAATGACCTGAGCCGAAGTCAACGCAGCCACCTGTGTAGCGAGCAGCAGCTGGATCTGGTCGGCGGTCAGCGCGGCGATATCCGCGGTCTCCATCAGCACGATCTGATCGGTGGTCAGCGCAGCCAGTTGCTCGAACACCAGAGCCTGCACCTGGGCAGTGGTCAGCGCCACTAGCTGAGCGGCGCTCAGGGCCTGGATGTTGGCAGTGGTGAGAGCAGCAATCTGTTGTGCCGACAGACTGGCGAATTGAGCAGTGCTCAGTGCTGTGGTCTGCAGGGTGGTCAGCGCTCCGACCTGTTCTTCGGTCAGTGCCGCGATATCAGCCGTACCCAGCACCTCGATCTGGGTGGTGGTGAGCTTGCTGACTTGCGCCGTAGTGAACTCGGCATACTGCGCCGGGGTCAGCGCGACGATCTGCGCGGTAGTCAGTGCCTGTACCTGAGCGGTAGTCAGTGCACCGACCTGATCCAGGGTCAGGGCGGCCACGTCCTCGGTGCTCAGCGCCTTGATCTGCGCCGTACTCAACGCAGCGAGCTGAGTGTTGTTCAACGCGGCAACCTGAACGCTGGTGAGCGCCGTGATCTGCTCATTGGTCAGCGCCAACAGATCCTCCGTCTCGATGGCGCCCACCTGATCGGCCGTCAGCGCGGCCAGATCGGCAGTTTCCATGGAGCGAATCTGCGCCGTGCTCAGCACGGCGATCTGCTCACCACTTAGCGCCGCAACCTGGGCCGTGGTCAGGCCCTGGATCTGCGCACCAGTGAGGGCGGCGATCTGATCGGTGCTCAGGTTGGTAATGCGACCCGCACTAAGCGCCGCGAGATCGGCGACCTCAAGCACGCGGATCTGCGCGGTACTCAGGGCATCGAGCTGAGCATCCGTCAGGGCCGCCGCCTGCGCAGTGGTCAACGCCACCAGCTGGGTGTTGCTCAGCGCGGCGACGTCCTGGCTTTCCAGCGCGGCGACCTGGCTGGTGGTCAGCGCCTGAATCTGGGTGGTGGTCAGCGCCTGCATCTGCTCGGTGGTCAGCGCCTGCACCTGGGCGGTAGTCAGCGCAGCAAGGTCTTCGGTTTCCAGAATGCGGATCTGCCGAGTAGTAAAGCCAGCCACCTGTTCGGTAGTCAGCCCCGGCACACTGTCGGTGGTCAACGACTCGATGAACTCGATCTCCGCTGCGGTCAGCGCCTCTGGATCTAGCGCCGCCAACTGGTCGGCGTCGAGGGCTGCCAGTTGCGCACTGCTCAGCGCAGATGCTTGCTCGGTAGTTAGTTCGGCCAACTGCTCCGGCGTCATCGCGGCCAAGTCGGCCACTTCCATGGCACCGATCTGACTGCTGGTCAGCGCAGCGATCTGCGCCAGGGTAAGGTTGGCTACCTGGGCGGTGGTCAGGCCTACGATGGCGGCGGTGGACAGCGCGGCGAAGTCCACAGCTTGCAGGGCGGCGATCTGATCGACGCTAAGCGCGGCAATCTGCGCACCAGTCAGAGCTGCCGCCTGGGCAGTGGTCAGGGCAGCCAGCTGGACATCGGACAGCGCAGCCACATCTGCGGTCTGCAGAGCCGCTACCTGAGCGGTGGTCAACGCAGCCACCTGAGCCACGGAGAGCAGTTCGATCTGCGCCGTGGTCAGCGCCACCACCTGGGCGGTGGTCAAAGCAGCAACCTGAGCGGTGCTCAGGGCAACCACCTGATCCTCACTCAACACGGCGATGTCGGCCGTTTCCAGGGCACGGATCTGGGCCGTGGTCAGCGCGGCCAGATCGGCCGCTTCCAGGGCAGCAACCTGAGCGGTGGTCAGGGCGAGGATCTGGGCCGTGGTCAGAGCAGCCGCCTGAGCAGTAGTCAGGGCGATGATCTGGTCGGTACTCAGGCCGGCGATATCGGCGGTTTCCAGGGCACGCAACTGGGTGGTACTCAGGGCAGCCACCTGCTCGCCACTGAGCGCACGCACCTGGGCGGTGCTCAGCGCGACAATCTGCGCAGTGCTCAAGGCCTGCAGGTCGACGCTTTGCAGCGCCGCCACCTGGGCGGTAGTCAGCGCAGTCACCTGGGCGGTGCTCAGGGCAGCCACCTGGGCGCTGGTCAGACCCGCCACCTGCTGTTGGCTCAGAGCCACCAGATCAGCGGTTTCCAGAGCACGAATCTGCGCAGTGTTCATGGCAGCCAAATCGACGGTCTGCAACGCGGCGACCTGGTCACTGGTCAGGCTGACGACCTGGGCGGTACCCAGCGCGGCGACCTGGTCGCTGGTCAGGGCGACGATCTGCGCACTGCTCAAGGCCTGGATGCTGGCGGTCGACAGCGCGGCAACCTGGGCAACGCTGAGGGCGGCGATCTGCTCGGCATTCAGTGCGCGTACCTGAGCGGTGCTCAACACTTGCAGCTGGGCATTGGTCATGCTCGACAGGTCGGCACTTTCGATGGCCGCCACCTGAGCAGTGGTCAGAGCCTGTACCTGCAGGGTGGTCAGCTTGGACAGCTGGGCAGCACTCATCGCCGCGATCTGCTCGACCGTGAGGGCGGCCAGGTCAGCCGTCTGCAGGGCCACGACCTGAGCGGTGGTCAGAGCCGCCACATCGGCGGTTTCCAGCGCGGCGACCTGGGCCGTGGTCAGCGCCACAATCTGCGTGGTGCTCAGCGCCTGGATCTGCGCCGTGGTCAGGGCCGCCAACTGGTCGCTGGTCAGGACGGCCACATCGGCAGTTTCCAGGGCACGTACCTGAGCGGTGCTCAGGGCAGCGACCTGGGCCTGGGTCAGGGCACGGATCTGCGCGGTGCTCAGGGCGGCGATCTGCGCGGTGCTCAGCACCTGCAGATCAGCCACTTCGAGCGCCTCGATCTGCACGGTGGTCAGGCTGGACAGCTGCGCAGTGGTCAGCGCGGCGACCTGGGCACTGGTCAGGGCAACCACCTGATCGGCGCTCAGAGCGGCCAGATCGGCAGTCTGCAGAGCGGCAATCTGCGCGGTAGTCAGCGCCGCAACCTGAGCCTCGCTGAGCGCGGCAATCTGGCCGACGGTCAGACTGGGGATGATGAGGGTGCCAATCGCCGCCAAATCAGCGGTTTGCAGCGCCGCGATCTGGTCGACGGTCAGTGCCGCCACCTGGGCGCCAGTCAGTGCAGCGGCCTGGGCAGTGGTCAAGGCAACGATCTGCGCTGGCGTCAGAGCCGCCATATCGTCGGTCTGCAGCGCCTGGATTTGCGCCGTAGTCAACGCGGCGACCTGAACAGTGGTCAGCGATTCGACCTGGGCGGTGGTCAGGCCAATCACCTGGGCGCTGGTCAAGGCCTGCACCTGCGCGGTGGTCAGCTTGTTCACCAGGTTGGCGCTTAGTGCAGCCAGATCAGCGACCTCGATGGCCTTGACCTGGGCAACGGTCAGCGCCTGCAGCTGGACGCTGCTCAGCGCAGCCAACTGGGCCGAACTCATAGCCTGAATCTGCGCGGTGCCCAGGGCTGCCAGGTCGGCAGCCTCCAGAACAGCGACCTGGCTCGGCGCCAGAGCAGCCACCTGGGCAGTGGTCAACGCCGCCGCCTGGGCGGTGGTCAGCGCCTGAAGCTGGGCACTGTTGAGCGCTGCCAGATCGGCAGCATCGATGGCACGGATCTGCGCGGTGCTCAGCACGGCCAGGTCGGCCGCTTCCAGAGCACCCACCTGATCACTGGTTAGCGCAGCAATCTGCACGGTGGTCAGCGCAGCTGCCTGGGCGGTGGTCAGCGCAGCAATCTGCGCGCCCTGCAGGGCGGCGATATCGGCGGTTTCCAGTTTGCTGATCTGGCTGGCGCTGAGCGCCACCAGGTCGACGGTTTCGATAGCCGCAATCTGCTCGGTGGTCAGGGCCAGCAGTTGGCTGCTGGTCAGTGCCACGAACTGCGCGGTGGTCAGGGCCTCGATTTGATCAGTACGCAGAGCTGCCAGGTCGGCGGTTTGCATGGCCACCAACTGGGCGGTAGTCAGGGCCTGCAGGTCTGCCTGCTCCAGCGCCTGGATCTGCTCGGTGGTCAGGGCAACAATCTGCGCAGTGCTCAACGCCTGGATCTGCACGGTGGTGAAGGCCGCAATCTGCTCGGCAGTCAACACCGCCACATCGGCGGTTTCCAGCGCACGCACCTGGGCGGTGGTCAGCGCGGCAATCTGCGCAGCGCCGAGGGCCTGGATCTGTGCGCTGGTCAGCGCGACGATCTGCGCGGTACTCAGCGCGGCCAGATCGGCGGTCTCCAGCGCAGCGATCTGACCGGCGGTCAGCTTGTTGATCTGCGCCGTGGTCAATGCCGCCACTTGGGCGGTGGTCAGCGCGGCGATCTGGGTATCGGTAAGAGCAGCCAGATCGGCGCTCTCCAGAGCGCGAATCTGCGCAGTACCGAGCGCGCGCAGGTCGGCAGTCTCCAGCGCCGCCACCTGAGCGGTGGTCAACGCCTGGATTTGCTCAGTGGTCAGCGCAGCCACCTGTAGGGTTGTCAGATTGACCACCTGCTCGGCGGTCAGCGCAGCCAAGTCGGCAGTTTCCAGCGCACGGATCTGCAGAGTGGTCAGGGCCGGAACCTGCTCCAGGGTCAGGGCCTGCATCTGGGCAGTGGTCAGCGCCTGAATCTGCTCAGTCGTGAGGTTGGCCAGGTCAGCAGTCTGCCAAGCAGCAATCTGCGCGGTCGGCAGGCTGGCGATCTGGGCAGTGGTCAGCGCGGTAGGTTGCGAGCCGCTGAGGGCAAATACCTGCTCTTGACTGAGGGCCGCCAGGTCAGCGGTTTCCAGCGCGGCGATCTGGGTACTGGTCAGCTGAGTAATCTGAGTCGTGGTCAGCGCCTGAATCTGCGCAGTAGTTAGGGCAACTATCTGCGCCGTGGTCAGGGCACGCAGGTCGCTGCTTTCCAGCACGGCAACCTGGGTCTGGGTCAGGCTGGCCACCTGAGCGGTGCTCAGTGCTACTACTTGGGCGGTGGTCAGCGCCTGTACCTGAGCAGTCGTCAGTGCAGCCAGGTCGGCGGTTTCCAGTGCACGCACCTGGGCAGTAGACAGGGCAGCGACCTGGCTATTGGTCAGGGCAGCCACTTGAGCGCTGGTCAGTGCGACGATCTGTGCCGTGCTCAGGGCGGCCAGTTGCGCATTGCTCAGACCGGCGATCTGCGCGGTGGTCAGCGCGGCCAGATCATCGGTCTGCAGGGCCTGTACTTGGCCCGTGGTCAGGCCAGCCAGATCTGCCACTTCGATGGCGGCAGCCTGAGCGGTGGTCAGCGCGACCACCTGGGCATTGCTCAGCGCGGTGATCTGATCGGAGGTCAGCGCAGCGATCTGATCGCTGGTCAACACGGCCAGATCATCGGTAGCCAGTGCACGCACCTGTGTGGTGGTCAACGCGGCAACCTGATCAGCCGTCAGAGCACGCGCCTGGTCGGTGGTCAGGGCAACCACCTGCGCGGTGGTCAGGGCCTCCAGCTGCACGGTACTCAGGGCAGCGATGCGATCGGTCGGCAAGACCGCCAGGTCGGCGGTTTCCAGTGCGCGAACCTGTGCTGTGCTCAGCGCGGCGATCTGCTCGACAGTCAGCACGGCGGCCTGCGCGGTAGTCAGTGCCACCAGCTGGGCGGCGCTCAAGCCAGAGATATCACCGGCTTCCAGGGCCACGACCTGCGCCGTGGTAAGGGCAGCGATTTGTGCGGTCTTCAGTGCAGCAATCTGCTCGGTGGAGAGCGCCTGCAGTTGATCGGTGGTCAGGGCGACCAGGTCTTCGGTTTCCAGGGCGGCAACCTGCGTACCGCTGAGCGCTTCAAGCTGCTCGATGGTCAGCGCGCGCACCTGGGCCGTGGTCAGCGCGGCGATCTGCGCGGTAGTCAGTGCAGCAACCTGAGCGACATCGAGGCTGGCGACTTGCTCAGTGGTCAGCGCAGCAACATCTTCAGTTTCCAGAGCACGCACCTGAGAGGTACTCAAGGCCTCGAGCTGACCAAGGGTCAGGGCAGCCACCTGGGCGGTGGTCAGGGCAACGATGCGGGTATTGCTCAGCGCAGCGACATCAACGGCATCCAAAGCGGCGATCTGGGCAGTACTGAGCACGGCCACCTGTTCGACGCCCAGAGCAGCCACCTGAGTGGACGACAGCGCAGCTACCTGGGCGGTGCTGAGACCGGCCAGGCTGGCGGTAGCCAGATTGCCCATTTGCGAGGCAGTCAGCGCCGCAACCTGATCCAGGGTCAGGGCTGCCAACTGCGCCGAAGACAGGGCGCCAACGGCAGCGGTGGTGAGCTTGGCCAGATCGGCCGTTTCCAGAGCAGCCAGCTGCTCGGTGCTGAAGGCGGCGACCTGCGCGGAAGTCAGGCCACGCGCCTGATTCTCGGTCAGCGCGACGATCTGTTCGGTGGTCAGTGCGGACAGGTCGGAGGCATCCAGCGCGGCGATCTGATCGGAGGTCAGTGCCGCAATCTGCGCCGTGCTGAGAGCGGCCATCTGCGCGGAGCTGAAGCCGGAGATGGTGCTCGGCGCCAGGGCGGCCAGATCGAAGGGTTCGAACGCGGCGACCTGTTCGGTGCTGAGCACCGCCATCTGCGCGCTGGTCAGCGCCGGAACCTGATCCTCGGTCAGCGCGGCGATCTGCGCGGTGGTCAGCGCGGCAGCCTGGGCCGTGCTCAGGCCGGCAATCGCCGTGCTGCTCAGCGCGGCCAGATCCTGCACTTCCAAGGCGCGGATCTGATCGGTGGTGAGTGCGGCAAATTGCGCAGAAGTCAGAACAACCACTTGCTCCTCAGTCAGCGCGACGATCTGCGCCGTGCCGAGGGCACGGATGTCCGCCGTATCGAAGGCACCCAGTTGCAGCGAGCCAAGGTTGGCAATCTGTTCTACGGTCAGAGCGGCCACCTGGGCGGTGGTCAGGGCGGCAACTTGCGCCGTGCTCAGCAGCGAGAGGTCCTCGGCATCCAGGGCAACAATCTGCTCGGTGCTCAACTTGCTCAGTTGCGCAGTCGTCAGGGCCACCACCTGCGAACCAGTGAGGGCTTGTACCTGATCGGTGCTCAGGGCCTGCACCTGGTCAGTGCTCAGGTTGCGAATGACGGCAGTGGACAGTTGCTGCAGGTCATCGATTTCGATGGCAGCAATCTGATCGCTGCCGAGTGCGGCAAACTGGCTGGAACTCAGGGCCGCCATCTGCTCGTTGGTCAGCGCGACGATCTGCGCGGTGCCGAGCGCGGCGACATCCTGGCTGTCCAGCGCCGCCACCTGGGCGGTACTCAGGGCAGCAACCTGATCGGTGCTCAGGGCCGCGACCTGGTCGCTACCAAGCGCCTTGATGCTGGCCGTGGACAGGACATTGAGGTCGTCGATTTCCAGCGCCGCCACCTGATCGGAGGTCAGGGATGCCACTTGGACAGTGGTCAATGCGGCGACCTGGGCGGTGGTCAGGGTTTGGATCTGTTCAACACTTAGGGCTTGCAGATCAGCGGTTTGCAGGGCACGTACCTGAGCGGTGGTCAGTGCCTCGATTTGATCGGTGCTCAGTGCGGCGACCTGATCGGAACCCAGGGCGACAATCTGCGCCGTGCTCAGCGCCTGCAACTGGGCGCTGCTCAGGACGACCAGCTGCTCCGGCACCAAGGCCGCCACATCCGCCGTATCCAGGGCGCGGATCTGCGCGGTACTGAGAATCGCGACCTGATCACTGGTCAGCGCCGCAACCTGAGCCGAACTCAGAGCCTGGATGGCGGAGCTGGTCAATTGCTGCAGGTCTTCGGTTTCGATGGCCGCGACCTGCTCCTCGCTCAGCAAGGCAATCTGGGTGGTGGTCAGGGCCTTGATTTGGGCCGTCGTGAGCGCGGCGACCTGCTCGCTGGTCAGCCCCTGCACTTGGGCACTGAGCAGCGCAGCAATGTTGGCAGTGGCCAGCGCGGCCAGATCGGCGGTTTCCAGGGCGGCCAGCTGGCCGACTGTCAGTGCGCGAATCTGCACGGTGGTCAGTGCCGCCGCCTGAGCGGTAGTCAGCGCCGCCAGTTGTTCCTCGCCCAGGGCACGCAGCTGGGCAGTGGTCAGCGCTCTGAATGCCGGCAGCCCCAGTGCCGCAATGTCCTCGGTGGACAGTACGGAAACCTGGGCAGTGGTCAGCGCGGCAATCTGAGCGGTGGTCAGCGCAGCCACCTGGACGCTGGTCAGCGCGGTGATCTGCTCATTGCTGAGCACGCGAATATCGGCTGTTTCCAAGGCCGCCAACTGGGCGGTCGACAGCCCTGCCAGTTGTTCGGTGGTGAGTTCCGCTACCTGAGTAGTGGTCAGCGCCTTGATCACTGCGGTCGACAGCACAGCAAGGTCTTCAGCCTGCAGGGCAGCGAGCTGCTCCGGGGTCATGGCGGCGATTTGCGCACTGGTCAGCGCAGCAACCTGGGCCGTGGTCAGAGCTTCGATTTGTTCGTCGTCGAGGACGGCAAGATCGTTGGTCTCTATGGCGCGAATCTGTGCAGTAGTCAGTGCCGCGACCTGCGCGGTACTCAACGCAGCTACCTGGTTGTTGGTCAGGCTGACAATGGCAGCCGTGCTGAGAGCGACCAGATCCTGGGTCTCCAGGGCGGCCACCTGTGCGGTCAGTAGCTTGGCGATTTGCGCGGTGGTCAGCGCAGCTACCTGGCTGGAGCTGAGGCTGGCGATCTGCAGGGTACTCAGCTGACGCAGATCAGCCGTCTCGATGGCGCGGATCTGCGCCGTGGTCAGGGCGGCCAGCTGGGCGGTACTCAACGCGGCGAATTGTGCGGTGGTCAGGGCAACAATATCCGCCGTCTGCAGGGCACGGATCTGCGCACTATCGAGTGCGGCGATCTGCTCGATGCTCAGCGCCTTGAAGTCTTCGGTATCCATGGCGACGATCTGCGCCGTCTTCAGCGCGGCAATCTGATCGGTTTCCAGCGCCATGATCTGCTTGCTGGTCAGCGCGGTGATCTGCGCAGAACTCAACTGACCAATCTGCTGGGTACTCAGCGCGACCAACTGATCGGTAGTCAGCGCTAGGATATCCGCGGTTTCCAGTGCGGAAAGCTGGGCGGAACTCAGCACAGCGATCTGTTCGGTGTCCAGTGCCTTGACCTGGGCAGTACCCAGCGCCTTGATCTGAGCAACGCTGAGGGCCTCAACCTGATCGGAGGTGAGCGCGGCAACCTGGGCGGTAGTCAGTGCTGCGATCTGTGCCGCGGTTAGCTTGCTCACCGCAAACGTGCTGAGCGCAGCCAGATCGGCAGTCTGCAGCGCACGCAGCTGGGCGGTGCTCAGGCCAACGGCCTGCGCAGTACTCAGAGCAGCGGCCTGGGCAGTAGTCAGAGCCACGATCTGCGAAGTGCTGAGAGCACCCAGATCGATTACTTCCAAAGCGGTGATCTGCTCGGTGGTCAGCGCCGCGACCTGGGCATTGGTCAGCTTGGCGACCTGGGCCGTACTCAAGCCCTGGATCACACTGGCAGACAGCGCCTGGAAGTCCACGGTTTCGAATGCGCGCACCTGTGCCGTGCTCATCGCCGCGACCTGCGTCGAGACCAAGGCTGCCGCGTGGGCGGTAGTCCAGGCAGCAATCTGCGCGGTGGTCAGCGCACCGATATTGGCTGTGGTCAAGGCACCGATCTCACGGGCTACCAGTTGCTCGGCAGTGAGCGGCGTGTTCAGTGCATCAATCTGCGCAGTGGTCATGGCCACCAGCTGCGGGATGGTCAGGGACGACACCTGAGGTGCGGTGAGCGCAGCCATCTGGTCGGTGGTCATGGCCTTGATGTCGACCGTCTGTATGGCCTGGATCTGCAGCGTGGTCAGGTCATCGACCTGGGTAGCCTGCAAGCTGGCGATCTGCGCCGTGCTCATGCCGGCAATGGCCGCAGTGGACAGTGCCGCCAGGTCCGTTTCTTCAAGTGCGGCAATCTGCGAGGTTTTCAGGCCGACGATCTGCGCCGAGCTGAGGGCCGCAGCCTGGGCAGTGGTCAGGGCAACGATCTGATCGGTGGTCAACGCGCCGATCTGAGCGCTGGTCAGCCCCCTCACGGCCAGTGTGCTCAGAGCAGCCAGATCGGTTTCTTCCAGCGCTGCCAGTTTGGCAGGCGAAAGTGCAGCGATCTGCGCCGAAGTCAGCGCGGCGGCTTGGGCCTGGCTGAGGGCAACCAGCTGAGCGGTTCCCAACGCAGCAAAATCAGCCGGATCGAGGCCGGCGACCTGAGCAGAAGTCAAAGCAACTATCTGATCGGTGGTCAAGGCAGCAACCTGCGCCGTGGACAGCGCCTTGATAGCGGCGATCGACAGCGAGGGGATATCCCCCACCTCAATGGCGCGCACCTGTGCGGTGCTTAGCGCAACCACCTGAGTGGCGGTCAGAGCGCCAATCTGCCCAGCACTCAGCAGCCCGATATCGGCGGTACTCAGGCCGGCGAGATCAGCTGCATCAATCTTGGATATCTGCGCGGTAGTCAGCGCCTGCAACTGAGCATCGGTCAGCGCGCTCACTTGTGCACTGCTCAGCCCGACAATAGCGGACGTGGAGAGCTTGGCGACATCCGCCACTTCCAGAGCAGCGACCTGCGCGGTGCTCAAAGCAGCAACCTGGGTGATGGTCAGCGCAGCAGCCTGCGCCGTAGTCAGCGCCACCAACTGATCGCTGGTCAGGGCGCGAATCTGCGCAGTGGTCAAGCCCGCAATGGTCGCCGGGGACAATACCGCCAGGCTGGCGTCATCAATGGCGGCAATCTGCACGGTGGTCAGCGCGGCAATCTGCCCAGCGGTCAGGGCGCTGATCTGCAAAGTGCTCAGGGCGGCAATGCTGTCGGAGCTAAGAGCAGCTACGTCGACGGCATCCATGGAGCGAATCTGTGCGGAGGTCAGGGCGGCGACCTGATCGCTGGTAAGGGCGCGCACCTGCGCAGTGGTCAGCCCCTTGATCGCAGCGGTACTGATGACGGCCAGGTCCGCGACCTCGATGGCCTCGATGCTGGTGGTGCTCAGAGCAGCTACTTGAGTGGCAGTAAGTGCAGCAGCCTGGGCGGTAGTCAGCGCTTCGATCTGAGCGATATCTAGCGCACGGATCTGTGCCGTGTTCATGGCCGCCAGGGTAGCGGGGGAAATGCCGACAATATCCAAATCAATGGCGGCGACCTGGGCGGTGGTCAACGCGCTGATCTGGACACTGGTCAAGCCAGCAATCTGCACCGAGTCCAGTGCATCAATCTGCGCCGTGGTCAGCGCCTTGACGTCGGCGGTATCCAGCTGGGCGATCTGAGCACTGGTCAGTGCTTCGATCTGATCGGTGGTCATAGCCGCGATCTGCACAGTGCTCAGACCGGCGATGCTGGCAGTGGAGATCGCCGCTACATCTTCAGCCTCCAGAGCACGTACCTGGGCAGTGGTCATGGCAGCCAGCTGGGTCGATTTCAGAGAGCGAACCTGCAGGGTGGTCAGCGCTTCGATCTGCTCGGTGGTCAGCTTGTTGATCTGGGTCGTGGTCAAAGCACCAATGGCAGCCGTACTCATTGCCGCAAGATCAGCCGCTTCGATGGCCTGCAGCTGGGTAGTGGTCAGGGCCAGCACCTGGGTTGCCGTGAGTGCGCCAATCTGCGCGCTCTCCATGGCTTCCAGCTGAGCAGCAGTCAGCGCGCGCACATCGGCAGTGTCCAGCCTTGCGACCTGGGCACTGGTCAGCGCCTGTATCTGGTCAGTGGTCAGTGCGACGACCTGCGCAGTGGTAAGCCCCGGTATGGCAGCCGTGGAGAGCACGGCGATATCCGCCACCTCCATAGCCTGAATCTGTGCGGTGGTGAGCGCAGCCAGCTGCGCGGAGGACAGCTTGCTGACCTGCAAGGTGGTCAGCGCTTCTACCTGATCGGTCGTCAGCCCGGCAATCTGATTGGTCTTCAGCGCTGCGACCACGGCAGTGGTCAGGTAAGCGATATCGGCCGCTTCCAGGGCCGCCAGCTTGGTCGGCGACAGCGCGCCAACCTGCACGGAGTTCAGCGCGGCAACCTGATGCGACTCAAGGGCCACAATCTGGGCGTTGGTCAAAGAGCCGACATCGGTATCCAGGGCAGCAATCTGCAGGGTACTGAGCGACTGGATCTGGTCAGTGGTCAGAGCAGCCACCTGACCGGCGGTCATGGCCTTGATCGCCGCAGCGTTCATCACTGCCAGATCCTGAATTTCCAGAGCCGCCACCTGGGCATTGGTCAGGCTGGCCACCTGCGCGGTGGTGAGATTGAACACCTGAGCGGTGGAAAGTGCCTCGATCGCATCGGTGCCCAGGGCCGCCAGGTCGGCGTTTTCCATTTTCTGCAACTGAGCGGTGGTCAGGGCGGCGGCCTGGGTGGCAGTCAGCGCGGCGGCCTGGGCGGTGGTCAGGGCAACAATCTGGGCAGTGGTAAGCGCTGCGGTCTGGGTGGCATCGAGCGCGGGGACCTGATCACTGGTCAGGGCAGCAAAATCCACTGTCTGCATGGCCCGAAGCTGGGCGGTAGACAGCGCCTGAACGCTCTCGGTAGACAGCACCTGGATCTGTGCAGTGGTAAAGGCCACCATCTGCGCCGTACTCATGCCAGCAATGTCTTCGGTGGTCAAAGCGGCGATTTGGTCGGTGGTCAACGCGGCTACTTGGGCGGTAGTCAGGCCAGTAAAGATGCTGCTCATTATTTTTGTACCTGCACAGAGTAAACCGCCTTAGCTCTGCCACCCAGGCATGCCACCGCGGAGAGGGAATCCCGTTTGCGAATTGACGGCAGAAGTCTTGGAACCTTTAGCGAGCGTCAGAAAATAATTTTCTACGCCACACTGACAAGCGCCGACAATTTATTGACAACTGTTTTCTGCCATTAAGCCTAGCATGCTGGCAGAAAGCCATTTTGCCTAGAGCCGTTTAGCCGACAGAATGCTTAGCGCGGGGGATGAAATACGGAAATCAGGAAAAGGCTGAGGCAGCACTAAGTAATAGCACCGAGCGAGCCTGCCGGGGAGGTGACGGAGCGCCTTGCACGCTCCGCCCGACAGCAGGTCAGCGAACGACGATACCGCGACTGGCCAGGTAGGCCTTAGCCTCAGGCACGGTGTATTCGCCGAAGTGGAAGATGCTCGCCGCCAGCACCGCGTCGGCCTTGCCTTCGAGGATGCCAGCGGCCAGATGTTCGAGGTTGCCGACACCGCCGGAGGCGATCACCGGGATGCCCACGCTCTCGCTGATGGCGCGGGTGACGCCGAGGTCGTAGCCGCTTTTCACGCCGTCCTGATCCATGCTGGTCAGGAGGATTTCACCGGCACCGAGGTCTTCCATCTTCTTCGCCCACAACACGGCGTCCAGGCCGGTCGGCTTGCGCCCGCCGTGGGTGAAGATCTCCCAGCGCGGGGTTTCGCCGGGCAGCGAGACTTTCTTGGCATCGATCGCCACAACAATGCACTGCGAACCGAAGCGCGCCGCCGCCTCGCCAACAAATTCGGGCGTAAAGACCGCAGCAGTGTTGATCGACACTTTATCGGCGCCAGCATTGAGCAGATTGCGGATGTCCTGCACGGTACGCACACCGCCGCCCACGGTCAGCGGGATAAACACCTGGCTGGCCATGCGCTCGACCGTATGCAGGGTGGTGTCGCGGCCATCGACGCTGGCGGTAATGTCGAGAAAGGTGATCTCGTCGGCGCCCTGCTCATCGTAGCGGCGGGCGATTTCCACCGGGTCGCCGGCGTCGCGGATGTTCTCGAACTGCACGCCCTTGACCACACGGCCGTTATCCACGTCCAGGCAAGGGATGATGCGTTTAGCCAGCGCCATGTCGGAATCCTCAGCCTTTATAGGCGTCGCAGAAGGCTTGCGCCTCGGCGACATCCAGGGTGCCTTCGTAGATCGCCCGGCCGGTGATGGCGCCGATGATGCCCGGCGAGCGGGCCAGCAGCAGCTTCTCGATATCACCGAGGTTGTGAATGCCGCCGGAGGCGATCACCGGGATCTTGCTGGCCGCCGCCAGGGCCGCGGTGGCCTCGACGTTGCAACCCTGCATCATGCCGTCTTTGGCGATGTCGGTATAAACGATGGCGGACACGCCATCCGCCTCGAAACGCTTGGCCAGGTCAGTGGCCTGCACGGTCGACACTTCGGCCCAGCCGTCGGTGGCGACGAAGCCGTCTTTCGCATCCAGACCAACGATGACCTTGCCCGGGAAGGCCTTGCAAGCATCGGTGACGAACTGCGGATCTTTCACCGCCTTGGTGCCGATGATCACGTAGCTGACACCGGCCTTGACGTAGTGCTCGATGGTTTCCAGCGAGCGAATACCGCCGCCGATTTGGATCGGCAAATTCGGGTAGCGCTTGGCGATGGCGGTGACCACCTCGCCGTTGACCGGCCGGCCTTCGAAGGCACCGTTCAGGTCGACCAGGTGCAGTCGGCGGCAGCCGCCCTCGACCCATTTGGCGGCCATGCTCACCGGGTCATCGGAGAACACCGTGGAGTCTTCCATGCGGCCCTGGCGCAGACGCACGCAGGCGCCGTCCTTGAGATCGATAGCGGGGATAATCAGCATCGGTTGAACCTGCTCAAGTCATGAATTCGGTGAAAGGTCAGCTCTTCTCGAGCGCCCACAAGTCGCTCTCCAGGCTGGCGAAGCGGTCGGATAGGACCGCCTGCACATCGGAGATCGCCTTGTTGTAATAATGCGGAGCAATGTCGCGGCTGATCAGGTCGAGCACTTCCTGCACCTCGAACGAGCCCAGCTCGAGCTCGAAGCGATCCTCCAGAAAACGCCCCAGTACCTGCAACGCGGTCTGCTGCTGGGGCCCTTCGAGCTCCAGCTGCGGGATTTTCTTGCCCCGGCTCATTTAAGCGCGGCCATTCCAGCCAACGAAGTTCTGCAACAGCTGCAGGCCATGGGTATGGCTCTTCTCCGGGTGGAACTGCACGGCGAACTTCGAACCCTCGGCCAATGCCGCGGCGAAGTCCTTGCCGTAGTGGCCACCACCGACCACCTGGGCCGGGTTGCCAGCCTCGATGTAGTAGCTGTGCACGAAGTAGAAGCGCGCCTGGTCGGGAATCTCGTGCCACAGCGGGTGTTCGACCACCTGTTGCACCTGATTCCAGCCCATGTGCGGCACCTTCAGGTGCTCGCCGCCTTCATACAGATCCTTGCCGAAAAAACGCACCTGGCCGGGGAACAGGCCGATGCAGTCGACCCCGTCGTTCTCCTCGCTACGCTCCAGCAAGGCCTGCATGCCGACGCAGATACCGAGGAACGGCCGGTCCTGGCTGACCTCGCGCACCAGGCTGTCGAAACCCAGACGCTTGATCTCGGCCATGCAGTCGCGGATCGCACCGACGCCGGGGAACACCACGCGGTCGGCTTCGCGAATCACCGCGGCATCGCTGGTCACCAGCACCTTGCCGGCGCCAACGTGCTCGAGGGCCTTGGCCACCGAGTGCAGGTTGCCCATGCCGTAGTCGATTACTGCAACCGTCTGCATTTACAGGCAGCCCTTGGTCGACGGCATCTGCCCGGCCATGCGCGGGTCCAGCTCGACGGCCATGCGCAGGGCGCGGCCGAAGGCCTTGAACACCGTCTCGATCTGGTGGTGGGTGTTGGTGCCGCGCAGGTTGTCGATATGCAGGGACACCAAGGCATGATTGACGAAGCCCTGGAAGAACTCCTGGAACAGGTCCACGTCGAAGCCGCCGACCACCGCGCGGGTGAACGGCACGTGCATCTGCAGGCCCGGGCGACCGGAGAAGTCGATCACCACACGCGACAGCGCCTCGTCCAGCGGCACATAGGAATGGCCGTAACGGGTCATGCCCTTCTTGTCGCCAATGGCCTTGGTGAAGGCCTGGCCGAGGGTGATACCGACGTCTTCCACGGTGTGGTGGTCGTCGATATGCAGGTCGCCCTTGCACTGGATGTCCAGGTCGATCAGCCCGTGGCGGGCGATCTGATCGAGCATGTGCTCGAGGAACGGCACGCCAATATCGAACTTGGCCTTGCCAGTACCATCCAGGTTGATCGAGACCTTGATCTGAGTCTCCAGGGTGTTGCGCTCGACGGATGCCGTACGTTCGGCCATCACCAGCTCCCGAAAATGCTTGCGGAAAAGGCGGGCATTATAGGCGGGGCGCGGCCTGCACGGCTACCGCGTTGCTATCGCGCCAGGGCTATCGGCGCGATAGCGCTGACTTTACACTGCGCCACCTGCCTGCGAGGAAGCCGCGATGCCCGTGTTTGTCGAGATAGTCACCCGTCCATCGGCTCAGGATCACACTGACCTGACCAAGGTCTATGCCGACGCCCCGGACTGGCTGCTGACGCCCTACGCCAGCGCCGACGCGCTGATCGCTGGCGGGATTGGCGAGGGCCGACTGATCGCCGGGCGCTTCAACGACCGCCTGCTCGGCGCCGCCCTGCTGAGCCGCGGCGACGACTGCTGGCGCCTCTCGCACCTCTGCGTGCGCAAGGTCACACGCAAGCGCGGCGTGGCCCGGCGCATCCTCGACGAAGCCCAGCGCATGGCCCGCGAAGCCGGCAAGCCGCTGCGCCTGGCCGCACCGAAGGATCACCTGGAAAGCCAGGCTCTGGCCGCCCGCACCAGCCTGCCACTGGATAGCCTGTAGGCTGGGTGAGGCACGAAGCCCGTAGCCCGGATGTAATCCGGGAAAGCCCCGCCCCGGATTGCATCCGGGCTACGACGACGCCACCACCTGCGGCCGCGCCGCCAGCCACATCAGCCATAGCAGGCTGGCAAGACACAACCCCGCCAGCAGCACGCCGAGCCGCCACTGCGCCGGCACCAGCCACAAGCCCCAGCCCAGCGCCAAACCGGCCAGTGCCAACAGCCGCACAACCTCCAGCGACCACAGCCGGCGCTTGCCCTCGAATAGCAGGCCGAGGCTGATGCAACCACCGAGGATCGCCAGCACCAGCAGCCAGGGCTCCCACACGGCGGCGCGCTTGACGCTGGCCAGGAAGCACAGGGCCATGGCATTGATCGCCACGAACTGCAGAAAGGCATACCACTTCAGGCTGGCCGGATAGGGCCGCTCGAACTTGTCCGCCCCCATCTTCGGCCAAGGCCGCGCCTGTACATCCGCCGGGCGCCAGCCGGTGGGCATCCACCACAGGCGCAGCTTGTCCCACCACGAGCGGGTCGCGCGGGCATCGGCCCAGAGCAGGCGCCACCAGGAGAACTGCAGGCGGATCGGGTCGAAGGTACGCACCGGAGTGGTCACCCCGTAGCGCACTGGCTCGCGCTCGTCGGCGAAGGTGCCGAACAGGCGATCCCAAATGATGAACACGCCGCCATGGTTCCTGTCGATGTAGCAGTCGTTCTGCCCGTGGTGCACGCGGTGGTTGCTCGGCGTGACCATGAACCACTCCAGCACGCCGAGCCGGCCGACATGCTGGCTATGAATCCAGAACTGGTAGACCAGCTGCGCGCCGAGCAGGACCAGGAACAGCGGCAACGGAATCCCCAACAACGCCAGCGGCAGGTAGAACGGCCAGTCGAAAGCCGTCTGGAAGGCGCCCTTGCGCAGCGCGGTGGACAGATTGAAGTCTTCGCTGGAGTGATGCGGCTGGTGCGCACCCCACAGCAGGTTGTAACGGTGCAGGCTGCGATGCGCCCAATAGAAGCAGAAGTCCACGGCGATAAAGCCGAGCAACCAGGTCCAGGGCGAGCTCGCGTCCAGCTCCAGCAGCCGCGCATGTTCGTACAACCAGGCGTAGGGAATGATCAGCAGCAGGCGCAGCGGCCCTTCGAGCAATACGCGCAGCACGGCGGTATTGATGCTGGTGGTCGCATCCGCCAGGCGATAGGTGTGGCGCCCGCTGTAACGCTCATAGGCCAGTTCCAGCAGGATCAGGGCGATATACAGCGGCACGGCCATCACGACGACATTCATGGGCGCCTCCGGGTTGTTGTTATGCTGCCAGCCTAACCGTACCTGCCGGGGACGACACCACCCAAGCCGCCAATTGCATCCACCATTGGCGCCAGCACCCGCCCCCTGCGGGGAACCGCATGGCCCGAGCGCCCTCCAAGCACTCACAGCGCACTATTGCCTTATAAGCTGGCGCTATACTCGCCACCCAGAAAAGTCATCCAAACAAGGACGCGTTCATGAAATCTATCGGCAAAATCCTGGGCCTGGTCTTCCTCGGACTGTTGCTGATCATCGTCGGCCTCGGTTTCGCCCTGACCCACCTGTTCGACCCCAACGACTACAAGGACGAAATCCAGCAACTGGCCCGCGACAAGGCCAACCTGGAACTCAAGCTCAATGGCGATATCGGCTGGAGCCTGTTCCCCTGGCTCGGCCTGGAACTGACCGACGCCACCCTGGCCAGCGCCGAGACCCCGGACAAACCCTTCGCCGACCTGCGCCTGCTCGGCCTCTCCGTGCGCGTGCTGCCGCTGCTGCGCAAGGAAGTGCAGATGAGCGACATCCGCGTCGACGGCCTCAACCTGACCCTGCAACGCGACGCCAAGGGCCGCGGCAACTGGGAAGGCGTGGGCAAGCCGGCGCAGGCCGCCGCCACCCCGCCAACCACCGCCAGCGATAACACAGCGCCCACAGGCAGCGAAGCGGCACCCGCAGAAGCAACAGAGAGCCAACCGATCAAGCTGGATATCGACAGCCTGACCATCAGCAGCTCGCGCATCGATTACCAGGACGCAGCCAGCGGCCGCCAGTTCAGCGCCGAAGGCATCGAGCTGAGCACCGGGGCGATCCGCGAAGGCGCCAGCATCCCGCTCAAACTGACCGCCTTCTTCGGCACCAATAAGCCAGTGCTACGCGCCAAGACCGAGCTGCAGACCGCACTGCGCTTCGACCGCGCCCTCAAGCGCTACCAGCTGGAAGACTTCAAACTGGCCGGCGAGGCCTCCGGCGAACCGTTCAAGGGCAAGACCCTGACCTTCGCCACCCAGGGCCAGCTGCTTCTCGACCAGGCCGCCCAGGTCGCCGAGTGGAACAGCCTCAAACTCACCGCCAACCAGCTGCGCGCCATCGGCGAGCTGAAACTGCGTGACCTGGACAAGACCGTCCAGCTGCAAGGTGGCCTGTCCATCGCCCAGGTCAACCTGCGCGAATTCCTCAGCGGCCTCGGCGTCGAGCTGCCGGCCATGCGTGACGCCAACACCCTGCAGCAGTTCGAACTGTCGACCCGCCTGGCCGGCACGCCGACCAGCATCAACCTCAACGAACTGAGCCTGAAACTGGACGACAGCAGCTTCAACGGCAACCTGGCCGTCAGCGACTTAGCCAAGCAGGCCCTGCGCCTGCAGCTCAAGGGCGACAAGCTCGACCTCGACCGCTACCTGCCGCCCAAGGATCAGGACGCCAGCGCCGGTGTCGCGCGTAAGAACGAGATCAAGGGCGCCGTGGCCGCTGCCGGCAAGAGCGGCACCACACCGCTGCCAAACTCGCCGACCCAGCAGGCCTGGAGCAACGAACAGCTGCTGCCCCTCGAACAACTGCGCAAGCTCGATCTGCAGGCCGACATCAGCCTCGGCCAGCTGACCCTGAACAAGCTGCCGATCGAAAGCGTCCTGCTCAAGGCCAAGGCCCAGGGCGGCGTGCTCAATTTGCAAGAAATGCGTGGCGACCTGTATGGCGGCAACTTCGCGGTCACCTCGCAACTCGACGTGCGCCCGGCCGTGCCGCTGCTCACCGCACAGAAACAGTTGACGCGCATCCCGGTGGAAAAACTCATCGAAGCCCAGGGCGAGAAGGCCCCGATCAAGGGCCTGCTCGACCTGAATGCCGATGTGCGCACCCAGGGCAATAGCCAGAAGGCCTGGATCGACGCGCTAAACGGCAAGGCCGGCTTCAGCCTCAGCGACGGCGTGCTGATCGAAGCTAACCTGGAGCAGCAGCTGTGCCAGGGCATCGCCACCCTCAATCGCAAGTCGCTCTCCGGTGAGCCGCGCGGCAAGGACACCCCTTTCGAAGAGCTCGACGGCAACCTGACCTTCCGCAATGGCGTGGCCAGCAATCCCGATCTCAAAGCCCGCCTGCCCGGCCTCACGGTCAAAGGCAAAGGCGATGTCGACCTGCGCGTACTCGGCCTCGACTACCGCATTGGCATCGTCATCGAAGGCGACAAGAGCGCCATGCCGGACCCGGCCTGCCAGGTCAATCAGCGTTACGCCGACATCGAATGGCCCCTGCTCTGCCGCGGCCCGCTGGAACTGGGCGCCAAGGCCTGCCGCCTGGACAAGGACGGCATGGGCAAGGTCGCCGCCAAGCTGGCTGGCAACAAGCTCGAAGAGAAGATCGAAGAAAAGCTCGGCGACAAGGTCAGCCCGGAACTCAAGGACGCGCTCAAAGGCCTGTTCAACCGATGACGCCTGCGCAATTCAACGGCGCCGTGCTGGCCTGGTATGACCAGCACGGGCGCAAGGACCTGCCCTGGCAGCAAGACATCAACCCGTACCGGGTGTGGGTCTCGGAAATCATGCTGCAGCAGACCCAGGTCAGCACCGTACTCGGCTACTTCGACCGCTTCATGCACGCCCTGCCGACCGTGCAAGCCCTGGCCGAAGCGGCGGAAGACGAAGTGCTGCACCTGTGGACCGGCCTCGGCTACTACACCCGCGCGCGCAATCTGCAGAAGACCGCGCAGATCGTCATGCGCGAGCACGGCGGTGAATTCCCCCGCGACGTCGAGGCGCTCACCGAACTGCCCGGCATCGGCCGCTCCACCGCCGGCGCCATCGCCAGCCTGAGCATGGGCCTGCGCGCACCGATCCTCGACGGCAACGTCAAGCGCGTGCTGGCCCGCTACGTCGCCCAGGAAGGCTATCCGGGCGAACCCAAGGTGGCCAAACAGCTGTGGGAAGTAGCCGAGCGCTTCCTGCCTGACGAACGGGTCAACCACTACACCCAGGCGATGATGGACCTGGGCGCCACGCTCTGCACCCGGAGCAAGCCCAGCTGCCTGATCTGCCCGCTGCAGAGCGGCTGCCAGGCGCACCTGCTGGGCCTGGAGATCCGCTACCCGATCGCCAAGCCGCGCAAGGAGCTGCCGCAGAAGCGCACGTTGATGCCGCTCCTGGCCAATCGCGACGGCGCCATCCTGCTCTATCGCCGCCCGTCGACCGGCCTGTGGGGCGGCCTGTGGAGTCTGCCCGAGCTGGACGACCTGAACGCCCTCGAACCACTCGCCAGCCAGCACGCCCTGCAGCTGGGCGAGCGCCACGAACTGGCCGGCCTGACCCATACTTTCAGTCACTTCCAGCTGAGCATCGAACCCTGGCTGATCCAGGTCGAGGCCGCCACCCCTGGCGTGGCCGAGGGCGACTGGCTCTGGTATAACCTCGCCACCCCGCCACGCCTGGGCCTGGCCGCACCGGTGAAGAAGCTCCTCAAGCGAGCCGCGCAAGAACTGAATGCAGGAGAAAAGTCATGAGCCGCACCGTCCACTGCCGCAAGCACAAGCAAGACCTCCCCGGCCTCGACCGCCAGCCCTACCCAGGTCCGAAAGGCGAAGACATCTTCAACAACGTGTCCAAGCAGGCCTGGGACGAATGGCAGGCGCACCAGACCATGCTGATCAACGAACGCCGCCTGAACATGATGAACGCCGAAGACCGCAAGTTCCTCCAGGCCGAGATGGACAAGTTCCTCTCCGGCGAGGAATACGCCCAGGCCGAAGGCTACGTACCACCGAGCGCATAAACCCTGTAGCCCGGATGCAATCCGGGAACCTCACTCACCGAGGAATACCCCAGATTGCATCCGGGCTACAGAAGCAAGCGCAGCACGCAGCGCCCCCCCGCAAGACCCGTAAATTTCGTAAGCGCCCGTCTTTACTGAAATTTTTTCTTTCTCTGGCTTGACACTGCAACGCCAAATCCGTTTAATAGCGCCCCGTTGCCCAGGTAGCTCAGTCGGTAGAGCAGGGGATTGAAAATCCCCGTGTCGGCGGTTCGATTCCGTCCCTGGGCACCAAGATACCGAGACCCCTGATCCCGTAAGGCTTCAGGGGTTTTTTGTTTATGGCCCTCCTAGCTGCGCCCCCGGATTCGTACAAAGGAGGCGTACAAAGTGGGTGCCATGCCGCAGCCGTTCCAGTGCCCGAAGACCGGGACTTACTACTATCGAAAGGTCATCCCGAAGGAGCTTCGCTCCCTGGTAGGACGTGGCTCGGAGTGGAAGGTGTCCCTGGGCACCAAGAGTCTGACCGAGGCCCGCATCCCGTTCGCGGAGGAGTCCGCCCGCTGCGAAGCGGCTATCAAGCTGGCCCGCGCCTCCCTGCGGAGTGAGTCGTCCCTTCTACCCGCCGACGCCCCTAAGCTGGCCGACCGCTGGGTAGCTGCCGAGCTGGCTGCTTGGGAGCGCGAGAACGACCTGATTCACCAGTTCCTGGCCCGCTCCGGCGGCGACGTCGTGACACCCCTGGAAGTGATGGACGAAGAGTGCCCTTCCCTTCAGGTCCTCTTGGCTGATGCCACGCGAAAGACCCTAGCCGCAGCCGGGCATCCAGTGCCCCCGCCGACCTCCCCGACCCATTCCGCACTCCATCGGGAGTTCTTCCTGGCCTGGCAAACCTTGTGCAAAACCGCCCTGCAACGCCACCACGGCGACTGGCGCACGACACCCGCCCTCCCCGCAGCCTCGCTTCCGCTGACGCAGGAAGCCCCCTCCCTCGGGCGTACAGGCAAGGGGCTCAGGTTGTCCGAAGTGGCGTCCAAGTGGGTCGAGTCGAAACGCCAGGACAGCGCCGGCCTGGGCGACCTATCGAAGACCATCGCCGAATACACGGACTGCATGCAGCGCCTGATCTTCGTGGTCGGTGACATTCCCGCATCGCAGGTAACCAAGGCCACCATCCACCACTTCCGCGTCACCCTGGGCCAACTCCCCAAAGGCCGTTGGAAGCCCGGCCTGACCTTGGACGCATTGCGCGCTCAAGTTGACCAGGGCGCCGCTACCATGGAGCTGGCGACGATACGCAAGAAGCTGGCCGCACTGGCGACCATCTTCAAGTTCGCCTGTGAGCGCCTGGAGGCCATGAAGGAGGAGCCAGTGGCCACTTCTGGAGTGCTGCGCGACCTTCGTAACGCAATCAACAAAGCCGCCCTTCACAATGAATCCCCTGACAAGGGATACAGCCGCAAGGAACTGGCAGCCATCTTCTGCAGCCCGTTATTTCATGGCCAGTGGAAGCCTCAGATTGCCGACTATGGTCAGGCGCTTTACTGGCTCCCGCTACTCATGGCCTACACAGGCGCACGTCGCGAGGAGGTCGCACAGCTCTTGGTATCCGACGTGGAGCAAGAGGCAGAGTCAGGCATCTGGTGCCTCGCCATACGCCCCGGCGACGGGAAGTCGCTGAAGACAGCCAGCAGTCGTCGCAAGGTACCGCTGCACGCCGACCTCCTGGCCCTGGGCTTCCTCGCCTACAAGGACAGCGTCCCGGCTGACGGGCGCCTATTCCCGAAGCTGAAGCCCCACAAGGACGGCCTCGGCCATGCCGTGGGCAAGGCCTGGAGTGACTATCTCGATGACATTGTGAAGCTTCAAAGTGCGGCCAAGCCCGCCCATGGGTTCCGCCACGCCTTCAAGACGCTCTGCCGCGAAGCGGGCATTCCCAAGGAAGTGCATGACTGGTTGACTGGCCACGCAGCATCCAACGTGGGGGACAGCTATGGCAGCGCCCCGATTTGTCGCATGGCGGAGGAGCTGAAGAAGTACCCGAGCATCGCCCGCATAGCTGGACTGCTGCCCAGTTAAAACGCCAGGGGCGCGGACACGCGGGCGCCCATTAGCCCCACTGGGAGCGTGATAGGCACCTCGAAGAACGCAGCCGCAGCCATCCATGGCCTATTGGCGTCATCCCTGCCGCAATCAACCCACTGACTTACGACTCAGTCGTCCTACAGCGGTCGTAAGTGGAGCCCCATCAGAAATCGGATTCCTCGTCGATGGGGTCAAGCACGTTGTGCAGCATCGACTCCACCTCCTGGCTCCTGATGTAGCGCTCCAGGTTGCTGCTGGAGCTGTCCAGGAAGCGGACGTCGGCCAGGTCGCAGGCTTCGTAGTAGGTCTTGGCCTTGGCCAGTATCGCGTCAGCGGCACGCAATGCCGAACGCATGGACTCGATTTTCTCCAGACCAAAGCTGTTCAGTCCTTGGACGATGGCGGGGACGGTACGTGCAATCAACTGACGCTCCTCCATAGCAGCCTCCGTGGTGCCCCGACCCAGCTCTCGCTTTAGGCCGCCGTAGTCGCACGAGAACAACCCCATGGCATTCTGGCTGCAGTAATCGTCCAGGGACTGATTGAAGGCCCGGATACCCCGCTGTCCGTCCTCCTTGGCCTTGCTGCGCTCTGCTTCGTAGTCAATGTCCTGCTCCCGTGCGGCCCAGCGCCTACGCAGCTCACGCAGGCGGTCGACCGTCCGTGAATTGATGTTGAAGGTTTCGGCCAGCTCCTTGTTTGTCTTGTCCCTGAAGGTGCTGAAGCTGGGGTCGTTGATAGCCCGCCAGGCGTTGTCGATGCGCTGGTCGTCTTCCAACTGGCGAAACAGCTCGGCGTTCTGTCGATAGCTGTGCTGCCTGGCGGCGTGGAGTCCCCGACCCTCCAGGAGCGTGATAGCGACCTCATGATGCCCCAGGAGCTTGATGGCCTCCAGACGGTGATGGCCACCGACCAGCCAAAAGCGTCTCCCGGTATGGGCCGCCTCATGGTCCGCCATGGCAACTACTTCCAAGGGGTTCTCCAGGCCGTTGGCGGCGATGCTCTGTTGCAGCCTGGCGATGTGGTCAACCCGCTGCTCGGCCTCACGACGCTGGCGCCGCATGGAAGCTGTAGTGTTCCGATTCTGCAGTGTTGTGTGAGTGTGGATGGCGTCCAGAGGAACAGATCGAAGTCCTTCCATCATGGTTACCTCAACGTGGCCGAACGATGGGGCCGAGGGCGAGCCAGCGGGGCTCCTCCCGGTCGCTTCGAGTCAGGCTCAGGAGGTCGTCATCCTCCCAGGACAGCCCAGCCGTCAGAGCCAGCTCCATGGCTTCAGCCAGGCGCGTCTCGCGGCATTTCTTCCTGCCCAGCGCGCAGGCCAGTGTTGTCAGGCGGTCAAGGTGGTCAGGGCGTAGGTGCAGGTTCAAGCGCACCAACTTGCGGGGGTGGTTCATTGGATTGAAGTCCTTCTTGTTAGGCGAGCGCCGGCGCCCCGCCAGGAGGACTCCGGGCAGGGGCAAGTAGAGATTTGGGAAAGTCTTAGGTTACGCGGCAGCCTGCGAGCTTGCAGTGATGCGCCGCGACTTGAGAATCGAGATGTAGGGCAGACGGAGAGAGTGCAGTAAACGTAGCGCATCAATCATGGCGCCTTGAACATCCGGCGAAGTGTCCGGGCTCAGCACAGGCCAATCATGAATCAAGCAGTCGCACAGCGCGTCGAGTTCGGGAGTAGGTACGCCTACATCAGCAGCCAGATCGCTGGCTATCTGAGCGGCGTCTAACACCGCATTCTGGAGCGCATTGGGCAAGACGCTTCCATAGACCTCGGCGACCATGAGGGGGCGGGATACGCCATTCTCGTCAGTGGTAATTTCGCATTGGCGGATTGGGTGCTTCGTCATAAACGGGGTTCCTTGAGTACAGCCATCGCCGCGCGCCGGATTCGCGGACTGCACGGGTGGCCTAGAGAAGTAGAGGGAGACCAGCCAAACAAAACGGTGGATGACTAATCTCAGAATGGCCGTAAAGTTTCAGTGATTATTCGCCAGCCACTTAATCACTCGGGTGAATAGCCATCCCGCCTCTTGTCGCCTTCTCCTTACTCAAGGATGGGCCCTATTGCGCCCTGCGCCGCCTCTACTCCGCGAGGTACTTGTAGAGGGTCGATAGCCCCATATTTAACTGCTTCGCCACAGCCGGCTTCGCCATGCCCTCGGCGACCAACTTTTTCGCCGTACTGACCAGCGCCGGGTTCAGCGCTTTGCGCCCGGTATATTTGCCTTCTCGTTTGGCCTTCTCGATGCCGATGCGCTGACGCTCCAGCATCAACTCCCGCTCCATCTTGGCCATGCCTGCCATCATCGTGAAGACCATCTCCCCGGCTGGGGTGGTTACATCGATGCCCAGGTTGTCGATCTGCAGGCGAACCTTTCGCTTCTTCAAATCCTCAGCCAAGGACAAGACCTCCACGCTGCTTCGCCCAAGGCGGGAGACTTCCCGAACAATCAGCGTGTCGCCCTCCTTCAGCTCCGCAAGCAGCTTCTTGAACCTGGGGCGGTCGGTGGTCGTCCCGCTGAAGACGTCCTCCACAACATGGTCGTAGGCGTACTTAGCCTTGAGAAAGGCTGCCTGCGCCTCAGGGTCCTGGTCGTTGGTGGAGACGCGGGCGTAGATGTAGGTCGCCATACCTGAATTTCCATTTGGAATCTTAGATGGAAATAGACTTCCATTTTTCTACGCCAAAAACAATCCCAAATAGAAAACTCTTAACGTCTCGTTAGGGGGTGGTTCAAATAGAAAATTGGGGGGGGGAGAGGAGAAGGTCGCAGTTGGCCATTAGGGCACCGCTGCGGGGGTGAAGCGCTGTTGCGTACTACATGAAGTGGATCATCGCCTGGGTAATGGTAACCCCATGCTCCTTGGCGTATGCCTCAATCAGGGCCATCTTCTTGCCCCTCTCCATAGCCGCCATAGAAGCATTCGACTCCGCTACCTTCAGGCGTAGACCTGCCTTCTTATCGGCGGACTTCCTGACTCCCTTGACCGCGTAGATACTGCTTTTGAACATCGCTTTGTCAGGGTTGTACTTCGCTTTCTTCTTTCTCTTGGCCATCGGCGTCTCCTTGAGCCGCTGGTTCCAGTGCCGCCCGATGCAAGCACCGGCCCCCGGCGGAGGGGGGAAAGTCAGCAAAGCACATTCACTAAAAGCCGAACAGATTTTTGCTCCGGTTTGAGGCCCATGACGCAGACACATGGGCATCACATACAGAACCATCCAGCCTGCGGAACAAAATATCAAATTGAGGTTGCACAATTAACCAAACACGGTTAACTTATAGATAGAGATTGGTCATAGAGCCATCTAGAGGGGACGCACAGCATGTTTACTGAATTTGGAAAGCTCCTCAGAAAAGCCCGCATCGACCACGGGCTGCTTCTGAAGGACATGGCTGAAGGATTAGGTGTCAGCTCCGCTTACCTATCGGCAGTAGAGACAGGGAAAAAGACTGTATCGGATGAGCTGATTCGTAAGGTGGCTGCATACCTCGGAATCCTTCCTAACACCCCGGAGTATAGGGAAATAGAGGACGCGGCACAGATAAGCAAGGGCCAAATCTCCCTTGAGGTTAGAGGACTCTCGCAACGGCACCAAGAGACCGCTCTGGCGTTCGCACGTCAGTTTGGCGAAATGCAGCCCAATGAACTGGACAGGCTTCTTGCCCTGCTGCAGAAGCCCAAGAAATAGGAGGTTGAGCGGATGAGCGGCCCTTCATGTGAAGTGCCACCTCGTAAGCAGAGCGAAATTTTCGAGGTGGCAATGGAAGTCCGGCGCGGACTCGGCATCCGAGTAGACGCCTTTCCAATTGCAGAAGTATTGGAGTTTGTAATGCCTGCAGCGTTTCCAGGGTTCGCACTGGAAGTCGCTGAGCTACATGAGATGGGCCCCAACCATGGCCTGACAATCCCTGCAGATAACATCATTAGGCTTCGCCAAGATGTCTATGACGGGATGGTAGACGGCCGAGGTAGAGATCGGTTCACCGCCGCTCACGAACTCGGTCACTACCTGATTCACCGTAATGTGCCCATTCGGTTCCACAGGGCAGAGAACGGGCGCCTACCGGCTTACCGGGACAGTGAATGGCAGGCGAACACTTTTGCCGGGGCTCTCTTGATGCCACCTGACCTGGTCAGGCACTGCGAGAGCCTTGGAGAAATTGTGGAGCGTTTTCAGGTGTCTAGGGACGCTGCCCAAGTACACAACAAGATCCTTGCGAAGAAGGGTCTCATGAGAATTTTGAGCTGAGTCTGGAGCGCCAACTCCAGCCAGCCCTGCGAGTTGAAGGGGAGGAACTCGCACTTGCGGACGTCAATCTGCGAACGGAAGGTTAGTCATTTCGAAGCAGAATGCAAGAAAAAAATCCCCTCCCTTAAGGAGGTGAAGATGGCCAATGCCCAAAAAACCGGCCCCTAAAGGCTTTCGCTGGGTGTGCTGCCGCTACCGTCGAGTGAAGAACTCCGACCGGATGCTGGACGCCCACGAGTACGGTCATGAAGCATGGTGCTTCTTGGTCCGGGCCTGACCTGCAGTACCCCCACTTACGGACTAACCGTGGGTGGGTTCTACCTAGCGTGATAGTCCATCAATCCTTCCAGGAGAAGAGATATGAGCAATAAGCGCGGTCGTGACTCGGGTAGTGGGCGCTTCATCCCCGTTGAGGAGGCGAAACGCCGCCCGAAGACCACCACAGTAGAAACCATCCCGAAGCCATCTCCGAAAAAGAAATGACTTTGTGATGTGGACGGGCCTGGCATCCGCCGGGCCTTTCCTTTTCTGCACGACGCATCTGAGAGCCCCCTCGGGTGCTTTCATTTTTAGGGGCATTTATTGGGGCATTTCGTACAAGAAGGTCGTACAATACTGGCCCTCACGCGCAGCTAGAGCCTTGATGGCGCGGGGGCTGTGGTTTTAATGGGTGTCTCGGCGGTTCGATTCCGTCCCTGGCACCACTAATACCGAGAAACCCCAAGCGAAGTTAAATTCCTTGGGGTTTTTTATTGCCTGTGAATCCTGCAACGACCGCCCCTCATCAACAGCCATTCCCAGCACGCAATTTCCCTTGAACCGATCCACCAGCGCATCTGCCCAGGCAATCTGGAAGGGACACGGAGCAGGTGCAATACTCAAGCGTGCGCAACTCCCGTCCGAGTCGGCACACCGCCGAGGGTAATCAGTGATGACAGCCAGCTTCACGGTTGGGCACAGCCCACTCCTTGTCGACTCCAGCCTGCTCAGCCGCCTGGCTAGCGAGGGCGTCGCGCTGCGCAGCGTGGAGCAGCCGGGCGATTTCGCCGCAAACAGCCTGGAAGTGTTGCTGCTCGACAGCCTGTTGCTGGCCAGCCAGCCGCTGCCGGCCTGGTTGGGCACGGGCGCCAGCTTGGTAGCCTTCGATGCCCCCTCTGGAGTCCTGCCGCTGCCCGCTGGTGCCAGCGAAGACGAACTGCTGGCCCTGCTCGGCTTCGCCGCCGAGCAGTTCCGCCTGAAGCAGAAAACCACGCAACTGGCCAACGCCCTGCAGAGCAAGGATGGCGATCTACAGAAGCTCGTCGATGTCGGCCTGGCGCTGTCTGCCGAGAAGGACCTGGAGCGCCTGCTGAGCAAGATCCTCACCGAGGGCCGGCGGCTGTCCAACAGCGACGCGGCCTCGCTGTTTCTGGTCGACAAGAAGGGCGAACAGCCCCAGCTGATTTTCAAGCTGACGCAGAACAGCTCGATGCCAACGCGCTTCCAGGAACAACGCATGCCGCTGACCAAGGCCTCGATTGCCGGCTACGTGGCGCTGACCAGTACCGAGCTGGATATTGCCGACGCCTACGCCATCCCCGCCGAGGCGCCGTACCGCTTCAACCGCTCGTTCGACATGCAGGTGGGCTACCGCACCATGTCGCTGCTGGCGATCCCCATGCTCAACCACCGTCATGAGGTGGTTGGCGTGCTGGAGTTTATCAATTGCCAGAACGCCGCCGGCGAGGCGATTCCCTTCGATGCGGTGATGGCTACCTCGTTGCGCGCCCTGGCCAGCCAGGCGGCGGTGGCGATCGAGAACCGTCAGTTGCTGGACGACATCAGCCAGCTGTTCGACGGCTTCGTGCAGGCCTCGGTGTTTGCCATCGAGCAGCGCGACCCCACCTCTAGCGGCCACTCGTTCCGCGTCGCCGACCTGTGCATCGCCCTCGCCCGCCAGCTGCCGCAGGCGCCGCAAGCGCATATCCGCCAGCAGGCATTCAACGACGAGGGCCTGCGCGAGCTGCGCTACGCCGCGCTGCTGCATGACTTTGGCAAGGTTGGCGTGCGCGAGCATGTGCTGACCAAGGCCAAGAAACTGCCCGAGTCGGCAGTCGACAACCTGCGCTACCGGGTGGCGCTGGCCAAGGAGAGCCTGCAGAACCAGATGCTCAAGCGCATGCTGCACGCCTACCGTAACCACGGCGGCCTGGCCGAGGAGCAGCGCTTGCAGTGGGAAAGCGAGCTGGCCTTGGAGTGCGAGCGCCTCGATCATTACCTGCGCGACATTCTCAAGGCCAACGAGCCGAGCGTGCTGACCGAGGGCGACTTCCAGCACCTGCAGGAGATCCAGGGCCAGGTGGTGAAGAACCACGACGACAGCCTGATCGGCCTACTCTCGGACAGCGAATTCTGCGCGCTGGCCATCCGCCGCGGCAGTCTGACCCAGGAGGAACGCGCCGAGATCGAACGCCACGTGGTGCACACCCGCGACTTCCTCCAACTGATTCCCTGGACCCCCGCCCTGCAGCGCATCCCGGAAATCGCCGCAGCGCACCACGAAAAGCTCGACGGCAGCGGCTACCCCAAAGGTCTGGCCGGTGATGCCATCCCCTGTGCCTCGCGGATCATGACCATCTGCGACATTTACGACGCGCTGACCGCCGCCGACCGCCCGTACAAGCCGGCGGTACCCACCGACCACGCCCTCGATATCCTCCAGTCGGAGGTCAAGAGTGGCCTACTGGATGGCGACCTGGTACGGGTATTCATCGAGTCGCGCTGCTACATCAACCCAGGCCAGAGCATGCCGCTACCGGCACCAAGCACGGCCCTGACCACGCCGGGCGCGCCACCCTACGCCCACCATGTCTGCGACTTCGAGCCGGGCAGCAAGCACAGCCATTGAACGGGTTTGCTCTAGCTCCCCTCTCCCACTTGTGGGAGAGGGGCTGGGGAAGAGGGAACTGGCACACTCAACCTCCCCCGTGCTTCAACGCCTGCCGACGTGTCCGTCAACACCTCGCCGTAGCCCGGATTCAACCCGGGAAACAGGCAGCTCCGCTCCCGGATTGCATCCGGGCTACCACGCTGCACTGGGCAACTCCCCCTCTCCCGTAAACAGGAGAGGGGGCAAAAGCAGTTTGTGCCTGCCCATCACCCAAACAAAACCCGCCGACTTGGCGGGTTTTGTTGTTACAGGCTCGTCCTTATCTACCGGATAGCACCTGCTGATAGCGCTGCTCCAGGGTCAGCTGACTGCCATTGCCGCTGAAGCGCTCCAGGTACAGGTAGGTCGGCTCCAGGCGGGTCAAGCGGTCGCCGATATTCGGGTGCACCTTGAGGAAGGTCACCAGGGCGGCATCATCCTGCCTCATGGTCGCCATGCCTTGCAGCACAGTGGCCAGGCCGTAGGGGTCATATCCGGCGCGGGCGGCGATCACCGCGCCCATGGCATCGGCCTCGTACTCGTCACCGCGATCGAGGCCACGGGTATAGAGGTTAGTCACCACCTGATCGAACTTGGTGTTGGCCAGCGCATCGCCGCCACTGGAGCCACCCGAACTGGCCTGGTGTGCCTGCACCGCAAGGCGCGTGACATTGGCCAGCAAGCCGGCGCCGGCCTGCTGCTTGATTGCATCGAGGTGATGCTGGCGCACCACGTGGGCAACTTCATGGGCCAGTACGCCGGCTAACTCGGCCTCGCTGTCCATCCGCGCGAGCAGGCCACTGGTGATGAATACATAGCCGCCAGGCGCGGCGTAGGCGCCCACCGCCGAGTTGTTCAATACGCCGAAGCGCCAGGGCAGATCGGGACGCTCGCTGTTCAGCGCCACCCAGCGACCCACCCGGTTGACGTAGGCCTGCAGCGCCGGGTTATCCAGCAGCGCTGCCTGCTGGAGCAACAGGGCAGCGGTATTGCTGCCGATAACCTGTTCTTCGTCATCGGTCTTATCGGCCATGGCGCTGATATTTTTGCTGGCGCTGGACAGCACGCCCAGGTCAACACCCTGGATATTCACGCCCTCGAGAGACTCCAGGCCCTGACAGGCCGTGAGGCTGGCGAACAGGGCGAGTAGTACGGCACGGCATAGAAGGGCTTTCATGCTCTCGGCTCCTGCTCAGTTGGGGTAGGCGATGGTCTGGCTACGCAGCCCGCCGGATTGGGCGAAGGCGCGAGCGCTGCCGGGGGTCACCGCGTAGCGATCAAGCTCTTGCAGCGACTGGCTGCCCGCACCGCCCGCCTCCAGCTGGTCATCGCTGACCCCACGCACACCGGTGGCCACGCCGGTCGCCGGCGCCACGGCCGTACTGCTTTCCAGCAGCGCGCCAAGGTTGCCGCCCTTGGCTGCAGCACTTTTGTCGAAGCGCACCGCCAGCAACGCCACCCAACCCTGCTGGCCGGCACTGGTCTGCACCTGATACCAGCCGCCCTGGCGCGTGAGAATGCTCAACCGGCTCTGTGCAGGCAGTTGCTGCAGCACCGGCGCCGCGGCACCGGCCGCTTCACGCAGGGCGGTGGCCGCCACAGTAATACCGCTGCGCACTTCGGCCTGCACGACGGTACTGATTAGCCAGCCCGTCAGCAGCAGAACAGCAGTAAACGCTCTGATCATGATGGTTTTCTCCTAGGTTCGAAGAGGGTCACCGGCTCGTTACGGCCCTTGACCTGGAAATCGCCGTGAGGCAAGAAATCGAATGCATCGCCACAGGCCTGCATGGTCGCGGCCGATACCAGCAGGCGCGCGCGGCCCTTGGTCAGGCCCTCGATGCGGCTGGCCAGGTTCACCGTGTCACCAATGGCAGTGTAGTCATAGCGCTTGCTGGTACCGACCATGCCGACCACCGCCGGACCGGTGTGCAGGCCGATGCCGATGTCGAAATCCGGGTGATTGAAGTCGCGGCGGTAACGCTCGACGTTGTCGATCATCTCCAGCGCCGCATTCACCGCATCCACGGCCTGATTGGGGTTGTCTTGCGGGGCACCCCAGAAGGCCATGATCGCGTCGCCGATGAACTTGTCGAGGGTCGCGCGGTGCTTGAACAGCACATCCACCTGGCCGGCAAAATAGTTCTCCAGGATCTGCATGATTTCCTGGGCACTGTGCCGCTCGGACATGGTGGTGAAGTTACGGATATCGGAAAACAGCACGGTCAGCTGGCAGTCGCGACTGGCCAGCAGGGCCTGTGGGTCTTCGCGCGCCACCAACTGGGCCACCACCTGCGGGTCGAGGAAGCGGCTGAACATGCTGATGGTGGTATTCAACTGCTGCCGGCGGCGCCGGTAGAACACCGCCAGGGCCAGGGCCAGCAGCAACCACAGCGCCAGCAGGCTGGGTAGCACACTGACCAGCAGGCCGTTGCGTGCCAGCAAATAGGCGCCGCCGAACAGGCCCAGGCTCAGCCCGACGGTCAGCAGGCTGACCAGCAGCAGTCGCTCACGCAGCAGCAACAACTGGAGCAGCAGCACTAGTGCCACACAGAGCAGCGGCATCAGCCAGCCGGGGGCAGCGTGCAACTGTTCGCCGTTGAGCAGGTTGTCGATGGCGGTGGCGAGGATGAACACCGCCGGGTACAGGTCATCCAGCGGTGTGCGGCGCAGGTCGTAGAGCCCGGCCGCGGTGGTGCCGATGACGATGATCTTGCCGCTGAAGTAGTCGGCCGGCAGCTTGCCCGCCTCACCACGGGCCTGGGCCAGGGCCTCGGCAAAAGGAATGCGCGGATAGGGCACGCGACTGGCGCCCTGCCAATCGAGCAGGAAGCTGTCCTGCGCCGGCAACTGCACGGACCGATCCTGCGCCAGGCGCGCCGGCAGCGAGGGCATGCGCCAGTCGCCGAAACGCCGGTAGAGGTCATAGCGGCGACCGACGCCGTCGCCATCGGGGGTGAAATTGATGGTGCCGGTCTTCCACAGCGTCGCCGGCAACGCCTGCGGCAACAGCAGCAGGCCGCGCTGCTGTGGATCGCCGACGCGCAGACCGGCCTGCGGCGGGTAACTGCTTAATAGCGGAGCTTTGCCGGGGTCGACCGCCTGCTGCTGCAAGGCGGCCAGATAGACCCTGTCGGTTTGCGCCAGGACTTCGGCGAAATAGGCATCGGCGTCCGGATGGAAGCGATCCGCTTCGCTGAACAGCACATCGAACACCACCGCCTCGGCCTGTTGCGCCAGCAGGTGTTCGAGCAGTTCGGCATGCAGCGAGCGCGGCCAGGGCCACTTGCCCGCCTCGCCGGCCAGCACCTGCAAACTGGTGTCGTCGATATCGATCACCACCAGGCGCGGGTCCGGCACCTGCTGGGCGGCACGCTGGCGAATCAGCCAGTCGCCGTGGCTGTTGCTCCAGCGCTGCAGCGGTGCCCACAGGTGCAGCACGGGCACCAGCAGCACCACCAGGGCGCACACCAGCCACAAAGCCGAACGAAAGGATCGTGATGACTGCTGCGCCTGCTGCATGACTTCCCCCGGCAGTTACGCGCCAATGCCCGCTTCTCTGGACGGGCTGGACACACTTTAGCAGAGCGCCAAGCCCCGTGACCCGCGGGTTCCCGACTTCACCCTGGCGAGCGCCTGCCGTAAACTGCGCGACCTTTGCGCAAGCTGCAGGCAGTGCGCTGCACGCGCCGCGCCCGCCAGCGAAATCGCGCAATAGCAGACCTTCGCAGCGGCCTCTTTTGTTCCTGCGCGACAAGCAACTGCGGCGATGCGACACCAATGCCAATCCGCGCGGCACTAGCCGCCTCTACCCGCTTGGCGCCCCAGTTGGCGCTATGCTAGCTTGGCGCCACGCCAGGATGGCGGCCAGCCGCCGGAGCGCACTCCGTACCCAAGAGGACCCCCCATGGCCGAGGCAACGCCCGCGCTGGAAATTCGCAATCTGCACAAACGCTACGGCGACCTTGAAGTACTCAAGGGCATCTCGCTGACGGCCCGCGACGGCGATGTGATCTCCATCCTCGGCTCATCCGGCTCAGGCAAGTCGACCTTCCTGCGCTGCATCAACCTGCTGGAAAACCCGCATCAGGGCCAGATTCTGGTCGCCGGCGAAGAGCTCAAGCTCAAGCCTGCGAAGAACGGCGATCTGGTCGCCGCCGACAGCAAGCAGATCAACCGCCTGCGCAGCGAGATCGGCTTCGTCTTCCAGAACTTCAACCTGTGGCCGCACATGAGCGTGCTCGACAACATCATCGAGGCGCCGCGCCGCGTGCTGGGCAAAAGCCGCGCCGAAGCCACCGAGATTGCCGAAGCCCTGCTGGCCAAGGTTGGTATCGCCGACAAGCGCCACGCCTACCCCAACCAGTTGTCCGGTGGTCAGCAGCAACGTGCCGCGATTGCACGCACCCTGGCCATGCAGCCTAAAGTGATACTGTTCGACGAGCCGACTTCGGCCCTCGACCCGGAAATGGTACAGGAAGTGCTTAACGTCATCCGCGCGCTGGCCGATGAAGGTCGCACCATGCTGCTGGTGACCCACGAGATGAACTTCGCCCGCCAGGTTTCCAGTGAAGTGGTATTCCTCCACCAGGGCCTGGTAGAAGAACAGGGGCCGCCCGACCAGGTGTTTGACAACCCGCAATCGGCACGCTGTAAACAATTCATGTCCAGCAATCGCTAACACGGAGCAATACGATGCAGAACTATAAGAAGATCCTGTTTGCCGCAGTCGCCACCCTGGCCTTCGGCACCAGTGCAATCGCCGCGGACAAACTGAAAATCGGCACCGAAGGCGCCTACCCACCCTTCAACCTGATCGACGCCAGCGGCCAAGTCGGCGGCTTCGACGTGGAAATCGCCAAGGCTCTGTGCGCCAAGATGGCGGCCGAGTGCGAAGTGGTCACCTCCGACTGGGACGGCATCATCCCGGCCCTGAACGCGAAGAAGTTCGACTTCCTCGCCGCCTCCATGTCGATCACCGAAGAGCGCAAAGCCGCGGTCGACTTCACCGACGCCTACTACACCAACAAACTGCAATTCATCGCCCCGAAGGCTTCCGACCTGAAAGCTGACAAAGTCAGCCTGAAAGGCAAGGTCATCGGTGCCCAGCGCGCCACCATTGCCGGCACCTGGCTGGAAGACAACCTGGACGGCGTGGTCGAGATCAAACTCTACGACACCCAGGAAAACGCCTACCTCGACCTGTCCTCGGGCCGCCTCGACGGCGTGCTGGCTGACAAGTTCGTCAACTGGGAATGGCTGAAGAGCGACGCCGGCAAGGACTTCGAGTTCAAGGGCGAGCCGGTCTTCGACAACGACAAGATCGCCATTGCCGTACGCAAGGGTGACCCGCTGCGTGAGAAGCTGAACGCTGCCCTGAAGGAAATCGTCGCCGACGGTACCTACAAGCAGATCAACGACAAGTACTTCCCGTTCAGCATCTATTGATGCCGCCTGACCGCCGCCCTAGCGGGCGGCGGTCATTCCTCGCAGTAGTCCTCAGATGATCTTCGACCTCCACGGATTCGGCCCGGCCCTGCTGGCTGGCGCGCTGATGACCATCCAGTTGGCGCTTTCCGCATTGTGCCTGGGCCTTGTGCTCGGCCTGCTCGGCGCCCTGGCCAAGACTTCGCCGCACAAGCCGCTGCAATGGCTTGGTGGCAGCTACTCGACCATCGTTCGCGGCGTGCCCGAACTGCTCTGGGTCCTGCTGATCTACTTCGGCACGGTCAACCTGATGCGCAGCATCGGTGAAGCACTGGGCAAACCCGACCTCGAACTGAACGCCTTCGCGGCCGGCACCATCGCCCTCGGTCTGTGTTTCGGCGCTTACGCCACCGAAGTGTTCCGCGGCGCCATCCTGGCCATCCCCAAGGGCCACCGCGAAGCCGGCCAGGCCCTTGGCCTGTCCAGCCCGCGCATCTTCTGGCGGCTGATCCTGCCGCAGATGTGGCGCATCGCCCTGCCGGGCCTGGGCAACCTGTTCATGATCCTGATGAAGGACACCGCCCTGGTCTCGGTCATCGGCCTGGAAGAAATCATGCGCCGCGCGCAGATCGCCGTGACCGCCAGCAAGGAACCCTTCACCTTCTTCTTGGTCGCCGCCTTCATCTATCTGGGGCTGACCGTCCTCGCCATGATCGGCATGCATTTCCTCGAGAAACGCTCCAGTCGTGGTTTTGTCAGGAGCGCGTCGTGAACTGGGAAGTCATCGTCAAATACCTGCCCAAACTGCTCGAAGGCGCCTGGCTGACCCTCGAACTGGTCGGCATCGCCGTTATCGCCGGACTGATCCTCGCCCTGCCCATGGGCATCGCCCGCGCCTCACGGCACTGGTACGTGCGCGCCCTGCCCTACGGCTACATCTTCTTCTTCCGCGGCACGCCGTTGCTGGTGCAGCTGTTCCTCGTCTACTACGGCGTGGCGCAGTTCGACATCGTGCGTAACGGCCCACTCTGGCCCTATCTGCGCGATCCGTACTGGTGCGCGATCCTGACCATGACCATGCACACCGCCGCCTATATCGCCGAGATCCTGCGCGGCGCAATCCAGGCCGTGCCACCGGGCGAGATCGAAGCAGCACGCGCCCTGGGCATGTCACGGGCGCAGGCGATGGTCTACATCATCCTGCCGCGTGCGGCGCGTATCGGTCTGCCGGCGTACAGCAACGAAGTGATACTGATGCTCAAGGCCAGCGCCCTGGCCAGCACCGTGACCCTGCTCGAGCTGACCGGCATGGCGCGCACCATCATCGCCCGCACCTACCTGCCGGTGGAGATATTCTTCGCCGCTGGGCTGTTCTACCTGGTCATCGCCTACGTCCTGGTGCGCGGCTTCAAGCTGCTGGAGCGCTGGCTACGGGTAGATGCCTGCCAGGGCCGCTGACCCCTCCTGCGGGCAGGGGTTGGCCGCGACAGAGCTGAACCGCAGATGATTCTCAGCGGTCCCGCCTTGCTCGAACGCTTCCTGGCCCTGGACGATTTTCTAGTCGCCCACCAAGCGCTGTGGCGGCCGAAACCCTTCACCGAGCTGCAGCTGGCCTGGGAAACTCAGCACCCACAGCTGGCACACTGGCTGCGCGCGCGCAGCCTGGAGCAGGCCGAAGCCAGCCACAATCAGCCACACCTGCTCGACGCCCCCGCGCCCTTCCCACAACTGGCGCGCACAGCACAGCAGTTGAGCGAACTCGGCGAATTACCGGGCACAACCCTGGCAAGCCTGCCGGCGCGCTACTCGGTGGATGTGCCGGGACGCAAATGGCTGCAGATCGAAGCCTTCGCCAGCCGCCTGCAATTTCGCCAAGCGCCCAGCCACTGGCTCGACTGGTGCGCCGGCAAAGGCCACCTCGGTCGCCTGCTGGCCCACGACGGCAGCGCACTGACCTGCCTGGAATACGACCCGCAACTGGTCGCCGCCGGCCAGCAACTGAGCGCACGCCTGCACCTGCCAGCCCTGCACCAGCAGCAGGATGTGCTGGCCGCCGATGCCACAGACAAACTGCTCAGCGAACACACCCCAGTGGCCCTGCACGCCTGCGGCGACCTCCATGTGCGCCTGCTGCAACTGGCCAGCGCCAAGGGCTGCAAGCAACTGGCGGTAGCCCCTTGCTGCTACAACCGTATCCAGGCCGCGCACTACCAGCCGCTTTCCAGCCCGGCGCAAAGCTCGACCTTGCAGCTGTCGCGTGACGACCTGGGCCTGCCACTCAGCGAAACCGTCACGGCCGGCCAACGCGTCCGTCGCCAACGCGACCAGTCGATGGCCTGGCGCCTGGCATTCGACCTGCTGCAGCGACAACTGCGCGGCAGCGACCAGTACCTGCCAACCCCCTCTCTGCCGGTCAGCTGGCTGGCCAAGGACTTCGCCAACTACTGCCGCGACCTGTCCGCGCTCAAGGAGTTGCCAGCACCCACGCCGCGTGACTGGCAGCATCTCGAAGCCCAGGGCTGGCAACGCCTGGCCCAGGTTCGCAACCTCGAACTGCTGCGCAACCTGTTCCGCCGCCCCCTGGAACTCTGGCTGCTGCTCGATCTTGCCCTGTATCTGGAAGCACAGGGCTACCGCGTCAAGCTGGGCAGCTTCTGTAGCTACCAGCTCAGCCCACGCAATCTGCTGCTGCTCGCCGAACACGCCTGACAAGCTACCCACAAAAGCTGTGGATAACTCTGTGAGTAGATTCTGCAGAACTCGCCCCAGAGCCCACGCTCCCAGCCCCTCAGGAAGCTGTCGCTTTCTTGATCAAAATTAAAAGTCGATAAAAAACAGCGCGTTATAGCCATCTGCGATCTGCCGCACAAAATTCGCCCAAACGCAGCAAGCACGCCTCGTCATTGTGCATAAGCAAATTGCTGCTGATACCCAGCCCCATTTCTTCTGCATCGCAACGGGTTTACTCCGCGCCACCAATGGCTATAATGGCCGCCCTTGCCGGTATAGCTCAGCTGGTAGAGCAACTGACTTGTAATCAGTAGGTCCCGGGTTCGATTCCTGGTGCCGGCACCACACAAACGAAAAAGGCTCACCTTACGGTGGGCCTTTTTCGTTTGTGTCCAGCATCACGTTGAGCAATAGCGCGAAGGGGAGGCTAGATGAGTAAGGGCTCAGTCAAACGCACAGAAACCGTCGGCCTGACCTGCTTCCAGTCACACGCTCTCGGGGGCAGATAGCGCCAGCACATCTTTAGCCATCGCCTGCATGATGCGCTGCCTAGAGAAGCGCTGAACAAACTCATCGCGCAAAGTAGGCTGCAAGCTAAGTTGCTTAAAAGCGCCCAACGCCGACTCTATGTCACAGGGAGCAAAAACCGCTGCGTTCGGCACCTCTTGACGAATAAAGTCCGCAGCATAACCTGCGACTCCAGCCCAAATAGGCTTGCTTGATGCAGCATACTCAAAGAGTTTAGAGGGCAGGACTCGACGGAAAGCTTTGAAATCATTCAAGTGCAGGAAAAGAATATCCGCATCACGATAAATATTCAGTAAGACACTTCGCTTGACCGGCTTAAGTAACTCAACATTATCAACGCCCGCCGAAGAGAGCGCCATTTCCAGCTCGGCGATTCGACCGCCGTCGCCGACCACCAAAAAATGAGCCTGCTCCCGCAGTCGGGCTGCCAGCGCGGGGATGACATAGTGCAGGCCCTGCCCATCGCCTATATTCCCTGCATAGACAATACGCAACGGACGCGGCGGACTCTCATTGATTCCTGCGAGTGGCTTGTTGAACTCAGCATCTACGCCATTAGGGAACAGACTGAATACCTTGTCTGGGTATCGCGGCTGAAAGTAAGGCAAGAATCCTGGAGAGACCAGATTCACTTTATTTGCCCGGCGCAGACAGAACTTCTCCAGCCCAGAAAATACCCAATGCAGCGGCCTGAACAGACGAGAGGGAAATGCCTCCGCCAGTGTCTCGACAAAAATGTCGCGGATATCCACATAAAACTGGGCACGCTTGTCCAGCGCAAGTAATGCCCCTAGAACCGCCGTCATAAGGCGGGATGAGGTAGCCACCACCACGTCGTACTGCTGGCCACGAGAGAGCCGCCAAGCCCCCCACGCAAAATGAATGAACAGCAAGACCTGCCCCAGAATCCCCCGCCGAACCTTAGGTAGGATCACCCTCCTGATAGTCAGCCCCTCTCGAGCCTCGGCGCCCAGAGCTGCAGGTGAGTAGGTGCCATAGCGAGAAGGCTGGGTGGTGATCACATCGATCCTCAGCCTGCCAACTCGCTCTGCGAGTAGAGCATCAACTAGCGCCGAGGCCCGGAAAGATCCGGCACTAAGATCTGGTGGATAATAAAAACTGAGCAGCAGGATTTTCGGAGTTTTCAACTAGATGTCTCTCTTACGGGAGTCATCGACCTGCCCCCTTTTCAGTACTCGACTTCAAATACGCTTCAATTTTAGCTCCAAGGCCGGACAAATCGAAGGCCAAGGCTTTTCCTTTAGCGACAGAGAGATACCCAGCTATATTTTCCTGGTTAAGCACATGACGGCCGACACGCATGTCTTCGAGAAACATGCGATTAAATTTCTCATGGTAATGCCGGGGATCTTTGTAATTCGATATGTCGTCAAGAAAGTCTTGATCCTCATAGCCCAAGACACGTACGTTATGCATATTCTTCGACTGACTAACGATGTACTGAACGACATCCTCATGCAGGCGCGCACGCTCTGGCTGAGTCTGATACAAAATAGAAAAGTGTATCCTCGAGTACGGAGGAAACACATAGTAAAAGTTAGTCTTTGGATTACCCCTTGCATGCGCAAGCACATGATCATCGACGTATGCAAGAATCTCAGATTTACGAGACAAATACCTTGACTCATCGACAAGTACCGGCACTCCTACCCTTTTTGCGGAGTCGGCAATAGTTTTAAACGCACTCTTAATTTGCCCATTATTTACCGCCGACAACCACTTATCTAACCCTCCGAACCGACTGGCATGGTCCGGATGCATAAACCAGGCATTGGGACGATCCAGCGACTTTGCCTTACCAACGCAACGTGGATCCACAGACCAACGCAGCAGGCACAGAAAATACTTATCGTTGTAATACGCCTTGAAATCATTCAGACGATTATTATCATACAGATAACTCCAAGTTTCCTTGGGGTAATTCGGATGATCGTACCCAGGTGAAAGATACGTATAATCCAATGAATAGACCACATTGCGCAGGGATTTCTTGCCAAGCACATAGGACAAAACCAGAGAACGCTCATAATGCAACGAGCTAGACATAGAAATGTTTACAAACTCTCCTCCCAGCACTCGCCCCGCCTCAGCAGCTGACGAATTCTCCAGCATGCTTGTACCTAGAATTATCGAATCAAAATCGTAATTACGGACAATCCCTGCAACCTGTTGCCGCATGTCCTTATCAAAAGTCGGCGACCGCCCCCATGCCGCATGAAACAACTGCAGCGGATCATAAAAATAAAGCGCGACGGGCAAGACAGAAAAAAGACCCGCGGCGAAAAAAAAGAACAGATAGATCGCTAATTTATAATTAATTTTATTCATGGTTAGAAATTAAAATATATAAATTCTGAGTAGGTCGAAAACAGCGAAGCGGTTAACGCGAATGCCGCCAGAAACGAATAAGCAAGCGGCTGGAAAAGAGCCACCCCTCTCGCCGGAGCCGTATACTGACTCGTATTCCGGAAGAATAAAACCAGCGCAAAAGCCCCTAGCAACCATAGATAAACCGTGAGCTGCCCCGCTGCCAAACCCGGGATAAGCAGGCTGGCCAACGAATCAAATTTATAGTTCTGAAGACTTGCAGCGGCCCTGACCAGAGCGTCTGAATCGAAGAGGAACATGCCTTCGAGCACCTTGAAGGCGGACTCAAGATCCTTGGCCCGAAAGAAGACCCAGGCAAAATTTACGAAGTTGAACGTGAGAAACCATCCTAGCAAGGCAGGCATGCGCAGACCGAACTGCTGCCATGCTCGATGAATCACCAAAGCCCCACCATGCAGCGCCCCCCAAATGACAAACATCCAGCTCGCACCATGCCACAAGCCCCCCAGCAAAAAGGTAGTGAACAGGTTGAGGTAGGTGAGTGCCGCGCCATTTCTATTACCGCCCATCGGTATATACAGATAATCCCGCAGGAAATTGCTAAGGGTAATGTGCCAACGTCGCCAAAAGTCTTGAATACTGAGTGCCTTGTAGGGCGAGTTGAAATTTATCGGCAGGCGAATATTGAAGAGTAGCGATGCACCTATTGCCATATCGGTATAGCCGCTAAAGTCAAAATACAGCTGGAAAGTATAGGACAAACTGGTTACCCAGGCCTCAGTAAAGTCGAGCACTTCCTTTTCGTCGAATCCTGGGGTTGCCCAGCCGGCAAAGGTATCCGCCAAGACAACTTTCTTGAAAAAACCGACACTGAATATGAAGAGCCCCAGGCAGATATTCCGATAGCGTCTGAGCATATTCCAGCGAGACGCAAACTGCGGCATCAACTGGTAATGATGGACAATCGGCCCGGCAATCAGGTGCGGAAAGAATGTCACGAACAGCGCATAGTTCAGGAAGTCATACTCACCGGTTTTCCCCCGGTAGCTATCAACTAAATACGTAATCTGGGTAAATGTGAAGAAGCTTATCGCCAACGGTAGGACGACCTTGGGCAAGGTCAAATCTTCATCGAGCACCCAGTTAAGGTTCTCAATGAAGAAGTCCACATATTTAAAGTAACCTAGCAGTACTAAGTTAAGAGTGATGCCGAAAGTCAGAATAGTTTTCTTAGAAAACCCAACACGTAAGTCGCCTTGACGTGCTAGCCCGCTACCCACGGCAAAGTTGAAGAGCATGGATATGACGATCAACGGCAGATAGGCCACATCCCACCAACCGTAGAAGAACAGGCTGGCAAGAACCAACCAGCACTTCCCTGCCACGACCAAACGCCGGTGGTTCAGGAAGAAATAGACCAGCACCGTGACTGGCAAAAAGAAGAAAATAAATTCATACGAACTGAACAGCATGTGGCGATCCTTTTATATCTTCAGCCCTAGAGGCTCAACCCACGATAAAGGGCCAACAATTCACTTTCTTGCGCTTCCCAGCTCAGATCAGCAGCGGCTGCCAAACAGTTCTGCGAATATTTCTGGCGGGCGGACGCATCCGCAACGAGAGACCTTAGAGCATGTGCCATGGACGCCCAATCGCTCGGAGCAACAAGAACCCCCACTTGCCAAGTGCGTACAACCCGGCGGATCTCCGGAAGATCCGAGGTGACAATCGGCAACCCCGCCTGAACATACTCAAACAGCTTGTTGGAGTCGGTTGTGTAATGGTTCAGGCAAGTATTCTCGATCGGCTGAACACCTATGTCAGCGGAAGCGGTATAGCTTGGGAGATCAGCCAGGGATACAGTCGGGATAAAACGAACCCTGTCACTCACACCGAGGCTTTCCGCCAGCTCTCTTAAAGAGTCGGCCAGGCTCCCGCCGCCGATGAAGACGAAGTAAGCATCCGGTACATCCCCAGCAAGCCGCACCAGCTCGGCCAAACCTCTACCAGGCTGTAGTCCGCCCTGATACAGAATCACAGGCCAGCTCTCGACCAGCTGCAACTCATCTCGGATACGCTGGCTGCGCTCGACGCGCTGCAAGCGTGGACGATTCTGCAGCACCAGCGGCCGGGCCACACCATAAGCCCGGGCAAAAAACTTGGCGCGCAGAGTAGTGGTGGTAATAGTAGCTTCAGCGCGGGGCATCAAGCTGCGCTCAACCAACGCGACTATTTTCCTGAAGCTCGAGTAACCCTCACGGCTGGTGCTGATCTCATGGGCATCATAAACAAGGCGGGCACGGCAGAGACGAGCAGCCAGCCAAGCCGTAGGCAGGGTGTTGACATCATGAGCATGAACCACATCGGGCCGCTGCAATAGAACATTACGTAACAGAAGGAAATGCCCCCAAGCACGCCCCATGATTTTCCAGAGTGCCGCCAAAGCACCAGCCTTCGCCTGATTGGCGGGCCTTGGCGCAGCGGTAAAGACGCCCAGCAAGGAATAGATCACCGAAGTAGATACCCGGCGAACCCATATGTCATTACCAAGCGGTTCTTCCACCATGGTTTTGCCTGGTACATGAAGCGCATTCACAACAACGCAATATCCAGCCATAGCCAGACTTTCCGCTTCTTTAAGCACACGAGCATCATTAAGGAAGTCGTTCCAGACAATCATTGCAATACGTGCCACAAGCCCCCCCCCCTTTATGCCATGTCCACTGACCACAGCCGAAACCCACAAAATAAAACCGCTCGGTTAGCACTCCAACGCATCGAGGGTGTCACGGAGCTCCCCGAGCAAAGCGAATGCACTGAGGTAGGCCCACTGAGCGCAGCGCTCTTCAAAGGCGAAAGCCAGCGCCGCCAGCCGTACCTGCAATGCAGATAAAGCGTGCAGTTCCTCGCTGCTCTCGCGAGCATGGGCAAAGACCTGATCTAGTCGCTCCAGCCCGAGCTCAAGAGGCCAGCCGCTGCCGATTGGCTCGAGTGTCCAACTCTCCCACCTGAGTGCCTTCAGGGAGTCTTTCAGTACATATGTGTTACCAAGCGTGATGTCCGGGTTATACAGCCGCAGGGGGAGCTCTCCGAGCGCACTCTGCAGGCGGAAAGGCACCGCCGCAAAGGCATCCACTGATTCTCGGATGTCGGCATCCAGCCAGCGCGAAAAAACCTGACAACGCGCCCACAACGCAGGACTGCAGCGCTCGACCAGGCTCCCCGGCTGACATGTGACAACAAGTGCTTCGGGAACCTGCCAGGCGCAGGACTCGATAAATGCCTGCTCCCTGCATGCGTAAACGACTTGAACATTGTCCAACGGACTCGCCTGCTCTGCCCAATCGTATAGGTGTGCCGCGAAGCCATCGCGCTCGATAACCGCCCGCAGTCTTACCGCTGCCTGCCCCGGATACAGAGTCAGCAAAGTCGCAGCGCGGTTCACCCGTTTCGTTTCCTGTCGGTTAAATGCCTTGAACAGAAAATGTTCGGCGCTCTGCCCTGCTCCAGCGCATGCCAAGTGCAGCGTCAGTTCGCCTTTGCGCCCCCCATCCAACTGTTCGATGTGCATCTCGCGGGTAGTCACGCCTGCCGCACTCAGGACCTCCCTTACCCAGGTCACACAGTGCTCGGGGGCAACCACGCCCCAGAAGTCAGGCTGCCCCTGCTCACGTCGACGAAGAAGCGCCTCACCTCCGCCACCATCGAGAAGCCCTACCGGCCCAGCAGCAAATTCGTCAGTTCGCTCAAGCGGATCACGGAAGGACTCGTCCCCATCCTCCTCCTCATCGAATACCCCTATCTGTTGCCCACCGAGAACCAGTAGAGCCCGCTCACGCTGACCATACAGGCGTTCGATGCTCTTCAGCGCCATCGCCAGACGGCTGAACATCTGTCTGCACAGCAACAGGATCAGGATACCCATCAGCAGCCCTTTGGCTTCGCCATAGAGAAAACTCCTGACCAGAAAACCGAATACCAGCAAAAAGCCGCAGGCAGACAGCACATCGATCAAACGGGGGAACTGGGCAATAGCCTTTTCGAGCAGGGCTGGCCTCCATGTAAACACCAGCTCAGCTAGCAAGAAACATGAAGCGAAATAGCCCAGCACCACGGCCAGCAACTGGCCGTTGCTCCAGCCCAGAAAGCTCAACACGCCGAGAGCAAATATCGAGCCGCCAGCTATCGTGATAACCCCTCGATAACAGCTCAGGGCGATCTTCTGCTGTTTTGTAAGTGCCTCACCCTCTTGGCGCTGCACGATAAGCCGGTCGCTCCCCGCTCGAGCGAAAGTAGCCCCGATGAAGTCCATCAGCAGATGCATCATGTACAACAGCGCTGCAGCTACTGACAGCAGTAGAATCAGCCGCTCTCGCTCGATACCCTCCAGGAATCGGGGAAAGTAGCCCGGTACGCCATGTGAGCCAAGCAGGATCATTACCTTTAGCGGCAATAGAAAAGCCACGATCTGAAAGACCTGCGAACACAGCGAAGCCAGAATCGAAGCAGGCACCTGCAGGGGAGCTACCCGTACAAGGCGGCCGATAAAGCTCGACAGCCAAGCCAGAACGGCAGAGCAGTTCGCGATCAAGACGGCCACCGCGAGGGGAAAACCTTGCTGAGCAACTGCGCCACAAGCGCGTCGACGTCATGGGCTGCAGTATCCAGCCTCACCTCCGGGCTTACAGGCTCTTCATAAGGGCTGTCGATACCTGTGAAGTCGACGATCTTGCCGCTACGCGCCATGTGGTACAGGCCCTTCGGGTCGCGCGCCTCACAAACCGCCAGCGATGTCTGTAGATGGACTTCAAAAAACTGCCCAGGCTCAAGCAGCTCGCGAGCCCTGGCTCGATCTTCGCGAAAGGGCGATATGAACGCAGCGATCACCACCAGGCCGGCATCAACCATGAGCTTGGCCGTCTCGGCTACCCGGCGGATGTTCTCGTGACGATCAACGGCGCTCATTCCAAGATCCTTGCACAGACCATGGCGCACATTGTCGCCATCCAGCAGCATGGTATGCAGCCCCGCACGTTGCAATGCCACCTCTAGCGCATTGGCCAGAGTCGACTTGCCTGAACCTGATAAGCCGGTAAACCAAATACAGACAGGTTGTTGCCCCAAACTCTGAGCCCGTACTGCAGGCGTAACACTACTGTGACTCCAAACTACAAACGACGCATTGTCGCTCTGCTTCTCGTACGGTGTATCAGCCATGCTCAGACCCAAGAAAAAATCGATACATAAATTTTAAGTGCAAGAAACCAGAAAGCCCTAAGCCTGCTGGCACTGCGCCCTGAAGGCGCATATCTTAAAAACTTACGAAACGCCCAAAAACACGAGCACAGCCTGTGTAGAAATTAATAAGCCGCCCATAGTGCATAAATCAAAATTAAACTGAAATTTCATTAACCAGCAAACAAACAGGATCACAAGTGGCCAGATAACAACACAACAGTCAAATCAAAAACCCAAGCAAAAAAACCTACTGTGCTTAAAATTTCTTCGGACAGTTATAGAGAAACTCATGAATGCTGATTAAAAATCACATTGCCACATGAAAATATCCCTCACAACTCAATAGCCAGAAAAATATTGAGCCAACTATTGAAAGCCTCATTAATTGCACACACCGCTATCTCATCTCCCAAAGCAATCGAGCTGCGTCTTCAGCGCCATTACGCCCTTGATAGCATGGCCGAACACACTCACCGAGAAAGGAGTCTATCGCCGAATCCAACTGCCTCTCACTGATATCGGTAAGCACCTTATAGGGACCAAAGTGAGCCGCCATCTCGACACGACGTAACTGATCATCGGCACCAGTCGACATATTGGGGACGAATAAGGTAGGCAACCCAAGCATAACGGCCTCACAGACCGAGTTATAACCACCTGCCAGAATGGAGAAATCAAATGCAGAGAAGTACCGGCTATTTGGGTAGTCCACTATCACACTATCAGCATCTAGATTAGGCTCTGGCTTCAACGCGATAGGCGACTGTCCCAATACAACCTCAATACCTCGCCGCTGCAAATGCTTGATCACGCGATCCTGTAGGTCGGCAATGCCGTTGATATTACCGGCACCTAGCTGCACATAAGCACAGGTGCAGTCTTCGGAAAGACGCAGCATCTTCCGGGCAGTTGCTCGGTCCAAGAGATCAGCTCGGTCGAGCAGGGCAATTGGGTCTACCCGACAAACCTTCTTATCAGCTTCTTCATTGACAGACCCCAACTCGGAGAGCTCACCTGGCGCGATGATGTTATCGAAGAGCTCGATATAGCCCTTAATCTTCTCCTGATCGACACCCGCCTTATACAGGCCACGTTTAACCCAGACATAGCGGATGCGGGTGTACAAACGCATGATCCGCTGCAACCCCAGATAGGGTGCCGTACCGTCAAACACCAGCGTACCGGGCCGATGAAGCGCCAGAACAGCCTCGATACTCTTAAAAAACAATTGGTTCCAGGCAGCTGGACTTTCATTAAGAAGTGCTGCCGGTGTTACATGGTGGCAAACGAAGCCAGCACGGTGCACCAAGGTAACGCCTATACTTGTGGTAAGAAACACAATCTTTGCATCCGGCTTCTGCTGCTGAAGACGGCGAGCGACCGCCAGAGTGCGGGTCAGATGCCCTAGCCCTGCACCATTGATAGGAAGAAAAAGATAAGTATTAGAGCACCCGATATATTTGAGTGAGCGCCAAGATGGAACCCTCAACCAAGCTGACTTTATTAAGCCTCGCGCTAAACCCCTAACATTAATCACGAAGCAAAGCTCCTATTTTATCTTGCGCCTCAAGCAACACCGCGCGCCACTCTTCGTCAACTGCCGGCGAATAAACTTTAAATTTAGACAGCCAGTCTTTGCTGTAAAAATCATCATTCCAAAAGCTAGTACACAAGTCACCTGCCGTTAGCTCACGAGTAATGCCATCTCTTACAAACCCATAGTAATCAGGCGACACACTATCAAGGGCAAAGTACTGATAGACCCTCACACCTGCCTCTAACAACTCAACAGCCACTGAGGAGTTAGGAACCACCGCAACATGCTCATGACCCGGAACAACATCAAAAACCTCGACACCCACCACCGAATGGATCTTTTCGACAGGCACGCGAGGGTGACGTTTAATGGAAACAGAGATAATATTTGGGTTATTTTTTAACGCTTCAATGCATATACGAACCTGCACCGCATCAAACACCGAACTCAGATACACCACAACATGAATGTTAGCAGGAAGCGAATTTGATAGATTAGCGATGCCCGGCAACTCAAAAACTCTAGGGATAACAAATACAGAGCCTTTTACAGGAGCAATCCCTTCATAAACTCTACGCGAGCGTACGTTCCTCAATATCGAATAATCGAAATCCAAAGCAGGGAATTTCTCAGTCACCTCTGCATGCTGAAGATAGAGCATCCGAACACCAAAAAGCTGCATGACCATGCTGAACGCGACTGGAAGGTCCGTATGATCGTTAGCAACCACCGCCAACTTAGTGGCATCAACACGATCAATCGCGCTCAGATAGACCCACCCAAACAACCGAGCGTAAGAAACCAGGTACTTATACGACGTAGGGCATATTTTAATTCGCACGGTATAAATCAGCGAAAGAATAAATATCAATATAAAAACAGACCGCGTTTTTGGGCTGTGCCTCGAGCGGGTCTGCTCGAAAAATGAAACATTATTAACTCTCGAGTACTTGACACTCTCCCCCAAAGAAGAGAAAGCCTCTGCAAAATACCGAAACTCTCGCTCATTATTTTCCGAGGCACCACAAAAAAGCACTTGAGCATCAGGAAAGTCAAAATTTCTTACCGCACCCGCGAAAAGCTCGCGCTTTAAATTCTTCACGACAGCGCCAATGCTGCGAAAGCCTTTAGCAAAGGCATATTTCTCCGTGACCTTCTCCGTAATATAAATCTCAGGAACTCGCCCATAACCTATAATCTTGAAATTTCGCTCCAAACCCTTATAGAATAAAAAGACAAACTTGATCGCTGCTAGGACTTTCACGATGTAACCTCAGAGCCCGACACATACGAAACCAAATACTGCCCAACGTCCAATGCCACAGCACCATTCTTTGCCGCTTGAGCTATAAATATCTTACCAATAAAGCCAGCAGAAATTAAAAATACAACTCCTGGGCCGGCAAGGGCCGCTATCTCTTGCTCATACCGACGATACACAAAGGGCAAAGCCCCCTCTTTCGAGCTAGCAAAATCTTCACCACGAAGCAGTCGATGAGTTGGAATATCGATAAATGAGTACTTGGCACAAGAAAAATAGTCTGCCATTTTATCCGAACTCAACCCCGAGACGACAACGACTTTATCGGCCTGCTCACAGATTTTATCCAAAAATTCTGCATTAAAAATAAAGAGATTACTTTGATCCTCAACAACCAATCGCGAACTTAGCAATGGCGCACTTCCTTTCATCACCGCCAAAATTCGGCACATCAGAGAGTTCACTGGATAGGCATCAGCCTTTATCAAGTTAAAATCTCTAATCAGTCGACTTACCGTCGGCACCCCAAGGATAGAGGCAACGCCAATACTGTCTCTGAAGCGCGAGACAAGTTCGGCTCTCAACGCATCATCAAGACCGCTCCCCCACCAGTGCAGCTCTTGGCGAAGCAAACCCTCCTCAGTTACAAACTCTCCATCGCTGTCAAAACCATAACACTCGCCATCGCCAAGCCTGATATATGCACATGCCTCACGCGATCGGATCCTCTCTAAAATATATGAACGGATTTCTTCCTGCCTACTTGGAGCATAACGCGCATCGGTATAGTTTTGTGCCGCAGGAACCCCATCAAAAATCGGCTTTAAAAACTGAGAGTAATAGCGAGAGATATAAAATGGAAGCGCGCAAAATGCACGCTCAAGTGAAAGGATGTCGCCTTGGCCGCCCAACTCACGCTCATACATATTGAGCTTCACAAGCGCTGGAGCCGAAAATTCAGCGAAGTATATATCTCGCCACTTCAGAAGTAAGTCTTCTCGCGAATCCCGGACAATCCGAGCAATCATCTTCAACTTCAAATGCTCAGATATATCCCCACTTCTCACGTTTGCGGACTCCAAGACCCCAAAAGTATCAGCAGCGCTATATCTCCCCACAACAAATTTGATCAGCAGCCCCTTAAGCTTACGCACCTGACGTTCAGGCCCGCCATACGTACAAATTTTATTGATCACGCCTGAAATATCCTCCCTCGCCAAATCCCTAAAGTCTTGAGCAAAGTAGGATCTAATTCGAATGTAAGAACGCAGCTCCTCACAAACAATGCCACTGCACTCTTCAAGAAGTAGCCGCCCAACTACACTAGCACTGTCAATCTCTCGATCAAAAAACCTATAGCAATATACCGGCACATGATCTTTCTTACTCAGCCATACATTTACCTCTTTCACAGGCTCAGTACTAGAAAGAAGCTTCCTTTCTCGATGCTTACTCAACAGTAAGAGGTAGGCATTAATAATCGCGTGTTTTGAAAGACGATAAAGGCGCCGGACCTGCCCATACCCAAGGCGATAAAGGCGCCGACTCAGTCCATACCACTGCTTAGCAAGCGAATAGAGAAAACCTTCCTTAGAGTCAAATTTATATTTCACGCCTCTATCCCTACTTTCGCTAAGTCTCAAGCAGCCCCGCTGACACAGCAGGTAAGCCCCTAAACTGACGGCACAAGAATTATGCTATCTAATATTCAGCTCATTCATTTACCGAGAGAGGCCCACGTGACCGGAGTCCCACGAGAAATATCTCTGACAACTTTTACACCCACCAATTGGTCAAAATACTTCGGCTCCAAACCCAACCCCGGCCTAATGCGTCGGATATCCTTCTCGGTAATCACATCACCGGCCTTGAGGTCCCGAACATAATAGATAGACCGGCGGAACTGCTTGTTACCGCTCTCCGCCTGCTGTCGCTCAAAGCCGGGCTTGCCCAATGCCAACCAAGCGTCCTGGGTATCCTGACAGAGGCGCTGTAACTCGTGCGGCTCTAGCGAAAATTCGCTGTCCGGCCCCTTGTCTTCCCGGCTGATGGTGAAGTGCTTTTCGATCACGCAGGCTCCCAGCGCAACCGCAGCCACCGAGACGGTAGTGCCGAGGGTGTGGTCAGACAGGCCGGGGATGGTGCCGAAGCGCTCAGCCAATACCGGCATCTGCATGAGATTGGCCTGGTCGACCGGTGCCGGGTAACTGCTGATGCAGTGCAGCAGCACTAACTGCTGACAACCTGCTTCGCGCGCAGTGGCTACAGCCTCTGCGATCTCCTCTTCGGAGCACATACCCGTGGACATGATCATTGGCTTGCCCGTACGTGCCACATACCGAATCAATGGTAGGTCAGTCGCCTCGAACGAGGCGATCTTGTAAGCGGGCGCCCCAAGCTCTTCCAGCAGGTCAACGGCGCTCTCATCGAATGGGGTGGAGAAGATGGTGATACCCAAGCGCCCAGCATAATCGAATATCTGTTTATGCCACTCGAAAGGTGTTTCCGCCCACTTGTACAGGTCATACAACTTGTAGCCGTCCCACAATCCACCGCGGATCATGAAGTCTTCACGGTCGCAATCGATGGTCATGGTGTCCGCGGTATAGGTCTGCATCTTAATGGCATGAGCGCCACTCTCATATGCGGACTTTATTGTCTCGAGTGCTCGCTCCAGAGAACCATTATGGTTCGCAGACAGCTCCGCAATCACGTAGGGAGGAAAGCCTTTGCCGATCTTTCTACCGTTGATTTCACAGATCATGGGATACACCAGTATTGATTATATGAGGCCCAAAAAAACATTAATATAAAAATTTACGAAGACTTTACCACTCCCAATTCGCCAGCCAATAATCCGGCGAATCAGGAATCTATTCAGGCGCTCGACTCCACAGCCACTCGCCCCTAAAAACTACAAACATCCGCCTGACCGCAAAATAAGCAAAAAACTCAAAGAATAATAAACTGATATATCAAATATAAAAAATCAGAGCCAGTAAGCTTTTAAAGTATCAGACTCCATTCCCGCAGATGAAATAAATTCAGAAAAATACCTTATATAAAGCTCACGATTACCTTCTGCATTTGCTTTCTTTATCAACGCTCTTGTGAAACCATCGAAAAACGATGCCTTTCCAAGCTTGGAGCTATTAAACTCAGCAAAAATTAATTTCTTCATAGCCCTTAGGTTTTTTTCACTTATATAAGGCAAGATCTCTCTAGAAATGTCCACTCCGCGAGCAGACAACCCACTATTGGCATTTTCTATTAGGGCGACCTCCTCCATGTCTATTTTTTCCCCCATAAGAAAATTAAAAAATGAGCCTAGAAACAACTTAGCCCCAAGAATAGTAATGGACTCAAACGGAACGACTCCGAAGTCTTCGCCAAAATCCGACTCCAACGTGTCGGCTATATTGCACCAAGAGATTCTATGTATATCGATACTCTCGATAAACTCTTGGAATGACAATGTTCTGCCTTCCTTGATTTGCTGCAAATAGCAAGACTCTATAAAGCTATCTTGCTTTCTAACAATTAAGACTACACGGCAATCTTGATTTTTAAAAATAGCCTTGAGCGATTCAGAAACGGCCTTCACATGAGTATATATTCCTTGGTAGCGATCAAGTGCTGAGTGCCCCAGAATACCCTCCCATGAGATAAGAATTTTTCCGCATGGCGAAAGCCTTATAGCTTCATCTATGTATTCTCTCGTTTTCTCTACACTGTCAAAAAAGCTATGTTCGCTCATCGCCTTTTCAGTATTTGCAATTGCTCTGAAATGCCTGATGAAAGGTGTATCAACTAGATCCTCCACCAGCAAATAATCTAAATCATATCTCTCTCTAAAAAGCGCTCTATTTTCCCTCATGTTTTGTTGTATCAGCGTTGATGCTGACTTATGGGCACCAATATGGATATATACTTTTTTTTTCATGGCTGCCACATCAAAGTATTCATTATATTATCTGGAATAAACGCCTATAAGCGCTCTATATTAAATAATCTTCTACAGCAACTTTGGAAGTTTGCCATTCTCGCTGCAGTAGACCAAAACAGTAAACCGACTGATAGCCAGAGCCATCGCTGTGTTGCTCACGAAGACAACCTTCCTCCATGAAGCCCAGCTTACGATGCAGCGCCAGCGAGCGGGGATTGCCCTGCAGCACCTGCGCGGAGACCTTGTGTAACCCCAAATGGGTGAACCCATAGCTCAAGGCCAAGCCGAGCATGTGCTTACCCGTGCCCTTGGGAGCATCCGGAGTTGCGTGAAAGCCCCACTCGGCAATGCCACCAACGGCTGACTCGCTAAAGTTGATGAAGCCCAGTAACGCTCCGCCCGACTCGAACACCAGTAGATGCTTGCGCGGATTGGTAGACGCAGCAGCAAACCATGCCACATGCTCACTCCAGGAAATCTCTCCGGAGTTGAACATGTAGCGACGCACCTCAGGATGGTTTCGCCATGAGAGAACGGACTGGAGATCCCTTTCCTCCATGACCCGCAAAAGTCCTTCGCTGCCTTTGCTCATGCTGACTCCAACATGTATGAAGCGACTCGACCTGCACCGTCTCCATCACAAACGGCCGCGGCACTTAGATTGAACGCTCCCAGGGTCGTAGAAACCTCGGTAAGTGCCGGGGCAAGCTTCTGCGAAATATCCGCAACGCCGCCAAGCCAGCGAGCAGCCTTGGCCTCATGCAGGGCTTGCGCTCCCGGCAGCTGATTGTCCGCGAGGGTCACTAGCAGCGTGGGGAGCCCGAGACTGCAGCGCTCCCATGACGAGCCACCGGCGGCACCGATGGCAAGGTCACTATTAGCCATCAGCTGCGCCATGTCTCGGACGTTGACCAGAACCTCGCCGGAAAAAGGCAGCTCTTGCAGCAACGCCTTCACCCGCTCAATCCACGGTGCGGTCGAACCCATGATCACGCTAACATGACTATCCGCTGACAGGCCGCAGTCGCGAAGGGCCCTAAGTACCTGAGCCGTGGCATTCGGTAGATCCACGCCGCCCATGCTGACGAGTATCTGCCGGACGCCAGCAAGCCGGCTACGGCGCTGCAGGCTGTAGCTGCGCAGCTGCGCAAACTCAGGACGCAACAGGGCGTACTGAGCCCCCGCCAGGACCACGCAGTGGTCAGGAACCAAGCCCTGATAAGCCTGGGCTGTACGGCCAAGATTCTGGTCGAGAAGGAGGTCGCTCAGATGCGTGCGGTCAGCCAGATCATCGATCACCAGCAGGTTGCCGCAATGTGCCCGCAGGACACCCTCCCAGTGGGCATCCAGCGCATAGTGATCCACCACCAGCCAGTCGGGGCAAAGTTGCTGCACAAGCGGCGCACAGTCCCTGGCGTCTTGCTCCTGGGTAACCCCTAGCCATTGGGCGTGAGCCAAAACGTCGCCAACAGGTGCGTCCGCTGGCACTGCGAACGAATGCACGGGATAGCCGCGCTCTCTTATCAGCGTCAGTAGGTTGCCTGGATGCTCACGGCAGATGAAATGACACTCGCCGCCCCGGCTACGCAAGGTGTCGGCAAGCGTCAGACAGCGGTAAATATGCCCAGTACCGATAGCGAGGGAGGCATCGGCTCGGAAGACAACCTTCATCACCGTCAACCCAGCTGCGCTTGCATGGCCTTGAACAGCCATTCCGCCCGCACCCAGTCTTCCTGGGTGTCGATATCCTGGACACGATGACGGGGCAGCATAATAGGGGCGGAGCCCGACCCAAAGATCGGATCACCGCGCAACCAGGCAGAGGCACACCCCCAGTAGAACTGGCCGGCATCGTGAAATGCCTCCTCCAAGTCCTGGGAGCGCGTGTTGAAATGCTCGGGATTGAACATGGCGACCCGCCCAGCCTCTGTCAGGCGAATGGCCCGCTGGATGGGGAAGGCATAACTGGTGACCGTAAAGGCGTAGTCGCTGCCCGTCTGTAGCAAGACCTCCAAGCCACGCCGAATATCCTCAGCCTGCACGAAAGGGGCCGTCGCGTAGAGGCAGCAGGCCAGTTCAACAGCATGCCCTTCATCGTTGAACCACTCGATGGCGTGCTGGATGACCGGGATGGTTCCGGTGTGGTCGTCCGCCAGCTGTTGTGGCCTGATAAAAGGCACTGTGGCACCGTACTGCCGGGCCACTGCGGCGATTTCCTGGTCGTCGGTGGAGACAATCACTTGATCGAAAGAGCCGCTCTGCAGAGCGGCTTCGATCGACCAGGCCAGCATCGGCTTGCCGCAGAACAGTTTGATGTTCTTGCGCGGAATACGCTTGCTGCCGCCCCGCGCCGGGATGACTGCCAGTCTCATGGTTGCAGCGCTTTCTTCAGCGCCGAAACCACCACATCCTGCTGTTCCTCACTCATGGTCTGGAACATTGGCAGGCTGATGGCCTCTGCGTAGTAGCGTTCAGCCTCAGGGAAATCGCCAGCCTGGAAGCCCATGCGCTGGTAGTGCGGCTGGGTATGCACGGGGATGTAATGGAGATTCACACCAATGCCCTGCTCGCGTAGCGCGGCGAAGACCTGGGCATGGGTTGTACGCAGCTCATCCAACTGCAAACGCACCACATACAAGTGCAGGCCGGAGTATGAGTCCGGGTGCTGCCAGGGCGTGACCACAGGCAGATCTGCAAGCAGCTTGTCATAACGCTCGGCCAACTGATGCCGGCGCGCAACATACTGATCAAGCCGCTCCATCTGGCTTACGCCCAGCGCAGCCTGCAGCTCGGTCATGCGGTAGTTGAAGCCCAGCCCTATCTGTTGGTAGTACCAAGGGCCATCAGCCTCGTGGGTCATCTGCTGCGGGTCGCGGGTAATGCCATGACTACGCAACAGCGCCATGCTCTCAGCCAGCGCGGAATCGTTGGTCAAGGCCATCCCACCTTCCGCCGTGGTGATGATCTTCACCGGGTGGAAGCTGAATACCGTTATATCGCTGTAGCGACAATTGCCGATGAACTCGCCCTGATACTTGCCGCCGATGGCATGTGAAGCATCCTCGATGACCTTGAAGCCATAGCGCCGAGCCAGCTCGTCGATGGCCTGCATGTCACACGGCTGCCCACAGAGGTGAACGGCAACGACAACTTTCGGCAGTTTACCTTCGCGCTCTGCCACCTCGAGCTTGGCGGCAAGGGCTGCCGGGCTGAGGTTGTAGGTGTGCGGATCGATGTCGACAAAATCCACCTGAGCGCCGCAGTAAAGCGCGCAGTTGGCGGACGCCACGAAGGTTATCGGACTGGTCCACAGCCAATCTCCCTGCCCCAGCCCCAGTGCCAGGCAGGCAATATGCAAGGCTGAGGTGGCGCTGTTGACCGCCAGGGCATGCCCGGCGCCCACATGCCTAGCCACGGACTGCTCGAAACGCGGCACCATCGGTCCCTGCGTGAGGAAGTCCGAGCGCAGCACTTCGATCACCGCATCGATATCAGCCTGAGTGATGTCTTGCCGGCCATAGGGGATCATGACTTAGATGCTCCCGATCTTTTCGCGGTTCACATCAATCCATGCCTGCAGATCAGCATCGCTCATCCACTCCGAGTTGTTATCACTCGCGTAGACGAAGCCTTCTGGCACTTTGCTGCCGTCCTTGATGCGCTTCTCACAGGTAGCCCAGTTGTTGATGGTGGGCAGAATCTTGAAGTGCTCCGGATACTCATAGGTGTAGTAAGCGTCTTCGGCACTGATCATCTGCTCATGCAGCTTCTCGCCAGGGCGAATACCGATGATCTCCTGACGTGCCTCGGGGGAAACAACGCGGGCCAGATCGGTCACCTTCATCGAAGGGATCTTCTTGACGTAGATCTCGCCGCCTTCCATATCCTCGAAGGCATGCCAGACCAGCTCGACGCCCTCTTCGAGGGAGATCATGAAACGCGTCATGCGGGCATCGGTGATGGGCAGAACCCCCTGGTCCTTGATCGACATGAAGAACGGAATGACCGAGCCACGCGAGCCCATGACATTGCCGTAACGAACCACGGCAAAACGGGTGTCGTGTCCGCCAGAGTACGAGTTGCCGGCGACGAACAGTTTGTCGGACGCCAGCTTGGTGGCGCCATACAGGTTTATCGGGCTGCTGGCCTTGTCGGTGGAGAGCGCCACAACGCGCTTGACCCCTTTATCGATGCACGCATCGATCAGGTTCATGGCGCCGTTGATGTTGGTCTTGACGCACTCGAAGGGGTTGTATTCGGCGGTCGGCACGATCTTGGTGGCGGCGGCATGTACCACATAGTCCACGCCATCCAGAGCGCGGTAGAGGCGGTCCTTGTCACGCACATCGCCGATGAAAAAACGTACGCGTGGGTCGCCCTGGAACTTCTTGGCCATGTCCCACTGCTTCATCTCATCACGCGAGAAGATGATGATTTTCTTGGGGTTGTACTTGGCCAGTGTCATCGGCACGAAGGTGTTGCCGAATGACCCGGTACCGCCGGTAACCAGAATTGTTTGGTTGGTAAGCATCAGATAATCCTCTGGTCGCACTCAGGCTTTGACGATGTTGTCAGCAGGACTGAGATACCTGCCACGGGAGTCGACAATCAGGCTGGCGCAGCGGCGGATCATGTCGAAATCAAATTTGTCGTGGTCGGTCGCAACCAGGATGCAGTCATAGCTGCGAACGACCTCCTCACTGAGTGCCACGCTGGACAGGTCGAAGTGGTGCTCGCGCATCTTCGGGAACACCGGGACATGGGGGTCGCTGTAATGAACCTCGGCGCCCAGGTCACGCAGTTTCTCCATCATGAATACGGAGGGCGACTCGCGCATGTCGTCCACATTCTTCTTGTAGGCGATACCCAGCACCAGAACCCGACTGCCATTGACCGACTTCTTGCGCTCGTTCAGCGCACCGCTGACCTTGGCAATCACATAGTCCGGCATGGCCGAGTTGACCTCGCCCGCCAGCTCGATGAAGCGCGTATGCAGACCATATTCGCGCGCTTTCCAGGTCAGGTAGAACGGGTCGATCGGAATGCAGTGGCCACCAAGTCCAGGCCCCGGGTAGTAGGGCACGAAACCAAAAGGCTTGGTAGCCGCAGCACGGATCACTTCATGAATATCGATGCCCATTTTGTCAGCGACGATCTTCATCTCGTTGACCAGGCCAATATTCACGGCACGGTGGATGTTTTCCAGCAGCTTGGTCATTTCTGCGGCACGCGTGCTGGAAACCGGAACAACGCGGTCAATCACCTGGCCATACAGCGCCATACCGATTTCCTGACAGGCCGGGGTGTGACCGCCACAAACCTTGGGAATGGTACGCGTCGTGAAATTAGGGTTGCCCGGGTCTTCACGCTCTGGCGAATACACGAGGAAGATCTCGTTACCCACTGCCAGGCCACGCGACTCGATACGCGGCAGCAGCTCTTCATCCGTGGTGCCAGGGTAGGTGGTGCTCTCCAGCGAAACCACCTGCCCAGGGCGCAGATAGGGCACCAGCGAGTCCGTGGTGTCGAGTACGAAGCTCAGGTCAGGCTCACGATACTTGTTCAGCGGAGTCGGCACGCAAAGGATCAGCGCATCAACCTCGCTGGCCCGCGAGAAGTCGGTTGTTGCCTCGAACCCACGTTCCACGGCCTGGGTAATGGCGGCACCCGGAATATGCTCAATGTAGCTCTTGCCCTGGGCAATGCAGTCGATCTTGGATTGGTCGATATCGAAGCCAACTACTTTGTAGCCCACTTCTGCATAGCGCAAAACCAATGGCAGGCCAACATATCCCAGACCAACAATACCAATACTGGCAGAACGATCACTCAACCGATCAAGAAGCTGCTGCTTCATCTCAAAACTCCTATCTAAAACAAATATGCAGGGGCGCGCCTCTTAGCGAGAGGCAACCGCCATACTTCCGCGCGTATCCAGGAGCCGTTGACGCCCCTGTAGCAGCAGTGACTCTTCGTTGAAAATCCGGTGGTCGACCAGGAAAACCAGAACGTCAGCGGTCGCCGCAATGGAGAAGTCGACCAGTTCCACCCCGGCATCCTGCAAGGACTGCGGAGGCTCCTGGATATGGGGTTCGACGGCAACTACTTGAGCCGGGTAACGCCTGGCGATATCGAGCGTAATCGCCAGCGCCGGGCTTTCCCGCAAGTCATCGATATTGGCCTTGAAGGCCAGGCCGAAGCAGGCAATCTTGAGCTCGCGCCGCGACTTTCCGGAAGCCAGCACGACATCCTCAACCAGTTGGTCGACTTTATTGCACACCCACTGCGGCTTGCTGTCATTCACCTCTCTGGCCGTGCGGATCAAACGCGCTTCCTGCGGAGCCTGGCTGACGATGAACCATGGGTCCACAGCAATGCAGTGCCCACCGACGCCGGGACCTGGCTGCAGGATGTCGACACGCGGATGGCGGTTGGCCAGACGAATGAGCTCCCAGACATCCACTCCCAAGGTGTCGCAGATCACCGAAAGCTCATTGGCGAAAGCAATGTTCACATCCCGGAAGCTATTTTCTGTCAGCTTGCAAAGCTCCGCCGTACGTACGTCGGTAGTGATGCAATCACCCTCCACAAACGCTTTGTAGAGCTGAACCGCCCGCTCGGCGCACTTGCCGGTCATGCCACCGATCACGCGATCGTTCTGCACCAGCTCGCGGAGCACATGTCCCGGCAACACCCGCTCCGGGCAATGTGCAATACGGATGTCAGAGTCCTCGCCCACCTGCTGCGGGAAGCTCAAGTCAGGGCGCTCTTGCGCAAGCCAAGCCGCCATGCTTTCCGTCGCACCAACCGGAGAAGTGGACTCGAGAATGACTAGGTCACCCTTTTTGAGCACAGGAGCAATAGAGCGAGATGCCGCTTCTATATAGGACAGGTCAGGCTGGTGTCCGTCCTTGAATGGGGTAGGAACCGCAATCAGAAAAGCATCAGCCGGCTCAGGAGTGGTCACAGCCCGCAAATACCCCTCGGTTACTGCAGCATGAACCAGCATATCCAGATCCGGCTCGACAATATGGACGCCCCCTCGATTGATGGTTTCAACCGCAGAAGGGCTAACGTCAACACCAATGACCTGGATCTTGCGCGATGCAAATACGGCGGCTGTTGGCAGACCGATATAGCCCAGTCCAATCACGGATACAGCTTTGAACTTCATGTATTTTTCTCTGCCCATGTCGCAAGGGCCGTGAGTATTCGCATACAGGCCTGGCCGTCACCGTAGGGGTTATGCGCCTTGCTCATGGCTTCATAGGCTTGTTGGTTGCCGATTAACTGATCAATGTTCGTGCAGATGCCATCCACCGAGGTACCAACAAGTCGCACGGTACCCTCATCGACAGCCTCTGGCCGCTCGGTGTTTTCCCGCATCACCAGTACCGGCTTACCCAAGGAAGGCGCCTCCTCCTGGATGCCACCGGAGTCGGTGAGAATCAGATACGCCCGGCTCATCAGGAAAACGAATGGGAGGTAGTCCAACGGCTCCAGCAAGTGGATGTTGTCAACACCACTCAGCAGTTGCTGAACAGGCTCGCGCACCTGCGGATTTAGATGCACAGGATAGACCAGGTCTATATCCGGATAGCGCTCGGCGGTACGCCGCAGCGCAGCACATATTCTTTCGAAGCCGCCACCAAAGCTTTCCCGGCGATGCCCGGTGACCAGAATCAACCTGCGCTTTTCTTTCAGAAAGTCAAACTGACTCGACAGTTCCTGATGCAGCGCCTGGTCTGCTTGCGACTTGCCGACGGCCAACTGCAGCGCATCGATCACGGTATTACCGGTGACCTGAATACGCTCAGGTGCGACGCCTTCTCGCAGCAGATTCTCGCGTGACGCCACGGTGGGCGCGAAGTGCAGCTCAGCAAGCCCTCCGACCAGTCGTCGGTTCGCTTCTTCTGGCCATGGCGAGTAAAGATCACCCGTGCGCAACCCGGCCTCGACGTGACCAATGGGAATCTGCTGATAGTAGGCGGCCAGGCTGGCGGCCAGCGCCGTGGAAGTATCGCCATGCACCAGCACGATATCCGGACTGAACTCCGAGAGTACACGGCGCATACCCTGCATCACGGCGGTAGTGATGTCGGTAAGGTCCTGGCCAGGCTTCATTATTTGCAGGTCAAAGTGCGGCTGGATATCGAACAGCTCCAGCACCTGATCCAGCATCTGACGATGCTGGCCGGTCACGCAGACTCCGACCTCGAAGCGCACATCGCCCCTCAGCGCCAGCACGAGGGGCGCCATCTTTATGGCCTCCGGCCTCGTACCGAAGACACACAACACTCTGAGAGACATCAAAAAATCCTTTTCGCGGTCACACCGAAACCAGTCGGGACCACACGGCTGCCATCGCTCAGCCCTAGATAAAATAAAAAATGAGAAGAACTCGCTCTGACGCGAGTCACTGGGCAGTGGGCTTAGCCACCCCACAGGAAGCGCGAGCACGTCACTGAAACGGATGGCAAATCGCCATTATACGCCCAGAAACTGGCGCCACAAAACCACCAGCCATCGCGAAGACCAATCGAACGCCTGTTCGCTAAAGGCCACACATTGTACAAAATTTGGAGCAAAACCCATACTTACCCCAAGGGAAAGTGCGGAGTCAGCTCCCCCTCCCATATCCCATTGCCATCAGTCGTGGATACAGCCAATCTAGCGGGCCTTTTTACCGCCGGAGCTGTGACTTCTTCTATGCGAATTCTGATCACTGGCGGTGCCGGCTTTATCGGCTCCGCATTGGTTCGTCACCTACTGGTCGGCACGGATCACGAAGTACTCAACCTCGACAAACTCACCTATGCCGGCAACCTTGAGTCACTCGCCTCCGTCGAGAACCACCCGCACTACCAGTTCGTCCAGGCCGACATCGGCGACCGCGAGACCGTCGGTCGGGCACTGCGCGAGTTCCAGCCAGACGCCATCATGCACCTGGCTGCCGAATCCCACGTCGACCGTTCCATCGACGGACCTGGTGAGTTCATCCAGACCAACATCGTCGGTACCTATCAGTTGCTGGAAGCCACTCGCACCTATTGGTCGAGCCTGCCGGATGAGCGCAAACAGGCGTTCCGCTTCCACCATATTTCCACCGACGAGGTTTACGGCGATCTGCATGGCGCGGACGACCTGTTCACTGAAACCACGCCCTACGCCCCCAGCTCGCCCTACTCGGCCAGCAAGGCAGCCTCCGACCACTTGGTACGTGCCTGGCAGCGCACATACGGCCTGCCGGTATTGCTGACCAACTGCTCAAACAACTACGGGCCGTTCCACTTCCCGGAAAAGCTGATCCCGCTGGTGATTCTCAACGCCCTGGATGGCAAGCCACTGCCCGTCTACGGCGACGGTTTGCAGGTGCGCGACTGGCTGTTCGTCGAAGACCATGCCCGCGCGCTGATCAAGGTGGTCAGCGAAGGCCAGGTTGGCGAGACCTATAACATCGGCGGGCATAACGAGCAAAAGAACATCGACGTGGTGCGCGCCATCTGCGCCCTGCTGGAAGAGCTGGCGCCGGGCAAACCAGCAGGCCTGGGCCGTTACGAAGACCTGATTACTTTCGTCAAGGATCGCCCTGGCCACGACCAGCGCTACGCCATTGATGCCGGCAAGATCGAGCGCGAGCTCGGCTGGGTGCCGCAGGAAACCTTTGCCAGCGGCCTGCGCAAGACCGTGCAGTGGTACCTGGATAATCTCGAATGGTGCCGCCACGTACAGGACGGCAGCTATCAACGTGAACGCCTTGGAGCCTCAGCATGAAAGGAATCATCCTCGCCGGTGGTTCCGGCACTCGCCTACACCCCATCACTCTGGGCGTGTCCAAGCAACTGCTGCCGATCTACGATAAACCGATGATCTATTACCCGATCTCGGTGCTGATGCTGGCCGGTATCCGCGAAATCCTGATCATCTCCACCCCGCACGATCTGCCGCAGTTCGAGAAGATGCTCGGCGACGGCAGCCAGTTCGGCGTGCGTTTCAGCTACGCCGCGCAGCCCTCACCAGATGGCCTGGCCCAGGCTTTCCTGATCGGTGAAGAATTCATTGGCAAGGATCCGGTGTGCCTGATCCTGGGTGACAACATCTTCCACGGCCAGCACTTCAGCGAAATGCTCCTGCGTGCAGCAGCCGAGCCCAGTGGCGCTTCCGTGTTCGGCTACTGGGTCAGCGACCCGGAGCGCTTCGGCGTGGTCGAGTTCGACGCCCAGGGCAGAGCCATCTCCATCGAGGAGAAGCCCAAGCAGCCCAAGTCCAGCTATGCGGTGACCGGCCTGTATTTCTACGACAACGACGTCATCGAGATTGCCAAGGCGGTCAAGCCGTCGCCACGCGGCGAGCTGGAAATCACCGACGTAAACAACGCCTACCTGCAGCGCGGTGACTTGCGCGTGGAGCGCTTTGGTCGCGGCTTCGCCTGGCTCGACACCGGCACCCATGACAGCCTGTTGGAAGCCTCGCAATATGTGCAGACCATCGAGCACCGCCAGGGCCTGAAAGTCGCCTGCCTGGAAGAGATCGCCTTCCAGCATGGCTGGATCGACCGTGAGCAGCTGCTCAGCCAGGCCAAGGCCTTCGGCAAGACCGGCTATGGCCAGTACCTCTACCAACTGGCCGGAGAGCATCCATGAAGGTGATAGCGACCGAACTGCCGGAAGTGCTGATCCTTGAGCCCAAGGTGTTCGGCGACGAGCGTGGCTTCTTCTACGAAAGCTTCAACGCCAAGGCCTTTGCCGAAGCCACCGGCCTGCAGCGCGAGTTCGTTCAGGACAACCACTCGCGCTCGCAGCGCGGCGTGTTGCGCGGCCTGCACTATCAAGTCGAGCAGTCCCAAGGCAAGCTGGTGCGCGTCACCGTCGGTGAAGTGCTGGATGTGGCGGTGGATATCCGCCGCAGCTCGGCCAACTTCGGCAAGTGGGTTGGCGTGCGCCTATCGGCAGAGAACAAGCGCCAGCTCTGGGTGCCGGAAGGCTTTGCCCACGGTTTCGTGGTACTCAGCGAGCATGCCGAATTTCTCTACAAGACCACCGACTACTACGCCCCGGCCCACGAACGCTCGATTCGCTGGGACGATCCGACCCTGGCCATCGACTGGCAGCTCGACGGCACACCACAACTGTCGGCCAAGGACCTGGCCGGCAAGAGCCTGCAAGACGCCGAGCTATTTCCATGAAAGTGCTGATCACCGGCCGCCACGGCCAGGTTTCCCGCGAGCTGCAGCTGAGCCTGGCCGATAAAGCCGAGCTGCTGGTACTCGGCCAGGAACAGCTGAACCTGGCCGACAGCGAGGCGATCCGCCGTCAGGTGCGCGCACTGCGCCCGGACCTGATCATCAACGCTGCAGCGCACACCGCGGTGGATCAGGCCGAGAGCGAGCCGGACCTGGCCTTCGCCATCAACGCCCAGGCGCCCGGCGTGCTGGCCGAGGAAGCAGCAGCGCTGGATGTGCCACTGATCCACTACTCCACCGACTATGTGTTCGATGGCAGCAAGGATGGAGCCTACCGCGAAGACGATGTCACCGGCCCGCTGGGCGTCTACGGACGCAGCAAGCTGGCGGGCGAAGAAGCTATCCGCAAGGTCGGCGGCCAGCACCTGATCCTGCGCACCAGCTGGGTCTACTCGCTGCATGGCAAGAACTTCCTGCTGACCATGCAGCGCCTGCTGCAGGAGCGCGAGGAGCTGCGCGTGGTTGCCGACCAGATCGGCGCACCGACCTGGGCCGGCAGCATTGCCCGCGCCACTGGCGAGCTGATCCAGCACTGGCAGAACGGTCAGGCCGGCCCCTGGGGCACCTATCACCTCAGCGGCCTGGGCGAAACTTCCTGGTTCGCTTTTGCCAGTGCCATCGGCGAGCAACTGCGCCTGCAGGGCAAACCCTGCGCACGCCTGCAACCGATCCCCTCGAGCGCTTACCCGACGCCAGCGCAGCGCCCGCTCAATTCGCGCCTGGACTGTTCGCGACTGCAACGCGAATGGCACATCCGCCTACCCAACTGGCATGACGCACTGCTGGAGTGCCTGGCCAATCCGCGCTGAGATTCTGCAGTGCATAATGCGTCTGTCCCTCAAGCGCAGTGCGACATGACCCCGACTCCGACACCCCGCCGCCCCCGTTGGCGCAGCCTGGCCCTGCTGGCGTTGCTGCTCGCGCCATTACTGTGGCCGCTGCAGCAACTGGCCGAGCGCTACTACCGCGACGAGCTGATCGAGCAGAACCGCCAGACCCTCGATCTGTATGTCGCCAACCTGCTCGGCACGCTACGGCGCTTCGAGGTCCTGCCGAATATCCTCGCCGACCTGCCACCCCTGCGCGCGCTGCTCGCCACGCCAGACGACCGTGCCCAGCAGGACCGGGCCAACCGCCTGCTGACCCGGGTACGCGAGGAAACCGGCGCGGATGTGATCTACCTGATGAGCCCTCAGGGCATAACCCTGACCTCGTCCAACTGGGACCAGCAGGACAGCTTCGTCGGCCGCGACTTCACCTATCGCCCGTATTTCCGCGAGGCGCTGGCCGGCAAGCAGGGCCGCTTCTTCGGCCTCGGCACCACCTCGCGCAAGCGTGGCTACTTCTTCTCCAGTCCCGTGCGCGACGGCGAGCGGGTAATTGGCATCCTGGTGGTCAAGGTCGACCTGGACGACGCCGAGTCGCTGTGGGGCAATACCCCGGAACAGCTGATGGTCACCGACAGCAACGGCGTCGTGATCATCTCCTCGCACCGCGACTGGCGCTTCCGTGCCACCCGGCCGCTGGATAACGCCGAGCGCGCCGCCATCGCCGCCAACCAACCCTACCCGACCCAGGCGCCTACGCCACTGCAACTGGACGACAGTGCCTGGCTGATCCAGAGCCGCGCGCTGCAAGAGACCGGGCTGACCGCCAGCATCCTTGCCCCGCGCCAGCTGGTCGAGCGCCCGGTGCGCACCGCCGTGGCCATTGGCGCCGCCAGCCTACTGGCGCTGCTCGCCTTGCTCGGTCTGCTGCTGCAACGCCGCCGTCACTATATAGAGCGCATCGCTCTGGATGCGCGGGCCAAGCGCGAACTGGAGATCCGCGTGCTGGAGCGCACCCACGATCTGGAAACCCTGAACGACCGCCTCAAGGATGAAGTGCTGGAGCGCGAACAGGCTCAACAGGAGCTGCTACGCACCCAGGACGAGCTGGTCCAGGCCGGCAAGCTGAGCGCGCTGGGCACCATGAGCGCGAGCATCAGCCACGAGCTCAACCAGCCGCTAGCGGCGATCCGCAGTTATGCCGACAACGCCGGCGTGCTGCTCGACCACCAGCGCACTGATGAGGCGCGCGGTAACCTCAAGCAGATCAGTGAGCTGACCGGGCGCATGGCCTCGATCATCGCCCATCTGCGCGCTTTCGCCCGGCGCGACCGCCATGCGCCGGAAAGCGTGGCCCTGCAACCAGCGCTGGATGATGCCCTGGCCCTGCTGGCCAAGCGTCGCCGGGCGCTGGACGTGGAGCTGATCCGCGACCTGCCTGAGGCCACCCTGTGGGTCCAGGCCGGCGAAACGCGACTGCGCCAGGTACTCGGCAATCTGCTGGCCAATGCCTGCGATGCGCTCAGCGAGAAGGCGCCACCGCGACGCATGTGGCTGAGTGCCGAAAGCACGCCGACTGGCGTCAACCTGATCCTGCGTGACAATGGCCCGGGGTTCTCCGCCCAGGCTCTGGAGCATGCGCGCGAGCCGTTCTTCACCACCAAGACTAGCACCCAGGGCCTCGGCCTCGGCCTGGCCATCTGCGAGACACTGATGCGCGCCCTGGGCGGCGAGTTACTGCTGGCCAACCACCCCGACGGCGGCGCGCAGATCACCCTGCAGCTGCGCCATGCCACTCCGGGCGCCAACCTGGCTGCAACCGAGGAGTTTTCATGAGCAGTGTCATCGACAGCCGCATCCAGATCCTGCTGATCGACGACGATGCCCACCTGCGTCAGGCGCTGGCGCAGACCCTCGACCTCGCCGGCTTCCGCGTCGAGGCCCTGGCCGATGCCCAGGGCGTGGCCCAGCGCATCCCGGCCGACTGGCCGGGCGTGGTGGTCAGCGATATCCGCATGCCCGGCATCGACGGCCTGCAATTGCTGCAGCAGCTGCACGAACAGGACAGCGAGCTGCCGGTGCTGCTGATCACCGGCCACGGCGACGTGCCGCTGGCGGTGCAGGCCATGCGCGCCGGTGCCTACGACTTTCTGGAGAAGCCCTTCGCCAGCGACGCGCTGCTCGACAGCGTGCGCCGCGCCCTGGAACTGCGCCGCCTGGTGCTGGACAACCGCAGCCTGCGCCTGGCCCTAGCCGACCGTAACCAGCTCGCTACGCGCCTGCTCGGCCAGTCGCCGGCCATGCAGCGCCTGCGCGAACAGGTTGGCGCCCTGGCGGCGATCAACAGCGATGTGCTGATACTCGGCGAGACCGGCGCCGGCAAGGAAGTGGTGGCGCGCGCCCTGCACGACCTCTCCGCGCGCAAGAATGGGCCGTTCGTTGCCATCAACGCCGGCGCCCTCGCCGAGTCGGTGGTCGAGAGCGAATTGTTCGGTCATGAGCCAGGCGCCTTCACCGGCGCACAAAAACGGCGCATCGGTAAGTTCGAATTCGCCAATGGCGGCACCCTGTTCCTCGACGAGATCGAGAGCATGAGCGCCGATGTACAGGTCAAACTGCTGCGCCTGCTGCAGGAGCGGGTGGTCGAACGCCTCGGTGGCAACCAGCTGATCCCCCTGGATATCCGCGTGATTGCCGCGACCAAGGAAGACCTGCGCCAGGCGGCCGACCAGGGCCGCTTCCGCGCCGACCTGTATTACCGCCTGAACGTCGCACCACTGCGCATCCCGCCGCTGCGCGAGCGCGGCGAGGACATCCTGCAGCTGTTCCAGCACTATGCCGACAGCGCCAGCAGCCGCCACGGCCTGCCCAGCCGCAGCCTGCCGGTCGCCCAGCGCGCCCAGTTGCTGGGCCATGCCTGGCCGGGCAATGTGCGCGAGCTGCAGAACGCTGCCGAGCGCTTCGCCATCGGCCTGGAGCTGGGCCTCGACCGGCCGTCGGGCATGCAGGCCAGTGCCGCCAGCGGACAGAACCTCGGCGAACAGGTGGAGGCCTACGAGCGCGCGCTGATCAGTGCCGAGATGGCCAATGCGCATACCTCCCTGCGTAGCCTGGCCGAAGCCCTGGGCATCGCGCGCAAGACCCTGCACGACAAGTTGCGCAAGCATGGCCTGGATTTCGCAGGCAATAGTCCTGACGACGGGGACTGAATACCTGCAAGACCGCGAGTGACTCATCAGTCATAAACCTCGTCACCCTGGTATCCCGATTCATTTGAGTCGCCACCCGGCATTGCCGTATGGCTTGTGGAGCCTGTTGCTGTCGGATATCTCCCGACACCCCCTGCGCCCACCAGCCCTGCGTGCTACAGGTCGATTGCAGGAGTTCCATGTAATGTCCCGACTACCCGTCATCGTGGGTTTCGGCGGTTATAACGCCGCAGGCCGCAGTTCCTTCCACCACGGCTTCCGCCGCACCGTGCTGGAAACCCTGGACAACGCCGCACGCCAGCAGACCCTGGCCGGTCTGGCCGTGATGATGCAGCTGGTGCAGGTCATCGATGGCCGCTACCACAGCCTGGCCGGCGCCCCCCTGAGCCTGGCCGAGATCGAGGCGCAGCACGCCGAGGCGATCCTCGCCGGCACCCTGGTACGGCGCATCGAGAAGCGCTACCTGGATGTGGATGCCGCCCACTGGCAGAAGAGCCTGACCACCAGCAATGCCCAGTTCACCACCACGCGCAAGCAACTGCCCGAACCACTGCCGGCCAACTGGAGCGTCGAGTCCATCGACGAGCAACTGGTGCGGGTTACCCTGCATGACAGCTGCGAATTCAAGGTCGACAGCTATCGCGCCCTGCCGGTGAAGTCGGCCGGCCAGCTGCCCAGCGGCTTCGATCCCGCCGCGCTGTACCACTCGCACTTCCACCCGCGCGGCCTGCAGATGGCCGTGGTCGGCGCCACCGACGCCCTGCGCTCCATCGGCCTGCCGTGGAGCGACATCATGGCCCAGGTGCAACCGGATGAAGTGGCGGTGTTCGCTGGCAGCGGCATGAGCCAGATGGACGACAACGGTTTCGGCGGCATGCTGCAGGCGCGCCTCAAGGGCGGCCGGGTTACCGCCAAGCAGTGCCCGCTGGGCCTCAACAGCATGCCGGCGGACTTCATCAACGCCTATGTGCTGGGCAGTGTCGGCACCACCGGTAGCGTCACCGGCGCCTGCGCAACCTTCCTCTACAACCTGCAGAAAGGCATCGAACAGATCGCCAGCGGCCAGGCACGCGTGGTGCTGGTGGGCAACAGCGAGGCACCGATCACCCAGGAGTTCATCGACGGCTACGGCGCCATGGGCGCGCTGGCCACCGAGGAAGGCCTGCGCAAGATCGAGGGACGCGATGACGTCGACTTCCGCCGCGCCAGCCGCCCGTTCGGCGACAACTGCGGCTTCACCCTGTCCGAATCGGCGCAGTTCATCGTGCTGATGGACGATGAGCTGGCCCTGCAGCTGGGCGCCGATATCCACGGTGCGGTGACCGACGTGTTCATCAATGCCGATGGCTTCAAGAAGTCGATTTCCGCCCCCGGCCCCGGCAACTACCTGACCCTGGCCAAGGCTGTGGCCAGCGCCACCCAACTGCTCGGCAGCGAAGCCGTGCGCCAACGCAGCTTCGTCCACGCCCACGGCTCGAGCACCCCGGCCAACCGGGTCAGCGAATCGGAACTGCTCGACCGCGTGGCCGCCGCCTTCGGCATTGAGGCCTGGCCGGTGACCGCGGTGAAGGCCTTCGTCGGTCATTCCCTGGCACCGGCCAGCGGCGACCAGCTGATCTCGGCTCTCGGCACCTTTCACCACGGCCTGCTGCCAGGGCTGAAAACCATCGACAAGGTCGCCGACGACGTCCATCGCCAGCACATCAGCCTGGACGTGCGCGACCGCCGCATGGACGGCATGGAAGTGTGCTTCCTCAACTCCAAGGGCTTCGGTGGCAACAACGCCACCGGCGTCCTGCTGGCACCGCAGGTGGCCGAGCGCATGCTGCGCAAACGCCATGGCGAGGCAGCCTTCGCCGCCTGGCAGACCAAGCGCGAACACACCCGCGCCGCCGCCAGCCAGTATGACCAGCAGGCCCTGCTCGGCCAGTTCGACATCCTCTACAACTTCGGCCATGACCTGATCGATGACCAGCAGCTGCAGTTCAGCGCCGAAGGCATTCAGGTGCCGGGCTTTGCCCAGCCGCTGCGGTACAAGAAGGATGAGCGCTACGCCGATATGCTGTGAGTGAACATCGGCAGGCGCTAGGAGTTCTCGGTGCAGCTCCCTCTCCCTCCGGGAGAGGGGTGATTCAGCGGTGCAGCACGTACTGACCACTGAAACGCACTGCCTCGGCCTCGTCGGCCAGAATGCGACTATGTAGGCTGATGCGCGCCAGGCCACGGCGCCGGTAGAGGGCGAGGAACTTGTCCCACTGCGCAGCGGGCGGGGCGGTGCAGACTGCTAGGGCATCGCCGAGTACCGGTTGCAGGTAGTCGATCTGCCCTTGCTGGATGACGATATGGCCATCCGTCACACCTGCCTCGCGCAAGCGCAGGTGCAACCAGCCCCAGCCGGCCAGCACGGCACCGCAATACAGGCTGCCGCCGAACATGCTGCTCTTGTGATTGAGGTTGGCCGCCAGCGGCAGGCTCAGGTGCAGCTCGCTACCATCCCAACTGGACACCCCCAGACCGAGGGCCTGGGTCAGCGGAATGTCCTGGTGCAGCAGCTGCTCCAGGTAGCGGCAGGTGCCGTCCATCTCAGTCCAGCGCGCGGGCCAGCTGGACCAGCTCGGCACGCCAGGCGGCCGCCTGCGGTAGGCCGAGGAAGGACGGGTTGAGGTAGGACTCGCGCGCCTCGTAGGTCAGCGCCTCGCCCTTGAGGTCGAGCACTTCGCCACCGGCGCCTTCCAGCACGCCCTGGGCAGCCGCGGTGTCCCACTGCGAGGTCGGCGCCAGGCGCGGATAGCAGTCGGCATTGCCTTCGGCGAGCAGGCAGAACTTCAGCGAGCTGCCGACACTGGCCAACTGCAGATCGCCGAAACGCTCGGACAGGCCTTCGAGCAGACGCTCCTGGGCCGGACTGGAGTGGCGCTTGCTGGCCACCAGGGTGAAGGCCTCGGCCGGAGCCAGGCGCACGCTGATCGCCTGCGGCTCGCCGCCGGCTTCCATGCGCCAGGCACCCAGCCCGGTACCACCGTAGTAGCAGCGGCCATTGGCCGGGATGCCGACCACGCCGAACACCACCTGGCCGCGCTCGATCAGCGCCACGTTTACGGTGAATTCCTCGCTGCCGGATATGAATTCCTTGGTGCCATCCAGCGGGTCGACCAACCACCAGCGCTGCCAGGTCGCACGCTCGCTTAACGGAATCTCGCTGTCTTCTTCGGACAGCACCGGCACATCCGGCGCCAGCGCCAGCAAGCCGGCTTCGAGGATGTGGTGGGCGGCCAGGTCGGCAGCTGTCACCGGCGAGGCATCGGCCTTCTCGTTGACTACCACATCGTTGCGCCAATGCGGCAGGGTAGCCTGGCCGGCACGTTGCACCAGGGCGATGACCGCCGACAGATAGGGATGACTCACAGGTGAAACTCTCCGCGTTGGCTTAACAGGTCTCGGACCAGATAGAGGGCGGCCAGGGCGCGCCCCTCGGTGAATTGGGGGTGCTGCACCAGGCTGCTCAGCTCGCGCAGACTGACCTGATCAACCCGCAGCGGCTCGGGTTCGTCACCCGGCAGGCTTTCTTCATAGAGTTCACGGGCCAGGACCACCTGGATCTTCTGGCTCATGTAGCCGGGCGACAGACTCAGCTCGGCGATCCACTCCAGCTGACGGGCGCCGAAACCGGCCTCCTCCTTGAGTTCGCGATTGGCCGCATCGAGCACATCCTCGCCGGGCTCGACCAGGCCCTTGGGCAGCGACAGCTGGTAGTCGTCGGTACCGCCGCAGTATTCCTCGACCAGTACCGCATGCTCGGCATCGAGCATCGCCACCACCATCACCGCGCCATAACCGGAACCCTTGCCGACCAGACGTTCGTAGGTGCGTTCGACGCCGTTGGCGAAGCGCAGCTGCAGTTCCTCGACGCGGAACAGGCGGCTGCTCGCAACGATCTCGCGGGCCAGCACGACAGGTTTCTCACGCATGGGATCACTCCTTGAAACGAACGAGTATCATACCCTGCTGATCCGGATTGTCCGTGGCGGATATTGCATCCGTACACCTCTGTTAACCATTTCACGCAAGAACTCATCATGCCACTGCTGCCTTGGGCCGATATCGATACCGTCCTGCTGGATATGGACGGCACCCTGCTCGACCTGCACTTCGACAACCACTTCTGGCTGGAACACCTGCCGCAGCGCTATGCCGAATTGCATGGCACCAGCCGCGCCGCCGCCGAGGCCGAACTGCTGCCGTTGTTCCGTGAGCATGCCGGCCAGCTGTCCTGGTACTGCACCGATTTCTGGAGTCGCGAACTGAACCTCTCGGTACGCGAGCTGAAGCGTGAAGTGGCCCACCTGATCGCCCTGCGCCCGGATGCCGACACCTTTCTCAAGACCCTGCGCGACGCCGGCAAGCGTGTGGCACTGATCACCAACGCCCACCGCGACTCGCTGTCGCTGAAGCTGGAGCGGGTCGAGCTGGCGCCCTACTTCGACCGCCTGATCAGCTCCCACGACTATGGCTTTCCCAAGGAAGACCAGCAGTTCTGGTTCGCCCTGCAACAGGACTTCCCCTTCGATCCGGCGCGCAGCCTGTTCATCGACGACAGCCTGCCGATCCTGCGCAGCGCCGGGCGCTTCGGCGTTGCCCAGCTGCTGGCCGTGCGCCAACCGGACAGCCGCAAGGACGCCAAGGACACCGAGGAATTCGCCGCAGTGGAGGACTACCGGCTGCTCTGCGCGGATCTGCAGGCGTCCGGCTAACTTGGCCTGACTCGCTGACGGGCCGCGAGTTCGCCAAGCCGCAGCAATTTTTCCGAGGCCGTGAAGTGCCTCGCAAGCCCCGCACTTAGCACTTGTCTGCCCGCCGCGCGCTGGCAGGATGCGCGCGTTACCCACCCAGAGGTTTTGTATCCATGAAGTATTCCTCTCTGCTCCTGCTTTCCCTGAGCCTGGCCAGCGCCGGCGCATTGGCCGGCAACACCGAAGCCGGCGTCGGTGGCGCCCTCGGTGGCGTACTGGGCTCGGTGGTCGGCCAACAAGTCGGCGGCGATACCGGCGCCGCGATTGGTGCCGGGCTCGGCGGCGCAGCCGGCAGCGCGGTCGGCGCGGACAAGCGCAACCGTACCGAAGCAGCCATCGGCGGCGGCCTGGGCGCAGCGGGCGGCAATGTGATCGGGCAGAAGGTCGGCGGTGATACTGGCGGCCTGATCGGCGCCGCCGTCGGCGGTGGCGCTGGCGGCGCGCTGGGCAACGCCTATGGCGACAGCGACGACGGGCACGACAGTGATCGCCGCCGCTATTACAGCGACGACCATCACGACCACCACTACGGCAAGAAACACAAGAAGCACAAGAAACATCACCGTCACGATCACGACGACTGATCGGCAGACACAAAAAAGCCCGCGATTGCGGGCTTTTTCTTGGGCGTTGGAATCAGATCCCTTCGCGGCGCAGGGCCGACGCAGTGAAGTCGCCCTTGTTCAGCTTGACGTTGAAGTCATACATCGGCTCGTTGTTGTCGAGACCGTCGACGAAATAACGGTCACCCTTGAAGTCATAGATGGTTTCCAGGGTGCTACCGAACATCGGTACGTCGTAGTAGCTGATCGGATGGGCTTCTTGCAGGCCAACCAGGGCGCCGGTCTTGTCGTAAAGGTCGACGGCGAGGATCTGCCAGCTGTCTTCATCCAAGTAGAAACGACGCTTGGCATAAGGGTGGCTGTGGCCCTTGCGCAAGTCGGCCTCGACCACCCAGACGCGGTGCAGCTCGTAGCGCAGCAGCTCGGGGTTGACGCTCTTGGCCTGGAGAATCTTCTCGTAGGGGATGCCTTTCTGGTGTACGGCGTAGCTGTTGTACGGCATCAGCATTTCCTGCTTGCCGACCAGCTTCCACTCGTAACGATCCGGGGCGCCGTTATAGGCGTCGACCACGTCGGCAGTGGCCATGCCGTTGGTGTCTGGCTGCATGGCCTCATAGGCCAGCATCGGCAGACGACGTACGCGCCGCTCGCCACGGCTGAAGCGCCAGGCCTTGCGGATCGCCAGAACCTGGTCGAGGGTTTCCTGGACCACCAGCGAAGAGCCGGACAACTTGCTCGGTGCGGTCACCACGTACTTGTAGAAGAACAGGGTGTTGTCCAGATCGGCCGGGGTCACCCCTTCACGGCCATAGACGAAGAGAATGTCACGGTCGCGCTTGAGCAGGGTGTAGTCGCCGTTGGCCAGCACCGCTGCCTGATTGGTGATCATGCGGATCTGGTCACCGCGGTAACGCATGATGTGGTTCCAGATCGCCTCGGTGCCATTCTGCGGGAACGGGAACGGGATGCCGGCCGCGGTGCCCTCGACCCCGTTGCCACCGGAAATCATGCTGGCATTGCTGGCGTTGTAGCGCGTGGCGTCATAGATACGCTGGGGCGCGGCAGCACTGCGGTGCGTCGGGTAGATGCTGAGGAAGTAGTCCGGATGCTTTTCCAGCAGTTTTTGAAAGCCCGGAGCCAACTGGGCCTTGTACTGCGCCTGGTTGCTGGCGTCGACACGATAGAGGGGCTTATCGGCCGCATACGGATCGGGGTGGTGCATGCCCGGCTGAAAACTGGCCGGCGGCGTACTCAGGCCACCTTCCCAGGACGGGATGGTGCCGGCAGCGTTACCGGCACGCTCGCCGCCCAACGGCATCAGGTCTTGTCCCAGGCGGGCAGCCTGGGCGGCATCAACGCGCGCCTGGACAGGCAGCGCGGCGGCTGCCAACAGCAGAATTGCAATGGTTCTCAACACAGCGATCTCCTCGCAGCACGTCGTACGTGCCGCTGTTCTTTTTCTATAGCCAGTGTAGGCCGCACTTGCAGATAGCTATCGGGGTGAGGTGCAACGCCATCCTGGCGCCGGGTGGACCCGGTCGGTTCTACCCTGCTCCGCAGGGGCTGTTGATTCAGTCTATACGCTGGAACTTGAGATCCCAGACACCGTGACCGAGACGTTCGCCACGGCGCTCGAACTTGGTCACCGGGCGTTCGCTCGGGCGCTCCACGCAGCGCCCACCGGCCGCCAGGTTGCGGTAGCCGGGAGCCACGTTCATCACTTCGAGCATGTGCTCGGCATACTGCTCCCAATCAGTCGCCATGTGCAGCACGCCACCGATCTTCAGTTTCTGCCGCACCAGTTCGGCGAAAGCCGGTTGGACGATACGGCGCTTGTGATGACGCGATTTGTGCCAGGGATCTGGAAAGAACAGTAGCAGGCGATCGAGGCTGGCATCGGCCACGCAATCGCGCAGCACTTCCAGAGCATCGCAGCTGTACACGCGAATGTTGCTCAGATTCTGCGTGAGCATGCCGTTGAGCAGCGCGCCGACGCCCGGCTTGTGCACTTCCACGCCGATGAAGTCCTGCTCCGGCGCGGCAGCGGCCATCTCCAGGGTCGCATGGCCCATGCCGAAACCGATCTCGAAGGTGCGTGGCGCACTGCGGCCGAATACCTGGTCGAAATCGCGCAGGCCATCTTCCAGCTGCAGGCCGAATTTCGGCCAGCCCAGATCGAGGCTACGTTGCTGGCCTTCGGTCATGCGCCCGGAGCGCATGACGAAACTCTTGATCGCGCGGTGTGGGCGCTCGGCAGCGCCGTCTTCGCACGGCTCGACTACTTCACTCATGGGGCTCTCTTAGCCTGTTTAGGGGGCTTACTTGATCAGGCCATCCAGCGGCGACGACGCGCTGGCGTACAACTTCTTCGGCATACGCCCGGCCAGATAGGCCATGCGCCCAGCGATGATCGCGTGCCTCATTGCCTCGCCCATCAGGATCGGGTTCTGCGCATGGGCGATGGCGCTGTTCATCAGCACCGCCTCGCAACCCAGTTCCATGGCGATGGTGGCGTCGGAAGCAGTGCCTACACCGGCATCCACCAGCACCGGCACCTTGGCCTCTTCGAGGATGATGCGCAGGTTGTAGGGGTTGCAGATGCCCAGACCGGTGCCGATCAGGCCGGCCAGCGGCATCACCGCGATGCAGCCCATGTCGGCCAGCTGACGGGCAATGATCGGGTCGTCACTGGTGTACACCATCACGTCAAAACCTTCCTTGACCAGCACTTCGACGGCCTTGAGGGTTTCGATCACATTGGGGAACAGGGTCTTCTGGTCGGCCAGCACTTCCAGCTTGACCAGTTTGTGGCCGTCGAGCAGTTCACGGGCCAGGCGGCAGGTGCGCACCGCTTCGGTTGCGTCATAGCAACCGGCGGTATTCGGCAGGATGGTGTACTTGTCCGGCGAGATCACATCGAGCAGGTTCGGCTCGCCTGGGTTCTGTCCGATATTGGTCCGGCGCACGGCCACGGTGACGATCTCGGCACCCGACGCCTCGATGGCCAGACGGGTTTCCTCGAGGTCCTTGTACTTGCCGGTGCCCACCAGCAGGCGCGACGCATAGGTGCGACCGGCCAGGGTAAAAGGCTTATCGATGATGGCGCTCATGGCAACTCCTCGCGGGCGGACTAGCCGCCGCCGATGGCGTGGACGACTTCCAGCTGGTCGCCGTCGCGCAGAACCGTGGTGGCGTGCTGGCTGCGCGGCACGATATCCAGATTGAGTTCGACCGCCACCCGCTTGCCGAGCGCATCCAGGCGTTCGAGCAGGTCTGCGACGGTGACGCCGTCCGGCAGCTCGAAGGATTCGCCGTTCAGTTGGATGTGCATGGCTGGGCAGTCAGAACATGAAAGGGTCGGCATTCTAGCCCGATCATGGGCAGCGACCAAGGTATATGGCCACCATTCATCTGCATGATAGTGACCCTGAGTCGTAACTGTTCCATCGCAACTCAGGCAGCGCGCCAGGCCGCCAATCCCAGACATAGCCAGCCACCGAGAAAGGCCAACCCGCCCAGCGGCGTGATCATGCCGAGCTTGCCGATGCCGCTGAGGGTCAAGGCATACAGGCTGCCGGAGAACAACAGAATGCCCAGGACGAACAGGCTGCCTGCCGCCGCCAGCAGGCGGCCCGGCAGATGCGCGGCCAGCAAGGCCACGCCGAATAGCGCCAGGGCATGCACCAGCTGGTACTGCACGCCCGTCTGGAACACCGCCAAGTACTCGGCACTCAGGCGCGCCTTGAGTCCGTGGGCAGCAAAAGCGCCCAGGGCCACCCCGGTGAAACCGGCACAGGCCGCCAGCAACAGAAAGATGCGAAGCATGAATCACTCCCGGACAGAGCCAATGTGGCCGCTATAATGGCCTGCCCCCAGCCTTCGGCCAAGCCAGTCCATGCTCCGTCGCCTATTTCGTCGCCTGTTCAAACTGCTGCTTTGGTTCGTCGTTGGCTCGGCGCTGTTGGTGCTCGCCTTGCGCTGGATAGACCCGCCAGGCACGGCATTGATGGTCGAGCGCAAGATCGAGTCCTGGCTGGATAGCAAACCCATCGACCTGCAGCGCAGCTGGCGCCCCTGGCAGGAGCTGCCGGACGACCTGAAGATCGCGGTGATCGCCGCCGAAGACCAGAAGTTCGCCGAGCACTGGGGCTTCGACCTCGCGGCCATTCAGCAAGCCCTGGCGCACAACGGCAAAGGCGGCAATCTGCGCGGCGCCAGCACCATCAGCCAGCAGGTGGCGAAGAACCTGTTCCTCTGGTCTGGCCGCAGTTGGCCACGCAAAGCCCTAGAAGCCTGGTTCACCGGTCTGATCGAGCTGTTCTGGCCGAAACAGCGGATTCTCGAGGTGTACCTCAACAGCGTCGAGTGGGGCGACGGCGTGTTCGGCGCCGAAGCTGCCGGGCGCCATCACTTTGGTGTCGGCGCGCCCTACCTGTCGCGCCAGCAGGCCAGCCTGCTGGCCGCCGTCCTACCCAACCCGCGTGCCTGGAACCCTCGCCGACCGGGGCCGCATGTGAGCCGGCGGGCCAACTGGATTCGCCAGCAGAGCTATCAGCTGGGCGGCAGCCACTACCTCAAGCAGCTGGCCCGGCCGCTGCCGGACTGGTGGCCGCAGTGGCTGCCGCGCCCCTGAGCTTTAACAGACCCCAGGCGATCAACGCCTGGCCGGTGAAGTAGCAGCTGACAATCACCAGCACTGCATGGGGAAACGGCTGGATGAACTTGTTCACCCCGATCAGCGAATCGGCGATGACGAACAGCATGGCGCCCAGCCACAGCGGCCCCGGCCGTTCCTCGACGCGCGCCGCGCTCAGCGCCATGGCCAGCAGACAGGCGAAGTAGAACGCCACCGGCACCTGCAGCGCACCGGTGCTCGGCAGCATCCATAGGGTCATACCGACGGCATAGGCGATCGCCGGCAGGCTCCACAACCAGCGCCTGGAGCGCCCGCGCCCCAGCAGTAAAAAGCCGGCGACGAAAGCCACTTGGTTGACCAGGAAGGCCAGCAGCGCCTGGATGAACAGGCCATCCCGGTTGCCGTAGTCGAGGAAGAAATCACCCGCAGCGGCCGCCACGAAGCCCAACCCCAGCCAGCGCCCGGCAGCCCCCGGATGAGCCCGCCAGACCAGCCAGGCGAACAGCAGCATCGGCAGCGGCTTGAGCAGCCAGCTCAGCGGGTAGGGTTGCAGCGGAATCAGGGCGGTGTACAGATAGCCGAGCAGCAGGGCGAGGAAATACGGCCAGCGGGACGTGATGGGCATGTCAGGCTCCGGTTCTTGTTATCTGCCGCGATCCTGCACCGACACGCCCGCGATCTCCAACCGCGACGCGCCAATCACCCCTGCCGCAGGCGTCAGAAAACCCAGGCAGAAAAAAGCCGCACCTGGGTGCGGCTTTCTCGAAGCGTGGCGCTTACGCCTGGATCGAGCCTTTCAGCTTATTCATGGCGTTCTTCTCCAGCTGGCGGATACGCTCGGCGGAGACGTTGTACTTAGCCGCCAGGTCATGCAGCGTGGACTTCTCCTCGGCCAGCCAGCGCTGGTAGAGGATGTCGCGACTGCGCTCATCCAGGCCTTCCAGAGCTTCGTGCAGGCCGGCAGTGGAACTGTCACTCCAGTCCGCCTCTTCCAGCTGACGGGCCGGGTCGTAGCGATGGTCTTCCAAGTAATGCGCCGGCGAGTGGAAGGCGCTGTCGTCATCGTCATCGGCGGCCGGATCGAAAGCCATGTCATGGCCTGACAGGCGGCTTTCCATCTCGCGCACTTCACGGACTTCGACACCCAGGCTGTCGGCCACGGCGTGCACTTCATCGTTGCTCAGCCAGGCCAGACGCTTCTTCTGGCTGCGCAGGTTGAAGAACAGCTTGCGCTGCGCCTTGGTGGTGGCGACCTTGACGATGCGCCAGTTGCGCAGGATGAACTCGTGAATCTCGGCCTTGATCCAGTGCACCGCGAAGGACACCAGACGTACGCCCATCTCCGGATTGAAGCGTTTGACCGCCTTCATCAGACCGACGTTGCCTTCCTGGATCAGGTCGGCCTGGGCCAGGCCGTAACCGGAGTAACTGCGAGCGATATGCACGACGAAGCGCAGGTGCGCCAACACCATCTGCCGGGCAGCCTCGAGATCCTGATGATAGAAGAGGCTGCCGGCCAGCTCGCGCTCCTGCTCGGGGGTCAGCAAGGGAATGCTGTTCACCGCGTGCACGTAGGCCTCCAGGTTTGCACCGGGGACTAGGGCATGGACAGGTTGCAGGGCTGTGGTCATGAAAAACCTCCAACTTTCAAAGCGGCCAGCAGTTTAGCACTGCGACCTACGACTGCAAGGGCCAGGAAAAGTTCCCTTACAGTCTAAAAAATACAAGTAAAACAGGCACTTACTATCTTGGCGCGAGTTCACTCAAGTGTCGAGCCACTGCCAGCCAGGCGCCAATATAGCCCAACAGCACCGCGCCGAGCAGCAGCGACAGCGCGTCATCGGTCGGCACACCGGCCAGGGCGAAGTCGCTGCCATACAGGCCAGCCAGGCGCACCACCGCGTCATTCAACCAGTCCAGGCCAAAGGCCAGCACGGCCCAGGCCAGCAGGCCGGCGCCGACACCATACAGCGCACCCATATAGAGGAAGGGCCGGCGTACGTAACCATCGGTGCCGCCGACCAGCTTGATCACTTCGATCTCGCTGCGGCGGTTCTCGATATGCAGACGAATGGTATTGCCGATCACCAGCAGCAGGGCCAGCACCAGCAGCAGGGTCAGGCCGAAGACGAAGTGCTCGCCGAGTTTGAGGATCGCCGACAGGCGCTCGACCCACAGCAGATCGAGCTGCGCCTGCTCCACTCCGGGCATTTCCGAAAGGTTCTGGCGTAGCGCTTCCAGGGTCGGCTTGTCGACTTCCTTGGGCGTCACCACCACTACGCCGGGCAGCGGATTGTCCGGCAGCTCGCGCAGGGCCTCGCCGAGGCCGGACTGTTGCTGGAAGTCGGCCAGGGCCTGTTCGCGGCTGATCCACTCGGCGCTGGCCACATCGCCCATACCGGCGATCTCGTCGCGCAGCTGCTGGCCGGCGGCATCGCTGGTTTCCAGCTTGAGGTACAGGGAAATCTGCGCCGCACGCTGCCAGGAGCCGCCGAGGCGCTCGACGTTGTCCAGCAGCAGCGACAGGCCCATCGGCAGGGACAGGGCAATCGCCATCACCAGACAGGTAAAGAAGCTGCCGATCGGCTGGCGGGCCAGGCGGCGCAGGCTGTCGAGCAGGCTGCTGCGGTGACTTTCCAGCCAGGCGTGCAGCAGGGTGGCGAAGTCCGGACCGTGATCGACCGGCTTGTCGGCCTTGGCCTTGACCACGCCGACCCGTTCGGCGGCCTTGGGGTTGCGTTGTTCGCTCATCAGCTGGCCTCTCCGTCGCCGATCAGGCGGCCGCGTTGCAGGGTCAGCATACGGTGGCGCATGCGCGCGATCAGCGACAGGTCGTGACTGGCGATCAGCACCGTGGTGCCCAGGCGGTTGATGTCTTCGAACACGCCCATGATCTCGGCCGCCAAGCGCGGGTCGAGGTTACCGGTGGGTTCGTCTGCCAGCAGCAGGGCCGGGCGATGCACCACGGCGCGGGCGATGCCGACACGCTGCTGCTGACCAGTGGACAGGTCGGCCGGCGACTGCTCGGCCTTGTCGCTCAGGCTGACGCGCTCCAGCGCCGCACCGACACGCTTGCTGATCTCTTCCTTGGACAGGCCGAGGATCTGCAGCGGCAGGGCGACGTTGTTGAACACGCTGCGGTCGAACAGCAGCTGGTGGTTCTGGAACACCACGCCGATCTGCCGACGCAGGAAGGGGATCTGCGCATTGGTGATGCTCGACAGATCCTGCCCGGCCAGCAGCAGCTTGCCGGTGGTCGGCCGTTCCATCGCCAGCAGCAGACGCAGCAGGGTCGACTTGCCGGCGCCGGAGTGGCCGGTGACGAAGAGAAACTCGCCGCGACGCACACGGAAACTCAGTTCGTGCAACCCGACATGGCCATTGGCATAGCGCTTGCCGACCTGTTCAAAGCGAATCATGCGCGCTCCTTCTCCGCAAACAGGGCCTGGACGAAGTCCTGCGCGACGAAGGTGCGCAGATCGTCGATGCCCTCACCGACGCCGATGTAGCGGATCGGCAGGCCGAATTGCTTGGCCAGGGCGAAGATCACCCCGCCCTTGGCGGTGCCGTCCAGCTTGGTCAGGGCCAGGCCGGTAAGTGGCACGGTCTGGTGAAACTGCTTGGTCTGGTTGATGGCGTTCTGTCCGGTGCCGGCGTCCAGCACCAGCAGCACTTCGTGCGGCGCCGTGTCGTCGAGCTTGCCGATCACCCGGCCGACCTTCTTCAGTTCTTCCATCAGGTTGTCTTTGGTGTGCAGGCGACCGGCCGTGTCGGCGATCAGTACGTCAATGTTGCGGGCCTTGGCCGCCTGCACTGCGTCGAAGATCACCGAGGCGGAGTCGGCGCCGGTGTGCTGGGCGATCACCGCAATCTGGTTGCGCTCACCCCACACCTGCAGCTGCTCGACGGCGGCGGCACGGAAGGTGTCGCCGGCGGCGAGCATGACCTTCTTGCCCTCGCCCTGCAGCTTCTTGGCCAGCTTGCCGATGGTGGTGGTCTTGCCCACGCCGTTCACGCCGACCACCAGGATCACATAGGGCTGCTTGCTGCTATCGACCTGCAGCGGCTGCTCCACCGGTGCCAGCAGAGTGGCCAGTTCTTCCTGCAGCGCCTTGTACAGCGCATCGCTGTCGGCAAGTTCCTTGCGCGCCACGCGTTTGGTCAGGCTCTGCACGATGGCGGTGGTCGCCTCGACGCCGACGTCGGCCATCAGCAGACGGGTTTCCAACTCGTCGAGCAGATCGTCGTCGATCGCCTTCTTGCCGAGGAACAGGCTGGCCATGCCCTCGCCGAGGCTGGCACTGGTCTTCGACAGGCCTTGCTTGAGCCGGGCAAACCAGCCGCCCTGGTTGTCACCGGGTTTGTTCTGCTCCAGCTGCGGCGCCGGCTCGGGCTCGACCGGCACAACGATGACTTCGGCCACCGGCTCGTGCACGGCATGGGTCACTTCGGCGCCGGCATTGATACGGAAACGCGAGAAGGCTGGTTTGGCCGGCTCACCTGCAGACGAAGCAGCGGCTGGCGCAGAGGCCGGCGCACTAGATGCGACTGCGACATCTGATTCAACTGCCACGCTGGCCGACACGTCGACAATCGGCGCGGGCGCGGCTTCGACCGGACTCGACGCGGCAACAGGCTCAACCAGAGGGGGCGCCGCCGGCAATTCGACTGGCGCCACAGGCGAGGTGGCGACCACCGCTTCCGGTGCAGCCACAGGCTCAATCGGCACGGCGCTAACCGATGGTTCGACGGGCGCAACGGAGACGGGCGCAGCGACGGCCTCGGCCGACACAGCCGGAGCCAAAGGCTCGACGACAGGCCCCGCAACAGCCGGCGACTCGGCGGGCGCCGACGTTTCCGCTGCAGTCGCGGTGGGCGCCGCCGGCGTCAGCTCGTCCTGCGGCTTCTTGCGCAGCCAGCCGAACAGCGATTTCTTTTCCCCGGCCTCGGCCGGCGCCTTACCAGCCGCAGCTGGCGACTGTTTGTCGTCGTTGGAACCAAACATGGGTCATCTCAAAGGGGGCCGCAGGTAGCGCAGAAGGTCGAATGCTCGCCCCGCAGCAGCTAGCCACGAGCCTTACCAGGCTCATTCTTGGGCACCGTGCCTGGCGCACCCGCTCATTCCGAGCAAACACCCGTACCAGCGCAAAGATAGAGCCGGCACGACACGAATTTGTGCGCGTGACTTTATCACTTTAGGCAGCACCCGCGCAGCGTTGACTGAGCCGACGCCCAACCAGTCAGTGACAAGGCATTTAAAGGGCTGCACAAACAACAGGGATCTGGGCGACGGGAAAACCCATCCGTGATATTTGCACGATAAAGCTGTACAAAACCTATACAATAAAATCTTGGATATCACACCCTTCACACTGCGAGGTCATCCCATGCTCGTCCGCCTTACTTATGCCAGCCGCGCCTTAAATGGCGTTTCCTCGCAGCTTATTCGCGAAATCCTTGAGGCTTCGCAGCGTAACAACCCGCGTAAAGGCCTGACCGGAATCCTCTGCTGCAATGCCGATATCTTCCTGCAGGTATTGGAAGGACCGCGAGCAGCGGTGAACGAGCTGTACAACTTTCTAGCCGACGACCAACGCCACAAAGGCCTCACCGTACTCGACTACGAAGAGATCAGCGTGCGTCGCTATGCCAACTGGAGCATGGGCTGGGCCGGCGCAAAACAAGCCAACCGCGAGCTTTTCCTCAAATACTCCTGCAGCGACCGCTTCGATCCGTTCAGCATGAGCGCCGCACAAATCAGCGGCATGCTGCAGGAACTGGAAGCGAGCATCAGCCCCCTCACGACTCCGGTGATCAGCTAACAGCATGGTGCGCAGGCTGCGATGACGGTCGCGGCCTTGGTGCGAGGATGGGGTATCCTGACGCCCCATCGTCAACGGGCGAACGTGTCGCCTGGGCTATCCAACAGGACTTATCGTCAATGAATGTCACTGTCCGCCGCGTCCTCGGCGTATTTCTGGGCATGCTTTGCGTGCCCCTTACGGCCATCGCCGCCGAAAGCCAACCGACCCACGAATTCAAACTGGCCAACGGTCTCAAGGTCATCGTCCGCGAGGATCACCGTGCCCCCGTGGTGGTCTCCCAGCTCTGGTACAAGGTCGGCTCCAGCTACGAAACGCCCGGCCAGACCGGTCTTTCCCATGCCCTCGAACACATGATGTTCAAGGGCAGCCGCAAGCTCGGCCCCGGCGAGGCCTCTCGTATCCTGCGTGAGCTCGGCGCAGAGGAAAACGCCTTCACCAGTGACGACTACACCGCCTACTACCAGGTGCTGTCGCGTGATCGCCTGGCCGTGGCCTTCGAGCTGGAGGCCGACCGCCTGGCCAGCCTCAAGCTGCCGGCTGACGAGTTCGCCCGCGAGATCGAGGTGATCAAGGAAGAGCGCCGCCTGCGCACAGACGACAAGCCCAGCGCTCTGGCCTACGAGCGCTTCAAGGCCATGGCCTACCCCGCCAGCGGCTACCACACGCCGACCATCGGCTGGATGGCCGACCTCGAGCGCATGAGCGTCGAGGAGCTGCGCGCCTGGTACCAGACCTGGTACGTGCCGAACAACGCCACCCTGGTGGTGGTCGGTGATGTCGGCAAGGAAGAAGTACAACAGTTGGCCGAACGCTATTTCGGCGCCATCCCGCAGCGCCCCGTGCCGGCAGCCAAGCCCCCGCGCGAGCTGGCCGAACCCGGCGAGCGCCGCATCAAGCTGCACGTGAAGACCCAGCTGCCGAGCCTGCTCTACGGCTTCAACGTGCCCGGCCTGGCCACCGCCAAGGACGTGCGCGAGGTGCACGCCCTGCGCATGATCAGCGCCCTGCTCGACGGCGGCTACAGCGGCCGCCTGCCGACCCGACTGGAGCGCGGCGAGGAACTGGTGTCCGGTGCATCGTCCTGGTACGACGCCTTCGTCCGTGGCGACAGCCTGTTCATCCTCAGCGCCACCCCCAACGTGCAGAAGGGCAAGACCCTGGAGCAGGTGGAAGCCGGCCTGTGGCGCCAGCTCGACGACCTCAAGCACAACCCGCCGAGCGCCGAGGAACTGCAACGGGTGCGCGCCCAGGTAATCGCCGGACTGGTCTACGAGCGCGACTCGATCACCAGCCAGGCCACCACCATCGGCGAACTGGAAACCGTCGGCCTGTCCTGGACCCTGATGGACCAGGACCTCGCCGCCCTGGAGGCAGTGACCGCCGCCGATATCCAGAAAGCCGCGCAGACCTACTTCACCCGCAGCCGCCTGAGCGTGGCCCATGTACTGCCCGAGGAAACCACCCGTGAAGGAGCCCAGCCATGAGTGAGCGCAACGGTATGCGTTATGCCATCGTCGGCCTCATCACCCTGCTGCTGGTCGGTCTGCTGACTTTTATTGCCAGCCGCAGCGCCCCGGCACCGACCACGACAGCCGAGAGCACTCAGCTGGAATCCCTCGCCAGCCTCAACGGTCAGGCCCTCAGCCGTCGCCAACTGGATATCCAGGCCTGGCAGACCGCCGAAGGCGCCAAGGTGCTGTTCGTCGAGGCGCGCCAGCTGCCGATGTTCGACCTGCGCCTGACCTTCGCCGCTGGCAGCAGCCAGGACAACGGCGTACCCGGCCTGGCCGCGCTGACCAACGGCATGCTCAACGAGGGCATACCGGGCCAGGACGTCACCGCCATCGCCGAAGGCTTCGAGAGCCTGGGCGCCCAGTTCGGCAACGGCGCCTTCCGCGACATGGCCATCGCCAGCCTGCGCAGCCTGAGCGCCAAAGAACAACGCGAGCCCGCGCTCAAACTGTTCGAACAGGTGATCGGCCAGCCGACCTTCCCCGAAGACTCGCTGGCGCGGATCAAGAACCAGCTGCTGGCCGGCTTCGAGTACCAGAAGCAGAACCCGGGCAAGCTCGCCGGCCTGCAACTGTTCGAGCGCCTGTATGGCAACCACCCCTACGCCCACCCGAGCGAAGGCACCGAGCAGTCCGTCCCGGCCATCAGCACCGCCCAGCTGCGCGCCTTCCACCAGCAGGCCTACGCTGCCGGCAACGTGGTGATTGCCCTGGTCGGCGACCTCTCCCGCAGCGAAGCCGAGGCCATCGCCGGCGAAGTCTCCGCCGCCCTGCCGAAAGGCCCGGCGCTGGCCAAGATCGCCCAGCCCGAGACACCCAAGCCCGGCCTCAGCCATATCGAGTTCCCGTCGCAGCAGACCCACCTGATGATCGCCCAGCTCGGCATCGACCGCCGCGAGCCGGACTACGCCGCGCTGACCCTGGGCAACCAGATCCTCGGCGGCGGTGGCTTCGGCACCCGCCTGATGGAAGAGGTGCGCGAGAAACGCGGGCTGACCTACGGCGTGTATTCCGGTTTCAGCGCCATGCAGGCGCGCGGGCCGTTCATGATCAACCTGCAGACCCGCGCCGAACTCAGCGCCGGCACCCTCAAGCTGGTGCAGGACCTGATCGCCGACTACCTGGCCAGCGGCCCGACGCAAAAGGAACTGGACGACGCCAAACGCGAAATGGCCGGCAGCTTCCCGCTGTCCACCGCGAGCAACGCCGATATCGTCGGCCAGCTCGGCGCCATGGGTTTCTACGACCTGCCGCTGACCTACCTAGAAGACTTCATGGCCCAGGTGCAGAGCCTCAGCGTCGAGCAGGTGAAAACCGCCATGGCCAAGCACCTCGACCCGCAGGCCCTGGTGATCGTCACCGCCGGCCCGACCGTGGCGCAGCAAGACCTGCCGCCGCCCACCGACAAACCTGCCGCGCCAGCCGCCGGCATTCCGGAGCACTGATGCGCAAGCCCAGCCCCAAACCCGAAGAAGCCGGCAGCGGCCAACTGCGCATCATTGGCGGTGAGTGGCGCAGCCGCCAGTTCAGCTTCCCCATGGCCCACGGCCTGCGCCCGACGCCGAACCGGGTACGCGAAACGCTGTTCAACTGGCTGGCGCCCTATGTCGCCGGCGCCCATGTGCTGGACTGCTTCACCGGCAGCGGCGCGCTGTACCTGGAAGCACTGTCACGCGGGGCCAGCAGCGCCCTGGCTCTGGACAGCAACCACAGCGCCATCGCCAGCCTGCGCCAGACCCTGGCCACTCTGAAATGCACGAACGGCCAACTGCTGCAGACCAACGCCCTGCTGCACCTGGAGAACCAGGCAGCCACGCCCTACGACCTGGTCTTCCTCGACCCGCCGTTCGGCCAGAACCTGCTGGAACCGGCCTGCACACTGCTGGAAGAGAAAGGCTGGCTGGCCAAGGACGCCTGGGTCTACACCGAAAGCGAAGCAGCGCCCTCGACCCTGGCCCTGCCCGGCAACTGGCGTCTGCACCGCGAACAGAAGGCCGGCCAGGTGTATTACGCGCTGTGGCAGCGCCAGGCCAACGACTGAGCCCTGTAGGAGCCAGCTTGCTGGCGATCAATGTGCCGATCACGGATCGCCAGCAAGCTGGCTCCTACAGAAGCTACCCCATCGTCCATCGACGCCAGCCCACAAACCGAGAAGCAAGATGCGGAGCAAGGCATGAAGTCTTTTATTTACGACAACCTGCCCTACCTGCTGTTGGCGCCTCTGGCTCTGGCCCTGCTGCTGGCCGAGCAGGAAATCGGCTTTGCCGTCTCCCGCAGATTCTGGGAGCCATCAGAAGGCCTGACTCTGGGTCTGACGGCGCAGCGGATGATCGCCGCCCTGCTCCTCGTCTTCGCCATCCGCAAGATATGGCGCAATACCCGCTGCTGAGTCAGCAGGGTGGATGACGCCTTTTTCATCCACCAAGGCGCCACTCGGTGGATCGATGGAGCGCGATCCACCCACGGGTGCCCTGCCCCATTCGCCCGGCCAATGGTGCTTCTGTTTTACCCTGCCACGCTCTAGCCTGAAGCTTTAAGCCCGTATAACCGCCGATGAACAACGACTTCCAACCCGCCTGGTGGCTAGGCAACCCGCACCTGCAGACCCTCTGGGGCTCGCTGTGCCGTCACGCGCCGCAGCTGCAGCGCCAGCGCGAACGGCTGTGGCTGGACGATGGCGACTTTCTTGACCTCGACTGGCATGGCCCGCATGAGGCCAGTGCGCCGCTGGTACTGGTTCTACACGGCCTGACCGGCTCCTCCAGTTCGCACTACGTGCTCGGCCTGCAACAGCAGCTGGCGGCCCAGGGCTGGGCCAGCGCGGCGCTGAACTGGCGTGGCTGCTCTGGCGAACCGAATCTGCTGCCACGCGGCTACCACTCCGGCGTCAGCGAAGACGTGGCGCGGGTGATTCAGCACCTGCAGGCCCAGCGCCCATTGGCGCCGCTGTATGCGGTGGGCTATTCGCTGGGCGGCAATGTGCTGCTCAAGTACCTCGGCGAAAGCGGCGAAGACTCCGGTCTGCAGGCCGCCGTGGCGGTCTCCGTGCCATTTCGCCTGGACCACTGCGCCGAGCGCATCGACCGCGGCTTTTCCAAGGTCTACCAGGCGCACTTCATGCGCGCCCTGGTCGCCTATGTGCGCGACAAGCAGCAACGCTTCGTCGATGAAGGCCACCACGAGCGCCTGGCCGCGCTGGAGGCCCTCGGCCCGCTGGATGGCATGCGCACCTTCTGGGACTTCGACGGCCGCTTCACCGCACCACTGCACGGTTACGCCGATGCCGACGACTACTACCTGCGCGCCTCCAGCCGCTACTACCTGGACCGGATTCGTACGCGCGCGCTGATCATCCAATCCAGCGATGACCCCTTCGTCTTCCCTCACAGCGTGCCGCAGGCCCACGAACTGTCAGCCAGCACCCAGCTGGAACTGCATGCGCGCGGCGGTCATGTCGGCTTTATCGGCGGCTCATTGCGCCAGCCTGACTACTACCTGGAGCGGCGCATTCCCCGCTGGCTAACCGGCCGCACCTGACTCCCCGCCAACCGCCAGAACGCAGAAGGATGCACCCCTAACCGCGCGCCAGCACCTGCTGGAAATAGCGGATGGTTTCCTGCAGTCCCTCCTCGAGGGCCACGCTGGGCTGCCAGTTCAAGCGCTCTCGCGCCAGACTGATATCGGGCTGACGCTGGCGCGGATCATCCTCGGGCAGGGGCATGTACGACAACCGCGACGCGGAGCCACACAGGCTGATTATGGTCTCGGCTATCTCGGCAATGCTGTATTCGACCGGATTACCCAGGTTCACCGGGCCGGTGAAATCGGCCGGACTGTCCATCATTGCAACCACGCCGTCGACCAAGTCCGAAACAAAGCAGAACGAGCGGGTCTGGGCGCCGTCACCATAAATCGTTATATCTTCACCGCGCAGAGCCTGAACAATGAAGTTACTCACCACGCGGCCATCCTGCAGCTGCATACCCGGCCCATAAGTATTGAATATGCGCACCACTTTTATATCCAGTGCGTGCTGCCGGTAATAATCGAAGAATAAAGTCTCCGCACAACGCTTGCCTTCGTCATAGCAACTTCGGATACCAATCGGATTAACCCTTCCCCAATAACTTTCCGTTTGTGGGTGACACTCCGGATCGCCATACACTTCCGATGTCGAGGCCTGCAGAATTCTCGCCCCCGTGCGCTTGGCCAGGCCCAGCATGTTTATCGCCCCGTGCACACTGGTCTTGGTTGTTTGCACCGGATCGCGCTGATAGTGTATCGGCGAAGCCGGGCAGGCAAAGTTGAAGATGCGGTCCACCTCCACATACAGCGGGAAGGTCACATCATGGCGCATTGCTTCAAATCGGGGATTGGCCAGCAAGTCTTGAATATTCTGCCGACTGCCGGTGAAGTAGTTGTCCACCGAAAGCACTTCATGGCCATCCGCCAGCAAACGCCGGCACAAATGCGAGCCGATGAATCCCGCACCACCTGTCACCAGAACTCGCATATTCATTCCTGAGAAATTTATGTATCCGATCGCCTTCGTGACCACCTGCAAAGGCCGCTTGCATCATATAAAGCAGACATTGCCGAGTCTTGTTGCACAATCGCCGGCGGAAATAATTCTGGTTGATTATGGCTGCCCTGACAATACAGGGGACTGGGTCGAAGAAAACTTCCCCAACGTTAAAGTTATCCGCGTCAATGACGATCCCGGCTTTTGCCTGCCGCGTGCGCGCAATATAGGCGCAGCCAATACTTCATCGCCCTGGCTGTGTTTTATCGATGCCGATATAAAAATAAAAGAAGACTGGCTGGTCTGGATGCAGGAAAACCTGCAAAACCATCATTTCTATCGCGCCAGCCGCGAGAACGGCAAACAACTACAGGAAATAGCCGGCACCTTCATCTGCACACGCGAAGACTTCAATACCATTGGCGGCTATGACGAAGCGTTCCGCGGCTGGGGTGGTGAAGACATTGACCTCTACGCCAGGCTGCCCCTGCAAAGCCAGGCACAAGCCGACTATTACCCGCACGCGTTTGTTGAGCCGATCAATCACGCCGACACCGAGCGCACCACCTTTCACGCCATCAAGAACATCCAGATCCAGAGTCTGATCAACAGCTGCTATGTGAAAGCCAAGACCCACCTGCTGCGCAATGGCGTGCGCGATATCCCGTTTGCCACCCGCCAGTTCATGCTGAGCACCATCAGCGAACAGCTGAAACAGCACAAGGCGCGCCCCCAGACCTTTGTCATCCGCTTGCAAACAAATGACCTCAGCATGCTCGACGGACAACGGCGCAACCTGTCGATCGAGATCGCCAAGCGCCGCCGATACGCCCTGTTCGGCGCCAGGAAGACCTGCGTACGGGTTCTGCCTGAAACGCCGAGGGGCTTGCTGACCGGTCTGTTCGGACGGTTGCGTGACTGAGGTGCGTGCCTGATGAAGATTGCGATTGCCGGTCTCGGCTACGTCGGCCTGTCCAACGCCGTATTGCTCGCCCAGCAGCATGAAGTGGTCGCCCTGGATATCGACGCACGCAAGGTCGCGATGCTCAATCGCCGGGAGTCACCGATTGCCGACGCCGAGCTGGAACGCTACCTGCGCGACAAACCGCTCAACTTCCGCGCCACCCTGGACAAGCAGGACGCCTATGCCGGGGCAGATTACGTGGTCATCGCCACGCCATCGGACTATGACCCGCAGACCGGCTGTTTCAACACCCAGTCCATCGAAACGGTGATCGACGATGTCATGGCCATCAACCCGGACGCGGTGATGGTCATCAAGTCGACGGTGCCGGTGGGCTACACCCTGAAAACCAGCCAGCGCCTGGGCTGTGACCAGCTCATTTTCTCACCGGAGTTTCTCCGTGAAGGACGCGCCCTGCATGACACCCTGCACCCGTCACGCATCGTGGTCGGCGAGCGCTCCAACCGCGCCCAGCTATTCGCCGAGCTGCTGCAACAGGGCGCAATCACCCAGAACGTACCGGTTCTGTTGACCGACGCCACGGAAGCCGAGGCTATCAAGCTGTTCGCCAATGCCTACCTGGCCATGCGCGTTTCCTACTTCAACGAGCTGGACACCTATGCCGCCACCCATGGCCTGGACAGCCGGCAGATCATCGAGGGCGTCGGCCTCGACCCGCGCATCGGCAATCACTACAACAACCCTTCCTTTGGCTATGGCGGCTACTGCCTACCGAAGGACACCAAGCAGCTGCTGGCCAACTACTGCGACATCCCGCAGAACCTGATCCACGCGATTGTCGAGTCGAACAGCACGCGCAAGGCGTTCATCACCGAGGACATCCTCAGGCGCCAGCCACGTACCGTCGGCGTCTTCCGCCTGATCATGAAAAGTGGCTCGGACAACTTCCGCGACTCCAGCATCCAATGCGTCATGCAACGCTTGAAGAGCCGCGGCATCGAGATCCTTATCTACGAACCGACGCTGGAGCAGGCCGAGTACGACGGCTCGCTGGTCATCCACGATCTCGAGCAGTTCAAGCGCCAGGCCGATGTGATTCTCAGCAATCGCATGAGCGCGGCCCTGCAGGATGTTGCCGAGAAGATCTATAGCCGCGACCTGTTTGGCTGCGACTAGCAGGCCTTAGCCACCCAACACCTGCTCCAGCGGCACATGCAGGCGCTGCAGCAGGGCCGTCACCGCCGGGCGCGCGGCCGGGCTGACGTGGCCGCTTTCCAGCGCCAGCACCTGATAGATACCGCGCCGCATCAGCTCTTCGCTGAGGTCGCCAGGGTTGCTGCGGATCGAGCAGAGAAAGCGCACCCAGGAGGTGAGGATGATCCAGCTGTTGAAGGTCAGCGCCTCGACCTGCTCGTCATTCATGTCCAGGATGCCGCTTTCGACGAAGCCCTGGTAAACCGAGGTGGCGCTGGCCATGCAGCGGCGGGCGAACTCCCGATAGCGTGCGGCCAGCTCGGGGTCGGTTTCCAGCAGGTGTTCCAGGTCGCGGTGGAGGAAGCGGTAGTGCCACATCGCCGCCAGCAGCGCCTCCAGGTAGAAGGTTTTGTCCTCCACCGTCAATGCGCGCCCGTCGGGGCGGCGCAGGAACATGTCGACGCGGCTTTCGTACTGGGCGAACAGCTCAGCGATGATCGCCTGTTTGTTGCGGAAGTGGTAATACAGGTTGCCCGGCGAAATCCCCAGGTGCGCGGCGAGGTGATTGGTGGTCACGCTGCGCTCACCCTGGGCGTTGAACAGCTCCAGGCTGGCTTCGATGATGCGCTCGCGGGTTTTGTTCTTCGGGGCCATGGTTCGGTTCGACAGGCGGAAAGAAACTAAAAGTACAGAACTGTGGGTCATCTGACGACCGGACAGCAGACTATTTGACACTTTAGAGCAATTACTCTAAAAATGGCATCTGTCTTTTCACTCCACCTCGTGAGGATGCCGTCATGGTTGCCGATATCGCCTACCTTCAGCAGAGCCAGCAACAGATCAACCAGCTGGAACCCCTGCTGGGTGCCCAGCGCGCCGCCTATCGCAGCAACCCGATGCCCGCCGCCGAGCAGCGCCGTGCCTGGCTTAAGGCCCTGCGGGCGATGATCCTCGACGAGAAACAGGCGCTGATCGATGCCGTCTCCAGTGATTTCAGCAACCGCGCAGCCAACGAAACCCTGCTGGCCGAGATCATGCCCAGCCTGCACGGCATCGACTACGCCAGCAAACGCCTGGGCAAATGGATGAAACCCTCGCGGCGCAGCGTCGGCGTGGCCTTCCAGCCGGCCAGCGCCAAGGTGGTCTACCAGCCGCTGGGCGTGGTCGGCGTGATCGTGCCGTGGAACTACCCGCTGTACCTGGCCTTCGGCCCGCTGATCGGCGCCCTCGCCGCCGGCAACCGGGTGATGATCAAGATGAGCGAGTCGACCCCGGCCACCTCGCAGCTGGTCAAGGATCTGTTGGCCAAGGTCTTCCCCGCCGACCTGGTCAGTGTCGTACTGGGTGAGGCCGACGTCGGCCAGGCGTTCTCCCGCCTGCCCTTCGACCACTTGGTATTCACTGGCGCCACCAGCATCGGCAAGCACGTGATGCGCGCCGCCGCCGACAACCTGGTGCCGGTGACCCTGGAACTGGGCGGCAAGTCGCCGGCCATCGTCAGTGCCGACGTGCCGCTGCAGGACGCAGCCGAACGCATCGCCTTCGGCAAGACCATGAACGCCGGGCAGACCTGCGTGGCGCCCGACTACGTGCTGGTGCCGCAGGAGCGCGTGGAAGGCTTTATCGCCGCCTACCGCAGCGTGGTGCAGCGTTTCTACCCGCAACTGGCGAACAATCCGGACTACACCGCGATCATCAACGAGCGCCAACTGAGCCGCCTCAAGGGCTATATCAGCGACGCTCAAAGCAAGGGCGCGCAGGTCATCCCGCTGCTCGGCGACGATCAGGGCCGGCGTATGAGCCACAGCCTGGTGCTGAATGTCAGCGACGACATGAAGCTGATGCAGGACGAGATCTTCGGCCCGCTGCTGCCTATCGTGCCGTACCAACGCATCGAGGATGCCTTCGCCTACGTCAACGACCGCCCGCGCCCGCTGGCGCTGTACTACTTCGGGTATGACAAGGCCGAGCAGCAGCGCGTGTTGCACGAGACTCACTCCGGCGGTGTGTGCCTCAACGACACCCTGCTGCACGTTGCCCAGGACGACATGCCGTTCGGCGGCATCGGCCCCTCCGGTATGGGTCACTACCACGGCCACGAAGGCTTCCTGACCTTCAGCAAGGCCAAGGGCGTGTTCATCAAGCAGCGCTTCAACGCCGCCAAATTCATCTACCCGCCCTATGGCACCGGCATCCAGAAGCTGATCAACAAGCTGTTCGTGCGCTAAGCCAGCGAGGTGAAAACAACAATGAACGACACCTCCCTCGCCGCGCCACAGTTGTCGCGCCGCGGCCTGCTCAAGATCGGCCTGTTCGGCACGGCCGTCCTCGCCACGACCGGCGTCACAGCCACCCTTAGCGGTTGCTCGGCCAGCGTGCCGGCCACTGGCTTTCAGGTACTGCGCGCGAGCGACATGCCATTCCTGCGCGCGCTGATTCCGGTGGTGCTGGAGGGCGCGGTGCCCGCTGAAGGCATGCCGGCCGCCATCGAAGGCACCCTGAAAAGCATCGACCTGAGCCTCAGCTACCTGTCGCCGGAGCTGCTCAAGCTGACCGTGCAGCTGTTCGACGTGCAGGCCATGGCGGTGACCCGCGGCCCGCTGACCGGCATCTGGGGCAGTTGGGAAAATGCCAGCGCGGCCGATATCCGCACCTTCCTCGAGCGCTGGCAGAACAGCTCGCTGGACCTGCTGCGCATGGGCCACGCCTCGCTGCTGCAACTGGTGCAGATGGCCTGGTACTCGCGCGCCGAGTCCTGGGGCCATTGCGGCTATCCCGGCCCGCCGCCGTATGCCCTGTAAGCCTGCGCACGCCCTAATAAGAAGAGAATCGACATGCCCGTACCTGACATCTTCCGTGAAGGCCTGGCCAAAGGCTGGATCACCTACGACGGCTCGCGCCTGGAAAAAGACCTGCTGCTGGAAGCCGACGTGGCCATCGTCGGCAGCGGCGCGGGCGGCGGCACCACCGCCGAAATCCTCAGCGCCGCCGGACTCAAGGTGCTGCTGATCGAGGAAGGCCCGCTGAAGACCAGCAGCGACTTCAAGATGCAGGAAGCCGACGCCTACCCGCAGCTGTACCAGGAAGGCATCGGCCGCATGAGCAAGGACGGCGCCATCACCATCATGCAGGGTCGCGCGGTGGGCGGCACCACATTGGTCAACTGGACCTCCAGCTTCCGTACTCCGGAACCGACCCTGCAGCACTGGGCCGAGGCACACAACGTCAAGGGCCATAGCGCCGAAGAGATGGCACCCTGGTTCGCGCAGATGGAGCAGCGCCTGGGTGTCGCGCCCTGGGCGATGCCACCGAACGCCAACAACGCGGTGATCAGCGCCGGTTGCGACAAACTCGGCTACAGCTGGAAGATCATCCCGCGCAATGTGCGCGGCTGCTGGAACCTCGGCTATTGCGGCATGGGCTGCCCGACCAACGCCAAGCAATCGATGCTGGTCACCACTATCCCGGCAGCCCTGGAGAAGGGCGGCAGCCTGCTCTACCTGGCGCGCGCCGAACGCCTGCTGCTGGACGGCGATCACGTCGCCGGCCTGGAGTGCCTGGGCATGGATGCACGCAGCGTGGCGCCCAATGGCCGGCGTATCATGATCAAGGCACGCCACTACGTGCTGGCCGGCGGCGGCATCAACACCCCAGCCCTGCTGCTGCGCTCGCAGGCGCCGGACCCGCATGAGCGTGCGGGCAAGCGCACCTTCCTGCACGTGGTGAACTTCTCCGCGGCGCAGTTCGAACAGGTCATCAATCCCTTCTACGGCGCCCCGCAATCGGTGTACTCCGACCACTTCCAGTGGACAGACGGCGCCACCGGGCAGATGTCCTACAAGCTCGAAGTACCACCGCTGCAACCGGCGATTACCGCCACCATGCTCGGCCGCTTCGGCGTCGACAACGCTCTGCGCATGGAGCAGCTGCCGCACACCAACGTGATGCTGGCGCTTATGCGCGACGGCTTCCATCCGGACAGCGCCGAGGGCACGGTGGAACTGCGCGGCGACGGCACGCCGGTGCTCGACTACCGCATGACCAACTACACCTGGGACGGCATCCGCCGGGCCTTCCACAGCATGGCCGAAATCCAGTTCGCCGCCGGCGCCAAGGCCGTGCTGCCGCTGCATGCCGATGCCGACTACGTGAACAGTCTGGGCGAAGCCAAGGCCCTGATCGACCGCCTGGACCTGGCACTGTTCCGCACCCGCCTGGGCAGTGCCCACGTGATGGGCGGCTGCGCCATGGGTGAAGACCCGCGCATGGCCGTCACCGACAGCCTGGGCCGGCATCACCAGCTGGAGAACCTGTCGATCCACGACGGCTCGCTGTTCCCCACCAGCATCGGCGCCAACCCGCAGCTGTCGATTTACGGCCTCACCGCCAAGCTCGCCACATTGCTGGCTGAACGCCTCAAGGCATGAGGCACGTCCATGAACAAGCTGATCGCCGCCCTGCTGCTGGTCGCAGCCGTCATCCACCTGCTGCCGCTGGCCGGCGTGCTGGGTGGCGAGCGGCTCAACAGCCTGTATGGCCTGACACTGAATGAGCCCAACCTGCAACTGCTGATGCGCCACCGCGCCGTGCTGTTCGGCCTTCTCGGCGCTCTGCTGGCGGCCGCCGCGCTCCTGCCGGGGCTGCGGTCAGTGGCCCTGGGTGCAGGTCTGATCAGCGTACTGAGCTTTATCCTGCTGGCATGGGGCGAGCCGGGCTACAACGCAGCCGTGCGCCGCGTGCTGCTGGCCGACTGGATCGCTCTGGCCTGCCTGTTGCCGGCACTCGCCCTGCACCTCTGGCAAGGCCGCGGCATGCCGGGCTGAGCCCGCCGGCTTGGCCCTGAGGACCTGCTGCGCTACCATCCGCGACTCCTACCGCTCCGAACAGGACGATGCGATGAATCGAGTGTTGTACCCGGGCACCTTCGACCCCATCACCAAGGGCCATGGCGACCTGGTGGAGCGAGCCTCGCGCCTGTTCGACCAAGTGGTCATCGCCGTTGCCGCCAGCCCGAAAAAGAGCCCACTGTTCCCCCTGGAGCAACGCGTCGAACTGGCCCACGAAGTCACCAAGCACCTGCCCAACGTCGAAGTCGTAGGGTTTTCCACCCTCCTCGCACACTTCGTTAAAGAGCAGAATGCCAATGTGCTGTTGCGCGGCCTGCGTGCGGTTTCCGACTTCGAGTACGAGTTCCAGCTGGCCAACATGAACCGTCAGCTGGCGCCGGACGTAGAAAGCATGTTCCTCACGCCTTCGGAAAAATACTCTTTCATCTCTTCGACCCTGGTGCGCGAAATCGCCGCACTCGGTGGCGACATCAGCAAGTTCGTCCACCCGGCCGTGGCCGAGGCACTGGCTCAGCGCTTCCCGCGCTGATTCCAGCACGGCGTGGGGCGGCCACAGGTCGCTCCGCGCATGGCGTACAACCCGCCAATCCGGCACAATTCCCCATCATTTGTTAAGCATGTCGCGGCCATGGCCACGGCAGGAGTTGTTCCATGTCCCTGAAGATCACCGACGACTGCATCAACTGCGATGTCTGCGAACCCGAGTGCCCCAACGCCGCCATTTCCCAGGGTGAGGAGATCTACGTGATCGACCCCAACCTGTGCACCGAGTGCGTTGGCCACTACGACGAACCGCAATGCCAGCAGGTCTGCCCGGTGGACTGCATCCCCCTCGACGAAGCCCATGTCGAGAGCAAGGACGAGCTGATGCAGAAGTACCTGATCATTACCGGCAAGGCCTAAACCCGGTTTGAGCGTCCATACTGAGTGACCGAGGGCCCGCGTGATGCGGGCAGACTGCAATCCCACTCAAGACTTGCCTGCCATGACTCTGCCGATCCGCCTGCTGGCTAGCCTGCTGCTGGTCTGTGCGCTGGGCGCCCAGGCCACCACTGCACCGCAACAAGCCGCCGTCGCTACTGCCCACCCGTCTGCCACCGTCGCCGGCCTGGAAACCCTGGCCCTGGGTGGCAATGCCTTCGATGCAGCCGTAGCCATCAGTGCCGCACTAGCGGTGGTCGAACCCTATGGATCAGGTCTGGGCGGTGGGGGCTTCTTCCTCTTGCGCCAGGCCGGCGAGCAGCCAACCTACCGCTTCCTCGATGCCCGTGAGCGCGCCCCACTGGCGGCCCACCCCGATCTCTACCGACGCGATGGCCAGGTGCAGCGCGAACTGTCGCTGAACGGCGCGCTGGCCGCTGCCATTCCGGGGCTACCCGCCGCGCTGGTGGTGCTGGCGGAGCGCTACGGCAAGTTGCCCCTGCGCGACTCGTTGGCACCGGCCATTCGCCTGGCCCGTGATGGGGTCGGCATCGACCGGGTCTATCGCGAGCGCGCCGAGTGGCGTTTGCAAGCTCTACAGGCTGACGCAGAGAGCGCGCGGATATTCCTTGAGCAAGGGCGTATTCCCGCCGAGTTCGGTCTGCTGCGCCAGGCCGATCTGGTGCGCACCCTGGAGCGTCTGGCTCGTGATGGACATGCCGGTTTCTACGGCGGAGAAACCGCAGAGAAACTGGTCACCGCAGTCCGCGCTGCCGGCGGCATCTGGAGCGCCCGCGACCTGGCCAAGTACCAGGTCGTCGAGCGCCTGCCACTGCGCTATCCGCTGGCTGATGGCCGCGAGCTGATCAGCGCACCGCCACCTTCCGCCGGTGGCGTGGCCCTGGCGCAGAGTTTGGTCATGCTGCAGCAACTGCCGTGGCGCAAGGCCGGCGAGATCCAGCGCAGCCACTACGTGGTCGAGGTATTGCGCCGCGCCTATCGCGATCGCAGCCAGCTCGGCGACCCCGATTTCGTGCACAACCCACTGCCCCAGTTGCTGGCTCCCGACTACCTGCAGCGTCTGGCCAAAGGCATCGAACTGCAGAACGCCACGCCCAGCAGCAACCTGCCAGCGACGCCAAGCTGGCGCGAAGGCGACCACACCACCCACTTCAACGTACTGGATCGCGACGGCAATGCGGTGACCGCCACCCTGTCGATCAACCTGCCATTCGGCGCGGCCTTCACCGTGCCCGGCACCGGCATCCTGCTCAACAACGAGATGGACGACTTCGCCGCCGACCCGCAAGGCAGCAACACCTACGGCCTCAGCGGCAGCCAGGCGAACGTCGTGGCCGCCGGCAAGCGTCCGCTGTCGAGCATGAGCCCGACCTTTATCGAGAGTTCAGACGAACTGGCAGCCTTCGGTACGCCAGGCGGTAGCCGCATCCCCAGCATGGTGCTGCTGGCCATCCTCGATTATCTGGACGAGCGCCCGGTGAGCGAGTGGCCGGCCAGCCCGCGCTACCACCACCAGTTCCAGCCGGATGTCATCGAGCATGAGCCGGACACCTTCAGCGCCAGCCAGATACGCACCTTGGAAATGCGCGGCTACCAGCTGAAGAAGCTGGAGCGCCGCTACGGCAACCAGCAGGTGCTGCTCTGGCACAAGACCGACGGCAAGGTCGAAGCGGCGAGCGACCCGCGCGGCATCGGCCAGGCACAGTTGTGGGAATAAGCGGGCAGACACAAAAAAGCCGGTCGAATGACCGGCTTTTTTCTGCTGCGAAGAAGGATCAGTCCTTCTTGTAGCCGCTCTCGGTGCAGCCCAGGCAACGCACGAAAGCCGCCATGCCCGGTTCGACCACCAGCGCCTGGCCGGCTTCGCCGATATTGCCACCAGCCGCGGTGAACGGCAGGCTGACCAGGAACAGGCCAGCACCGATCACGGTGGCGCCGATCAGCAGCGGACGTGCGACGAGCAGGTCACCGGCCATGGCATAGCCTTTGGGTGCTTCGAGGGTGTAGGTAGGGTCACCGCTGGTATTCTGCTGGACCACTTCCGCCTGGGCCGGCAGTGCCAGCAGGCCAGTGGTCAAAGCCAACACAGCGGCGGAGGTGCGAAACAGATTCATGATTGCGGTCCTTCATTATGTAGTTATGCAGAACGATGCTGGTAACTATAACAGCGCTTGCGCAAATGTCAGCGTGAACGCCGTCAATCGCCGTGGAATGCGTATTCCGGCTTTTTCGGCTCATAGGGGCGGAAAAAGGCTAACAAGGCCTTGATATCCGCCTCGGCATCGCCGGTCGGCTGAAACGGCGCGCCGATCACCACCCGCCGATTACGGTAGTCCAGCGCACCAGGAATGATGGGGACGCCGGCCCCGCAGGCAATATGGTAGAAGCCCATGCGCCAGCGCTCCACTTTCTTGCGCGTACCCTCCGGCGACAGTACCAGGATGAACTCGCGGTGGTCGCGGAAGTTCTGGATCGCCTGCTCGACCATGTTCAGGCGCAGATGGCGGAGGATCGGGATGCCGCCCCAGGCTTTCAGCAGCCCGGTAAAAGGCCAGATAAAGATGCTGTGCTTGCCGAACCAGCGCGCATTCAGGCGCAGGACGAACTTCACGGCGATGAAAATCACGAAATCCCAGTTCGAGGTGTGATGCGCACCAATCACCACGAACTTGTCCAACGCTGGCATCTGCCCTTCGATCCGCCAGCCCATCAGCTTCAACACACTACGCCCCAGCCACTCCGCGAACGGATTGGCCGGCAGATAATTGCCGTCCATCATGTTTCCTACTGCTTGTTCTTATTCTGAATATGGCGCCTGCCAAGAGAGGGGAGAGCCATCTAGCGCTGGCATTTCGGGCAATAGACGCTGGCCCGCTGACCCAGCTTGACCTCGCGCAACGTGCTGCCGCAGGCCTTGCAGAACTCGCCGCCACGGCCGTAGACGAACAGCTCCTGCTGGAAATAGCCCGGCTGGCCATCGCCACCGACGAAGTCGCGCAGAGTCGTACCTCCACGCTCGATGGCATAGGCGAGGATGCGTTTGATCTCTTCGGCCAACTTCACATAACGCGCTCGGGAAAGCGTCCCGGCCTCGCGGCGCGGGTCGATGCCGGCGGCGAACAGCGCCTCGGAGGCGTAGATGTTGCCGACGCCTACCACCACCGCGTTATCCATGATGAACGGCTTGACCGCCATCGAACGACCGCGTGACAGCTGGTACAGACGTTCACCATCGAACAAACCGGTCAGCGGCTCCGGCCCCAGCTTGCGCAGCAGCTCATGATTCAGCGGATCACTGCTCCACAGCAGCGCACCGAAGCGCCGCGGGTCGGTGTAGCGCAGTGCCAGGCCCGACTCCAGCTCGATATCAACATGCTCGTGCTTGGCCGCCGGGGTGCCCACCGGTACCAGACGCAGGTTGCCGGACATGCCCAGGTGACCGATCAGGGTGCCGCTCTCGGCCTGGATCAGCAGGTACTTGGCGCGCCGTTCGACGCACTCGATGCGCTGGCCGGACAGGCGCACATCGAGGTCTTCGGGGATCGGCCAGCGCAGACGGCGCTCGCGCACGACCACACGGCTGACGCGCTGCCCCTCGAGAAAGGGCGCGATACCGCGGCGGGTGGTTTCGACTTCAGGGAGTTCAGGCATGACGAACGACGGATACTGCAGAGAGAAGCAGCCACCTTAGCAGGAAGCTGCCGACGAACGAACCGACTCAGCAGGCGCCCAGGTCGTGGATGCTTTCCTTGAGGGTCTGGAAGTCGTACTCGGTGAGGCCGACATACTCCAGCACCTGTTGCTGGATACTGTTCCACTCGTGGTCTTCTTCCTGATTGCCCAGCACCCGGTAGCTGCCACAGATGTGCTCGGCCATCTTCAGAATGGCCATCAGGGTCTTCAGCTGCGCGTCGCGACCGGTGTCGTCCTCGAAGAACGACAGCGCGTTGTGGTGGTTGGCAATCGCCTCGCACAGGTGCAGCGGCAGGTTCCACGACTTGGCGGTGAAGTAGCCAACCACCGCGTGGTTGGTGTTGAGCAGGCGGTTCTCAGTATCGACCACACGCCGCTCACTGCTGGCATTGAAGTACGCCTCCTCCAGCACCGTCATGTAATCAGGGAATCGCTTGAGCATCAGCGGAATGCCGCAATTGTGGAACAGACCGAGGGTATAGGCCTCGTCCGGCGCCTGGTAGCCGATGCGCTTGGCCAGGGTCAGGCAGGTCATCGCCACATCCTGGGCGGTGTCCCAGAAGCGGTTGAGGGTGACGATAGTCTCGTCGCTCATCTCGCCCTTGATCGACTGGGCGTTGATCAGGTTGATCACCGAGTTGCAGCCAAGCAGGTTGACCGCCTGCTGGATCGAGGCAATGCGGTTGGCCAGGCCGAAGAACGGCGAATTGACGATTTTCAGCAGCGCGCCGGACAGGCCCGGGTCCTGGCTGATCAATCGGGCGATCGTCTTCAGATCCGGATTGGGCAGAAACTGCTCCATCTGCAGATCGACCATGATCTGCGGCTGCGGCGGCACGCTGATGCCCTGCAGCACTTGCTGGATCTGTTCGGCGGAAAGGTCTTGGGCCATGAGCGCGGCAACTGAAATGAGAAAGTCGCCACAGTTTAGTCAAAGCGTTCCCGACTCCGCAGCCAACTTTTGTATGAGTTTTGCTGCCGGGCCGCAAACGGCTGGCGCCAGTGGGTTTTGCCCATACGAGCGCCGACCAGTGGTCGTACATGCACTCTTTTTCATGGCCCGCGACTGCCATCACTGCAGCCGCCAGGAACCCTCTGCAGCTATAATTCCGCTCTTTTTCGTGGAGTACCCCCCGATGTCCCTGCCCAGCCTGCGCCTCAAAGCCAATGCCGATCGCCGCCTGCGCGCCGGCCATCTGTGGGTCTACAGCAACGAGATCGACGTCACCGCCACCCCGCTGAACGGCTTCCAGGCCGGTGACCAGGCCATCCTCGAAGCCGCCGGCGGCAAGGCCCTGGGCATCGTGGCGATGAGCCCGAACAACCTGATCTGCGCGCGCCTGCTGTCGCGCGACGTCAAGCACATCCTCGACAAGTCGCTGCTGGTGCACCGCCTCAACGTCTGCCTGTCGCTGCGCGATCGCCTGTTCGACCAGCCGTTCTACCGCCTGGTGTACGGCGACTCCGACCTGCTGCCGGGCCTGGTGGTCGACCGTTTCGGCGACTACCTGGTGGTGCAGCTGGCTTCCGCCACCATGGAACACCACAAGCACGACCTGATCGAAGCCCTGGTACAGGTACTCAAGCCGCGCGGCATCCTGTTCAAGAACGACTCCAAGGCGCGCGATGCCGAAGGCCTGCCGCGCTACGTCGACGCCGTGTTCGGCCAGGTGCCGGAATGGGTCGCCCTGGAAGAGAACGGCGTGAAGTTCGAAGCCCCGGTGATCGCCGGGCAGAAGACCGGTTGGTTCTACGACCACCGCATGAACCGCGCGCGCCTGGCGCCCTACGTCAAGGGCAAGCGGGTGCTCGACCTGTTCAGCTACATCGGCGGCTGGGGCGTGCAGGCCGCGGCGTTCGGCGCCAGCGAAGTGTTCTGCGTGGACGCCTCGGCCTTCGCCCTCGACGGTGTCGAGCGCAACGCCGCGCTGAACGGCGTGGCCGAGAAGCTCACCTGTGTCGAAGGCGATGTGTTCGAGGCGCTCAAGGAGCTGAAAGCCGCCGAAGAGCGCTTCGACGTGGTGATCTGCGACCCGCCCGCCTTCATCAAGCGCAAGAAAGACATCAAGAACGGCGAGGCCGCCTACCGCCGCCTCAACGAAACCACCATGCGCCTGCTCGGCAAGGACGGCATCCTGGTCAGCGCCAGCTGCTCCATGCACCTGGAGGAGGATCACCTGCAGAACATCCTGCTGACCAGCGCGCGCCACCTGGACCGCAATATCCAGCTGCTCGAACGCGGCAGCCAGGGCCCGGATCACCCGGTGCACCCGGCCATCGCCGAAACCCGCTACATCAAGAGCCTGACCTGCCGCCTGTTGCCCAACAGCTGATCGCGACACGCTCCACTACCCGCCCGACCGTCAGCCTTTCCCCGGCAGGCACGGGCGGCGTAGAATCGGTTCATCTCTCGCCAACCATCCCCGGCGGGCCAGTGAGCCCAGGCCCTGCAAGCGGCGACCCCGCTTCACCAGACGGCCCCTCCGAACGCACGGCCACCTGCCGTTTGCATCCGGTTCAGCGCACGCTCACCCTACGAAGATAACCCTGACCAGCCCCAGGAACCGTCATGCCTGACTATCGTTCGAAGACCTCCACCCACGGCCGCAACATGGCCGGCGCCCGCGCCCTGTGGCGCGCCACCGGGATGAAGGACGAAGACTTCAAGAAACCGATCATCGCCATCGCCAACTCCTTCACCCAGTTCGTGCCCGGCCACGTGCACCTGAAGGACCTCGGCCAGCTGGTCGCCCGCGAGATCGAAAAAGCCGGCGGCGTGGCTAAAGAGTTCAACACCATCGCCGTCGACGACGGCATCGCCATGGGCCACGACGGCATGCTCTATTCGCTGCCGAGCCGCGAGATCATCGCCGACGCCGTCGAGTACATGGTCAACGCCCACTGCGCCGACGCCATCGTCTGCATATCCAACTGCGACAAGATCACCCCCGGCATGCTGATGGCTGCCCTGCGCCTGAACATCCCGGTGATCTTCGTTTCCGGCGGGCCGATGGAAGCCGGCAAGACCAAACTGGCCAGCCACGGCCTGGATCTGGTCGACGCCATGGTCATCGCCGCCGACAGCACGGCCTCCGACGAGAAAGTCGCCGAGTACGAGCGCAGCGCCTGCCCGACCTGCGGCAGCTGCTCCGGCATGTTCACCGCCAACTCGATGAACTGCCTGACCGAAGCCCTGGGCCTGGCCCTGCCGGGCAACGGTTCGACCCTGGCCACTCACAGCGACCGCGAGCAGCTGTTCCTGCAGGCCGGGCGCACCATCGTCGAGCTGTGCAAGCGCTACTACGGCGACAACGACGCGTCGGTGCTGCCGCGCAACATCGCCAACTTCAAGGCGTTCGAGAACGCCATGATGCTCGACATCGCCATGGGCGGTTCGACCAACACCATCCTGCACCTGCTGGCCGCTGCCCAGGAAGCCGAGATCGATTTCGACCTGCGCGACATCGACCGCCTGTCCCGCGTCGTGCCGCAGCTGTGCAAAGTGGCGCCGAACATCCAGAAGTACCACATGGAAGACGTGCACCGCGCTGGCGGGGTCTTTGGCATCCTCGGCTCACTGGCCCGTGGCGGCCTGCTGCACACCGATCTGCCGACCGTGCACAGCAAATCCATGGCCGAAGCCATCGCCAAATGGGATATCACCCAGACTAACGACGAAGCCGTGCACACCTTCTTCAAGGCCGGCCCGGCCGGTATTCCAACCCAGACCGCGTTCAGCCAGTCGACCCGTTGGGACACCCTGGATGACGACCGCGAGAACGGCTGCATCCGCAGCGTCGAGCACGCCTACTCGAAAGAAGGCGGCCTGGCCGTGCTGTACGGCAACATCGCCCTCGACGGCTGCGTGGTGAAAACCGCCGGCGTGGATGAGTCCATCCATATCTTCGAAGGCAGCGCGAAGATCTACGAAAGCCAGGACAGCGCCGTGCGCGGCATCCTCGCCGACGAAGTGAAGGAAGGCGATATCGTCATCATTCGCTACGAAGGCCCGAAAGGCGGCCCGGGCATGCAGGAAATGCTTTATCCGACTTCTTACCTGAAGTCCAAGGGCCTCGGCAAAGCCTGCGCCCTGCTCACCGACGGTCGCTTCTCCGGCGGCACCTCGGGCCTGTCGATCGGTCACGCGTCCCCGGAAGCGGCTGCCGGCGGCGCCATCGGCCTGGTGCGCGAAGGCGACAAGATCCTGATCAACATCCACGAGCGCACCATCAACCTGCTGGTCAGCGACGAGGAAATTTCCCATCGCCGCCATGAGCAGGACAAGAAGGGCTGGAAGCCGGTGGAAGTGCGTCCGCGCAAAGTCACCACCGCACTGAAGGCCTATGCCCTGCTCGCCACCAGCGCCGACAAGGGCGCGGTACGCGACAAGGCGCTGCTGGAAAAGCTGGTGCAGTAAGCCGCATCCGGCACCATGAAAAAGCCCGGCAAACGCCGGGCTTTTTCTTTGCTAGAACCTGTAGATCCCCGTAGCGGAGAAATCCATGAAGATCGGCCTGATCTCCGACACCCACGGCCTGTTGCGCCCAGAGGCACTGGCCGCTTTGCAGGGCTGCGAGCAGCTGATCCATGCCGGCGATATCGGCAAGCCGGAGATCCTCGCCGCCCTGCGCACGCTGGCGCCGCTCACCGTGGTGCGCGGCAACAACGACGAGGACGACAGCTGGGCCACCACTCTTCCCACCCATGCCGTGCTGCGCATCGAGGAAGTAGGCATCTACGTCAGCCATACGCTGGCCGATGTGCCGGAACCATTGCCCACTGATATCCAGGTGGTGGTCACCGGCCACTCGCACAGGCCGCTGCAGCAGTGGCGCGACGGCGTGCTCTACATCAACCCAGGCAGTGCCGGGCCACGACGCTTCAAGCTGCCGATCAGCGTCGGCCTGCTGCATGTCGAGACGGGCACAGTGCGCGGCGAGCTGATCGAGCTGAGCTGATCAGCTCACGCCCATATAGCGGTCGGCGCGGTGATTGATCGCCAGCACCATGTTCAGCGCCACCGCACCGAGCACCGAGAGGGCGACCTTGTCTGGCGCCACGACGAAGATCGAGGCCAGCACGATGGCCGCATCGACGCCCATCTGCACGGCGCCGGCGCGCAGGCCGAAGCGCTCCTGCAGGTACAGCGCGAGGATATTCACCCCACCCAGGCTGGCGCGGTGGCGAAACAGCATGAGCAGGCCAAGGCCCATGGCGAAACCGCCGAATACCGCAGCGTAGAGCTGGTTCAGCTCGGCAAACACCACCCAGCGCGGGGTCAGCTCGGCGAGCAGCGAAACCAGCGCCACGGCGCAGGCGGTGCGCAGGGTGAACTGCCAGCCCATGCGCCACAGCGCCAGGGCATAGAACGGCAGGTTGAGCAGGAAGAACACCAGGCCAAACGGCCAGCCGGCCAGGTACTTGAGCAGGAAGGCCAGACCCACCGTGCCACCGGTGAGCAGCCCGGCATGACTGTAGAAGGCGATGCCCAGGGCGACCATGGCGGTGCCGAACAGCAGCGCCAGGGCATCTTCCCAGAGCGGATGGCGAACGAAGATCTCGGCGACCGCCTCGGCGTCCGCGCGATCCGGGATGTGTTCAGTCATGGCTAACCTCGGCGCCCAGCGTACCGGCACCAGCATAGGACGGCGCTCCCGCGCGGGAGCGACGCAGATCAGTAAACGGGTGGATTCAGCGGCGCTGCCAGGTCTCGAAGCAGTGCGCCGGCGCCGGCTCGACGGCAGCCTGCGGCTCACGCTCGACGCAGTCCCAGGCCGCTTCGTCGAATGCCGGGAACCAGGCATCGCCGTCCGGCTGCAGCGCCACGCGAGTCAGGTACAGGCGCTCGGCCTGCGCCAGGCCCTGCTCGTAGAGCTGCGCGCCGCCAATCAGCATCAGCTCGTCGACACCCTGTTCGCGCGCCCACTGATCGGCACGCACGATGGCAGCGCCCAGCGAGGGGAAGACTTCCGCGCCCTCCAGCACCAGCCCGGCCTGCCGGCTAACCACCAGGTTGAGCCGACCGGGCAGCGGGCGACCCAGCGAGTCCCAGGTCTTGCGGCCCATGATGATCGGCTTGCCGAGGGTCTTGGCCTTGAAATGCTTGAGGTCCGCTGGCAGGTGCCAGGGCAGTTGGTTGTCGCGGCCGATCACGCGGTTGGCGGCGAGGGCGGCGATCAGGCAGAGGGGCAGAGTCGTTTTCATCCGCGCAGGATAACGGCTCGCCCGGCGCGAATGAAGCGCCGCCTCACGCCGGACCGCCCGGCCGCTTGCTCACCACCCGGTTACGGCCCTGCTCCTTGGCCAGGTACAGCGCCACATCGGCCAGGCGCAGGGCATCTTCCAAGCTCTGGTGCGGTTGCGGTCGCAGATAGGCCAGACCAATACTCAGGGTCACCACCTCGGCCGCCTCTGATTGCATATGGGGCAGGCCCAGCGCCTCGATCTCGCTGCGGATGCCTTCAAGGATCGGCAAGATCTGTGCTTCTTCGATGCCGTACCAGAGGCCGACGAATTCCTCGCCGCCGTAACGCGCCGTCATCTCGAGCGGGCGCCGCGCCTGCCGGCCGATCACCTGAGCCACCGCACGCAAGGCCTCGTCACCAGCGGCATGGCCATAGTGATCGTTGTAGCGCTTGAAGTAGTCGACATCCATCATCACCAGGGCCAGCGACTGCCGCTCACGCTGAGCCTGACGCCAGCTGCGCTCGGCGCGCTCGCTGAAGGCGCGGCGATTGAGCAGGCCGGTGAGAAAATCCTTCTCCGCCAGGTCCTGCAGCAGGCCCTGGGCGAGGAAATTCTGCCGGCTGGCGTATTCAAGGAAGTAGCAACCGAAGCAGCCGATCAGGTTGGCGCTGGCGAGGAATACCGCGTTGTAGAGCAATTGTTCACCGGGTAGCTCGCTGATGACCTCGACCAGCAGGTAAGCGCAGAAGGTCAGCCAGCCGCATAACGCGGCGGTAACGAAGCGCAACCCGGTGAGGAAGTAGAAGAACACCGTGACCAGGATGATGCCCTCATAGGGCAAGGGGAAATCATGGACGCGGGCGACCCAGATGATGCCGGCCACACCCAGGCCACCGGCCAGCGCCGCAATGGCAGCGATTATCTGCAGATAGGGACGCAAGCGCCGCTGGTAGGTGGCCAGCCAGGCCAGCAGCAGTGTCGGCACAATCACGCCAAGGCGTATGGCCAGGGTCCGGTTGCGCACGCTCTCGGGCAGGCTGACGGCATCTACTACCACGAACAGCGCCATCATCAGCATGGCCACCAGCAGCGCCCAGCGCATACGCACGAGAAACACGGTGATGTGGTAACGGCTGAAGGCCTGCTCCAACTCATCGTCAAAACTGAGCAAGCGGAAACCGGCACGGTGCTGGCGCAGGTAGGGGGAATCCTGGTTGACCAAATCCAGGTTGGGCAACTTCATGGGCGCATGCTCTTCTAGTTCTTTTGCCCTCAGCCTAGTCTGCCCGTTGCGCATGCCACAAGCCCGGCTTGCCCAGCTGTGGCGCGCAGGGGTTATCCTTGGCCTTCGACTCGTCAACGGAATGCCGCGTGACAGATACCCCACTCAAGCGCCTGCAACACCTCTGGCTGTGCGAAACCCTGCGCCTGCGCGAAGAGCATGCCGGCCCACTGGAAGATGGCGAAGCTAACCGCCTGGCCCGCCTGACCGGTGGCGACCTGGCCAGCCGCATCGAGGCCCGCGCACTGTTCCTCGCCCAGCGTGACGGCCAGCTACAGGCCCAGCAGCACTGGCTACAAGGCGCGCGCCTGGCCCTTGGCCTGCTGCTGGGGCTGGCCTTGCTCAGCGGGGCCGGCCTGGCCCTGGCCGCACTGGGCGATGGCAGCCGCCCGGTGAATGTGTTCTGGGCCCTGGGCAGCCTGCTCGGTTTACACCTGCTTCTGCTACTCGGCTGGGCCATCGGCCTACTGCTGGCCGGCGACCACAGCGCCAGCCTCGGCCGCTTGTGGCTGTGGCTCAGCGAAAAGCTGGCGCGCGATGCCAACGCCGCCCAGCTCGGCCCGGCGCTGGTGTTGCTGCTGCAACGCCGACGTCTCAACCGCTGGCTGCTCGGCCTGCTGGTGCATGGTCTGTGGCTGGTCGCGCTGCTCAGTGCCGGGCTGATGCTGCTGATCCTGCTCAGCACCCGCCGTTACGGCTTCGTCTGGGAAACCACCCTGCTCGGCAGCGATACCTTCGTCGCCCTGACTCAGTTGCTCGGCAGCCTGCCGGCGCTGCTCGGCTTGCCCATCCCGGATGCCGAGACCATCCGCGCCAGTGGCGACAGCGCCCTGACCAGCGAGGCCGCACGACATGCCTGGGCCGGCTGGTTGCTTGGTGTGCTGCTGGCGTTCGGCCTGCTGCCACGCGCCCTGCTCCTGCTGCTGTGCCTGTGGCGCTGGCAACACGGCAGCGCGCGCCTCGCACTCGATCTCAACCTACCCGGCTACCGCCTGCTCGGCGAACGCCTGCAACCAACCAGCGAACGCCTCGGCGTGCTGGATGCCGCACCAGCCACACTAGATGAGGCCCGCGCCGGCAACACGCGCCTGGACAGCAGCGGTGCGGTGCTGGTGGCCGTCGAGCTGGACCCGCAACGCGCCTGGCCGCCGGCCCTGCCCAAGAGCGTCGCCGATGCCGGCGTGCTGGACAGTCGTGAACAGCGCCAGCAGCTGCTCGACCAGCTCGGCCGCTTCCCGCCGGCGCGCCTGGCCATCGCCCTCGACCCGCGTCGCTCGCCTGACCGCGGCACCCTGGCGCTGCTCGGCGAGCTGGCACGCACAGCGGCGGCCACCCGCATCTGGCTGCTGCAGCCGCCCCCTGGCGAAGCCCTCGACAGCCAGCGCCTGGGTGACTGGCACGGCGCGCTGCAACGCCTGCAACTGCCGTTCGCCGATAGCGCACCGATGGTCTGGCTGGAGACGGGACATGATTGATCGCGTAGCCCGGATGCAATCCGGGAAGCAGGCAGCTCCGTCCCGGATTGCATCCGGGCTACGAACTGACAGCACCCTCTCCCCAGCCCTCTCCCATAAATGGGAGAGAGGGCAGTCCGTGCACGCGGCGACTGGCGCGAGTCACCCCACGCCCGTTTACGGGAGAGGGGCCGGGGGAGAGGGTCGAGCATGACCAAGCCACTCAAACTGGCCGTGGTCGGCCACACCAATGTCGGCAAGACCTCGCTGCTGCGCACCCTGACCCGCGACGTCGGCTTCGGCGAGGTGTCCCATCGCCCCAGCACCACCCGCCATGTCGAAGGTGCGCGCCTGTCAGTGGCCGGCGAGGCGCTGCTGGAGCTGTACGACACCCCTGGCCTGGAAGACGCCATCGCCCTGCTCGACTACCTGGAACGCCTGCAGCGCCCCGGTGAGCGCCTGGATGGCCCGGCGCGGCTGGCGCGCTTTCTCGACAGCAGCGAGGCGCGCCAACGTTTCGAGCAGGAGGCCAAGGTGCTGCGCCAGCTGCTGGCCAGCGATGCCGGGCTGTACGTGATCGACGTCCGCGAGCCGGTGCTGGCCAAGTACAAGGACGAGCTGGCCGTATTGGCCGGCGCCGGCAAGCCGCTACTGCCGGTGCTCAACTTCAGCGCCAGCACCCAGCAGCGCGAGCCGCAGTGGCGCGAAGCCCTGGCTCGCCTCGGCCTGCATGCGCTGGTGTGTTTCGACACGGTGGCGCCGCCACTGGATGGCGAACGGCGCCTGTACGAGAGTCTGGCCCTGCTGCTGGAGCGCTCGCGCCCACAACTGCAGCGGCTGATCGACGATCACCAGGCACAAGCCACGGCGCGCCACAAGGCCGGTGCGCAGCTGATCGCCGAACTGCTGCTGGATTGCGCCGCCTGCCGGCGTAGCGTGGCCAACCAGACGACCATCGAACAGGGCGAGATCCGCGCCCTGCACCAGGCCATCCGTCAGCGCGAGCAGGCCTGTGTCGACGCACTGCTGCGTCTGTATGCCTTCCGCGCCGAGGATGCCCGCGCCGGCGACCTGCCGCTGCTGGAGGGGCGCTGGGGCGACGATCTGTTCAACCCGGAAACCCTGCGCCAACTCGGCGTTAATATCGGTGGCGGCATGGCCGCCGGTGCAGCCGCAGGGGCCGGTATCGACCTGCTGGTCGGCGGCCTCACCCTCGGCGCCGCGGCGCTGGTCGGCGCACTGGCCGGCGGCGGCCTGCAGACCGCACGCAACTACGGCAAACGCCTGCTCGGCAAACTCAAGGGCCAGCGTGAACTGACAGTGGATGACAACGTGCTGCGCCTGCTCGCCCTGCGCCAGCGTCAACTGCTGGCCGCTCTAGATGCCCGCGGCCATGCGGCGACCACGGCGATCCAGCTGGATCAGCCGCAGGACAAGGGCTGGCGCGAAGGCCCGTTACCCGAGGCCCTGCGCAAGGCGCGCGCCCATCCCGAATGGTCGTCGCTGAATCCCGGTGCGCATCTGGAGCAGGCCGAACGCCAGGCCCAGGTCATGCAACTGGCAGCGGAGCTGACGTAGCCCGGATGCAATCCGGGAGGCCCGCCGCCGAACTGACCCGGATTGCATCCGGGCTACGCATCCACGCACCGGGCCTTAAACGGCGACCGGCGCGGCGATATGCGGATGGGCCTGGTAGTTCTGCAGCTCGAAGTCCTCGAACTTGAAGGCGAAGATATCCTTCACCGCCGGGTTGAGCTTCATCACCGGCAGCGGCAGCGGCTCACGGGTCAGCTGCAGGTCGGTCTGCTCGATATGGTTGGCGTACAGGTGGCAGTCGCCGCCGGTCCAGATGAAGTCGCCGAGCTGCAGGTCGCAGACCTGGGCGATCATCATTGTCAGCAGGGCGTAGCTGGCGATATTGAAGGGCACGCCGAGGAAGATATCCGCCGAGCGCTGGTACAGCTGGCAGCTCAGCTTGCCGTCGGCCACGTAGAACTGGAACAGTGCGTGGCACGGCGGCAGGGCCATCTGCTCGACCAGGGCCGGGTTCCAGGCCGAAACGATCAGGCGGCGCGAGTCCGGGTTCTTTTTGATCATCTCGATCAGCTTGCTGATCTGGTCGATCGACTCGCCGTTCGGCGCCGGCCAGCTGCGCCACTGGTAGCCGTAGACCGGGCCGAGGTCGCCGTTCTCGTCGGCCCACTCGTCCCAGATACGCACGCCGTTGTCCTTCAGGTACTTGATGTTGGTGTCGCCCTGGAGGAACCACAGCAGCTCGTGGATGATCGATTTCAGGTGGCACTTCTTGGTGGTCACCAGCGGGAAGCCATCGGCCAGGTTGAAGCGCATCTGGTGGGCAAAGATGCTGTAGGTGCCGGTGCCGGTGCGATCCTGCTTGAAGGTGCCGGTCTCGCGCACCAGACGCATCAGGTCGAGGTATTGTTTCATTGCGCGGCTCCCAGGACGGCTTGGCGTTTGTAGGCGTAGGCGATCAGACCGAGGCCGCCGAGGATCATCGGCAGGCAGAGGATCTGACCCATGGTCAGCCAGCCACCAGCCAGGTAACCGAGCTGGACATCCGGCACGCGGACGAACTCGACGATAAAGCGGAAGATGCCGTAGCACAGTGCGAACATCCCGGACACGGCCATGGTCGGGCGCGGCTTGCGCGAGTAGAACCAGAGGATGGCGAACAGCGCGAGGCCTTCCAGGGCGAACTGGTACAGCTGCGACGGGTGACGCGCCAGCTGCTGCGGGTCGGTGGGGAAGACCATCGCCCAGGGCAGGTCGGTGGCCTTGCCCCACAGCTCGGCGTTGATGAAGTTGCCGATGCGCCCCGCGCCCAGGCCGATCGGCACCAGCGGGGCGATAAAGTCCATCAGTTGGAAGAAACTCTTGTTGTTGCGCCGGCCGAACCACCAGGTGGCCAGCATCACGCCGAGCAGGCCGCCGTGGAACGACATGCCGCCCTCCCACACGCGCATAATCTTCAGCGGCTCGGCGATATAGGCGGCGAAGTCGTAGAACAGTACATAGCCCAGGCGCCCGCCGAGGATCACACCCATGGCTACCCAGAACACCAGGTCGGAGAGTTTCTCCTTGCTCCAGGTGGCGTCGAAGCCGGCCAGCCGGCGCGAGGCCAGCAACCAGGCGCCACCGATGCCGACCAGGTACATCAGGCCGTACCAGTGGATCTTGATCAGGCCCAGATCGAGGGCAACCGGGTCTATCTGCGGGTAAGGCAGCATTTAAAACTCCTTAGATCAGGAAATTCACGCCCACTACCAGGAGCAGTACGGCGAACAGACGTTTGAGCAGGCGCGGCGACAGTTTATGCGCCAGGCGCGCGCCGAAGCGGGCGAAAAACATGCTGGTGATGGCGATACCGGCCATGGCCGGCAGGTAGACAAACCCCAGGCTCCACTGCGGCAAGCCCGGCTCGCTCCAGCCGATGAGCATGAAGCTCAGGGCACTGGCCGCCGCAATCGGCAGGCCGCAGGCCGACGAGGTGGCCACCGCCTGCTGCATCGGCACGCTGCGCCAGGTGAGGAACGGCACGGTCAGCGAACCACCACCGATACCGAAAATCGCCGAAGCCCAGCCGATCACCCCGCCGGCAGCCGTCAATCCAGCCTTGCCTGGGACCGTGCGACTGGCCTTGGGTTTCAGCTCCAGGCCCATCTGGATGGCGATGACGATGGCGAATACGCCGATGATCTTCTGCAGCAGCGGACCCTGGATGGCCGCCGCGGTGAGGCTGCCGAGGCCGGCGCCAAGCAGGATGCCGAGGGTCATCCAGGTGAACACCGGCCACAGCACCGCGCCTTTACGCTGGTGCTCGAGCACCGAATTGATCGAGGTGAAGATGATGGTGGCCAGCGAGGTGCCAACGGCCAGGTGGGTCAGCACGCTCGGGTCGATGCCCTGGGCGGTGAAACTGAATACCAGCACCGGCACGATGATGATGCCGCCACCGACGCCGAACAGCCCGGCCAGCACGCCGGCCGCCGCGCCCAGCAGCATATAGAGCAGGAATTCCATCGATACCCCCGAAAACCAAGCGGCATGGTAACGGATGCGCCCCGCCCCCTCCAGCCGAGGCGATGGATGCCCGTCGCTACACTGATAGACTCCGGGCACAAGGAGAAGCCCATGTGCCTGATCGTTTTCGCCTGGCGTCCCGGCCATGCCCAGCCGCTGGTGCTGGCGGCCAACCGCGACGAATTCTACAACCGCACCAGCCTGGCCCTGGGCGAATGGCCGGATGCGCCGGGCCTGTATGCCGGGCGCGACCTGCAGGCCGGCGGCACCTGGCTGGGCGTGAGCGCCGACGGCCGCTTCGCCGCCCTGACCAATATCCGCGACCCACGCCAGGCCAAGGGCCCGCGCTCGCGCGGCGAGCTAGTGGTGGATTTCCTGCGCGGCACGCTGGACGCCGAGCACTACCTGGCCGAGCTGAGCGAGCGCCTGGAGCAGTACAGCGGCTTCAACCTGCTGCTGGGCAACCGCGACGCGCTGTACTACTTCAACTCCGAGCAAGGCCAGCCGCGGCGCCTGCAAGCCGGTCTCTACGGTCTGTCCAATGCCGAGCTGGATACGCCCTGGCCGAAGCTGGTGCGGGCCAGCGCCGGCCTGGCCGGCTGCCTGGATGATCCGCAACCGCAGCGCCTGCTGGAACTGCTCAGCGACCCGCGCCAGCCGCCGCGCGTGCTGCTGCCGGACACCGGTATCGGCTTGGACTGGGAGCTGCTGCTGTCGAGCATCTTCATCGTCGGTCCCGGCTACGGCACCTGCGCCAGCAGCGCGCTGCTGTTGAATGCCGATGGCAGCCTGCAACTGGTCGAGCGGCGCTTCGATAGCAACGGCCAGGCCTGCGGCGATGCCGAGGTGCGCCTGCCGGGCACTACTTATTCGTAGGAGCGGATGTATCCGCACCCACAAAAGCTGGGCGGCCTGCCGCGCACAAACCTGGGCATGCCCCTCTCAGCGGCTGGCTAGTCGCTTACGGCAAAGCGCGCACTCAGGCCACCCAGGCGCTGGGCCAGCTCGCGCAGGCGGCTGCTCTCGCCATCCAGCACGCCGGCATCGGCGGCGTTCTGCTGGGCAACCTGCTGCACACTGCCCAGATGCTGGCTGACCTCGCTGCTGACCGCCGCCTGCTCATGGGTGGCCGAGGCGATCAGTTCATTCATCTGGCTGATCGAGTCGATCTCGGCGGCCACCGCCACCAGCAGGTCGGCGGTGCGCTGGCTGTCTTCGACACAGCGCGCCACGCTCTGCCGGCTGTCCTGCATGGCGCTGGCGGCCTGCCGACTGCCCTGCTGCAGACGACTGATGATGTCCTGGATTTCCGCAGTGGAAGCGGCGGTCTTCTGCGCCAGGTTGCGTACTTCGTCGGCAACCACGGCAAAGCCGCGCCCCTGTTCGCCGGCGCGAGCGGCCTCGATGGCGGCGTTGAGCGCCAGCAGGTTGGTCTGTTCGGCAATCGCGCGGATCACCTCCAGCACCCGGCCGATCTGCTCGGACTGCACGGCCAACGCCTGTACCTGCTGGTCGGTGCCATCGATATGTTCGGCCAGACGGGCGATCTCGTTGCGCGTACCGGTTACCGCCGCGCTGCCCTCGGCCGCCTGGCTGTTGGCACCCTGAGCCGCCTGCGCGGCCCGGTCGGCATGCCCGGCCACATCGTCGATGGCACTGCTCATCTGCTGCATGGCGCTGGCCATATAAGCGGTTTCGTCGAGCTGGCGCGTGGCGCCATCGCGCAGCTGGTGCGTGGCACGGGCCAGGCTTTCGCCCGTGGTGGACAACCCCTGGGTATCACTGACCACTTCGCTGACCAGTTCATCGAGCTGATCGAGGAAATGGTTGAAGCGCTTGGCCACACGCCCGCTAGCCTGGCTGCGATGACGCAGATCGATACGCTCGTCCTGTTCGGTCATGGCCGCCACGGCCTGGGTCAACGCGACACTTTCCAGGGCCTCGGCGCGTGTCTGGTTGGCCAGGTAGATGAGGATCGCGCTCTCCACCACCACATACATGGCATGCAGGAAGATGATCGACCAGTTGCCCTCCTGCACCACAAACACCCCGACACCTTGCTGCTGCAGGGCAAAGAAACTCAGGTGGTGAACCGCAATCACCGCAGCGCCGACCACGATGGGCAACCAGTCGCGGTAATACACCAGGAAGGCCAGCAGAACGAAGATGCCGAAGTGGATTTCCACCACGCCGTGGGCCTGGTTGATCTGCAGTGCGACCAGCAGCATGAAGGCCGCCGCCATGCAGCAACGCATCAGTCGGCTGCCCGGCACCAGGCTGTTGAGCAGGCTCAGTACCAGCACACTGCCGCCGCCGACCAGCAGCGCCTGCAGCCAGCTGTCATGCCAGGCGGCGAGCCCCAGGGAATAGAGAAACATCAGCCACAACACGCCGAGCATGATGCGATCGGCCTTGCGGTAATGGGCGTCGAGGGTAAAGGCAGAAGAGCGCATGGCGATGGTCCCGGCAGGGCTCATCCTGAGCGCTTGGCTTGATAAAGTTGTACAAACATTAAGCTTGTACAACAGTATAGCCGGACAACCCGCCTAAACCCAACCCACCGTAATCACTCGCCTTCAGTCCAGTCGCAGAAACAGCCTACCGCCAGGTTGCTGTCGGCGCGCACCGGACGACCGGCACTGAGGGCCTCGAGGATCGGCTCGATAAAGCTGTTGCTCGAGGTGCATTGCGCCCCTTCGCTGTAGGGGCCGAAATAGGCCAGCTGGCCCTGCTGGTCCCAGATCGCCACCGCCGGGCTAGCCGGCAACTGCTCGCTGCCGGCCAGGGCCGCGAGCGGCTGCAGGGCGCGCAGGTTCTCCGGCAGCTGACCTTGGCTGCCGGCCTTCTGCAGCCCATAGAACTGCACACCGCGCGGCACATAGGTCTGCAGCAGCTCGGCGAGGTGCTGCTGGTTGCCGACATTGCACGGGCAGGCCGGGTCCCAGAAATGCACCACGCGGATCGCTCCGGGCCCAGCCAGCTCGGCGGGCAGACGCAGGGCCGCGCCGGAAAACAGCTCGGTGCGCTCATCGAACGGGCGGATATAGCGCGCCTCGAACCACCAGAACGCGGCCAGCATGGCGCCCAGCCAGACGATGGCGAGCAGGCTGGCAAGCAGGACTTTCAGGCGTGAGGCAGGCATGGGCGAACTTCGCAGGTGGGGCGCATAGCTTGCCACGCCACGCCGTACAGCTGAATATCAACGACCACTCTGCCGAACCCACACAGAATCGATGACCAGCATGCCAAGCCCCACCTCAGAGCACTTCCAGGCCGAACGCCTGCGCAGCCACCTGCGACCCATGGCCGCAGCAACGCAGCCCCTGAGTGCCGAGGAACAGGCCTACCAGCGCTACTACGGCCTCGATCTGGCCAGCAGCCGCGCGGGGGTGCGCAGCCAGCTGGGCTGCTTCGAACTGGATGGCCTGCGCATCGTCACCCAGCTCTGGCTACCCACCGAACCGCAGGCCACGCTGGTGCTGCTGCATGGCTACTACGACCACATGGGCCTGTACCGGCATGTGATCGACTGGGCGCTGAGCCTGAACCTCGCGGTACTGGCCTGCGACCTGCCCGGGCATGGACTCTCTGCAGGCGCGCGCGCCAGCATCGATGACTTCGCCACCTACCAGCACACCCTGCTCGGCCTGCTCGACCAGGCTGCCAGCCTCGGCCTACCGCAACCCTGGCACCTCTGCGGACAGAGCACCGGCGGCGGCATCCTGCTCGACTACCTGCTCAACGGCACACCGCGGCCACAGCCCGGCGCCACCATTCTCCTGGCGCCATTGGTGCGGCCGCGCGCCTGGGGCCTGTCCAAGCTCAGCTACCACCTGCTCAGCCCGTTCAAATCGGCCATCCCGCGGCGCTTCTCGGACAACTCCAGCGACAGCGACTTCCTGCACTTCGTCCAGCACCGCGATCCGCTGCAACCTCGCGACCTGCCGACGGCCTGGGTCGGCGCCCTGGCCAAGTGGATTCCGCGCATCGAGTCGGCACCGCGCAGCAGGCAGCGCCCGCTGATCGTGCAGGGCGAGAGCGACATGACAGTGGACTGGCAGCACAACCTGGAAGTGCTGCAGGACAAGTTCGACCAGCCGGAGATCCTGCGCCTGCCTGGTGCGCGGCATCACCTGGTCAACGAAAGCGAAGCGCTACGCCGGCAGTACTTTGCCTTTCTAAGCGAGCATCTCAGGTAGCTGCAAAGCAGCATCAGCTTTTGTAGGAGCCAGCTTGCTGGCGATTCCGGGCTTGATGCGTATCGCCAGCAAGCTGGCTCCTACCACAAATGCGTTCAGATGCCCTGCTGCGCCGGCTGCAGCTCAGAACCGCTCTGCCCCACCGCCAGTCCGGCCCGCAGGGCAGCCAGGGCCGCCTGGTAATAGGCCTGGCCTTCTGTGGACTGGGCAAAACTGACGAACTCATCCAGCTCCGGATCGGACAGCTCGCGGTAGACATGCAGCAGGGTGTTATCCAGATCGGCGCCGATCTGCTGCATCAGCTGTTCGCGCTGACTGCTGACCAGCGCCTCGGCCTGGCCGCCACCGAACAGGCCGGGCAGCATCTGGCTGAGGCTGTCGGCCGCCACACCGGCCAGGGCCAGGCTGACTTCGGCCCCAGCCTCCTTGGCGGGCAGGGCCTGGGCAAGATGGCGGATCAGCAGGCGGCGAGTGGCGCTCGCCTCGCTCTGCGGCAGACCGTTGGCGTGGGCAGCCAGCTGGTCGCGGCGGGTCGCCAGGGTTTCGGCGGCGATTACCTTGCGCCCCAGCGGCGACTCGAAGAACTGCAACGCCGGCAGCGGATTGGCCAGCTGCAGGCGCAGGGCGGCCTGGGCGCGCTGATCCATGGCCTGCGGCTCGAAGCGCCGGTTGCTGTTGTCGACCAGTGCCTGGTACACCGCCGGCGGCAGGGTATCGCGGTAACGCAGTTGTGCCGCCGCCAAGGCATCGCTGAAATGCGCGCGCTGCTCCGGCCAGCCGCCGGCCTGGTACAGGCGGGCATGCTCATCGGCAAGGGAAGTCAGGCTGCACAGCAGCAATACGAAGGCGAACACGAAACGCATGGAAAGCTCCTTTCTGGCCCCGTCATTTTCCGGGGCGACGGCAAGCTTGTCGAGGCGCGACAGCCGCGCTGATAGAATCGCCGGCATGCCTACCGACCTCGATTTACAGCTACTGCCCTCGATCATCGACGACCTAGCCCGCCAGGGCTGGTCGCGGCAGACAGCCGTCCTGCCAGACTCTCTGACCCATGAACTGGCCTGCGAGTGCCGTAGCCGTGGACAAAACGGCGCACTGAACCCGGCGGGCGTCGGCCGCGGTAGCGCGCTGGCGGTGCGCGAGGGCATCCGCGGTGACCAGATCCAGTGGCTGGAAGCCGGTCAGCAGCCGGCCTGTGACCGCTACCTGGCGGCCATGGACGAGCTGCGCCAGGCGCTCAACCAGGCCTTCTTTCTCGGCCTGGCCGATTACGAGAGCCACTTCGCTCTGTACCCGCCGGGCGCCTTCTATCAGAAGCACCTGGATCGCTTCCGTGATGACGACCGCCGTACGGTATCGGCAGTGTTCTACCTGAATGACAACTGGCAGCCTGAGCAGGGTGGCGCCCTGCGCATCTATCCGGCGGACGGCGCCTTGCTCGACCTGCTGCCCGAAGCCGGCAGCCTGGTGCTGTTCATGTCTGCCGAGCTGCCCCACGAAGTCCTGCCCGCCAGCCGCGAGCGCCTGTCGCTGACCGGCTGGTTCCGCCGCCGATAACGCGTTTCCCAGGGTGCATCCGGGCTACCTGAACCAGAGGAGTTGCCTGTGGAGAAATTGCTGGTCAGCCGCTGCCTGCTCGGCCACAAGGTGCGCTACGACGGCGGCGCCCATGGTCCGTTCGACCTGCTGCAGCGCTGGCAGGAAGAAGGCCGCATCGTCGCCCTGTGCCCGGAAGTGGCCGGCGGCCTGCCCACTCCACGGCCACCGGCGGAAATTCCCGGCGGCCAGGGCGCCCAGGTGCTCGACGGCAGCCAACCGGTGCTGACCAACCGGGGCGAAGACGTTACCGCAGCCTTCGTCGCTGGTGCCGAGATCGCCCTACAGCTGGTTCGCCAGCATGGCTTGAGGGTGGCCGTGCTCAAGGCGCGCAGCCCATCCTGCGGCAACACGCACAACTACGACGGCAGCTTCAGCGGCACGCTGATCGAGGGCGAAGGCGTCACCGCCGCCCTGCTGCGCCGCGCCGGGGTCAGGGTGTTCAATGAGAGCCAACTGGCTGAGGCGGCTGCCGAGCTGGCGCGCCTGGAGCAGTGCAGCTGATCGGCTCGCGCCACGGAACCCATCGCCTCACCTAAGGTCAGTGCTGGACACCCCCGAAAGGAACCTGCCATGACCGCTCTCCACCCGCTCGCCCTCGCCACCCTGTTCTGCATCAGCCCACTCGCCGCCCTGGCGGAAATGCCGCGCACAGCAGCCCCGGCTGGCGCCGAGGTGTACTTCATCGAGCCGGCCGACGGCGCCACGGTCGGCCAGACCTTCACCGTCAAGTTCGGCCTCAAGGGCATGGGCGTCGCCCCGGCCGGGGTCGACCTGCCAGCCACCGGCCATCACCACCTGCTGGTGGACGGCACGCAGCTGCCGGCGATGGACATGCCATTGCCGACCACCGACCAGGTCCGCCACTTCGGCAAGGGCCAGACCGAAACCGAGGTGACCCTGCCGCCGGGCAAGCACAGCCTGCAGCTGCTGGTCGGCGACAAGAACCATGTGCCGCTCGATCCGCCGGTGATCTCCAAGAAGATCGAGATCACGGTGGAATAAACGGACGGAAACGAAAAAGGGAGGCCGAAGCCTCCCTTTTTCTTGCAACGCGCGACTCTTAGAACAGAACGCGGCTGCGGATGGTACCTGTGACGTGCTGCAGCTTTTCCAGGGCCAGGTCGGAGTACTCGGCGTCGACGTCGATCACCACGTAGCCGACCTTCTCGTTGGTCTGCAGGAACTGGCCGGAGATGTTGATGCCGTTGTCGGCGAACACCTTGTTGATCTCGCTCATCACGCCCGGCACGTTCTCGTGGATGTGCAGCAGACGGTGCTTGCCCGGGTGCGCCGGCAGGGCCACTTCGGGGAAGTTGACCGACGAAACCGAGGTACCGTTGTCGCTGTACTTGACCAGTTTCTCGGCCACTTCCAGACCGATGTTGGCCTGGGCTTCGGCAGTGGAACCACCGATGTGCGGGGTCAGGATCACGCGATCCAGGCCACGCAGCGGGCTCTCGAACTCTTCGTCGTTGGACTTCGGCTCGACCGGGAACACGTCGATGGCGGCGCCGATCAGGTGCTCGTCCTTGATCGCTTCAGCCAGCGCTTCCAGCACCACCACGGTGCCACGGGCAGCATTGATCAGGATGCCGCCCTTCTTCATGGCGCGGATTTCCTTCTCGCCGATCATCCACTGGGTGGACGGCAGCTCCGGCACATGCAGGGAAACGATGTCGGCCATGCCCAGCAGCTCGTGCAGGTTGCCGACCTGGGTGGCGTTGCCCAGCGGCAGCTTGGTCACGGTGTCATAGAAGAACACCTGCATGCCCAGCGCTTCGGCCAGCACGGAAAGCTGGGTGCCGATCGAACCGTAACCGACGATACCCAGCTTCTTGCCACGGATTTCGAAGGAGTTGGCCGCCGACTTGATCCAGCCACCGCGGTGGCAGGAGGCGTTCTTCTCCGGAATGCCGCGCAGCAGCAGGATGGCCTGGGCCAGTACCAGCTCGGCCACCGAGCGGGTGTTGGAGAACGGCGCGTTGAATACGGCGATGCCGCGCTCGCGGGCCGCGTTCAGGTCGACCTGGTTGGTGCCGATGCAGAAGCAACCCACAGCGACCAGGCGCTTGGCGCAGTCGAAGACCTCGGCGGTCAGCTGGGTACGCGAGCGGATGCCGATGAAATGGGCGTCGGCGATCTTTTCTTTCAGCTCGTCGTCGGACAACGCGCCTTTGAGGTACTCGATGTTGCTGTAGCCGGCGGCCTTCAGGGTGTCGACGGCATTCTGGTGCACGCCTTCCAGCAGAAGGAACTTGATCTTGCTCTTGTCGAGAGAGGTCTTGCTCATCGGAGTACCTGTTGTCCCACGAATAGTGTCAGGAGAAGCGTCAGCAGCGTTGCTGACCGGGCCCGCAGATCGGCGCGGGGGCACGATTCACGGGGGGCGTATGCTAGCATACGAGCCCCGCGAAAGACCCACCCCTGGCCGATGAAGCGTGCTCAGGGTGACCATGAATTGTTTGAGAGTTCCCCAGATGACCAATCCTGCCCTGATTGAAGCGCTGAAGACCCTGGTCGAGCCCGGCAAGGTGCTCACCGACGCCGACTCCCTCAATGCCTACGGCAAGGACTGGACCAAACATTTCGCCCCGGCGCCCTGCGCCATTGTCTTCCCCAAGACCACCGAGCAGGTACAGGCCATCGTCCGCTGGGCCAATGAGCACAAGGTCGCCCTGGTCCCGTCGGGCGGCCGTACTGGCCTGTCCGCTGCCGCCGTCGCAGCCAATGGCGAAGTGGTGGTGGCCTTCGACTACATGAACCAGATCGTCGAGTTCAACGAATTCGACCGCACCGTGGTCTGCCAGCCGGGCGTGGTGACCAAGCAGCTGCAGATGTTCGCCGAAGACAAGGGCCTGTACTACCCGGTGGACTTCGCCTCCGCCGGTTCCAGCCAGCTTGGCGGCAATATCGGCACCAATGCCGGCGGGATCAAGGTCATTCGCTACGGCATGACCCGTAACTGGGTAGCCGGCCTGAAAGTCGTCACCGGCACCGGCGAGCTGCTGGAGCTGAACAAGGACCTGATCAAGAACGCTACCGGCTACGACATGCGCCAGCTGTTCATCGGCGCCGAAGGCACCCTGGGTTTCGTGGTGGAAGCCACCATGCGCCTGGAACGTGCGCCGAAGAACCTCACCGCGATGGTCCTCGGCACCCCGGACTTCGACTCGATCATGCCGGTGCTGCATGCCTTCCAGAACAAGCTCGACCTGACCGCCTTCGAGTTCTTCTCGGACAAGGCCCTGGCCAAGATCATGGCCCGCGGCGACGTGCCGCCGGCGTTCGACACCGACTGCCCGTTCTATGCCCTGCTGGAATTCGAGGCCAGCACCGAGGAAGTCGCCGAGCAGGCCCTGGCCACCTTCGAGCATTGCGTCGAGCAGGGTTGGGTGCTGGACGGCGTGATGAGCCAGAGCGAGCAGCAACTGCAGAACCTGTGGAAGCTGCGCGAGTACATCTCCGAGACCATCAGCCACTGGACGCCGTACAAGAACGACATCTCGGTCACTGTCGGCAAGGTCCCGGCCTTCCTGCACGATATCGACCGTATCGTCGGGGAAAACTACCCGGACTTCGAAGTCATCTGGTTCGGCCACATCGGCGACGGCAATCTGCACCTGAACATCCTCAAGCCGGAGAACCTGTCCAAGGACGAGTTCTTCGCCAAGTGCGCCATCGTCAACAAGTGGGTGTTCGAGACCGTGCAGAAGTACAACGGCTCGATCAGCGCCGAGCACGGCGTCGGCATGACCAAGCGCGATTACCTGCATTACAGCCGCTCGGAAGCCGAGATCGGCTACATGAAGGCGATCAAGGCGGTGTTTGATCCCAACGGAATCATGAACCCCGGCAAAATCTTCCCGGTTTAAAGCTGCTGCGGGTTTCGCGCGCCATGCTTCGTTGGTGCTCGAAACCCTCGTTCGTGACGCTTCACAGGCATCTATTCGGAGAAAAGCGGATGAGCTACCAGCACCAGTACACCGACGGCACGCCGATTCACTTCCCGCTGGGCAAGGTGGTCTGCGTCGGGCGCAACTACGCCGAGCATGCTGCCGAACTGAACAACCCGATCCCCAGCGAGCCGCTGCTGTTCATCAAGCCAGGCAGCTGCACCGTGGCGCTCAACGACAGCTTCGCCATTCCTCAGGATCGCGGCGTGGTGCACTACGAGGCGGAAATCGCCGTGCTGATCGGCAAGCCGCTGTCGAAGAAACCCTCGGTAGAAGAAGTGCGCGACGCCATTTCCGGCTTCGCCCCGGCGCTCGACCTGACCCTGCGCGACGTGCAGGCCAAGCTCAAGGAGAAGGGCCTGCCGTGGGAGCTGGCCAAGGCCTTCGATGGCGCCTATGTGCTGGCGCCGTTCGTCGCCGGGGATGCCTACCCGGATCTGGCCGATATCGGCATCCGCCTGTCGATCAATGGCGAGCTGCGCCAGGACGGCAACAGTAACGCCATGCTCAACCCGATCATCGGCCTGATCCAGCACATCGCAGGGCACTTCAGCCTGCAACCGGGCGACGTGATCTCCACCGGCACCCCGGCCGGCGTCGGCCCGCTGGCCAGTGGCGACCAGCTGGAAATCGCCCTGAGCGGGCACGCCGCCTTCACCACACGCGTGCTTTGAAACCCCGCACCGGCCCTGCCGGTGCAGCCAGGTGAAAGCGCACGGACAGGGTTTTCACCTGTGTTTCACAGAACTTTCACCGCCGCCGCGTAGTCTCAGGGACTCGATCCAGCCGAGCAGTCCCCGATGCAGTTCCTCGCCCTTCCCCGCCGCCCCTGGCTGTCACTGGCCCTAGCCGGCAGCCTGGCCGCCGCCGTGGCCGCCATCAACTTCCTGCACTGGGATGACCGCACCCTGCTCTGGTTCAAGGAGCACAACCTGCCCAGCGCCGAGCGCGCCGCCAGCATCTGGCTGCCCGGCTACCGCGCCACCCTGCAGGGCAAGGCACTGGCCGGCCTGGAAGCCGGCGAAACCTCGGACCTGGCCTACAACCCGGTCACCGGCACCCTGTTCACCGTCACCGGTAAGCAACCCACGCTGGTGGAAATCAGCCGCGAGGGCGAGGTGCTGCGACGCATCACCCTCAAGGGCTTCTCCAACCCGGAAGGTGTCGCCGTGCTGGAAAACGGCAACGTCGCGGTGATCGACGAGCGTCGGCGCAACCTGTCGATCTTCGAACTGAACCCGCTGACCCGCGAACTCGACCTGGCCGACGGCAAGCCGTTCGACCTCGGCTACCCGGACGCCGGCAACAAGGGTTTCGAAGGCATCGCCTGGGACCCGACCCAGCAGCGCTTGCTGCTGGGTAAGGAACGCAACCCGATTGCCATGTTCAGCCTGGCCAGCAATGGCGAACAGCTGCTGTCCTCGGCCCTGCGCCCGCTGCCCGACTACGGTCTGGGCATGCGCAACCTCTCCGCCCTCAGCGTCGATCCGCAGACCGGGCACATACTGGCGCTGTCGGCGCAGTCCAACCTGCTGCTGGAATTGGACGAACACGGCCAGGCGCTCAGCTTCATCAGCCTGCTGGGCGGCATGAACGGTCTGGACAAACGCATCCCGCGCGCCGAGGGGGTGGCCATGGACGAGGACGGCACCATCTATATGGTCAGCGAGCCCAACCTGTTCTACGTGTTCAACAAGAATGGCGAAGCCAAGGCCGACAAAGGCTGAGCCGCATCCAGAAAAACGACGCCCCGCAATTTGCGGGGCGTCGTCGTTTCCGGGGGCGCGTAGTTTTACCGATCAGTTTGCAGTCACGCTGTCGAAGCCCTGCAGCACGTTGATCGCATTGATGCCGATCTCTTCCACCGCATAGCCGCCTTCCATGACGAACAGGGCCTGCACGCCGAGCTTGCCGATCACCTCGCCCATGCGCAGGTAGTCCGGGCTGTCGAGTTTGAACTGCGAGATCGGGTCTTCCTTGAAGGTGTCCACGCCCAGCGACACGATCAGCACATCCGGCGCGTAGGCGGCGATCTGCCGGCAGGCGGCGGCGAGCGCCAGGCTCCACACGGCCCAGTCGCTGCCGGCGGCAAGCGGGTAGTTGCAGTTGAAGCCCTGGCCAACCCCCACACCCTTCTCGTCGGCATAACCGAGGAAGAACGGGTATTCGAAGCGCGGGTCGCCGTGGATTGAGGCGAACAGCACATCGGCGCGGTCGTAGAAGATGTCCTGGGTGCCGTTACCGTGGTGGTAGTCCACGTCGAGGATGGCCACCCGCGCGGCGCCCTGGTCCAGGCAGGCCTGGGCGGCGATGGCGGCGTTGTTCAGGTAGCAGTAGCCGCCCATGTAGTCGGCAGCGGCGTGGTGACCCGGCGGCCGGCACAGCGAAAACACTCCGCGCGCGCCCTTGGCCAGCTCGGCCTGGCCGGTCAGCGCGACGTTGGCCGAGGTGCTGATGGCCTGCCAGCTGCCGGCGGTGATCGGCACACCGGCGTCGAAGCTGTAGTAGCCGAGCTTGCCGTCGATGCAGTCCGGAATGGTCTGGCGCAGGCGTCGATTGGGCCAGGTGAAGGGCAGCATGTCGTGGCTGCGACCGAGGGCCGACCACTCGCTCCAGGCATTGCGCAAAAAGTGCACGAAACCTTCGTCATGCACCCGCAGCACCGGCTCCAGGCCAAACTCGCGTGGCGTGGCCACGTCACCCAGCTGCACCGCCTGGGCACGCGCCAGGACCATGTCGGCACGGCTGGGCTTCTCGAAACAGGGGGTAAGCTGGCCATCGATCAGCTCGTATTTGCCGTGGTGCAGATGATGGTCGTCGCTGTAGATCGTCAGCATGCGGGGCTCCCCGGACTCCGGCGGAGCCCGTCATAGGCAGAAAGTCAGGGAGAGCGGCAGATACGCCCCCCTCCCCGGTCAAGTCGGTCACGGTGCGAGCAAGGAGACCTCGTAAAGCGCCTGCATAGCGCAGCCCCCAGAGCGCCGAACGCGATACTCAGGGCTGCGATAGACATCGCTCAAATCACCCAAAAAACTCACAACCAATTGTTTTTATTGATCTTTATAAGAAAACCAAAGCCGCCAGCGGCTTTCGACTGATTCTCTCAGCGGCCAGGGACAGGCAGAACGATAGTTCCGGTCAGAAGGGGATAATTGCGGCCAAGTTGCCCCGCAGGCGTTCGAGCAGACGGCATTCCCGGATTACATCCGGGCTATGCAGGCGTCGATTTCAGCGGCGGAAGTCGCTCGGCGCCAGGCCGCTCCAACGCTGGAAGGCGTGGCGGAAGCTGGCCGCTTCGCTATAGCCGAGCTGTTCGGCGATCAGGTAGATCGGCAGGTCGGTCTGCTGCAGCAGCTGACGCGCCTTGTCGTAGCGCACCTCGTCGAGCAGGTGCTGGAAGCTGGTGTTGAGCTGCTGCAAGTGTCGGCGCAGGGTACGCGCGGAACGATGCAGGCGGCCCGCCACCTGCTCCAGGCTGGCGCAACCGGCCAGGTCGCCATTGAGTTGCTGGCGGATCAGCTCGCACAGATCCTGGCGGCTATGGAACTGGGTTTCCAGCTGCAGACACTGCTGCAGGCCGTGCTGATGGCTGACCGGATCGGCCAGCGGCAAGGGTCGTTCGAGCAGCGCCGGGTTGAAGCACAGGGCATTGCTGCCGGCGCCGAATTCCACCGGGCAACCCAGCTTCTCGCCATAGCTGGCGCCATGTGGCGGGCTGCGATAGGCCAGCAGCAGCCGGCGCGGGCGCACCGACTCGCCGAGCAGATCCTGCACCACGGTGAGCAGCGAGGCCAGGCACAGTTCGGTGTTGAACAGCGCCATTTCCGGGGCATAGCGGTAGCCGGCTGCAGTCAGCCGGACTTCATCATCGGTCGCCAGCAGATTGAGCTGGAAGTAGGTGCCGAGCAGCGCCGGGTGGGCGATGGCCAGGCGCAACGCCTCGCCCAGGGTACGGCTGGCGAGCATGGTGTAGCCGAGGATGCCGTAGGCCGACACATGCATGCGCTTGCCCAGGCTCAGGCCCAGCGCCGGGTCACGGTTGTAGGCACAGGCATTGGCCAGCACTCGCAGTTCCTGGGCATGGCTGATCAGGCGCGCCGGGTTGTCCAGCTCGCTGGCGCTGATGCCACTGCCGTCCAGCACCTGTTCGGCCGCGACGCCGTTATGGCCGAGGGTCTGCACCGCCAGCGCCACGGTGTGCAGGGTGGTGAGCACGCGTTGTTCGGGTAACACTGACATGCCTGCGGGTTCCATGCCGGTAGACTTCGGTAACTCTCTTTAAGCTTGGCTTCAGCTCCACTGTGGTATTCATGCTGGCCCCTGATCAACAAGGTGACCCCATGCGACGCCTGACCCAAGCCCGCTTCTTCGTGCCGGCGCTACTGCTGGCCGCTCTGCTGCTCGCTGCAGTGGCCGCCCAGCAATTTCGCCTGTTCGAAAGAGGCTGGTTTGTGGTGCAAGAATGGCGCCATACCGCCGAGTGGCGCGACAAGTCGATCTGGTTGCCGGACTATGTCGCCACCCTGCAGGCACAACCGATCGCCGGCCTGGACGACGATGTCTCGGCACTGACCTACGATCCGGATCGCCACAGCCTGTTCACCGTCACCAATCAGAAGCCGCGCATCGTCGAGCTGTCGCTGGATGGAAAAATCCTGCGCCAGGTGCCACTGGTTGGCTTCGGCGACCCGGAGGCCATCGAGTACATCAGCCCCGGCCTGTATGTGATCACCGATGAGCGCCTGCAGCGCCTGGTCAAGGTGCGCCTGACCGAGGCCACGCTCTTTATCGATGCCGCCGATGCCCAACAGCTGTCCCTCGGCATCGGCCTCAATGGCAACAAGGGTTTCGAGGGGCTGGCCTACGACAGCCGGGGCCAGCGCCTGTTCGTCGCCAAGGAGCGCGACCCGGTGAGCATCTACGAGATCCATGGTTTCCCCCACACCAACCCGGACAAGCCGTTTGCCGTGCATGTGGTGGATGACCCGAAGCGCGATGCACGGCTGTTCGTGCGTGACCTGTCCAGCCTGCAATACGACGAGCGCACTAACCATTTGCTGGCGCTTTCCGACGAGTCGCGCCTGGTGCTGGAGCTGAATGCCGACGGCAAGCCAATCAGCGGCCTGTCCCTGCTCGGTGGCCAGCAGGGTCTGGACAAAGGCGTGCCGCAGGCCGAGGGGCTGGCAATGGACAACGAGGGCACTCTGTACCTGGTTAGCGAGCCGAACCTGTTCTACGTGTTCAAGAAAAAGGCCGGGGAATAACCCCGGCCTGGTTCATTGCGTCAAAGCAATCAACTCTCGTCCTGCAGCGTCGCTCCCGACGCATTGTTCTTCACCGAATCGGTGCCGGCCTTGGCACTGGCCTCGCTGGCGTACATCTGGCTCTGGCCGACTACCTGGCCATTGCTGGCCTTGAGCACGAAGTGGAACTTGCCGCCGGTGGCGGCCTTGACCTCGAAGGCGCCTTCGCGCTGGGCGTTCTTGCGCACCGACTCGATGCCGTCAAGGGCCGACTGCTTGGCCTTGTACTGCTCGCTGCTGAGGATGATCTCGCCGTTGCCGGCGTGCAGATTGAAGTGGAACTGACCATTGCTGGCGGTCTTCAGAACGAACTTGCTAGCCATACGCTGACTCCTGTCGTGGGGAAGTCCGCTAAGCCTAGACGTTGTTGCGCAAGGTGCGCCGTGCGCACCGCCGGCACGTGGCTGGACCGTAACGTCTCCTTGAAAAACAGCGACCTACATCCACAGCTACCACGGCCATGACGATAAAAAACCGGCCTGGGCCGGTTTCTTCTACGCAGGCATTGAGCCGGGCGTCAGGCGTTTTTCAGCGTCTTCACACCTTCGGCAGTACCAAGTAGCAGCAGATCGGCCGGGCGCGCGGCGAACAGCCCGTTGGTGACCACGCCGACGATGGCGTTGATCTCGCGTTCGAGGGTCACCGGGTCGGTGATGCTCATGTTGAACACGTCAAGGATGATATTGCCGTTATCGGTGACCACGCCCTCGCGGTACACCGGGTCGCCGCCCAGTTTGACCAGCTGGCGCGCCACATGGCTGCGGGCCATGGGAATCACTTCCACCGGCAGCGGGAAATTGCCCAGTACCGGCACCAGCTTGCTGGCGTCGGCGATGCAGATGAAGGTCTTAGCCACCGCCGCGACAATCTTCTCGCGGGTCAGCGCGGCGCCGCCGCCCTTGATCAGGTTGAGGTGCTCGTCGCTCTCGTCGGCGCCGTCGATGTAGAACTCCAGCTCGCTGACGCTGTTCAGGTCGTACACCGGGATGCCATGGCCCTTGAGGCGCGCGGCGGTGGCTTCGGAGCTGGCCACGGCGCCGTCGAAGGCCATCTTGTGCTGGGCCAGGGCGTCGATGAAGCAGTTGGCGGTGGAGCCGGTGCCGACGCCGATCACGCTCTTGCTGTCGAGAAAGGGAAGGATATGGTCGACGGCGGCCTGGGCCACGGCCTGCTTGAGCTGATCCTGGGTCATCACGGGGTCTGCGCCTGGGGAATACGGGAAGGGTCGAATTATAGCCTCGTCACTCCTGCCGGCGGCTGCGTTTTATCGCCACGCCCTACTGTTCTGGGCTTTTCGCCGGTGGCCGCCGGTCTGAGCGCTGGGGTAGACTCCGGAATCCGTGAAAAGCCCGCCAGTGAAGCCGTGATGCTCGAACAGTACGTCAAGAAGATCCTCACCTCGCGCGTCTATGACGTCGCCGTGGAAACCCCGCTGCAACCTGCCCGCCAGCTTTCCGAGCGCACCGGCAACCAGATTCTGCTCAAGCGCGAAGACCTGCAGCCGGTGTACTCGTTCAAGATTCGCGGCGCCTACAACAAGCTGGCGCACCTCACGGCCGAGCAGCTGGCCTGTGGCGTGGTCACCGCCTCGGCCGGCAACCACGCCCAGGGCCTGGCTCTGGCTGCCAAGCACATGGGGGTCAAGGCCACCATCGTGATGCCCAAGACCACCCCGGAGATCAAGGTCAATGGCGTGCGCTCGCGCGGCGGCAAGGTGGTGCTGCACGGCGACAGCTTTCCCGAGGCCCTGGCCTATTCGCTGAAACTGGTGGAAGAAAAGGGCTACGTCTATGTGCACCCCTACGACGACCCGGACACCATCGCCGGACAGGGCACCGTGGCCATGGAGATCCTACGTCAGCAGCCGGGCCAGCTGGACGCCATCTTCGTGCCCTGCGGTGGCGGCGGACTGATCGCCGGCATCGCCGCCTACGTCAAATACCTGCGCCCGGAGATCAAGATCATCGGCGTCGAGCCGGACGACTCCAACTGCCTGCAGGCCGCCATGGCGGCTGGCGAGCGCGTGGTGCTGCCGAGCGTCGGGCTGTTCGCCGATGGCGTGGCGGTGGCGCAGATCGGCCAGCACACCTTCGAGGTCTGCAAGGACTATGTCGACGAGGTGATCACCGTCAGCACCGACGAGATCTGCGCGGCGATCAAGGACATCTACGACGACACCCGCTCGATCACCGAACCGGCCGGCGCCCTCAGCGTCGCCGGGATCAAGAAGTACGTCGAACGCGAAGGCTGCACGAATCAGGTGCTGGTCGGCATCGATTCGGGTGCCAACGTCAACTTCGACCGACTGCGCCATGTCGCCGAACGCGCCGAGCTGGGCGAGAAGCGCGAAGCGATCATCGCGGTGACCATCCCCGAGCAGCCGGGCAGCTTCAAGACCTTCTGCGAGGCGATCGGCAAACGCCAGATCACCGAGTTCAACTACCGCTACCACAGCGACGGCGAGGCGCACATCTTCGTCGGCGTGCAGACCCACCCGGAGAGCGACCCGCGCGCAGCCCTGGTGCAGGGCCTGCGCGACCAGGGCTTCCCGGTGCTGGACCTGACCGACAACGAACTGGCCAAGCTGCATATCCGCCACATGGTCGGCGGTCATGCGGCGGCGGTGCCGGACGAATGCGTGTTCCGCTTCGAGTTCCCGGAGCGCCCGGGCGCGCTGTTCAACTTCCTCAACAAGCTCGGCGGGCGCTGGAACATCAGCATGTTCCACTACCGCAACCACGGCGCCGCCGACGGCCGCGTGCTGGCCGCCCTGCAAGTGCCGGTGAGCGAACGCCCGTTGATCCCGGCCACCCTGGACGCCATCGGCTACCCCTACTGGGACGAGAGCGACAACCCAGCCTACAAGCTGTTCCTCGGCAAATAACTCGAATACAGGACATCCGTGATGGAACACTACCAACTGCTGAAATACGCCCACCTGATTCCGGCCGTGCTGATCCTGGCTGGCTTCATTGCCCACTGCTTCATGCTGTGGAAAGCCAACAAGGGCGGCGATGCCGCCGTGCTGACGCGCAAGCTGCGCGTCACTCGCCTCTACAGCCTGCCGGCCCTCGGCGTGCTGGCTCTGAGCCTGCCGATCAGCGGCTGGTGGTTGGTGCACACGGTCGGCCTGCCACTGGGCGCCAGCTGGCTGCTGTACAGCGCCATCCTGTTCGCCCTGCTGATGCTCTTCGGCCTGCTCCTGCACGGCCGCCTGGGCGCTTGGCAGGCCGCCGTCGGCGGCGCAGTGCCGGTCAAGCTGCTGCGCTTCGTCATTGCCTATGGCGTGCTGGTGCTGGTTCTGCTGCTGGCGATCTTCGCCCTGATGGGGGCCAAGCCGGCCTGATGCGCATTCTGCTGGTAGGCGCCACCGGCTTTATCGGGCGCCATCTGCTCGACGCCCTGACTCAAGCCGGGCACCAGATCGTGGCGACCAGCCGACAGGTTGTCGAGCGACCGCTACCCGGCGTCGAGTGGCAACGCCTGGATCTGCGCGAGCTAGCTGACGAACCAACAAGCTTCACCTGGCCAGCCGCTATCGACTTGCTGATCAATGCCGCCGGCGAACTGTCCAGCGACGTGGCTGGCATGTGTCGGTTGCAGACCGCAGGCACGTGCGCCCTGTTCGATCTGGCCAGCCAGCATGGCGCGCGCGTGCTGCAGATTTCTGCCCTCGGTGCAGGCGCGCAGGCCGATGTACCTTTCCTCGCCAGCAAGGCACGAGCCGACGACTATCTGCTGCAACTCGGTCAATCCTCCGTGGTGCTGCGCCCGTCGCTGGTTCTGGGCCCAGGTGGAACCAGCAGTGCCTGGTGGCAACGCCTGTCACCCTGGCCAGTGATACCTCTGCTGGACAACCGCGCGCAGCTGCAGCCGTTACATGTCGATGACCTCTGCAGCGCCGTGCTGGCACTGCTGCGTAACTGGCCCGTGCAGTCGAGCGTGCTACCGCTGGTTGGCCCGCAGGCCATGACCCAGGGACAATTGCTCGACCAGTTAAGGCACGCCCAGGGTTGGCCAGCCGCACGTTACTGGGTACTGCCGGCAGCAGTGTCCCGACTGGGCGCCGCTCTCGGCGAGCGCATGGGCTGGGCAGCACTGAACCCACAGACCTGGCGCCTGGCGCAACGCGACAATTTGGCCAATGCCGATACCCTGGCCAGCACCTGTGGCTTCCGCTGCGCGCCTCTGAGCAGTCGCCTGCACGCCTGGCCACAAGCAGCACAGAGCTGCGCCATGGCCTTGCACCCCCTGGTGCTGGCGGTGTTGTTGCTGATCTGGCTTGGTACTGCGTTGGTGTGCCTGGGCCCCGGTTTCGACTGGGGTCTGCGCATCATGGCCGAAGCGGGCATCACCGGCTGGCCAGGCAAGCTGGCCGTCATCAGCGGAGCCCTGCTCGACGCCTTCCTGGGTTTCGGCCTACTGCTGCGGCGCTGGCGGCAGCCCATACTGCGCGCCCAGATCGGGCTGATGCTGGCCTACAGCCTGATCATCAGCCTGTGGTTACCACACTACTGGTTTGATCCTTATATGGCCGTCGGCAAGAATTTCGCCGTGCTACTGCTCAGCCTCTGGCTGCTGTGGCTGTCCCCTTCACCTGACAAGAGACACGGATGAGCCTGTACCTGCTGCTCAAGACCCTGCATATCCTCTCCGCCACCCTGCTGTTTGGTACCGGCCTGGGCTCTGCCTATTACGCCCTGCGCGCCTGGCGCAGCGGTGAGCTGCAGGTGATCGCCACGACCTTCCGCCACCTGGTCACCGCCGACTGGCTGTTCATTGCTACCAGTGCGGTATTCCAGCCACTCAGCGGCCTGGCCCTGGCGAAGATCGCGGGCTGGCCGCTGAGCCAGTTCTGGCTGTTGTGGAGCGCGGGCTTGTTCGTCTTTGCCGGGCTGTGCTGGCTGCCGGTGCTGTGGCTGCAGATCCGTGTGCGCAATATGGCCGTCCAAGCCCTGCGCGATGGTACGCCGCTGCCGGAACTGGCTAACCGCTATATGCGCACCTGGTTCGTGCTGGGCTGGCCGGCGTTCCTGGCGTTTATCGCGATTTTCTGGCTGATGGTGGCCAAGCCGCTGTAAACGCCAAAACGCAGAACCTGTTTACGATCTTCTGGATTAGAGTCAGACAAGGCGCAACGACCAACGAGAGTAACAGCCGCAGGCTAGCCCGAAGGGTGAACGCCAGCGAATCAAACGGCCGAGGAAGCGGAGTTTACGAGCTGTAAATGAGCATTCCGAGGCCGCTTTTAACGCAGTCTGGCCGACAGCCAGGAGATCGTAGGCAGGTTCTCAGCGCAAGCTGAGCACCGGCCAACCCCGCTCGCTGGCGATGGCGCGCAGGGTGTCGTCCGGATCCACCGCTACCGGGTGGGCCACCTGCTCCAGCAGCGGCAGGTCGTTGCGCGAGTCGCTGTAGAAGTAGCTGTCGTCGAGACTATGGCCGGTCTCTTTTAGCCATTCGCCGAGACGCACCACCTTGCCGCCCTGGTAGCACGGAACCCCGGTGATCTGCCCGGTGTAGCGGCCATCCTGCATGCCGCATTCGGTGGCCAGCAGGGTGTCGACGCCCAGGCGCGCAGCGATCGGCGCGGTGACGAAACGGTTGGTCGCAGTGATGATCACCAGCTTGTCGCCGACCGCGCGGTGCTGCGCCAGCAGCGCCTCACCCTTGGCCAGGATGATCGGCTCGATCACCTCGCGCATGAATTCGGCGTGCCACTGCGCCAGTTGTGCCATCTCGGTACGGCCGAGAATCGCCTGGCTGAAGTTCTGATAGGCCACCACATCCAGCTTGCCGGCGCAGTAGTCGGCATAGAAGGCATCGTTGCGCGCCTGGTACGCCACGGCGTCGACCAGGCCGCGCTGGCAGAGGAATTCACCCCAACTGTGGTCGCTGTCGCCGGCGAGCAGGGTGTTGTCGAGGTCGAAAAGGGCAAGGCGCACGTCGTTTCACCTGAATCTGGATAGCCGAAAAGGGCGCCAGAATAGCCGCTTTTGCCTCCAGTGCCCATTCGCCGAGCCCCGCGTTTGCTGCGCCCGCGGCCTTTGTGGAACAATGCGGACATATGCGTTTTTAAGGTGTTATGTCGTGATCGATTCCGATGGTTTTCGCCCCAATGTCGGCATCATCCTGACCAATGATGTTGGCCAGGTGCTCTGGGCACGGCGGATCAACCAGGATGCCTGGCAGTTCCCGCAAGGCGGGATCAATCCGCAGGAGTCGCCGGAGCAGGCGCTGTACCGGGAACTGAATGAAGAAGTCGGTCTCGAAGAGCAGGATGTGAAGATTCTCGCCTGCACCCGGGGCTGGTTGCGTTATCGTCTGCCGCAGCGCCTGGTGCGCACGCACAGCCAGCCGCTGTGCATCGGCCAGAAGCAAAAGTGGTTTCTCCTGCGCCTGACCGGCGACGAGAACCGGGTACGCATGGATCTGACCGGCAAGCCGGAGTTCGACGGCTGGCGCTGGGTCAGCTACTGGTACCCGCTGGGTCAGGTCGTCACGTTCAAGCGCGAAGTCTATCGGCGCGCCCTCAAGGAATTAGCCCCGCGCCTGCTGGCGCGCGACTGACGGAAAGCAAGCATGCTCAACACGCTGCGCAAGATCGTCCAGGAAGTGAACGCCGCCAAGGATCTCAAGGCGGCGCTGACGATTATTGTGCAGCGGGTGAAAGAGGCCATGGGCAGCCAGGTCTGCTCGGTTTACCTGCTTGACCCGGAGTCAAACCGCTTCGTGCTGATGGCCACCGACGGCCTCAACAAGCGCTCCATCGGCAAGGTCAGCATGGCGCCCAACGAGGGCCTGGTCGGCCTGGTGGGGACCCGCGAGGAGCCGCTCAACCTCGAAAACGCCGCCGATCACCCGCGCTACCGCTACTTCGCCGAGACCGGTGAGGAGCGCTACGCCTCCTTCCTCGGCGCACCGATCATTCACCACCGCCGGGTAATGGGCGTTTTGGTGGTGCAGCAAAAGGAGCGCCGCCAGTTCGACGAGGGCGAAGAAGCCTTCCTGGTCACCATGAGCGCCCAGCTCGCCGGGGTTATCGCCCATGCCGAAGCCACCGGTTCGATCCGCGGCCTGGGCAAGCAGGGCAAAGGCATCCAGGAAGCCCGCTTCGTTGGTGTACCGGGAGCGCCGGGGGCCGCCGTGGGTACCGCGGTGGTGGTGCTGCCACCAGCCGACCTGGACGTGGTGCCGGACAAGGCCGTCGCTGATATCGAGGCCGAGCTCAAGCTGTTCAACAATGCCCTGGTCGGCGTGCGTGCCGACATGCACTCCCTGTCGGCCAAGCTCGCCACCCAGCTGCGCAAGGAAGAACGCGCGCTGTTCGACGTCTACCTGATGATGCTCGAAGACGCCGCCCTCGGCAGCGAAGTGACCACCATCATCAAGACCGGCCAGTGGGCCCAGGGCGCCCTGCGCCAGGTGGTCAACGAGCACGTCAACCGCTTCGAACTGATGGACGATGCCTACCTGCGCGAGCGCGCTGCGGATGTGCGCGACCTCGGCCGCCGCCTGCTCGCCTACCTGCAGGAAGAGCGCAAGCAGAGCCTGGTGTACCAGGACAACACCATTCTGGTCAGCGAGGAGCTGTCGCCAGCGATGCTCGGCGAAGTGCCGGAAGGCAAGCTGGTCGGCCTGATCTCGGTACAGGGCTCGGGCAACTCGCATGTGGCCATTCTTGCCCGTGCCATGGGTATTCCCACGGTCATGGGCGTGGTCGACCTGCCCTACTCCAAGGTCGACGGCATCCAGCTGATCGTCGACGGTTACCACGGTGAAGTCTTCACCAACCCCAGCGAGCTGCTGCGCAAGCAATATGCCGAAGTGGTCGAGGAGGAGCGCCAGCTGGCCCAGGGCCTCGATGCCCTGCGTGAACTACCGTGCGAAACCCTCGACGGCCAGCGCATGCCGCTGTGGGTCAACACCGGCCTGCTGGCCGATGTAAAACGCGCCCAGGAGCGCGGCGCCGAAGGCGTCGGCCTGTACCGCACGGAAGTGCCGTTCATGAATGGCGAGCGTTTCCCCAGCGAGAAGGAACAACTGGCCACCTACCGCGAGCAGTTGGCCGCCTTCCATCCGTTGCCGGTGACCATGCGCACCCTGGATATCGGCGGCGACAAGGCGCTGAGCTACTTCCCGATCAAGGAAGACAACCCCTTCCTTGGCTGGCGCGGCATCCGCATCACCCTCGACCACCCGGAAATCTTCCTGGTTCAGATTCGCGCCATGCTCAAGGCCAGCGAAGGGCTGAACAACCTGCGCATCCTGCTGCCGATGATTTCCGGCATTCAGGAGCTGGAAGAGGCCCTGCACCTGATCCACCGCGCCTGGGGCGAAGTGCGCGACGAAGGCGTCGATGTCCCGCTGCCGCCGGTCGGCGTGATGATCGAAATTCCCGCCGCGGTCTATCAGGTACGCGACCTGGCGCGTCAGGTCGACTTCCTCTCGGTCGGCTCGAATGACCTGACCCAGTATCTGCTGGCCGTCGACCGCAACAACCCGCGGGTCGCCGATCTCTACGACTTCCTCCACCCGGCGGTGCTGCACGCGCTGACCCTGGTGATCGCCGGAGCCCATGCCGAAGGCAAGCCGGTGAGCATCTGCGGCGAGATGGCTGGCGACCCGGCGGCAGCTGTATTGCTGCTGGCGATGGGCTTCGACAGCCTGTCGATGAACGCCACCAACCTGCCGAAAGTGAAATGGCTGCTGCGCCAGATCAGCATGAGCAAGGCCAGCGAGATCCTCGACCAGCTGCTGCGCATGGACAACCCGCAGGTGATCCACAGTACCCTGCACCTGGCCTTGCGCAACCTCGGCCTGGGCCGGGTGATCAATCCGGCGGCGACCATCCAAAGCTGATCCGCCGCGCTCCGAACAAGGACAGTTCATGCGCCCCTTCCTGTTTCTCCTGGCACTCGCTGCACTGCCAGCCAGCGCTAGCGAAATCGTCAATGACGTCACCGGCCTCAATCCGATCGAGGTCGAGCGCGTGCTCGCCCCCATCGAGCTACAACAGATCATCGACGCGGTGCGCCAGCATGACGGGCCGATCAGCATCGCTGGCGGGCGCTACAGCATGGGCGGACAGACCGCCAGCGCCGGCGCGCTGCAGCTGGACATGCGCGACTTCGACGAAGTGCTGGGGTTCTCCGCCGAGCGCCGGGAGATCCGCGTGCAGACCGGTATCAGCTGGCGCGAGATCCTCGAGTACATCGACCCTTACGACCTGTCGCCGCAGATCATGCAGTCCTACGCCAACTTCAGCGTCGGCGGCTCGCTGTCGGTCAACGTGCATGGCCGCTATGTCGGCGAAGGACCGCTGGTGGGCTCGGTGCGCGCCCTGCGCCTGGTACTGGCCGATGGCAGCCTGGTCGAGGCCAGCCCGAGCCATAACCACGAGCTGTTCTACGGCGCCATCGGCGGCTATGGCGGCCTCGGCGTGATAGTCGAGGCTACCCTCGGCCTGGCCGAAAACAGCCGCATCGCCCGCGAGAGCCGGGTCATGCCGCTGGCCGAGTACCGTCCCTGGTTCCAGCGCGAAGTGCAGGGCCAGGCGGATCTGGTGCTGCACAACGGCATCCTCTATCCGGACGATTTCGACACGGTGCGCGCGGTGTCCTACCGGCGCAGCGAGCAGCCGCTGAGCGAGACTGCGCGCCTGACGCCAAGCGACCGCAGTTACCGCCTGCAGCAGACGGGTATCCGCCTGAGCGGCAGCGGCGAGGCCGGGATCAAGCTGCGCGAGGCCGCCATCGACCCGCTGCTATTCCGTGGCGCCAAGGTGCAGTGGCGCAACCACGAGGCCAGCCTGGATGTACGCGAGCTGCAGCCGCTTTCCGGACCTGACTTCAGCTATGTGCTGCAGGAGTACTTCGTGCCGCCGGCGCAGTTGGAGCGCTTCGTTGGCGAGCTGGCGCGACTGACCGACGAGCACCAGGCCAACCTGCTCAATGTCTCGATCCGCCACGCCAAGGCCGATCCCGGCACCCTGCTGGCCTGGGCTCCGGAGGAAGTTTTCGCCCTGGTGCTGTACTACCGCCAGGGCACCTCCACTGCAGAACGCGAACGCGCCGCCGCCTGGACCCGCGCCCTGATCGATGCCGCCCTGGCCTGCGGCGGGCGCTACTACCTGCCCTACCAGATCCACGCCAGCCGCGAGCAGTTCCTTGCCGCCTACCCACGCGCGCCCGAGCTTTTCGCCCTCAAGCAGCGGTTTGACCCCGGCTACAAGTTCCGCAATGCACTGTGGGATGCCTACTACCCAGCCACCAGCCCCTGAACAACGCATGCAGAAAAGCAAAAGGGCCACCGAAGTGACCCTTTTGCACTGTTACCGCTAGCGGTTACTGACGCATTGATACAGCTGAGCACGCGCCGCCAAGCCATCGGTCCAATCGATATCTGCAACAGCACGCGCCCCCATCTCAACGATGAAATGCTCAACATCCAGCATCGTGTTCAGCGCTGCGTCAATGTTCGGTACTGTCAGGCCAATCGCACCGGCCGGAATATTCGGTACCGAAAAATTCAACGCGTTCACCGACTGCGCTTGATACTTCGACTGTTTAAGCGTCACCGCTACAGTTTGCGTGTTCGATGGTCTAGGAATATCCGCGCTCCAGAAGATCAGCATACCGCCCTGATAGGCCTTTCCAGGACCGACAATACTGACCGCGCCCCCCTCTTTGCTCCACATGGCAACGCAATTTTCTCCGGGTGCCGAATCCTTCTTACCCTGAAATATTTTCCATTCCCCCTGCTTGTAGCGTTGGTAATCCGGATCCGCTTCCAGCTTTTGCAGGTTTGCTTCGGCTTCCAGCATTTGCTTCTGGATTTCTGCGTTTTTGGCCGCCTGCTCATTGATGGCGATGCTCATGGCGTCGTAACTGGGCGGGGCGGGGTCGGCAAAAATATTGCAGCCATCACATCTATAGCCAGCATACCCACCGCCACCGCCAGCGCTATCACCACCCCCACCGGTTGCCACACACAGAGGAACAGCGGCAATTCCATGGGAGCCACCGCCAACGCCGATTTGCTGTTCACCAGGCCCGGGGCCACCCGGGCACGGATAGTTCGCCAATGCTGGTTGCGCGATCAAACCAAGCGCGGCAAGCACAAAAAATATAAAGAATTTCATCGTGTATTTAAGATTCCATTCATTTTGAGGGACTGTTACAGGAGCTGAGTGCAACAGGGTTATTGAATTGAAGCGGGTGCAGCATGCTGCCAGGGCCTCCTGCATCACTTGAAGAATAATCAAAGGGGACTGATTTATTTATCAGAAAGCCATCAACTGAAAAATAAATCAGTCCCATTTTCCCGCTGAACAGCTAAACGCAGAAAAGCAAAAGGGCCACCGAAGTGACCCTTTTGCCGTGTTGCCTGCGAGACTCAGGCGGCCTTGGCCGACCAGGTTTCGCTGGTGGTTTCTTCCATGGCCTGCTGGATCGCACGCTTGCGCTTTTCCTCGGCGCGGCGGGCGAAGTACCAGGCGAAGAAGGTGAAGATCGACACGGTCAGCAGGATCAGGCTGGCCACCGCGTTGATTTCCGGCTTCACGCCCAGGCGCACGGCGGAGAACACTTCCATCGGCAGGGTGGTCGAGCCCGGACCGGAGACGAAGCTAGCCAGCACCAGGTCGTCCAGCGACAGGGCGAAGGACATCATGCCGCCCGCCGCCAGCGATGGCGCGATCATCGGGATGGTGATCAGGAAGAACACCTTCCACGGCTTGGCACCCAGGTCCATCGCCGCTTCTTCGATGGACAGATCCAGCTCACGCAGACGCGCCGACACCACCACCGCCACATAGGCCGAGCAGAAGGTGGTGTGGGCGATCCAGATGGTCAGCACGCCACGCTCGGCCGGCCAGCCGATCAGCTGGGCCATCGCCACGAACAACAGCAGCAGCGACAGACCAGTGATCACTTCCGGCATCACCAGCGGTGCGGTGACCAGGCCACCGAACAGCGTGCGACCCTTGAAGCGGGTAACCCGAGTCAGCACGAAGGCAGCCACGGTACCCAGTGCCACCGCGGCGATCGCCGTGTAGCAGGCGATCTCCAGGGAACGCAGCACCGAGCCCATCAGCTGGTTGTTGTCGAGCAGGCCGGCATACCACTTCAGCGACCAGCCACCCCACACCGTCACCAGCTTGGAGGCGTTGAAGGAGTAGATGACCATGATCAGCATGGGCAGGTAGATAAAGGCCAGGCCGGCCCAGAGCATGAAGTTGGAGAAGCTGAAGCGTTTCATGCGCGGCCCTCCATCTCTTTAGCCTGGTTACGGTTGAACAGAATGATGGGCACGATAAGGATCGCCAGCATGACCACTGCCAGGGCGGATGCCACCGGCCAGTCGCGGTTGTTGAAGAACTCCTGCCACAACACCTTGCCGATCATCAGGGTCTCCGGACCGCCGAGCAGCTCGGGAATCACGAACTCGCCGACCACCGGAATGAACACCAGCATGCTGCCGGCGACGATGCCGTTCTTCGACAGCGGCACGGTGATCTTCCAGAAGCTGTTGAAGGTGCTCGACCCCAGATCCGAGGCGGCCTCCAGCAGGCTATGGTCGTGCTTCACCAGGTTGGCGTAGAGCGGCAGGATCATGAACGGCAGGTACGAATAGACCACGCCGATATACACCGCCAGGTTGGTGTTGAGGATCTGCAGCGGCTCGTCGATGAAGCCGAGCATTTGCAGGAAGCCATTGAGCAGGCCGTTGTTGCTGAGGATACCCATCCAGGCATAGACGCGGATCAGGATCGCGGTCCAGGTCGGCATCATGATCAGCAGCAGCAGGGTGGTCTGCATTTCCTTGCTGGCGCGCGCGATGGCATAGGCCATCGGATAGCCGATCAGCAGGCACAGCAGCGTGCTGATGGTGGCCATCTTCAGCGAGCCCAGGTAGGCCGCCAGGTACAGCTCGTCCTCGCTGAGGAAGATGTAGTTGCCCAGGTTGAGCACGATCTGCAGCTGGTTTTCCGCCCAGCTGTAGATTTCCGTGTAGGGCGGAATGGCCACGTCGGCTTCGGCGAAGCTGATCTTCAGGACGATGAAGAACGGCAGCAGGAAGAACAGGAACAGCCAGAGGAACGGCACGCCGATCACGACATGCCGCCCGGTGGGCAGGTAGCGTTTCAGTTTGCCGATTTTCATGATTGCAGTACCACGCCGCTATCGTCTTCCCAGTACACCACCACGGCGTCGTCCCAGGTCGGGCGCTTGCCACGGCGTTCGGCGTTGGCAATGAAGCACTGCACGATCTGCCCGGAAGTCAGTTTGACGTGGTACACCGAGTGGCCGCCGAGGTAAGCGATGTCATGCACGGTACCGTTGCACCAGTTGTATTCCGGGTGCTCGTGGTCGGCCGGCAGGGTGGTCGCCATCAGCAGTTTTTCTGGACGCAGGGCGTAGCTGACCTTCTTGTCTTCGGCGCGGGTGGTCACGCCGTGGCCGATGTAGATCGGCTTGTCCAGCTGCGGGCAGCTGATGATGGCGTGGTCGGTTTCGTCGGTGGTGATCACCCCGTCGAACAGGTTGACGTTGCCAATGAACTCGCAGACCAGCCGGCTGGCCGGGGTTTCATAGATGTCGATCGGGCTGCCGGTTTGGGCGATCCAGCCGAGGTGCATGATGGAAATGCGCTGGGCCATTGTCATGGCCTCTTCCTGGTCGTGGGTCACCATGACGCAGGTTACGCCGACCCGCTCGATGATCTCGACAAGCTCAAGCTGCATCTGCGAACGCAGCTTCTTGTCCAAAGCACCCATCGGTTCGTCGAGCAGCAGCAGCTTGGGACGCTTGGCCAGCGAACGGGCCAGGGCCACGCGCTGACGCTGGCCACCGGACAGCTGGTGCGGCTTGCGGCGAGCGTACTGGGTCATGTGCACCAGCTTGAGCATCTCGGCCACACGCTCGTCGATCTCGGCCTTGGGCAGGCCATCCTGCTTGAGGCCGAAGGCGATGTTCTGCGCCACAGTCATGTGCGGGAACAGTGCATAGGACTGGAACATCATGTTGATCGGCCGCTCGTAGGGCGGCATGTCGGTGATGTCCACACCATCGAGCAGGATGCGCCCTTCGGTCGGCCGCTCGAAGCCGGCGAGCATGCGCAGCAGGGTCGACTTGCCGGAGCCGGAGCCGCCGAGCAGGGCGAAGATCTCGCCTTTGTTGATGGTCAGCGAAACGTCATCGACGGCGATGGTCTCGTCGAACTTCTTCGTTACGCGATCGATTTTAACCAGCACTTCTTTCGGTTGCTGGTTGCCCTCGAGGGCTTTCTTGTAGGCGCTGGAGGCAACGGCCATTTGCAAAACTCCTGGAACATTGGAACCCGGCCACGCGGGCCGGGCAAAAGACTCACTTACCAGATTTGACCTTGGTCCAGCTGCGGGTCATCAGGCGCTGTACTTTCGGTGGCAACTCGGCCTGGATGAACAAATTATCCAGAACGGCCTGCGGCGGGTAAACGGACTCGTCGTTGCGTACTTCCTGATCCATCAGCGCACCGGCCTTGGGGTTCGGGTTGGCATAGCCGACATAGTCGCTGACCTTGGCGATCACCGCCGGGTCGAGCATGTAGTTGATGAAGGCGTGGGCTTCCTTGACGTTCTTCGCGTCAGCCGGGATGGCCATCATGTCGAACCACAGGTTGGAGCCTTCCTTGGGAATGCTGTAGGCGATCTGCACGCCCTTGCCGGCTTCGTCGGCACGGTCGGCGGCTTGCATGATGTCGCCCGAGTAGCCGACGGCTACGCAGATGTCACCGTTGGCCAGGTCACCGATGTACTTGGAGGAGTGGAAGTAGGTCACGTACGGGCGTACGGCCATCAGCTTCGCTTCTGCCTGCTTGTAGTCATCGGGGTTGGTGCTGCTGGCGGGCAGGCCCATGTACTTGAGCACGGCCGGGATCATTTCATCGCCGGAGTCGAGGAAGGCGACGCCACAGGCGCTGAGTTTCTTGATGTTTTCCGGCTCGAAGACGGTGGCCCAGGAGTCGATTTTGTCGACGCCCAGCACAGCCTTGATCTTCTCGACGTTGTAGCCGATGCCGTTGGTGCCCCACAGGTAGGGGACGGAATACTGATTGCCTGGATCGTTGGTTTCCAGCTGCTTGAGCAGCAGGGGATCGAGGTTCTGCCAGTTCGGCAGCAGCGAGCGGTCAAGCTTCTGGAATGCGCCAGCCTTGATCTGCTTGCCGAGGAAATGGTTGGACGGCACCACCAGGTCGTAACCGGAACGGCCTGCGAGCAACTTGCCTTCCAGGGTTTCGTTGGAGTCGAACACGTCGTAGCCCGGCTCGATACCCGTGGCGGCCTTGAAGTCGGCCAGGGTGGTCTCGCCGATGTAGTCACTCCAGTTGTAGATATGCACGGTCGGTGCAGCCTGTGCGGCGCCGGCGATGCCCAGGGTAACCGCTGTGGTGATCAGGGTTTTGCGGATGGATACTCGCACACGTCAGTCCTCTTTATTGTTGCTATTCAGGCCGTTACGCACGACCAGGGGCTTGAAAACGGGTTCTGCCAGTCCCTGACAATGGCTCCCTGAAACTCCGACCAATCGCCCAGCCGCCCGCGCACGGAGCTGTGTGGGGCTCGTGTGGAACGGTAGACGGAAATGGCACATGAGCCTCCTGGCGGGTCTCCGGCGGGAGCACCCGCCGGAGGGTGTCGCTGTTGTTGCTTACTTGCCGGACTTGATGGTGGTCCAGCTACGAGTCATGTTGCGTTGTACCTTGGCCGGCAGATCCGGGAAGGTGTAGATCTTGGCCATGGTCGCGGCATCCGGGTAGATGCCTGGGTCGTTGCGGATCGCCTCGTCAACCAGCGGGGTAGCCGCCGCGTTGCCATTGGGGAACTGCACGAAGTTGGTGATCTCGGCCATGATTTCCGGCTTCATCAGGAAGTTCAGGAAGGCATGGGCACCCTCGACGTTCTTCGCGTCAGCCGGTACGGCGAGCATGTCGAAGAAGCTGCCAGCACCTTCTTTCGGGATGCTGTAGAGGATGTTCACGCCGTTCTTGGCTTCTTCGGCGCGCGACTTGGACTGGTACAGGTCACCCGAGTAGCCGATGGCCACGCAGATGTTGCCGTTGGCCAGGTCGCCGATGTACTTGGAGCTGTGGAAGTAGCCGGTGGAAGAACGCACCGACATGAACAGTTCTTCGGCTTTCTTCAGCTCGCCCGCATCGGTGCTATCCGGCTTGAAGCCCAGGTAGTTGAGGGCGGCCGGGAGAATTTCGGTCGGCGAATCGAGGAAGGACACGCCACAGCCTTTGAGCTTTTCCATGTTCTCTGGCTTGAACACCAGGTCCCAGGAATCCACCGGCGGGTTGTCACCCAGGGCCGCTTTGACCTTGTCGACGTTGTAACCGATGCCGATGGTGCCCCACATATAGGGAATCGAGTACTGGTTGCCCGGATCGCTCGGATCCAGTGCGGTCAGCAGGTTGGTATCGAGGTTTTTCCAGTTGGGCAGCTTGGACCTGTCCAGTTTCTGGAACACGCCCGCCTTGATCTGTTTGGCCAGGAACGGGTTGGACGGTACGACGATGTCGTAACCGGAACTGCCAGCCAGCAGCTTGGCTTCCAGCACTTCGTTACTGTCGAACACGTCGTAGACGACCTTGATGCCGGTTTCCTTGGTGAACTTGTCCAGGGTTTCCGGGGCGATGTAGTCCGACCAGTTGTAAACGTGCAATACCTTGTCGTCAGCCTGCGCCATGCCGGCCACGGCGCCTGCCAGGGTCATGGCAAGCAAAGTTTTACCGAAGGTCTTGATCATGCGGGTTAGCTCCATTGTCGTTTGAAGTATCCGGGGCTGCGTCACCTTAGCGACGCACCCTCCGGTGAGCCTGGCCTACGCACCATGCAGTCTGGCAAGGTCTGGCGTGTCGCTCAAGCCTCAGACCAATACTGCACGTGCGGTGAGATCGAGGCACTTGCGTGCTTTTTCGATCAGCTCATCGATCTCACTTTTGCTGATTACCAGTGGCGGCGCGATGATCATGGTGTCGCCAACGGCGCGCATGATCAGTCCATTCTCGAAGCAATGGGTACGGCAGATCATGCCGACACCGGTCTCGCTCGGGAAACGTTCACGGGTCTGCTTGTTCTTTGCCAATTCGATGGCGCCGAGCATGCCCACACCGCGGACTTCGCCCACCAGCGGATGATCCGCCAGTTCACGTAGACGCTTTTGCAAGTATGGTGCCGTTTCTGCCTTTACCCGCTCGATGATCTTTTCTTCGCGCAGGATGCGGATGTTTTCCAGGCCGACGGCTGCCGCCACCGGGTGCCCGGAATAGGTGAAACCGTGGTTGAAGTCACCGCCGGCATTGATCGTCTGAAACACCTTGTCACCGACAATCAGGCCGCCCATGGGCACGTAGCCGCTGGTCAGGCCCTTGGCGATGGTCATCAGGTCCGGCTTGTTACCGTAGTAATCGCTACCGAACCACTCGCCGGTGCGGCCGAAGCCACAGATCACTTCGTCGGCCACAAACAAAATGTCGTACTTGGCGAGGATCTCGCGGATACGCGGCCAGTAGGTATCCGGCGGAATGATCACGCCACCCGCGCCCTGGATCGGCTCGGCGAGGAAGGCGGCGACATTGTCTTCGCCGACTTCGAGAATTTTCTTTTCCAGCTGATCGGCGGCCCAGATACCGAACTCGTCCGGGCTCATGTCGCCACCCTCGCCAAACCAGTACGGTTGCGGGATGTGCACGATGCCGGGGATCGGAAGGTCGCCCTGCTCATGCATGTACTTCATGCCGCCCAGGCTGGCGCCGGCCACGGTGGAGCCGTGGTAGCCATTGTGGCGACTGATGATGACTTTCTTGTTCGGCTGGCCCTTGCACGCCCAGTAGTGACGGACCATGCGCAGCATGGTGTCGTTGCCTTCGGAGCCGGAGCCGGTGAAGAACACATGGTTCATGCCTTCCGGCGCGATCGCGGCGATCGCCTTGGCCAGTTCCAGCACCGGCGGGTGCGCCGTCATAAAGAAGGTGTTGTAGAACGGCAGCTCACGCATCTGCTTGGCTGCCGCCTCGACCAGCTCTTCGCGGCCGTAACCGACGGCGACGCACCAGAGACCGGCCATGCCGTCGAGAATCTTGTTGCCTTCGCTGTCCCAGAGGTAGACACCGTCGGCCTTGGTCACAATGCGCGGGCCCTTTTCGTGCAGCTGCTGGTAGTCGCTGAACGGCGCAAGGTGGTGCTCACGGCTCATGGCCTGCCACTCGCGGGTTTTCGGGTTGTTCACTTGGTTCGTCATCATTCACCTCAGGATTGCGCAATCGGCAGGGTGCCGGCGACTAAGCCGCCGGCACCCGACCCGATCAGACGGAGAGCAGCAGGAACTCGCGTTCCCAGGAGCTGATCACCCGCTTAAAGTTTTCATGCTCGGCACGCTTGACCGCGACATAGCCGCGGACGAATTTCGCACCCAGGTATTTCTCGGCGTCCTTGCAGGCTTCCATGCGCTCCAGGGCGCTTTCGATGGTCACCGGCAGGGCCAGGTTGCGCCGCTCGTAGCCACGGCCTTTGACCGGCGCGCTCGGCTGGATGCCTTCGACCATGCCGATGTAGCCGCACAGCAAGGAAGCTGCCAGCACCAGGTACGGGTTGGCGTCGGCACCGGCCAGGCGGTTTTCCACGCGGCGGTTCTGCGGCGTGGCTTCCGGCACGCGCAGGCCCACGGTACGGTTCTCTTCGCCCCACTCGACGTTCACCGGCGCCGAGGTGTCCGGCAGGAAGCGGCGGAACGAGTTGACGTTCGGCGCGAACAGCGGCAACAGCTCGGGGATGTACTTCTGCAGGCCACCGATGTGGTGCATGAACAGTTCGCTCATGCTGCCGTCATCGTTGGAGAACAGGTTCTTGCCAGTATTCACGTCCACCACACTCTGGTGGATGTGCATGGCGCTGCCCGGCTGATCGGTGATCGGCTTGGCCATAAAGGTGGCCGCGACATCGTGCTTGAGCGCGGCTTCGCGCATGGTGCGCTTGAACACGGTGATCTGGTCGGCCAGGTGCAGGGCATCGCCGTGACGGAAGTTGATTTCCATCTGCGCCGGGCCGTCTTCGTGGATCAGCGTATCGAGGTCCAGGTCCTGCAGCTCGCACCAGTCGTAGACGTCTTCGAACAGCGGATCGAATTCGTTGGCCGCGTCGATGGAGAACGACTGACGACCAACTTCCGGGCGACCGGAGCGACCCATTGGCGCCACCAGCGGGAAGTCCGGGTCGCTGTTGCGCTTGGTCAGATAAAACTCCATCTCCGGCGCGACGATCGGCTTCCAGCCCTTGGCTGCGTACAGCTTGAGGATGTTCTTGAGGATGTTGCGCGGCGACAGCTCGATCGGGTTGCCCTGCTTGTCGAAGGTGTCGTGAATCACCATCGCAGTCGGCTCGATGGCCCAGGGCACGAGGAACACGGCGTTCTCGTCCGGGCGGCAGAACATGTCGATGTCCGCCTCGTCGAGCAGCTCGTAATAGATGTCGTCCTCGACGTAGTCGCCGGTAACGGTCTGCAGCAGCACACTCTCGGGGAGGCGCATGCCCTTCTCGTCGAGGAACTTGTTGGTCGGCGAAATCTTGCCACGGGCAATCCCGGTAAGATCGCTGATCAGACATTCAACTTCGGTGATTTTGCGTTCTTTCAACCAGCTTGTGAGCTGGTCCAGCTTGGTAGTCATAAAGACCTCAGGGTTGTAGAGCGGCTTCTGCGGACCGGTAAAGCCTAGCGAAACCTCCCAGTTTCGCCTGCCGGTTGCCTCACCTACTCAGCGTTGCCCCGCCCTCTTCCTGCAAGCCTCACCAAAGGCCTGGAAGATGGCGAGATAATTCGGGTTGGATCGTACCTGCCACTCCGGGTGGAATTGCACCCCGAGCGCAAAGCTTGGCGCACCTTCGACGGAGAAGGCTTCGATCAACCCGTCAGGCGCCAGTGCTTCTACGCGAAGGCCCGGCGCCAGACGCTGAACGCCCTGGCCATGAATGGAATTGACTTGAATCTCGTCCGGCAAGCCGAGGCCGGCGAGAAGGCCACCCGGCTGCACCTGCAGCGAGTGGCGTGGAGCGTATTGCACCTCAACCGGCTGCTCGGCCGGCTCACGGTGATCCATCATCCCGGCAACCTCGTGCACCTTCTGGTGCAGGGTGCCGCCAAAGGCCACGTTCATTTCCTGGAAGCCGCGGCAAATGCCGAGCACCGGGATACCGGCCGCCACTGCATCACGAATCAGGGGCAGTGTGGTCTGGTCGCGATAGGGATCATGGGGCGTGCCGGGCTCACTGGCCGGGCCGCTATAGTGATGCGGTTCGACGTTCGACGGCGAGCCGGTAAACAGCAGGCCGTCTAGACTGGCTAGCAGGGTCGGCTGATCAATCAGCTCACCGAGCGATGGGATCACCAGCGGTAAACCGCCGGCGCCAACAGCGACTGCGCGGACATATTTGTCGCCAGCGATGTGGTTGAGGTGCAGGCCTACCTGCTTGGTGCAGGCGGTTACGCCGATTAACGGCAGGCGCGACATGGGACACCTGTTTTATTGCTGTTATTAGGTTGAGGCCGAGATTAGCCTTGTTCGATTTTTAACACAATAGGGCTGTAAAAAATTGAACACAGGCCACTGAGCGCCGCGCCAGGCAAGGCCAAAAACAACCTACACCAGCCCTGAAACGCCCCAAAACTGGCCATCGAGCCCCATTTCAGGGCAGAATGGTCAACTATTGACAGCACAGGGTGTTTAAGATTGACTCACACCTGTGCGAACGCATGATTGAAATTTTTAACAAAAAAGGTGTTGCATCATGTCGGTACCCCCGCGTGCCGTTCAGCTCAACGAAGCGAACGCGTTCCTTAAGGAACATCCTGAGGTCCTGTTCGTCGACCTTCTTATTGCAGACATGAACGGCGTGGTACGCGGCAAGCGCATCGACCGTAACAGCCTGCATAAAGTGTACGAAAAGGGCATCAACCTGCCCGCTTCTCTATTTGCCCTCGATATCAACGGTTCCACTGTCGAAAGCTCCGGCCTTGGCCTGGACATCGGCGACGCCGACCGCATCTGCTTCCCGATCCCCAATACCCTGTGCAACGAGCCCTGGCAGAAGCGCCCCACCGCGCAGCTGCTGATGACCATGCACGAGCTCGATGGCCGTCCATTCTTCGCTGACCCGCGCGAAGTGCTGCGCCAGGTGGTGGCCAAGTTCGACGAGATGAACCTGACCATCTGTGCCGCCTTCGAGCTGGAGTTCTACCTGATCGACCAGGAGAACGTGAACGGCCGCCCGCAGCCGCCGCGCTCGCCGCTGTCCGGCAAGCGCCCGATCTCCACCCAGGTGTACCTGATCGACGACCTCGACGAATACGTCGACTGCCTGCAAGACATGCTGGAAGCGGCCAAGGAACAAGACATTCCAGCCGATGCCATCGTCAAGGAAAGCGCCCCGGCACAGTTCGAAGTCAACCTGCATCACACCAACGATGCGATCAAGGCCTGCGACTACGCCCTGCTGCTCAAGCGCCTGATCAAGAACATTGCCTACGACCATGAAATGGACACCACCTTCATGGCCAAGCCCTACCCGGGCCAGGCAGGCAACGGTCTGCACGTACACATCTCGCTGCTCGACAAGACCACCGGCAAGAACATCTTCACCACCGACGACCCGCTGCAGAGTGATCTGCTGCGTCACGCCATCGGCGGCGTTCTGGAAACCATGCCGGCATCGATGGCCTTCCTCTGCCCCAACGTCAACTCTTACCGCCGCTTCGGTGCACAGTTCTATGTGCCCAACGCGCCGAGCTGGGGTATCGACAACCGCACCGTGGCCGTCCGCGTGCCCAACGGCAGCCCGGACTCGGTACGCATCGAACACCGCGTCGCCGGTGCCGACGCCAACCCGTACCTGATGATGGCGTCGATCCTCGCCGGTATTCACCACGGCCTGACCAACAAGATCGAGCCGGGCGAGCCGATCGAAGGTAACTCCTACGAGCAGCTGGAACAGAGCCTGCCGAACAACCTGCGCGATGCCCTGCGCGAGCTGGACGACAGTGAAGTGCTGAACAAGTACATCAGCCCGGATTACATCGACATCTTCGTTGCCTGTAAGGAAGCCGAGCTGGAAGAGTTCGAGACCACCATCTCCGACCTCGAATACAACTGGTACCTGCACACCGTATAAGAACCACCCCCGACGCCGGCTTTAGCCGGCGTCTTTTTATCTGCTGCCCGTGTTGCCCTGATTACGCCACTCCCCGTACGTGGTCTGGCGAAGCTTTGCTTGCTGCATTGCCCCCATCACACCAAGGAGGTCGTCATGTTTCGCGTTCTTGCTCCGCTGTTGCTGGCGTTATCTCCCGGACTGGCGGTCGCCGCCGACAGCATCCGGGTCTACAACTGGAACGACTACATCGCGCCCCAGGTGCTGGCCGACTTCACTAAGGAAACCGGGATCGAAGTCGAGTACCACACCTTCAGCACTGACGAAGAACTGGACCAGGCACTGGCCAGCGATCTCGCCATCGATGTTGCCGTCCCCTCCCACGACGAGCTACCCGCGCTGATCCGCGCCGGCAAGCTGCAGCCGCTGGATTTCAGCCGCCTGCCCAACCGCAAGCACCTCGACAAGCAACTGCTCAACAAGTTGGCCGCCGTTGACCCCAACAACCGCTATGCCGCACCTTACCTGTGGGGTGCAGTCGGTCTGGCCATCAACACCCCGCAAGCTACCGCCGCCCTTGGCGGCACGCTGCCGCACAGCTGGAGCCTGCTGTTCGATCCGGCCCAGAGCAGCCTTCTGAGCACCTGCGGCATCAGCGTGCTGGATGCTCCTGACGAATTGCTCTATGGCCTGATGAACTATCAGGGGCGCAGCCTCAGCAACAGCTCGCCGGGGCGCATCCGCAAGGCCGGCGCGATCCTCGACGGCCTGCGTCCGAACCTGCGCTACGTCGACAGCGAGCGCTATATCGACGACCTCAACCAGGGCAAGCTGTGCGTCGCCGTGGCCTGGGTCGGCGACGCCCTGGCCGCCGCCGATGCCGGCCAGCCGGTGCAGTTCGTGGTGCCGGAAGAAGGCTCTTCGCTGTTTATCGACAATCTGGTGATCCCCAGCAGCGCCCGCCGCGCCGACCTCGCGCACAAGTTCATCGACTACCTGATGCAACCGCAGGTGGCGGCGAAGATCACCGAGGAAACCCTCTACCCGAGCGCCAACGCCGATGCCCGCGAGTTCCTCGACCCGGCCTTGCGCGACCAGCCCGGCCTGTATCCGGACCGCGATACCAAGCGCCGCCTGTTCGCCCTGGTGCCGCTGCCGGACAAGCTGAAAAGTACCCGCGACGAGGTCTGGACACGCTTCCGCGATGGCACCAGGGCCGCGGCCCCGCTGTAATCCGCTGAGCTGCCGGGGCACTGTCGCCCCGGTCGCCCCACCCGCGACTTGCCTCCCCTGTCTGTCTGGCGTCCAATAGCGCCTCCTCAGGACAGGAGTCCGGCATGACCCGCACCGCCAGCCCCCGTAAACCCCGCGCCAGCAGCCAGGCGCGCATCGCCCTGATCCTCGACGCGGCCCGCGCGCTGCTCCGCGAACAGGGTTTCAACGGCCTGTCGATCTACAGCGTGGCCGAGCGCGCGGAGATTCCGCCGTCCTCCGTCTACCACTTCTTCGCCAGCGTACCGGCGCTGCTCGAAGCGTTGACCGCCGACATCCACGCCGCCTTCCGCGACTGCCTGCTGCAACCGGTGGCGCATGCCGAGCTGCAGGATTGGCGCGACCTGTCGCGTGTCGTCGAACAACGCATGCTGGCCATCTACGCCCGCGACAGCGCCGCGCGCCAGCTGATCCTCGCCCAGCATGGCCTGGCCGAAGTAGTGCAGGCCGACCGCCAGCATGACCTGGAACTGGGTCGCCTGATGCAGGCCCTGTTCGAGCGGCATTTCCCGCTGCCACAGCTGCCGGAGGACATCGACGTGTTTGCCCTGGCCATGGAGCTGGGTGATCGCGTCTACGCCCGCTCGGTGCAACTGCACGGCGTGATCACCCCGCGCCTGGCCGAAGAAGGCATGCGCGTGTTCGACGCCTACCTCGGCCTCTACCTGCCGCCCGCCCTGCCCAAGCGCCGCCTGCCGCTAAGCTGAAGCGCCACCACCCGCACCTCCGCCATCCACCGCCCAGCCCGCAGCCCAGTGTCTCGGCCTGGTTTTGCTCGGCCATAAATCCGGATTTAATTCGATATAAATCGGCTATTTTTGCCTACAAAGGCTAAAAACAACTTCCTAAGCCGATTTTTATCGGATATAAATTGATCATCCACTGCCGGATGGTGATGCACACCACGGCACAGTCACAGGTCGCTGCCGATTGCAGACGACCTTCTCAACGCTGCTACGAGGTGTTTCATGTCGCGTATCGTTACCGTCGCCGCCACCCAGATGGCCTGTTCCTGGGACAGCGCCGCGAATATCGCCAATGCCGAGAAACTGGTGCGCCAAGCTGCTGCCGAAGGTGCGCAGATCATCCTGATCCAGGAGCTGTTCGAGACCCCCTACTTCTGCCAGAAGCCCAACCCGGACTACCTGCAGCTGGCCACCGCGACGGAAGAAAACCCGGCCATCCGGCACTTCCAGCAAGTCGCCAAGGAACTGCAGGTGGTGCTGCCGATCAGCTTCTACGAACTGGCCGGGCGCGCCCGTTTCAACAGCATCGCGATCATCGATGCCGACGGCAGCAACCTCGGTATTTATCGGAAAAGCCACATCCCGGACGGCCCCGGCTACCATGAGAAGTACTACTTCAACCCGGGCGACACCGGCTTCAAGGTGTGGAACACCCGCTACGCCAAGATCGGCGTGGGCATCTGCTGGGACCAGTGGTTCCCCGAGGCCGCGCGCAGCATGGCCCTGCTCGGTGCGGAGATCCTGTTCTACCCGACCGCCATCGGCAGCGAGCCGCATGACCCTAGCATCAGCTCGCGCGATCACTGGCAGCGCGTGCAACAAGGTCACGCTGGCGCCAACCTGATGCCGCTGGTAGCGTCCAACCGTATCGGCCGCGAAGACCAGGACGGTTACCACATCAACTTCTACGGTTCCTCCTTCATCGCCGACCAGTTCGGCAAGAAAGTCGAGGAACTGGGTGAGACGGAGGAAGGTATCCTGGTGCACCGCTTCGATCTGGACCAGCTGGAACATATCCGCAGCGCCTGGGGCAGCTTCCGTGACCGCCGGCCGAACCTGTACGGCCCGTTGAAAACTCTCGACGGCAGCCTAGAGTCCTAACGTTCCCCCCAGGAGCCAGCCGACTGGCTCCTGCAACAGCTCATACATAGGTAGACCCGATGACCACTCTCACCAGCACCCCACGCGCCGATGGCTTCCGCATGCCAGCCGAGTGGGAAACCCAGCGCCAGGCCTGGATGGTCTGGCCCGAGCGTCCGGACAACTGGCGCCTCGGCGGCAAGCCGGCGCAAGCCGCCTTCACTGCAGTGGCCAAGGCCATCGCCGAATTCGAACCGGTGACCGTCTGTGTCTCCGCCGGCCAGTACGAGAACGCCCGCGCGCGCCTCGACCACGGCAATATCCGCCTGGTGGAAATCACTACCGACGACGCCTGGGTGCGCGACACCGGGCCAACCTTCGTGATCAACGACCAGGGCGGCGTGCGCGGTGTGGACTGGGGCTTCAACGCTTGGGGTGGCTTCGACGGCGGCCTCTATGCGCCGTGGCAGCGTGACGACCAGGTGGCCAGCAAGATCCTCGAGATCGAGCGCGTCGACCGCTACCGCACCGAAGGCTTCGTGCTGGAAGGCGGCTCGATCCATGTCGACGGCGAAGGCACCCTGATCACCACCGAAGAATGCCTGCTCAACCGCAACCGTAATCCGCACCTGAGCCGCGAGCAGATCGAAGACATGCTGCGCACGCACCTGGCCATCGATACGGTGATCTGGCTACCAGACGGCCTGTACAACGACGAGACCAATGGCCACGTCGACAATTTCTGCTGCTACGTGCGCCCGGGCGAAGTACTGCTGGCCTGGACCGACGATGTCAACGACCCCAACTACCCACGCTGCCAGGCCGCTATGCGCGTGCTGGAAAACGCCCGGGACGCCAAGGGCCGCGCCTTCGTCGTGCACAAGATGCCGATTCCCGGCCCGCTGTACGCCACCGCGGAAGAGTGCGCTGGCGTCGACCTGGTCGCCGGTACCCAGGAACGCAGCCCCGCGGTGCGCCTGGCCGGCTCCTACGTCAACTTCCTGATCGTCAACGGCGGCATCATCGCGCCGAGCTTTGACGACCCCAAGGACGAGGAAGCGCGCACCATCCTGCAACGCCTGTTCCCCGAGCACCGTGTGGTGATGGTGCCGGGCCGCGAGATCCTCCTCGGCGGCGGCAATATCCACTGCATCACCCAGCAGCAGCCGGCTGGCTGATATTGTGCCGTCACCGTACCCGCCAAGCGTCCTGCCTGGCGGGTACGGCCCAGCCAGTTGCAGCGACTTGATCTAGGCTTGCCGGTTCAACCACCGAGCAAGGATGCTCAAGATGCCACGCTGGATCGCGTTATCCCTCTATTGCCTCGCCTGCCCGCTGCTCGCCACCCCCTGCCCCGACTGGTCCGCCAGCCGTGCCAGCGCCGAGCTGACCACCCTGCAGCAGCAACTCAAAACCTGGGATCTGGCCTACCACCAACAGGGCCATTCGCCGGTCAGCGACGAACTCTACGACCAGGCTCGCGAGCGTCTGCAGGACTGGCAACAGTGCTTCCCGCAGCAGGCACCGCTCGACCTGCGCGCCAACCTCGGCCCGCCCGGCACCCAACCTCACCCCATCGCCCACACCGGCCTGCACAAACTGCGCGACGAGCAGGCCGTGCAGCAGTGGCTACAAGGCCGTAGCGAGCTGTGGGTCCAGCCCAAGGTAGATGGCGTGGCCGTGACCCTGCACTACCGCGACGGCCTCCTGCAACAGGCCATCAGCCGTGGCGACGGACAACGCGGCCAGGACTGGACCGCCCAGGCGCGGCTGATCGCCGCCATCCCGCAACAGCTGCCACGCAAGGATGAACTGATCCTGCAGGGCGAGCTGTACTGGCGCCTGCCCAGCCATGTGCAGGCTCAGGTCGGCACCGGCACGGCGCGCAACCAGGTGGCGGGGGCGCTGCAGCGCCACCAGCTGGACGCCGCCACCACCGCGCAGATCAGCCTATTCGTCTGGGACTGGGCCAATGGCCCGAGCAGCATGGGCGAACGCCTGCAGGGCTTGCGCGCCCTTGGCTTCGCCGACAGCGCCGAGCTGACCCTGCCCATCACTAATCTGCAGCAGGCCAGTCACTGGCGCGCGCACTGGTACCGCAGCCCACTGCCGTTCGCCAGCGACGGCGTGGTGCTGCGCCAGGGCCGGCGGCCACCCGGCAGCAGTTGGGCCGCCGAACCGCCGCAGTGGGCCGCGGCCTGGAAATATCCACTCAGCCAGGCCCTGGCCCAGGTGCGCGACGTGCACTTCCAGATCGGCCGTAGTGGGCGCATCACCCCGGTGCTGCAACTGCAGCCGGTGCGCCTGGAGCAACGCAGCATCCAGCGCGTCAGCCTGGGTTCGCTGCAGCGCTGGCAGGCCCTGGATATCCGCCCCGGCGATCAGGTGGCGATCACCCTCGCCGGCCTGACCATCCCGCGCCTGGACGGCGTGGTCTGGCGCAGCGCCGAGCGACCAGTGCTGGCTAGCCCCGATCCCGCCGCCTATCACGCCCTGAGTTGCTGGCAGCCCAGCCCTTACTGCACCAGCCAGTTCAGCGCCCGCCTGGCCTGGCTCAGCGGCAAGCAAGGGCTGCAGCTGGCGGGCGTCGGCCCAGGAACCTGGGCCAAGCTGCAGCAGGCGGAAAAGCTGCCCAACCTGCTCGCCTGGCTCGATCTGGACGAAACCGAACTGGCCCGCACGCCAGGCTTCGGCGCACGCAGCGCGAGCCAGCTGCAGCAAAGCTTCGCCAGCGCCCGGCACCGCCCCTTCGCCCAGTGGCTCAAAGCCCTCGGCTTACCCACCAGCGGCGCAGCACCATTGGGTGCTGACTGGGACACGCTGGCCGCGCGCGATGCGCAAGCCTGGGACACGTTCAATGGTATTGGCCCGCAGCGTGCGGCACAGCTGGTGGCGTTCTTCCAGCACCCGGACGTGCAGGCTCTGCGTCAGCGTCTGCACGCGGCCGGGGTGAAAGGGTTTTAGATCAATACGCGCGAAACGCCTTGTGGCAGGTTTCGCAGCTGTCCTCCACACGCTGCACCAGCGGCGCCACGGTCTGCGCCGTCAGCGGCTGTTGCGTGCTGGCCGTGCGCAATGCCGCCGTAGCCGCTTCCAGCTCACGGGCCAGTTGCTGGAAGCGTTGCTGCTCCTGCCACACTTCGGGCTTGGCACTGCTGCGCTCGCTTTCGGCAATCTGCGGGAAATGCTGCCAGGGCTGGCGCGACAGTTCATCGAGCTGCTGGGCGCCCTGGGCAAAGCGCGGCGCGTCGAACGCCAGGCGCCCACGCAACATGCCGCCGAGGTCTTCGCTGGTCTTCAGCATCTGCTTGAACAGGGTCTGGCGCTTGCCCTGCGGCGAATCGGGATCGACACCACCACAGGCAACGAGCAGGGCACACACACACAGCAGCAACAGACTTTGGGCTTTCATGGTGAACGCGGACAAACTGAAAAAGGGCCGCCAGTATCGCCACACAACGGGCCACGGCCAAGTAGGGCAATTGCCGCAGGTCGCCACAGACTGCGGATAAGCGACGGAAAGCCTTGGGCTTGCCTGCGCAGCTGGCTATAATCGCCAAGCTTCACGTGGCCGGCACAGCTCCGGTCGCTCCCGCCACCTGTCTGAGGGGCGCTGCAGCATGCTCTCAACCATAGAGAACATGTCAGGCTCGGACAGGGCGTTAACCATACGCATCAACGGCGCCCATTCGCAGACAACGAATGGAGAGCTTTTGCATGAGCGCTGCTTTTAATGATTTCAAAGTCGCCGACATTTCCCTGGCTGCCTGGGGCCGTCGTGAACTGATCATCGCCGAATCGGAAATGCCTGCCCTGATGGGCCTGCGCAGCAAATACGCCGGCGAACAGCCGCTGAAAGGCGCGAAGATCATCGGCTGCATCCACATGACCATCCAGACCGGCGTGCTGATCGAAACCCTGATCGCCCTCGGTGCCGAAGTGCGCTGGTCGTCCTGCAACATCTTCTCGACTCAGGATCAGGCCGCTGCCGCCATCGCCGCCGCCGGCATCCCGGTCTACGCCTGGAAAGGCGAGACCGAAGAAGAGTACGAGTGGTGCATCGAGCAGACCATCCTCAAGGATGGCCAGCCGTGGGATGCCAACATGATCCTCGACGACGGCGGCGACCTGACCCAGATCATCCACGAGCGCTACCCGGCCATGCTGGACAAGATCCACGGCGTGACCGAGGAAACCACCACCGGCGTGCACCGCCTGCTTGACATGCTGAAAGCCGGCACCCTGAAAATCCCGGCGATCAACGTCAACGACTCGGTGACCAAGAGCAAGAACGACAACAAGTACGGCTGCCGTCACAGCCTCAACGACGCCATCAAGCGCGGCGTCGACCACCTGTTGTCGGGCAAGCAGGCCCTGGTCATCGGCTACGGCGACGTGGGCAAGGGCTCCGCGCAGTCGCTGCGTCAGGAAGGCATGATCGTCAAAGTGACCGAGATCGACCCGATCTGCGCCATGCAGGCCTGCATGGACGGTTTCGAAGTGGTTTCGCCGTACAAGAACGGTATCAACGATGGCACTGAAGCCAGCGTCGACCGCGACCTGCTGGGCAAGATCGACCTGATCGTCACCACCACCGGTAACGTCAACGTCTGCGACGCCGGCATGCTCAAGGCCCTGAAGAAGCGCGCCGTGGTGTGCAACATCGGTCACTTCGACAACGAGATCGACACCGCCTTCATGCGCAAGACCTGGGCCTGGGAAGAGGTCAAACCGCAGGTGCACAAGATCCACCGCACCGGCGCTGGTGACTTCGATCCGCGCAACGACGACTACCTGATCCTGCTGGCCGAAGGCCGCCTGGTCAACCTGGGCAACGCCACCGGCCACCCGAGCCGGATCATGGACGGCTCCTTCGCCAACCAGGTGCTGGCGCAGATCTTCCTCTACGGTCAGAAGTTCGCCGACCTGCCAGCCGCGCAGAAAGCCGAGCGTCTGACCGTGGAAGTGCTGCCGAAGAAGCTCGACGAAGAAGTGGCCCTGGAAATGGTCCGCGGTTTCGGCGGCGTGGTCACCCAGCTGACCGCCAAGCAGGCCGAGTACATCGGCGTGACCGTGGAAGGCCCGTTCAAGCCGGAAGCCTACCGCTACTAAGCAGCCGCATGCTGTGAGCCTCAGGCCGCCAGTGACTCGCGCACTGGCGGCCTGCCGCTAAAGGGAATCTGCAATGAGTCAAGAACGCCGTTACAGCTTCGAGTTCTTCCCCACCAAGACCGAAGCCGGGCATGAAAAGCTGATGACGGTCGCCCGTCAGTTGGCGACCTACAACCCCGATTTCTTCTCCTGCACCTACGGTGCCGGTGGCTCCACCCGCGATCGCACCCTCAACACCGTGCTGCAACTGGACGGCGATGTGAAAGTGCCGACCGCGCCGCACCTGTCCTGCGTCGGTGACAGCAAGGAGGAGCTGCGCAGCCTGCTGCAGCAGTACAAGAACTCCGGCATCCGCCGCATCGTCGCCCTGCGTGGCGATCTGCCGTCGGGCATGGGCATGGCCAGTGGCGAACTGCGCTACGCCAACGAGCTGGTCGAGTTCATCCGCACGGAAACCGGTGATCACTTCCATATCGAAGTCGCCGCCTACCCGGAAGTACACCCGCAGGCGCGCAGCTTCGAAGACGACCTGGCCAACTTCGTGCGCAAGGCCAAGGCCGGTGCCAACAGTGCGATCACCCAGTACTTCTTCAGCGCCGACTGCTACTTCTACTTCGTCGAGCGCGTGCGCAAGCTGGGTGTCGACCTGCCGATCGTGCCGGGCATCATGCCGATCACCAACTACAGCAAGCTCGCGCGCTTCTCCGACGCCTGCGGTGCGGAAATCCCACGCTGGATTCGCAAGCAGCTGGAAGCCTACGGCGACGACCTGCAAAGCATCCAGGGCTTCGGCGAGCAGGTGGTCAGCGAGATGTGCGAACGCCTGCTAGAGGGCGGCGCACCCGGCCTGCACTTCTACACCCTGAACCAGGCCGAGCCGAGCCTGGCGATTTGGAACAACCTCAAGCTGCCCCGCTGAAGGTTGCGCTGCATTGAACGAGCCGGGCACTTGCCCGGCTTTTTCTTGCCCATTCACCCGACCAATAGACCGCATGGTCACTTTTCAATCAGGCAAAAGCTGATTACTCTGGCGAAATGCCATTATTCCAGCGCCATTTAATTGCCACGCTATTACTGAGCGGCCTTGCCTTCGGCGCACAGGCCGAGCCGTTGCGCGTGGTCACCGAAGCCTGGGCACCCTACGTCTACGAGGACAACGGCAAGCCGGCCGGCCTCGACTACGAGATCACCGCCGAAGTGCTGCGCCGCCTGGACATCGAAGTACAGTGGCAGTTCCTACCCTGGAAGCGCTGCCTGCTGGCACTGGAACAGGGCCAGGCCGATGCCATCCTCGATATCTTCCGCCTGGCCGAGCGCGAGCAGCAGATGCTGTTCGTCGAGGAGCCGCTGTCCGAAGTGCAGTTCGTGCTGTTCTTCTCCCGTAACCGGCCCTACCCCTATCGCCAGCTGGAAGACCTGCGCGATCTACTGATCGGCACTTCGCCCGGCTATTGGTACAACGACAGCGCCTTCCGCCGCTCCAAGCTATTCAGCCGCGAGGAGGCGCCGAGCCACGAAGCCAACCTCGGCAAACTGGTGCGCAATCGGGTCGACCTGGTGGTTAACGATCGCCGCGCCGGATTGTTCCTCGCCGCGCAGCTCGGCCTCGGCCAGCAGCTCGGCTACAACACCCAAGAGCTTGGCCGCGACCGCCTGTACCTGGCCCTGCGCCGCGATCCCGCGCTGCAAACGCTGGCCGCGGACTTTGCCCGTGAACTACGTCGTTTCAAGCACGAAGCCGCTTACGCCAAGCTGCAAAGACGTTACGCCGAGCCAACCCATGCTCCTTTTGCTGCCGTGCAACGCCCGTGAATCGGCCGACGGGCAGGTAGCTGCGCAAGGGCCTGGCTCTGTTATACTCGGGACTCCCGCCAGGCTTGCGCCCGGATGCTTGCCCCCGAGGCCAGCAGTACCGGTCGGGATTGCGCGCCCCAGTGCCGTGATTCAAGCCAGGCAATACACCCCCATAGGGCTTCGCCCTCACTAGACAGGATTTCACATGTCCTTTGCCTCCCTCGGTCTCTCCGAGGCTTTAGTCCGTGCGGTCGAAGCCGCCGGCTACACCCAACCCACACCGGTGCAACAGCGGGCCATTCCCGCCGCGTTGCAAGGTCGCGACCTGATGGTGGCGGCTCAGACGGGTACGGGTAAAACCGGCGGGTTCGCCCTGCCGATCCTCGAGCGCCTGTTCCCCAACGGTCACCCGGACCGCGAACAGCGCCACGGCCCCAAACAACCGCGCGTGCTGGTACTGACCCCCACCCGCGAACTGGCCGCCCAGGTGCACGACAGCTTCAAGCTGTATGCCCGTGATTTGCATTTCGTCAGCGCCTGCATCTTCGGCGGCGTTGGCATGAACCCGCAGGTGCAGGCCCTGGCCAAGGGCGTTGACGTCCTGGTTGCCTGCCCTGGTCGCCTGCTCGACCTGGCCAACCAGCGCGCCATCGACCTGTCCCACGTGGAAATCCTCGTCCTCGACGAAGCCGACCGCATGCTCGACATGGGCTTCATCCATGACGTGAAGAAGGTCCTCGCCAAGCTGCCCGCGCAGCGGCAGAACCTGCTGTTCTCGGCGACCTTCTCCAAGGACATCACCGACCTCGCCGGCAAGCTGCTGCACAACCCGGAACGCATCGAAGTCACCCCGCCGAACACCACGGTAGAGCGCATCGAACAGCGCATCTTCCGCCTGCCGGCCAGCCACAAGCGCGCCCTGCTCGCCCACCTGATCACCCAGGGCGCATGGGAGCAGGTGCTGGTGTTCACCCGCACCAAGCACGGCGCCAACCGCCTGGCCGAGTACCTCGACAAGCACGGCCTGCCGGCTGTGGCGATCCACGGCAACAAGAGCCAGAACGCCCGCACCAAGGCCCTGGCCGACTTCAAGGCCGGCGAAGTACGCATCCTGGTCGCCACCGATATCGCCGCCCGCGGCCTGGATATCGACCAGCTGCCGCACGTGGTCAACTTCGAGCTGCCCAACGTCGAGGAAGACTACGTGCACCGCATCGGCCGTACCGGCCGTGCCGGGCGTAGCGGCGAGGCGATCTCGCTGGTGGCGCCGGACGAGGAGAAGCTGCTCAAGGGCATCGAGCGGATGACCAAGCAGCGCATCCCCGACGGCAACACCATGGGCTTCGATCCGTCCACCGTCGAAGTGGAAAAACCCGAAGTGCGCGGCCCGCGCCCGGAGCGCCAGCCGCGCGCCGATCGCCCGCGCCACGAGGCGAAGAAGCCGGAAGGCGCCGCCGTGGAAAAGGAAAAGCGCTCGAACAACCGCCGCGACCGCCTCAAGCCGCAAGGCCAGGCCAGCGGCGGCGAGCAGCAACCGCGCCAGGGCCGCGAGCCGCGTGCTCCGCGTGAGCAGCGCGAACCGCGCGCCACCCGCGAGCCGAAAGCGCCGCTGACGCCGCCGCCGAATCGTGATCCGGAAGAATTCCTCGACGACGAGTTCGACAACTTTGGCAACCGCGCGGACTACGTACCCGTGCCGGCCAAACCGCAAGGGCGCGCCAACCCGCGTCGCGGTGGCCAGCCGGGCCAACCCGCGCAGGGCCGTGGCCAGGGCAAACCGCAAGGTCAGGGCCAGGGACAACGCCAGGGTGGCGCTGGTGGCCAAGGCAGCGGCAAGCCGAAGAGCGGCCAACGCCCGCAAGGCCAGGGCCGTAACGGCTCCGGCCAGGGCCGCGGTGCTGGTGGTCCACGTCGCGATGACGTGCGCCAGGAGCGCCAGGAGCCTGCCGTGCAGACCAAGCAGCCACTGATCATCCGCAAGGGTGAGCGCCTGCCGACGCCGGAGCAGCTGGACAGCCTGGCTGCCAGCCGTCCGCGCGGCGAGAAGCCGGCATTGCTTACGCGCAAATCCGAGCAGGAATAAAGAACCTGCCTAGGATCTCTTGATCGTCGGCCATGCTGCGTTGCAATTGGGCTCGGGCTGCTCATTTACAGCTCGTAAACTCCGCGTCCTCGCCCAATTGCGCCTTGCCTGGCTCTAGCTCAAAAGATCCTAAAAAGGCTCTGATGCGTTTCACCTGCCCATGAAAAAGCCGGCGCTAAGCCGGCTTTTTCGTTTCTGCAAACTCACAACTGATCACGGGTTTCGCGAGCTAGAGCCAGGCAAGGCGCAATTGGGCGAGGACGCGGAGTTTACGTGGTGTAAATGAGCAGTCCGAACGCACGTTCAACACAGCCTGGCCGACGCGCAGCAAATCCGCGGCGGATTACTCGCGTACGCCTTCGACGGACAGGATCAGCTCGACTTCCTGGGAAGCCGGGCCGAGGTCCTTCTGGATGTCGAAGTCCTTCAGCTTGAGCGTGGTGCTGCCTTCGAAGCCGGCACGGTAGCCGCCCCATGGGTCGCTGCCTTCGCCGAGGAACTTGGCCTTGATCACCACCGGTTTGGTCACGCCGTTGAGGGTCAGGTTGCCGGTGATGTCGGCCGTGCCTTCGCCGGTCGATTTGACCGAAGTGGAGGCGAAGGTCGCGGTGGGGTTTTTCTCGACGTTGAGGAAGTCGCCGCTGCGCAGGTGCTTGTCACGCTCGGCGTGGTTGGAGTCGATGCTGGCGGTGTTGATGCTGACATTGACCTTGCTCGCTTCCGGCGCCTTGGCGTCGAAGCTGAAGCTGCCGTCGAAGTCCTTGAAGGTGCCGTACAGCCAGCTGTAGCCCAGGTGGCTGATCTTGAAGTTGATGAAGGCGTGCTGACCTTGCTTGTCGATGGCGTAGTCGGCGGCCATGGCCTGGCCGGCGAACAGGGCGGCGCCCAGGGTGAGGGCGGCGAGGGATTGCTTGAGCATTGTTCAGTCTCCTTGTGGGTTAGGTTACTTGCTGGCACGACCGAGCATGCGCATGAGCGTCGCATCACGGTCGATGAAGTGGTGTTTGAGGGCCGCCAGGGCGTGCAGGCCGGCGAAGATCACCAGCCCCCAGGCGAGGTATTCATGCACCAGGCCGGCGATATCGGCCTGGTCGGGAATGCTGGTCAAGGTCGCCGGAATCTCGAACAGGCCGAACACGCTGATGCCACGGCCATCGGCAGTGGAGATCAGGTAGCCGGAGAGCATCAGCACGAACAGACCAAGGTACAGCGCGGCATGGCCGAGCTTGGATGCCAGGCGGGTCAGCTTGCCGTGGTTGCTCGGCGCCGCCGGTGGCGGGCTGAGCAAACGCCACAGCAGGCGGGCCAGCATCAGGGCGAAGAGGGTCAGGCCGATGCTCTTATGCAGGTCGGGAGCGGTGCGATACCAGCTGCTGTAGTAGTCCAGGCCGACCATCCACAGGCCCAGGCCGAACAGGCCGAACACCACGAGGGCAACGACCCAGTGCAGCAGGATGCTGACCAGGCCATAGCGGGAACTCGAATTGCGCCATTGCATTGCGAAACGTCCGTGAAAAGCGATTGAGCAAGCCTAGCGGCAAATCCATCGATTTAAAGCGGAAAATTTCGCTTCGAAATATCGAGTAAATAGATAGTTAATACGGATGCGGCCAGGCTCGAATTAGTCCGCCGCGAGGCCGCAACGTTCAGCGGGCAGCGCCTGAACGGCGCTACACCATAGACAGGCGGCATAGCCCGGATGCAATCCGGGCTATGCGTTTACCCACCAAACAGGCGTGCAAAGAAGCCGGGCTTCTTGTCCTGCTTGGCCGCAGGCGTGCTTGGCGCAGCAGGCTTGGTGGCCTGCCCTGGCACGGTAATGGTCTTGCCGGCCTGCAGCTCGACCGCCTGGCTGGCGGCGCGCTGGCCACTGCGCAGGGCACCTTCGAGGGTGCCCGGATAGAGCGCATCGCTGTGCTCGCCAGCGAACAGCACGCGGCCCAGCGGCTGTTCCCACAGGCGCCAGTACTGGCTGATCTCGCCAGGGCCGTAAGCCAGGTAGGCACCGCCAATCAGTGAGTCCTTGCCGTAGCGGCGCAGCTCGTAGCCGCTGAACTGCTCGCGCGCGCCGGGGTAGTGTTCGTCGAAGCGAATCAGCACCTGGTCAACCATCTGCCGGTCGCCAAAGGCATTGAGCAGGCGGGCGTTGTCACCGGACAGGTTGATCAGCAGGTTGGCCCCGCCTTTCGCCGCCGGCTCGACCCACAGCATGCCCAGGCCCTTGTCGCTGAAGATCTCGCCGGACAGGCGCGCCTTGCCCCACACCGGTTTCTTGAACTTGAGCAGCATCTGGTCGCGCCAACCGTAGTTGATGTCTTTCAGCGCCTTGTGCTGCAGCGCGGTCAGCGTCGGCGTCAGGCTGATCTTGGCGAGCGCCGGCAGCGGCACGGCGAGCACCACGTAGTCGGCGCTGTAACCGGTGGCGCCGACCTTGACGGTGACCTTGCCCTGCTCCTGGACGATGGCCGAAACCCGCGCATTGGTCTTCACCTGCTTGAGCTGCTTGGCCAGGGCCAGCGCCAGCACCTGGCTACCGCCGGGCAGACGCGCGGCGCGCAGCTCGGCATCCGGCAGGCCGCGATAGACCCGCGCCTGCTGGGCCAGGTAGAGCAGCGACAGCCGCGACGGCTCGTCGTAGCGCGAGCGAATGCGTTGGTCGACCAGGGCCCGCGCGGTCGGCGGCAGCGCCAGCTTGTCCAGCCAGCGCGCGGCGGTCATTGCGTCCAGGCTTTTCAGGGTGTGGCTGGCCAGCGGGTTGAGCGGGTCTTCGATGGAGGCGGCCAGGTCATCCAGGCTCTGGTCGAAACGTGCCAGGGCTTCGCCGGTGCTCGGCGAGCTCTTGGCCAGGTCGGCGGCAGACTGGTAATGGCCATTGATCAGGTAGCCCGGCGCACGCACGTAGTCCGGTGCCGGCACGGCCTTGATCTTGAAGCGTTCGAGATAGGCATGCAGCGCCGGCTGCAGCTTGGCGCTGCCCAGCCACTCGCTGCTGGCCAGGCCGGAGCGCCCGCCGATGCTCGGCTTGGCCTCCAGTACGGTGACCTGCCAGCCCTTGTCCTGCAGCTCAACGGCGGCGGTCAGGCCGGCCAGGCCGCCACCGACCACGATGGCCGTGGGCTGCTTGTCCTTGCCCAGCGCCAGACTGCTGAAGACGGCTAAAACTATGAGTGCGGAAGCGCGCAACCAGACTGCGGACATGCGGAAAATCCCTGGGGCCAGAACGAGGGCGCGCAGGATACGTCAGGCCCCAGCGGCGGGCCAGACGTATCCGCTGAAGGGTGCTTGCACTTCCAGCAACAGTGCGCAAACAGCATCTGCTAGGCTTGCCGTCCCGAAGAAGGAGACCCCGCAATGAGCCTGAATGCCGAGTGGATGCAGCGCGACCTGGCCGTGCTCTGGCACCCCTGCACGCAGATGAAGGATCACGAGCGCCTGCCGCTGATTCCGATCAAACGCGGCGATGGCGTGTGGCTGGAGGACTTCGACGGCAAGCGCTACCTCGACGCGGTCAGCTCCTGGTGGGTCAACGTGTTCGGCCACGGCAACCCGCGGATCAACCAGCGCATCCGCGACCAGCTGGATAACCTCGAACACGTGATGCTCGCCGGTTTCAGCCATGCGCCGGTGATCGAGCTGTCCGAGCGCCTGGTGCAGATCACCCCGGCCGGGCTGAACAAAGTGTTCTACGCCGACAACGGCTCCTCCGGCATCGAAGTGGCGCTGAAGATGAGCCACCACTACTGGCTCAACAGCGGCCAGCCCGGCAAGAAACGCTTCGTCACCCTGAGCAACAGCTACCACGGCGAAACCGTGGCGGCCATGTCGGTGGGCGACGTGGCGCTGTTCACCGACACCTACAAGGCGCTGCTGCTCGACACCATCAAGGTGCCGAGCCCGGACTGCTACCTGCGCCCCGAGGGCATGGGCTGGGAAGAACACTCGCGCAACATGTTCGCCGCCATGGAGCAGACCCTGGCCGAGCATGCCCACGAAGTCGCCGCGGTGATCGTCGAGCCGCTGATCCAGGGCGCCGGCGGCATGCGCATGTATCACCCGATCTACCTCAGCCTGCTGCGCGAAGCCTGCGACCGCTATGGCGTGCACCTGATCCACGACGAGATCGCCGTCGGCTTCGGCCGCACCGGGACGATGTTCGCCTGCGAGCAGGCCGGCATTACCCCGGACTTCCTGGTGCTGTCCAAGGCGCTGACCGGCGGCTACCTGCCGATGGCCGCGGTGCTGACCACCGACAAGGTCTACGCCGCCTTCTACGACGACTACGCCACCCTGCGCGCCTTCCTCCACTCGCATACCTACACCGGCAACCCGCTGGCCTGCGCCGCCGCCCTGGCAACCCTGGATATCTTCGAGAGCGACAACGTGATCGAGACCAACAAGGCATTGAGCGCACGCATGGCCAGCGCCACCGCGCATCTGGTCGAGCATCCGCATGTGGCCGAAGTACGCCAGACCGGCATGGCCCTGGCCATCGAGATGGTCCAGGACAAGGCGAGCAAGACCGCCTACCCCTGGCAGGAGCGCCGCGGCATGCAGGTCTACCAGCACGCCCTCGGCCGCGGCGCCCTGCTGCGCCCGCTCGGCAGCGTGGTGTACTTCCTGCCGCCTTATGTGATCACCCCGGAGCAGATCGACTTCCTGGCCGAGGTTGCTACGGAAGGCATCGATATCGCTACTCGCCAGTCGACGCGCGTCAGCGTGGCCAGCGACCGCTACCCCAACCACCGCGATCCGGGCTGAGCCTGGGGTGGATGACGCGCAGCTCATCCACCGAGCTGCCAGATGGGTGAACGGATAAAGCGCCGTCCACTCTACCCCTACCCAGACCGCGCCGCTAAAATTCGCGCCTCTGTCCCAGGTTCTCGCCCATGCGCCTATCCCGCTTCTTTATCGACGCCCCGCTCTCCCTCGGCCAGCACGAGCTGCCGGAAACCCAGGCGCATTACATCGGTCGCGTCTTGCGCCACGCCGTGGGCGATGCCGTGCAGCTGTTCGACGGCAGCGGCCAGGAGTACCTCGGCGAGCTGATCGAAGTGGGCAAGAAGAACGTGCGGGTCGAGCTGCGCGAACAGTTCGCCGGGCAGCCGGAGTCCGCGCTACGCGTGCATCTGGGCCAGGGCCTGTCACGTGGTGAACGCATGGACTGGGCGATCCAGAAGGCCACCGAGCTGGGCGCGGCGGTGATCACCCCGATCGTCTCCGAACGCTGCGAAGTACGCCTGAAAGACGAGCGCGCCGACAAGCGCCTGGCCCACTGGCGCCAGGTGGCAATCAGCGCCTGCGAGCAATGTGGCCGCTCGGTCGTACCGCTGATCCACTCACCGGTGCTCCTCGCCGACTGGCTGCAACAGAGCGACGCCGACCTCAAGCTGGTGCTGCATCCGGTCGCCGAACCACTGGCCAGCCATGCCAAACCGACGACCCTGGCCTTTCTGATCGGCCCGGAAGGCGGCCTCAGCGACGCCGAAGTGGAACAGGCCAAGGCCGCCGGCTTCCACGCCGCCCGCCTCGGTCCACGGGTGCTACGTACCGAGACCGCGCCGGTGGTGGCACTGAGCGTGGCGCAGCAGCTGTGGGGCGATTTCTAAGGCGGATAGCACGGCCCCCGCCGGGCGCACGGCCTCAACTACCACGCCACAAAAAAGCCCGCCGAAGCGGGCTTTTTCGATAGCGGCACAGCTCAGATCAATCCGGCATCTGCCAACTTCTGCTCCAGGCCGATCAGGTCGGGGATCTTCACCACCGCCTCGCCGAGCTGCACCGCATCCAGCTCCAGCGGCGCCAGCGTTTCATTGGCCCGGGCCAGGTGGCCATCAACCTTCAGCGAGCGCGGGATCCCCTGCACCAGCAGGGCGATGAACTTGACCTGATCACGCCCACCAAGGGCGTTGAGCACTGCCACCCGCACACCGGGGCCGATCTGCGGTTGGCCATTGGAGGCGGCCTCGAACGACAGCAGTGGCAATTGCAGGTCGCGCCAGGCGATCTGACCGAGGAACCAAGCCGGCAGGCCCGGCGTGATCTGCGGCGCCCGGTAGGGAATCAGCTCCGCCAGCGCCACGTTGGGCAGCATCAGGGTGCGATCGGCCAGGGGCACCAGCAGGGCGGTTAGGTTGCTGGTGCTATTGGCGGTAGTAACGGCTTGGCTCATCGATCAATCCTTACAAAGGCGCAGCATGCGTCAGGCGCACTGTTTGGCCAGGTGGTTCACCAGCGCTTCGGCCAGCTCGCGCGGATCGCCGCTGTGTACGCTGTAGCCACCCTCGCGCAGGCTGTCTGGCATGCTCGGGCAGGCACAGCTGTCGGCGCGCTGGGTCCAGATTGCACCACCCTGGCGGCGGACATAGGCCGCGGCGGCACTGCCGTCGCTACCCATGCCGCTGAAGGCGATCACGCCGCAGTTACCGGCGAAGTGCTGGGCCAGGTTGAGCATCATCTGGTCGATGGAGGGGCTGTAGGGTTCCGGCCAGGCGCGGTCAGTGACCTGCATGGCGCCGTTGTCGGCAAAGCCCAGCTCGTGGGATACCGGCGCCACGACCACCTCGCCGCAGCGGATCGGGTCGCCGTGGCGTACCGGATTGACGTGCCACTGGCTGTGGCGGCCAACGGCCTGCGGCAGCGCGGTTTCGAAACTGGCACCGATGTGCTGGGCATAGACGAAGCCGATCGGCAAGCCGCCGGGCAAGGCGTCGAGGAAGGCCTTGACCGCTTCGGGACCACCCAGCGAGGCCGCCAGCAACCAGACCTGGCGGGCCGGTTCACCGGCCACCAGCGGGGTATCGGCCAGGGCGGCGGGCAGCTCCAGGCGACCGGGACGCTGCGCCTCAGCAAGCAGGGCTTCGAGGCCCGGGCCAATAGCCTGAGCTGGGTCACCGACCAGGCGCTTGAGCTTGCCGAACAGGCTGCGCTCCCAGCGCGGGTAGTTCTCCGAATGACGCTCAGGGGCATGCCCTTCGCCAAACAGCACCGGCGCATTGGAGCGCTCGAGCAGGTTATCGACCAGCGGCGAGTCCTCCGACTGCGCCAGGTCGACCAGCCAAAGGTCCGGCTCGCAAGCCGCCAGGGCCTCCTCGTCCAGACGGGCCGGGTCGCTGTTGAGCACCACGTGGTATCCATTGCCGGACAACGCCTGCTGCAGCACATGGCGCTGCAGCGAGGTATCGGCAATCACGGCAATCCTTGCAGCTGTGCGAGTCTCACTCATGGCGCTTGACCAACTTCTGGATGTTTTCGAGCAGATCGGATTCCTGGTACGGCTTGCCCAGGTATTCGTTGACACCAATCGCCATGGCCCGCTCACGGTGTTTTTCACCGGTACGCGAGGTGATCATGATGATCGGCAGGTCCTTGAGGCGTTCGTCGTGGCGCACCAGGGTGGCGACTTCGAAACCGTCCATGCGCGGCATTTCGATGTCCAGCAGCATGATTTCCGGCTTGTGTTCCTGCAGCTGGGCGATGGCGTCAACGCCGTCCTTGGCCGTCAGTACGTTCATGCCGTTACGTTCGAGCAGGCGGCTGGTGACCTTGCGCACGGTGACCGAGTCGTCGACCACCATGACCAGGGTCGGCCGTTCGGCTTCGATTTCCGCGGCGGTCTGCGGCACATGGCTGGCCAGACGCGGTTGCTGCAGCTGACCGAGCAAGTGCGCATGACGCACGCGGATGGTCGCCAGCAGGTCGAGAATCACCACCACGCGGCCGTCACCGAGGATGGTCGCACCGGAGATGCCGTGCACCGCGGCGAACTGCACGCCGAGGCTCTTCACCACGATTTCGCGCGAGCCGGCCAGGCTGTCAACCTGCACCGCCACGGCGTGTTCGCTGGAGCGCACCAGGATCACCGGCAGCGGCAGGCTCTGGCCGATCAGCTTGGGCTGCTGGCCGTTGTTCAGCAGGTCGCCGAGGTACTTCAGTTCGTAGGCCTGACCGGCGTACTCGAAGCGCGGCGCATCCGGCGCGTAGTAGGCCTCCAGCTCGTACGGCGAGACGCGCACGATACCTTCGATGGTGTTCAGCGGGATGGCGTACAGGTCTTCGCCGGAGAGCACCATCAGCGCGCGGTTGACCGACACGGTGAACGGCAGGCGGATCAGGAACCGGGTGCCCTCGCCCACGGTCGACTCGATGCTCATCGAGCCGCCGAGCTGCTTGACCTCGGAGTGCACCACGTCCATGCCGACGCCACGCCCGGAAATCTGCGTGACCTTCTCGGCCGTGGAGAAACCGGCCTCGAGGATGAACTGCAGGATCTCGTGGTCGCTGAGGTCGGAGTCGGCGTCCATCAGGCCGCGTTCGATGGCCTTGCGGCGTACCGCTTCGAGGCGGATGCCACCACCGTCGTCGGCCAGGGTCAGGAGGATGTCGCCACCCTCGCGGCCCAGGCTCAGACGAATGTTGCCGACCTCCGGCTTGCCATTGGCACGACGCTTGTCGGCCGGCTCGATACCGTGGTCGACGGCGTTGCGCAGCATGTGTTCCAGCGGCGCGACGATGCGTTCCAGAACGGTACGGTCCATCTCGCCTTCGGCGTTGCCGACATGGAATTCGACCTGCTTGCCCAGTTCGGACGCCACCTGGCGGACGATGCGGCGCAGGCGCGGCACCAGGCGGTCGAACGGCACCATGCGGGTGCGCATCAGGCCTTCCTGCAGTTCGGTGTTGACCCGCGCCTGCTGCAGCAGCAGGGTCTCGGCATCGCGGTTACGCGTGGCCAGGGTTTCCTTCAGGTCAAGCAAGTCGGAGGCCGACTCGAACAGCGCCCGCGACAGCTGCTGCAGCTGCGAGTGGCGGTCCATTTCCAGCGGGTCGAAATCTTCGTAGCCGGCACGCTCAGCCTCGGCCTGGTAGCGGCTGAGGATCTGTGCCTGGGTTTCGATATCGAGGCGGCGCAACTGGTCGCGCACCCGCTCGATGGTGGCTTCCATCTCGCCGAGGGTGAAACCGAAGTCGCTGACCTGCTGTTCGACCCGACCGCGGAAGATCGAGGTCTCACCGGCCAGGTTGACCAGGCCTTCGAGCAACTCAGCCGGCACCTTGACCAGCTCCTGCGGCGCGCGCTGGGCGGCGACGCGAGCGGCAGCTTCGGCGGCGCGCTCGACGAACGGCAGCACCTTGACCTGCTGCTGCGCCTGCGGCTTGCTGCTGGCGGCCACCAGCGGTGTGCTCAAGGCCACCGGGGTCGGCGCCAGGGTGCTCGGCTCAGGGGCGGTGAGCGGCGCGGCCGGCACTTCGGCGGTTTGGCTGTCGTCCAAGCGCTTGCGCAATTGGTCGAGTGCCGCCTGCAGCCCCTCGAAGCCGGACTGCACATCGAGGAACAAGCTTTCCGGCCAGGGCGCGCCCTGCTTCTGCGCCTCGGTCAGGTGCTGTTCGAGGTCGTGGCTGAGGTCACCGAGGACCTTCTGCCCGGCCAGCCGCGCACCGCCCTTGAGGGTGTGCAGAATGCGCAGCAGCTCATCGATGGCGCTGCCGTCTTCGCGATTGCTTTCCCAGCGGCCGAGGGCGGCTTCCATGGCCTCCAGCAGGTCGTCACCTTCCTCGAGGAAGATATCGAGAATCTCGGCTTCGGCGGCGGAGTCTTCTTCCACCACCGGTTGCAGGTGCACGCTGGAGGGAATATTCAGCTGCTCGGCGGGGTTGGCGCGAAACTGCTTGATGGTGGCGATCAGCGCCTCGCCATCCGGCACCGCGCGGTGGTCACGTACCGCTTCGAGCATTTCTGCCAGGCGATCGTGGCAGGCCTGGAGCAGGCCGAACAGATCAGTGCCGGCGCGCAGGCGACCATCGCCGACGCCTTCGTAGAGGAACTCCAGCTCGTGGGCTAGGTCGCCGATTTCACGAATCTCGGCCATCCGCGCACCGCCCTTGAGGGTGTGCAGGTCGCGTTGCAGGGCCTCGACTTCGAGGGTGTTGTCGACATCTTCCATCCAGCGCTGCAGCGCACCGCCGGCACTCTCGATGATATCGAAACCTTCCTCGAGGAAGATTTCCACCAGCTCCGGATCGCGCTCATCCTCCACCACACTCGGTGGGGCAACGACCGCCGGCGGCTCGACGGGTAGCTCAGTGCTTTCGAACGCAGGCAATTCGGCCATGGCCCAATCATCGACTGGCGCCACTTCGACGTCGGCCGGCAGATCCAGAATTTCTTCGCTGGCTGACGGCTCGCTGAGCATGGCGCTGTCATCCGGCGCCCAGGCATCGACCGGCAGTTCGGTCGCGGCGAGGTCTTCGACAGGCGCGGACTCAGCCGGCAACGGCTCGCTGCCCAGTTCTGGCAGGGCACCCTCCAGCGACCATTCGCTGTTGCTGAGATTGGGCAGGTCTTCCAGATGCGGCTCTTCGACCACAAAGGGAGCGGTCTCGACAGCGGTATTCACCCACTCGTCATTGGCCGGCGCGGACGAATCGTCCAGCTGAGGCGCGGTGAACTGCACATCGGCCAGTTCGGCCAGGTCCATTTCCGCAGACTCGGCCAGCTTACTGACCTGCGGGCTATCGACCTGACTCAGCTCGACCGCTTGCTCTTCCACTTGCAGCTCAGGCAGGGCTTCGGCTTCGGCTTCGGCTTCGGCTTCGGCTTCGAAATCAGGCTGCACGGCCACCGCAGCAGCGGACAAGCTCGGCGCAACACCACCCTGGCGGAAACTGCGGATCGCTTCGATCAACGCAGTGGAATCGGCCAGCGGACGGTTGCCCTGCAGCTGTTCGAGCAATACGGCCAGGCGGTCGTGGCTCTGCTGCAGCAGGCTGGCCAGGTAGGGCGAGTAGCTGAAGCGCCGGTCAACCAGGCCTTCGTAGAGCGATTCCAGCTCATGAGCCAGGTCACCGATGGCGCGAATCTCGGCCATCCGCGCGCCGCCCTTGAGGGTGTGCAGGTCGCGCTGCAGGGAAGACAGCGCCAGGCTATTGTCCGGCTCGCCCAACCAGCGATCCAAGGCCTGGCCGGCACTTTCCAGAATATCCACGGCTTCTTCGAGGAAGATTTCGACCATTTCTTCGTCGATATCTTCCGGCATGCCGCTGCTGACTGGCACGGGCTCATCGAACAGCGGTGCCGGCTCGCTGAACGCAACCGGCGGCTCGAGCTCTGCGCTGTCTACTACCGGCGCGACTTCATCTATTAGCGGTGTATCCAGCTCGGTACTTTCAAGTTCGGTAATCTCCAGGCTGGCAGCGGCCTCAGGCTCCAGCAGCGCCAGGGCAGCCGGGTCGATGTACTCAGCGAGCAACGCTTGCAGCGCCTCGACCCGTTCGGGCTGGGTGCTGACCTGCAGGCCGGCAGCCACCTGATCCATCATGCCGATCAGCACTTCATGGGCAGCCTCGGCTTCACTGAAGAAGCGCTCGCTGATCGCCAGACGACCTTCCTGGGCGGCCTGGTAGAGGGCCAGAAGGGCCTGGCACAGCTCGTCGATCTGCGGCAGCTCAGCCATTTCGGCGCCACGACCGAGGGTGGTCAACTCTTCCAGCAAGGCGCTGAGCTCTTGCTGCTCACTCGGATGTTCGCGCCATTTGCGCAACAGATCCTCGGCATCCAGCAGGATATCCATGCCTTCGGCGAGGAAGATGGAGATCAGCTGTGGATCGCGGGTCTCACCCTGTTCGTCGTGGCGCGCTTGATCGGCCGTATCCAGGCGTTCCTGATGCAGCTTGTGTACATCCGCCAGCAGCTCTGCAGCACCAGGGATCGGCGCCAACGGGTGGCTTTCCAGCTGCTCCAGGCCAGCACGGAACAGTTGTTCGGCCCGGTGCAGCAATTCGGCTTCGGCCAGATCCATGGGGATCAGGTTGGCCTTGAATTCCTTGGCCAGTTTTTCCAGCGGCGTGGCGATCTCGGCGATCGGCAGGATGCCGGCCATGTACGCACTGCCCTTGAGGGTGTGCAGGGCACGCTGCAGATCGTCGGTGACCGGCTGCGGCAGTTCCTGGGCGCAGTCGGCAAGAAAGCCGACCAGGGCATCCAGGTGGGTCTCCGCTTCATTGCGGAAAATATCCAGCAGCTGCGGGTCCAGGGCCTCGTCCAGCTCAACGAGAGCCGTCTGGATAGGCGGCACCACAGGATCCGGCTCGACCTCGCTTTCCACCACCTCGACAGCCGGCAACTCGCTCTCGACGCTGGGCGCCGAACCAGGGCCGCTTGGTGGCGGCTGCTGACCGCGCGCCAGGGCGTGGGCGGTAGCGGCTAGCAGGTCGACATCGTCGCGCTGACGTTGGGCGTGAGCAGCGAATTCTTCGACCAGGGCCGGCATCAGTGCGACCACATCCTTGACCACCTGCTGCACCGGCGCATTGGCCTCGATACTGCGGTCAAGCACGCGGTTGAGCAGGTTTTCGATCGACCAGCCCAGTTCACCGATGACCAGGGCACGCACCATGCGGCCGCTGCCCTTGAGGGTGTGAAAGGCCCGGCGAATTTCCGTCAGGGCATCCTTGTCGGTGGTGTCGGCACACCACTGCGGCAAGTACTCGCCAATGGTTTCCAGCACTTCGCCGACTTCCTCGACGAAGACTTCCAGCAGTTCCTCATCCACCGGCTCTTCGTCAGCGGGCGGCGGCAACAGGCTGGGTGGCACGTCCTGGGCGGGCGGGTTGATCGCCTGCACCGGAGCAGCCATCACATCGGCCATCGACATTGGCTTGTCGACCAGCGGAGCAGGGACTTCGACGGCGAACGGTTCGTTCGACAGCTCGACTTCCGGCAGGTCCAGTTCGGCGATTTCCGCCGTGTCCCAGCTGAGCGGCTCGTCACCGATTTCGTCGAGGTTCAATTCTTCCAGTTGCAGATCGCTGTCCGCGGCAACCGGCTCACTGGCCTCGGGCTGCAGCTCGGCAAGCTCCAGACTGGGCAATTCAGCGAGCACGTCCGGCTCGGTCAGCTCCAGCGGCGCATCCAGGCTGAGGTCGATGCCGGCGCCCAGATCGGCGCTGTCGGCTTCACCCAGACTCCAGTTGTCGTCGGTTACCAGCAACTCGGTATCGCTAGCCGGTTGTTCGAGCGCGGCGAACTCGCTGCTCAGTTCGTCCAGGTTGAAGGACGCGGCATCGCTAAGCGGCTCGAGATCGAGCGACTCCACCTCGGCCAACTGCAACACCGGCTCGGGCGCGACAACAGCCTGTGGTTCTTCGGCGGACAGCACATCGATGTCGTGCAGCGGATCGGCCAGGGGAGCAAAGGTTTCTGCCACCGGCTCGACACGATCGAGGATCGACGGTTTTTCCTTGAGCGGGTAGCCGAGGCTGTCGAGACTTTCTTCGGCCACATCGAGGATCAGGTCACCCTGGGTCGCGTGGTCTTCGGCCAGGCGCTCGAGGTAGTACTCGACGCTGGTGATGGCGTCGGCCAGGGTATCGAGGTTCTGCCAGTTGGGCACGGCCTTGCGCGCCAGCAACTGTTCCTGGATATAGCGGTTGCAGGCTTGCAGCAGCGCGGCGGCGCGGGTCAGCGGAATCATCGCCAGGCCACCACGAACCTGGGTCAGCAGTTCCGGCACACGGGCCAGGTGCTCATGGTTCCACTGCGAGGCGATGAACTCGATGATGGCGTCCTTGGCCTGTTCCAGCCCGGTACGCGCTTCCTTGATCACCAACTGGTGGATCTGCGCCACATCGGTGGTCGGCAGATGGCTCTGCTCGCCCTGACGATCATCGGACGGACCGACCATGCCAGCCAGGGTCGCTTCGACATACAGCAGGGCACCGGCGACATCCATCAGCACGGCATCGCTGGGTTCGCGCTGGCCGACGGAAAGACCATGTACCACGTCGAGCTGGTCGACGATCACCTTGCGCGGCTGGCCAAAGCCGAGCACCGCCAGGGTGTCAGCGATCTGCTTGAGCGGCGCCAGCAGGCCATCGAGCTCGGCCACCTGCTTGCGATCACTGCGCACGAACAGGTCGAGGCTGTCCTTGACCCGTACAAGCTCTTCGCACAGGGCGGCAACCACCGAACGCATGGCGTCACGGTCGGGGCCGGCCAGACGGGCGCGCTCCTCGTCGACCACTTCGCTGTCCGGCAGCGCGTCGTCAAGGCGGTATTGATCTTTCAGGGCCCGAATGCGCGGCGATTGCGCGGGAGCCTTGGCCACATAGAACAGCAGGTTCTTGGCCAGGTCATCCGGCGCGGCCTGGTTGATACCATCGGCACCCTGTTCGAGCAGGCGCTTGAGCTCCTTGTCGACCTGGCGCAGCAGAGTGCGCACCGAGGCGCCATTGGCCACGCTGCCATTGGCCAGGCCTTCGACCATGCCGGAAGCGATCTGCCACAACGGGCCGAGCGGGGCATCCTTGCACAGGCTTTCCAGGCGCGCGAAAACCCGCGCCATGTAGCCCAGGTTAGTGGCCAGATCCTGGTTGCGGATGACCCCGACCAGGGCCATCTGCAGCATCTGCCGCAGTTTGCGCAGCAGAACCGGCAACTCGGCGGTGCGCAGTTTGTCGAGAGAGTCGTGGGACAGGGCTGGCTGGCGACCGGACAGGTCCGGGGAAAACAGGCTGGTTTCCGACAGCAGCTTCTCGCCGCGCGCGGCGCGCAGGTCGTTGAGCAGCGGTAGCACCACCATCGGCAGATCGCGGCGCGCACTCTGGATCCGCTCCAGGTACACCGGCAACTGCAGGATGGCCTGCATCAGCACTTCCAGAGCCTCGCCCTGGTTGCTCACGCGGCCTTCCATCAAGGCCTGGGCGAGCTGCTCCATCTCCTCGGCGAGCAGGGCTGCGCCGTAGAACTCGACCATCTGCAGGGTGCCATGCACCTGGTGCACATAGGTCAGGCAGAAACGCATGCGCGTCGGGTCCTGCGGGTTCTCGACGAACGCCTCCAGGGCCTGGCGGGCCTGCTTCAGCGTTTCCGCGATTTCGCCTTTGACCCACTCCAGGGCGACATAGTCGTGCCGATCACCCATACCGACTCCACTCATATTCTTGTCTTAGCCCTTGCGGGTAAACGCCAGCACACGCTCGTCGGCCACCGGCACCAGATCCGGATGTTGCCAACCAACCACTTCCCCCACCCCGACAACCAGCAAGCCCCCCGGCGCCAGGCGTTCGGCCAGGCGGTTGAGGATTTCGCGGCGCCGCCAGCGGCGGAAATAGATCAGCATGTTCTGACAGAAGATAACGTCCATGCCGGTCAGGGGCGCCTTGCCCAGTTCCAGCACATTCAATCTGGCGAAACAGATACGTGCCGCCAGATCCGGCACTACCTTGAAACGTCCATCAACCTCGGTGGCGAAGTAGCGCTCACAGAGGTCTGCATCCATTTGTTCCAGCTTGCGCGCGCCGTACAGCGCTTCGCGAGCCTTGCTCAGCGCATTCAGGCTGATATCCGTGCCAGTCACGCCGAACTGCTGCGCACTCTCGGTTTCACGCAGCACTTCTGCTGCGCAGATGGCCATCGAGTAAGGCTCTTCGCCACTCGAACAACCTACGCTCCAGAGTGCCCAGGGCTGTTGCTGTTGATCAGTGGCCAAACGGCCGCGCAAATAACTGTCGAGTACATCGAAGGAGGGGCGGTGCCTGAAGAAGCGCGTCTCCTGCACGGTCAGACGATCCAGCAGGGTCGACCACTCCACCGCACCCCGCGGGCCATCGGTGACCATGCGGAAGTAACTGGCGTAGTCGGCAACCTCCAGCTCACGCATGCGTGCGCTCAGGTTGGTCTGCAGAAATGCCCGCCGCTGTTCGTTGATCACCACACCCGTGCGCTCTTCGAGCAGGGCCTGCCAGTCACGAAACTCCGCCTGTGACATATCGGCCAGGGGTTTCAAGGCCCAGACGCCGCTTGGCTGCATGCCGTGCCCCTCGCTCATGGCCGGGAACCCTGGGCAGCGACCTTCTCAGGCCGCTGCGCCTCCGATGATCAGACCTGACCGTCCGGCAGGGTGAAGCCGGACACCGACTTGCGCATCTCGCTGGCCATCTTGGCCAGGTTACCAATGCTCTTGGCGGTGGCAGTGGTACCGGCGGAGGTCTGCGAGGTGATCTCCTGGATCACGTTCATGGTGTTGGAGATATGACCGGCCGAAGAAGCCTGCTGACGAGCGGCGTTGGAGATGTTCTGGATCAGGGCTGCGAGGGTCTTGGATACCTTCTCGATCTCTTCCAGGGCCACCCCGGCGTCCTGCGCCAGACGGGCACCGCGTACCACTTCGGAAGTCGTCTGCTCCATGGAGATAACGGCTTCGTTGGTGTCGGTCTGAATCGTTTTAACCAGCGCCTCGATCTGCTTGGTCGCCGCCGAGGAGCGTTCTGCAAGGCGCTGTACTTCGTCCGCTACCACGGCGAAGCCGCGACCCGCGTCACCGGCCATGGAGGCCTGGATCGCGGCGTTCAGGGCGAGGATGTTGGTCTGGTCAGCAATGTCGTTAATCAGGCTAACGATGTCACCGATCTCCTGGGACGATTCACCGAGGCGCTTGATCCGCTTCGAGGTGTCCTGGATCTGCTCACGGATGTTATCCATGCCGGTGATGGTGTTGTGTACGACTTCGTTGCCCTTGTTGGCGATGGCTACGGAACGTTCCGCTACCGCGGAGGATTCCGAGGCGTTCGCCGATACCTGGTCAATCGACACGGCCATTTCGTTGATCGCCGCGGAAGCACCGGCGATCTCCTGGGCCTGGTGTTCGGAAGCCTCGGCCAGGTGCATTGCCGTGGCCTGGGTTTCCTGGGCGGCGGCGGCCACCTGAACAGCAGTCGAGTTGATCGTCACTACCAGATCACGCAGCTGGTCGATCGAGTAGTTGATGGAGTCAGCGATGGCACCGGTGAAGTCCTCGGTTACCGTTGCCGCTACCGTCAGGTCACCGTCGGCGAGGTCGGCGATTTCGTCGAGCAGACGCAGAATGGCGGACTGGTTACGTTCGTTCTTCTCGGCGGTCGAAGCCAGGCGGCGGTTGGTTTCACGCACCATCACCAGGCCGATCAGGATGATCGAGGCCAATGCCAGAGCGCCCAGCACATAACCGGCCAGGGTGTTGAAGTAACGTCCGCTGGCCAGGTTCTCGAAACCGCTGGTCAGGCCGGAAGCTTTATCCAGCAGGGTCTGAGATTCGCTGAAGATGGTGCTGGCGGATTCACGGACCTGGAACAGTTCCGGCGAAGTTTCCAGAATCTCGTCCACCGAACCGGAAACGAACTGGAACAGCTCGGAAATCTCGGCCAGACGCTCGAGAGCATCCGGGTCGGTGACCTGGGAGATTTCCATGGCGGCGTTGCCTTCGGTCATCGCCTTGAGTACGCGACCGAACAGGCTGGCGTCACGACCGAACATGTCGGCGGCCTGCACCGAGTCATCGTCACCGGCCAGCACCTTGTTAACCGAACCGAGGATACGTTCGGCGAGCAGCGACTGACGCTGGGCCACAGACACCTGGGCTGCCGGCGCACCGCTCTGCAGCAGGATGTCGACAACTTCTTCGTACTCGACCTGCAGCTGCGGAATGGTTTCCGCCAGGGTCGCGGCTACCTGGTGCAGCGAGAGTACGGTCTGTTCGCTAGCCAGAATGGCGTCGGCGTTCTTGCGCAGGCTGTCCCAGTCTTTCTGTACCGCATCCATATCCGCCTGCATCGAGGCCGGAGCGGGAGGCAGGCCAGTCGCTTCGCTACCCTCGGTGAGGAAGCTCCAGCGTTCCTGGAAGCCGTTGCGCGCCTCTTTCAGCAGCGGGAAGGCTTCGGCCTTGCCGGTTGCCGCTTCGGTGGCGTTCTTCGCAATACGCTGGGACAGAACACGCAGCTCACCGGCGTGGCTGATGTATTCCTTGTCGTAGTTCGACTGGGTGTTGAGATAGGCGAAGTTGGCGAACAACAACACGATGGAAATGATCAGGACGATGAACAGTCCGGCGATCAGCGTGTTACTGCGCACACCTGCCAAAAGATTGCCTGCATTGATTTTTTTCATTATCTGGCCCCCGCCTGGACCGACCGCACTACGGTTCCCATGTAACGCCAAAAGGCCGGCAAATGCCGACCCAACCGAAAAACTTTAGATCGCCACGTCGAGGAAATCGTGGTGCTGAGCCAGCGCATGCGGGCTAAACACCAACCAGGGCTGTTCGCGCTGGAAGACGCCGTGGATAAAAGGCTGAATCACCGCTTCGAGCGGTGGCAACTGCTCGGAGAAGGTATCCACCGGAAAGTGCTGCATGCCGAACACTTCGTCGACTGTCAGCCCGGCGAACACTTCCTGGTGGTCTACCACCAGGACACGCCGCTGCTTGCGCAGCGGCGACAGTTCGGAACCAAAGAAACCGCACAGATCCATGACCGGCAACAACCGGCCACGTACGTTGGCAACGCCTTTGACCCAATGCTTCACGCCCGGCAACAAAGTGTGCCGCGGCTCATGCAGGACTTCACCGATTTCGCCCATGGGCGCCACGAAGTAGCGCTCGCCCATGCGAAAACCAATGCCGCTCCAGGTCTGCACTGCCTGCTGCTGGGACGGCAAGCCAGCCGCCAGCAACCGACAACGCTGATCGATTTGCACGAGGAGCTGGAAGGGGGATTGTGCGTCCGACATGCCGGCCTTGGCCTTTTCTTGTTATTGGGCGCTACGCACTGTCACGGCCTCAGCCGGCCAGTACCGCATTCAGAGTTTTCATCAGCGTGTCTTCGTCCACCGGCTTGGTCAGGTAGTCACGCGCACCCTGGCGCTTACCCCAGACCTTGTCGGTCTCCTGATCCTTGGTGGTCACGATGATCACCGGGATGTGGCTGGTATCCGCATCCTTGGTCAGCTGACGAGTGGCCTGGAAGCCATTGAGCCCCGGCATGACGATGTCCATCAGCACGGCATCGGGTTTTTCCTGACGGGCCAAGGCAACGCCATCGGCACCGTTTTCCGCCTTGAGTACCTGATGACCATGCTTTTCCAGCATGGCAGTCAGTTTGTACATTTCAGTCGGAGAGTCATCAACAATCAAAATACGAGCCATGGAGTTCCCCATACGGAATAGGCTTCACCGGCTTGTGGCCGGAAATCAGGAGGCTTGCTCCACCGGAACGAAGTCGGGGACATGCGTCTTGATGGCACCGAGCAGCTCTTCCTTGCTGAAGGGCTTGGTCAGGTACTGGTCGGAGCCAACGATTCGGCCCTTGGCCTTGTCGAACAGACCGTCCTTGGAGGACAGCATGATCACCGGGGTGGATTTGAAAGCACTGTTGTTCTTGATCAGGGCGCAGGTCTGATAGCCATCGAGCCGCGGCATCATAATGTCGACGAAAATGATGCTCGGGTGAGTATCGGCGATCTTGGCCAGCGCATCAAAGCCATCAACAGCCGTGATGACTTCGCATCCGACTTTTTTCAGTAGAGTTTCAGCGGTGCGACGAATCGTCTTCGAATCGTCGATCACCATGACCTTCAAACCCTCGGAATGCTGTTCCATGTCTGCCCTACCATCGCCTCGGTGAGTCATTATTCTTGCGTTATACAGTGTGCCTGAGGCCCTGCCACCGACGGGCTGCGACCCAATCGTCGGGCCTTTTTAGCACACTCTCCAGATGCAATCTATAAGCCCCGTCTTTACGGGGTTTCCCTTGACCGGCAGGGCCACCAGCGCCACCCTTGCGCATCGCAGTATGGCCGCCCTGGCCTATTTGCCGGATTAATTTGTGGAGGTTTGCCCCGATGAGCGTGCGCCTGGGGATCGTCATGGATCCTATCGACCAGATCAGCTTCAAGAAGGACAGCTCGCTGGCCATGCTTCTGGCCGCCCAGGCCCGCGGCTGGTCGCTGTTCTACATGGAGCAGAAAGATCTCTATCAGAACGCTGGCGAAGCCCGCGGTCGAATGTCCCCGCTGCGCGTCTTCGACAATCCACAAAAATGGTTCGAGCTGGATGCCGAGCAGGATAGCCCGCTACGCGATCTGGACGTGATCCTGATGCGCAAGGATCCCCCCTTCGACAACGAATTCGTCTATTCCACTTACCTGCTGGAACAAGCCGAACGCGCCGGCGTGCTGATCGTCAATCGCCCGCAGAGCCTGCGTGACTGCAACGAAAAGCTGTTCGCCACCCAGTTCCCCCACTGCATGCCGCCGACCCTGGTCAGCCGCAGGTCGGACATTCTGCGCGAGTTTGCCGAAGCGCAGCGTGACATCATTCTCAAACCCCTGGATGGCATGGGCGGCGCCTCGATCTTTCGCCACCGCGCCGGTGACCCCAACCTTTCGGTCATCCTGGAAACCCTCACCGCCCACGGCACCCAACAGTGCATGGCGCAGGGTTACCTGCCTGGGATCAAGGATGGCGACAAGCGCATCCTGATGATCGACGGCGAGCCAATCCCCTATTGCCTGGCGCGTATCCCGGCGCAGGGCGAGACCCGTGGCAACCTGGCTGCCGGCGGCACCGGCGAAGCCCGTCCGCTGACCGAACGCGACCGCTGGATCGCCGCCCAGGTGGGCCCGGTGCTGCGTGAGAAGGGCCTGCTGTTCGTCGGCCTGGACGTGATCGGCGAACACCTCACCGAGATCAACGTGACCAGCCCGACCTGCATCCGCGAGATCGACAAGGCCTTTGACACCCGCATCGGCGAGCGCCTGATGGAGGCCATCGAAAACAAACTGCAAGCTGCCAAGCTCAAGCCACAAGCTTGATCCAGCTAACAGCTTTGGATGCAAGACTTGCAGCGTGAAGCGCGAAGTCGGCAGACTGCGCGGCAATCCGCTGCCCGCCGAAAGTCGATGAACGCTGCCACGCTCCCGCCCCAATTGCCCAGCACCGGCGTCCGCCCCGCGGACCGCCTGGGCTTTACCCTGCTCATCGCGACCATCCTGCACCTGGCGGTGATCCTCGGCGTCAGCTTCACCCTGGCCAAGCCCGGCACGCTGAGCAAGAGCCTGGAAATCACCCTGTCCACCTTCAAGAGCGAAGAGAAACCCAAGGACGCCGATTACCTGGCGCAGAACAACCAGCAGGGCAGCGGCACCCTGGAGCACAAGGCCGCGCCGAAAACCACCGAACAGGCTGTCTTCCAGGACACCCAGGTCAAGCGCGTCACCCCGCCCAGCGCACCGCCACAGGCGCAACGCCAGGAAGCCGCGCCCAAGGCCGCCGTCGCCACTCGCAGCCCGCAGCAACAGAAGACCCCGAGCAAGACCGAGCGCACCCAGCCCGAGCCTGACGCCCGCCCGGCCCCAGTGTTCGACAGCTCGCAACTGTCCGCCGAGATCGCCAGCCTGGAAGCCGAATTGGCCCAGGACATCCAGCAATACGCCAAACGCCCGAAGATCCATCGCCTGAATGCCGCCTCGACCATGCGCGACAAGGGGGCCTGGTACAAGGACGAGTGGCGCAAGAAGGTCGAACGGGTCGGCAACCTCAACTACCCGGAAGAGGCCCGCCGCCAGCGGATCTACGGCAGCCTGCGCCTGCTGGTGTCGATCAACCGCGACGGCACCCTGTATGAAGTGCAGGTACTCGAACCCTCCGGCCAGCCCCTACTGGATCAAGCCGCACTGCGCATCGTGCGCCTGGCCGCCCCCTATGCGCCGTTCACCGGCGACATGGCCGAGTTCGACCGCCTGGAGATCATTCGCACCTGGCGCTTCGAGCGCGGTGACCGCCTGTCGAGCAACTGAGCCACTACAGCCTGAGAGCGCAGCAGACTTGAAGCCAGCGGCGCGAAGCTTGAAACTAGGCCCATGAAGAATTCCGCGCCCAGCTACCTCAAGCACCACTTCCTGATCGCCATGCCGCACATGGCCGATCCGAACTTCGCGCAGACAGTCACCTACCTGGTCGAACACAACGAACAGGGCGCCATGGGCCTGGTGATCAACCGGCCGAATGACCTCAGCCTGGCCGACGTACTCGAGCAGCTGCGCCCCGAAGCAACCCCGCCTGCCATCTGCCAGAGCCTGCCGATTTTCGCCGGCGGCCCGGTGCAGACCGACCGCGGCTTTGTCCTGCACCCAAGCGGGCAGACCTTCCAGGCCACCCTGGAGCTGGGCGAGCTGGCGCTATCGACCTCGCAGGATGTGCTGTTCGCCATCGCCGATGGCAGCGGCCCGCAGCAGCACCTGATCACCCTCGGCTACGCCGGCTGGGAAGCCGGCCAGCTCGAAGCCGAGCTGGTCGACAATGCCTGGCTGACCTGCCCGGCCGCTGCCGACATCCTCTTCGACCTGCCTTTCGACCAGCGCCTGGCCGCCGCTGCCGCCCGCCTCGGGGTCAACCTGAGCCTGCTCAGCGCCCAGGCCGGTCACGCATGAGCAATCCGGACAAACCCCTGCGCCTGCTGCTCGGTTTCGATTACGGCAGCAAGCAGATCGGCGTCGCCGTCGGCCAGGTGATCACCGGCCAGGCCCGTGAGCTATGCGTGCTCAAGGCGCAGAACGGCGTCCCCGACTGGCAGAAAGTCGAAGCGTTGATCAAGGAGTGGCAGCCGGACGCCATAGTCGTCGGCCTGCCGCTGAACATGGACGGCAGCCCGAGCGAGATGAGCGAGCGCGCGGAAAAGTTCGCCCGTCGCCTCAACGGCCGTTTCAACCTACCGGTCCATACCCACGACGAACGCCTGACCACCTACGAGGCAAAGGGCGAACGCATGGCCCAAGGCCAGCGTGGCGGCAGCTACCGGGACAACCCGGTCGACGCCCTGGCCGCCGCTCTGTTGCTGGAAGGCTGGCTGGCCGAGCACCCGTGACACCCTGCATTTAAACGGCTTCGCGCGCATTTGGCGCAGTAAACGCCGCGCGCTCGGCTATGTTGTGCCAACAGCTTTCATTTGCATGAGGATCGCCCATGACCCTGCCCAACCCCGCCGACCTGTTGCCGCGCATGGCCGCCGAGCTGAAACAGCTGTTGGCCGAGCGCGGCATCGAGCAGGCCCACTTCATCGGCATCCGCACCGGCGGCGTGTGGGTCGCCGAAGCCCTGTTGGCCGAACTGGGCGTGGATCAACCGCTCGGCACCCTCGACGTGTCCTTCTACCGCGATGACTTTACCCGCAGCGGCCTGCACCCGCAGGTACGCCCGTCCGCGCTGCCGTTCGATATCGAAGACCAGCATCTGGTACTGATCGACGACGTACTGATGAGCGGCCGCACCATCCGCGCCGCGCTCAACGAGCTGTTCGACTACGGCCGTCCGGCCAGCGTGACCCTGGTCAGCCTGCTCGACCTGAATGCCCGCGAGCTACCGATCCATGCCGACGTGCTCGGCGCAACGCTCGCCCTGGCGGCCAACGAGCGGGTAAAATTGCTCGGCCCCGCGCCGCTCGCCCTCGAGCTGCAAAGCCTTTCCGCCTAGGAATCCTCCATGCCTATCGACGCCAAGCGCTCGCTGCAGCTCAACGACCAGGGCCAGCTGCGCCACTTCCTCTCGCTCGACGGCCTGCCCCGCGAGCTGCTGACGGAAATCCTCGACACCGCCGACTCCTTCCTCGAAGTCGGTGCCCGCGCGGTGAAGAAAGTCCCGCTGTTGCGTGGCAAGACCGTGTGCAACGTGTTCTTCGAGAACTCCACACGCACCCGCACCACTTTTGAGCTGGCCGCCCAGCGCCTGTCCGCCGACGTCATCAGCCTCAACGTGTCGACCAGCTCGACCAGCAAGGGCGAAACCCTGTTCGACACCCTGCGCAACCTGGAAGCCATGGCCGCCGACATCTTCGTCGTGCGCCATGCCGACTCCGGCGCCGCACACTTCATCGCCGAGCACGTCTGCCCGAACCTGGCGATCATCAATGGTGGCGACGGCCGCCACGCGCACCCGACCCAGGGCATGCTCGACATGCTGACAATCCGCCGGCACAAAGGCGGCTTCGAGAACCTGTCCGTCGCCATAGTCGGCGACATCCTGCACTCGCGGGTGGCGCGCTCCAACATGCTCGCGCTGAAGACCCTGGGTTGCCCGGATATCCGCGTGATCGGGCCGAAGACCCTGCTGCCAATCGGCATCGAACAGTACGGGGTGAAGGTCTACAGCGACCTCGCCAGCGGCCTCAAGGATGTCGACGTGGTGATCATGCTGCGCCTGCAGCGTGAGCGCATGCAGGGCGGCCTGCTGCCCAGCGAAGGCGAGTTCTACAAGCTGTTCGGTCTCACCGAGCAGCGCCTCAAGCTGGCCAAGCCGGATGCCCTGGTGATGCACCCGGGGCCGATCAACCGCGGCGTGGAAATCGAGTCGGCGGTGGCCGACGGCCCGCAGTCGGTGATTCTCAACCAAGTGACCTACGGCATCGCCATTCGCATGGCCGTGCTGTCCATGGCCATGAGCGGGCAGAGTGCCCAGCGCCAACTGCAAGCCGAGGAGCAGAACTGATGCGCACCCGTATCTTCGGCGCCCGCGTGATCGACCCGGCCAGCGGCCTCGACCAGGTCAGCGACCTCTACCTCGACGGCGGCAAGATCGTTGCCATCGACCAGGCGCCGGCCGGCTTCATCGCCGACAAGACTATCGACGCCAGCGGCCTGATCGCCAGCCCCGGCCTGGTCGACCTGTCCGTGGCCCTGCGCGAGCCCGGCTACAGCCGCAAGGGCAGCATCGCCAGCGAAACCCTGGCTGCCGCCGCCGGCGGTGTCACCAGCCTGTGCTGCCCGCCGCTGACCAAACCGGTGCTGGACACCTCGGCGGTGGCCGAGCTAATTCTCGACCGCGCTCAGGAGGCCGGCCACGCCAAGGTCTTTCCCATCGGCGCGCTGAGCAAGAGTCTCGCCGGCGAACAGCTGGCCGAGCTGGTGGCCCTGCGCGACGCCGGCTGTGTGGCCTTCGGCAACGGCCTGGCGCCGATGGCCAACAACCGCACCCTGCGCCGCGCCCTGGAATACGCGGCGACCTTCGACCTGACCGTGGTGTTCCACGCCCAGGACGCCGACCTGGCCGAAGGCGGTCTGGCCCACGAGGGCCCCACCGCCAGCTTCCTCGGCCTGGCCGGCATTCCGGAAACCGCCGAGACCGTGGCCCTGGCCCGCGACCTGCTGCTGGTCGAGCAGAGCGGCGTGCGCGCCCACTTCAGCCAGCTGACCAGCGCCCGCGGTGCCGAAATGATCGCCGCCGCCCAGGCCCGAGGCCTGCCGGTCACGGCAGATGTGGCGATGTACCAGCTGATACTCACCGACGAGGCGCTGCAGGGCTTCTCCAGCCTCTACCACGTGCAGCCGCCGCTACGCGCCGCACGTGACCGCGACGGCCTGCGCGAGGCAGTCAAGAATGGTGTGATCGGCGCCATCGCCAGCCACCACCAGCCCCACGAAGCGGATGCCAAGCTGGCCCCGTTCGGCGCCACCGAGCCCGGAATTAGCAGCGTCGAGCTGTTGCTGCCACTGGCCCTGACCCTGGTGCAGGACGGTCTGCTCGACCTGCCGACCCTGCTCGCCCGCCTGACCGCCGGTCCGGCCAAGGCCCTGCGCCTGCCCGCCGGGCGCCTGGCTGTGGGCGCCCCCGCCGACCTGCTGCTGTTCGATGCCGAGGCGCAGACCCTGGCCGGTGAAACCTGGTACTCGAAGGGTGGAAACAGTCCGTTCATCGGTCACTGCCTGCCGGGCAAGGTGCGCTACACCCTGGTCGACGGACGCATCAGCTACCAAGGCTGAGCCGTCCGCCCATGAAAAAGCCCGCCAATTGGCGGGCTTTTTCATGAAAGCAGCATTCAGCCACGCTGGGCGTTGCGCAGCGACACCTGGTCGTTCAGGGTCCAGAAGTCGTACAACACGCCCAGGCCGAGGAAGCCAAAGGTCAGCAGGTAGAGGATGCCGCTGATCCACTTGCCCTGATACATGCGATGCACGCCGAAGAAGCCGAGGAAGGTCAGCAGAATCCAAGCCACGTTGTAATCAGTATCGCCGGCGTTGAAGCGCAGATCGGCTTCGCGGTCCATCGCTGGAATCAGGAACAGGTCAATGATCCAGCCGATAAACAACAGGCCAAGCGTCAGAAACCAGATGGTCCCGGTCACCGGCTTGCCATAGTAAAAGCGGTGCGCCCCGAGAAAACCGAAGATCCACAATAGATAACCGATCAGCTTGCTGTGGGTGTCCTGTCGCTGCATGTCTGCCTCCTGCGTAATGTGAGTCTGTCTGACGCCACACTCTACCCAAGGTTTCCCTGCCAAGAGAAATTCATTGGGTTACAACTTCTGCCTTGCCGGATCATGAGCAATCGAACTACTGTATATTTGAACAGTTAATGGATTGTGCCATGCAGTTGATCGACAAGCTCACCGTTCTCGCCGATGCCGCCAAGTACGACGTCTCCTGCGCCAGCAGTGGCGCGCCGAAGCGCAGCTCGAAGGGCAAGAGTGGACTCGGCGCCACCAATGGCATGGGTATCTGTCACAGCTTCACCCCGGACGGGCGTTGTGTCGCGCTGCTGAAGATCCTGCTGACCAACTTCTGCCTGTACGACTGCCAATACTGCGTCAACCGCCGTTCCAGTGATGTACCACGGGCGCGCTTCACCCCCGAGGAGGTGGTGACCCTGACCCTGGACTTCTACCGGCGCAATTGCATCAGCGGGCTGTTTCTCAGCTCGGGGATCATCCGCTCGGCCGACTACACCATGGAGCAGTTGATCCGCGTCGCCAAACTGCTGCGTGAAGAACATCAGTTCCGCGGCTACATCCACCTGAAGACCATTCCCGATGCCGATCCCCTGCTGATCGCCGAGGCCGGGCGCTATGCTGATCGCCTCAGCGTCAACATCGAACTGCCCACCGAAACCAGCCTGATCCGCCTGGCGCCGGAAAAGCAGGTGGGCACCATCAAACAGGCCATGCACTCGATCCACCAGGGCGAGAGCGAGGCCCGCGCGGAAAAACGCGCACCACGCTTCGCCCCCGCTGGCCAGAGCACGCAGATGATCGTCGGTGCCGATGCCACTGACGACAGCACCATCCTGCACACCGCGCAGTCGCTGTATGGCGCCTACCGCCTGCGCAGGGTCTATTACTCGGCATTCAGCCCAATCCCGCACAGCCCCAAGACCGTGCCCTTCGAGGCGCCACCGCTGCTGCGCGAACATCGTCTGTACCAGGCCGACTTCCTCCTGCGTGGTTATGGCTTCCAGGCCGGCGAGCTGCTCAGCGGCCCCGGCAACCTGGCCCTGGATATCGACCCCAAGCTGGCCTGGGCGCTGGCCAATCGCGAGCACTTTCCGGTCGACCTTAACCGCGCCGAGCCCAGCCTGATCGCCCGTGTCCCCGGCATCGGCGTACTCAGCGCCAAACGCCTGGTGGCACTGCGCCGGCACAAGCGCATCCGCTTCGAGGACGTCAGCCGCCTGCGCTGCGCCCTGGAAAAAGCCAAGCCCTTTATCGTCACCCACGACTATCGGCCCCTGCAGGCCGGCAGCGAGTCGCAGGTGCTGCGCCAGCAGTTGAGCGAAACTCCGGCGCAGATGGCGCTCTGGTGATGCACAGCGCCCGCTTCGACGGCAGCTTTGCCGGCTGGCGCCAGGCCGCACGCGAGCTGCTGCAGCAGGGCGTGAGCGCCGACCAGGTCACTTGGTACAGCCACGACGGCGAAACCGACCTGTTCGCGGCCGGCACGCCCTGCGCAACGCCGCACCCGGCGACAACCACCATCAAGGTGCCGCGCCAGCTGCTCGACCTGCTCGAAAGTGCCGCCCGCTATCGCTGTGCAGACCGCTGGAGTCTGCTCTACCGGGTGCTCTGGCGGGTCAGCCACGGCGACCGCAGCGCCATGCTGGCGGGCGATGCCGACGGCAGCGAGCTGCACAAACGACTCAAGGCCGTGCGCCGCGAAGCGCATCACCTGCATGCCTTTCTGCGCTTTCAGCCCTGCGCCGTCGAGAACGGGCCGGATTTCGTCGCCTGGCACGAACCGGCCCATGACATTCTGCACAGCGCCAGCGGCCATTTTGCCGAACGCATGGGCCAGCACAGCTGGCTGATCGCTACGCCGCAAGACGGGGTGTATTGGGATGGCCAGCGCTTGCACCACCAGCAGCACTGCCCACAGGAGTGGCAGCAGCTGGCGCAGGCACCTGGGGATGAAGGCCAGCAGCTATGGCTGGCCTACTATGGCAGCACCTTCAACCCGGCGCGGCTGAATCGCAGCGTGCTGGAAAACAACATGCCGGTACGCTTCTGGAAAAACCTGCCGGAAGGGCCACTGATTCCGCAACTGATGAGCCAGGCGCGGGCCGGAGCGCAGCGCGATGGCCAGGCCCAGGCAGTCGCCCAACGATCAGGGAAAAGCATTCGCTACCGGACAGGCAGCGATGAGGTGCTTAGCGGAAGCGCCGCCCCGGATCTTCCTCGCTGACCTCCAGGGACAAGCCCTGACTCATGCTGGTCAGATGGTCGCCGTCGGTTTCCGAACCAAGCTTGATCATCAGGCGCAGGTCGTTCGCCGAGTCAGCGTAGAGCAGCGCATCTTCATAGGTGATCTCGCCCTGGGTGTAGAGGTTGTACAGGGCCTGGTCGAAGGTCTGCATGCCCTGCTCGGTGGAGCGCTTCATCAGCGCCTTGAGCTCATGCACTTCGCCCTTGCGAATCAGGTCGGCGGCCAGCGGGGTGTTGATCAGCACCTCGATCACCGCGCGGCGGCCCTTGCCGTCCGGGGTCGGCACCAGTTGCTGGGCGACGATGGCCTTGAGGTTGAGCGACAAGTCCATCCACACCTGATTCTGCCGGTCGGCCGGGAAGAAGTTGATGATCCGATCCAGCGCCTGGTTGGCGTTGTTGGCGTGCAGGGTGGCCAGGCACAGGTGACCGGTTTCGGCGAAGGCCACGGCGTGGTCCATGGTTTCGCGGGTACGTACCTCACCGATCAGGATCACGTCCGGCGCCTGGCGCAGGGTGTTCTTCAGCGCCACCTCGAAGGATTCGGTATCGATGCCCACTTCGCGCTGGGTGACGATGCAGCTCTGGTGCTGGTGGATGTATTCGATCGGGTCTTCGATGGAGATGATGTGGCCGCTGCTGTTCTTGTTGCGGTAGCCGATCATAGCCGCCAGCGAGGTGGACTTACCGGTACCGGTAGCACCGACGAACAGCACCAGGCCACGCTTGGTCAGGGCCAGCTTCTTGAGAATTTCCGGCAGTTTGAGGTCATCCAGGGTCGGGATGTTGGTCTCGATGCGGCGCAGCACCATGCCTGCCAGGTTGCGCTGGTAGAAAGCGCTGACACGGAAACGGCCGACGCCACGGGCGCTGATGGCGAAGTTGCATTCGTGGTTCTCGGCGAAGTCGCGGCGCTGCTGCTCGTTCATCACCGAGTGCACGGTTTCCCGCGTCTGTTCCGGCGACATCGGGTTCTTGGTCACCGGCATGATCTTGCCGTTGACCTTCATCGACGGCGGTACACCGGCGGTAATGAACAGGTCGGAACCACCTTTTTCCACCATCAAACGCAGCAGCTTTTCGAATTCCATCTTTCTCGCCCGTGTGTCCTGTGCTCTGTTGCCGGAAGGCCGACAGCAGCCTGTTACCGATGATCCAGAAGCTTAGAAGTTTTCCGGTGACTTGGCTTTTTCGCGGGCCGCCTCGCGGCTGACCAGACCCTTGGCCACCAGCCCCTTGAGGCACATGTCGAGGGTCTGCATGCCCAGCGAGCCGCCGGTCTGGATCGCCGAATACATCTGCGCCACCTTATCCTCGCGGATCAGGTTACGGATCGCCGGGGTACCGATCATGATCTCGTGGGCCGCCACGCGACCGCCGCCGATTTTCTTCAGCAGGGTCTGCGAGATCACCGACTGCAGCGATTCGGAGAGCATGGAGCGAACCATGGACTTCTCTTCGGCAGGGAACACGTCGACCACGCGGTCGATGGTCTTGGCCGCCGAGGTGGTGTGCAGGGTGCCGAATACCAGGTGGCCGGTTTCCGCGGCGGTCAGCGCCAGGCGGATGGTTTCCAGGTCGCGCATCTCGCCAACCAGGATGATGTCCGGGTCCTCACGCAGGGCCGAGCGCAGGGCTTCGGAGAAACCGTGGGTGTCGCGGTGCACTTCCCGCTGGTTGACCAGGCACTTCTTGGACTCGTGCACGAATTCGATCGGGTCTTCGATGGTCAGGATGTGGTGGTACTTGTTGCTATTGAGGTGGTCGATCATCGCCGCCAGGGTGGTCGACTTGCCCGAGCCGGTCGGCCCGGTGACCAGTACCAGCCCGCGCGGGACGTCGGTGATCTTCTTGAACACCTCGCCCATACCGAGGTCTTCCATGGTCAGCACTTTCGACGGAATGGTCCGGAATACCGCACCGGCACCGCGGTTCTGGTTGAAGGCGTTAACCCGGAAACGCGCTACGCCAGGCACTTCGAAAGAGAAGTCGGTCTCGAGGAATTCCTCGTAATCCTTGCGCTGCTTGTCGTTCATGATGTCGTAGATCAGCGCATGGACCTGTTTGTGGTCCAGTGCCGGCAGGTTGATCCGCCGTACGTCGCCGTCGACCCGAATCATCGGCGGCAGTCCCGCCGAGAGGTGCAGGTCCGACGCGCCTTGTTTGGCACTGAAGGCCAACAGCTCGGTAATATCCATGGGACTCCCCAATCACATGCAAGCAGGTAGAATGCCGCAAACCCATGACGGGCGGGCTATAGAGCGCGAGTAATGTCCACGATAGCAGAGAATATTGCAAAGGTTCGCGCGCGTATCCGTGAGGCGGCGCAAGCCTCGCAGCGCGATTTGCCAGCTATCGGCCTGCTCGCGGTAAGCAAGACCAAGCCAGCGCAGGCCGTGCGCGAGGCGTATGCAGCCGGCATCCGGGATTTTGGCGAGAACTACCTGCAGGAAGCCTTGGGCAAGCAGCAAGAGTTGACCGATCTGGACTTGATCTGGCACTTCATCGGCCCCATTCAATCGAACAAGACCAAGCAGATTGCCGAGCATTTCGATTGGGTGCATTCGGTAGACCGCCTGAAGATTGCCGAACGCCTGGCTGCGCAACGGCCGGCGCACCTACCGCCGCTGAACATCTGCCTGCAGGTGAATGTCAGCGGCGAGGTCAGCAAATCTGGCTGCACAGCCGACGAACTGCCGGCACTGGCACAGGCCGTTACACAACTGCCGCAACTGAAATTGCGTGGATTGATGACAATTCCCGAACCGACTGATGATGCTGGCGAACAACATCGTGCCTTTGCCCGCCTTCGCGAGCTGCGCGACAACCTGAATCTGGGCCTCGACAGCCTGTCCATGGGCATGAGTCATGACCTCGAAGCCGCCATCGCCGAAGGTGCCACCTGGGTACGTATCGGTACCGCCCTGTTTGGCGCACGCGACTACGGCCAAACGCAGAATTGATGTGAAGGAAGCTTGCAGATGAATCACCCACGTATCGCCTTTATCGGCGCCGGCAACATGGCCGCCAGCCTGATCGGCGGCCTGCTCGCCCAGGGCACCCCGGCCAGCCATATCCGCGCCAGCGACCCGGGCGCCGAGCAGCGGGCGAAGGTTGCGGCCGAGTTCGGCATCGAGCTGTTCGAAAGCAATGCCGAAGCCATCGCCGGAGCCGATGTGGTGGTCCTGGCGACCAAGCCGCAGGTGCTCAAGGGCGTGTGCCAGTCCCTGGCACCGAACCTGACGACCGGCCAGTTGATCGTCTCCATTGCCGCAGGCATCGGCTGCGCAAGCCTGGCCAACTGGTTGGGCCCGCGGCCGATCGTGCGCTGCATGCCGAATACTCCAGCGCTGCTGCGTCAGGGCGCCAGCGGCCTGTACGCCAACACCGAGGTCTCCGCCGCGCAGCGCCAACTGGCCGAGCAACTGCTCAGCGCCGTGGGCCTGGCCCTATGGCTCGACGAGGAACAGCAGATCGACGCGGTCACCGCCGTATCCGGCAGTGGCCCGGCTTATTTCTTCCTGCTGATCGAAGCCATGACCGCGGCCGGCGAACAGCTCGGCCTGCCCCGCGCCATCGCCGAACAACTGACCGTACAGACCGCCCTCGGCGCCGCCCGCATGGCCAGTGAAAGCGATGTGCAGGCTGCCGAACTGCGCCGTCGGGTGACCTCACCCAACGGCACCACCGAAGCGGCGATCAAATCCTTCCAGGCCGGTGGCTTCGAAGCCCTGGTGCAGAAGGCCCTGGAGGCCGCCGCCACGCGCTCGGCTGAACTCGCCGAACAACTGGGACAATAAGGAGCCTGTATGTCCGGATTCGCAGAAGCCCTCATCTATATCCTGCAGACACTCGGCGGCCTGTACCTGCTGATCGTGCTGCTGCGCTTCATCCTGCAGCTGGTGCGCGCCGACTTCTACAACCCGCTCAGCCAGTTCGCCCTGAAAGCCACCCAGCCACTGCTCAAGCCGCTGCGTCGGATCATTCCGGGGCTGGGCGGGCTGGATATGGCCTCTCTGGTGCTCGCCCTGCTGGTGCAGCTACTGCTGATGGTGCTGGTAATCCTGATTGCCGGCGCAAACCCGCTGAGCGCCGGGCCGCAGCTGCTGGTATGGGCAATCATCGCGGTGACCTCGCTATTCCTGAAGATCTTCTTCTTCGCCATGATCATCAGCGTGATCCTCTCCTGGGTCGCTCCCGGCAGCTACAACCCGGGCGCACAGCTGGTCAACCAAATCTGCGAACCGCTGCTGGCACCGTTCCGCAAGCTGATCCCGAACCTGGGTGGCCTGGATATCTCGCCGATCTTCGCCTTCATGGCCCTGCACCTGCTGGATCGTTTCGTGATCGGCAATCTCGCCGCCATGAGCGGCATGCCGGCCATCCTCAGCCCGTTCATCTGAATGGGCTGGTTCCGCTGGGACGGCGACGACCTTCTGCTCGACTGCCATCTGCAGCCCAAGGCCAGCAAGGACGAATTCGCCGGCCTGCACGGTGAGCGGTTGAAAATCCGCCTCACCGCGCCACCGGTGGAAGGCAAGGCCAATGCCCAACTACTAGCCTTTCTCGGCAAGGCCTTCGGCGTGGCCAAGAGCCAGGTCAGCCTGGAAAGCGGTGAACTGAATCGGCAGAAACGCGTGCGCATTCACGCCCCGCAGCGCCTGCCAGAGCTGCCCGGCTTGACCGCTCGGTCACCTTGAGCAACCACCAAGCCGAAGTTGTGCAGTTGAACAATTGACGGCGCCCAACCGCTCCGCATAATGCAGCTATCTCCGGCAAAGCCTCAGGCATTGTGGCGGAGCAGCTCTTTATCGCTTTATTGCCCTATCGAACCGCCCGACCACCGCAGGATGCGCAACCCGAGAGGAGTTACCGGATGAGCATGGAACGTCTCAGTCAGCAGGTCGACGCTTACGTCACCTGGAAGCGCGAGTTGATGCGCGAAATCACCCGCTACCGCAGCTGGCTGGTGCATAACCGTCTCGGTTCGGAAGCAGTGGACACTCGCCTAGAGCGCGCCCTGCGCCTGTTGCGCACCGATCACATCACCCTGGCCTTCGTCGGTGAGTTCTCCCGCGGCAAGACCGAGCTGATCAACAGCCTGTTCTTCTCCGAGTACGGTCAGCGCATGCTGCCATCGCACGCCGGGCGCACCACCATGTGCCCCACCGAGCTGTTCTTCGACCCGCGCTCGGAACGCTCCTACATCCGCCTGCTGCCAATCGAGACACGCACCGCCGCGGCCAGCGTGGCGCAGTTCAAGCGCATCCCCGGCAACTGGGTGAACATTCCGCTGGATACCAGCGACCCGGACAACATGGTGCAGGCCTTCGCCCAGGTGGCGAAAACCAAACCGATGCCGGTGGAGCAGGCGATCCAGCTGGGCTTCCACCCGGACATGCTGGAAAGCGCCGGCAAACCCGGCCTGGTGCTGGTGCCGGCGTGGCGCCATGCCATGGTCAACTTCGACCACCCGCTGCTGCGCCAGGGCCTGCGCATCCTTGACACTCCTGGCCTGAATGCCCTCGGCAGCGAACCGGAACTGACCCTGTCGATGCTGCCCAGCGCCCAGGCGATTATCTTCCTGCTGGCTGCCGACACCGGCGTCACCGCCAGCGACATGGCCATCTGGCAGCAGCATATTCGCCAGCTCGACGAAGAAACCCAGGCCAGCCTGTTCGCCGTGCTGAACAAGATCGACGTGCTGTGGGACGACCTCGCTGGCGAGGAGTTCGTGCAGCATGCCATCGGCCAGATCCAGCAGGCCACCGCGCGCCAGCTGGGGATTTCCGCCGACAACGTACTGCCACTCTCGGCCAAGCAGGCGATGCTGGCCAAGGTGCGCAAAGACGAGGCACTGCTCGAACGCAGCCAGCTCGGTGACCTGGAAAACCTGCTCTGCGAGCGCATCGTCGCGCAGAAGGAACGCCTGCTCGAGGAGCGCGTGGTCAATCAGGTGCTGGCCCTGCTCAACAACAGCCAGCACGTGCTCAACTTGCGCCTGGAGAAGGTACGCGAACAGCAGGAGCTGCTCTCCACGCACCAGCAGGACAACGGCCAGATGCTCTTCGAGCTGACCGCCAAGACCAAGGAAGACCACAGCCAGCACCACAAACGTCTGCTCGGCCTGAAGACCAACCAGCGCCTGCTCCGCCGCCAGGGTGATCTGCTGCGCAGCGCGGTGCGCCCGGACAAGCTCGACGAGCACCTGGCCACGGTTCGCCAAGGCCTCAGTGGCAGCTGGACCACCTTCGGCATCAACCAGTCGATCCTGCAGTTCTTCCAGGCGGTGGAAACTGACCTGGGCAACCTGGCCCAGGAAGCCGAGATGGCCAACAAGATGGTCGCTGCCATCTATCGCCGGCACAACGAGGAAAACCCGCTGCACGGGGTCGACGCGCCGCAGTTCAACAGCCAGCGCTACCTGCGCGAGCTGAAACAGCTGCAAGGCAAGGCAGACCAGTTCCGCCTGCACCTGAAAACTCTGCTCAGCGAGCAGAAAGTCCTGACCCGGCGCTTCTTCGCCACCCTGGTGCAGGAAGTCATCGGCCTGCACCAGCGCCTGCGCAACGAGGCCGAGCAATGGGCCAACGATGCGTTGATGCCGCTGATGCAGCACACGCTGGAGCACAAGCAGCTACTGGAAACCCACATGTTGCGCCTCAAGGCCCTGGCCCAGGACACCCAGCAGGCCCGCCAGCGCGGTCAGCAACTGGCGCGCTATATCGGTGAGCTGGAAACTCAGTTGGCCCAGGCCAACGAGATGCTTCGCGCGTTACGCCGCCCGGCACCGATCCAGCGACAGGGCAAGGTTGTCACCCTGCCTGGGGTAGCCCGTCAGCAGAGTGCCAGCGAACACTCTTGAATCGCAGCCAAACCAATTAATTCAAGACCTTAGCCCCTGCCCCCGGCGCTTGCTGCCGGGGGCCACGGTCTTTAGACTGCTGCACTTCCTTGATCGAGAGCAGGGTCGATGCCGACAGCCTTCCCCAAAGATTCCGTCGGTCTGGTCACACCGCAGACTGCCCATTTCGCCGATCCGCTCGCGCTGGTCTGCGGGCGCAGCCTGGCCGACTACCAACTGGTCTACGAGACCTACGGCACGCTGAACGCCACGGCAAGCAACGCCGTGCTGATCTGCCACGCGCTGTCCGGCCATCACCACGCCGCCGGTTACCACAGCATGGACGAGCGCAAACCGGGCTGGTGGGATAGCTGCATCGGCCCGGGCAAACCGATCGATACCGACAAGTTCTTCGTCGTCAGCCTGAACAACCTCGGCGGCTGCAACGGCTCCACCGGGCCGGCCAGCCTCAACCCGGCCACCGGCAAGGTATTCGGCGCCGACTTCCCGGTACTCACCGTGGAAGACTGGGTACACAGCCAGGCGCGCCTGGCCGACCTGCTCGGCATTCAGCAGTGGGCCGCGGTGGTCGGCGGCAGCCTCGGTGGCATGCAGGCCCTGCAGTGGGCCATCAGCTACCCCGAGCGCATCCGTCACTGCCTGTGCATCGCCTCGGCACCCAAGCTGTCGGCGCAGAACATCGCCTTCAACGAAGTGGCGCGCCAGGCGATCCTCACCGATCCGGAATTCCACGGCGGGCACTTCCAGGAACAAGGCGTGATCCCCAAGCGCGGCCTGATGCTGGCGCGCATGGTCGGCCATATCACCTACCTGTCGGACGACGCCATGGGCGAGAAATTCGGCCGCGGCCTGAAGAGCGAGAAGCTCAACTACGACTTTCACAGTGTCGAGTTCCAGGTGGAGAGCTACCTGCGCTATCAGGGCGAGGAGTTCTCCGGGCGCTTCGACGCCAACACCTACCTGCTGATGACCAAGGCGCTGGACTACTTCGACCCGGCTGCCGCTCACGGCGACGACCTGGCCAAGACCCTGAGCGGGGTCAAGGCGGACTTCTGCGTGATGTCCTTCACCACCGACTGGCGCTTCTCGCCGGCGCGTTCGCGGGAAATCGTCGATGCTCTGCTGGCTGCCAAGAAGAACGTCAGCTACCTGGAAATCGACGCGCCGCAGGGCCACGATGCCTTTCTCATTCCGATCCCGCGCTACCTGCAGGCCTTCGGCGGTTACATGAAGCGGATCGAGGTATAAGCATGCGCGCTGATCTGGAAATCATTCAGGAGTGGATTCCCGCCGGTAGTCGCGTGCTCGACCTCGGCTGTGGCGACGGCGAACTGCTGGCCTGGCTGCACGCCAACAAGCAGGTCAGCGGCTATGGCCTGGAAATCGACGGAGACAAGATTGCCACCTGCATCGAGCGCGGGGTCAACGTGATCGAGCAGGACCTCGACCAGGGCCTGGGCAACTTTGCCAGCAACAGCTTCGACGTGGTGGTGATGACCCAGTCGCTGCAGGCCCTGCGCTACCCCGACAAGGTCCTGGCGGAGATGCTGCGGGTTGGCAAGACCTGCATCATCACCTTCCCCAACTTCGGCCACTGGCACTGCCGCTGGTACCTGACCACCAAGGGCCGCATGCCGGTGTCGGAATTCCTGCCGTACACCTGGTACAACACGCCGAACATCCACTTCTGCACATTCGCCGACTTCGAGCGTCTGTGCCTGGAGCTCGGCGCCCGCGTCGAAGAGCGCCTGGCGGTGGACCATGAACATCGCCACAGCCTGGGCAGCAAGCTATGGCCTAATCTGATGGGTGAGATCGGCATCTATCGCGTCAGCGGGCCCGGCCTGGCCGATCACCGTGTAGCCGTCTAACCGCCTGACGCCTGGAGAATTACCATGCATCGCCTTGCTTCCCTGCTGCTCTGCCTGCTCGTCGCCCTGCCCGCCTTTGCCGAACGCAAACAGACCTTTGGCGAGCTAGACGTGCACTACAGTGTGTTCAATTCCAGCTTCCTGCAGCCGGATATCGCCGCCGCAGCAGGCCTGACCCGCAGCAAGACCGGCGGCGTACTGAATGTCGCCGTGCTCAAGGCCGGCAAGGGTGTTCCAGCCCAGGTCAGTGGCCAGATCAAGAACCTGCTGGGTCAGACCAGCACCCTGAGCTTCAAGCAGGTGCTGGAAAGCGGCGCGGTCTACTACCTGGCCGAATTCCCGCTGCGCGAGCGGGAAATCCTCACTTTCAGCCTCAGCGTGCAGGTCGGCGACAGCGCACCGCACAGCTTTACCTTCAACCAGGAAGTGTTTCCGGACGAATGATGCCCTTTAGCGAGCTCGTACTGGCCAGCCATAACGCCGGCAAACTCAAGGAACTCCAGGCCATGCTCGGTGACGCCGTGCGTGTGCGCTCGATTGGCGAGTTCTCCAGCATTGAACCGGAAGAGACCGGCCTGTCGTTCGTCGAAAACGCCATCCTCAAGGCGCGCAACGCCGCCCGCCTGTCCGGCCTGCCGGCGCTGGCCGACGACTCTGGCCTGGCCGTGGACTTCCTCGGCGGCGCTCCCGGCATCTACTCGGCGCGCTATGCCGATGGCCAGGGCGATGCGGCCAATAATGCCAAGCTGCTGCAGGTGCTGAAGGACGTCCCGGATGCCCAGCGCGGCGCGCAATTCGTCTGCGCCCTGGCTCTGGTGCGACATGCCGACGATCCGCTGCCGATCCTCTGCGAAGGCCTCTGGCACGGCAGCATCCTGCACGCGCCACGCGGCGAGCAGGGCTTCGGCTACGACCCGCTGTTCTGGGTCGCCGAGCGCAACTGCTCCAGCGCCGAGCTGCCAGCCGCCGAGAAGAACCAGCTCAGCCACCGTGCACGCGCCATGGCCCAGCTCAAGCAACGTCTGGGCATATGAAAGCCACAAGCCACAAGCCGCAAGCTTCAAGCAACAGCGAAACCGGCTTGCAGCTTGAGGCTTGCAGCTTCGAGCTGCCGCCACTGGCGCTGTACATCCATATCCCTTGGTGCGTGCGTAAATGCCCGTACTGCGACTTCAACTCCCACGCCGCCGGCCCGACCCTGCCGGAGCAGGAATACGTCGACGCCCTGCTCGTCGACCTCGACGCTGACCTGCGCCACGTTCACGGTCGCGAGTTGACCTCGATCTTCTTCGGCGGCGGCACCCCCAGCCTGTTCAGCGCCAACGCCCTGGGCCGCCTGCTGGATGGCGTCGAGCAGCGCGTGCGTTTTGCCCGCGACATCGAGATCACCCTGGAAGCCAACCCCGGCACTTTCGAGCAAGCCAAGTTCCGCGACTACCGCGGCCTGGGCATCAACCGCCTGTCGATCGGCGTGCAAAGCTTCCAGGAAGCCAAACTCAAGGCCCTCGGCCGCATCCACGACGGCGGCGAGGCGATCCGCGCCGCGGACATGGCCCGCGCGGCCGGCTTCGACAACTTCAACCTCGACCTGATGCACGGCCTGCCCGAGCAGAGTATCGAGGACGCCCTGTTCGACCTGCGCACCGCCATCGCTCAGGGGCCGACACACCTGTCCTGGTACCAGCTGACCATGGAGCCCAATACAGTGTTCTGGAGCCAGCCGCCCACGCTGCCCGAAGACGACCTGCTGTGGGACATCCAGGAAGCCGGCCAGGCCCTGCTGGCCGAGCAGGGTTATGCGCAATACGAAGTGTCGGCCTATGCCCAAACCGGCAAGGCGGCCCGACACAACCTCAACTACTGGACCTTCGGTGACTTCCTCGGCATCGGCGCCGGCGCCCATGCCAAGCTGAGCAGCCCGAACGGGCAGATCATGCGCACCTGGAAGACTCGCCTGCCCAAGGACTACCTCGATGCAAGCAAGCCCTTCCAGGCCGGCGAGCGCCTGCTAACAGCGGACGAGCTGCCCTTCGAATTCCTGATGAACGTGCTGCGCCTCAGCGAAGGCGTGCCTGCCGCGCTGTTCAGCGAGCGCACCGGCCTGCCACTTGCGCAGCTGGATGGCGCGCGGCGTGAAGCCGAGGCACGCAAGCTACTGCTCGCCGATCCGCAGCGCCTGACCGCCAGCCGCGAAGGCCAGCTGTTCCTCAACGATCTGCTGCAACACTTCCTGCCCTGAATAGCGGATGTAGGAGCGAGCCCCTACGCCAGATGCGCAGCAAAATGGCAGGCTCGGCAGCATGGGCGACAGACGGTAAACTGCCAGGCACGCTCGCCCACCGCCCAGAATAAGGACAACCGATGGATCTGCTGCTCGACCTGATCGTCACGCTCTCGCGCTGGTGCCGTGGCAACCTGTACGACATCTCCCTGGCCATCATGGCCACCCTGTTCGTGCTGTTCGGGCCGGGCATCAATGCCTGGGTACAGCGCTCCATCGGCGGCTTCAACTTCTTCCTGCGCACGCTGATCTTCGTTCTGGTCTGTGCGGTCGGCTATGGTTTGGCCATCGTCTTCCTGACGCCCTGGCTGGCCCAGGGCCTGGGTTACTTCAACAACTTCACCCTGGCGCCGGTGTTGTTGCTGGTGTTCTTCCTGATCGGCGTACTGGCTGATCGCAGCTGAGTCTGCACACCGTGCGTCAGTCTTATTCGCCTACGGCCTTGCACAAAGGCTGCTGATCGCCTTTTCTCTGTAACCAGGCGATGCGCCCTGCCACGCAGGCCCCATCGCCCATGGCCCTGCCCGTGGCAACCCAAGCTGCGGACAGGCGGTCGACTAGAACAACAATAAGCAGTCCTCCCCACCGGCCAACCCCGGAGGCACCATGAAGCGTATCGCCCCGTTGCTGCTGATCCTCGCCAGCCTGCTCAGCCCAGGCGCCCTGGCGGAAAACGTTGCCCGCGAAGTGCACAAGAGCATGCTCCCGCAAGCCGCTTAGCCAACCGGGACTGCTCAATGCCGCGCTGGCCAGATGCGGTTTCAGCAACGTGCGCGGCGAAGAAAGCCGAGCTGGCCACTCAATCCAGAGCACTATCGCCAATCCGTCTAACAGACCCACTGCCGCCGAGGTAGATTGAAATCAGTGGAGTCATATAGGAGAACGGCATGCAGGTAACCGGCTACAGCAGTAACCTGCCCCTCTCGACCCAGATCATCAAGAAAGCCGGCCAAGCCGCACAAGCACCCGACGCCCGGGCCAACCCGGAACAGGTGAACAAGGCAGTCGACCGCGCCGCTGATCGAGTCGTCGAACAGCAGGAAAGCAAGGAACTGAGCCAAGCCAACCGGCGTAGCGCCGCCACTCAGTTGTACAGCGCCACCAGCCAGCAAAGGCAAATCGATACGTATCTGGCTGTAGCCAGCGAAGGTGAGATCGACAGCCAGCCGAGCACGGTGGAAACAGCACTGGAACTGCGTGACGATGTGCGCCGCAACGAAGTGGCCCAGAACATCGCTAGCAACAACGACCGCCCAGAGCGGCCCGAAGCACAACCGGTCAAACCGGAACCGTACGTTGACACCCGTGCCTGATTTGCACCGACAGCAGCGCACAAAAAAGCCGCCCGAGGGCGGCTTTTTCTATGGCGCTACAGCTTACAGCTGCGGGCCGGCGCTGCGGATGGCGTCGGACACGTCGAACTTCTTGAAGTTCTCGATGAACAGGCCAGCCAGGCCTTTGGCCGCTTCGTCGTAGGCATTCTGGTCAGCCCAGGTGTTGCGCGGGTTGAGCAGGTTGGTCTCGACGCCCGGAACGGCCTTCGGCACGCTCAGGTTGATGATCGGCAGGTGCTCGGTCTCGGTACCGATCAGCGCGCCGCTCTGGATGGCAGCGATCACACCACGGGTGGTCGGAATGTTGAAGCGCTTGCCGACGCCATAGCCGCCACCGGTCCAGCCGGTGTTGACCAGGTAGACCTTGGAGCCGAAACCACGGATGCGCTTGATCAGCAGCTCAGCGTACTCGCCAGCCGGGCGCGGGAAGAACGGTGCGCCGAAGCAGGTGGAGAAGGTCGACTTGATGCCGCCGCCGCTGCCCATTTCGGTGGAACCAACCAGCGCGGTGTAGCCGGACAGGAAGTGGTAGGCCGCCTGCTCTTCGCTGAGGATCGATACCGGCGGCAGTACGCCAGTCAGGTCGCAGGTCAGGAAGATCACCGCGTTCGGCTCGCCGCCGAGGTTCTTCTCGCTGCGTTTCTCGACCAGCTCCAGCGGGTAGGCCGCACGGCTGTTCTGGGTCAGGCTGTCGTCGGTGTAATCCGGCAGGCGGTTTTCGTCGAGGACGACGTTTTCCAGCACGGCGCCGAACTGGATGGCTTTCCAGATCACTGGCTCGTTCTTCTCGGACAGGTCGATGCACTTGGCATAGCAACCGCCTTCGATGTTGAACACCACGCCCACACCCCAGCCGTGTTCGTCGTCACCGATCAGGTAACGGCTTTCGTCAGCCGACAGGGTGGTCTTGCCAGTGCCGGACAGGCCGAAGAACAGGGTCACGTCGCCGTCTTCGCCGATGTTGGCAGCGCAGTGCATCGGCAGCACATCGGCTTCCGGCAGCAGGAAATTCTGCACGGAGAACATGGCTTTCTTCATTTCACCGGCGTAGCGCATGCCGGCGAGCAGGACCTTCTTGGCGGCGAAGTTGATGATCACGCAGCCATCAGAATTGGTGCCGTCACGCTCCGGTACGCACTCGAAGTTGGCGACGTTGAGGATCTGCCACTCGTCCTTGCCGGCCGGGTTGTACTGCTCCGGATTGATGAACAGGCAACGGCCGAACAGGTTCTGCCAGGCGGTCTGGGTGGTCATCTTGACCGGCAGGTAGTGGGCATCTGCCGAACCGACATGGACGTAGGACACGAAGTGGTCCTGGGCGTTGTTGAACGCCTCGACGCGGTCCCACAGGGCATCGAACTTGTCGGCCGGGAACGGGCGGTTGATCGAGCCCCAGGCGATTTTCGCCTCGGTGCTCGGCTCCTGCACGATGAAACGGTCAGCCGGGGAACGACCGGTGCGATGGCCGGTGCGTACCACCAGCGAGCCGTTGGCGGCCAGCTCGCCTTCGCCACGGCGAATGGCCTCTTCGACCAGTTGGGCAGCGCTGATATCGGTGTAAACGGCGGTATTGGCTTGCGTCATGAGTGTCCCCGTCGGCGGCTGGCCGAGTCTTCCAAACTTGTGTAGCGCGCATACAGCCGCACTACAGCGATAAAAAAGTCGCGGGAGTATGCCAGAAAAGCCGGCTTCTTGGCAGCCTCTTGTCTACCTAAGCGACCGATAGACGCACGCTATCGTTTCAGTGCCTGGTGGCCGAGGGCTCCTGGCTGTCACCACTGGTGAACAGCTGCGCCACGTCGGCCGCATCGAAGGCATAGCGCTGGTTGCAGAACTGGCAATCGATTTCCACCTGCCCGCCATGTTCGGCCAGCAACAATTCGGCATCGCCCTGGCCCAGGCTGATCAGCGCCCGTGCCGAACGTTCACGCGAGCAGCTGCAGCGGAACTGCAGGCCGTTCGGCTCGAACAGGCGCACCGCCTCCTCGTGGTACAGGCGGTGCAGCACGGTCTCGTTGTCGAGGCCGAGCAGCTCTTCGGCGGTCAGGGTGTTGGCCAGGGTCAGCAGGTGCTGCCAACTGGCTTCACGCTCGTCGGCATCGGGCAGGCGATCCACCGGCAGCTGCTGCAGCAGCAGACCACGGGCGCGCTGGCCGTCGGCGTGCAGCCAGAAACGGGTGGACAGCTGCTCGGAGGTGGCGAAGTAGGCGGACAGGCAGTCGGCCAGGGTGTCGCCTTCCAGGTCGACGATGCCCTGGTAGCGCTGGCCCTGCTTCGGGTCGACGGTCAAGGCCAGCACGCCGTCCGGCATCAGCTCGCGCAGGCCGGCATCGGCGCCGATCTGCTCGGCGTGGTAGCGGGCGATGCCGCGCACTTCGCGCTCGCTGGAGCATTCGATCATCAGCAGCGGCACTGGCCCGGAAGAGCGAACCTGCAGGATCAGAAGGCCGTCGAACTTCAAGGTACCGACCAGCAGCGCGGCGGCAGCGAGCATCTCGCCGAGCAGCTGGGCCACCGGTTGCGGGTAGGGGTGCTTGGCCAGCACATGCTGGTAGCTCGCGCCGAGGCTGACCAGCTCGCCACGCACGTCGGCGTCGTCGAAGAGAAAACGTTGGGTAAAGTCGGCCATGGGCGAATGCTGCTTGAATACTGGGGCGGCGATTTTAGGCGCAAAGCCCGGCGCGACCAAGGGCCGGTTGTCTAGCGAACCCCCTCACTCCTGGCCGCCGCGAAAATTCTGGAGCTGGCGGCGCTGCTTCTTGCTCGGCCGGCCATCGGTCTGCAGGCCCAGGGCGCCGGCCTTGCGCAGTTCGGCGTTGGCCTCGCGACGATCGACGCTGTCGGCGGTCTCTTCATATAACAGTTGCGCCTCGGGGGCACCGCGGCGCACCACGGACAGCGCGCGCACCGTCACCGTGCGCTCCTCGAAGCCGGTGCGGATCACGAACTGGTCACCAATCTTCGGCTCCTTGCCGGGCTTGCAGCGCTCGCCGCGGCAATGCACCTTGCCGCCTTCGATGGCCTCCTTGGCCAGGGCACGGGTCTTGTAAAACCGTGCGGCCCACAGCCACTTGTCCAGGCGTACCTTGTCGTCGTCTTTGTCGCTCATCGTGCTCTCGTGAAAGGATCGGCTATGGGACTGAATCTTGCCTGATGCAGTTGTCACATGGGCCTACTAGAATGCCCGGAACTTTCGGGGAAAGCCTGCATTGAAGACGTTCGACCAACTGGCCGTGATCGGCCTGCGTGAATGGATCAACCTGCCCAAGCTGGGCATGGTTGGCCTGCGCGGCAAGATCGACACCGGCGCCAGCACCTCGACCCTGCATGCCAGCGATATCCAGCCGTTCGACCGTGACGGTGAACCCTGGGTGCGCTTCACCGCCCACTTCGGCACCCAGGTGCAGCGCCGCCATCCGTGCGAGGCGCCGCTGGTGACAGTGAAGTCGATCAAGAGCTCCAATGGCCATATCCAGACCCGCTACGTGATCCGCACCCTGCTCGCCCTTGGCGATCGGGCCTGGCCAGTGGAGTTCACCCTGGCCTGCCGCAAGACCATGCGCTACCGCGTGCTGCTCGGCTCCAAGGCGCTGGTCGACGGCCAACTGGTGGTCAACCCGGCGCTGACCTACGTGCAAGACAAACCTCAGCTTTCCCTGCCTTCCGGTGCCCAATGAAGATTGCCATCCTGTCGCGCAACCCGCGCTTGTATTCGACTCGCCGTCTGGTGGAAGCCGGTACCGCGCGCGGCCATGAGGTGGTGGTGATCGACACCCTGCGCGCCTACATGAACATCGCCAGCCACAAGCCGCAGATTCACTACCGCGGCCGGCCGCTGGAAAACTTCGATGCGGTGATCCCGCGCATCGGCGCCTCGGTGACTTTCTACGGCTGCGCCGTGCTGCGCCAGTTCGAAATGATGGGCGTGTTCCCGCTCAACGAGTCGGTAGCCATCAGCCGCTCGCGCGACAAGCTGCGCTCGCTGCAGCTGCTCTCGCGGCGTGGCGTCGGCCTGCCGGTGACCGGCTTCGCCCACTCGCCGGACGATATCCCCGACCTGATCCAGATGGTCAACGGCGCGCCGCTGGTGATCAAGGTGCTGGAAGGCACCCAGGGCATCGGCGTGGTGCTGTGCGAAACCGAGAAGGCCGCCGAGTCGGTGATCGAGGCCTTCATGGGCCTCAAGCAGAACATCATGGTCCAGGAATACATCAAGGAAGCAGGCGGCGCCGACATCCGCTGCTTCGTGGTCGGCGACAAGGTCATCGCGGCGATGAAGCGCCAGGCCAAGCCCGGCGAGTTCCGCTCCAACCTACACCGCGGCGGCGTGGCCAGCCTGATCAAGATAACTCCGGAAGAACGCATGACCGCCATCCGCGCGGCCAAGGTCATGGGCCTGTCGGTGGCCGGGGTGGATATCCTGCGCTCCAATCACGGCCCGCTGGTGATGGAAGTGAACTCCTCACCCGGTCTGGAAGGCATCGAGACCACCACCGGCAAGGACGTGGCCAGCATGATCATCCAGTACATCGAGAAGAACGGCGGCCCGCATCTGACCCGTACCAAGGGCAAGGGCTAAGCCACGTACGCGGCCCCCAGAAGCACCCTCTCCCGTGGCAAAAGCGCATCGCGCCTGTCCTGCATGCGGCTATGGCGATGCAGAAAAGATCCGCACAGGCTCCGAGCCCCATACGCACACAACATGTAGCCCGGATGCAATCCGGGGCAAGCCTTCAGGCTTCAGCGGCACTCCCGGATTACATCCGGGCTACCACTCCCCTGCGCCGTGCTGCTGCAACCAGGCAAGGAACTCCGCCTCGCCGAGCGGACGGCTGAAGTGATAGCCCTGGCCCAGCGAACAACCGTGCTGGCGTAGCCACTCCAGCTGGACGGCGGTCTCGACGCCCTCGGCTACGCACTCCAGGCCCAGGTTGCGAGCGATCAGCAGAATCGTGTCGACCAGCATCTGCCCGCTGGCCTCGCCTTCCAGATCGTTGATGAAACTGCGATCGATTTTCAGCCGGTCCAGCGGCAAGCGCTTGAGGTAGGTCAGCGACGAATAGCCGGTGCCGAAATCATCGATGGCGAAGCGGACCCCCAGGCGCTTGAGGGCATGCATGGCCTCGATGCACTGCTCGACATCCTGCAGCAGTACGCCTTCGGTGATTTCCAGTTCCAGGGCGTTGGGCGGCAGACCATGGAGTTGCAGACAGCTGCTGATGCGCTCGGCACAGCCGTTCTGGCGCAGTTCGCGCGGACTGAGGTTGACCGCCAGGACCAGCTGCGGCCAGTCGTCCTGCCAGCGCGCCAGGCTGGCGCAGGCATGTTCCAGCACCCAGTGGCCGAGTTCCTGGATCAGCCCGGTCTCCTCGGCCAGCGGAATGAACTGGCCGGGCGGGATATCGCCGCGCTCGGGATGCTGCCAGCGCAGCAGCACCTCGGCCCCGGCAACCCGCCCCGTGGCCAGCGCCAGTTGCGGCTGGAACACCAGGTACAGCTGATCGCGCGCCATGGCCTGGCGCAGCTCGCTCTGCAACTGCAGGCGCTGGTCGATCACCGCCTGCATTTCCGGGGCGAAGAAATGCAGGGCGTTACGTCCACCCTGCTTGGCCTGGTACATGGCGGTGTCCGATTGCTTCAGCGCATCGGCGGCATCCTGCCCCGGCAGCGGGTGCAGGGTAATGCCGATGCTGCCGCTGACGGCCAGCTCGTGACCGTTGATCAGGTAGCTGCCGCGCAGGTTGAGCAGCAGCTTCTCGCCCACTTCGGCCGCATGTTCAGCCGCCAATTCCGGGCTGGACGCCAGGTGTTCCAGCAGCACGACGAACTCATCGCCACCCAGGCGGGCCAGGGTGTCCTCGGCGCGCAGGCAGTCGCCCAGGCGCGCGGTGACAGCCTTGAGCAAGGCATCGCCGGTGGGATGGCCAAGGCTGTCGTTGACCGTCTTGAAATGATCGAGATCGATGAACAGCAAGGCGCCGTAACTGCCCTCGCGCTGTTCACGGGTCATCGCGTGCTGCAGGCGGTCCTGCAGCAGACGCCGGTTGGGCAGCCCGGTCAGCTCGTCACTGTAGGCCAGGCGCTCGATTTCGCGTTGGTAGCGCTGGCGTTCGGAGATGTCAGTAATGCTGCCACGGATCAGCAGCGGCTTGCCGGGCATGCGCACCAGTCGCACTTCGCAGGGCAGCACGCGCCCGACGCTGTCGCGGTGCAGCCACTCGAAGACCGGCGTATCGCCGCCGATTGTCATATCCAGATAGCGCTGCGCGAGTAGAGCGGAGTCCTGGCCATCGGCCTGGCGCGGCGGGCTCAGCTCGATCGGGTGGCGGCCCAACAGTTCGGCATGGCTGAGGCCGAACAGGCGCTGGGCGTTCTCGTTGGCCTCGATGATGCCGCCCTTGGGGCTGAACAGCACGATAGCCTCCGGAGCATGCTCGACCAACGTACGGTAGCGCGCCTCCGCCTCGTGGCGCGCGGTAATGTCCTCGATGATCGCCAGGCAGGCCTCCAGGCGGCCACCCTGCTCGCGTACCGCACGCAGGCTCAGGCGGCTGTAGATCACCGAACCGTCCTTGCGCAGAAAGCGCTTCTCCAGCTCGTAATCATCACGCTCGCCACGGCGAATAGCGTCGAACAGGGTCTCCTCCCGCTCGACATCCTGCACATGGGTAATCATCTGCCAGCTGACGTCGCACAACTCCTGGCGACTCCGATCGAGGATCTGGCAGAGCTTGAAGTTGACCTCCAGCCACTGGCCCTGCGGGGTGATCATGGCCATGCCGATCAGCGGCGCTTCGAAGAACAGGCGCAACCACTCGTCGCGTTCACGCAGTTGCTGCTCGGCCAGTTTGCGCGCGCTGATGTCCTGGATCGCGCCGTACAGGCGCACAACGCGTGTGCCATCCAGCTCCGGCAGGCCCTTCAGGCGTACCCAGCGCGAAGTGCCACGAGCACCATTGAGGAGTACTTCGAGATCGAAAGCCTGGCCGGTACGCAGAATCTGCGCCAGGGTCTGCTCCATCTTCAGACGACTCTGGGCATCGTATCGACTGAGCGCCACCTGCATCGACGGCGCCCCGGCAGCAGGTTCCATCTCGTTGAGGCGGAAGCAGCCATCGGTCCAGAACATGCGCTGGTCGGCCACTTCCAGAACCCAGCCACCAATATCGGCAATGGCCTCGGTCTGCGACAGTAGATGGGTCTGCCGCAGCAACTCCTCACGGCCCCTGGCTAGCTCCTTGGCCAGACGCTCACGCTCGCTGACATCCTGGTTGAGCGCGACGAAATGGCTGAGCTTGCCGCGCGCATCGAGCAGCGGCGCAATGGTCACTTCGTTCCAGAACTCCTCGCCGTTCTTGCGGTAATTGCGCAGCACCTCATGGTGCGGCAGACCGCGACTGAGAGCCTGACGCGCACGCTGCAAGGCGCCGTGGTCACTGTTGCCGGCCAGCAGCAGACGGCTACTACTGCCGAGGATTTCCGCACGGCTGTAGCCGCTCAGTTTCTCCATCGCCGGGTTGCAATAGATGAAGGGATTGCCGGGCTGGCGCGCGTCGGAAATCGACACGCCCAGGGGGCAGGACTGCAGCGCCTGGTTGACCAAGGCCAGCTCCTGCTGCATCGCCGCACTGCTGTGCAGGGTTCGGCGCAGGTCGCTGAGGGCGCGGCCGACCAGCAGCGTGGCGATCATCAACAGCAACAGACTGAAGTGCATTTCCAGGCGCTGCGGGCTGGCCCAGTCGAGATCGCTGAGCAGCACACCGGCCAGCGGCAGCGCCAATACGCTGAGCACAGTCAGGGCGGCGCCCCAGACGGCACCACTGAAACCCCAGAGCATGGCCAGCACCAGCATCATGGCGCCAATCAGCGGCAGGATCAGCAGCAGCGGCAACAGGCAGAGCAGCACCGGCAAGCCGACCAGCAGCGCGAGCAAAGCCCACCAGGGCGGGGTCTGCAGCCCGGCGCGGGCCGCGCCGTGCGCAGCCAACGGATTGCCCCGCGCCCAGCCACGCCGGCGCAGGCGCTGGGTCAGCCCGGTCAGCAGTGGCAGGGTCACTCCCAGGGCAATCAGGCTGTCGGCCAGCCACAGGGTCAGGCTCGCCTGGGCCCATTGCTCGCTCGCCAGCACGCCGGTCAGCAGCAGGTTGCTCTGTACGCCGAGCGCGGCCACCGCCGCCGGCACCAGCACACCCAGGAGGATAAAACGCACCAGGCTGGCCACCGTGGTCAGGGCCGCATCAAACTCGCGACCACGCAGAAACAGCCAGGCCACGCCGACAGCCAGGGTTTCCGACAGCGCATACAAGGGTGCCCAGCGCCAATCCAGCCCCCACAAGGGGATGCTCAGCAGGGCGTTGAGGTAGAGCGCCGGCAGGATGCGCGGCCCCCACCACAACAGCAGCGTCAGGCCGAGCGCGAACGGCAGGTACCAGAGCGCGGCGCCACTGACAAACTGGGTCGACAGGGACATCCAGGTTCCCAGATGGAACAGCGGCAACGGCAACCACCAGCTCCACCCCGGCAGTCGGTCCGAATCCACAGGCATGCTGACCTCGGCTAATCCATCTGAGCAGCATAGATCAGCGGCGCAGGCCTGAACTCATGCAAAAGCCCGCCGGATGGCGGGCTTTTGCAGAGCGTGGGGTCAGTTCACTGCGGGTTACTTTGCAGCTGCAGCGTGGGCTTCGGCGGCTCCGGCTGCGGCTCGGCGGCCTTGATCTGCAGCACCGGCTTGGGCGGTTGCGGCGGAGTTTGCGGGGCCTGCAGTTTCAGCTCGGGCTTCGGCGGTTGCGGCTCATTAGCCTTGAGCTGCAGCTGCGGCTTCGGCGGCTCGGGCTGCGGTTGCGGCGCCTTGATCTGCAGGCCCGGCTTAGGCGGCTCTACCGGCGCTACCTGCAGCTTGCCACTGCCACCCGGTTGCACGTTGAGGGTGCTGGTGCAGAGCACCTCGACCTCGACCTTGCTCGACTGCTGCTTGTTCGGCGCCAGCACATGCAGACGGTAGCTGCGCTTGACCAGCGTGCCCTGGCCCTGGGTATTGGCCTTGAAGCCACCGATACCCTGCTGCTGCGGCTGCGCATCCGGCTTGATGGTGACCTTCTGGTTGAGCACCCGCTGGGTCGCCTCACCCACCTTGCCCGGCAGGTTGCTGGTCATCTGCATTGCCGCGCCCTTGCCGCCGACTTCTTCCAGCCAGTACTTGATCTCGCCGCCACCGACACCCTTGATGGTGGCCTTGAGGTTCACCTCCGCCGGGCACACGCCCTTGAACTTGGCAGGCTGGGCGACCAGCTCCACGCTGGTAACCTGGAACTGTGCCGCTACACCTTGCGGGCCTTTCGGCGGGGCAACTTTGTCGGCGATGGTCGGGTTGCCCAGGCACTGGATGGTCACCGGCGCTGTCTTGTCCCACAGGTGGTACTGGTGATTGCTGGCTGGCCGCGACGTGTTCGGCCCGCCGCCCAGCTGGTAGAAACCGGCCATTTTCAGCGGCACATCGAGCTTGACGTTGAAGCCCTGGCGCAGCACCTGATTGAGGCTCTTGCCCTGCTTCAGGCGGTTGCTTTTTTCGAAGCCGCAATAGAGGGCGATATCGGCACCGGGGATGCCGTCACTCACCAGCAACTTGAACGGCAGATTGGCGTTGAGATAGCCACTGGCAGCCTTCACCTGGGCGGCACCGAGATCGAACATCTGCGATTTCTCGAAGTGCATCTCGCCATTCTTGGGGATATTCGCCTCGCCGACGTAAATCCGTGCCCAGGGCTTGCTCGGCTGCTGCGACCACTGGTGGGTATACTGGAAGCGCATTTTCACCGTGCTGCTGGGCACCACCGACCACTCGCCCTTCTGGTCCAGCTGCACCTGCAGGGTGTGTGGCTGGCCGCCATTGGGCACCGCCTTGATGGTGGCGGTAGCCGCCGGGTTGTCGTCGACGGCCTTGGCGGCGGTGCTGGCCAGCAACAGGGCCAGGCTGAGACTGCTGAGGGTGAAGCGGGGGTTGAACGCTTTCATGGTAGAGATCCTTGTAGGGGTGGCGATAAATTTGCCTTGCCACCCTCTGTCGTTGATCGCCACTGCAGCGGTTCAAATTATTTTTGCCGCTCGCGATAATTCTTCTGAGTAAAGCCGCTAAGCCAGGAATAGCGCGGCTCAGCGACAGCCGGGCAGGCGCGCCAGGCCGGCACCGTACTGCTCGTCGCGACCGTTCTCACCGAGATCGCGGGCCTGCGCCAGCAGCGCTTCGGCGGATGGCGCCAGGGCCAGGGCGGCGCTGACGAAAGGCGCGGCGAAGGAGGTGCCGCTGGCGTAGAAGCCCTGGCCATTGCCGTCCAGGGTCCAGATATCCTCACCCGGCGCCACCAGCGCCAGATGCCGGCCGAAGTTGGACTGGCGCAAACGCCGTAGCCGCGCATCCACCGCGCCCACCGCCAGCACACCGGGATAGGCAGCCGGATAACGCACGCCGGCCTGGCCGTCGTTACCGGCGGCCGCGACGAAGTCCATCCGTGCTGCGAGCTGCTCGAACAGTTCCGCCAGCAAACGACTGTGCGAGCCGCCGAAGCTCAGGTTGACCGCTTGCGGCGCTGGCTGCAGGCCGGCCAGCTGCTCCAGGGCGGCGATCACCCAATCGCTGCGGGTGTGCAGGCCGGCCGTGCGGTCTTCACCAAAAACCCCCAGGGCCTGCAAGCGCGCGCCGGGCAGCAGGCCAGCCACCTGCTCGCGGCCGACCAGCAACGCCGCCAGCGCGGTGCCGTGGCGCGCCGCCTCGCTGCTGCGGGCCAGGTACTGCGCCGGCGGCAGGCTCTGGTAATGCAGATCGGCACCGGCAAACTCACTCAGCGCACTGTTCACCGGGCCATCGAGCATGGCCAGCAGCTTGCCCTTGCCGCAGTCGACGGCGGCTGGCTGTTGGCGGCCCATGGCGCGCTGACCCCAGTTGCGCTGTTGCAACTCGGCCGCATCCGGCAACTGCAACGGCCGGTAGCGCTGATTGAGCTCCTGCTGCCAGTGCGGAAACTGCCGCCTTAGATCCGCTTCAAGTTGCTCCAGGTCGAGCTGCGCGGGGATGCGGTAGACGCTGAGCACCCGCTGCAGATTAGGCAGCTGCTGCCGGCGCAGGATCGACAGCTGGAACGCTTGCAAGGCCAAACGCTGCTGCTCCGCTTCGGCCAGATCGCGGCTGAACACCAGCCACTCGCGCAGCGCCGGCAGCTCCTGCGCCGGCGGCTGCACCACACCCCGCCACTGCTGGGGTGGCGCCTGCAGCATAGGCTGATCAAGCAGGCTGCCAGTGGCGCGGCGCGGCGGCGGGATCGGGATGCCGGCAGGTACTGACGGCGGCGCAGGTGGGATAAGTGCCGGCGCTGGCATGGCAGCCGGAGCGGTGGGAGTTGCCGCGGGCACGACAGGCGCCGGGGCAGACGTCGGCGCAGGGCCACCAGGCGCGGGCGGTGCACTGCTGGCGGGCGGGCCACCCGGAACGCCGGAGCTTGCCGGCCCACCAGCAGCGTCGCTGGCGGCCTGCAGCGGCAGGCTGAGAACCAGCGCCAGCAGCAGCCAGGGCTGCCTCATGGCTGCTCACGCGCCAGTAACGCGGCATGCTGTACCACCGGTTGCTGCTGCAACCACTGCAGCAGGGCCTGGCCATCGGCGAAGCGCCGATCCGCTGGCACATGCACCTGCACGATACCCAGCGCCGAAGGGCCATCCACCAGCACCGCATCGACCTCCAGCAACAGCCCACGTACCTGCTGCCACTGGGCATGCTCGACGAAGCGCAGCTGCACCCGGTAGCCACCACTGAGCACCTGTTGCTGGCCGCCACTCTGCAGCTGCCAGTCCGTGTCGGTCGACGCCGGGCGCATCAGGATGCCCAGTTGCAGCGCCACCACCAGGGCCGCGGCGGCCGCCAGTGAAGGCTTCCACCAGTCGCGCCGGGCCGCCACCGGCTCCTGCTGCAGGCTGCGCTGCAGGCGCGCCCAGCCCAGTTCGGCCGGTGCGCTGTGGGCGTTGTTGTGCTGCTGCTCCGCGTGCTTAACCGCCGGCGCCAGCTGGCGCAATCCGGCCAGTTTCTCGCGGGCCTCGGCAGAGCGTTGCAGCAACGCCTCGACCCGCACCCGCTCGTCGGCCGTCAATGTGCCGTTGAGGTACCAGGGCAGCAGGGCCCTTAGATCGTCGTCAGTTTCGCTGTTCATTGTTCACCTCCGCAGTCTGTACCCCTGAGTCGTCTGCGCCGGTGTAGCGGTTCAGTCTTTCTCATGCCTCGGCCCCTCCCAGCAGGCGCCGCAGACACTGCAGCAACTGCTGTTTGGCGTGCAGCATGCGGGTCTTCACCGTGCCATTGGGGATGGCCATGATCTCGGCGATTTCCGGGTAGGACAGTTCCTCGAAGAAGGTCAGGTAGACCACCTGGCGATGGCTGTCCTTGAGCCGATCCAGGCATACGCGCACCTGCTCGCCCTGCTGGCCCAGCTCGATGGCCAGGCTCATGGGGCAGCTCGCCTCCTCCTCGCCTTCGTCCAGGCTGGCTTCGTCGAGCAGTTCGGTGGGGCGCTTGCGGCGCAACAGGTCGATCGACTTGTGCCGGGTGATGCTCAACAGCCAGGTGCGCACCTGCGACTGGCCCTGGAAGCTGGCGGCGCGGCGCCAGACCTCCAGCATCACCTCGTTGAGCACCTCGGCAGCATCGGCCGCGTTGGCCACCGTGCGCATGGAGAACTGGTAGACCACGCCGTGGAAGCGCTCATAGAACTGGCGCAGGGCGCGCTGATCCTGGCCGGCGATGCGCAGCAGCAGTTGTACGTCCGTGTCTTCGCTCATGGCTGGTAGCGCACTCTCCATTCCTGGCTCTTGCCGATCAGCGCACCACCCTGGTCATGGGCGGTCACGCGCCACAGATAGTAACGCCCCGGCTCCAGCTTGTTGCGCATCAGCGCCGATAACGGGGTCTTGGTGGTGCTGGCCGGCAGCAGCATGCCCGCGACGAAACTGAGTGACTCGCCGAGCACTTCGACCTCGCCGGCATTCTGCTGGTCGAGACCGATGGCGAACAGCTGCAACTGGTAGACCACCGCGCCGTCCACCGCCCGCCACTGGAACGGCGTGGCCGCATCGACCACACCGCTTTGCGGGCTGGCGCTGATGGCCAACTGGGCAGCGGGTCCGCTGCCGCCCAATACCTCGTAGACGGTTTCCACGGTAAGGCTCTCGATCGGGCAACCGGAGTCCAGTACCAGGGCATCGGCCGGCACCAGGTCCTGGTTGGTCACGCAGAAGCGCAGCCGATACTTGCCGGCCTTGGCCGTCGGCAGTGGCGGACTGAACAGCGTGCTCTGCTGGGCGCTGCCGAGCTGGCTACGTACCAGCGTCAGGGTGCGATAGAACGGCTTGCCCTCGGTGCTGCCCGGCTCGGCCACCTGCCAGCGCCCCTCGACCAGGCCATTGCCGCTGTAGCCCAGCAGCACCTTGGCCTTCAGCTCAGTGGCCGGCGGCACCAGCTTGATCCGCTGGTTGTCGAGGAAGCTCAGACTCAGGCGCTGCACCAGCAGCTCGCCGTCGCGGTTTTCCCGCGGTGCACGCAGACCACTGCTGACCAGAGTGAGCACCACCTGCGCACTCAGGCTCTGGCTGCCGCTGGAGAACTCGCGCTGCAGGATCAGCCGACGCAAGCCGCGGGCATACCAGCCCTGCACCTCGCCCGCCGACAGCTCCAACTGCTCGCTGAGCAGGAAGGGCGTGCGGCCGCTGGCACTCAGGCCCTCGCCCAGGGTACTCAACACCGCACCGCTGGCTGGGTCGATGATGCGCGCGCGGCTGGAACTGACCCGCCCGCTGAAATCGTCAGTGGCCACCACCTGCCAGGCCAGAGCCAATACATTGCGCTGGCTGGCCAGCACCTGGCGCTGCGCCGGCTGGATCTTCACCGCGCGCAGGCTGCCCACCGGCTGGGTCGGAGCGGGTAGCACCAGCACCTGCTGGCCACGCACCGCACCGCCCCCCGCCAGGTCGGCAAAGTCGCGCACCAGCAGGACCCGGCGCAAACCGCTGCGCTGCCAGGCCTGCACCGTGGCCAGCGGCAGGCTGATGAACTCGCCGAACAGGAACGGCCCGCTACCGCCCTGACTGAGCGTGCCACCGACCGTGGCCAGGGTGGCGCCACCGGACGGGTTGATGATGCGTGCCGAGCTGGAGGCGGCGCCGCCACTGTGGGCAGAGCCCGCCGTGACACGCCAGTTGACCGCGAAATTGTTGTCCTGGTTGACCTGCAACTGGCGCTGGTTGGGCTGCGCCGTTGCCGCCAGCAGGGCAGCCTGGGCAGAAAGGGCAGGCAAGCCGAGGCAGGTAACCAGGGCGAGCAGCAGCCAGTGCTTGGAAAATCGGTTCATCGTTCACCTTCCTTTCCCTCCCCGGCCAGCGGCCAGGGCGGGGCATCAATATGTGTGGGTATCCCAACGCAGGTCGAAGCCCAGCAGTAGCTGCCAGTCCTCCAGGCCCTGGTCGTAGAGGTCGCTGTCCTGCTTGGCGTAACTGCTCTTGATGAACCAGTCGAGGCCGGGGTTGAGGCCATCGGGCTGCATCTGCGTCCAGGTCAGCTGCAGGTTGGCGGTCTGCTGCAGCATGCTGTCGCCGAGGAAGTCGCCATCGCCAAAGTGGCTGGTATCGCGGCCGCGGTAGTAGGAGGCATTCAGCCGCCAGCGTTCGGGCACTATCTGCCAGGCCACATCCAGGCCCCGGCTGACGCTGCGATAGAGATTGTCGTCGTCGCTTTCCTGCTGCTTGTTCCACTGCCAGCTGGTGGAAATGCTCAGCACGTCCCAGGGCATGTAGCCGATCTGCAGGGTGGTGAAGCGGTTGCGCTGATCGGACGGCGGTTCGTAGATCAGGTAGCCGTTCTGCTCCACCGCCTGCGAATCGTCGCGGGTTTCCTGCAGCGTGTGCTGCACCGACCAGTTCCAGCGGTTGTGGTAGAAATTCACCCCGACCAGGCTTTCACGTGTCTCGTCGTTGAGGTCGAAACCGACCAGCTGGGCGTCTTCGCGATCCTGGCGGCGGCGGGTCTCAGTCACACCGGCATTCAGCGAGGGCATGCCGAGGATGCGCCAGGGCAATGCGTTGCTGTCGACCATCGGGTAGTAGTAGAGGTTGAACACCTGGCGGTGGGCGACCTGGTCGGCGATGTCGTCCTGGTCATCGAGGTTGTTGGTCTCACGCGCCAGCTCGGCTTCCACCTGCAGGTTGCCGACGAAGGCCTGCCAGTTGGCGCGATCCAGCTGCAGGTCGCCGGGCAGCGAGAGGTTGCCCAGGGTGAAGAAGTCCAAGCCCACTTCGCGCCGCTGCAAGGTCAGGTTCCACTGGTCGAACGGTCCGGAGGGGAACCATTCGCCGGAGCTGAACTGGGTCTGCAGGTCGTGCGAGGTATCCGTGCGCGCGTCTTCGCCGATGCCGAGGCCGTCGCTGTCGAAGCTGGAGTGGGCGTAGTCGCCATGCAACCACAGGCTGTTGTTGCCCAGACGCGAGTCGACCGCAATATTCCAGCTGTCGCCACCGTAGCGGGTCTGCTGATCCGGCGACCACCAGCCGATGCCACTGTCGGTGGTTTCACCATTGATATAGGCGGTGCTGAACTGCAGCCATTGCGGGTTTTCCTGCAGCGGGGTGAAGGTCAGCAGGCCGCCGGCACTGCGCTCCTCACTGCTCTGCGGGTAACCGAGGCGGCGCCGGTAGTCGGTCAGCGGCTCGCTCTGCAGGCCGAACACCTCCAGCTGCAAGGGACTGTTCAACGCATCGCCGAGGGTCAGCGCCACGCCGCGGCGCTGGTAGGCGCTGAACAGCAGGTCCTCGCGCAGCACGTTGTAGGTGCCCAGGGCCAGGCCCTGGCGAGTCAGGCCCGTGCCGCGCGAGGCGGCCAGGCGGTAGTTGGGCAGCTCCCATTCGTAGCCGTTGGGGTTGTTCTCGCTGAGGTTGTCGTACAAGGCATCCAGTTCACCCTGCCACTGCCAGTCGGCGCCGGCACCCTCGCCGCGGTAGCTGATCCCGCCATTACTGGCGTAGCGCGGGCTATCGGGGTAGTTGGCGGCATCCTTCTCATCGACCCGGTAGTTGTTGCTGAGCAGGCCGTAGAGGGTATAGCGATGGGCGAGCGGGGCAGCGTCCTGGGCATAGGCATCGACCGTGGTAGCGGCCTCTTCGCTGGCAGGCTCCGCCGCCAGCACCTCGGTCGTCTCCGTCGCCGGATCGGGCGCGGCCGCCGTCTCGTCGCTCGCCTGCGGCGCGCTGCCTGCAGCGACTTCGACGCTGGCTTCGAGCAGGGTGGCGACGTTGCCGTTGGCATAGAACACCAGCACCAGCAGCGGGTGGCTGCCATCCGCCAGCGGGCTGGGCATGTCGAGGAGGAAATCGCTGTCGCTGCGGCTGATCAGGGCGCTGACGTCGTAACCATCCAGCTCCACGGCCAACTGGTCACCGGCACCCAGCGTCTCCAGACCGAGCACGCTGAAACTCAGGCGGGTCTGCCCGGGCGCCAGGTTGAGCACATCCTCGGCCGCCGCCTGGCCGGCCAGGCTACCGAGCAGGAACACCGCGCAGCAGCGGCGGGTGTTGGTGATTAGCCGATGCACGATGCTCATGACCATACCTGTTCCTGGTTGCCAGCCCAGCGACCACGCGCACTCGGCGGAGTAGCCGGCGAGGTTCACTGGAGCACAACCGCGGCGCTCTGCGGCGCACGGTCGGGTTGTGGGGTGCCACGGCCGCACACTGGCACCGTGGCCCATGCCGGCTGACGGTCCTGCAAAGGCGCCTTCACGCATGCAGCCGGGCTGCACACATCGTAGACCAGGGGCGGGACAAGCAGGAAAACACGGGGTGAGGACATCGGGTGGCACTCCGGGAAAAAGACTGTCACCCCTCTGTCGTAGTCTCGCGTGCCAGCGGTTCACTTTATTTGCGTGGCTGAGCAATGCGGCCGCGCAAATGAAAAAGCCCGCCAAAGGGCGGGCTCGTTCATCTCGGTGCAACTCAGGCCGTAGCCGGGCGCAACGAATAGGTCTTCAACTGCTCGGCGAACTCGCGCAGCGACTGGATGCCACTGGCCTCGGCCTCGTTCACCCACTGCTTGATCGCTTCAAGCATGTCGTGGCCGTTGCTGCTGGTCTTGACCCAGATCTGCTGCAGGGCCAGGCGCTTCTCATAGATCACCTTGAGTGCCTGGCTCTGCTCCAGCATGCGCTGGATGCGCGCCTGGTGGGTTTCGTCGAGCAGGCTTGGCTCACGCGAGAGCAGGCGCTTGGCGCGGCGGAACTGATGACGTACCGACTCGTCGGCCTTGGCCAGTTCCTGCTTGACCAGCGGCGCGATGACCAGCTTGCGGTACTGCGCCATGATCTGGAAACGGTTGTTGAGGATGGCCATGGCGGTGTCCATATCCAGGCTGCGCTTGCCTTCCACGCGATGGGCAATCGGCGCCACGCGCTGCACCTTGGCCATGCGCAGGAAGCTGAACAGCTGGATCCAGGCCCAGCCCATGTCGAACTCCCACTTCTTCACCGACAGCTTGGCGCTGTTCGGGTAGGTATGGTGGTTGTTGTGCAGTTCCTCACCGCCGATCAGGATGCCCCAGGGCACCAGGTTGGTAGCGGCGTCGCGGCACTCGAAGTTGCGGTAGCCGACGGCATGGCCGAGACCGTTGATCACACCCGCCGCCCAGACCGGGATCCACATCATCTGGATCGCCCACACGGTCATGCCGAGCACACCGAACAGGGCCAGGTCGATCACTGCCATGGCAATGATGCCGCCCATCGGAAAACGGCTGTAGACGTTACGCTCGACCCAGTCTTCCGGGCAGTTCTTGCCATAGATGCGCAGGGTGTCCGGGTTCTTGGCTTCCTGCTGATAGAGCTCGGCGCCGGTGCGCAGCACGGTGCTCAGACCTTTGATCACCGGGCTGTGCGGGTCATCCACGGTCTCGCATTTGGCGTGGTGCTTGCGGTGGATGGCGGTCCACTCGCGGGTGTTCTGGCCGGTGGTCATCCACAGCCAGAAACGGAAGAAGTGCTTGAGGGCGGGGTGCAGCTCCAGCGCGCGGTGCGCCGAGTAGCGGTGCAGATAGACGGTGACGCTGACGATGGTGATGTGCGTCATCACCAGGGTGACCGCCACCAGTTGCCAGACCGACAGGTCGAGTAAACCGTTGTACCACATGGAAGGTGTTGCCTCGCAGGGAAGAGAGAGACGGCCCGGATTGCAGGCTCGCCCGCATTATCTCTTAGTGCAGGGATAAAGCCAGTACACCCTTAGAAGGGAATACTCTGGATGGCGACTTATCTATAATGTGCGCCCGCGCACGTTTTTTTGCCGCCCAGGCAGGCCTCTCTCCCGATGAAATTCCAACGCAGTCCGCTGCAGCTCACCCTGCTTTACCTTGTCGTCGCCCTGCTCTGGGTGCTGGGCAGTGATGCCCTGCTGCTCGAGCTCGGCCTCGACCGCGAACACCTGGTGCGTTACCAGTTGCTCAAGGGCTGTGTCTTCGTCCTGCTTACCGGCCTGCTGCTGTACGCCGCACTGATACAGCACCAGCGCGAGCAGTCACTCATCCGGCACCATATCAAACGCAGCGAGGAGCGCCTGACCCTGGCCCTGGACTCTGCCCAGGAAGGCCTGTGGGACTGGGATCTGAAGAGCCAGAACGTGTTCTACTCGCGGCGCTACTGCGCCCTGCTCGGCTACACCCCCGAGCAGTTCGGCAACAGCCGCAGCGACTGGGAAGAGCGCCTGCACCCGGAAGACCGCAAGCTGGCCAACCAGCGCTTGCAAGCCCTGCTCGACGAACGCACGCCCTACTACGAAGGCATCTACCGTCTGCGCCACCGTGACGGCGACTACCGCTGGCTGCTGGCGCGGGGCCAGTTGCTGCTCGATGAGGCGGGGGAGCCGAGCCGCTTTATCGGCACCTCCGTGGACATCACCCAACGCCGCGCCGACGAAGAAAGCCTGCGCCAGGCCGCCGCCGTGTTCGACAGCACCCAGGAAGGCGTACTGGTCACCGACCGCGAGCAGCGCATCGTCCACGTCAACCCGGCCTTCAGCCGCATCACCGGCTACAGCAGCGATGAAGTGCTCGGGCAGAGCCCCAAGCTGTTCAAGTCCGGGCGCCATGACGCGGCCTTCTACCACAGCCTGTGGCACGCTCTGGAGCAACGTGGCGCCTGGAGCGGCGAGATCTGGAACCGGCGCAAGGACGGCGAAGTCTTCCCCATGTGGCAGTGCATCCGCAGCATCCACGACGAAGCCGGCAACCTCAGCCACTACGTCGCGGTGTTTTCCGACATCAGCGCGCTCAAGCGCTCGCAGCACGAACTGGATTACCTGGCCCACCACGACCCGCTGACCACCCTGCCCAACCGCCTGCTGTTCAGCGAACGCATCGAGCAAGCGCTGCAGCGCGACAAGCAGCGCGGCGCCCTGCTGCTGATCGACCTCGACCACTTCAAGATCATCAACGAAAGCCTTGGCCACAATACCGGCGACCAGTTGCTCAAGCAGATCGGCGAACGCCTGTGTGGCCGCTTCGACAAACAGCTGACCCTGGCGCGCCTGGGCGGCGACGAATTCGGCCTGCTGAGCAACGACTGCGCCCACGCCGAGCAGGCCTCGCAGCTGGCCCAGCGCCTGCTCGACAGCCTTGCCGAGCCGTTCAGCATCGACGGCGAAACTCTGTTCATCGGCGCCAGTATCGGCATCAGCCTGTTCCCCGATGACGGCAACTCGGTCGAGCAACTGCTGCGCAACGCCGACTCGGCGCTGTTCCGCGCCAAGAGCAGCGGCCGCCAGACGTTCAGCTTCTACAGCCAGGATATGACCACCCTGGCGCGCCAGCGAGTCAAACTGGAGGCCGAGCTGCGCCAAGCCCTGGAACAGAACCAGCTGCGCGTGTACTACCAGCCGATCCACCGCCTCGACGACGGGCGCATGCTTGGCGCCGAAGCTCTGGTGCGCTGGCAACACCCCGAGCGTGGCCTGGTGCCGCCCGGCGAGTTCATCCCGATGGCCGAAGACAGCGGCTTGATCGGCGCCATCGACGCCTGGGTGCTGGAGCAAGCCTGCCTGCAGATGTGCCAATGGCTGCAGCAGGGGGCACAGCTGGAATTCGTCGCGGTCAACGTCTCCAGCCGCCTGTTCAGCCGTGGCGAGCTGGACCTGCGCGTCGCACGGGTCCTGGCGCAAACCGGTCTCGACCCGGCGCGCCTGGAACTGGAAGTGACGGAAAGCGCAGTGATGGACGACCCCGATCGGGCCCTGGAACTGCTGCAGCACCTGCGCAGCCTGGGCGTGCGCCTGGCCATCGACGACTTCGGCACCGGCTATTCCTCACTGGCGCGCCTCAAGCGCCTGCCGGTGGACAAGCTGAAACTGGACCAGAGCTTCGTCCGCGGCCTGCCCAACGACGCCGAAGACGCCGCCATCGCCCGTGCGGTAATCACCCTCGGCCAGAGCCTGGGCCTGCGCGTGCTGGCCGAAGGTATCGAACAGGAAGAACAGGCCGTCTTCCTCCGCGAACTCGGCTGCACCCTGGGCCAGGGCTACTGGTTCGGCCGCCCGCAGCCGGCCGAACAGTTGCTGGCGACAGCGGCGAGCGCCTTGTAGGGCGGGTGCAACCCGCGTGCTGGGCATCACGGGTTGTAACCGCCCTAAGCGCCTCAGAGCTTGGCGATCGACACCTCGGTCGATTTGACGAAGGCGATTACTTCGCTGCCAACGCCCAGTTCCAGCTCGCGCACGGAGCGGGTGGTGATCACCGAGGTGACGATGCCAGCAGCGGTCTGCACGTCGATTTCCGACAGCACGTCGCCTTCGACGATTTCCTTGATGGTGCCTTTGAACTGGTTGCGTACGTTGATGGCTTTGATGGTCATGGTATTGCTCCTTGGATCATGGGTAGCCCGGATGCAATCCGGGACAGGGGTTTGCTCAAAGCGCCCAGCGCAATTGCGTGGGCAGGGGTGAAACGGGTTCTGGCTGGGGCGGCAGTTCAGGCAACGCCAGCACGCGGTTGAGCACTTCGGCTTCCAACGCGGCCAGGCGCGCCGAGCCACGCTGGCGCGGACGCGGCAGCTCGACCGGCAGATCGAGACCGATCTGGCCGTCCTCGATCAGGATCACCCGGTCGGCAATGGCCACGGCCTCGCTGACGTCATGGGTGACCAGCAGCACGGTGAAGCCATGCTGCTGCCACAGACGCTCGATCAGTTGCTGCATCTCGATACGGGTCAGGGCATCCAGGGCGCCGAGTGGCTCGTCGAGCAGCAGCAGGCGCGGCTGGTGGATCAGCGCACGGGCCAGGGCCACGCGCTGCTTCTGTCCGCCGGACAGCGCCGCCGGCCATTCGTGGGCGCGGTCGGCCAGGCCCACCGCCGCCAGTGCCTCGCGGGCCTTGGGCTGCCAGTCGCCGGACAGGCCCAGGCCGACGTTGTCGATCACTCGCTTCCACGGCAGTAGACGGGCGTCCTGGAACATCAGCCGAGTGTCTTCGCGGGCAGCGGACAAGGCCCCCTTGCCGGCCAGCAGCTGGCCACCGCTGGGTGCATCCAGCCCCGCCAGCAGGCGCAGCAGGGTGCTCTTGCCGCAGCCGCTGCGCCCGACTATCGCGACGAACTGGCCGGCCGGGATATGCAGGTTGATGGCGTTCAGTACCTGGCGCTCGCCGAAGGACTTGTGAATACCTTCAATGGCCAGGGGAATGCCCTGGCGAATGCTGTGCAGGGCGCTCATTGGCCACCTGCCTTGGCCTGGTAGGCCGGGTGCCAGCGCAACCACAGCCGCTCCAGGCCACGGGCGGCAACGTCCGCCAGCTTGCCGAGTAGCGCATAGAGCAGGATCGCCAGCACCACCACGTCGGTCTGCAGGAACTCGCGGGCGTTCATCGCCAGGTAGCCGATGCCGGCACTGGCGGAAATGGTCTCGGCCACGATCAGGGTCAACCACATGAAGCCCAGGGCGAAGCGCACGCCAACCAGGATCGACGGCAGCGCGCCGGGCAGGATCACCTGCCAGAACAGGCCGAAACCTTTGAGACCATAGCTGCGCGCCATCTCCACCAGCGACGGATCAACATTGCGGATGCCGTGGTAGGTGTTGAGGTAAATGGGGAACAGCGTGCCGAGGGCGACCAGGAAGATCTTCGCGCTCTCGTCGATGCCGAACCACAGGATCACCAGCGGGATCAGCGCCAAGTGCGGTACGTTGCGGATCATCTGCACCGAGCTGTCGAGCAGGCGTTCGCCCCACTGCGACAGGCCGGTAATAAAGCCCAGCAGCAAGCCCAGGCCGCCGCCGATGGCGAAACCGATAGCCGCGCGCTGACCACTGATGGCCAGGTGCGTCCAGATCTCGCCACTGGCAAGCAGCGCCCAGCCGGCCGCCAGCACCGCGCTCGGCGCCGGCAGGATGCGCGTGGACAGCAGACCGGCGACCACGGCGATCTGCCAGGCCGCCAGCAGCGCCAGCGGCAGGGCCCAGGGCGCCAGGCGCAGGCCAATTTTGTGTAGCGTTTGCGTCGACATGCTCAACGCTCCTTCCTTCGATTCGTTGCGGTGGAGTGAGGCAATGGCTCCGCCCCTCTCCCTAACCCTCTCCCCAGAGGGGCGAGGGGATGTTCTATGTTGCCGGCTACGCCGAGCTCGACCACTACCCCGCCAACCCCCTCTCCCATTTATGGGGCGAAGGCGGAAACAGCGAAGCCCTGCTTCGCCCGCTGTAGCGCCCTGAGCCATGCGAAGGGCCGGGGCGCGGAGCGGGGCTGGGGAGAGGGTGCCTTTCAACTCGCCGCTGCCGCCTTGGGCAGAATGTCGCTGGAGATCATTTCGCCGAACGGGCTGACGTAGCCGCGGCTCTGCGGGCGCTCCGGCTGGGCGACATCCAGGTGCGGGAACAGCAGCTCGGCGACCCGGTACGACTCTTCCAGGTGCGGATAGCCGGAGAAGATGAAGGTGTCGATGCCCAGCGCGGCGTATTCCTTGACCCGCGCGGCCACAGTCGGGCCGTCGCCGACCAGTGCAGTGCCGGCACCGCCGCGTACCAGTCCGACCCCGGCCCAGAGGTTGGGACTGACTTCCAGCTTGTCCTTCTTGCCGCCGTGCAGGGCAGCCATGCGCTGCTGGCCGACCGAGTCGAAGCGCGCCAGGGAGGCCTGGGCGCGAGCGATGGTGTCGTCATCGACATGGCTGATCAGCTTGTCGGCGGCCTTCCAGGCCTCTTCGTTGGTCTCGCGCACGATCACGTGCAGGCGGATGCCGAAGCGCACTTCGCGGCCCTGGGCGGCAGCCTTCTCACGCACCTGGGCGATCTTCTCGGCCACCGCGGCTGGCGGCTCACCCCAGGTCAGGTACAGCTCGACCTGCTCGGCGGCCAGATCCTGCGCAGCATCCGAGGAACCGCCGAAATACAGCGGCGGACGCGGCTGCTGGATCGGTGGGTAGAGCAATTTGGCACCCTTCACCTGGATATGCTTGCCGGCGTAATCGACGGTTTCGCCTTCGAGGACGCGGCGCCAGATGCGGGTGAACTCCACCGAGGCTTCGTAACGTTCGGCGTGGGACAGGTTGAGGCCGTCACCGGCCAGTTCGTCCGGATCGCCACCGGTGACCAGGTTGAACAGCGCGCGGCCGCCCGACAGGCGATCGAGGGTCGCGGCCTGCCGCGCCGCCACCGTCGGGGAAATGATCCCGGGGCGCAGGGCAACGAGGAATTTCAGCTGTTGCGTCACCGGGATCAGCGAGGCGGCGACCAGCCAGGAATCCTCGCAGGAACGCCCGGTGGGGATCAGCACACCGCCGAAGCCGAGGCGATCAGCCGCCTGGGCGATCTGGGTGAGATAACCGTGATCGACGGCGCGCGCGCCCTCGGCGGTGCCGAGGTATTTGCCGTCGCCGTGGGTGGGCAGGAACCAGAAAATATTCAGGCTCATGGAGGAGTCTCCTTGTTCAGGCGTTGCCCGGATGCAATCCGGGGCGGGATTTCCCGGAGTGCATCCGGGCTACTCGAAGCATTTGAGTGACAGTCCTCTCTCCCGGCCCTGCGGGCCACCCTCTCCCATTTATGGGAGAGGGGCTGGGGCAGATGGAAGGCCGTTACTGCTGGGCCACCTTGGCCGGCGGTCCATCTGGCCGAGTCCAGATCACGTCCTTGATGGTCAGGCGCTTGGGGATCAGCTTGAGGTCGCTGAAGGTGTCGGCGATCTGCTGCTGCGCCTCTACCACCTCGGGGCTGATGAACTGCGCGCCGTAGGCCTGGCGCTCAACCGCCGTGCGGGTGATCGCCGGCGACAGGCCGAGCAGCGGCGCCACCTGGTCAGTCGCCTCGGCACTGTTGGCGCGGGTCCACTCGCCGATGCCACGGATTTCCTCGACCAGCACGCTGACCACCTCGGGGTTCTGCAGCGCGTAGGGCTTGGCGGCCAGGTAGAACTGGTGGTTGGCCACCAGACCCTGGCCATCGCGCAGGCTGCGCGCTTGCAGCTGATGCTCGGCGGCCGCCAGGAAGGGGTCCCAGATCACCCAGGCATCCACGCTGCCACGCTCGAAAGCAGCGCGGGCATCGGCCGGCGGCAGGTACACCGGCTGGATGTCGCTGTACTGCAGACCGGCGTCTTCCAGGGCACGCACCAGCAGGTAGTGCACGTTGGAGCCCTTGTTCAGGGCGACTTTCTTGCCTTTCAGCTCGGCCACCGACTGCAGCGGCGAATCCTTGGGCACCAGGATCGCCTCGCTGGTCGGCGCCGGAGGTTCGTGGGCGACGTAGAGCAGGTCGGCACCGGCCGCCTGGGCAAAGATCGGCGGTGCTTCGCCGGTGGTGCCGAAGTCGATGGAGCCGACGTTCAGCCCTTCGAGCAGCTGCGGGCCGCCGGGGAACTCGGTCCACTGCACCTCGATGCCCTTGTCGGCCAGGCGCTTCTCCAGCGAACCCTTGGCCTTGAGCAGCACCAGGGTGCCGTATTTCTGGTAACCGATCCGCAAGGTCTCGGCTTGTGCTGAGGTGATAGCGCCGAAGGAAATGGCCGCGGCAAACAGGGCGACCAGGCTCCGACGCAAAGTGATAGTGCGCATGGCGCTCTCCTTTGCTGTGGTTTCTTGGTTGGCTACCTGCTTGCCCGTTGGCGGGCGAGTAAGGCGGGGGTTAGGTGTTGTTCCTGTAGGAGCCAGCTTGCTGGCGATCAGCGAATCCAATGGCAGTTGGTCTGCTCCCCATCGCCCCGGATCGCCAGCAAGCTGGCTCCTACAACAATCAACAATGCGTCTTCAAATACTCCAGCGGGCATTCACCAGCCGGTCGTTCAATAACTGTGGATCGATAGGCTGGGGGCGACGAGCCAGTGCGGCAAATAACTGCTCCACCGACTCGTCCAGTCGCTCGATCAGTTCATCATCCAGCTGCGACGCACGCTCGCCCTCGGCATAGGCGATCTGCTTGTCCACGGCGAACACGCCATGCAGCATCTCCTGGGCCTTGAGCGCGGCCAGTACCGGCTTCAACGCATAGTCCACGGCCAGCAGGTGCGCCGGGCTGCCACCACTGGCCAGCGGCAGGATGACCTTGTGCGCCAGGGCGCGCTCCGGCAGCAGGTCGAGCAGCACCTTCAGCGCCCCGGTGATCGAGGCCTTGTACACCGGCGTTGCCACCACCAGGCCATCGGCACTGGCCACCACGGCTTGCAGCTGTTGCACCGCCGGGCTGTCGAAGCGGGCGTGCAGCAGATCCTCGGCCGGGAAGTCACGCACCCGCAGCAGGGTCACTTCGACGTGCTGGGCGCGCAGGCGCTGGCTGACATGTTCCAGCAGCACTTCGGTGCGCGAACGCGCCGCGGGGCTGCCGGACAGCAGAACTACGTGCATGGCCAGTCCTTACCGGTTGGGCTGCGGGGTCAGGCGCAGGTAGGGTTTCACCGCGCGATAACCCTGCGGGAAGCGGCGGGCGATCTCTTCCTCGTCCTTCAACGACGGCACGATCACCACCTCGTCACCGTCCACCCAGTTGGCCGGGGTGGCGACCTTGTGGCTGTCGGTCAGTTGCAGCGAATCGATCACCCGCAGGATCTCGTGGAAGTTGCGCCCGGTGCTGGCCGGGTAGGTGATGGTCAGGCGCACCTTCTTGTTCGGGTCGATGACGAACAGCGAACGCACGGTCAGGGTGTCGTTGGCATTCGGGTGGATCAGGTCGTAGAGATCGGAGACCTTGCGGTCAGCATCGGCCAGGATCGGGAAATTGACCGTGGTGTGCTGGGTCTCGTTGATATCGTCGATCCACTTCAGGTGCGAGTCGACCGGGTCCACCGACAGGGCGATGGCCTTGACCCCGCGCTGGGCGAACTCGTCCTTGAGCTTCGCGGTGAAGCCCAACTCGGTGGTGCACACCGGGGTGAAGTCGGCCGGGTGGGAGAAGAGAACGCCCCAGCTGTTGCCCAGCCACTCGTGGAAACGAATGCGGCCTTCACTGGAGTCCTGTTCGAAGTCGGGGGCGATGTCGCCCAGGCGGATGGTCATGCTGCTGCTCCTTGAGCGTCGTTGCGTGGTGCTCACTATGCTCAGGAACGAAATCGAATAAAAAGAATAAATAATGATTTATTTATTCCATAAGGAGATATGCAATGAGTTGCCGCAACCGTACGCGAAAAGCATAAGCATCTAATTATTTATTCTTTCAAAGAATAAAAACGCTCTCCTATAGTCGCTGCGTTCCCCCTCCTTCCAAGGACGTCCGATGAAACGCCTACTGCCCCCTTCCCTGCTGGCCGCCGGCCTGCTGCTAGCCTCCAGCGCCCAGGCCGCGACCCTGCTCAACGTCTCCTACGACGTGATGCGCGACTTCTACAAGGACTACAACGTCGCCTTCCAGCAGCACTGGCAGGCCGAAGGTGGCAAGCCGCTGCAGATCCAGATGTCCCACGGCGGCTCGAGCAAACAGGCACGTGCGGTGATCGACGGCCTGGCCGCCGACGTGATCACCATGAACATGGCCACAGACATCAATGCCCTCGCCGACAATGGCGGCCTGGTGCCCAAGGACTGGGCCGAACGCCTGCCCAACCACAGCGCGCCGTTCACCTCGGCCACCGTATTTATCGTGCGCAAGGGCAACCCCAAGGGCCTGAAGGACTGGCCGGACCTGCTCAAGGACGGCGTGCAGGTGGTAGTACCCAACCCGAAGACTTCGGGCAACGGCCGCTACACCTACCTGTCGGCCTGGGGCTATGTGCTGGAAAAAGGCGGCGACGAAAAAGCCGCCAAGGACTTCGTCGGCAAGCTGTTCAAGCAGGCTCCAGTGCTCGACACCGGCGGCCGCGCCGCGACCACCACTTTTATCCAGAACCAGATCGGCGACGTGCTGGTGACCTTCGAGAACGAAGCCGAGATGATCGCCCGCGAATTCGGCCGTGGCAGCTTCGAAGTGGTCTACCCGAGCGTCTCCGCCGAGGCCGAGCCACCGGTGGCAGTGGTCGACAAGGTGGTCGACAAGAAAGGTACCCGCAAGGAGGCCGAGGCCTACCTGAAGTACCTGTGGTCCGAGGAAGCCCAGCGTATCGCCGCCAACAACTACCTGCGTCCACGCAACGAGAAGATCCTCACCGAGTTCGCCGACCGCTTCCCCAAGGTCACCTTCTTCAACGTGGTGCAGACCTTCGGCGACTGGCCGGTGATCCAGAACACCCACTTCAAGGATGGTGGCATGTTCGACCAGATCTACGTCGGGCAGTAAGCAGCGCCTGAAATGAAAAAGCCCGGCCCTGTGCCGGGCTTTTGCATGAGGCTCAGGCCACCACCGGTTCCGAGCGTTTCAACCCCAGCAGCTCCAGCTCGATGAACAGCAGCACCACTAGCGCCTGGGCGATGACGAAGAAATGCCCGAGCAGATTGGGCGTGACCCAGCCGGCGACCAGCAGCAACAGGCTGTCGACCACCCACAGCGCATTGAGCGCCAGCACCACCCACACCAGCAGGCGGTTGACCCGCTCGCCGCTACCCAGCCAGAGCAGAAACACACCGAGTGGCAGCAGCGCCAGGCCGGCACCGAGCAGCAGCTCGCGCGGCAGCGCCAGCAACTCGGCGAACCAGCCGGCAGCCAGCACCAGCAGGGAGCCAGTGCCCAGGCCGACCAGGCCGTCGGCGAGCAGGGCACGACGCAGCAGCGGGGAAGCATTGAGGGTATGCATGGCGAATCCTCCAGATGAGAGCGCCGGACTGGCGCCTGGGCATAGGGTTCTCCCGTTACACGTGGCGCGTCGATTACCTGCCAGGTAATGGCCGTGCCGAGCACCCTGGTCTATCGTCGGAACCATGAATACAGCCACCTACCCTGTCGGCGCCCTGTTGCGCCAATGGCGCCAGCGCCGCCGCCTGAGCCAGCTCGACCTGGCTTGTGAGGCGGACATCTCCACTCGCCACCTGAGCTTCGTCGAGACCGGCCGCGCCCTGCCCAGCCGCGAGATGCTCCTGCACCTGGCCGAGCAGCTGGAGATCCCTCTGCGCGAACGCAACCGCCTGCTGACCGCCGCCGGCTATGCGCCGCTGTTCAGCCAGCACAGCCTGGATGACCCGGCGCTGGCCGCCGCGCGCAGCGCCATCGAACAGCTGCTCAAGGCCCACGAGCCTTATCCCGCGCTGACCATCGACCGACAGTGGAACCTGCTCGCCGCCAACAGTGCGGTGGCGCCATTTCTGCTTGGCGTGGCCGCGCCACTGCTCGAACCACCGCTCAACGTGCTGCGCCTGTCGCTGCACCCGGACGGCCTGGCACCGCGCATCGTCAACCTGGCGCAGTGGCGCGCCTACCTGCTGATGCGCCTGCAGCACGACATCGAGATCAGCGGCGACCCGCAGCTGATGGCCCTGCAGGAAGAGCTGCTGAGCTACCCGGCCCCCGTCGAGAAGGCCGAAGCGACACCGGAAAGCGTGCTGATGCCGCTGCAGTTCCAGACCGAGCAGGGCGTGCTCAGCCTGATCAGCACCACCACGGTATTCGGTACGCCCAATGACGTGACCCTGGCCGAGCTGGCCCTGGAGACCTTCTTCCCGGCAGACGAAGACAGTGCCGCCTACCTGCGGCAACTGGCGGCAACTTGAGCGGTCACCTCTTGTGCTACGGCCATGCTGCCCCCATCTAGGGTGACTCCCCCAGCCGAGGCCGCGCCATGCTCGAACTTGTTTCCGTCATCACCATCACCCTGCTCGCAGTGATCAGCCCCGGCGCCGACTTCGCCATGGTCAGCCGTAACAGCATGTTCCTCTCGCGCCGTGCCGGCCTGCTCACCGCGCTGGGCATCAGCCTCGGTGTACTGGTGCATGTGACCTACTCGATGCTCGGCATCGGCCTGCTGATCTCGCAATCGATCGTGCTGTTCAACCTGGTCAAGTTCGCCGGTGCGGCCTACCTGATCTGGCTCGGTATAGGCATGCTGCGTAGCCGCAAAGCCGATCCGGCAGCAATGGCAGTGCAAGCGCCGCAACTGTCCGACTGGCAGGCGCTGCGCGTGGGCTTTCTGACCAATGCGCTGAACCCCAAAACCACGCTGTTCGTGGTCGCCCTGTTCAGCCAGGTGATCAGCCCGGACACCGCCGTGCTGACCCAGCTTGGCTACGGCCTGTTCATGGCAGTTGCCCACCTGGGCTGGTTCGCCCTGGTGGCGTATGGATTGTCCTCGGAGGCGGCGCGTGGCTTCGTCACCCGCGCGCGGCATCATATCGAGCGTGCCATCGGTGGCGTGCTGGTGGCGCTGGGCCTGGGGCTAGCCTTGTCGTCCGTGCAACGCACATAAAAAAACCGGGCCTTGCGGCCCGGAAACGTGCTTCCACCTTGAGGCTCGTTTACAGCGCGTGGGCCTGGTACAGCGCGGTCAGTGCCTCGCCGCGCAGGTAGGCCAGCTCCACCGCGCGGCGATCACGCGGTCGGGCCAGCGGGACATTCAGTTCAAGCTGCAGGCGGCTGGGGGTGCCGCCGAGGATCAGCACCCGGTCGCTGAGGTAGAACGCCTCGTCCAAGTCATGGGTGACCAGCAGCAGGGCGATGCCGTAATGCTCGGCGAGGGCAACCACCAGGTCCTGCAGTTTCATGCGGGTGAAGGCATCCACCGCGCTAAAGGGTTCATCGAGCAGCAGCACCTGTGGCCGGCCGAACAGGCCACGGGCGATGGCCACCCGCTGAGCCATGCCGCCGGAGAGTTGCTTGGGCAGTTTGTCGGCATGCCCGGCCAGGCCGACATCCTGCAGCAGCTGCGCCACCCATTCGAGGTCGGCATTCCGGCCGGCGGCAAAGCCGACGTTCTCGGCCACCGTCAGCCAGGGCAGCAGGCGCGGCTCCTGGAACACCACACCGATACCGCTGCCACGGCCGAAGCCGAGCAGCGGGTTGAGCTCCAGGCTGCCGGAAAAGTCGCGATCGAGCCCGGCGGCGATGCGCAGCAGGGTGCTCTTGCCGCAGCCACTGGGGCCGAGCAGGCTGACGATCTCGCCGGGGGCCAGGGCCAGGCTGACTTCATCGAGCACCCGCACGCCGGCGAAGGCCTTGCGGATGCTCTGCAGTTGCAGCAATGCGCTCATCTCAGGCCTCCCCACCGCTGTAGCTGTCGCGCCAATGCAGGGCGCGGCTTTCCAGGTTTTTCAGCAGGCCATCGCTGAGCTTGCCGAGTAGTGCGAGCAGGACGATGGCGGCGAGCACCAGGTCCGGGCGCGATGTCTCGCGACCGTCGCTGAGCAGGTAGCCGAGGCCCTGGGTGGCGGCGATCAGTTCGGCGGCGACGAGGAACATCCAGCTCAAGCTGAGCGCCCCACGCAGGCCGGTAAACAGGTTGGGCAGCGCCGCCGGCAACAGGATGCGCCGGGTCAGGGCGAAGGCCGACAGGCCATGCAGCCGGCCGACTTCCACCAGTTTGCGGTCTACCCCGCGAATGCCGGCGAGCAGCGCCAGGTACACCGGGAAGAAGGCGCCAAGGGCGATCAGCACGATCTTCGGCGTCTCGTCGATGCCCAGCCAGAGCAACAGTAGCGGCACCCAGGCCAGACTGGGAATCGCCCGCAGGGCCTGAAAACTGGGTTCCAGATAGGCCTCGGCGCGGCGACTGAGGCCGACCCAGGCACCGATCAGCACGGCCAGGCCGGCACCGCAGGCAAAACCCGCGGCCACCCGCGCCAGGCTGACGCCGACATGCCCCCACAGCTCGCCGCTGGCGGCCAGCCAGTAGAGCGTTGCGCCGATCTGGCTGGGCGCCGGCAACTGGTGCGCCGGTACCCAGCCCAGGCGCACCAGAGCCTCCAGCAGACCAACCAGCAGCAATGGCAGCACCAGGCCGCGCCAGCCCGCCAGAACGGGGCGGCGCCAGCGCGGCAGGCGCACGGCACTGCGCAGGGCGAACAGGCTGGACGCGGGCATGACCGTTACTCCGCCTTGGCCACGGGCTGGCCGATGACGCTGGCTGCCAGTTGTGGGCTGATCAGTTGCTCGACGGTGGCGGCCACGTCGGTGCCCGGACGCACCAACTGCTCCTCGACCAGGATCGGCGCGGCGGCCTTCAGCGCGGCGATATGCTCGGCACCTGGCTGCGGATTGCTGAAGTCGGTACGCGACAGCTGCAGCTTGGCCACTTCCAGCGGCAGCTTGGCTTCACGGGCGAGCAGCTCGGCGGTCTGCTGCGGATGGGTGACGGCCCAGTGGCGGGCCTTCTCGTAGGCGCCGATGACTTTCTCGATCAGCTTCGGCTGCTCCTTGAGGAAGCTGTCGCTGACGTTGAGCACGCCGTAGCTATTGAAGTCGACATTCCGGTAGAGCAAGCGCGAACCAGCCTGTAGCTGACTGGCGGCCAGGTGCGGATCGAGCCCGGACCAGGCGTCGACGTCACCACGTTCCAGGGCCACGCGGCCATCCGGGTGCTGCAGGTGGACGATGTCCACGTCGCCCTTGTCCAGGCCGGCCGTCTGCAGGCTGCGCAGGAGGAACAGGTAAGGGTCGGTGCCCTTGGTGGCGGCGATCTTCTTGCCCTTGAGGTCGGCCAGGGTCTTGATCGGCGAATCCTTCGGTACCGCCAGGGCGGTCCATTCCGGGCGACTGGCGATGTACACGGTCTTCACCGGGCTGCCGTTGGCCCGACTGAGTACAGCGGCCAGGCCGGCGGTGGAAGCGAAGTCGATGCTGCCGCCATTGAGGTATTCGAGGGAGCGGTTGCTGCCCTGGCTGAACACCCACTTGACGCGGATGCCATCGGCGGCGAGCTGTTTCTCGAGAATGCCCTGCTCCTTCAGCACCAGGCTGGTGGGAGCGTAATAGGCGTAGTCCAGGCGGACTTCCTTGGGGGTTTCAGCGGATACACCGGCGGCAGCCAGGGCGGCCAGCAGGGCGCTGAGGCCGTGACGCAATGTGAAGTGTTTCATGGGGTTCTCCTTGGCTCTTGGGCAGATGCCTTCCGGCCCGATGGCGGGCTGGTCAGGAGGTGGCGCCGGCGGGGTTCGCCGGCACCTGGGTTGAATCAGAGGATCGGCAGGCTGTAGCTGAGGATCAGACGGTTCTCGTCCTGATCAGCCGCCGCGTTGCCGCGCAGGCTGGCGTTACGCCAGGACACGCCGAGGCCCTTGAGGGCGCCGTCCTGCAGGGTGTAATCGAGACGGAAGTCCCGCTCCCACTCCTTCTTGTCGCCGTCGGCCGAGTCGATGTTGTCGCCGGACAGATAGGTGACGGTGGCTTTCAGGCCCGGTACGCCGACCTTGCTGAAGTCGTAGCCGTACTCGGCCAGCCAGGTGCGCTCGCCGGCACTGAGGAACTTGCCGATCTGGCGGTCGGTGATCAGGTAGGCGGTGGCGCCATCGCCCTGGTTCAGATAGGGGAAGTTGCTGTCGCCGGAGACTTCCTGATAGCCGGCGCTCAGCGCATGGCCACCGAGGGTGTAGGTGAACAGCGCGCTCCAGGTGTTGTTGTCGACTTCACCTTTGTCGCTGTCGCCGCTCTCCCAGTAACCGCTGCTCTTGTAGCCATCGGCACGCCCGGCCACGCTGCCGTTCTTGCCATCGGAACTGCTGTTGAAATAGCGCAGGTCGGACTTCAGCGCGCCCGGGCCGATGGCCAGGTTGTGGGTCAGGCCGAGGAAGTGCTGCTGGTAGAACTCGTTCAGCTCGCCGTAGTAGTACTGCGCCAGCAGGTCCTTGCTGATCTTGTAGTCGCCGCCGGCGTAGTAGAACTTGTTACTGAACTGGCCGGTCTTGGCGTTGTTGGCGCCACCGATCGACAGGCCTTCGCTGCTGCTCGAGCTGCGCCCCTTGGCATGCTCCAGCTGGCCGCCGATCAGGGTCAGGTTGTCGATTTCATTGGAGGTGATCTGCCCGCCCTCGAAGGTCTGTGGCAGCAGGCGGCCGTCGTTGAAGGTCACCACCGGCAGCTTCGGCTGCAGGGTGCCGATGCGGCCTTCGGTCTTCGACAGACGAACCTTGCCGGTCAGGCCGAGGCTGCTGAATTGGTCCTCGGCACGACCGTTTTCGTCGGTGGGGAACACGGTGCCGCTGTACTTGCTGGAGTCCGGGTTGTAGTGGCGACCCTTGCCGGAGTCCAGCTTGACCCCGAGCAGGCCGATGGCATCGACGCCGACACCGACGGTGCCTTCGGTGAAACCAGAAATGTAGTTGAACTGGAAACCCTGACCCCATTCTTCCTGGGTGTTGGCCGCTTCGTTGCGAGTGTCCTGGTTGATGTAGAAATTGCGCAGACCGATGGTGGCCTTGCTGTCTTCGATGAAACCGGCGGCGCCGGCCTGTTGGGCGATGGCGCCGAGGGCGACGGCCAGGGCCAGGGATGACTTGTTCATGCTCGATGCTCCAGATGCGTTCTTGGTCTCGTATGGGCTGGGGCTCGAGCCGGCGGTCTGTGTGCCGTGCTGCAGTGAAAGGAGAGCCCCTTGATCGGGCTCGGTGCGGTGGTCCGCTGTCGGCTTGGGGTGCAATCTAGGGGATTTTTTTAATCCCTAAAAAGAATTGTTTTTCACTTTTATGTAACTAAAAAGAATATGCAGGCCTTGGCAACAAACCCATAAGCTAATTCCTGAAAAGTATTTGTAGAGAAGTTTTTAGATCGATTAGCTTGTCTCTACCGGATCACCGGACTTCCTCTTTCCCCGAAGTTTCCTGTGCTCCGCCGCCTCGCAATGGCCGGAGTGCCCCTTGCAGAGGTCTGCCATGTTCCCTCATTCGTTTACCCGTCGTGCCCTGCTCGGCCTCGGCTTGAGCCTCGGCCTGCTCGCCGCCCTGCCGGTCCAGGCCGAAACCCAGCTGCGCATCGGCTACCAGAAATCCTCCACCCTGATCAGCCTGCTGAAGAGCCAGGGCACCCTGGAACAGGCCCTGGCCGGCCAGGACATCCGTATCAGCTGGCACGAATTCGCCAGTGGCCAGCCGCTGCTGGAGGCGCTGAATGTCGGCAATATCGATCTGTCCGCCGATGTCGCCGACACCGTGCCGGTGTTCGCCCAGGCCGCCGGCGCGCAGCTCACCTACTTCGCCCAGGAAGCGCCCTCGCCCGCCGCCCAGGCAATCATCGTGCGCAACGACTCGCCGCTGCACAGCCTGAGCGAGCTGAAAGGCAAGAAAGTGGCAGTGACCAAAGCTGCCGGCAGCCACTACCTGCTGCTCGCCGCCCTGGCCAAGGCAGGGCTGCAGTTCAGCGATATCCAGCCTGCCTACCTGACCCCGGCCGATGGCCGCGCCGCCTTCGAGAACGGCAAGGTGGATGCCTGGGTGACCTGGGAACCCTTCCTCAGCAGCGCCCAGCGCCAGCTGCCGACCCGCACCCTGGCCGATGGTCAGCAGCTGGCCAGCTACCAGCGCTACTACCTGACCAGCAATGCCTTCGCCAAGGCCCGTCCGCAGGTGCTGCAGGTGGTGTTCAACGAGCTGGTGAAGACCGGTGACTGGCTGCGTGCCAATCCAGCCGCAGCGGCCAAGGTGCTCGGCCCGCTGTGGGGCAATCTCGACCCGGCCATCGTCGAGCAGGCCAACCAACGACGCAGCTACCAGGTGCGCGCAGTGCAGGCCGCCAACCTCGGCGAGCAGCAGAAGATCGCCGACGCCTTCTTCGCCGAAGGTCTGCTGCCCAAGGCGGTGGACGCCAGCCAGGTAGCGATCTGGCAACCGGAGGCGAAGCATGGCCAGTGAAGCCCGCCACCTGCACCCGCAGGCCGAGCCGCTGCTGGATGCGCGGCTGTTCCCCGTCGACTTCGGCACCCTGACCAGCAAGGTCGAGCGCCTGGCGCGCAAGCTCGCCGACAGTGCCATCGAACGCGACAAGCGCGGCGGCCATGCCCGCGCCGAGCGCGAGCTGATCCGCGACAGCGGCCTGCTCAGCCTGGCCATCCCGCAGCGCTACGATGGCCTGGGCAAGAGCTGGCCGGAGATCTACCGCATCGTCCGTCATCTGGCGGCGGCGGACAGCTCGCTGGCCCACCTGTTCGCCTTCAACCACCTGCAGGTGGCCACCATTCTCCTGCACGGCAGCGCCGAGCAGCAGCGCCACTGGCTGAGCCGCAGCGTGCAGGAGCGCTGGTTCTGGGGCAACGCCAGCAACGGCCGCGACCTGGGCCTGCAGTTGCAGGCACGCGAGGAACACTTCGAGCTCAACGGCAGCAAGTCCTTCTGTTCCGGCGCCCTCGGCGCCGATGCTCTGCTGGTCAGCGCGCCGCGCGGCAAGAGCGCCACGGAACGGGTGTTCCTGACCCTGCCGGCGCAGCGCGACGGCCTGGCAATCAACGACGACTGGGACGCCTTCGGCCAGCGCCAGACCGACAGCGGCACGGTGCAGTTCGAGAATGTCTTCGTCGACCGCGACGAGCTGCTGGTCTCCGGCGGCCAGAGTCCGCGCAGCAGCCTGCGGGTCTGCGTGTCGCAGCTGATCCTCACCCAGCTCTACCTGGGCAATGCCCAGGCCGCGCTGGATGGCGCGCTGCGCTACACCCGCGAGCAGGCCCGCGCCTGGCCCGGCTCCGGGGTGGCCACGGCGAGCGAGGACCCGCTGATCCAGAAGCGCTACGGCGAACTCTGGCTGCTCTACCGCGGCGCTCTGCTACTGGCGGAACATGCCGCCGAGCGCCTGCAGCAGGCCTGGGAGAAACCGGCACTGGGCGCTGCCGAGCGTGGCGAGGTGGCGCTGCTGATCGCCGAGGCACGGGTCGCCTCGGCCCGTGCGGCGCTGGAGATCACCAGCCAGGTGTTCGAGGCCATGGGCGCCCGCGCCACCGCCTCGCGCTACGGCTTCGACCGTTTCTGGCGCAACGTGCGGGTGCACAGCCTGCACGACCCGCTAGATCACAAGGTGCGCGATGTCGGCCACTGGCTGCTCAGCGGCGTGCCGCCGACGCCATCGCTGTATTCCTGAACACACGTTTGCACGGGGGCCGTCTCAGGCAGGGCGGCTCCCGTTTTTTGCGCGCGGCTTGAATGCCGGGCGCTGGCATAAGCTTCGATTGCTAGCTGATTAACGTGCCGGCCCGAGCTTCTGGTTTCGCCCTCCTGGGCGACTCACTTTTTCCAAACGCGGAAAAAGTAAGCAAAAACGCTGTGCCCCTGCATACGGCCCCGGCTGCGCCGGGGTTCGTTCGCTCCATCGCCGCTTCAGGGGCCCGCCGCGAAGGGCCATCCCTGGCCCATCGCGGCTCTCGCGGCATCCATGCCGCTCAACCCCTTCCACGACGATTCCACTCACCCTCCTGAAGGGGCGTTTGGTGTTGCCTGACAGATCGTGTGATGAAAAAGCAAAAAGCCCTCAAGCAACTCGGAGCTCGATCCCCCGTCAGGAGGCCGAGCGTAGGTGTTGCGCAGGGGGACGAGCCGCAGGGATGCGGCGAGAGGCTTAAAGGGCCAGGGACGGTCCTTGTAAGCCGGCCCCCGGAGCAGCACCGGAGGGAGGGAAGTTTCGCGCAGCGAAACCCGGATGTCGGGGCGCACTTCTCTTTGGTTACTTTCTCTTGTGCGAGCAAGAGAAAGTGACTCGCCCGGGAGGGCGAAACCAGAAGCTCGGGCCTGCACATTAACCAGCCAGCCACCAAAACCGCAGCCACCTCTAACGAAGCCAAAACCAGCAAATCGTCAGAGCACCAGCCGCTGCCGCAGCTCCGCGCGCTCATCCGCCGTCAGCAATCCCAGCTGCTGCTCGATCACCTGCAACGGCGCACTGGCCGGCAAGTTGAGGTGCTGCGGCAGAATCTCCGCGCCACTGCTGACCAGCAGGGCGAAGTGGATAACGTTCTCCAGCTCACGGGTATTGCCGTACCAGTGATGACTTTCCAGGGCAGCCTGCACCGCCGTGCCGAGCAGCGGAATGGCCAAGCCCAGGCGCTGGGCATAGATGCCGAGGAAATACTCGGCCAGCGGCAGGATATCGCCCGGCCGCTCGCGTAGCGCCGGCAGCTCCAGACGGCCTTCGTTGAGGTACAGATAGAGGCGTTCGCTGAACTTACCGGCGGCTACCGCCTGAGCCAGGTCGATGCTGGTGGCGACCACCAGACGGACATCCACCGGGGTGGCGTGATGGGCACCGACGCGCAGTACCTCGCGGGTTTCCAGCACGCTCAGCAGTTGATCCTGCAAGGCACGCGGCAGATCACCTATCTCGTCCAGGTAGAGGGTGCCGCCGGTGGCCGACCCGAACCAGCCGGCACGGCTGCTGGCCGCCCCGGCATAGGCGCCAGCGGCATAGCCGAACAGTTCGGCCTCGCCCCACTGCGGACTGATCGCCCCACAGTTGACCGCGACGAACAGGCCGCCGCGCTCGCTTTCGCGGTGGATATGCCGCGCCAGCAGCTCCTTGCCGGTGCCGGTTTCGCCGACGATCAGCACCGGCAAGTCGATGGCGGCCAGCAGATTGGCCTGCTCGCGCAGCTCACGGGAGCGTGGGTCGACAAACACCAGCGCCTTGGCACGGATGCTCAGCGGGCTCTTCTCGGTGTCGGCAAAGGTCAGCAGGGCTTGCTGGGGATAATGGGGGCGGCTCATGGATCGGTTTCTCTGTGCGCGATGAGCCACCGCACAGCAGCGGACTCAGGATGAATAAGGGACGTAAACGGGCACGCCGCCGGGCATTCGCCTGGCCGGCAAACAACCGGGGCGCGGGCTCACGCGCGCCGCCGTGCCTGCTGTTCGATCTGGCTCTGCAGGCGATACAGGTAGGCGAAACCCTGCTCCCAGCGCTGGTGGCCGGACTTCACGTTGATATGCCCGGCGCCTGTCAGCACAGCGGCCTGCGCACCCCAGTCACGGGCCAGTTGCAGGGCGCGGGCGGCGCTCGCCGCCGGGTCGTTGTCGGAGCCGACCAATTGGCTGGGAAACGGCAGCAGGTCCCGCGGGATCGGCGCGAAGCCTTTCAGGGCTTCAGGGCAGCCAGGCCGCTCGACATCCGCCGGGGCCACCAGCAAGGCACCACGCACCTGGCGTAGTGAAGCCAGCGGTGCCTGTGCCGCCCAGCGCGCCACGGTGACGCAGCCGAGGCTGTGGGCGATGAGGATCACCGGGCTGCTGGCAGCACCGACGGCGCGCTCCAGGGCAGCGACCCAACTGGCCGGATCGGGCTGATCCCAGTCGGCCTGTTCGACCCGCGAGGCGTTCGGCAGGCTGCGCAGCCAGTGGCTTTGCCAGTGATTGTCCGGCGAGCCCTGCCAGCCCGGCAGGATCAGATAACGGATGGATTGGCTGCGCATCGCGGGCCTCCTTGAGCGGTGTGTGGAGGCCAGTCTAGGAGGGCAAAATAAAGATGTTAAGGAATAAGAAATTATTTGTTTATAACTTAAACACCAGATAGACCTGCAATCTCACCCCAGCACTATGCAATTCTTGCCATTGTGCTTGGCCTGGTACATGGCCTCGTCGGCGCGCACGTAGAGGGCTTCCAGGCTGTCATCCACGGTCAGGCTGGTGAGGCCCTGGCTGATAGTCACGCTGAAGGTCCGCTCACCGGCCGTGAAACTCAGGCGCTGCACTTCGCGCTGCAGGCGCTCGGCCATCTGTCTGGCCTGCTGGGCATCGCAACCGGGGAAGATGGCGGCGAACTCCTCGCCGCCGATGCGCCCGAACAGGTCGTCGCGGCGCAGCACATAGGCGCCGCAGTGGGCGATGCGTTGCAGTACGCGGTCACCGATCTGGTGGCCGTAGCTGTCGTTGATCTTCTTGAAGTCGTCGATATCGAACAGCAGGAAGGCCAGGTCGTGAGCATTGCCGCGCGCCTGCTCCAGAGCCCGCTCGGCACTCTCGAAGAAGTAGCGGCGGTTGTGGATGCCGGTCAGCACGTCGGTGGTGGCCAGACGGTGCAGCTCCCCCTGTAGCTGCTTCTTCTCGGTAATGTCCTCGGCGATGCCGACGATCAGCGGCTGGCCCTCGGGAGTACTGCGCGGGCTGACGAAACACTTGTCGCTGAGCCAGCGGATCTGTCCGTCACCACGGATGATGCGGTATTCGCGCTGCTCCACCGCGCCAGCCTCGAGCACGGCGGCCAGGCTCTGCGCGGCGTATTCCATGTCGTCCGGGTAGATGCTGTTGAGCCACTCACCGTAGTCGCTCATCAGCAGCGCGGCCGAGCGGCCGAACACGCTCTCGTAGGCCGGGCTGACGTAAACCACCCGTTGCTGCTGCCAGTCGAAGGCCCATAGCACCACGTTGACGCTACCCAACAGGCTGCTGACCAGCTGCTCGCGCTCGCGCAGCCGCTCGACCTCGCCCCGGCTGTGAAGCAGGGCGAGAGTGAGCGTTTCCAACTCGCTCGGTGCTTGGGTTTTGTCGTCCATGAACTCACCTCCTGACTGCCTGCTCACAGACTATTCCCCACGTTAGAGCCTGGCGATGGGGAGAAACCGATGATGTGACGAGCGGCAGAAAAACCGACAACTCCGTCAGGAACCGGGAACTGATTGACCTGCGCGGCACTCGCTGGGACGCAGACCTGGCACCCCTGATAGACAATAAAAGAATATATAAATAGTTAAATATTCTTTTTAAGCATATTAAATCTCCTTCTACTATCCGCTCCACGCCCAGCACCCAACCCCGGTAAGGGCACCTTTGCATAGGAGCGAAGCATGAGCGCCACTCTCAGAAGCGTCGAAGGCCAGGATGAAGCCAGCGTCCTGCGCGAGATCCAGGCAGCCCTGCAGGGCCTGCGCTTTGGTTCGGTGGAAATCACCGTGCACAACGCTCAGGTCGTACAGATCGAGCGCAAGGAAAAAATCCGCCTGCAGGCCCCGGCCAGCAAACAACCCTGATTACTCAAGAACCCGACTGGACAACCAGAGGGTGCCAACCCTGAAGCCCATAACACCTACACGCCAACACCACAGAATTCTCAGGAGCACCACCATGTCCATTCGCCGTTTCGCCCTGGCCGCTCTGGCCTCCGCCTTGATCGCCGGCCCGGCCGCAGCCGCTACGGAAATCCTCAACGTGTCCTATGACCCGACCCGTGAGCTGTATCAGGAGTTCAACGCCGCCTTCAACAAGCACTGGACCGCCCAGGGCAAGGAAGCGGTGACCGTGCAGCAATCCCACGGCGGCTCGGGCAAGCAGGCCCGCGCGGTGATCGACGGCCTGCGTGCCGACGTAGTGACCCTGGCCCTGGCTGGCGATATCGACGAGCTGAACAAGCTCGGCAAGCTGATCCCGGCGGACTGGCAGAGCCGCCTGCCACAGTCCAGCACCCCCTACACCTCGACCATCGTGTTCCTGGTTCGCAAGGGCAACCCGGAAGGCATCAAGGACTGGGACGACCTGGTCAAGCCGGGCGTGGAAGTGATTACCCCCAACCCGAAAACCTCCGGCGGTGCACGCTGGAACTTCCTCGCCGCCTGGGCCTTCGCCCAGCAGAAATACGGCAGCGAAGCCAAGGCCCAGGAATTCGTCGAGAAGCTGTACAAGAACGTCCCGGTGCTGGACACCGGCGCCCGTGGTTCGACCATCACCTTCGTCAACAACCAGATCGGCGACGTGCTGCTGGCCTGGGAAAACGAGGCCTTCCTGGCTCTCAAGGAACAAGGTGGCGACCAGTTCGAAATCGTCGCGCCGAGCCTGTCGATCCTCGCCGAGCCGCCGGTAGCCGTGGTCGACAAGAACGTCGACAAGAAAGGCACCCGTGAAGTGGCGACCGCCTACCTCAACTACCTGTACAGCGAGGAAGGCCAGCGCATCGCCGCGAAGAACTTCTACCGCCCGCGTAACGAAGCGGTGGCCGCCGAGTACGCCAAACAGTTCCCGGCGCTGAAGCTGGTGACCATCGATAAGGACTTCAACGGCTGGAAAACCGCGCAGCCGAAGTTCTTCAACGACGGTGGCATTTTCGACCAGATCTACCAGGCGCAGTAAGCCGAAACCTGCCACGGGCCTCGGCGCCTGTGGCTTATCAATGGGTGGGGCGGGTGTCATCCGCGTGATAAACCGAAACACGGGCTCACGCGGGTTGCACCCGGCCTCCGCTGACCCGCAACGATAAGGGACAGACGATGTCACGCCGCATTTCCCCCGTCATACCCGGCTTCGGGCTGACGCTGGGCTACACCCTGGTGTACCTCAGCCTGTTGGTGCTGATTCCCCTGGGTGCCATGTTCGTCCACGCCGCCCAGCTCAGCTGGGGCGAATTCTGGGCCATCATTTCCGCACCGCGGGTGCTGGCCGCACTGAAACTGAGCTTCACCACCGCCTTCGCCGCCGCCGTGATCAACGGCATCATCGGCACCCTGCTGGCCTGGGCCCTGGTGCGCTACACCTTCCCCGGGCGCAAGGTCATCGATGCGATGATCGACCTGCCATTCGCCTTGCCCACCGCCGTCGCCGGCATCGCCCTCACCGCGCTGTACGCCCCGGCCGGCCCGGTTGGGCAGATCGCCACCTGGTTGGGTTTCAAGATCGCCTATACGCCGCTAGGCATCACCCTGGCACTGACCTTCGTGACCCTGCCGTTCGTCGTGCGCACCCTGCAGCCAGTACTAGCGGATATCCCCCGTGAGGTGGAAGAAGCCGCCGCCTGCCTGGGCGCCAAACCCTTCCAGGTGTTCCGCCATGTACTGCTGCCGGCGCTGCTGCCGGCCTGGCTGACCGGCTTCGCCCTGGCCTTCGCCCGCGGCGTCGGCGAGTACGGCTCGGTGATCTTCATCGCCGGCAATATGCCGATGAAGACCGAGATCCTGCCGCTGCTGATCATGGTCAAGCTCGACCAGTACGACTACACCGGCGCCACGGCCATCGGCGTGCTGATGCTGGTGGTCTCCTTCCTCCTGCTGCTGCTGATCAACCTGCTGCAGCGCCGCATCGAAAAGCCCTGAGGAGCCGCCATGACATCTATTACCCTCGGCGCTGCCGCCAGCGCCAATGCCGCCCGTCGCGGCAGCCGCGCCGGCCGTATCGCCCTGATCCTCGGCGCCTGGCTGGCCTTCGCGCTGTTTCTCCTGCTGCCCCTGCTGATGGTGTTGAGCGAGGCGTTCAAGCTCGGCCTCGGCACCTTCTTCAGCGCGCTGATCGAGCCGGATGCGCTGTCCGCGCTGAAACTGACCCTGCTTGCCGTGGGCATCGCGGTGCCGCTCAACCTGGTATTCGGCGTGGCCGCCGCCTGGTGCGTGAGCAAGTACGAGTTCCGCGGCAAGAGCATCCTGGTGACGCTGATCGACCTGCCGTTCTCGGTGTCGCCGGTAATCGCCGGTCTGATCTACGTGCTGCTGTTCGGCGCCCAGGGCTTCTTCGGCGAATGGCTGCAGGAGCGCGATATCCAGATCATCTTCGCCCTGCCCGGCATCGTCCTCGCCACCGTGTTCGTCACCGTACCCTTCGTCGCCCGTGAGCTGATCCCACTGATGCAGGAACAGGGCACCCAGGAAGAAGAAGCGGCGCGCCTGCTCGGCGCCAACGGCTGGCAGATGTTCTGGCACGTGACCCTGCCCAACATCAAATGGGGCCTGATCTACGGCGTGGTGCTGTGCGCCGCGCGGGCGATGGGCGAGTTTGGCGCGGTGTCGGTGGTGTCCGGACATATCCGTGGCTACACCAACACCCTGCCGCTGCATGTCGAGATTCTCTACAACGAATACAACCACGTCGCCGCATTCAGCGTGGCCAGCCTGCTGCTGGCCCTGGCCCTGATCATCCTGCTGCTCAAGCAGTGGAGCGAAGCGCGTCTGTCCCGTCTCAAGTCTGCTGATGAGGAATAAACCATGAGTATCGAAATCCGTAACGTCAGCAAGCACTTCGGCGCCTTCCGCGCGCTCAACGACATCAACCTGGATATCCACAGCGGCGAGCTGGTGGCCCTGCTCGGCCCGTCCGGTTGCGGCAAGACCAGTCTGCTGCGCATCATCGCCGGCCTGGAAACCCCGGACAACGGCAGCATCCAGTTCCACGGCGAAGACGTATCGCGCCACGATGTGCGTGATCGCAACGTCGGCTTCGTGTTCCAGCACTACGCGCTGTTCCGCCACATGACCGTGTTCGACAACGTCGCCTTCGGCCTGCGCATGAAGCCCAAGGGCGAACGCCCGAGCGAGGCGGAGATTGCCGAACGGGTGCACGAGCTGCTCGGCATGGTCCAGCTCGACTGGCTGGCCGACCGCTATCCGGAACAGCTGTCCGGCGGCCAGCGCCAGCGTATCGCCCTGGCCCGCGCCCTGGCGGTGAAGCCCAAGGTGCTGCTGCTCGACGAACCCTTCGGCGCCCTTGACGCCAAGGTGCGCAAGGAGCTGCGCCGCTGGCTCGCGCGCCTGCACGAGGAAGTGCACCTGACCAGCGTGTTCGTCACCCACGACCAGGAAGAAGCCATGGAAGTGGCCGACCGTATCGTGGTGATGAACAAGGGCGTGATCGAGCAGATCGGCACACCGGGCGAGGTCTACGAGAAGCCGGCCAGCGACTTCGTCTACCACTTCCTCGGCGATTCCAACCGCCTGCACCTGGGCGACGATCAGCACCTGCTGTTCCGTCCGCACGAGATCTCGCTGTCGCGCCTGGCGCTAGCCGAGCACCAGAGCGGCGAAGTGCGCGATATTCGCCCGCTCGGCGCGATCACCCGGGTGACCCTCAAGGTCGCCGGCCAGGACGAGCTGATCGAGGCCGAAGTGGTCAAGGACCACGACAGCCTGCACGGGCTGATCCGCGGGGAAACCCTCTACTTCAAACCCAAGGTCTGGCAAGCGCAGTCCGCTCGCTAACCCCAGTAGCACACGCAGAGCCGCAACGGCTCTGCGGCGTCAGAATTGCGACGCGAATCACTCTTTTGGCTCATCCTTTGCTATGACAAGCACAGTAGGCTGTTGCCACTGCGCGGTAGCTGCTCTTTACCGACGATCCCGCGGTTCACAAGAATAATAAGGAGTACCACGGCATGAACCGTAACCCTTTGATTGCTAAATTCTTTCTTCTCTGCCTGGGGCTTTTGACGCTGCTCCCTGCACAAGCCTCTTCGGCGCAGATGACGGCCGCCGAACAGGTCCAGGTTTTTGCCAGCCGAGCCACTGGCAGCCTGCTGCTGCTGCGCGGTGAGGGCTTTCAGGAGGCCCATCTGGCGCGCCTGGACAAGGATATCGCCGACCTGGAGAGCGCATCGCAGAATGCCATGAGCGCCAGCTCGGAAATTCCCGGATTGACCACCAAACTTGTTACCCAGTTACGCCTAGGTGTTTCCTTTGGCCCCAATGAGGACAACGTGCCATGGCGTTATCCGGAAGAACTGGCTCAGGCACTGCGTGACCTGCTCACCGTGGCCCGCGCAGTACCCGACGCCACTGCGGAAGGTGAACTGCCAGGCAAGGTCGAGTACCTCGCCGTACAGTACCTGAGCCGCTCCTACATCGGCACCTTCGAGATTGCCCGCGAGCAGCCAGACAACTACATCGGCCAGGACGAGCGCGTGCTGGTACCGGATATCGATGCGGCAATGAAGAAGCTCGACGACAAGAGCAACCCGGCCTTGGCCAAGCTCAAGACCCGCTGGAACTTCCTGCGTGCCGCCCTGCTCGACATGAACAGCCAGAGCAACGCCCTGGCCAGCGCCTCCGGCCGCGCCTTCGCGCCGACCACCGTAGATCGCCATGCACGCTCGCTGAGCAGCCAGTGGATGGCCATCAACTCGGTCGAGCAGGCACCCTGAGCGCAGGCGCAACGGCCCTCTACAAGCAGGGCTAACACTCGAATGCTATTCACTGAAAAGACGCCGCGATTCCCCCCAGGAATCGCGGCGTTTTTTTGCGGCAACTGCAGCGGCCCAGTCTCGGGAGAGGTGAGCACAGCGCTTAAGTCGTAGCCCGGATGCAATCCGGGAAACCGGCAGCTCCGCTCCCTGTTCACTCAAAGAAAAACGCCCGCCTGGTTCGGCACCAGGCGGGCGTTTGTATAAGAGGGGCGCCTCAGGCCAGGGCTTTGCCCGGACGGATGCAGGTCGGCCCGGCGCGCCGTTCTACTGCCTGGCGCACTTCATCACGCAGGCCGCAGAGGAAAGCCAGTTCAGCCACCACGAACAGCGGGCCGACCACCAGGCCCATCAGGTCGTCGACGAAGGCCGGCTTGCGTCCCTCGTAGTAGTGGCCGATGAACTGGATGATCCAGCCAACCACGAACAGGCCCAGGCCGGCGCTCAACCAGACCAGGGTACTCTGCTGCGCCAGCGCCGCGCCGGCCCACAGGCACAGCGCCAGCAAGGCGGCCATCAGCAGGCCGAAACGCAGGTCCAGACGCAGGTAGAAGACGCAGGCGGCGACTGCGGTGAGCAGCGCCGGCGACAACCACAGCCCGGCAAGTTCGAAGCCGGGACGCGAAAGCAGTACGGCGACCGCCACGACAATCAATGGAATACCGATGAAATGGCTGAAGATGTTGCGCCGGTCGCGGTGGTACTCGGCGTACTGACCAAGGTGATCGACAAGGGACTTCATCGGCTATCTCCGCAATAATTCAGGCAGGTTGATCGATAATGGCCCTGTAGCGCTGATGGCCTCTGTCAGCTAGCCGACAAACCCAGGAGACGCGATGCCCAGCCCCGACACCCTGCGCCAGCAACTGCTCGCCGGTCACTGGTTCAGCCACTTGCCCGCCGCTCTGCAGCAAGCCCTGCTCGACCAGGCCAGCGAGCGCCAGCTGAGTGGCGGGCAGCGTCTGTTCCGCCGTGGCGATCCGCCCTGCGGCCTGTACGCCGTGCTCGATGGGGCGATCCGCGTGGGCGCGGTCAATCGCGACGGCAAGGAGGCCCTGCTGACCCTGGTCGAGCCGCCCTACTGGTTCGGCGAGATTTCCCTGTTCGACGGCCAACCACGTACCCACGACGCCTATGCCGAAGGTCCGACCCGTCTGTTGCAGGTGCCGCAAAACGCACTGCTGGCGCTGCTTGAGCAGCAGCCGCACTACTGGCGGGAGTTCGCCCTGCTGATGAGCCAGAAGCTGCGCCTGGCGTTTATCGCCCTGGAAGAGATGAGCCTGCTGCCGGCGGCACCGCGCCTGGCCCGGCGCCTGCTGCTGATCACCGAAGGCTACGGCGAGACCGGTCCGCGGCGGGTGATCCACCTGGCCCAGGAACAGCTTGCCTTGATGTTGGCGCTGTCGCGGCAGACCACCAACCAGATCCTCAAGGAACTCGAAGCCCGCGGCGCCCTGCGCCTGAACTACGGCGAGATCGAAATCCTCGACCTGGAGTGCCTGCGTCAGGTTGCGCAAATCGACTAGTGGCGCAAGGCCAATATCGGCTGCCTCGGCTAAGCTTGCCGAGGGCAACCAGAAGAGCCCGCGCCACTGTTCCCCTTCACTTCCCTGCGCTCAGGTGCCATGCATGCCATTTGCTGTTCGCTGGCTGAAACCTGTGTTGAGCCTGCTGTTGCTCACCTGCTTGATGGCCACTGCGCGCGCCGAATTACCGCTCAATCAGCTGTGGTCCAAGCCTGACGATAGCGCCCTGCACGTGCGCCTGCTGGAGGAGCCCCAGGGCCAGTGGGATGTACGCGAGGCCCGCGTGCGCCTGCTCAGCGCTGGCAGTACCTTTACCCGCACACCCTCCCTGGGCTGGAGCGGCAGCACCTGGTGGCTCGGCATGCGCCTGAGCGGCGTAGCCGGCCAGCGCAATTACTTATGGCTCGACCATACCTACCTGGACGACGTGCAGCTGTGGGTGTTCAGCAACGACCAGCTGCAGCTGTACCGGCAGACCGGCGATACCCAACCCTTCGCCCACCGCGATGAACCGCTGCGCGCCTTCCTGCTGCCGCTACCGACTTACGGTACCGGCGAGCTGGAAGTGATACTGCGAGTGCGCAGCAGCTCGTCGATCAGCCTGCCGCTGAAACTGGTACCCGCCGAGCAGAAAAGCCAGTTGCTGGCCGGCAGTTGGCTGGGCAACGGCCTGATCGTCGGCGCACTGGTGGTCATGGCGCTGTTCCACCTGTTCAAGTTCGCCTCCGTGCGCGAGCGCAGCCTGGGTTACTACTGCGCCACCATTCTCAGCGTGGCCTGGTACAACGCGGCGATCAACGACCTGACCAGCCTGCTGCTCTGGCCTCACTGGCCGGCGATGGTGCTGTTCGAGATCAATATCAGCGGCGCCCTCACCCTGATTTTCAGCACCCTGTTCATCAGCAGCTCGCTCAAACTCGACCAGCGCCCCGTACGCTGGCTACGCAATGCCCTGCTGCTGATTCTGGTCGGCGCGCAACTATGGGTACAGCTCAGCCCGGGACAGCACCTGCCTGCAGCCGTATTCAATCAGCTGATGCTCGCCACCGGCCTGTTCCAGCTGGCCCTGACGCTCTTCGCCCTGCACCTGCGCCGCCCCTACGCCGGCTGGTTCGCCCTGTTCTGGAGTGCCGCGATCCTACTCATGCTGCTGCTATCGCTGAGCCGCAGCGCCATGATTCCGCGCAGCACATTGGTCGACACCCTGCATGCCTGGCTGCCGGTGATCAGCGTGTTCCTCTTCGGTGTGCTCAACGGTCGCCAGCTCGACCATGTACGCAAGGCCCTGCTGGCTTCGCAGGGGCAGGCAATCGTCAACCTGGAGCAATACCGCGCGCTGTTCCGCAATGCCGCCGAAGGCATCTTCCGCTGTAACTTGCAGGGGGTGCTGCTGGAGAGCAACCCGAGCTTCATGCGCCTGCTCAATCTGGACAACGGACAGAGCACGCAGCTGCAAGGCCAACCCATGTACAACCTGATTGCCAGCAATGACTGGCAGCGCCTGCGTGCCCAACTCAGCCCCGAGCAACCCACCGCCAGTGGCGAAGTGCAGCTGCTGGCCTGTGGCGGCCAGGTGCGCTGGGTGCATCTGTCGCTGCACGAACAGCGCGAGCAGCACTGCATCGAAGGTATCGTCGTCGACCTCAGCGAGCGGCGCGCCCTGGAACAGCGCCTGGCCAACCTGGCGGCGCACGACTCGCTGACCGGGCTGATCAATCGCCGCGAACTGGAGCGCCTGCTGCAAGAGAGCCTGCAACAACATGGCCGGCACTTCAGCCATCTGCTGTTTCTCGACCTCGACCAGTTCAAACAGGTCAACGATCTTTGCGGCCACTCCGCCGGCGACCAGTTGTTGCGCCAACTGTCCAGCTACCTGCTCGGCCGTCTGCCCAGCAACAGCGAGCTGGCGCGCATCGGCGGCGACGAGTTCGCCGTGCTGCTGAGCGGCACGGACACCCGCGAGGCCCTGGCCCAGGCCGAAGCCCTGCGCGAAGCCGTGGCCCAGTTCGTGTTCAGCTACGACGGCCGGCCGTTCTCCCTGTACGCCAGCATCGGCGTGCTGGAGCTGGACAGCGGCGTGGGTGACTGGGAAATGGCGCTGAACTGGGCCGACAACGCCAGTCACATGGCCAAGGCCCAGGGGCGCAACCGCGTGCACCTGTTCAACCCGGCAGACGGCGCGCTGCTCGAACACCAGCGCCAACTGCAGTGGATCAACCGCCTGCGCGAAGCCATCGAGCAGGAGCATTTCGAGCTGTTCTACCAACCGGTGCAAGCACTGCAACACAGCGAAAGCGGCTGGCACTACGAGGTACTGCTGCGCTATCGCGACCCACAGTCAGGCGAGTGGATTGCGCCGGGGCAGTTCTTCGCCGCCGCCGAACGCTATGGCTTCCTCGCCGAAATCGATCGCTGGGTACTGAGCCGCTACTGCCAGTGGCTGGGGCAGAATCCGCAACATGCGGCGCAGCTGCAGCAGGTCAATCTCAACCTCAGCGCACCCTCGCTGCTCGACCCCGAGTTCCACCACCTACTCGACGAGTTGCTGGACACCCACCGCCTGCCGGCTCACAAGCTGTGCCTGGAAATCACCGAGATGGTCGCCCTGGCCGAACTGGGCACCTCGGCCACCTGGATCAATCGCCTGCGCACCACAGGCATCAAGGTGGCACTGGATGACTTCGGCAGCGGCTTCGCCTCCTACGCCTACCTACGCCACCTGCCGCTGGACCTGCTGAAGATCGATGGCACCTTCATCCTCGGCATCGAGCGCGACCCGATCAACCGCGCCATGGTCAGCTCCATGGTGCAAATCGCCCGGCAACTGGGTTTGCAGACGGTGGCCGAGTTCGTCGAAAACAGCGCGGGCCTGGAATGCCTGCGCGAACTGGGGATCGACTTCGCCCAGGGCTATTTCATCGACCAGCCCAAACCGCTGGCCGAACTGGCCGACCTGGCATTGGAACGCCCGACGGCTCCGGTCAGTCGCGCCTGAACAGACTCGGCGGAACCTGGCCGAGCACGGCCGCCGACAGCCGCAACATGCTCGCCGCACGGCACTCCACCAACTGCTCCGGCCCCTGGTTGGCCGGCAGCGCGAGGAACTCGGCACTCAGGTTGAGCACCAGCGCCTCGCGGGAGAACACCCCGCTACCCAAGGCATAGAAGGCTGCGATCAGTTCGCGCAGGCCGAACGGCAGACGCCAGCGGATACGCAGGGCCGAACCGAAACCGGCGGCCCGCCGGCGCAGGGCCGCGTCGATCTGCTCATTGCTCAGCACGCCGCCGGCATCCAACCAATCCTGCAGGCTGCGCAGCAGGGCCAGCTCGCCAATGTTGTGCAGCAGGCCGGCGGTGTAGCACAGCTCGTTATCCAGACCCAGACGCCCAGCCAACCAGTAGGCCAGCTCCGCACTCTGCTGGGCCTGGCGACCGGCCAGCAGAGCCAGCTCGCTCAGATGGGGATCCTGCAACAGTGCATTGCGCTGTACGGCCAGGCCCAGCACCAGGTTCAGGCTACGCGCCACGCCCAGACGCTGCAGGGCCTGGGACAGGGTCTGGCAGGCCACGCCACGGTGTTCGGCGCCACTGTTGGCGGCGGCGATCAGACGCGCGGTGATCTGCGGATCACGCACAAACTCCTGCTCCAGCTCACCCAGGCTCAGTTCCGCGGCCTGCAGGCTGCGCGCCACCGCATCACGCAGGTCACCCAGCAGCGGCGCGCCCTGGCCTTCCTCACGCACGCCGTCGAGGTATTCGTTGAGGTCGCTGACCAGCAGCGCCGGCCGCGGCGGGAGCACCGCCACGCCAGGCACCTGCAACAGGCCCTGCAGGCGCTGGCGCAGGATTTCTGCGTTGAACGGCTTGGCCAGGTAAGCGGTCGGCGCCAACGGCAGGGCCGCACGCACGCTGCGCGCATCGGTATGCCGGCTGATCAGAATGAAGGGCAAGGCCGGCGTACGCGGATGGCGGCGCACCTGGCGCAGCAGCTCGACGCCGTCGAGCGCGGCCAGCTCACCGTCGGCAATCACCAGGTCCGGTAGCCGGCGCCGGCAACGGGCCAGGGCCGCCTGGCCATCGGCGACCTTGGTCACCACGGCGTCGCCACGTACATCGAGCACCAGCTGGGCAAGCAGATCGGCTGTCCAGGGGTTCGCTTCGGCAATCAGAATCTCCGGAGCAGCAACCGGGGCAGTCATGGAAACCTCAAAAGTGATGGCAAAATAGTGGCGTCAAACGGAAGGCGCGCCAGTCTACGGATTAAGTACGAGGGTGCCAGGGCAATCCGACGAAATACCGGACAATCTGTCAGGTTAAGCGTTACATCGCCCCCGTTGCCCGACAAGGCTCTATTTCAAGGTTTGCAGAGGCGAATTGCCGCAGGCCTATAGCTGCACGATCTCCGCCAGCAGCGCCTTGCTGGCTGCCAGGACTTCTTCCTGGCGCTGTTCCGTGGCCAGCATGCGCGCCACCACCAGCGCGCCGACACACTGGGCGAGGATCGCCCAGGCCAGCTCGCCACTGCCCAGCACCTCGGCCCAGGCCTGTTGCAGGCGCACCAGCCAGTGCTCGGCCTGCTCGCGCACACGGATATCCGCGCGGGCAATCTCGGCACCCAGGGTGGGGATGGCGCAGCCGCTGTCCGCGTGCTGCACATGGGCCAGGCTCAGGTAACGCGCCAGGCAGCGCTGCAGCTTGGCGCGGCTGACCTCGGCGTCGTCACCGAGCCGCGCCACGCTCTGGCTCAGTTCGCGCTCGACGATGGCGCTGAACAGGTCGTTCTTCGACGGGAAGTGGCTGTAGAACGCCCCTCCCGTCAGGCCGACGGCCTTCATCAGGCTATCCACGCCGGCAACGGCAAAACCACCCTGCTTGGCGATGGCGCCGCTGCTCTGCAACAGCTTCTCGCGGGTCTGGGCCTTGTGCTCGGGCGAATAGCGCATGGAAGTCTCCGCTGCTAAACCTGCTTGACGGTGCAGCGAGCGTAGCATAACGTCCGTTTAGCTAACGATCGTTTAGTAAAGGTGAAGTCCATGAGCACGCAGAACAACGACAACAAAGTGGTACTGGTGATCGGCGCCGGCGACGCCACCGGCGGGGCCATCGCCAAGCGCTTCGCCCGCGAGGGCTACATCGCCTGCGTGACCCGGCGCAGCGCCGACAAGCTGCAGCCGCTGGTGGATGAGATCCGTGCAGCCGGCGGCCAGGCCCATGGCTTCGCCTCGGATGCGCGCAAGGAAGACGAGGTTGCCGCACTGGTCGAGCAGATCGAGAGCAGCATCGGCCCGATCGAGGCCTTCATCTTCAACATCGGCGCCAACGTGCCGTGCAGCATCCTCGAAGAGACCGCGCGCAAGTACTTCAAGATCTGGGAAATGGCCTGCTTCTCCGCCTTCCTTACCGCCCAGGCAGTGGCGCGGCGCATGGTCACCCGTGACCGCGGCACCATCCTGTTCACCGGTGCCACTGCCGGCCTGCGCGGCGCCTCGCACTTCGCCGCCTTCGCCGGCGCCAAGCACGGCGTGCGCGCCCTGGCGCAGAGCATGGCGCGTGAGCTTGGGCCAATGAATATCCACGTCGGCCACGTGGTGGTGGACGGTGCCATCGACACCGCCTTTATCCGCGACAGCTTCCCCGAGATGTACGCGCGCAAGGAGCAGGACGGTATCCTCAATCCCGAGCATATCGCCGATAACTACTGGTTCCTGCACGCCCAGCCACGCGATGCCTGGACCTTCGAACTCGATCTGCGTCCCTGGATGGAGAAGTGGTGACGTGAATCGACCCGCTGGGCGACGCACGGGCGTTGTTGGCGAAGCGGTGCGAAATGCTCATTGGCAGCAGCCAACTGCGCTTTCTCTCCACTTCGCCGCCTAGCCTGAACACCGCTCGCTGGGTCGTGAAAACTCGTTAAAACAACAAGAGAGAATTTATTGATGAGCAAATCCGTCGAGTTCTACTTCGACTTCGGCAGCCCCACCACCTACCTGGCATGGACCCAGTTGCCGGCGATCTGCGCCGCGGCGGATGCCGAGCTGGTGTACAAGCCCATGCTGCTGGGTGGCGTGTTCCAGGCGACGAAGAACGCCTCGCCGATCACCATCCCGAGCAAGGGCCGCTTCATGATCCAGGACCTGCAGCGCTTCGCCCGCCGCTACCAGGTGCCAATGCAGTTCAACCCAAACTTCCCGATCAACACCTTGGGCCTGATGCGTGGCGCGGTAGCGGTGCAACTGCGCATGCCGGAGCGTTTCGACGCCTATGTGAGCGCAATCTTCCGAGCCATGTGGGTCGATGCCTTAAACCTCGGCGACCTGGCGGTACTGGGCAAGGTATTGAGCGAAGCGGGGTTCGATGCACAGGCGCTGCTGGCGCTGACGGCCGAGCAGGAGGTCAAGGACCAACTCAAGGCCACCACCGAGGAAGCGGTCAAGCGTGGCGTATTCGGCGCACCGAGCATGTTCGTCGGCAACGAGCTGTTTTTCGGCCAGGATCGCCTGGATTTTGTCGCGGAAGCGCTGCAGGCCTGAGAACCTATTTACGATCTCCTGGTCATCGGCCATGCGGCGTTAAAAGCAGCCTCGGAATGCTCATTTACAACTGTAAACTCCGCTTCCTCGGCTGCTTTTGCCTTGCCTGGCTCTAGCCCAAAAGATCGTAAACAGGCTCTTCGCGATGCCCGCGCTGGTAGCCATTCGCCAGACAAAAAAAGACCCGCTTGCGCGGGTCTTAAAGAAACGCCTGGCCTGGTGAGCTTCAGGCGGATTCTGTGAGGCCTCCAACGGGGAGGAGGAAGCCTCGGCAGAGCAGTTACGCCAGCTCGTCGAAGCACTCGGCGACGATGGCCAAACCTTTTTCCAGCTGGGCGTCCGGAATGGTGACCGGCATGAGGAAACGCACCACGTTGTAGTAGGTGCCGCACGACAGCAGGATCAGACCCTTCTCGCGCGCCTTGGCCACGATCTTGCCGGTCAGCTCGGCGGCCGGCTTGTTGGCGTCGCCGCCTTCGAACAGCTCGATGGCGATCATCGAACCCAGGCCACGCACGTCACCGATAACCTTGTGCTTGGCCGCGATTTCGCGCAGGCCAGCCTTGAGCTTCTCGCCCACCGCCTGGCTGCGCTCAAGCAGCTTCTCTTCGTCGAACACTTTCAGCACGGCCAGGGCCGCGGCGCAGGCGATCGGGCTACCGGCATAGGTGCCGCCCAGGCCGCCCGGGGCGATGGCGTCCATGATCTCGGCCTTGCCGCAGACGCCGGAGATCGGGAAGCCGCCGCCGACCGATTTGGCGAAGGTGGTCAGGTCCGGAACGATGCCCAGCTGCTCGGTGGCGAAGAAGGTGCCGGTACGGCCAGCGCCGGTCTGCACTTCGTCGGCGATCAGCAGGATGCCGTGCTGGTCGCACAGGGCGCGCAGGCGCTTCATGAAGGCCGGCGAGTTGACGTAGAAACCACCTTCGCCCTGCACCGGCTCGATGATGATGGCGGCGATGTCCTGCGGCTGCGCGTCGTTCTTGAAGATGCGCTCGATGCTGGCGATCGACTCGTCTTCGCTGACGCCGTGGATTTCGCACGGGGCAACGGCGCGGTACACGCCAGCCGGCATCAGGCCCATGCCAGCGGAGTAGGGTACGACCTTGCCGGTCAGGCTCAGGGTCATCATGGTACGGCCATGGTAGGCGCCGGTGAAGGCGATCACGCCGGCACGGCCGGTGGCGGCACGGGCGATCTTCACGGCGTTCTCAACCGCTTCGGAGCCGGAGGTGACCAGCAGGGTCTTCTTGGCGAAGTTGCCCGGTACGCGCTTGGCGATTTCTTCGCACAGCTCGATGTAGGGCTCGTAGGCCAGGACCTGGAAGCAGGTGTGCGACAGCTTGGTCAGCTGCTCCTGCACGGCTGCCACCACTTTCGGGTGCAGGTGACCGGTGTTGAGCACGGCGATACCGCCGGCGAAGTCGATGTACTCGCGGCCTTCGACGTCCCACACGGTGGCGTTCTCGGCGCGCTCGGCGACGATCGGGTGGATTTGGCCTACACCGCGCGGAACAGCGGCAGCACGGCGTTGCAGAATGGATTCGTTGGTCTTGCTCATGGTTTCCTCATCGGCCGCTTGTGTTGGCGCGGCTTGGTCCAAGGATGATGACGATGGGGCGGGACTTGGCAGCTAACGATGATCGAACTGCCAAGCACCTGCCGATTCGTCTGCAGGGTTCGCCGGTGCCACCACCGGAAACGCCGACGCCGGGTGACCACGGCTCCTGCCTGTCACCCGACACCCACGGAAAATCAAAACTATGAAACTTGTGCGTGGTTCGGCGAGCTAGCGCCAGGCAAGGCGCAATCGGGTGAGGGCGCGCAGTTTACGAGCTGTAAATGAGCAGCCCGAACCCGATTGCAACGCTGCATGGCCGACGCGCAGCCAACCACGGACATGTTTCAGATACCGCCGAGGCACAGATACTTCAGCTCGAGGTAGTCCTCGATACCGTACTTGGAGCCTTCACGCCCCAGGCCGGAGGCCTTAACGCCGCCGAACGGCGCCACTTCGGTGGAGATCACCCCAGTGTTGATGCCGACCATGCCGTACTCCAGCTTTTCCGCCACGCGGAACACGCGGCCCAGGTCGCGGGCATAGAAGTAGGAGGCCAGGCCGAACTCGGTGTCGTTGGACATGGCAATCACTTCGGCCTCGTCCTTGAAGCGGAACAGCGGCGCCAGCGGACCGAAGGTTTCTTCCTTGGCCACGGCAGCGTTGTTCGGCACGTCGATCAGGATAGTCGGTTCGAAGAAGCTGCCACCCAGGCTGTGCGGCTTGCCGCCGGCAACCAGCTTGGCGCCTTTGCTGATGGCGTCCTCGATGTGTTCCTGGACCTTGGCCACGGCCTTGTTGTCGATCAGCGGACCGGTGGTGGTGCCGTCTTCCAGACCGTTGCCGATCTTCAGCTTGGCCACAGCGGCTTTCAGCTTGTCGACGAAGGCGTCGTACACGCCGTCCTGAATATACAGGCGGTTGGCGCAGACGCAGGTCTGGCCGTTGTTGCGGTACTTGGAGATCAGGGCGCCTTCCACGGCGGCATCCAGGTCGGCGTCGTCGAAGACGATGAACGGCGCGTTGCCGCCCAGCTCCAGGGACACTTTCTTGATGTCCTGGGCGCACTCGGCCATCAGCTGGCGACCGATTTCGGTGGAGCCGGTGAAGGTCAGCTTGCGCACGATCGGGTTGCTGGTCAGCTCGCCGCCGACTTCGCCGGCGCTGCCGGTGACCACGCTGAACACGCCAGCCGGAATCCCGGCTTTCTCGGCCAGGGCGGCCAGGGCCAGGGCGGAGTACGGGGTCTGCGACGCGGGCTTGAGCACCATGGTGCAACCGGCGGCCAGGGCCGGACCGGCTTTACGGGTGATCATCGCGGAAGGGAAGTTCCACGGGGTGATGGCTGCAGTCACGCCGATCGGCTGCTTGAGCACGATGATGCGCTTGTCCGGCTGGTGGCCGGGAATGGTGTCGCCATAGATGCGTTTGGCTTCTTCGGCGAACCACTCGAGGAAGGAGGCGGCGTAGGCGATTTCGCCCTTGGCTTCGCTCAGCGGCTTGCCCTGCTCGATGGTCATCAGGCGGCCGAGGTCGTCCTGGTTTTCCATCATCAGTTCGAACCAGCGACGCAGGCGGTTGGCGCGATCCTTGGCGGTCAGCGCGCTCCAGGCCGGCAGGGCGCGCTCGGCGGCTTCGATGGCGCGACGGGTCTCGGCGCGGCCCATTTTCGGCACGGAGCCAATGATCTCGCCGGTGGCCGGGTTGTTGACCGCGATGGTCTGGCCGCTGTCGGCGTCCAGCCACTGACCGTCGATGTAGGCTTGCTGGCGGAACAGCTGGGCGTCTTTCAGTTGCATCTTGTTCTCCTGGTAAGGGCGCCGAGGGGCAGGCAGCACAGCAGCGAATCGCAGCGACGAGGTGCCGGCGTTTGAAATGTCAAACGAATGCTAGGGCCGACGTCGGCAAAGGGCAAGAGCTATGTTCGATAAAACCAACAAAATAACCAAAAAGTATGAGAGGCGGCCTGTGCCCCGCACTTCCTCTGCTTTTGCGCTGCCGCTCAGGCGCCCCAGCCCTCCAGCCATGTCAACAGGAGCCAGGGCAACAGCATATCTGTTCGATATTAAGAACATCCATATCACCATGGCATGTAGTGTTTTCCACCCCGCACTACAGCGCATGCAGCCGCCATCGAGGTAAGGGCTGGTGCTCTGCTCACCGCAGAGTTGGCAGGCCGGGCAGGTAGGCCACTTCACTAATCAAATGGCCGGGTTCTCCATTTGGCAGGTATTGCTCAGGGTTGAGCCCATGGCCCGTCGGGTCGTTTCGGTTCAGCTATCCGCGTGGGGCACGGTGATGTGCTTGACCTGCTGAAACGCCGACAGCCCCCAAGGCCCCAACTCGCGACCAATGCCGCTGGCCTTGCCACCGCCCCAGGAGGTGTGTGGATAGATCACCTGAGCCGAGTTGATCCACACATGCCCGGCTTCCAGCGCTGCCGCCACGCGCAGGGCGCGGTTGCGGTCGGCGCTGACCACGGTGGCGGCCAGGGCGAAATCGCAGGCGTTGGCTTGCTGAAGCGCATCCGCTTCATCTTTGAAGCGTCTAGTGCAGAGCACCGGGCCAAAGATTTCCTCGCGCCACAAGCGGCTGTCTTGTGGCACGTCGGCGTACAGCGTGGGCGCGACGAACCAGCCAGGCCCCGGCAATTGCCGCGCGCCGCCGAGGCATTGCAAGCCTTCGCGCTCGGCGATGGCGAAATACTCCAGCACCTTGTGCAGCTGCGCCTGGCTGGTCATCGGCCCCATTTCGCAGCCTTCGCTGTGTGGATCGCCGACCTTGAGGGCGGCCAGGGCGCTGGCCAGCCTGTCCAGCAGCGCGTCGGCGATGCTCTCCTCGACCAGCAGGCGCGAAGTGGCCGAGCACATCTGCCCGGCATTCCAGCAGATACCGGCGATGATCCATTGCACCGCCTGCTCCAGGTCACTATCGGCAAACACCAGGATCGGTGACTTGCCGCCCAGCTCCAGGGCTACCGGCAGGGTACGTGCGCTAGCGGCCTGCATCACCTTGCGCCCCACCGCATTGCTGCCGGTAAAGGACAACTTGGCGATCTGCGGGTGAGCAACCAGGGCCGCGCCAGTGGCGGCATCGCCCGGCAGCAGGTTGAACACCCCTGCCGGCAGGCCGATGGCGCTGGCGATCTCGCCCAGTTGCAGTTCGATCAGCGGTGTCAGCTCTGAGGGTTTGAGCACCACACAGCAGCCTGCGGCGAGCGCCGGGGCGAGCTTCCAGGCGCTGGTGACCAGGGGGAAATTCCACGGCACGATCAGCCCGACCACACCGAGCGGCTCCAGGCGAGTAAAGGCCTGGTAGCTGCTATCCGGCAGGGCTACGGCGGCGTTCTGGCGGGCATCCAGGCCGTCGGCCAGATCGGCGTAATAGACGAAGGTGGCAATGGCGTCGGCTATATCCAGCTCGGCCTCATGCCGGGGCTTGCCGCTGTTGCGCATCTGCAACTCGATCAGCTGCGGACCACGCGCCTCGATCTGTGCGGCGAAGGCGCGCAGGTAGGCGGCACGCTCGCTGGCCGGGCGCTGGCTCCAGGCCGGCAGGGCGCGCTGCGCTGCTTGTACGGCCAACTCGACATCGGCTTCTGAGGCGCAGGCGACGCTGGCAATCTGCTCACCGTTACTGGGGTTGAACACGGGCAGACGGGTGGCGCAACTGGCGGTTTGCCAGGTGCCATCAATAAAGAGTTGGGCAGTCACGGGTCACCTGAACAGCTATGAGGGTGAAAGAGTGGGTACGGGGTTTCAGCAGGCTTGGCCTGGATGAGCGGCAAACCAGGCGTCGATCAATTCGCGCATGCGCTCGCCGGAAAAACTGGGAAAGTGGCCGCCATGCACCACGCGCACCGGGAGCTCGCGCAGACGCGCCAGGCTGCGGGCGTAATGGTCCAGGTTGGAGTGGTAGGCATCCTCAATCAGCGGGCCGTCGTAGAGGATATCCCCGGAAAACAGCGTCTGCGTCTGCGCTTCCCACAGGCTGATGCCGCCCGGTGAATGGCCTGGGGTGTGCAGCACCTGCAGCACCCGGTCGCCCAGGTCCAGCACATCACCCTCCTCAACCAGGCGCGTGGCAGGAGCCGCCTTGACCTGATACTCGGCATAACACAGCGGGCAATCCGGATGGGCCTCGAACATCTCATCGCCGACAAAGGCCGTGGCCAGGGTATTGGCACCGTCCGGCTCGGCGAGAATATCGGCCTCAGCAGGGTGCACCAGACGCTCGGGAAATTCGTGATGCCCGGCGATATGGTCGAAGTGGCAGTGACTGGCCACCGCCAGCAAGGGCTTCTCGGTGAGCCAGGGCAACTGCTCGCGCAGACTGACCAGACCGGAGCCGGAGTCGATCAGTACATCGCGCTCGCGGCCCTGGATATGCCACAGGTTGCAGCGGTAGAACGGACGAATGTAGGGCTCATGGATCAGGCGGATGCCGTCATCCAGGCGCTGCACCTCGAACCAGTGCTCGCGGCTGACAATCTTCATGAATGGATCTCCTCAGGCCCCGTTGCAACGATGAACAACCAGGCTGGTCACGGACGCGCTCGCCGAGGTTGAAGCTTTTATTCGGGCTGGCGACCAAGCCGGCGCCCGTTTCAATAGGCGCCCACCCATCGCCGCCCTCGTTCAGACCCACTGCATTCGCGAATGGCCGTCACGAGGGTAGATCGTTTGCGCTTAGGCCGCCTCAGGGCTGTCCTGAATCACCGGTTGCGGGTCGGACGCGCCCGCCTTGATCCAGCGCGGGCCTTGCGGGCCATAGACTTCGGCAGGCTCTGGGAACAGTACCAGCAACAGCAGGTACAGCACCGCAGCCAGACCGAGGGTCACCGGCAGGCTGATATCGATGCCACCAGCCAGTTCGCCAAGCGGGCCAACGAATTGCCCCGGCAGGTTGACGAAGCACAGGCCGATCACTGCGCTGGGAATCCAGGCGCCCATGCCGCGCCAGTTCCAGCCGCCATGGAACCAGTAGGCGCCGCCACGCTGGCCGCGGGTGAACACCTGCAGGTCATCGGGGCGGTAGAAGCCGCGACGCACCAGCAGACCGAGGATCATGATCACCATCCACGGACTGGTGCAGGTAATGATCAGCACGGCGAAGGTCGACACGCTCTGCACCAGGTTGAACGCGAAGCGGCCGATGAAGATGAAGGCGATCGACAGCAAGCCGATCATCACCGTGGCCTTGACCCGGCTGAGCAGGCGCGGGAACACGCTGGACATGTCCAGGCCGGTGCCATACAGCGAGGTGGAGCCGGTGGACATGCCGCCAATCACCGCAATCAGGCACACCGGCAGGAAGAACCAACCCGGCGACACGGCCAGCAGACCGCCGACGTAGTTGTAGTTGGCGATGTAGTCCGGTGCCAGGGTGGCGACGATGGTGGCAGTGATCAGGCCGAAGAAGAACGGCACCAGGGTGGCGGCCTGTGCGCCGATCACCGCCAGCATGATGCGCGCCGGCGAGGTCTGGCGCGGGATGTAGCGCGCCCAGTCACCGAGGAAGGCGCCGAACGACACCGGGTTGCTCATGGCCAGCAGGGCGGCGCCGATGAAGGCGGCCCAGAAGCCCGGCTGCCCCAGTTGTACGCTGCCGGCATAGCTGGCATCGAACGGCCCGGCGAAGGCAACGATACCAAGCAGGAACAGCGCACTGGCGCCGATCACCGCGACCTTGTTGACCCACAGCATGAAGCGAAAGCCGTAGATGCAGACGATCAGCACCAGGCTGGCGAACAGACCGTAGGCCAGGCCCAGGCTGAGATCGGTTTCCGGCAGGCCGACCAGGCGCTTGGCGCCGCCGACCAGGGCATCGCCCGAGCTCCACACCGACAGCGAGAAGAAGGCGATGGCGGTGAGCAGAGAGAGGAAGGAGCCGACGATGCGCCCGTGCACACCGAAGTGCGCCCCGGAGGACACCGCGTTGTTGGTGCCGTTGAGCGGGCCGAACAGGCCCATGGGCGCGAGGATGATCGAGCCGACCAGCACACCGAGCAGGATGGCCCAGGCGCCGGCCTGGAACGACAGGCCGAAGATCACCGGGAAACTGCCGAGGAAAGCGGTGGCGAAGGTGTTGGCACCGCCGAAGATGATGCGGAACAGGTCGAAGGGTTTGGCGCTGCGTTCGCTATCGGGAATCTGTTCGACCCCGAAGGCTTCTATCTCTGTGATGGCGTGCTGCTTATTGTTGTTGTGCATGTTCACTCTCCGGGTACTGATCAGGTTGGCGGCAGCTGCTCCGGCATAGCCGAAAGATGCTCATGGCAGGCCAGCCAACGGCCCTGTTCTGGTTGTTGGCGGAACACGATGGTTTCGCGCTCCAGGCTTGCGACTTCCTCGTGGCCCAGACGCAGGCGGGTAGCCACGTCGTGGATAAAAATCGCCAACTCGCCCTGCAAGCTGACGACCGGGTTGCTCGAGGTGCAGGCCAGAACTTCAAAGCCATCGGCCTGCCATTCCTGCCACAGCGCCTGGTAGGCGGCACGTGACAGCAGCGGCTGCGCGCAGGTGTGGAAAACGAACGTGGCATCTTCGCTGAAAGCAGCGAAGTAGGAAGCCGTGTCATTGCTGGCGAAGGCTTGCACCAGGTCGCGGGCGGCGGCCAGAACCTGTTCGGTGGGATTCATTTGTGTGTCACTCCCGGCAACACGCAGAGCATCTCGTAGAGCAGGTTGGCGCCCAGCAACGAGGTGTTGCCGGTGGTGTCGTAGGGTGGTGAGACCTCGACCAGATCGCCGCCGACCAGCTGCAGGCCCTGGCAGCCACGGATGATTTCCATGGCCTGGATGGTGGTCAGGCCGCCGATTTCCGGGGTACCGGTGCCAGGTGCCCAAGCCGGGTCGATGCCGTCGATATCGAAGCTCAGGTACACGGGGCCGCCACCGACTTTTTCGCGTACTTCAGCCATCAGCGGCGCCAGCGATTTGTGCCAGCACTCCTCGGCCTGGACCACGCGAAAGCCCTGCTTGCGGCTCCAGTTGAAGTCCTCGGCGGTATAGCCCTGGGCACGCAGGCCGATCTGCACCACGCGGTCGCAGTCGAGCAAGTCTTCCTCGACGGCACGGCGGAAAGTGGTGCCATGGGCGATTTTCTCGCCAAACATGTGGTCGTTGACGTCGGCATGCGCATCGATATGCACCAGACCGACCTTGCCGTGCTTCTTCTTGATCGCCCGCAGGATTGGCAAGGTGATGGTGTGATCACCGCCCAGGGTCAGGGGGATGATGCCCAGTTCGAGGATCTCGTCGTAGGCGTCCTCGATGATGCGGATGGCCTCGGCCATATTGAAAGTGTTGATCGGCACATCGCCGATATCGGCGACGTTCAGCGAGTCGAACGGCGCCGCGCCGGTGGCCATGTTGTAGGGGCGGATCATCACCGACTGGGCACGGATCTCGCGCGGGCCGAAGCGCGTGCCGGAGCGCAGCGAAGTGCCGATATCCAGGGGCACGCCGACGAAGCCGACATCCAGTTGACGTTTCTCTTCAGTTTTCTGGATATGCGGCAGGCGCATCATGGTGGCGATGCCACCGAAACGCGGCATCTCGTTGCCGCCCAGGGGCTGGTGCAGGATCTTGTCCACCGCGTGGCCTCAGCATTGTTGTGGTTATTAGTCGTGCCGATTTTTGGTCAGGCAGCACCTGCGACAAATCGCTGCAGGCAAAAAATTAGTTCAGGAATTTCTAAACTGAAAAACACCTCTGTAGGATGGGTTAGCGGCGCCGGACAGCCTGGTGGCGCCTCGGTAACCCGGATGCACGCCGCAGGCTGCGCCGCGCGCACCATCGATTTCCGCTTCAGCCAACGAGAACGCCATGCCCAGCGCCCTGCCCGATCTGAAACTGTTGCGTATTTTCGCCAGCGTGGTCCGCCACCAGGGTTTTGCCGCGGCTCAGCAGGAGCTCAATCTGTCGACCTCGGCGATCAGTACCTATATGAGTCAGCTGGAAAGCAAATTGGGTCTCAGCCTCTGCCATCGCGGCCGCGGGGGGTTCAGCCTGACCAGCAAGGGCGAGCTGTTCCACCAGGAAACCTTGCGTCTGCTCGGTGAGCTGGAAGGCTTCGAGCGCTACTCGGCAGCACTCAAGGGCGAGCTGCGCGGCACCCTCAACCTCGGGGTGCTGGACTCCACGGTGAGTGATCCAGCCCTGCCCCTGGCCGAGGTGATCGGTGCCTACAGCCTGGAGCATCCAGCCATGCACCTGCATCTGTCGGTGGCCAGCCCCTACGAGCTGCAGCTAGCGGTGCTGGACAACCGCCTGGATCTGGCAATCGGTGCCTTTTCCACACGCATGAACGGCCTGCTCTACCAGCCGCTGTACCGTGAGCAGCACTGGCTTTATTGCAGCGAGCGGCATTCGCTGTTTGGTGAGCGGCGCATCCCCGAGGAAGTAATCGCTCAGCAGCGCATGGTCGGCCGTGGTTACTGGAGCCAGGCCGAACTGGCCCGGCATGGCTTCAAGCACAGCGCGGCGACGGTGGAGTCGATGGAGGCGCAGCTGATTCTGGTACTGTCCGGTGCCTATATCGGCTACCTGCCGGAGCACTACGCGCAGCCCTGGGTCGAGCAAGGTCGGCTCAAGGTGCTACTGCCGGCGACCTTCGGTTACCAGGCGCCGTTCTCGCTGATCCTGCGTCGCGGCCGCTCGCGCGAGCCGCTGATCCAGACCTTCCGCGACCTTCTGAAAACCCAGCTTAATCCGGCATAGCGGCGGATCAGCCGCGTTGCAGGTGGTCACGATACTGGCTGGGGCTCTGCCCGCTCCAGCGCTTGAAGGCGCGGCTGAAGCTGCTGCTGTCGGCGAAACCGAGCAGGTAGGCGACTTCACTGATCGAGCAATCGGCTGCGCCCAGGTGCTGCACGGCCAGGGCATGGCGAGTCTCGGCGAGCACCTGTTCGTAGCTGCTGCCTTCCTCGCTGAGGTGGCGCTGCAGGCTGCGCAGGCTCAGGTGCAGACCATGGGCCAGCACCTCGGCGGACGGTTCGCCATTCGGCAGGCACTGCTCCAGGGCGCGGCGCAGGCGACGACCGACGGTATCCGGCTGCAGGGCGTCGAGACGTTTGCGTAGCACCGCCTCGTTGTGCGCGGCCAGCTCCGGGTTACCGTCATCCAGCGGGCGGTCGAGGTCGGCGCGGGCGAAGCACAGCACGTCCTCGGGCGCGGCGAAATGCACCGGCGCGCGGAACGCTTCCAGCCAGGGCTGCGGATCGGCCGGCGGAGGCCGGCGCAGGTGCACAGCCAGCGGCGCGTAGCTGCGCCCCAGGCGATTGCGGCAGGTGCGCACGTAAATGGCGGCGAAGGCATCGATGGCCTCGGGTGCCGGCAGCGAACCGCCCGGCGGCAGGCGGAAATGCAGCTCGCAGCTGTCGCCAACATCGCGCAATTCCAGGCTCAGGGCATCGCTGACCACCTGGTGATAGCGCACGATGCGCTCGAAGATCTCGCGCAGGCTGCCGCTGGCCATCACCGCCATGCCCAGGGCATGGAAAGTAGTCGGCGCCACATGCCGCGAGGTGTTCAAACCCAGCGCCGGGTCGCCACTGGCGGCCACGGCCAGTTGCCACAAGCGGGTGGTGGCCGACAGTGGATAGCGGGCGTTGGGGTCATCCAGCAACTGCGGGTCGAGGCCGGCCTCGCGGCACAGCGCGGCGCTGTCCAGGCCGAGTCCGTCGAGTTGGCGACGCAGGGCGCGGGTCCAGCTGGCCAGGGTGGAGGCTTCAGTCATGCAGGTTGGCATTCTCGGTCAACAGGTTGGCGTTATGGGTCAGGCGAGGGCGGCGACAGGCGCGCACAGTAGCCTGGACGATTTGCCACAGACGTTTCCCCACAACAGTCCGCATGCCGACCCGCTGCCCCGCATGGCAACGCTCGGCGAACAGAGAAGAGGATGCGTGCATGACCCCGACTCCTGCAAGCCATGGCCTGCACAATGACCAGCAGCGCTCCGCGCATATCCGCAGCCAGGTGCTGGCCCGTGGCGCAGAACTGCGCCAGCGCTACCCCATCCTGCAGCACCAGGACGCCCTCGGTGCCGGCATGCTGGCCTTCGCCCTGGCGGGGATGCTCGGCAGTGCCTGGCTCTACCTGGACGGCGCCATCGCCTGGTGGGCGTGTCTGCTGGCCAACGCCTTCTTCGCCTCGCTGACCCACGAGCTGGAGCATGACCTGATCCACTCCATGTACTTCCGCAAGCAGCGCGTGCCGCACAATTTGATGATGGCCCTGGTGTGGCTGGCCCGGCCGAGCACGATCAACCCGTGGATCCGCCGCCACCTGCACCTCAACCACCACAAGGTGTCCGGCAGCGAGACCGATATCGAGGAGCGCGCCATCACCAATGGCGAGCCCTGGGGCCTGGCCCGCCTGCTGATGGTCGGCGACAACCTGATGTCCTCGCTGATCCGCTTCCTGCGCGCCAAGACCTGGGCGCACCGCAAGATGATCGTCAGCCGCACGCTGATCGGCTACGCGCCTCTGGGCCTGCTCAACTGGAGCACCTGGTATGTGTTCCTCGGTTTCCACCTGATTGACTTCGCCGCCAGCGCCACGGGCACGCCGATCGCCTGGTCCGCCACCACCCTGAGCCTGATGGACATCGTCAACATCGCCGTGGTCGTACTGGTCGGGCCCAACGTGCTGCGCACCTTCTGCCTGCACTTCATCAGCTCGAACATGCACTACTACGGCGACATCGAAGCGGGCAACGTGATCCAGCAGACCCAGGTGCTGAATGCCTGGTGGCTGTGGCCGCTGCAGGCGTTCTGCTGCAACTTCGGCAGCACCCACGGCATCCACCATTTCGTGGTCAAGGAGCCCTTCTATATCCGCCAGCTCACCGCGCCGCTGGCGCACCAGCTGATGCGCGAAGCCGGGGTACGCTTCAACGACTTCGGCACCTTCGCCCGCGCCAACCGCTGGCAGGCGCAAGAGAAGCCGACCAGCGAAGCTGCACAGACCACCTGATTCCTCGGTTCCCCTCCCCCACAACAGGAACCTGCGCTTTTTGTAGGAGCCAGCTTGCTGGCGATGTTGGTCGCAGTCAGCCGGATCGCCAGCAAGCTGGCTCCTACAGAGGCTGTGCAAAACCCTCACCACTATATTTCCGAAGACTTTATGAACACCCTGATCATCCACGCCCACCCCGAGCCGCAGTCCTTCTGCAGCGCGATGAAAGACCTCGCCGTCGCCACCCTGCAGCAGGCCGGGCACAGCGTGCAGGTCTCTGACCTCTACGCGATGAACTGGAACCCGGTGGCCAGCGCCACCGACTTCCAGCAGCGCAGCAACCCGGATTACCTGGTCTACGCCCTGGAACAGCGCGAGGCGCTGAAGACTGGCAGCCTGGCGCCAGACATCGCCGGCGAGCTGGACAAGCTGCTCTGGGCCGACCTGCTGATCCTCAACTTCCCACTGTTCTGGTGCTCGGTGCCGGCGATGCTCAAGGGCTGGATCGACCGCGTGCTGGTATCCGGAATCTGTTACGGCGGCCTGCGCTTCTACGACCGCGGCGGCCTGGCCGGCAAGCGCGCGCTGCTCAGCTTCAGCCTCGGCGGCCAGGCGCATATGTTCGCCGACGAAGACGCCGTGCATGGCGACCTGGAACCCATGCTGCGCCCATTGCAGCGCGGCACCCTGGCCTACACCGGGCTCAGCGTGCTGCCACCCTTCGCCGCCTATCACGTGCCTTATGTCAGCGCAGACAGCCGCGAGGAAATCCTCGAACAGTACCGCGACTACCTGCGGCGCCTGGACACAGTCGAGCCGCTGGCATTCCCGTCGCTAGCCGACTTCGACCGTCAGCTGCAGCCGTTGAACAATAGAGAGCGGGTACCGGCATGAAGACCTGGATCTGCATCATCTGCGGCCTGATCTACGACGAAGCCAGCGGCTGGCCCAACGACGGCATCCCCGCCGGCACGCCCTGGGCCGAAGTGCCGGACGACTGGCTATGCCCCGACTGCGGGGTGAGCAAGGCCGACTTCGTCATGCAGGAACTCTGAACAAAAGGCCCGACGGCCCGCATGGACGCCCGCGCGACGGATGCGTATGATTGCGCCCCGCAACGCACCAGTAGCTCAGCTGGATAGAGTACTGCCCTCCGAAGGCAGGGGTCGTGGGTTCGAATCCCGCCTGGTGCGCCAGACTGCAATAAAACGAAGGCCCCGTGGCGCAAGCCCGGGGCCTTCGGCGTTTCTGCGGTGGCGCTTGGCCTATTGCCCGGCGCCGTTGCGCTTGCCGCCTGCCTTGGCCGCCTGCTGGGCCTGGAAGGCCTGCAACTGGTTGGGCAGCTCCGCCAGGACGGCCTGTACCAGGCTGTGCAGGTAGGCCTCGGCCTGGGCTTGATCCCAGTGCTCCTTGCGTTGCTGCTCGCGCTCGATGGCGGCGCGGCCGAGCAGGCGCAGGTCGAGACGACAGGTACCGGCAATGGCGCCCTGGACATCGCGCAGCAGGCCTTCGCAGCTGCGCCAGCCGGTTTCCAGGCGCTCCGGCAGATAGACCTGCGCGCTAAGCGAGTTGCCCGCGCCATCCTGGCAGGTCAGCGTCAGTTTTTCCGCCAGTTCGCCGCGGCTCGCCAGTGGGCAATAGAGCACCTGGTCGACGTGTCGGGTAAAGGCACTGGAGGGTCGCTGGCCGCACTCTTCCAGCTGGTAGTGCTGCTCGCCGAGGCTCAGGTTGAAAGGGCCTGGGCTGTCGGCGAAGGCCTGGCCGTTGAGCAGGCTGACCCCGAACAGCGTGACTGCCAGGGTGTCGCCTGTGGCGTCGCCGGGTTCGCGCCAGCCCAGGGCCAACTGGGCCAGTAGCGATTCGCCGAGATTGCCCAGCAGTTGCTCGGTGAGCAGGTTGAGTTGCCAGTTGAACGAGCTGCCCGCGGCGCTGGCGCGCAGGGCCGGACCGGGTGGTTGGGCAAGCAGGCTGAAGAACGCACTGGTGGCGCTGTGGATATCCAGTGCTGGCGTGCTGCGCAGCAGGGCTGCCTGGGGCTGGTTGCGCGCCTGCTGCAGAGCGGTGGGCAGCAGTTGGCTGTGCAGACTCAGAGCCAGGTGTTCGAGGATGGGCGCAAGGCTGGCCTGGGACAAGCTGGCGATATCGCTGTGCAACTCATCGTAGAGGCGCTGCGCGAGCGCGAAGAAGCCGGGGGCGATCTCGGCGTGGGCGCTGATATCGGGTATTTCCGCACTGACGGCCAGATAGGTGCCGTTGCCGCCGACCAGGTAGCCGGCCATTTCCGCGCCAGGTTCCAGCAGCAGGTCGTAGAGGCGCTCGTCGGCGTTGCCGCTGCCGGGCAGACAGTGCACCTGGGTGACCGGATAAGGCTGCGCGCTGTGGTTGGCGATACGCAGCAGCGTGCTGCCGCTGCTCAGCGGAGCGATACCCAGTACGGCTAGGCCAGGAATGCGCGCACTCAGTTGCAGCGGGTCGATACTGACCAGGGTGGGCTGATCCGCCTGGGGAAAGCGCAGGAACGGATGGGTGGCAGTCATCTGAATGGGCAGCTCGTCGATGCGGTACAGCGCGCGCCCGGCGCGAAACGGCTGGGCGACCAAGGCCAGGCGACGTGGTCCGGCGGTGGTGGCCAACTGGTCGCCGGGGCGCAGGGTTTCGATCGCGCGTTCACTGCCGTCGGCCAACAGCACACCGGTGCCGGCGGCGAAGCAACAGCCGCCACCGCCGGAATCCCGATAGCCGTTGCCGGGCTGACCATTGGCGGTGAACTCGTAGGAGTTCTCCTCGTTCATGCACGAAGGCATGTACGAGCCGGGGTAGGCCGTACAGACCTGTGCCAGGATGCCGCCCCGTGCAGCGCCGGCGATGTCGTTCCAGTCGAGTCGGCGGCGGTTCGGGTCACCGGTGGACATCCAGGTGTTGTAAGCGAGCCAGGTGACCCCATCGACGTTGCCGGGCAGCACGACCTGCAGCGCGGCCAGGTTGCTTTTCACCACGCCGATGAGGCTGCTGATGGTGGCGGTCGCGCAGCCAAGTACGCTGAGCTTGACCCAGTGGTGCCACATCAGCCAGTCGAAGTTGGGCAGGCCAGCCTGGCTGTGATACTGCACGGCCAGGGCGTTGAGGTAGTTGCTGCTCTGCAGTTGCGCAGTGTAGGTAGCCAGCGCCTGGGCCTTGTCCGGGCAGTCGTTGTAAGCCTGGGTGAACGCGGGGTAACCCTGTTGTAGGGCCACGCCATAGAGCGGCATGGCGCTGTTGGTGATCTGCCCGTTGCAGGCGTTTACCGCGTTGTCGATATCCCCGGACTTGAGCTGTTGGCGCAGACCCGAGGTGATGTTGTACATCGCCTGGCACAAGGCGGCGACGGCGAAACCGGACCAGAAATCATCGTTCAGGCCGGTACTGCCGGTGACGTTGCCGGTGTAGGCGGCCGGCGTGTAGCCGGGAAAGAAAATGTCGAGAAAGCTTGGCCCGGAAGATTGGGGCCACGGCTGGGTGTGTTTGCCCGGCGTGGCCCCTTGCAGACGACTGAGCAGGGCCGCCTTGGCCAGGATCCCGACCGGGTTTGCGCCGATATCGGGCAGGGCGGTGAACATCGCTTCTACAGGATCATTGGACATGGTGGCGACCCCCCTGGTCAGGCTACGGCGAATTGCAGGTCATCATCGGCCCGCAGGTGTGGGTAAACCGGCTGGACGTAGACCTGCACCCGGATCGAGAAACTGCACTCGGCCTTGCCGTAGTCATTGGAGACGCTGAGCGTGTAGCTCTTCGCCGCCATACTGCTGGGCGTCACGCCAGTTTTCTGCGAGATGGCACCAGTGGCCAAGTCGAACTGCAGGAAGCTCGGCAGCGCCGGGTCGATTTTCCAGGTACGCGGCGCGCTGCCGGGCTGCCCCAGGTACGGGGTGTTGCGCTGGTCGCGGTTGTAGTCCCACAGGTTGAAGTTGCCCATCGCCAACAGATTGGGCGCCATGGTGGTGAGGGCCACCGTCCAGGCCGTACCGCTGCCGCCGGCGGACACCGTTTTGCCGTCGCTGTTGAGATAGAGCTTCTTGCCCTGGTCGTTCCAGTAGCAGTTGTAGAAGCGGAACTGCGCCGCCACCAGCGCGCCCTGGCTGTCGAACTGCGGGCTGCCGACATACTCGCTGGCCCACAATTGCTGACTGGTTTTCTTCGCATCGCTGATTGGCGGCACGGCGCTGAGCAGCTGGTTGTCGTCCAGGGTGATGCTCACCAGCTTCTGCCGCGGCGTGTTGTTGACCGTCTCGCCGCCCTCTGCCAGCAGGGTAGAGAGGGTGGCGCGGCCGAGGGCATCGGAACCGAGGAAGAAGTCGGTGCTGAAGTCCAGCTTCTGCGCGCCGATGGTCAGCGAGCCATCGTTATTGAAGGTCAGGGTCTGCTGGTAGCTGGCGTTGTACTGCAGGGCGATGCCGACCAGCTTCGGCGAGGTCTGATTGGTGGTGCTGCCGGTGATGTTGAGGGCATCGATGGAAGCTTTGTCTTCCATGTAGAAACCGGCTTTCTTAGCCTGGTCTTCGGCGAACTTCTGGATCGGCGATTTCTGCGGACGAAAGGCCAGCACCAGCAGGATGATCGCCCCGGCAATCGCCGCAAAGGCCGCCAGCACCGCCACCCCGGAGGCGATGGAGGCCACCGCCAGGCCGCCGATGGCCTCGATGCCGAAGGCACCCAAGCCCCACTCGCCGAGGATGGCGATCAGCTCCAGCGAGGCCGAGGCCAGCAATAGCGCGTTGCCGGCGGTTTCCAGATCGGACTCCGAGTTGGCGATGGCGATGGCGCTGAGGACGATGTTGGCCACTGCGAACAGCGCGCCGAGACGGGTGGCGATGAACTCGTCGAGGTTGCGGCCGAAGATCTTCGCCACGACGCCCAGGTCTTCTTCCGCGCCAGCGACGAGCAGCTTGGCCTCCAGCGAAGCATCGCGCACCAGCCAGCGCGAAAAGCCGTTGCTGCCACGGGTGTTGGCCAGCTCCAGCACATCGTTGCTCCAGACGCTCTTGAAGAACGAGCCCCAGGTATTTTCCGTGCGGAAGATGGTGGTGTAGGCGGTGCCCTTGCGCAGCACGGTGCCGAGCAGTTGGGCGAACACCTGCGTGCCGCCGATGATCACCTGGGCCTGTTGCGCCGCGTCGAGTTTCTTCCAGTCCATCACGCCGAAGACGAAGGCGGCGATCCCCACGGAAGCGGCGGCCAGGGTGATGGCCTTGGCCAGGCCGAGGGAGATCTTGCTGCTGATGGGCCAGGAGGCGGCGAACTTGCCGGCCAGCTGTTCCCACTCGTAGATGCCGGCGAAGGTGGCGGACAGGCTGGCGAAGGTGTCGAGCACCTCGCGCACCTGCCCCTGCGCCTGGGCTTCGCGAAGCTCCTCGATCATCTTCTGGATCTGTGGATCGGTGGAGCTGCCGTACTGCTTGATGAACGCGCTGATGATCTGGTTGACGGAGTACTCGTATTCGTCGAGGTTGCCGCTGAAGTCGATCAGCGTCGGCAGGATATTGCCGATCTGGAAGGTCTGGATCACCTGGGTGTACTGGTTGCAGAAGAACCCGCTGGGATCGAGCACGTTGAGCACGGCCAGGTTGGTCTGCACGCGCTGGGCGAAGGCCGAGCCATCCAGGCCGGTGTTGCTGTTCATCGAGATCATGCGCAGGTAGTTGAGGGCCGACGGCTGGGTCGAGTAGCGGAACATCAGGTAGGCCCAGTACAGGCTCTGTTTGCCCTTGGTGGCCGCCTCGGTGACCATCTTCACCAGGTCGTCGATCTGCTCCTGGCTACCGGTGACGGTGGCACGAATCTGCGCGATCCAGCCGGTCAGGTCCTGGTCGATCAGCGGCACGTACTGGCCGTTGTTGTTGATCTGATCCTGGGTGAACAGCGCGGTATCGGGGAACTGCATCAGCCAACGGTTGGCGTACAGCTGCGGTGCCTGGGCCTGGTACACCTGATCCGCAGCGACCTGCTGGGACAGCCATTTGCCGGCGCGGTCGCCGTTCAGGTAGGGCGCGCCTGGGTCGTCGGTATGTGCCAGGGCGCTGCTCAGGTAGGCCACGCTGAGGCTCTTGTACCAGTCCTGGGGCAGTTGCCCGTCGGCGCCCTTGATCGCGGCGATATTCTTCAGCGCGGAGGAGAGTACCGGCGGGTTGGGCGAGATAAATTCGCTGCGCAGCTCCGGGTCCATGTAGTACTGCAGGATCAGGTAGAAGTCCTGCATCGAGTTGTCGCGCACCACCTCGCTCCAGACCTTCTTCGGCACGCCGTGGTCGTCGACCGTGGTCTGCTGGAACGGCGACATGCCGAGCAGGGTGTGGATGTTCAGCGCAGTGTCGCCCAGCAGCTGGCTGTGCAGGGCGCTGCGGGTGGTGCTGATGGTCTGGCGCAGGCTGGCCTGCGGCGCGCTGAGGTTGTCGGCCAGGCGAATCAGCGAGGCCGCGCAGTGGCGCTTGCCGACCCCGCCGTGGCTGCCGTTGAGAATCTGCTCGCCGTTGCCGGAGAACTCCAGGTGACCATCGCTGCTCAGGCCGCTGGCTTGTGCCTGGGCGCCGCTGAGGCCCTGCCAGCTAAGGCGATTGCCCTGGACTTTGGAGCCGGCAACGGGCTCACCATCGATCACCAACTGGCCGTTGCGCACCAGCACCAGGCCGCGGTGTTGGCCGCTGTGGTGGTCGATCAGGCCGTAGAACCCGGCGATGGCCGGGTTGTCGACCACCCCGCGCACGGCGTAGGGCACGCCGAGAATGGTGTTTTCCCCGATCAGATAGGCGCCCTCGAAGCTGCTGGCGAAGCCGTCAAAGGTGAAGGCCATCTGGTAGGGGAACACGCTTTTCACCGGGCTGCTGCCACGGTCGTCGGCGTCCGGGGTGACGCCCTGGTTGGCGCTGAAGATCAGGCGGAATTCCGGGGTCAGCAGCAGGGTGAAGTCGTAGTCCGGTTGCGGCGCCCAGTCGGTATGGGTCTGCAGGTCGGAGAACTCCACCAGCACGTTCGGGTCGGGCTGGCCGATGAACGGGCCGTTGTCGGTAAGGCCGTAGGTGAAGCGCAGGGCACTGTCGATCCAGGTCGCGTTCTTCCAATCCGTGGAGTTCACGTCCCAGTTCAGCTTCGGCCCGCTGGCATCGCCGGACACGTACTGGCCGGCGTTGGCCGATACGGCGCAGGTGTAGGACACCGGCTTGAGGTCGATTTCCACGGAGAAATGCGCGTCGCCGCGGTTGATGTAGCCATAGCCCTTGCTGTCGTCCGGCAGCAGCTCGATGCGCCCGGAGATGGCCTCGGCACCACTGCCCTGATGCCAGCTCAGCACATGGTTGTGCGGGTCCCAGGTCGAGGCCTGGCGCGCGATCGGCTGGTCGCCGAGCAGCAGGTGATCCTGGCTGCGATCCTGGGGCGCGGGGGTGAGCAGCGTCAGCAGCTCGAAGTCCAGCGCACTGCTGCCGACGAAATTGTTCAGCAACTTGATCGAATAGGTGCGGGCAAACTGGTGACGCGCGGCGAGCAGCGCACTGAAATGGCTGTGCTGTGGATTGATGGCCCTGCGGGTGCGCAGTTGCAGACGGGCCAGCTCGCTTTTGTTGATCCCTTTCATTGCATAACCTCCTAGCAGATGTGTGGGCGCCCAGCGCAGATAGCCAACTGGGCGCATGCAGCTCTGGCAGTGACCAGGGCGCAAACCAGACAAGGAGGTGCACAACGGCGACCCGCGATGACACGCAGGCTCAGTGACAGATGCAACGGCAGATGAAGGGGCAGATCGAACCTAGACAGGTAATGCGGAAATATGGCGTCCTTTCACCCAGCAAACTCCTTGTACCCCGACCCTGGCATCCCGTGGCGGCTGCCGCTTGAGTCGAGTGAGCGACTGCCAGTCCCCTGGAGCGCCGTAGTACATCGGTTTAGTTGAAAGAAGCGCAGCGTCAAGCCTGCTGCGCTGCAGACGGATATACCCGGATAAGCGCCTTGTATTTTCAGCCAGCCGCTCTGCAACGGGCATTGCAGCTCTGCCAAAACGTGCTGCGGCACCAGCCTCAAGCGCCCCCTGAACAGCGGCCTGGCGGCTGCAGGTGGCGACCCGCCTGGCCTGCAAGCCCACCCCTGAATCGCTAGACGGATTGACGATAACGCCAAGCTTGTTAGAAGCGTTTGGTTTCGCCCCTAGGCCATCCAGCCCAGCGCCTTGGCCCGCGCCACCGCCTGGGTGCGGCGCTCGACACCAAGTTTGACGTTGATCCGCCGCGCATGGGTTTTCACCGTGTGCAGGGAGATGTACAGCTGCTCGGCGATCTGCTGGTTGGAGCAGCCCTGAGCGATCAGGCCGAGCACCGCTTCCTCGCGTTTGCTGAGCAGGGATTCGCTGGTTTCCACTGCCCGCGCAGACGCCTGCGTGCCCTCGGGGTGCAGCCTGGCCTGCCAGTGCGGCTCGGCCAGCACCGGCAGGTTACGCAGCAACCAGACCGTTTGCCGGACATGCAAGGCCTGCAGCGGGCGCAGCAACTGCTGGCGCTCGACATCCTGCAGGGCGGACTGGGCTTCGAGCTGGGCGGCCGCGTCCTGCCCGGCCTGGAGCAGGGCTTCGACCAGGCTGCAGCGGCATTCGCAAACCAGGCTGCGATGGCCCTGCTGCTGGCTGTCCTGGAGCAGACTGCGCAAGGCGGCGATGGCCTCCAGCGGCCGGCCCAGCGCCAGCTCGGCCTGGGCCAGGGCCAGGCGACTGCGCAGCGGCAGGTCGTAAAAGCCGGAAGGTGCCAGCAGATCGTCGGCCTGCAGGCGTTGCTGGACCTGCAGGAAGTGCTCACGGGCCTGCTCGGCATCGCTCTGCAACAGGCTCAACTGCCCCGCCACCATCTGCAGCACGCCGCGATAGCGTACCGCCGGCACATGCTGCCACTGCATCTGCCGCTCGGCCTTGCGCAGCAGTTGCTGCGCGCGGATGAAGTCACCCCGCTCGGCGGCCAGCAGAGCCAGGCCCTGGTAGGCAAACAGGACATAGGCGTCGGTGCAGTCCTCGGCTTCGCGCAGGCCGGCGGCATAGGCGGCCTCGGCCTGCTGGCGGGCGCCCTGGCCGGCCAGCAGGCTGCCGCGCAGCAACAGCAGGCGCGCCAGCACCGGGCCCTGCAAGCCCGCCTGCTGCAGGTGCTGCAGCGATTGCTCGACCTGTTCGCTGGCGCGCTCGCCCTCGCCGAGCAGGCCCAGCAGATGGATGCGGTCGACGCTGAGCAGCGCTTCGAACAGCACGCTGCCCTGCTCGCGGGCCAGGCGCAGGCCTTCCTGGCTGTACTGCTGGGCCGCTGGCAGATCGTTCTCGGCCATGGCCTGCTGGGACAGCGCCTGGTAGCACAGCACATGCTGCGACCAGGCCGTCGGCGCCAATACCGCCAACGCCTGCAGGCAATGTTCACGGGCGCTGCGCAGGCCGCGTTGGCGTTGCAGCACGCCCTGGATGGCCTGGTACTGGGCCAGCCACTGCTGCTGGCGATGAGCATCGGGCTGCGGCAGGAAGCGCGCCAGCTGGGCCAGGCAGCCATCTACCTCGTCGAGGCGGGCACAGATGATCAGGGCCCAGGCCTGCAGGGTGATCAGGCGTGGCGTGCTGGCAAACAGGCTGGCCGGCAGCTCGTCGCGCCAGTGCAGGAACTGGGCGACGCTCTGGCCGATCAGCAGTTGCTCCTGGCCGTATTGCTGGAGGAAGTTGGCCGCCACCTCGGGCTGTTCGGCCCACAGCGCATGTTCCACCGCTGCACGCACATCGCCACGGGCGGCAAACCACTGGCAGGCCCGTACATGCGCCTGCAGCGGCACCGGGCTATGGCGCCGGAGCATGGCCGCCAGCGGCCGCCACAGGCGAAACCACTCGCCGCAGCTGTCCAGGCCGTGGAGGAACAACTGGCGCTGGTGCAGCTCGGCGAGCAGCCCGGCGGCGTCCTCACCGTCAAGCAGGTGCGCGCAAAGTTCGGCGGAAAAACGCGGGATATGCGCCAGCACCAGCAACGCACGCTTGAGTGCCTCGGGCAGGCCGTTGAGCACTTCGCGCTCGATGTATTCCTGCAGCAACGCGCTACCCGCAGCGAGGCGCTCGGGCAGGTTCTGCGCCGTGCCCTGGATCAGCAGCAGGCAGACACCGGCCAGCCAGCCTTCGCTGTTGTGCAGCAGTTGTTGGCTGAGTTCGCCGGGCAGCGCCAGCTGGCGTTGCTGCAGCAGGCCGTGCAGCTCCTCTTCGCGCAGCGCCAGGGCCTGGCCGTCTAGCTCCAGCAGATCGCCCTGCAGCAGCAGACGCGGCAGGTTCCAGGCTGGGCGGCGACGGCCGTTGATCCACCAGCGCAGAGTGTGCGGGGCGCGCTCCAGCAGGCGATCGAGACAGGCGTCCAGCTCGGCACAGGGCTGTCGGGGGTAGTCGTCGAGGACGATCCACAGCGGCTGTTCGACGCGACTGAGCAGGCTGCCCAGCTCGACATCCGCCGCGCCTTCGCCGGGAATTAGGTGCAGGGCGGCAGCCAGGCGGCCGAGCAGTTCAGCAGGGCTCAGGGCATGGCCGAGCAGATCGAGCCAGACCAGGCGCGTGCCGCTGGGCAACTGGCGCACGCATTCGTTGAACAGCACGCTCTTGCCGAAGCCGGCCGGGGCGCACAGCAGGGTCAGCCGGCAATCGCTGGCCAGCAGCGCCTGGGCCAGCCGCGGGCGCGCCAGATGGGCCGCCGGCAGGCGCGGCAGGACGACATCGAGCAGTGCAGGCCGGGGCGCGACATGCAGGGCACGGACCTTGTGGGGCATGGGACTGGCCTCGACTTTCTTATGATTGTTCGGCGGGCTAGGGTCGATCTTAACCAAGATCCATTGGCTCTCGGGACAAGCCGATAAAAAAGGCGACCACAGGGGTCGCCTCAAGAGAGCAACGTGGCGCTGGAACTCAGCGCACGCCGGCGTTGCGCAGGGCGGCCGGGGTGAAGTCGATGGCCGCGGCGGCAGTGCCGTACTGGATCGAGCGTTTCTCTTCGTTGGCCATGCCGATGGCCAGGTAACGGCCGACGATCACGTCATACAGGGCCTCGAAGGCATACACCGGCGCCTGCACCTCGAACTGCTGCATGAGCATGGCCTGGCCGACACGCCACAGCTGGCCGCGTCCGTCGTAGTGCTCGGAGACGGCAATCTGCCAGGTGTCTTCGTCGATGAAGAAGCGGCGCTTGGCGTAGATATTGCGCTCGCCGGCCTTCAGCGTGGCCTCGACTTCCCAGACCCGGTGCAGCTCGTAGCGCGCCAGCTCCTGGTTGGTATGCCCGGCCTGGAGGATGTCGGCGTACTTCACCTCGGGTGAGGCCAGCTTGAAGTTGTTGTAGGGGATGTACAGCTCGCGCTTGCCCACCAGCTTCCAGTCGTAACGGTTGGGGGCACCGTTGTACATGTCGAAGTTGTCCGAGGTGCGCAGGCCGTCGGCGGCGGTACCCGGGCCGTCATAGGCCACCTGCGGGGCACGGCGCACGCGGCGCTGGCCGGCGTTGTAGACCCAGGCCATGCGCGGCTCGCGGATCTGGTCGAGCGAGTCGTGCACCAGCAGCACGTTGCCGGCCAGGCGCGACGGCGCGGTGACGCGCTGCTTGAAGAACAGCAGGGCATTGGCCGCCTTGTCCGGATCGAGGCCGGGCATCATCGTCGGCATCGCCACTTCGTCCTCGAAGTGCACCAGGGTGAAGTCGCCATTGGTCTGCGGAGTGGCCTGGACGATGCTGCGGCGCAGGTTGCCACCGCGGTAGCGGGTGATGTGATTCCACACCACTTCCAGGCCATTCTGCGGAATCGGGAAGGCGTAGTAGCGGCTGTCGGCGAAATTCTTCAGGCCGTTGCCACCCTCCACCAGCTCGGTATTCAGCGCGCTGCGCTTGGCCGCTGCATTCACCTCATCCGGCACGGCGGCCGTGCGATGGGTCGGATAGACCAGCATCTTGTAGCTGTCCGGGTAGCGTTTGAACATCGCCAGCTGACCTTCGCTGAGCTTGCCCTGGTACTGCTCCAGGTTCTGCGCGGTAATGGTGAACAGCGGCTGCTCGCCAGCGAAGGGGTCGCCGAGAAAGCCGCGACCATCCACGGCCGCCGCATTCTTGGCCAGGCCGCCGTTCCACTCGGGAATGCTGCCGTCGGCGTTGCCGGCGCGCTCGGCGCCCAGCGGGGTCAGGCTGCTGCCGAGCTTGGCCGCTTGCTCGGGGGAAACCGCCGCCAGGACGCTGCCCGCCAGCAGGGACAGGGTCAGGGTGGAGATCAGGTGCATGGTTGTTTTCATGATGTGCAGGATCCCGTCTTAGAAGTTCACGCCGAAGCTGAGGGCGAGGAAGTCGCGGTCGGTGGCGACGTTGTAATCACCGTCGAAAAAGTCGGTGTACGACAGACTGGCGCTGTAGGTGTTGCGGTACTCGGCATCCAGGCCGACGCTGACCGCCTTGGCGCCTTCGTTGAACACCGGGCCGTAGCCGTCGACGTCATGCGACCAGGACAGGTTGGGCTTGAGGTTGACCCCGGCGAACACGTTGCTGTAGTCCCAGATCGCCCGGGCGCGATAGCCCCAGGAGTTGTTGGTGTAGAAGCCGTGGGTGCCGTATGCGTCCAGTGCCTCCAGGTTGGAGGCGGCGGTGCCGTGCGGCGAGCCGTAGATCGAGTCGCGGCCATAGGCCACTTCATCGCGGCTCTCCAGGCCACCGATGGCGGTCAGGCCGACTTCACCGACCAGGGTCAGGCGGTCGGCGCCCATCACCTGGTCGAAGAAGTGGGTGAAGCTGGTCTGCAGCTGGGTCACTTCCTTGCGGTTGTAGCCCTTGATGTACTGGTCGCCCTGGGCCATGGCCGCCGCCACCCCGGTCGCGCCACCACCGGCTCCGGCGAATGCGCCGGCCGGTACGGTGGCCAGCTTGCCGGTCATGTCGGTGCCGTTGATGCTCAGCGGCATGTTCGGCCGGTAGCTGATCTCGCCAGCCCAGGCGGTGCCGGTGGGCAAGGTGGTGGAGAAGCTCAAACCGTACAGGCGGATATCTTCCGGGTACTCCAGGAAGTACTCGCCGTTACCCAGCAAAATCGGCTGGGCCAGCGCGCCGCCGGCAACCGAGAACGCGTTAAGGATCTGCGCCGAGCTGGCGGTGGTGAAGCCGGCGCTGGGAGTGCGGCTGTGGTAGTTGAGCGCGTAGGCGCCGTACTCGGTTTCATCGCCCAGCCAGCGCAGGGCCAGGCCCCACTGGCCGGAGTCGCGGGCATCGCGGTCACCGCCGCGCGCTACCAGCAGGCCTTCCGGCTCGACCGTCACGCCCAGGCTGGCGAGGGTCGACTGCAGCCCCAGCAGGGTCGCGACCGAGTCGGCACCGAGGATGTTGTAGTTGTCGGCACAGCCGTCGGCCGCTACGTCACTGGACGAGAAGAAGGTGCCGCAGTTGTCGGCCACCGTCTGGTCCCACTCCAGCTGGTAGAAACCTTCGACGCTGAGCTGGTCGGTCAGGCTCTGCGACAGGTAGAGCATGTTGACCGGGATCAGGCCTTCCTTGATTTCCGCGCCGGGGCGGCGGAAGGCGGCAGCATCGATCGGGTTGATTGAGTTGATGCTGTTGCCGATGAAGGTGCTCTCGCCCCAACTGACCACCTGCTTGCCCACGCGGAAGGTACCCGGCAGCTCGGCCAGGTTGTAGTTGTGGTAGAAGAACGCGTCGAGGATCTGCGCCCCGGACGACTGCGCGCCTTCCTTGCGGTTGTGGTCGTCGATGTCCTTGAACAGGCGCTGCTCGTCCTTCAATTCGAAGTCGTACCAGTACTTGCCACGCACGAATACGCCGCTGTCGCCGTACTGCAGTTCGAGGTCGTGGATGCCCTTGAAGATCTTCGAGAAGGTCTCGCCCTTCTTGAAGTTCAGCCGACCATCGTCGCCGGTCTGGGTGAAGCCGCTGCCGCCGTTGGCGGAACCGATCAGCTTCTGGTCCGGCGAGTCCATCGACCAGCTGGCGCCGACCGAAAGGGCCGAGTCGAACTGGCCTTCGATCTCACCGATGTTGAACGTGACGGCATGTGCCGGGGCAGCGAGGCCCAGGGCGATGGCGACGGCCAAAGTGCGTGGCTGGAAGATTCCGGGCCTTTTTGTTGTTGTCATGCGGCTCTCCGATGTGGGTTGGAACTGCCTGCACGCTACTGATGGGATGACAGTCGGATAAGCGCTCCAAGGTGGGATTCGCACTGTCGCTCGAAAGGATGAATGGCGGCATTTGGCGGGCCCGCCAGCCATCAACACGGCGATGAATAATCGGCCATCAGGCAGGCGCGGCGGGTATGAGTGGTCATCCGCCGCGCGGCACCAACGGGTGCACCAGGACCATGCCCGAGCGCATGCGGTTGCGGCCTTCAGGCTTTTGTGGGCGCGCATTCATTCGCGATCAGGAGCAGCGCTGAGCGGCCTGTTTAGCGCGGATCAATCCGCGTCCACTAAAGCCTGCTCATAAGTGCACTACAGAGGGCATCAACAAGAAAAAGCCCCGCACAAGGCGGGGCTTCGGCAGCGGAAAACGGATCGCCGATCAGGCGATCTTCGGCTGCGCCAGGCTAGTGTCGGCGGCCTGTGCAGGCACCCACTGCTGCAGGCGCAGCAGGCTCTCGCGATAGGGCTTGAGGCTCATCCACAGCAGCACCACCGAGGCCAGCACCGCCAGCGTGGTGACGATCAGCAGCGAGTAGCGCAGCGCCTTGTCATCGGCAAAGACGAAGTCGGTCACCAGCGCCACCGCCGTCGGCCCGATCCCCAGGCCGATCAGGGTGATGACGAACAGGTAGATGGCCGAGGCCTGGCCGCGCATCGAGTTGGGCATGATTTCCTGGATCGCCGCCGGCGCCACGCCAAACGGCATGCTCAGGAAGAATACCGTTGGTGCCAGCAGGATCGAAGCCCACAGCGCATTGCCCATCAGCGGGAACAGCACCACCAGCGGCAGCGCGCCGAGGGCGGCGATCAGGCCGACGCGCATATTGGCGTCGCTGTGCCCGCGCTTGACCAGCCGGTCGGCCAGGCGCCCGCCACAGACGATACCCAGGCAACCGAACACGGCGACGATGCTGCCGTAGACGATGCCCACCTGGCCGGCATCCCAGCCGTAGGTGCGGATGAAGAAACTCGGGATCCAGGCCGCACTGCCGTAACCGGCGAAGGCCAGGCCGGCGAAGCCGAAGTTGTGGCACAGCACGGTGCGCCGGTTGCTGCGGATATAGCGGCCGACCTCGGCCAGCGGCACCGCCACCCCGGCGCCCACGCCACGCCGCACCGGCTCGCGCACGGCGAGCATGAGCAGGGTGAACAGCACACCGGCAGCGCCGAGAATGAGGAAGATCAGCTGCCACGGCCGTACCTCGCCGAGCACCGGTAGCACCAGGTCACCCTGGGCCGAGGCGAACTGGATCACCAGACCGCCGAGCAGGAAGGCGATGCCGGAACCGAGGTAGACGCCCATCGAATAGACGCTGATAGCGGTGGCCCGGCGCTCCGCCGGGAAGCTGTCGGCAATCAGCGAATAGGCCGCCGGCGACAGCGCCGCCTCGCCCACACCAACGCCGATGCGACAGATGAGGAACTGCCAGTACAGCTTGGCCATGCCACAGGCGGCCGTGGCCGCACTCCAGAACAGCACGCCGATGGCGATCAGACCGCGGCGGCTGCGGGTATCGGCCAGGCGCCCGAGGGGGATGCCACAGATGGTGTAGAACAGCGCGAAAGACAGGCCCATCAGCAGGCTCATCTGCGTGTCGCTGATCACCAGGTCACGGCGGATCGGCTCCACCAGCAGGTTGAGAATCTGCCGGTCGATGAAGGACAGCACATAGGCCACCATCAGGATGACCACAGTGGTCCAGGCGGACAAACTGGAGGGGTAGCCATTATTGTTGTTGGGCATTGGCATGCTTCCTCGACGCCACAGCACGGCGCGGATCGGGTTGAGTGTCATGCAGCTTAGGTCGATATAAAGGCGCATGAGTATCGCCCTAAGGTGTTATCAGTGAGTTGAATTGGCGTGATGCCCTCACGCGAATGACGGACTCTGGCACATCGCCAGTAATGGCAAAGCGCTTACAAAATCGAATAAAAAACTCTACTGTGGCGCCTTTCTCCTGGATCAGGCACAAACATGTTGACTCCAGTTGCTACCGATTCGAGCCCAGCACCCAGTCGTGTGCATGACCTGCGCCGGGCCGCGCTGAAGCACAGTGGGCGCCAAGCCAAGCTCGCCGAGCTGGTGGCCGAGGCCATGCAGCAGGAAATTGCCGCCCTCGGCTGGCCGGTCGGCAGCCTGCTGGGTTCCGAGGCCCAGTTGATGGAACGCTACCGGATCAGCCGCGCCACCCTGCGCGAGGCTATCCGCCAGCTGGAGCGCAACGGTGTGGCAAGCATGCGCCGCGGTGCCGGTGGCGGCCTGATCGTCCGCCAGCCCGCCAATGACTCCGCCGCCCTGGCCCTAGCGACCTATCTGGAACTGACCGACGTCAGCTTTGCCGAACTGTTCGAAGCCCGTGAGCTGATCGAATGCCTGATCGTCAGTCAGGCTGCCGAACAAATCAGCGACGCCGACATCGGCCGCGCGCGGCAACTGATCGACCTGCTGCGCGATACGCCGCCGTGCAGCTTCAACGAAGAACTGCAGCTGCACGGCCAGGTACGCGAATTCATCTGCCAGGTGGCCGCCAACCCGGCCATCAGCCTGATCTACGTGGCGCTGTGCTACGTCACCATCAATGGCCGCACGCCGCAACGCGCGCACGTGCGCGCCAGGCTGGAGCAGGTCTTCAGCACGGGCCGCCAGCTCAAGCTGGAGTTGCTCGAATGCATCGTGGCCGGCGATGCCCAGCGCGCCCAGGACAACGTACGCGACTCGCTGCGCCAGCTGCGCGAACTGATCGTCGAGCTTGGCGGCGGCCTGCAGAAGGGGCCGACCTCCGACATGAGCAGCTTGCAGCTGGCGCCGGACTTCGCCATCCGCAAGGTCTACGAGAAAACCGCCCACCGCCTGGCGGTGGTCATCGCCCGCAGCATCGCCAACTCCGGCTTGCGTGCCGGCGCCCGCCTGGGTGCCGAGCCGGATCTGCAGGCTCTCCATCAGGTCAGTCGAGCCGTGCTGCGCGAGGCGGTGCGCACCCTGGAACTGCACGCCATCGTGCGCAGCCGGCGTGGCCAGGGCGGCGGGCTGATCGTGGAAACCCCAGACCCGAGCTACACCATCAAGCTGGCGCTGAATTACCTGCGGCACAACCAGCTGCCGCGGCACTACTTCTACTCGGTGTGGAAAACCCTGCAGCTGGCTGCCGCCGGGCTGACTGCGCAACGTCTGGATAACCAGGGCCGCACGCGCCTGCAAAAACTGCAGGCAGCCATACCTGCAACGCACCTGGCCTCCTCCCGCGAGCTCGACCTGTGCATTGCCGAGCTGAGTGGCAACCGCGCCCTCGCGCTGTTTTCCCATGTGTTCGGCGCCATGGCCGAGCACGACCCACTACCGGCCGCCCTGGCGGACAAGCTGCGCGATAGTCAGACGCAACGCATCCAGGCCCTGCTGGCAGGCGACCCGGGGCTGGCGCGGCGCAGCATGCTGCGCTACTTCCAGCTGCTGGAAGGGGCGTTCGACGCAACCGCACCAGGCGGCTCAGCAGGCTGAGGAACGCCGCTCTCGGACGGCGTTGGGTTACAGCCGCCCGCGGCAGACTTGGAACAGGTTCTTAGACGACACCGGCCGCGCGCAGCTCGGCAATCTGCCCGGCATCCAGCCCGAGCACGCGCTGCAGGATGGCATCGCTGTGCTCACCGAGCAGCGGCGGTGCCAGGCGGTAGTCCACCGGGGTCTGCGATAGGCGCAGCGGGCTGGCCACCTGCGGGGTGACGCTGCCCAGGCTGTTGGGCAGCTCCACGCGCAGGCCGCGGGCCTGCACCTGGGGGTCGGCGAATACCTGGGCCAGGTCGTTGATCGGCCCGCAGGGCACACCGGCCTCTTCCAGCAATGCCACCCACTCGGCGGTGGTGCGGAACACGGTGGCCTGGCGCAGCAGGGGGATCAGCTCGGCGCGGTTGGCCACACGCGCCTTGTTGGTAGAAAAGCGCGAGTCGCCGGCCAAAGCCGGAAGGCCGGCGACCTCGCAAAACTTGCGGAACTGCCCGTCGTTACCCACAGCAAGAATGAAATCGCCGTCGGCGGTGGGGAAGTCCTGGTAAGGCACGATGTTCGGGTGGGCGTTGCCCAGGCGCTTGGGCGACTGGCCGGTGGCCAGGTAGTTCATCGCCTGGTTGGCCAGGCAGGCCACCTGCACATCGAGCAAGGCCACGTCGATGTACTGGCCTTGGCCGGTCTGCTCGCGGGCGTTCAGCGCGGCCAGCACGCCGACCGTGGCGTACAGCCCGGTGAGGATATCGGTGAGAGCGACGCCGACCTTCATGGGGCCGGCGCCGTCCTCGCCATCGGGCTTGCCGGTCAGGCTCATCAGCCCGCCGAGCCCCTGGATCATGAAGTCATAACCTGCCCGCTTGGCGTAGGGCCCGTTCTGCCCGAAACCAGTGATGGAGCAGTAGATCAGTCGCGGGTTGACCGCTTTCAGCGATTCATAGTCGAGGCCATAGGCTGCCAGGCCACCGACCTTGAAGTTCTCCAAAACCACATCGCACTGCGCTGCCAGTTCACGTACCAGCCGCTGGCCCTCGGGCTGGGTAAAGTCGAGGGTCAGTGATTGCTTGTTGCGGTTGGCACACTGGAAGTAGGCCGCCTCGCGGCTGTCATTGCCGGCGGCGTCCTTGATGTAGGGCGGGCCCCAGTGACGGGTGTCGTCGCCCGTACCCGGGCGCTCGACCTTGATCACCTCGGCACCGAGATCGGCCAGCGTCTGCCCGGCCCAGGGCCCGGCGAGCACGCGGGAGAGATCGAGAACACGGATATGGGAAAGTGCACCGGGCATGGAGAAGCCTCTGAGACTGCGGTACAAGAAGCTTTTATAGGAGCCAGCTTGCTGGCGATCCGAGTCGCCGCCGATCGCCAGCAAGCTGGCTCCTACAGGTTCAGGTTCAGAAGAACGCCTGCAGACCGGTCTGTGCGCGGCCCAAAATCAGCGCATGCACGTCGTGGGTGCCTTCGTAGGTGTTGACCACTTCCAGGTTGACCAGGTGGCGGGCCACCCCGTACTCGTCGCTGATGCCGTTGCCGCCGAGCATGTCGCGGGCCATGCGCGCAATTTCCAGAGACTTGCCGCAGCTGTTGCGCTTCATGATCGAGGTGATTTCCACCGCGGCGGTGCCTTCGTCCTTCATCCGCCCGAGGCGCAGGCAACCTTGCAGGGCCAGGGTGATTTCGGTCTGCATGTCGGCCAGCTTCTTCTGGATCAGCTGGTTCTGCGCCAACGGCCGGCCGAACTGCTTGCGGTCCAGGGTGTACTGGCGAGCGGTGTGCCAGCAGTCTTCGGCGGCGCCCAGGGCGCCCCAGCTGATGCCGTAGCGGGCAGAGTTGAGGCAGGTGAACGGACCTTTCAGGCCACGCACGTCGGGGAAAGCGTTTTCTTCCGGGCAGAACACGTTGTCCATGACGATTTCGCCGGTGATCGAGGCGCGCAGGCCGACCTTGCCGTGGATCGCCGGGGCGCTGAGGCCCTGCCAGCCTTTTTCCAGGACGAAGCCGCGGATCTCGCCGGCGTCATCCTTGGCCCAGACCACGAACACGTCGGCGATCGGGCTGTTGGTGATCCACATCTTGGCGCCGGTCAGGCGATAGCCGCCGTCGACCTTCTTGGCCCGAGTGATCATCGAGCCCGGGTCGGAGCCGTGGTCCGGCTCGGTCAGGCCGAAGCAGCCGATGTATTCGCCGCTGGCCAGCTTGGGCAGGTATTTCTGCTTGGTGGCTTCATTGCCGAACTCGTTGATCGGCACCATCACCAGCGACGACTGCACGCTCATCATCGAGCGGTAACCGGAGTCGATACGCTCCACTTCACGGGCGATCAGGCCGTAGCACACATAGTTGAGGCCGCTGCCGCCGTAGATTTCCGGGATGGTTGCACCGAGCAGGCCGGTTTCGCCCATCTCGCGGAAGATCTTCGGGTCGGTCTGTTCGTTGCGGAAGGCCAGCTGTACGCGTGGCTTCAACTTGTCGGCGGCGAACTGCTGGGCGCTGTCGCGCACCATGCGCTCTTCTTCAGTCAGTTGCTGATCGAGCAGCAGCGGGTCGATCCAGTTGAAGGTTGCCTTGCTGGCCATGGGGCGAATCCTCGAAACGTTGGCAGTAGAGGGCCGCCACCTGCGCAGGGACGGCCAGTCGATGGAGCAAGACTAGGCCCGTAGACGGCACGGGGCAAACGAGGATTTTGCATGGTGTTGTGCAATAAGCTCACTCCGAGATAGCCTGAGCAGGCAATTCAAGCTCATGACTGTGAGGCTATCGCATAAATGCGCCGCAAGATCCCCAGCACCACTGCCCTGGTGGCCTTCGAGTCGGCCGCTCGCCAGCAGAGCTTCACCAAGGCCGCCGAGGAACTGTCGCTGACCCAGGGTGCGATCTGCCGGCAGATCGCCGGGCTCGAGGAGTTTCTCGGCATCGAGCTGTTCCGCCGCTCGCGCCGTGGCGTGCAGCTGACCGAGGCCGGCCTGGCCTACAGCCGTAAGGTCGCCGCCCAGCTGGATGCGGTGGAGCGCGACACCCTGGCTGCCATGGGCCAGCAGGGCGCCATGAGCATCGAGCTGGCGGTGGTGCCGACCTTCGCCACCCAATGGCTGGTGCCGCGCCTGAAGGACTTCCAGCAGCTGCATCCGGAAGTCACCGTGCACCTGACCAACCGCACCCGGCCCTTCCTGTTCGCCGACACCGCCTTCGACGCCGCGATCTATTTCGGCGATGCCGACTGGTCCGGCACCGAGGCGCACTACCTGATGCCCGAGTACCCGCTACCGGTATGCAGCCCCGAGCTGCTGGCCGGTCGCACGCAGTTCAGCGCCGAGGAACTGGCGGCGCTGCCGCTGCTGCAACAGACCACCCGCCCCTACGCCTGGCGTCAGTGGTTCAATGCTCAGGGCCTGAATGTGCCGCGCGACATGAGCGGCCCGCGCTACGAGCTGTTCTCCATGCTGGCCCAGGCAGCCATCCACGGCATGGGCGTGGCGCTGATCCCGCCGTTCCTGATCCAGCGCGAGCTGGCCGAAGGCCGCCTGGTCGCCGCTCACCCGCAGGCTTTTCACAGTGATGAGCGTGCCTATTACCTGATCATTCCCGAGCGCAAGCTGGAATCGGCCGCTCTGCGCGCCTTTCGCGACTGGTTGTTGCAGGCGGCCGCTGACTACCAGCAGGAAAATCGCCTGTAACCCTTGCCGTGCGCGGCCTGTGCCCATGTAGCACGGCGCCGCTGACACTACATCGGCGCAACCCGGTAAAACCGCTGAAAGCCCCGCCACAGCTGGCGCGAACAGGATTTCGCACAATCCGTTCGATACATTTCACACCACATTGAAATCGACGAACGGTTATTCAGCTGGCGAATGCCAAAACACCCCTGCAAGCACCGCCAGTAGAGGGCTAGACCAGCAACAGCGCGGCCTCTAGCCGGTATAAAAGACAACAACAGTACCTATAACTTGTAGTAATCGAATTTCAAAACTCCATAAATTCTTGAAGGCCTCGCCGTTCACCTGCAAAATGCCGCGCCCCGCCATTATCCGAGCGGGTTTGTGCTGATCCGCCCTCACCCGCGTGCCACCCGTAGTGCGCTGGTTCATCAAAACGATCACGCAGGAGAATTGAAGTGCACATCGGTGTTCCTCTCGAAACCCACGCCGGCGAGACGCGCGTTGCCGCAACTCCCGAAACCATCAAGAAGCTGATCGGCCAAGGCCATCAGGTGACTGTACAGAGCGGCGCTGGCGTAAATGCCAGCCTGCCCGATCACGTCTATGAAGTGGTCGGCGCCAACATTGGCGATGCCGCCACTGTGTTCGGTGCAGACCTGGTGCTCAAGGTCGTGGCCCCGAGCGACGCCGAACTGGCGCTGATGAAGTCCGGTGCGGTGCTGGTTGGCATGCTCAACCCGTTCTGCAACGAAACCATCGCGCGCATGGCTGCCCGTGGCATCACCGCCTTCGCCCTGGAGGCCGCGCCGCGTACCTCCCGCGCGCAGAGCCTGGACGTGCTGAGCTCGCAGGCCAACATCGCCGGCTACAAGGCCGTGATGCTGGCCGCCAACCACTACCCGCGTTTCATGCCGATGCTGATGACTGCGGCCGGTACCGTGAAGGCCGCTCGCGTGCTGATCCTCGGTGCCGGTGTGGCCGGTCTGCAGGCCATCGCCACGGCCAAGCGCCTGGGTGCGGTGATCGAGGCCTCGGACGTGCGTCCGGCGGTGAAGGAGCAGATCGAGTCGCTCGGCGCCAAGTTCGTCGACGTACCGTTCGAGACCGATGAAGAGCGCGAATGTGCACAAGGCGTGGGCGGCTATGCCCGTCCGATGCCGGCTTCGTGGATGCAGCGCCAGGCTGGCGCCGTGCACGAGCGTGCCAAGCAGGCCGACATCGTCATCACCACCGCACTGATTCCGGGCCGCAAGGCGCCGACCCTGCTGCATGCTGCCACGGTAGAAGAAATGAAGCCGGGCTCGGTGATCATCGACCTGGCTGCTGCTCAGGGCGGCAACTGCCCGCTGACCGAAGTCGATCAGGTCGTGGTCAAGCATGGCGTGACCATCGTCGGCCACAGCAACCTGGCCGCACTGGTGCCAGCAGACGCTTCCGCCCTGTACGCACGTAACCTGCTGGACTTCCTCAAGCTGGTCATCGACGGCGAAGGCAAGTTCCACCTCAACCTCGAAGACGACATTGTCGCCGCGTGCCTGATGTGCCGCGACGGACAAGCCGTCCGTACCAACGGCTAAGGGGAGACGCAGTAATGGATCTGATTTCCGACGGTATCTACAACCTGATCATCTTCGCGCTGGCCATCTATGTCGGCTACCACGTGGTCTGGAACGTCACCCCGGCCCTGCATACCCCGCTGATGGCGGTGACCAACGCGATTTCCGCGATCGTCATCGTCGGCGCCATGCTGGCCGCCGCCCTCACCGTGACCCCGCTGGGCAAGGCCATGGGCACCCTGGCTGTAGCCCTGGCTGCGGTCAACGTGTTCGGTGGCTTCCTGGTCACCCGGCGCATGCTGGAAATGTTCAAGAAGAAGGCGCCGAAAGCGCCGGTGGAGAAGCACTGATCATGAGCATGAACCTCATCACCATTCTCTATCTGATCGCTTCGATCTGCTTCATCCAGGCACTGAAAGGCCTGTCGCACCCGACCACGTCGCGCCGCGGCAACGCCTTCGGCATGATCGGCATGGCCATCGCCGTGCTGACCACCCTGGCCCTGGTGCAACTCAAGGTCGAGCAGTTCGCCAAAGACGGCGTGAGTGTCAGCATCGTTGAAGGCCTGGGCTTCGTCCTCGCCGGCCTGGTCCTCGGCGGCGGCGCCGGCGCGATCATGGCCAAGCGCGTAGAAATGACCAAGATGCCGGAACTGGTTGCCTTCATGCACAGCATGATCGGCCTGGCGGCGGTGTTCATTGCCATCGCAGCCGTGGTCGAGCCGCAGTCCCTGGGCATCGTCGAATCGCTGGGCGACGCCATTCCGGCGGCCAACCGTATCGAACTGTTCCTCGGTGCAGCCATCGGTGCCATCACCTTCTCCGGTTCGGTGATCGCCTTCGGCAAGCTCTCGGGCAAGTACAAGTTCCGCCTGTTCCAGGGCGCACCTGTGCAGTTCAAGGGCCAGCACCTGTTCAACCTGGTGGTTGGCCTGGCCATCATCGGCCTGGGCGTGTACTACACCTTCACCGGTGACGTGACCGCCTTCGCCGTACTGGTGGCCCTGGCCTTCATCATCGGCGTGCTGATCATCATCCCGATCGGCGGTGCCGACATGCCGGTCGTGGTGTCGATGCTCAACTCCTACTCGGGCTGGGCAGCTGCCGGTATCGGCTTCTCGCTGAACAACTCGATGCTGATCGTTGCCGGTTCGCTGGTGGGTTCGTCCGGCGCCATCCTCTCGTACATCATGTGCAAGGCGATGAACCGTTCGTTCTTCAACGTCATCCTCGGTGGTTTCGGTGGTGCGACTGAAGCAGCCGGCCCGGCTGGCGCTCAGGAAGCCCGTCCGGTGAAGTCCGGTTCGTCCGACGACGCCGCCTTCCTGCTGACCAACGCCGACACCGTGATCATCGTTCCGGGCTACGGCCTGGCGGTAGCCCGTGCCCAGCACGCGCTTATGGAGCTGGCCGAGAAGCTGACCCACCGCGGCGTGACAGTGAAGTACGCAATCCACCCGGTTGCCGGTCGTATGCCTGGCCACATGAACGTTCTGCTGGCCGAGGCCGAAGTGCCTTACGAGCAGGTGTTCGAGATGGAAGACATCAACTCCGAGTTCGGCCAGGCCGACGTGGTGCTGGTGCTGGGCGCCAACGACGTGGTCAACCCGGCCGCGAAGAACGACCCGAAGTCACCGATCGCCGGCATGCCGATCCTCGAGGCCTACAAAGCCAAGACCGTGATCGTCAACAAGCGCTCGATGGCCAGCGGCTACGCCGGCCTGGACAACGAACTGTTCTACCTGGACAAGACCATGATGGTCTTCGGCGACGCCAAGAAAGTCATCGAAGACATGGTCAAGGCGGTCGATTAAGACGCTTTGCTCCAGACACAAAAAACCCGGCCATGTGCCGGGTTTTTTGTAAATGCCTGAATCAGCTCTTCAGACCGTGCCGAGTAATGTGCTCGATGTTCTTGTTGTTTCTTGCCTGCCATGCAAGAAACTCTGCATTGAACGCAGCAAGATCTGGAGCTTCCCCCTTAAAGGCAACAGCAACAATCGTGCGAGGGAAATCCTCCGGGCCGTCGAAGCCAACAAAGCTGCTGTTGAAGTTCTTGAGCAGGGATCTGAAACCCTCTGGGGTGAAGCGCCAATAATCGTTCGGATAGCCATGAATCGGGAAGTTCATCACCGAGCTCATGATCAGCACGCCATTGGGCTGCAACACCCGGTGCAGTTCGTCGATTGCTTGTCGCGGATATTCGACATGCTCCATGGTATCCATGCAGATAGCAGTTCCCACAGATGCATCAGGCAAATCCAGGTGATGCAGATTGAGCACCATGTCGACGCCAGCCCCCGGACGCATATCGCAGCCTACATAAGTCTGGCCTGGGAATAGCGGGCGAAGGTCTTCAAGCTCGCTATCGCCATGAACCTGCAAAGCGCCGAACTCGAAGACCGGCGTTTCAAGACGGATAGTTTTAGTGGATAGCTCGATAAAGCGTCTTAAGTGATTACGCATTTCTGATGCCCGACTGTTGGCGATTGATCCCACGACCACGCTGGCCGCAACTTAAGCATTACTCTCTGCAAAGCCCCCCGCTAGGGAGCGGTGCAGAGTTGTTGTTGTAAATCTTGGAGCCCGATCCCATCTTGCTCCGCGTAAAGAAGCTTATTGATGACCCTTGGTTTCTCGATAACACCCTCAAAAGCCTCACTACCGTCTGCACGGGCACCGATGAAAGTAGGCTGCATTAAAGGCTGATCAGTTTCAGGGCGACGCAATAGCGCTGTGCTTTCAAGAACAGACAGGCCGTTCCAATAGACTCGTAACACTGATTGCGCAGGCGTTTGAAGAGGGAAATCAACAGCTGCATCAACCTGCATGCCTACCACCAGTTTGTTGCACACCACAGCCTCTTCGAGAATAGAGCTGAATTGAACGACATCACCGTGCTGGATGCGCAAACGCCTATCCTGGAGCAGCTGAACCTGCCAGATGCCTGGCTGCTCAATTATCGTCTGCACCCGATCCACGAATGGACTTCCGCGTAGCGACAGCCCAATGCTGTAACCACCGAAAATCGGCGCACGCTGCATCGACCTGCCGCTCAGGATGCCAGGCTTGCCGTCTCCAGCCGGCTGCCAAGTCAGAGGAACCTCCCTCACATCCCGCTCCCAATCCCGTATCAGCGTATTTGCGGCGTCAAACGGAAAGGCCGGCACAGACTGATTGAATTGCGCTGCGCCTACTGGAGGTGCAATGGCAGCAGTCATCATTGGCCCGGTAAAAGGACGATAAAACAATCTCCCCTCATCGAACACACGTCCGCCATAGCTCATTCCAGTTGCATACGGGATAGCAAAGAAGAGCTTCTCGGGTCCGTGATACACATTACCCTGTATCAGAGGAACAAGGCTCTGCCCATCTATATCCAACGGCCGCTTGCTCCCAGCCAAAGCGACAATGGTTGGAAAGATATCCATGATCGTCGTAGGGACGCGGATGTCCTTTTCCTTAAGATGATTTGGCCAGTGCAGCAACAATGGACTGCGCTGCCCACCCTCCAAATAAGTGTCTTTGGTTCCACCAAACGGCCAATTACTATCGCGCGCTTTATTGGGTGAGCCGTTATCACTGGCAAAAACCACGATAGTATTTTCTGCCTGACCAGACTCCTGCAGGGCTTTCAGCAGCCGGGAAACGTTCTGATCTAAGCGGGAGAGTATCGCCAGATACCGCCCCTCTGGAGTATTGGGAAACTTCGCAGCATCCTCTGCAGGCGGCTGATGGGGGGTGTGGGGCGAGTAGAGCCAAAGGTTGATGAACCAGGGCTTAGCACCGGGCTTCTCGATAAGGCCGAGCGCCTTCTCGGTCAGAATGTCATCCAGGTAGCCTTCGAACTGGCGAGCCGGAGTACCGTTCTCCTGCAACCAAGGATTCCAGTGTGTTGGCTTCGTGCGGAGCGTTTCACCTCGGGAGTTAGGGCCCTTTAGAACAAAGTGATTAAGCATGCCGAACCAGTAATCGAACCCATGCTGGGACGGCTGGATGGATGAGTATTCCAAAGCCTCCCCCACGTGCCACTTGCCGATATGGGCTGTCCGATATCCCAAAGACTGTAGCTTTTTTGGCAGCGTATCCAGATCAGGCGAGAGCCCGAGTGCCGTGGGCTGAAAACCGATACTGGTAGGCTCGCGCCCTGTCAGTAGCGCAGCGCGGCTTGGCGAGCAAGTGCTATCGGTATAGTGCTGACGAAACCGCACAGACTGCTGACTTAGCTGATCCAATGTCGGCGTAGGAGCCGAACCATCCCCCCAACTACCCAGATCATTGTTGCCAAGATCATCGGCCAAAATCAGCAGGATGTTTGGCTTCAAGACTTGATCAGCATCATTGCCCGAACAGCCTGCAGACAGGAGAATGGCCAACAGAGAAAAACAGTACACCGCGGTTTTGCAAGAGCCCGCCACGAAAAGGACCTCTAATCAATGAGTGACGCATTATTCCCGAAGCTGGCCGGTAATCAACATGCTGTACCGGACGCGTCAGGCCTGCTGATCAACTATCAGGCGCTTAGAGATGCTCAAGAGCAGCTGGCAGGTATCTATCAGCGTAATCAGCCTTTTCCCCACATCGTTATCGATGATTTTCTGCCGGCCAGCACTCTTGCAAAACTGCTGCAGGAATATCCCCAAGACCAGAGTCTACCGGTGTGGAACGATGCTACACACAAAGATAAAAACAGCGGGGAATATGTCCAGAAGGACAAGCGCAACATCCGCGATAGCTTGCAGATGCCGCCAACCTATCGCCAGCTGATCTGGGAGCTGAACTCTCAGTACTTCTTGCACTTTCTTGCTGCCATGACCGGCATCGAACATCTGATTCCGGATCCAAACCTGCGCGGCGCCGGCATTCACCAGATCGGACGCGGAGGGTTTCTCAAGGTGCATGCCGACTTCGCGACTCACCGCGAATTCGCCCTCGACCGCCGCCTGAATTTTCTGCTCTACCTGAACCAGGACTGGCCAGAAAGCTATGGCGGCCATCTAGAACTTTGGGACAAGGAAATGCAGGGGCCGCCAAAGCGGATCCTGCCGATCCTGAACCGCTGTGTCGTGTTCAATACCACGTCGACCTCTTATCACGGTCATCCGCAGCCACTGACCTGCCCGGAAGATGTTTATCGCAAATCCATGGCGCTCTACTACTACACCAACGGTCGCCCTGCAGGAGAGGCCGAGCCTGGATTCGCTACGCTCTGGCAGGACGTCCCCGAAGCCTATCGGTAAGCACCGGCAGGTGTGACTTGAGCTTCAGGAAAGGTCTCTCGATAAGGCGATAGCAAACTATCGCCAACAGCCAGGAAAGGACGAAGCTAGCCCCGATGATCGCCAGGCTGCGTGGATCATCGGGCACCCACGTCCCTCCAGAGGCAGCCTTGAGCGGGTATATAAGGTAGAACTGGATCGGCACGTGCACCAGATACAGGGAGTAGGAGATGGTGCCAAAGTGACTAAATAACGGATTGACGAACAGCCACATCGTACGGCCAGTAATACAGAGGCTTGCGAGCAGCAGCCCCCCCCACAATAGCGCTTCAAGATCGTGATACAGCGGCATGATCAGAATGGCGTTCTTCTGCCCAACGCTCCCATACCAATGCAACAGCGCGAGCAGTGTCGCAAGCAGTAGCAGCGAGCAGAAGGCTGTAATCCGTGGCGCCCCCGCCAAGCGGACGAGGCCGCCGCTGAGATAGAACCAGCCGCATATCCCTCCCACGAGGAAAGCCAGCCCCCGCCCAAAGAGCGAAGATTGCAGCGCTAAAGACTGTCCCTTCGGCTGCAAAAGGAAGTAGCAATGCAGGCCGAACCAGACTGCTGCTGCAGCCAAAACCAAATAACGACCCCATCTAAAGTGCAGGCCCAACATCACCCAAGGCAGCAGCAGATAGAACTGCACCTCCGTGCACAACGACCACCAAGGCACGCTGAACGGAAAAATATCGAAGCCTACCGGGATAAATAGCAATGCCTTGAACGCACTTGCTCCGTTCGAACTGATCAGCCAGGCCACCAGAACCGCCGAGTAGTAGAGCGGCAATATTCTCAGCAGGCGCGCACCATAGAAACGGCCAATGCTTACCCGTTCACCCGCTTTAAGGGCCTGAATGAAAGGCTGTACAAGCAGGAAACCACTGAGGACAAAAAACAGCGTTACGCCTGTATTGCCTGCCGCCATGATCTTGAGCCATGACGAAGCCCCTTCCGCTAGCCCTGCAGGACTGTTGGTGATCAGGATGCCAACATAATGAAATGCAACCACCAGCAGAATTGCCCAGCCACGCAATGACTCCAACTGGGCAATGTATTTCCCTGGCTGGCGCAGCCCTACGGTTGCTTCCACCTGACTCATAAATACCCTATTCAGATAGCGCTACAGACTGACAGATGCTCGCGAGGCCCACCGCCCCAATAGATGCAGCAATCCGATATTAATGCCAGCAACGATAACCCTGCCCACGCCATGCATCTCTGTACATCGAATCAAGGCCGATGTTGGGATACCGGGCCATAGGTAGATTCCGGGTTGGCATAGCATTGGGCGACATCGCCATGCCACCTCGAATGAAATACTCCGATTACAGACCTACTCAAGCGCATGAAGAATATCTGTTGGCCGCGGCGCCCTACCTCAGGAGGCAGCATCTACCGGCTTATTGGCGCCCTGACCCAACCGTTTGATCTTGCGATTATTCTCAAGGTGCTTGCTGGCATGCACATAGAACGCTCGCAGAGCGGCGGCAGACTGCTCCGTCTGATTTTCGAACATCAACTTGAGCAGGTCGGGATCCTGACTACGATCACCGCCCGGCTTGCGCAAAACACCCAGGCCAAAGCCATGGTTGAAGGTGAACGTTTCATGTTGTCCGCGAATCTCGTCCCAGAATTTCCAGGCTCCGAAATCCTGCAGACGAGCCTGCACGTCATGGAACAGGATTATCCCGCCCGGTTTGACCTTCGGATACCAGTTGGCGAAGTCAGCACTTACCGCTTCGTAGGTGTGGAAACCGTCGATATGCAACAGATCGACACTGTCTTCATTGAAGTGCTTCAAGGCATCTTCAAAGAACATCCGCATCAGATAAGAAAAACCGTGGTAGTGCTGACGGTTGTGGCCATTCACTGAGTTGAATACCGACTCGTCGTACTTGTCGGTGTGCTCATCACCCTCAAATGTGTCAATGGCGTAGCACAGACCGTCGATCTCATTTTCCTTCATCGATTGGCAAAAGGTGAAATAGGACAACCCTTTGTGAGTACCCAACTCGACCAGCATCTTCGGCCGCAGGGCAGCAACCAAGTCGTAACCAAATGGCAAATGATCAACCCAAGTACTGAACACCATATGCAGGGGTTCGAAACGGCGGATTGAAGGCGGCATGTAAACAAGGCTCATGTTTTTATTCCCTGCAGAATTTGCGGTTGCGTTAATTTGTCTTTGAGAAGAAGAGAAGGCTTTTCGATTAACCAATACAATACTTGAGCCAGCGCTATAGAGAGCAACACAGCTAATATCGCCGCGAGCCAAGACGCATAAAACCCAGCATGCTCTTGGAGCACTTGAATAATCGGCATGTGCACAAGATATAACGAAAAGGATATCTTGCCGAAGAAACGGGTCAGTCGATTATCCAGCAGACTGAATGACGGCTGCTTACGCGCTAACATGACCCAGGTGATGCCCCCCCACAGCAGGGCCTCTGGCAACACATACCAAGGCGCATGCCAAATGTAGTTTTGCGGCTGCATTGCCGCAGCAGGTGATAATACCCAGGCTAAGAGCAGCAATAAAACCGACAAGATCAGCGTCGACATGGACACGCTCAGGCGTCGATGCCCATGCTTGAGCAGCAAGACCAAAAGCATACCGACCAGAAAAGCCGGCATCTGCCCTATCACTGAAAGAATCAGGCGGTACTGCAATTCAAAGCCTATGCGGCCAGCAGCCCATTTACTGATAACCAGCAGGTAAAGAGCCAGACCAACCCCACACAGCAACAGCATTGCTTTCCGGCGTTGAAGATTACACAGCGTCAGAAACAGAAAGGGCACTAGCAGGTAGAACTGAACCTCCGTGGCCAGGCTCCACCATACAGTACTGAAATACCCTAGGTCATAGCCTGTTGCGCGGATTAGCAATACCGACGACCACTGATCATATTGTTGGGTGTAGAGAAGACCGAACAAGCCCACCACGTAGTAGGGCGGCAGAATACGCAGCGCACGCTGCAGAGCGTACTTACTAAAGGATGGCAACTCTCCTCGCTGCAATCCCTCAAAAAACGGCCTACTTACCAAGAAGCCGCTCAACAAGAAAAAGAGCGTCACGCCGGTATTACCAGCCCAAAGAAACGACAGCGGAAAAAGACTTTCCGGCAACTCCGGCATTACACCAAGCTGATCCCAGGCGTGATAGAAAATCACAAGCAGAATAGCCACGCCACGAAGCCCATCGAGTGGCCTGAGTCGCCCAGCGACCTTCACTGAAGCTCCTGACGCATACGCTCCTTGGCGCGTTCGTCGGCATAAAGCTCTTCGTTATGCTCGGCAAAACGACGAGCCCTGTGTATGCCCCGCTCGGCGGAGTGTTGGAGATAGCGAAGCGCCGAACTTGGTACTTTACCCAGCAGGATTGGCTCCACGCTTGGCGAACGAAAAGGCTGGCCCAGCAGCTGCGTAAGTTGCTCGTTCTGCCGACGCAAGATGGCCTCGCGCTTCTCAACTTCGGAGGTGGTCACCCCTCCGTGCAATTGATGGAATGAACCCTCCCCAGGCAGCATGAAGAATCGCGTACGCGGATGCATCGCCACCTTGCGGTAGATGCATAGATTCAATGCACCACCGCCCGGCAGGTCAAAGCGCTCATCTGCCTGTCCGATTTCCCGGAAAACCTCGGCGGACATGAACAGGCAATTACACTCCATGAACGGATGAAAGACCCCGTTGGGGTTGGCGCCACTCAGGCAGGAGATGTCGAACAAGCTGTAACCATTGCGTTGCCAGTCGATCTCATCCAGCAGTGCCTGCTCCTTCTCCTCGGTATATCTATGAGTCAGGTGGAATTGCTGCTCGTTCTCGCCAAGGTGATACCCGGGAACCGCCACCATCGCAGACTCGTGCAGGGCAAATGCCATCAGCACGTTCTGCACTACACCCGGCGTCACCATCCGCGCACCGTCAATCATCAGGCCGATGAATTGGCCGCGCGCCTGGGCAAAACCGAAGTTGATCGCAGCGGCCGGTGAAACGCCCGATTCGTCGCGCAGAAAGTAGTGGAAGTTGCCGGGTAACGCAGCAATGGCTGCGGCGTCCATGTTCCGCTTCGAGCGGTTCTCCACCAAGATCACTTCGTAATCCGCCGCCTCAACGCCCTGCTGATAAGCAGGACTGAGGCTGATAAGGGTATTGAGTGCCTGACGGGGCATGTCATACGCAATGACGATGATTGAGAGAAGCGGCTTACTCACTATCCACCCACCTTTTCCAGCGACAGCCGCACGAAGCGATAGACACTTGGATGCGGGCTACCCAGCAGGATCGGTCGCACATCCGGTGGCGAGCGGTCATCACCGCGGATTTCGCGATCCTGATCATCCAGTGCCTTGTAGATCACATCGCGTTCGGCCTTGCGCGTACCGGTCGTCACGCCACCATGGAACTGGTGAAACGAACCCTCTCCGAACAACAGGTAAAAAGGCGTATCGGGATATTCCAGCAGGCGTTTGTAGAGATCCAGGTTGGCGTTGCCTCCGCCAAAGTCGTTGTAACGGACATCCATCCCGCCAAGTGCCTGCCACTTGCGCACCGACATGCAGATGAAATTGCTCTCATAGTTAGAGCGGAAAAACCCGCCCTGACAGGAGCCACTGAGTACAGCTATGTCATACAGGCGATAACCGTCCTTGGGCCACTCAATGCTAGCCAACAGCTTGGCCTCGGCTTTCTCGTCATAGCCTTCGTTGACAGCCACCTGCTGCAGCTTGTGACCGATGTGGTAACCAGGCGCGGATACCGCCGCATGGGGTGCCATACGAAAAGCCTCAAGAGCCAGACGTACCACACCGGGCGTGACCATGCGCGCGCCGTCAATCATGATCGCAATATGACTACCGGTCGCCTGCTCAGCACCAAAATTAATGGCATTTACAGGGGAACGCAGCGTTTCCTGACGGTGGAAGTAGCGAACGTTGGACGCATGCCGCAGTGCCCGCTCCTGCCCCAGCAGGCGGTCGGAGTGGTTCTCGACCACTATCACTTCGTAATCGTCCTCACTGACACCCTGCTGATAGGCAGGGCTCAGCGAATAAAGCGTTTTATCCGCCTGATCAGGCATTTTGTAGACGATTAGCACAATCGAAAGGCGGGGAATTCGGCGAAAAATCGACATCAATCAGTACCCGTTAGCGCGCACAGCGACACAATTCGCGATAGAGCTTCTGCAGCTCGGCAGGTAGCGACTGACGCATTTGCTTGTGGTGTTTCAGTTCAGGGCTAAAGAAGCGCTCTTCGGTTGAAGGCTCAAGCCCGAGCTCTTCGAGAACAACATCCAGCTTGCGATGCAGCACGGCCTCGTCTTCGTCGAAGCACAGCAAAGGAAATGCACCCTCCCGATACAATTTGAGCAACCGCTTGTTGTATGCCAGCCAGAGGGCAAACGCCTGCTCCTGAGGCATACCGCCGCGTGCCGCAAGAGATTGAGCGACTGCTGTCGGGTGACGGAAAATTCCGACGAAACGTAGCTCCGGCAACAGCTCTTGCCACCCCTCGACTAGCAACAAGGCGCGTGGATCCTTGAACCCCCAGCGCGCCACGCCATCGTAATCGGCAATCAATTCGCGAGCCCTGCTACGTTCCGCGTCGGTCCATACCACCGGCTCGGTTGGTGGGTTATCCCAGGCAAATCCACGAGCAGCCAAAACCTCGTCACTGAATGCGACGATCTCCAGATTTTCCCGGTTGCCCTTGAGGTTATGCGGGTTCCAGGCGCTGAACTTGCCCAGTTCCAGGCCAGACTGCTGCAAGGAACCGGTCAGAAAACTGGTACCGCTACGATGCATGCCCACCACCATAAGCGTGACTCTTTCAGGGCGCGATTGGGGCGCCTCGGCGCGGGCAAACAAGGATCGGAGAAACCGCATAGCCTTCCTAATTGTTCTTATAGGCACTGCGCGACCATCTGGCAGCAAATCGCCAAGTCATGCAGGCAACGTGATGAAAAAGGAGAGCATTGTGGTTAAATGATCGCCCCTTTTCAATCGGCCTTTGTCGGGATGAATTACAAGGAAATTTTGCTGTATGGAATCTATAGCGACCTACGCACCGAAGTCGCTAGGCGCTTCCTAGGCTTTCTCTGGTGGATCATTGATCCTGTTCTGTACATGGGCGCCTTCTATGTCGTTTTCGCCCTCGCCTTGCGCCAGGGGGGGGAGGATTACGCCCCATTTTTGCTGATCGGGATGGTTGTCTGGAAGTGGTTCGACAGTACTGTGCGCCAAGCTAGCGTGGCCATCGTGGGCAACGCCGGCCTGATCCAGCAGATTCACATTCCCAAAAGCCTTCTCGTGCTTATTCAGATTTTCAGCAATGCATTCAAGTTCATCATTGTTCTAGTGCTGCTGCTGGTGTTTTTGCTTGCCATCGGCAAACGGCCCTCGCTGCACTGGCTTGCCTTGGTACCCATTATCCTGACACAGCTTTATCTGGTTACGGCTGTAGGGCTGTTGCTCGCCGGCATCATTCCTTTGGCGCAAGACTTCAAACAGGTCGTAGATAACCTTTTGATGGTGATGATGTTCCTGTCGGGAATATTCTTCACGGCCGACCGGATGCCCGACTCGCTGCGCTTTGCCTTTGAACTCAACCCCATGGTTGTCCTGATTCAGGCTTTCCGCAGCGTGCTACTGCACAATCAGTGGCCTGACCCATCACATCTTTTGTATGTACTTGTAGTGGCTACACCCCTGCTGATATTTGCCGTGCTGTTCATTCGCAAGAATGAGCGGCGTTATCCCAAGCTGATGCTCTGAAGAGTGCTATGAGCGGAAAGAAAATACTCGAAGCCAAGAATGTAGGTATCTGCTATCGCCAGCGGGCAGGCTTTCTGCGCTATGACCACTACTGGGCGCTGAAAGATGTGAGTTTTGATCTTCGCGCTGGAGAAACGCTAGGCGTGATCGGCGCCAACGGGGCAGGAAAAAGCACCCTGCTGCGAATGATCGCGGGAATTGTTGAGCCGGACTGCGGGGAGCTGTGGCGCGAGCCCGGCACAACCGCCAGCCTACTAGCACTCAATGTCGGGTTGAAAAACGAACTATCGGGCCGGGAAAACGCCATTATCAGCGGCCTACTACTAGGTATGAGCCTGGCTCACATCAAGTCCTTACTCGAAGATATTCACAAATTCAGTGGACTGGGAGCCTTCTTCGAACGCCCCGTAGGTAGTTATTCCACCGGCATGCGCGCTCGACTTGGCTTTGCAGTAGCGATTCATGCAGATCCGGATATTTTATTGATCGATGAAGTCTTGGGGGTCGGCGACCAAAACTTCAAAGACAAATCGCACAAGGCAATGAAGCAGAAGATCAGCTCCAACAAAACCGTCGTTCTGGTTTCACACAGCATGGACGCTATTAAGTCCTTGTGCGACCGGGTCATCTGGATACATGAAGGTAAAAGCATTATTTGTGACGAAGCAAACTACGTCACCAACGGCTATTTAGAAGTAGTCGGCACAGCATTGCAGGAAGAGGTAGAGCGGCGCCGCGCAGGCATAGAGCCAGCCGAACTCTGACCCCTTCAACCACGAACAATAAGAATGGGTCCATGAGCCCAATGAGACATGTATGAGCATTGAGTGCAAAAGAGTTCTGATGGTTCTGGGCATGCATCGCAGCGGCACCAGTGCACTCACCCGCGGCTTGGAAGTTCTAGGCGCAGAGCTGGGCCAGAGCCTGATGCCGGCCGCCAAGGACAATAATGATAAGGGTTTCTTCGAGGACATCGACTTTCACGCCCTCAACTCCCGACTCCTTGCCCACCTGGGCTCGACCTGGGACAAGCTAGCTCCGCTGCAGACGAACAGCCTGCTGCAACCTGAATTCTCGGCGCTGTTAGACGACGCGGAACGCATCCTCTCCAGCAAACTTGCGCAAACGCAGTGTTTGGCAATCAAGGATCCACAAGCCTCGTTGTTGCTGCCGTTCTGGCAGCACGTTTTCAGCCGGTTAGGCGTCAAGGTCCAGTACCTGATCTGCTTCCGCAACCCACTCAGTGTCGCTGCATCTTTGCGCAAAAGAGATGGTATCTACCCTGTGCAAGCGCAGCTGCTGTGGGCAAAGTACTCGCTGTCGGCGATCCAGAACACCATGACCCAGGACGCCTTAGTAGTAGATTACGACAACCTCATGGAGAACCCGCAGGAAGAGCTGCGACGCATCGCTAGAGCATTTGATTTGCCATCTCCGGACTCTGCCCCCGAAGCATTCGCGGCCTTCAGCCAGGAGTTCTTGGCACAGGATCTACGTCACTCGAAGTTCAACGATGAGCATTTAAATACCCCCAGCGAAGTGCTGCAGATTATTCGCGATCTCAATGCACTGTTGAAATCCATCGCCAAGAACGACAAGTTATCTGCGGCGGAACATCTGATCGCGGAATGCAGCCGGCTGTCGGCGACTATCGCCACGCTCGAACCCATCGCCCGGGAGCTGGACGCATTAAACAGCCTGGTGACGCCGGAAGACCTGCAGCGCGAGCGCGACAGCCTGCTGTCTCAAACAGCCAGGCTGCAGGATGAATGCAAGGATGCATGGGCGGAGCATGCGAAAGTGCTTGAGCAGCTGGATCGCATCCGCAGCAACCTCCTTTTTAGAGCCTTGCGGACCCTCAAGGACTACCGCTCTGCACCCAAGCTCATCGTGCACAGCATCTCCCTGGCAACCCGCAGCCTCTGGCAGAACCTGCCGGGTTCAACTACCCAGAAACAACTCGCCAAGGATTGGCTTTTCCGCCATACCGGAAGCCTGTTTCTGCGAACCAGAACCTACCAAAACTGGCTCCTTGCCAGCGGACAAAAAGGTAGTAGCGTTGAGGGTGCACCGCTCAATTGGCTTAACGAACCGATCCAGCAGGTAAGGCGGCTGCGCACCGACGTTCCCGCCCAGCAGCCAGCCCGCTTGCTTGCCTTCTATCTTCCCCAGTACCACGCCATACCAGAAAACGACGAATGGTGGGGCGAAGGCTTCACCGAATGGACCAACGTCAAACCGGCCCAGCCGCACTATAGAGGTCACTATCAGCCCCATATTCCTGGGGAGCTCGGCTACTACAACCTGGAAGATCCCGAGACACAGAGACGCCAAGTAGAGCTGGCCAAGCTCTACGGTATCGCGGGCTTTTGTTTCTATTTCTACTGGTTCGGCGGCAAGCGCCTGCTTGAAAAGCCAATCGAGAATTACCTGCAGAACCGCGATCTGGATCTCCCCTTCTGCCTCTGCTGGGCCAATGAAAACTGGAGCAGGCGCTGGGACGGGCTGGATGACCAGATACTGATCGGGCAGAAACACTCGGCCGACGATGATCTGGCCTTCATCGCCCATGTGGCCGAGTACCTACGCGACGAGCGCTACATCCGTATCGATGGCAAGCCCCTGCTTCTAGTCTACCGCCCCGGCGAACTGCCCGACGCCAAGGCCACGGCGGCGCGCTGGCGCGCCTGGTGCCGCGAGAATGGTGTCGGCGAGATTTATCTGGCCTATACCCAGTCTTTCGACAAGGCGCACCCCGCCCGGTACGGATTCGACGCCGCCGTCGAATTCCCGCCCAATGGCACCGTGCCCGATGATGTCACCGACAGCGTACTGCCCCTGAAGGACAACTTCCTAGGCAAGGTATATGACTGGCGCACCTACCTGAAACGCAGCGCCAAACTTACTACTCCCAAATACACCCTGTTCCGTGGGGTCTGCCCATCCTGGGACAATACCGCTCGACGCAAGGAGCGTGGCACCTCCTTCATCAACAGCTCGCCACGCGGTTATCAGGAGTGGTTGTTCAACACCATCAAGGACACCGTGCGCAGATTTCCCCAGAAAGATCAGCGACTGGTGTTTATCAATGCCTGGAACGAATGGGCGGAAGGTGCCCACCTCGAGCCCGATCAGCGTTATGGCTATGGCTATCTGGAAGCATCGCGGATGGCCTGTCTGCGAGCAGGCTTACAGTCATCCTCACCTGTGGCCAACCCACGCCCAGGTATCGCCGTAGTGATTCATGCCTACTATATGGATGTGTTCGAGGAGATACTCGAGCACATTCGCCAGATTCGCCACATCCCCCTCAAACTCTATATTTCAACGCCTGTAGGGCAAGGCGAAGCGATCCGCAACCGACTGGTGAATAGCAATCTCGACTATTGCCTGCATGAACTGCCCAATCATGGACGGGACGTCTTGCCTTTCCTGAAACTGCTTCCCCAGATCGTTCAGGATGGGTTTGCAACGCTGGTCAAGGTACATACCAAGAAGTCGACCCATCGCCAGGACGGCGATAGCTGGCGTAAGGATCTTTACGCAAAACTGTTGGATCAACAGGCACTTTCCGAAGCCATGTCGTCTTTTGCCAACGACCCGAGCCTGGGTATCCTGGGGCCGGCAGGCCATGTGGTGCCCATGAGTTTCTACTGGGGATCGAATGCCCTGGCGGTGGAAAAACTGGCCTGCAGACTCGGGATCAGCCCTGCGGAGCTGAGCCGCGCCAGTTTTGTAGCGGGAACCATGTTCTTCGCCAAAACCAGCGCGCTGCTGCCGCTCATGAACCTTGCACTGGCAGATGAAGATTTCGAGACTGAAGGTGGGCAGGTAGACGGCACTTTCGCCCATGCCATGGAGCGCGCCATTGCCATCAGTGCAAGTGCGGCCGGCCTGAAGCTGCGGAGCTGCGATGGCACTCCGAGCAACAAGCGCTATGCCTACGCCGAAGCTGCCCTGTGAGGCTGTCGGGATGACGAATGAGGGAGGCCCGTACTGTGCCGGATGAACTCTTGCAAGCCAGACACAGCCGCTCATCCGATGAGGAGGAAGTGGCAGCCAAATCAACGGTGGCGATTCTTCTCTCGACATTCAACGGGGAGAAGTACCTGGCCGAACAGCTCGATTCGATAGCAGCCCAGACTCACCAGGATTGGGTAATCGTGGCCTCCGACGACGGCTCCCAAGACAGTACCCTGAGCATTCTCGAACACTATCGCCGTCGCTTCGGGGATGATCGACTACGGATCGTCAAAGGCCCGGGGAGAGGCTTTGCCGCGAACTTCCTGTCCATGGCGACGGATACGTCGATCCATGCATCGTTCTTTGCATTCTGCGACCAGGATGACCTTTGGCATCCAGACAAACTGGAGCGCGCCCTTACCTGGCTCGAACAGCAGCCGCTCGGCAGTGCAGCGCTCTACTGCTCGCGGACACGCCTGGTCGACGCCACGGGGCATCCCCAGGGGTTATCCCCGCTCTTCGACAAGCCGCCGTCCTTCCGTAATGCACTGGTACAGAGTCTCGCTGGCGGTAACACCATGGTTTTCAATCGCCCCGCACGCGACCTACTTGCTCAAGCAGGCAACGTGCAGGTGATCTCACACGATTGGTGGTTCTACATCCTGGCCACAGGGCATGGCGGTCATGTCCACTACGACCCCAAGCCGACCATCGACTACCGTCAGCATGGCAGCAACCTGATCGGAGCCAATTCGGGCATATCCGACCGGATTTTCCGCATCCGCCGTATGTTGTTAGGGGATTTCAACCAGTGGAACGATGTCAACCTGAACGCCCTGGCGCCACAGGTCGGGTTGCTGACCCAGGCCAATAGGGTTGTCCTCGACCGGTTCTCCAAAGCACGTACGGCACGCCTGCCGTTGCGGGTGCAGACTATGCTGCGGGCGGGGGTGTACCGGCAGACGCTCCTGGGTAACCTCGGCCTCGTCGCCGCGACCTTGCTGCGCAAAATATGAACCACGCGCAAGTCAGAGACTCTATAGGTTCAACTTCATTTGAATTCGTATAAGGAACACACGATGCACTACCTGCGCTTAACCTCGATCGCCGTGCTGCTGACTGCGTCATGCGCAGCTTCCGCCACCAGCTTCGTAGTCACCACCGACACCCTCGGCAGCGCCACAGTCGGCACTACCGATACCACCTCCGATATCTCCTCATCCTTCGGTGACGACAAGATCGTGTTGGCCGCGCGTGACGATGCCGCCAGCTTCGTCGCCAGCCAGGGGGAGATTCGTGGCGCTCGCCTGGAGGCCGCCCTGCAGCACATTCGCCAGCAGGCACCCCAGCTGCAGGCCGATGATCTGCAACTGGCCCAGGCCATTCTCGTACTCTGAAGGCTGCGCGCACCGACTTAAGTCGGACACGCCTCTGTGAGAGCGGATTTATCCGCAATGCCGTGCAGCTTTAGCCCAGCGTGGCTAAAGCCGCGCTCACAAGATTGGCGGTGGCCTGCGTGAACGCCGTCGCGGCCGCAGGTCATCGGACTTGAACTGGCGCAGGCTATTTTCGTCCAATAGGCAGGTTCCCTGCTTATCTGGAGTTGTCATGCGTAACCTGTTGCCCACCCTTCTCGCTGCCACCCTCTGCCTTGGCGCCGTCAGCGTCCAGGCGCAAACTCTGGTGGCCACCAGCAACATCATCATCCGTGCGCTGGACCGCAGCTTCGACTTCACCTCTGACACCACCACCTCGATCCGCGATATGAAAGTCGTGCGCGCCGCCCGCGATGATGCCGCCAGCTTCGTCGCCAGCGCCGGTGACATCCGCGGTGCAGAGCTGGAGGCCGCCTTCGCCACCCTGCGTGAACGTCTGCCGGAAGCCCGCGGCGCCTCCGACCAGGAACTCGCCGAAGCCATCCTCGCCCTGTGAGGACACCCGTCGTGCGCTGGCTGCTGGCCGTGCTGCTGGCAACCACCACGGCGGTCCAGGCCGAACTGCGCCTTAGCCTGGACAGTGAAGGACTCAGCGCCGCCGAACGCCAGCTCAGCCAGCAGCTGATCGACGAGGCCCTAGCCACACTGCCGCCCAGCTTTATCCAGCGCCTGGATCGGCAGGTACGGGTGGGCTGGCAGGATGACCTGCCGGCCAACGCCTACGGGCGCATCACCCGTCTCGATGCCCTGAGCCTCAATACCAACCTGCTGCCACACCTGCTCGACCCACAGCAGGCCGACGCACCGAGTGGCCGCCCCCACGGCACCCTGCGCCGCGAAGTGCTCGCCACCATAGTCCACGAGCTGACCCACCTGTATGACCGTGCCCGCCTGTGGTCCGCTGCCGAACAGCACCTGCTGCAACGCTGCCAGGGCCGCGTCGCCAGCAATGGCAGGGTCGGCCTGGCGGATGAATGCCGCGGCCAGGATGCACGGCGCTTCACCCTCAGCGACGACCCGCGCCTGCTCGACCTGGCCGGCTGGCAACAGGCGGTTGGCAAACGCGGCAGGCGCGAGCAGGACAACGGCCAGAACAGCCGCAGCCCCGACCTGTACGAGCTGAGCAATCCGCGCGAGTTTGTCGCGGTGAATCTCGAGTACTTCCTCCTCGACCCGAGCTACGCCTGCCGCCGGCCGGCCCTGCAGCGCTACTTCGCCACGCATTTCGCCTGGACGCCGGCCAAGCAGCAGGCCTGCGCCGATGGCTATGCCTACCTCAACGCCGGCCGCGACTTCGCCCGCCAGCCTCTCGGCCAGCTCGACCCCGAACGGGTCTACCAGGTCGACTACCTGCTCGCCGAGCCCAACCAGCAGTGGGCCAGCCGCTGGGGCCACAGCATGCTGCGCCTGGTGATCTGCGCGCCGGGACGGCCGCGTGGTCCGGATTGCCGCCTGGATCTGCAGGAGCACTTGGTGCTGTCCTACCGCGCCTTCGTCGGCGATGTGCAGCTGTCCAGCTGGGACGGCCTGACCGGAGCCTACCCTTCGCGCCTGTTCGTCCTGCCGCTGGCCCAGGTGATCGAGGAATACACCAAGGTCGAGCTGCGCGGCCTGGTCTCGGTGCCCCTCAAGCTGCAACGCAGCGAGCTGGAGCAGCTGGTCGAACGCGCCGCCGAGCTGCACTGGAGCTACGACGGCGACTACTGGTTCCTATCCAACAACTGCGCGGTGGAAACCCTCAAGCTGCTGCGTAGCGGCACCGGCCACGATGAGCTACAGGCCCTCGACAGCATCATGCCCAACGGCCTGCTGGATATCCTCGAAGGCCGCGGTCTGGCCGACCGCAGCGTGCTGGCCGACCCGCGCGAGGCGCTGCGCCTGGGCTACCGTTTCGATTCCTTCCGCGACCGCTACCAGGCCATGTTCGCCGTGCTACGCGCCCAGCTGCCGGTGCCGCAGGAGCAGGTCGAAGACTGGCTGCAGCTGCCGGCCGAGCAACGTCGCCACTGGTTCGCCCGCGCCGACCTGCGCACCAGCGCGGCCCTGTTGCTGCTCGAACAGGCCGCCTTGCGCCGCCAGCTGCTGCTGGCCCAGGAAGACCTCAAGCAGCGCTACCTCAAGGCCCGCGAGCAACACCAGCCCGGTTTCGGCGAGGCCGACAACACGCTGCGACAGATCCTCGCCAACAGCGGCTTCCTCAGCCGCCCGGCGGAACTGCTCGACGCCGGCTACGGCCTACCGCAACGCAGCGAATGGCAACGCCTGGAGCAGGAGAGTACGACACGCCAGCAGGCCCTGCGCCAGCTCAGCGACGACCTCGACCGCGAAGTGCGGCGCCTGCTCGAACCGCAGCGCCTGTCCGAACTGGAGGCCGGCGAGGCCAACCTCAAGCAGCTCGGCACGCACCTGCGCAACCTGCACAAGGCTGGCGGCGGGCTGCTGCTGCCCTGATCGTCAGGGGATGAACTCCTCGTCTTCTTGTGGCAACTGCGGATCCAGCTGCAGCCAAGGCAGCCGACTCTTCACCCAGATATGCCGCTCGGCCGGGGCCAGCTCCGGGTGATCCAGGCTGGCCACGGTGATATCCAGGCTATCCGGGCTCAGCGTGGTGAACAGCGTCAGGTGGCAGCCGCAGTGGCCACAGAAATAGCGTGTGCAGCTGGGCGAAGAGGCGTAAACCGCCGGCTCACCGCTGCGCCAGCGAAAGCTCTGTGCCGGCACCGTCAGCCAGGTAGTGACGATGCCACCGCTGGTGCGCCGGCAGATCGAGCAGTGGCAGTGCGCGATATCCTGCAGTGGCGCCTCGAAGGTGTAGCGCAGGTGGCCGCAATGGCAGCCGCCGCAGTAGGTATCGGTCACGGGTACTCTCCGGAAGTTTTTCACAGACCCTAGCCTGAGCGCCGGCTTTTGCCCAAGATGATGGCTCGAACGAAGCGGAAACCCCCGTGACCATCCTCATTTACAGCCTCTGGCCCCTCTTTGCCCTGATCCTCGGCGGTCTCGCCCTGCGCCGCTGGAACTTCCCAGGTGAGGCCTTCTGGCCGGCCGCCGAGCGCCTCAACTACTTCATCCTGTTCCCGGCCCTGCTGTTCAGCAGCCTGGCCACTGCGCCGCTGGACAATCCGGCGCTGCCACGCCTGGCCCTGGCCGTGCTGCTCGCTCTCGGCGGCGCCTGGCTGGGCCTGTTGCTGGTGCGCCGCCTGCGCGGCTGGCCGGCGGCACGCTTCGGTGCTTTCAGCCAGGGCATCCTGCGCTTCAACACCTACCTCGGCCTGGCCGTGGTCGGCAGCCTGCACGGCCAGACCGGTCTGGTGCTGGCGGCGCTGCTGCTGGCGCTGATGGTGCCGGCGGTAAACGTGCTGTCAGTCTGGTCGCTCACCGCCGAACAAGGCGTCAGCGTGCGCAGCCTGCTCTGGCCGATAGTGAAAAACCCGCTGATCCTTGCCTGCCTCGCCGGGATACTGGTCAACCTGGCCGGCATCGGCCTGCCCGGTGGCAGCGATCGTCTGCTCGGCTTGCTGGCCGCAGCCAGCCTGCCGCTGGGCCTGCTCTGCGTCGGTGCCGCCCTGCGCCCACAGGAACTGGCCGGAGAAAAAACCGCCCTGCTCTGCAACTGCGGCCTGCGCCTGCTCGGCATGCCTCTGCTGGCCCTGGCTGTAGCGCGTCTGCTGCAGTTGCCTGCACTGGAAAGCACGGTACTGGTGCTGTTCTTCGCCCTGCCCACGGCACCCACCGCCTATGTGCTGACCCGCCAGCTGGGTGGCGACAGCCAACTGATGGCGGGGCTAATCACCCTGCAAACCCTGTTGTCCGGGCTCAGCCTGTTCGTCGTGCTGGCCCTGCTGCGCTGAACGGTACGCTAGCGAAAGCCCGCTGAAAGCTTAGCCCCTTAGCATCGCCCCACTACCGGCACAGACCGGTTCGTCCGGCTGCGCGTCTACACGCAGCAGCCGGCCAACCCCGACAACAACAAGATGGGTGATTGCCATGCCTCGTTCCTGCCGCCACTCTGGCCGCTCCACGCCTGCCCTCCGCTCGCCGCACGCCGCGCGCTGATCCCAGCGCCACTCGCCCAGCCCCCGACCGGAGATACTCCCATGCTGACTATTCTCGGCTTCGCCATGGTCATGACCTTCATGTACCTGATCATGAGCAAGCGCCTGTCCGCCCTGATCGCCCTGATCATCATCCCCATCGCCTTCGCCCTGATCGGCGGCTTCGCCAGCGGCATCGGCCCGATGATGCTCGAAGGCATCGGCAAGCTCGCCCCGACCGGGGTGATGCTGATGTTCGCCATCCTCTACTTCGCCCTGATGATCGACTCCGGCCTGTTCGACCCGGCCGTGCGCGCCATCCTGCGCCTGGTCAAGGGCGACCCGCTCAAGGTGTCCATGGGTACCGCCGCCCTGGCGCTGATCGTCTCCCTCGACGGCGATGGCGCCACCACCTACATGATCTGCGTGGCCGCCATGCTGCCGCTGTACAGCCGCCTGGGCATGAGCCCGCTGATCATGGCCGGGCTGATCATCCTCGCCGGCGGGATCATGAACATGACCCCCTGGGGCGGGCCCACCGCCCGCGCTGCCAGTGCCCTGCAGGTCGATCCGTCAGACATCTTCGTGCCGATGATCCCGGCCATGCTGGTTGGCTGCCTCGCCCTGTTCGGTGTCGCCTGGGTCTACGGCAAGCGCGAGCGTGCGCGACTCGGCGTGCTGCACCTGCCGGACGATGCCACGCAGCACGCCGAGATCAGCGTGTCGCAGTACCCCGAGGCGCGCCGGCCCAAGCTGCTGTGGATCAACGGCGCGCTGACCGCGACCCTGATGGCCACCCTGATCGCCGGCCTGCTGCCGCTGCCGGTGCTGTTCATGATCGCCTTCAGCATCGCCATGATCATCAACTATCCCTGCCTGCAGCAGCAGAAGGAGCGCATCGCCGCTCACGCCGGCAATGTCCTGGCGGTGGTCGGGCTGATCTTCGCCGCCGGCATCTTCACCGGCATCCTGTCCGGTACCGGCATGGTCGAGGCCATGTCGAAGAGCCTGCTCGACGTCATCCCGCCGTCGATGGGGCCGTACCTGGCGGTGATCACTGCGCTGGTGAGCATGCCGTTCACCTTCTTCATGTCCAACGACGCTTTTTATTACGGGGTGTTACCGGTTCTTGCCGAGGCGGCCAGCCATTACGGCATCAGCCCGGTGGAAATGGCCCGCGCCTCGATCGTCGGCCAGCCGGTGCACCTGCTCAGCCCGCTGGTGCCCTCCACCTACTTACTCGTGGGTTTGGTGAAGATAGAATTCGGCGACCACCAGCGTTTCACCCTCAAGTGGGCGGTGCTGATCTGCCTGGCCATCCTCCTGGCCGCCCTGCTGCTGGGGGTATTCCCGCTGTTCAGCGGATGAATGCCAACACAGCCGGAAATTTCCCCTAAAGCCAGCTAGAATCGCGCCGCCTAGCCGGCGATAACGCCGCCCGACTCGTTAAATAGCAAGGAACTGATATGGAATGGTTAACCAGCCCGGAAATCTGGGTTGCTTTCCTCACCCTGACTGCCCTGGAGATCGTCCTCGGCATCGACAACATCATCATGATCGCCATCCTGGTCGGCCGCATGCCGCCGCACATGCAGGCGCGCACCCGCCTGTTCGGCCTGGCCCTGGCGATGATCACCCGCATCGCCCTGCTGCTGTCGATCACCTGGATCATGCGCCTGACCAGCGACCTGTTCGAACTGTTCGGCCAGGGCATCTCCGGACGCGACCTGATCCTGTTCTTCGGCGGCCTGTTCCTCCTGTGGAAGAGCAGTACCGAGATGTATCACAGCCTGGAAGGCGAGGATGAAACCGAGCAGACGCCGGGCAATACCGCCGCGCGCAACTTCATCGGCACCATCATCCAGATCGCCATCATCGATATCGTCTTCAGCCTCGACTCGGTGATCACCGCTGTCGGTATGGTCGACCATGTACCGGTAATGGTCGCCGCGATCATCGTCGCCGTGCTGGTGATGATGCTGGCCGCTGGCACCATCAGCGACTTCATCGACAAGCACCCGTCGCTGAAGATGCTGGCCTTGGCGTTCCTCACCGTGGTCGGCACCGTGCTGATCGCTGAAGCCTTCGAAATCCACGTGCCGAAAGGCTATGTGTACTTCGCCATGGCCTTCTCCCTGGGCGTGGAAGCGCTCAATATCCGCATGCGCACCGCACGCGGACGCAAGGAAGACCCGGTCAAGCTGCGCAAGGATATTCCGGGCGAGTAAGCCGGGATTGCGCAAAGAAAACGGGGCCATACGGCCCCGTTTTTTATTGCGCTGATTCGGCGAAGCGCTCACCGCGGAAGGTACGCCGCGGGTTGCCACGCTCTAGCCGATGGTGGAGCAAACGTCGCTCGGCACGCAGCTGCTCGTTGGCCTCCTCGGCACATTCGGCCAGGCGCAGGGCAATCAGCAGCAGGGCCAGACGCTTGTTGGCATGCTGGCTGCGCTCGCTCTGCACCTTAACGCTGATGCCGCTGGCCAGGTGCGTGGCACGCACCGCCGAATCGGTGGTGTTGACGTGCTGGCCCCCCGGGCCGGACGAGCGCAGCGTCTCGAAGCGGACCTCGCTCTCCAGGCTGGCCGACGGCGCGGCAAAGCGCGCCCCGCCGAAGAACCAGTTCTTGCGCCCGTGGCTCGGCCGGTAACTGCTGGCACAGATCCACAGCAGCGAACCGCTCCAGGCCTCGGCCAGCACCTCGGCGCCCTCACCCTGCAGCGCCACAAGCACGGAGCGCAAGGTGCCTCGCGACACCCCGGCTTCCTCTTCCAGCACACGTACCTCGACCCGCACCGCCTCGGCTTCCGCCAGCAGCCGACGCAACGCCTTGGCCACCGCCAGTGCACATTCCTCGGGGCCCTGGCCCGCCGACAATTGCAGGAGGATCATCAGCAGCACCCTCCTCGCGTCTTGTAGGTCAGCACCGGCTTCAGCCGTGCCAGTACCCGCACCAGCCCAGCTTCACGCAGGGCGCCGACCACCGAATCGATAGCCTTGTAGGCCTCCGGCGCCTCCTCGTAGATCAACGCCCGGTCGGCGCAGATCACCCTGCTGCCCAGCGCCGTGCGAGCCAGCTGCTCGACGCTGTAGCGCGACGCCAGGCGATCCTTGCACTCGCTGCGCATCCATTTGCGCCCGGCCCCGTGGGCCAGGGACAGCAGGTTGCGCTCGTCGGCAAGCGGCTCGACCAAGTAGCTGAAGTCGCCGCGCGAACCAGGGATCACCATCACCCCCTGGTCCGATGGCGTGGCGCCCTTGCGGTGCAGCCAGCCATCGCGACCGTCGATGCGCGCCGGCGACACCAGGTTGTGGTTGACGTCCAGCACCGGCTCGCCGTCGGCACGCAGGCGCTCCAGCATGCGTCGGGCGATCAGCTGGCGGTTGGCCTCGGCAAAACGCAGGGCGCCGTCGTGGCGCGCGAGATAATGTGTGCAGGCCTCGCTGCCAGCCTCCAGCCCGGCATGGCCAAACAGGTCGACCTGCTCGCGCAGGATCGCCTCGCCCAGCCCGCGCGAGCCACTATGCACCAGCAGAAGCAGGCGGTTGCGGGCGATGCCAAGCCGCTCCAGCGCGGCATCGTCATAGCTCAGGTCGAGCTGCTGCAGCTCGGCGAAGTGGTTGCCGCCGCCGATGGTGCCCAGCGAGCGCTCGTGACCGCAGGCTGGCAGGCCGAAGGCGGCAATCGCCTCGGCCCAGTCCTCGTCGAGCGGCGCATCGAGGCTGCCCAGGCGCTTCTCCAGCTTGTCCAGGTGCAGCTTGGCCGTCGGTATGTCGGTACGCCACAGCGCCATGCCGCAGCCGATGTCGTTGCCGACCAGCGCCGGGTACAGACGGCCGATGGAAAAGAACGCCGCACCGACCGGATAGCCGCGCCCCGGGTGCAGGTCCGGCATGCCGGCCACCCGTTGCATGCCCGGCAGGCGAGCGGTGGTTTCGAGTTGTTGGATCGCTTTTCCTTCAATCCAGGTGTCGTCCGCGGCGATCAATACGACGCCGTCAGACAGATTACGGATGCAATTGCCCATGGTCCAATCCCTATGGGTGGAAACGAAAATGTTGGGAGTGGCAGGACCGGGCCGGGTGAAGCGCGCCGCAGCGAAAGCGGCGGATAGAATCAGACCAGACGCGACCTGCAAAGGGTGATCAGCTGCTGCATGATGTGCCTCCTTTGCTGTCGGTTGAGGGAAGAAGGCGCGCATCCTAGGCCTAAGCCGCGCGCCGCGCAATCCCCGCGTCTGCTTCGGCAGGGCCAACTGCAGCCGCTTCTTCGCGCGGACCAGCAGGCAACAGCGGCCTGCTCGTCGTATCCAGCACAATGAAAAACACCGGCAATGCGCCGGTGTTTTTTCTCTATTCGTGCGGCGCTGGCTGCAGGCCAGGCACCGCCTCAGCCCGTCACTCCAGGGTGAACCACTGCACCTCGACGCGGCGGTTCTGCTCGCTGTCCTGGCCGATCGGTTCTTCCCAGCCGCGGCCTACCAGTTCGATGCGGTCGTCGGCGATACCGGGGTGGCGGGCCAGCAGGGCTTCCTTGACCGCCAGGGTGCGCTGGCGCGACAGCTCCATGGCCTTCAGTGCCATGCTCTTGACCAGCGCCGGACCGCCCTGGCGCTCGAAGTCGGCGACCATGGCGTTGTCCACGTGGCCGCGCAGCAAAACGATGGAGCCGGGGCTGACCTGGAGGAACTTCTTGATAGTGTCCAGGTAGTCCTGGTTGGCCTTGGCCTGCTTGTCCAGCGCGGCCGAGTTGGCTTCGAAGAAGAAGCGGATGTCCTTGCTCAGCAGCGCGTCGCCTTCCAGGGCCACCTTGCCGCTGGTGCGGATCGGCGCGATGGAGATGCTCTGGCCCTTGAACTGACCACCGGCATCCAGCGCCTTGAGGTGCTGCACATTGGCAAAACGCGCCGGGTCGGCCGGGTTCTTGATCAACGCGCCGTAGGCCAGCACCGAGGACTGGAAGATGCCCTGGAAAGAGCCGGCCGAGTCGATGCTGCCGTCGAAGAAGGCGAGGTTCTCCGGCAGGTTGCTCAGGTGCACCTTGCTCAGCTCGTCGAGGGTTTCCTGCTGGGTCCAGCCGAACGCCTGGGCGACCACGCCAGCATGGGTCTGCGGGTCGTCACGCAGTAGGCGGTTGCCTTCCAGCAGGCCGTGGACCAGGCCCTTGACCTTGTCTGGATGGGCCGTGGCAAAGCCCTTGTTGACCACCAGGATGTCGGCGACCACCAGCAGGTTGCGGTTGGACACCAGCATCTTCGCCGCACCCGCAGACTCGGCGACTACTTCGTCGGTACGCGGCGACCAGCCGACGCAGCCGTTCAGCCGGCCATTGCCGCTCAGCTCGGCGGCGTAGGCATCGCAAGCGATGAAGGCATCCTCGTAGAACACCAGGCCCAGTTCGTTGGGTGCCGGGCGGCTTTCCAGATCGCGCAGCACCTTGACCGGCACACCGGCCTCGGAGGCCAGGTAGCGAATGAAGAACTCACTCTCGTTGAACTGGCTGGCGCCGAGCACCTTGCCCTTGAGCTGGTTGATGCTGGCGATATCGCTGTCCACCACCACCTGGTCGGCGCCGCGGGAGAAGGCGATTTGCGCCGGCACCGTGACCTCGAACTGGCGGCCGAGCACGGCCAGCACATCGGCAGTGGTCGCCACGGCGGCCATCTGGCCGTTGTTCAGCGCCGACCATTCCTCGCTCTCGCCCTTGTTCAGGCGTACCTGGAAGCCGTACTGCTTGGCGAAGATCGACTCCGGGTTGGGCGCCAGGCCACCGTTGGCGACGATCAGGCCGCCATAGCCGGCGTACTCGCTCATATCGATGTCGATGATGTTGTTCTTCATCTCATAGGGCGCGGCCGACTGCAGCACCGGCGTGCCGATCACCGGTTCGGCCGGCTCGGGCACTGCCACGCCGCCACCGAGACTGCTCGGCAGGCTGCTCAGCGGGCTGTCGCCGCCCTGCTTGAGCATGTCCTTGCTGACCAGCCAGCCGCCGAGGCCGAGCAGGCCAAGCACCAGCACGATGGTCAGCAGCTTGCCGGCGGCATTGCCGCGTTGGCGCTGGCGGAACGAGGTTAAATACATGACGCGTCTCCCTGTCAGTTGCGAGCTCAAGGCCCGCCATTCAGTGTGCAAATCTTCGCGGTGGAGCTCAGAACTGGTCTCGGGCTTCGAAAACTCCCCTCTCACACTTGTGGGAGAGGGGCTGGGGGAGAGGGCGTGAACCCACTAACCATCTCCCCAACCCTCTCTCGTAAACGGGAGAGGGGGCAAAAAGCGCGCCTACCCATTCAAAGCCGTGTATCGGGCAGGCAATGTCCAGCCTATTCAGTGTTTGACGGCTTCCCTGGCGGCTGGCTTGCCACCCTCCTGCAGCACATAGCGCGGCAGGCTCTGTTGTTCGTTGAGTTCGAGCACGCCGAGCAGGTCGCGCTGGTCGTTGAGCCAGCGGCTGGCCTCGTTGAACGAGGAGGTCAGGGCGTTCAGCGCCGTGCCGATCTGCTCCTCGTCGGTGGCCAGCAGGGTCTGCTCGCGGATCAGGGCGATCTGCTGGTCGATGCGCGCCAGCTCGGCGTCCACATGCTCCTTGCGCCGCAACCCTTCGGCATGCGCGGCTTGGCGCGCGTCGATCACCTGTTTCTGCTGCTCCAGACTGCGCCGTAGCTCGTCACCCAGATCGCTGGCGGCCAGGCGCTGGTCGATCTGCTCTTCCTGGCGCTGCAGTTCGGCGCTGTCAGCGGCGGCAGTGTCGACCACCACGCTGAGCGCCTGCCCGGCCACCAGCAGGCGCAGGTTGAGCCATACCAGCTGCTCCAGGCTGTCGGCATGCGAAGCCATCAGCGGCGAACGGGAAAGCAGTTGCAGCACCTCGCGGGCGCGGCCTTCGATGCGCTGCTGGCGCTGGCGCTGGCTGTCGCCAAGCAGGGCCAGGGTGTTTTCGTAGCGCTGCTCGGCCGGATCGACCCGTACTTCGCCGGCATCCACCGCGTTGCGAAAGCGCTTGCTGCTGGCCAGCAGGCCCAGGTAGGCCAGCTCCAGGCCGGCGCCAAGCACCCAGAAGCCGGGGCTGATGAACGCGCCGAGCAGGCCGACGGCAGCCAGCGCCAGCCAGTTCGGCGGCAGCGGCATGCCCAGCGGGCGGGCATTGAAGGCAGACCACAGATAACGCCCGACACTCATGGACTGACGCTCTCCTGGGCAAGATGGCGCAAGGGCTCGGGCACGAAAGCCACGTCGGTGGCCTCGCGGATGGCCAGGATCATCTGCTGGCGCAGCACCTGCTCGGCGACCGGCGGCTGGTAGCCCTGCAGGCACTGCTTGAGCGCAGCCAGGGCTGACAGCTTGCTGGTGCGCACCTGGCGGTAGACCTTCACCACCAGTGCCTCGGCGGCGCCGGGGGTAAGCAGCAGCGGCAGGTCGAGCTTGACCAGTTCGGCCAGCTCCAGCTTGAGGTCGAAGCGCTTGAGCAGCGCCTTGAGCAGCGCCGCGCTTTCCTCGACGGTGGTGCTCGGCAGCAGCGGGATCTTCACGTCGACCCGGCCGGGGCGCTTGAGATCGACCTCGATCAGGTCCGGACGCGAGGAGGCAAGAATCCAGATCACCTTGCCGCGGTTGTCGGCGTCGCCCATCTCCTGGGCGATCATCGAATAGATGCGCCCGGACAGGCCGCTGTCGCCGCTGCCGCCGTCGCGCTTGCCGAGGGTCTGGTCAGCTTCGTCGATGAACACGATGCAGCGCCCGAGACCACGGATCAGGCGGAAGATCTTCTCCAGGTTGCCTTCACTGGAACCGACCCAGCGGTCGCGGAAATTCTTCAGCTTGACCACCGGCACCCCGGCCTCGCCGGCCAGGCACTCGACCAGGTAGGTCTTGCCGGTGCCCACCGGGCCGCAAAAGATGTAGCCCTTGGGCAAGGCGCGCAGATCACTGGCCTGCCACAGCGCCATGTCCTGGCGCAGCCAGGTCTTCAGCGCATCCTGGGCGTGATAGTCGTCGAGGGTGCGCTCGGACTCGATGAATTCGACCAGGCCGGCGCTGTCGGCTTCGACCAGCTCCTTTTTCGCTTCGACCCAGTCCTGCGCACCGAGCACCTTGCCCTGATGGGCACGGCGCTTGACCAGGCTGGCCAGGGCGCTGAGGCTGACCCCAGCCAGGGTTTGCACCGCGCCGGAGTCTTCGCTGGGAAAAGCCTTGGGGTGATCGACCTGCAGCTGCGCCAGGCACTGCTGCAGGCTGGCGGCGTCCGGCAGCGGCACCTGCACCCGGTCGATACGCGGGTTGTTGGCCACCAGCGGGTGCAGGTCGTTGAGGTTGTCGGCCAGCAGCAGGCTGGCGAAGGCCATGTCGCAGAACGGCGGTTCGGCGGCCCAGTCACGCACCAGGCTGGCCAGGCTGGCGGTGGCGAAATCGCCCTGCAGGCTAGCAGGCAACACCAGCTCGGCGCCGCGCAAAATCACCGCCACATGCTCGCTGTCGCCACGGCCGAGGGCATGCAGATTGGCGCGGTAGCGCAGGTAGCGGCTGATCAGCTCCACCGCCTCGCGCGGGTCATGCGGCCAGGGCTGGATCTGCGCCGCCGCTGGCCATTCGGCGAAACGCTCGCCGCCGCGCAACAGGCTCAGGCCATTGCCCGGGTCGTAGAGAAAGACGATGTCGAAGGCGGCGAGCAGCTTGGCGTCCAGGTAACGGGTCAGGCTGACCAGGCGACCGTCCAGGGGGAAGCGGTCGGCAACGTTGCCGTACAGCACGAACTGGCCATGGGCGCCGCTTTCATAGGCCAGGCGCAGTTCGTCGAGCCAGTTGTTGGGTACTTCCTGTGCCCCACTCATGGCTTACTGGCTTTCCGACTGAGGATTGCCGCCCATGCTGCGATTGGCCTCGGGGGCCGCGCTGGCTTCGGCGCCAGGCAGGGCGATGCCTTCCTTGGCCGCGAACTCGGCCAGGGCCTGGTCGGCGAGAGCGTCCATCTCGGCTTCCTTGAGGTTCACTTCGCTCATGTCCATCGAGTCGCGGGCCATGCGCGCGCGGCCGGCGGCCTTGGTGCGTTCTTCCTCGACCATCTCGTGCAGGCGGTTGAGGGTATCGCCGGAGCCGCCGATGGTGCTGACCATGCCGGCGGCCATCTCGTTCATCTCGGCCATGGCGGTCTTCATGCGCATGTCGTTGATCGCGCCCTTGAGCGCCTCGATCTTGCTGCGCGCGGCGTTCACCGCCACTTCGCGGGCCTTGGTCAGGTTCTGGTAGGTCTCTTCGGCCTGGGCCAACTGGCGGCGGTTCTCTTCCAGCTCACGGGCCAGGCTCTGCAGGCGCAGGGCGTTCTGTGCGGCGGCGGATTTGTTGCCGGCACGCAGGTGCGCGGTGGTGCGCGCGTGCAGCTCGCGCTCCTCGGCTTCCTGCTTGCGCACCTGGCTCATCAGGCGCTCGGCCAGGCCGGCGTGGGCGGCCAGGCCCTGGTTGAAGTTGGCGATCTGCTTGCGCAGGTTCTCCTGCTCCAGTTCCAGCAAGGCTTCCGGGTTCTGGCGCTCCAGGTCCTTGATGAACAGGGAGAGGATGCCTTTGAAGACATTGGCGAGGCGGCTGAACATGTACAACTCCTTGCGATCTGCGTGCAATCCATCGTGCACCGGCGCCACGGCCGGCAGGGCTTGGCGCATTCTTCGCGAGCGGGCGGGCAGATGCAACCGGGGCAGGCGAGTTTAGCCAAGCGACCTGTCGACACTTGGCGACAAGTCACGTCCTATTGGGATAACTGGATCTATGCCGCTAGAGCGGCTGCTTGCCCAGACAAGCCGAGGACAGGCCAAATACCGGTCACGGCCCGGTCTGCGCGTTCAGGTAGTTGATAACCAATTGTTCGTACTGGTTGCTCGTGCGCAGCGACGCCAAGCCACGGTTGAACAAGGCGATAAGCTTCTCGGCTCGAGGGTGCTGGCGAGACACCAGAAGGTGCAGGCTGGTCGAGGGGAAGGTGCTCTGTGAGCGGTGGAACTGGCTAGGCGAAGCGCCTGCCTGACTCAGCGCGCCCGCACCGATCATGCCATCGGCAACAAAGACATCATCGCGGTTGAGCAACAGCAGACGAGCACACTGGGGCAGCCCTATCGGGGAGTGACGCGTCAGCAAGCCCTGCTCAATCATCTGCTCAATCGCAGCCGGCAATTGCCAACCCAGGGGGTAGCACAAACGTTTACCGGTCAACGCGGCCAGGTCACTGACTTCGTAGACTTCGCCTGCGCGACTGAACAGGTGTTGTTCGATCACTGCCAGGGGTTCGCTATACAGATAGTTCTGTCCACGCTCATCCGTGTAGACATAGGGAAAGGTGGCGTCGTATTCAGCCTTGAGGGTCATTTGCATGCCGCGGTTCCAGGGGTGCCACTCCAGCTCGATTTTAACCTCGACCTGAGCCAGCGCGGCCTGCACCACCTGTGTCAGCAACCCACCCCCGGACAACTGCTGGCCGGTGAACGGCGCGTAATCGTCACCGGTTACTAAACGCATGGTTTCGGCGGATGCCAGTGCCGGGCGGCACAGACAGGCAAGCAGCAAACACAGCACAACTCCACGCATGCGCCTTCCTTAACCTAGCAAACCAAGGCCGAGCTGAGCGGGATTACCCGCCCGGTATTCAAGGTACTACCAGCTTAGCCAAACAAGTCCAACTGTCCCTGAGCCGGTGATACACCAGGTTGCACCTCCTGCATCCCCAGGCGCTCGGCCAATCCCGCCGCGCGCTCGGCCTTGGTGTTCACCGCCTCGCTCAGACGCGCCGGCAGGCCCCAGATTTCCACCTTGTGCTTGGCGCGGGTGATGCCGGTGTAGAACAGCGCGCGGGTCAACAGCGGGCTGGGCAGTTCCGGCAGGGCCAACAGCACTTCGCTGAATTCCGAGCCCTGGCTCTTGTGCACGGTCATGGCGAAGGCGCTGTCGTGGCTGGGCAGGCGCGCCGGGGCGAAGGCACGGTAGCCATCCTCGCCTTCAAAATAGACGCGCAGGCCATACTCGCCGTGCAGGCACAGGCCGATATCGCCGTTGAACAGGCCCAGCGCATAGTCGTTCTGCCGCACCATCACCGCACGACCGGGGTACCAGCGCTCGCGCTCGGCCAGGCTGTAACGGCGCTTGATCCGCGTCTCCAGCGCCTCGTTGAGGCCGCTGACGCCCCATGGCCCTTCACGCTGGGCGGTGAGGGCGCGGAAGGCGTTGAAGGCGGCGAAGGCCTGGGCCGGATCGCCGGTACGCGCGGCCTGCAGGTAGGGGCGATATCCCTGGTCCAGACGTTCGAGCAGGGTGGCGGGGGTCGGCTGCGCCTGCCAGTGCAGGTCGGCGCGCTGTTCCCTGAGCAGATTCAGCGTGCCGGCGGCATCGCCGCCATTGATCCGCCGCGCCAGCTCGCCGATGCCGCTGTCGCCAGCGAAACGGTGGCTGTGAGTCAGCAGCACCACGGCGTCGCCCAGCCTGGAGCGCGGCGGCTCGACCGGCACGCTTTGCCCGGTGATGCGCTGCAGCTCGGTCACCGCCTCGGCATCGAAACCACGGCCCTCGCACAGTTCGGCGAATACCGCGCCAGCTTCCACGGCGGCGAGCTGATCCTTGTCGCCGAGCAGGATCAGTCGCGCATGGGGCGGCAGGGCATCGACCAGCTTGGCCATCAACGCCAGGTCGACCATCGAGGCTTCGTCGACCACCAGCACGTCCAGCGCCAGCGGCCGCGCCGCATTATGACGCACTTTGGGCGTATCGCCACGGCTGCCTAGCAGGCGGTGCAGGGTGCGCGCCTCTTCCGGCAGGGCGGCCTTGATCGCCTCGCTGACCGGCAGCGCCGCCTTGGCATTGCGGATCGCCTCGGCCATGCGTGCCGCCGCCTTGCCCGTCGGCGCGGCCAGGCCGATGGCCAGCTGGGCGCCGCCCGGTTGTTCGAGCAAGGCGGCAAGCAGGCGTACGACTGTGGTGGTCTTGCCGGTGCCGGGGCCGCCGGAGATCACCGCCAACTTGCGGCGCACCGCCTGGGCGGCGGCCAGGCGCTGCCAGTCGGGTTGCTGCTGGTTGAAAGCGAACAGGCGCGCCAGGCTTTCCGTCAGCACTGCTTCGTCGACCTCTGGCAGGTCGCCGGCGCGAGCCAGCAGCTGGCTGGCCAGCTGGCTTTCGTAGGCTTGATAGCGGGCCAGATACAGGCGCGAACCGTCAAGAATCAGCGGGGCGAAATCGCCGGGTGCACCGACCAGGGTTGAGACTTCCAGCTGCTTACGCCACTCAGCCAGGGCGGGTAGGACAAAGGCGAATTCCGGCCAGGGTCGCTGCCCGGCCAGGCGCGCCAACGGCAGGCACACATCACCCTTGCCCAGCGCCTCGCAGCAAAGCGCGGCGGCGGCCAACACGCTATCAGGCGCAGTGGCATCCAGACGGCGCAGGCTGTCGACCAGCGCCCGTTCCAGCGGGCCAAATGGCAGATCCAACAGACTCATCGTAGCCACCCCAGACCAGCCGTAGCCCGGATGCAATCCGGGTGCGGAATTCCCCGGATTGCATCCGGGCTACGCGTACGCCGCATCACTGGCCCTCCGCAAACAGACGATCCAGCGCATCCAGCAGCGCATCGCTGGGCCGGGCGAAGTACACGCCGGCCTGGGGCATGCCGCGCAGGAACAGGTAGTAGGCACCGCCCAGCTGCTCGTCGTGGAAGTCGGCCAGGCGCTGACGGAGGAAACGCCGCAGCGCCACCAGGTAGATCAGGTACTGCAGGTAGTAATGCTCGCCGGCCAGGGCCTGCAGCAGGCGCTCGCCGCCATAGTGGCTGGCGTCCGGGCCGAGCCAGTTGGACTTGTAATCGAGGATGTACCAGCGCCCGTCGTGCTCGAAGGTCAGGTCGATGAAGCCCTTGAGGAAGCCCTTGAGGCTGTCGAACTCCAGGCGTTCGGCAGCCTGGCGCAGCGGCTCGGCCAGACCCATGGCCGGGTCGACCAGAATCGCGCGCAAGCGCTGCACGTCGAGGTCGGCCACCGGGAAGGTGAAGCCCAGCTCGGGCAGACGCCGCGCCGCCTGCAGACTGGCCAGGGTCAGGCCGCTGCCGTCCAGGTCGCTGTCGAGCACCTGCTGCAGATGGGCGCTGGCGATGGCCGTCCACAGCTCGGCGTTGATGCCATGGGCGCTCAGCGCCGGCTCGACCAGTTCGGCCAACGGCGCCTTGCCGCGCGCCCAGTCTTCGAGAATGGCGTGCAGGCAGGTACCGGCGCGCGCGCCACGGGGGAAGGCGAAGAAGCCGCTGCCGGGCTCGCTGGCTGCGGACATGACCAGGCCGTCGCGATCCGGTGCCTCCATATGCATGCCGGCGGCCAGGCCGGAGAAGCTGCCGATGCGCCAGGCGCTGTGCAGGCTGCGCTGGAAGTGCTGCAACTGGGCCGGCGGCGCGGCGCGCTGTTCGCCAGCGGCATTGGCCTCGCGATTGAGCAACGGCACGCGGGCGATCATCCCGGCGCTGCCCTCGGCCAGTTGGTCCAGCTCGCCAGCCAGGGCGCTGGCGGATTTGTCGTTGAGGTGACCGGCAAGCTCGGCGAGGGCATCCTCGCCGCCCAGCTCACGGCCGTGTAGCAGCCAGGCCAGAGCGCTGCTGTGCAGGCCTTCGTCAGGCAGGCCACCATCCTTCTTCGGCTTGGGCACGGCGACCGGGCCCCAGTGCAGCCACAGGCGGTGCTCGGCACGGGTCAGGGCGACGTAGGCCAGGCGCAGCTTCTCGGCGAATACTTCGCGCCGGGCCGTCTGCAGTCGTTCGGCGAGACGCGCGCTGCCCAGGTCGAGCAGTGGCTGGCCGTGTTCGTCATGGCAACGGGCGCTGTCGGTGTGCTGGCCGAGCAGGCGGCCGTCCCACAGGAAGGGGCAGAACACCAGCGGGTATTCCAGACCCTTGGAAGTGTGGATGGTGACGATCTGCACCCGCTCGGCATCGCTTTCCAGGCGCAGCAGGGCATCCTCGCCGGCGCCCTCGCTGCCGCGCTGGCCGTTGAACCAGGCGAGCAGGGCCTCCAGGCCGGGACGTTGCAGGCTCTCGGTCTGCAGCAGCTCGGCCAGGTGCAGCAGGTTGGTCAGCCGACGCTCACCGTCGATGCCGGCCAGCAGGCGTTCGGCTACCTGTTCCTGATCCAGCCAGGTTCTGAACACCCGCATGAAACCGTGCTGCTGCCACAGCTGGTGGTACTGCTCGGCGTCGGCACGTTCCTTGTCCCAGGCCCGTTCATCGTCCTGGCAGCGCGCCAGCTGCGCGGCATCGCGGCCGAGCAGGCGGCTGGCCAGGGCATAGCGCAGCACGCCCTCGCGGCCCGGCTCGGCGTAAGCGGCCAGCACCGCAGCCAGCTCGGCGGCTTCTTCGCTGTGCCACACGCTGTCGCGGCCACGCCGTACGCTGGGCACGCCACGGGCCGCCAGCTGCTCGGCGATGCTCGCCGCCTCGCGGTGGCTGGCGACCAGCACGGCGATATCGCCGCCCCTGAGCGGGGTGCGCTGTCCGTCCTTGTCGAAATAGGCCGTGCCCTCGCCACTAGCGGCCAGCAAGCCAGCAATGCGCTGGGCGGTGTCGATGGCGGCGATCTCGCCGGCGCGGCCCTTGTTCAGGCCGTCGTCGCCCAGCCAGACCAGCGCCAGTGGCACGCCGTTGGCTTCGTTCGGCAGCACCAGATCTGCCCGCGATTTTTTCCCGGCGCTGACCGGCGGGTAGTCCAGGCCCTGTTCGGCGAACGGTTGCGGACGGTCGAAAAGGCGGTTCAGCGCATCGATCAACTGTGGCGTGGAGCGGTAGTTGAACGGCAGGTCGTAGCGCCGCGCGGCCGCATCGCGGGCAGTGAGGTAGGTGGCCAGGTCGGCGCCACGGAAGGCATAGATGGCCTGCTTGGGGTCGCCGACGAAACACAGGTCACCACCCGGGCTACTGCGCGACTCGCTGGCGGCGTCAGTTTCTCGCTCAGACCTCGCCGTACCGCTTGTACTCTCTCGGTCTTCGCTCGAAGCCTTCCTTGCCAGCGAGCCGCTCGCTACGCCCGGCACTACCGGATAGATGCGATCGAAGATCTGGTACTGCACCGGATCGGTGTCCTGAAATTCGTCGATCAGCGCCAGCGGGTACTGGGTGCGCAGGGTCGCGGCCAGGTCGGCGCCGGCCGGGCCGCTCAAGGCCTCGTTCAGGCGATTGAGCAGGTCGTCGAAGGCCAGCAGGCGCTGCGCCGCCTTGCGCGCCGGCAATTCGGCGTTGAGCTTGTCGAGCAGTTCGACCTGCAGGGCGATCAGGCGCTGGCGGCCGACCGGCACGGCAGCACCAAGCGCTTCGCTCAATAGATCGAAGGCCTCGGCCAGGGCGCCCTGCGGTGCGTCGAAGCCCTTCTTGGTAGCCTTGTGCAGTGCCGCCGCGCCGAACTTGGCCAGGCCATCGGGCTGCTCGAACAACGCCGCCGGGTCGGCGAAATAGGCGTCCAGCTCGGCCGCCCACACCGGCAATTTGGCTAGTTTGTGGGTGCTCTGGCTCAGCCCGCCATGCTCGCGCAGCATCGCGACGAAGGCCGCACCCTGTTCGCGCCACAGCTGTTCGGCACGCTCCCAGGCAGTACTGGCGGCGTTCAGCTCATCACCGCTCAAGGTCTCGCGCGGCTCGATACGTAGATAAGGTTTGCCCAGGTGGCTGCGCAGGGCCTGGCGCAGGGTAGCCGGGGTGATCTTCTGCTTGGCCAGGAAGCGCGCCCAGGCCGGGTCGGCCGCCGCCAGCACATGGCGCCAGGCATCGGCGAGCAGGGCGTCGAGCACCTCGCGGTCGTCCTGGGTCAGCTCGCTGTCGAAGTCGCCGCCGGCCTCGAACGCGGCATCCTGCAGGGCGCGCTGGCAGAAGCCGTGGATGGTGAAGATGGCCGCCTCGTCGAAACCATGCACGGCCAGCAGCAGGCGGCGGCGCGCCTCCTCGCCGGGATGGCGGCTGTGCAGCTCGCTAAGGAAGGGATCGTTGCTCGGCGTGCCTTCATAGACCGCCAGCAACTCGGCCAGACGCGCACGGATGCGCTCGCGCAGCTCGGCGGTGGCGGCGGTGGTGTAGGTGACCACCAGGATCTGGCTGACGCTGAGTTGCTGCTCCAGCAGCAGGCGCGCGTACAGCGCGGTCAGGGTCCAGGTCTTGCCGGTACCGGCGCTGGCCTCGATCAGCGAGCGGCCAGTGAAGGAGGAAGTCTGCAGGTCGAGGCTCATGCGTCGTCCTCGTCGGCGGCCAGGGCCAGCAACGCCGGGCCGAGCAGTTGTTCGGCCAGTTGTTCGAAGCGCTCGCCGAGCGGTTCGCGCTCGCGGAAGGCCAGGGCGTTCCAGGGGTCGAGGGCTTCGCCGGGGATCGGGCTGAAGTCGGCGCCAAGCCAGGCGCTTTGTGCATTGGCCCGCGCCGCGTCGATGGGTTCCTTCTTGCTGCGCGCGCTGGGGGTGACCAGCGCCTTGGCGAATTCGTAGCTGCTGCGCGGCAGGAACGGCAGCGGCGCGCTGAGGGATTCGCGGTAGGCGGCGAGCCAGGGTTCGAGCAGTTCGCGCGGGTTGGCCAGGGCGCCGAGCTGCCAGTCGCCGGCCGGCGAGACCAGCAGGCTGTCGCGGGCGATGCCCTCGCTGGCGGCGACGTTGAGCAGCAGGTGGCGCAGCCAGAAGCCGGGCAGGTCCCAGGCGCTCGGCGCATTTAGGCGCCAGTCGAACAGGCCACTGGAAGTCACCCCGTCCAGCCAGCCATGCAGGCGCACGCCGGACAGGCTGATATCCACCAGCAACGGTTGCGGCGCGTCCTCGGGCCGCGCCTCGAACAGCCGTGGAGCGAAGGCGCGCACCGGGCCGCGCAGCTTGCCCCACAGGGCGTGGCCCAGCTCACCGGTGGGCAGCCAGCCGGCGGCGCGGGCGATGCGCCGTTCCTGTTGTTCAGTCCAGTCGCGCTCCACCGCCTGCAGGGCCAGGTGGCGCAGGCCGCGACGGGCCGGGCCTTCAAGGGCGAACGGCTCGTCCGCGGCGATGGCTTCCTCGGCATCGGCCAGGCGCAGGCCCAGGCGTTGTTCGAGGAGGAAGCGCGCCGGATTGCGGAAGCACAGCAGCAGCTGTGCCGGCTCGATGGTCAGCCAGTCCTCGCCCGGCTCCGGCAGCTGGGTGATGAACGGCGGCGGGGTCAGCAGCGGCGCCTCGGCCAGGCGCTGGGCGGCGCGGAACCAGGAACTGACGAAGCCCAGTTGCTGGCCGGCTTGCTGGAAGTTGCCAGGGGCGAAGGGCTGTAGCGGATGGGCGACGGTGATTGCAGCGCTGGCTTTCTGCTCCTGTAGGAGCGAGCTTGCTCGCAATGTTTCGGAGTTGCCGGGATCGCGAGCAAGCTCGCTCCTACGGAAAGCGACGGCGGTGAGGTCGACGGCTTCGAGCAATTCGCTGACCAGCACCGAGGGCGGCAGCACGGCGTTGTCGCGCGGGTCGCGGCCGACGTAGCTGAGGTACAGGCCGTCGCGCGCCGAGAGCAGGGTTTCCAGCAGCAGGTAGCGGTCGTCCAGGCGCCGCGCGCGGTCGCCACGGCGGGGCTTGTGGCTGATCAGGTCGAAGCCGGCCGCCGGCGTGCGCCGTGGCAGGGCGCCGTCGTCCAGGCCGAGCAGGCAGACCAGGCGAAACGGCAGGCTGCGCATCGGCACCATGGTGCAGAAGGTCACCGCGCCGGTGAGAAAGCCAGAGGCACCGCCACCGGCTTCCAGCGCCGTGCCCAGTTGCTGGCGCACCAGGGCCAGCTCCAGCGGCCGGGCGATGCCGGCATCCGCGGCCTGGCGGGCGAGGGCGGCGCAGGCCTGGCTGAGCAGGAGCAGGGTGTCGCCGGCTTCGCGCTCGTCGAACAGGCTGTCGATCAGCGCCTGCAGATCCAGCGCCCAGTCCGCCAGCGGACGTGGACGCTGCAGGCTCTCGGCCAGGCCGGCGAGTTTGCCGACGAAGGCGCACAGGCGGCCGAGCAGCTGACCACGCGCGCCTTCCAGGGCATCCAGCGGCAGGCTGTCGCCAAGTAGGGGAATACCATCGCCGGCCAGTTGTGGCGGCGCGGCGAAACCCAGCAGCAGGCGGTCGAGGCCCTGGGCCCAGGTGAAGGCGTTGTCCTCCGGCAGGCCGAGAGCGGCATGGTGGCCGGCATCGCGGCCCCAGCGCACGCCGGCGTCGCGCAGCCAGTCGCGCAGCAGCGGCAGGTCTTCCTGCTCGATGCCGGCGCGGCGGGCGATGGCCGGCTGCTCCAGCCAGGCGAGGATTTCCTCGGCGGCGAAGCGGCTCTCGGGCAGGACGAGCAGGTCGATAAAAGCTTCCAGCAGCGGCAGCTCGGCACGCAGGCTGCGGTCGGCCAGGCTGAAGGGGATGCGCGGTGCGCCTTCGCGCGGGGCGAAGACCGCCTCGATGTAGGGCGCGTAACGCTCGATATCCGGGGTCAGCACCACCACCTGATCCGGGGTCAGGCTGGGTTCGGCGGCAAAGCGGGCGAGCAGCTGGTCATGCAGGATTTCCACTTCGCGCAGCGGCGAGTGGGCGATATGCAGCTCCAGCGAGCGATCGTCTGCGCGCAGCTCGATACGCTCGTCCGCACTACGCGTTCTGAGCCGCAGGATATCGTGCTGCAGGGCGTGCAGCAGGCTGTCATCCACCAGGTCGGCGTCTTCCGAATACAGCCCGGTTTCCTGCCCGCCCTCGGCCGAGGCCAGGCTGAACAGGCTGTCGAAGAAGTCGCGCCCCTGCTTGCCGAGGCTGGCCAGCAGCGGGTGGCCGACGTCGAGATACCACTCGTCCGGGCTCAGCTCCGGCTGCTTGGCTAGCTCGCGGATATCACGGATCTCGCCCCAGGCCTCGCGGCACGGGTTGAGCGCAAAGATCACCACCTCGGTATGCCGCGCCAGGCCTTCGAGCACGCGCAAGTGATGAGGCGGCAAGCTGCTGATGCCGAACACCAGCAGGCGCTCGGGCAGACCGGCAATCGGCGTGTTGTCGTACAGGCGCTGCAGCAGATCATCGAGCAGGCGTGCCCGGTGCGGGTGGCCATCGGCGGTCAGCTCGCGCCAGAGCAGAGCCTGCCAAGCTTCATCGGCGCCGAGGTCACATAGCTCGCCACGCTCCCAGGCAGCCAGCCAGTCGTCGCGATACAGCAGGTACTGGTCGAACACGTCGGCGATGCGCGTGGCCAGGGACAGCCGGCGGCGCTCGTCGCCGCCTTCCAGATAACGCGCCAGGCGCGGCGCACGCTCGAGATTGGCCGGCTCGCACAGCCAGTCATACAGGCGCCAGCTCAGGGTCAGCGGAGTGAAGGCGGACTGCTCCGGCAACTGACCGAGCACCAGCCGCGACAGCTCCCAGACGAAAGCCGAGGGCAACTGCACCTCCAGCTGCATGGCGATGCCCTGTTCGCGCGCCAGCTGCAGGGTCAGCCAGCGGCCGATGCCCTGGCTCGGCACCACCACCCGCGCCGGGGCGAAGAGGTCGCGTTGCGGCTGGGCGAGCAGGCGCGTGGCCAGGGCGCCAAGGGTTTCCAGGTCGGGGGCGTGGAAGAGGTTGAGCATGGGCTGCCGGGCAGTTTGCAAAGAGCGTCAGGTTACCAGCAAGGGGCCAAGGCCGGCACGGCGAAAGCGTGCGGAGCGGCCGCCTGGTCGAATGCCCGCGCATGCACTGTACTGAAGGCAGCTTTCTCGCTCAGCCCCGGAGCCGCCATGACCGATCCGCTCACGCCCGCCACCCAGCCGGATGTCTACCCGCTGCTGCAGACGCTCTATGAGAAGGGCGGCTCTGACCTGTTCCTCAGCGTCGGCACGCCGCCGCAGATCAAGCTCGAAGGCCATACCGTGCCGTTGCCGGTTGCGCCGCTGGGGCCAGGCGAGGTACGGCAGATGGCCTATCAGTTGATGAACGAACGCCAGGTCGCCGAGTTCGAGCGCGACCTGGAGATGAACCTGGCGGTCAGCGTCGCCAGCTCCGGGCGCTTTCGCATCAACATCTACTACCAGCGCGGCGAAGTCTCGATGGTGGTGCGCCTGATCAAGAGCCAGATCCCCAGCCTGGAAGCCCTCGGCCTGCCGCCTCAGCTGGGCAAGCTGGCACTGCTCGACCGCGGCCTGATCCTGATCATCGGCGCGGCCGGCTCGGGCAAATCGACCACCCTGGCGGCCATGCTCGACCTGCGTAACCGCAACAAGTCCGGGCACATCATCTGCATCGAGGACCCGATCGAGTTCCTCCACCAGCACCAGCGCTCGGTGATCGACCAGCGCGAAGTCGGCCTGGACACCCACAGCTTCGCCGATGCCCTGCGCAACGTGCTGCGCGAGGCGCCGGACGTGATCATGCTCGGCGAGATCCGCGACCTCGACACCATGCAGCACGCCCTGCACTACGCGGAAACCGGCCACCTGTGCCTGGCCACCCTGCACGCCACCAGCACCAGCCACGCGCTGGAACGCATCGTGCGTTTCTTCCCCGAGGAGGCGCGCACGCAGATCCTCGCCGACGTGGCGCAGAACCTGCTGGCCATCGTCGGCCAGCGCCTGGTGCCAGCCCTCGACCAGCGCCGGGTGGCGGTGGTCGAACTGATGCTGGGCACCGCGCATATCCGCGACCTGATCCAGCGCGGCCTGCTCGACGACCTGCGCGAGGCCATCGGTCGCGGCCGCGAACAGGGCCTGCAGACCTTCGACCAGCACCTCTACGAGCTGTTCGAGAGCGGCCGTATCAGCTTCGAGGAGGCGGTGCGCAACGCCGACTCACGCACCGACCTGACCCTGCGCATCAAGCTCGGCCATGGCGACGTCGGCGACGGCGGCAACCTGCATGTGCTCAGCGAGAACTGAACGCGACCATTGGCAGCCATGGCTTTGATTCAGGTCAAAGCCAGCTGGCCAAGGGCCACCTAGAGTGGCGCCATCAAAACCAGCGCGCGTCCCGCAGTCATGCCGCGAACGATCCCCAGCATCCTGATCACCCATAACGACCAGCAGATGGCCTGCCGCGTACGACGCCTGCTGCATGACGACGGGCTGGACTGCAGCGTACTGGCGCGCCCGCAAGACTGCAGCCAGGCACCGCTGTGCCGCTGGCTGCAGGACTGGCCGCTGCCGGCCCACGCGGCCCTGCATGCGACCCTGGCCGATGCCATCGAGGTGCTCGAACGCTCCCGGCATGCCTTCAAGTCGCGCGATCTGGCGGACCTGCGCCAACGCCTGGAGCAGCTGTTAGGCGAATTGTCAGCATCCACGCAATAAGGTAGAAGACACCGCAGTAGGTTCCGCCCAGTAGCGGAGACCGGCTTTGCCGGGCAGGACATAAGGGCCTGCAAGACGAAGCGCCGCGACGCCCCGTTCCCCGAGAACGTGGCGTCCGGCGCTTTTTTTATGCCCGCGAAAAACAACAGGGAGAACATATGGGCTCGATTGCAGCACTCCAGGAGCTGATGCGGCGCATCGGTCTGGATCAGGCCGAGGCCGATGAACGATGCCGCCTGCTCGGCTGGCAGAGCGACGATGCGACACGCCTGAATGCCGTGGCCGAAAGCATGGCGCCGGCACAGCAGGCTTTCGTCGAGCGGCTCTACCAGCACCTGGGCGAGTTCCCTGGCCCGGCCAGCCTGATCAGCAACGAAAGCACCCTGAGCCGCCTCAAACACAGCCAGCTGGACTACTACCAGCGCCTGTGGCGCGGCCCCTATGACGGCGACTATGTGGCCAGTCGCCTGCGCATCGGCCTGATCCACCAGCTCGCTGGCGTGGAGCTGAAGTGGTACCTGGGCGGCTATCGCCTGTACCTCGATTCGATGCTTAGCGAGCTGTTCCCCGATGACGCCCAGCGCACCCTATACGCCAGCCTGCTGAAAGCGGTGTTCTTCGACATGACCCTGGCCATCGACACCTACAGCGCCGCCCAGCGCAAGGCCCTGGAAGACAGCGAGGCGCGTTTCGCCCGAGCCCTGCGCGGGGCCAACGACGGCATCTGGGACTGGCACCTGGAACACGACCGGCTGTACGTCTCGGAACGCTGGGCGGGCATGCTCGACCTCAGTCGCGACAGCCTCGGCGAAGGCAGCGCCAGCTGGTTTTCGCGGGTTCACCCGGACGACCTGCCCGGCCTGCGTCAGGCCATCGACGCGCACCTCAGCGGCGCCAGCGCCCTGGTGCACCACGAGTACCGCATGCGCCGCAGCCGCGGCGACTACCTGTGGGTGCTGGCCCGCGGCGTGGCGCAGACCGATGCCGACGGGCAACGGCGTATCGCCGGCTCGCAGAGCGATATCAGCGCACGCAAGGCGGTCGAGCAGCAGCTGCGCCACGCCGCCCGCCACGACCCGCTGACCGGCCTGGGCAACCGCCTGCGTCTGGATGAGCTGCTGCCGCAGGCGCTGCAGCAACTGGGTAAGGCTGGGGCACGCGAGGCCGCTCTGCTGTTCATCGACCTCGACCGCTTCAAGCTGATCAACGACAGCCTCGGCCATGCCTGCGGCGACCAGGTGCTGGTCGAGGTCGGCCGGCGCCTCAGCCAGTGCCTGCGCCCCGGCGATCACCTGTGCCGTTTTGGCGGCGACGAATTCGTCGTGCTGCTCTGCGACTTGGCCCACGCCAGCGACGCCGAGCAGGTCGCCCAGCGCATGCTCGACAGCCTGCACCTGCCGCTGCACCTGGCCGAGCAAACCCTGGTGGTCAGCGCCAGCATCGGCATTGCCGCGCTGCAGGCCAGCGATGCCTCGCAGGATGCCCTGCAGGCCGCCGACCTCGCCCTGTACCGCGCCAAGCAGGCCGGCAAGGCGCAGTTCGCCCGCTACAGCGCCGAACTGCAGACCAGCGCGCGGCACCAGCTGGAGCTGGAAAGCGCCCTCGGCCAGGCTCTCGACCGCGACCAGTTCGTCCTGCACTACCAGCCGATCTACCGCATCGACCAGGACCGGCCGCAGCTGGTCGGCGTCGAAGCCCTGCTGCGCTGGCGCCAGGACGGTGCACTGGTGCCGCCGCAGGAGTTCATCGCCTCGCTGGAAGAATCCGGCGAGATCCTCCGCGTCGGTGACTGGGTGCTGGCCCAGGCCTGTCGCCAAGTGCGTGCCTGGCAGCTGGCCGGGCAGGCGCGGCTGCGCTGCTCGGTGAACCTGTCCAGCCGCCAGTTGCAGCAGGACGACTTTGTTGCCCGGCTCACCGAGATCCTCCGGGACAGCGGCCTGCCGCCGGCCAGCCTGATTCTGGAGATCACCGAAAGCCAGCTGATGCAGGACTGCACCGCGACGCTGATCACCCTGCGCGAACTGGCCAGTCTCGGCGTGCGCCTGGCCCTCGACGATTTCGGCACCGGCTATTCCTCGCTCGGCTACCTCAAGCGCTTCCCCCTGCACATCCTCAAGGTGGATCGGAGCTTCATCGACGGCGCCCCGCAGGATGCCGAGCTGGGCGCAATCAGCCGGGCGATCATCGGCCTCGGCCACAGCCTCGGCCTGGAGGTGGTCGCCGAGGGTGTGGAACAGGCCGCGCACCTCGATTTCCTGCGCCAGGAAGGCTGTCGTCTGGCCCAGGGCTACTGGTTCAGCCGACCCCGCGCGGCCAGCGAACTGGAGCGCCTGTTCAGCCCAGCCCTGTCCCCCGCAGAACCGCACGACCGGCCAGCACAGGCGCGGCCGGCACACAGCACGGAGCTCAGCCAATGAAGATCAACCTGCCGGTCAGCCAGCGGGCGCTGGATGTACCCGCCCATGCCAACATCCTCTCCACCACCGACCTCAAGGGTGCGGTGAGCTACGTCAACCCAGACTTCATCGCCATCAGCGGCTACAGCGAGGCGGAACTGCTCGGCCGCAACCACAACATCGTGCGTCACCCGGACATGCCGCCGGCGGCCTTCGCCCACCTCTGGCAGACCCTGAAAAACGGCAGGCCGTGGATGGGCCTGGTGAAGAACCGCTGCAAGAACGGCGACCACTACTGGGTCAGCGCCTATGCCACGCCGGTGCTGCGCAACGGCCAGGTGGTGGAGTACCAGTCGGTGCGCACCCGCGCCGAGCCGGAGCTGGTAGCGCGCGCCGAACAGCTGTATGCCGAGCTGATCAAGGGGCGTACGCCGCGCCAGTTGCGCCCACCGCGGCTGACCCTGGCCGCGCGCCTGAGCCTGCTGACGGGCGCTCCGCTGCTGGCGGTGGCGGCAGCGCTCGGCTTGAGCGGCGCCCTGCCCCTGCTGCCGGCCGTGGCCGCTGGCCTGGGCCTGGCGACCCTGCTCGGCGGCCTGCTGCACCTGAGCCTGCGCCCGTTGCGGGCGTTGACCGAGCAGGCCCGGCGCCTCGCCGACAATCCGCTGAGCCAGTGGGTGTACAGCGCACGCAACGACGAGTTCGGCCAGCTGGCCTTCACCTTGCGCAGCCTGCAGGCCGAGTCCGGCGCGGTGGTCGGGCGCATCGCCGACTCGGCGCGTCAGCTCAGCCAGGAAGCCAGCGAACTGGCGGCCGCGGTGGACAGCAGCAGCCAGGCCAGCCTGCGACAACAGGGTGAGACCGCTCAGGTGGCCAGCGCCATCGGCCAGATGGCGGCCAGCGTGCAGGAAGTGGCGCGCCACGCCCAGCTCAGTGCCAGCGCCGCCAGCGCGGCGGACATGGAGACCAGCAACGGCCTGCAACTGGTCGAGCAGACCCGCCAATTGATCGCCAGCCTGGCCGGCGAGGTGCAGCAGAGCAGCCAGGTGATCCACCAGCTGGAACTGCACGGGCAGAAAATCAACCAGGTGCTGGAAGTTATCCAGGGCATCGCCGAGCAGACCAACCTGCTGGCACTCAACGCGGCCATCGAGGCGGCGCGGGCCGGCGAGGCCGGACGTGGCTTCGCCGTGGTCGCCGATGAAGTACGCGGCCTGGCCTCGCGCACCCAGCAGTCCACCGCGGAGATCAATGCCATCATCGGCACCCTGCAACAGGGCACCGCCCAGGCCGTGGCCGCCATGCAGCGCAGCCAGCAACAGGCCGGTGCCAGCGTCGAGCAGGCGCTGCAGGCCAGCCAGGCGCTCGACGGCATCACCCAGCGGGTCGGCCAGATCAGCGACATGAGCATCCAGATCGCCGCCGCCGTGGAGCAGCAGAGCGCGGTCGGTGACGATATCCAGCGCAACCTCTGCGGCATCCGCCAGGCCAACGAAAGCACCGTGGTGGCCAGCGACCAGAGCCGCAGCAGCGCCGAGCACGTGGCCGGCCTGGCCGAACGCCTGCAACTGCTGGTCGAGCAGTTCTGGGGGCGCCAGGCGCCGCGGTGAGGGCGCGCGCACTGGCGCCGACGGGCAATAGCAACTACAGCTAAAGCAAGGGAGGCGGCGCACGGCGCAGACCCGACGACAAGCCGCCCCCGCCCATCGAGCGAGCCCCACTGGAGGCTACGCCATGCTCACCTTGCTCAATCTGCTGTCTGCCATCGCCCTGCTGGTGTGGGGCACCCATATCGTGCGTACCGGCATCCTGCGCGTGTACGGCTCGCAGCTGCGGCGCATCCTCAGCCACAGCGTGGCCAAGCAGCCACAGGCGTTCGCCGCCGGCATCGGCGTCACCGCGCTGGTGCAGAGCAGCAACGCCACCGCCATGCTGGTTACCTCCTTCGTCGCCCAGGGTCTGATGACGCTGCCGCCGGCGCTGGCGATCATGCTCGGCGCCGATGTCGGCACCGCGCTGATGGCACGGGTGCTGACCCTCGACCTGTCTTGGCTGTCGCCGCTGCTGATCTTTGCCGGAGTGGTGCTGTTTCTCTCGCGCAAGCAGCGCCGCGCCGGCCAGGTAGGGCGGGTGGCCATCGGCCTCGGCCTGCTGCTGCTCGCCCTCGACCTGATCGTCGAGGCCGCCAAGCCGATTGCCCAATCCAACAGCCTGGAAGCGCTGTTCGCCTCGCTGACCGGCGACCTGTTGCTGGATGCCCTGGTCGGCGCGCTGTTCGCCCTGCTCACCTACTCCAGCCTGGCCGCCGTGCTGCTCACCGCGACCCTGGCCAGCAGCGGCATGATCAGCCTGCCGGTGGCCATCGGCCTGGTGATCGGCGCCAATATCGGCAGCGGCGTGCTGGCCCTGCTCAACAGCAGCATGCAATCCGCCGCCGGGCGGCGGGTGGCAGTCGGCAGCCTGCTGTACAAGCTGCTCGGCCTGCTGTTGGTGCTGCCGCTGGTGAGTCCGCTGGTGAACTGGATGGATGGCCTTGAGCTGTCGGCGGCGAGCCTGGTGATCGGCTTTCACCTGCTCTACAACAGCCTGCGCTGCCTGCTGATGTTGCCCACCGTAGGCCAGATGGCGCGCCTGTGCACCCTACTGCTGCCCGAGCGCAAGAGTGCGGAGGGCGTGGCCGAGCCGCGCCACCTCGATCGCAGCGCCCTCGACACGCCGAGCCTGGCGCTGGCCAACGCGGTGCGCGAGACCCTGCGCATCGGCGACCTGGTCGAACAGATGCTCGGTCACCTGCAGGAGGTGCTGCGCGAGGGTTCCGGAGAAGCCGGGCGCCAGGTGCGGCGCCTGGACGACGACGTCGACGCGCTGTACAGCGCGGTCAAACTGTACCTGGCGCAGATGCCGCGTGAAGACCTGGCCGGCCACGACAGCCGGCGCTGGGCGGAAATCATCGAGCTGGCGGTGAATCTGGAGCACGCCGGCGACCTGATCGAACAGATGGTCGGCAAGCTCGACAACCACAAGCGTTCACGCCACTACAGCTTTTCCGCCAGTGGCCTGGAGGAACTGACCGGCCTGCTCGGCCTGCTGCAGGACAACCTGCGCCTGGGCCTCAATGTGTTCCTCAATGGCAACCCCGCCAACGCCCAGCGCCTGATCGCGGAGAAGCGCCGTTTCCGCCAGGAGGAACGCAAGCTGGCCCACGCCCATGTCGACCGCCTCAGCCAGCAGGTGGTGCAGAGCATCGAGACCAGCTCCCTGCACCTGGAGCTGATCGCCGACATGAAGCGCCTCAACTCACTGTTCTGCAGCAGCGCCTATGCCCTGGTCGAGGCGCTGGAAATCCAGCCGGTGGCGGTGCCGACCACACCGGAAGAGGCGCCGCTGGCGAGCGGCGATGAAAGCCCCAGCAGCGTGGCGCCACCGACCCAGCATTGAAGTATCAGATTTCCTGGGTGGTCGCTGCCGGGGGCTGTGCCGCCGGCTCTGCCGGTTTTTCCGCAGTCGCCGGTGGGGCCGGTTTGTCGAGCAGCTGGTCGGCGGACTCCTGGGCCTTGTCGACCGTCTGGTTGAGCTGGTCCAGGGTTTCGCCCAGGCTCTCGCGGGCCTGCTCGACCACCGCCTGTTCGGCCTTCTCGACCAGGCCCTGGGCGGCCTTCTCGGCACTGTCGCAGGCGGTCAGGGCCAGCAGGGCGCAGGCACCGAGGGTGGTTTTCAATAACGTATGCATGGCTATCTCCTCTAGTCAGATGAGGCCGCCGCGTGAAGCGACGGCCTTAGCGGATCAGTTCCCGGCTTGCGTAACGGACTGTTCATTGCGGGTTTTCCACAGCGATACCAGTACACCGCCCACCAGCAGGCCGAGGGTCACACCGAGGGAAATGGACGAAGGAATCTTGCCGATGATGCCAACCAGGAAGATCTTGCTGCCGATAAACACCAACACCAGAGCCAGGGCGTATTTCAGGTAGGCGAAACGGTGGATCAGCGCGGCCAGGGCGAAGTACAGGGCGCGCAAGCCGAGGATGGCGAAGATGTTCGAGGTGTAGACGATGAAGGGATCCTGGGTGATGGCGAAGATCGCCGGCACGCTGTCCACGGCGAACACCAGGTCGGCGCACTCGATCAGGATCAGGGCGAGGAACAGTGGCGTTACCCACAGCACGCTCTTGCCGCTGGCATCAGGCTGACGCACGAAGAAACGCTGCTCGTGCAGGCGCTCGGTCACCCGCAGGTGGCGGCGCAGGAAGAGCACAAAGCGGTTGTTGGCCAGATCCGGTTCGGCGTCGACCTTGGTGAACAGCATCTTCACCCCGGTGAGTACCAGGAATACGCCGAACACATAGAGGATCCAGCTGAACTCGTGGATCAGTGCGGCACCCAGGCCGATCATGATGGCGCGCAACACGATCACGCCCATGATGCCCCAGAACAGCACCTTGTGCTGGTACTGGCGGGGAATGGCCAGGAAGCTGAAGATCAGCGCCATGACGAAGACGTTGTCCATCGACAACGATTTTTCGATGAGGAAACCGGTCAGGTAGTCCATGCCGGCGTCGCCGCCTTTCTGGAAATACACCCACAGGCCAAACAGCAGGCCGGCGCTGATATAGCCGGCAGAAAGCAGCAGGCTTTCCTTGACGCCAATCTCGCGGTTGTCGCGGTGCAAAATGCCCAGGTCAAAGGCCAGAAGGGCAATTACCACGCCCAGGAATATCAGCCAGAGCCATACAGAGGTGCCGAGCAGGTCGGCGAAGAGAAACGGTTCTAGGGCAGTCATGAGCCCCTCCTTGCAGTCGAAGTTGTACCAACTGTAACTCCGACATGGCGGCGCTAGCCGTCAGAGGGGCCCGGTGTTACGGAGGCAAGGATAGAGAGGCCAGGACGGCTTGCTCAAGCCTCAGGCCTTTGCAAAGTATGTCCGCGCCGCCGGAGCCCGTGCGATGATGCGCACCCCGCAAGACCTCGCCGCCGACGCCCATGCCTCACTGGAAATCGCACTTCCTGCGCCTGCTCGCCCTGCTGCAGCGCTATCCCGGCCTGATCGCCGCCTTCGGCTTCTGCTCCGGGGTGGCCAGCTTCATCCTGGTCGATCGTCAGGAGGGCGTCGGCCGGGTGATCGCCGTATTGATGTTGCTGAGCTGGACCTGGCTGCTGCTCGAAGGCCTGCTCACGCGCAGCGCGGCGCGTTGGCTGGGGCTGGAGCTGCCACCCAAGCTGCTGCACTACCTGACGCAGCTGATCCACCAGGAAAGCCTGTTCTTCGTCCTGCCGTTCTTCTTCATCACCACCGCCTGGAACAGCGGCCAGCTGGTGTTCACCAGCCTGCTCGGCGCCGCCGCCCTGCTCGCCATCATCGACCCGCTGTACTACAAGTGGCTGGCCGCGCGGCGCTGGCTGTACCTGAGTTATCACACCCTGACCCTGTTCGCCGTGCTGCTCACCGCGCTGCCCCTGCTGCTGCAGCAGACCACCGCAGAGAGCTACCGCCTGGCCCTGGGTATTGCCCTGCTGCTGGCCGTGCCGAGCCTGGCCAGTTCGCTGCTGCTGCACGACTGGCGGCGCTGGCTGGCGATGTTCGGGCTGCTTGCCACGCTGGGGATCGGTGGCTGGCTGGCGCGCCCATGGATTCCGCCAGCCACCCTATGGCTGACCGACGTGGCGGTGAGTGCTGAGCTGCAACAGCGCACGCCCGGCCGCAGCCTGCAGCAGGTCAGCGTACAGCAGCTGCGCAGCGAGGGCCTGTACGCCTACACCGCGATCAGCGCGCCGCGCGGGCTGAACGAACGCATCTACCATGTCTGGCGTCATCAAGGCGTGGAGGTCGACCGCATCGCCCTGGATATCAACGGCGGGCGCAAGGGCGGCTACCGCTCCTGGACGCACAAGCGCAACTTCCCGGAAACGGTGGTTGGCAACTGGCAGGTGCAGGTGGTGACCGAGACCGGTCAGCAGATCGGCGTGCTGCGCTTCAAGGTGGTCGAGTAGGACCGCTCCGACTCTATACGTAGGGCGGGTGCAACCCGCGTCGGCCCCAGCGCGGGCGGCCCTACGTATGGCTACAGGCGGAAGCGCTGCACCATGCCGTTGAGGTCGCTGGCCAGGCGCGCCAGCTCGTCGCTGGCTACCGAGGTTTCATGCGCGCCGGTGGCGTTCTGCGCGGCGATGTCGCGGATCGCCACCAGGTTGCGGTCCACCTCGCGGGCCACCTGGGCCTGCTCCTCGGCGGCGCTGGCGATCACCAGGTTCATCTCGTTGATCTGGCTGACCCGCTGAGCAATCACTTCCAGGGCGCTGTCCGCCTCGCTGGCCATCTCGCTGCTGCGGCTGGCGTACTCGCTGCTCTGACCCATGGCATCCACCGACTCGCGGCTGGCGCTCTGGATGGCGCTGATCATCCGCTCGATTTCCTGGGTCGAGGTCTGCGTGCGCTGGGCCAGGGCGCGTACTTCGTCGGCCACTACGGCGAAACCACGGCCCTGGTCGCCAGCGCGTGCCGCCTCGATGGCGGCATTCAGCGCCAGCAGATTGGTCTGCTCGGCAATGGTGCGGATCACTTCCAGCACCCGGCCGATGGCGATGGCCTCCTCGGCCAGGCGAGTGATGGTGCTGGAGGTGTGCTGCAGGCGCTGGCTGAGCTGCTCGATAGTGCTGCGCGTGCTGCTGACCTTCTGCCGCCCGGCCTCGGCAGTCTCTTCCGCCTCACGCGAGGAGTCGGAGGTGTGATTGGCGTTGCGCGCCACCTCATCGACCGCCGCTGACATCTCGGTCACTGCGGTGGCGGCCATCTCGATTTCGTCGTTCTGCCGGGTGATGCCCTTGGATGAGTCTTCGGTGACCGCGTGCAGCTGCTCGGCCGCCGAAGCCAGCTGGGTGGCCGAGTTCTGAATGCTCTGCAGGGTTTCGCGCAGGGTATTCTGCATGCCACCGAGCGAACGCTGCACCTGGGTCACCTCGTCGGCACCTTCGGCGCGCACTGGCTGAGTGAGATCCCCGCCGGCGATACGCTGTGCCGACTCGGCCAGCTGTATCAGCGGCTGGGTAATACTGCGACTGAGCAGCCAGGCGGCCAGCAGGGTGAACAGCACGCTGGCCGCGAGAATCAGGCTGAAAATCCAGGTAGCGCTGTCGGCATTCTTTTCTGCCCGCGCGCCGGCAGCCGCCGCGCCACGATTATTGTGGTCGATCAGCTTGTCCAGGGCCGTGATCAATTCAGCGAAGCGCGCCGCCGATTCCTCGGCTGCAGCCTGATCCAGCTGACCTGCGCGCACGCTGGCGACCACCTTGCCCAGAGCGCTCTCGTAGGTCTGGCTCTTGGCGTGATAGTCGGCGAACAGACGCCGATCTTCGTCGTCGATGATGGTGTCTTCATAGGCCTTGTCGTAGCCGCTGACCCGTTCGCGGAGCGCCTTGGCCTCGGCGCTCAGGCGCTGGTCGTTCTGCGGGTGGGCCATCAGCTCGTATTCGGCCAGACGCTGCAACTGGCGCTCGGACTTGATCTTGGCCATCAAGTCGAGACCGAGCATCCACACGTCCTTCACTTCCAGCAGATCGCTACGCAGGCTGGACAGCTGACCGAGGGCGACCCCGCCAGTCGTCAGCAGGATCAGGGTGAGCGCCCCGAAGCCGATCAAATTGCGCAATCCCACACTAACTGAGCGCAGAAGCATGGCGAACTCCGGAAAACGGGGATGGTTTCCTTAGTCTAGTCAGCACCTGCGGGGCGGCAAGCCGCGTGGCGTGCGGCTTGCCGATCAGCCAAAGAACCAGTAGCAGACCGCGATGGCGGCCAATACCCCGGCCAGGTCGGCGACCAGCGCGCAGCCCACTGCATGGCGGGCACGCTGGATGCCGACCGCGCCGAAGTACACGGCCAGCACATAGAAGGTAGTCTCGGTGCTGCCCTGGATAGTCGCCGCCACCAGGGCCGGGAAACTGTCGACACCATGGGTCTGCATGGTTTCGATCAGCATGGCGCGCGCCGCACTGCCGGAGAACGGTTTGACCAGCGCGGTGGGCAGGGCATCGACGAAGCGGGTGTCCCAACCCAGCCACTCGATCAGGCTGCGGATACCATCGAGGCCGAAATCCAGGGCGCCGGAGGCGCGCAGCACGCCGATCGCGCAGAGCATGGCAACCAGATAGGGCAGCAGGCTCTTGGCTACGTCGAAGCCTTCCTTCGCCCCGTCGACAAAGGTTTCGTAGACCGGCACCTTGCGCAGCCAGCCCACCAGCAGGAACAGCAGGATCAGGCCGAACAGCACCAGGTTGCCGAGCAGTGACGACAGCGCCGCCAGGGCCGTGGCGGACAAGCCGCCGAGCAGGGCCATGAAACCGCCCAATAACAAGGCTCCTGGAATCAGGTAGGCCAGCACCACCGGATCCCACAGGCGCAGGCGCTGCATCAGCGCCACCGCCAGCAGGCCGGCCAGGGTCGAGGCACTGGTGGCCAGGAGAATCGGCAGGAACACCAGGGTTGGGTCATCCGCGCCCTGCTGCACGCGGTACATGAAGATGGATACCGGCAGCAGAGTCAGCGACGAGGCGTTGAGCACCAGAAAGAGGATCTGCGCATTGCTCGCCACCGTGGCGCTGGGGTTGAGCTCCTGCAGGGCCTTCATCGCCTTGAGGCCGATCGGCGTGGCGGCGTTGTCCAGGCCCAGGCCGTTGGCGGCGAAATTGAGGGTGATGAAGCCAAGCGCCGGATGACCGCGCGGCACCTCCGGCATCAGCCGCGCGAACAGCGGGCCGAGGGCACGGCCGAGCAGGTCGACCAGGCCGGCCTTCTCGGCGATGCGCAGAAAGCCCAGCCACAAGGTGAGGGTGCCGAATAGCACTACCATCAGCTCGACCGAGACTTTGGCCATGGCGAACAGGCTCTCGACCATGGCCGCCCATACCGCTACGTCGCCGCCGATCCAGCGCACCAGCGCGGCGAGTGTCGCCACCACGAAAAACCCCAGCCACAGGCCATTGAGCATTGCTTACCCCCCGATCGATGGCGGCGATGATAGCGGCAGCCACGGACAGCGGTCACCTGCGCGGCAGCAATCGACGGCGCACCACATAAAACTGCAAGCAAGCGCGGCCACACTGCTGATAGTGTCTAAAGTTAAGGCGTTTCCCAACCTCAGGAGTACATGGATGAAATCCCCCCTCATGCTGTCCCTCGGCCTCATGGCCGGCTTGCTGCTGGCCGGCTGCGCCAGCCAGACCACCCAACCTTCGCAGTATTCGGGCTTCCTCGCCGACTACTCGCAGCTACAGCCGGCTACCTCGGCCAGTGGCGCCCCGGTGATGCGCTGGGTCTCGCCAGACTACAAAGCAGGCAACTATCGCTCGGTGTACATCGAGAAGCCGGTGTTCTACCCCACCCCGCAACCGAGCGACCAGGTCAGCCAGGCCGTGCTCGATGAAATCGCCGATTACCTGTACCAGGCCATGCGCCGTGAATTGCAGGGCAGCATGACAGTGGTCAGCCAGCCCGACATGGACAGCCTGGTACTGCGCAGCGCGATCACCGCCGTGGACGTCTCCACCGAAGGGCTGAAAGTCTACGAAGTGATCCCGATCGCCCTGGTGGTCGCGGCCGCCAGCACCGCCGCCGGTACCCGTGACCGCACCAGCGAAATCTATGTCGAGGTCGAAGCGATCGAGGCGCGCACCAGCAAGCCGCTGGTGCGCGTGGTGCGCAAGGGCCATGGCCAGGATCTGGAAAACAGCAGTACCCAGCTGACCTTGAAAGCACTCAAGCCAGCCCTGGATGTATGGGCGGCCGATGCCCGGGCCTTCCGGCCCTGAACCTGGGCATCCGCACGGCGCGCAAGGCCCGTGCGGATGTCATGGACAATTCTGGTAACAAGCTGCCGGGGAACCCGCAAGGCAAGCAGGCATCTGTTGGCTGATCCTCAGCCGAGTAGTTCCTGATGTCACTTGTTGCCCTGGCTCCCATTGCATCATCCACCACCCTGTCCTGGAAGATCAGCCTAACGCGCCTGCTGGCCCTGAGCACCCTGAGTGCCGGCCTGCTGATGGCCGACGACTTTATCCAGCAACTGTTCACCTCGGCCAACCAGGCAGAGCTCGAATTGCGTTTCGTCCTGGTGGCCTGGTTGTTCGCCCTCGGCTTGTGGCTATGCGGCATGCCGCGCCTGGTCACCGCGTTGCTGGTGCTGCTGGCCGGCATGCAGCTGATCCAGCTGAGCCATGTGTCGTTCTTTGGTGAGCCGCTGGCGGCGCCGGATATCGCCAGCCTGTTCGCCGATTTCGCAGAGGTGCGGGAAACCGGCTGGGCCAGCTTCGCCGATCACTGGCATGTGTTGCCCAGCGTGCTGCTGCCCTACGGCCTGTTACTCGGCCTGCACCTGTGGTTGCCCCGCCATGTCCGGCTGCCGCAGAGCCGTTGGGCACTGCTGATCATCGTCCTGGTGCTGACGGCCAAGCCCTGGCGCGCCACTTATCGTGACTACAGCTCCTTTCTACCTGGGCCAACGCGCAGCGGTCTGCACAACAGCTTCAATGCCTTTGCCTTCTATGCCGTGCGCCTAGCTTTCCGCCCGGCCGAAGCGCTGCCCAAGGCGCCCTTCGCGCCCTACCGAGTCACGCCTGTGGCCAGCAACGCCCAGCATGTCTGGCTGGTGGTGGCGGACTCGCTGCGCACCGATCGCCTCGGCCTGTTCGGCCATGAGCGCGGAACCACACCGACGCTTAGCCGTTTGCATCGCGAGGGGGTACTGCTGGCAAAACCGGGCATCGCTTCGGGAGTGGCCACCGCGGTGAGCCTGCCCAACCTGATCAATCTGGTGCGTGAGCCCGGTCAGCCGGATCTGCTGCGCCAGCAACCACACAACCTGTTTGCCCTGGCGCGCACCAGCGGCTTTCGCACCCACTGGCTGTCGGCCCAGGAATCCAAACTGCTCAGTCATCTCGGCAGTCGCCACCTGGATGTTTCCATTACCCGCGAGGATTATCCGCTGCGCTTCCTGCAGCGGCACGATCATGCACTGGTCGACCTGCTCGACGAGCAGCAGTGGAGTGCGCGCAACTTCGTGGTACTCAACCTGCGTACCGCACACCTGCCCTACGAAGAGAACTACGACCAGCACCCCGAACCGCTGCCGACCTGGCCGGTGGCAGCCGAGTTGCCGCGCGAGGAGCGTCAGCGCAACGCCTATGACAATGCCATCGGCTATCTCGATGACGTGCTGGCAGAAGTGATTGCCCGCTTCGACCAGCTGGAAGGCGAGCGCTACCTGCTGATCACCGGCGACCACGGCCAGCTGCTTGGCGAAGCAGGGCGCTGGGGGCATAACGACCTGCTGCCACAGGTGGCCGAGGTGCCGGTGATGGTGCTGGCGCGGGAGGCGCCGCAGACAGCGCTGGATTCTCTGCGCCAGGAGCAATGGATTAGCCACCACGAGGCCGGGCTTTGGCTGGCCGAGCGCCTCGGCCAGCGGGTGGACAATCCCAACCGGGTCGCCGATGAGCACTTCGTGCAAGGCAAGCAGCTGTTCGGCGACAACATGATCCAGCGCGTGCGGGAAACGCCAGAGGGCCTGGTGTTCGATGAGCCGCGCCTGCTCAGCCGCTGGCTGCGTGATCTCGACCCGGCGCCATCCACACCCTGAATGGTACTTGCCGCGTCACCCGGCGCGGCGCAGGCTGAGGCAATCGCCCGACCGGAGCACGCCATGCCCAGCCTCAACCCCAGCCGCGAACAGCTGGCCGCCTTCACTGAAGGCATGCCGGCCGACACCCCGATTCTGATGCTCAACCTGCTGCGTTATCGCGAGCTTGCCGAGTACCCGGTCGACAGCCAGTGCCAACCCTGTAGCGGTCGCGAAGCCTACAGGCGCTACAGTCGCACCGCGCTGGCCAAGGTGCAGGGCGTAGGCGGGCAAGTCGAATTGCTGGCGGCAGCGCAGGTGGCATTGATCGCGCCGCAGGGCGAGCAGTGGGATGAGTTGCTGCTGGTGCGCTACCCGTCGAAGGAGGCTTTCCTGGGTATGCTCGCCGACCCGGAGTACCGTGCTGCTACGCTGCATCGCACGGCGGCGCTGGCGGATTCGCGCCTGATCGGCTGTCTGCCGCCGGCCTGAACGCCTGCTGACGGTCAGCTGAGTGGTTACCAACCCGGCGCCGCGTCCGGTTCTATTTGGACAGGGGCAAACCGCTCAGCCGTCATTCGGCGTTGAGCGTTGCCAGTAGTGCCGCTGTTTCGGCATCGGCCATGCCGTCGTAACGCGCCGGTCGATACTTCATCTGGAACGCTGCCAGCACATTGCGCGTCGGCTCGTCGAACTCGCCGCTGAACGCCAAGCTGAAACCGATGTGCGCGAGTTGTTGCTGGAACCACAAGGCATCCGGCAGCGCCTGTTCGAATACGGCGCGGCGCGTGGCCACCGCGGCGGCATCCGGCCAGCGGATCAGGCCGGCCTCGGCCAGGCGTTGCCACGGGAACAGCGGGCCCGGATCGACCTTGCGCTGCGGCGCGATATCGCTGTGGCCGATGATGCTGTCGATGGGTAGCTCATGGCGTTTGACCAGGTCCTTGAGCAGGGTGATCAGCGCTTCGATCTGCGCTTCGCTGTAGGGCTGCCAAACAGCACCGCTCGGCCCCTGCTCATAGCCCTGATTGACCAGCTCGATACCGATGGTGCTGGCGTTCAGCCAGGTGCGCCCCTGCCACGCACTATCGCCGGCGTGCCAGGCGCGCCGGTTTTCGTCGACCAGACGGTAGACGGTGGCCGGGCTGTCGCCGATCAGGTAGTGGCTGCTGACCTCGCCCTGGGTCAGCAGTGCCAGGGAATGGGCCAGGTCGGTGGAGGTGTAATGCACCACGATGTACTGCACGCGGCTGCTCTGGCTACGCGAGCTGAAACTGTCGTCGATTACCTGGCCGCCGGTGCAGGCGGTCAGCAGCAGGGCGGTGAGGGCAAGCAGGGCAAATCGCATGGCTTCAGTGCACAGTGGATAGGGAGCGCAGTGTAACGCCTGGCAGAACAATCGCAGAAACGATCTCGCGAGCTAGAGCCAGGCAAGGCGGAAAGGCCCGAGGGCGCGGAGTTTACTAGCCGTAAATGAGCAGCCCGAGGGCATTTCCAACGCAGCATGGCCGACGCGCAGCAGATCGTCAGGGGGTGATGTGTAACACGCTTTGCAGGTTGTCCAGGAGCATGTCGACGCTGAGCATGATCAGCAGCATGCCGGTCAGGCGCTCTACCGCGGTGAGACCGCGGGCGCCGAGAAAACGCTGCAACCAGGACGCCTGCAGGAGAATCATGGCCGTGCCGAACCAGGCCAGGCCGACCGCCAGGTACAGCTCCCACAGCGCCCCTTCGTGGGTATTGCGCAGGGTCATCAGCACCGCCAGGGCGGACGGGCCGGCCACGGCGGGCGTGGCCAGCGGCACCAGCAGTGGCTCACCATCCGGTAGATCACCGAGCACACCTTCGGGCCGGGGGAAGATCAGGCGCATCGCAATCACGAACAAGATGATGCCGCCGGCAATCGCCGTGGCTTCGCGCGACAGACCGAGGCCGCTGAGAATCTTGTCGCCGAAGGTGAGAAACACCATCAGCAGCACCAGAGCCAGCAGCAGCTCACGCAGTGCCACGCGCATGCGCCGCTCCGGCGCGACGTTCTTCAGCGCAGCCAGGAAGATGGCGATATTGCCGAACGGATCGGTAACCAGAAACACCAGCACGGCAATGCCGAAGATATCCATGACGAGCTCCAAGTCCAGATGCGCACAGTCTAGAAGCCAGCCGTCCGGGCGTCTGTCGTCGAAGCGTCCGCTACCAGCGCAAACAGGACAGGCGAAGGCGTTGCCGGGGCAAAAATGCCAAATACGTCACAAATGACCTCCATGATCGGACATGGGGATCGCCGGCGGGGATAAACGGTGCAGCGCCCGGTCTACAGCAGCGTATCGTCACTCACATGCCTCCCCGAGGATATCCGTCATGCACCGCCAGCTGCTCTGGTTCAAACAGGATCTGCGCCTCGATGACCACCCGGCGCTTCAAGCCGCCATGGATGCCGAGCGCGTGCTGCCGCTGTTCATCCTCGACCCGGCCCTGCTCCAGCCAGGGCCGTTTGGCTGCAGGCGTATGGGCGTGCACCGTGCGCGCTTTCTCCTGGAAAGCCTCACCGCCCTCAACGGCGAACTGCGCCAGCGCGGCTCCGGCCTTCTGGTTCTGCATGGCCGCGCCGAGCAGCTGATTCCGCAACTGGTCGAGCAATTCAGCCTGCAGGAAGTGCTGACCCTCGACGAAATCGCTCCCGAGGAACGCCGCCAGCTCGACGCGGTGCGCCAGGCACTCGGCTGTGTCCCGCTGCGTGTGCTGCCGGGCAACCATCTGCTGCGCAGTGAGGAGTTGCCCTGCAGCCTGGAAGAACTGCCGCAGGTCTACAGCCAGTTCCGCGAGCTGGTCGAACAGCGTCTGCCAGTGTTCCAGCCGCGCCCGGCACCGGCACGTCTGCCGGCCCTGCCGGAAAATGCCGAACTGAGTTTCGCGCCACTGCCCAGCCTGTCGCAGCTGGGCCTGGGTGAACCGCTCAGCGTGGCCAACAGCGCCTTCCCCTTTTCCGGCGGCGAGCCCGCTGCCCAGGCACGGCTGCGCGACTACCTCTGGCAACGTCAGGGCGTACGTCAGTACAAGGACACCCGCAATGGGCTCATCGGCAGCGAGTACTCGTCGAAGTTCTCGCCCTGGCTGGCCAATGGCAGCCTGTCCGCCCGGCGGGTGGTGGCCGAGCTGCGCCGCCACGAATCGCAGTTCGGACGCAACGACTCGACCCATTGGCTGTGGCTGGAAATGCTCTGGCGCGACTTCTTCCGCTGGACCCTGGTGCGCCATGGCAGCGCGCTGTTCCAGGCTGGTGGCCTGAAGGCCACGGCGCGCGCACCGCAGCAGCTCGACCAGCGTTTCAGCCTGTGGTGCCAGGGGCGCACCGGCATGCCCCTGGTGGATGCCAACATGCGTGAGCTGCTGAGTACCGGCTTCATGTCCAATCGCGGCCGCCAGGTGGTGGCCAGCTACCTGGTCAATGACCTGCAGCAGGACTGGCGCCACGGCGCGGCCTGGTTCGAAGAACATCTGCTGGATTACGACCCGGCCAGCAACTGGGGTAACTGGGCCTACCTGGCCGGCGTGGGCAGCGACCCGCGCCACGGGCGCATGTTCAACGCCCTGCGCCAGGCCCGTCAGTACGACCCAGATGCCGCCTATGTCAGCCTCTGGCTGCCGGAGCTGCGCAGCGTGCCGCAGCACCTGCGCCACACCCCGTTCCTGCTGTCGCATCTGCAGCTGGATGCCATGGGCTACCCACGTCTGGAACAGATCCCTGAGCAGTGGAAGCCTTATATGCCTGACGCGGCTTAGAGGCAGTTCACGAGCGTTGCCAACCCTGGCCAATCAGGCATTGATTGGATGAGTTAGAACGCCTCTGTGCTTAGGGGCGCCAGGCGCACCAGTGCCCCAACTTCTGGGACGCCCGGCTAGAGGTTCTTGCCCGTCAGCTCTGCTCGATACGGTTGCGCCCGCTGCGCTTGGCCCGATACAGCGCCTGGTCGGCGCGCTCGAAGACCACGTCACTGCTCTCACCAACGGCGAATGCGGTCAGCCCGGCGGACAGGGTGATGGTCACCCGCTCGCCACGGAAGTGGAACGGGCAGTGCTCAATTGCCGAGAGCAGGGTCTGCAATAGCTGCGCACCGCCCTCCAGCGGAGTAGCCGGGATCAGCAGGACGAACTCTTCGCCACCGAAACGAGCAATGAAATCGGTCTTGCGCAGGCGCTTGTTCAGTTCGCCGGCGACTATCTTCAGCACCTTGTCGCCGGCCAGGTGGCCATAACCATCGTTGATCCGTTTGAAGTGGTCGATGTCCAGTACCGCTAGCAGCAGCTCACCGCCGTAACGCTGCCAGCGCGCCACTTCCAGCTCCAGACGCTCACTCCAGCCGGCACGGTTGGCCAGCCCGGTGAGTGGATCGATCAGGGCCTTGAGCCGTTGCTCTTCGAGGTGATCGCGGAAGCTCTGTGCTTCCTGCTCCATCTCCGCGACTTTCTGCGCCAGGGCCTGCAAGCGCTCGGCTACCTCATCCTCATGACCGTCACGCTGACGCTGGTGCTCGGAAACCGTATTGAGCAAACCGTCTAGGCGCGCTTCCAGGGCCTGCTTCAGGCTTTCCAGATCCGCCGCCTCCTGCACGCTGGCTTGCAGGCCGCTGACCTGTTCACGCAGCTCCTGATTGAAGCTGCGAGCGCTTTCAAGCGACTCGCTGTAGCCCTCATGAGCTTCGCTGAGGGTGCCGAGAAAGGCCGCCAGGCGCTCATTGAGCTGTTTGAGATAACCGGCGAATTCGCGCTGGCCACTGTCGGTGACGGCAAGCACCAGCACGGCCAGATCATCCAGCACCGGCACCAGCTCGTACCAGTTCAGGCCGCCCTGCATGCGTGCGCGTAGCTCTTCGCCCTGGGGTTGGTGACGCAGCGGCAGCTCCAGCTCATCGAGCAGGCCAAGCAGGCTCTGCGCAACATGCGGTGCCACCGCGCTGTAGCCGGGCTCGGCTGGTTCGGGCAGGGCATAGGCAGGATCATCGCCGCCACTGAATACCCGCGCATCCAGCGGCAAACTGTCTAAAGCGGGGGTGGGCCGGGTTACAGCCAGCACAGGGGCGATCGGCTCCGAGCCCGCAGCAAGCGCGGCAGCGGCCGGCACAGGCTGACTAGCTGGCTGCGCCGATGCAGCGGGAGCAGCGGGAGCAGCGGGAGCAGCGGGCTGATCATCCTCGTCCGCCGCCAGGGACTGCGGCAGAACGACTTCGTCGCGCGCCTCGGCCACTTCACTGTCGGACGCCGCCTTGTCCGAGCCAGGCGCCTCCTCACGCCCTCCGAACAGGCGCTGCAACAGGCCAGGCCGGGCGACCTGATCGCTGCCCAGCACCGCCAGCACCTTCTGCTGCAGGCTGCTCAGCTCGGCCAGCAAGGCCGGCATCTCGCGTGGCTGGCTGGCCCGCTCATCGATGCGCTTGGCGAATTGCTTGAGCGCCCGACGCACCTCACGGGGCAGATCCAGGGCCAGCAACTGCTGGGTCAGCCCGGTGATCCCGGCGACGTTCTGCTCAACCCGTTGCTGACGCCGCTGCTCGGAGTCGAGCACGGCTTTTTCCAGACGCGGGATCAGGGCGGACAAGCCGGCATCCATCTGCTCGCCGCGGATGATCTCGCGCAGCTCCTGCATGCACTGGTCGACCGCCTTGTCCGAGCCTTCAGCAGCCAGCGAGCTACGCACCAGGCCACGGCGCAACAGATCGAGGCGGGCGTCCCAGCGGCGCTCGAGCTTTTCCTGTTGTTCCAGGCTATCGAGGTATTTGGCTTTCCAGCGCTGGGCATCATCGGTCATGGGGGCGATCCAGTGGTAAGCGTCTTCAGCGTAGTAGCCGGCGCACCGGTAAGCCCGGCCGGCAAGCGAATATCGATGGCCACCGGCAGGTGATCGGAAATCGGCTGGCTGAGCACCGCCACCCGTTCCACGGCCAGGCCGGGGCTGAGCAGAATATGATCGAGGCAGCGCTGTGGCCGCCAGCTGGGGAAGGTCGCCTCAATCTGCGGAGCAAGCAGGCCGAGGTCACGCAGCGGCGAGTGCTGCAGCAGATCGGCAGCATGGGTGTTCATGTCACCCATGAGGATCTGGTGTTGGTAACCACCAATCAGCTCGCGGATATAGGCCAACTGACGGGTGCGAGTACGCGCGCCCAGGGCCAGGTGCATGACCACCACCACCAGGGCTTCGGCACCCTCACCAAAACGCAGCAGGATGGCACCGCGCCCCGGTGGCCCGGGCAGGGGATGGTCTTCCAGTTGCTGCGGCTGCCAGCGGCTGAGCATGCCATTGCTGTGCTGGGCCAGACGACCCAGGTTGCGATTGAGCTGCTGGTACCAGTAGGGGAAGGCGCCGAGTTCGGCGAGGTGCTCGACCTGGTTGACGAAGCCCGAGCGCAGGCTGCCGCCATCGACTTCCTGCAGGGCAACCAGGTCGTAGTCAGCGAGCAGGGCACCGATCTTCTGCAGATTACCAGCGCGCCCAGGGTGCGGCAGCAGATGCTGCCAGCCACGGGTCAGGTAGTGGTGGTAACGCTCGGTGCTGTTGCCGACCTGGATATTGAAACTGAGCAGGCGCAGCAAGCCGCTGCAAGGCGGTCCGGCAGAGTCCGGGCAACGACCGTTAACCTGCGGTTGGTGCAGACCGATCGAACGCCCGGAACTCCAGCGGCGCAGCATGATGGTTTACTCAGCGAGCGGCCCGCTCTTTGTCGATGAGGTAATCGGCGACTTGCAGCAGCTGCTCTTCGCCACCCGCGGAACGCACATCGAAACGGTATTTGCCGTTGACGATCAGCACCGGTACGCCAGTGATCTGATAGGCCTTGGCCAGTTGCTTGGCCTTGGCCATCTGGCCCTTCACAGCAAAGGAATTGTAGGTGTTGAGGAAAGAGTCGCGATCGACACCCTGCTCGGCGAGGAAGTCGGCCATTTCTTCCGGATCCTTCAGTTCCTTGCCTTGCTTGTGGATGGCATCGAACACGGCCTTGTGCACACGCTGCTCGACCTTCATCAGGTCGAGGGTGATGAACAGCTGGCCATGGATATCCCAGGTGCGCCCGAACAGGGCCGGTACGCGGATGAAGTTGACGTCAGCGGGGAGTTTTTCCGCCCAGGCGTTCAGGGCCGGCTCCAGCTGATAGCAGTGCGGGCAGCCATACCAGAACAGCTCCACCACTTCGATCTTGCCCGGCTGGGACACCGGAACCGCTTTCTGCAGCTGGACATAGTGCTGGCCCGCGGTAATCGGCTCAGCTTGAACACCGAAGCTGAACAGACTGAGGCTGGCGAGGGCCGCACTGACAATCAGGTTACGCATGCATGACTCCTTGGCAAATGGATGCCGCTCGGGGCGGGCCTGGGTTCGACCGGCGGCCCGGGGGCGGGTTCCGGCATTGTAGCGGCGCCGCCCATAAAAAAGGGCGGCCGAAGCCACCCTTTTTCGAACACCAGTTCAGGTCTTGGAACCTGTTTACGATCTGTTGATCGTAGGCCGGTTCTTAGTGCAGGCCCTGGATGTAGCTGGAAACGGCCGCGATATCCTTGTTGCTCAGCTTGGCAGCGATGGCACGCATGATCAGCGTGTCGCCATCGTTGGTGCGGTTGCCTTCGCGGAAGTCGGTCAGCTGCTTGGCCACATACGCACCATGCTGGCCACCCAGCTTGGGGTAACCGGCAAGCGCATTGCCCGCGCCGTCTGGCGAGTGACAGCCGGTGCAGGCTGGCATGCCTTCTTCCAGCTTGCCGCCGCGGAACAGCTCGGCACCACGGGCAACCAGTGCCGGATCGGCTGCGCCAACACTCATGCTCTGGCTGGCGTAGTAGGCCGCGATGTCAGCCAGGTCCTGATCGCTCAGGTTGGTCAGCAAACCGGTCATTTCGACGATCTGGCGCTTGCCGGACTTCACATCCTGCAACTGCTTGAACAGGTATTTCTCACCCTGGCCAGCCAGTTTCGGGAAGTTCGGTGCGGCGCTGTTGCCATCAGCCCCGTGGCACGCGCCACACACGGCGGTTTTCGTCTTGCCAGCTTCGGCATCGCCAACGATCGCGGCGCCACCAGCAGCATATGCTGCGGAGGAGAGGCCAAGGCTCAACAGCAGAGTCACGAGTACTTTGTTCATCAGCTAATCCAATAACGGCTAGAGGTAAAAGAGTTTCTGCGGGATTACTCGCTCATCACCTTGATGACGGCCTGGTAGTCCTCTGCAGTGCAGTCCATGCACAAACCACGCGGCGGCATGGCATTCAAACCATTGGTCACGCTGGTTACCAGCGCGTCCATGCCCTTGGCCAGACGCGGCTCCCAGGCAGCCTTGTCGCCACGCTTGGGCGCCATCGGCAATTGTCCATTGTGGCAGGCCGCGCAAGCCTTGGCGTACACCGCCTCGGCATCCTGTGCAGCCTGTACATTAGCGGACAGGGCACAAAGTGCAGCCGCTGCAATCAATACTTTTTTCATGGGCCAACCTCATCAGGGCGGGGAACGATCTGCGTTCTATCGCGCAGCTGATTTGTTCGTTCCCGGAACAACGGACGGGACAAAGCGCACACAAAATCTGCGGCATTATATACTGGCGTCGCTGAAACGGAAGCGACACCATGCCGCGCCTCACGCGGCGCCCGCCCCAACCGGAACCTCCCATGCAACCCAAGAATCCCATCATCGGTCTGTGCCAGCAGGCTACGTTCATGATCAGTGCGGCCAAGGTCGACCAGTGCCCGCCAGACGAAGGCTATGAAGTGGCCTTTGCCGGGCGCTCCAACGCCGGCAAGTCGAGTGCGCTGAACACCCTGACCCATGCCAACCTGGCCCGCACCTCGAAGACACCGGGCCGCACCCAGCTGCTCAACTTCTTCACCCTGGACGAAGAACGCCGCCTGGTCGACCTGCCCGGTTATGGCTATGCCAAGGTGCCAATTCCGCTGAAACAGCACTGGCAGCGCCACCTGGAAGCCTACCTGAGCAGCCGCGAGAGCCTGGTCGGGCTGATCCTGATGATGGATATCCGCCATCCGCTGACCGAGTTCGACCGCATGATGCTCGACTGGTCCCAGGCCAGCCATATGCCGCTGCACATCCTGCTGACCAAGGCCGACAAGCTGACCTTCGGCGCAGCCAAGAACGCTCTGCTCAAGGTGCGTCAGGATATCCACAAGGGCTGGGGCACAGACGCCAGCATCCAGCTGTTCTCGGCACCCAAGCGCCAGGGCGTCGAGGAAGCGCAGGCCGTGCTGGCTGGCTGGATGGGGCTGCTCGAGGAGGCCGATGACGATCAGGAACCGGCTGAGTAAGTGCCGGCTTGCTACGGCTGCACGCAGCAAATCGTGAACAAAAAAAGCCCCGGGCTTCGTATGGGGAGGGAGAAGACCGGGGCTCAATTCTGAACCGCTAGGGCGGGGTTCAGAGATCTGCCAACACTAAACACACATAGGAGCATCGAAGGGCTGATGCCATTCGTAATCTCTGACCGGGCTTGCCAGCGGATAGTTCAGTGATTTTTTAAATCGCATTGCGATAAGCAATGATTTGAAAGACTGAAACGAACTAAAAAGCCGGCGAGCTGCGACCCTATGCCGCAGCCTCTGACCGCGCAATCAGTGCGCTTCGTCCCAGTTGTCACCCACTCCCGCCTCAACCAACAGCGGCACATCCAGCTCGGCGGCACCGCTCATCAACGGCAGCAGACCAGCCTTGAGCGCGTCGATTTGATCCTCGCGCACCTCCAGCACCAGTTCGTCGTGTACCTGCAGGATGACCTTGGCATCCAGCCCGGACTGCGGCAGCCAGGCGTCCACGGCGATCATCGCGCGCTTCATGATGTCGGCTGCGGTGCCCTGCATCGGTGCGTTGATTGCGGTGCGCTCGGCGCCCTTGCGCAGTGACGGGTTCTTCGCATGGATATCCGGCAGGTACAGACGGCGGCCAAACAGGGTCTCGACATAGCCCTGTTGCGACGCCTGCTCGCGGGTGCGCTCCATGTAGGCCAGCACCCCGGGATAACGGTGGAAGTAGACGTCGATATAGGCCTGTGCCTGCTTGCGGTCGCAGCCGATCTGCTTGGCCAGGCCGAAGGCGCTCATGCCGTAGATCAGGCCGAAGTTAATCGCCTTGGCGCTGCGCCGCTGGTCGTTGGTCACTGCGTCGAGAGGCACGCCGAACACTTCGGCGGCGGTCGCCTTGTGCACGTCGCGGCCGTGGCGGAAGGCATCCAGCAGGCCTTCGTCCTGGGCCAGGTGAGCCATGATGCGCAGCTCGATCTGCGAGTAGTCCGCCGCCAGCAGCTTGTAGCCCTTGGGCGCGATGAACGCCTGGCGAATGCGCCGGCCTTCGGCGGTGCGGATCGGGATGTTCTGCAGGTTCGGATCGGTCGAGGACAAGCGCCCGGTGGCGGTGACGGCCTGGTGGTAACTGGTGTGGATGCGCCCGGTGCGCGGGTTGATCTGCTCTGGCAGGCGGTCGGTGTAGGTGCTTTTCAGTTTGCTCAGGGAGCGGTACTGCATCAGCACCTTGGGCAGTTCGTAATCCTGCTCGGCCAGTTCGGCGAGCACCGCTTCGGCGGTCGAGGCCTGGCCGGTGGCGGTCTTACTGATGATCGGCAGGCCGAGTTTCTCGTAGAGGATCGCGCCGAGCTGCTTGGGCGAACCGAGGTTGAACTCTTCGCCGGCGATGGCGAAGGCCTGGCGCTCCAGCTCGACCAGGCGCTCGCCCAGTTCGACGCTGTGCTGGCCGAGCAGCTTGGCGTCGACCAGCGCGCCCTGGCGTTCGATACGCGCCAATACCGGCACCAGCGGCATCTCGATCTCGCGCAGCACCTTGGCCAGGGTCGGCGTTTCCTGCAATTTGGCCCACAACGTCTGGTGCAGGCGCAGGGTTACGTCGGCGTCTTCCGCTGCGTAAGGGCCGGCCTGTTCCAGGGCGATCTGGTCGAAAGTCAGCTGCTTGGCACCTTTGCCGGCGATGTCCTCGAAACGGATGGTGCTGTGGTCGAGGTACTTCAGCGCCAGGCTGTCCATATCGTGGCGGGTGGCGGTGGAGTCCAGCACATAGGATTCGAGCATGGTGTCGAAGGCCACGCCCTGCACCATGATCGGCGTCGAGGCATGGGCCAGCACATTCATGTCGTACTTGGCGTGCTGGCCAACCTTGGCCTTGGCCGGGTCTTCCAGCAGCGGTTTGAGCGCGCGCAGCACCGCATCGCGATCCAGCTGCGCCGGCACGCCCATGTAGGTGTGGGCCAGCGGCACATAGGCGGCCTCGCCAGCGCTGACGGCGAAGGACACGCCGACCACCTGAGCCTGCTGCGGGTCGAGGCTGGTGGTTTCGGTATCGAAGGCGATCAGCTCGGCCTGCTCCAGCTTCTGCAGCCAGGCATCGAACCGGGCCTGCTCCAGCACGGTTTCATAGCGTGTGTCGCTGGCGACCGGCTGCTCCTGCTGCTGTTCCTCGACTGCAGCTGCCAGCGGTTCAGGCTCATCGAACAGCCCGCCACTGCTCACCAGCGGCTTAGCCGCAGCCTTGGCCAGCGGTTTGCTGCGCGCCTGCTCGCGCTGCAGCTCATCCAGCCAGCTCCTGAATTCCAGTTCGGTATAGAGAGTGGTCAGCGCCTCGCGATCCGGCTCACCCGGGTGCAGGTCGTCGACGCCGACATCCAGCTCGACGTCCAGCTTGATGGTCGCCAGCTGGTAGGACAGGAAGGCCATGTCCTTATGCTCGGCGAGCTTGGCCGGCAGGGTCTTGGCCCCGCGAATCGGCAGCTCCGGCACCTTGTCGAGGTTGGCGTAGAGCACGTCGAGGCCGCCACCGACGCCGACCAGCAGGCCCAGCGCGGTCTTCTCGCCGACGCCCGGCACACCGGGAATGTTGTCGACCTTGTCGCCCATCAGCGCCAGGTAGTCGATGATCAGCTCCGGGCCGACGCCGAATTTCTCTTTCACGCCCTCCACGTCATAGACGCTGCCGGTCATGGTGTTGACCAGGGTGACGTGCGGACAGACCAGCTGGGCCATGTCCTTGTCGCCGGTGGAGATCACCACGTCGCGACCCAGGGCGGCGGTCTGCCGGGCCAGGGTGCCGATCACGTCGTCGGCCTCGACCCCTTCGACGCACAGCAGCGGGTAACCAAGGGCACGCACAGCCGCATGCAGCGGCTCGACCTGGCCACGCAGCTCCTCCGGCATCGGCGGGCGGTTGGCTTTGTACTCGGCGAACATGGCGTCGCGGAAGGTGCCACCCTTGGCGTCGAACACCACCGCGAAGGGGCTGTGCGGATACTGTTTGCGCAGGCTCTTGAGCATGTTCAACACGCCCTTCACCGCTCCGGTTTGCAGGCCCTTGGAAGTGGCCAGCGGCGGCAGGGCATGGAAGGCGCGGTACAGGTAAGAGGAACCGTCGACCAGAACCAGAGGAGCGTTAGACATGCGCAGGATCAACCTTTTGCCAGGGGCGGGCGCTAGAATGAACCCACCAACCAGAGAAAGGGACAAGGTTACCATGCGCGTACTCAACCGCCTGTTGCTCACCGGCCTGCTGGCCATCAGCCCGCTGTATGCCATCGCCGCCGAGGATGCGCCGAGCGCCGATCCGGACGTGACCATCCGCCAGGATGGCGACAAGACCATCACCGAATACCGCCAGAACGGTTTTCTGTATGCCATCAAGATCACCCCGAAAGGCGGCAAGCCCTACTTTCTGGTGCGTGCCGATGGCAGCGAAGGCAACTTCATCCGCTCCGACCAGCCGGATATGCTGATCCCGGCCTGGGAAATCTTTAAGTGGTAAACCCTCGGGCAGTCGGCCAACCGCCTGCCCCCTGAACTAAACGGACGCGCCTGCCATGTCGGTCTTCACCCCCCTGGAACGCCACGAACTGGAAGCCTTCCTCGCGCCCTACGGGCTGGGGCGGTTGAAGGACTTCCAGGGCATCAGTGCCGGCACCGAGAACAGCAACTTCTTCGTCAGCCTGGACGGCGGCGAATATGTGCTGACCCTGGTCGAGCGCGGCCCACGGGCCGACATGCCGTTCTTCATCGAGCTGCTCGCGCGCCTGCACCAGGCCGGCTTGCCGGTACCCTACGCGGTGCCGATGCAAAACGGCGAAGCCCTCGGTGAACTGGCAGAAAAGCCGGCGATCCTGCAGCCGCGCCTGGCCGGCAAGCACATCAGCCAACCCAATGCCCACCACTGCGCGGAGATCGGCAGCTGGCTGGCGCGCCTGCACCTGGCCACCCGCGACAATATCCTCGAACGGCGCAGCGACCGCGGCCTCGACTGGATGCTCGAAGAAGGCCCGATGCTGGCCCTGGAACTGCACGACGAGCAGCTGCCATTGCTGCGCGACAGCCTGCACGAAGTGGCCGAACTGAAGGCGCGCATCCTCGCCCTGCCGCGCGCCAACCTGCACGCTGACCTGTTCCGCGACAACGCGCTGTTCGACGGCAACCAGCTGGCCGGGGTGATCGACTTCTACAACGCCTGCTCCGGGCCGATGCTCTACGACCTGGCGATCACCCTCAATGACTGGTGCTCGCAGGCCGACGACAGCCTCGACCTGCCGCGCGCCCGCGCCCTGCTCGGCGCCTACGCCGCGCTACGGCCGTTCACCCGCAGCGAAGCCGAGCTGTGGCCGGCCATGCTGCGCATCGCCTGCCTGCGCTTCTGGCTGTCACGTTTGATCGCCGCGCGGCGCTTCCAGGGCCGTGATGTGCTGGTCAAGGATCCCGGCGAGTTCCAGCGCCGTCTGGCGCAGCGACAGCAGATCAGCCTGGCGCTGCCCTTCGCTCTCTGAGCTGTTCCTACAGGCTTTCCAGGCAGCCGGCCAGCTCGCTGGCCAAGCCTTCCAGCAACTGCTCATAGCTCTGCGCCGAGGCGCCCAGCGCATCCATTTCTGCCAGCTTGACCGGCAGGCCTGCGCTCAGGGTTTCTGCCAGGCGCGGGCGCAGCGGCGGCTCGCTGAACACGCAGCTCGGCCCGGCCGCCTGCAGGCGCTCACGCATCGCCGCCACATGCCGCGCACCCGGCTGCACCTCGGCGGCCACGCTGAATACACCGGCATGTTTGAGGCCATAGGCGGCCTCGAAGTAGTCATAGGCCTCGTGGAAGACGAAGTAGGGCTTGCCGACCACCTTGCCCAGACGCGCATGCAGGCGCTGGTCGAGGGCATCCAGGCGCGCTTCGAAGGCAGCCAGGTTGCTCTGGTAACGGGCGGCATTGGCCGGATCGGCCTGGGCCAGGTCGGCAGCCATCTTCGCGGCGATCACCTTGGCGTTATGCGGCAACAGCCAGAGGTGGGCGTCCAGCGTGCCGGGGCGGTGATCGTGGTCGTGCTCATCATGGGCATGCTCATCGTGGCCGTGCTCGTCGTTCTCTGGCTTGGAAAAATGGCGCAGCTGCAGGCCGGGCAAGTCCTGCAGCGCCACACTCGGCAAACTGCGCGACTGCAGCACGCGCGGCAGGAAGCTCTCCATGTCCGGGCCAATCCAGTACAGCAGGGTGACGCTCTGCACCTGGCGCACATCTGACGGGCGCAGGGCGAAACGGTGCGGCGAGGCGCCCGGCGGCAGCAGCACGGCCGGGGTGCCGACACCCTCCTGCACCGCAGCGGCGATCAGTTGCAACGGCTTGATGCTGGTCAGCAGCTGCACTTCGGCGCGAGCGGAGAGGGAAAACAGGCAGAGCAGGACAACCACGGAAAGACGCGACACGACGGCAAGACTCGGCAGGCAAAGAGTTATAGAATAACGTCTCTTCACCCGGACGTCCTCGTCATGTTCAAACCGCATACCGCCAACACGCCCCTGGCCTGCCTGCCGCACGACCATTCGCACTGTGTCAGCAGCGCCCTGGCAGAGGCCGATGCACTCTGCACCAAGCAGGGCGTGCGCCTGACCGCCCTGCGCAAGCGCGTGCTGGAGCTGGTCTGGCAGAGCCACAAGCCGCTGGGCGCCTACGACATCCTCGGCGTGCTGAGCGAGGCCGACGGCCGGCGCGCCGCACCGCCGACCGTCTATCGGGCGCTGGATTTCCTCCAGGAAAACGGCCTGGTGCATCGCATCGCATCGCTCAACGCCTTTATTGGCTGCGTGCGCCCGGAACATGCGCACCAGGGCCAGTTCCTCATCTGTCGCAATTGCCACACCGCCATAGAGCTGGAGCTGCCGAGCATCAGCCAGGCGATTGTCACCGGTGCCAAGGCGGTGGGTTTCGTGGTGGAAAGCCAGACCGTGGAAATCGTCGGCCTTTGCGCCAGTTGCCGGGAGGCGGCATGAGCGAGGTACTGGTCCAGCTCGACGGCGTTGGCGTTGGCTTTGCCGGGCAGCGCGTGTTGCAAGATGTGCAGCTGACCGTACGCGCCGGTGAGATCGTCACCCTGATCGGCCCCAACGGCGCCGGCAAGACCACCCTGGTGCGCGCCGTGCTCGGCCTGCTCAAGCCCGACAACGGCCGGGTGCAACGCAAGGCACGCCTGCGCATCGGCTACATGCCGCAGAAACTGCACGTCGACCCGACCCTGCCGCTCTCGGTGCTGCGTTTCCTGCGCCTGGTGCCAGGGGTTGACCGCGCCGCGGCGCAGGCGGCGCTGGCCGAGGTCGGTGCCGAGCAGGTGATCGACAGCCCGCTGCAGGGCATTTCCGGCGGCGAACTGCAGCGCGTGCTGCTGGCCCGCGCCCTGCTGCGTGAGCCCGAACTGCTGGTGCTCGACGAACCGGTGCAGGGCGTCGACGTCGCCGGCCAGGCCGAGCTGTACCGCCTGATCACCCAGCTGCGCGACCGCCACGGCTGCGGCGTGCTGATGGTCTCCCACGACCTGCACCTGGTGATGAGCACCACCGACCAGGTGGTCTGCCTGAATCGCCACGTGTGCTGCTCCGGCCACCCGGAGCAGGTCAGTAATGACCCGGTATTCGTCGAGATGTTCGGCCAGGACGCCAAGAGCCTGGCCATCTACCACCACCACCACGACCACAGCCACGATCTGCACGGCGCGGTGGTCGATCAGCCCGGCCTGACCATCCACGGCCCGGCCCATGTCCACGGCCCCGGTTGCAAACATTGATGCCCGATTTCCTGCTCAACGCCCTGCTCGCCGGCCTGGCCCTGGCCCTGGTCGCCGGCCCTCTGGGCTCCTTTGTGGTCTGGCGGCGCATGGCCTATTTCGGCGATACCCTGTCGCATGCCGCACTGCTCGGCGTGGCCCTCGGCCTGCTGCTGGATGTCAGCCCGACCCTGGCGGTGACCGCCGGCTGCCTGCTGCTGGCCGTGCTGCTGGTGACCCTGCAGCAGCGCCAGCCACTGGCCTCGGACACATTGCTGGGCATTCTCGCGCCGACCACCCTGTCGCTGGGTCTGGTGGTGCTGAGCTTTATGGACGAGGTGCGCATCGACCTTATGGCCTATCTCTTCGGTGACCTGCTGGCCGTCGGCCCCAGCGACCTGGCCTGGATCGTTGGCGGCGCCGTGCTGGTTCTAGCCCTGCTCGTGCCGTTGTGGCGCCAGCTGCTGGCGATCACCGTGCACGAGGAACTGGCGCGGGTCGAAGGTCTGCCGGTGGCGGCCCTGCGTCTGGCCCTGATGCTGCTGATTGCGGTGGTCATCGCGGTGGCGATGAAGATCGTCGGCGTACTGCTGATCACCTCGCTGCTGATCATTCCGGCGGCCGCCGCCCAGCGCCATGCGCGTACGCCGGAACAGATGGCGGTGGGCGCCAGTGTGCTCGGCATGCTCGCGGTAGCCGCAGGCTTGAGCCTTTCCTGGTATCAGGACACCCCAGCCGGACCGTCGATTGTGGTGTCTGCCGCGGGCCTATTTCTGTTGAGCTTTGTGCTGCCGCGCCGAGCCCGCTAGTATTGGGCGTTTTTTGCCCAAACAGAAACGCCACAGAACCAGTCGGTCATAAAATGAATTTCAACAAGACGCAATCCCTTGCCACGCTCGCGCTGAGTCTGCTGCTGGGCCAGGCCCATGCCGAATACTGGACCCCCGATGAGCTGGTCACCAGCTTCAATGGCGTATCTGCACAGATCAGCCGGGGCGAGTTGCAGGCCGCCGAGCAGAGCCTGACTGCCCTGCAGCAGCGCACCGAGAAGAATGATGTGCGCATCGAACAGTACCAGCGCGAGCTGGCCGGCGCCTACCTGAAGCAGGGCCAGCAGCAGTTGGCCGCACAGAACCCCGAAGCCGCCAGCCAAGCTCTGGCCAAGGCCAAGCCGTACATGGCCATGGCGCCCGGCTTGAAGGGCCAGTACGAACAGAGCCTGGCTGCCAGCCAGGGCGCCTCTGGCAAACCGACTGCCAAAGCCACCCCGGCCCCGGCAGCCAAACCGGCGAGTCAGCCCCAGGTCGCTGCCGCCACCGAGACTCAGCGCCGCAGCGACGTCGAACAGCGTCTGCAGCAGGCGGAAGCCAGCCTGGCACAGAAAGAAGCCGAGCGTGTGCGCCTGCAGAAGCTGGCCGAGGAACAGGCCACCGCCAAACGCGAAGCCGCTGCCGCACAAGCCGCCAAGCTCGCCGCCGCCAAAGCTGCAGCGGCGGCCGAAGCAGCCGCTGCCGCAGAGCCACGTGCGCGCCTGATCGATCCTACTGCCAGCAGCAGCAGCGTGCCCATGCCGATGCTCGACGCCAACGACCGCGACAGCCTGCGCACCCTGCTCGACGCCGTGGCCGCCGACGTGGTCGCCTTCGATTGTGCGGTACGCCTGCAAGTGCGCGAGGCCAAGGACTACCCCTTTGTTGCCGCGCTGCTGTCGGCACGGATCAAGAAGCTTGAGCCTGGCTTCAACCCGCAGTTCTCGCCGGTGCTCAAGCCGGATCAGGAACCGCGGCTGGTGCTGAGTCCGCAAAGCAACAGCTGACCCCCATCGGCGCGGCTGCGCGTCGGCCATGCGTCGTTGGGCAAGGGCCTCGGGTGCTCATTTACAGCCCGTAAACTCCGCGCCCTCGGCCCTTGCCCGCCTAGCCTGGCTCTAGCTCGCGAGCGCCGCATCCCGTAGGGCGGGTGTAACCTGCGAGCCAGATACGCGGGTTGCACCCGCCCTGCGTGCTTATGCCTGTGCATAAGCTATTCAGGCCAATAAAGACTAAGAACGCATAAACAAACCGGCTAAAATGCGCGGCTTTCGGCTAACCGCCTAGGCTAGAAGGAGTCGCCGCGCCCATCGGATGGCGGCAGTCACTCCCACGTACCCACAAGGTTCGCTCCGTGATCGAGTTCCACCACGTCAACAAGACCTACCAGGTCGCCGGGCGCGCCGTGCCCGCCTTGCAGCCCACCGACCTGCGCATCGACGCCGGCCAGGTGTTCGGCCTGATCGGCCATTCCGGGGCTGGCAAGAGCACCCTGCTGCGCCTGATCAACCGCCTGGAAGAACCCAGCGGCGGCCGCATCAGCGTCGACGGCGAGGACGTCACCGCCCTCGACGCCAACGGCCTACGCCGCTTCCGCCAGCAGGTCGGGATGATCTTCCAGCACTTCAACCTGCTGTCGTCGAAGACCGTCGCCGCCAACGTCGCCATGCCCCTGCAACTGGCCGGCGAGCTGAGCCGCGGCGAGATCGCCCAGCGCGTGGCCGAACTGCTGGCCCGCGTCGGCCTGGCCGACCACGCCAACAAGTACCCGGCGCAATTGTCCGGCGGGCAGAAACAGCGCGTCGGCATCGCCCGCGCCCTGGCCACCCAGCCGAAGATCCTGCTGTGCGATGAGGCCACCAGTGCCCTCGACCCGCAAACCACCGCCTCGGTGCTGCAGCTGCTGGCCGAGATCAACCGCGAGCTGGGCCTGACCATAGTGCTGATCACCCACGAGATGGACGTGATCCGCCGCGTGTGCGATCAGGTGGCGGTAATGGACGGCGGGCAGATCGTCGAACAGGGCCCGGTGGCCCAAGTGTTCCTGCATCCGCAGCACGCCACCACCAAGCGTTTCGTCCAGGAAGACGAGCACATCGACGAGGACGAGCAGCGCGACGACTTCGCCCATGTGCAGGGCCGCATCCTCCGGCTGACCTTCCAGGGCGAAGCCACCTACGCGCCGCTGTTGGGTACCGTGGCGCGCGAGACCGGGGTGGACTACAGCATCCTCGCCGGGCGCATCGACCGCATCAAGGACAGCCCCTACGGCCAGCTGACCCTGGCCCTCACCGGCGGCGACATCGACGCCGCGCTGGCGCGTTTCCAGGCCGCCGACGTGCATCTGGAGGTGCTGCGATGATCGATTCCCTGCTGGCCAGCTGGCTGCCCAATGTCGACTGGCAGGAGATCGGCTACGCCAGCCTCGACACCCTCAACATGCTCGGCGGCTCGCTGCTGTTCACCGTGCTGCTCGGCCTGCCGCTGGGCGTGCTGCTGTTCCTCACCGGCCCGCGGCAGATGTTCGAGCAACGCGCGCTGTACGCGGTGCTGTCGCTGCTGGTCAACGTGCTGCGCTCGGTGCCGTTCGTCATCCTGCTGATCCTGATGATCCCGCTGACCGTGCTGATCACCGGCACCTCGCTGGGCGTCGCCGGGGCCATCCCGCCGCTGGTGGTCGGTGCCACGCCGTTCTTCGCGCGCCTGGTGGAAACCGCCCTGCGCGAAGTCGACCGCGGAATAATTGAGGCGACCCAGGCCATGGGCGCGACCACCCTGCAGATCATCTTCCGCGCCCTGCTGCCAGAAGCGCTGCCGGGACTGATCGCCGCCGCCACCGTGACCGCCATCACCCTGGTCTCCTACACCGCCATGAGCGGCCTGATCGGCGGCGGCGGTCTCGGCGACCTGGCCGTGCGCTACGGCTACCAGCGCTACCAGCCGGACGTGATGGCGGTCACCGTGATCCTTCTGCTGGTGCTGGTGCAAGTCCTGCAGACCGCCGGCGACAAGCTGGTGGTGCATTTTTCTAGGAAATAAAAAGCTCGCGCAAGTAACCAACCGAATTCACCACCAGAACAGCGGGCGACCCGTTACCCACGGGACCCTGCGCCCAATCCCACAAGGAGTTGCACCATGAAAAAACTGCTGACTGCCCTGGCCGCCGCGGCCGCCCTGACCAGCGCTGCCACTCAGGCCGCCGACACCATCCGTGTCGCCGCCACCGCCGTGCCACACGCGGAGATCCTCGAGTTCGTCAAACCGGCCCTGGCCAAGGACGGCATCGACCTGCAGGTGAAAGTATTCACCGACTACGTGCAGCCGAACGTGCAAGTGGCCGAAGAGCGCCTGGACGCCAACTTTTTCCAGCACCAGCCGTATCTGGATGAATTCAACGCCTCGCGCGGCACCCAGCTGGTGAGCATCGCCGGCGTACACGTCGAACCTTTCGGCGCCTACTCGAGCAAGATCAAGACCCTCGCCGAGCTGCCGCAGGGCGCCCAGGTGGTGATCCCCAACGACGCCACCAACGGCGGCCGTGCCCTGCTGCTGCTGCAGAAGGCCGGCGTGATCAAGCTGAAAGACGGCGCCGGCATCACCGCCACCGTCAAGGACATCGCCGAGAACCCCAAGGCAATCAAGGTGCGTGAGCTGGAAGCGGCCACCCTGCCGCGTGTACTGGCCCAGGTCGACCTGGCGCTGATCAACACCAACTACGCCCTGGAAGCCGGCCTCAACCCGACCAAGGATGCCCTGGTGATCGAAGGCAGCGACTCGCCTTACGTCAACATCCTGGTGGTGCGTGAAGCCAGCAAGAACGACGCGGCCCTGCAGAAGCTGGCCAAGGCGCTGCACAGCGCCGAAGTCAAAGCCTTCATCAACGACAAATACAAAGGCGCGGTAGTGCCGGCGTTCTGATTGCCTGACCCCCGTCCAACAAAAAGCCCGCTCATTAGCGGGCTTTTTCTTGCTTGGGTTTTCGTAGCCCGGATGCAATCCGGGAAAGGAGCCGCCAGTGCCGCGGATTGCATCCGGGCTACGGCTATTTCGCGCCGAGCAGGCCCGGCAACTGCGCCGCCAGCTTGTCGTTGTTCAGCGGTGCGCGGATAAAGCCGCGCTGGGTGCCATCCGGGCCGATGATCACCAGGTTGCCGCTGTGGTCGACGGTGTAGTTTTCCTTGCTGGTATCGGCCGGGATATAGGGAATGCTCACCGCGCCGGCCAGCTTTTGCAGATCCTCCTGGGCACCGGTCAGGCCCATGAAGGCCGGGTCGAAGAAGCCGAGGTATTTCTTCAGCTGCTCGGGGTTGTCGCGCTGCGGGTCGACCGTCACCAGCACCACGCGCAGCTGGGCCTGGGTCTCGGCCGGCAGCATGCCCTTGAGCTGGCGCAGCTGGGCCAGGGTGGCCGGGCAGATATCCGGGCAGAAGGTGTAGCCGAAGAACAGCAGGCTCCACTGGCCCTTGAGCTGGTCCACGGCCTGCGCCTGGCCATCCTGGTTGGTCAGCGACAGGCCCGGCAGGCTGCGGCTCTGCGGCAACAGGACGATGCCGGCGTCGAGCAAGGCCACCTTGTCGGTGCCGTCGCCCTTGCTGTTGAGCACCTTGTTGACGGTAAGGCCGAGCACCAGGGCAACAGCGGCGACGAGGACAAACAGGGTTTTCTGCGTTCGGGTCATAGATTCAGCAACAGGTAGTGGTCGGCGAGGAGGGCGATAAACAGTAGGAACAGGTACCAGATACTGTACTTGAAGGTGCTGATCGCCGCGTGCGGTCGGCTGTCACGGTACAGCACCACGGCCCAGAACATAAAGCGCCCGCCGAGCACCACGGCGCAGGCGAGGTAGAGCAGCCCGCTCATGTGGATGGCATAGGGCAGCAGGGTCACGGCGATCATCACCGCGGTGTACAGCAGGATGTGCACCTTGGTGTAGTGCTCGCCATGGGTCACCGGCAGCATGGGGATGTCGGCCTTGGCGTATTCCTCCTTGCGGTGGATGGCCAGGGCCCAGAAGTGCGGCGGCGTCCAGGCGAAGATGATCAGCACCAGCAGCAGCGGCTCGGCACTGATATGCCCGGTGACCGCGACCCAGCCGAGCAGCGGCGGCGCGGCGCCGGCCAGGCCGCCGATGACGATGTTCTGCGGCGTGGCGCGCTTGAGGAAGCCGGTGTAGAGCACCGCATAACCGAGCAACGAGGCCAGGGTCAGCCAGGCGGCCAGCTCGTTGGTGAAGGTCAGCAGCAGGGCCATGCCCGCCACCGCCAGCAGCAGGGCAAAGCCCAGCGCCGCAACCGGCGACAGGCGCCCGGCGGTGACCGGACGCTTGTGCGTGCGCGCCATGATCGAGTCGATCCGCCGGTCGACCACATGGTTGACCGCCGCCGCCGCGCCGGCACACAGACCGATGCCCAGGTTGCCGAACACCAGCACCGGCCAGGCGACCCCGGCGCGGGTGGCGAGGAACATGCCAACCAAGGAGGTGATCAGCATCAGCAGCACCACACGCGGCTTGGTCAGTTCCAGGTAGTCGCGCCAGCTGGCGTTCTCCTGGCGGGTTTGCAGCAGAGTAGCCATGGGGGTCTCTCCTTGTGATTATTTACCGACCTGAGCCAGACCGGCAGCAGCCGGCACGGCGGCGGATTGGCGAGCGGCTACGGCAACGCTACGCAAGCGGTAGTTGATCAGCACCAGCACCAGCAGCAGGGCGGCGCCGCCGCCGTTGTGCGCGACCGCGACGGCCAGCGGCAGATGCAGCAACACATTGCTGATGCCCAGGCTGATCTGCGCGGTCAGGGCCAACAGCAGCAAGGCAGCCAGCCGGCCCTGGCCGGCAGCCCGCAAGCGCCAGGCCAGAACCAGCAGCACCAGGCTGACCAGCAGGGCGCCGATGCGGTGGCTCATGTGAATGGCGGTGCGCGCATCGCTGTCGAGCTGGCCACCGAGGTAGTTGGGGCCGATGTGCTGGGTCAGGTGGAAGCCGTTGGCGAAGTCCATTGCCGGCAGCCATTCGCCATGGCAGGTGGGCAGGTCGACACAGGCCACTGCCGCGTAGTTGGAGCTGACCCAGCCACCCAGAGCGATCTGCCCGATGACCAGAACCAGGGCCACGCCCGCCAGCACCCGCAAGCGCCGGGAAATCTGCGCCAGCACCGGTAGCGCACCCGACAGGCGCAGAGTGAGGAGAAAGAGCAGCGAAAGGGTGGTGAAACCGCCCAGCAGGTGCGCGGTGACCACCTGCGGCCACAGCTTGAGGGTCACGGTCCACATGCCGAAGGCAGCCTGGGCAATCACCACGCCGAGCAGCAACAGCGGCAGCTTGAGCGGTTGGCCAGGCTCGACGCGGCGGCGCAGGGCCTGCACCGCCAGGCCGAGAATCACCAGACCCAGCGCGCCGGCAAAATAGCGATGGATCATTTCGTACCAGCCCTTGGCCACCTCTACCGGTGCCTCGGGAAAGCGTGCTTCGGCCAGCGCCTGTTTGTGCTCGCTCATCGGCACACCGATAAAGCCGTAGCAGCCCGGCCAGTCCGGGCAGCCGAGACCGGCGTGGGTCAGGCGGGTATAGGCGCCGAGCAGGATTACCACCACTGCCAACAGGGTGGCGAACAGGGCCAGGCGGTAGCCGGGGCGGGTTGTGCGTTCAGTCATCCAGGGGCCTCATTTTTGTTGTTATGTGGGCATGACGTGGGCTTCAACCTATTTGCGACAGCTTAAGGAGCAGCCGCAGGTCATTGAGGATGGCCTTGCCCTTGGCCTTCGCGTCGTAGCGCAATACCAGGTTGCCGTGCGGATCGACCAGCCAAAGCTGCGCGCCGCTGGCACCTTTGGCGGTCTTCTCATAGGCCGGTAGCGCCAGCTCATAGCGCCCCAGCTGCGGGTACTCGCGCTGCAGCTGGGCGTCGTAATCGGCCGGCAATGGGCTGCTGACGGCCAGGCCATGGCTGGCGCGGGTGGCATCGCGATTGAGGCCTATCTGGATCTGCCGAGCGGTGTAGACCAGCTGACGGCAATCCTCTGCGCACTGCTGCGGCGCGGTGACCAGAATTTGCCAGCGTGCCTGGGCGGCGCCGCTAACCCCGAGGTCGGCCAGGCTCTGGCCGTTGCCGATCAGCTCGCCATGGTAGTTGCGCGCATCCGGCACCCAGAAACGCCACTGGTACATGGCGGTGGCGAGGACCATCGGGCCGATCGCCACCAGCAGCAGCAGGATCAGCTGCAGGCGGCCACGCAGGCGCGGCACGGCGACCTCAGGAATGCTGTTGGGGGGATTCATGGTTGTGCTCATCGTGCTGCTCCCGCGCATTGCGCCATCCGAAATAGAGGTAAAGGCCACACAGGGCCGCCGCCAGGGCGAACCACTGCACGGCGTAGCCGGTATGTTTGTCCGGGCTCATGGCCACCACCGGCCACTCTGCCAGGTAGCTGGCCGGGCCCGGTTCGAGCCGCACTTCATAGGCCAGGCCGCCACGACCCAGTTGCTGCCAAAGGCGCTGCGGCTCGACCAGGGTGATCAGCCGGGGCCAACTCTTGTCCGCCACATCGCCCTGCAACTGAAAGCTGGCGCCCGGCGGCACATAAACCTGCGCCACCAGCTCCAGCGGTTGTTGCGGGGTGGTGAATTGCGGCGGGGTACGCCGATCCGGCCAGGGCAGCCAGCCACGGTTGACCAGCAGCCACAGGCCACTGGGTTGGTCATAGAAGGGTTGCAGCAACTCGACGCCGACCTGGCCGTTGCGCTGGCGGTTGTCGAGCAGCAGGCTGTGGCGCTCGTCGAACTGCCCTTGCAGGCGGATGCGGGTGTGCGCCGGATCACGCTGTTGCTCAAGTTGGTTCAGGCTGATCGGTGCCGCGTTCTGCCGGGTTTCGTGACTGGCCAGCAGGGCACGCTTCTCCTCGGCGCGGGCCAGCTGCCAGAAGCCAAGCGTCACCAGCAGCGGCAGCAACAGGGCCACCACCACACTGGGCAGAATGCCGGGGCGAAAGGCGCTCACCGGCGACTCCCGAAACCCGCTGCGCGTCTGGCTATACTGCAACTGCACATTCCCCATCCCCCGGAGTCACGCATGCTCAAGGCCGCGATCATCCTCTTGCTGCTGGCCACCCTGGTCAGCCTGTTCAGCGGCCTGTTCTTCCTGGTCAAGGACGAGGGCCACGGCTCGCGAGTGGTCAATTCGCTGAGCGTTCGGGTGATTCTCACGGCACTGACCGTGGCGCTGATCGCCTGGGGTTTCTACAGCGGCCAACTGGTCAGTCATGTCACCTGGTAGCGGCAGGCTGCAACACCTGCCGCCAGCCAGGTCGATCAAAGCACGTAAACGAAGATAAACAGCCCCAGCCAGACCACGTCGACGAAGTGCCAGTACCAGCTGGCCGCCTCGAAGCCGAAGTGCTTGTCACCATCGAAGTGGCCCTTGAGCACCCGCACCAGCATCACGGTGAGGATGATCGCCCCCAGGGTTACGTGGGCACCGTGGAAACCGGTGAGCATGAAGAAGGTCGCGCCGTAGATGCCCGAGCCGAGGGTCAGGCCCAGTTCGGTGTAGGCCTCGATGTATTCCTCGACCTGCAGCACCAGGAACGCCGCCCCCAGCAGAATGGTCAGCGCCAGCCAGGCCTTGAGCGGGCCCCGCTTGTTCTTCTTCAGCGCGTGGTGGGCGAAGGTCACGGTGAAACTGGAGGTCACCAGCAGGATGGTGTTGATCAAAGGCAGGTGCCAGGGATCAATCACCGCGCTCGGCGGCGGGAACAGCTTGGGATCCGGGTTGCTCAGCGCCGGCCAGCTGTACTGGAAGCCTTCCCAGAGCATGTTGCTGATGCCCTTGTCACCCTCGCCACCGAGCCAGGGACCGGCCCAGGTGCGGATGTAGAACAGCGCACCGAAGAAGGCAGCAAAGAACATCACCTCGGAGAAGATGAACCAGCTCATGCCCCAGCGGAACGAGCGATCCATCTGCGGGCTGTACAGGCCGCCGCGGCTTTCCTTGATCACCGCGCCGAACCAGCCGAACAGCATGTAGGCGAGGAACAGGCCGCCGACGAAGAAGATCAGCGGGCCGTTGGACTCGGCGCGCTCGGCCTTGAGGTCGTTGAACCAGGTGCCGAGACCGTAGACGGTCAACAGCATGCCGAGGGTGGCGATGATCGGCCACTTGCTCTGGGCGGGAACGTAGTACTGCTCGTGACTCGACATTGTTGTTCTCCTTATGGAGCCGACTGGGTAAGGGTCGCCTGGGCGACAGGCGGTTTACGCGCAGTGATATCGAACAGGGTGTAGGCCAGGGTCAGGTGTTTCACATCGGCGGGCAGATCGCGGTCGACGATAAAGCGCACCGGCATCTCGATGCGCTCGCCCGGCTGCAGCACCTGCTGGGTGAAACAGAAGCACTCGGTCTTGTGGAAGTACGCCGCCGCCTTGGACGGCGACACGCTGGGTATGGCCTGGGCGGTCATCGGCTTGTCGCTGGGGTTGTAGGCGACGAACAGCATCTGGTTGCTGGAGCCCGGATGCACTTCCAGCTCGTCGCTCTGCGCCTTGAACTCCCAGACCATGCCGGCGGCATTGGTGGCGAGGAACTGCACGCGCACCTGGCGCGCCTCGTCCACCGTCTGCGCGCCGTCATAGGCCCCGGCGGTCTTGCCATTGATGCCAAAGGCCTGGCACATCGCGTCATACAGCGGCGGCAGGACGAAGACGCCGAAACAGAACATCGCCACCACCACCAGCAGCAGCTGCACGACCAGACGACGGGTGCCGATGACCTCGCTCACGATGCCGCTCCTACTTCACTTCCGGCGGGGTGGTGAAGGTGTGGTAGGGCGCCGGTGACGGCACCGTCCACTCCAGCCCTTCGGCGCCATCCCAGGGCTTGGCCGGGGCTGGCTTGCCGCCACGGATGCACTTGATGACGATGAACAGGAAAAGGAACTGGGTGGCACCGAACATGAAGGCGCCGACCGACGAGAGCATGTTGAAGTCGGCGAACTGCAGGTTGTAGTCGGGAATCCGCCGCGGCATGCCGGCCAGGCCGACGAAGTGCATCGGGAAGAACGCCAAGTTCATGCCGATGAAGCTCATCCAGAAGTGCAGCTTGCCGAGGGTCTCGTCGTACATGTGCCCGGTCCACTTGGGCAGCCAGTAGTAGGCGGAGGCGAAGATGCCGAAGATCGCACCGGGCACCAGCACGTAGTGGAAGTGCGCCACCACGAAGTAGGTGTCGTGGTACTGGAAGTCCGCCGGGGCGATGGCCAGCATCAGTCCGGAGAAGCCGCCGATGGTGAACAGGATGACGAAGGCCACGGAGAACAGCATCGGCGTCTCGAAGGTCATCGACCCCTGCCACATGGTGCTTGCCCAGTTGAACACCTTCACCCCGGTCGGTACGGCGATCAGCATGGTGGCGTACATGAAGAACAGTTCGCCGGTGAGCGGGATGCCCACGGTGAACATGTGGTGCGCCCAGACGATGAACGACAGGAAGGCGATCGAGGCGGTCGCGTAGACCATCGAGGTGTAGCCGAACAGCGGCTTGCGCGCGAAGGCCGGGATGATTGCACTGACCGCGCCGAAGGCCGGCAGGATCATGATGTACACCTCGGGGTGGCCGAAGAACCAGAACACGTGCTGGAACAGCACCGGGTCGCCGCCACCAGCCGCGCTGAAGAAGCTGGTGCCGAAGTGGATGTCCATCAGCATCATGGTCACCACACCGGCCAGCACCGGCATCACCGCGATCAGCAGGAAGGCGGTGATCAGCCAGGTCCAGACGAACAGCGGCATCTTCATCAGGGTCATGCCAGGGGCACGCAAGTTGAGGATGGTGGCGATCACGTTGATCGCGCCCATGATCGAACTGATACCCATCAGGTGTACGGCGAAGATGAAGAAGGTCACCGACTCCGGCGCGTAGGTGGTCGACAGCGGCGCGTAGAAGGTCCAGCCGAAGTTGGGCCCGCCGCCTTCGCTGAACAGGGTGCTGACCAGCATGCCGAAGGCCGCCGGCAGCAGCCAGAAGCTGAAGTTGTTCATCCGCGGCAGTGCCATGTCCGGCGCGCCGACCATCAGCGGGATCATCCAGTTGGCCAGGCCGACGAACGCCGGCATCACCGCGCCGAAGACCATGATCAGGCCGTGCATGGTGGTCATCTGGTTGAAGAACTCGGGCTGCACGATCTGCAGGCCCGGCTGGAACAGCTCGGCACGAATCACCATGGCCATGCTGCCACCCAGCAGGAACATGGCGAAACTGAACCACAGGTACATGGTGCCGATGTCTTTGTGGTTGGTGGTCAGCACCCAGCGCATCAGGCCCTTGGCCGGGCCGTGGTGATGGTCATGTCCGGCATGACCGTGGTCGATCACTGCACTCATGTCCTTACTCCTGAGCCTGTTTGAACGCGAGGACGTCTTTCGGCGTGACCATGTCGCCTACCGCATTGCCCCAGGCATTGCGTTCGTAGGTGATGATCGCGGCGATATCGACTTCCGAGAGTTGCTTGCCGAAAGCGGCCATGGAGGTGCCGGGCTTGCCGTTGACCACGATGCCGATGTGGCCGGCAGCCGGGCCGGTAGCGATGGCCGAGCCCTTGAGGGCCGGGAACATCGGCGGTAGGCCTTCGCCACTGGCCTGGTGACAGGCGGCGCAGGAGGTGTTGTAGGCCTTTTCACCACGCGCCATCAGCTCGTCGTAGGTCCACTCCTTGCTGGTCAGCTCCTTGAGCTTGGCAGCCTGTTCCTTGCGCTCGGCCAGCCAGATAGCAAAGTCCTCCTTGGACTTGGCCTCGACCACCACCGGCATGAAGCCATGGTCCTTGCCGCACAGCTCGGTGCACTGGCCGCGGAAGATGCCGGGCTCCTCGATGCGGGTCCAGGACTCGTTGATGAAGCCGGGGATGGCGTCCTTCTTCACTGCCAACGCAGGCACCCACCAGGAGTGGATCACATCGGCGGCGGTGATCAGGAAGCGCACCTTGGTACCCACCGGTACCACCAGCGGCTCATCGACTTCGAGCAGATAATGCTCGCCCTTCTCCGCCTGGTTGTTGATCTGCGCGGCGGGCGTGGCCAGGTTGCTGAAGAACTCGACGTCCTGGCCCAGATATTTGTAGTGCCACTTCCACTGGTAGCCGGTGATCTGGATATCCAGCTCCGACTCGGAAGTGTCGTAGATCTCGATCAGCGTCTTGGTCGCCGGTACCGCCATCACCACCAGAATGACGAAGGGCACGACGGTCCAGAGGATCTCCACCGTGGTGCTTTCGTGAAAGTGGGCGGCGACCTGGCCGGTAGAACGACGGTGAATGATCATCGACCAGAACATGGCGCCGAAGACCACCACGCCGATCACGACGCAGATCCAGAAGATAATCATGTGCAGGTCGAAGACTGAACGACTGACCTCGGTGGCACCCGGCAGCATATTCACTGCCCACTCGGCCTGCGCCGAGCCAAATGCCAACCACAGCAGGAGGCCCATCCAGACTCGTGGATGTCGCATCATTGCGGGTTCCCCTTAATTGTTCTTGTTATCCCGCCGGCAAAGCCCGCGGCAAAGGGATCGACTGCCGATACTGCTGGCAAAAACTGTCGAAACCTCTCCGTGCCGAAGCCCGTCCGGTTCCATCAGGTAACGCCTTGCGATTTCGAGTATAGCCAGCCACCGCGACATAACAACGCCGCCGGAAAAATGCCTGCTCGATTCTGTCCCTTGGCTGGAGCGCTAGAATGACGAGGGCTGCAGCGCAGAGCGGGGCGCGCTATATAGCAAGTAAGAATAAATATTTAATAATTATGACAATCCGGTCTTAGCCGGCACGCGTTCCGAGCTAAGGTGAATTCTCGTTTGAGTCATGTCCTCATTTCAGGAGCTGTCATGAATACCGTCGCACTGCGCGAACAGATCCACCAGGCACTGGCCCATGAAGCCGAAAGCGGGGCATTGGCCAACCAGTTGCAAACCCAACTGAGCAAGCTGCACCCGACCATCCAACTCCCAGTCAGCGACGCCCGTGGCGTACTCGAACGCTTTGTCGCCGCCTATATCGAACAGGTGCCGGATGTGCTCGACGCGGCCAATAGCGTGGCCCGCGAAGCCGGCATCGAGGAACAGATCAAGCCGGTGCTGAAGCTGGCCGAGCAGTTCTTCCTCAGCCCGCCGAGCGTGATGGAAGGCCACCAGGGCCTCGACGCCCTGCTCGACGAGGCCTACCTGGCCCATCGTCTGGTCGAGGAGGTCAACGACCGCTACATCACCCACCTCGGCCAACCGCTGATCCCACTGGATACCACGGTGGCCAACCTGATCGCCCATCAGTTGATCGGCGAGCCCTTCGCCAACCAGCTGGACGAAGCAGTGCATCACGCCATGGAGGGACTACTGGATGACAATGTGTTCCAGCAGAGTTCGGTACAGGACTACCGGGCCCGTCTGAGCAGCCCGCAGACCCTGGCGGCCTGGCAGAACTGGCCGTGTCTGTCGCGCCAGCTCGGCGTCGAGCTGGGTCTGCCGGCGTAGCAACAGCTGCCAACACCTGAGCACGCGTCAGATGCAACAAGGCCCGCATGCGCGGGCCTTGTCGTTTCACTGCGCCGGGTAGCGCGCCTTGGGCGTAGCCATCGGCACCACCTCGCCGTCCAGCGGCAGGAAGCCCCCGCTCTTGGCGTCGTAGGCACGAATTGCGCTGCTCTCGATGTCGTACACCCAGCCGTGGATGAACAGCTGCCCGCTGGCCAGCCGGGCCGCCACCGAGGGGTGGGTGCACAGGTGGTTGAGCTGGGCGATCACGTTCTCCTCGGTGAGGATGCCCAGGGTGTCGTGGCCGCTGCAGCCGCAGTTTTCCTCGACCACCTTGAGCGCCACTTCGCTGTGCCGCAGCCAGGCCTTGACTGTGGGCATGTTCTCCAGGGTCTCGGGGGCCAGCACCGCCTTCATCGCCCCGCAGTCGGAATGGCCGCAGACGATGATGTGCTGCACGCCCAGGGCCAGCACCGCGTACTCGATGGCCGTGGACACCCCGCCCATCATCTGCCCATAAGACGGCACCACGTTGCCGACGTTGCGGGTAACGAACAGGTCGCCCGGCGCGCTCTGGGTGATCAGCTCGGGGACGATGCGCGAGTCGGCGCAGGTGATGAACATGGCGCGCGGGTTCTGCGCGCTGGCCAGGGCTTTGAACAGTTCCTCCTGCTGCGGGAAGACCTCAGTGCGGAAGCGCTTGAAGCCGCCGACTATGGCACTCAGCGCCTCGTCGGCGCTTTCCGGCGCGGTGCGCGCCTGCAGGGGAATGGCGTTGTGCTTGTAGGGCATTGCGTCTACCTCATGCTGAACCGTTGCGCTGGGCGAATTATCGACCCGGCATGCGGACAGCCGCTAGCCGTGATGAGTCACAAATTAAAGTAGTGACAGCTGGCCGCCAGGCGGGGCGAACTGGCTGCAATCGAGAGCGAAACCTTCGCGCCGATTCAGCCCCAGGCGCTTGAGCGCTAGCTGGAAGCGCTGCGCCAGCAGCTCGGCGAACACCCCCTGACCGCGAAAACGCTGGCCGAAGCGGCTGTCGTACAGCTCGCCGCCGCGGCTCTGGCGGATCAGGCTCAGCACATGCTCGGCACGCTGCGGGTGGTGCGCCTGTAACCACTCCTCGAACAGCGGCGCCACCTCGCGCGGCAGGCGCAGCAGCATGTAGTTGGCGCTCTGCGCGCCGGCCTGTTTGGCTGCTTCCAGCAGGCTCTCCAGCTCCATGTCGTTGATCATCGGGATCATCGGCGAGCACAGCACGCCCACCGGAATGCGCTGTTCGCGCAGCACGCGGATCGTCCGCAAACGCGCAGCAGGCGCAGCGGCGCGCGGTTCGAGGATGCGCTTGAGCGCGTCATCCAGGGTGGTCAGGCTGATATACACCGAAACCAGGCGGCGCTCAGCCAGCTGACTGAGCAGGTCGAGGTCGCGCAGGATCAGCGCGCCCTTGGTGACGATGGTCAGTGGGTGGCCATAGCGCAGCAGCACTTCCAGGCAACGACGGGTCAACTGGTGTTCGCGCTCGATCGGCTGGTAGGGGTCGGTGTTGCTGCCCAGGGCGATCGGTGCGCAGACGTAGCCCGGCTTGCTCAGTTGTTGTTCGAGCAGGGCCGGCGCATTGCGCTTGGCGATCAGCTTGGTCTCGAAGTCGATGCCCGGTGACAGGTCCCAGTAGGCATGGCTGGGCCGCGCATAGCAGTAGATGCAGCCGTGTTCGCAGCCACGGTAGGGGTTGAGCGAGCGGTCGAATGGCAGATCCGGTGACTGGTTGCGGCTGATGATGCTCTTGGCCATTTCCACCCGCACCTCGGTGGCGCGGCTGGGCGGCACTTCCTGGAACCAGCCGTCGTCGCTGGCAATGATGCGTTGCGGCGCGAAGCGGTTGTGCGGATTGCTGGCGGTGCCGCGACCGCGCGGCGGGAGGAGAGTGGACATGACAAAGCCCTCGGCAAATACCTGTATAAATATACAGTTATTTACCGAGAACGGCAGTACCGGCCGGAAGTTACTCACTGGGCTTCTTATGGCCTGCCATCCGTGGCGGCCACCCCTGTAGGGCCGTCGCTAGGCGACGTTAAAAATGACTCCCGGTCATTTTTTCAGCTTCGGATTGGGGAAGAACTGCACCGCCTGCACCTTGGGATTGGCTGGCTTGGCTGCGGCCTTGTTGACCCGGGTCGGAATCTCGCGGGGGATCGAGTTGCCCTGGGCGTCCAGGGTGTCGCCGAAACCGCAGGCCACGCACTCGCGGTTCGGCGTGCCGTCCACGTCCCACATCTGGATGGTATCCATGGCGCTGCAGGCCGGGCACACGGCACCGGCAATAAAGCGTTTCTTGCCCACGTTTACCGGTGCGTCGCTCATGCTGCTTCTCCGCTCAGGCCGGAGTGGCGCAGCAGGGCATCAATGCTCGGCTCGCGGCCACGGAAGTCGACGAACAGCAGCATTGGCGCCTGCGAGCCGCCACGGGCCAGGATCGCCTCGCGGAAGGCGCGGCCGGTGGCGGGGTTGAGCACGCCCTCTTCCTCGAAACGGGAGAAGGCATCGGCACTCAGCACCTCGGCCCACTTGTAGCTGTAGTAACCGGCCGCGTAACCGCCGGCGAAGATGTGCGCAAAGCTGTTGGCGAAGCGGTTGTAGGCCGGCGGGCGCAACACCGAGACCTCGGCGCGGATGCCTTCGAGCACGTCCAGCACGCTGCGGCCTTCGCCATGGCTGGCGTGCAGCTCGAAGTCGAACAGCGAGAACTCCAGCTGGCGCACCATCATCAGCCCGGACTGGAAGTTCTTCGCGGCCAGCATCTTGTCCAGCAGGTCCTGGGGCAGCGGCTCACCCGTTTCGTAATGTCCCGAGATCAGCGCCAGGCCCTCAGGCTCCCAGCACCAGTTCTCCATAAACTGGCTCGGCAGCTCCACCGCATCCCAAGCCACGCCGTTGATCCCGGAAGCGCCGGCATGCTCGACACGGGTCAGCAGGTGGTGCAGGCCGTGGCCGAACTCGTGGAACAGGGTGGTGACTTCATCGTGGGTCAGCAGCGCCGGCTTGCCGAGGGAGGCCGGGGTGAAGTTGCACACCAGATTGGCCACCGGGCTGACCAGCTTGCCATCGGCGGCACGGCGCTTGTCGCGGGCGCCATCCATCCAGGCGCCGCCACGCTTGTTGGCGCGGGCGTAGAGGTCGAAGAAGAAGCGTCCGACGTGCTGGCCGTTCTCCTCAATCTCGAACAGGCGCACGTCCGGGTGCCAACTGTCGAAGCCGGACAGCTCCTTGATCTGGATGCCGTAGAGCTTCTCGACGATGGCGAACAGGCCGCTGAGCACCTTGTCGATGGGGAACCAGGCGCGCACCTGCTCCTGGGAAATGCTGTAGCGCTGCTCGCGCAGCTTCTCGCTGTAGTAGCCAACGTCCCAGCTCTGCAGATCGGCGCAGCCTTGCTCGGCAGCGAAGGCTTTCAGTTCCTCCAGGTCTTGAGCGGCGAAGGGTTTGCTGCGCACGGCCAGGTCGCGGAGAAAATGCAGGACCTGGTCGGTATTTTCGGCCATCTTGCTGGCCAGCGACAGTTCACTGTAATTGCCGAAACCGAGCAGGCGGGCCAGTTCCTGGCGCAGGTCGAGGATCTCGGCCATCAGTGGGCCGTTGTCGAACTGACCGGCATTCGGCCCCTGGTCGGAGGCGCGGGTGCAGTAGGCGGCATACAGCTCTTCGCGCAAGGCGCGGTCGTCGGCGTAGGTCATCACCGCGAAGTAGCTGGGGAATTCCAGGCTGATCAGCCAACCGTCCAGACCCTTGGCCTCGGCGGCCTGGGCCATCTGTGCCTTGGCCGAGTCGGTGAGACCGGCCAGGGCCGCTTCATCGGTGACGTGCTTGGTCCAGGCCTGGGTGGCGTCGAGCAGCTGGTTGGAGAATTTGCTGGTCAGCTCGGACAGCTTCATCTGGATCTCGCCGTAGCGCTTCTGCTCGGCGGCCGGCAGATCGATGCCGGACAGGCGGAAGTCGCGCAGGGCGTGTTCGAGGATGGTCTGCTGCGCCACGTCGAAACCGGCGGCAACCGGGCTATTGGCCAGTGCCTCATAAGCCTCGAACAGCGGCTTGTTCTGGCCCATCTCGGTCCAGTATTCGGACAGCTTGGGCAGGCAGGCCTCGTAGGCCGCGCGCAGCTCGGCGTTATTGCACACCGCATTGAGGTGGCTGACCGGGCTCCAGGCCCGACCCAGGCGCGCGTTCAGCTCGTCGAGGGCCAGCACCAGGCCATCCCAGCTCGGCGCGGCGCGCTGGCTTTCGAGGATGGACACCAGCGCCGCGCGGCTGTCGGCGAGGATGCTGTCGATGGCCGGCTCGACATGCTCGGGCTTGATCGCGGAGTAGGGCGGCAGGTCGAAATCTTGGAGAAGAGGGTTGCTGGCAGACACGGCAAGGCACCTTTGATGCACGAATTCATGAACAGGTTATGGGGCCGCAGGCGGCAATTCACAACCGGAATGCCCCGCATGTTAATTACAATCGGGGCATTCCGCAGCCGAAGAGGTTTCTATCGTGGCGATTCGTAAGTACCAGGGGGTGACCCCGCAGCTCGGCGCGCGGGTGTTTGTCGACCGTTCGTCTGTGGTCATCGGCGATGTCGAGCTGGGCGAGGACAGCTCGGTGTGGCCCTTCGCCCTGATTCGTGGCGATATGCACCGCATCCGCATCGGCGCGCGCACCAGCGTGCAGGACGGTAGCGTGCTGCATATCACCCATGCCGGGCCGTTCAATCCGGACGGCTACCCGCTGATCATCGGCGACGAAGTGACCATCGGCCACAAGGTCACCCTGCACGGCTGCACCCTGGGCAACCGCATCCTGGTTGGCATGGGCAGCATCGTCATGGACGGTGCCGTGGTGAAGGACGAGGTGGTGATCGGCGCGGGTTCGCTGGTGCCGCCGGGCAAGCTGCTGGAGAGCGGCTACCTGTACGTCGGCAGCCCGGTGAAGCAGGCGCGGGCGCTGACCGACAAGGAACGCGCCTTCTTCAGCTACAGCGCGGCCAACTACGTGAAGCTCAAGGATTTGCACCTGGCCGAGGGGTACGATCAGGCCGAGTGATCACCATCACGCCAGCGACCGGGCTGGCTATGCTGGCGCCGCGCCGCCTTCCAAGCAGAAAAGGATTCCCCCGTGCACGCCAACCCCTTCGACCTACCCGTCAGCCAACCTCCCGCGGCCGCGTTGACGGCTCGGGCGTCTGTCCTGCCCTATGCCTTCATGGGCCTGACGCTGCTGATCGGCCTGAGCGGTCTTGTGTTCAATCTGCTCAGCGTGTGGCTGCCGCAGGATGAGGAGCTGTTCGCCAGCTACCTGGAGTACCTCCCGCAAATCCTCGCCTCCTTTGTCGAAGGCACGCTGCTCAGCGCCGTCGCCGTCCTGTTGCTGAGCCGCAGCTACCTGGAGCGCCACGCCATTGTCGGCTGCGCGCGCCCAAGGCAACTGCTGGCGCTGTTCTTCGGCATGGCGCTGGTGCTGTCACTGGTGCTCGGCTTTGGTGCTGGGCAGTTGCTGTCGCACCTGCTGCCCTGGGCCTACGAATGGTTCGAGTCACCGACCCTGGCGCAGCTCTTGATCAGCGAGCCGATCAACCTGCTGCTGTTCGTCCTCGATACCCTGCTGCCGCTGTGGCTGAGCCTGCATCTGCTGCGCCATCACGCCGTACCGGGTGCTGCGCGCCCGGTTCCGCGCCGGGAGCCGGCCCTGGCCTTCGCCCTGTGCTTTGCGGTGGTCTACCTGAAGCTGGTGAGCCTGCTGCCAGAACAGTTGTTCTACTACGACAGTGCCTGGATCTACAGCCTGTTGCTGTTGGCTGGCCTGCTGCAAGCCGGCCTGGTGTTCGCCGCCGCCTGGAGTGGTTTGCCGCTGCTGCTGCGCCAGTGCAACCCGGGGCGGCTGATCCTCGCCAGCCTGCTGTGCTCGCTGCTCTGGTTGCTGGCCTTCGTGCTGGTTGCCGTGGCCATCGCGCTGTATACCCTGAGCGGCAACGAGCTGGTCAGCGAAGCGCTGCTGGTGCTGCCCGGCCTGGGCCTGCTGGCACTGCTCTGGCCGCTGACGCGCCTGAGCCTGCGCTGGGTATATCGGCCACAAGCTGCCTGATGGTCAGCCAAACGCACTAATCGCCCGCCGTCAGCCTGTTCAACTGCGCGCGGCGCTGCTTGGCCGGCAGCTCGCCGAGTGCCGCTGCCTGTGCGTAGAAGCTGGCCCAGTCGCTCCCGGCCTGGGCAAACAGGGCCGCAAACGCTGGCACCCAGCGGTCGTAAAGGCCGAAGGGCAGCAGCTTGGCATTGTTCAGCGGCGCGTTGATCCAGGCATCGAAACGCCGGTCGCCGCGCCACTGGCTGTCGCACAGCTGGCGGTATTCGCTGCGCAGGCGGGCAAACTCGGCGGCCTTGCCCTGGCGCTTTTCCACGTCGCTGCGCGGGCTGGCGTACAGCCGTTCGAGACGCGCGCGGCTGGCCAGGATCAGCGCGATGAATTGCTGCTTCTGCCGCTCACCGGCGTCGTCCTGCGCCGGCAGACCACGGCGGGCGCGCCACTGGCGCAGGCCCTCCTGCTCGACGAAGCTGGCGAAGGACTCGTTGAACGCGGTGTCGTCCTGCACATACAGCTGCTGGTGGGCCAGTTCGTGGAAGATCACCGCGGCCAGGCGCTCGTCGTCCCAACGCAGCATGCTGCTGAGGATCGGGTCATCGAACCAGCCCAGGGTGGAGTAGGCCTCGATCCCGGCCACATAGGTATCCAGGCCCTCCTGGCGCAGCAGGGCGGCGGCGCCACGGGCGCGACTCTGCTGGTAGAAACCGCGGTAGGCCACGCAGCCGGCGATGGGGAAGCAGTGGGTCAGCGGCGCCAGCGATAGCTCGGCGGTGGCAAACACATTCCACACCACATAGGGCCGCTGCAGGTCGGCATACAGGCGGTAGCTGCGGTTGTCCGGCAGGCCCAGCTCGGCACTGGCAAAACTGCGCGCCTGCTGGGCCAGGGCCAGGCGTTTTTGCAACTGCGGGTCGCGCGCCGGGTCGGCGATGATCGCGCTGACCGGCTCACGCGCCTGCAGCAGTTGCCACTGGCCGCCGGCGAGCTGGGCGTAATACTCCAGGCTGCTGCAACCGCTCAGCAGCAGGCCGAGCAACAGGGGAACCCCGCAGCGGCGGGCGTGGTCGAGTATGACGAGCGATAGGGTCGGGAGCATGCGCCGAGCCTATTGCATTGTCCCTGCCAGACGCCAGCCACGAGGAATGTCACATGTATCGCCTGATGCTCTGCAGCCTGCCCTTGCTTCTCGCCGGTTGCTCCCTCTGGCTGCCGCGTCACGATCCCGGCCAGGCCTGGATCGAGCTGCATGCGGGCGAAGACCAGCAGCTGCAAGCGCTGCAGGTGGACGGCCAGGCCCTGGAGGACGCGCGCTATTTCCAGGTCAGTCCGGGGCGCCATGAGCTGCAGGTGCGCCTGCACTTCCAGGTCGCGCCGAGCAATATCGGCCCGACCAGCCAGGCTCATCCGCGCACCTGTCTGCTGAGCCTGGACTACAGCGAATTCGCCGCCGGCCAACGCTATAGCCTGAAGGCTGGCAGCCATGGCTTCCGCCCTTGGGCCAGACTCTACGATGAACACGACAAACCGCTGATACGCGCCCGCGAAGGCCGCTGCGGCGAGGTTTGATCAGCGCTATGCTGCAACTCTGCCGCCCGGAGCAACCGACCATGCGCCCATTCTTCTTCATCATCCTGCTCACCCTTGGCGCCTGCGCCAGCCCGCTGCCTACGCCCGACCCGCAACAGGCCTGGGTCAGCCTCTACGCCAGCGCCGGCTACACCCTGATGGCGCACAAGCTGGACGATAAACAGACCCGCGACGGCCGCTACTTCCAGGTCAGCCCCGGCGCCCATGCGCTGGATGTGCGCTTCCAGTTCGAAGTGGCGGGTGGCGGCGGAGGTGGCGACTTCAGCAGTGAGCCGATACAGATGACCTGCCACCTGCGCCTGCAGTACGACGGCTTTGCCGCCGGCCAGCAGTACCGCATCGAGGCCCGCCCCCTGCAGTACAAGGCCCAGGCCTGGCTCTACGACAGCCAGCGCCAGGTGCTGGCGCGCGCCAAGGTGCTGCGCTGCAACACCTTCTAAGAGCCTGTTCACGATCTCCTGGCCGTCGGCCATACCGCGTTAAAAACAGGCTCGGAATGCTCATTTACAGCTCGTAAACTGCGCTTCCTCGCCTGTTTTTGCCTTGTCTGGCTCTAGTCCAAAAGATCGTGAATAGGCTCTAAGAGCAGCTGCCAAACGTCTCAGCTGTCCAATGTCGTGTGCAGGGTGATCTCGGCATTGAGCAGCTTGGATACCGGACAGCCGGTCTTGGCCGCGGCCACCGCCTGCTCGAAGCGAACCCGGTCGGCACCGGGAATCTTCGCCTTGAGCCTCAGGTTGACTGTGCTAATGGTGAAACCGCCGGCATCCTTTTCCAGCACCACTTCGGCCTGGGTGTCGATGCTCTCGGCGGTCATCCCGGCCTCGCCTAGCTGCAGGGACAGGGCCATGGAGAAACAAGCGGCATGCGCCGCGCCGATCAGCTCCTCGGGATTGCTGCCAGGCTGGCCCTCGAAGCGGGTATTGAAGCCATAGGGGGTGGCCTTGAGGGCACCGCTCTCGGTGGAGATGGTGCCCTTGCCGTCCTTGATGCCGCCCTGCCAGTGGGCGGATGCCGTCTTCTTGATCGCCATGTGCGTGCTCCTCGCGAATTAGGGGTGTCCTGCTTGAGAGGGCAGCGCACACCACAAAGTTCGCCCGGTCTAGTCGCGCAGGCCGGCCAGGATCTCGAAGCTGCGCAGGCGATGCTCGTGCTGGTACAGGTCGCCGGTGAAGATCAGCTCATCGGCGCCGGTCTGTTCCAGCAGGATCTCCAGGCGCGCACGCACCTTCTGCGGTCCGCCGATCACCGCCAGGCCGAGGAAGTCGCCCACCGCCTGCTGCTCGTGCGGCTGCCAGCGCCCGGCCATGCTCTCCACCGGCGGGCGTAGCACCAGGCTCTGCCCGCGCATCAGCGCCAGCACGCGCTGGAAGGCGGTAGTGGCGAGGAACTCGGCCTCTTCATCAGTCGGCGCGGCGATCAGCGGTACGCCGACCATCGCATAGGGTTTGTCGAGCACGGCCGAGGGCTGGAAGTTGTCGCGGTAGATGCGCAGCGCCTGGTGCAGGTAGCGCGGCGCGAAGTGCGCGGCGAAGGCATAGGGCAGGCCTTTCTGCGCCGCCAGCTGGGCGCTGAACAGGCTGGAACCGAGCAGCCAGAGCGGCACGTTGCTGTCCATGCCCGGCATGGCGATCACCTGCTGCCCCGGCTGGCGCGGGCCAAGCAGGGCCTGCAGTTCCTCGACATCCTGGGGGAAGTCGTCGGCGCTGCCCAGGCGGTCGCGGCGCAGGGCGCGGGCGGTCTGCTGGTCGGCCCCCGGCGCGCGGCCGAGGCCCAGTTCGATGCGCCCCGGATACAACGCGGCGAGGGTGCCGAACTGCTCGGCCACCACCAGCGGCGCATGGTTGGGCAGCATGATGCCGCCGGAACCCAGGCGCAGGGTCGTGGTGCCGGCCGCCAGGTAGCCGAGCAGCACCGCGGTGGCCGAGCTGGCGATGCCCTCCATGTTGTGGTGCTCGGCCACCCAGTAGCGCGAGAAGCCCAGGCGCTCGGCATGCTGGGCCAGAGCCAGGGAACGTTGCAGGGCCGGCGCAGGGCCGCTCTCGTCGTCGCGCATCGGCGCCAGGTCGAGGATTGAAAACGGGGTGGTGGACAGCCTGCTCATAAAGCCTCCTGAGGTCATACCAGCTTTATGGGGGCGGCGCGGCGAAAGGCAACAACAAAAAGGCCGGAGCCCCTGGCGGGAACTCCGGCCTGTGCAGACGGGCGCTAGGCTCAGCCGCGCTGGTAGACGATTTCCTTGCTGCCAGCTTCGCAGGTGCCGACCACGCTCTTGTCGCCGGCGCTGCCCTTGTCCACCACCTCCAGGCTATAGGCCGCAACGCCCTTGGCCTTGAGCTTGGCGTCGATCTCCGCCTTCAGCTCCTCGCACGGCTTGGCCGCCGCCAGGGCCGAGCCAGCCAGGGAAAACAGGGCCAGGCCCAGAATCAGTTGTTTCATGGTTAACGCTCCTTCGTTAGATAAACGGCTCAAACGAGCCATGGCGGGGCAATCCACCCCCAGACGGAAAGGGCGCGCGCTCTTGTTCGAACCCCAGCGCCACGCTGCCAGACCACAGGCAGCCTAGCGCACGGAGCGAGGAATTTCTGCCAACGCCTCAGCTATTGCCGATGCGGAAACCGACTTTCAAGGTGACCTGATAGTGGCCGACCTTGCCGCCCTCGATATGCCCGCGGGTTTCAGTGACTTCGAACCAATCCATGTTGCGCACGGACTTGGCGCATTCGGCCAGGGCATTGCTGATCGCGTCCTCGATGCTGGTCTTCGACGAGCCGACGACTTCGATCTTCTTGTAGGTGTGGTGATCGGACATGCTGCTTCTCCTTAGGCAGGACTGTTCCTGTCTGAGGCTAGTCGAGAATCAGCCGGCCAGTTCCTCGCGTAACCATTCGGCCAGGCGCTCTGCGCGGCTATCGCGAGCCCGCGCCGGCACCCACAGGGCCAGCCGTGCCGGCGTTTCGACAAAACCCCAGGGCGCCAGCAAGCGGCCGCCGGCCATATCGTCGGCAACCAGCTGCTGCGGGGCGATAGCCACGCCAAGGCCGGCCGCCGCCGCCTCCAGCAGGTAATACAGGTGCTCGAAGCCCTGACCCAGCTGCAGGCGCGTGGCATCCAGCTGCTGCGCCCGCGCCCACTGCGGCCAGGCCTGCGGGCGCGACACGGTGTGCAGCAGTGGCTCACCCAGCAACGCCCCGGCCGGCGCCTGGGCCAGCTCGGCAAAGCGCGGCGAACGCGGGCTGAGCACCGGGCCGATGCGTTCGGCGGCCAGTTCGAACACCTGCATGTCCGCCGGCCAGGGCGGTTCGGCGAAACACAGGGTGGCATCCACCCCAGGGCGGCGCGGGTCCAGTTCGCCTTCGCTGGCCGACAGTTGCAGGCGCAGCTCGGGCAATGCGCGCTGTAATCTGTCGAGACGCGGAATAAACCAGCGCGCCAGCAGGCTGCCGGGGCAGCCGAGAACAAAAGGCGCATCGACCTGCTGCTGTTTCAGCTCGGCGCAGGTACTGCGCAGACGCTCGAAGGCCTCACTCGCCGCATCGCGCAGACGGATGCCGGCATCGGTGAGTTTTACGCCGCGCCCCTCCTTGCTGAACAAGGGCACCCCCAGTTGGTCCTCCAGCACACGGATCTGCCGGCTCACCGCACCGTGGGTTACGCTCAGCTCATCTGCGGCCTGGCTGACACTCTGCAGGCGGGCAGCGGCTTCGAAGGCGCGCAGGGCATTCAGCGGGGGCAGTTCTCGGCTCATGATATCTGTGATTTTTTCTGACGTGTTACGGCAATCTAATCGCTTTTCAGGTGGGCGGCCAGGGGTAGAATGGCGCCATCGTCCATACCCTCTCCTCCGGCCCCTCGTTCAGCAGCGGGCCTGGGGGGCAGAAACAGGAGCTCCGCCATGACTTCACTGCGCACCGGCCCAGACGCCACTGGCCTGTTCGGCCACTTCGGCGGTCAGTACGTCGCCGAAACCCTGATGCCGCTGATTCACGACCTGGCCGCCGAGTACGAAAAGGCCAAGCTGGACCCCGAATTCCAGAAGGAACTGGCCTACTTCCAGCGTGACTTCGTCGGCCGTCCGAGCCCGCTGTATTTCGCCGAGCGCCTGACCGAGATGTGCGGCGGTGCGAAGATCTACTTCAAGCGCGAAGAGCTCAATCACACCGGCGCGCACAAGATCAACAACTGCATCGGCCAGGCCCTGCTGGCACGGCGCATGGGCAAGAAACGCATCATCGCCGAGACCGGCGCCGGCATGCACGGCGTGGCCACCGCCACCGTGGCCGCGCGCTTTGGCATGGAATGCGTGATCTTCATGGGCACCACCGACATCGATCGCCAGCAGGCCAACGTGTTCCGCATGAAGCTGCTGGGCGCCACCGTGATCCCCGTGGTCGCCGGCACCGGCACCTTGAAAGACGCGATGAACGAAGCCCTGCGCGACTGGGTGACCAACGTCGACAACACCTTCTACATGATCGGCACCGTGGCCGGCCCGCACCCGTACCCGGCAATGGTGCGCGACTTCCAGGCGGTGATCGGCAAGGAAACCCGCGAGCAGATCCTCGCCCAGGAAGGCCGTCTGCCCGACAGCCTGGTGGCCTGCATCGGCGGTGGCTCCAACGCCATCGGCCTGTTCCACCCCTTCCTCGACGATAAATCCGTGCAGATTGTCGGCGTCGAAGCCGCCGGCTACGGCATCGCCACCGGCAAGCATGCGGCCAGCCTGAACGGCGGCGTACCGGGCGTATTGCACGGCAACCGCACCTTCCTGCTGCAGGACAACGACGGCCAGATCATCGACGCCCACTCGATTTCCGCCGGCCTCGATTACCCCGGCATCGGCCCGGAACACGCCTGGTTGCATGATATCGGCCGCGTCGAATACACCTCGGTAACCGACGACGAAGCCCTGGCCGCGTTCCACACCTGCTGCCGTCAGGAAGGCATCATCCCGGCCCTGGAAAGTGCCCACGCCCTGGCCGAAGCCTTCAAACGTGCACCGAAGCTGCCCAAAGATCATCTGATGGTGATCAACCTGTCCGGCCGCGGCGACAAGGACATGCAGACCGTCATGCACCACATGGAACAGTCCAAGCAGGAGAAACACTGATGAGCCGCCTGCAAAGCCGCTTTGCTGAACTGAAAGAACAAAATCGCGCCGCCCTGGTGACCTTCGTCACCGCCGGCGACCCCAACTACGACGCGTCCCTGGCTATCCTCAAGGGCCTGCCGGCGGCCGGTGCCGACGTAATCGAACTGGGCATGCCGTTCACCGACCCGATGGCCGACGGCCCGGCGATCCAGCTGGCCAACATCCGCGCCCTGGGCGCCAAGCAGAACCTGGCCAAGACCCTGCAGATGGTCCGTGAGTTCCGTGCAGGCGATCAGACCACCCCGCTGGTGCTGATGGGCTACTTCAACCCGATCCACCACTACGGCGTCGCGGCCTTCATCGCCGAGGCCAAAGAGTCCGGTGTCGATGGCCTGATCGTGGTCGACCTGCCGCCGGAACATAACGCCGACCTGTGCGACCCGGCCCAGGCTGCGGGCCTGGACTTCATCCGCCTGACCACCCCGACCACCGACGACAAACGCCTGCCCACCGTGCTCAACGGCAGCTCGGGCTTCGTCTATTACGTCTCGGTAGCCGGCGTCACCGGCGCCGGCTCGGCCACCATCGAGCATGTGCAGGAAGCCGTGACCCGCCTGCGCCGCCACACCGAACTGCCACTGTGCATCGGCTTCGGCATCCGTACCCCGGAACACGCGGCGACCATCGCCCGTCTGGCCGACGGTGTGGTGGTCGGCTCGGCACTGATCGACCAGATCGCCAATGCCACGGACGACCAGCAGGCCATCCAGGGCGTGCTGAGCCTTTGCCGGTCGCTGGCCGAGGGAGTTCGCGGCGCGCGCCTTTAAACACTGTCGTCCGCCGTAAAAAAGCCGCTGCTCTGGATGGAGACAGCGGCTTTTTCATGCCCAGCGGCAAGCGGTTTCAGCACCCCTTCACCACCCCGCCCAACGCCCCGCTAAGCGCCGTTCGCCCTTCCAGATGAACGACATGGCGCGACTGTTCCAGCCGATCTAGCCTGACTGGGGACAACCCTCGGCACCCGGCCCCGGATTTTCCTGTGCGCCAGCCAGGAATGGAGCAGCCCCATGGCAGACCTAGACCCCATCGACTTTGCCGCACCCGGCCTGGCCCTTGAGCCAGAGCAGGGATCAGCCACCGCCCAGGAAGCGCCGAAGAAGAAGGCCTGCTTCCAGATCGACACCCGCGACAAATGCAAAAGCGAGCGCCGGCAGAACGGTGAACGCCGGCAGAGCATTCGCTTCGAGGCCGACCGCCGCAGCGGCGAAGACCGCCGCCCGCACAAGCCAGGCTGGGAGCTGGGCATCGACCTCTAGGCTGCGCTCGCGGAACAGGCTGCTCAGCGCAGCTTGTCGACCATCGCCGCCAGCACACTGAACACGGCACGCGCCAGGTTCTTGCTGCGCGCGCCATTCCAGCCGGTGCGCGGATCGGGCGTGAGGTCGTGGTCCTTGAACGGCATCTCCACCGTATAGGCCAGGCAATCGTAGGTCTGCCCGACCCAGTTGCAGGCCAGCGCCAGGTTGGCCTGGCCGGGTTCGTCGCGCGGGTAGCCGTGTTCCACCTGGAATTCGCCGCAGGCCATCAGGCGCTCGCGGAACTCCTGCTCCAGGGCGTCCAGGCGCGCCGTAAAACCGGGGTTGCCTTCGCAGCCGGCGGTAAACACGTAGGGGATTTCCTCGTCACCGTGGATATCCAGGAAGCAGTCGACGCCGTGGGCGGCCATCTGCTGCTGGACGAACAGCACTTCCGGGCTTTGCCCAGCACTGGGCGCCTGCCAGGCGCGGTTGAGGTCCTGGCCGGCAGCGTTGGTGCGCAGGTTGCCGAGGAAGGCGCCGTCCGGGTTCATGTGCGGCACCAGGTACAGATCGGCCTGGGCGAGCAGGCCGCGCAGCTGATCATCCTGCTCGTGCAGCCTGTCGATCAGGCCTTCCATGAACCACTCGGCCATGTGCTCGCCCGGATGCTGCTGGGCGATCAGCCAGATCTTGCGCGGCGCCTGGGCCGTGCCGCGCACATGCAGCAGCGGCAGCTCGCGGCCTTGCAGACTCGTGCCGCAGGCCAGCAGTTCGACATTCGGCAGGGCCAGGGCACGCACCAGCAACTGCGCGTGGCGGGCACGGCTGTAGGGCTCGAAGTAGGCGAAATAGGCCTGGGCCTGCTCGGCGAGCAGTTCGAAATGCAGGCCGCCCTCGTCATAGCGGGTCGGCACACGGAACCAGTCCACACCGTCATAGCTGGCCACCGCCTGGTAGCCGCTCCAGGCGTTCTTGTAGCTGGACTGCGGCGCGTTGATCAGGCTGAAGCCATGGCGCTGGCCCGGCAGCAGGCCCTCGGCGAGGAAGTGGAACCACTGGAAGTGCTCGCTGGCGAAATCCTTGCGGATCGCCAGGCGCACCTGCTGCGGGTTGCTGGCATCCACTACTTGAATATTACCGCTGTCGAAATCGCTACGAATCTGCATGGCCGGGTCCTCTGCGCTGGATGCCAGGCAGGATAACCGGCAACGCCGGCCCCTGCATGCGCCAGCCAACGGCATGTCGCATTACTCTGCAAGTAGCCACTGGTGATGTCGTCCGCTGGCGTCAGGGTTCGGCGCGGAAATAACCCCGGACTTGGCCTTGTGAATTTTATCGTGTAGATTTTCATGAACTTTCAAATAAGAAATTTCACGAGGCTTCCATGTTCAAGCAATCCGCGCAGCACGTCGGCACCTACTACGCCGCCACCTATGGCGAGATTCCGCTGCGCGCGCGCCTGGAAGGTCGTGAAGACGCGCAGATCCTGATTATCGGTGGCGGTTTCAGCGGACTGCATACCGCCCTGCGCCTGGCTCTGGCCGGCAAGAAAGTCGTGCTGCTGGAGGCCAGCCGCCTGGCCTGGGCCGCTTCCGGGCGCAACGGCGGCCAGGCGCTGCCAGGCTGGTCCTGTGATATGCCGCCGTTCGAGAAGGCGCTCGGCCTGGAGCGTGCCCGCCAGCTGTGGGACAGCATGACCTGGGCCGCCAAGGAAATGCGCGAGCTACCCGAGCGCCACGGCTTCGATATCGATTACCGCACTGGTGCCATTTACACCGCAGTGTTGCCGCGCCGCGTGCGCCTGCTGCAGGAAAACCTCGAAGAGGCGAGCGAGAAATATGGCTACCAGCAGCTGAGCTTTATCCCCAAGCAGGACCTGCCCAAGTGGATTGCCAGCCCGCGCTATCTGGCCGCCCTGCATGACGCTGGCGCCGCCCACCTCAACCCGCTGAAACTGGCACAGGGCCTGGCCGACGCCATCGAGAAGGCCGGCGGACGCATCTTCGAGCAGAGCAAGGTGCTCGACTACCGCGAGACCGCCGCGGGTTATGTGGCGCGTACCGAACATGGCGAAGTACGCGGCGACGTGCTGGTGCTGGCCTGCAACGCCTACATCGACCGCCTCGACCCCGTGCTGTCCAAGCGCCTGCTGCCAGTCGGTTCCTACCAGGTGGCCACCGCGCCGCTGAACCCGGAGCTGGCGCGCTCGCTGTTCCCGCAAGGTACCTGCGCCATCGACAACCAGTTCGTCCCCGATTATTTCCGCGTCACCCCGGACAACCGCCTGCTGTTCGGCGGCGGCTGCACCTACCTGGGCGGCATCCCGGCGGACGTGCCTGCGGCCACCCGGCCCTACCTGGAGCGGGTCTTCCCGCAGCTGCGCGGGGTGCAGATCGACTACGGCTGGGGCGGCCATATCGACTGCACCATGCACCGCACCCCGGACGTCGGCCGTCAGGGCCAGAAGTACTGGCTGCAGGGCTTCTCCGGCCACGGCATCCTGCCGACCCTGGCCGCCGCCCGCGCGGTCAGCGATGCGATCCTCGGCGACGAACAACTGCTCGGCCTGTACCAGGGCCTGAGCAACCCGCGCTTCCCCGGTGGCGACCTGCTGGCCGCCCCGATCGAGGCCGTCGGCAAAGCCTGGTACCGTCTGCGCGACACGATCTGAACCGGGCTCCGCAAAAGGGAAAAACCATGGACATGCAGGATGAAATCGAAGGGCTGGCGATCCTGGTGCGCGACCTGCGCAAGCACAAGAACGTCACCCTCAACGAACTGGCCGAGCGCATCGGCCGCTCGGTGGGCTTCCTGTCCCAGGTCGAGCGCGGTTTGTCGCGCCCGACCGTGGCCGACCTCACCGCCATCAGCGAAGCGCTGGGCGTGCCGACCACCTATTTCTATAACCCAGGCAAGCCGCGCGCGGTGCGCTGGGTGACACGGCCGGACGAGCGACGCACTCTTTATTACGCCGGTGGCATCACCGACGTGCTGGCCTCGCCGACCATGTCCGGCGGCTTTTCCATGCTCGAAAGCTTTCTGGAACCCGGCGCCACCAGCGGCGAAGGCCATCTGAACGACAGCTCCGAACAGGGCGGTTTCGTCCTAGAAGGCGAGCTGACAGTCTGGTATGGCGACGACGCCGAACCGGTCACCCTCGGCCCACGTGACAGCTTCCAGCTGCCGCCGCATGCGCAGTTCCGCTACGCCAACCTCACCGATTTCCCCACAAGAGTGCTCTGGGTCTTCACCTGACCCGCGCAGATAGCCACCATGACAACAACAACGAAATTCCCCGATCTGCTCAGCGAAGTACGTGCCTTCCGCGCGGCCAACCCCGACGTGCGCTACGTCGAACTGATCTGCCTGGATATTCCCGGGCACTTCTATGGCAAGCGCTACCCCATGGACATGCTGGAAAAGGTCGCCGCCGGCGGCCCGTTGAAAGTGCCGCAGAACTGCGTGCTGCTCGGCGCCCAGGGCGGCCTGCACCCGATTGGCGACTACTGCTTCAACGACGGCGACCCGGATGCGCCGCGCCGCCTGATCCCCGGCACCCTCAAGCCGGTGCGCTGGGAAAAGCAGCCGATGGGGCAGATGCTGATCAGCTCCGACGGCACCGAGGCACCGATCGAATTCGAGCCGCGCGAAGTGCTCGCCCGCGTGCTCAAGCGGCTGGAGGCCCGCGGCATCCGCCCGGTGGTGGCCTTCGAGCTGGAGTTCTACCTGTTCGACCGCAAGCTGGAAAATGGCCTGCCGCAGTTCCCCCGCGACCCGCTGACCGGCGACGCCGACGACCAGCCGAACATGCACATCGAACGCCTGACGCGCTTCTCCGAGGTGCTGCATGAAACCGTGGAGGCGGCGCGGGAGCAGGGCGTGGATGCCAACGTGATCACCGCCGAACTCGGCCCCGGTCAGTTCGAGATCAACTTCGCCCACTGCGACGACGGCCTGCACGCCGCCGACCAGGCCGCGCTGTTCTGCCGCAGCACCCGCGGCGTGGCCATGCAGCATGGCTACCGCGCCAGCTTCATGAGTAAGCCCTACCTGGACGCGCCGGGCAGCGGCATGCACGTGCATGTCAGTCTCTACGACCAGGAAGGCCGCAACCTGCTCGACGGCGACCAGCAGCGCCCGCTGCGCCACGCCGTGGCCGGCTGCCTGGAGCTGCTGCCGCACTGCATGCCGATCTTCGCCGCCAACCACAATGCCTTCCGCCGCTACGGCGCCATGGTCAACTCGGCGAGCAAGGCCAGCTGGGGCTTCGAGGACCGCGATGCATGCATCCGCATCCCCGAGTCGGACGGCAAGAACCTGCGCATCGAGCACCGTCTGGCCGGCGCCGACGCCAACCCCTACCTGGTGCTGGCGGCCATCCTCAGCGGCATGGAATACGGCCTGGACCAGGCCCGCGAACCTATCCCCTCGCTCAACGAAGACCGCCGCAGCGGCATCGACTTCCCCAAGGACATGCTGACCGCCGTGGCGGCGATGGCCTCCCATGAGGTGGTCAAGGACAAGCTGGGCAGCGAGTTCGTCTTCGTCTACTGCGAGAACAAGCGCCAGGACCATCTGGACTTCATGAACGAGGTCAGCGCGCGGGAGTATCGCTGGTTCCTGTAAGCCAGTAGCGGTCATCCCCTAAGGGGTAGCCCGGATGCAATCCGGGGGGAGGGTGACCTGCCTTCCCGTATTGCATCCGGCTAGGCCATACAAGCCACCCTCCAGACGCAGTGCAACCGGAGAGCGCAGCTCGGAGGAGCCTTGATCGCGCCACTTCATACCGTGGCTTCAACCCTCAGTGGGCCGCACATTTCGCCAGTCGCGCCAGAGCACCCAGACCATCAGGCCAACAGCCAGCACACGCAGCCACATCGCCAGCGTGGTGTCCCAGGACAGCAGCCCCCAACTACTGAGGATGTAGGTCCAGTCGTGGTCACCACCGCCCACCAGCGGCAGCTCCTGACGCCGTGCATCGGCCATGTAGCGCGCGACATTCAACAGGTTCTCGGCGAACCAGATCAGGCACAGGTGGTAACCGCCGATCTGTTGCTGACGGCGTAGCTGCCAGGCTGCCGTCAACGGCAAGAGCAACTGCATGAACGTGCCGCCGTAGACCATCAGCCGCGAGGAAACCAGGCCGAACAACGGGTGGCCAGCCTCATGAAAGGCCAGGTTGGCCGAATCGAGGATGGGCACCCAGCCCTCACGGACGTGAAAGAACAGCAACAGGCCAGCGAAGGCGGCAAGGGCAAGGGTACGCATGGATGCTCGATAGTCCCGGTGACGGCAGCGATGGGGGGCAGATTGCCACAGCGCAGGAATAAACCGCACCCGTCATGCTCGGCCTTCACCCGGAAAACAAAAAAGCCCGGCAACCAAGGCCGGGCTTTTTACTCATCCAGCAGGGCGCCGTTACTGCGCCGCCTGCACCAGGCGCGCTCGCTCGGCCTGCTTCTGTTTCTTGTAGGCCAGCGCCGCCGGGGCGACCGCAGTCACCTGACCGGTCTCCAGCCAGCGCTTGAGGCGGTTGGCATCGGCCATGTGGGTGTATTTGCCGAAGGCATCCAGCACCACGAAGGCCACCGGCTTGCCGGCCATCTGCGTGCGCATCACCAGGCAATGGCCGGCGGCGTTGGTGAAGCCGGTCTTGGTCAGCTGGATGCTCCAGTTCGGCTTGTGCACCAGGCTGTTGGTGTTGCGGAAACCCAGGCTGTAGCGAGGCTTGGCGAATACCTGGACGCGCTCGCGGGTGCTGCTGAACTGGCCGATCAGCGGGTATTGGCCGCTGGCCTTGATCAGCTTGACCAGGTCATTGGCGGTGGACAGGTTGCCCTCCGAGAGGCCGGTCGGTTCGGTATAGCGGGTACGGGTCATGCCCAGGGCGCGGGCCTTGGCGTTCATCGCCGTGACGAAGGCCGGCACACCGCCCGGATAGTGGTGGGCGAGGCTGGCAGCGGCGCGGTTCTCCGAGGACATCAGGGTCAGCAGCAGCATGTCGCGGCGGCTCAGCTGGCTGCCGACCCGCACCCGCGAATAGACGCCGCGCATCTCGTGGACATCCTTGATGACGATGGGCAGTTGCTGGTCCAGCGGCAGCTTGGCATCCAGGGTGACCATGGCAGTCATCAGCTTGGTCACCGAGGCGATCGGCACCTGCAGGTCAGGGTTGCTGGAGTAGAGAATCTGATTAGTGTTGAGATCGACCAGCAGGGCACTGCCGGAGGCCAGTTCCTGGGTCTTGGGTGCCGCCTGCAGAGCAGGGCTGGCAACGAGGGTCAGGCAAGCCAGCAGCAGGCCGGCGAGGGAGAAAGCTTTGTTCACGAAGTCGGTCCGCGCAGTGGAATGGTGCCTAGGCGGTCCCTGCCGGCTGATGGCGAAAGTATAAGTGCGCGCCGCGCCTCAGGCGAGCGCGGCCGCTCTACGGCGGCACAGATGACATATCAGCCCAGCTGGCGGCGCAACTCCGCAAGCACCGGCGCGCTGTCCGGACGCACGCCGCGCCAGAGGCAGAAGGCCTCGGCCGCCTGTTCCACCAGCATGCCCAGACCGTCGATGCAGCGCGCGGCGCCATGCTCGGCGGCCCAGCGATTGAAGGCGGTCGGCTCCTTGCCGTACATCATGTCGTAGCAGACCGTGTGACCAGGACGGATCAGCCCCGGCTCGATCGGCGGCAGCTCGCCGGCCAGCGAGGCCGAGGTGCCGTTGATGATCAGGTCGACCGGCTCGCTGAGCCAGTCGAAGCCACTGGCAGCCACCGGCCCGAGGTCGGCGAACTCGTGGGCCAGTTGCTCGGCCTTGGCCACGGTGCGGTTGGCGATCACCAGGGCCTGCGGCTCATGCGCCAGGATCGGCGCCAGCACGCCACGCACGGCGCCGCCGGCGCCGAGCAGGAGGATGCGCTTGCCTGCCAGGTCGAGCCCGGCATTCACCGTGAGGTCGCGCACCAGGCCGGCGCCGTCGGTGTTGTCGCCGAGCAGACGGCCGTCGTCGAGCTTCTTCAGGGTATTCACCGCACCAGCGCGGCGCGCCCGTTCGCTCAGTTCATCGGCCAGGCGATAGGCCTCTTCCTTGAATGGCACGGTGACGTTGCCGCCCTTGCCCTCGCTGAAGAAAGCGCGGGCAAACCCGGCGAAATCATCCAGCGGCGCCAGCAGGGCTTCGTAGCTCAGCGCCTGGCCGGTCTGCGCAGCAAAGAGGCGATGGATCAGCGGCGACTTGCTGTGGCCTATGGGGTTGCCGAAGACGCCGTAGCGGTCCATGGAGTGTCCTTCTGTTTGATGGCGGGCGTGGAAATACGCGGGTTCAGCTCTGCTCCCCTCGCCCATTTATGGGAGAGGGGCCGGGGGAGAGGGCAATGGCAAGCTCGCCCTCTCCCCAACCCTCTCCCGCAAGCGGGAGAGGGAGCAGCCCTACGCGCCGGCCAGCCAATCGCGATCCTGCAGGAAATACTCGGTCAGGCGTGCTTCCTCGCTGCCCGGCTGCGGTTTCCAGTCATAGCCCCAGCGCACCTGCGGCGGCAGGGACATGAGGATCGACTCGGTACGCCCGCCCGACTGCAAACCGAACAGGGTGCCACGGTCGAACACCAGGTTGAACTCGACGTAGCGGCCGCGGCGATAGGCCTGGAACTCGCGCTGCGCTTCGGTGAACGGGGTAGCCTTGCGCCGTTGCACGATGGGCAGATAGGCGTCGATGTAGGCATCGCCGATGGCGCGCAGGAAGGCGAAGCTGGTGTCGAAGTCCCACTGGTTAAGGTCGTCGAAGAACAGCCCGCCGATGCCACGCGGCTCGCCGCGGTGCTTGAGGTGGAAGTAACGGTCGCACCATTCCTTGTACTTCGGGTAGACCTCGGCACCGAACGGTGCACAGGCGGCGCGGGCCACCTGATGCCAGTGCACGCAGTCTTCCTCGTTGCCGTAGTAAGGGGTGAGGTCGAAGCCGCCGCCGAACCACCACACCGACTCTTCACCTTCCTTCTCGGCACTGAAGAAGCGCACGTTGGCGTGAGAGGTCGGCACGTGCGGGTTTTCCGGGTGGATCACCAGGGACACGCCCATGGCCTCGAAACCGCGCCCGGCCAGTTCCGGACGGTGGGCGCTGGCCGATGGCGGCAGACTATCGCCGAACACGTGGGAGAAGTTGACCCCGCCCTTCTCGATCAGTGCGCCGTTCTCGATCACCCGGGTGCGGCCGCCGCCACCGGCCGGCCTGTCCCAGCTGTCCTCGAAGAAGCGGGTGCCACCATCCTCGGCTTCAAGGGCGGCGCAGATACGGTCTTGCAGGTCGAGCAGGTAGGCCTTCACGGCCTGGGTACGGTCACTCACGGCAGTCATCCGGACGAGCTGGAAAGGGCGCAAGCATAACATCGTCGCCTCGGCTGCAGACTTGACAGCGATCAGTCCGCACGCCTGCGCCGGCTTTCTGTGCAGGAGGTCAGGTGCGTCCAGGTTCTAAGACGGACGCACCACGTCACCGCTGCGTAAGTCACGGATCAGGCTGGGATTGCGCCGGCCACCCAGAGCACCGCCGAGCACGCCGTCGAGCTGCTGGTGGAAATACTGCTCGACACGCAGGCGCGATCGGGCGGACGGGCGTCCGGCGGGGTTGGCCGAGGTCGAGACCAGCGGGCCGGTGAGGGCGCAGAGGTCACGCACCAGCGGGTGATCGCTGACGCGCAGGGCCACCGTGTCGTGCTGGCCGCTGATCCACTCGGGCAACAGACCCTGGTGCGGCACCAGCCAGGTGTTCGGCCCCGGCCAGGTGCTGGCCAGACGGTCGATCCAGCGCTCGGGCAGGTCGTCGAGGAGAAAATCGAACTGGCGAATATTGTCTGCCACCAGGATCAGGCCCTTGTGCACCGGGCGATCCTTGAGTGCCAGCAGGCGCTCCACGGCCATTTCGTTCCACGGGTCGCAGCCCAGCCCCCAGACGGCCTCGGTCGGATAGGCGATCACGCCACCCTCGCGCACAATGCGCGCCATACGCTGTACCCGCCAACTGCTGTGCATGCTTACCCCCGGAGCGATTTGTTGCCGGCGAGTTTACCCAGCTCAGCCGGCGCGCGGTACCCAGCGCCCCGCCTCGCAGACGACCCGCCCTTCCAGCTCCAGCTCGGTGAGCAGCGCCAGGGTTTCGCCCATGCTCAAGCCGCAGGCACGTGCCAGGCTCTCGCTGTTCTGCGGCGCGGCACGCAGGTGCAGCAGCAGGGGATGTTCGTCGACCGGATCTGCAGCCGGAGCAGGCGGCACGCTCTGCCAGCCGCGCAAGGCTTCGAGGATATGCTCGATGCTTTCCACCAGGATGGCACCATCGCGGATCATCTGATGGCAACCGCGCGCGCCCGGATGATGGATCGAGCCTGGAATCGCATAGACCTCGCGGCCCTGTTCGGCGGCCAGTTTGGCGGTGATCAGCGAACCACTGGAGGGACTGGCTTCGACCACCAGCACCCCGAGCGACAGGCCGCTGATGATGCGGTTGCGCCGGGGAAAGTTGCTGGCTTGCGGCGGGCAATCCAGCGGCAGTTCGGAGACCAGCGCGCCGCCACCTTCGACAATCCGCGTGGCTAGGCTGAAATGCCGCTGTGGGTAGAGCCTGCGCAGGCCGGTGCCGAGCACCGCCACCGTCTGGCCGTTGCCATCCAGCGCGCCCTGATGCGCCGCACCATCGATGCCCAAGGCCAGACCGCTGGTGATCACAAAACCACCCCCGGCCAGGCTGCGGGCGAAGGCGTGCGCCGTATCCAGCCCTGGCCGTGAGGCGCGCCGACTGCCGACCATGGCCAATTGTGGTCGTTCGAGAATGCTCGGATCACCGGCGACGAACAGCAGCGGCGGCGCATCGGGCAGTTCGCCCAGCAGGGCCGGGTAGTCCGGTTGCCCCCAGAGCAGCAGGTGCTGACCTGGCTGCTCCAGCCAGGCCAGCGCCTGCGCCGCGCGGTCACGAATCAGCGCGCTGCGGCGTGGCTCGGCACAGCCGTCCGGCAAGCCCAGCGAACGCCAGGCAGCAGCCGGCGCGCTCAGGGCAGCGGAGGCCGAGCCAAAGGCATCGAGCAAACGACGGAAACGCCGGGGGCCCAGTTCGGGCAGGCAATGCAGGCGCAGACGCGCCTCGAGTTCAGCAGGAGAGAGTGCTGGCATGACGATCATCCTTGATCGGGTGACGCGGGCGGCGCAGAAAGCAGAACCCCCGCAGAGCGGGGGTTCCGGGTATTACGGGTTCTTCACCTTGTCCATCAGCGCCAGGTCACGGGTGGCGTACAACACCAGGCCGTAACTGAGCTTCTCGTAGGTACGGAACACCATCAGCAGACCGGCACGCTCGTCCGGAATCTTCACCGACTCACCGGTGATGCGATCACGTACGGTTTCGCCGGTCTTGTACAGGGCCAGCACGTTGCCTTCGACAAGGCCATCGATCTTGCCCTTGTTGATCGTCACCACGTCGTACTGACCGACACGAGCTACGCCGCGCGGTACGTCGAGGATCACACCATTGACGTCGGTCACCGGCTCGCTGGGCATGAAGGTCGAATTGATCGCGCGTTCTTCGGTGGGGAACAGGCGATCCCCCAGGCGCACTTCCTGAGTCGAGCGGCTCAGGCTGACGGTAGCGATATCGCCTTCCTGGGCTACCACTTCACCGCTACCGATGTCATCGGCGTTGATACCGAGGAATTCCTTGGTTTCCGGATCGGTGTAGATCTTGCCCTGGCGGAAGATGCCATACACCGACTCGGTCTGGTCGAAGGCGCCACGGGCATAGAGACGGTCACCCGCGCCACTGACCACGCGCTCGGCATTACCGGCCACCACATAGGGCTGCTTGGCGAAGTCTGCTTCGCTATCGACGATGCGATTGCTCAGCAGGAAGCTGTTGATCGCCTCCAGCGGAATGGTCGGAATCGCCTGGGCGATCGGCGTGCTGCGCACCTGCGGCGACAGCTTGATGGTACCGCGCGACTCGCCGCGGTTGAGTACCAGACGCGGCTGGCCGTCAACGTAGACCAGGCTCAGGGTATCGCCCGGATAGATCAGATGCGGGTTTTCGATCTGTGGGTTGGCATGCCACAGTTCCGGCCACTTCCAGGGCTGGCTGAGGAACTTGCCAGAGATATCCCAGAGTGTGTCGCCCTTGACCACGGTATAGCGGTCCGGGTGACCTTCCTTGAGTTGCACTTCTGCCTGGGCTAGACCGCCAACGGCGAGAAGCAGCAGGGCGAGTAGTGATTTCCTCATGCGGTGAATCCCTTTATTATGTGGCTGGCGCCTGTAAGCCGCAGAATACGTGGCTTCAAAGCCGTTTTTCAAAGCTGTTCATCATCTTAGCAGCGGTTTTTGACTTTATTCCACAAGTGCATCACAAACATCTATGGCGATTCTCAACATCCTCGAATTTCCCGACTCGCGCCTGCGCACCATTGCCAAGCCGGTCACCGTATTCGACGAAGCACTGCACAAGCTGATCGACGACATGTTCGAGACCATGTACGCCGCGCCCGGTATCGGCCTGGCCGCGACCCAGGTCAACGTACACAAGCGTCTGGTGGTGATGGACCTGTCCGAGGACAAATCCGAACCGCGGGTATTCATCAACCCTGAGTTCGAATCCCTCACCGAGCAGATGGATCAGTACCAGGAAGGCTGCCTGTCGGTGCCCGGCTTCTATGAAAATGTAGACCGTCCGCAGAAAGTGCGGATCAAGGCCCAGGATCGTGACGGCAAGCCCTACGAACTGATCGCCGAAGGCCTGCTGGCGGTGTGCATCCAGCACGAGTGCGATCACCTCAACGGCAAGCTGTTCGTTGACTACCTGTCCAGCCTCAAGCGCGACCGGATCAAGAAGAAGCTGGAAAAACAGCACCGCCAGCAAGCTTGACCCCGATCTCCAAAGGCTTGCCCCGGCAAGCCTTTTTCTTTTCCAGCAGTGAGTGATCCATGCGTATCGTCTTTGCCGGCACCCCGGAATTCGCCGCCCAGCACCTGCAGGCCCTACTCGACGCCGGCCGCCAGATCGTCGCCGTCTACACCCAGCCGGACCGCCCGGCCGGGCGCGGACAGAAGCTCGCGCCCAGCCCGGTCAAGCAACTCGCTCTGCAACATGGGATTGCCGTGTACCAGCCGCAGACCCTACGTGACCCGGTCGCCCAGGCCGAACTGGCCGCGCTCAAGCCGGACCTGATGGTGGTGGTGGCCTACGGCCTGATCCTGCCGCAGGTGGTGCTGGACACCCCGCGCCTGGGCTGCATCAACAGCCATGCCTCCTTGCTGCCACGCTGGCGTGGCGCCGCGCCGATCCAGCGCGCGGTGCAGGCCGGCGATGCCAGCTCGGGCGTCACCGTGATGCAGATGGAAGCCGGGCTGGATACTGGGCCGATGCTGCTCAAAGTCAGTACCACCATCACCGCCGACGACACCGGCGGCAGCCTGCACGACCGCCTGGCCCTGCTCGGTTCGGCTGCAGTGGTCGAAGCGGTGGGCAAGCTGGCCGCCGGCGAGCTGCGCGGCGAAGTGCAGGACGACAGCCAGGCCACCTACGCCCACAAGCTGAACAAGGACGAGGCGCGCCTCGACTGGAGCCGCCCGGCCGATGAGCTGGAACGCCTGGTGCGCGCCTTCAACCCCTGGCCGATTTGCCACAGCACGCTGCATGGCGAGCCGCTCAAGGTGCTGGCTGCACAGCTGGGCGAAGGCGCCGGCCAGCCCGGACAGATCCTCGCCGCCAGCAAGGACGGCCTGACCGTAGCCTGCGGTGTTGGCGCCCTGCGCCTGACCCGACTGCAGCTGCCCGGCGGCAAGCCGCTGAACTTCGCCGACCTGTACAACAGTCGCCGCGAGCAGTTCGCCGCCGGCCTGGTGCTGGGACAATGAACCCACGCCTGGCCGCCGCCCGTGCCCTGGCCGCCGTACTGAATGGCAAGGCCTCGTTGGGCAGCAGCCTGCCGCCACTGCTGGACAAGGTCGAGGCGCGCGACCGCGGCCTGGCCCAGGACCTGGCCTTCGGCGCCGCGCGCTGGCAACCGCGCCTGGCCCTGCTGCTGGACAAGCTGCTGCAAAAACCGTTCAAGGCCGCCGACCGCGACGTCGAGGCCCTGCTGCTGATCGGTCTGTACCAGCTGTTCTACACGCGCATCCCGGCCCACGCGGCAATCGGCGAAACGGTGGCCTGCGTCGACAAGTTGAAGAAGTCCTCGCTCAAGGGCCTGCTCAACGCCGTGCTACGCAATGCCCAGCGCGACGGCGAAGCGCTGTGCGCCAGCCTGGACAAGGACCCGGTGCTGCACACTGCCCACCCGCGCTGGCTGCAGAAACGCCTGAAGGCCGACTGGCCCGAACACTGGCAGACCATCTGCGCCGCTAACAACGAGCACCCGCCTTTGCTGCTGCGGGTCAACCGTCGCCACGGCAACCGCGATACCTATCTCGCCGAACTACAGGCCGCCGGCTTCGATGCCATGCCATGCAGCTTCAGCCGCGACGGTATCCGCCTGCTCGCGCCGTGCGACGTGAAGACCTTGCCGGGCTTTATGGAGGGTCGCCTCAGCGTGCAGGACGAAGCTGCCCAGCTGGCCGCCGAGCTGCTTGATCTGGCCCCCGGCCAACGGGTGCTGGATGCCTGCGCCGCGCCGGGCGGCAAGACCTGTCACCTGCTGGAGGTCGAGCCGGACCTCTGCGAAGTGGTCGCCGTCGACCTGGAATCGAGCCGCCTGCTGCGGGTGCGTGAAAACCTCGACCGCCTTGGCCTGCAGGCCACCCTGATCGCCGCCGACGGCCGCGACACCGCCAGTTGGTGGGACGGCAAGCCGTTCCAGCGCATCCTGCTGGACGCGCCCTGCTCGGCCACCGGAGTGATCCGCCGGCATCCGGATATCAAGCTGACCCGTCAGGCCGACGACATCGCGGCCCTGGCGCAGTTGCAGGGCGAACTGCTGGATGCCCTGTGGCCGACCCTGGACGTCGGCGGTGTGCTGCTCTACGCCACCTGCTCAGTGCTGCCGCAGGAAAACAGTGACAACATCGCCGCCTTCCTCGCCCGTACCCCCGGTGCTCGCGAACTGGCCATTGCCGGCGCCTTCGGCGTGCCGTCGCCCCATGGCCGCCAGTTGCTACCGCAAATCGACGGCCACGACGGCTTCTACTATGCCAAGCTGATAAAAATCGCCGCCTCAGCGCGCGGCTAACGGAGCGATCAGTGAAGATCATCATTCTCGGTGCCGGCCAGGTCGGCGGCACATTGGCGGAACACCTGGCCGGCGAGGCCAACGACATCACCGTGGTCGACACCGATGCCGATCGCCTGCGCGACCTCGGCGACCGCCTGGATATCCGCACCGTGGTCGGCCGCGGCTCCTTCCCCACCGTGCTGCGCCAGGCCGGTGCCGACGACGCCGACATGCTGGTGGCGGTGACCAACAGCGACGAAGTCAACATGATCGCCTGTCAGGTCGCCTACACCCTGTTTCACACGCCGACCAAGATCGCCCGTGTGCGCGAAGCCGCCTACCTGACCCGTACCGGTCTGTTCGACAACGAGGCGATCCCGGTCGACGTGCTGATCAGCCCCGAGCAGGTAGTGACCAACTACATCAAGCGCCTGATCGAATACCCCGGCGCCCTGCAGGTCATCGACTTCGCCGAGGGCAAGGCCCAGCTGGTGGCGGTCAAGGCCTACTACGGTGGTCCGCTGGTCGGCCAGCAGCTCAAGCAGCTGCGCCAGCACATGCCCAACGTCGACACCCGGGTGGCGGCGATCTTCCGCCGCAACCGGCCGATCATGCCGCAAGGCGACACGGTGATCGAAGCCGACGACGAGGTGTTCTTCATCGCCGCCAAGGCGCATATCCGCGCGGTAATGAGCGAAATGCGCCGCCTCGAAGACAGCTACAAGAAGGTGGTGATCGCCGGTGGCGGGCATATCGGCGAGCGCCTGGCCGAAGCCATCGAAAGCCGCTACCAGGTGAAGATCATCGAGATGAACCCGGCGCGCTGCCGCTACCTCTCAGAGAACCTGGAAAGCACCATCGTCCTGCAGGGCAGCGCCTCCGACCGCGACCTGCTGGTGGAAGAAAACATCAACGATGCCGACATCTTCCTCGCCCTGACCAACGACGACGAGGCCAACATCATGTCGTCCCTGCTGGCCAAGCGCCTGGGCGCTCGCAAGGTGATGACCATCATCAACAACCCGGCCTATGTCGACTTGGTCCAGGGCGGCGATATCGACATCGCCATCAGTCCGCAGCTGGCCACCATCGGCACCCTGCTGACCCACGTGCGCCGTGGCGATATCGAGAGCGTGCACTCGCTGCGCCGCGGTGCGGCGGAAGCCATCGAGGCCATCGCCCACGGCGACGCCAAATCGAGCAAGGTGGTTGGGCGGATGATCGAGGAGATCGCCCTGCCGCCAGGCACCACCATCGGCGCGATCATCCGCGACGAGGAAGTACTGATCGCCCACGACGACACCCTGATCGAATCGGGTGACCATGTGATCCTGTTCCTGGTCGACAAGAAGTACATCCGCGACGTCGAGCGCCTGTTCCAGGTAGGGTTGAGCTTCTTCTAAAAGCGAGCACACGCGCATGCTGGAATCCCTGGAAAAGCTGCTGGCCAAAGGCGTCGACAACGCCCTGCTGCGCTTCGGCCTGGGCAAGGGCTACCTCGACGCCGGCGAGCCGGCGCTGGCCGCCGAGCACCTGCAGAAGTGCCTGGGCTTCGACCCCAACTATTCGGCTGCGTGGAAGCTGCTGGGGCAGGCCTGCCAGCGCCAGGGCCTCGGCGAAGAAGCCCGCCAGGCCTGGCACAACGGCCTGGAAGTGGCGCGCAAGCGCGGCGACAAGCAGACGGAAAAGGAAATGCTGGTGTTTCTGCGGCGCCTTGAGAAAGCAGCCGGTCAGGACGGTGGAATCCAGTAAGGTCTGTACAGCGCTGCCGGAATAAGGTCCCAGAACCTGTTTAGGGTCTTTTGAGCTAGAGCCAGGCAAGGCGCAACGACCAACGGGAGTAACAGCCGCAGGCTGGCCCGAAGGGTAAGCGCCAGCGAATAAAGTGGGCGAGGACGCGGAGTTTACGAGCTGTAAATGAGCAGTCCGAGCCCAATTTCAACGCAGCATGGCCGACGATCAAGAGATCCTAAATAGGTTCTCAGTCGCGCTGGAAGATCAGCGCTACCCCACTGGGCTCGAAGCGCACCACTTCCATCTGCACCACCGGCGCCTCGATAGGCAGGCCTTGCACCTGACCACTGACCCGCTCGCCGATCTGCAGCAGGCGCTGGGCATCGTCGATCACCACGAACACGCCGCTATCGGAAATATCCCGGGTGGTCACCAGCATCTGGCCATGCACCGGATGGTCGATGCGCAGCTGGACCTTGAGCGGGGTGCGATTGTGCTCGCGCTTGTTGTCCATGCCTGTCCTGTCGTGAGCCGGTGATAAGTGTTCAGACGTTAATAGCTATCGGCCGCGGCATCAATACCACTTCTTCTCACCGGGCGGGCGCTTCTTGAAACGCTTCATGCTCCACATGTACTGGCTGGGGTAGGCCCGCACATAACGTTCGATAACCTGACTCATGGCCGCCACGCCTTCTTCCACGTTGTCGCTGTACATGCCTGCAGGCGCCGCTTCGAGTATCACCTTGTAGCCGGAGCCATCGTCCAGGCGCAGCGCGTGCAGGAACACACCCACCGCCTTGCCGCCAGTCAACATGCCCGGCACGAACTTGCTGGTCAGCGCCTGGGTGGCGCAGAAGGGCACGAACACGCCACTCGACAGGCTCGGCTCCGGGTCGGCCGGAATGCCTACGGCGCCGCCGCGACGCACTTCCTTGATCACGCTGAGAATGCCTTCCTTGGTCGAGGCCGCGACCTTGTTGCCCATTTGCACGCGCTGCTTTTGCAGCAACTCATCGACCGCCTTGAGCTTGGGCGGCCGGTAGAAAATGATCGGTTTGCACTGGGCGCAGTAGAAGTGGTTGAGCACCTCCCAGTTGCCCAGATGGCTGGTGATGCCGACCACGCCCTTGCCGGAAGCCAGCGCCGCTTGCAGCACCTCCAGGCCCTCAACTTCGCGCACCAGATCGATCGACTTCTGCGCCGGCCAGATCCACGCGCAGGCGCTTTCGGTGAAGGTGCGACCAATATCCATCAGCGCCCGACCGAGCAGTTGCTCCAGCTCGGCCGGTGACAGCTCGGGAAAGCACTTGGCCAGGTTGATTCGCGCCACCTCGCGTGAGCGATTGGGCAATTTCCACATCAACCAACCGATGGCGCCGCCTACTGCCTGCACGGCGCGCCAGGGCAGCAGGGCGAACAAGCGCAGAAAGCCGACGACCAGGGCGCCTTTGAACTTCTCCACGAGCAACTCCTGAGGGGAAAGAGGGCGGCCATTGTAGCGACTGCGCGCGTGGGGTTCAGCTGCGCAGTGCGTGGTAGCGATCACAGTCGGTGGTGTGGTCCATGACCATGCCGGCCGCCTGCATGTAGGCGTAGCAGATGGTCGGGCCGACGAAGGTGAAGCCGAGCTTCTTCAACGCCTTGCTCATCGCCTCGGCTTCCACGGTGACCGCTGGCACCTCGCCACGCCCGCTGAAATGGTTGATCTTCGGCCCCCCGCCGAAAAACGACCAGAGCAGCGCCACCGGATCTTCCAGCTCCAGCCAGGCCCGTGCATTCTGCCGCGCGGCCTTGAGCTTGAGGCGGTTACGGATGATGCCGGGGTCCTGCATCAAGTGCTCGATTTCCTCGTCACTCATCTGCGCCAGGCGCTGCACCTCAAAACCCCACAGCACTTCCCGGTAGCGCTCACGCTTCTTCAACACCGTGATCCATGACAGGCCGGCCTGGAAACCTTCCAGTAACAGCAGCTCGAACAGGCGCTGCGGATCGCGCAGCGGCACCCCCCATTCCTGGTCGTGATAGGCGATGTACAGCGGGTCGTCGTTGCACCAGAAGCAGCGTGGCATGGCATTCGAACCTGACGATGGAGGAAATCAAACTATAGCCAGAATACTGTACAAAAAAACAGCCTCCCAACCTCGTATCCACGCTGTGGGCCGCAGCCCTCAAGGGCGGGTTTGATCGGGTATACTGCGCGGCTTTACGAAATCGTTTCGCAACCGGTGAAATTCGTGAGCCAGACTAAGCCCGACGTGAGCACCTTCCAAGGCCTGATCCTTGCCCTTCAAAGTTACTGGGCCGAGCAGGGCTGTGTGATCCTGCAGCCCTACGACATGGAAATGGGTGCCGGCACCTTCCACACCGCCACCTTCCTGCGCGCCATCGGCCCGGAGACTTGGAACGCCGCCTACGTGCAGCCGTCCCGGCGTCCCGCCGACGGTCGCTACGGCGAGAACCCCAACCGTCTGCAGCATTACTACCAGTTCCAGGTGGTGCTCAAGCCGAACCCGGCGAACATCCAGGACCTGTACCTGGAATCGCTGCGCCGCATCGGCGTCGATACCCTGGTCCACGACATCCGCTTCGTCGAAGACAACTGGGAATCACCGACCCTCGGGGCCTGGGGCCTGGGCTGGGAAGTCTGGCTGAACGGCATGGAAGTCACCCAGTTCACCTACTTCCAGCAGGTCGGTGGCGTCGAGTGCTACCCGGTCACTGGCGAGATCACCTATGGCCTGGAACGCCTGGCCATGTACCTGCAGGGCGTCGACTCGGTATATGACCTGGTCTACTCCGACGGCCCGTTCGGCAAGGTCACCTACGGCGACGTGTTCCACCAGAACGAAGTGGAGCAGTCCACCTTCAACTTCGAACACGCCAACGTCGACAAGCTGTTCGACCTGTTCGACTTCTACGAAGCCGAAGCCAACCGCCTGATGGACCTGCAGCTGCCGCTGCCGGCCTACGAAATGGTGATCAAGGCCTCGCACAGCTTCAACCTGCTGGATGCCCGCCGCGCCATCTCGGTGACCGCGCGCCAGCAATACATCCTGCGCGTGCGCAGCCTGGCGCGGAACATCGCCCAGAGCTACCTGCTGGCCCGCGCCAAGCTCGGCTTCCCGATGGCCACCCCCGAACTGCGTGACGAAGTACTGGCGAAGCTGAAGGAGGCCGAATAATGAGCGCCCACGATTTCCTGGTTGAACTGGGCACCGAAGAGCTGCCACCGAAAGCCCTGAAAAGCCTCGGCGAAGCCTTCCTCGCCGGGGTCGAGAAGGGCCTCAAGGCTGCCGGCCTGAGCTACCAGAGCGCCCGCTACTATGCCGCGCCACGCCGCCTGGCCGTGCTGGTCGAGACCCTGGCCAGCCAGCAGCCGGATCGCACCGTCAACCTCGACGGCCCGCCCGTGCAGGCCGCCTTCGACAAGGACGGCAACCCGACCCAGGCCGCGCTGGGCTTCGCCAAGAAGTGTGGCGTCGAGCTGAGCCAGATCGATCAGAGCGGGCCGAAGCTGAAGTTCAGCCAATCCATCGCCGGGCAGAAGACCGTCAGCCTGCTGCCGGATATCGTCAGCGCCGCGCTGAACGACCTGCCGATTCCCAAGCGCATGCGCTGGGGTGCCGGCAAGACCGAATTCGTCCGTCCGAGCCAGTGGCTGGTGATGCTGTTCGGCCAACATGTGGTCGACTGCGAGATCCTCGCCCAGAAGGCCGGGCGCATGTCCCGCGGCCACCGCTTCCACGCCAACTTCGAGGTGGCGATCGAGAGCCCGGCCAGCTACTCCCATGACCTGCGCGGCGCCTTCGTGGTCGCCGACTTCGCCAAGCGCCGCGAGCAGATCGCCGCGCGCGTGGCGGAACTGGCCAAGGCCGAGAACGGCACGGCCATCGTGCCGCCGGCGCTGCTGGACGAAGTCACCGCCCTGGTCGAATGGCCGGTGCCGCTGGTCTGCTCCTTCGAGGAACGCTTCCTCGAAGTGCCGCAGGAAGCGCTGATCACCACCATGCAGGACAACCAGAAGTACTTCTGCCTGCTGGACGGCAACGGCAAGCTGCTGCCGCGCTTCATCACCGTGGCCAACATCGAGTCGAAAGACCCGGCGCAGATCGTTTCCGGCAACGAGAAAGTGGTGCGCCCGCGCCTGACCGACGCCGAGTTCTTCTTCAAGCAGGACAAGCGCCAGCCGCTGGAGCAGCGCAACGAGCGCCTGGCCAACGTGGTGTTCCAGGCCCAGCTCGGCAGCGTGTTCAACAAGGCCGAGCGGGTTTCCGCCCTGGCCAGTTTCATCGCCGCGCGCATCGGCGGTGACGCTACCCGCGCAGCGCGCGCCGGCATCCTCGCCAAGTGCGACCTGGCCAGCGAGATGGTCGGCGAGTTCCCGGAAATGCAGGGCATCGCCGGCTACTACTACGCCAAGCACGATGGCGAGCCAGAAGACGTGGCCCAGGCGCTGAACGAGCAGTACATGCCGCGCGGCGCCGGCGCCGAACTGCCGCAGACCCTCACCGGCGCCGCCGTGGCCGTGGCCGACAAGCTCGACACCCTGGTCGGCATCTTCGGCATCGGCATGCTGCCCACCGGCTCCAAGGACCCCTACGCCCTGCGCCGTGCCGCCTTGGGCGTGCTGCGCATCCTGATCGAGAAGCAGCTGGACCTGGACCTGAGTGAAGCGATCGCCTTCGCCATCGGCCAGTATGCCGACAAGGTCAAGGCCGATGGCCTGGCCGCTCAGGTGCAGGACTTTATCTTCGACCGCCTGCGCGCGCGCTATGAAGACGAAGGCGTCGACGTCGCCGTGTACCAGGCCGTGCGCGCCCTCAATCCGACCGCGCCACTGGACTTCGACCAGCGCGTGCAGGCGGTGCAGGCCTTCCGCGCGCGCAGCGAAGCCGAGGCCCTGGCCGCGGCCAACAAGCGCGTGTCCAACCTGCTGGGCAAGTTCGACGGGCAAATCCCGGCCAGCGTCGACAACACCCTGCTCGAAGCCGGTGCCGAGCAGACCCTGGCCGCTGCCGTTGCCGCCGCCGAACAGGCCGTGGCCCCGCTGGCCGCAGCGCGCCGCTACCGTGAGGCGCTGGAGCAACTGGCCAGCCTGCGCGAGCCGGTCGATGCGTTCTTCGAGGCGGTGCTGGTCAACGCCGAGGATGCCGCCGTACGGGCCAACCGCTACGCCCTGCTGGCCAAGCTGCGCGGCCTGTTCCTCGGTGTCGCCGACATCTCGCTGCTGGGCTGATCGATGAAGCTGCTGATCCTCGACCGCGACGGCGTGATCAATTACGACTCCGACGCTTATATCAAGTCGCTGGATGAGTGGATTCCGTTGCCCGGTGCGGTCGAGGCCATCGCCCGCCTGAGCAAGGCAGGCTGGACAGTGGCTGTAGCCACCAACCAGTCCGGCTTGGCCCGCGGTTACTACGACCTGGCCACCCTCGACGCCATGCACGCACGCCTGCGTGAGCTGGTGGCGGAGCAGGGTGGTGAAGTCGGCCTGATCGTGCACTGTCCGCACGGCCCGGACGATGGCTGCACCTGCCGCAAGCCCAAGCCGGGCATGCTGCAGCAGATCGCCGCGCACTACGCCACGCCACTGGACGGTATCTGGTTCGTTGGCGACAGCCGTGGTGACCTCGACGCCGCGCTGGCCGTCCATTGCCAGCCCGTACTGGTGAAAACCGGCAAGGGCGAACGCACCCTGAGCAAACCATTGCCAGCGGGAACCCTGATATTCGATGATCTGGCGGCCATCGCCGATCAGCTTCTTCTCTAGAGAACTCGAGCCCCCATGACGACAGTGCAGGCCATCAGAACTTTCCTCTTCTACCTGCTGCTGTCCTCCAGCTCCTTCTTCTGGTGCATCCTCTGCGTGTTCATCGCGCCGTTTCTGCCGTTTCGCGCGCGCTACCGTTTCGTCATCCAGGCCTGGTGCCGCTGCGCCACCTGGCTGGCAAAAACCGTGGTGGGCCTGCGCTACGAAGTCGAAGGCCTGGAGAACATCCCGCAGCAGCCTTGCGTGGTTCTCGCCAAGCACCAGAGCACCTGGGAAACCTTCTACCTGTCCGCGCTGTTCGAGCCGCTGTCGCAGGTGGTCAAGCGCGAGCTGCTCTATGTGCCGTTCTTCGGCTGGGCCATGGCCATGCTCAAGCCCATCGCCATCGACCGCAGCAATCCCAAGGCTGCGCTCAAGCAACTGGCCAAACAGGGCCATGAACGCCTGGGGCAGGGCGCCTGGGTGCTGATCTTCCCGGAAGGCACGCGCATCCCGCCGGGGCAGATCGGCAAGTTCTCCCGTGGCGGCACTTCGCTGGCGGTGAATGCCGGCCTGCCTGTGCTGCCGATTGCCCATAACGCCGGCGAGTTCTGGCCCAAGCACGGCTGGGCCAAGTACCCGGGCACCATCAAGGTGGTGATCGGCCCGGTGATGCATGCCGAAGGCAGCGGCCCACGAGCGATTGCCGAACTCAACGAGCGCGTCTTCGCCTGGGTGCAGCAGACCCAGCAGCGGATTTCTGGCGTGCCCATGCAGAGTACCGTGACAGAGACGCCCGAAACCGTCTGATGATTGCCAACTGTGGATAAGCTGTGGGCAAAATACCGGCAGAGTGCCATTACTCACTGCAAGTCATTGAATAAAATGGTTTTTAACTGATTTTCTGAACCATACGCGGCGGGGCATAAGTTTTTCCGAAAGCCCCGCCAAAGCCCGTAAATCCAGGCATTGCGCACGGCAGAGAACCGCCCAATACGGCTAAGCTTGGAGCTGACTGCCGGGCCCGCTAGAAAAGGAATTTCGTTCATGCTGTCGATCTACCAGCTCAAACCGCGTTTCCAGAATCTGCTGCGTCCCGGGGTCACCCGTCTGCATGCGCGAGGTGTCACCGCCAACCAGGTCACTCTGGCTGCCGGCATCGTTTCGCTGCTGCTCGGTGTGCTCCTCGCCGTCTTTATCAGCCACGTCTGGCTGTTCGCCCTGATCCCGCTGTGGATGCTGCTGCGCATGGCGCTGAATGCCGTGGATGGCATGCTCGCCCGCGAGTTCGGCCAGCAATCCAAGCTCGGCGCCTACCTCAATGAGTTGTGCGACGTGATCGCCGACAGCGCCCTGTACCTGCCGTTCGCCCTGCTGCCGGGCGTTTCACCACTGCTGGTGGTGCTGGTGGTGCTGTTCGCCGTTATCAGCGAATACGCCGGCGTGCTCGGCCCGATGGTCGGCGCCGGACGGCGCTACGACGGGCCCATGGGCAAGAGCGACCGCGCCTTCTGCTTCGGCGTGCTGGGCGCCGGTGTGGCGTGCGGGCTGCTGGCGGCGTCTTGGATAAACGGGCTGCTGGCGGTGATTCTGGCCCTGTTGCTGTACACCCTGTTCAACCGCGTACGCCAAGGTCTGGCCGAGGCGACACAACCCTCCTGATCGGAATAAGGATATTTCGATGCGCGAATCTCAGAACCACATCTTCACCACCCACGATGGCGTAGAGCTGCTCTATCGCCACTGGCCCGCCACCACGCCGACTACCGGCCCACGCCAGGCCGTGGTGATGTTCCACCGCGGCCACGAGCACGGCGGGCGCATGGCCCACCTGCCGGGCGAGCTGGACCTGCCCGAATTCGACTTCTTCGCCTGGGATGCCCGTGGTCACGGTCTGTCCCCCGGCGCACGCGGCGACAGCCCGAGCTTCGCCACCAGCGTGCGCGACGTGCAGACCTTTATCGAACACATCCGCGCCAAGCACAGCATCGCCGAACAGGACATGGCCGTGCTGGCGCAAAGCGTCGGCGCCGTGGTCGTGTCGACCTGGGCCCACGACTATGCGCCGCAGATCCGCTGCCTGGTGCTCGCTTCGCCGGCCTTCAAGGTCAAACTCTACGTACCCTTCGCCCGTCCTGGCCTGAGGCTGATGCGCGCCTGGCGCGGCAACTTCTTCGTCAACAGCTATGTGAAAGCGCGCTTCCTCAGCCATGACCCGGAACGCATCCGCTCGTTCGAGAACGACCCACTGATCAGCCGACCGATCTCGGTGAATATGCTGCTCGGGCTCTACGATGCCGCCGACCGCGTGGTAGCCGACGCCCAGGCCATCCAGATTCCCACCCAGTTGCTGATCTCCGGTGCCGACTTCGTGGTGCACCGCAAGCCGCAGGAACAGTTCTTCGAACGCCTGGGCAGCCTGCGCAAGGAGAAGCACATCCTACCCGGCTTCTTCCACGACACCCTCGGCGAGCGCGACCGCGCCCATGCTCTGCTGCGTGCGCGACGCTTTATACTGCGCAGCTTCGAGGAACCGCTGAGCCGCCCCTCGCTGCTGGATGCCGACCGCCTCGGCGCCACCTGCGCGGAAGCCGAAGAGCTGGCCGCGCCGCTGCCGAAGAACTCGCTCGGCGACCTGTACTGGCGCGCCACGCGGGCCGGACTCAAGCTCGGTAGCGGGCTGTCCGACGGGGTCAAGCTGGGCTTCGCCACCGGCTTCGACTCCGGCAGCACCCTGGACTATGTCTACCGCAACACGCCGAGCGGCAAGAGCGCCCTGGGTCGGCTGATCGATCAGAACTACCTCAACTCCATTGGCTGGCGCGGCATCCGCCAGCGCAAGGTACATGCCGAGGAGTTGCTGCGCCTGGCCATGGGCAAGCTGCGCGAGTCCGGCAAGGCAGTGCGCATCGTCGATATCGCCGCCGGCCACGGCCGCTACATCCTCGAGTCGCTGGAAGGCATAGAGCAACAGCCGGACTCGATCCTGCTGCGCGACTACAGCGAGATCAACGTGCGCGACGGCAGTGCGCTGATCGAGCAGAAAGGCCTGGGCGCCATCGCACGCTTTGTCAAAGGCGATGCCTTCGACAAGGCCGATCTGGCCGCCCTCGAGCCGAAGCCGACGCTGGCGGTGGTCTCCGGCCTGTACGAGCTGTTCGGCAGCAACCAGATGGTCGGCGACTCGCTGGCTGGCCTGGCGGCGGCAGTCGAGGAGGGCGGTTACCTGGTCTACACCGGCCAGCCCTGGCACCCACAGCTGGAACTGATCGCCCGCGCCCTGACCAGCCATCGCGAAGGCCAACCCTGGGTCATGCGCCGCCGCAGCCAGGCGGAAATGGACCAACTGGTGGCCGCTGCCGGCTTCCGCAAGCTGGAGCAGCGCATCGACGAATGGGGCATCTTCAGTGTTTCCCTGGCGCAGCGGGTGTCCTGATGGACGCCTCTGTTCCACGTGAAACCGGGCTGTGGAAACGCGGGGTACTCTGGCTGCTGCTACTCGGCCCGCTGTTCTTCGCCAGCTACGGCTTCGCCAACTGGCTGACCACCCAGCGCGACGATGTCGGCAGCCTGGTATTCGCCTGGGAAAGCGCGATGCCGCTGTGGCCCTGGAGCATCGTGCCCTATTGGTCGATCGACCTGCTCTACGGCCTGTCTTTCCTGCTCCCGGCCACCCGCCGGGAAATGGACCGCCACGCCCTGCGCCTGCTCAGCGCCCAGCTCATCTGTGTCGCCTGCTTCCTGCTCTGGCCGTTGCGCTTCACCTTCGAACGGCCGGAATTGAGCGGCGTATTCGGCTGGATGTTCGACGTGCTGATGGGCTTCGACAAACCCTTCAATCAGGCGCCTTCGCTGCATATCGCCCTGTTGGTGATCATCTGGGTGATGTTCGCCCGGCATACCCAAGGCGTGCTGCTGCGTGGCCTGCTGCACGGCTGGATGGCGCTGATCGGCCTGTCGGTGCTGACTACCTGGCAGCATAACTTCATCGACCTGCCCACCGGCGCCCTGGCCGGCTGGTTGTGCGTGTGGTTGTGGCCCACCGAAGGACGCAGCCCCCTGCTGCAGGCCAGCCTGGCCCGAACGGCGCAGCGCTGGCGGCTGGCCCTGCGCTACAGTCTGGGCGCAGCGCTGTGCAGTGCCATGGCGGTTAATTTCGGTGGCGCCTGGCTATGGCTGTTCTGGCCCGCCTGTGCGCTGCTGTTGGTGGCGTTGAACTATGCCTGCATCGGCGCCGAGGGCTTCCAGAAGCAGGCGAATGGACGCCTGAGCCAGGCAGCACTGTGGTTGTTCGCCCCCTATCTGGCCGGCGCCTGGCTCAACTCGCGCCTGTGGACCCGTCACCATCCCCAGCCGGATCAGATCGTCGACGGCATCTGGCTCGGCCGCTTGCCTGGGACAGGGCAGGCCCAGGCGTTCAACGCACTACTCGACCTCTGTACCGAGCTGCCGGTCGACAGACAGGGCAAGGTCTACCGCGCACTGCCCTGGCTTGACCTCTGCGCGCCCACTGCCGACGCCTGCCTGCAGGCGGCCGAGGCCATCGAGGCGTTACGTCAGCAAGGGCCGCTGCTGGTCTGCTGCGCCCTCGGTTATTCGCGCAGTGCCACCGCCGTGGCGGCCTGGTTGTTGCGCTATGGCCACTGCGCGGATGTCCCGGCGGCGCTGCAGCAGATCCGCCAGGCCCGTCCGCAGATAGTCCTGGGGCTTGCTCAGTTGCAGGCACTGCAGGACATGCTGCAGCTATCGACCGAAGTCCGCAGCGCTGCCCTGGAGATCGTCCATGGCCACTGATATGCAACTGCAGCTAGTAGCCAGCCTGCTGCGCCGCGGTCGACTGCTCGACCAGCTGTCCACCGGGCTGACCCTGCTGGCGCTAGCCCTGGGTCTGGCGCCGCTGCTCAGTGGCCAGGTCAATCCAGCCAGCGCAGTGCTCTGTGGCCTTCTGGTTCTGCTCGGCCTGGCGCAGAAGTACTGGGCCGTGCGGGTCGCCCTGGATGCCGAACTGTTCGCTCAGCTGGCGGGTCAACCTGAGCAGCTTGCCGACAGAACCCGTCAGCTCGATGCGGCCCTGCACAGCCTCGGCCTGCAACCGGCCAACTCGGACGAACGGCCCTGGCCTGAACGCTGCCGTGGCGCACTGCGACTGTTGCGCCTGCAAGTCGCCTGGTTGGCCGCGCAAATACTGTTGGCATTGGCTGCCGTGCTGGCCATGCCCTGGCTTTCCCTCGCTGGATAGGAGTTGTCCATGCTCGCTTCATTTGTTGCCTTCGCCATCACCTCGGCGGCGCGCCTGCTCACTGGAGCCCGTGCGCTCTGGCTGGGTTGTACCGCGCAGCCGGTGCAACGCCTGTACTACGCCAACCACAGCAGCCACGGCGACTTCGTCCTGCTGTGGGCCTCGTTGCCCGATGAACTGCGCCGCACAACCCGCCCGGTAGCCGGCGCCGATTACTGGCAGAAGGGCGGCCTGCGCAGCTTCCTGATCAATCAGGTGTTCAACGGCGTGCTGGTCGACCGTGACCGCAGCAGCCCGGAACACAACCCGCTGCAGCCGATGCTCGATGCCCTCGGCCAAGGCGACTCACTGATCATCTTCCCCGAGGGCACGCGCAATCTCGGCGATGATCCACTGCTGCCGTTCAAGAGCGGCCTGTACCACCTGGCCAAGGCCAATCCACAGGTCGAGGTGATCCCGGTATGGATCGCCAACCTTAACCGGGTCATGCCCAAGGGGCGCGCCTTGCCACTGCCGCTGCTGTGTACCCTGAGCTTTGGCGCGCCACTCGAGCGCCTGGCCGACGAAGATAAAGCGGCGTTCCTCGAACGTGCGCGCAACGCCCTGCTGGCACTCGCGCCCGAGGAGGCTTGAGATGGATCGCAATACGCTACTGTTGTTCGCCGGTATCGGCGCCGTTCTGCTGCTGGCCTCGCTGGTCGGTTTCATCCTCAAGCGCCGCGCCGGTGACACGCCCAACTCGGTGATCGATAACCTCAACGCGCGCATCAACGCCTGGTGGGTGATGGTGCTGGTGATCGGCATCGCCTTCCTGTTCGGCAATACCGGGGTGATCGTGCTGTTCTACGGCGTGTCCTTCTACGCCCTGCGCGAGTTCATGACTCTGACGCCGACCCGGCGCAGCGACTACCCGGCGCTGGTGGCTGCCTTCTACTTCGCCCTGCCGGTGCAGTACCTGCTGATCGGCATCGATTGGTATGGCATGTTCAGCATCTTCATCCCGGTCTATCTGTTCCTCCTGCTGCCGATTCTCGCTTCCCTTGGCGGCGACACCACGCGCTTCCTCGAACGTGCCTCCAAGGTGCAGTGGGGCCTGATGATCGCGGTGTACTGCATCTCCGCCGTACCAGCGCTGCTGACCCTGGATATCCCCGGCTACGAGGGACGCAACCTGCTGCTGATCGCCTGGCTGGTGATCGTCGTGCAGCTCTCCGATGTGCTGCAGTACGTCTGCGGCAAGCTCGCCGGCAAGCACAAGATCGCACCGCTGCTGTCGCCGTCGAAGACCGTTGAAGGCTTCGTCGGCGGTGTCGTCCTGGCTACTCTGGTCGGCGCGCTGCTGTGCTGGATCACCCCTTTCAGCTTCTGGCAGGCTGCCGTCCTGGCCCTGCTGGTCAACCTGCTGGGATTTGCCGGCGGCCTGGTGATGTCGGCGATCAAGCGCGATCGCGGCGTGAAGGACTGGGGCCACATGATCGAAGGCCACGGCGGCATGCTCGACCGCCTCGACTCGGTGTGCTTCGCCGCACCGATCTTCTTCCATGTGGTGCGCTACTGGTGGGCCTGATCGGCTAAACGACAGGCAATAAAAAACCCCGGCATGCCGGGGTTTTTTCTTTCGGGAAACAACCTGGTCAGAAGTCCAGGTTGGATACCGCCAGGGCGTTACTTTCGATGAAGTCGCGGCGCGGCTCCACGGCATCGCCCATCAGAGTGTTGAAGATCTGGTCCGCCGCGATGGCGTCTTCGATGGTCACCTTGAGCATACGGCGCACACTCGGGTCCATGGTGGTTTCCCACAGCTGCTCCGGGTTCATCTCGCCCAGACCTTTATAGCGCTGAATGCTGTGGCGCTTGGTGCTTTCGGCCATCAGCCAGCCCAGCGCATCCTTGAAGGTGCTGACCGGCTTCTTGCGCTCGCCGCGCTGCACGTAGGCACCGTCTTCCAGCAGGCTGTTGAGCTGCTCGCCGAGGGTGGTCACGGTGCGGTAGTCGTTGCTGGCGAAAAAGTCGCGGTTGAAGGTGATGTAGCTCGACAGACCGTGGGCCATCACTTCCACTTCCGGCAACCACAGGTGACGCTCGCGGTCTTCGCGCAGGCTGGCGGTGTAGGTCTGACCGGACTTCTCGACGCCCTTCAGACGCGCCTGGAAGGCTTCCAGCCAGGTCTGCATGGCAGCATGGTCGGCCAGTTGTTCGACCGATACGCGCGGCAGGTAGACCATGTGTTCGGTGATGTCCTGCGGGTAGACACGGGACAGGCGGCCGAGGGTCTTCATCACAGCGCGGTATTCGTTGACCAGTTTCTCCAGCGCTGCACCGGACAGGCCTGGGGCGTTCTCGTTGACGTGCAGGCTGGCATCATCGAGGGCCGACTGGGTCATGTATTCGTCCATGGCCTCGTCGTCCTTGATGTACTGCTCCTGCTTGCCCTTCTTGACCTTGTACAGCGGCGGCTGGGCGATGTAGATGTAGCCACGCTCGACCAGCTCCGGCAGCTGCCGGAAGAAGAAGGTCAGCAGCAGGGTGCGGATGTGCGAACCGTCGACGTCGGCGTCGGTCATGATGATGATGTTGTGGTAGCGCAGCTTGTCGATGTTGTACTCGTCGCGCCCGATACCGCAGCCGAGCGCGGTGATCAGCGTGCCGACTTCCTGGGAGGAAATCATGCGGTCGAAACGGGCGCGCTCGACGTTGAGGATCTTACCCTTGAGCGGCAGGATCGCCTGGGTCTTGCGGTTACGGCCCTGCTTGGCAGAACCGCCCGCGGAGTCCCCTTCCACGATGTAGAGTTCGGACAGCGCCGGGTCTTTTTCCTGGCAGTCGGCCAGCTTGCCGGGCAGGCCGGCGATATCCAGCGCGCCTTTGCGGCGGGTCATCTCACGCGCCTTGCGCGCCGCTTCACGGGCACGTGCGGCGTCGATCATCTTGCCGACCACGGCCTTGGCTTCGTTGGGGTTCTCCAGCAGGAAGTCGGCGAAGTGCTTGCCCATTTCCTGTTCTACCGCGGTTTTCACCTCGGAGGAAACCAGCTTGTCCTTGGTCTGCGAGCTGAACTTCGGATCCGGCACCTTGACCGAGATGATCGCGGTCAGGCCTTCGCGGGCGTCGTCACCGGTGGTCGCGACCTTGTGCTTCTTGGCCAGGCCTTCGGCTTCGATGTAGTTGTTCAGGTGGCGGGTGAGGGCGGAGCGGAAGCCGGCCAGGTGGGTACCGCCGTCACGCTGCGGAATATTGTTGGTGAAGCACAGCAGATTCTCGTTGAAGCTGTCGTTCCACTGCAGGGCAACTTCCACACCGACGCCATCTTCTTCGCGCTGGATGTTGAAGTGGAACACCTGGTTGACCACGGTCTTGTTGGTGTTCAGGTACTCGACGAACGCCTTGAGGCCGCCTTCGTACTTGAACAGCTCTTCCTTGCCGCTGCGCTCGTCCTTGAGGACGATGCCGACACCGGAGTTGAGGAAGGACAGTTCGCGCAGGCGCTTGGCCAGGATGTCCCAGCTGAAGTGGATGTTGTGGAAGGTGTCTTCCGACGGCTTGAAGTGGATCTGCGTACCGGTGCCATCAGCATCGCCAACCGCAGCCAGCGGGGCTTGCGGCACGCCATGCACGTAGGTCTGTTCCCAGACCTTGCCGCTGCGGCGAATGGTCAGCACCAGTTCCTTCGACAGCGCATTCACCACCGAGACACCCACGCCGTGCAGGCCGCCGGATACCTTGTAGCTGTTGTCGTCGAACTTACCGCCGGCGTGCAGCACGGTCATGATGACCTCGGCGGCGGAGACGCCTTCCTCTTTATGCATGTCCACCGGGATGCCGCGACCGTTGTCGCGCACGGTGATCGACTCATCCGGGTGGATGGTGATGCTGATGTCGCTGCAGTGACCGGCCAGCGCTTCGTCGATCGAGTTGTCGACCACTTCGAAGACCATGTGGTGCAGACCGCTGCCGTCATCGGTGTCGCCGATGTACATGCCTGGCCGCTTGCGTACGGCATCCAGGCCCTTGAGGACCTTGATACTGTTGGAGTCGTACGTTTGGTTTTCGCTCATGCCTTCACTCCCGGTGGTCGTGTCTGGGTGATACAGCCATGTTCCACGTGGAACATGGCGACCGGCGTATCCGTGCGCCAGCCATCATTCAATAATTCGTGATCGACACAGGTGATGAACACCTGACACTGCAAATCATCCAGCAGTCGGCACAAGGCCCGTCGATGTTGCTCATCCAGCTCCGACGGCAAGTCGTCCACCAGATAAATGCATTGGCCATGCTTGGCCTGGTTCAGCAGATGCCCCTGGGCAATGCGCAGTGCACAGACCACCAGCTTCTGCTGACCGCGGGACAGAATCTCCGCGGCATTGTGTGCGCCGAGGCGCAGACGTAAATCGGCGCGCTGCGGTCCGGCCTGGGTATGGCCGAGCTGCTGGTCGCGGGGCAGGGTGGCGGCCAATACATCGGTCAGCGCCTTGTCCTTGTCCCAGCCGCGGTAGTAACTCAGGGTCAGCCCTTCAAGCTCTACCAGCTCACTCAGCACCTGCTCGAACACCGGCTTGAGGGCCTGGATATAAGCCCGCCGATAACCGTCCAACTCATCGCTGGCCAGGCACAGCTCACGGTCCCACGCGGCCTGTGCAGCGCCGTCCAGTGTACCATGCCGCAGCCACGAGTTTCGCTGGCGCAGGGCCTTCTGCAGGCGCTGCCAGGCCGGCAAAAAGCGTTGTTCCACGTGGAACACTCCCCAGTCGAGGAACTGCCGACGAATCTTCGGCGCCCCTTCGAGCAGGCGAAAACTATCCGGATTGATCACCTGCAGCGGTAGCACTTCGGCGAGCTGCGCCGTGCTGCGTGCGTTCTGCCCATCGATGCGAATCTGCAGTTCGCCCTGACGATCACGGGAAATCCCCAGATTGCTGGAACGCTCGTCCGCCAGCTCGACCTGACCGAATACGGTACAGGCCGGTTGCTCGTACTGAATCATCGGCAGCAGCTTGTTGCTGCGAAAGGAGCGGGCGAGGCCGAGCAGGTGGATGGCTTCCAGCAGGCTGGTCTTGCCGCTGCCGTTAGCGCCATGAAGGATGTTGATGCGGGGAGAGGGGGAGAGCGTCACCGGGTGCAGATTTCGCACCGCGGTGACGGTGACGCGGGAGAGGGACATTCGGGGGTTACAGACGCATCGGCATGACAACGTAGGACGAGTCGTCGTTACCGGCTTCCTGCACCAGAGCACTGCTATTGGCATCGGAGAGGATCAGACGCACCTGCTCGGTGGTCATCACGCCCAGTACGTCGAGCAGGTAGCTGACGTTGAAACCGATCTCCAGCGAGCCGCCGTTGTAATCGACTGCCACTTCTTCTTCCGCTTCTTCCTGCTCCGGGTTGTTCGCCTGGATCTTCAGCTGACCGCTGGCCAGTTGCAGACGAATACCTCGGTACTTCTCGTTGGACAGGATCGAGGTGCGGCTGAAGGCTTCACGCAGGGCCTGACGATCACCAATCACCAGCTTGTCACCACCGCGCGGCAACACTCGCTCGTAATCCGGGAACTTGCCGTCAACCAGCTTGGAGGTGAAGGTGAACTCGCCGGTGGTGGCACGAATATGGTGCTGGCCAAGAACGATAGCGACTTCGCCGTCCTGCTCGGTGAGCAGGCGGGCCAGTTCGAGGATACCTTTACGCGGCACGATCACCTGGTGCTTCTCGGTGTTCTCGATAGCCGCTTCCATGGCGCACATGGCCAGGCGATGACCGTCGGTAGCCACCGCACGCAGTACGCCGGTCTGCACTTCGATCAGCATGCCGTTGAGGTAATAGCGCACGTCTTGCTGGGCCATGGCGAAACTGGTGCGCTCGATCAGACGGCGCAGCTTGCTCTGGATCAGCGAGAAGGTCAGCGAACCCGGGCCTTCTTCCACAGTCGGGAAGTCGTTGGCCGGCAGGGTCGACAGTGTGAAGCGGCTGCGCCCGGCCTTGACCACCAGCTTCTGCTCGTCGACGCGGATATCGATCAGCGCATCGCTCGGCAGACTTTTGCAGATGTCCATCAGCTTGCGTGCCGGTACGGTGATCTCGCCCGGCTCGGCGCTATCTTCCAAAGTCACGCGGCCAACCAGTTCGACTTCCAGGTCAGTACCGGTCAACGACAGCTGTTGGCCTTCAACCACCAGCAGCACGTTCGACAAAACCGGCAAGGTCTGACGGCGTTCGACGACGCCGGCGACCAGTTGCAGGGGTTTCAACAGGGCTTCGCGTTGAATGGTGAAATGCATGGTCTAGTCCCTTGCCTAATGAGGCTGCGTGTCAGGTAGTCAGGGTGCGCAGCAGGTTCTTGTAGTCCTCGCGGATATCCGCGTCGGATTCGCGCAGTTCGGCAATCTTACGACAGGCGTGCAGAACTGTGGTGTGGTCTCTTCCGCCAAATGCATCGCCGATTTCCGGCAGGCTGTGGTTGGTCAATTCTTTCGACAAGGCCATAGCCACCTGGCGCGGCCGGGCGACCGACCGCGAGCGGCGCTTGGACAACAGATCGGAAATCTTGATCTTGTAGTACTCGGCCACGGTGCGCTGGATATTGTCCACACTGACCAGCTTGTCCTGCAGAGCCAGCAGATCTTTCAGCGACTCGCGAATCAGCTCGATGGTGATCGGCTGGTTGGTGAAGTGCGAGTGGGCGATCACCCGTTTCAGCGCGCCTTCCAGCTCGCGCACGTTGGAGCGGATGCGCTGGGCAATGAAGAAGGCGGCGTCATGCGGCAGGTCGACTTTAGTCTGCTCGGCCTTCTTCATCAGGATGGCCACGCGGGTTTCCAGTTCCGGCGGCTCGACCGCGACGGTCAGGCCCCATCCGAAGCGCGACTTCAAACGTTCTTCCAGGCCTTCGATTTCCTTCGGGTAGCGATCGCTGGTGAGGATGACCTGCTGGCCACCTTCGAGCAGGGCGTTGAAGGTGTGGAAGAACTCCTCCTGGGAACGCTCCTTCTTGGCGAAGAACTGGATATCGTCGATCAGCAGCGCGTCTACCGAACGGTAGAAGCGCTTGAATTCGTTGATCGCATTGAGCTGCAGCGCCTTGACCATGTCGGCGACGAAGCGCTCGGAATGCAGGTAGACCACCTTGGCATTCGGATTCTTCTTCAGCAGGTGGTTACCCACCGCATGCATCAGGTGAGTCTTGCCCAGGCCGACGCCGCCATAGAGGAACAGCGGGTTGTAACCGTGCTTGAGATTGTCCGCCACCTGCCAGGCTGCGGCGCGGGCCATCTGGTTGGATTTACCCTCGACGAAGTTCTCGAAGGTGAAGGTGCGGTTGAGGTAGCTGGTGTGCTTCAACGCGCCTTCGACCTGCACCGTGCGCTCGGTTGGGCGTGTCGCGGCAACGGGCTGGGAACTGGCCTGCGGCTCACTGACCGGGGCGTCGTGTACAACCGCGGCAGCTGACGGCACATGACTATTAATAGAAGGCGTAGCGACTGGCGGGGCAACGCGTGCGGCTGCGCTGCGTTTGCTGCCGATCAACATCGACAAGGCAGGCGCCAGACCATTGGCTCGCTCGGCCAGGAGTTCCAGCAGCCGCACCAGGTACTTTTCATTGACCCAGTCGAGAACGAAACGGTTCGGTGCATAGACCCGCAACTCGTCACCCTCGGCTTCCACCTGCAAGGGGCGGATCCAGGTGTTGAATTGCTGGGCAGGCAACTCATCGCGAAGCAGCTCAACACACTGCTGCCAAAGTTCAACGGACACGGAAATCCCCTAAGTCGCTACGGTCAGCGAGGCAAAAAACAGCCTGCATTGTAGCCCCCGAGACCCGAGTTATCCACACGAAAAAGGCTTATCGGCCGAGTGAAATCAAGGATTTATCAGTGTTTCCCTGGGTAACGGGATAACCCCAGAAAGCTGTGGATAAACTACCCGTAAGGGCTATGGACAAGTCAGGGGAAAAGCCTCTGGATAACCCAGCTGTGGGTAAAGCGGCATTTACTGCACAGGCTTCACCCAGCCTCCGCACAGTTGCCACACCTGTTACTGACAGACTTTGCAAGCGCTGAAGACAGCGCCAGACTAAGCCTGCGCAAGGTTTTCCACAGCTAACCGCTTCCTTAAAGCTTTATAAGTACTACAAGTTCTTTTAAGAATTTCTTTCCTTTTATCTTCTTTATGCTCAGAAGCCTGTCTGGAAATTGACCTGAGGCTTGGCTTTCACTAGAATCGCCGGTCTCTTTAAACGGGGGCCATTCCGGCCCGCAGTGGATCACCCAGGTAAGCACCATGAAACGCACTTTCCAACCCAGCACTATCAAGCGCGCTCGTACCCACGGTTTCCGCGCACGCATGGCCACCAAGAACGGTCGTGCCGTCCTGTCGCGTCGTCGCGCCAAGGGCCGCAAGCGCCTGACCGTCTGATAAACCGGAACGGGTGGTGAGTCGAGACTTCGGTCGGGAAAAGCGTCTGCTGACACCCCGGCAATTCAAGACAGTATTCGACTCACCCAGCGGCAAGGCTCCTGGCAAAAACGTCCTGCTCCTCGCTCGCACTAACGATCTGGACCATCCCCGCCTGGGTTTGGTGATCGGCAAGAAAAGCGTCAAGCTTTCCGTCGAGCGCAACCGCCTAAAACGCCTGATCCGGGATTCCTTCCGGCATCACCAGGCGTTATTGGGCGGTTTGGACATTGTCGTGGTAGCACGCAAGGGTCTTGGCGATCTGGACAATCCCGAACTGCATCAGCAGTTCGAGAAACTCTGGAAGCGCCTTGCCCGCCAGCAGCCTAGTCCTGAAGCCAAAACCGGAATAGGGGTGAGCGACAGTCCCCATGCGTAAACTGGCGATCCTTCCGATCCAGTTTTACCGCTACGCCATCAGCCCGTTGATGGCCAATCACTGTCGCTTCTACCCCAGCTGTTCTTGCTACACCCAGGAAGCCATCGAACTGCATGGTTTACTGCGGGGTGGCTGGCTTGGCATTCGTCGCCTGAGCCGCTGTCATCCCTGGAACCCCGGTGGTTACGATCCGGTTCCGCCTCTTTCTCCCCCTTCGATGACCGAGTAATCCATGGATATCCAACGCTCGATCCTGCTCGTCGCCCTGGCAATCGTCTCCTACCTGATGGTTCTGCAGTGGAACGAAGACTATGGCCAGGCTGCTCTGCCAACCCAGAGTGCCGCTGTTGCCAGCAACAGTAATCCGGATCTGCCCGATGCGCCGGCAGTTGCGAGCAGCAACGACGACATCCCGGCTGCCAACAGTGAACAGGCTCAGCCTGAAAGCACTGCCGCCGTCAGCGATCAGCTGATCCGGGTGAAGACCGACGTGCTCGACCTGGCCATCGACCCGCGTGGTGGTGACATCGTGCAGCTGACTCTGCCGGCTTACCCGCGTCGTCAGGATCGTCCGGAGATTCCGTTCCAGCTGTTCGACAATGGTGGTGAGCGCCTATATCTGGCACAGAGCGGCCTAATCGGCAGCAACGCGCCGGACAAGAGCAGCGGTCGCGCCCTGTGGAGCAGCGCCCAGCAGCAGTACCAGCTGGCCGACGGCCAGGACGAACTGGTGGTCGAGCTGAAGTACAGCGAAGCCGGGGTCAACTACATCAAGCGCTTCAGCTTCAAGCGCGGCCAGTACGAACTAGACGTGGCCTACCGGATCGACAACCAGTCGGCCCAGGCCTGGAGCGGCAACATGTTTGCCCAGCTCAAGCGCGACAGCAGCGGTGATCCGTCTTCGACCACTGCCACCGGCACCGCGACCTACCTGGGCGCCGCCATGTGGACCAGCGAAGAGCCGTACAAGAAAGTGTCGATGAGCGACATGGACAAGCAGGCCGACAAGGAAACCGTGCAGGGTGGCTGGGTTGCCTGGCTGCAGCACTACTTTGTCACCGCCTGGATTCCGGGCAAAGACACCAGCAACGTGGTGCAGACCCGCAAAGATACCAAGGGTAACTACATCATCGGCTTCACCGGCCCGACCCTCAGCGTCGCCGCAGGTGCCCAGGCTGAAACCAGCGCCATCCTCTACGCCGGCCCGAAGATCCAGAAGCACCTGGGCGAATTGTCCCCGGGCCTGGAGCTGACCGTTGACTACGGCATCCTGTGGTTCCTCGCCCAGCCGATCTTCTGGCTGCTGGAACATATCCACAGCATCCTGGGTAACTGGGGCTGGTCGATCATCGTCCTGACCATCATCATCAAACTGGCGTTCTTCCCGCTGTCCGCCGCCAGCTACAAGTCGATGGCGCGCATGCGTGCGGTATCGCCGAAGCTGGCTGCGCTGAAAGAACAGTTTGGCGACGATCGCCAGAAGATGTCCCAGGCGATGATGGAGCTGTACAAGAAGGAAAAGATCAATCCGCTCGGCGGCTGCCTGCCGATCCTGGTACAGATGCCGGTATTCCTGGCCCTCTACTGGACCCTCCTGGAAAGCGTGGAAATGCGCCAGGCCCCGTGGCTGCTGTGGATCACCGACCTGTCGATCAAGGATCCGTACTTCCTCCTGCCGATCATCATGGGCGCCACCATGTTCATCCAGCAGCAGCTCAACCCGACGCCGCCGGATCCGATGCAGGCCAAGGTGATGAAGCTGATGCCGATCATCTTCACCTTCTTCTTCCTCTGGTTCCCGGCTGGTCTGGTGCTGTACTGGGTGGTCAACAACGTCCTGTCCATCGCCCAGCAGTGGTACATTACCCGCAAGATCGAGGCGGCCGCGGCGAAAGCCTGACCGTCCTCGCCGCTGCACTGAACGCCCCCTCGTGGGGCGTTTTGCTATCTGTCATTTACTGCCGAGAGAGCCCGATATGAACGCCGCTCGTGAAACCATCGCCGCCGTTGCTACTGCCCAGGGTCGTGGTGGAGTCGGCATCGTACGGGTCTCCGGGCCACGGGCGCGGGCTATCGGCATCACCTTGAGCGGCCTCGAAGCCAAGCCACGGCATGCCCATTACGGGCCCTGGCACGACAATGAAGGCGAGGTGATCGACCAGGGCCTGCTGTTGTTCTTCCCCGGCCCGCATTCCTTTACCGGTGAAGACGTGCTGGAACTGCAGGGCCACGGCGGCCCGGTGGTGCTCGACATGCTCCTGCAGCGCTGCCTGCAGCTCGGCGCCCGTCAGGCACGCCCCGGGGAGTTCAGCGAACGCGCCTTCCTCAACGACAAGCTCGACCTGGCTCAGGCCGAAGCCATCGCCGACCTGATCGAAGCCAGCTCGGCCCAGGCCGCACGCAATGCCTTGCGCTCGCTGCAGGGCGAATTTTCCCGGCGGGTGCATGGCCTGACCGAGAAGCTGATCGAGTTGCGCATCTATGTGGAAGCGGCGATCGACTTCCCCGAGGAAGAAATCGACTTCCTCGCCGATGGCCATGTACTCGGCCTGCTGGATGGTGTGCGTGACAACTTATCCACAGTTTTGCGCGAAGCCGGTCAGGGCGCCTTGCTGCGCGATGGCATGACCGTGGTCATCGCCGGCCGGCCCAACGCCGGCAAGTCCAGCCTGCTCAATGCCCTGGCCGGGCGTGAAGCAGCGATTGTCACCGAGATCGCCGGGACCACCCGCGATGTGCTGCGTGAACATATCCACATCGACGGCATGCCGCTGCACGTGGTGGATACGGCCGGCCTGCGCGACACCGATGACCAGGTCGAGAAGATCGGCGTGGAACGGGCGCTGAAGGCAATCGGCGAGGCCGATCGGGTGCTGTTGGTGGTTGACTCGACCGCGCCGGAAGCCGCCGACCCCTTTGCCCTGTGGCCGGAGTTCCTCGACCAGCGCCCGGATCCGGCGCGGGTCACCCTGATCCGCAACAAGGCCGACCTGTCGGGCGAGGCCGTGGCGCTGGATACCTGCGCGGATGGTCATGTCACCCTCAGCCTGTCAGCCAAGTCCAACGACGGTCTGGATCTGCTGCGCGAACACCTCAAGGCCTGCATGGGCTACCAGCAGACCACCGAGAACAGCTTCAGCGCTCGCCGCCGCCACCTGGAAGCCCTGCGCCAGGCATCCAGCCACCTCGAGCACGGCCGCGCGCAGCTGACCCTGGCGGGAGCGGGCGAGCTGCTGGCCGAGGACCTGCGTCAGGCCCAGCAAGCCTTGGGCGAGATCACCGGTGCCTTCAGCTCCGACGACCTGCTCGGGCGCATCTTCTCCAGCTTCTGCATCGGTAAATAAACCCGCTTACGCCGCATCCGCCTGCCTGGCCCAAGGCGGATCGCCCCTGCCCGGCAGTTATCCAATGATCCGCAAAGACGAACCTAAGCCCTGTGGAAAACCCGGCCTAAGCCCGGTCTATAACTAGGCTGGAAAGCTGAAGATAAAACCCTCTGTGTATAACTAGCCATTCCATCCACAGCTAGTGGGCAGCTTACCCAGCGGAAAGCGCCAGGATCAGCACAGGGTTATCATTCGCTGTACAGCCCACCAATAAAGGCCTGTAGAACTTTATCCACAGAAAAGGACTTGACCATATATAAAAATAAAAATAAGGCTTTATAAAACTTCATTCTTTTATTCTCTATAAACCTGAAGCCCTACCGACTGGCTATTTTTTGTGCAGAAGGCTTCATTCACTCCGGCTAAGTCCCTATACTTGCGCCCCTTCTCTTTTTCCCCTTTTTCTACAGGCACGAGGTGCGTGGTGGACTTCCCTTCCCGTTTTGACGTGATCGTGATCGGCGGCGGTCATGCCGGTACCGAGGCTGCATTGGCAGCAGCACGTATGGGCGTGAAGACCCTACTGCTGACCCACAATGTGGAAACCCTCGGCCAGATGAGCTGCAACCCGGCCATCGGCGGTATCGGCAAGAGCCACCTGGTCAAGGAAATCGACGCCCTTGGCGGCGCCATGGCGATTGCCACCGACAAGGGCGGCATCCAGTTTCGCGTGCTCAACAGCCGTAAAGGACCTGCTGTGCGTGCCACACGCGCCCAGGCCGACCGCGTGCTGTACAAAGCGGCGATCCGCGAGATCCTGGAAAACCAGGCCAACCTGTGGATATTTCAGCAAGCCGCTGATGACCTGATCGTCGAGCAGGACCAGGTCAAAGGCGTGGTCACCCAGATGGGCCTGCGCTTCTTCGCCGATTCGGTGGTGTTGACCACCGGCACCTTTCTCGGCGGACTTATCCACATTGGTCTGCAGAACTACTCCGGCGGTCGTGCCGGCGATCCACCCTCGATCGCCTTGGCCCAGCGCCTGCGCGAACTGCCCCTGCGCGTCGGTCGCCTGAAAACCGGTACGCCGCCGCGCATCGATGGCCGTTCGGTGGATTTCTCGCTGATGACCGAGCAACCGGGCGATACGCCGATCCCGGTGATGTCCTTCATGGGTAACAAGGACATGCATCCGCAGCAGATCAGCTGCTGGATGACCCACACCAATGCGCGCACCCACGAGATCATTGCCAGCAACCTGGATCGCTCGCCCATGTATTCCGGGGTGATCGAGGGCATCGGCCCGCGCTACTGCCCGTCGATCGAGGACAAGATTCACCGCTTCGCCGACAAGGACAGCCATCAGGTATTCATCGAGCCGGAAGGCCTGACCACCCATGAGTTGTACCCCAACGGCATCTCCACCTCGCTGCCGTTCGATGTACAGCTTGAGATCGTGCGTTCCATCCGCGGCATGGAGAACGCCCACATCGTGCGACCGGGCTACGCCATCGAGTACGACTACTTCGATCCGCGCGACCTCAAGTACAGCCTGGAGACCAAGGTCATCGGCGGCCTGTTCTTCGCCGGCCAGATCAACGGCACCACCGGCTACGAAGAAGCCGGTGCTCAGGGCCTGCTGGCCGGCGCCAACGCCGCGCTGCGCGCGCAGGGCAAGGAAGCCTGGTGCCCGCGTCGCGATGAGGCCTACATCGGTGTGCTGGTCGACGACCTGATCACCCTCGGCACCCAGGAGCCGTACCGCATGTTCACCTCGCGCGCCGAATATCGGCTGATCCTGCGTGAGGACAACGCCGATCTGCGCCTGACCGAAAAAGGCCGCGAGCTGGGCCTTGTCGACGATGCGCGCTGGGCTGCTTTCGAAGCCAAGCGCGAAGGCATCGTCCAGGAAGAACAACGGCTAAAGAGCACCTGGGTGCGTCCGGGCACCCAGCAGGGCGATGCCATCGTCGAGCGCTTCGGCACGCCGCTGGCCCATGAGTACAACCTGCTCAACCTGCTCAGCCGTCCGGAAATTGACTACGCCAGCCTGATCGAGGTGACCGGCGCCGGTGCCAGCGACCCGCAGGTCGCCGAGCAGATCGAGATCAAGACCAAGTACGCCGGCTACATCGAACGTCAGCAGGAAGAGATCGAGCGACTGCGCGCCAGCGAAGATACCCAGCTGCCGGCCGATATCGACTACGCCGGGATATCCGGGCTGTCCAAGGAGATCCAGGGCAAGCTCGGCAACAGCCGGCCGCAGACCCTCGGTCAGGCGTCGCGCATCCCCGGTGTGACCCCCGCGGCGATTTCCCTGCTGCTGATCTATTTGAAGAAACGCGGCGCTGGCCGTCAGCTGGAGCAAAGCGCCTGATGTCTGCCGTCACCCAACGCCATGCCGAAGAACTCGCGCAAGGCGCGCAGACGCTTGGCGTCGACTTGTCCGACCAGCAGCAAGAACAGCTGCTGGCCTACCTGGCGTTGCTGATCAAGTGGAACAAGGCCTACAACCTGACCGCCGTGCGCAACCCGGACGAAATGGTATCGCGCCATCTGCTCGACAGCCTGAGCGTGGTGCCCTTCGTTGCCGAGCATGGCGATAACTGGCTGGATGTGGGGAGTGGCGGCGGCATGCCGGGGATTCCCCTGGCCATCCTGTTTCCCGAGCGGCAGTTCACCCTGCTCGACTCCAACGGCAAGAAGACCCGCTTCCTCACCCAAGTGAAACTGGAGCTGAAGCTGGCCAATCTGCAAGTTATCCACAGCCGGGTCGAAGAGTTTCAGCCGGAGCTACCGTTCAGCGGCATCTGCTCGCGCGCGTTCAGCTCGCTGGAAGATTTCAGCAACTGGACCCGTCACCTGGGTGATGGCCAGACTCATTGGCTGGCGATGAAAGGCGTGCATCCGGACGACGAGCTGCAGGCCCTGCCAGCGGACTTTCGCCTGCAAAGCACGCACGTGCTCAAGGTTCCCGGTTGCCAAGGCCAGCGCCATCTGTTGATACTGCGTCGCTTGGTCTAGGGGGAACGGCAGCATGGCTAAAGTATTCGCGATCGCCAACCAGAAAGGCGGGGTCGGCAAGACCACCACCTGCATCAATCTGGCGGCATCCCTGGTCGCTACCAAGCGCCGTGTGCTGCTGATCGACCTCGACCCGCAGGGCAACGCCACCATGGGCAGTGGCGTCGACAAGCAGACCCTGGAACATTCGATCTACGACGTGCTGATCGGCGAAAGCACGGTCGGCGAAGCCATGCAGTTCTCCGAGCATGGTGGCTACCAGCTGCTGCCGGCCAACCGCGACCTCACCGCCGCCGAGGTCGCCCTGCTGGAAATGAAGATGAAGGAAAGCCGCCTGCGTTATGCGCTGGCGCCGATCCGCGAGAACTACGACTACATCCTGATCGACTGCCCGCCGGCGCTGTCCATGCTCACGGTCAACGCCCTGGTCGCCGCCGACGGGGTGATCATCCCTATGCAGTGCGAGTACTACGCCCTGGAAGGCCTGAGCGACCTGGTCAACAGCATCAAGCGCATCGCCGAGTTGCTTAACCCGAGCCTGAAGATCGAAGGTCTGCTGCGCACCATGTACGACCCGCGCATCAGCCTGACCAACGACGTCACCGCGCAGCTCAAGGAGCATTTCGGCGACAAGCTCTACGACGTGGTCATCCCGCGTAACGTACGCCTGGCCGAGGCGCCCAGCTTCGGCATGCCGGCGCTGGTCTATGACAAGCAATCCCGTGGTGCCATTGCCTACCTGGCTTTGGCCGGTGAACTGGTGCGCCGCCAGCGCAGCAGCGCCAAAACTGCTACCGCATAAGGAATCCCATGGCCATCAAGAAACGTGGACTCGGCCGCGGGCTAGATGCCCTGCTCGGTGGCACCTCTGCCGCCGCCCTGGAAAACGAAGCCGTACAGGCTGACACCCGTGAACTGCAGCATCTGCCGCTGGATCTGGTCCAGCGTGGCAAGTACCAGCCGCGCCGCGACATGGATCCGGGCGCGCTCGAAGAGTTGGCCAACTCGATCAAGGCCCAGGGCGTGATGCAGCCGATCGTGGTGCGCCCGATTGGCGGTGGCCGTTTCGAAATCATCGCTGGCGAACGCCGCTGGCGTGCCAGCCAGCAGGCCGGTCTGGAGAAGATCCCGGCCATGGTCCGTGAGGTAACGGACGAAGCGGCCATCGCCATGGCGCTGATCGAGAATATCCAGCGCGAAGACCTCAACCCGATCGAGGAAGCCGTGGCTTTGCAGCGCTTGCAGCAGGAATTCGAACTGACTCAGCAGCAGGTCGCCGATGCGGTGGGCAAGTCCCGCGCGACCATCACCAACCTGCTGCGCCTGATCGCCCTGCCGGAAGAGATCAAGACCCTGCTGTCCCATGGCGACCTGGAAATGGGCCATGCCCGTGCCCTGCTCGGTTTACCCGCGGAACAGCAGGTCGAAGGTGCGCGACACGTTGTCGCACGCGGCCTCACCGTACGTCAGACCGAGGCCCTGGTGCGCCAGTGGTTGAACAGCAAGGAAAAACCAGTTGCCGTGGTCAAGACCGATCCGGACATCAATCGCCTGGAACAGCGCCTGGCCGAGAAGCTAGGGGCTCCGGTGCAGATCAAGCATGGTCAGAAGGGCAAGGGCCAACTGGTCATTCGCTACAGCTCGCTGGATGAACTGCAGGGTGTTTTGGCGCACATTCGCTGAACTGCGGAAACAATTGCACATCTTTGGCGCTGTAGCAGCGGTCGGAATTCACTACCGGCCAGTTGAACGGGGGTAGAAGCGCCCCTATACTCTGCGCGCATTTTGTCGGCACAAACTATGCCAAGTGATTGATTTTAGGCGGCCGACGCCAGAGGAACAGTAGTGATGGATGCCCGCACGCAAAACCGCCTGCCCTTCCATCGTTTGCCGGTTTTTCCGGTGCTGCTGGCCCAATTGGCCGTTTTGCTGTTGGCTGCTGCTACCCTGTACGGCTGGCGCGGCCCGGTGAGCGGTTACTCGGGACTCTGTGGGGGGCTGATTGCCTGGCTGCCCAATCTGTATTTTGCCCACAAGGCGTTCCGTTTCAGCGGGGCGCGGGCTGCGCAGAACATCGTCCGGTCTTTTTATGCCGGCGAGGCGGGCAAACTGATTCTGACGGCAGCGTTATTCACGCTGGCGTTTGCAGGGGTGAAACCTCTGGAAGCACTGGCGCTGTTCGGTGTCTTCCTGCTGACCCAGATGGTCAACTGGTTCGCACCGCTGCTGATGAGAACAAGACTTTCGAGACCTTAGAGCGTTTGAGGCAAACATGGCAGAACAAACCGCTTCGGGCTACATCCAGCACCACCTGCAGAACCTGACTTTCGGGCAACTGCCGAATGGTGATTGGGGCTTCGCCCACACCGCACAAGAAGCAAAGGAAATGGGCTTCTGGGCATTCCACGTGGATACCCTGGGTTGGTCCGTATTCCTCGGCCTGATCTTCATCCTGCTGTTCCGCTCGGCCGCCAAGCGCGCCACCAGCGGCCAACCGGGTGGCCTGCAGAACTTCGTCGAAGTACTGATCGAGTTCGTCGACGGCAGTGTCAAGGACACCTTCCACGGCCGTAACGCCCTGATCGCTCCGCTGGCACTGACCATCTTCGTCTGGATCTTCCTGATGAACCTGATGGACCTGGTGCCGGTCGACTTCCTGCCGATGCTGGCCGCGACCATCACCGGTAACGATCACCTGTTCTTCCGTGTGGTACCGACCACCGACCCGAACGCCACCCTGGGCATGGCCCTGTCGGTGTTCGCTCTGATCGTGTTCTACAGCATCAAGGTCAAGGGTATCGGCGGCTTCCTCGGCGAACTGACCCTGCATCCTTTCGGTAGCAAGAACATCGTTGTACAGATCCTGCTGATCCCGGTGAACTTCCTGCTGGAATTCGTCACCCTGATCGCCAAGCCGATTTCCCTGGCTCTGCGTCTGTTCGGCAACATGTATGCCGGCGAACTGATCTTCATCCTGATTGCCGTGATGTTCGGCAGTGGCATGTTCCTGCTCAGCACCCTGGGTGTTGCGCTGAACTGGGCGTGGGCGGTGTTCCACATCCTGATCATCACGCTGCAGGCGTTCATCTTCATGATGCTGACCATCGTCTATCTGTCGATGGCCCACGAAGACAACCACTAAGAGGCGTTTGTCTCTTTGGGTAACGAAAAAGCTTTACCGCTTCACTTTGAAAACCCCTAACCAATACGACATAAAAAGTCGGGAGGAAAGATGGAAACTGTAGTTGGTCTCACCGCGATTGCTGTTGCCCTGCTGATCGGCCTGGGCGCTCTGGGTACTGCCATTGGCTTCGGCCTGCTGGGCGGCAAATTCCTGGAAGGCGCTGCGCGTCAGCCGGAAATGGTTCCGATGCTGCAGGTCAAAATGTTCATCGTCGCCGGTCTGCTGGACGCCGTGACCATGATCGGTGTTGGTATCGCTCTGTTCTTCACCTTCGCTAACCCGTTCATCGCTCAAATCCCGGCTTAATCAACTCTTCGAGTTGATTAGCTGGATAGACAACGAACGAGCGAGGTATTGGCGTGAACATTAATGCAACCCTGATTGGCCAGGCCGTTGCGTTCTTCATTTTCGTGCTGTTCTGCATGAAGTTCGTATGGCCTCCGGTCATCACGGCTTTGCGCGAACGCCAGAAGAAGATCGCTGATGGTCTGGACGCCGCCAACCGTGCGGCTCGTGATCTGGAGCTGGCCCACGAGAAAGTGGCTCAGCAACTGCGCGAAGCCAAAACCCAGGCTGCTGAAATCATCGAGCAGGCCAAGAAGCGCGGTACTCAGATCGTCGACGAAGCCCGTGATCAGGCCCGTGTCGAAGCTGACCGTGTGAAGGCTCAGGCTCAGGCCGAGATCGAACAGGAACTGAACAGCGTCAAAGACGCCTTGCGTGCCCAACTGGGTGCCCTGGCTGTCGGTGGTGCCGAGAAGATCCTGGGAGCGACCATCGATCAAAACGCGCACGCGGAGCTGGTTAACAAACTGGCAGCCGAAATCTAAGCGAGGGCGATCATGGCAGAACTGACCACGCTGGCCCGACCTTACGCCAAGGCTGCTTTCGAGCACGCCCAGGCCCACCAGCAACTGGCCTCCTGGTCAGCCATGCTCGGCCTGGCTGCAGCGGTGTCGCAAGACGACACCCTGCAACGCGTGCTCAAGGCCCCGCGTCTGACGAGTACAGAAAAGGCCACCACTTTCAATGAAGTGTGTGGTGACAAGTTCGATGCCCAGGCACGCAACTTCATTTCCATCGTTGCCGAATACGGTCGTCTCGACCTGTTGCCGGAAATCGCTGCACTGTTCGAGCTGTACAAGGCCGAGCAGGAAAAGTCGGTGGACGTGGAAGTGACCAGTGCCTTTGCATTGAGCACAGAACAGCAAGACAAACTCGCCAAGGTTCTCAGCGCACGGCTCAGTCGAGAAGTGCGTCTGCATGCAACGGAAGATGCCACCCTTATCGGTGGTGTGGTTATCCGTGCAGGCGACCTGGTTATCGATGGCTCGGTTCGCGGCAAAATCGCGAAGCTGGCCGAAGCGTTGAAATCTTGAGTTTGAAGGGGCAGCAGAGCAATGCAGCAACTCAATCCTTCCGAAATTAGTGAAATCATCAAGGGACGTATCGAGAAACTCGACGTCTCTTCCCAGGCTCGTAACGAAGGCACCATCGTCAGCGTGTCTGACGGTATCGTGCGGATCTACGGTCTCGCCGACGTCATGTACGGTGAAATGATCGAGTTCCCGGGCGGCGTCTACGGCATGGCCATGAACCTTGAGCGCGACTCCGTCGGCGCCGTGGTTCTGGGTGCCTACCAGTCGCTGGCCGAAGGCATGAGCGCCAAGTGCACCGGCCGCATCCTGGAAGTTCCGGTTGGTCCGGAACTGCTGGGTCGCGTAGTCGACGCACTGGGTAACCCGATCGACGGCAAAGGCCCGCTCAACAACGTCGCTAGCGACGCTGTTGAAAAGGTTGCGCCGGGCGTGATCTGGCGTAAGTCGGTCGACCAGCCGGTACAGACCGGTTACAAGTCGGTCGATGCCATGATCCCGGTAGGCCGTGGCCAGCGCGAGCTGATCATCGGTGACCGTCAGATCGGTAAAACCGCTCTGGCCATCGACGCCATCATCAACCAGAAGAACAGCGGCATCCGTTGCGTCTACGTCGCCATTGGTCAGAAGCAATCGACCATCGCCAACGTGGTTCGCAAGCTGGAAGAAGCTGGCGCTCTGAGCAATACCATCGTCGTAGCCGCCAGTGCTTCCGAATCCGCTGCGCTGCAATTCATTGCACCGTACGCCGGTTGCACCATGGGCGAATACTTCCGCGACCGCGGTGAAGATGCGTTGATCGTGTACGACGACCTGTCCAAGCAGGCCGTTGCCTACCGTCAGATCTCCCTGCTGCTGCGCCGTCCGCCAGGCCGTGAAGCCTACCCGGGCGACGTGTTCTATCTCCACAGCCGTCTGCTGGAGCGCGCTTCCCGCGTTTCCGAAGAGTATGTCGAGAAGTTCACCAATGGCGCTGTGACTGGCAAAACCGGTTCCCTGACCGCTCTGCCGATCATCGAAACCCAGGCTGGCGACGTTTCTGCGTTCGTTCCGACCAACGTGATCTCGATCACCGACGGTCAGATCTTCCTGGAATCGGCCATGTTCAACTCGGGTATCCGTCCTGCGGTCAACGCCGGTATCTCGGTATCCCGCGTGGGTGGTGCTGCACAGACCAAGATCATCAAGAAGCTCTCCGGTGGTATCCGTACCGCTCTGGCTCAGTACCGTGAACTGGCGGCATTCGCCCAGTTCGCTTCTGACCTGGACGAAGCCACCCGTAAGCAGCTTGAGCATGGTCAGCGTGTAACCGAGCTGATGAAGCAGAAGCAATACGCGCCGATGTCCATCGCCGACATGTCCCTGTCGCTGTATGCCGCTGAGCGTGGATTCCTGGTCGACATCGAAGTCGCCAAGATCATCAGCTTCGAGCAGGCCCTGATCGCCTACTTCAACCGTGAGAACGCCGCACTGATGGCGAAGATCAACGAGAAGGGCGACTTCAATGACGACATCGACGCTCAGCTGAAAGCTGGCATCGAGAAGTTCAAGGCCACCCAAACCTGGTAAGCCGCAGCGGGGGCCGCGAGGTCCCCGCTTGCTAACCTGATAGGTGTTACATGGCAGGCGCAAAAGAGATTCGCAGCAAGATTGCGAGCATCAAAAGCACGCAGAAGATCACCAGCGCCATGGAAAAGGTGGCGGTCAGCAAAATGCGCAGAGCACAAATGCGCATGGCTGCTAGCCGTCCCTACGCGGAGCGTATCCGCCAGGTGATTGGTCATCTGGCCAACGCCAACCCGGAATATCGCCATCCGTTCATGCTCGAGCGCGAAGTAAAGCGCGCCGGTTATGTGGTGGTGAGTTCGGATCGTGGTCTGTGCGGTGGTCTGAATACCAACCTGTTCAAGGCTCTGGTCAAGGACATGGCGAGCAATCGCGAGCAAGGCGTAGAGGTTGATCTCTGCGTGATTGGTACCAAAGGCGCGGCGTTCTTCCGCAGCTTTGGTGGCAATGTCGTTGCTGCGATCAGCCACCTGGGCGAGGAACCGTCGATCAATGATCTGATCGGTTCGGTCAAGGTCATGCTCGATGCTTACCTCGAAGGTCGCATCGATCGTCTGTCCGTGGTCTCGAACAAGTTCATCAATACCATGACGCAAAAGCCGACAGTGGAGCAGCTTGTTCCCCTGGTGGCGACTCCGGAAGCAGAGCTCAAGCACCACTGGGACTATCTGTACGAACCCGACGCCAAACAGCTGCTCGACGGCTTGATGGTGCGTTACGTGGAATCGCAGGTGTACCAGGCAGTGGTTGAGAACAACGCGGCTGAACAAGCGGCCCGGATGATCGCGATGAAGAACGCCACCGACAACGCTGGCGATCTGATCAAAGACCTGCAGCTGATTTACAACAAGGCTCGTCAGGCAGCGATCACCCAGGAAATTTCGGAAATCGTCGGCGGCGCTGCCGCGGTTTAAGAACGGTTCAAATATTCAGAGGAACCAAAGATGAGTAGCGGACGTATCGTTCAAATCATCGGCGCCGTTATCGACGTGGAATTCCCGCGTGATCAAGTGCCGAGTGTTTATGAAGCGCTGAAAGTAGTCGGCGCCGAAACCACCCTCGAAGTTCAGCAGCAGCTGGGCGACGGCGTGGTTCGCTCCATTGCCATGGGTTCGACCGAAGGCCTGAAACGCGGCCTGGACGTCACCCGTACCCACAAGGCCATCTCCGTACCGGTCGGTAAAGCGACCCTGGGCCGGATCATGGACGTGTTGGGTAACCCGATCGATGAAGCTGGTCCGATCGGCGAAGAAGAGCAGTGGGAAATCCACCGCCCTGCGCCGTCGTACGCCGAGCAAGCCGGTGGTAACGACCTGCTGGAAACCGGCATCAAGGTTATCGACCTGGTTTGCCCGTTCGCCAAGGGCGGTAAAGTCGGTCTGTTCGGTGGTGCCGGTGTCGGCAAGACCGTAAACATGATGGAACTGATCCGTAACATCGCCATGGAACACAGCGGTTATTCCGTGTTCGCTGGTGTGGGTGAGCGTACTCGTGAGGGTAACGACTTCTACCACGAGATGAAGGACTCCAACGTTCTCGACAAGGTAGCCCTGGTTTACGGTCAGATGAACGAGCCGCCAGGCAACCGTCTGCGCGTAGCCCTGACCGGCCTGACCATGGCCGAGAAGTTCCGCGACGAAGGTCGTGACGTTCTGCTGTTCGTCGACAACATCTACCGCTACACCCTCGCCGGTACTGAAGTATCCGCACTGCTGGGCCGTATGCCTTCCGCAGTAGGTTACCAGCCGACTCTGGCCGAAGAGATGGGCGTTCTGCAGGAGCGTATTACCTCCACCAAGAACGGCTCGATCACCTCGGTACAGGCCGTATACGTACCTGCGGACGACCTGACCGACCCGAGCCCGGCGACCACCTTCGCCCACTTGGACGCCACAGTCGTACTGTCGCGTGACATCGCCTCCCTGGGTATCTACCCGGCCGTGGATCCGCTGGACTCCACCTCCCGTCAGCTCGATCCGCTGGTGGTTGGTCAGGAGCACTACGAGACCGCGCGTGGCGTGCAGTACGTGCTGCAGCGTTACAAGGAACTGAAGGACATCATCGCGATCCTCGGTATGGACGAACTCTCTGAAGCCGACAAGCAGCTGGTATCCCGTGCTCGTAAGATTCAGCGTTTCCTGTCCCAGCCGTTCTTCGTGGCCGAAGTCTTCACCGGTTCGCCAGGCAAGTACGTTTCCCTGAAGGACACCATCGCTGGTTTCAGTGGCATTCTGAAAGGTGACTACGATCACCTGCCGGAGCAGGCGTTCTACATGGTTGGCAGCATCGACGAAGCAATCGAGAAAGCCAAGAAACTGTAATCCCCTGTGCGCCCGGCAACGGGCGCTCATGTGAGGCTAGATATGGCTATGACAGTCCATTGCGACATCGTCAGCGCAGAAGCGGAGATCTTCTCCGGTCTGGTCGAGATGGTGATTGCGCACGGCAACCTGGGTGATCTTGGTATCGCTCCGGGCCACGCGCCGCTGATCACCGATCTCAAGCCGGGTCCGATCCGCTTGATCAAGCAGGGTGGCGAAGCTGAGGTGTTCTACATCTCTGGCGGTTTCCTCGAAGTACAGCCGAACATGGTGAAGGTCTTGGCCGACACCGTTACTCGCGCTGCCGACATCGACGAAGCAGCTGCTCAGGAAGCCCTCAAGGCTGCTGAGAAAGCGCTGCATGAGCAAGGCGCCGAGTTCGACTACGGTTCTGCTGCCGCTCACCTGGCAGAGGTCGCGGCCCAGCTGCGTACCGTGCAACAGATGCGCAAGAAGTTCGGCGGCTAAGCTACCGGCTTCATCGCAACGAAGTAAAAGGGTAGCCTTGGCTACCCTTTTTCTTTTCTGCCGTATTTATCCACAGGTGGCTTCCGCCTGTGCCCGTTCAGGATTCCGCCATGTCCCTCGATATCGTCATCCTCGCCGCTGGCCAAGGCACCCGCATGCGTTCGGCCCTGCCCAAGGTGCTGCATCCGGTAGCCGGCAAGCCCATGCTCGGCCATGTCATCGATACGGCACGCGCGCTGTCGCCGCGCAAGATCCATGTGGTGATCGGCCATGGTGCCGAGCTGGTCCGTGAGCGTCTCGCCGCCGACGATATCCACTTCGTGCTGCAGGCCGAGCAGCTTGGCACCGGCCACGCCGTGGCCCAGGCATTGCCAGCACTGGAAGCGGATAAGGTGCTGATCCTGTATGGCGACGTACCGCTGACAAAGGTTGAAACCCTCACCCGTCTGCTGGAGCAGGCCAACGACGCTCAGCTGGGCCTGCTGACGGTCAACCTGGCCGATCCCACCGGCTACGGTCGCATCGTACGTGACGCCAACGGTGTGGTGCAGGCCATCGTCGAGCATAAGGACGCCAGCGAGGCGCAGCGCGCCATCCACGAAGGCAACACCGGTATCCTCGCCGTACCGGGCAAGCGCCTTGGCGACTGGCTGGGCCGCTTGTCCAACAGCAACGCCCAGGGCGAGTACTACCTCACCGACGTGATCGCAATGGCCGTAGCTGACGGCCTGGTGGTGGCCACCGAGACGGCCCAGGACGAGATGGAGGTGCTGGGTGCCAACGACCGCATCCAGCTTTCGCAGCTCGAATGCCACTACCAGCAGCGCATGGCCCGTCAGCTGATGGCCCAGGGCGTGACCCTGCTCGATCCGCATCGATTCGATGTGCGCGGCGAGGTCAGCGTGGGGCGTGATATCACCATCGATATCAACGTGATCCTCGAAGGCAAAGTGGTCATCGAGGACGACGTGCAGATCGGCCCGAACTGCGTGATCAAGAACAGCACCCTGCGCAAGGGCGCCATCGTCAAAGCCAACAGCCATCTGGATGGTGCCGAGCTTGGCGAGTGCGCCGACTGCGGCCCGTTCGCCCGCTTGCGTCCGGGTGCAGTGCTGGGCGCCAAGGCCCATGTCGGTAACTTCGTCGAGCTGAAGAATGCCGTGCTGGGCGAAGGCGCAAAGGCCGGCCACCTGAGCTACCTGGGCGATGCCGAGATCGGTGCACGGACCAACATCGGTGCCGGCACCATCACCTGCAATTACGACGGCGCCAACAAGTTCCGCACCGTGATGGGTGAGGATGTGTTCATCGGTTCCAACAGCTCCCTGGTGGCACCACTGACTCTGGGCGACGGCGCCACCACCGGCGCCGGCTCGACCGTTACCCAGGACGTACCGGCCAAGACCCTGGCCGTCGGCCGCGCCAAGCAGCGCAACATTGAAGGCTGGAAGCGCCCGATCAAGAAGTAAGTCGGGTAGTTATCCACAACAAAAAGGCGGCTCAGGCCGCCTTTTGTCCGTTTCAGACTTGACCATAAGCTTTCGTTAGGTTTTGATTCGCGCACTTATCTTTCGAATCGAAACTTACGGATGTCCAAGCGCAACACACCACAGCGGCGCCACACCATCCTCGCCTTGCTCAACGAGCAGGGCGAGGTAAGTGTCGACCAGCTGGCCAGTGCCTTCGCCACCTCCGAAGTGACCATCCGCAAGGATCTTGCCGCCCTGGAGAAGAATGGCCTGCTGCTGCGCCGTTACGGTGGCGCCGTGCCCATGCCGCAGGAGCTGATCGGCGAGCCCGCACAGCCGGTGTCCAGCCACAAGCAGGCCATCGCCCGCGCCGGCGTCGAACGCATCCGCGAACATGCGCGCGTCATCATCGACAGCGGCACCACCACCGCGGCGATGATCCCGCAGCTCGGCTACAAGCCCGGCCTGGTGGTGATGACCAACTCGCTAAACGTGGCCAACGCCCTGCGCGACATCGAGCACGAGCCGGTGCTGCTGATGACCGGTGGCACCTGGGACCCGCACTCTGAGTCCTTCCAGGGTCAGGTCGCCGAACAGGTGCTGCGCTCCTATGATTTCGACCAGCTGTTCATCGGCGCCGATGGCATCGACCTGCAGCGTGGCACCACTACCTTCAACGAGCTGCTGGGTTTGTCCAGGGTCATGGCCGAGGTGGCGCGCGAAGTCATCGTCATGGTCGAGAGCGACAAGGTCGGCCGCAAGATTCCCAACCTGGAACTGCCCTGGAGCAGCGTCCATACCCTGATCACCGACGACCGCCTGGATGCCCAGGCGGCCGAACAGATAAAGGCGCGTGGCATCACCCTGATCCTCGCCGCCGTGCAACCCTAGGAGAACAGCCATGTGTGGCATTGTTGGCGCCGTCGCCGAACGCAGCATCACCCCGATCTTGGTCGAAGGCCTCAAGCGCCTGGAGTACCGTGGTTACGACAGCGCCGGCGTGGCGGTCTTCACCCAGAGCGGCCAATTGCAGCGCTGCCGCCGGGTCGGTAAGGTCGCCGAACTGGGCCAGGCCCTGGCCGGTGAGCCGCTCAACGGCCACCTGGGCATCGCCCACACCCGTTGGGCCACCCACGGCGCGCCGAGCGAGCGCAACGCCCACCCGCATTTCTCGGGCAAAGAGCCCGGCGAACAACTGGCCGTGGTGCACAACGGCATCATCGAGAACCACGAAGAACTGCGCGCCCGCCTGCAAGGCCTCGGCTACGTCTTCACCTCGGATACCGACACCGAAACCATCGTCCACCTGCTGCAGCACAAACTGGCCGAACACGGCGACCTGGCCGTCGCCCTCAAGGCCGCGATTCCCGAGCTGCACGGCGCCTACGGCCTGGCCGTGATCAGCGCGCAGCAACCGGATCGCCTGCTCGCCGCGCGCAGCGGCAGCCCGCTGGTGATCGGCCTCGGCCTCGGCGAAAACTTCCTCGCCTCCGACCAGCTGGCCCTGCGCCAGGTCACCGACCGCTTCATGTACCTGGAAGAAGGCGACATCGCCGAAATCCGCCGCGACAGCGTGCAGATCTGGGACGCCAGCGGCCGCTCGGTGCAGCGTGAACAGGTGCAATACCACGAAGGCGCCGAGTCCGCCGACAAGGGCGAATACCGCCACTTCATGCTCAAGGAAATCCACGAGCAGCCCAAGGTCGTGCAACGCACCCTGGAAGGCCGCCTGGGTACTGACCATGTACTGGTCCAGGCCTTCGGCCCGCAGGCCGCCGAGCTGTTCGCCAACGTGCGCAACGTACAGATCGTCGCCTGCGGGACCAGCTACCACGCCGGCATGGTCGCCCGTTACTGGCTCGAAGGCCTGGCCGGCATCCCCTGCCAGGTCGAAGTGGCCAGCGAATTCCGCTACCGCAAGGTGGTGGTACAGCCGGACACCCTGTTCGTCAGCATCTCCCAGTCCGGTGAAACCGCCGACACCCTGGCCGCCCTGCGCAACGCCAAGCAATGCGCGCCGGACAACGGCGGCTACCTGGCCAGCCTGGCCATCTGCAACGTCGGCATCAGCTCCCTGGTGCGCGAATCCGACCTGACCCTGCTGACCCAGGCCGGCCCGGAAATCGGCGTGGCCTCGACCAAGGCCTTCACCACCCAGCTGGTCGGCCTGATGCTGCTGACCCTGGCCCTCGGCCAGGTGCGCGGCACCCTCGAAGCCGGCGTGGCCGCCGAACTGGTGGAAGAACTACGCCGCCTGCCGACCCGCCTTGGCGAAGCCCTGGCCATGGACAAGACCGTAGAGAAGATCGCCGAACTGTTCGCCGAAAAGCACCACACCCTGTTCCTCGGCCGCGGAGCGCAGTATCCGGTGGCCATGGAAGGCGCGCTCAAGCTCAAGGAAATCTCCTACATCCACGCCGAAGCCTACCCGGCCGGCGAGCTCAAGCACGGCCCGCTGGCCCTGGTCGACAGCGACATGCCGGTGGTCACCGTGGCGCCGAACAACGAGCTGCTGGAAAAGCTCAAATCCAACCTGCAAGAAGTCGCCGCCCGCGGCGGCCAACTGATCGTCTTCGCCGACCAGCAAGCCGGCCTGAGCAACGGCGAAGGCACCCACGTGGTCAACATGCCGCACATCCACGACGCCCTGGCGCCGATCCTCTACACCCTGCCGCTGCAGCTGCTGTCGTACTACGTGGCGGTGTTCAAGGGTACCGACGTGGATCAGCCGCGTAACTTGGCCAAGAGCGTGACGGTGGAATAAGTCGCTAGCGGAAAAAGAAAGCGGGCCAATGGCTCGCTTTAAAATAGATAGGTATCCATATTAATTTCTATAAATAATAGTTAGCCGTCATATCAAAAACCCAAGGCTTCAGAGGTGATGTGATCTTCGATAGATGTTTTATTTTAATCGGCTATCTTTATTTATCGATTGATTCCAAATATCTAAAGCTTGACTGTTTTGATATCATTTTTTGATTTTGTAAATCAAAAATTAAAGATGGTGTTATGCAACCTGGTTCATATATCCACTGGTTGGGCTGAGCGCTTTCAAGTTCTTCTATTATTTTTAAAACCGAATCGCCACCCAAAGATGATATGCACGATCCATATTTTTTATTAAATTGATCGAGGCTTGGCTCGTCTTTTTCAAGGAAATATTGATAAGAGATAGAGGATGTATCTATATCAGATGGGTAATTAACGTTAAGCACAGCCAGTGTTCCTGAAAATGCTGTTGTCTGTTCGCGGACGAGTGAGAGAGCTTTTCCACGGTACTCAAAAAATAGGTGGCGGTCATAGCAAACTGGCATTGATGGAGCGCAAGTATATAAATTCATAATTAAATTATTATTGGCTATGCCTAGCCCTCTAAATACTTCAATTCCGCCTGTTGGTTTATTTTTTTTTGCAGGTATTAAAGAGGTTATTTTTATTTTTTCCACCCCGTCGATAATTATATCTAATAGATAGAAATCACCCTCTGTATCGGTAACTTTTACCTCATCAGATGTATCGTTTCTATTGATATCACCGTAAATTATTTGCCGAACTCCAGCGTTCGCTACTAATGGCGTAGACAGGAGTACAAATATAGTAAAAAACCTAACGAAATATTTTCTCAATTTCCCATATCCTTTTGAATTGATTTCTTCTTTCAGCATAACTTGACGTGTATTGGTTGATTACTGCAGTAATTGAGTTCACGTTGCTTGGCTCTACTCCAAGATCGGCGATTTCATATAAAGAATTTTTCAACCAAAAATATACAGCAGAGCGAGCTGCATACTTTGTTTCCTCTAGTTTCTCTGGATTTTCTATGAAATTTATATTTTCATCTGTCCATAGAATAGAATACTTTTGGTTGAAATCAGTGTAGTTATAACGACCTGTAAGCTGCTTGAGCCCTCGCCCTCTAAATTTCCAGCCATCGCCGCTTTCTATATCACCATTACCTAAGTCACTATTTCCAGTTACTCCATTATAAGCTCTGTTTGCAATTTCTACTTCGTTTGCTGGATGTACCCCTGGTATATATCCATACAGCTGAGCTTCATCTGGTCGACTGGCAAAATAAGAGAAATCCGAAAGCTTTTCTGGCCTATATTTCAGGGATTCGACTAATGAGTAGTTATCCCCAACTTCCACTCTTACTTGAGCAAAAAAATGGCTTAATCTAGCCGGAGTGTCCAATTTGTATTCTGCAAGATTTTTATTTAACTCATCAGCGAGTAGCTGTAATTTTTCTATAGATCCTGATGTAAATATTTTTCTTAACATTTCAATGGTAATTTTGAAAGTATTTGGGCTCAATAAACTTCCAATTAACCCTGCTGCGTGGAAATGCCAAACCTTTCCATGTGTGTTAGTCCCGTGCTTACCTGTCAGCGTTGCCCACCAGCTCAGCTTTTCAATTCGTTGCTTTTCTTTCTCCCAGTCAGAGTTTGATTGTCCAGGGGTATATGCCATTAATGAATCTAGTGCATTCCATTTGGCAGGATTCGAGAACCACTCGCTCTCGTAGTGAGTGATAAGCAAAGAGAGCTGCTGGGCTAGCCAGGATTTACTGAGAGCATTTTTGATCTCTGCCGGAGTGAGTTTTTTATCGCGCACGCCAGCAGCGTCAGGCTGATCGATGATTTCAAATAGCCGTTGGAACAGCGCCCCGCGTTCGGCTTCGTCGATTTGCGCTGCATAGCTGTGGGCTTCTTCGGTCGAAAGTGCTCCTTGGGCACTGAGGGCTTGCGCCTGCTGGCTGACAACGGGCGTTATGTCCTCTATCTGGCTGAAGCCAGGCCATTCCCAAGGGGAATGCTCCGTAACGATAAGGTCGACCTCGGGTACCCAGCCTGATATTTCCTGTCCGGCGGCGCTGGCAACAGTGACGTACCACCAATGGGTTTTCTCGGTATTCGCGTCGACGGCCTTGTGGTCGGTGCTGAGGTGGTTCCAAGAAGCTTTGCTGAGGATGCGTTCGAATCCGCACGCTGGGCCATCTGTGGCTTGGCTAAGGGGAAAATTTTTCCAGGCATCGAGAGCACCGTCGGTGCTGGAGCGCTGACCTTGGGCATTGAGTGTGCTGCGCTTAACCCAAACAGGAGTGTTCAGCTTCACTCCAATTTTGCGCATTGGTCGTGTGGCAGGGATGCTCCCGCTGACATACGGCTGTGGATCGGTACCATCAGCCAGATAGGTTTCCATCAGGAAATCGACCTGGTCTGGCAGTTCACTCACATCAATACCTTGAGCGCCGGCGAGGGTGCTTTTTTGGCTGGCATTTAAGGGGTACTGCTTACTGCTATAGGTGCCTAATTCGCTCTTGTTGACCTTCAGCACGACGTAAGGCTGCACCTTGGTCCAGCAACCTTCAGTCGGGGAGTCGGCAGCGCTTTTCACGTCAGTGCCACTCGCGATCTGGGTATCTGCTGCGGTGGGCTGGATAACCTTAGATTCTTTGTGAATCTTGATCAGAGTCTTCTGTTCTGCGGGCAAGCTCTCCGCCCATGCTCTGCTCTGGCTAATAAAGGCTGGTACGTCGTTACAACTGAATACCTCCAGATGCAGCATCGATCTGGGACGGTTGTCGTCGAAGTTCTGGTACTGGCCTATATGGCCAATCAGCTCGCCAGCTTTGATTGCCACTGGTTGATCCAGTACCACCACGCTGCCGTCATGGGCTTTGGGTTCATGGGTGACTTCCAGTGAGTCCAGCCAGACAAAACCAGGGAGATTACCGCTGCTGTCTGCGGTGAGCGGGGGTACTGCGGTGCCGCTGATAATTTCCACCAGCTTGCGGTATTTACCTGCTGCCCCTTCATTGCTGATACGTAGCTGTGTGCCTCTGGGTAGCAGGGCCAGGATATCTCCGTGCGCGGTTGCCGAGCGCACATTCAACCCTTGCTGAACTGGCGCGATAGGATCTTTGGCACCCTCACTGATGAGGTAGCGATTGCTGCCGAGCGATTTCATCTCATCTTTGTAAGCCCAGCAGTTTTCAGGCTCAAGCCCTGCGATGGCAGGGGTAATGCTGGTTAGTTTCAACCAGCCGGCATGCTCATTATCAGGGCCGCTCGCGGCCTCGACGATAGTGCCGCGCGGCAGTGTTGCCAGGATATTTTCATACTCTGAATGATGTGCATTGGTAGGAGATACCTTGTAATAGGCCCGCACATTCAAACCCAGCAACTTGTCGGGAGCGTCTGCCTTTACCTTGCACAACCCGTCCACCCAGAAGCTTGGGCGCGGCAGGGTAGGCTGGGCTTGGTAGCTCGCCCAATCCTGCAGGTGCATATACAGGCTGTAAAACGTTAAAGCAGGCGCTGCAGGGGGCGTTTCGGAGGCTGCGCCTGCGGCTGGTTCAAGGGGTTTCGGTGGTAACTCCAGGCGGTGTTTGACCAGCACAAAGCCCGTCGAGAAGGGCAGATGTACTACAGCGGGAACCTCCCCATATGTGGTGGTCGGATATTGCTCGTCGATGCGATAGGCGATCACTTCGCCATCGGCGATGCAGTGCACCTCAGACTGGTCGAGTACGGCCCCTGTAGCCTCATCGAAATGCACGCCGCCGTGCCAGTTGCCACTTGCCCCCATTGGGTAAAAGCCGTCTTTGGCTTGAGCCAGGGCGGCGTAGTAGACCTCTGGATTGGTGATGTCCTTGCTGGCCGCTCCGTCGGCTCCTTTGAGCTTGAAGGGAAATGCCCAGTTGATTGGTTTGTGGTCTGCCATGGTGGTTTGACTCGGTTCCGTTCCTTGGTGGCGTGCAACTTGGCCGCGCGCCTGATCCTGATTAGCTGGAGAAGTTGAGCATTCGCTTGGGCTTTTGCTTAAGGCTGCTCAGGCTGTTCGCCAGGTTTTCATCCAGCAGATTCCCCGCCTTGTCCTTATCCGCCATCCCCGGCTGAAGCGGGGGTTTGATAGTGATGCCCGAGCCATTGCCCGGCGCGCCGCCGGCATTGATCTTGACCATGGGGCCGACCAGGGTGATGCCGCCCGGGTCGAGTTTGATGAAGCTGCCGCCGGCCTTGAGGGTGATTTCCAGGCCGGCTTCGATGACCATCTTCTGCCCGGCTTTCAGGTGGATCTCGCGGCCGGCCTGGGTCAGTTGGGCGGTGCCGAGTTTGGTGTGCTGGTTCTGCGCCACGGTCAGGTGGTCGTCGGCGCGTACCTCCACCTTGCGATCCAGATGGGTGGTGTGATGTTCCTCGGCTTTCAGCTCGGTGTAGCTGTTGGCTTCGACCGTGTCGTGGCGTTCGTGGCCGATGCGGATCTTCTGGTCGTGCTCGATGTTTTCATCCCAGTCTTTCTGGGCGTGGATGTAGATCTGTTCGGCGCCTTTTCTGTCCTCGATGCGCAGCTCGTTGTAGCCGCCACCGCCGGGGGAGCTGAGGGTCTTGAACACGCTGCGGGTCTTGTTCGCCGGCAGGTCGTAGGGGACGACGTGTTCCTTGTGGTACAGGCAGCCGGTGACCAGCGGCTGGTCGGGGTCGCCTTCGAGGAAGGTGACCAGCACTTCCATGCCGACGCGCGGGATGGCGATGCCGCCGTAGCGGTCGCCGGCCCAGCTGCTGGACACGCGCAGCCAGCAGCTGCTGGTGTCGTCGCCCTGGCCCTCGCGGTCCCAGTGGAACTGCACCTTGATCCGGCCGTATTGATCGCAGTGGATCTCCTCGCCCTTGGGCCCGGTGACTACCGCGGTCTGGCTGCCCAGTACGCGCGGTTTCGGGTGTTGCAGGGGCGGGCGGTAGAGGATGTTCCAGGGGCTGGCGCTGAAGTGGTTGCGGTAGCCTTGGTGGAAGTCATCGGAGTTGCTGGACAGACCCTCTCCCCCGGCCCCTCTCCCATGAATGGGAGAGGGGAGAAGGCCGGCGCCGAAGTTACTGATCGACTCCTCCAGCACCTGCGGTTGTTTGCCTTGGTGGATCACCTCGTGCAGCAGCCACAGGTCGTTCCATTCGCGGCGCGGGTGGTCGGAGATTTCCAGCAGGTGGCCGCTGAGCAGGCGCGGCTGGTCGCTGCGGCCTTCGGCCAGTTGGTAGTCGGCGCGGTGGCGTTCCAGGGCGCGCTGGGCCAGGTGTTTACCGCGCGTGCGCTCGGTGTAGCGGCCGGGGTAGTCGTAGTCTTCCAGGTCGGGCTGGAACTCGCTTTTGGCGGCGGCCTCCAGCAGCAGGCGCGGTTGTTCGAAGTCGTAGTCGCGGCGGGTCACGCGGTTGCTGCGGGTGGCCAGGCGCAGGGCGAAGCGTTTGATCACCGGTTCGTCGGCGACCATGCCGCTGTCCTGCACGTAGGCCGTGGGCTGGCCCAGGCGCGGGAAGCTGGTCTGGTCGTCGCCGAAGACCAGCACATGGCCTTGGCCACTGTGCTCGAAGTGGTAATGCAGGCCTTCTTCCTCGCACAGGCGCTGGATGAAGTGCAGGTCGCTCTCGTCGTACTGCACGCAGTAGTCGCGCTCGGGATAAACCGTCGGGCCGAGCTGGAAGCGGTAGGCGCTGCCGAGGATGCCGTGCTCTTCCAATACCAGGGCGATGATCTGCGGTACCGTCAGCTGCTGGTAGATGCGCTGGTTGCTGCGTTGCGCCAACCAGGCCAGCTTGGGCTGCAGCACCAGGCGGTAGCGGGTCAGGCGCTTGCCGGACTCGCCCTGGGCGGCGTCGTGCACTAGGCCGTGGATGCCGTGGCCGTCCGGGCTGAAGGCGAGGAAGGCGGGCTGGCCGAGCAGGCTCTGCAGGTCGAGGTCGGGGCGCTCGCTGACCAGCTCCACCTCGAAGCGGTAGGGCTGGTTGAGCGCTTCGCGGCCGTGGAATTCGAGGACCTGCAGGTCGTGGCGCTGGCCGTCGAGGGTCAGGCTGAAGTGGGTCTGGTTGGCGGGGTTGAACATTCTGTCGTCCTTGTCAGAGGGCTGGCCGGCGGCGCAGCCAGCGCGGCAGCCGGGAGGCCGGGCGCTGCTGTTCGCGGAAGGCTCGCAGCAAACGGGGCAGACTGCTGCGCCGGGCCGGGTCAAATTCCAGCGCCGCGCGCAGGGCCGGCCACAGGGCGCGGGGCATATCCGCAGGGGCATGCAGCGGCAGTTCCATTGCCTTGGCCTGTTTAGCACTTTGCCGGCGGAAAGGATGCTGGCCGCTGCACAGTTCGTAGATCACGCAGGCCACTGCATAGACATCGGCGGCGGCGCTCAGCGGTGCGCCGTCGAGCAATTCGGGGGCGGCATAGCGCGGCGTCCAGGCGGCGAAGCGGCTGCGCGAGAGGCGCGGCAGGCCGGTGAGAAAACCATCCATGGCCTGGCCGAGGCCGAAGTCGAACAGGCGCAGCTCGCTGTCGCCGAGCATCAGGTTGCTCGGCTTCAGGTCGCCGTGCAGTACGCCCTGGCCGTGCGCGTAGTGCAGGGCTTCGAGCAGGCTTAGGCTGATCGTGTGCGCCTCGGCCCAGGGCAGGCCGCTGGGGTATTGCTGCAGCAGGCTGTCGAGGGTGCAGCCCTTGAGCAGCTCCATGGTGATGAAGGCGCGCTGGCTGGGCGGGTCGATCTCGAAGCTGTACAGGCGCACCAGGTTGCGCTGGCTCAGGCGGGCGCTGAGGGCGAACTCGCTGTAGAGCAGGGCGCTGGCGTCCGGGTACTCGGCGAAGTCTTCGCTGAGGGTTTTCAGCGCCACATAGGGCTGCGGGTCGCCGAACTGTTCGCGCAGCAGGTCTCGCGCGCGGTACACCGCGCCCATGCCGCCGACGCCGAGCAGGCGTTCGATGCGGTAGCGGCCGCAGAGCACCGGCGGCAGGTCCTTGGGCAAGGGCCGCGGCGTCTTGGCCGTGCTGCCGGCCATCAGGGTCAGGTCGGCGCTGGCGGCGGTGGCCGCGGCCTGGTGGTTCATCGCGCTGCTCATCGGTTGATCACCACGGCGCTGAGGTTATCGCGGGCCGGGCCGTCCAGCGCCAGTTCGAACAGGCGCTGCAGGGCTAGGCTGGCGCTGGGGCGGATCAGCGCGGCGCCGAGCTGGTCGTGGTCGAGGTCCTGATACAGGCCGTCGCTGCACAGCAGGAACACGTCGCCGGGCAGGCTTTCCAGTTCGAGGATATCCAGCTGCAGTTCCTCGGCTGCGCCGATGGCGCGGGTCAGGGCGTGGGCAGCCGGCTGGCGCGCGGCCTCATCGACGCTCATGCCGTGCTCGTCGACCAGTTGCTGCAGCAGCGAATGGTCGCGGCTCAACTGGTACAGCTGGCGCCCGCGCAGCAGGTAGCAGCGGCTGTCGCCGGCCCACACGCAGGCCATCCGGCTGCCGGCGGCGAGCAACGCGACCACGGTGCTGCCGACCAGCATATCGGGGTTCTCGCTGGTCACCGTGAGGCCCAGGCTGAGGTGGCGATTGAGCCGGTGCAGGCATTGACGTAACTGCTCCAGGCGCTGCTCGAAGCTGCCGCCGGCGTCCAGCTCGCCCAGGCTCTCGACGATCAGGCGGCTGGCCAGGTCGCCGTTCTGGTGACCGCCCATGCCGTCGGCGACCACCCACAGGCCACGCTGCGGCTGGTCGAGAAAGGCATCCTCGTTGCGCGCGCGCACCTTGCCGGTGTCGGTGCGCGCGGCGCTGTGCCAGAGCAGGTTGGCGACTTCCATCAAAGCGTCGCCGGTAGCTTGAAGTCGCGCAGCAGGCTGGCGTCGAACGGGTTCGGCGAGCGCTGGCTGTGCAGCAGGTACTTGGCCTGCAGGCCCTGCAGGTTGGCCTTGAGGATCAGCACGTCGCGGCCGCTGTGCTGCTCGACCTGCATCAGGTCGAGCAGGCGGAACAGCGCCCAGGGCCCGCTGCTCTTCTCGATGCCGACGCGGCGCCCGCCCTGTTCTTCCAGCACCAGGCTGCTGCGCTCGCTGTCGCCCTCGGCCGGCCAGCGGAACGCGGTGGCGATGATCGGCCCGTGGCGGTATTCCATCTGCTGGCCGCCGTACTGGAAGTCGGCGCGGTTGAGGCTGTAGTCGAGGGCGAACGGCTCCAGCTTGAACAGCACCAGCGGCTCGGTCGGGTTCTCGGCGAAGAAGCTGCGGCGGATCACCTGAGTCTGGTTGATCTGTGCGAGAAAGGTCGGCGACAGCGGCAGGCCCTGACCGTCCAGGCGGCGCAGCTGGTACTTGCCCTCGCTGTCGCTGACGAAGGCCTTGAGGTAGCGATCGACGAAGCCGTCGGCCACGCCATCGGCCTTGAAGAACTCGCGGAAGTCGGCGATGGCCACGTCACTGTCGCTCTTGGCGCTGAACGGATAGCGCTTGAACAGCGACTCCTTGTAGAAGGCATACAGCTCGCTGCGGTAGCGCTTGTTCAGGTAGCCATAGGCGTCGTTGAGCACCAGCTGCCAGCTGTCGTCGGCGATCAGGCTCAGCCAGTTGCCCACCGGTTGCGGCAGGCGCGCTGCGCTGCTGCGTACCTGGTTGATCGCATCCGGGCGGCCGCCCATGCGTGCCTTGGCCATCTCGAAGGCCGCCTGTTCCGGCGCGCTGGCGTGGGCCAGGCCGCTGAACTGCAGTTGCAGGGCGTCCAGCGCCTGCAGGGTAGCGGCCAGTTCCGGGCCGGCGCCGCTGTTGGCGTCGAGCAGTCGGTGTAGCGGCTCGAAGCGCCGTTGCAGGGCGCGGCGGGCGGTGTCCGGCAGGCTCTTGGCGATCGCGCCGATGCCCTGTTCGGCCGCGGCGGCGGCCAGTTTGGCTTTCTTGCCAAGCTTGGCCTGGGCGGCCAGCTCGTCGACCTGGTCGGCGGCTGCCGGCAGGTCGAAGCGGGTGTTCTCGCGCACTTCCACCAGCACCTGCAGCAGCGGCGAGTTGGCCGCGGTCAGCGCGGACAGCTGAAGGATGCCCTGGGCCGTGTTGCCGATCGGCTCCAGGCTGAGCTGGGCGATGGCCTCGCCCCAGTAGTTGGCGTAGTCGCGGAAGTACAGTTGCTCCAGCTCCACCAGCAGGCGGCTGAGGTCGTTGTCGCTGAGCTGGTTGCCTTCGCCGAGCACCCAGTTGTCGCGCAGGATGTCGCGCACCAGACCGAGGCCCTGGGCGACGAAGTACTGCTGATAACCCTTCTGCGTGTACAGCCCGGGAATGCTGTAGTCGCTGCCGAGGAACAGCGTGGCCTGGCTGCCCAGCTGCTGGCTCAGGCGATATTCCGGCAGGCTGCGAGCCTGGTCGCGGAGCATGCGGTAGACCACGTTGGCCAGCGACTCGCTGCGCAGGATCTGCCGCGCCTCGGCCACCAGCGCGTCGTTCAGCGGGTAGGCGGCGAATGGCTCGGCCAGCAGGCGCTGGAAGTGGCCATTGAGGCCCTTCTGCGTCGGCTCGGCGCCGGCGTAGCGCAGCGACCAGTCGGCGGCCAGCCAGTCCTGCAGGTACGCGGCTTCGCGGCGCTGTTCCAGATTGAGCATCAGGTAGGCGCGCAGGCTGCCGAGCAGCAGCTCGCGGTCGTCGCGGTTGGCGCGGATCTGTCCTTCCAGCTGACGGGCGACGCGTGGCAGCAGCTCGCTTTCCAGCTGGCGGCGATAGGCCTGGTGTACGGTCGGGTCGACGTCCGCGCCCTGGTACAGGCCACCGCGTTCGAGCAGGGCGGCGTCACTCGGCGCGGGGAATACCTGGGTCGCCGCGTAGCTGCTGTCGAGCAGCGGCAGCACCTGCTCGGCCTCGTCCTTGGGATTGAGGCTCTCGCCTTCGCGGCCCAGTTGCTGGGCCAGTTCGCGCAGCTGTTCCAGACGGCCGTGGTTGGCCGAATAGCTGTTGCCCCAGAGCAGGCCAAACAGCACCAGGCAGGCGGCGGCACCGGCGTAGAGGGCGCGCTGGCGCCAGTCGATGCGGCGTACTTCCTTGTCGTCCAGCCCGGCCAGATCGGCCTCGGGGAAGATCACCCGGCTGAGCAACTGGTGGATAAAGCGCGCGCGGCCGCTGCGGTAGGTCGGCAGGGTGCTGCCGGCCAGACCGAGGTTGCGACCGATACTGGTGGTACTCGGGTCGAGCGCATCGCTGAGCTGCGGCGCGCTGGTCAGGTAGAAACCGCGCAGGTGGCTGGAGCGCTGGTAGCGGTTGCCGCTGAAGGCCAGTTCGACGAACAGGCACAGGCGCTCGCCGAGCTGGCCGAGCTGGTGCGGGAAGTCGAGGATGCGCCCACGGCGCTGGGTGTCGCGCTCCTGGTGCATGCGCAGGATCACCTGGCTGTTGAGGCGGCGCAGCAGTTCCTCGAACTCCTGGCGGATCACCCCGGCGTCGGTGGCGTTCTGCTCCTTGCGCAGGCTGGCGCCGAGCACCTGGTCGCTTTCCTCGCGGCTCAGCTGGTCGAAGAACTCGTCGAAGCCGAGGATCTTGTCGGCCTTGCTCAGCACCAGGTACACCGGCACTTCCACGCGCAGCTCGGCGTGGATTTCGTGCAGGCGCTGGCGCACCTGGCGGGCCAGGTTCTCCAGCTCCAGTTCGTTGTGGTACAGCAGGCTGTCCACCGGGATGTTCACCAGCACGCCGTTGAGCGGGCGCGCGCGGCGCTTGCGCAGCAGGTTGAGCAGGGTGTGCCAGGCGCGGCTGTCGACCGCCACGTCGGGCTGGTTGAGGTAGCGCCCGGCGGTGTCGAGCAGCACGGCGTGGTCGGCGAAGTGCCAGTTGCAATAGCGGGTGCCGCCGACGTCCTTGGTCAGGCGCTGGGCGTCGCCCTTGCTCAGCGGGAAGTCCAGGCCGGAGAAGTCCAGCAGGCTGGTCTTGCCGCTGCCCTGCGGGCCGATCAGCAGGTACCAGGGCAGTTCGTTGCGCCATTTGTCGCTGCGCCCGCGGTACAGGCTGGAGCTCTTCAGGGTGCGCAGGGCCTGCTTGAAGCGGCCGCGCAGTTCGACCTGCTCCTCGCTGATCAGGCCGTCGCGGCGCAGGCGCTCCTGGGCGTCGACATCATCCGCCTCGGCCTTCTTGCGCTGATTGGCGCGCCAGCTGATGAACACGATGAACAGACCCCAGGCGAGGAACAGCAGGCTGATGCTGACCAGGCGGCTGGCCGCCGATTCCCAGAACTTGCTGTCGGCCACTGCCAGCAGCGGCCCGACGAACCACACCAGCAGGGCCAGGCACAGTACCAGGCACAGGCTCCAGACCCAGGTCTGGCGCAGGAAGGTGGCGGTTTTCTTGAGAAAATCCTTCATCTCAACTTATCCCTGAGTGGATTGTGCGGCGGCCGGAACGACCTCGACCGCCTGGTAGGGCTGCAGCACCGTGCTGCGCTGCTCGTGCAGCACCCAGCTGAAGGCGGCGTAGAGCAAGGCCAGGCCGGCGACCGTAGCCACCGCCACCAGCCAGCCCGGGACGATGCGTACTAGCCGGCGGCGGCCGTCCTTGAGGCCCTGCCAGTGCGGCGACAGCTCGCGCGGAATGTCCCCGCGCAGCTGGCGGATCTGCCGGTACAGGCTGTCGCGGATCGCCTCCAGTTCGAGCATGCCGCGTGGCAGCACGCGGTACTTGCCCTCGAAGCCGAGAGACAGGCAGATGTACATCAGCTCGAGCATGGCCAGGTGCTTGACCGGGTTGCGCGACAGGTGTTCGAGCAGCTGGAAGAACTTCTCGCCGCCGAAGGTCTCGTTGTGAAAGCTCGACAGCAGGCTCATCTGCGACCAGGCGCTCTCGTTGCCCCAGGGCGTGGTCACCACCGCCTCGTCGACCACTGTGCACAGCACGTAGCGCGCGGCCATCACCTGGCCGCCCTCGGCGCCTTCCTGCAAGGCGCGGTGCTCGAACAGCTTGATCGCCACGCTGAGGCGTTCGTTGAGCGCCTGGAAGTTCTCCGCGCTGGCGCTGTTCTTCAGGCGTACGACTTCCGAGAGCAGCAGCGCGCTGGCGGCCACCAGCGGGTTGAAGCTGATGTTGAAGACTTCCGCCGGGCGCATGCGCGCGGCATACACCATGCGCTCCTCGAGCTGCTCCATGGGCGGCGCGGCGAAGTCGGTCAGCGGGCTGCGCGCCGCGCCGGCAGTCTGGCGGTTGAGGACGACGGTCTTGTCCTGTGCTTCCTTGATCATGTTCAGCTCCTGATCGCCCAGAATTTCAGCTCAAGCCCGGAGAAGTCCCCGGACACGTGGAAGGCAAACCCGCCCGAGCTTTCCAGCTGCGCCAGCTCTTCCGAGCCGAGCTCCAGGGCGAAGTAGGTCTTGTCCGAGTGGAAGGGGATCTGCCGCGGCGCCACCGGCAGCGGCTTCACCTTGATCCCCGGCAGGTGCAGGTTGACCAGTTGGCGGATGCGCTCCACCGCGCCGATCTTCAGGTGCGCCGGCAGGCGCTTGCGCAGCTCCTCGGAGTCGCACTGGGCGCTGGCGGCGAGGATGAACTCGGCGCTGGTCAGCAGCTTGTGGTCCTGCAGCGGCGAGACCTGAATGCCGTACTGGCGCTGCTGCAGCGGCAGCTCGATGGCGTGCTGCTCGAGCACCATCGACAGCACCTGGCGCAGCGCGTCCATCAGCTTGCGGAAGCTGCCGCCCTGGTCGTTGTGCAGGTAGCGGCTGTCCAGGCGCGGGCGCTTGTGGTCGCTGGCGAAGGTGGCCAGCTCGCCGAGCAGGCCGACCAGCTCGCGGTAGATGCGTTCTGGGTGCAGCTGCTCCAGCGACAGGTAGTGACGCAGCTGCGGCTCGTAGCGGTTGACCAGCTGCAGCATGAGGAAGTCGCCGACCTCGGTATTGCCCAGCTTGCCGGCCGCGCGTACCCGCTCGGCGAGGATGTCGCCGCGATGGCCGAGCATGCTGATCACTTCCTTGAGGTAGGCCAGCAGGGTGTTCGACGCCTGCACATGGAGGAAGGTCGGGCTGAAGTCCGGGTCGAGCACGACCACCCCGTCCGGGCTGGTGTCGAGGATTTCCGCGACCTTGAGTTTGACGAAGGCCTGGTCGGTCTGTTGCTCGCCGAGCAGCAGGCGGAAGTCCGGGCGGCCGCAGCTGACCTGGCTGGCGGCGCTGTCGCCGGCGTTGGAGTCGGTGACTTCCAGCTCCTGGGCGCGGTAGCGCGCGAGCACGTCCTGTTGCTCGGCGCGGCGGCTCTCGATGTGGTTGCCGGTGACCAGCGGCAGGGCCAGGTACACCGGGGTGGCCGAGGTGTTCGGCGGCACGTCGATGGCCAGCGGCTCGCGCGCGGCGTCGATCTCGAACAGGCTGCCGTCGGGCAGCACGCCGCCGGCCTGGCTCAGCACCAGCTTGCCCATGCCGAGGAACTGACGGTCGATCTCCAGGCTGAAGAAGCCCCAGGGATAGACCTCCAGCAGGCGGGTACGGGCCTTGAGCTGGTGTTCGTAGTAACGGTCGCTTTGCTGGAAGTGCTGCGGGCGCAGGAGCATCCCTTCTTGCCAGACTACCTTGAGCATTTCCATGTGCTCAGTCCTCTTCCTGTGTGTCGCTCAGCGCCTGCAGACCGCGCTTGTCCAGGCGCACGCCGGCCTGGTTGATCTCACCTTCCTGCAGCGCCACGACGAAGCGCCAGCTGGCTTCCGGCAGGTCGCGGTAGGCGGCGACCACGCCGACGTAGCGGCTGCCCGGCTGCACCGCGAGTTTCAGTTCGCGGGTCTCGCCGGGACGCACTTCCAGCTCCTCGAAGCTGACCAGGTCGGGCATCAGCGATTCCTTCGGCCGCTGGTACAGGGAGAAGAAGTCGGCGTTGTTGAACGACGAGGGGTTCTTCAGCTCCAGCAGGCGCACTACGATCGGCGAGGGGCGGCCGGCCAGGTCCGGGTTGAGGTCGTCGCTGGCGGCCAGGGTCAGGTCGAGCTTGGTCTTGTCCGAGAAGGGCGACAGGCTGGCGCAGCCGCCCAGGGTGACGAACAGAGACAACAGGCTGAGGCTGATAAGACGGCGCATGGCATTCATCCTTGCTTTCATTCTTGGAAGTCGGTGTTGAGCGTGGCGATCAGGCGCACCTGCTCTTCGTAGGTCTTGGCGAAGTCGCGGGCGAACAGGCGTTGGCTCCAGTCGTCGTCCTGCTCGAGCAGGCGGTACTGGCGCTGGTAGGCGCGCCAGCGGCTGCCGGCGGTGGCCAGCAGCGGCTTGCGTTCCTGCTCGAAGCGCAGGGTGAGCTGCTCCGGGGCGAACTGGTCGAACAGGCCTTTGACCGCCGCGCGGCTGGCGGCGAACAACGCCACCTGGTGTGCCTGCAGGTCGCGGAAGGCGCGGCCGACGGACTGTTCGGCGGTCAGCTGGCTGGGCTTGTTGCTGCGCAACAGGGCCTGCAACGCCTCGCCGGCATCGGCGCTGTGCTTGAGCGGGTTGTTGCCGGCGCTCTGCACGGTGGTCAGGGCCAGGCGCAGTTCGTTCTTCAGCTCACCCCGGGTGCGCAGGCTCTGCTGCAGGCCGCCGATGCTCTGCTTGAGCAGGCGGGCAGCATTCAGCGCCAGGGCTTCGCGGCCGGCCGCGTCGAGGTCGTCGAGCGGCACGCCGAGGGCCTCGCCGAAACGCTGCCAGAACGCCGCACTCTGTGGCTCGCTGGCAACCGTCGGGCGCGGCTGCGCGCTCGGCTCGCTGACACGCACGGCAATCGGCTCGGCCTCTACCGGTGTTTCCACCGCCGCTTCCACCAGCTCCGGCAGCAGCAGGCTTTCCATGTCGATGCGGGCGTACTGGCTGCGCTCGAACTGTTCCTCCGGCTCCTGCACCAGGCCGGCGAATTCATCCAGGCTGCTGTAGCCGCGTGGGCGCTGTTCGAGGGCGGCGATCGGGTCGAGGTCGAGGAAGGCGTCATCCGGGATGATGCTGCCGGCCGCCTGGCGCTGGCCGATCTGCTCCTCGAACTGCGCCGGGTCCTGCAGCACGCGGGCGCGGATTTCCACCTCGCCCAGGCAGAACACGTCACCGTGGCCGATACGCAGTGGCTCGCCACGGCGCAGGCTGGCGCCGCTGTCCTTGAGCTGGATGCCGTTGCTGCTGGTGTCGGTCAGGTAGAAGTGACCGTCGCTGTAGCTGACCTGGGCATGCCGGCTGGAGATGATGCGTTTGCTGTCGGGGATCGACCAGTCGCACTCCTCGCTGCGGCCAATTACCCCACCGGCCTTCTTGAAGCTCTTGCTGGTCAGCATGCCCGGGGCAAATTGCTGGGCGCTGACGACGTCGAATACCAGTTCCATGGTGGTGTGCTCCTCGGCTTATCAGTTGTCGCGCTGCTCGGCGTGCGGGTCGCCCAGTGGGCGGTAGTCGTCGTCGCTGGATTTGTAGTTGCCGGCACAGCCGCTCAGGCAGAGCAGGGCGGCGAGCAGGGTGGTGGTCAGCAGGCGGTGGGACATCTCGGGTTCTCCACAGGCGGTGATGAGGGATTGGGTAGACATGGGCAGCGGCTCAGACATCGGCCGGGCTGATCTTCAGCCGGTCCATGCGGTACAGCAGGGTGCGTCGCGGCAGGCCCAGTTCGCGGGCGGCCTGGCTCTGGTTGCCGCGGTTCTTGCGCAGGCAGTCGAGCAGCAGGTTGCGTTCGACCCGCTCCAGGCGTTCACGCAGGTTCATGCAGCCGTCGCCGGCCTGGCTGGCGTCCTGGCGCAGGCTGAAATGCTCGGGCAGCAGTTCGCCGCCTTCGCAGAGCAGCACGGCGCGCTCCACCAGGCCTTTCAGCTCGCGCACATTGCCGGGGAAGGCGTAGCCGGCCAGGTGGGTGAGGGTGGTCTCGGCCCAGCGGCAGGGGTCGCGCTGGAGAAAGGCACTGGCCTTGTCGGCGAAGTGGCGGGCCAGCTGGAGGATGTCTTCGTCGCGCTCGCGCAGCGGCGGCAGGGCGATGGGGAAGTGCGACAGGCGATAGAACAGGTCTTCGCGAAAGCGCCCGTCCTCGACCAGCGCGCGCAGATCGCGGTGAGTGGCGGCGACGATGCGTACGTCGACCTTGTGCGTGTCGGTGCTGCCCAGCGGGCGCACTTCGCCTTCCTGCAGCACGCGCAGCAGCTTGGCCTGCAGGGCCAGCGGCATGTCGCCGATCTCGTCGAGGAACAGGGTACCGCCGTCGGCCGCGTCGAACAGGCCCTTGCGGTCGCGCTCGGCGCCGGTGAAGGCGCCCTTGCGGTAGCCGAACAGCTCGCTCTCCAGCAGGTTCTCCGGCAGTGATGCGCAGTTCTGCACGATGAACGCCTGGCTACGGCGGAAACCGCAGTCGTGGATGGCGCGGGCGACCAGTTCCTTGCCGGTGCCGGTTTCGCCGGTGAGCAGCACGCTGACCGGGTTGTGCAGCACCTTGCCGAGCAGCTGGTAGACCGCGCGCATCGCCGCGCTGCTGCCGATCAGGCCGTAGCCGCTGCTCGGCAGGCTGGTCGGTGCCGTGCTGATCGGCGTGACCGGCGCGCGCAGGCGTTGCAGCAGCTGGTGCTGGGTCAGGGCGAAGGTGCCGAGGCTGGCCAGCGAGCCGGCGAAACCTTCCAGCTCGCGGGCACTGTGGCTGGCCAGCAGCAACAGGCCGCCGACGCGGCCCTGCTCGTCCTGCAGCGGCAGGCACAGCAGGCTGCGCCAGGCTTGCTCGCGGGCCGGCAGGAAGCTGGTTTCGTGCAGGTTGTGATCGAGGTTGGCCAGGCTCAGGTGGCGGTTCTGGCACAGGCAGTACTGCAGCAGTTGCTCGCCGTCGTAGTCGCTGGGCAGGCTGGCTCTGGGCTCGGCGCGGGCCTGGCCCTCCAGCCATTCGCCGGCCAGGGTCAGGCGGGTGTGGGTGCTGTCGAGCAGGTACAGCTGGCTCAGTTCGCAACCCGCGAGCTGCGCGGCGGCCTGTACCAGGCCGGCCGGCAGGTCGTCGGCCTTGGCCAGGCGCGACAGCTGGCCGAACTGCTCCAGCAGGGCCTCGGCATAGGGCAGCGGCTGGGCGATGCGCTGCAGCAGCTGGGGTGGCTCAGGCAGCTGTGGCGGCAGGCGTTCAGGCGAATTCACAGACCAGCGCTCCTTCACCGTCGAGGGTGGCGTGCACCTGTTGCAGGCTTTCGCCAGCGGCCATGGCATCCAGCAGGCGGTCGGCGATCTGCGGCAACAGCTGTTGCTCGAGCAACTGGTCGATCAGCCGTGCGCCGCTGTCGTTGTGCTGGCAGCGCCGGGCCAGGTGTTCGAGCAACGCCGGGTGGTGGCTGAAGCTCAGCTGGCGGCGGGCCAGGCGCTCGCCGAGGCGGGACAGCTTGAGCGCGACCAGTTCCTCGAGCACGCTGCCGGCCACCGGGTAGTAGGGCACCACGCGCATGCGCGCCAGCAGCGCCGGCTTGAAGTGACGGCTCAGGGCCGGGCGAATGGCCTGCTCCAGTACTTCGGCGGCGGGGCGCTGCTGGTCGCTGCAGAGCTGGGCGATCTGCTCGCTGGCCAGGTTGCTGGTCATCAGGATCAGGCAGTTGCGGAAGTTGATCTCGCGCCCCTCGCCGTCGTTGGCCACGCCCTTGTCGAAGATCTGGTAGAAGACGTTCATCACGTCCGGGTCGGCCTTCTCCACCTCGTCGAGGAGAATCACCGAGTAGGGCTTCTGCCGTACCGCCTCGGTGAGCATGCCGCCCTCGCCGTAGCCGACGTAGCCGGGCGGCGCGCCTATCAGCCGCGACACCGTGTGCTTCTCCTGGAACTCGGACATGTTGATGGTGGTGAGGAAGCGCTCGCCGCCGTACAGCAGGTCGGCCAGGGCCAGGGCGGTCTCGGTCTTGCCGACGCCGCTGGGGCCGACCAGGAGGAACACGCCGACTGGCGCATCGTCCTTGTTCAGGCCGGCGGCGCTGGCACGCATGGCGCGGTCGAGGGCCACCACCGCCTGCTCCTGGCCGCGCACGCGGGCGCGCAGATCGTTGGCGAAACTCGCCACCTTGGCACTGTGTTCGCGGGCCAGCTGGCTCAGCGGCACGCCGGTCCAGTGGCTGATCACCTCGGCCACCAGGCGCGGGCAGACTTCATGGCTGACCAGGCGTTCGGCGCTTTGTGCGCTAGCCAGTTCGGCCTGAACCTTGCGCAGCTCGGCTTCCAGTGCCGCCAGATCCGGTAGCGGTTCGGCGTTGACGTCGTTCTCTTCGGCAGGTTGATCGAGGCGGGCAGCGGCGCACTGCTGGCGCAGTTGCAGCAGGCGTTCGGCCAGTTGGCGCTGGCTGTCCCAGCGGCTGCTCAGTTGCTGCAGTTCGGCTCCCGCATCGAGCAGGCGGCTTTCCAGTTGAGCGAGGACTTCGCCGTCGACCTGCAGGCCGGCGTCCAGGTCGCGGCGCAGGGCTTCGCGCTGGCGCTGGCCTTCGGCGATCTCGCCGCGCAGGCGTTCCAGTGCTTCCGGGGCGGCGGCCAGGCTGATGCGTACACGGGCGCAGGCGGTGTCCAGCACGTCGACCGCCTTGTCCGGCAGCTGGCGCCCGGCCAGGTAGCGCGCGGACAGTTCGGCGGCGGCCACCACCGCGTCGTCGCGCAGGTAGATGCCGTGGCTCTGCTCGTACACCGGCGCCAGGCCACGCAGGATGGTCACGGCTTCCTGGACAGTCGGCTCGTGCAGCTGCACCGGCTGGAAACGCCGGGCCAGGGCCGGGTCTTTCTCGAAGTACTTCTTGTATTCGCTCCAGGTGGTGGCGGCGATGGTGCGCAGCTCGCCACGGGCCAGGGCCGGCTTGAGCAGGTTGGCGGCGTCCGAGCCACCGGCCTGGCCGCCGGCGCCAATCAGGGTGTGGGCCTCGTCGATAAACAGGATGATCGGCTTGGCCGCGCCCTTCACTTCGTCGATCACCCCCTGCAGACGCCGCTCAAACTCGCCTTTGACGCTGGCGCCGGCCTGCAGCAGGCCCATGTCCAGGCATAGCAGCTCGACGCCCTTGAGCACGTCCGGTACTTCGCCGCTGGCGATGCGCAGTGCGAGCCCTTCGACTATGGCGGTCTTGCCGACGCCGGCCTCGCCGACCACGATCGGGTTGTTTTTCCGGCGGCGGGCGAGGATGTCGATCATCTGGCGGATCGCCCCGTCGCGGCACAGCACCGGGTCGAGCTTGCCGTCGCGGGCCTGCTGGGTGAAGTTGTGGGTGAAGCGTTGCAGGTTGGATTCACCCGGCGCGGCGGCTTTGCCGGCGGCAGTTTGTGGCTGCTGGCTGAGGGCGAATTCGCGCAGGCGCTCGGCATTCACCTTGGCCAGCAGCGGCTGGTAGTGGCTGCCGGCATAGCGCAGCGGGTTGCGCAGCATGGCGAGGATCAGCGCGGCCTGTTCCACCTGGCTCTGACCGAGCTCCAGGTTGGCCACCAGCAGGGCGTCCTGCAGCCACTGCACCAGCTCGGCGGAGAACACCGGGTTGCGCGAGGCGCTGTGTTCACCGCGCGGTTGCAGGGCACTGGCCAGGGCGCCGGCGTCCACTTCGGCATCCTGCAGGGCGCGCGCCAGTAGGCCTTGCGGGCGTTCGAGCAGACCGAGCAGCAGGTCTTCCACCAGGATCTTGTTGCCACCGCGCTGCAGGCAGCGCTCGGCGGCGCCTTCGAGGTCGCGGCGGGTGTCGGCGTCCAGTGCCTGGACCAACTGTTGTAGGTCGACGTTGATCATTCTCTCTGTCCTTAGTGAGTCATGCTGCCGATGGTGACCACACCATCGGCCTGTTCGTGGCCCAGCCAGCTGGTCCACCCCAGGTGGCAGGGGTTGCCGGCGCCGATGCGCAGCTCGCGGATTTCCTCGTGGCGCAGGGCCAGGCGGATGTCGTAGTCGAGCGGGTCGCGCAGGGTGAAGCGCACCAGCGCGCAGAGCGGCTGGTAGCCCGTGCCGATCGGCAGGAATTCGTGGAAACGTGCCCAGCTGAGCTGGCGGATATGGATGCGGAACTTGCCGCCGCGGTCGCGCACCCGCTCGCCGAGCACCAGGCTTTCGCCCAGCTGGCTGTTGGCCAGGCCGAGGCGGTTGCGCTGCTCGTCGATGATCTGCACCTGGCGCTCGACGCACTGCTCGATGCGCAGGTCGGTGTGCTTGAAGTAGTAGCGCAGCACCGACTCGACCAGTGCCGCCGAATGGGCGCGCAGGCTGAGCAGGCCGAGGTAGGGCAGCAGGCGCTTCCAGTTGAGTTCCTCGGCGGCGCGGATCTGCTCGCCGCCGAGGCCGATCAGGGCGAACAGCTGGTTGGAGAACACATCGCTGGCGCCGCGCTGGAAGCGCGCGTAGTAGCGGTACTTCTGCCAGATCGGCAGGAGCAGGCGCTGCAGGCGGTTGTTGAACAGGTCGAGGAATTCGCGGGTCGGGTTGCCGTCCGGGTTGTCGCCCAGCGCCTGTTCGCCATAGAAGGCCGGCAGTGGCGAACCGGCGCCGAACAGGCTGACCAGGTTGATGCGCAGCTGCGCGCGCAGCTCGCCGTGTTCCTCGAAGAACTGCACGCGATCGATATCGCTGCCGGGGAAGCCCAGGCTGGGGTTGGCCTGGAATTCCAGGCGCTCGTACAGCTGCTCCTCATCCAGTTCGGGATGGGCAGTGCGCAAGCGGTCCAGCACCAGCAGCACACCCTGGAACAGGCTGTACTCGCGGATGCCCCGGCTGAGCCGGTTCAGAGCAGGGGCTGCTGCCCCATGCGCGGCGTCCATCGGTACACCTCTCCTTGTGTGCTGTGTACGCGCAGCTCGTGGTACGAGTTGAGGCTGGCGTAGAGGGCGAAGAATTCATTGAGCACCGAGGCGAACAGGAATAAATCCCCTTCGCCCAGGTAACCGTCTGGGTTCATCTTCAGTTCGGTACGCACACCGCGCACCGGCAGGCCGCGATGCAGGCGGTCGACGTGTTGGTGGCTGATCGATTGCAGGCCGCCGAGCAGGCGCTTGCTGACCTTTTCTGCGTGCTGGTCGTAGTAGCGCGGCAGGTCGTAGGTCTCGAGGATCACCTTGAGCGCCTCGACGTTGGCCAGCGACAGGTAGTTCAGCGACATGTTGCTGATCAGCTTCCACAGGTAGTCGCGGTGCAGCGGTGGCGCGTAGCTGGGCGTCACCGCGCTGATGTTGCGGAAGGTGAGGAACTCCGGGGTGTCTTCGCTGGGCAGGCAGATATCGCCCAGGCCAAGCTGGCGCGGCAGGTTCTGGTTGGTGCAGGTCAGCTCGATGGACAGGGTTTCCTGCTGATCCTGCTGGCGCATGCCGAAGCTCAGCCAGGTCTCCAGGCCGTCGCCGAGCATCGATGGCTGCTGGCGCACGCTGTAGTGCGGACGGGCCTTGGGCACGTCGAAGCTGGCGTCGTGCTCGAACGACTCGAACGGCACGTACTCCTCGTAGCCCATGCCGCCGGGCTTCCAGCCGGTCACCCGGTCCACCGAGAACACCGCGCAGTGGCGCGTCTCGAACTCGGCCGGCAGCAGCAGGTACTGGTCCTGCTTGCCGTCCAGGCGGATCGGGATGGCGTCGTGGGCGAACAGGTTGACCACCGGCGTGCAATACAGGCGCACGTTGTCCAGGGTCGGGCGGATGCGCTGCAGGCCGGTCTTCTGGATATCGAAGCGCAGCTCCAGGCCGCGGGCACGCTCCAGCAGCTCGGCCGGCTGACGCTTGAGCAGCTCGAGGCCCTTGAGCTCGAGGAACAGGAACTTGTCCTGGAAGGCGAAATATTCCTGCAGGTGGCGGTAGCCGCGGAAGGTGTTCAGCGGGTAGGGCACCAGCGCCTCGTCTTCGGCGAAGCCCACCGCCTCGACCTTGTCGGCCCCTAGGGCGAAGCCCGGCAGTGGCTGGTCGTAGGCATCCCTGAGCGGCTTGCCCTCGCCATCCAGCAACACCAGCTGGATGGCGCCGAGGTGGCGCAGCAGGCCGAGGTAGAGCAGCTGGCTGATGTAGCGCTCGCCGGCCAGGTGCAGGCGCAGGCTGTTCAGCTCGATTTCGCCGAGGTGGCCATCGGCGCTCATCGCCAGGCGCAGGCTGAGCAGGGCGCCGTCGCCCTTCACCGAGTAGTCCAGGCCATTCAGCGCCAGCGGCAGCACCTCGCAGGCGAAGGCGGTGCGAAAGCGACAGGTCACGCCCTCGATGGCCTTGGCTTCCACCGGCGTATGCCGTGGCACGGAAAGGGCCGGGCCGGGACGCTTGAGCGGGTCGAACTGCAGCATGCTGAAGGCCGGCAGCGGGCGCATGTAGTTGGGCCACAGCAGGTGCATCAGCGAATGGGTCAGCTCCGGCAGCTCGTCGTCGAGCTTCTGCCGCAGACGCCCGGTGAGAAAGGCGAAACCCTCCAGCAGCCGCTCGACATCCGGGTCGCGCCCGGCCTGACCGAGAAACGGCGCCAGCGCCGGGCTACGCTCGGCAAAGCGCTTGCCCAGCTGGCGCAGGGCGGTGAGTTCGCTTTGGTAGTGATGGTTGAAGGACATCAGTTGATGGTCTCCGTGGCCGATTCGAGGCAGCTCCAGAAATCCTCGACGACCTCTTCTTCGGAGATAGCGATGTGTTCCGGTTGCAGCATCAGTCGCGGTAGCTGCATCGGCCCAGAGGAGCACCCAAAGGGGCTCACCCACGTGCAGTGACGGGAGTGATAACCGGGAGCGCTGACCGACAGCGTGGTCCCGCAGGGCGGCCCATCGGCCAGCAGGGCGAACAGGCGATAGTCGCGGTGTTCGGCAAAGGCGAAATGGCCCTCGGCATCGCTGACGGTGTCATAGGCCCAGGATTCGTCGCTGCCGATATCCAGCTCAATCTTGGCGCCCGCCACTGCCTGCCCCGTTTCGGCGGACAGCACACGACCCTCGATGGCCGGGTTGCGGGTTACCGAATGCGGGTAGGGCACGCAGGCGCTCATGGCCAGCGCAATAGCGCAGCAGGCGCTTAGCCTGGTCAGCGAGTGGGCGGCGTTGGTCATCATCAGTCCGTGCATCAACCGCCGGTCCCGATCACTACCGTCGCCGATCCCGCCACCACCACATTGCCGTGGTTGCCCACGGTGCCGATGGTGGTCGCGGGTTTGCCGTTGATTAGCACGTTGGGGATCACATTGCCGACCAGTGCGCCGCCGCAGGCGGAGGCATCGCCCATGCGCGCGGCCGGTTTGCCATCGAACAGTACGTCGGGCGAGCCGGCGGCGATGGGGTTGGTGCCGTGGCCCGGAATCGGGCAGGCAGTGGGGTCGCCCAGGCGGGCGGCGGGTTTACCGGACATCCATGCTCTCCTTTGAACAGGCCCTTACCTGACCTTCACTTGCCCGCTGCCATCCAGCTGCGCGGCAAAACTTACGGGGCGTTTGACGCCATCGATCTCCAACTGGCCTTCGATGGCGAAGGCCAGGCTCAGCGGATCGTGGTCGCGCGGCAGTGACACCACGCGCACCTGGGTCAAACGCGGTTCGTACGCTTCGATGAAGCGTTCGATGGCGATACGCGCCTGTTGCAAGGCATCGTGAAGCGACAGGCGCATATCGTTGAGATCGGGCAACCCGTAGTCGGGCAGCGTTTGCACGCTGCCCGCCCGGGTGCTGAGCATCTTCGCCAGGTGGGCAGCCACCGAGGCCATGGCGGACACCTCATGGCTCCAACCGGCGCGTTTGCCGGCTTCGCCACCCAGGCGCTCGAACAGGCTGCCGTACGACATGGCGAGTTATTCCTTGTCCAGCTTGCCGACCAGGGACAGGGTGAAATCGGCACCCATGTACTTGAAGTGCGGGCGCACGTTGAGGCTGACGCGGTACCAGCCCGGCTCACCATCGACGTCGCTGACGATCACCTGGGCGGCGCGCAGCGGACGGCGGCTACGGACTTCCGAGCTGGGGTTTTCCTGGTCGGCGACGAACTGGCGGATCCACTTGTTCAGTTCCAGCTCCAGGTCGGTGCGCTCTTTCCACGCGCCGATCTGCTCGCGCTGCAGCACCTTCAGGTAGTGCGCCAGGCGGTTGACGATGAACAGGTAGGGCAGCTGGGTGCCGAGTTTGTAGTTCAGCTCGGCGGTCTTGCCTTCCTCGCTGATGCCGAAGAACTTCGGCTTCTGGGTGGAGTTGGCGGAGAAGAAGGCGGCGTTGTCGCTGCCCTTGCGCATGGTCAGGGCGATAAAGCCTTCCTCGGCCAGCTCATACTCGCGACGGTCGGAGACCAGCACTTCGGTGGGGATCTTGGTCTCGATCTCGCCCATGCTCTCGAAGTGGTGCAGCGGCAGGTCTTCCACCGCGCCACCGCTCTGCGGGCCGATGATGTTCGGGCACCAGCGGAACTTGGCGAAGCTGTCGGTCAGCTTGGAGGCGAAAGTGTAGGCAGTGTTGCCCCACAGATAGTGCTCGTGGCTGGCGGCGACGTTCTCCTTGTAGACGAAGCTCTTCACCGGGTTCTCTTCCGGATCGTAGGGGTTGCGCAGCAGGAAACGCGGCAGGGTCAGGCCGACGTAGCGCGCGTCTTCGCGCTCGCGGAAGCTCTGCCACTTGGCGAACTGCGGGCCCTCGAAGTGATCCTTGAGGTCCTTCAGGTTGGGCAGGCCGGTGAAGCTCTCCAGGCCGAAGAATTTCGGCCCGGCGGCGGCGATGAACGGCGCGTGGGCCATGCAGGCCACCGAGGCGACGTGCTGCATGCACTTGATGTCCGGCGAGCTGGGGTCGAAGAAATAGTTGGCGACGATGGCGCCGACCGGCTGGCCACCGAACTGGCCGTACTCGGCGGTGTAGATGTGCTTGTACAGGCCGGACTGGGTGATCTCCGGGCTGTCCTCGAAGTCGTCCAGCAGGTCCTGCTTGGAGGCGTTGAGGATTTCCAGCTTGGTGTTCTCGCGGAAGTTGGTGCGATCGACCAGTAGCTTGAGGCCGCGCCAGGACGATTCCAGGGCCTGGAAGTCGGCGTGGTGGAGGATCTCGTCCATCTGCCGGCTGAGCTTGGCGTCGATCTCCGCGATCATGCGGTCGACCATGGCCTTCTTCACCGGCTCGTTCTGGTTGTGCGGCTTCAGCAGCTCTTCGATAAAGGCCGACACACCGCGCTTGGCGATATCGTAAGCCTCGTCGTCCGGGGTCAGCCGGGTTTCCGCGATGATGCGGTCGAGAATGCCGGCTTCGGCGACATTCCGGGTGGTTTCCACTACTGCACTGGTGCTCATGCTCGGGCTTCCTTGTCGAGGGTTCAGGCGTCTTGCTGGGTCAGGCCCAGCTCGCTCAGCACACGGTCACGCGAGTCGTCGTCGGCGAGCACGCTTTCGATTGCCTTGCGGAAGGCCGGGGCGTTGCCCAGCGGACCTTTCAGGGCGACCAGGGCGTCGCGCAGTTCCATCAGCTTCTTCAGCTCGGGAACCTGGTCGACCACGGCGGCCGGGTTGAAGTCTTTCATCGAGTTGATGCGCAGCTGCACCGGCAACTCGTCGGCGCCCTGCTCATCCTGCAGGCGGTTGGCCACGCTGAAGGTCAGGTTGAGTTCCTGCTTGCCGAGCACTTCGTCGAAGTTGTTCTTGTCGATGCTGATCGGCTTGCGGTCTTCGATCTTGCGCTCGTCGGCGCGCTGGGTGAAATCGCCCAGTACCATCAGTTTCAATGGCAGTTCGATCTCTTCCTGAGCGCCGCCAGTGGCGGGTTTGAAGGTGACGTTGATGCGTTCCTTGGGGGCTACCGAGCCTTCTTTGGCCATGGCTGTTCTCCTTTACGTTTTCGGTATGTACGGGCCTTACGGCCTTAATCCAGCACCACTTCGAGGTCGAGGTGGCACAGCCTGCGGTGGATCTCTTCCTTGCGTTCGCGGATCACGTGGCTCTGCGGCAGCAGCTCGTAGCAGCTGTGCAGCAGGCGCAGCACTTCCAGGGCCAGTTCGGGTTCCCACTCGCCGAGACCGGAGGCCTGCAGCGTCTGGTCGAGGGATTCGAGTTGGGTCTTGGCCAGTTCATGCTTCTTCGCCGCGCTGCACAGGCGCGCCAGGCTCAGCTGCCAGAAGAAGCGGGCGCGGCCGCCCTGGGCCTGGGCCATGCCCTGCTTGAGTTGTTGCACGGCGGCTTTCAGGCCGTCCTTGCGCAGCTGCGGCAGCACCGCCTGCAGGGCGACTTCCCAGGCCGGCAGGCTGCCGTTTTCGCTGATTGCTACGACGGGCTCGGCGCTGGCCGTCTGCAGATGCGGCAGCACCTGGGCGCCGATCCAGGCGCGGGTTTCGGCGTCGGCGAACGGCAGGCCATCGTGGAAACACAATTCTTCCAGGCCGGGCACGCGCTGCAGGAACAGCGCCAGTTGGATCTCCACCTCGGCCATGGCCGGTTCGGCGCCCAGCTCCTGCAGGCACTCCCAGGCCAGGCGCTGGCCGTCGAGCCAGAACGGCGCACGGGCGATGCTGGTTTCCAGCTCCAGCAGCAGGTCGGCGTACTGGCCGGCGGCGAAGCGTTCGCGGTAGCTGGCCAGCTTGTCGGCCGGCAGGCCGCGCAGGGCGGTGACCTGTTCGGCATTGCGTTCCGGCAGGCTGTCGATCGGCAGCCACAGCAGGGTGCGCGCCAGGCGCAGGGCGCGGATATCGCTGGCTTTCTGCTTCAGCCACCAGCCGCACAGTGGCCGGGCGCCGTCCTGCAGGGCGCGCAGGGCCTTGTGCGCGTCGCGCTCGTTGTCGATCGGCGTGCTGGCGCTGAACACCTGGCTGGCGGCCTGCTTGACCTGGGCCAGAGCGGCGCCGACCACGCCCGGTTCGGCCTGGCCCTGAGTGGCGCGGTTGATCTGTTCGTCGATGCGTCGGCACAGCGGCAGTAGCAGCGGGGCGTCTTCGCCCAGGTAGGCGGAGAGGCAGCCTTCCAGCTTGCGCAGCAGCTCGGCGAGGGTGCGGAACAGCGGCAGCTGGGTGGCCACCGGAATATCTTCGCCGAGGGCCTTTTCCAGGCGTGGGGTCAGCCAGGCGAAGGCGGCGGCACGGGTGCGTTCCTTGCGCGGGTGCAGTTCGTCCCAGTGCTGGCTGCACAGCTGGTGCAGCAGGCCCAGACCGGCCTGTAGGCCGCTGAGGTTCTCGCGCTGGTACAGGCTCCAGGTCAGCCAGCTGGCGACGCGCAGATCCTTGGACTGCTCGCGCAGCAGCGCCTCGCTCTGCTCGCGGACTTTCTGCCAGTCGATGGCGTCGGTCTGGTGCATGGCCGCGGCCTTTTCCAGCTCGCTTTCCAGCACTTCGTATTCTGGCGAATAACGAATATCCGCACCGGCAAAGTCCCCTTGTTTAATTGGGGAATTGGCCAGTTGCAGATAATAATCGGCGAGCGAGCTAGAAACAGTCATTCCTTGACCTGTTAATTAGATACATAACTTCCATGTCTTCATCCAGATATTAAGGATGAATGCTTTGGGCTTCCGATGTGCGCAACTTCTTGCGCACCTTGATGTGCAATAAGTTGCGCACAAGCCCTATGGGGTGGGCATCCTAGACCTGTGGCGGAGGGTGGGCAAGCGTGGAAAGTGTGATCTGTATGGCAACCGGGAAGATTGGATGGCTGTGTTCTGGCACGTTCGTTCTTGAATTAGGGAAGTGTATTATTAGTTGTGAGGCTGCATTAATAGCGATCGGATATATGCGGCGTGATATGTAAGTAAATGCTTACCTGTTAATTAGTGCCCCATCACAGTTATTTGCGAAAAAGCACAACTTAGTGTGACCGCCAGCAACTTTTCGCCGATTGCCGACTGGCTGGCCATCTTCGGCTCTTCACGACGGCTGGAGTGGCCGGATGGGAATTGGCCCCGGCGCTTTCTGTCCGGCAGCGGCACAGGGCCTGGCCTAAGCTGGCAAGGTTGCCTGAACCTTCGTCAAGGAGTCCCGCCATGCGTATTCAGTCGTTGTTGATCCTCTGTCTGGGTCTGCTGCCCGCCCTGGCCAGCGCCGAGCAGATCCGCCCGGGCTTGTGGGAATTCACCAGCAACATGCAGAGCGATGGCCAGGCGATGCCGGACATGCAGCAGATGCTCGGCCAGCTGCAGAACCTGCCGCCCGAGCAGCGTCAGATGATGGAGCAGATGATGGCCAAGCAGGGTGTAAAGCTGGGTGGGGCCGGCGTGCAACTGTGCCTCAGTGAGGCGCAGGCCAAGGCGCGCGACATTCCCCTGCAGGACCCCGAATCCGGCTGTACCCATAAAATCACCGAGCGTGGCGCGGATGTCTGGAAGTTCCGTTTCACCTGTCCGGATGGCCAGGGCGAAGGCGAAACCCGCTTCGAAGGTGACACGGCCTTCAGTACCCAGATCAATGGTGTCTATGGTGGCCGGCAGAGCAGCATGCGCAGCCAGGCGCGCTGGGTCAGTGCTGACTGTGGCGGGCTGCAGCCGCGCTGAGTGGCGAGCTGTGGTGCGGTTGGCTGCAGCCGTGGTTGGGTCTAGTTAAGCTGACTCGCTGGAAGCCATGGTGGGTCTGGGGAGTGTTGTATGCAGGGAGTCGTGTGGGTGGTGCTGGCCGTGCTGGCGTTGCTGCTGGTGGCCGTCGTTTATGGCTACAACCGTCTGGTGTTCAATCGCGCGCGGGTGGCCGAGGCCTGGAGTGGCATCGATGTGCAGCTCAAGCGCCGTTCCAGCCTGATCCCCAACCTGGTTGGCTGCCTCAAGGTATACATGGCCCATGAGCGCGACACCCTGGAGCAACTGGTGCTGCAGCGCGGCGCCGTGCAGGCCCACGAAGGCGATGACCCACCCGGCCGCAGCGTCGCCGAGAGCCAGCTGAGTGCGGGTCTGCTGCGGGTGTTCGCCCTGGCCGAGAACTATCCCGAGCTGAAGGCCGATAACGGCTTCCTCGATCTGCAGCGCACCTTGAGCGAGCTCGAGGAACAGATCCAGATGGCTCGCCGCTACTACAACGGTGCGGTGCGCGAGCTCAACGTGCTGATCGAATCGGTGCCGAGCAACCTGCTGGCACAGCTGTTCGGCTTTCAGTGCGCTACCTATTTCGCCCTGGACGATGCGCGCGACGCCCTTTCCCCGAAACTGGAGTTCTGAGATGCCTGGATGGCTGAAACCCCTGCTGCTGTTGTGCTGCCTGCTGCCCGCCACGGGCTGGGCCGAGGAAGTCATCGAGGCCTACACCGTCGGCCTGCAGGTCGAGCGCGATGGCTACCTGCAGGTGGTTGAGCGCATCACCGTGCAGGCCGAGGGCGAGCAGATCCGCCGCGGCATCTACCGCGATATTCCCACCCGCTACAGCCTGGGCAATGGACTGGAACGGCGCACGCCGATCCAGATGCTGGAGGTGACTCGCGATGGCCAGGCCGAACCCTTCCACAGCGAGGCGCTGGGCGCTGGCATCCGCTACTACCTAGGCTCGGCTAACCATGAGCTGGAGCCCGGGCGCTACACCTATCAGCTGCGCTACCGCATCGATGCCCAGCTGCTGCACCGTGAGGGCGAAGACGAGCTGTACTGGAACGCCACCGGCAACGACTGGAGCTTCCCGATCCAGGCCGCGGCCGTGCAGGTACAGTTGCCCGAAGGCGCGCGCATTGGCGATGTGATGGGCTACACCGGTTATGTCGGCGATAACGGCAGCGATTACCGCGAGGAACGGCGTGCGGGCAATCAGCTGCTGCTGCGCACCACGCGGGTGTTGCAGCCCGGCGAAGGCTTTACCGTGGCCGTGGACTGGCAGGCCGGCCTGGTCGAGCGCCCGGGTCTGGGCCAGCGTATTGCCCGGCTGATCGCCGACAACCTGGGGGTGTTCTTCGGTCTGCTGTTGTTGCTTGGTCTGTTCGCTTATTACCTGTGGTGCTGGTTCGACGTTGGTCGTGACCCGCGCAAGGGCCTGGTGATTCCACTGTTCACCGCGCCGGATGGGCTGGCGCCAGCTCAGCTCGGCTACCTGTGGAATCGCGGTTTTCGCGGTGGCTACAGCGCCGCCGAGGCTGTCAGCGTGAGCTTCACCGACCTGGCCATCCGCAAGCTGCTGACCCTGGAAGACAGCCCGCGAGGTGCCGCCTTTATCCTCAATCCTGGGCCGGCGCCGCGCGACAACCTGCAGACTCACGAGCAGGCGCTGCTCGACGAACTGTTCCCGGCAGACAAGCCGAGCAAGCCCCTGCGCGTCGGCAGCAGCTACGAGCCGCGCCTGGCCAAGGCCATCGATGCCCACAGTGCAGCAATGGGTGAGCGGGGCAAGAGCTGGCATAGCAATAACCGCGGCGCCTGGGGCTGGGGTGTGGCCTGGGCGCTGGTCGGCACCCTGGTCAGCGTGTTTTCCAGTGTCGATGGTGAAGAACAGATGGGCCTGGCGATTTTCGGTCTGATGTTCGGTCTGTGCTTCGGCCTGTCCGGGGTTTTCATGCTGGTTGCCGGTATCCGCCTGTGGCGTGAAGGCACACCGGACAACGGTGGCGGGGTGCTGACCGCCGCCGGGGCGATCTTCATCATCCCCGGAACCATCGGCCTGGCCGTGCTGTTCTTCAACCTGGCGCCGATGGTCGTGGTGCTGCTGGTGCTGTTCTGGCTACAGGTCATTCTCTTCCGCGGCTGGCTGGAAGCGCCATCGGTGGAAGGGCGGCGCCTGCTGGATGCGGCCGAGGGTTACCGTGAATACCTGCAACTGGCCGAAAGCGAGACCCTGGCCCGCGCCGCCGAGGCGCCGGCCATGAGCATCGCCCTGTACGAGCAGCACCTGCCCTACGCTATGGCGCTGGGCGTGGAAGGGGCATGGACCGCGCGCTTCACCGCGGCCCTGGACGCCGGCCTGATCGATCCCGCACTGCGCGAATACCAGCCCGACTGGTACCGCAGCCGCAGCAGTTTCTCCAGGCCCAGCGCGCTGACCGGCGCCCTGCTCGGCGGCCTGAGCAGCGCCACCTCAAGCGCCGCTACACCGCCGCCCAGCCCGTCTTCGTCGGGGAGCTCATCCGGTGGCTCGTCCGGCGGCGGTTCTTCGGGCGGTGGCGGTGGTGGCGGGGGCGGGGGCGGCTGGTAGTGCGCCGTCGCGAGCCTGGGGTGCTGTGAACGTGCTCAGCGCTGGGTAGCTTTGAGCTTTTCCACCAGGCGCTGGCTTTGCTCCAGCTGCTCTTCCTCGCTGAGCTGAGGGTTATCCAGTACGGCGTTCATTGCCTCGATCAGCTCGCCCTGTTGCTGCGCGCGCTCGGCCAGCTGCTGCAGTTGTGCCTCGCGGCGCCAGTTCCAGATGGCTCCGCCGACTACTGCCAACAGCAGCAGGGCGAGCATAAACAGGGCCAGGGTGTTCATGGTTGGGCTCCGGGGGCAGTTCGGGTGGGCATAGCACGGTAGCAGGGCCGCAGCATGGCGTCAGCGCATCATCGCTGCCAACTGCTGCGCGCCACGGCGTCATGGGCGTGCAGGCTTTCCGCGTGCAGCACTTCCAGGTGAAAGCCCTGAACGCCGTCCTCCTGGCGCAAGGCCTGGTGCAGGCGGCGCGCGGCATCTTCGCAGAACATCAGGTTCTGCCCGTTGGCCAGGGCGAAGGCCTGTTCGTCGGCGCGCTTGACCGCTGTCTGCAGGGCGGTGCCCAGGGCGGCTTCGGCCGTATCCAGAACGTGGCGGATTGGCAGGCGCTGCTGATGCGGATCGAGGTGCAGCTGCAGACGGGCTTCGCTGCGCTGGCTGTGTGGGGTGGCGAGGATGCCGCGTGAGCTATCCAGCCAGGCAATGATGTCAGCATGATCGAGTGATTTACCTGCAAAATCATCGACAAATTGCTGCTGAATCAACTGTCTGGCGAGTGCTGCCGAGCACGGGCAGGTTGAGGAGTAACCCAGCGTCAGCTGCAGTTCCACGTGAAACCCCGTGGTGTCCAGCCGGGTGTTGAGTGTCACGGGGTAAGCCTTCCAGCCGGCCAGCGGGCTGACCAGTGCAGGACGCTTGAGCAGCAGCTCGCCGCGCAGGTTGAGGTAGGCGCGTTGCGACAGGCCCTCGTGGCTGTCCAGGAACTGGTGCAGCACCCGCTGCACGGCCGACAGGCTCAGCGGCTGGTGTTCCAGGGCTTCCAGCGCCAGGTACAGGCGCGACATATGAATGCCCCGCGCGCTGACATCATCCAGGCTGACGCCGGCGTCTACCCGGCAATCCATTGGCTTGCCATCGAGAAGGATAGGCAGGGCGATCTGCTGCATGCCGACGAAGTCCAGCGCGGGCTGTGCCTGGGCGCTGATCTGTGCGGCGATATCGGGCAGGCGGAGGACGGTCATCGGATTTCCAGGGTCGGTTGTGATCTTTTAATGTTATGTTATAACAAAAAATAGAAACAACCCTGACGAGATCCCACCGTGCTCAGCGAATCCGAACTGCTCGCCATGCCTGCCAGCGCCTACATGAACGACGTGCAGCAGGCGTTCTTCCGCCAGCGTCTGCTCGACCAACGCAGCGAGCTGCAACGGCGCATCAGCGAGGAGTTCGGCGAGTTGCGCGAGCAGGAGCCGGTCAGCGATCCGGCCGACCTGGGCAGTGCCGAGGAGCAGCGTCAGTGGCAACTGCGCCTGCTGGAGCGGGAGAAGAAGCTGCTGGACAAGATCGACGAGGCGCTGGAGCGCCTGGCGCGCGGCGAATACGGCTGGTGCAGCGAGACCGGCGAGCCGATCGGCCTGCGCCGCCTGCTGCTGCGGCCCACCGCCAGCCTGTGCGTCGAGGCCAAGGAACGTCAGGAACAACGCGAACGCCATATCCGTGATGTGCGAGGAAACCCCAATGGATAACCGTTTACCCGTCACCGTGCTGTCCGGCTTTCTCGGCGCCGGCAAGAGCACCCTGCTCAACCATGTGCTGCGAAACCGCGACGGCCTGCGCGTAGCGCTGATCGTCAACGATATGAGTGAAATCAACATCGATGGCTCGGAGGTGCAGCGCGACGTCAGTCTCAACCGCGCCGAAGAAAAGCTGGTGGAAATGAGCAACGGCTGCATCTGCTGCACCCTGCGCGAGGACCTGCTGGAGGAAGTGGCGCGGCTGGCCCGCGATGGCCGCTTCGATTACCTGTTGATCGAGTCCACCGGCATCAGCGAGCCGCTACCGGTGGCCGAGACCTTTACCTTCCGCGACGAGCAGGGCCAGAGCCTGGCCGATCTGGCGCGCTTGGATACGCTGGTGACGGTGGTCGACGGGGTGAACTTCCTGCGCGACTTCCACGCCGCCGAAAGCCTGGCCAGCCGTGGCGAGACGCTGGGCGAGGAAGACGAGCGCTCGATCACCGACCTGCTGATCGAACAGGTGGAATTCGCCGACGTGATCCTGATCAGCAAGACTGACCTGATCTCCAGCGCCGAGCGCGAGGAGCTGATTGCCATCCTGCGCGGGCTCAACACCGAAGCCGAGATCCTGCCGATGGTCATGGGTCAGGCGCCGCTGGCGAAGATCCTCAACACCGGCCGCTTCGACTTCGACCGCGCTGCCCAGGCGCCCGGTTGGCTCAAGGAGCTGCGCGGTGAGCATGTGCCGGAAACCGAGGAATACGGCATCGCCTCGACCGCCTACCAGGCGCGCCGGCCGTTCCATCCCGAGCGTTTCTTCGCCTTCCTCAACCGCGAGTGGGTCAATGGCCGCCTGCTGCGCTCCAAGGGCTACTTCTGGCTGGCCAGCAAATACCAGGAAGCCGGTAGCTGGTCGCAGGCCGGCGGCCTGATGCGCCATGGCTATGCCGGGCGTTGGTGGCGTTTCGTGGCCAAGGCGCAGTGGCCGCAGGACGAAGAAGGGCTGCGCACGGTGATGACCAAGTGGCAGGCTGACGTTGGCGACTGCCGCCAGGAGCTGGTGTTCATCGGCCAGCACATCGACTTCGCCTTGCTGCACCGCGAGCTGGATGACTGCCTGCTGACCGACGCCGAGATGGCCGCCGGCCCCGAAGCCTGGCTGCTCCTGCCTGACCCGTTCGGCGCCTGGACCGAGGAGGCTGCCTGACTCCGGACTTGCATGTGCGGGTCTGGACAGGGCAATTTGCTCTGTCCTACGCTGCCTCTGCAGGTTCTTAGCCAGCCGGATAGCGGATCGCGGCAGGTTCTGCCGACAGCGCCGACCCAGGCGGCCCTGAGCGGGCTGGCCGACCAAGGTGGACTGGCATTATCCAGTGACTCCTGTTGTCGTTCTTCCGGCATGGCAGTGCAGGTTTATCAGCTGAGGTAACGGCATGCGGTTTTGGGTGCGTGTGGCGCATGCTCACGAGTCTTTCGAGCAACTCAGCCAGCGGGTGTTCGGCAATGTTGTGCTGATAATTGCGCTGCTGTCGCTGCCGGCCCTGTTGTTGTCGCTGTGGCGCGCCAGCTTTCTCGGTTGGCATCTGTTCATGGGTATCCAGCTGCTCGCCTGCGTGGTGCTCTGGGGGGTGGTGTTGCTGCGCGAGCGCCTGTCCATGCAGACGCGTCTGGTGCTGTTGGCGCTGATCTTCTTCCTGTTTGTCACACCTTCGACGCTGCAGCTCGGTCCTGCTGCCGAATCCCGTGGTTTTCTGATGTTTCTGGCCTTTCTGGTCGGGCTGTTTGCCACGCGTCGGGCGGTACTGTGGCTGAGCGGGATGATCCTGCTCTGGGTGCTGGTTCTGGCCCTGCTGGCGGTCAATCGGGGGTTGCCGCTGCAGATCGTGGATTTCCAGGCATACAGCGCGCAGCCTGCGGTTTGGGTGGTGATGGCCATGGTAATCGGCCTGTTCAGCGGCACCATCGGCTATGTCGGCTGGGCCCTGATGCAGCATCTCAAGCAGCAGACTCAGGCGCTGCAGCTCAACGAGGCGCGCTTGCGTGGGCTGTTCGACCTCTCGCCCATCGGTATTGCCCTCACCGATATCCGCAGCGGCCGCTTTCTGGAGGTCAACGAGCAGCTGTTGTGCGACACCGGCTACAGCCAGGAAGAGTTCCTCCAGCTCGACTATTGGCAGGTCACTCCGCGCGACTATGAAACCCAGGAACGCGAGCAACTGCGGCAACTGATGGGTTCAGGTCGCTTCGGCCCTTATGAAAAGGAGTTGCTGCGCCGCGATGGCAGCCGCTTTACGGTAAGGGTCAAGGGCTTGTTGCTGACCGACGCTCAGGGGCAGCGGCAGATCTGGTCGATGGTCGAAGACATTACCGAAGAAAAGCGCCTGGCCAGGATGCAGCGCGAGTTCGTGGCCACTGTTAGCCATGAACTGCGTACCCCGCTGACATCGATTACCGGGGCGCTCGGCCTGGTCAGTGGTGGTGTGCTCGGCGAGCTGCCGGACAAGGCTCGGGATATGCTGGAAATCGCCCGGCAGAACAGCCAGCAGTTGGCCCTGCTGGTCAATGACCTGCTGGATATGGAAAAGCTGCTGGCCGGGCAGATGGTGTTCAACCTGCAACCTCAGGCGCTGCTGCCGCTGGTCGAATTGGCCGTGCGCAACAACCAGGGGTATGCCGAACAGCACGGGGTAAAGCTCAAGCTGAGCAGTCAGGTGGACGCCTGGGTTCGCGTCGATGCGCTGCGCCTGGAGCAGGTGTTGAACAACCTGCTGTCCAATGCGGCCAAGTTTTCTCCGAGTGGCGCTGAGGTGGAAATCAGCATCGCCCTATGCGAGGGCTGGGCCAGGGTCAGCGTGCAGGATCATGGCCTCGGCATTGCGCCGGAGTTCCATCCCAGGGTATTCGACAAGTTTACCCAGGCCGACTGTTCCGACACGCGCAGCAAGGGCGGAACCGGCCTGGGCCTGGCCATCACCCGGCAGTTGCTGGAGCGTATGGGCGGGCGTATCGATTTTCACAGCCGCGTGGGCGAGGGCTCGACCTTCTATTTCGAACTGCCGCTGAGCGACTGACTCAGCGCGCCATCCACACGCCCTTGCTCTGCTGCTCGCAGGCCGGCTTGAGGTAGCGCGCATCGGTTTCGACGCCGTAGTAGAAGATATCCTGCTGATAGGGGGTGCCGCCGACCCGCGCGTTGCGGCACTCGCCGAAGGCGCCGCTGGGGCATTGTTCGACGAAGCTGACCTCGACCTTCTGCCCCTGCAGCTGCGGCGCGCAGAAGCCGCCGCGGAACAGGTTGGCCGGGATGCTGCGGTTCTGCTGGCAGATCTTCACATCCACCTGGTTGCCCTGGCTGTGGATCACGCAGGCTTCGCCCCAGGCCTGGCCCGCCAGCCCCAGCAGCAGTACGACAGCAATCGAACGCATCCCGTTTGTCCTTGTGTGCAAAGGGGCGACTTTAGCCTTTTCTGCGCGGCGGCAAAACCGCACCATAGGGCCATGCTGACGAATATCCCGACCCATCTGATCACCGGCCCGCTGGGTGCCGGCAAGACCAGCCTGATCCGCCACCTGCTGACGCAGAAGCCGGCGGATGAGCGCTGGGCGGTGCTGATCAACGAGTTCGGCCAGATCGGCCTGGATGCCGCACTGCTGACCACCGACGCCGATGGCATCAGCCTGGCCGAGGTCGCTGGCGGCTGTCTGTGCTGCGTCAATGGCGCACCGTTTCAGGTTGGCCTCGGTCGTCTCTTACGCAAGGCGCGGCCACATCGTTTGCTGATCGAGCCATCTGGTTTGGGCCATCCCGCCGAGCTGTTGCAGCAACTGCGCGAGCTGCCCTGGCGCGATGTGCTGGCCCTGCAACCGCCGGTGATGGTGCTGGATGCCGCCGCGCTGGCCGCCGGTGAGCCGCTGCCAGCAGCGCAGCAGGATGCCCTGGGCAGCATGGGCCTGCTGCTGCTGAACAAGGCCGAAGCGCTGGACGAAACCGCCCGTGAACAACTGCGTGCCCAGCTGCCTGCGCTGCCCATGCTCTGGACTAGTCACGGGCAGCTGGATTTCAGCGCCTTGCCCGGTCATGCGAGCCGGGCTGGTCAGGCGGCTGAGGCTGTGGCTTTGCCCCAGGGGCAGGCGCCGGTCGCGGTGCTATGGCGCGATGCTGCCGAGCCGATCTGCCAGATCCAGCAGCAGGTCGAGGGTTGGAGCATCGGTTGGCGCTGGCATCCGAGCCAGCGCTTCGAGCTGCTGCGGGTGCAGCAGTGGCTGGGCAGCCTGCCCTGGCGGCGGGCCAAGCTGGTGCTGCAGAGCAATGCCGGCTGGCTGTCGGCCAATGCCCTGCACGGTCAGGCCCTGCACTGGCAGAACAGCGAGTGGCGCAAGGATTCGCGGCTGGAGCTGATCTTCAGCGAAGCGCAGAACGAGGCAGAGCTGCAACGCGGCATGCGTGCCTGCCGGCTCAGCGACTGACGTTGGCCTCGCTCTCGGCGCTGGCCAGCGGCAGCCTGGCGATGGTTTCGATGATCCGCGCGCTGTAGCGGTTGACCAGCGACGGGATTGCCGAGCTTTGATAGTTGCGCAGCGACGGTTCGATATAGCGCCACTTGGCTTCGATCTCGCCGAGTTGGCGCTGGTATTGGTGGGTCTGCTGCGCGCCGGGCATCAGTGTATTGAGGGCGCCGTCGGACTCCTCGGCCAACTGGTCGACCGCCGCGAACAGGTCGAGTCGGGTGCAGGTGGGCAGATAAGGGGGAAGCGGGCAGCGCCGGGGCTGCCCGCGAACGGTCATCAGGGGTGGCCGTTGAACCAGGCGAGGATCCTGCCGGGCGAGGCGGCGAACCATTCATGACCGCCCAGGGGCTCGGTGTAACGCGCGGTTTCGATGCCGTGGTAGAGCAGGCGCTCGTAGTACAGGTCCATGCTCCACCACGGCACGGTGAGGTCGACGAAGCCGTGCAGGAAGTAGGTCGGTGGATGGTCGGTCGGCAGCTCATCGGGCACCACGCACAACGGGCCGCTGCAGGTGGCGTAGGAGCCGGACTGGACGGCCAGGGCCTTGAACTTGCCAGGGAAGGACACGGCCATGCGGCTGGTGTTGTAGCCGCCGCTGGAAATCCCGGTGGCGTACTGGCGCTGGCTGTTCAGCGGGCCGAAATGGCCGCTGGCGATGGCGTCGAACACATTGCCGAGGAAGTCGTAGTCGGTGCTCAGTTCATAGGCCTGGGCCAGGCCGGGGATGTTGGTTTGCCAGAACAGGTCGGCCGGGGCGCTGGGCGCGATCACCGCATAGCCGTTGTCCAACAGGGTCTGTACCAGCTTGCCTTCGTAGAAGCCGCCGAACGGCTGGTTGCTGTAGTAGGTGAAGTTATCCAGCGGGAAGAACGAGCCCTGGTAGATCAGTACCGTCGGCCAACCGCCGGCGGGAGGGCTGCCGAGGGGCGTCTGGTAGATCACCTTGCGCTGGCCGACCAGGCCGGAGTCGATCCAGGTGGACTGGTAGCTGCAGCTGACCTTGGCCGGTAGCAGCAGGCTCTTCTTGCGTTCGCTGCAGCGCGACTCGGCCGCGGCCGCGTTGTGCAACAGGCCGCTCAGGAGCAGGACGAACAGTGGGGTAAAACGGCGAAAGCGGGCAGTGGGCATGGCAGTATTTCTCCGTTGTTATTGTGTACCGCCCTTTCAATAGAAAACGGAATTCCGATTCCGTCAAGTGGCTACAGGCCACGGAAGACGGGGTCTGTACGGATAACGGTTCAGCCTGTTCGGGGAAATTGGCGAGCTAGAGCGCTCGCCAGGGAGATCGAGAAATCCCACTGCAGAAGCGGTTCAAGGGTGCTGCTTGAACCAGTTGAGTATCTGCCCTGGGCTGCTGACGAACCAGGTATGGCCACCGCTGGGTTCGCTATACAGCGCGGTTTTCAGGCCCTGGTAGAGCATGCGGTCGTGGTAGGGCTGCATGCTGGTCCAGGGCACGACCCAGTCCGCCTGACCATGCACGAACAGGGTGGGCGGATGATTGGCTGGCAATGCCGGCACTTCGCAGGGCGCTCCGACGCAGGTGGCATAGGACGCCGACTGAATGGCCAGGGCCTTGAACTTGCCGGGGAAGGACACGGCCATGCGGCTGGTGTTGTAGCCACCGCTGGACATGCCACCGGCGTACTGGCGTTGCTTGTTCAGTGGGCCGAACTTGCCAGTGGCGATGGCGCTGAACAGGTTGTTGAAGAACAGGTAGTCGTTACTTTGCTGGTAGTTGTTGGCGTACTCGGGGGCGTTGGTCTGCCAGGCATCCTTGGCAGTCAGGGCGTTGGGCGCGACGACTGCATAGCCGCTGTCCAACAGGGCCTTTATCAGCTTGCCCTGATGATAGGCGCCGAAGGGCATGTCGCTGTGGTAGCTGAAGGTGTTCACCGTGGCCAGGGAGCCGTGGTACAGCAGCGCCACCGGCCAACCACCTGCCGGCGCCTTGCCGATCGGGATCTGGTAGACCACCTTGCGCTTGCCGGCGCTGCCGGAATCGATCGGGAGAGTCTTGTAGCTGCAGATGAGGGTGGCCGGTTGGCTACTGGTATTTTCGCTGCAGCGCGATTCGGCCCAGGCTGTTGCGCCAGTCAGCACCAGGATGGCGGCGAGAAGAGAACGAGAGAGGTAGGCAGTCGGCATACTGCTGCTCCTGCTTTGTGTGAGTGACAAGTCAGTAGACGCCGGCTTTTGCGGAAATGCTCTATTTATTGGCGCCATATTTTCGTCGTGCGATGGCTGGCGCAGCTAAGTGGCAGAGGAGTTGGCAAAAAAATAACGGGTGGTCTTGCCAGCGTCCGGTGACGCAGCTAAATTGATTCGGAACCGATGTTCCGATTCCGATAAAAACAACAGCTGGAGGTCATCGTGACTGACCAAGGAAAGGGCTTGGCACTTGCTGGTCTGGCATTGCTTGGCACGCTGCCCATAGGGGTGGCACAGGCATTTCAGGTGCGTTCGGGCGACTGGACCACATCGCTCGATACAACGCTGTCCTATGGCGTCAGCTACCGCATGGAGGATCAGGACAACAAGCTGATCGCCCGTGCCAATGGCGGCAAGGGCAGCAATGCCGGGCTGATCAACTCGGACGACGGCAACCTCAACTTCCGCAAGGGCGAACTGTTCTCTGAAGTGGTCAAGGCGGTGTCCGAGCTGGACCTGCGCTACCAGGATCGCTACGGCGTGTTCGTTCGCGGCCGCACCTTTTATGACTTCGAGCTGGAAGACGACGAGCGCCGTCACCGCGAGATCAGCAATGACGGCCTGGAGGAGGCCGGCTCCAGCGCCGACCTGCTCGATGCCTTCGTCTACGGCAGCTGGACAGTCAACGAGCGTGACCTCAATGCCCGCCTCGGCCGCCAGGTGATCAACTGGGGCGAGGGCCTGTACTACCAGAACGGCATCGGCGCCACCAACCCGGTGGACATCAACGCCCTGCGCGCGCCCGGCTCGGAGCTGAAGGAGGCCTACATGCCGACCTTCATGGTTTCCGGCTCCTTTGAGCTACGCGACAACCTCACCCTGGAGGGCTACTGGCAGCCGGGCTGGGCCTGGGAAGCGTCGAAGATCGATCCCTGCGGCACCTACTACTCGACCCTCGATGTGCTGGGAGAAGGCTGCGACTACCTGTCTGCTTCGCCCCTGCAGGAGGCCGCGACCGGGCTGGTCGGCGAACCACTGGCGTTCGACAACCCGGCAGCAGCCCAGGCCTATGCCGACAGCCTGGCCCCCGGCTTCGTCAACGATCTGCTGCGCGGGTATCTGCCGAGCACCTTTATCCAGCGCGGCAAGGACATCGATGGTGACGATTCCGCGCAGTACGGCGCGGCCTTGCGCTGGTACGTGCCGGAGCTGAACGACACCGAGCTGGGCTTCTACTACCTGCGCTACAACATGCAGGTGCCGATGATCGGCCTGACCGTGGGCCAGCCGGTGACCCTGCCGGGCGCCGGCGTGCTGCCCGATGCCAGCAGCTCGCGCTACTACGCCGAGTACCTGGAAAAGCGTGATCTGTACGGCATCAGCTTCAACACCTCGATCAGTGGCGACAGCATCTTCAATGGCCTGTCGCTGGCCGGCGAGCTGAGCTACCGGCCGGATACACCGATCGCCCTCGGCCTCAACGAGTACCTGCCGGATGCCCTGCTTGGCAGCCTCAGCGGGTTACCGGTGGGCAGCAAGCTGGATGGCTACCGCGAGAAGGACATGTACCAGGCCTCGCTGGTCGGTATCTACAACTTCACCGGCCTGTTCGGCGCCGACTCGGCAACCCTGTTCTCCGAGCTGGTTGCCAGCCGTGTACAGGGCCTGGAGTCGGATGTCGATTACTACGAGGCAACCAGCAGCGCCTACGGTGGCCAGGTCAGCATGCAGCTGACCTACACCAACGTGTTCAACCTGGTGAACCTGGTGCCCAACGTCAGCTACCAGTACAGCATCAACGGCGTCGCCCCCCAGCTAACCAACGGCCTGGATGAAGAAGCGCAGAGTTACTCGCTGGGCCTCGATGCGATCTACAAGGAGTCCTTCACCGTCGGCGCCAAGTACGTCGACTACAGCGGCGGCGGCCTGTCGAACAAGCGCAGCGACCGCGACTTCCTCAGCTTCAACGTCAAATACAGCTTCTGACCAAGGGACGAACCGACATGTACAAGACAGGATTTCTCCACAGCGGTTTGCTGGTCGCCATGCTCCTGGCCGCGCCCCTGGTGCAGGCGCAAGTCAGTGCCGAACAGGCCGCGCGCCTGGGTCAGGACCTCACCCCGCTGGGCGCCGAGAAGGCCGGCAATGCCGCCGGCACCATTCCCGCCTGGGACGGTGGCCTGGCGCCGCGCAGCGATGCTTTCGACCCCGTAGCCGGCTACAAGGACCCGTTCGCCGCCGACCAGCCGCTGTTCAGCATCAGCCACGCCAATGCCGCGCAGTACAGCCAGCAGCTCAGCCCGGGCCAGCGGGCCATGCTGGCGCGCTATCCGGATAGCTGGAAACTGCAGGTCTACCCGACCCGCCGCTCGGCCTCCTACCCGGACAAGGTGTATGCGGCGATCAAGGCCAACGCCACCAGCGCCAAGCTGATCGCGGACGGCAACGGCATCGCCGACTTCAAGACCGCCACGCCTTTCCCGATTCCACAGTCGGCACTGGAAGTGCTGTGGAACCACCTGGTGCGTTACCGCGGCGACAGCGTCAAACGCTACTACGCCCAGGCGGTGCCGCATGCCAGCGGCGACTACTTCATGACCCAGATCGAGGACCTGTTCCTGTTCAACCAGGACGCCGGCGACGCCAGCAAGGACAACGGCAACGTGCTGTTCTACTTCCGCCAGTCAGTGCTGGCGCCGGCGCGTCTGGCGGGTACCGAGCTGCTGGTCCACGAGACCGTCGACCAGGTCAAGGAACCCCGCCTGGCCTGGCTCTACGCCGCTGGCCAGCGCCGTGTGCGACGCACGCCGAACGTGGCCTACGACTCGCCCGGCACGGCCTCCGAAGGCATGCGCACCACCGACAACTTCGACATGTTCTCCGGCGCGCCGGATCGCTACGACTGGAAACTGATGGGCAAGGAAGAGTTGTATGTGCCTTATAACAACTACCGCTTCGCCGCCAAGACCAACAAGTACAGCGACATCGTCAAGGCCGGCCACGTCAACCCCGACCTGCTGCGCTACGAGCTACACCGCGTGTGGCATGTGCGCGCCACGTTGAAGGCCGGCGAACGCCATCAGTACAAGCAGCGCGACTTCTATTTCGACGAGGACAGCTACCAGATCCTGGTGGTCGACCACTACGATAACCGCGACAACCTCTGGCGCCTCGGCGAGTCCTACACCATCAACATGTATGACCAGCCGCTGATCTGGACCAAGGGCGATGCGGTATATGACTTGATCGGTGGCCGCTATGTGATTGGCATATTGTCCAATGAAGAGCCGGCGGATCAGTTTGATATTGCCCTTAAACCGACGGACTTCACCCCGGCGCAATTACGCCGCGACAGTCGACGTTAGGCGTGGGTAACTTCCAGGTAATTGCAGATCAGCCGCGAAAGTTCCCCGGGAACAACTTCCCGGGGGGTCACGCCGAGGCTGCCGACCATGGTGAAGTAGTTCATCCCGGCGAGCAGCATGTGCGCGGCCAGGTCGGCGGCCTGTTCCGGATGCGGGTGGCCGATGTCGCTGCGGCGCGCCAGGGCGATGCGGCAGAAGGTCTGGCCGATGTAGGCGTTGAGCTGGTGGAAGCGCTGGCGGAACTGCAGGTCGGCCGAGCTGCGGCGGATCAGGGCACGGAGCAGGCCTTCACTGCCGTTGAACAGGCGGATCATGCCCTGGATCAGGCTTTCGATCTGCGCCTCGAGGGACAGGTCCTGGCTGCCGAGCTCGGCCACCAGGCTGTCGATGGCCAGCCGGCTCTGCTCGACGAAGCGGTCGTGCACGGCGTACAGCAGCATGTCCTTGTCGCCGAGCAGACGGTAGAAGGTGCCCACCGAGGATTCGGCGAGTTGGGCGACCTGGGAAATACCGGTTTCCTCGAACTGATTGTTCGCCAGCAGTTCGGCGGCAACATTGAGAAAGCGCTCAAGGGCTTTCTTGCTGCGTGCCTGGGTGGGGCTGGTAATGCTGTACATGATCCATTCTCGAGCTGGCGCGGCACGATTCTAGGGGGTTTGCCAGGGCAAGGCAAATAGCCGGATTTATCCGCTAAGACAATTAATTAGTTATCCAAGAGTGCAACTTTTTAATTATCCGGACTTTCCGGGTAACGAACTTTCGCGGCCATTTATTATTCAAGGGAAGTTTCTGGATATGGACTATATAAACTTGCCCGGTGGGCGTTTTGCCTATATCAGCCAGGGTCAGGGTGACGCGGTGCTGCTGTTGCACGGGTTGGGCTCTTCGCTACTCGACTGGCAACCGCAGATCGAGCACTTGGCGCGTTATTGCCAGGTCTTCGCCCTCGATGTGCGTGGCCATGGCCAGAGCGAACCGCTGCGCGCGCCGGTGAGCATGGCCGAGCTGGCCGCGGACATTGCCGACTTCATTCGCGCCAAGCAGATTCAGCCGTGCATCCTGGTCGGTATCTCCATGGGCGGCATGCTGACCTTCCAGTTGCTCGCCGATCAGCCGCAGCTGGTGCGCGCCGCGGTGGTGATCAACAGCGCGCCGAGTTTCATCGTCGACTCCTGGCGCATTCGCCTGCAGGTCTGGTTGCGCCTGAGCCTGGTGCGCCTGTTCGGCCTGCCGGGGCTGGCGCGCATGCTCGCCGGCAAGCTGTTCCCCAAACCCGAACAGCAGGCCCTGCGCGAACTGGTGACCCAACGCATCGCCGGCAACGAGCAGACCTCTTATATGCATGCCATGCGGGCGATCCCCGGCTGGTCGAGCCTGCCGGCGGTGCAGGCGGTGGAGACACCCTTGCTGGTGGTGGCCGGTGATCGCGACTACACCCCGCTGGCCTACAAGCAGGCCTATGTAGCGCAGTTGCGCAACGCCCGCCTGGAGGTGATCGCCGATTCGGGGCATGCCACCCCGCTGGATCAGCCCGAGGCGCTGAATCGGCTATTGGATGGCTTTATTGCCGAGCATTCGGCGACTTTACCCGCCTGACGCGCTCAAGCCTGCTGGGTACACTAGCCGCAGACTTTCTCTGCGGCCTTCCCCATGCACCTGCTCCCCTGGTCCCACCCGAGTTCCGCCGGCTTCACCCTGACCGGCTGGCACAGCGCGCCTTCGGGCAAGCCCTTGCTGCACTTCCTGCATGGCAACGGATTTTGCGGGCGCACCTACGAGCCCATGCTGGCGCTGCTGGCCGAGCATTTCGACCTGTGGCTGTGCGATGTCCAGGGCCACGGTGAAACTGAACACGGTGGCCGTTTCCATGGTTGGAACCGCAGCGCCGAGCTGGCTGTGGAGGCCTTCGAGGCCGGCCTCGGGATCTTCGGCGCGGTGCCGCGTTTTGCCCTCGGCCATAGTTTCGGCGGCGTGCTGACCAGTCTGATCCTGGCGCACCATCCGCAGCTGTTTCAGCGTGCGGTGCTGCTCGATCCGGTTCTGTTCAGCCCGCCGATGATCGGCGTCATGGGCCTGTCCGAACTGCTCGGCCTGCACCGGCGCAATGTCATGGCGAAGAAGTCGGCGGCGCGGCGCAAGCACTGGCCGGATCGCGCCACGGCGTTTTCCCTGCTGCAAGGCCGCGGCATTTTCCGCGGCTGGACCGACGAGGCCCTGCAGGCCTATGTCGACCATGCGCTGAAAGATGTGGCCGAAGGCGGCGTCGAGCTGAAATGCCGGCCCAGCCGCGAGGTGGATATCTTCAGCTCCTTCCCCAAACGCCTGTGGCCATCGCTGGCCAAGGTGCATACGCCGACCTTGCTGCTGCACGGGGTCAAGAGTTACCCGTTCGTCGGCAAGTCGGCGAAGCGTCTGGCGGCGAGCAACCCGGCAGTGCGCGAGCAGCAAGTCGAGGGCGGGCACTGCTTCATGCAGGAGAAACCGGCGCAGACCGCGCAGCGGGTGCTCGACTTCCTCCTGCAGCGCAGCTGAGATGCCGGCCAGTCGCGAGGCCGTCTGGTTGGCGCTGGCCGATCTGTGGCTGGATACCGAAATCACTGCCACGACGCTCGACGCCATCGTGTGCACCCTGCGTGACAGCGGCCTGCCGCTTGCCGAGCTGGAGCAGATTTTCTACTACGAAGTGGCGCCGGTGGTCTGGCGCAATGCCTGGAGTGTGGCCGGCGAGTGGAGCGGTTTCGACCCGCAGTGGCTACGTGAGGAGTGCGGCCGTAACCAGCAGCGCGGACGTTGGCACCGCGGCAAGTGTCGGCTGCTGCGCTGGCCGATGACCTATGCCTGTAGCGAACACTGGCAGCAGATACGCGCCCGGCTTGCGCAGTCCGGCGGCGCTCCGCTTTAGCGCGCCATCACCCCACGTGCAGGCACGGGTGCGCGCCATCAGCCGGCAGGAAAAGGGCCGGGGTGTACGCTGTATGGCAAGACGGGCTGGGCCGATGCCCTGCAGCCGGGTATCGGTTGGTGGCTCGGCTGGCTGGAGCAGGATGCCGGCTGTACAACTTTGCGCTGAACATCGACATGGCCGGGTCGCATGGACAGGTTCTCAGTCGATGCGCCGCTGCTCGGGTGCCTTCGGGTGATTGCGCCGCCAGTCGTCCAGCTGGATCACCTTGTCATCGAAGGCGGCTGGCGCCTGGAATGGATGGGCGTCCAGATCGATGCGCCCGAGCTGCTGACCAAACATGCTGATGCTGCCACTCAGGCGCTGCTCGCCGGTAACGGTGAACTCGAAATCGTAGAGCCGGGCCAGGCGGCGATTGCCACGGGCATCGCGCAGTAGCGCCAGGCGGCGCAGGGCGACGTTGCCGTCGAGCAGCTCGATATCCAGCTTGGCGCAGTGGCGCTTGACCAGCTCCAGGGCACGCTCGCGAATACCGTGGCCGCGCCAGAACCAGGCGGCGATGGCGGCACACAACAGCAGCAGGGTCAGATCGGTCAGGCTCAGCATGACAACTCCAGCGTTAACCCAGGCAGCTTAACCGATCCTGTTGATCGCGCTCAGCCCAGCTTGCGATCAGCGGTGTTGTTGGTTAGCGTCCGCGCAGTGCTGAGACGAGGGTGGATATGCGGGTGATCAAGTGGCTGTGCGGGCTATGCCTGGTGCTGGGCTGTGCCGGTGGTGCCTACCTCTGGTTGCGCGACGAGCCGCCCAGTGCCGAAGTGCAGCAATGGTTGGAGCAGGCGCGCAGCCAGCCGACACAGAGCGCCGCCTATGTGTTCCTGGCCGGGCTGGATGCACCGTTGCGGCATTCGCCGGCAGCCCTGGGCGCGGCCCGGCTGCAGGCCTACGAACAGTGGCTGGCGAGCCATGGCCCGGTGCAGGGCTTCAAGCCTGCGGCGCAAGCCAGCTTGATCCTGCCTGCTGGTGCCGAGTTCTGTTCGATCGAGGCGCCCAGCTGCTTTACCAGCCTGCTGCAACGTCAGGAGCGCTTGCCCCAGGTACTGGCCGAACACGCGGCATTGCTAAGCCGCTATCGCTATTTTCTGCGCTTGCAGGACTACCGCACGCTCAGTTCGCCAGGGCTGGCCGAACCATTGCCGCCGCTGCTGTACCTGGCGCGCGCCCAGCAGCTGCTGAGCTTGCAGGCCCTGCAGCTGGCGTTGGCTGGTGAGGGCAAGGTTGCGCTGGCCTTGCTGGAGGAGGATCAGGCGGGCATACGCCGCCAACTGGGCAAGGCCGATCAGCTGGTCATGAAGATGACCCTGGTGGCCATGCTCAACCGCAACCTGGAGTGGCTGGTGCGCCTGCATCGCGCGGAGCTGGTGCCGCAGCCCACCCCGTTGGTTAAGTTGAGGCCGGCCGAGCGTTCTCTGGTCCTGGCCATGCAGCGCGAGTTTCTGCTCGGTGCGGTGATGCTGGAGAACCTGCGCGAGGAGGATATTCCGTCGCTGCTGGAAGAGGCTTCGCTGTGGCTCGACTACAAACCGCAGATGACTATCAATGCCAGCCTGCTGCCCCATCGCCAGGTGATCCAGTTGTCACGCACCGAACCCGCGGTCTTCGCCGCACTGGTGAAAAAAAGACCTCAGCTGCCAGTGCCCAATACCGGTCTGCGCAACCGTGTCGGCAATATCCTGCTGGATATTGCCGGTGCCGACTTCGTCGAATATGTCGGCCGGGTGCAGGACCTCGACAGCAAGATCAAGCTGGTCAACCTGAGTCTGCAACTGCCGTCCGGGCCCGTGACGGCAGCACAGCTGGCTGCGCTGCGGCACCGCGGCAATCCGTATTACGCCAAGCAGCCGCCGCGCCTCGATGAGCAGAACCGTCTGTGTTTCGACGGGCCGTTGCCACAGAAGGATTTTGGGCGCTGCGTGCAGCTCTGATGGCCGGTAGCCTTTCCTTGGCTATGCTTCTGCCCGCACTGCTGCTGGTTTAGCATGGCGCCACTTTCTCCCCCGGCCAGCCGAGTAACCCGTTGACCCACTGCAGACCTACAGGCTCCGGCATCCGCCTCGCCCTGCTGGCCATGTTCCTGCTGGCATTCGGCCCGTTGTTGTCGCAGGCGCTGGTGCCGGCGGAGCAGGGCGCCGTGCCGGGCTGGATGAGCGAGCTGAGTTGCGCGGCCGAGGATGGCAGTTCGCACGCGGCCGGCGACCACGATGCGCTGTGGGCCAAGTGTGGTTACTGCACCCTGCTGTTCACCTCGCCGGCGCTGACCTCCAGCCTGCCACCGGCGCTGGCCCGCGCCCCGCTGGCCGCCGTGCCTGTGGTGCAGCGCCAAGTCGCGGTGCCGCACGCCGCACCGCCTTTTCCCGCCTCTCATCCACGCGCGCCGCCCGTTCTGTCGAGCTGATTCGCTTGTGTCCCGCCCGCGTGCCCCGCTTCTGCATGGCCGTTGGCGTACCGTGCCGCCGCCCCGTCCAGCGGGCGCTGGCGCCGAAGCTGTTCGATACGAGGCAACTGCTCCATGACTGTACGCACCCCGTCTTTCTACAACCTGGCCTGGCGCTGGCACTTCTATGCTGGCCTGTTCGTCATCCCGTTCATGCTGATGCTTGCGCTGACCGGCATCGTCTACCTGTTCAAGCCGCAGCTCGACCAGCTGATGTACCCCGAGCTGCTCAACGTGCAGCCGGGCGGCGCGGCGCTGTCCGCCGATGCGCAGTTGCAGCGCCTGCAGCAGGCCTACCCGCAGGCGCAGGTCAGCCAGTACCTGCCAGCGCCCGCCGCCGATCGCAGCGCGCAGTTCGTTGCCACCCTGGATGGGCGCAAACTCAACCTGTTCCTCGATCCCTACAGTGGCGCCGTACTCGGCACGCAGGATGCCCAGGACAACCTGCAGGCCATCGCCCGCGCCCTGCACGGTGAGCTGCTGATCGGCACTGTCGGTGATCGGCTGATCGAGCTGGCCGCCGGCTGGGGCGTGGTGCTGGTGGTGTCCGGCCTGTACCTCTGGTGGCCACGCGGCCAGGGTGGCGCCGGTGTCTTGTGGCCGCGCCTGTCTGCCCGTGGGCGTCTGCTGTGGCGCGACCTGCATGCGGTCAGTGGCTTCTGGGGCAGCGCCCTGTTGTTGTTCATGTTGCTCACCGGGATGACCTGGACCGGTTTCTGGGGCGAGAAATTCGCCGGCGCCTGGAACCACTTCCCGGCGGCGATGTGGACCGATGTGCCGACCTCGACCGTGCAGGCACGCAGCCTCAACAGTGCGGCGGATCAGACCGTGGCCTGGGCGGTGGAAAACACCCCGCTGCCGGTTTCCACCGGCCATGCTGCGCACCACGCCGAGGCTGGCGTGGCGCCGGCGGCCAGTGGACGCATCGCCCTGCAACAGGTGGTCGACACAGCCAATCGCCTCGGCGTGGCCCCCGGCTACAGTGTGACCCTGCCGGCAGATGAAACCGGTGTGTTCACCGTCGCTCTGTTCGCCGACGACCCGCGGCATGACGCCACCCTGCATCTCGATCAGTACAGCGGCCAGGTGCTGGCCGATATCCGCTGGGCCGACTACGGCCTGGTGGCGCGCACGGTGGAGAGCGGGGCAATGCTGCACGAGGGCAAGCTGTTCGGCCTGGCCAACCAGTTGGTCATGCTCGGCGTTTGCCTGCTGATCCTGCTGGGCTCGCTCAGCGGATTGGTGATGTGGTGGAAGCGACGTCCGCAGGGGCGTTTCGGTGTGCCGCCGCTGCGGCATGACCTGCCGCTGTGGAAAGGCGGGGTGGCGATAATGCTGCTGCTCGGCGTGCTGTTCCCGCTGGTAGGTGCTTCGCTGCTGCTGATCTGGGCGCTGGAGTGGCTGTGGTCGCTGCGCCGGCAGGCCGAGGTGGTGCCGGGTTGAGGGGGTGCGCCCCGGCATTGCGCCGGGGGCAGCCTACGCGATCGCAGTCGCTATCTAGCCTTCGGCGTTCAGTACCCGATAGCGCTGCTCCAGCTCTTCGCGGATGGCCCGGCGTTGCTGGGCTTGGGCGAACCGGCGCTGCTCGTCGGCCGTCGCCGGCTGCAGGGTCGGTACCATCTGCGACTGGCCGTTGTCGTCCACGGCGATCATGGTGAAGAAGCAACTGTTGGTGTGGCGCACCGAGCGTTCGCGGATGTTCTCGGTGATCACCTTGATGCCGATCTCCATCGAGGTGCGCCCGGTGTAGTTGACCGAGGCGAGGAAGGTCACCAGCTCGCCGACATTGATCGGTTCGCGGAAGATCACCTGATCCACCGACAGGGTCACCACGTAGCTGCCGGCATAGCGGCTGGCGCAGGCATAGGCGACCTGGTCGAGGTACTTGAGCAGGGTGCCGCCGTGGACTTTCCCGGAAAAATTGGCCATATCCGGGGTCATCAGCACTGTCATCGACAGTTTGTTGGTTCCAAGTTCCATGCGTTTCTCATAGGCAGATAAGGTATGTGCTGGCGCATGCAGTCCTGCGGGGGTCTGCTTGTTGTTATAGGTGCTGCTCTCGATCTTCGCCGCACCAGCGCGGCTGGGCATGCAAGTTTGTGGCCGCCGGGCTGGCTGCATGCCGGGGGCACGCGCCACCCGCTAAGCTGGGCCGTTGCCCTTTCAGGAGGTTGACCTCATGTTCATCCTGCGCTGTTACGGTTTGCTGGTGTTGCTCCCTTTCGGCGCTCTGTGCACTGCGGCAGAGCAGGCGTGCGACAGCGCTGCCCAATGCAACCAGGCCGGCAGCGCCGCCTACCAGGCGGGACGCTACAGCGAGGCCATTGCGGCATTCGAACGGCAACTGCGACGTTCCGAGGAGGGTGACGCGGCACAGCAGGAGCTGGCACTGAACAATCTGCTGCTGGCCAACCTCAAGGCCGGCGATCCCGGCATGGCCCGCGCCTGGCTGGAAGTGGCGCTGGACAATGGCCTGCAGGGGCCGGCGACGCGGCACAATATGGGCAAGCTCGCCGCTGCCTTGGACTACCCGGCGCTGGCCGCGACGGTCGAGGGGCACTACCTGCGCTATGCCGGCCAGGGGGCGTGGAGCAGCCTGGATATCCAGCGCCAGGGCAATGGCTACCGGGTGTTCTTCAGCCCCTTGCGGGCCGGTGCGCAGATCGAGGAATACGGCCCGGCAGCCATCGGCGAGCTGAATGGCAGCATCAGCGGCACAGGCCCGCACTTCAGCCTGAATGAAGCCGGGCTGGCGGCGGGGTGCGCGGTGGAGCTGCTGTGGAATGGCGCCGACATGCGCGTGCTGGAGGCCTTTGGCGAGGAGTGCCAGGCCTATGGCGGCGCCGGTATCAGCGTCGCCGGGCGCTACTACAAGACCAGCAGCGCGGCGAGGTTCTAGTCGCGGGCTTACTTGCCGGCCGACAGGCCCAGGTCGATGGCTAGGTCGGCGCCGGTGATGGCTGCCGCCGTGGGCTGGCAGAGAAAGTACACCAGTTCGGCTACCTCGCTGGGCTGGACGAAGCGTGCGGTCTCACCCTGGGGATACTTGGCCAGCAGGCTGCGGTAGTAGCCGAGCGGGTCGCCGTTGCCATATTGCTCGGCCTGGAAGGCCAGCATCGGCGTGTCGATATCGCCCGGCGATACGGTGTTGCAGCGCACACCGAAGGGCGCCAGGTCCAGCGCCAGGGTCTTGCCGAGCAAGGTCAGGCCGCCTTTGCTGGCGCAGTAGGCCGCAGCGTTCTGGTTGCCCTGGCGTCCGGCATCGCTGGAGATATTGACGATGGCGCCGCGGCTGTCCTTGAGATGGGGAATCGCCGCCGAGCACATGAAGAAGGGCGCCTTGAGGTTGACGGCCATGAGCAGGTCGAAATCCTCTTCGCTGAACTCGTCCACCGGCCCTTCGCGCCAGACGCCGGCGGCATTCACCAGAGCGTCCAGGCGGCCGCAGCGCCCGAGCACCCGGCTGACCACCTCGCGGCAGGCCTCAGCCGTGCGCAGGTCGGCGGTGATAGAACCTGCAAGTGGCAGCTCATGGCCGAGCTGGGCCAGGCCGGCGCCGTTCTGGTCGGTCACTGCGACCCGCCAGTTGCCTTGGTGGAAACGCTGGGCCAGGGCCCGGCCGACGCCCCCGGCGGCGCCACTGATCAGTACCACGGGTTGGCTCATTACAGACTCCGTTTGCACAAAGGGTTGGCTGCGCTTTGCGTAGGGTTAGGCGTGAGTGAGGTACCAGCGCCAGTCTTGCTCGCCGACTTCACCCATGAACTGGCGGAACTCGTTCCATTTGATCGCCAGGAACACCTTGAGGAAGTCCTCGCCCAGCGCTTCCCTGGCCCAGCTGGAGTTCTCCAGGGCGCGCAGGGCGGTCAGCCAGTCGGTCGGCAGGGTCTCGCGGGCCTGCTCGTAGCCGTTGCCGATGATTTCTTCGCCCGGATCGATCTGGTTTTTGATCCCGTGATGGATGCCGGAAAGAATCGCCGCTGCCGCCAGATAGGGGTTGGCGTCGGCGCCGCAGATGCGGTGTTCGACATGCCGGCTCTTGGCTGGGCCGCCCGGTACGCGGAACGACACGGTGCGGTTGTTCACCCCCCAGCTCTTGGCCAGTGGCGCGTAGCTGTTGGCCTGGAAGCGGCGGAACGAGTTGGCGTTGGGGCAGAAGATCGCCAGGGCGTCGTTGAGCGTGGCCATCATGCCGCCAATGGCGTGCTTGAGCAGCGGTGTGCCATGCGGGTCTTCGGATGCCATCAGGTTGTTGCCTGCGGCGTCGGCCAGGCTGACGTGCATGTGCAGGCCGCTGCCGGCCAGGTCGCCGAACGGCTTGGCCATGAAACAGGCCTGCAGCCCGTGCTTGTTCGCTACGCCCTTGACCAGGCGCTTGTAGCGCACGCCTTCGTCGATGGCCTGCAGCGCGTCGAAGCGGTGCTCCAGGGTCAACTCGACCTGGCCGGGCGCGTATTCGGAAATCGCCGTGCGCACCGGCAGACCCTGCACTTCGCAGGCGGCGTAGAGGTCGTCGAGGAACGGCTGCAGCTGCTCCAGCTCGTACACGCCATATACCTGCGGCGCCTGCGGGCGCACGCCATTGGCTTGCAGCGCGGGTTGCGGGCGGCCGTTGGCGTCGCGGGTTTTATCCAGCAGGTAGAACTCCAGCTCTACCGCCATCACCGGGTGGTAACCGTCGGCCTTGAGCCGGTCGATGGCGCGCACCAGCACATGCCGCGGATCGGCCGGTGCGGCCGGCAGGCCCTGGGTCGGGTGCATGCTCACCTGCAGCTGGCCGGTCGGTGTGGCGCGCCAGGGCTGCAGGGTCAGGCTGCCGGGCAGCGGGTAGGTCCAGCAGTCGGCGTCGGCGACTTCCCAGACCAGGCCGCTTTCTTCCACGTCCTCGCCCTGGATGGTCAGCGCCAGGATCGAGCTGGGCAGCGGCCGGCCGTTCTCGTAGATGGCCAGCAGCTCATCGCGGTGCAGCAGCTTGCCGCGCGGGATGCCGTTGGCGTCGATCAGCATCAGCTCGATGCTGCGCACTTCGGGATGCTTGGCGAGGAAGTCACGGGCTTCCTGGGGATTGGCGAATTGCATGGATACCTCATTGCGTTCGGTGACGCGTGATCTGTAGCCCGGATGTAATCCGGGAAGGGACCAACCCGGATTGCATCCGGGCTACGACGAACGTGAATTACTCGCGGGCGCCGGGAATGGCCAGCAGTTCGGTCAGGGCCTGGTCGAGCATGCTGATCAGCTTGTCCACATCGTTCGCCGTGGTGCTCGGGCAGCACAGGGTCATGTTGTGGAACGGGGTGATCAGGATGCCGCGGTTGATCAGGTACAGGTGCAGGGCCATCTGCAGTTCGTCGTGGAACGCCGCTTCGGCCTCGGCGCCGGTCTTCGGTGAGACCGGGCAGAACTGGAACTCGCTGCGCGCGCCCAGCTCGGTCACCGACCACTTCAGGTCGTGCTTGCCGATCAGGCTGCGGAAGCCGTCGGCCAGGCGCTTGGCCAGCGGCAGCATGTGGTCATAGGCGGCCTGCGTCATCACCTGTTCCAGGTTGGCACGCATGCAGTGCATGGCCAGCGCGTTGGCCGACAATGTGGTGCCCATGCCGCTGTGGCCGTGGCCGTGGCTTCCCTCGCTGGCGCGTTTGCGCGCGGCGGTCATGGCCTCGGCCATCGCCGCACTGCAGCCGAAGATGCCGCACGGCACGCCGCCGGCAATCGGCTTGCCGACCACGAAGAAGTCCGGCTCCAGATCCCAGAGTTTGGTGCAGCCACCCATATCGGTGGAGATGGTGTGGGTCTCGTCGATGATCAGCAGTGCGCCGTATTTACGGGTCAGCTCGCGGCACTTCTGCATGAAGCCCGGCTCGGGCAGGACCATGCCGATGTTGGTCATCGCCGGCTCACAGAGCAAGGCGCAGACGTCACCTTTCGCCAGCGCGGCTTCCAGTGCGGCCACGTCATTGAACGGCACCGAACGACTGTACTGGGTCAGGTCGTAGGCCTGGCCGACCAGGCCGGAGCGCGGTACGGTCTCGCCGTCGATGCAGCGCACCATCACATCATCCACGGTGCCGTGGTAGCAGCCGTCGAACACCAGCAGGGTCTTGCGCTGGGTAATCGCGCGGGCCCAGCGCAGCACATAGCGGTTGGAGTCGGTGGCGGTGGCGGTGACCTGCCAGAACGGCAGGCCGAAGCGCGCGGCCAGCAGTTCGCCGCAGACTACTGCGTCTTCGCCCGGCAGCATGGTGGTCAGGCCGTTGTTGCCCTGCTCGGCGATGGCCTTGGCGATCGGATCCGGCGAGTGGCCGAACATGGTGCCGGTGTCGCCCAGGCAGAAGTCGATGTACTCATGGCCGTCGACGTCATAGAAGCGCGCGCCCTTGGCTCGTTCGACGAACAGTGGCACCGGGGTCGACCAGTCAGCCATCCAGTGCATTGGCACGCCGCCGTAGAGAGAGTTGCGCGCACGTTCGGCCAGGGCCACGGATTTCGGGTTGCGCGCGATAAAATGCTCACGCTCGCGCTGGGCGAAGGCTTCTACGGCGGATGGACGGATACCACTGGCAGTCATGTTGAACACCTCGTTCGAATATCTGCACATGCTCATTTGTGATCACAAATAAGTCAATAGATGTCTTATGAGCGGTATTGAGGTAGATTTTCCTTAATTTGTGATCACAAGTGGTGGCAGGTATGGCAAATCTACAGCAAGTGGCCCTGGTCAGCGGTGCCGGCAGCGACAGCGGTATCGGCCTGGCCATCGCCCGACGCCTCGGCCAGCAGGGCGTGCGCGTGCTGCTCACCGCCAGCAGCGCGCGGGTCGAACAGCGCGCTGCCGAGTTGTGCGCTGAAGGTATTCAAGCACGTGCCCGCGCCGCCGACTTGACCGATGAGCAGCAGGTGGCCGAACTGGTCGACTGGGCGCAGGCGCAATGGGGGCAGATCGATATCCTGGTGAACAACGCCGGCATGGCCATGCAGGGTAGCCCGGAGCCGTTCGCCGAGCTGGCCGAGATGGACCTGGCTACCTGGAACCTGTCGCTCAACCGCAATCTGACCACCACCTTCCTGCTCACCCGTGGCGTGTTGCCGGGCATGCGTGCGCGCGGCTACGGACGTATCGTCAATATCAGCTCGACCACCGGCACCCGTGGCAGCAACCCGGGCGAGTCCGCCTACAGCGCGGCCAAGGCCGGCATGCTCGGCCTGTCCATGGGCCTGGCGCTGGAAGTGGCCAAGCAGGGCGTCACGGTCAACAGCGTGGCGCCGGGCTGGATTGCCACCGGCTCCAGTACCGAGGAGGAGCGGCATGCCGCCGAATACACGCCGATCGGCCGCGCCGGGCGCCCGGAAGAAGTGGCGGCAGCGGTGGCCTTTTTGGCCTCCCGCGAGGCCAGCTATATCACCGGCGAAGTGATTGTCGTCGATGGCGGTAACTGCCTAATCGAGAACAAGGCTCCGTGAGCCATTAGAATGCATTGCGCCGCTCTAGCGCGGCCTTCTTCAATATAAGGAATGTCCATGCGCAACTGCTCGCTGACCCTCGCCCAACTGCCCGCGCCACCGGCCAAGGGTGAATGACCATGGCCGACAATCTGCAGGAACAGCTCTACCAACGAATTCGTGAAGGCCTACTGGCCGGGCGCTTCCAGCCTGGCGAGCGGCTGAAGATCCGCGACCTGGCCGCCCAGTGGGGTTCCAGCCCGATGCCGGTGCGTGCCGCTCTGCAGCGCCTGGTGGCCGAAGGCGCGCTGGAAGGCGAGCCGCAGCGCTCGGTGCGCGTGCCGGCGATGACCCGCGAGCGTTACCAGAACATCTTCCAGGTGCGCCTGGGCCTCGAAGGCCTGGCCGTGGAGCTGGCCACCCCGCGCCTGACCCCGGCCGACCTGGCTGTGCTGCGCGACTGCGTGGCACGCATGGACCTGGCCATCGAGCAGCGCCAGGTGCAGGCCTATCTGGATGCCAACAGCCAGTTCCACCTGCACCTCTACAGCGCCTGCGGCAACCCTGTGCTGCTGCGCTCAATCGAGTCGCTGTGGCTGCAGATCGGGCCGTTCTTCAACCGCCTGTTCACCGGTGCCGACCTGTCGCTGCGGCTCAACGATTTCCACGAAGAAGCCTTCACCGCCATCGAGGCCGGTGACGCCAAGGCGGCGCGCCAGTTCATGGAACAGGACCTGCTCTACTTCGCCCGTTTCCTCCTCAATCTGCTCGAACTGGAGGGCGCTCAGGCCCGCAGCGTCAGCCCTTGAGCCAGGCTGGATGGGCGTCTGAGAGAAACGCGCTGGGTAATTCTGCGGATCGACAAGGGTGGCGTTTCCTGTCTTACACTCAAGCAATCGATTCTCCGGCCCCAAGGATTGCCCGATGGCGGACTACAGCAACACGCGCTTCCTGATCGTCGATGACTTCTCCGACTTCCGCAGCTCGGTCAAGGCCATGCTGCGCGATATCGGCGCGCGCGACGTGGACACCGCCGACCGCGGCGAGGAAGCCCTGGCCCTGTGCCGGCAGAAGCGCTACGACATCATCCTGCACGACTACAACCTGGGCACCGGCAAGAACGGCCAGCAGGTACTCGAGGAGCTGATCGCCGGCAAGCTGATCAGCCACCAGTGCATTTTCGTCATGGTCACTGCCGAGAGCAGCCAGGCCATGGTGCTCAGTGCGCTGGAGCACGAACCGGACGCCTACCTGACCAAGCCGTTCAACCGCGCCAGCCTGGCCCAGCGCCTGGACAAGCTGGTCGAGCGCAAGACCCTGCTCAAGCCTGTCCTGCAGGCGCTCGACAAGCAGGAGCCAGCCGCCGTGCTGGCCGCCTGCGACAGCCTCAGCCGCCAGGACAAGCGCCTGGTGCCGCTGTGCCAGCGCTACCAGGCCGGCGCCCTGCGCGAGCTGAACCGGCATGCCGAGCTGGAGAAGCTGCTCACTGGCGTACTGGCCGACCGCGCCTTGCCCTGGGCCTATATCGCGCTCGGTAGTCTGCTGCAGACGCGCAATGAGCTGGCACGTGCCCAGGAACTCTACGAGCAGGCCCTGCAGACCTTCCCCATGCTGCCGGCGCTTTACGACGGCCTGGCCGCTGTGCTGGCCGCACGCGGTGAGAGCAAGCGTGCCCAGGAAATCCTCGAGGACGCGGTGAAGCTGTCGCCCCTGGCCATCCGCCGGCAGATGCAACTGGGCAAGCTGGCGCTGGACAACGAAGACTTCGGCAGTGCTTCCAAGGCCTATCGCCAGGCCATGGAACAGGGCCGCAATTCGCGCTTCAAGAGCCCGGAGAGCTACCTGGGCATGGCCCAGGCGCTGATCGCCGAATCCGGTGAGGAGAACCTCGACAAGCGGGCCCAGGCCGATATCGCCCAGGCCATGGGCGAACTAGACAAGCACTATGGCGAGGACAAGGCCCTGCAGGTACGCGCCACTCTGATGCAGGCCAAGAGCCTGCAGAAGTCCGGTGATCCGGCGCGCGCCGCCAAACTGACCGAAGAGGCGGTGGCGCGCATGGCCGATCTGCCGCAATTCTTTTCCGCCGATGCGGCACTGCTGGTGGCCAGCCAGCTGCGCGAGCTGGGCCAGGCGGCGGCCAGCGAGACGTTGCTGAAGAGCTGCGTGGAGATCTACGGTGACGACCCGACGGTGATGCAGAACGTCGCCAAGCAGACCGACGACCCGCAGATCCTCGCCGGTGGCCAGGAGGCCGTCGACTTCAACCGCCAGGGTATCCGCGTCTACCAGCTGGGCCGCTTCGCCGATGCCCTGGAGCTGTTCCGTCGCGGCCTGGCGTTGCAGCCAAAGAACATCAGCATCGCCCTCAACACGGCGCAGTCCCTGCTGCGCCTGGGCGGCGACAAACCAGAGCCGGATCTGCTCGACGAGTGCCGCCGGTGCCTGGACGCGGTGAGCATGATTCCCTCCAGCGACCCGCGCTACGAGCGCTACCAGCAGCTGCGCCGGCGGGCCTTCGAACAATGAGCGACGCCCGCGAAGGTCTGGATTTCTCCACGGTGATCGCCTCCACCGTGCACGACATGAAGAACTCCCTGGCCATGCTGATGCAGGCCCATGGCCAGTGGCAGGGGCAACTGCCGGCGGAGCTGGCCCACAACAGTGCGCAGGGGGTGATCGAGTACGAGTTCGCCCGCCTCAACGGCATGCTGGTGCAGTTGCTCGGCCTCTACAAACTGGGGGTCAACCAGCTGCCGCTGCGCCCGGCCTACCATGAGCTGGAAGACTTCATCGAAGCGCAGCTGGCGCGTCATCACGAAGTGCTGGAGAGTCGCCATATCGCCGCCCGTTGCGAGGTCGAGGACTTCCAGCTGCTGGGTTTCTTCGATCAGGAACTGCTCGGCTCGGTGGTCGCCAACATCATCACCAACTCCATCCGCTATGCGCGCAGTGCGCTGCTGGTGCGTGCCTGGCAGGAGCCGGGGCAGCTGGTGCTGTCGATTTGCGACGATGGCCAGGGCTACCCGCCGGCCATGCTCGCCGAGCAGTCCAACTACGTGCTCAGCCTCAACCACAGTACCGGCAGCACCGGCCTCGGCCTGTACTTTGCCGGGCGCATTGCCGAGCTGCACGAGCGCAATGGCGTGCGTGGGCATATCCAGATCAGCAACGGCGGCCCGCTGGGCGGCGGCGAGTTTCGTATTTATCTGCCCTGATGCAGATGGCCGGCGATGGCAGTGCTATCGGGCCAGTTAGCTTCTTTTGCCGCCTCTATCCCGAATCAATATAAGGGTGTTTCTGGCCTTCCTCGCGCTATGTACTAGCGTGCCTCTTGTGCCTTTCGTCCCTGTTTACCGGCCGGACTCAGTGGATCATCGCGACGCATGGATGCATCTGGCAGTTGCCCGTGCTCGTACAACAAGAACAAGACGAGGACATGTCCATGAAACCTTTCTTCCTGGCCTGCTGCATTGCTGCTACGTCGCTGCTTCTGGTTACCCCGGCTCATGCCGAGCTGGGGGACTACAGTTTCTGGAAGACCCTGCTCAACCTGACCCTGCCGCCAGCAGCGGACAACAAGGTCACCGCCGAGCAAAGCGTCGGCCCCTACCCGCTGCTGAACAACCCCGGCGGCTTCAATGCCGGTTTCAAGCCCAACCTCTACTACGCCTGGCAGACCGTGCAAATGGCGCCGCAGACCGGCGCGGTGTGCGGCAACGGTTCGCCCTACAAGTTCTTCGTCAACCGCGTACCCAACACCAGCAATACCATCATCTACCTGGAAGGCGGCGGCGCCTGCTGGGACTACGCCAGTTGCACCGGGCAGACCGGTATTCGCGGGGCGCGCAACCCCGATGGCATACCCGACGACTACATGAGCCTGCTCAACCCCGGCGCCAGCCTGGTTAGCCCGCTGGTCGTGCGCCTGCACCCCTGGACGCGGACCAAGACGCAGAACTGGAACATGATCTACGTGCCCTACTGCACCGGCGACATCTATTCCGGTGACAAGGTGGCGGTGTACGAAGACCCGCAGAATCAGAAGCCGCCGCTGGTCTGGCATCACAACGGCCTGCGCAACACACGGGCGGTGGTGGCCTGGCTGAAGAACAACCTGCAGCGCCCGGCGCAGTTGCTTACCACCGGCTGCAGCGCGGGTGGCGCCGGCAGCCTGACCAACTATGTGGGCATCCGCCAGGACATGGCGCCGACCCGCGGTTTTCTGCTCAACGACTCCGGTCCGGTATTCAGCGCGCCGCTGGGCAGCGACAGCGCGCAGTACCCCTCGCGCCTGCTGCAGGATCAGATTCGCGCGGCCTGGGGTTTGAACGACGGCCCTGTGCCCTATCTGCAGAGCCGCCTGCCGGGGCTCAATGCCAGCGACCTGGGCAGCCTGTATCCGGCGTTGGCGAGCAACTTGCCGGGCGACCGCATGGGCCACACCCACTTCTGGAAGGATCTCAACTACTCGTCCTATTCCTATGAGCGTTTCTACCCGGACATCATCAATGCGCCGGACGCCGCCACCAAGGAGGCATTGATCCACGCCAAGTGGGATGTGGACACCGGCCGCCTGCGCGACCAGTTGGCCAACCTGGACAACTTCGGCGGCTACTTCCCGCAGTTCCGCGCGGTCAACGAGAGCCACTGCACCAGCATCATTGAGTTCGCCAACTCGGACATTCAGGAGCAGAACCTGGAGCTCGATGATTTCGTTAACAACCTGCTCGATGGTAGCGGCGCGGTACTCTCGGCCTCGGAGAGCAGCGACGCGGCCGACCGGGCCAAGCCGTTCAATCTGCTCTACTACATCCTCGACCAGCTGCTTTAGGCGGCGGGCTGCGAATCGGCAAAGGGGGTTGGAGAAACCCCCTGTTTCTAGCGTTTTACTGGTAGGTCTGCTCCCGCGCCTCCTGCAGGCGCTGGCGCAGGTACTGGTCGCGGCTCAGACCGTCGGGAATGCTGTCCAGCGCCATCACTTCATCGACGATGCGTTTCTCCTCGGATTTGTAGCGACTGAAGCGCGCGTCGGGGGCTTTCGCCTGCGCCTCGCGCGCGGCGCTGAGTGCCTGGTAGCGTGCCAGCAGTGCATCGGCGCGGGCCTTCTGCGCTGCCTCGTCGCCACCCTCGGCCTGGACTAGCCCCACCTGCATCAGCAGCGCCTCGCTCAGTGCCAGCTCACCGGCGGCCTCGCGCCGTTCTATTTCGCGGGCCAGGGCGGCGGCGCGCTGGCGGCGCTCCTCCTCGCTCAGGGCGGCGGCGCCCTTGATGAAGATCTGGTAATCGCCGGCAAACTTCAGGCGGGCCTGGTAGTCCAGCACCTCAGGCGTCTGCAACAGTGCGGCCCGCTTGACGTCGTCGGCCAGGCTGCCGGCGCTTTGGGAATGGGCGCCATCCGGCAGCGCTGCATCGGCGGCGGACGGGAGCGGGCCAGGTTCCTCGGCGGAACCGCCCAGACCCAACCACAGGCCGCCGCCGATCGCCAGGCCGGCGAGGGCGGTGAGGGGTAGCCAGCGGGTGATCTTGGCCATGTTGGCGGCGCTCCGAAACGGATCTGGTTGCCAGTTAAGCTCAGTGCCTGGCGTGCTGCTAGCGGAGCCTCAGCTTTCCAGCCAGACGTCGCGCACCCAGTGCCACACCGAGTCCCAGCTTTCGTCGGTCAGTTCGCCTTCGTCGCCGTCCCACAGCCAGACGGTGCCTTCTACGTCCACGGCGTAGTAGTCGCGGCCGTCCTGGCACAGCGGCACCAGGTCACGCGGCAGGCCGAGGTCCCAGGCCACCGAGGCGACTTCTGGCAGATAGGTGTGCGAGTGCGGGTCGGCGGCGGTTACCGGCTCCAGGCGGCCGTAGACCACGTCGCTGACCTTGAGCAGGAATTCGCGCAGTTCGAAGGGCAGGTGGATGAGGATCTGTTCCTGGATTTCCACCAGGGTTTCCTCTTCCGGCAGCTCCAGCGGTACCGGAACTGGCTCGTTGAGTTCACGCAGCTGTTCGATGACTTCTTCCACGGGGCTTCTCCAGGCAGTGCGGCGGTCGGCTAGAGGGTAGCCGATCGGACGCGCGTTTTACCCTGTTGCGGCGCTGAGCGGAAGTAGCCCGGAGGTAATCCGGTGGGCGGGGGCTTCCCGGATTGCATCCGGGCTACGAATGTCGATCTGCCCACACCTGTTGGGGCGTGCGGGGTGGCCACCCTCTCCCCCGGCCCCTCTCCCATGAATGGGAGAGGGGAGGAAGCGGCATCTACCTGGGGAAGTCGCTGTGCGACTTACATCAGCCGTTTGCCATCTTCGCGGCTGATTACCACGGTGGCCGAGCGGGGGCGGCGGCCGGGGCCGTCGGGCCAGGTGCTGAGCAGGTTGCCCGGAGTCGAGCCTTCGCCGGGGTGCTGGATGTTGACGAACAGGGTGCGGAAGTCTGGCGTGGCGCTGATGCCGGTGACTTCGGCGCCGATCGGGCCGACCAGGAAGCGTTTGATCTCACCCGTGCGCGGCTCGGCCACCAGCATCTGGTTGTTGCCGAACGGGCCGCTGGCCAGTTGGCTGCCGCTCATGTCGGTCTGGATCCACAGGCGGCCGTCCGGGTCGAACCACAGGCCGTCGGGGCTGGCCAGGATGTTGCGCTCATCCAGTGCCGCACCGCTCGGCCCCTGGCTGTCGCCCTGCGGGCCGGCGAGCAGGAAGATGTCCCAGTTGAAGCCCTTGCCGGCGTGGTCGCGGCGGTTTTCGCGCCAGCGGATGATGTGCCCGTAGGGGTTGGCTGCACGCGGGTTGGCGGCATCGGCGCTGGCGCGCGAGCTGTTGTTGGTGAGGGTGAAGTAGACCTCGCCGTTGTCCGGATTGACCGCGCCCCATTCCGGACGGTCCATCTTGGTGGCGCCGACGATGTCGGCAGCCAGACGGGTGTTGATCAGCACTTCGCCCTGGTCGGCGAAGCTCACCCCGGCGGCCGTGCAGGCAGCCTGGAAGGCCGGGTCATTGAGGTCGAGGGCCAGCCAGTTACCGCTGCCGTCGGCATTGAAGCGCGCCACGTACAGGGTGCCTTCATCGAGCAGACGGCCCGGCTTGCGCAGCCAGGGCAGGTATTTGCCGCGGCTGACGTATTTGTAGATGTACTCGTTCTGCGAGTCGTCGCCGGAGTAGCACACCAGCGGCTTGCCGGCCTGCACCGGGGCGAAGATCAGGCCTTCGTGAGCGAAGCGGCCGAGGGCGCTGTGCTTGACCGGCTGCGAGTCGGGGTCGAAGGGGTCGATCTCGACGATCCAGCCGAAGTGGTTGGGTTCGTTGCGGTAGTCGCCTTCGGCGCTTGCAGCCTTGCGCGTGGCGTCGAAGCGCTGGAATTCGTCGCCGGGCAGGGTGTCCCAGCCGAAGCGGCTGGTGGCGCGCAGGCCGTAGCGCTTGAGCTCGCGCGGCAGGTCGGCATCGCGGGTGGCGAAGTAGCCGGCCCAGTTTTCTTCGCAGGTCAGGTAGGTGCCCCAGGGCGTTACGCCATGCGCGCAGTTGTTCTGCGTGCCACGGCTGGCGGTGCCGTCCGGGCTGTGCAGGGTCTTGAGCAGGGCGTGGCCGCGCGCTGGACCGGCCATCTGCATCGGCGTAGCGGCCGTGATGCGGCGGTTGAGGTAGCCGGGCACCACTTGCCATTCACCACCCTGACCACGGCGCACTTCGATGATGGTGACGCCGTGGGCGTTGATCTCCTTGCGCACTTCCTCGGCGCTGGTGCGCTGGCCATTGACCGTGGTCGGGCCGTTGGGGTGCAGCAGCGGGGCGTCGACGTATTCGTTGTTGAACACCAGCAGGCCGTGGTTGGAGCGTTTGCCGGCACCGCGCTGGGCGTCGGCCGGGAAGAAGTGCATGCCATCGTGGTGCATGCCGACCTGTTCGGCCTGGTCCTGGGCGCTGTTGCTGGCATCTTCGAGGAAGGCCGGGAAGCGCCCGCTGATCGGCGTGCCCCAGGGCACGAACACGCTGGCGCGATAGCCGGCGGGCACCGTGATGGCGTCGGCGCGGCTGATGGCGACGGCGTCGAAGGGCAGGCGGTTGCGTTTCTTCAACGCCACGCCTTTGCCCGCCTGCTCGGCCGCTTCCACCGCCTGCGGCAGCACGCCGAGAAAGCCCAGGGCACCGACCGCACCGGCGCCGGCGATGATCTGCCGCCGACGCTGGTCGATCAGCTCGCTCAGGTGCGGGTTGCTGGAGTGGTTGCTGGGGCGCTCATCGCCATTGCCAAACAGCACGTCGTTCTGATCATCACGGCTCACGGTTCGTTTCCTTCTGTTGAGGGTTCGACGGAGACATGACGCTAACGGGGTAAGGCGACGGCGGAATGACGCTTGTATGGCGAGTTGGTGTCGGTTGTGCGACTGCCCGGCAGGCACGTGTTGGGCTGGCGGGGTTGGCGTGCGGTACTGGGCGAGCGCCGAATCGCGCTGATCAGCGCTTGGCCGCGCGGCTCATCAGGCGCGCATCGAGCAGGGCGTGGTGGGGAATGGCGGCTTCGTCGAGGTCGCTGAGCAGGCTGACGTCCTCGCGGCAGCTGACGTGGGTGGGCAGGCCGTTGCGGCCGAGCAGGTCGAGCAGCAGCGGCCAGTCCCAGGCCAGGGCGTCGCTGACGACTTCCACTGCGCTGTAGCCCTGCAGGAATTGCTGCAGGGCGGCGCGGGCTTCGCTACGGCTGTGGCCGTGGCGGGCCAGATCGAGTTGAGGCAGAACGATCTCCTGGACGAATTCGGAGCAGTCGGCCGCGGCCCAGCCGTCGCTGAGTTCTACATAGAACTCGGCGCCGTCCGGGTCGACCAGGGCCAGGCTGATCAGCCGGTAGTCGGCTGTCAGGCGGGTGAACTCGGTATCCAGGTAGAGCGTGTGCATGTGCGCCGGCATTAGCCCATGTGGAAGAAGGCCAGCTTGTGGCCGTCCAGATCGCGGAAGTAGCCGGCGTAGAAGCCTGGCATGCGCTCACCGGGAGCGCCTTCGTCGCTGGCACCGAGGCTGATGGCCTTGGCATACAGCTTGTCGACGTTGTCCCGCGAGCCGGCAGGTAGGGCGATCATGCTGCCATTGCCGACGCTGACCGGTTGCTTGTCGTAGGGCAGGCACACACCGAGCATCGGTTGATTCATGGCCTTGCCATAGAACGCCGCGCGGCCAACATCCATGACCACTTTGGCGCCCAGTTCGGCGAGCAGTTCGCCGTAGAAGGCTTTGGCTTTGTCCAGGTCGGCGGTGCCGATCATTGAGTATCCGATCATGACGATGTCCTCGTTGGGGGTGGGCAGAATCTAGCGTAAGCGGGGGCAAGTACAAGCTTGAGCGCTGCTGGATCGGGGTCGGCATAAAAAACCCGGGCCAGGCCCGGGTTTTTCGTGGTGCGGGTGGATCAGCCGTTCTGGCGGATACCGGCCACCAGCCAGGGCTGGTTCTCGCCGTTGACCCGCTCCATGCGCCAGCTTTCGCTGAACGGCTCGCCCTGGTCGAAGCGCGAGGTCTTGGCCACGCCACGGAAGGTCAGAGTGGCGACGGTCTTGTCGGCCAGTTCGTCGATACCGTCGAGCTGGGCGTCGAGGTCGTCGATGTAGGTGGACTGGAAACCATCACCCAGGCTGGCGCGCTCTTCCGTGAGGAAGCTGAGCATCTGCGGGGTGACGAATTCGGCGATCTTGTCCATCTCGCCGGCGTCCCAATGCTGCTGCAGGGACAGGAAGTGCTCGCGGCCGGCGGCGATGAAGCGCTGCTCGTCGAACCAGGCCGGGGCATTGATCACCGGGCGGGCGGCTGCGCTGCTACCGAAGACCGGCGCCTGCTGCGGCATCTGCCGCTGCATGCCACCGGCCATCGCCGGCTGGCCCTGAGCCTGACGGCGCGAGGCGATCAGGCGGAAGATGACGAAAGCGACCAGGCCGAGCAGGAGGATGTCGAGGAACTGGATACCTTCGAAGCCGTCGCCCATGAACATCGAGGCGAGCAGGCCACCGGCGGCGATGCCAGCCAGTGGGCCGAGCCAGCGCGAAGCACCGCTGGCGGCCGGCGCGGTACGCCCAGCGGTGGCGGCAGCGCCGGTAGCAGCCGCAGGTGCGGCGGCTGGCGCATCGGCCTGACGGGTCTGGTGGGTCGGCGCGGAGCCGAAGGTCTTGCCGCCACCCATGCGCTTGGCACTGGCGTCGAGGCTGAGAGTCAGGCCCAGGCACAGAGCCAGGGCGATGCTGAGAAAGCGCTGCATGAAGGTATCCCGGTTAATGAGGTGGTACGCGCATCATCCTGCCCAGTCCGGCGAGCAAAGGCCAGCCCAGTGTGTTTCCGGATTTATGTACAACTGTGTCTGTTCGCTCTGTCGGTCGTGCGGTACATCTGTGCTTTGCACGTTTGCCCGAGGTGTCTGCATGTATATCCCCAAGGCGTTTGCCGTCAGCGAGCTGGCCGAACTGCACGGTTTGATCGAGCACAGTGGCGTGGCCACGCTGGTCTGCCAGGGCGAGCAGGGCCTGCAGGCCAGCCATCTGCCACTGCTGCTGGTGCCCGGCGAGGGCGAGTTCGGCACTCTGTACGGCCACTTTGCCCGGGCCAACCCGCAATGGCGTGCCCTGGCTGACGGGGCCGAGGTGCTGGTGGTGTTCCAGGGTGCCGAGGCCTATATCAGCCCGAGCTTCTACCCGGCCAAGGCCGAGCACGGCAAGGTGGTGCCGACCTGGAACTACCAGGCGGTGCATGCCCATGGCCGCGCCGAGGTGTTCGACGAGCGCGAGCGCCTGCTGGCGCTGGTCAGTGCGCTGAGCGATAAGCACGAACGGAGTCGCGAACGGCCGTGGGCGGTAAGCGATGCGCCGAGCGAGTACATCGATAGCATGCTGCGCGCCATTGTCGGCTTCGCCCTGCCGATCAGCCGTATCGAGGGCAGCTTCAAGCTCAGCCAGAATAAGGATGCCGCGAACTTCGCTGGGGTGCGCGATGGATTGGCTGCGTCGCCGCGGGAGGGCGAGCGACGCCTGGCCGAGTGCATGCAGCGCTTGCCCTAGTTCGCCTCCGAGCAGAAGCATGGGGTGATTCTCTTGTAGGAGCGGGGTGCCTACCTGAGCAGCCAGCGCAGAGGGCCGCTGCGCAACTGCTGGCGCAGCAGGGCGCGCACTTCGGCTTCGCCCTCCTTGGGGTGGCGCAGCCAGTGCACGAAGGTGCGCAGGTAAACGGCGGTCAGCAGGCTCTCCTCGGCGATACGGTAGAGGTGCAGGTTCTGCCGCAGCGCGGCCTCGCGCCACCACTGCACGGTGCGGCTGATGCGCAGCAGGCCGCCGAGCTGCAGGTGGATGTGCCCCGGCTCCAGCTTGTAGAGCAGCATCTGCCCGGTCACCGCGCGATGCGTGGCGAGGCAGGCCAGCCAGGCCACCAGCAGTTCCTCCAGGCGTTTTTCCGCACTCAGGCCGGGCAGGTCAGCGCCTTTGGCGCGGGCCAGCAGGGCCTGGTCGGCGCGGTCGAACCAGGCTTCGACCAGCTCGTCCTTCTGTCGGTAGTGGCGGGCAATGGCGGCCAGGTCGCTGTCCAGCTCGGCGGCGACCTCGTGCAGGTGCAGGCGCTCCCAGCCGCAGCGGTCGGCCAGGTGCAGGGCGCAGTCAAGAATCTTGTCGGCGGAAGGGTTCGAGCGGGGCATGGGGATTACCTCCGCTCGACAGTATGGTCAGCCTGTCAGGTCAATTGCGTCGGGCTGACAGGCGGATTACCCGTGCAGGGCACGTTGCCCATTTAGTGGCGTAGGGTGCGCCGGGTTCACGAAGCGTATGTCGTACCCCGAACAGTGATTACAGCGCCTCCAACTTGGCGTAGCCGAGCATCAGCCACTTGCTGCCTTCGGCCTCGAAGTTGACCTGCACCCGCGCCTGGGCGCCGCTGCCTTCGAAGTTGAGGATCACCCCGTCGCCGAACAGTGCGTGGCGCACGTGCTGGCCGAGGCGAAAGCCGGTGTCCGGCACTTCGGCATTGGCGAACATGCCCATGCTGCTGGTGCTGCCGCTGCTCGAACTGCTGCTGCCGTAGGGGCGGCTGACGCTGTTGGACAGGCGCACTTCCTGGATCAGCGCCGGCGGAATCTCGCGGACGAAGCGCGACACCTTGTTGTAGGTCTCGCTGCCGTACAGGCGGCGGGTCTCGGCATAGGTCAGCACCAGGTGCTGCATGGCGCGGGTCACGCCGACATAGGCCAGGCGGCGTTCCTCCTCCAGGCGGCCGGGTTCTTCCAGGCTCATCTTGTGCGGGAACAGGCCTTCTTCCATGCCGACCAGGAACACCATGGGGAATTCCAGGCCCTTGGCGCTGTGCAGGGTCATCAGCTGGATGCTTTCCTCGTGCTCGTCGGCCTGGGTGTCGCCGGCCTCCAGGGAGGCGTGGGTGAGGAAGGCCGCCAGCGGGCTCATCTCCTCTTCCTCGTTGTTCTCGAAGTTGCGCGCGGCGCTGACCAGTTCCTCGAGGTTTTCCACTCGCGCCTGGGCTTTTTCGCCCTTCTCGGCCTTGTGCCAGGCGATCAGCCCGCTCTGCTCGATGACCGTCTGTGCCATCAGGTGCAGGGGCATATCCAGCACTTTCGCGGCCAAATTCTCGATCAGCTCGACGAAGGCGGCCAGGGCGCCGGCGGCGCGGCCCGGCAGGGCCTTGTTGGCGATCAGCTGCTGCATCGCCGCCCACATCGACAGCTCGCTGTGGCGGGCGTGCTCGCGGATCGCCTCGATGGTTTTCTCGCCGACGCCACGGGTCGGCACGTTAATCACCCGCTCCAGCGCGGCATCGTTGTGCCGGCCGTCGAGCAGGCGCAAGTAGGCCACCGCGTTCTTGATCTCGGCGCGCTCGAAGAAGCGCTGGCCGCCGTAGATGCGGTAGGGAATCTTCTCGCGCAGCAGGGCTTCTTCGAGCACCCGCGACTGGGCGTTGGAGCGATAGAGGATGGCGATTTCGCTGCGCGACAGGCCAGTCTTCAGGGCGCGCTCGATGCTTTCCACCACGTAGCGCGCTTCGTCGTGCTCGTTAAAGGCGGCGTACAGGCACAGTGGCTCGCCGTCGTCGCCGTCGGTCCACAGCTCCTTGCCCAGGCGCCCGTTGTTGTTGGCGATCAGGGCGTTGGCGGCCTTGAGGATGCCGGCGGTGGAGCGGTAGTTCTGCTCCAGGCGGATCATCTGTGCGTCGGGGAAGTCGCTGCTGTACTGCTGGATGTTCTCGATCTTGGCGCCGCGCCAGCCGTAGATTGACTGGTCGTCGTCGCCCACCACCATCAGGCTCTCGCCGCCCTTGGCGAGGAAGCGCAGCCAGGCGTACTGCACGGCGTTGGTGTCCTGGAACTCGTCGACCAGGATGTGCTTGAAGCGCTGCTGGTAGTGCGCCAGCAGGCCCGGGTTGTCGCGCCACAGGTCGAGGGCACGCAGCAGCAGCTCGGCGAAGTCGATCACCCCGGTGCGCGCGCAGGCTGCTTCGTAGGCCTCGTAGATCTTCAGCATGGTGGCGAGGAACAGGTCGCCGCCGGCCTGGATGTTCTTCGGCCGCAGGCCTTCGTCTTTCTGCCCGTTGATGAACCACTGGGCCTGCTTGGCCGGCCAGCGCTGTTCATCCAGGCCCAGCTCGCGGATCACCCGCTTGACCAGGCGCTGCTGGTCGTCGGAATCGAGAATCTGGAAGTTCTCGGCCAGCCCGGCTTCCTGCCAGTGCGCCCGCAGGATGCGATGCGCCAGGCCGTGGAAGGTGCCGACCCACATGCCGTTGGGATTCAGGCCGAGCATCTGCTCGATGCGGTGGCGCATCTCGGCCGCAGCCTTGTTGGTGAAGGTCACCGACAGGATGCTGTAGGGCGAGGCGTTGACGATCTGGATCAGCCAGGCGATGCGGTGGACCAGCACGCGGGTCTTGCCCGAGCCGGCGCCGGCCAGCACCAGCTGGCGGCCGAGCGGGGCGGCCACGGCCTGGCACTGCGCATCGTTGAGGGAAGCGAGGAGGAGTTCGGGGTCGAAACGGGCGGGATCATTTTGCATCGCGGCATTCTACGGGCCGGGGCAGGGGGCGGCAAACCGTGACCAGACTGAACTGTTCAGTCAGTGAACAACTGTGCGCCATTGGTCGATGATGGCTGTTAAAAAGCCACTATCAGGCTTGGGCGGGCGCTCTAGCTCGGGTATGCTCGGGAAAAGTCGGGCAAACCATTACAAGAAAATCGCCTATGACCACCCCCGTAACGCCTGCGGCGGCCCCTGTGTCGCCGCTTGATTCGCGCGCCATTCGCCAGCAGTTCGCCACCGAGATCGCGGTCGAGCGAACCCGTCTGCTCTATCAAGGTTCCCAGGTTCCGACCCTGTTCATGCTGCTCAACGGCCTGGCCTGTGCCGCGTTGTTGTGGGGTGGCGAGCAAAGCCTGCTGCTCGGTGGCTGGCTGATCTGGCTGGTGCTGCTGGCGGTATTGCGGCTGATCCAGATGGCAGCCTTCAACGCCGCCCTGCCATCGCGCCAGGCCAGCCCACAATGGCGGCGCATGTTCCTGCTGGGGGCCGGTCTATCCGGGCTGACCCTGGGCTTTGCCGCGATCTATCTGGTGCCGCCCGACCGCTTCGTGCTGCAGGCGCTGGTCTATGGCCTGATCGCCGCCGCGATCTTGTCTGCCAGCGTGGCCTATGCGGTCAGCCGCGCGGCATTTCTGGTGTTTGCCCTGCCGTGTCTGGTGCCACCCATCATCTTTCTGCTGCTCAGTGACAGCAGCCGTCAACAGGGCTGGGGCATGCTCGGCCTGATCCTGCTGCTGAGCCTGTGCGTGGTGGCCTGGCAGGTCAATCGCCTGGTCCTGCGCAGCCTGCTGCAGCGTTTCCAGAACCAGGCGCTGATCAGCGGCCTGGAACATGCGCGGGAAAGTGCCGAAGGGTTGAACCAGGAACTGGCGCGCGAGGTGGAACAGCGCCGCCGCGCCGAGCGCGAGCTGCGCAAGGCCCACGACGAGCTGGAAATCCGCGTGGCCCAGCGCACTCTGGAGCTGGATGATGCCAGCCATGCCCTGGGCAAGAGCGAAGCGCGCCTGGGCCTGGCCCTGGAGGCCAGCGAGCTGGGGCTGTGGGACTGGAACCTGCAGACCGACGAGGTGCACCACAGCCATCTGGAAAGCATCTTCGGCATCAGCCAGGACGAGGTGAAAGGCGTGCTCAGCCACCTCAAGCCGCGCCTGCATCCGGACGACCTGCCGCTGTTGCGCCGCGCCCTGGTCGAACACCTCAAGGGGCGCACCGACGGCTATACCGTTGAATACCGCGTGCGCCATGCCGATGGCCGCTGGCGCTGGGTCGAGGACCGCGGCCGTGCGGTGGAGCGCGACGCGCAGGGCCAGGTGCTGCGCATGCTCGGCACCCGCCGCGACATCACCGGGCGCAAGCAGCGCGAAGAACAGCAGCGCCTGGCGGCCACGGTATTCGAGGCGGCCAGCGAGGGCATCGTGATTCTCGATGCCGACTATATGTTGCTGTCGGTCAACGAAGCGTTCAGCCAGGTTACTGGCTACCGCAAGGAAGAAGTGCTCGGGCGCAGCGTGGCGACCCTGATCAGCAGCCGCGAGACCCGCCGCCACTACCACCTGATCCGCCAGGACCTGGAGCAGCATGGCAGCTGGCGCGGCGAGCTGGTGGAGACGCGCAAGAACGGCGAACTGTACCCGCAGTGGCTGCAACTCAACGTGGTGCGCGATGCCCGTGGCCAGGTCAGCCATATCGTCGGTTTCTTCTCCGACCTGTCGTCGCGCCGGCAGACCGAGGAGCGCCTGCGCTACCTCTCGCACTACGACGAGCTGACCGGGCTGGCCAACCGCACGCTGTTCCGCGAGCGCCTGCACGAGGCCGGTGAAGCCTCGCGGCAGCATGGCCGCGGCCTGGCCCTGCTGCATATCGACCTGGACCGCTTCAAGCTGCTCAACGACAGTCTCGGCCATGAAGTGGCCGACCAGTTGCTGCGGCAGATGGCCCGTCGCCTGACCCAGGCGGCGTCCGAGGCCAACACCATCGCGCGGCTGTCTGGCGACGAATTCGCCATCCTTCTCGACGACTACGGCAGCCTCTCGGCCCTGGCGCGCACTGCCAGCCGCCTGCTCGGCAAGCTGCGTACGCCGATGGATGTCGGCGGCCACGAACTGGTGGTCAGTGCCTCCATCGGCATCAGCCTGCTACCGGACAACGCGCGAGAAATCTCCGCGCTGATCAGCCAGGCCAACATGGCCATGCAGCACGCCAAACACCTGGGCGGCAACACCTTCCAGTTCTACACCGACAACCTGCAGGCCTGCACCCTGGAGCGTCTGCAGCTCGAGAACCAGTTGCGCAAGGGCATCCAGGAAGGCCAACTGGAAGTCTTCTACCAGCCCAAGCTATGTCTGGCCGACGACAGCCTGAATGCCGCCGAAGCCCTGGTGCGTTGGCGTCACCCGGAGCTGGGCCTGGTGCCGCCGGGGGATTTCATTCCGCTGGCCGAGGAGACCGGGCTGATCGCCCCGCTCGGCGAGTTCGTTCTGCGTCAGGCCTGCCTGCAGGCTCGCGAGTGGCAGGTGCAGGGGCTGGTCGAGCTGCGCGTGTCGGTCAACCTGTCGGTGCACCAGCTGCGCCAGGGCAATCTGGTCAGCCTGGTGCGCCAGGTGCTCGACGAGACTGATCTGCCCGCCCATATGCTCGAGCTGGAACTGACTGAAAGCCACCTGCTGGACAATGTCGAGAACGTCATCGCCACCTTCCAGCAACTGCGCGATTTGGGCGTCAAACTGGCGATCGACGACTTCGGTACCGGCTATTCCTCGCTCAGCTACCTCAAGCGCTTCCCGGTGGACTACGTGAAGATCGACCAGACCTTCATCCGCGACCTGTCGGTGGGTGGCGAGGATGCGGCGATTACCCGCGCGATCATCGCCATGGCTCACAGCCTGGATCTCAAGGTGGTGGCCGAGGGAGTGGAAACCCAGGCGCAGATGGACTTCCTCAAGGCCCAGCGCTGCGACGAACTGCAGGGCTTCCTGATCAGCCAGCCGTTGCCGGCCGAGCAGTTCGCCGAGCTGCTGCGCAGCCATGCCGAGATGTGCTGATCAGTCCAGATAGCGCATCAGCAGGGCATAACGCAGCTCGATATCTGCAGGCAGCTCTAGATAGAGGGTATGGCCGTCGCCTGGCGCCACGTCGGTGGCTTCGCCAGTGCCTTTGTATAGCGCCTGCAGGGTGAAGCTGTGGTTGCCGCGCGGCGTCATCAGCTGCAGGCGATCACCGACGCTGAAGCGGTTCTTCACCTTGATCTCGACCAACTTGCCCCGCCGCTCGCCGGTCAGCTCGCCAACGAACTGCTGGCGCTCGGAGAACGAGTTGCCGCGCTGGTAGTTCTGGTACTCGTCATGCACGTGGCGGCGCAGGAAGCCCTCGGTATAGCCGCGGTTGGCCAGCGACTCCAGGTCGTCCATCAGGGCCCGATCGAACGGCCGCCCAGCCACGGCGTCGTCGATGGCCTGGCGGTACACCTGAGCGGTGCGCGCCACGTAGTAGTGACTCTTGGTGCGACCTTCGATCTTCAGCGAATGCACGCCCAGCTGCACCAGGCGCTCGACATGCTGCACGGCGCGCAGATCCTTGGAATTCATGATGTAGGTGCCGTGCTCATCCTCGAAGGCCTCCATCAGCTCGCCGGGGCGGCTGCCGTCTTCGAGCAGGAATAGCCGTTCGGTACTCGCGCCTTCCCCCAGGGTTGGCGCGGCGGGGCTGCACTGGCGCACGATCTCGCCCAGTTCATTCTGCTGCCCCTCGTGAGCCTGGTACTGCCAGCGGCAGGCATTGGTGCAGCTGCCCTGGTTGGGGTCGCGCTTGTTGATGTAGCCGGACAGCAGGCAGCGCCCGGAGTAGGCCATGCACAGCGCGCCGTGGACGAACACTTCCAGCTCCATCTGCGGCACCTGCTGGCGGATCTCGCCGATCTCCTCCAGCGACAGCTCGCGCGAGAGGATCACCCGACTCAGCCCTTGCCGGCGCCAGAACTCGACGCTGGCCCAGTTCACCGCGTTGGCCTGCACCGACAGGTGGATCGGCATCTGCGGGAAGTGCTCGCGCACCAGCATGATCAGCCCCGGATCGGACATGATCAGCGCATCCGGGCCCATCGCCACCACCGGCGCCAGATCCTTGAGGAAAGTCTTCAGCTTGGCATTGTGCGGCGCGATATTGACCACCACGTAGAACTGCTTGCCCTGGGCATGGGCCTCGTTGATGCCGATGGCCAGGTTGGCGTGGTCGAACTCGTTGTTGCGCACCCGCAGGCTGTAGCGCGGCTGCCCGGCATACACCGCATCGGCGCCATAGGCGAAGGCATAGCGCATGGCCTTGAGGGTGCCGGCGGGGCAGAGCAGTTCGGGTTTGGCAAGTGTGGGCATGGCGGTAATCGACGGCTGTTGAAACGGCCGTCGATTCTAGGGAGGCGTGAGGCGTGGGGTATTGATATGGGTCTATGGCTTGGCCGGGATGCTGACGCTGGGCAGCGCGTCTTCGCTGGCTAGCTGTTCGGGGCTGCTCGGTGCGGGCGCCTGCAATTCAAAGGTGAACTCGTTGGTCGCTTTGGCCAGAAACAGGGTGGTGATACCGACGGCTGTGGCAATCACGGAGGTCATCAACTGAGTATCGCCACGAATCACCCCCAGCCACTTCAGCGCAATGGCCACCACCACGGTGACGGCGCTGAGCGTGATCACCAACATGAACACCATGCCGGTGCTGCCGAGCCGCTCGAAGCGCTTTAGCTGATCCTCACAGGCCAGGATCATCGGGCCAGCGCATTGCTCGCAGTTGATTGGAGTTTTCTTGAGCACGTGCTGCAGCTGAAACGCATCGAGCGGGCCGGTGTGCTGGCAATAAGGGCAGGTGGCTCGGGTGGAGGTGCTGGTGTTGTCTTCACTCATGTCGATTCATCCGTGAGGTTTATAGAAATAGGTTTTGCCTCATTCATTGTCCCTGAAGGGTTCCTATGCATGGGCTGTCCGATGTGGTTAGTTCGGCTTCGCGCTCGGCGATGTCCTGTGCCAGCTCGGGAGAGCGTCTGGCCCATTGCTCGGGCGGCAGGGGCTTGGACCACTCGATGGCTTCGGGGATGGTGAGGTCGGGAAGTACGGCGAGCTTTTTGCGGGCGATATGAGCGTAGGTGAGGATGTTGAAAATTAGGAAATGGACAAGGCCGGTTACAAATACCGCATACCCCCAGCCCTTTTCCTTACCCGCTTCGATAAACGAGCGAGCCACGGCTCCCCAGAAGCTTCCCTCCCAGTCTGGGCTGGGACTTGGCTCCGGCACAGAGCCAGGCCCCACTTCCATAAAGCTGCGGATGCATTCCCATTGAGCCATGGCCGAGGCACCGGGGCCGGGGTTGGTCATGAACACATAACCTTCCTTGTTCTCATGATAGGGCTCGTGTTCCTCGCCCTTGAGTGGCAGCCAGATGATCAGAGCACCGTTCTGCATGGCGCCGTAGGTGCCGAGATTGGTGACGCTGGGGGCGATGGCATGCACGCACTCCCAGGGCACGAACCAGGAGGTGCCGTCTGCCTCGGTGACGCAGACCTCGCGGCGCTGGCGATTGAAGCGCAGCGGCGGGCGCAGCGGCTTTTTCCAGTCGCGAATAAACAGATACCAGAGCGGGCCCATGATCATTAGACCGGGAACAGGGCCAATCAGATGAAACAACCAATCTATATTTCCTTGAATATTTTCGGGGGCACTCAAAGAAATACAAAGCGAGCTTATTAAAAAAACAAATGTCATTGCATGAAGTGTTATCCAGCCGGCACTCATGGCAAAGCTGCCTATATCCAGATAGATCTCATTCTTGCGCCAGATCAGATTGAGCAGGTCCTGGGCTGACTGGCCGGTGGGAATGGCCGGAGGGGCCAGATGCTGCTGTTTCCAAAGCAACCCCTGACGCGTTTCCATGGGCGGCTGGGTCATGTCGTCTTGTCCTTAAATGCTGCGGCCAGATTCATTGGCTTGGCTGGGATGCTGTCGCTAGGCAGTGCACCTTCGTTGGAGACGTGTTCGGTGATGTTGCTGCCGTCGATCAGGAAGCGCAGTCCCCACTTGCCACCGATCACGAGGTTGTCAGGATTCAGGGTACCGGCCAGCATGCCGGCGGGGGCGTAGTAGAGCACCCGCACTTGCCAGTGGCTACCCTGAGGCAGCAGGGGTACTGGACCGCTGAGTTTGAGCCCCATGCCTTGTTCGGCTGGTATCCAGTCGGCTTCGGCCTGGTTCAGCCAGTGGAGGGTAAAGTCTTCAGCCCGACCTGCCTGGTCGACCGCTGCCAGTGCCAGATGCAACTGGCTTTGTGGTGTTGCGCTGGGCAGGAGCAGGTGTAGGCGGCTGGTGCAGCTGTCGATAAGGATGTTGTTACCACTGTTGCCGATTTGGCGGCTGGACAGGGTGCTTTCCACGGCTATGCGTGGGCGAAGCAGTAGGCTCAGTAGAGCCTGCAGCTCGCGGTTCTGTCCTTCGGGGGTAGTGCCCCAGCGCGGCTCGTTGCCCCAACAGCATTCATCCAGGTAGTTCTGCAGTTCGGTGTCCTTGAACCAGTGGTTCCAGATAAAGTACGCCGCCTCGACCAGTAAAATCAGCCAACTGACTGGCACCATGCGCAGCACGAACCAGCTAATTGCCTTCTGGGTGGTCCAGCGATTGGTCAGGGCCATCCAGGTGGCGTAGCCACCCAAGCCAGCTTGGGTGCCGGTCAGGCCAAGCATGCCGCCATCGTGGGCGAGGCGGACCCAATGCTCGCTGCGCCAGTAGGCGCCATCACGCTGCATATCAAATGCAAGCTTGGCGAGTTCTGCCGCGCTGGCGAGAGCTGCTAATCCGCCGGTTAGCCCGCCAAATAGCGTGATGATGGGTGCCTTGAACGTAATTTTGAGCGGGGAAGAGCTACCTGATATTTCTAACTTGCCAGTAGAAGACCAGGCATTGCCAATTACCGCCGCTAAGGCCGCGCCTACTTTGAGCGTTTCTGCTGTCTGCTCTGCACCGCGTACGCCATCGTTCTGCCGATGGGCATCGCGCTGCAGCAGGTCGGCCAGGTTGAATAGGTGCAGTACCAAGGCTGCCAGGGGCAGTGCTCCGCCGTAGGTGTTCAGGCCCTTGAGACCGTTGGCCAAGGGGGTGAGGCCGCGTTGCAGCAGTTGTCCGCCCTGCTGGCCCCAGTCCCAGAGGGCCTGGCCCGCCGGTCCAGTCATGCGGAAACCAGCCTGGCCGGTTTCTATGATGAAGTTACCGGACAGCTTCATGCTCAGCATGTAAGCCTTGACTGACCAGGGGAAGCGCTGAATAGGATTGTTCGGTTTGACACCAGCCGGCACGGGTGCCAGATGCTCGCGGCTGAGCTCTAGAAAAGCCGCGCTCAGGCGGGATACGGCCAGGCCCCAGGTCTTGTCTTCTCCTCCCAGGCCGCTCAACCAGGCCAGTTTGCCAGCACCGACCAACTTGCCCACTAGCGCGCCAACAGCCTGCTGGTTTTCTGCCTCGAAGGCGCCGAGGAGGTCGTTGGCGCGGTCGGCGCTGTCGACGAAGTTCGCCAGTTCAGGGGAGAATCCAGCTGGTAGCAGGCTGAAGGGCTCGCTCGGGTTCGGCGCGCGCAGCAGGTCGGCGGCAATCCTCACCCCTTCTGGGGTGCTGCAAAGCTCGCTGAGGCTGTTGAGGCTCAGTTCGGCCAGCCAGTTGCAGTGATCCAGATTCAGGTAGTCGGCATACCACAGGCTCTTGGTCTGGCGGGCGAACAGGCTTTTGCTATCACTTAGCAGGTGGTCGCGACGGCTGGTCAGCCACTCGCGATGAGGTTCGGCGACGTTGTCGATCCAGATTTGCATCAGGTCCAGGCGCACGCGCTGGGCTACCTGGGCGCCACTCTTGCTGTCGGTCATGTTGCGGGCTTTTTCGGCCCGGTAGTGCATGACAACATCCTGCAGCTGCCCGTGCAGCTCGATAGGAATGAAGGTGCGGGTGGGGGCCAGCACCTGTTCTTCCCGGCGCTTGATGTCGTCAATACGAGCGTCGGCAGCAGGGTGACCAATGCGGTGGCGTTGGTGAACGTTGACCTCGGTTTCCTCGTCCAGCAGCGGTTTCAGTTCGCGCTGGGCCTGCAGGAGTGTCTCGCCTTCTTCGGGCGAGAGCAGGATGTCGCGCTCGCGATAGCGGTAGTTGATCTGGCCGGCCAGCTCGGCGCCGTCTTCCTTGATCAGGCTGTTGATAAAGCCTGCTATCAGTCCCTTGAAGGCGTTCTGTTGGTCCCATTCCTCCTCACGCTCGCTGGCCTTGGCCTGGGCGTGGTTGAGGTCGCGCAGCATGCCAGGGTCGTCGTCGAGGGCGGCGAACACAGTGTGCAGTTCGGCAGCCTGGGTTCTGGCTTTGCTCAGCCAGGCTTCGGCTGCGGTGACGCTCCACGCCTCGGCGCTCCAGTCTCCCGGCGGACGATCACGGTACTCAGGGTATTGGTGCGCTGCTTGAGCGAGCCCCCCGATCCAGTTGCAGGCGCTGATATGGGCGGACTGCAGTGCTTGTTGTGTTTCCAGGTCGGGCTCATTTGACATACGCCGGCCGAGCTCGTCCGTGGCTTTCTGGTATTCCTCGCCATTCTGGCCATAGTCGTAGGCCATGGCTTTTTGCCGGGCTTGTGGTGTCAGTTCGGCAATGACTTTGTCCGCTTCCGTCAGTGCGGGACAGTGATCGGACTCAAGGCGTCGTGCCACCTCGGTCAGGCCGATCCTCTGCATGCGGTGGCGTCGGATTCTGCTGTCAGCGAGGGTATCCATTGCCGCCTGAGAGAGCGGTGCTTCGCTGTGCATCAGCCAGGCATCATGGTTTTTATCGAGCGCCAGCCCTGCCAGTTCACCCTGCTGAAGTTTTAACACTTTTTGATCGAGCGCCTGCTCGACGAGCAGTCCGTCCTGAGCAACGGCGAAGCGTCTCAGTGGTCCGTCTCCGTGCCACAGATAGAGGTAGCCCTGACGCAGTTTGCGCAGTGCGGTTGGCTGGCTCTTGGTGCTGATTGGCGGACTCAGTGACGAGTGGGTTATGGCTTCTTCGCCGAGGGCATAGCGGGCCGGTACGATGAAAATTTCCGCCTGACGTGCAGGGCAGTTGCTCACTGCGCTTTTGGCATCAGCAGTGTTGCAGCTGGCTGGGCTTGGGGTATTAGGCATCGGGTTTCCTTTCCAACGTCGGGGCTCGGCCTTGAGCTATTTCTACTGCCTTGTGGAGTCGTTGCGAGGGCGTCTTGGTCGAGCGCTGCTCCAGTAGTTGGGCGATATCCGGGTGCGCTTCCAGGGCTTTTGAGCCGAGCAGTCCAAAGATCTTGGCGTAGAGAAAAATCTCTTCTTCGCTGCAGAAGCCTTTCGCGTAGACATCGTCCGCCAGGTTTTTCAGGTTGGTTCTGCGGTTGGCTCGATCCCAGCCTGAGCCGTATGCGGGGAATTGCGCCTGCATATATAGATCCAGTTTGCCTGTGACGTTGCGGAAGTTGACCTCGCCCAGTCGCGTCAGTTGCTCGTCGCTGAGTGTGTAGGGGGCGCTTTGAGACGTTTGCCGTCCTGGGGGCTGTCTATGTTTGTGCCATATCCCTTCCAGGGCATCCGGCATGACGGCAAGTTCGAAGGGGCCCATCAGAGGGGCAGTTGCTGCCTCGCTTGAGTCGGCCAGAAGCGCACGAAACACGGCAGGATCCGCCAGGCGCAGCAGCAGTTCCTCACCATGGGGAGCGTGCACCCGGCTAAGCCAGCGCATGTGCTGCACCTGCTCCTGCCATGTGGCGCGGCTAAAGAGCATGAAGCCGCATTCTTCCCCCGTATGGTCGAGGTAGTGACGCAGTAAGGGATCGCTACTGCCGCTCAGGCGAACCAGGCAAGGTGATAGGTCAAGCAGCGCTTCGTAGTCTGTACCCAGGTAGAGCGGTTCAAACTCGGGTTGTGGGTGCCATTCGTAGAGCTTGCGGGGCAGGTTGGGCAGGCTGACGCCGTCCAGAATCAGTACAGCCTGCATCGACCAAGGTAGATCAGTTGGTAAGGTCTCAAGCTTTTGCACGAGCCGCCTCCGACTGAGCCGCCATGCAGATGGCACACAGCGGTTTCTTCTGCATCAGCGCCTGGCGCTGTGCTTGGATCAGTAGCTCGCCGGCTTTATCGCTGTCCGCGGCCTTCACCTTGCCCGGCAATAGCGGCGCCGCTCCCGAGCCACTTCCAGGCCCGCCGCCGGAGTTGATCTTCACCACCGCGCCGCTGAGGGTGATGCCGCTGGCGTCTAGTTTGACGAAGCTTCCGCCTGCCTTGAAGGTGAGTTCGGCGCCGGCTTCGAGGACGACTTTCAGGCCGCTGGACAGGTGGATTTCGTTGCCGGCTTCGACGAACTGGCCGGTGCCGATCTTCACGTGCTGGTTGTTGGCCACAGTGAGGTGGTCGTTGGCGCGGATTTCCACCTTGCGGTCGGCGTGGGTGGTGCGGTGTTCCTCGGCTTTCAGTTCGGTGTAGCTGTTGGCTTCGACCGTGTCGTGGCGTTCGTGGCCGATGCGGATTCTCTGGTCGTTTTCGACGTTTTCGTCCCAGTCTTTCTGCGCGTGCAGGTAGATCTGTTCCTGACCCTTACGGTCTTCGATGCGCAGTTCGTTGTAGCCGCCGCCACCCGGCGAGCTGAGGGTTTTGAAGACTATGCGGGTCTTGTTCGCCGGCAGGTCGTAGGGCACCACGTGCTCGGCGTGGTACAGACAGCCGGTGAGCAGTGGCTGGTCGGGGTCGCCTTCGAGGAAGGTGATCAGCGCTTCCATGCCGACCCGCGGGATGGCGATGCCGCCGTAGCGGTCGCCGGCCCAGCTGCTGGAGACGCGCAGCCAGCAGCTGGTCTTGTCGTCGGCCTGGCCCTCGCGGTCCCAGTGGAACTGCACTTTTACCCGGCCATACTGATCGCAGTGGATTTCCTCGCCCTTGGGGCCGGTGACCACGGCGCTCTGGTTGCCGAGGATGCGTGGCTTGGGGTGGGTCAGCGGCGGGCGGTAGGGGATGTCCCAGGGGGTGGCGCTGAAGTGGTTGCGGTAACCCTGCTGGAAGGATTCGGTGTTGCCGGTCAAACCCTCACCCCCGGCCCCTCTCCCATGAATGGGAGAGGGGAGCGAGCCGCCGAGAAAGTCGGTGACCGACTCTTCCAGCACCTGCGGCTGCTTGCCCTCGTGATGGATTTCATTGAGCAGCCACAGCTGGTTCCAGTCGGCGCGCGGGTGGGCGGTCAGTTCGAGGAAGTGGCCGCTGAGCAGTAGGGGCTGATCACTCTGGCCTTCGGCCAGTTGGTAGTCGCTGCGGTGGCGTTCCAAGGCGCGTTGGGACAGGTGCTTGCCGCGGCTGCGGTCGGTGAAGCGGCCGGGGTAGTCGTAGTCTTCCAGGTCCGGTTTGGCATCACCTTTATGTGCCGCCTCCAGTTGCAGGCGTGGCTTCTCGAAGTCGTAGTCGCGGCGCGTGACGCGGCTGGTGCGGGTGGCCAGGCGCAGGCCGAAGCGCTTGATCAACGGGTCATCGGCGACCAGGCCGGAGTCCTGCTGGTAGGCCACCGGGGCCAGGCGCGGGAAGGCGGTCTGGTCGTCGGCGAAGATCAGCACATGGCCGTCCTGGCTGTGCTGGAAGTGGTAGTGGATGCCCTCTTCCTCGCACAGGCGCTGGATGAAGTGCAGGTCGCTCTCGTCGTACTGCACGCAGTAGTCGCGCTGGGGGTAGCTGGCGCCGAGCTGGAATTTGTAGGCGCCCTGCACGATGCCGTGCTCTTCCAGAATGCTGGCGATAATCTCGGCCACGCTGAGCTGCTGGAAGATGCGCTGGTTGGTACGGTGTGCCAGGTAGGCCAGTTGTGGGCGCAGCACCAACTGGTAGCGGGTCAAGCGCTTGCCGGATTCGCCACGGCCGGCCTGGTGGATGTAAGCGTGGATGCCATTGCCCTGGCTGGACAAGGCGAGAAAGGCGCGCTGATGCAGCAGGCCTTGGAGATCGAGGTCGGGCTGTTCGCTGACCAATTCCAGGGTGAAGACGAAGGGCTGGCTGAGGGCCTCGAAGCCCTTGAATTCGAGCACTTGCAGGTCGTGCGCGACGCCGTCGATGCTCAGGCTGAAATGGGTCTGATTGGCTGGGGCGAACATCCGTTGTTCCTTCTGCCGAAATGGCATCGGCCAGGAGACCTGGCCGATGCGGGTAGTGCGGTCTGCGTTCCTGCAGGCCTGTACATTGTCCGGGATGCGCCACGGGCGTGCCGTGACGCGGGGGGCAAAAATGCCCCTCTCCCTGGCTCAGGTTCAACCCGAGCGGAGCACTGCTTTAGGCGGAGATCGGCGAACGCCAGTCATCCGAGCCGGAAGTGCCGGACACTTCATGGGTCCAGACGATCTTGCGGTAGGTGAAGTAGACGTCTTCCAGGTGGGTGAAGTGGGCCATGCCCGGATCCTGGCAGTTCGGCATGCGCGACTGCACGTCGACGATCACCGCGTCTTCCAGTTCGATGGTGTAGTAGTGCTCCTGGGTGCCGGTGGCGGAGGTGCGGTACCACTCGATGCGGCACTTGTTCAGGCGCTCGCCGGAGGTCAGCGAGTTGAAGATCAGCGGCGAGGACTTGTCGAACACCTTGGTGATCATCAGCGGCTTGTGTACGCGCTGGCCGGTCGGTTGGCCGGACTGCGGGTCACGCGGGATGATGACCTGGTGGTTGAAGGCCTGTACCAGCACCTGGTCTTCATGACCTTCCTGGAAAATGTTGCCGACCGAATCCTCGGTGAAGGTGCCAGCGGTGATCAGACCTTGTTTGGTGCCTTCGAGGGTCATATACGCGGGTGTTGGCATGAGTGCGCTCCTTGCCTGGGTCATGGACCTATCTGGTCCGGGAGCCAAAGAGTTATCAAGAGCTGTGCCAGTATTTAAATTCTGTTTAAAAACAATAAGTTAAATTGTTTTAGAGAGGGCGCGAAAGACGCCTTGCCAAGCGCCGCACAAAAAGCTGCGCAACAGTTTGCGCAGGTCTGTGCAGAAAGCGGCGCAGTGGGCGCAGGGCCAGGCGGGGCAGGCGCTCTAGCGCAGTGAGCGGGTGCTGGCTGCGCGGCGCCTGTGCAAAAAGTGGCGCAGTCAGTCCTGCCAGAAACGCCCTTGCAGTTCCAGCAGGCTCTGCGCCTGTTCCGGGCCGTCGGTGCCGGCCGGGTAGGGGCGTGGATTCTGGTAGTACTCCAGCCAGCCCTTGAGGATCGGGTCGACCCAGGCCCAGGCTGCTTCCACTTCGTCGCGGCGCATGAACAGCGTCGAGTCGCCTTCGATCACATCCAGCAGCAGGCGCTCGTAGGCGTCCCAACGGCGTTTCTGCGGGAACACCTGGGCCAGGTTGAGATCCAGCTCCATGGGCGTCAGGCGCATGCCCTTGCCCGGCGTCTTGCCCATCAATTGCAGGCTGATGCGCTCCTCCGGTTGCAGGCGGATGACCAGGCGATTGGCCTGGCTGACCTCGAATAGGCGGTGCGGCACCGGCTTGAACTGGATGACGATCTCCGAGCTCTTCTTGGCCATGCGCTTGCCGGTGCGCAGGTAGAACGGCACGCCGGCCCAGCGCCAGTTGTCGACCTCGACCTGCAGGGCGACGAAGGTCTCGGTATCGCTGTCGTTATCGACCTGTTTCTCGAAGTAGTACGCCGGCACTTCCTGCCCGCCGATCTTGCCGGCGGCATAGGTGCCACGCACGGTCTTGTCCTGTACGTCGAGGCCGCTGATGGGCTTCAGCGCTTCGAGAATCTTCACCTTTTCGTTGCGCACCGCTTCGGCGTCGAAGCGCACCGGCGCCTCCATGGCCACCAGGCAGAGCAGCTGTAGCAGGTGGTTCTGCACCATGTCGCGCATGGCGCCGGCATGGTCGTAATAGGCGCCGCGGTTTTCCACGCCGAGGGTTTCGTTGACGCTGATCTGCACGTGGTCGATATGCCCGGCGCGCCAGATCGGCTCGAACAGGGCATTGGCGAAGCGCAGCGCCATCAGGTTCTGCACCGTCTCCTTGCCCAGGTAGTGGTCGATGCGAAACACCTGCGCTTCGCTGAACACCGCACCGATCGCCGCGTTGATCTCCTGGGCCGATTCCAGCGAATGGCCGATTGGCTTTTCTAGGACGATCCGCGTGTTGTCGCCGGCCAGGCGGGCGATGGCCAGGTTCTCGGCAATCGGTTCAAACAGATTGGGTGCGGTGGCCAGGTAATAGATGCGCCCGCGCTGGCAGGTACCGGCGTCGAGGAACTTGGCCAGGCGGCCGAATTCGGCGCTCTGCGAGGCATCCATGGCGAAGTAATCGAGGCGCGCGGCGAAGCTGGCCCAGGTGTCGTTGTCGAAGTCGTGGCGCGCCACCTGGGCGCGGCAGCGGCGTTCGGCCAGGGCCTGGTAGGCGCTGCGCGTGAGCACATTGCGCGCCACCGCAAGGATGCGCATGTCCGGGGCCAGGCGGCCGTCGCGGTGCAGGTGGTAGAGCGCCGGCAGCAGCTTGTGCAGGGCCAGGTCGCCAGTGCCGCCAAAAACCAGCATGTCGCAGGGGGTGTTCAACAGGATGACTCCGGGTTTGCCTGTGCGGTACAAGCGTTCATGTAGTATAACTACAAGGCCACTACAGCCTGATCATAACCGAGTCCCGCCCGTGAATCTGTTGCAGCACATTGCCCAGTCCCGCCATCTGCTTCGCAAGTCCGAACTCAAGGTCGCCGACTACGTCCTGCAGGACCCCTCGGCGGTGATGCACAGCTCCATGGCCGACCTGGCCCACGAGGTCGGCATCAGCGAGCCAACCATCGTACGCTTCTGCCGTGCCATTGGTTGCACCGGTTTCCAGGACCTCAAGCTGCGCCTGGCGCAGAGCCTGGCGGCGGGGGCCAGCTTCGGCCAGTTCGCGATCCAGGAGGATGACTCGGTCACCGAGTTCAGCCTGAAGATCTTCGACACCACCCTGCATACCCTGATGGAAGTGCGCGAGCGCCTCGACACCCAGGCCCTGCAGAAGGCGATCAACGCCATCGCCAATGCCAAGCGCATCGAGTTCTACGGTTTTGGCGCTTCCGGCGCCGTGGCGGCGGATGCCCAGCACAAGTTCTTCCGTCTGCTACTGACGGCTGCCGCGTATTCGGACCCGCACATGCAGGCGATGAGCGCAGTGACCCTCAAGCCTAGCGATGTGGCCATCTGTATTTCCCAGTCCGGGCGCTCCAAAGACCTGCTGATCACCGCCAACCTGGTGCGCGAGTCCGGCGCCACGCTGATCACCCTGTGCCCAGGGCAAACGCCGCTGGCCGACCTGGCCGACGTCAACCTGGCCATCGACGTGCAGGAAGACACCGAAATCTACACCCCGCTGACCTCGCGCATCGCCCACCTGGTGGTGATCGATGTGCTGGCCATGGGCGTGGCCATGGCCCGTGGCCCGGACCTGGTCAATCACCTGAAGAGCGTCAAGCGCAGCCTGCGCAGCTTGCGGTTGTCGCCCAAGTCGGTGCGTGCCGCCGAGGATTGAGGCGCACTTGGTGGAAAACGCTGCACGGTTTTCCACCATACGTAGGCTCCGAGCATTTGTAGATACTGTTATTCCGCACAAGCTTTTGTAGGAGCCAGCTTGCTGGCGATCAGCGGGACGCTGTCTGCCTATCGCCAGCAAGCTGGCTCCTACAGGATCAGGCCTCAGGCTTCACCCGATCTTCACCATCCTGTCGGCAAACCGTCATGGCTCCCCCGCATGCTGATGCTCTCCGCATCCGCACTGGAGTCGTGCCATGTCCCGCCATCACGCTGACCAGCAACATTCCGCCAGCCGCACCCGTCGCCAGCAGGAAGACCTGCGCCGCATGCAGTTTCGCCGGGCGATCGAGGATTATTCGGAGCAGCGCCGCCTCAGCCAGGAGGTCGCCGATTTTCCCGAGCTGATCGCCGCCAACTACCTGACTACGCTGCAGTCGGCGCAGCCGCGAAGCGCTCGCCCAGGGCGCTGATCTGCAGGCGCTCGACGCGGATAAAGTCGAGAAACGCCTGCGCCACCGGTGACAGGCGTTTGCCACGGTTGTGCACCACACACCAGCTGCGCAGCAGCGGCAATTCTTCCACTGGCAGCTCGCGCAATAGGCCGGCGGCCAGTTCCAGGCGCACCGCGTGACGCGGCAGCAGGGCCAGGCCGAGGCCGGCGATCACCGCTTCCACCTGGGATTCGCTGGAGCCGATCTCGATCAACTGGGCGAAGTGCGCGCGCTTCTGGTGGCAGTATTCCTCGCAGGCTTTGCGCGTGCCCGAGCCAGGCTCGCGCACCAGCAGGGGGAACTCACTGAGATCGCTCAGGCGCAGGCGCTCCACTGAACACAGGGGATGCGTCGGCGGCGCCACGGCAACGATCGGGTTGTTGAAGAACGGAAAGAAATCCAGCGCCAGCTCGCTGGGTACCTGCGACATGATCAGCAGGTCGTCGCGGCTCGCCGACAGGCGTCTGACCGCCATGGCATGGTTGACCACCACCAGCTGCAGGCTGACTTCCGGGTGCTGGGCGCGGAAGGCGGCGAACAGGTGCGGCACCAGGTACTTGGCGCTGGACTCGACCGCCAGGCTGAGCTGGCCCTGCAGCGAGCCCTGCAGGTCGGAGAGCTGCATGTCGAGGCTCTCCAGGCGGCCGAAGACGTCTTCGCTGGCTTTCAGCAGCGCCTCGGCGGCCGGCGTCAGGTAGAGCTTTTTGGCCACGTAGTCGAACAGCGGCTGGTCGATCAGCTCTTCCAGTTGGCGAATCTGCAGGCTCACGGCCGGCTGGGTGAGGGCCATTTCCTCGGCTGCGCGGCTGTAGGAACGGCTTTCGCAAACTGCCCGAAAAATCTGCAGCTGTCGAAATGTCATGCGCATCAGCGACTTACGCATTGCTGTGGTTCGCCAGAAAGGTTGATGCGTTCAACTATAAGTCTTTGCTAATGACTAACCCAACAAATATTGATTTTGGTTAATCGGCGTGCCGGCGTAGGGTAAAGCCAAGACCGCTACAAGGCGTACGGTCACCCGTCGACCGCTCTGCAGCGGCCGTTTGCTCACGTGATCGAGGAACCAGGCTCGTGATCAAGAAAATCCTCATAGCCAACCGTGGCGAGATTGCCGTCCGTATCGTGCGCGCCTGCGCCGAGATGGGCATCCGCTCGGTGGCGGTCTACTCCGAAGCGGATCGCATGGCGCTGCACGTCAAGCGCGCCGACGAAGCCCACAGCATCGGTGACGACCCGCTGGCCGGCTACCTCAACCCGCGCAAGCTGGTGAACCTGGCGGTGGAGACCGGCTGCGACGCCCTCCATCCGGGCTACGGCTTCCTTTCCGAGAACGCCGAGCTGGCCGATATCTGTGCCGAACGCGGGATCAAGTTCATCGGTCCGTCTGCCGAAGTGATCCGCCGCATGGGTGACAAGACCGAGGCACGGCGCAGCATGATCGCCGCCGGCGTGCCCTGCACGCCCGGTACCGAGGGCAACGTGGCGGATATCGACGAAGCCCTGCGCGAAGGCGACCGCATTGGCTACCCGGTGATGCTCAAGGCCACCAACGGTGGCGGCGGGCGTGGTATCCGTCGCTGCAACAGCCGTGAGGAGCTGGAACAGGCCTACCCACGGGTGATCTCCGAGGCGACCAAGGCGTTCGGCCGCGCCGAAGTCTTTCTGGAAAAATGCATCGTTAACCCCAAGCACATCGAGGCGCAGATCCTCGCCGACAGCTTCGGCAACACTGTGCACCTGTACGAACGCGACTGCTCGATCCAGCGGCGCAACCAGAAGCTGATCGAGATCGCCCCCAGCCCGCAGCTGACCCCCGAGCAGCGCGCCTATATCGGCGACCTGGCCGTGCGCGCGGCCAAGGCAGTGGGCTACGAGAACGCCGGTACCGTGGAGTTCCTGCTCGCCGAGGGCGAGGTGTACTTCATGGAGATGAACACCCGGGTGCAGGTGGAACACACCATCACCGAGGAAATCACCGGCATCGACATCGTCCGCGAGCAGATCCGCATCGCCTCGGGCCTGGAGCTGTCGATCAAGCAGGAAGACATCCAGTACCGCGGCTTCGCCCTGCAGTTCCGCATCAACGCCGAAGACCCGAAGAACAACTTCCTGCCCTCATTCGGCAAGATCACCCGCTACTACGCCCCCGGCGGCCCTGGCGTGCGCACCGATACGGCGATCTACACCGGCTACACCATTCCGCCGTACTACGACTCCATGTGCCTCAAGCTGATCGTCTGGGCACTGACCTGGGAAGAGGCAATGGACCGCGGCCTGCGCGCGCTGGACGACATGCGCCTGCAGGGGGTGAAGACCACCGCCGCCTACTACCAGGAAATCCTGCGCAACCCTGAGTTCCGCAGCGGCCAGTTCAACACCAGTTTCGTCGAAGCTCACCCGGAACTGACCAACTATTCGATCAAGCGCAAACCGGACGAGCTGGCCCTGGCCATCGCTGCCGCCATCGCCGCCCACGCCGGCCTGTGAGGAACTGAACCATGGCTAAGACCCCAGTTACTAAAAAGATCACCGTTACCGACACCATCCTGCGCGACGCCCACCAGTCGATCATCGCCACCCGGATGCGCACCGAAGACATGCTGCCGATCTGCGACAAGCTCGACAAAGTCGGCTACTGGTCGCTGGAAGTCTGGGGCGGCGCGACCTTCGACGCCTGCGTGCGCTTCCTCAAGGAAGACCCCTGGGAGCGCCTGCGCAAGCTCAAGGCCGCGCTGCCCAACACCCGCCTGCAGATGCTCCTGCGCGGGCAGAACCTGCTCGGTTACCGCCACTACAGCGACGACGTGGTGCGGGCCTTCGTGGCCAAGGCCGCGGTCAACGGCATCGACGTGTTCCGCATCTTCGACGCGATGAACGACGTGCGTAACCTGCGCGTCTCCATTGAGGCGGTGAAGGCCGCCGGCAAGCACGCCCAGGGCACCATCAGCTACACCACCAGCCCGGTGCACACGGTCGAGGCGTTCGTCGCCCAGGCCAAGGCCATGCAGGCGATGGGCATCGACTCCATCGCGATCAAGGACATGGCCGGGCTGCTCACCCCGTTCGCTACCGCCGAGCTGGTCAAGGCGCTGAAGGCCGCAGTCGACCTGCCGGTATTCATCCATAGCCACGACACCGCCGGCATGGGCTCGATGTGTCAGCTCAAGGCGATTGAAGCCGGTGCCGACCATATCGACACCGCCATCTCCAGCTTCGCCTGGGGCACCAGCCATCCGGGCACCGAGTCGATGGTCGCCGCCCTGCGTGGCAGCGAATACGATACCGGTCTGGACCTGTCGCTGATCCAGGAGATCGGCATGTACTTCCACGCCGTGCGCAAGAAGTACCACCAGTTCGAAAGCGAGTTCACCGCCGTGGACACCCGCGTGCAGGTCAACCAGGTGCCGGGCGGGATGATGTCCAACTTGGCCAACCAGCTGAAAGAACAGGGCGCACTTAACCGCATCAACGAAGTGTTCGCCGAGATCCCGCGAGTGCGCGAAGACCTCGGCTTCCCGCCGCTGGTGACGCCGACCTCGCAGATCGTCGGCACCCAGGCGGTGTTCAACGTGCTGGCCGGCGAGCGCTACAAGACCATCACCAACGAGGTGAAGCTCTACCTGCAGGGGCGTTACGGCCTGGCGCCGGGCAAGATCAACGAGCAACTGCGCAAGCAGGCGATCGGCAGCGAGGACGTCATTGATGTGCGCCCCGCCGACCTGATCCCGCCGGAGCTGGCCAAGCTGCGTGCCGAAGTCGGCGCCCTGGCCAAGTCCGAGGAAGACGTGCTGACCTATGCGATGTTCCCCGACATCGGCCGCAAGTTCCTCGAGGAGCGCGCTGCCGGCACCCTGACCCCGGAAGTGCTGCTGCCGATTCCGGAAGCCGGCGGTGTCGCGGCGGTGGGCGGCGAAGGCGTGCCGACCGAGTTCATCATCGATGTGCACGGCGAGAGCTACCGCGTCGACATCACCGGCGTCGGCGTGAAGGGCGACGGCAAGCGCCACTTCTACCTGTCGATCGACGGCATGCCCGAAGAGGTGGTGTTCGAGCCGCTCAACGACTTCGTCGGCGGTGGCGGCAGCAAGCGCAAGCAGGCCAGCGCGCCGGGCGATGTGTCCACCACCATGCCGGGCAATATCGTCGACGTGCTGGTTAAAGAGGGCGATCAGGTGAAAGCCGGCCAGGCCGTACTGATTACCGAGGCGATGAAGATGGAAACCGAAGTGCAGGCGCCGATCGCCGGTACGGTGAAAACCATCCACGTGGCCAAGGGGGATCGGGTTACCCCCGGTGAAGTGTTGGTAGAGATCGAAGGTTGAGTCCCAGGGGCGCGTAAGCGCCCCTTTTTTTGTCTGCAGAAAGGAGGTGTGAGGTGGATCCGGTGGTGCTGTTCTTCGTCTTCGGCCTGGTCGCCGGGCTTTTGAAGAGTGAGCTGAAGTTACCGGCGGCGTTGTACGAGACGCTGTCGATCATCCTGCTCCTGGCCATTGGTCTGCATGGCGGCGTGGAGTTGGCCGAACAGGCCAGCCTGCAGCTGTTGGGCCAGGCTGGGCTGGTACTGGGGCTGGGTGTCGGCTTGCCGTTGCTGGCCTTCGTCCTGTTGCGCGGGCTGCGCTTCGACCGGGTCAACGCGGCGGCGGTGGCGGCGCATTATGGTTCGGTGAGCGCGGGTACCTTCGCCGTGGTGGTGGCTTATCTGGTGTCGCGCGAGATCTACTTCGAGAGCTACATGCCGCTGTTCGTGGCGATCCTGGAGATTCCGGCGATTCTGGTCGGCATCGTGCTAGCCAAGGGCGTTAGCCGCGGCACCGACTGGAGAGAGCTGGGCCGCGAGATCTTCCTCGGCAAGAGCATCATGCTGCTGCTCGGCGGCCTGGTGATCGGTGCCATCGCCGGCAAAGAAGCGATCAAGCCGCTGGAGCCCCTGTACACCAGCATGTTCAAGCCAGTGCTGGCGTTCTTCCTGCTGGAGATGGGCCTGATCGCATCCGGCCAGCTGGGTGCGCTGAAGCAGTTCGGCCTGCGCCTGGCGACCTTCGCCCTGCTCATGCCGTTGCTCGGCGCGCTGATTGGCGCCTTGCTGGCGCGGGGCATGGACCTGAGCCTGGGCGGCACGGCGATGCTCGCCACCCTGGCCGCCTCGGCGTCCTATATCGCCGTGCCGGCCGCTCTGCGTCTGGCACTGCCCGAGGCCAATCCCTCGCTGTCACTGACGGCTTCGCTGGGCATTACCTTCCCGTTCAATATCCTGGTCGGCATACCGCTCTATCTGGCGCTGGCCGAACAGTTGATCGCCTGGGGGCTTTGAAATGAACGTACATACTCGCACCCTGCTCACCGTGATCGGCGAAGCGGCGCTGGAGAAGAAGTTGCTGGCCGACCTGGAAACGCTCGGCGCGCCGGGCTGGACCATTTCTGATGCGCGTGGCCGTGGCGGCCGCGGTGTGCGCAGCGCCGGTTGGGACACCGAAGGCAACATCCGCCTGGAGGTGATCTGTGCGCGCGAGCTGGCCGAGCGCATCGCCGAGCACCTGCAGCAGCGCTATTACGCCAACTACGCGATGGTCTGCTATCTGTCCGATGTGCAGGTGCTGCGCCCGGAGAAGTTCTAGCAGCCGTTGCAGGGCAATTCGCATGAGCAAGAAAAAGGGGAGCCTAGGCTCCCCTTTGTTCGTAGCGGGCAGACTCAGCGCCAGAATGGCTTGCTGATCTCGGCCTGGCGCTCATACAGGCTGATGCCGGCGTCGGCCAGCAGGCGTTCATCCAGGCGGGCCAGCTGGTGGCGGCTGATGATGCGGCGTTTCCACAGCAGCAGCGTGGCAATGATCTGCAGCGGCAGGTTGCCACGTACAGTCGAGGAGCTGTCTTGAAAGAGCGAGTCGGAACTGAGGGTACGTTCCATGGTGGTGCTTCCTTCCGCTTGTGGCGGGGTGAGAGTGTGTTCGTCTGGTAAGTATTTTCCTGACTAAATGGTCGATTTTGTAGGCACAGCTGGATTAAATTGCAGGGCTATTCGTTAGTCGGCTTGGTAACTGTTCCGGTCCTGTGTACGCAACTGTACTGGTCATAAGTGAAAAATCTGGGGCGCTGCCTTAATACAGGACTTTTATCTGTCGATGATGGGCCTTGCGATAGATTCATGCAGGTACAGTTTTTCCGCTGCCCAGTATTCATTCGATCTGTTATTGCCGGCTGACGTTGTGTTTTTACCCGGGCATGGGTGTGGCGTTTCGGCATAAGGTCGCGTCTTGTTCCATGCTTGTGCCCGTATGTTCAGCAAGGAAATCGTCATGCCTGACCAGACCCAACAATTCGCCAGCGACAACTATTCCGGCATCTGTCCGGAAGCCTGGGCCGCCATGGCCGAGGCCAACCAGGGCCATCAGCGTGCCTACGGCGAGGACCAGTGGACGGCACGCGCCGCCGATCAGTTCCGTCAGCTGTTCGAGACCGATTGCGAAGTGTTCTTCGCCTTCAACGGCACGGCGGCCAACTCCCTGGCGCTGTCCAGCCTGTGCCAGAGCTACCACAGCGTGATCTGCTCGGAGACCGCCCACGTCGAGACCGACGAGTGCGGTGCGCCGGAGTTCTTTTCCAATGGTTCCAAGCTACTCACCGCGCGTACCGAACAGGGCAAGCTGACGCCCGATTCGATCCGCGAAGTGGCGCTCAAGCGCCAGGACATTCACTACCCGAAACCGCGGGTGGTGACCCTGACCCAGGCCACCGAGGTCGGCACCGTCTACAGCCCGGATGAAGTGCGGGCGATCAGCCAGGTGTGCAAGGAACTCGGCCTCAACCTGCACATGGACGGCGCGCGCTTCTCCAACGCCTGTGCCTTCCTCGGTTGCAGTCCGGCCGAGCTGACCTGGCAGGCCGGCGTCGACGTGCTGTGCTTCGGCGGCACCAAGAACGGCATGGCGGTCGGCGAGGCCATCCTGTTCTTCAACAAGGCCCTGGCCGAAGACTTCGATTACCGCTGCAAGCAGGCTGGCCAGCTGGCCTCGAAGATGCGCTACCTATCCGCCCCCTGGGTTGGCCTGCTGCAGGACGACGCCTGGTTGCGCTACGCCCACCACGCCAACTGCTGCGCACGCCTGCTGGCCGAGCTGGTGGCGGATGTGCCGGGCGTCAGCCTGATGTTCCCGGTGCAGGCCAACGGCGTATTCCTGCAGCTCAGCGAGCCGGCCATCGAGCGCCTGCGCGCATGGGGCTGGCGCTTCTACACCTTCATCGGTGCCGGTGGCGCGCGCTTTATGTGCAGCTGGGATACCGAGGAGGCGCGGGTGCGCGAGTTGGCGGCGGATATTCGCCGGGCCATGGCCTGAGCATCGCGGCTTACTGCTGCTCGTCTGGCTGGGTTGGCTGCGCGGTTTCTGCTGCCGGGTCTTCCTGCGTTTCCTCGCAGATGCCATTGGCGCCCTGCTTGCCGGTGTAGGACACCGTTGGCGTGCCACTGGCAGTGAGGCTGACGGAGACGGTCATGCCTTCGCCCTTGGCCTCGAAGTACTGCTCGCTGAACTTGTGCAGGGTGGCCTGCTGGTCGTTGATATACACCGGGCCACCGGCCTCGGCGCGCACGCTGATATCGGTCGGGCAGGTGACGTTGAAGGCGGGCAGGTTGGCGGCATTGGCCACCGTGCTGGTGACGAGTAGGGCGGCGAGCAACAGGCTTTTCATCGGATGGCTCCTAGAGTCGGCAGAGGACGCCAGAGCCATGGCCGGCCGGCGGCGTTCCTGATTGTTCACCTAAGCAGCCGCTATCGGGCTTGTCCAACGACTGCCGAGCTTGCCGATAAGCTGCAGGTCGAAATGCAGAACCGGCCCTGAGGCCGGTTCTATTTCAACTGTTGAGTCGCGGCTCAGTTACCCGTCTTGATCTTGCTCCAGGTGCGAGTGCGCACGCGCTCGATCTTCTGCGGCAGCGGTTGCAGCACGTAGAGGGTCTTCTGCGCTTCGGCGGTCGGGGTCAGGTTGGGGTTGTCGCGAATTTCGGCACCGACCAGTGGCGTGGCGGCCAGGTTGGGGTTGGGGTAGCCGAGGAAGTCGCTGATCGGCGCCACCACTTTCGGGTCGAGCAGGTTGTTGAGGAATTCATGCGCCTCGGCGACGTTCTTCGCGCTGTTCGGGATGGCGAAGGAGTCGTACCACAGCGGCGCGCCTTCCTTGGGCAGGCGCCAGTCGACCACCACGCCGTTGCCGGCTTCCTTGGCGCGGTTGGCGAACTGGTAGAAGCTGCCCGAGTAGCCGATGGCCACGCAGATGTCGCCGTTGGCGATGTCGGTCATGTACTTGGCCGAGTGGAAGTAGGCGACATAGGGACGGATCTTCAGCATCAGTTCGGCGGCCTTGTCATAGTCGTCGGGCTGCGCGCTGTTCGGGTCCAGGCCCAGGTGGTGCAGGGCGATCGGCAGGATGTCGCCGGGCGAGTCGAGCATGGCCACGCCGCACTGCTTGAGCTTGCTGATGTTCTCTTCCTTGAAGATCAGGTCCCAGCTGTCCACTGGCGCGTTCTCGCCGAGCACGGCCTTGACCTTGGCCGGGTTGAAGCCAATCAGCACGGTGCCGTACATGTAGGGCACTGCGTACTGGTTGCCGGGGTCGTTGGCGCTCATCAGCTTGAGCAGGCCGGGGTCGAGGTTCTGCCAGTTGGGTAGCTTGGCCTTGTCCAGTTTCTGGTAGACGCCGGCCTTGATCTGGGTGTCGAGGAAGGTGTTGCTCGGCACCACCAGGTCATAGCCGGAGTTACCGGCCAGTAGCTTGGCTTCGAGGGCTTCGTTGGACTCGTAGGTATCCCAGGTCAGCTGGATGCCGGTCTTCTGCTGAAACTCCTTGGGCACCGACGGCAGCATGTAGTCGGCCCAGTTGTACACGCGCAGTTCGCGCTGTTCTGCCGCCTGCACCGCGCCGGTCAGCAGAGCGCTGCCGCAGAGGGTGGCACCGATCAGTTGCTGGAGTTTGTTCATCTTGTTCTCCTCATTGATGGCGCCTCAGGCGCCCTGGAAACCTTCGAGTACGTTGACCGCGTTGATACCGATTTCTGCCACCGCATAACCCCCTTCCATGACGAACAAGGTTGGTTTGCCGAGCGCGGCGATGCGTTGGCCCATGCGCAGGTAATCCGGGCTGTCGAGCTTGAAGCTGGAGATCGGATCGTCCTTGTAGGTGTCGACGCCGAGCGACACCAACACCACGTCGGGCGCGTAGTCGGCGATGCGTTGGCAGGCGCTATCCAGGGCCGCGCCCCAGACATCCCAGGCGCTGCCGGCTGCCAGTGGCAGGTTGAGGTTGTAGCCTTCGCCGGCACCCGCGCCGGTCTCGTCGGCATAGCCGAGAAAGTGCGGGTACTCGAAGCTCGGGCTGCCGTGGATATTGGCGACGAACACGTCGGCGCGCTCATAGAAGATCGACTGGGTGCCGTTGCCGTGGTGGTAGTCGACATCGAGGATAGCCACCCGCGCAGCGCCCTGGTCGAGAAAGGCCTGGGCGGCGATGGCCACGTTGTTCAGGTAGCAGTAACCGCCCATCACATCGCTGCTGGCGTGGTGGCCCGGCGGACGGCACAGGGCAAAGGCACTGCGCGCGCCGGTGGCGACTTCGCGCTGGGCAGTGAGGGCGACCTGGGCCGAGGTGTAGACGGCCTGCCAGGTGCCGGCGGTGATTGGCGCGAAGCAGTCGAAGCTGTGGAACCCATACTGGCCGTAGAGATCGTCCGGGCGCTTGGCGCGCATATGCCGGGCCGGGAACACGCCGGGCAGGAAGTCGGCGCTGTTGCCCTGGGCGGCCCAGCCGGCCCAGGCCTTTTGCAGGAACTCCAGGTAATCGGCGCTGTGGATGCGCGCGATCGGCGCCAGGCCGAAATCCTGCGGTGCGCGGATTTCGCCGAGCTGCTGCGCCTGCACGCGGGCCAGCACATGGTCGGCGCGCGCCGGCATCTCGAAGCAGGGCTGGAATTCGCCGCCGACCATCTCGCCCTGGGCGTGGTGCAGGCGGTGGTCGTCGCTGTAGATGGTCAGCATCTTGTGATTCTCCTCGTGCTTGCTGGGCGCATTGTTGGCGCCGTGGCCGAGCCGGGAGAACGATAACCCCGGCCAACAAAGGGATAATTCCGGCCATTGTGGCGGTGAGCGTGGCCACCACGGGTTGGCCACGGCCAGCCCGGCACTGTGATTGCGCGTGGCCGGCGGGCGTCTATTTCGGCACCCGTACAGGCAAGAGGTCGAGCATGCAGGCGTTGTTGAACGAGATTCTGGATCAGGTACGACCGCTGCTCGGCCAGGGCCAGGTCGCCGACTACATTCCGGCGCTGGCCGAGGTGCCGGCCAACCAGCTGGGCATCGCCGTGTATGGCGTCGATGGCAGCCTGCACACCGCCGGTGACGCCACCACGGCGTTCTCCATCCAGAGCATTTCCAAGGTGTTCAGCCTGGTCCAGGCGATCCAGCATTCCGGTGAGGACATCTGGCAGCGCCTCGGCCACGAGCCCTCCGGCCAGCCGTTCAATTCCCTGGTACAGCTGGAGTTCGAGCGCGGCCGGCCGCGCAACCCGTTCATCAATGCCGGCGCTTTGGTGATCTGCGATATCAACCAGTCGCGCTTCGCCGCCCCGGCACTGTCGATGCGCGACTTCGCCCGCCGCCTGTCCGGCAATGCCCATGTGGTGGCGGACATGAAGGTGGCCGAGTCGGAGTACCAGCACCGCGCGCGCAACGCCGCGGCGGCCTACCTGATGCAGGCCTTCGGCAATTTCCACAACGATGTCGAGACGGTGCTGCGCAGCTATTTCCACCACTGCGCGCTGGCGATGAACTGTGTCGACCTGGCGCGCGCCTGCGGTTTCCTGGCCAACCAGGGGTTGTGCACACACAGCGGCGAACAACTGCTGACGCCGCGGCAGACCCAGCAGGTCAACGCGATCATGGCCACCAGCGGCTTGTACGACGAGGCCGGCAACTTCGCCTACCGCGTCGGCCTGCCGGGCAAGAGCGGGGTTGGTGGCGGCATCGTCGCGGTGGTGCCGGGGCGCTTCAGCGTGTGTGTGTGGTCGCCGGAACTGAACCCGGCCGGCAACTCGCTGGCTGGCATGGCGGCGCTGGAGCTGCTTAGCGAGCGGATCGGCGGGTCGGTGTTTTCACCGCTGAATCGCTGAGTGCCGCCCCTCTCCCGTAAACGGGAGAGGGGACGGTTCGCAGTGGGTCTGACGCCTTGTGCTTACTCGGCCAGCTCGCCGCACAAGTCGAGGGCGAACAGGCGCTCCACCTCGGCCTGGGGCAGACCGGCACCGAGCAGGCTGAACAACTTGCCCAGCGCCGCCTCGCGGCTCATGCCGCCGCCGCTGACCAGGCCGGTCTGCGCCAGGGCGCTGCCGGCGGCATATACGCCGAATTCGACATGGCCCTGGGCGCACTGGCTGATCGCTGCCAGCACCACGCCGCGGGCATGCGCTTCGCGCAGCGCGGCGAGAATCTCGGGATTGTCCGACGGCCCGGTGCCGCTGCCATAGCATTCCAGCAGCAGCGCCTCGGCGCCGCTGGCCAGCAGCGCACGCATTTGCGTGGCGCTCAGGCCGGGGAACAGCGGTTGCACGGCCAGCGCCACCGGGCGGCGCGGCTGGCGGTAGTGCAGGGCGCTCGGCAGTGCGTCGACGGCCTGGCCGTGGCGCGGCCGGCGGGTGTCCTGGAAGGCGTCGAAGGCCTCGCTCTTCAGCTTGCTGGCGCGCGCGCCGTGCAGCAGCTGGCCGTTGAAATACAGGTGCACGCCAGGCGCTACACCGTCGGCGAGCAGGGCCAGGGCGCCGAACAGGTTCGGCCAGGCATCGCTGCCGGGCGCGCCGGCCGGTTGCATCGAGCCGGTCAGCAGCACCGGCACATCCATGCCGAGCAGTAGAAAGCTCAGCGCCGCCGCGCTGTAAGCCAGGGTGTCGGTGCCGTGCAGCAGCAGCACGGCATCACAGCCGTCCTCGTCCACCGCGCGGACGATGGCGTCGCGCATGGCCAGCCAGTTGGCCTGGGTCATGTTGGCGCTGTCCAGCGGCGGCAGCAGCTCGGCGAACTGCCAGGCCGGTGCCGGGCGTTCGGGGTGGGCGGCCTGTTCGGCGCGCAAGCGTGCTTCGAAGCCCGAGGCCGGGGCCAGCCCGGCGGCGCTCATCTGCATGCCGATGGTGCCGCCGGTATACAGCACCAGCAGCTTTTGGGTCGGATTCATGGGGTCAACCAAACAAGTGACGGTATTGGATAAAGCCGGAGCGGCTGGCGATCCGGTCGTAGAGCAGGCGCGCCTGGGCGTTGTCTTCCTGGGTCAGCCAGTGCACGCGGCTGGCGCCGGCAGCCTGGGCGGCGGCATACACATGCTCGATCAGCGCGCGGCCATGACCACCGCCGCGCACGCCTTCGGCGACGAACAGGTCCTGCAGGTAGCAGTAGTCACCGACCGTCCAGCAGGAGCGGTGGAAGATCCAGTGCACCAGGCCGATGGCTACGTCGTCCTGCCAGGCCAGCGCGGCGTGCATCGGCTCGCTCGGGTCGAGGAAGCGCTGCCAGGTCACGGCGCTGACCTCGGCTGGAATCTCGGCCTGGTAGAAGCGCTGGTAACCCTGCCACAGCGGCAGCCAGGCGGCGTGATCGGCGGCGGTGACGGGGCGGATTTGCAGAGACATCGGCGGCTCCTTGCGCGGGGTTTCGCCCGAGTGTAACGGCGAAACGGCGGCGATTGGGCAAGAAAAAGGGGGCCTAAGCCCCCTCATCCTTGAGTGCGCAGACTCAGCGCTGGTGCGCGGTGTGAGCCAGCTCGGCGCGGGCGTCGGCGCTTTCGCTCTTGGCCTTGCTCGGCCAGGCGGCCGGGTCCAGGTCGAGGTCGGCATAGGCCTTCGGATCCAGTACCGGCGACTGCACGCCAGCCTTGCGCTGGTTGTCGTAGTCGCGCATCAGGCGCAGGCCGGTCTTGAACAGCAGGGTCACGGCGGCCAGGTTGACCAGTGCCAGCAGGCCCATGGTCACGTCAGCGAAGCCGAACACGGTCGACAGGTCCTGCATCGAGCCCCACATCACCAGGGCGATGACCAGCACGCGATAGACCTGCAGCAGGGCACGCTTGCTGCTGAAGAAGCCCAGGGCGTTCTCACCCAGGTAGTAGTTGTACACCAGGGTGGTGAAGACGAAGAGCAGCAGGGCGGTGCTGACGAAGATGCGGCCCCACTCGCCGACTTCGGCGGCCAGCGCGTTCTGGGTCAGCACGACACCGGCCATCTCGCTGCCCGGCTGGTAGACGCCGGAGAGCAGGATGATCAGCGCGGTGCTGGTGCACACCAGGATGGTGTCGATGAACACGCTGAGCGACTGCACGATGCCCTGGGCGGCCGGGTGCTTGACCTCGGCCACGGCGGCGACGTTCGGCGCACTGCCCAGACCCGCTTCGTTGGAGAACAGGCCGCGCTTCACGCCCATCAGGATGGCCGCGCCGATACCACCGGCGAAGGCCGGCTCCAGGCCGAAGGCGCTCTTGACGATCAGGGTCAGTACCGCCGGTACTTCGCTGACGTTCATGCCGATCACCACCAGCGCCATGCCGATGTAGGAGAACGCCATGATCGGTACCAGCACGTCAGCCATGCTGGCGATGCGCTTGATGCCGCCGAAGATGATCAGGCCGATCACCCCGACCAGTGCCAGGCCGCTGGCCCAGGTGGGCACGCCGAAGGTGTCGTGCAGCGAGGTGGCCACGGTGTAGGACTGTACGGCGTTGAAGCCGAAGCCGAAGGTCACCAGCAGCAGGATCGAGAAGATCACTGCCAGCCAGCGCTGACCCAGGCCATGCAGGATGTAGAAGGCCGGGCCGCCACGGTAGGTGCCGTCGGCCTCGCGGCGCTTGTACAGCTGCGCCAGGGAGCATTCGAAATAGCTGGTGGCCATGCCGACCAGCGCCACCAGCCACATCCAGAACACGGCGCCTGGGCCGCCGAGCATGATCGCCACCGCCACACCGGCGATGTTGCCGGCACCGACGCGGCCGGCTACGGAGAGCATCAGCGCCTGGAACGAGCTGAGCTGGCCCGGCTGGCGCTGGAAGGCTTCGGCGAAGATGCTGAACATGTCGCTGAAGTAACGGAATTGGACGAAACGCGAGGCGATGGTGAAGTACAGGCCGAGACCGACCAGGGCGACGATGAGGACCTTGCTCCAGAGCAGGTCGTTAAGAAGATCGAGCATGATGAGGTTGTCTCTCTTGTTGTTCTGGATGGGCGAGGCCGCGCCACCGTGCGGCCCCGGCATGGTTGGCCAAGGGCGGCGCCGAGGCAATTTCGCGGGTCGCGGCGAATTGACGCGAGTTGATGCTAGAATCGCGTCACTCGCATCACCCGCAATCTCATCATCAGGAGGGGCGCCATGGCGGAACATCTCGGCGACAACCTCAAGCTGCTGTGCAGCCACTACCGCTCGATTGCCGAGGTTTGCCGCAAGCTGGCGATCAATCGCGCCCAGTTCAACAAATACCTCAACGGCCAGAGCCGCCCGACGCCCTACAATCTCAAGCGCATCTGCGACTTCTTCGGGGTCGAGGAATACGAGCTGGGCCAGCCGCCGGAGCAGTTCGCCCGCCTGATCGGTGCCCGTGGCACCACGCCAGGCAAGGCCAGCGAAGGCGATCCGTTGCTGGAGTTGCTGCAGCCGCTGCGCGACAACGCCGGCAACCTCAGTCGCTACTGCGGCTACTACTTCGAATACTCCAACTGCATGTCGGTACCGGGCTTCATCCTGCTGTCGCTGGTGCACCTGCGCGAGGAGCGCGGCACCTTCCTGTTCGAGCGTCAGGAACGCCAGGAGCGCACGCGGGCCGGCGAGGCCGAGGACTGGGTGCGCTGCCGTTACCTGGGCGCGGCCTTCGCCCTGCAGGACCGGCTGTTCCTGCTGGACTACGAGTCACTGACCGTCAACGAGATGAGCCAGACCATCCTCATTCCCAGCTTCAAGAGTCGCATCACCCGCCTCAACGGTTTGAAGACCGGCGTCTCCAGCGCCGACGGGCGCAACCCGGCCTGCACCCGGGTGGTCTGGGAGTTTATGGGGGCGGAGATCAACCGGGTCAACGCCTACCGGCAGATCGGTCTGTACCGCCCGGACGACCCGCGCATCGATGCCGACATCCGCCAGCGGCTGACGGTGGAACCGCTGAAAAACGGCCTGTTCGAGATCGAGTAGGCTCGGCGAATCTATTGCAGCGGCCGAGGTCGAACGGCGACCCAAGCCCGCCATGATCATCACGGAGCGATACCACTTGCACCACCTTCTCGCAGCCAGGACGCCGCGGGCGATCCTGCGGCTCAGCGCTACTTTGTTGGTCGGCCTGGCCCTGGCCGGTTGCAGCAGTCTCTCGGGCAAGGGCTACCTGTTCACCGAGAACAGCCAGCCGCTGCAGCTGACGGATGAGGTGGTGCTCAAGCAGGGGCACATGCGTCTGCAGTTTGCCCCGGACCCCTGGTTGATCGGTCGGCTCAAGCTGCATGACGCTACGTCCGGCTTCAGTGCCTGGGTAACGGCCGGGGACTATGCCGGCAACTCCTTCTTCATCGACAGCGTGGACAGTGGCCTGGCCTACGACATCCAGGCCCGCTGGCGCGAAGTGCAGGCGGAAACCAGTGAGCACACTGGTCATGAGAGTTGTAGCGCTGCCGGTTTCTGCAGCAAGAGCGTGCAGCGTCTGGATTGTGGCCGCAGGAGTTATCGGCAAGGTACGGAGCGTTACGAGGAGCACGAGGACGACGCCAACTGCGAGGAGGAGTCCGCCGTCGTGCGCGATCACTTCCCCGACTGCCCTGGCTTTCGCCAGTCGCGCAAGCGCTACCAGGTGTTCAAGCTGATGGTCACCCTCGATTTCCTCGAACCCTACGCGCAGAAGGAGCCGGTCGCGGTATTCGACGGTGAATCGCAGTATCGCGAGCGCCTGCTGGAAACTCTTGAAGAGGGTGAGTGCTTGGTGCAGTGAGTTGGCTAGGTGCGCGCGGCATCGCGCGTAGCCCGGATGCAATCCGGGACTTGGAGCCGCCTGCTTCCCCCGGATTGCATCCGGGCTACGTCATCTGGACGCAGTACTTTTCCGCGGACAAAAAAAGGGATGGCCGGAGCCATCCCTGAGGGCAAGAGGCGAGGGAGCCTCTCGGTCGATGTTTGCAGCGAATACTCAGGCTTTCAGCGGCACCAGGCGCGGGGCGATCATGTTCTCGGGGCGCAGGATGTCGGCCAGGGTGGCGTCGTCCAGCAACTTCTCCTCGCGCACCAGTTCCAGCACGCCGCGCCCGCTTTCCAGAGCGACTTTGGCGATGCGCGTGGCGTTCTCGTAGCCGATGTAGGGGTTCAGCGCGGTGACCAGGCCAATGGAGTTTTCCATCAGCTGGCGGCAATGCGCTTCGTTGGCGGTGATGCCGTCGATGCACAGCTCACGCAGCATATCCATGGAGCGGGTCAGCAGGCGGATCGAGTCGAGGATCTTGTAGGCGATCAGCGGCTCCATCACGTTCAGCTGCAGTTGGCCACCTTCGGCGGCGATGGTCAGGGCCAGGTCGTTGCCGATCACTTCGAAGGCCACCTGGTTGACCGCTTCCGGAATCACCGGATTGACCTTGCCCGGCATGATCGAGCTGCCCGGCTGGCGCGCCGGCAGGTTGATTTCATTGATGCCGGTACGCGGGCCGCTGGAGAGCAGGCGCAGGTCGTTGCAGATCTTCGACAGCTTGACCGCGGTGCGCTTGAGCATGCCGGAGAACAGCACGAAGGCACCCATGTCCGAGGTGGCTTCGATCAGGTCGGCGGCCGGCTTGACCGGGTGGCCACTGATGATCGCCAGGCGCTCGACGGCCAGGTGCTGGTAGGCCGGGTCGGCGTTGATCCCGGTGCCGATCGCGGTGCCGCCCAGGTTGACCTCGGTGAGCAATGCTGGGGCAAGCATCTTCAGGTGTTGCAGGTCTTCGCCGAGGGTCACGGCGAAGGCGCGGAATTCCTGGCCGAGGGTCATCGGCACAGCGTCCTGCAGCTGGGTGCGGCCCATCTTGAGGATGTGGCCGAACTCCAGGCCCTTGGCGGCGAACGACTGGATCAGCTTGTCCAGCGCGGTGAGCAGGTAGTCATGGCCGAGCAGCAGGCCGACGCGGATGGCGGTGGGGTAGGCGTCGTTGGTCGACTGCGCCATGTTCACGTCGTTGTTCGGGTGCAGGTACTGGTACTCGCCCTTCTCGTGGCCCATGGCTTCCAGGGCGATGTTGGCGATCACCTCGTTGGCGTTCATGTTGGTCGAGGTGCCGGCGCCGCCCTGGATCATGTCGACCACGAACTGCTCGTGGAACTCGCCCTGGATGATGCGCGCACAGGCGGTGCTGATGGCGGTGTGCTTGGCGGCGGACAGGTGGCCCAGCTCGCGGTTGGCGTCGGCGGCGGCCTGCTTGACCATGGCCAGGGCGACTACCAGTTTCGGGTAATGCGACAGCGGTACACCGGAAAGACGAAAATTCTGCACAGCACGCAGGGTCTGGATGCCGTAATAGGCATCGGCGGGGACTTCCAGTTTGCCGAGCAGGTCTTTTTCGACGCGGGTGGATGCAGCAGCGGACATGATGAGATTTATCTCTGGTAGATACGGCGATTGCCGCGATGCCCAATAGACTAGGCCTGAGTCCGTTTGTCGGCTAATGCTGTTAAACGCTATGGTATGCACAATCGGCATAATGTCGCGGTGACCTAGGGTGAATGTCGCGCGTGCATAATTTCAAACGACTGCCTGGGGTGAAAATGCGTAGCCCGGATGTGATCGTTCTCACGCTCCGCGTGGGAATGCAGCCTCAGGCGCTCCGCGCCGGAGTGACGCGGAGCGTCACGGGCGTGCAGCTCCCACGCAGAGCGTGGGAGCTATCGAAACATTTCCCGGATTGCATCCGGGCTACGGAGATTCGATGAACCTGGAAACCAAGTGGCTGGAGGACTTCGTCACCCTGGCCGCCACCCGCAGTTTTTCCCAGGCCGCGGAAAAGCGCTTCGTCACCCAGCCAGCCTTCAGTAGGCGCATCCGCAGCCTGGAGGCGGCGTTGGGGCTGACCCTGGTCAACCGCTCGCGCACGCCGGTGGAACTGACCGAATCCGGCCAGCTGTTCCTGGTCACCGCGCGCAGCATGGTCGAACAACTGGGCGAGGTGGTGCGCCACCTGCACAACGTCGAAGGCCAGCAGGGCGAAGTGCTACAGATCGCCGCCGCGCACTCGCTGACCCTGGGCTTCTTCCCGGAGTGGATCGCCCGCCTGCGCCGCGAGGGCTTGCCGCTGAACACGCGGCTGGTGGCCAGCAACGTCGGCGAGGCGATCCACGCCCTGCGCGAGGGCGCCTGCGACCTGATCCTTGCCTACTACGACCCGGATGCGGCGCTGCAGCTGGCGCCGGAAATTTTCCCCTCGCTGCACCTGGGCGCCACCTCGATGCTGCCGGTATGCGCGGTGGACGAAGCCGGCGTGCCGCTGTTCGACCTCGACAGCGGGCAGAGTGTGCCGCTGCTGGCCTACAGCGCCGGCGCCTTCCTTGGTCGCTCGGTTAACCTGTTGCTGCGCCAGCGTGCCCTGCGCTCCAGTACGGTGTACGAAACGGCGATGGCCGACAGCCTGAAGAGCATGGCCATGCAGGGCCTGGGCGTGGCCTGGGTGCCACGCCTGTCGGTGACCGCCGAACTGGCGCGCGGCGAGCTGGCCATTTGCGGCGGCGAACACTGGCAGGTGCCGCTGGAGATCCGCCTGTACCGCTGCGAGCTGTCGCGCAAGGCGGCGGTGCGTTTACTCTGGCGCAAACTCAAGGAAGGCGTGGGTGTCGGCGTGGATGGCTGACGCAGCCTACGCTCGCCGCGACAGCCTACCCAGCTCCGCTCTGGGGCTTGTCGTGGCGTAGCCCGGATGCAATCCGGGGGCTCTGCACAACGCGTCCCGGTTGCTTGCGATAGCGCTGCACTGGGTCGAGCTATTGCAGCCCGTACTTTTTCACCTTGTCGAACAGCGTGGTCTTGGCCATGCCCAGGGCCTGGGCGGCCTGGCTGAGGTTGCCGGCGTGGCGTTCCAGGGTGGTGCCGAGCAGGTTGCGCTCGAACACTTCCACCGCCTCGGCGAAGCTCGGTTCGTGGCCGTCCGGTGCCGCGCCGCTGCCTTTGAACACCGGCAGACCTAGGGCGAAGCGCTCGGCGACGTTGCGCAGCTCGCGCACGTTGCCTGGCCAGTCGTGGGCCAGCAGAGCGGCGCTGGTGCTGCGGTCGAGCACCGGCGAGGCACGGTCGAAGCGCAGGGCGGCGAGCTGCAGGAAGTGCTCGAACAGCAGCAGGATGTCCTCGCGCCTGTCGCGCAGCGGCGGCAGCTCCAGGGTCACCACGTTGAGCCGGTAGTAGAGGTCGCTGCGGAACTCGCCGCGCTTGCCCAGCTCGTTCAGGTCGGCCTTGGTCGCGGCGATCACTCGGCAATCCACGGCAATTGGCTGGTTCGAGCCGAGGCGCTCCAGGCTGTGCTCCTGCAGCACGCGCAGCAGCTTGATCTGCAGGGCCAGCGGCATGCTCTCGATCTCGTCGAGGAACAGGCTGCCGCCGTCGGCATGTTCGATCTTGCCGATCCGCCGTTTGCTGGCGCCGGTGAAGGCATGCGCCTCGTGGCCGAAGATCTCGCTCTCGAACAGACTCTCCGGCAGGCCGCCGCAGTTGAGGGCGACGAACTGCTTGCTATGGCGCCGGCTGAAGTCGTGCAGGCAACGCGCCACCAGCTCCTTGCCGGTGCCGGTCTCGCCTTCGATGATCACGTTGGCGCCGGTGTCGGCGACATTGGCGATCAGCTCGCGCAGTTGCTGGATGGCCGGCGAGCGGCCGATCAGGCGCTGCTCCAGGGCCTGGCGCCCGGTCAGCTGGCGGCGCAGGGCGCTGACCTCACGGGCCAGGCTGCGTTGCTCCAACGCGCGGCGTACCACCTCGACCAGGCGCTCGGGCGAGAAGGGTTTCTCGATGAAGTCGTAGGCGCCGTCGCGCATGGCGCCGACCGCCATGCCGATGTCGCCGTGGCCGGTGATCAGCACCACCGGCAGGCTCGGGTCGCGCTGCTTGAGCTCGCCGAGCAGGGTCAGGCCGTCTTTGCCGGGCAGGCGGATATCGCTGACCACGATGCCGGGGAAATCCGCGCCGACCCGTGCCAGCGCTTCCTCGGCGCTGCCCACGCCGATGCTGGCGATATCCTCCAGCTGCAGGGCCTGCTGGCAGCCGAGCAGCACGTGGGGGTCGTCTTCGACGATCAGGACGCTCAGCGTTTCAGTCATGGCGGTGATTTCCCTCGCGCAGGGTCGGCAGGCTGAGGATAAAGGCGCTGCCGCCTTCCTCCGGGTGGCGCACAGCCAGGCTGCCGCCGGCGGCCGCGGCCAGGCTGGCGGACAGGGTCAGGCCGAGGCCTAGGCCCTTCTCGCCGGGTTTGGTGGTGAAGAACGGCTCGAACAGGTGGGCGCGCACGTCCGGGGCGATGCCGGCGCCGCTGTCGCGTACCTCCAGCTGGTAGCTGTCGCCCTCGACCGCGCCGCTCAGCCACAGTTCGCGGCGTGGCTGCTCGCGCAGGGCGTCGAGGGCGTTGCTGATCAGGTTGACCAGGATCTGCTCCAGGCGGGTCTGGTCGATGGCCAGGCGCGCCTCGGCGAACTGCCGCTGCAAGCTCGGCCGCTCCTGCTCGATGCGGCTGTGCAGGAGGAACAGCGCGGCGTCCACCGCCTGCTCCAGGCTGGCCTGGCCGCGGTCGTCGGAGCGCCGGGCGAAGGCGCGCAGGCTGGCGGTGATGCGGCCCATGCGGTCGACCAGCTCGCCGATCGCCTGCAGGTTGCTGCCGGCGGTATCTAGCGCGCCACGTTCGAGAAAGCGCGCGGCATTCGCCGACAGGGTGCGCAGCGCCGCCAGCGGCTGGTTCAATTCGTGGGCGATGCTGGTCGACATCTGTCCGATCACCGCCAGCTTGCCGGCCTGCACCAGACCGTCCTGGGCCTGGCGCAGGGTGGCCTCGGTCTGCTGGCGCTCGCGTACTTCGTCCTGCAGGCGGGTGTTGCTGGCCTGCAGGTCGGCGGTGCGTTCGGCGATCTTGCGTTCCAGCTCGCTGTTGGCCCGCTCCAGCGCCTCGCGCGCGGCCAGGCGGGTGGCAATCACCTTGCGCCGCTGGTTCAGCGCCAGGGCCAGGAGCAACAACAGGGCGCAGGCCACGGCGGCGAGCATGGCGTGGCTGCTGGCGGCGCGGCGCTGTTCGGCCAGCGGGGTGAGCAGGGTCAGGTGCCAGGGGCTGTCGGCCAGCGGCCGGCTCTGCCGCAGGTAGTCGCGCGGCTGACCGTCGGCGGCCAGCAGGCGCACTTCCTCGAGGCCATGACCGAGCTCGCGGCGCGCCAGCGGCTGCAGTTCCTCCAGGGCTGCCCAGTGGTACTGCAGGCTGCGCGCCAGGCGCTCGCGGGTGGCGTCGTCCAGGGGATGCACGGCCTTGAGCCGGCGCGCCGGGTCGCTGGCGAGGATGATGATGCCGTTCTCGTCGCTGACATAGGCCTCCACGCGCGCGTCGGCCCAGCGCTTCTCCAGGGCATCCAGGCGCACTTTGACCACTGCTACGCCGATCACTCGACCGTTGCCGCGCAGGCCGTGGGCCAGGTAGTAGCCGGGTTCGCCGGTGGTGCTGCCGATGCCGTAGAAGCGCCCCGGGCGGCCGCGCACGGCGTCCTGGAAATAGGCGCGGAAGGACAGGTCTTCGCCCAGGTAACTATCCGCCTGGTTCCAGTTGCTGCTGGCGACTACCCGGCCGTCGAGGTCCAGCACATAGGTGGCCAGGCTGCCGCTGCGGCGGTTGAGGCCTTCCAGGTAATCGTTGAGACGCTGGCGGTGCTGGCTGGCAGGGGTCAGCAGCAGGCGGCTGACGGCGCTTTCCAGCTCCAGCAGGCTGGGCAGGTAGGTGTAGCGGTTGATCTCACTCTCTACCGCGCGGGCGTTGAGCTCGAGCTGGCGTTCGCCGTTACCGGTCAGGGTCTGGATGCCGCTGGCTTCGCTGAGGCGATAGCCGGCGTAGCCGCAGGTGCCGATCAGCAGGAGCGCCAGCAGGGTCAGCAGCAGTTGGCGGAACAGGCGTGGTTTGACCATGAGGGCGGGCGGCAGGGCGCGGACGCTGGGGGAGAGACATTGCATCACAGTCGTCCGGGGCTGGCCAGTTGGCGCCCAGGGCCGGAACCCCGGGCGCCCGCCCTTAATGTTGCAGGATCTTGTTGAGGAACTGCTGGGCCCGCTCGGAGCGGGCGTTGATGTCGCCGAAGAACTCATCCTTGGCGCAGTCTTCGACGATCTGCCCGCGGTCCATGAAGATCACCCGGTCGGCGACCTTGCGTGCGAAGCCCATCTCGTGGGTCACGCACATCATGGTCATGCCTTCGTTGGCCAGCTGCACCATGACGTCGAGCACCTCGTTGACCATCTCCGGGTCGAGGGCCGAGGTCGGTTCGTCGAACAGCATCACCACCGGGTCCATGGCCAGCGCACGGGCGATCGCCACGCGCTGCTGCTGGCCACCGGAGAGCTGGCCGGGGTGCTTGTGCGCGTGGGCGGCGAGGCCGACGCGGTCGAGCAGCTTGAGGCCCTTCGCGGTGGCTTCTTCCTTGCTGCGACCGAGCACTTTGATCTGGGCGATGGTCAGGTTCTCGACGATGGTCAGGTGCGGGAACAGCTCGAAGTGCTGGAACACCATGCCGACCCGCGAGCGCAGCTTGGGCAGGTTGGTGCCCTTGGCGGCGATGGAGGTGCCGTCGACCACGATGTCGCCCTTCTGGAAGGCTTCCAGGGCGTTGACGCACTTGATCAGGGTCGACTTGCCCGAGCCGGACGGCCCGCAGACCACGACCACTTCGCCCTTCGTCACCTCGGTGCTGCAGTCGGTCAGCACCTGGAAGTCCCCGTACCACTTGTTGACGTTCTGGATGGAAATCATACGGCTAACCTTTTCTGCAGGAGCTTGACCAGCTGCGAGGCGGCGAAGCTGAGGATGAAGTACATGAGGCCGGCGAAGATCAGGAATTCGTGCGGCTGGCCGAGGATGTCGCCGCGCGAGCGGGCGGCGTTGAGGAAGTCCATCAGGCCCACGGTGTAGACCAGCGAGGTGTCCTGGAACAGGATGATGCTTTGCTGCAGCAGCAGCGGCGTCATCTTGCGGAAGGCCTGCGGCAGGATGATCAGGCGCATGCTCTGCGCGTAGCTCATGCCCAGCGCCGAGGCCGCACCCATCTGGCCCTTGGGGATGGCCTGGATGCCGGCGCGGACGATCTCGCAGAAGTAGGCCGCCTCGAACATCACGAAGGCCACCAGGCACGAGGTGAAGGCGCCTACCGGGGTGTCTTCGCCGGTGATCCAGCGCAGCAGGAAGGGCACCATGAAGTAGAACCAGGTGATCACCAGCAGCAGCGGGATGGAGCGGAAGTAGTTGACGTAGGTGGCGGCGGCGTTGGCCAGCAGCTTGTTGTGCGACAGCCGCGCGATGGCCAGCAGGGTGCCCAGCAGCACGCCGCCGAGCACGCCCAGCACCATCAGCTGCAGGGTCATCAGCATGCCGTTCCACAGGCCCGGCAAGGCCGGGACGATAGCGCTGAAATCCATTATTTGCCTCCCACGGCGATCAGGCCGGGCACCGCGACCTTCTTCTCGATCAGGCGCATCAGCAGCATCAGGCTCATGTTCAGGGTGAAGTAGATCAGCGTGGCCAGGGTGAAGGCCTCGAACAGGTTGGCGCTGAACTCGGCGGTCTGCTTGGTCTGCGCCAGCAGCTCCATGAGGCCGATCAGCGAGGCCACCGAGGAGTTCTTGAAGATGTTGAGGAACTCGCTGGTCAGCGGCGGAATGATGATGCGGAAGGCCTGCGGCAGCAGCACGTTGGCGTAGATCTGCGGCAGGCCAAAGCCCAGCGCATAGCCGGCGGCCAACTGGCCCTTGGGCAGCGCCTGGATGCCGGTGCGTACCTGCTCGCAGACGCGCGCGGCGGTGAACAGGCCGAGGCACACGACCACGCTGATGAAGGCCGAGGTGGCGGGGTTGAGGTCCTGCTTGAACCACAGCTCCAGCGGCTCGGGCAGCAGGTCCGGCACCAGGAAGTACCAGAGGAACAGCTGCACCAGCAGCGGTACGTTACGAAACAGCTCCACGTAGCAGGTGGCGAAGCCGCTGATCCAGCGGTTCGGCACGGTGCGCAGCACGCCGAGCAGCGAGCCCAGCAGCAGGGCGATCAGCCAGCCGGCGAGGGCGATGGCGACGGTCCAGCCCAGGCCGGTGACGAACCAGTCCAGGTAGATCTCGCTGCCGATGCCGGTGGACTTGAAGAACACGCTCCAGTCCCAGTTGTAATTCATGTGGGTTTCCCCTCGGATGAAGCCAATGCAAGGCCCAGGCGGACCGGTGGCCGTGCACTCGCGTGCCCCCGTCGCGGGTAGCGACGGTGCCCCTGTCCTCTCTGGCGAAGGCGGGGGCGGTCGCCCCCTGGTTCCCGCCACCGCGCCCCTTGTGGAGGCGCGGTGTCACCGCGTCAGAGCTGCTCGGCAGCCTTGTCGGTGGGGTTGGCAACCAGCTTTTTCAGCTCGTCGCTCATCGGGAAGTTCAGGTTGAGGCCCTTGGGCGGGACCGGGTTGAGGAACCACTTGTCGTAGATGGCGTTGACTTCGCCAGACTTGAAGGTGGCCACCAGCGCCTCGTCGACCACTGCCTTGAACGCCGGGTCACCCTTGCGCACCATGCAGCCGTAGATCTCGTAGGACTGCGGGGTGCCGACCACGTGCCAGTCGGCCGGCTGCTTGGCCTTGGCCATTTCGCCGGCGAGCAGGGCGTCGTCCATCATGAAGGCCACGGCGCGGCCGGACTCCAGCATCAGGAACGACTCGCCGTGATCCTTGGCCGAGATGATGTTCATGCCCATCTGCTTCTCGGCGTTCATCGCCTTGAGCAGGCGCTCGGAGGTGGTGCCGGCGGTGGTCACCACGTTCTTGCCCTTGAGGTCGGGGAAGTCGGTGACGCCGGAGGTGGTCTTGGTCAGCAGGCGGGTGCCCACTTCGAAGATGCCGACGGAGAAGTCGACCTGCTGCTGGCGCTCGACGTTGTTGGTGGTGGAGCCGCACTCCAGGTCCACGGTGCCGTTTTGCACCAGCGGAATGCGCGTCTGCGAGGTCACCAGGTTGTAGCGCACCTTGAGGTCGGGCATGCCCAGCTTCTGCTTGAGCGCCTCGACCGCCTTCATCTGCAGGTCGTGGGAGTAGCCTTCCGGCTGTTGCGGGTCGCTGCCGAAGTAGGAGAAGGGAATCGAAGAGTCGCGGTGGCCGAGGACGATGGTGCCGCTGTCCTTGATCTTCTTCAGGGTGCCAGTCAGTTCTTCGGCCAGGGCTGGGGTGCTACAAAGGGTGGCAGCCAGGGCGATGCCGATGGCGCGGGAGAGAATGCTCTTGGTCATGCTGATGCTCGCTGTTGTTGTTGTCCGGGGCGTGCCCCGTTGGCGTATGGGATGCAGACCATCCCTGCGAGGATCTAGAGCAGGTACTGTGCCAGGCGCCTTCTTATCTTCTAACTGATTGAAATTAAAAGATTAATTATTATTTACGATAGCGCGAAGTGATCGTTGCTGTTCGGTTCTTCGAACAATCAACGGGGGCGCGTTCGGGAAACCGAATGCAGGCGCCCCTTAGGCGTGGCAGGGTGGCGGGGTTCTCGGTTTGTCGCGTGCCGGTATCCGTTGGTCATCCAAGGGGCTGCGGGCTCGGTGAAACTACCCCCAGGCATCAGCGATGTTCTTGTGTCGAGTCAGGTAATCGATTGGATGCACGTTCGCACCTTGGCTCCTACAGTTAAGCGATTCCCTCCAACCTCCCTGCGAGGTGCCGCCATGTCCGTTAGCAAGCTGCATGTGCTGGTCCTGCTGCTGGCCTTGCTGGCGGGGCGGGGCGTGCAGGCCGACGCGTTCATGGTCTACGGTACCCACGATGGCTACCCCAAGTACTACGAAGAAGCGGGCCAGGCCAAAGGCATCGTGGTCGACATCAGCAGGCTCTGCCTGGATGAAATGCAGGTGCCCTACCAGATCAAACTGATGCCCTGGGCGCGTGCCTACACCTTGGCAGAACGCGGCGGCGGCGGAGTCATCGGCTTGTCGATGAGTGAGGAGCGGCGGCTGTTGTTCGATTTCTCCGAGCCGATCTTTACCGAGCACATCGTGCTGATCGTGAAGAAGGGCCGAGAGTTCGCCTACGAGAAGATCGGCGACCTGCAGGGCAAGCTGGTCGGCGTGTCCATCGGTACCAGTTATGGCACCGCCTTTGACGAGGCCGTCGCCAACGGCAGCCTGACCATCGTTGGTTTCAACGACAGTCGCAGCGGCCTGGCCATGCTCCAGCGCGAGCGTATCGATGCCATCCTGATGGGCTCCAGCGTGGATATCGGCAAACTCGTCGAGGGCAGCCCGGCCTTGCAGGGCGATAGCTTTGTGGCCCTGCCCGTGCCGTTCAAGTCCGACAGCAAGCACATGGGCATTGCCAAGGAGCTGAAGATGGGCTGGTTTCTGCAGCAGTTCAATCAGTGCCTGAGGCGCGGGCATGACGCGGGTGCCTTTGATTCGATCATCTACGAGTACAGCAACTGATTGGCTGTTTCTGTCGCGTCACCATAAAAAGACTACCGGCATACAGTTCTGCAGAGCTGCATGAAATGAAAGGAAGCGTTAGGGTTTATCTTGAATTGTGAAAAGTGGTATCTGCGTCCGCAATAATCTGGCTGATGATGCAGGTGCTCTATTAACTACTTCGAATAAGACATGGATAGTATGGCGAAGAAGATAGTGTTGATCGGTGCGTTGGGTGCAGTCTTGGGTGTGATTGGTGCGCTATACGTTAGCCAAAGTTTTGCGATGGATAATTCGTTGCGGCCCAAACGAGGGTTGAAAGAGGCGGACTTGGTGGTTTCCTGGCCGGAAAATGCAGGGGGTCGCAATCCGGCTATTACTTTTCGTGTTCCCGGTGAGTATCTATATCGAAGCACAACCTGGGTTGAAAAGGATGGCTCAATAACCTCCTTTTCCGTCATGTTCGAACTACCTGGTCCTATCCCTCCCAAAGAGCGGCCATGGCTCAGAGGAAAGCGAGGCACGCCTGAATACGAAGAATTTATGAAAACCTGGCAGGGTAAGTTTTCTGCGGACGTCGGGCGCAATGCTGCTGGCGGTTTTGGTAAGCGAGAGATGATGAGAAAAAGGGCTTTGTCTTCCTCAAGACTTATTCGTGATGTTGATTACGCCGGGTTGGAGCGCTATTCACGGGTAGTTTGTTACGAGGATTCGTATTTGGCATTGCATGTGAAAGCAAGAGAATTTCTGGCTGGTAAAGAAGGTGATGGTAGGTCTCCTAGTAACTGTCGATTGGATCGACGCATTGTGTCTTTGATGAGTCCTCCAGAAGTCACTGCTGATGAAGAAGGTGTCGCTATAGATTGTCTTAGTACTGGCTGTAAAGCCTATTTCGAGGTGAAGGGGCGCGGTGTCTCCATGGGTATAGCGCACAGGGATATAGAGAACTGGTCTCGTATAGTCGAGCCGGCTCGTCATTTAATTGGTTCTTTCGTAGTTAGAAGCAATTATAAATAAGTAATCAGGTGTATTGGTGCGTGGTATTCAGTGCGGCATTGGTTGGACAGGAAGACTGAGTGCCGCATGTTGCGGTGATTAAATAGCCCATCACCTTGTACTGGTACAGGCTGACGGTATTAGTGCCACTCCCGCAGCCCCTAACCGCCCCCGCTGACAAACGGTCACCCCAGGGGCGCGACACCCGACGCTTTCCGGTATACTGCGCCGCCTCCAGGCCCCATGCGGTCTGGCCCGCACATAACAAGCCACGCCCGATGCGTGGCTTGTTGGTTTTTGTCGCGCCGACAGGCGCCCGAGTCAGAGGCAAAACGATGAGCGCACTGGTTGGCGTGATCATGGGCTCCAAGTCCGATTGGAGCACCCTCAGTCACACCGCAGACATGCTGGACAAGCTGGGCATTCCCTATGAAGTGCAGGTGGTTTCCGCCCACCGCACGCCGGACCTGCTGTTCCAGTACGCCGAACAGGCTGACAGCCGTGGCATCCAGGTGATCATCGCCGGTGCCGGTGGCGCGGCGCACCTGCCGGGCATGTGTGCGGCCAAGACCCACCTGCCGGTTCTCGGCGTGCCGGTGCAGTCGGCCGTGCTGTCGGGCGTCGACTCGCTGCTGTCGATCGTGCAGATGCCGGCCGGCATTCCGGTCGCCACCCTGGCCATCGGCAAGGCCGGGGCGATCAACGCCGCATTGCTGGCGGCGAGCATCCTCGGTCACCAGCACCCGCAGTTCCACGCGGCGCTGAAGCAGTTCCGTACCGAGCAGACCGAAGCCGTGCTGGAAAACCCGGATCCGCGTTCCTGATAGGGGCTCAGAAGCTATGAAGATCGGTGTCATTGGTGGCGGCCAGCTGGGCCGCATGCTGGCTCTGGCGGGCACCCCGCTGGGGATGAGTTTCGCTTTTCTCGACCCGGCGCCGGACGCCTGTTCCCAGGCCCTGGGCGAGCACCTGCGCGGCGATTACAACGACCACGAGCACCTGCGCCGCTTGGCGGATGACGTCGACCTGGTGACCTTCGAGTTCGAGAGCGTGCCGGCCGAGACCGTGGCCTTCCTCTCCCAGTTCGTGCCGGTGTACCCGAGCGCCGAAGCGCTGCGCATCGCCCGCGACCGCTGGTTCGAGAAGTCGATGTTCAAGGACCTCGGCATCCCCACCCCGGATTTCGCCGATATCCAGTCGCAAGCCGACCTCGACGCCGCCGTGGCCGCCATCGGCCTGCCGGCGGTGTTGAAGACCCGCACCCTGGGCTACGACGGTAAGGGCCAGAAGGTGCTGCGCCAGGCGCAGGACGTAGTCGGCGCCTTTGCCGAGCTGGGCAGCGTGCCGTGCCTGCTCGAAGGTTTCGTGCCGTTCACTGGCGAAGTGTCGCTGGTGGCCGTGCGCGGTCGCGACGGCGAGACGCGCTTCTACCCGCTGGTGCACAACCGTCATGACAGCGGCGTGCTGGCCCTGTCCATCGCCAGCACCGATCACCCGTTGCAGGCGCTGGCCGAGGACTATGTCGGTCGCGTGCTCAAGCAGCTGGATTATGTCGGCGTGCTGGCCTTCGAGTTCTTCGAAGTCGATGGCGGCCTCAAGGCCAACGAGATCGCCCCGCGTGTACACAACTCCGGGCACTGGACCATTGAAGGCGCCGAATGCAGCCAGTTCGAGAACCACCTGCGTGCCGTCACCGGCCTGCCGCTGGGCTCCACGGCCAAGGTCGGCGAGAGCGCCATGCTCAACTTCCTCGGCAGCGTGCCGGATGTGAGCAAGGTCGCGGCGATTGCCGATTGCCACCTGCACCACTACGGCAAGGCCTTCAAGGCCGGACGCAAGGTCGGCCACGCCACCCTGCGCAGCAAGGACATGGCCACGCTCAAGGCTCGTATTGCCGAAGTCGAAGCGCTGATCAACGCCTGAGAACCTGTTTACGATCTGCTGCGCGTCGGCCATGCGTCGTTAAAAACAGGCTCGGAATGCTCATTTACCACTTGTAAACTGCGCTTCCTCGCCTGTTTTGACCAGCCGGAGGCTGTTACTGGCGTAGCGCCTAGCCTAGCCTGGCTCTAGCTCGCGAGATCGTAAACAGGTTCTGAGGCCGGCGGGGCGGCGGAAACTTCGCCGTCCCGTCACCGGTCTACCGCTTACCTTCATACCGGGAACCCTCATGCGCCGACTACTGCTTGCCCTGCTCTTAATACCGTTGCTGGCGCATGCCGAACCACGGGAAACCGACTGGCTGGAACTGATGCCGCGCGAGGACCAGCTGGCCCTCGAAGCCATGCCGGAAATCAGCCACGAGACTCCGGAGTCGGCTGGTACTTTCGGGCAGCAAGGCGGCCTCAAGCAGCAGAAGAGTGATCTGCCGGCGGTGATGTATTCGAGCAAGACCGTGGCCCATCTGAATGGCAAGACGGTGCGCCTGGGCGGCTATCCGGTGCCCCTGGAAAGTGACGCCGAGGGCCGCAGCACGCTGTTCTTCCTGGTGCCGTACCCTGGCGCCTGCATCCATGTGCCGCCACCGCCGCCGAACCAGATCGTGCTGGTGCGCTACCCCAAGGGCATCCTGCTCGAAGACATCTATGCCCCGCTGTGGGTCGAGGGGCCGCTGCAGATTGAGACGGTCAGCAATGACCTGGCCGATGCGGCCTATGCCCTTAAGGCCAGTTCGGTGCGGGTGGTGGAAGAGGCTGATCTGTGACGCCGCTCGGCGTCACGTCACGCTAGAGCGGTACAACCCGCGTCGAGCTGCGCGGGTTTCACCCACCCTAAAGGGGTTCGCTGCTCAGGCTCAGGCACAGACTGTGGCTGGCGCCTGGCGCCAGCGTCACGCAGTCGTCCCAGATATTCGCGGTTTCGATGCACAGCATGCGCTGCCAGGCGTCTTCGGCGAACTGCGAGAGGCGTTTGGCCTTGTCGATCCACGGATTCCACAGCACGGCCGAGCGTGAGCCCCGGGCATCCAGAAGGATGCGCCGTTGCCAGCCCGGATCGACGATGCTCAGCCGCGTCGGCGTGTCCAGGTAGATGCGATCGGTCTCGCCGGTAAAGCCCAGCGCGCCCTGTTGCTGGCGCTCCTGCCAGTCTTCCAGGGTTTCGATATAGCGGCAGCCGTCCAGGCCGTGCACGCGGACATCGCGGATATCGCTGACGGCGAAGTAGGTGTGCAGCGCTTGGCTCAGCACCAGTGGCTGAGTGCCCAGGTTACGGCTGCGCAGTTCCAGGTGCAGCTGCTGATCCAGGCGTATATCCAGTTGCAGTTCGGCCGCATGCGGCCAGTCCGGCAGTGGATGCTTGCGGCTGTCGAAGGCGAATTGCAGGGTTACGGCGCCGTCGTGCTGGTCGATGCCCAGCAGCTGCCAGTCGAGGCCGCGCACATTGCCATGGGCTGGCGCGCTGGCCGGGTTGCTGTGCATGGCCTGCACCGCCGCTGGATTGCGCGTCAGGCCGCCGAACCAGGGCCAGCACACCGGTGCGCCGCCACGTACCGACTGGCCACGCTGGTAGCGGGCCTGCTCGCTGAGCCAGATGATCGGCGCTTGTGTGCCTTGCTGGTAATGCAGGATCTGCGCGCCCTGCTGGGCGACCAGCAGGGTGCCGTCGCCGACCTGCACACGCCAGCACACCAGTTCATCCAGTTCGATCCGTTCGACGCTAGGGGGAAGAGCGCTCATCTGGGCATCCGCACGCTAAAAACAGAGATGTACCGCAGACCCCGGTGAAAGGCCAGTGCCGGAGCGCCGGGTCCACTCCAGGGGAGTCGGCCCGGTGCTTAGATCTCGACCTGTGTGCCCAGCTCGATCACCCGGTTGGTCGGTAGCTGGAAGTAGCGCAGGTTGCTGTTGGCATTCTTCAACAGGAAGGCGAACAGCGACTCGCGCCAGGCCATCATGCCGATGCGCTTGGTCGGGATGATGGTTTCGCGGCTGAGGAAGTAGGTGGTGCTCAACGGGGTGAAGTCGATGAAGTCGTGGGGGTTCTTTTCCAGTGCTGCCGGCACGTTGGGCTCGTCCATGTAGCCGAAATGCAGGACCACCCGATAGAAACCCTCACCGAAGCTATCGACTTCAAAACGCTTGGCCAGCGGTACATGCGGATGGTCGGCGATGGCCACTGTGAGCATGACGATCTGCTGGTGCAGCACCTGGTTGTGCAGCAGGTTGTGCAGCAGCGCATGCGGTACCGCATCGGCGCGGGCGCAGAGGAATACGGCGGTGCCGCGCACCCGGTGCGGCGGCTGGATGGCGATGCTGGAGACGAACACCGGCAGCGGCATGGCGGTTTCGTCGAGGCGATCGACCAGCAGCTCGCGGCCGCGCTTCCAGGTGGTCATGAGCATGAACAGGGCGATCCCGGCGATAACCGGGAATGCGCCGCCCTGGAGAATCTTGGGAATGTTGGCGGCGAAGAACAGTGTGTCGACCACCAGGAAGCACAGCAGCAGGGGGATCGCCAGCCAGCGCGGGCTTTTCCAGAGCAGCAGGGCGACGGCGGCGATCAGCAGGGTGTCGATCAGCATGGTGCCGGTCACGGCCACGCCGTAGGCGGCGGCCAGGGCGCCGGAGCTTTCGAAGCCGATCACCAGCAGGATCACCCCGACCATCAGCGCCCAGTTGACCACGCCGATGTAGATCTGCCCCTCGGCATCGCTGGAGGTGTGCTGGATGTGCATGCGCGGCACGAAGCCGAGCTGGATGGCCTGACGGGTCAGGGAGAAGGCGCCGGAGATCACCGCCTGCGAGGCGATGATGGTGGACAGGGTGGCCAGGCCGATCAGCGGGATCAGTGCCCAGCCCGGGGCCAGCAGGTAGAAGGGGTTGCGCGCAGCCTGCGGGTTGTCCAGCAGCAGGGCGCCTTGGCCGAAGTAGTTCAGCACCAGGCCGGGCAGCACCAGGGCGAACCAGGCGCGGGCAATCGGCTTGCGGCCGAAGTGGCCCATGTCCGCATACAGCGCTTCGGCCCCGGTCAGCGCCAGCACCACGGCGGCGAGGATGGTGATGCCGATGCCAGGGTGGCTGACAAAGAAGTTGATTGCCCACCAGGGGTTGAGCGCTTGCAGCACTTCCGGGTGGCGGACGATGCCGTAGATGCCGAGCACGCCGAGGGTGGTGAACCACAGGCCCATAACCGGGCCGAACAGTACGCCGATGCGTGCGGTGCCGTGCTTCTGGATCAGGAACAGGCCGATCAGCAGGGCCACGGTGATGGGTACCACCCAGTGGCCGATGCCCGGCAGGGCGACGTCCAGGCCTTCCACCGCGGAGAGCACCGAGATGGCCGGGGTGATCATGCTGTCGCCGTAGAACAGCGCGGTGCCAGCCAGGCCGGCCAGTACCAGCAGCCGCGACAGCCGCGGATAGGCCTGAGTGGCGCGGCGGGCGAGGGCGGTCAGGGCCATCACACCACCTTCGCCTTCGTTGTCGGCACGCAGGATGACCAGCACGTACTTCAGCGTCACCACCCACATCAGCGACCAGAAGATCAGCGAGAGGATGCCGTAGACCCCGGCCGGGTCGACGTTGACCCCATGGTGGCCGGCGAAGACTTCCTTGAGGGTGTAAAGCGGGCTGGTGCCGATATCGCCATAGACCACGCCGAGCGCGGCGACGGTCAGGCTCAGTTTGCTGGTGCTGGATTGGCTCATGGCCGGGCCTTGGTAGTCAGAGGCGGCGCATGCTGCGCCAGTTGCTGAGTCTAGGCAAGGTTATGGGCGGCGACACCACAGCGCGGGCTGTGGGGCATTTCGTCGCGGTCGTAAGCCGCCGGATCGGGTGCGCCTGGAGGGCAGACGCACCCGCGGGGCTTAACCGCGGCGTGGCGGTACCGGGCGAGTGCGGCCGCTGCCGTCGATGGCGACGAAGACGAACACCGCCTCGGTGACTTTGCGCCACTCGCTGGACAGCGGGTCGTCGCTCCACACCTCGACCAGCATCTGGATCGAGCTGCGGCCGATTTCCAGGGCCTGGGTATAGAAGGACAGCTGCGCCCCGACCGCCACCGGCACCAGGAAGGCCATGCGGTCGATGGCCACGGTGGCCACTCGGCCGCCGGCGACCTTGCTGGCCATGGCGGTGCCGGCCAGGTCCATCTGCGACACCAGCCAGCCGCCGAAGATATCGCCGAAACCGTTGGTTTCGCGCGGTAGCGCGGTCAGCTGCAGGGCCAGATCGCCTTGCGGTATGGGATCTTCCTGTTCGAGCTCGATCATGGTGGTGGGGCCCCGGTGCCGATTTTCTTATGTTTGGAGTGGTGTGGGAGGTTCTGCCAAGACTTTGCCGACGGCCAAGGCTTGGCACAATCCCCCGTGGCCCAGCGGGCCGCGCGCGCAGTATATCGGGCGGCGCGTCAGGCGACGACCGCCCGGTTCTGCATTTGTGGGCTGGCACGGCTGCCGGCCTGCGATGCAATTTGCTATCGTGCGGCGGCTGCCATCAGCGCCAGCCATCCCTACTCTTATAAAAGAAGCTGTCGACCATGTCTTCCGTGCCCCCCAGCGCTGCGCCCGCGGCGCGCCCGTTGAACCGTAGCGATTACAAGACCCTGTCGCTGTCCGCCCTCGGCGGCGCGCTGGAGTTCTACGACTTCATCATCTTCGTGTTCTTCACGGCGGTGCTCAGCAAGCTGTTCTTCCCCGCCGACATGCCTGAGTGGCTGCGCCAGCTGCAGACCTTCGGCATTTTCGCTGCCGGCTACCTGGCGCGGCCGCTGGGCGGCATCGTCCTGGCGCACTTCGGCGATCTGCTCGGGCGCAAGCGCATGTTCACCCTGAGCATCTTCCTGATGGCCGTGCCGACCCTGCTCATGGGGCTGCTGCCGACCTATGCGCAGATCGGCATCTGGGCGCCGCTGGCGCTGCTGGTGCTGCGTGTGGTGCAGGGCGCGGCGATTGGCGGCGAGGTGCCGGGGGCTTGGGTGTTCGTCGCCGAACATGTGCCGCCGCGGCATATCGGCTTCGCCTGCAGCACCCTAACCGCCGGGCTGACCGTGGGCATTTTGCTCGGTTCGCTGACCGCCAGCCTGATCAACCGGGTGTTCACGCCAGAGGAACTCACGGCCTATGCCTGGCGCATTCCGTTTCTGGTCGGTGGCCTGTTCGGGCTGATTGCCATGTACCTGCGTCGCTGGCTGCACGAGACCCCGGTGTTCGCCGAAATGCAGCTGCGCCAGACCCTGGCCGCCGAGCTGCCGCTGAAGACCGTGGTGCGTGAGCATCGCCCGGCGGTGATCCTGTGCATGCTGCTGACCTGGGTGCTGTCGGCCGGCATAGTCGTGGTGATCCTGATGACCCCGACCCTGCTGCAGACCCTGCATGGCTTCAAGCCGGCCGAGGCGCTGCAGGCCAACAGCCTGGCCATCGTCTGCCTGAGCATCGGCTGCATCCTGGCCGGTTGGCTAGCGGATCGCCTCGGCGCCGGGCGTGTGTTCGTCGGCGGTGGCCTGTTGCTGCTGCTCAGCTCCTGGACCTTCTACAACAGCCTGGCCAGCCACCCCGAGCTACTGCTGCCGCTGTATGCCCTGGCTGGCCTGTGCGTGGGCATGATCGGCGCGATTCCGCTGGTGATGGTTCGCGCTTTCCCGGCGCTGGTGCGTTTCTCCGGGCTGTCGTTCTCCTACAACCTGGCCTACGCCATCTTCGGCGGGCTGACGCCGATCTTGGTCAGCCTGCTGCTCAAGTGGAGCCCGCTGGGCCCGGCCTACTATGTTGGCGCCCTGTGCCTGCTGTTCATCCTGATCGGTGGCTGGCTTTGGCAGCGCCAGCCACAGGCGGTTGCCGGCTGAAGTTTTAGCCTGGGTAGGGCGTGCCAGTGATCGAAAAGGCCTGCTTGCAGGCCTTTTTAGTTTTTTCCGCGCTTTAATCTAATTGTCACAATCCATTCATAGAGTGTTCATGCGGCCTGCAGATACTTGGCCCCGTTCAAACCAACACTAGTTTTCCAGGAGCAAGGCATGAAACTGAAGCGTTTGATGGCGGCCATGACTTTCGTCGCCGCTGGCGTAACCACTGCCACTGCGGTTGCCGCTGTTGATCCGGCTCTGCCGAGCTACACCAAGACTTCCGGCGTATCGGGCAACCTGTCCAGCGTCGGTTCCGACTCCCTGGCCAACCTGATGACCCTGTGGGCCGAAGAGTTCAAAAAGGAATACCCGAACGTCAACATCCAGATCCAGGCCGCCGGTTCCTCCACCGCGCCGCCCGCTCTGACTGAAGGCACCGCCAGCATGGGCCCGATGAGCCGTGCAATGAAGGATGTCGAGATCCAGGCGTTCGAAGAGAAATACGGTTATAAGCCGACTGCCGTACCGGTGGCCATCGATGCCCTGGCGGTGTTCGTGCACAAGGACAACCCGATCAAGTCCCTGGACATGGCTCAGGTTGACGCGATCTTCTCCAGCACCCGTCTGTGTGGCGGCGCTACCGATATCAAAACCTGGGGCGACCTGGGCATGACTGGCGAGTGGGCGGCCAAGCCGATTCAGCTGTTCGGCCGTAACTCGGTATCCGGCACCTACGGTTACTTCAAGGAAGAAGCCCTGTGCAAAGGCGACTTCAAGGCTAACGTCAACGAGCAGCCGGGTTCGGCTTCCGTGGTGCAGTCGATCTCCAGCACCATCAACGCCATCGGTTACTCGGGCATCGGCTACAAGACTTCCAGCGTGAAGACCGTGCCGCTGTCGAAGAAAGGCGGCGAAGCCTTTGATGCCAACGAAGCCAACGCCCTGGCTGGCAAGTTCCCCCTGGCGCGCTTCTTCTACGTGTACGTGAACAAGGCGCCGAACAAGCCGCTGAGCCCGCTGGACGCCGAGTTCGTCAAGCTGGTGCTGTCCAAGCAGGGCCAGGAAGTTGTCGTGAAAGACGGCTACATCCCGCTGCCGCTCAAAGTGGTCGAGAAGACCATGAAGGAACTGGGTCTGTAAGGATCGCCTGACTGGCAAGGACGCCTCAGTAAGTCGCATGCCCGCCTTCGTTTACGACAGGCGGGCTTTGCTTTGTCAAAGCGCTGTAACTTTTCTGTCATACAGTGCGGTTAGAGTTGGCCGCGCAGATAGCGACAGAACTCATTATGGCGCGCTCATGGCTGCGCAGAGACGCTCTTACCTATGAATGACTTGGCTAGTGAAACCATGACCGCCACCTCCAAATCCCTTGGCCTGGACTTCAACACCCCGGCCCTGCAGCGCAAGCGGCGCATCCGCGCGCTGAAAGATCGTCTCGCACGCTGGGCGGTTTCCGTCGGCGGCATGGCGGTACTCGGTGCCATCACCCTGATCTTCTTCTACCTGGCCTACGTAGTGCTGCCGATGTTCCAGGGCGCCAGCCTGGACAGCCGCCAGCCGGTGCAGGCCGCCTGGCTCAAGGAAGCCGCTGCGCCACTGCTAATGACCCTGGAAGAGCAGAACCAGATGGCCATGCGCCTGGATCGCAGCGGTCAGGTGCAGTTCTTCGACGCGAAGAAGATGCAGCCGCTGAACAGCGTACAGCTGCCGATTCCGGCCGATGTGCAGATCGCTTCGGTGGGTCAGGATCAGCCAGGCAGCAACCGCGTTGCCCTGGGCCTGTCCAACGGCCAGGTCCTGGTGTTCCAGCATGTCTACAAGCTCAGCTACCCGAATGATGTGCAAACCATCACGCCGAGCATCGAATACCCCTTCGGCGAAGCGCCGATCGGACTCGATCCGCAGGGTCGTGCCCTGGATCACGTCGGCATTAGCCTGAACAGCGGCACCCTGATGCTCACGGGCTCCACCAGCAGCGAGCTGCATGTGCTGAGCCTGGGCCGCGAAGAGAACATGATGACCGGCGAGGTGACCCTCAGCGAAGAGCGCATCGCCCTGCCGCAGATCGCCGAGCCGATCAAGGCGCTGATCATCGATCCGCGTCACCTGTGGCTGTATGTGGTCAACGGCCGCGCCACCGCGGATGTCTTCGACATGCGCAGCAAGACCCTGAATGGCCGCTACAAGCTGCTGGAAGACGGCAAGCTGGAAGTCAGCAACGCCACTTCGCTGCTCGGTGGCATCTCCCTGATGATCGGTGACAGCGGCGGTGGTATCGCCCAATGGTTCATGGTGCGCCAGGACGATGGCAAGGCGGTGCTGAAGTCGATCCGCAGCTTCCAGCTGAGCGACAGCCCGATCATCCAGATTCTCCCGGAAGAGCGCCGCAAGGGTTTCTTCGCCCTGGATGCCAAAGGCAACCTGGGTATCTTCCACAGCACCGCACACCGCACCCTGCTGGTTGAGCCGGTCGCCGAGGGCCAGGCGCTGATCGCCCTGTCGCCGCGCGCCAACCGCGTGCTGGTGGAGAGCGAGGGCCAGCTGCAACGCCTGGTCATCGATAACCCGCACCCGGAGATTTCCTGGAGCTCGCTGTGGGGCAAGGTCTGGTACGAGAACTACGATGACCCCGGCTACGTCTGGCAGTCCACCTCCGCCAGCACGGACAACGAACCCAAGCTGAGCCTCGCGCCGCTGACGTTCGGCACGCTGAAGGCGGCGTTCTACGCCATGCTCCTGGCCGCCCCGCTGGCCATCGCCGCCGCGATCTATACCGCTTACTTCATGGCCCCGGCCATGCGCCGCAAGGTCAAGCCGGTGATCGAGCTGATGGAGGCGCTGCCGACGGTAATCCTCGGCTTCTTCGCCGGCCTGTTCCTCGCGCCATATGTGGAAGGCCACCTGCCGGGCATCTTCAGTCTGCTGCTGCTCACGCCGATCGGTATTCTGCTGGCGGCCTATGCCTGGAGCCGCCTGCCGGAGCGCATCCGCCTGGTGATTCCGGATGGCTGGGAAGCTGCGCTGCTGATCCCGGTAATCCTGCTGGTCGGTGCCGGTTCGCTGGGCATGAGCGGCCACCTGGAGAACTGGTTCTTCGGCGGCGACATGCGCCTGTGGATCAGCAATGACCTAGGTATCGCCTTCGACCAGCGCAACGCCCTGGTGGTTGGCCTGGCCATGGGCTTTGCGGTAATCCCGAACATCTACTCGATCGCCGAAGACGCCATTTTCAGCGTGCCGAAGAGCCTGACCTTTGGCTCTCTGGCCCTGGGTGCCACGCCGTGGCAGACCCTGACTCGCGTGGTGATCCTCACTGCCAGCCCAGGCATCTTCTCGGCGTTGATGATCGGTATGGGCCGCGCCGTTGGCGAGACCATGATCGTGCTGATGGCTACCGGCAACACCGCAATCATGGACATGAACATCTTTGAAGGCCTGCGTACCCTGGCCGCCAACGTGGCGGTGGAAATGCCCGAGTCGGAAGTCGGCGGTACCCACTACCGCGTGCTGTTCCTCTCGGCGCTGGTGCTGCTCAGCTTCACCTTTGTCATGAATACCGTAGCGGAGCTGGTGCGCCAGCGTCTGCGCGTCAAGTACGCCTCGCTCTAAGGCTTGGGAAGGTATATGTCCGTGAAACAGAACAACCTGAAATCCTGGTTCAAGAGCGGTACGCCGTGGATCTGGATGAATGCCGGCGCGGTGTCGATCGCGGTGATCATGACCCTGGGCCTGCTGTTGCTTATCGCCGTGCGTGGTCTCGGTCACTTCTGGCCGGCGGATATCGTCGAAGCCGATTACCAGATTCCGGGGCAGGAAGCCCGGGTGATGGCGGGTGAGATCACCCAGGTCGAAGAAGTGCCGCGCGCGCGCCTGGCCGCTTCCGGTTTGCCGGTGACCGCCGAGGGTGGCGAGTTCATGACCCGCGAACTGTTCAAGGTGGGTAACCGCGACCTCTATGGTGCGGACTTCACCTGGGTGGTTGGCGAATGGCTGAGTAACCCGCGCACCCCGGAAAACCTCACCGCCTTCGAGCGTCGCGAGTGGGGCAACTTCTATGGCTACCTGGTCAACGTCAAGGAAAACGGCCAGTTGGTGGCCGAGGGCGACGCCAGCTGGCCGGCACTGCAGGAGCGCATCGAGCGCGTCGAGCAGCTGCACAAGCAACTGGTGCGTCTGGAGAAGAAGGACATCGGCCGAATCAACGCCGGCCTGGAGCGCGTGCGTCTGCAAACCCGCAAGCTGGAGCTGCAAGGCAAGCTGGACGCGGTCGCCCAGGCTGAGCTGGATGCCGAGCGGGCGCAGTGGGATGCCGAGTACAAGGTGCTGGAAACCGAGCTGATCGCGCTGAATCAGGCGTTCAACCGTGACAGCGTGACCGTGCGCAGTGTCGACGGGCGCGAAGTGATCCTGAGCCTGGGCAAGGTGGTGCGTGCCTTCCAGCCCAACGCCATGGGTACCGGCGAGAAGATCGCCTTCTACTTCGCCAAGCTGTGGGAGTTCGTCAGCGACGACCCGCGTGAGGCCAACACCGAAGGCGGCATCTTCCCGGCGATCTTCGGTACCGTGATGATGACCCTGATCATGGCGGTGATCGTCACCCCGTTCGGCGTAGTCGCGGCCATCTATCTGCGTGAGTATGCCAAGCAGGGCCCGCTGACCCGAGTGATCCGCATTGCGGTGAACAACCTGGCTGGCGTCCCGGCGATCGTCTACGGTGTGTTCGGCCTGGGCTTCTTCGTCTACGTGCTGGGCGGCTCGCTCGACAGCCTGTTCTTCCCGGAAGCGGCACCGGCACCGACCTTCGGTACGCCGGGCCTGCTGTGGGCCTCGCTGACCCTGGCGATCCTCGCCGTGCCGGTGGTGATTGTCGCCACCGAAGAAGGTCTGGCGCGGATTCCGCGGGCCGTACGCGAAGGCTCCCTGGCCCTCGGTGCGACCAAGGTGGAAACCCTCTGGCGTGTGGTACTGCCGATGGCCAGCCCGGCGATGATGACCGGCCTGATCCTCGCCGTTGCCCGCGCCGCCGGTGAAGTGGCACCGTTGATGCTGGTGGGGGTGGTCAAGCTGGCCCCGAGCCTGCCGGTAGACGGCAACTACCCGTACCTGCACCTCGATCAGAAGATCATGCACCTGGGCTTCCACATCTACGACGTCGGCTTCCAGAGCCCCAACGTCGAGGCCGCGCGGCCACTGGTGTACGCCACTGCGCTGTTGCTGGTGCTGGTGATCGCGACGCTCAACCTTTCTGCCGTGTACCTGCGCAATCACCTGCGTGAGAAGTACAAGGCGCTGGATCATTAATCAATTGCGCCGCCCAGGTTCGCGCCGGGCGGCAGAATGAATTTGTTAGCGTAGGGAGCATCCCATGCAGCACGAAGCACACAGTCACGGTATCGACATCTCGGCCCTGGGTCGCGACAAGCAAAGCCTCAACCTGGCGGCGGAAACCGTCGCCATCGATGTTCCAGGCCTGAACCTGTACTACGGCGACAAGCAGGCCTTGTTCGACGTCAAGTTGACCATCCCCAAGCAGCGGGTCACTGCCTTCATCGGCCCGTCCGGTTGCGGCAAGTCGACCCTGCTGCGTACCTTCAACCGGATGAACGACCTGGTTGACGGCTGCCGCGTGGATGGCGAAATCAACATCGACGGCAAGAATATCTACCGCAAGGGCGAAGACGTTGCCGAGCTGCGTCGCCGCGTTGGCATGGTGTTCCAGAAGCCCAACCCGTTCCCCAAGAGCATCTACGAGAACGTGGTGTACGGCCTGCGCATCCAGGGCATCAACCAGAAGCGTGTGCTCGACGAAGCCGTGGAGTGGGCGCTGAAAAGCGCGGCGCTGTGGGATGAGGTGAAGGACCGTCTGCACGACTCGGCCCTCGGCCTGTCCGGCGGCCAGCAGCAGCGCCTGGTGATCGCCCGTACCGTGGCGGTGCAGCCGGAAGTGCTGCTGCTCGACGAACCCTGCTCGGCACTGGATCCGATCTCCACCCTCAAGGTGGAAGAGCTGATCTACGAGCTGAAGAGCAAGTACACCATCGTCATCGTCACCCACAACATGCAGCAGGCCGCGCGCGTTTCCGACTACACGGCGTTCATGTACATGGGCAAACTGATCGAATTCGGCGACACCGATACCCTGTTCACCAACCCGGCCAAAAAACAGACCGAAGATTACATCACCGGTCGCTACGGCTAGTCCGCCGGCTATGGCAAATCGCGCTGCGCTTCGTCGGCGGCGCTTGCCGTACTAGCTGTACTGTCTGCGCGCCGCCTCCTCGCTCAGCACGATTTTCCAAAGGCCGGCACGTTTCGCTAAGACCTTCACTCAGTTTCGCAAGGGCTCGACCATGATCAACAAAGACAGCCTCACCCATCACATCTCCCAGCAGTTCAACGCCGAGCTGGAGGAAGTGCGCAGCCACCTCCTGGCGATGGGCGGCCTGGTCGAGAAGCAGGTCAACGACGCAGTCACCGCGCTGATCGACGCCGACTCGGGCCTGGCCCAGCAGGTGCGCGAGATCGATGACCAGATCAACCAGATGGAGCGCAACATCGACGAGGAATGCCTGCGCATTCTCGCCCGCCGCCAGCCGGCCGCTTCCGACCTGCGCCTGATCATCAGCATCTCCAAGTCGGTGATCGACCTGGAGCGCATCGGCGACGAGTCGTCGAAGATCGCCAAGCGCGCCATCCTGCTGTGCGAGGAAGGCGAAGCGCCGCGTGGCTACGTCGAAGTGCGGCATATCGGTGACCAGGTGCGGCGCATGGTGCAGGAGGCGCTGGACGCCTTCGCCCGCTTCGACGCAGACCTGGCCCTGTCGGTGGCGCAGTACGACAAGACCATCGACCGCGAGTACAAGACCGCCCTGCGCGAACTGGTCACCTACATGATGGAAGACCCGCGCTCGATCACCCGCGTACTCAACGTGATCTGGGTGCTGCGCTCGCTGGAACGCATCGGCGACCACGCGCGCAACATCGCCGAACTGGTGATCTACCTGGTGCGCGGTACCGACGTACGGCACATGGGTCTGGCACGCATGCAGGAAGAAGTGCAGGGCAAACCGGCCGAATAAGTGGCCGGACAGGGCCCGGCGGTCACTCGGGAAATCCCTGAGTGATCGCGGTTGGCCTTGGGCCATCATCCGCAGCTATGCTTGTGAGCATTGTCGCAGGAGTGGCCGATGAGCAAAGTCAGTGTGCTGGTGGTGGACGACGCAACCTTTATCCGTGACCTGGTGAAGAAGGGGCTGCGCGACCATTTCCCCGGTATCCAGATCGAGGAAGCGATCAACGGACGCAAGGCCCAGCAGATGCTGAGCCGGCAACCGGTCGACCTGATCCTCTGTGACTGGGAAATGCCCGAGCTCTCGGGCCTCGAGCTGCTTACCTGGTGCCGCGAGCAGGACAGCCTGAAGATCGTGCCCTTCATCATGGTCACCAGCCGGGGTGACAAGGAAAACGTCGTGCAGGCGATCCAGGCCGGCGTCTCCGATTTCATCGGCAAACCGTTTTCCAACGAACAACTGATCACCAAGGTGAAGAAGGCCCTGCACCGCGCCGGCAAGCTGCAGGCGCTGATGTCCAGTGCACCGCCGAAGATGCTCAGCACAGGCAGCTTCGCCAATGACTCGCTGGCCGCCCTGACCGGTGGCAACGCCGCAGTGGTCAAACCGGCGGCCAAGGCTGCTGCGCCGGTTGCCGCCGCCGGCTTCGCCAAACCCGCCGCTGCTGCCAAACCGGCTGCCAGCGCACCAGGCGGCCGTGGCCAGGGCCAGCTGCGTCTGCCCGGCGGTAACATGGACTGCGTGATCAAGGCCCTGAGCCTCAAGGAAGCGCTGCTGGTGGTTCGGCGTGGCGAGGTTCTGCCGCAGGTGCTGGAAAGTGCGGTGCTCGACCTGGAGCAGGGCGAGGCCGCCGAAACGGCGCGTCTCAACGGCTACCTGCACGCGGTGGCGGCGCTGGAGCCGAAACCGGACAGCGAATGGCTGCAGGTCACCTTCAAGTTCGTCGACCGCGACCCGCAGAAGCTCGACTACCTGTCGCGCCTGATCGCCCGCGGCTCCGCGCAGAAGCACTTCAGCCCCGGCGCGTAGCCCGGATGTAATCCGGGAGAGTTGGCGTGGCCTGGCCCCGGATTGCATCCGGGCTACAGGTCGCCGCGACCGGCGGCGGTGAGCCCGGTCACAGCACGACCCTTCGCGGCTCGCACGTGCTGGCCGGCGCTGCTAGTCTTGCTAACCCCGGATAGCCAAAAACCACTCGATCCGTGACAGTCATGCTAGGGCGTTCATTTCTCTTCTGCGCAGCGTTGCTGGCGGCTACCCCGGCCAGCGCACTGACCATCTACAAGTACGTCGATGCCAACGGCGTGGTTACCTATAGCGACAAGGCCGTGGCCGGCGCCCAGGTGTTCGTGTTCCGCGATCGCATGATCGAGCGCCTGGACAACCTGGTGAAGCTGGAAACCAAGAAGCATGACGCCGGCGAAACCCTGCTGATCCGCAATGACCTCTACGCTCCGGTCGAGATCGAGCTGAGCCTGAACAAGGTGGTCAATGCCAGCGGTGCGCCGGAGCAGCCGATCCGCTGGGTGCTGCCGCCACGCAGCAAGATCCGCCTGGCCACCCTGGCGCCCCTCGATGCTGCCAAACCGATGAGCTACAAGCCGCGCCTGCGCTATGCCATGGGTGATCCACGGCTGCAGCCCCAGCTCTACCGCTACCCGCTGCCCTGGCGTGGCGGGCCGTTCAAGCTGACCCAGGGCGCCAACGGCAAGTACAGCCACTTCACTCCGCGCGGGCGCTACGCCCTGGACATCGCCATGCCGCAGGGCACGCCGATCGTCGCTGCACGTGGTGGGGTGGTGGTGAAGACCGAGAACAATCAGAGTGGGCGCGGTAACAATCCGTCCGGCAACTTCGTGCGCATCCTGCATGACGACGGCACCATGGGCGTCTACCTGCACCTGCTGCGCGGCTCGGTGAGCGTGCAGGAAGGTCAGCGCGTCGAGGTCGGCAGTCGCCTGGCCAGCTCCGGCAACACCGGCAACAGCACCGGCCCGCACCTGCACTTCGTGGTGCAGCGCAATGTCGGCCTGGCCCTGGAATCGATTCCGTTCAACTTCGCCCAACCGGTCGACAGCCTGCCCAACTTTGCCGTCGGCGGCGAGTGAGCAACGCCGGGCTGCCGGCTGTCGTTTCGCAGTGAGCAGGTTCTAGGCACAGTCTTCTCGACCCCGCCATGGGGCATCCTGCGTCCGTGCATTGCCCCAGCTGTTCGCTCACTCAGCCAGCGACCCTGACAGCCGGAATTAGCCGCTGCCCGTCGCAGCGAGCGGGCAGCGGCTGTTGCCCCCTGGCCCTAATTCAGCTTGCGCAGGATGAAGTTGGTCAGGCTTTCCTCGGTGGTGGCGATCTTCAGCGCCGGCACTATGACCCCCGCCTTCAGCCCGACTGCCCGGGCCTGATCACGCAGGGTGCGGGCATGGTAGGGATGGTGATAGAGGATGCCGGTGATGGTCGGTGCCCTGACCGGCACGCCGTCGGTGGCGACCCAGATTTCCGGGTCGGCGGCGTCCATCATATTGAGGAAGTCCACTTCCTGGCGGTAGGCCACGGTGCTGGAGCGGTACAGATCGGCACTGCTGCGCACGCCGTAGAAGTTTGGCGCGCTACTGCCCATATCCTCCACTGACCAGTTGTACTCGGCGAACACCCGCTCCCAACCGACGACGTCCAGGGTGGACTGAGTCTGGCTTGCCGCTGCGCCGCGAACGCGGGTGGACTGCTGCTCCACCGGGTCGGCACTGCTGAGGTTGGCCATGTCGTCGTGGAAGGCCAGCCACAGCGCGATGCTGGCACCGGCGGAGCTGCCGAGCAGTACCACGCGCTGCGGATCGATGTTGTAGCGCGTGTCCTGCTTCAGGTACTGCAGGGCACGCTGGGCGCCGCGCAGGGACTTGATCAGGCCCACCGTCTCGCCGCTCTTGCTGATTAGCGGGTAGTTGATGCTGGCGAACGCGGCGCCTTTGGCCAGCAGAGCCTTGATCAGCTTCTGGTTGCTACTGCTGTAGGCGTCTTCCTTGGCGCCGGAGGAGAAACCGCCGCCGTGAATGAAGATTGCCAGCGGCGTGCGCGTCTTGCTGTTGTAGGCGCTCTTGGGCAGGAAGATGTCGAAGCGGTGACGGGCATCTGCACCGTAGGCTGCGTTCTTCACGAAGTAGGCGTTGTCGCCGTCCAAGGTGAAGGGCGGGGTGCTGGTTGGCAGGGTGCTGCTGGACGAGCTCGATACGCTGGGCGCTTCGGCGGGCGGCGGGCTGTCTGCAGTGTCCCGGTTCAGGCGTTCTTCCAGAAGCTCGCGCAGGCGCTGGGAGGTGTCGGATGCGGCATGGGACGAAGGCGTGGCGAGGGTTGCGCTGAGCAGGGTGATCAGTGCGACACCGGCGGCGCGGCGAAGGGGGGGCGAAGCGTGTAGGGCAGTGTGGGTCATGACGGTCTCGGTACTCTGAGAACCGCTCGATCGAGGTACATCTCTTCCACGAGTTGCTACGGCATCCAGGCTGATACATCGAAGCGGCTGGGCTGAGGGAGCGTCCGGCGAGGCCGGACGGGGCGCAGTGTGGGTGTATCGGCGGGCGAAGAAAAGGACGCAATTCGCAGATTGTTAGCGTCAAAATTCAGCTGTTTCGCGGCTTTTAGCCCCGAAAGTGCCACTACTGGCGCATTGCCGGCAGAGCGCAGCGACTGCCGCTTCGACTTATGCCAAATGGTTATGGGTGTTTTGGCGGCATAAATTTGACGAGATCGGAATTCCACCTCCGTTCTGCCTGCTTCTTGTACAGGTAGCTAACGGACAGGCGGTAGTCAATGCAAGGCCATACCGCTGCCCGGCGGCATGCTCAATGGCTCGAGCTGCCGCCGTTTGACCTCGCGCCGTGGCGGCGCTCAGTCCAGTTTCAGCACTTTGGCGAGGACGATCTTCGGTCCCTTCATCTTCTTGACGATGATGCGCAGGCCCTCGGTTTCCAGCACCTCTTCCTCTTCCGGCACGCGGTTGAGGCTCTCGTAGACCAACCCGGCCAGGGTCTCGGCCTCGATGTGGTCGAGGTCGATGCCGAGCAGGCGCTCGATCTTGAACAGTGGGGTGTCGCCGCGCACCAGCAGCTTGCCCGGCTGGTAGGCAAGGATGCCGCGCTCGGCCTTGTGGTGTTCATCCTGGATATCGCCGACCAGGGCTTCCAGCACGTCTTCCATGGTCAGGAAGCCGATCACCTTGCCATCGGCCTCCTCGACCAAGGCGAAGTGCGCGCCGCCCTGGCGGAATTGCTCCAGCAGGCTGGACAGCGGCATGTGCTTGGTCACCCGCTCCAGCGGGTGCAGCAGTTCGCTGAGCTTGAACTTGGACGGCAGCATTTCCAGCAACGACAACTGCAGCAGCAGGTCCTTGATGTGCAGCAGGCCGATGAAGTGGCCGGCTTCCTCGTCGTATACCGGGAAGCGGCTGTATTTGTGACGGCGGAACAGGCTGAACACTTCATCCAGCTTGGCGTCGCTGTTGAGGAAGACCAGATCCTCACGCGAGTTGGCCCAGTCGACCACTTCCAGTTCGCCCATTTCCACGGCCGAAGCCAGCACGCGCATATCCTGGTCGCTGGGGTCGCTGGCGCGGCTGGAGTGGAGGATCAGCTTGAGTTCGTCGCGGCTGTAGTGGTGCTCGTGGTGCGGCCCCGGCTCGCCCTGGCCGGCGAAGCGCAGGATGGCGTTGGCGCTGGCGTTGAGCAGGAAGATCGCCGGGTACATGGCCCAGTAGAACAGGTACAGCGGCACGGCTGTCCACAGCGACAGCAGTTCCGGCTTGCGGATCGCCCAGGACTTCGGGGCCAGCTCGCCGACCACGATGTGCAGGTAGGAGATGATGAAGAAGGCAATGAAGAAGGCGATGCCGTGCAGCAGCTTCGGCGAGTCGATACCGACGTAGGCCAGCAGCGGTTCGAGCAGGTGGGCGAAGGCCGGTTCGCCGACCCAGCCGAGGCCCAGCGAGGCCAGGGTGATACCCAGCTGGCAGGCCGACAGGTAAGCGTCGAGCTGGTTGTGTACGGTGCGCAGGATATGTCCGCGCCAGCCGTTCTGCTCGGCCAGGGCTTCGACCTTGGTCGAGCGCAGCTTGACCATGGCGAACTCGGCGGCGACGAAGAAGCCGTTGAGCAGAACGAGAAACAGGGCAAACAGGACAAGGCCGAAATCGGCGAAATAGCTGGTGGCGGTATAACTAGAAGAAGGGTCCATGGGGGCTTTGGTTGGCGAATGACCGCTAAAGGGTGGGGGCTGCCGCCGCCGATTGCAAGTCGGCGGGGCATGTCAGCTGCGGCGAATGACCTGCTGCGCCGGGAAGTGACAGGTGAAGGTGCTGCCTTTGCCGGGCGTGCTGGCAATGTCCAGGCGCGCGCGATGGCGCAGCAGCACGTGCTTGACGATGGCCAGGCCGATGCCGGTGCCGCCGGTGTTGCTGGCCCGGCTGGAGTCGACCCGGTAGAAACGCTCGGTCAGGCGGGGCAGGTGTTTGGCCTCGATGCCGGGGCCGTTGTCGGCCACGCTGAAGTGCCCGCCCTGTTCATCGCCCCACCAGCGAATACGGATCTCGCCTTCGGCCGGGGTGTATTTCACCGCGTTGAATACCAGGTTGGAGAAGGCGCTGCGCAGCTCCGTCTCGCTGCCCTTGAGCTTGAGGTGGGCGTCGGCTTCCAGGCTGATCCGGTGATGTTTGGCTGCGGAGAGCGCCTGGGCGTCGTTCTTGATGCTCAGCAGTAGCAGGTCGATGGCTATCGGCTGGTTGTCCGAGGGGTAGTCGGTGGCCTCCAGCTTGGCCAGCAACAGCAGATCGTTCAGCAGGTTCTGCATGCGTGCGCCTTGCTGCTGCATCTGCTGCAGGGCGCGCAGCCAGCGCGGATTGACCTCCTCGACGTTGTCCAGCAGGGTTTCCAGGTAGCCGGCGATCACTGTCAGCGGGGTGCGCAGCTCATGGGAGACGTTGGCGACGAAGTCCTTGCGCATCTGTTCCAGCTGATACAGGCGGGTGACATCGCGTACCAGCATCAGGTGTTCGTGGTTGCCGTACTGGGTGATTTGCAGCTGCAGGCGCAGGTGATCGTTGATCGGCGAGGGCAGCTCCAGGGCTTCCTGGTAATTGCCTTGCTCGAAGTATTCCTTGAAGCGCGGGTGGCGCAGCAGGTTGCTGATCGACTGGCCGCTATCCTGCGGTGTCTTCAGGCCGAGCAGGGTTTCCGCGGCACGGTTCCACCACTCCAGGTTGCCGTCGCGGTCGAGCATGATCACTGCATCACGCAGGGCGGCAGTGGACTCCTGCACGCGGTCGATCACCGCTTGCAGACGGCCGCGCACGCGCTGGTCGCGGCGTTGCAGGTGATAGATGTTGTCGAATACCTCGCCCCACAGGCCATAGCCTTCGGGCGGTGCCTCGTCCGGTTGGCGATGGCGCAGCCAGTGGTGCAGACGCAGCAGCTGCTTGACGTGCCAGGCCAGGTAGGCGCCGAGGCCGAGCACCAGGGCCCAGGCATACTCGCCGCTGATCAGCCCGAGCAGGGCACAGCAGACCACTAGCAACAACAGGTGGCGCACTACGGCACCACGCCAGTTCTGGTTCACCTATCGCATCCTTTCCGTTACTGCAGCACAGCCGGTTTCAGCTCTTGGTGGAGAAACGATAACCCGTGCCGCGTACCGTTTGAACGAGATTTTCGTAGACCTCGCCCAGGGCCTTGCGCAGGCGGCGGATGTGCACATCGACGGTGCGCTCTTCCACATACACGTTGCCGCCCCAGACCTGGTCGAGCAACTGGCCGCGGGTGTAGGCGCGCTCCTGGTGGGTCATGAAGAACTGCAGCAGGCGGTATTCGGTGGGGCCCATCTCGGCCGGCTTGCCGTCGATGGTGACGCGGTGGCTGATCGGGTCGAGCAGCAGGCCGCCGACTTCGATCGGCGACTCGCCGTCATTCGGCGCGGCGCGGCGCAGCACGGCCTTGAGCCGGGCTACCAGCTCGCGCGGCGAGAAGGGCTTGGTGATGTAGTCGTCGGCACCGACTTCCAGACCCTGGATCTTGTTGTCCTCTTCGCCCTTGGCGGTGAGCATGATGATCGGGATGTCGTCGGTCAGCTCGTCGCGCTTGAGTCGGCGCGCCAGCTCGATGCCGCTGGTGCCGGGCAGCATCCAGTCGAGCAGGATCAGGTCGGGCTTGCGGTCGACGATCAGGGCGTGAGCCTGCTGGGTGTTTTCCGCTTCCATGCAGTCGTAGCCAGCCATTTCCAGCGCCACTGCGATCATCTCGCGGATCGGCGCTTCGTCGTCAACGATCAGGATGTTCTTGCCAACCATGGGGTCCTGCCTCGGTTCATCTGTCTTGCGCCGCATTAGATAACGGAATTATTGCAGCGATGTGACAGCCAGGAGTCCCAGGCTAGCGCAATGCGTAATCCAGCACGATGCCCAGCAGGATAGCCAGTCCGGCCCAGTGGTTGTGCAGGAAGGCGGCGAAGCAGGCCTGCGGCTCACGCTTGCGGGTGTTCCAGAACTCCCAGGCGAAGCAGGCGGCAGCGCCGAACAGGCCGAACACGAACCAGATGCCCAGGCTGAAGCGCGCCCCGGCCATGGCCAGGCACAGCAGGGCCAGACCCTGCAGGGTGAGGATGATCACCCGGTCGGCCTCGCCGAACAGAATGGCGGTGGATTTGACGCCGATCTTCAGGTCGTCGTCGCGGTCGGTCATCGCGTAGTAGGTGTCGTAGGCCACCGTCCACAGCAGGTTGGCCAGGTACAGCAGCCAGGCATGGGCAGGCGGCAGCTCGCCGGTGACCGCACTGAAGGCCATCGGCATGCCCCAGGAGAAGGCCGCGCCGAGCACCACCTGCGGGTAGAAGGTGTAGCGCTTCATGAACGGGTAGCAGGCGGCCAGGGCCAGGCCACCGAACGAGAGAAGGATGGTGGTCAGGTTGGTGAACAGCACCAGGATGAAGCTCAAGGCCACCAGAACGGCAAACAGGCTCAGCGCTTCGCGCACGCTGATCTTGCCGCTGGCCAGCGGGCGCGCCTGGGTGCGGGCGACGTGGCCATCGAAGTGGCGGTCGGCATAGTCATTGATCACGCAGCCGGCGGCTCGCATCAGCAGCACGCCGACCACGAAAATGAACAGCAGCTTGAAGTCCGGAACCCCTTTGCTCGCCACCCACAGGGCCCAGAGGGTCGGCCACAGTAGCAGGTAGATGCCGATCGGCTTGTCCAGGCGCATCAGCTGGATGAAGTCCCAGACGCGTGGGTGCAGGCGGTTCAGCGATTGCAGCAGGGTGGTGTACATCGACGGCTCTCCGGGCGAAGTGGGCCGATTATACGGGTGGCCGGCCATCAGGAGCGTGCACTGCTCGCGAACCGGATGCGGCGCAAGAGTTGCGGGCAGAGCATGCCTAGGACTGGCTGGCATGTTCCCAGAATGCAGGCAGGAACACTTCGGCGACCAGCACGCCGAGGCCGTCGCGCCAGAAGCACGAGCGGCGCCCCCACAGGCGTTCCTCGCGCACGCTTTCCGGTAGCCAGGCCTGCGGATAGCGACAGACCTGCAACTCGCCGCGAGCGAAGGCGCGGTCACTGAACAACAGCTCGCCGAGGGAGCGGCTGCCTAGCTTGCCGAGATCGAAGCCTGAGCCTTCTAGGGCGCTGCGCGCCGCCACGCTGCGGGCGAACACCCAAGGCTGCTCGGCGCCGCGCAGGAAAACTTCGCGCACCCAGCCCTGGCTGCCGCTAGGCACCTGCAGGGCGGCGCATTCGTCGTTGCGCAGCACCTGCCAGCCCTGCTGCAGCGGCAGTACACTGAATTGCTGGTGGCTGAGGTCACTGAGGCGGCGGGTCAGCGAGCCTTGGTCGAACAGCCAGTCGCGCTGCAGCGGCGCTGGCGCGGGGTGCAACTGGGCGTTATTGAGCCAGCGAGGCGGGTGGGCAAGCGAGGCTGGGGGCACGGCAACGGCTTCGGCAAGGAGGAAAGGCCGCGAGCTTAGCATGAGCCCGGCGCGGCGTAGACCGTCGGCGGGGGCTTGCGCCGCGGCGCGCGGGCCAGTACAAAGCCTGCTGTTTTTTTGATCAGGTGCCCTGTGTTAGAACCTGTTTACGATCTTTTGGACTAGAGCCAGGCAAGGCAAAAACAGCCGAGGAAGCGGAGTTTACGAGCTGTAAATGAGCATTCCGAGGCTGTTTTTAACGCCGTATGGCCGACGGCCAGGAGATCGTAAACTGGTTCTTAGAGGCAGGCCCTGAAGCCCGAACGATGAGGTGTGTTGATGAAGAAGTGGCAATGTGTGGTCTGTGGCCTGGTCTATGACGAGAGCCTGGGTTGGCCGGACGATGACATCGCCCCCGGTACGCGCTGGGAAGATGTGCCCGCCGACTGGTTGTGCCCGGACTGCGGCGTGGGCAAGGCTGACTTCGAGATGATCGAAATCGGCTGATCGATTGCCCCCGTAGCGATGAAACGGCGGCCCCAGGGTCGCCGTTTGCGTTTCTGCAGGGCGGGCTGTGGCGGTACGTGCGTACCGGATCGGCGGAACGGAACTGGGAATTTCTCAGCCTTTTGGCGTAAATGCCGGGCGTTCTGTCAAAAACGCCTTGCTATTGGTAGCCTAAAACGCCGGCCAGTACTGGCGCAGTGCCGGATGGCGTGCCATTCTCCCTCGGTCTGCCGCAGCGCAGAGCTGTTGCGGCGCCTTGGGCGCTGTTCCGGACGGACAGCACGGACACAAAAACAACAAACCGTCAAAGAGGCATTTATGCGTAAACCCGAACTCGCCGCGGCCATCGCCGAAAAGGCTGACCTGACCAAAGACCAGGCCAATCGTGTACTCAACGCCGTTCTCGAAGAGATCACTGGCGCGCTGAACCGCAAGGACAGTGTGACTCTGGTTGGCTTCGGCACCTTCCTGCAGCGCCATCGTGGCGCGCGTACCGGGAAAAACCCGCAAACCGGCCAGCCGGTGAAGATCAAGGCCAGCAACACCGTGGCTTTCAAGCCGGGCAAGTCGCTGAAAGACGCCGTCAACTAAGCACCCCCGCAGCCGGGGTCGCCAGGCCCCGGATTGCTTTGCCCCCTCCTGCAGTGCGGGATGTAGTCCGCCACGCAAATCGCTACAATGCGCCGCCGATTCCACCCCATTCGAGGCTGCGCCATGAAATTCCGCTTTCTTCTCTGGATGCTGGGCCGTTTGATGGCCAAGGCCAGCCGCACCAATCCCGAGTTCCAGCAGCAGCTGGCCGGCAAAGAGCTGGTGTTCCAGCTGCACACCCTGGACGGCAAGGTTTCCCGTCAGTTCATCATCAAGAATCAGCGCGTCAGCAGCCGCGCCGGCAAGGCCGCTGAGCCGGCCTTCGCCATCGGCTTCAAGGATGCCGCCTTCGGCTTTGCCACCATGCAGGCGAAGAACAAGCAGCTGGCCTTCATGCAGGGTATCCAGAACAAGGACATCCAGATCCAGGGCAACCCGGCGCTGGTGATCTGGTTCCAGGGCCTGTTCAAGTACATCATGCCGAAGAAGAAAAAGACCGACGTCAAGAAAGCCGCCTGAGTCCGGGCGGTTCTCGACGACTGATTACGGAAGTTGTGGCCATGCGTCTGCTGACCCTGTTTGCCCTGCTGTTGACCCTGGGCTTGCCTGCGCAAGCCGCTCCACTCGATCCGACACTCAAACGCGCTCTTGAATTGGCTGGCGTGCAGCTGCTCTGCGAGCAGACCCCCGCACTGCTGCAGCGCGGTATGTCGGCGGCGCAGCAGAAGCAGCTGGCCAAGACCTTTGCCGCCGAGCCGCTGTGCGCCGATCTGGCCAAGCGGGTGGCCGCCGAGCTGCCCAAGGCGCAGTTGAGCGAGGCCGTGGCGCTGCTCGACAGCCCGCTGGCCAAGCACTTCACCGAGGCCGAACGGGCCGTAGGAGCCGATGGCGGCCTGGCGGCTTATCGCACGCAACTGGCAGAGCGTCCGCCGCGTGGCGAGCGTCTGCAGCTGGTGCAGCGTCTGGACAAGGCCGCCCACACCAGCGAGCTGGCCACCCTGTTGCGCTATGAGGTGGGCAAGACCCAGGCCCTGCTGGCCTTGCGTGCCCGTGGCGAAAATCTTGATGAGAAGACCCTGAGCGAGCAGACCGCAGTACAGATCGCGCCGATTCGTGCTTCCAGCGCCAGCGGTGTCGAGGCGTTCATGCTCTACGCCTATCGCCAGTCGCCCAGCGCGCAGCTGGCCGAATATGCGGAGCTGTACGAACAGCCGGCGGTGCGCGCGGTGCTGGAAGAAAGCGCGCGCCAACTGCCCAAGGTATTTGCCGCGCGGCGGGCCCAGCTCAAATAGCGGTGGCGAATGCAGCTATGAAAAAGGGGCCATCAGGCCCCTTTTTCTTAGCTGCGCAACTCAGTGCGGGTGGTTGAACTGGGCGGCCAGTTCGCGCAGCGCCACTTCGGCCTGCAGCACCTTGTTCAGTGCATCCTCGGCCTTGTCGCGGCTGATGCCGAGGCGCTCGAACAGTGCTTGCGGGATTTCGCTCTGCGGACCGCTGCCGATGCCGCGGTTACGCAGCAGGCTGACAGCCAGGCAAACCAGATTCGGGTAGGCGCTGTGGGCGCCGTCGTAGTCTGGGTCGTGCTGGAAGCGCAGGGCGGTGGCCAGTTCTTCCGGCATGTCCCAGAAGCGCATCAGCCAGGCGCCGATCTGCTCGCGGCTGATACCCAGCAGGTGCTGCTCGATGTAGCCGGCCGGCAGGTGCGGGTTGACCTCCAGATGCCGGCAGATCAGCGAGAAGTGCGGCGGGAACACGTGGGCCAGGACCAGGTAGCCGAAGTTGTGCAGCAGCCCGGCGAGGTAGGTCAGCCCGGCTTCCGGGCGCTGTGCACGCGGCATGGCGCGGGTCAGGCCTTCGATCACGGCGGCGCTGTAGATCGCCTGCTGCCAGTAGGGTGTGGTCTGCTGCGGGTGATCCTTGGGCAGGGACAGGGTCTTGCCCAGGGCCAGGCCTAGGGCCAGGTTGATCACCAGGTCGAAGCCCAGCACGCGGACGATGGCGTCTTCCACCGAGCGGATCTTGCCGGGCGCGGCGTAGTAGGGCGAGGCTGCCCAGCTGACCACCTGGGCAGCCAGGGCCGGGTCGGTCTCGACCACGCCAGTGATGTCGTCCACCGTGGCGTCCGGGTCGACCCGCAGCTTGATGATCTTCTGCGCGGTTTCCGGCAGCGGTGGAATCTCGATGGTCTCTTCCAGGCGCTGCTGGATGCGCCGGGCGGTGAAAGCCTGCACCGCCTGGGTGATTTCCGCGCGGTCATCGTCGGGGCGATCGAGGTTGAGCTTGATACTGGCCACCGGTTCGCCGAAGCGGGCGGCGCTGGCCTTGGCCAGGAGGATGTTCTTGTACGAGTCGCTGGCGATCTCCAGCAGCACGCCGGGCGTCCCGGACTCGATCAGCAGGCTGTCGACGCGCAGCAGGCGCTCGTCATACAGGCAGGGCGAGCTGGTCAGCGGCGGCAGGCCGGGCAACAGGCCGAGGCTGTGCTTGGCCAGCATGCGTTCCAGGCGTTCGGGTTTGACCGCCGCCAGTTTGCGCCCGGTCAGTTCGGCCAGACGATTGAGGTCGAGCAGTTGATCCTGGGGGAACAGCACCAGCAAGGCGCCGACGGCGTCGTCGAGCAGTGCCGCTTGCACCCGGCGTTCGGCTGGCAGGGCGGCGTGTTCGAGGCGAACCGTGCAGCTCACGCCGAGCTTTTCCAGAAGCTGAAGAATCACCGCCGGCGGGCGCGGCGCAGAGTCGGGGGCGAGAGCAACTTCGGTCATGGTCTACATCCGGCTAGGGAACTACTGGCAAGGAGTATAACCAGCCACCCGTGGGCACGTAGGCGCCGCCTGACAGGTGACCAGTGGCGCTTTGTCGACTGGCTCACACTTGGCCATATTGCTGGCCATGCCGCAGCCAGCGTTCGAGCAGTGGGCTGACGTGCTGCGGCCAGTGCTGCAGCAGGCTCTGCGCGGCGTCGCGCACGGCGGGGAGCAGGTCGGCGTCACGCATCAGGTCGGCCACCTTGAACTGCAGTAGGCCGGTCTGGCGGGTGCCGAGCATCTCGCCGGGGCCTCTGAGCTCCAGATCTTTTTCGGCGATCACGAAGCCGTCGCAGGTCTCGCGCATGATCGCCAGGCGCTCGCGGCCCATCTGCGACAACGGCGCGTGATAGAGCAGCACGCAATGACTGGCCGCGCTACCGCGGCCGACCCGCCCGCGCAGCTGGTGCAGCTGAGCCAGGCCTAGGCGCTCGGGGTTTTCGATGATCATCAGGCTGGCGTTGGGGACGTCGACACCGACCTCGATCACCGTGGTCGCCACCAGCAGCTGCAGGTGGCCCTGTTTGAATTGATCCATCACCGCGGCCTTCTCGGCCGGCTTCATCCGCCCGTGGATCAGGCCGACACGCAGCTCGCCCAGCGCACTGGACAGCTCCTCGAAGCTGGTCTCGGCGGCCTGGCAGGTGAGTTCCTCGGATTCCTCGATCAGCGTGCACACCCAGTAGGCCTGGCGCCCCTCGCGGCAGGCGGCGCGCACCCGCTCGACCACTTCGATGCGGCGGCTGTCGGCGATCACCAGGGTGTTCACCGGGGTACGGCCGGGCGGCAACTCGTCGAGGATCGAGGTATCGAGGTCGGCGTAGGCGCTCATCGCCAGGGTCCGCGGGATCGGCGTGGCGGTCATGATCAGCTGGTGCAGGCACAGGCGCCCGTCGATGCCTTTCTGCCGCAGGGCCAGGCGCTGCTGCACGCCGAAGCGGTGCTGCTCGTCGATGATCGCCAGGGCCAGGCGCTGGAAGCGCACTTCGTCCTGGAACAGCGCGTGGGTGCCGACCACCATCGGCGTGCCTGTGGCGATCTGCTCCAGCGCGCTAGCGCGTGCCTTGCCCTTGAGCTTGCCGGCCAGCCAGGCCACTTCGATGCCCAGCGGCGCTAGCCAGCGCGAGAAATTGAGGAAATGCTGCTCGGCAAGAATCTCGGTGGGCGCCATCAGCGCCACCTGGTAGCCGGCCTCCAGCGCCTGCAGGGCGGCCAGGGCGGCGACCACGGTCTTGCCGGCGCCGACGTCGCCCTGCACCAGGCGCAGCATCGGCTCGTCCTGGCTCAGGTCGTAGGCGATCTCCGCGCCGACCCGCTGCTGCGCGCCGGTGGGGGCGAAGCCGAGGTTTTGCAGAAACAGCTGCGGTAGGCGCTTGGCCACCGGCAGGCGCGGCGCCTGCTGGGCGCGTACCTGCTCGCGCAGGCGCTGCAGCGACAGCTGATGGGTGAGCAGTTCTTCGAAGGCCAGGCGGTGCTGGGCCCAGTGGCGGCCCTCGGCCAGCTCTTCCAGGTCGGCATCCGGCGGTGGTCGGTGCAGGTAGCGAATCGCCTCGTCCAGTGGGCCGAGGCGGTAGTCGCGAGCCAGTTCGGCCGGCAGCCAGTCCGGCAGGCTATGCGGGCCGAGACGGGCCAGGGCCAGCTGGCTGAGGCTGCGCAGGCGCTGCTGGGTGAGGCCTTCGGTAGTCGGGTAGATGGGCGTCAGGGTCTGCTCGACCGGCGCCACCTCATCGGCGCCGAGGGCGCGGTACTCCGGGTGATAGATCTCCAGCCCGGAGGCGCCGGGGCGGGCCTCGCCGTAGCAGCGCACGTGGGTGCCGCGCTTGAGACCGTCCTTCTGCGCCTGGCTGAAATGGTAGAAACGAAGGCTGAGGGTGCCGCTGCCGTCCTGCAGGCGCACCAAGAGGCTACGTCTTTTGCCCATGACGATATCGGCACCGGCCACCACGCCTTCGATCACCGCATCCTGGCCGGGGCGCAGGGCGCCGATCGGCACCACGCGGGTACGGTCCTGGTAACGCAGGGGCAGGTGGAACAGCACGTCCTGCAGGGTTTCCAGGCCGACCTTGGCGAGTTTTTCTGCCAGCGCCGCGCCCACGCCCTTGAGTGCGGTGACCGGGACCTGAGCCAGCTCGGTCATGCCGGCTGCGCTTCACCATGCGGGCGAGCGGCGACCGAGCAAAGGCGGATCGAGTCGGCGAGGATCTCGATGGCCTTCGGCCGCGGGAAGCTGGCGCGCCAGGCGATGGCCACGGTGCGGTAGGGCACTGGCGGGCTCAGCGGGCGCACTTCGATGATGCCGGGGGCATAGTGGTGGCTGTCCACTGCGGTGAACGGCAGGATCGAAATACCCAGGCCCGAGGCGACCATGTGGCGGATGGTTTCCAGCGAGCTGGATTCGATGGTGGTGTGCTTGTTCTCGTCGGTCTTGCGCGTGGCCGGGCAGGCCTCCAGTACCTGGTCGCGGAAGCAGTGGCCTTCGCCGAGCAACAGCAGGCTCTTGTCATTCAGCAGGCTGGCGTCGATGTGCTTCTTGGCGGTCCAGGGGTGGCCGGCGGGCATCAGCACGTAGAACGGCTCATCGTACAGCGCCTTGGTCAGTACATCGGCTTCCTGGAACGGCAGGGCGATGATGATTGCGTCCAGCTCGCCGGTGCGCAGCTTGTCGCGCAGGATGTGGGTGAAGTTCTCTTCGATATACAGCGGCATGTCCGGGGCGACCCGGTGCAGCTGCGGGATCAGGTGCGGGAACAGGTAAGGTCCGATGGTGTAGATGGCGCCGATCTTCAGCGGCGCGGTCAGCTGGTTCTTGCCGGCCTGGGCCAGTTCGCGGATGCCCTGGGCCTGCTCCAGCACCTTCTGTGCCTGGGTGACGATGCCTTCACCGACCGGGGTCAGGCGCACCGCGCTCTTGCTGCGCTCGAAGATCAGCACGCCGAGCTCATCCTCGAGCTTCTTCACCCCCACCGACAGAGTCGGCTGGCTGACATGGCAACGCTCGGCGGCGCGGCCGAAGTGTTGTTCCTGGGCGAGGGTGACGATGTAGCGCAGTTCGGTGAGGGTCATAGTCTGAGTCCATTGATATGCGGCCAAGCATAGCCGCTGTATTCAATGGAACCAACTGCTCCCATCGCAGGAGTCGTTCGCAGGGTGGATGACGCGTTTCTCATCCACCATGGTGCCGCTCGGTGGATCGATGAGGCGCGATCCACCCTACGAGAGATGGTGAACGAACGCTTAGCGGCGGTCTAGGGAGTAGACGAAGGGCGCGACGATCTCCAGCTGGCCGTTCTGCAGCATCTCTGGCGGTGGTGGCGGCAGTGGCTGAGCGCGGCGGATCATCTCCAGGGTGGCGCGATCCAGCGAGGCGCTGCCGGAGCGGCCGGCCAGGGCGTAGGAGAGCACCTTGCCCTTGCCGTCGAGCACGAAGCGCAGGCGCACCGTGCCTTCGAAGCCGCGGCGGCGGGCGTCTTCCGGGTAGCGCTTGTAGCGGCTCAGGTGGCTAAGCAGTTTGCTCTGCCAACTGATCTCGGCCTTGCTTGGTGCGCTCACGGTGGCCTGTTGTGGCGCGGCCGGCTTGGCATCGGCCGCGGCGATCGGTGCCGGTGGGGTTTCCTGCGGCGGGTTGTCCGCGGGCTTGGCCTGCGGTTTGGGCGCGACCGGTTGGGGCGGACGTGGCTTGGGTTTGGGTTTGGGTGGTGCGATGGCCAGCTTGGGCTTCGGCGCTTCGACCAGCTTGGGTTGCGGTTCAGGCTCCTCCGGCTGGATCTCTGGCGGAGGTGGCGGAGCCGGCTTGGGTGCGGCGGCCAGCGGTTCCAGCTCGATCAGCATGGCAGCCGGTGGCAGCTCCAGCGGTATGGCCGCCGGGCGCCAGTACAGGGCCCAGATGAACAGGCCGGCATGCAAGGCGAGCACGATAATCAGGCTGACGCTCCACAGCGGCAGCTTGCGAACGCTGTTGCTCATTGGCCGCCGACCGTTTCCAGACCGACCAGGCCGATCTTCAGGTAGCCGGCGCCGCGCAGGTTATCCATCACGCCCATCAACTCGGCGTAATCCACACCCTTGTCGCCGCGGACGAAGATGGTCTTGTCCTTGTCGGCCTGGGTCAGCTTGTCCAGAGCGCTGCCGAGTTGTGCCGCCTCGATCTGCTGGTTGTCCAGGTACAGGCTGTTGTCTGCCTTGATGCTGAGGTAAATCGGCTTGTCCGGGCGTGGTGCCGGTTTGGCGCTGGAGGCCGGCAAGTCGATTTTCACATCGACGGTGGCCAGCGGTGCGGCAACCATGAAGATGATCAGCAGCACCAGCATCACGTCGATAAAGGGGGTGACGTTGATCTCGTGGTTTTCCTGGAGATCGTCGCCACCTTCGTTCAGATGCAGGCCCATGGCGTCAGACTGCCTTGACCATATGCGGTTGCGCGCTGCGCTCGTTGACCTGAGGCAGGTCGAGGTCGCGGCTGACCAGCAGCAGCACCTGGGCCGAGGCATCGGCGACCTGGGCCTTGTAGCTGGCGATGGAGCGGGCGAAGACGTTGTAGATGATCACCGCAGGAATCGCCGCGACCAGGCCCAGGGCAGTGGCCAGCAGGGCTTCGGCGATGCCCGGGGCGACCACGGCGAGGTTGGTGGTCTGCGATTTGGCGATGCCGATGAAGCTGTTCATGATGCCCCAGACGGTGCCAAACAGACCGACGAAGGGCGCGGTGGAGCCAATGGTGGCGAGCACGCCGGTGCCCTTGCTCATCTCCCGGCCGCAGGCGGCGACCAGGCGTTCGAGGCGGAAGCTGACGCGCTCCTTGATGCCGTCCTTCTCCTTGCTGCCGGCGGAGAGCTTGAGCTCCTCGCGGGCGTCGTCGATCAGCAGGGCGCTGAAGCTGTGCTTGGCGCGGGCTTGCTCGGCCGCCTGGTTGAGGTTGCGCGCGCCCTTGAGGTCGAGCAGCTCGCGTTGCAGGCGGCGGCGCGCGGTGACCAGCTCGATGCTCTTGGCCACCCACACGGTCCAGGTCAGGATCGAGGCGAGGATCAGGCCGATCATCACGCTTTTCACCACGATATCGGCGTTCTGGTACATGCCCCAGGGCGACAGGTCGTGGACCAGGCCTTCTTCTTCGGCGGCGGCCATTGCCTGGCCAAGCGCGTCCAGTTCCTGCAGGGTGCTGACCAGTTTCTGCGCGTCTTTAGTGGCGACACCGTTCTCTACCATAAACTGCTGTTGCACCGCGCCGATCTGCTCGGGGGTGGCTTGCTCGCCGAGAGCGGCGATCTTCTCGCGCAGGGCCGTCAGGCTCACATCTTCGGTGGCTGCCGGCGTGCTGGTGACGGCCTGCGCACTGGCCGCGTCGTTTGCCGGCGCCGGCTCTTCGGCAAAACCGAGGGTTGGCAGCAGGCTGAACAACAGTGCCATGCACAGGCGCAGGGCGCGTGCGACGGTTGGCTGAGCGGAGTGGGCGAATGAGTTCATGCTGGCCGGACCTGAAGAGGGAAAGAGCGTTAACGGCCACCGACGGGCTGGGAGCGGTGGAGAAAAACTGCCGACATTATTGCAAGTAATTCTTGTTAACAAAAGAGTAATTCGCATTTACATCTTGGGCGCTTGGCCGGCGAGGGCTCTGCCGCTAGGCTGGGCGTCCTCTTCGACGGAGTTGTGCCATGTCTGCCCATCCTTCCTTGCTGATCGCCGGCTGCGGTGATGTCGGTGGCCGTCTGGCACAACGACTGATTATGGCCGCTTGGACGGTGTATGGCTTGCGGCGCGATGTCACACAATTGCCCGCGGCTGTTCTGCCGGTCGCCGCTGACCTGCAGCTTGCCGCCTGCCCGGCGACCTGGCCCCAGGGCGCTCTGGACTATCTGGTGTATTGCGCCACGCCCAGCCAGCACGACGAAGCGGGCTACCGCGCGGCCTATGTGGAGGGTTTGCGTCATGTGCTGGGCTGGCTGGCCGAGCATGGCCAGCGACCCAAGCGCCTGCTGTTCGTCTCCAGCAGCGGGGTGTATGGCCAGCAGGATGGCGAGTGGGTTGACGAGCGTTCGCCGGCCGAGGCGCAAAGCTACTCGGCGCGGATCATGCGCGAGGCCGAGCAGTTGGCGCTGGCCAGCGGCCTGCCGGCGACCGCTGTGCGTTTGACCGGCATCTACGGTCCGGGGCGCAACTGGCTGCTGAAACAGGCGCGCGAGGGTTATCGAGTGGTCAGCGAGCCGCCGCTGTATGGCAACCGCATCCATGCCGACGATGCTGGCGGGCTGCTGGCCTTCCTGCTGCAGGCGGATGCCAACGGCGTGGCGCTTGCGGAGTGCTATATCGGCGTCGACGACGAACCGGCGCCGCTGCACGAGGTGATCGGCTGGTTGCGTGCGCAGCTGGGTGTCAGTCACTGGTCCGAGCAGAGTACGGTGCGCCGCTCCGGCAGTAAGCGCTGCAGCAATGCGCGGGCGCGGGCACTGGGCTGGGTGCCGCAGTACCCCAGCTATCGCGAAGGCTATGCGGCGTTGCTCAAGGGCGAGTAAGGCTACGCGTCTGAGAGAGGAGATTGCCCGCCGTCTTCGACTGAGTGCTACCGCGCAGCAAACTTCGTAGGAGCCAGCTTGCTGGCGATGCTTTTGACTTGCCAAGATCGCCAGCAAGCTGACTCCTGCAAGTACGGCAGGGTGCCGCTCAGTCGCGCTCCAGCAACCAGACCTGCTGCCCAGGGTGATATTCCGGCACTTCATCCACCTGGGCGCGGTTGATGGCTTCGAGGATGCGCAGTTGCTCGCCGTCGCGCTGGAACAGCCACGGACTGCCTTGCTGGCCGAGTTGCAGCCACAGGCTGTCGTGCTCACCGCTCATCGATGCGCAGTCGCCAGCCAGGCACAGGGCGTAACGCTCGGCGCCGGGCAGGCCTTCGATACGGCCATCCGCGTGGAACAGTACCAGGCCGCCTTTGCCGAGGCCTTCGCGGATCTTCCAGCTGCCGCCCAGGTAGGCCTGGTATAGCGCAGCCTCGAAGCTGCTGCCGAGTGGCGCGCCGGCCACAGCGGCGTTCTGCGGCTTGCTGAAGCGCTGTTCCGGGCCATTGCTGTTGGCCTGCTGTACCAAGTCCTGGTCGTCCAGGCTGAGCAACTCATGGTAGTCACCCTGGTAGTCGACCCGCCAGTGGCCCGGTTCCAGCGCCACCAGTTGGCCTTCGCCCAGCTCGAAACCGTTGCTGTAGGTGGCCATGCCGCGCTGGCTGTCGACCTGCCATTCCAGGTTAGGCCCATAGGCCAGCAGCGCTTCGCGCAGCGGGCCGCCTTCGCGGGCGGCATCGATCAACGGCTGGTTGATCCAGATACCGTCCGGGCTGGCGGCCTGGCCGGCGCAACCGGTGAGCAGGCTGAGGCAGCAGGTGAGGGCAAGCAGGCGACGCATGGCGGGATTCCTTCGTGGGGCGGGATCAGTCGATGACCAGGATGCCGTCCATTTCCACCAGCGCACCGCGTGGCAGGGCGGCCACGCCGATGGCGGCACGGGCCGGGTAAGGCTGCTGGAAGTAGCGGCCCATGACTTCGTTGACCTTGGCAAAATGGCTGAGGTCGGTGAGGAAGATGTTCAGCTTGACCACGTCCTGGAACGAGCCGCCGGCGGCTTCGATCACTGCCTTGAGGTTCTCGAACACCTGCACGGTCTGTTCTTCGAAGCCCTGCACCAGCTCCATGGTTTTCGGATCCAGGGGGATCTGCCCGGACAGGTACACGGTGTTGCCGGCCTTGATCGCCTGGGAGTAGGTGCCGATGGCCGCCGGGGCCTTGTCGCTGCTGATGACGCTCTTGCTCATGGTGAGCTCCTTGTTATTGAGAGAGTGGCGCGCCGGTCTGGCGCGGCAAAAAGGGGTCAGGCGCGCATGCGGGTGATGCGGATCACGCCGGTCAGGGCGCGCAATTTCTTGATCACGCGGGCCAGATGCACGCGGTCGTGCACGCTGACCACCAGCTGGACCACGCTGATGCGGCCATCGCGCTCGTCCATGCTGATCTTCTCGATATTGCCGTCGGCGGCGTTGACGCTGCTGGCCAGCAGCGCGATCAGGCCGCGCTGGTGCTCCAGCTCGACGCGCAGTTCGACGTTGAATTCGCCGGTGACATCCTTGGCCCAGTTGAGCTGGATGCATTTTTCCGGGTTGTGGCGGATCTCGCTGATGTTCTTGCAGCTGTCCAGGTGCACTACCATGCCCTTGCCTGCCGACAGGTAGCCGACGATCGGGTCGCCGGGGATCGGCGTGCAGCACTTGGCGTAGCTCAGCACCAGGCCTTCGGTGCCGCGAATCGCCAGCGGGCCTTCGGCGCTCGGCAACTGATCGTTGCCTTCGCTGAGCAGGCGGCGCGCCACCACGTAGGCCATGCGGTTGCCCAGGCCGATGTCTTCCAGCAGGTCTTCGATGATTTCCAGGCGGTATTCGCCGAGTACCGCCTGCACGCGTTCGGCCGGCACCTTGTCCAGGTGGCTGGCGAAGCTGGTGAGCACCTTGTTCAGCAGGCGCTCGCCGAGGTTGATCGATTCCGAACGGCGCTGCAGCTTGAGCGCGTGGCGGATATGCGTGCGCGCCTTGCCGGTGACCACGAAGTTGAGCCAGGCAGGGTTCGGTCGGGCGCCGGGTGCGGTGACGATTTCCACCGTCGAGCCGCTTTCCAGGGCCTGCGACAGTGGCGCCAGGCGGCGGTTGATGCGGCAGGCGATGCAGCTGTTGCCGACGTCGGTGTGTACCGCGTAGGCGAAGTCGACCGCGGTGGAGCCCTTCGGCAGCTCCATGATGCGACCCTTGGGCGTGAACACGTAGACCTCATCCGGGAACAGGTCGATCTTCACGCTCTCGATAAATTCCAGCGAGTTGCCGGCGCGCTGCTGCAGCTCGAGGATGCCCTTGACCCACTGGCGTGCGCGGGCGTGGCTGCCCTTGGGCTGCTCGTCCTCGCTGGATTTATACAGCCAGTGGGCGGCGATGCCGTTGTTGGCCAGCTCTTCCATCTCGCGGGTACGGATCTGGATCTCGATCGGTACGCCGTGCATGCCGAAAAGCGTGGTGTGCAGCGACTGGTAGCCATTGGCCTTGGGGATCGCGATGTAATCCTTGAAGCGGCCGGGCAGGGGCTTGTACAGGTTGTGCACGGCACCGAGCACGCGGTAGCAGGTGTCGACCTTGTCGACGATGATGCGGAAGGCATAGACGTCCATGATCTCGTTGAACGCCCGGCGCTTGCCGCGCATCTTCTGGTAGATGCTGTAGAGGTGCTTCTCGCGGCCGATCACCACGCCCTGCATGCCTTCGCGTTCGAGGCAGTGGGTGATCGATTCCTCGATCTTGTTGACGATTTCCTTGCGGTTGCCGCGCGCGCGCTTGACCGCGGTGCGGATGCGCTCGGAACGCATCGGGTGCATGGCCTTGAAGCCGAGGTCCTCGAATTCCACGCGCATGCTGTGCATGCCCAGCCGGTTGGCGATGGGCGCGTAGATTTCCAGGGTTTCCTTGGCGATGCGCCGGCGCTTCTCGCCGGACAGCACTTCCAGGGTGCGCATGTTGTGCAGGCGGTCGGCCAGCTTGACCAGGATCACGCGGATGTCGCGGGCCATGGCCATGGCCATCTTCTGAAAGTTCTCGGCCTGGGCCTCGGCCTTGGTCTCGAAGTTCATCTGGGTCAGCTTGCTGACCCCGTCGACCAGTTCGGAAACGGTCTCGCCAAACTGCGAAGTGAGCGCTTCCTTGGCGATGCCGGTGTCCTCGATCACGTCATGCAGCATCGCGGCCATCAGGCTCTGATGGTCCATGTGCATGTCAGCGAGAATATTGGCGACGGCGAGCGGGTGGGTAACGTAGGCCTCACCGCTGCGGCGGCGCTGACCATCGTGGGCTTGCTCGGCGTAGAAGTAGGCGCGGCGGACCAGGTTGACCTGATCCGGGCCGAGGTAGGTCGAAAGGCGTTCGGCGAGTGAGTCTATGCTCGGCAAGGTAGCACCCCTTGCCGCACGGGCTGACTGCGAGTCGCGCGACTTCGACCCATGCTCTTACAGAGGCTCGTTGGCCTCGTCCTCGAGAGCAGCGAAGAACGGCTCTTCCTCGACCAGGTCGTCCTGGGCGATGACGTCATAGTCGACCAGGCCGGCAGCGATTTCGCGCAGGGCGACTACGGTCGGCTTGTCGTTTTCCCATGCCACTTTCGGCTCTTTGCCGCCGGTGGCCAGCTGACGCGAGCGCTTGGTGGCGAGCATGACCAGCTCGAAGCGGTTATCGACGTTGTCCAGGCAATCTTCAACGGTAACGCGGGCCATGGTGTTCCTCGTAGCAAATGCAGATAAAGAGCTGGGCCCAAATGGGCGAGCGGACTGAATAGTCTAAAAAATCACCAGCATTAAGGGAAGCACTGATTTCCCCGGTCAGACCAGCAGTTCGCTGAGCAGGCCGGCGTGACGCTGTTGCTGGACGTGCTGGAGCAGCTGATTGGCGCGGAAGATCGCCTTCAGGTCGGTCAGTGCATGGGCGAAGTCGTCGTTGATCAGGATGTAGTCGTACTCGACATAGTGGCTCATCTCGCTGACGGCCTCGTGCATGCGTCGCTCGATGATCTCGCCGCTGTCCTGGCCGCGGTTGGTCAGGCGGTGGCGCAGGGCCTCCTGGGTCGGCGGCAGGATGAAGATGGACTTGGCCTGGGGCATCAGCCGGCGTACCTGCTGGGCGCCTTGCCAGTCGATCTCGAGGATCAGGTCGTAGCCATCGGCGAGGGTCTGCTCGACCCACTTCTGCGAGGTGCCGTAGAGGTTGTCGAAGACCTGGGCGTGCTCAAGGAAGTCGCTGTGCTCAAGCATGGCGGTGAACTGTTCGCGGCTGACGAAGTGGTAGTTGACCCCGTCCACCTCGCCTGGGCGCATGGCGCGTGTGGTGTGCGAGACGGAGACGCGGATCTGCGCCTCGCTGTCGACCAGTGCCTTGACCAGGCTGGTCTTGCCGGCGCCGGAGGGCGCGGAAATGATGTAGAGGGTGCCGGTGGTGACGGTCATGGATGCATCCTGAAAAGCGTTTATGCCAAGCCTAGGCGAGTTATTCGATGTTCTGTACCTGTTCGCGCATCTGCTCGATCAGGACTTTCAAGTTCACTGCCGCCTGGGTGCTGCGCGGGTCGAAGGCCTTGGAGCCGAGGGTGTTGGCCTCGCGGTTGAGTTCCTGCATGAGGAAATCCAGGCGCCGACCGGCGGCGCCGCCGGCCTTGAGCACGCGGCGCACTTCGCTGACGTGGGTGGTCAGGCGATCCAGCTCCTCAGCCACGTCACTCTTCTGGGCCAGCATTACCAGCTCCTGCTCCAGGCGCTGCGGATCCAGTTCGGCCTGCATCTCGGCAAAGCGCGTCTCGATTTTCTGCCGCTGGTTGGCCAGCATCTGCGGCACCAGCTCGCGCAGGGCGACGACTTCGGAGCTCATGGCGTCCAGGCGTTCATTGAGCAGTCTGGCCAGCTCGGCGCCTTCGCGGCCCCGGCCGTTCTTCAGCTCGGCCAGAGCCTGGTTGAACAGATCCAGGGCGGCGGCATTCAGTGCCTGCGGGTCGGCGGCATCGGCCACCAGCACGCCGGGCCAGGCCAGCACTTCCAGGGGATTTAGCGGAGCCGGCTGTTTGATCAGGGCGGCCACTTCCTCGGCGGCGCTGATCAGTTGCTGGGCGCGCTGGCTGTCGACCTGCAGGCGCTTGCCGGTGTTTTCCTCGGCAAAACGCAGGGTGCATTCCACCTTGCCACGCGACAGGCCCTGGCGCAGGGCATCGCGCACCGCCCCTTCGAGGTCGCGGAAGGCATCCGGCAGGCGCAGGTGCGGTTCCAGGTAGCGGTGGTTGACCGAGCGCAGTTCCCAGCTCAGGGTGCCGTGGGCGCCGGCCCCTTCGACGCGGGCGAAGGCGGTCATGCTATGCACCATGGGAATACCTCTAGGATCGGGAACAAGGGCGCGGGATTGTAACGCAGAGCGACCGCCGGCCCAATCGGGCGTGTCGCATGGCCGGTGGCGGCCCTATAATGCCGGCAGATCCCCGCTCCTTATCAGGTATTAGCAGATGAAACGTCCCAGTGGCCGTGCCCCCTCCCAGTTGCGCAACGTACGCATCACCCGCAACTACACCAAGCATGCCGAGGGCTCGGTACTGGTCGAGTTCGGCGACACCAAGGTCATCTGCACCGCCAGCGTCGAATCCGGCGTGCCGCGCTTCCTCAAGGGCCAGGGCCAGGGCTGGCTGACCGCCGAATACGGCATGCTGCCGCGCGCCACCGGTGACCGTAATCAGCGCGAGGCCAGCCGTGGCAAGCAGGGCGGGCGTACCCTGGAAATCCAGCGCCTGATCGGCCGCTCGCTGCGCGCTGCGCTGGATATGAGCAAGCTGGGCGAGAACACCATCTATATCGACTGCGATGTGATCCAGGCCGATGGCGGTACCCGTACCGCGTCCATCACCGGCGCCATGGTCGCCTTGGTCGATGCGCTGAAGCTGCTGAAAAAGCGCGGCGCGCTCAAAGGCGAGCCGCTCAAGCAGATGATCGCCGCAGTTTCCGTGGGCATCTACCAGGGTGAGCCGGTGCTCGACCTCGACTACCTGGAAGACTCTGCCGCCGAGACGGACCTCAACGTGGTGATGACCAGCGCTGGTGGTTTCATTGAAGTGCAGGGCACCGCCGAAGGCGCGCCCTTCCAGCCGGAAGAGTTGAATGCCATGCTCGCCCTGGCCCAGCAGGGCATGCGCGAGTTGTTCGAGTTGCAACAGGCGGCACTGGCCGACTGATTCCTTCCCCCGTCAGGAGACGAAGCATGGATGAGCAGAATATTTCCCCCGCACCGAGCCAGGAAGCCCGCCAGTGGGCGATGTTCTGCCACTTTGCAGCCTTCATCGGCCTGCTGATTCCCTTTGGCAATCTGCTCGGCCCGCTGATTGTCTGGCAGCTCAAGCGTGATCTCGATCCCTTCGTTGATGACCAGGGCAAGGAAGCGCTGAATTTCCATATCACCGTGTCCATCGCCGCGCTGATATGCATGCTGCTGGCCGTGGTGGTAATCGGTTTCCTGCTGCTGCCGCTGCTCGGTCTGGCCGCCCTGGTGCTGACTATCATCGGTGGGATCAAGGCCAATGAAGGCAAGGTCTATCGCTATCCGCTGTGCTGGCGCCTGGTCAAATAGACTGGTGTGCCGTGCCGGCTCCGCTCGGGGCCGGTTGTTTCATTTCCCCCTCTGTTAAGTAAGGAAACCTGACGTGGCTGGAGCCAACCTGTTAACCCTGCTCGATGATATTGCCAGCGTGCTGGACGATGTGTCGGTGATGACCAAGGTCGCGGTGAAGAAGACCGCCGGCGTGCTGGGCGATGACCTGGCACTGAATGCCCAGCAGGTCACCGGGGTCAAGGCCGATCGCGAGTTGCCGGTGGTCTGGGCGGTGGCCAAGGGCTCGCTGATCAACAAGCTGATCCTGGTGCCCGCGGCCCTGCTGATCAGTGCTTTCGCGCCCTGGGCGGTGACGCCGCTGCTGATGCTTGGCGGGGCTTTCCTGTGTTTCGAGGGCTTCGAGAAGCTGGCGCACAAGTTTCTGCATAGCCCGGCGGAGGACGCCAGTCACCATGCCGAGCATGTGCAGGCCCTGGCCGACCCAGCGGTGGATATGCAGGCCTTCGAGAAGGACAAGATCAAGGGCGCGGTGCGTACCGACTTCATTCTCTCGGCGGAAATCATCGCCATCACCCTCGGGGTGGTGGCCAGCCAGCCCTTCGTGCAGCAGGTCACGGTACTGTCCGGTATCGCCCTGCTGATGACCGTGGGTGTCTATGGCCTGGTCGCCGGTATCGTCAAGCTGGACGATGCCGGGTTGTACCTCAGCCAGCGCGCCAGTGCGGCGCTGCAAGCCTTTGGTCGCGGCATCCTGTGGCTGGCGCCGTGGCTGATGAAGCTGCTGTCGGTGGTGGGCACCGCGGCCATGTTCATGGTCGGTGGCGGCATCCTCACCCATGGCATTCCCGGCGCCCATGCGCTGATTCACCACTGGGTCGAGGCGGTGGCTGGCATTGCGGCTATCGGCGGGGTCTTGGCTGTCCTCACGCCTACCCTGATCGACGCGCTGTTCGGCGTGCTGGTCGGTGCCTTGGTATTGGGCCTAGTCAGCCTGGCTGGCAAGGCCTGGGGTGCGCTGCGCGGCGGTGCTACCGGCTAGGGCGTTGCGCTCCTGCCTAGGCTGCGCCGTACCGGACTCTCGTGGTTGCGGGTGCGCGCGCACCCTGCAGCAGGGCGTGAAGCCTGTTTAGACGCTGAGCAGCCAGTCGTAATCGACGATCAGCGGCGCATGCTGAGAAAAGCGTGGCTGGCGCGGCAGCTTGGCGTTGCGCACGGAGCGGCGCATGCCGGGGGTCAGTAGCTGGTAGTCGAAGCGCCAGCCGAGGTTGAGCATGTCCGCCTGTTCGCTGTCCGGCCACCAGCTGTACTGCTCGCCTTCGCGGCTGACTTCGCGCAGCGCGTCGACATAGCCCATGGTGCCGATCACTTCATCCAGCCAGGCCCGTTCCGGGGCCAGGAAGCCAGGCAGCTGCTGGCAGTCGCGCCAGTTCTTCACGTCGAGTTTCTGGTGGGCGACATACAGTGAGCCGCAGTAGATGTACTCGCGGCGCTTGCGGCGTTGCTTGTCCAGGTAGCTGGTGAAGTCGTCGATGAACTTGAACTTCTGGTTGAGGCTCTCGTCACCGCCCTGACCGGACGGCAGCAGCACAGTGGCGATGCTGACCTTGTCGAAGTCCGCCTGCAGGTAGCGTCCGTAGCGATCCGCCATCTCGAAACCGAGACCGTGGATCACCGCCTTCGGTTGCAGGCGTGAATACAGTGCCACGCCACCCAGCTCGGGAATTTCGCCATCGGCGGCGTAAAGGAAGTAACCATCCAGCTGAAACGCTGGATCGTCCAGTTCGACGGAGGAGGCACGGGTATCCTGCAGGCAGATCACGTCGGCATTCTGGGCTTGCAGCCAGCTGAGCAAACCGCGCTCGACCGCCCCCTGAATGCCATTCACGTTGACACTGATGATCCGCATAAATAGCCCCCAAAAACACCTGCGTGTATGATACCTGAGCTCATTCCCAATTAGCCAAATTCATAGCTACAACCGTGTCGTTCGGGGCTTTTCATGCAGGCGTACCAGCGCGAATTCATCCGTTTTGCCATCGAACGCGGCGTGCTGCGTTTCGGTGAGTTCACCCTCAAATCCGGGCGTACCAGCCCCTATTTCTTCAATGCCGGCCTGTTCAGCAGTGGTCTGGCATTGGCCAAGCTAGGGCGTTTCTATGCCTCGGCGCTGGTCGACAGCGGCATCGACTTCGATGTGCTGTTCGGCCCGGCCTACAAGGGCATCCCGCTGGCAGCGGCGACTGCGGTGGCCCTGGCCGAGCAGCATGATCGCGACCTGCCCTGGTGCTTCAATCGCAAGGAAGCCAAGGATCACGGCGAGGGTGGCACCTTGGTCGGCGCACCGCTCAATGGGCGGGTAATGATTGTCGACGATGTGATCACGGCCGGTACAGCGATCCGCGAAGTGATGCAGATTATCCAGGCCCAGGGTGCCCAGGCCGCTGGCGTACTGATTGCGCTGAACCGCCAGGAGCGTGGTCAGGGCGAGCTGTCGGCAATTCAGGAAGTCGAACGCGACTATGGCATGCCGGTAGTCAGCATTGTTTCGCTGGAGCAGGTGCTGGACTATCTGGCGGGTGATGCTGAGTTGAAGAAGCACCTGCCAGCCGTAGAGGCCTATCGCGCGCAATACGGAATTTAGCCTCAAACAACTACAACAAGGGTCTGTCATGCTCAAACCCGCGGTGCTGTGCTGGACGTTGTGCTGGGCTCTTTGGTCGTCGCTTGTTGCGGCCACGGAAATGTATCGCTACGTCGACGAGCGCGGCGTGACCGTGATCGATCGCCTTGGCGTGCCGCCCGAACATGTGGCCAGGGGTTATGAGGTGCTCAACGAGCAGGGGCGGGTGATTAAGGTCGTGCCTCCGGCTCCGAGCGCCGAAGAGCGTCAGCGGCTGGCGGAGGAGAAGGCCAAGGCGTCCTCCGATGCCCAGTTGCTGCGCATCTACTCCGAAGTCGGCGATGTCGATCGCGCCCGCGATCGCAAGTTGGCTGAGCTGGACGGCGCGATCAGTGTGGCGCAGAGCAACCTGCAGTCCCTGCGTACGCAGCAGGGCAGCCTGCAGGCCAAGGCGGCCGAGTTCGAGCGCGCCGGACGAAAGGTGCCCGAGCATCTGCTGGTACAGATCGAGAATCTGAAGATCGAGCAGAGCGGGGTGGAGAAGGATATCAGTCGCTACCGGGAAACCCGGGTCAGCGAAGAAGCGGCCTTTGCCGCCGACCGCGCTCGCCTGCAGGAGCTGCGCGGGCGCTGATGGCGTAGGCGGCCGGCAGATGCCGGCCGCGTTACAGGTTCTTAGCGGTGATGCTTGCGGTTGCTGATCAGGGTACCGACACCGCTGTCGGTGAAGATTTCCAGCAGTACCGCGTTGGGCACCCGACCGTCGATGATGTGCGCGCTGGTCACGCCACCTTGCACGGCCTCCAGGGCGCAACGGATCTTCGGTAGCATGCCACCGTAGATGGTGCCGTCGGCGATCAGGCTGTCCACCTGCTCGGTGGTCAGACCTGTCAGCACTTCACCCTGCTTGTCCAGCAGGCCGGCGATGTTGGTCAGCAGCATCAGCTTCTCGGCTTTCAGCGCTTCGGCCACCTTGCCGGCGACCAGGTCGGCATTGATGTTGTACGACTCACCGTCGGCGCCGACGCCAATCGGCGCGATCACCGGGATGAAATCGCCCTTCACCAGCATGTTGAGCAGGTCGGTGTTAACCCCGACCACCTCGCCGACATGGCCGATGTCGATGATCTCCGGCTGGGTCATTTCTGGTGTCTTGCGGGTGACCTGCAGCTTCTTGGCGCGGATCAGCTCGGCGTCCTTGCCGGTCAGGCCGATGGCGCTGCCGCCATGACGGTTGATCAGGTTGACGATGCTCTTGTTGACCTGGCCGCCGAGGACCATTTCTACCACGTCCATGGTTGCGGTGTCGGTGACGCGCATGCCGTCGATGAAGTGGCTCTCGATCGATAGGCGCTTGAGCAGGTCGCCGATCTGCGGGCCGCCACCGTGGACGACCACCGGATTGATGCCCACCGCCTTCATCAGCACGATGTCGCGGGCGAAGCCTTCCTTGAGTTCTTCGCTTTCCATGGCGTTGCCGCCGTACTTGATCACCAGCGTCTTGCCGACGAAGCGACGGATATAGGGCAGCGCTTCGGACAGGACCTTGGCGACGTTGGTGGCGGCATCACGTTCGAGGGTCATTGCAGGCGGGGCTCCGGGGCAGATCAGAAAGGCAGGTTGAGTTCAGGGGCGACGGTGTAGAGCTGGGCGCGGAACACTTCCTTGATCCGTTCCAGTTCTTCCTGGGTTTCCGCTTCGAAGCGCAAGACCAGCACTGGCGTGGTGTTGGAGGCGCGGACCAGGCCCCAGCCCTTCTGGTAATCGACGCGGACGCCGTCCAGGGTGGTCAGGTTGGCGTCGCCCCACACGCCATCGCGCTGCAGGCGATCGATCAGGCGGAACTTGTTCTCGTCGGTGACGGTGATGTTGATCTCCGGTGTGGAGATATCCGCCGGGAAGGCGGCGAACACCTGTTCCGAATTGCGTTTTTCCTGGCTGAGGATTTCCAGCAGGCGCGCGGCACTGTAGATGCCGTCGTCGAAGCCGAACCAGCGCTCCTTGAAGAAAATGTGCCCGCTCATCTCGCCTGCCAGCAGGGCGCCGGTTTCCTTCATTTTCTTCTTGATCAGCGAGTGGCCGGTCTTCCACATCACCGGACGACCGCCGTAGCCACTGATCAGCGCGCCCAGGCGACGGGTGCATTTGACGTCATAGATGATGTCGGCGCCGGGGTTACGCGACACCACGTCCTTGGAGAACAGCATCATCAGGCGGTCGGGGAAGACCATGTTGCCGGCGTTGGTCACCACGCCGACACGGTCGCCGTCGCCGTCGAAAGCCAGACCCAGGTCGGCGCCTTCGGCTTTGACCCGGGCGATCAGGTCGACCAGGTTTTCTGGCTTGCCCGGATCCGGATGGTGGTTGGGGAAGTTGCCATCGACCTCGCAGAACAGCGGAATCACGGTGCAGCCCAGCGCTTCGATCAGCTGCGGGGCGATCACCCCGGCCACGCCGTTACCGCAATCGACCACCACCTTCATCGGCTTGGCCAGGGCGATATCGTCGCGAATCTGCTTGAAGTAGCGGTCGAGGATATCGAGCTGCTCGATGCTGCCGACGCCGCTGGCCAGGTCGTTGTTGTCGATACGGGTCTTCAGGGCCTGGATCTGTTCGTTGGCCTGGGTATCGCCAGCGATAACGATCTTGAAGCCGTTGTAGTCCGGCGGGTTGTGGCTGCCGGTGAGCATGACCCCGGACTTGCCTTCCAGCACGTTGGTGGCGAAGTACAGCACTGGCGTCGGCACCATGCCGATATCGGTGACCTGGCAACCGCAGTCGAGCAGACCTTGGATCAATTGCTGGACCAGCTGCGGGCCGGACAGGCGGCCGTCACGGCCGACGGCGACGTTGGGCTCGCCCTTGGCCAGGCTTTCCGAGCCGATGGCGCGACCGATCCAATAAGCCGCTTCAGTGGTCAGGGTATCGCCGACCACGCCACGGATGTCGTAGGCGCGGAAGATGCTGGCGGGCAGTTTCGGTGGGGTTTGGCGGGCGCTTGCCACAGGTGTTTGCTCCAATCCCAGGAGATCCTGGTCTTCGTCGAGAATGTCGATATCGAGAATATCGGTGTCTTGAAACAGCGGGTCGGCCAGTGGTGCTGGCTTGCTTGCCGTCTCTGCTTTGGCGGTGCTGGCACCGCCTGCCTCCGCAGAGGCACTTTCCTGCTTGCGGCGCGGCATGCGCGCCAGGGTCTGGGCCAGGCTATCGAGGGCCGGCAGGCTGAGGCTGAAGGCCTTGACCGACTTGCCGCTGGAGAGTTCCTGGATCATCTGACCCAGCTGGCGTACGTCATTGCGCAGACGGCCATGCAGCTGGTTCTGCACCAGGAACAGGCCGAGCAGCGCGCCACCTGCCGCCAGCAGCAGGGCGAGGCCGAGCAGCACGGGCGACAGCGCGGGTGCCTGCAGATTCGGCCCAGGCGTGAAGCTGAGCTTCCAGTTCGGGTTGCCGGTATCGAACAGCTTGGCGACACCTGCACCAGGCTCGCCGCGCGCGCTGAGGATCTGCTCGGCAGTGCTGCCGAATTGCTGGCTGAGCTGTACCTGGCCAATGCCGGCGGGCACGGTGGGCAGAGTGTTGAGCAGGCGCTCGAGGTCGACCACCAGCAACAGTGTCCCCGGCGAGCGGCCGCCATCGCTGCCAGCCAGTGTCGCCGCGCTATACACCAGCCAGCGCTCGCCGACCTTGTAGGCCTCAGGCGCAGGGGCCTGGCCACTTTCCAGACGGCGCAGCAGGTCGAGGGCGGCGAAGTTCATCGGCCCGCTGCGACCGACATCCAGCGAGGCACGACCGGTGGCGTTGAGGTGAACGTCAACTACACCCTGCCAGTGCTGCTGGCTGCGCTCGGCGGCGCCAATGATGCTTTTGTCGTCGCTCTGCAAGGCGACCAGCAGGGTCGGATTGGCGGCGGCAGCCTGGGTATCGGCCTGCAGTTGTTGCAGGGCCTGCTGCACGGCGCTGGCCTGGTTGTTGCCCCAGGCGTCGATCAGTTGCTGTTGTTGCAGCTGATCACGACTCACCAGGCTGAACCACAGCAGCAGGCTGCCGACCAGCAATCCCGCGAGGGCGGCAATCGCGCCTGGTAGCAGGGCCTTGTGCTCATTGCCGCGCGGGGCGGCGGTGGCGATAACCTCGACGCTGACCGGAACGGTGCTGTCGTTGTCCTTGGCGGTGCGCTTGAAGAGTTTCACCAAACGTCTCCTGGGCAATTCATCCTGAAATTAATCGGCTCAATGGCTGCCGGAATGGCCGAAGCCGCCGGCGCCGCGCTGGCTTTCATCGAACTGTTCGACCAGTTCGAAGTGCGCCTGCACGACGGGGACCAGCATCAGCTGTGCAATACGCTCGCCAACGGCGATGGTGAAGGGGGTCTGCCCACGGTTCCAGCAGGACACCATCAGCTCGCCCTGGTAGTCGGAGTCGATCAGACCGACCAGGTTGCCGAGCACGATGCCGTGCTTATGGCCGAGGCCCGAGCGAGGCAGGATCAGCGCCGCCAGGCCCGGATCGCCGATGTAGATCGACAGGCCGGTGGGGATCAGCAGGGTCTGCCCAGGCTCTAGCACTGTGTCCTGCTTGAGCATGGCGCGCAGGTCGAGGCCTGCCGAGCCAGGGGTAGCGTACTGCGGCAGGGGAAAGTCACTGCCCAGGCGCGGGTCGAGAATCTTGGCTTGCAAAGCGTGCATGTCAGGCCCTGTGAACGGTCGGAGGTGGGTCAGGCGCGGTTGAGGCGTTCGGCAATGAAGGCTACCAGCTGACGGGCGATCTTGCCTTTGCTGGTCTGGGCAAAACTGCTGGCCTGCAATTCGCGGTCGATGATGGTGATGGCATTTTCCTCGCTGTTGAAGCCAATCGTGGGGTTGGCCACGTCATTGGCGACGATCAGGTCGAGGTTCTTGTCCTTCAGCTTGCGCGCTGCGTAGCCGAGCAGGTTCTCGGTCTCGGCGGCAAAACCCACGCTGAACGGGCGATCGGCGCGGCTGGTGAGTGTGGCAAGGACATCCGGGTTGCGCACCAGTTGCAGGAGCAGGCCATCGCCGGTAGTGGGATCTTTCTTCAGCTTGTGCTGGGCGACCACTTCCGGGCGGTAGTCGGCGACTGCGGCAGAGGCGATCAGCAGGTCGCAGGGCATGGCGGCTTCGCAGGCAGCGAGCATGTCGCGGGCGCTGACCACGTCGATACGCGAGACCCGGTCCGGGGTGGGTAGGTGCACCGGGCCGGTGATCAGGGTCACCTTGGCGCCGGCTTCCACCGCGGCTTCGGCCAGGGCGAAGCCCATCTTGCCGGAGCTGTGGTTGGTGATGTAACGCACCGGGTCGATGTTTTCCTGGGTCGGCCCGGCGGTGATCAGCACGTGCTTGCCGCTCAGGCTCTGGCGCTGGAAGCAGTCGGCGGCGCGCTGCGCCAGCTCATCCGCTTCGAGCATGCGGCCGGGGCCGACATCGCCGCAGGCCTGGCTGCCGGCAGCTGGGCCAAACAGGCGCAGGCCACGACTTTCCAGTAGTTGCGCATTGGCCTGAGTGGCCGGATCGCGCCACATGGCCTGGTTCATCGCCGGGGCGAGGGCCACGGCGGCATCGGTGGCCAGTACCAGGGTAGTCAGCAGGTCATCGGCCACGCCCTGGGCCAGGCGTGCCATCAGATCGGCAGTGGCCGGGGCGATCAGTACCAGATCGGCCCATTTAGCCAGCTCGATATGGCCCATGGCCGCCTCGGCTTCCGGGTCGAGCAGATCGAGATGTACAGGGTGGCCAGACAGCGCCTGCAGGGTCAACGGGGTGATGAACTCGCGGCCGCCGCGGGTCATTACCACCCGCACTTCGGCGCCCTGGTCGCGCAGCCGACGAACCAGCTCGGCACTCTTGTAGGCGGCAATGCCACCACCGACGCCCAGGACGATGCGTTTCCGATACAGCCGCTGCATAGGCCTGCCTTAATAATGTGGTGTGGATAGCAACGCGACGACGACACCTCCCCAGGCCGGTCACCGCGCCAAAAAGCCGGGCTAAGATAGCACAGGGCCCGCGCCGGAACAGCGGGCCGCCTGACAGGGAGATGTCATGAGTATTCGCGATTGGCCCGCGGCGGAGCGCCCGCGGGAGAAGCTGCTGGAGATGGGGGCGGGCGCCCTGAGCGACGCCGAACTGCTGGCGATCTTCCTGCGTACCGGGGTGGCCGGGCAGAGCGCGGTAGACCTGGCGCGTCACCTGCTGGGGGATTTCGGCAGCCTGCGCGCGCTGCTCGAGGCTGATCTGCCGTCCTTCAGCCAGCGCCTGGGTCTGGGGCCGGCCAAGTTCGCCCAGTTGCAGGCGGTGCTGGAGATGGGGCGGCGCCATCTGGCTGAGCGACTCAAGCGCGATTCCGCTCTGGAAAGCCCGCAGGCGGTGCGCGATTACCTCAAAGCGCGCCTGCGCCATGAGCCCCACGAGGTGTTTGGCTGCCTGTTTCTCGATGCCAAGCACCGGGTCATCGAGTTCGAGGCCCTGTTTCACGGCAGCATCGATGGCGCCAGCGTCTACCCGCGGCAGGTGGTCAAGCGCGCCCTGGCGCATAACGCCGCAGCTGCGATCCTGGTGCATAACCACCCGTCGGGGGTTGCCGAGCCCAGCCAGGCCGATCGCGTGCTGACCGAGCGCCTCAAGGAGGCGCTGGCGCTGATCGAGGTGCGCGTGCTCGATCACTTCATCGTCGGCGATGGTGAGCCGCTGTCCATGGCCGAGTTCGGTTGGGTCTAGGTCTTACTTGAGCTGCACCTTGGCAAAATCCTGGCGACCAAACGGGTTGACCTGATAGCCCTGCACATTGTTGCGCAGCAGGGCGAAGGCGGTCGGGTGGGCCAGTGGTAGCCACAGTGCCTGCTGCTGGATGATCGCCTGGGCCTGCTGATACAGGCCACTACGCACGGTCTGTTCGGCGCTGAGCTTGCCGTCGGCGATCAGCTTATCCAGTTGCGGGTCGCAGAACCGCGCGAAGTTCAGCCCGGACTGCAGCGAAGCGCAGGAAAATTGCGGGGTAAGGAAGTTGTCCGGATCGCCATTGTCGCCTGCCCAGCCCATGAACAGCAGATCATGTTCGCCGGCCTTGGCGCGCTTGATCAGCTCGCCCCATTCGATCACCCGGATCTCCGCGCGGATGCCGACTTCGGCCAGGTCGGCCTGCAGCAGCTGCGCGCCGAGGCTGGGGTTGGGGTTGAGCAGGCTGCCCGAGGGGCGGGTCCAGATCGTGGTGCTGAAACCGTCCGCCAGCCCGGCCTCTTCCAGCATTGCCTTGGCTTTGACCGGGTCGTGTGCGTAGCCGGGCAGCTCCTTGGCGTAGCTCCAGGTGGTCGGGGGGTAGGGACTGCTGGCGGCTGTGGCGCTGCCCTCGAACACCGCTTGCAGATAGCTGGCCCTGTCGAAGGCCAGGTTGATCGCCTGGCGCACTTGGGGCTTGTCCAGCGGCGGGTGCTGGCTGTTGAGGGCGACGAAGGCGGTCATGAAGGCCGGCGTTTCACTGATGCGCAAGGACGGCGCCTGGCGCGCCGCCTGCACATCCAGCGGCTTGGGTGACAGGGCGATCTGGCATTCATTGCGGCGCAGCTTCTGCAGGCGCACGTTGGTATCCGGGGTGATGGCGAAGATCAGACCGTCCAGCGCGGGCTTGCCGGCAAAATAGTCGGGGTTGGCCGTGTAACGGATGGCTGCGTCCTTTTGGAAGCGCTTGAGGATGAACGGGCCGGTGCCAACCGGGGCACTGTTGAGCTTTTCCGGCGTGCCGGCCTGCAGCAGTTGCGCGGCGTATTCGGCCGAATAGATCGAGGCGAAACCCATGCTCAGGGTGGCGAGGAATGTGGCGTCCGGACGATTGAGGGTGAAACGCACCTGTTGTGCGCCCACTGACTCGATGCTCTTGATCAGCGCCGGCAGCTGCATCGACTGAGCATGCGGATAACCGCCGGGCGCACTCTTGTGCCAGGGATGGGTGGGGTCGAGCATGCGCTGGAAACTGAACAGCACGTCATCGGCATTCAGCTCGCGGCTCGGGTTGAACCACTCGGTGCGTTGGAATTTCACCCCAGGTCGTAGCTGGAAGTCCCACACCAGGCCGTCGTCCGATACCGACCAGCTTTGCGCCAGACTCGGTTGCAGTTGGCCGCTGGCGGCATCGAACTCGACCAGGCGGTTCATCAGTACGTCGGCCGAGGCGTTGGTGGTGGTCAGTGCGTTGTACTGCACCACGTCGAAACCATCCGGGCTGGCCTCGGTGCACACGCTGAGGATAGCGGCCTGGCTCAGTAGCGGGGCGAACAGCAGGGGCAGGGCGGCAAGGCGCATGGGTATCTCCAGAGTGGCGACAGACGGCAAGGGTCTAACCCTAGACCAAGGCGCGGGGCGGGACAATCGGCAGGTTGCGACGAGTGGTAGGCCTGTCGGTGCCGGCGCAACCCGGCAAAGTAGAGGGTTTGCGCCTTTGCGGCGCAGTTAACAAGGCACAGTTCGCCTTGCGACTGCTAGGGTGTTCTGGTATAAAGCAGCGCTCTTTTCTAGGGGCCCGCCTCCTGCGCAAGCAGACAAGCGCGGTAAGACCCCCGAGAAACGTGGCGCTGAGCGCCAAATGACTATTGAGTTCAAGCGGCCAACCCATGCCGGGTTGGGCATGTGGTTTTAGAGGGCTGAGGCATGTCGAGAGTCTGTCAAGTTACTGGTAAGGGTCCAGTAACCGGGAACAAGGTTTCCCACGCAAACAACAAAACCCGTCGTCGTTTCCTGCCGAACCTGCAGCATCACCGCTTCTGGGTCGAGTCCGAGAAGCGTTTTGTGCGTCTGCGCGTTTCTGCCAAAGGCATGCGTATCATCGACAAGCGCGGCATTGACGTAATTCTGTCCGAGCTGCGCGCTCGCGGCGAAAAGGTTTAAGGAGCAAGTCATGCGTGAACTGATCCGTTTGGTGTCCAGCGCCGGTACCGGCCACTTCTACACCACCGACAAGAACAAGCGCACTACCCCGGATAAGATCGAAATGAAAAAATTCGATCCGACCATCCGTAAGCACGTGATGTACAAGGAAGCCAAGATCAAGTAATTGATCCGGCTTCTGTAAAAAGAACCCGCCTTAATCGGCGGGTTTTTTTTGCCCGCAGAAAAGGCCAGACGAAAAAAAGCCCGCGGGACGCGGGCGCAAGTTGCACAGGGTAAAAACGTTTGCCTGGCGAGACGCGACGGTCTCGCCAGCAGGGTCAGGCCTTCTGCTCGAACATCACATAGACCTTGCGGCACGGCTCCAGCACTTCCCAGGTGCCGGAGAAGCCGGCCGGGATGACGAAGCGATCGCCGGCGCGTACGGTCTTGGCGGTGCCGTGCTGGTCGCGCAGCACCGAGACGCCCTGGAGGATTTCGCAGTATTCGTGTTCGGTGTAGTTGACTGTCCAGTGGCCAATCGCGCCTTCCCAGATGCCGGCATGGAACTGGCTGCAGGGGCTGCTGTAATGATTGCGTACGCTCTGCTCGGGATCACCCTTGAGAATCTTCTCGGCGGCGGGGCGGTAGTGCTCGGGCGCGGTGGTTGCGCTGGCGAAGTCGATGATCTGCTCGGTGTTCACGGGCGTGTCCATGTGTTGTGGGTTGTGGAATGAGCGATTGATCGCAGTCTATGTTTGATAAAACGAACATTGCAAGGCGCCTGGCGGCCTTCTGTCAAAAATATTGAAAAGGTACGGGGCTCTGGTTTAGTGTTACGGGCACAAAGGCCGGCAATCGGCCTGGCAGAATAATTGACAGTGCGTGTTGTCGATTTGCGACACGCTTTCACCGAGGACTCCCGCATGACTACCCTGACCCGTGCCGACTGGGAACAGCGCGCCAAGAACCTGAAGATCGAGGGCCGCGCCCTGATCCATGGCGAACTCTGCGAAGCTGTTTCCGCCGCCACCTTTGAATGCGTGAGCCCGGTGGACGGTCGCCTGCTGGGCCTGGTGGCCAGCTGTGATGCAGCGGATGCCGAGCTGGCAGTGGCCGACGCCCGCGCTACCTTCGAGTCTGGCGTGTGGTCGCGGCTCAAGCCGGTCGAGCGCAAGAAAATCATGGTGCGCTTCGCCGACCTGATGGATGCCCACGCCGAAGAACTGGCCCTGCTGGAAACCCTCGACATGGGTAAGCCGATCAGCGATGCCCTGAGCGTCGACGTGCCGGGCGCCTCGCGGGCGATCCGCTGGAGTGGCGAGGCAATCGACAAGATCTACGACGAAGTGGCGGCCACTCCGCACGACGAACTGGGCCTGATCACCCGTGAGCCGGTGGGCGTGGTCGCGGCCATCGTGCCGTGGAACTTCCCGCTGATCATGACCTGCTGGAAGCTCGGCCCGGCTCTGTCGACCGGTAACTCGGTGATCGTCAAACCGTCCGAGAAGTCGCCGCTGACTGCCATTCGCCTGGCTCAGTTGGCCCTCGAAGCCGGTATCCCGGCCGGCGTACTCAACGTCCTGCCAGGCTTCGGTCACACCGTGGGCAAGGCCCTGGCCCTGCACATGGACGTCGACACCCTGGTGTTCACCGGCTCGACCAAGATCGCCAAGCAACTGATGATCTACGCTGGCGAATCGAACATGAAGCGCGTGTGGCTGGAGGCCGGTGGCAAGAGCGCCAACATCGTCTTCGCCGATGCGCCGTGCCTGAAAGCCGCTGCCGAGGCTGCCGCTGCGGCGATCTGCTTCAACCAGGGTGAGATGTGCACTGCGGGCTCGCGTCTGCTGATCGAGCGCTCGGTGAAAGATGAGTTCATGGCCCTGTTGCTGGAAGCTATGAAGGGCTGGAAAGCCGGTCACGCCCTCGACCCGGCCACCAACGTTGGCGCCTTGGTCGACAGCGGTCACCTCAACAGTGTGCTGTCCTATATCGAAGCCGGCCATGCCGAAAACGCCAAGCTGCTGTGTGGCGGCAAGCGCACGCTGGAGGAAACCGGCGGCGTGTATGTCGAGCCGACCATCTTCGACAACGTCACCAACAGCATGCGTATCGCCGCTGAAGAAATCTTTGGCCCGGTACTCTCGGTGATCACCTTCGACACCACCGAGGAAGCCATCCAGATCGCCAACGACAGCATCTATGGTCTGGCCGCAGCGATCTGGACCAGCAACCTGTCCAAGGCCCACCTGGCGGCCAAGGCGCTGCGCGTCGGCAGCATGTGGGTCAACCAGTACGACGGCGGCGACATGACTGCGCCGTTCGGTGGCTACAAGCAGTCCGGCAACGGCCGCGACAAGTCGCTGCATGCCTTCGACAAGTACACCGAGCTGAAAGCCACCTGGATCAAGCTGTAAGTACGCGGGACGATCTCCTGGTCGTCGGCCATACGGCGTGGCGTCCTCGCTTTTAATGCTCACGTACTGCAGTACGCTGCGCTTAAAAGCTGCGGGGCGCCTTGTCTGACCTTAGCCCAGAAGATCTTTTCCGGTGTTGGGCTCGGTCGAGGTAGGGCCGAGCTCTAAGTTGAAAGGTCCGCCCTTCGGGGCCGGCTCTAGTGAGCCACACCTGCGGCCGGGTTTCCTAGGAAACCCGGCCGTTTTGCATTTCAGCACGGCCAGAAAAAGGGAGAGGAGTGGCTATGCGTTGGGGAACCTATTTCGCCGTTACCTCGGCGGTGATCATCGTCGGTCTTGCCCTCGGCGTGACCCTGCCGCTGGTCTCGTTGCGCCTGGAAAGCTGGGGCTACGGGCCGTTTGCGATTGGCGTGATGGCGGGTATGCCGGCCATCGGCGTGCTGCTTGGTGCGCGCCTGACCGGGCGGCTAGCCGGCTGGCTGGGCACGCCGCGCACCCTGCGCCTGTGCCTGCTGGCCAGTGCGGTGTCGGTCGGCATGCTGGCGCTGCTGCCCAGTTATCCACTGTGGCTGGTGCTGCGCTTGCTGATCGGGATTTCCCTGACTGTGGTCTTCGTCCTCGGCGAGAGCTGGATCAACCAACTGGTCGAAGAGCGTCTGCGTGGGCGCCTGGTGGCGCTGTATGGCACCGGCTTCGCTCTCAGCCAACTGTCTGGTCCGCTGCTGCTGACCCTGATTGGCAGTGAGGGCGATCTGGGCTTCTGGCTGTCCGCCGGCTTACTGGTGGCCGGTTGCAGCGTGCTCTTTGGCCACAGCGGCGCACCCCGGGTGGACGCGCACAGTGCCGCCGGGCGTGGGCTGCTGGTGTTCTGCCGCAAGCTGCCGGCGATTGCCTGGGCCGTGGTGCTGTTTGCCGCCTTCGAGGCCATGGTGCTGACCCTGCTACCGGTGTACCTGCTGCGCGAAGGCTTCGATCAGAAAACCGCGTTGCTGATGGCTAGCGTGGTGGTGGTCGGCGATGCCCTGTTGCAGTTGCCCATCGGCCTGCTCGCCGACCGGGTGCCGCGCGAGTTGCTGTTCCGCATCTGTGGCGTGGTCTTGCTGCTGTCCAGCCTGGCCATCCCGCCGCTATTGCATACGCCGCTGATCTGGCCGCTGCTGGTGCTGTTCGGTGCATCCGCCGGGGGCCTCTACACCCTGTCGTTGATCCTGGTCGGGCAGTTCTACCGCGACGATGCGCTGGTCCGTGCCAATGCCCACATCGCCCTGCTCTGGGGTGTCGGCTGCCTGCTCGGGCCGCTGTCCACCGGTGCCGCCAGCCAGTGGCTGAGCGGCCATGCGCTACCCCTGCTGATGGCGGCTGGTGCGGCGCTGTTCGTCTACCTGGCCTGGCAGCGCGGTGCGTTCCGCGCCCCGCAAACCCTTACCGGCGACTAGGCGCCGGCCAACTCGGCCTGTAGCGTGCAGGCCGTCTCGCCGACCGTGCGCACGGCCTGCTCGATCAGGCTGGTGTTGGTGGTCGAGAAGTTCATGCGCAGGCAGTTGCGGTACTTGCCTGCGGCGGAAAAGATGCTGCCGGGGGCGATCTGCACCTTGTGTGGCAGCAGCAGGCGGTTCAGGCGCTGGCTGTCGAAGTTCTGCTCCAGCTCGACCCAGAGCATGAAACCACCCTGCGGCTGACTGGCCCGCGTGCCTGCCGGGAAATGCTGGCTGACCCAGCCGGTCATCAGCTCGCGGCCGCGCGCGTACTGGCTGCGCATGCGCCGTAGGTGCGGCTCGTAGTGGCCGCCGGCGATGAACTCGGCCAGCGCCAGTTGCGGTAGCTGGGCGCTCATGCCGGTGCTCATGTACTTCATGTGCAGCACCCGCTGCAGGTAGCGCCCCGGGGCGATCCAGCCGATACGCAGGCCTGGCGCCAGGGTCTTGGAGAAGGAGCTGCAGAGCAGCACGCGGCCGTCTTCGTCGAACGACTTGATGGTGCGCGGGCGCGGGTACTTGTAGGCCAGCTCACCGTAGATATCGTCCTCGATGATCGCCACGTCGTAGCGTTGGGCCAGCGTTAGCAGTGCGCGCTTGTTGGCTTCCGGCATGATGTAGCCGAGTGGGTTGTTGCAGGTCGGGGTGAGCTGGATGGCTTTGATCGGCCATTGCTCGAGAGCCAGTTCGAGGGCTTCCAGGCTGATCCCGCTGACCGGGTCGGTGGGCAGTTCCAGGGCCTTCATGCCGAAGCCCTTGAGCGCCTGCATCACGCCGTGGAAGCTCGGCGAATCCACTGCGACGATGTCGCCCGGCTCGCACACGGCGCGGATCGCCGTGGACAGCGCCTCGTGGCAGCCGGTGGTGATGACGATGTCCTCGGGCGGGATCTGGCAGCCGGAGTCCAGCACCAGGCGCGCCACCTGCTCGCGCAGGCCGGGGTCACCCAGCACGCTGCCGTAGCTCAGTTCACGAATGCCCTGCCGCCGGCTGAGGCGCGACAGCGAGCGCAGCAGCGGCTTGAGGGTCGGCGCGGCGATATCCGGGATGCCGCGACCGAGCTGCACCAGCTCGCCGCCGGGCGGGGTGCTGATCAGCTCCAGCACCTGATCCCACTGCGACACTTCCACCGGGCGCTGGGCGGCGCGGCTGACCATCGGCAACGCCGGGCGCTGGCGGGCCTGCGGTACGAAGTAGCCCGACTTCGGTCGCGGCTCCACCAGGCCGTCGTCCTCCAGCTGGCGGTAGGCCTGCTGCACGGTGCTCAGGCTCACCCCGTGTTCCTGGCTGAGCGCGCGCACCGAGGGCAGGCGGTCGCCGGGGCGGTACAGGCCCTGTTCGATGCGGGTGCCGAGCAATTCGGCCAGGTTCATGTAGAGCGTCATGACAGATGGGCTCCTGCGCAGCAGGCCAGACAATACAGATGGGGCAAGAATAGACCATTCAGTTACGCGTGGTGGCTATCTGTATGTATTTAAAACTGTCTTTTTGAATCTGTATTGCCGTGGCTCGAGCGCCGATCATGGTCTCCCAAGGGCGGACCAGGCTGCGGAGGACAGGGTCATGCGCGAATTGAGCGATCTGTATGTAAGTGTGCGTGAGCGTGAGGAGCAAAGTGGGCGTCTGCCGCTGCGCGAGGTGGCTAGCCGCTGGCAGCTGTTCTGCCGCCGTCTGCATACGCGCCGTCAGTTATTGCAACTGGATGCCCGTCAGCTGGCCGATATCGGCCTGACCTCCGAGCAGGCACGCAAGGAAGCGACCCGGCCATTCTGGCAGTTGCTGCGCTAGTTGAATCGGCCGTGTCCCGGCGGTGGAAACTGCTTCGCAGTTTTCCACCCTACGCGGACTGGCATGCTGTGTAGGGTGGATAACGCTGTGCTTATCCACCAGCGTGCCAGCCGCAGAGGGTTCAGGGAAAGCGGGGGAGCAGGGCTTAAACCAGGCCGACTGCTTCCTTGAGTCGATACCAGGCCATGCCCAGCGCCAGCAGTGGCGAGCGCAGGTGCTTGCCGCCAGGGAAGGTCATGTGCGGCACCTTGTCGAACAGCTCGAAGCCGCCGCCCTGTTGGCCACTGATGGCCTCGGCGAGCAGTTGGCCGGCCAGGTGGGTGGCATTCACGCCGTGGCCGGCATAGGCCTGGGCGTAGAACACGTTGGGCTGGTCCTTGAGCCGGCCGATCTGTGGCAGGCGGTTGGCGCCGATGCCGATCATGCCGCCCCACTGGTAGTCGATTTTCACGTCTTTCAGGTGCGGGAACACCTGCAGCATCTTCGGTCGCATGTAGGCGGCGATATCCGCCGGGTCACGGCCCGAGTAGTGGCAGGCGCCGCCGAACAGCAGGCGGTTGTCGGCGGACAAGCGGAAGTAATCCACGGTCACGCGCTGGTCGCACAGCGCCATGTTTTGCGGGATCAGGTTGCGCGCCTGGGCCGGCGACAGCGGCTCGGTGGCGATCACGTAGCTACCAGCCGGCAGTACCTTGCCACCGAGCTTGCCATTCAGGCCATTGAGGTAGGCGTTACAGGCCAGCACCAGAGTCTTGGCGCGCACGCTGCCCTGGGCGGTGTGTACTTTCACTTCACTGCCGTAGTCGATGCGGGTGACTGCCGAGTGCTCGAACAGTTTGACGCCGAGCGAGGCGGCCGCGGCTGCCTCGCCCAGGGCCAGGTTGAGCGGGTGCAGGTGGCCGGAACCCATGTCGATCATGCCGCCGGCGTAGCGGTCGGAGCCGACTACCTGGTGCATCTGCTCGGGCTGCAGCAGGCGCAGTTCGTGGCGGTAGCCAAGGCTTTCCAGCTCGGCCTTGTCCTCGGCGAAGCCGTCCAGGTGCGCCGGCTTGTTGGCCAGGTCGCAGTAACCCCAGGTCAGGTCGCAGTTGATGTTGAACTGCTCGACCCGGCGGCGGACGATTTCCACCGCTTCCAGGCCCATCAATTTCAGGTTGCGCACGCCTTCCTGACCGATCACCGAGGCGAACTGCTCGACGCCGTGCCCGACGCCGCGGATCAGCTGTCCGCCATTGCGCCCGCTGGCGCCCCAGCCAACCTGGTGCGCCTCCACGAGCACCACCGAGAAGCCCTTCTGGGCCAGCTCGATCGCAGTATTCAGGCCGGAGAACCCGCCACCGACAATGCACACATCAGCCAGCTCCTCACCCGCCAGCGGCGGATAGGCCAGCTGCTGGTTGGCAGTGGCGGCGTAGTAGGAGGATGCGTGCTGGTCACTGTGCACGGCTGGTTGTTGTGGCTGGTGAACGCGGGCGTTCATGTGCGAAATCCTGTTTGAGGTGTTGTTAAAATTTGACGCAGGATAAGCGCGGGACTTGCCGCTAGCCAAGAGGGGTGGCGGTAAAAACTGTTTTTCCCCGTAGCCGGTCGTCGCTCGGCGGCGCAGGGCAGGGGCTGGCGGTTAAGATGCGCGGGTCTTTTGCCGAGCGCTGCCGATGAGCTGTACCAACCGCAAGATCGATCACCTGCGCCGGCAGATCCCGTCTTTCGCCTGCGTGCCCGGCTGCCACGATTGCTGTGGCCCGGTGACGGCTTCGTCCGAGGAGCTGGCGCGCCTGCCGGTGAAGAGCGACGCCGAACACGACGCCGCGCTGGCCGAGTTCAACTGCGTGCACCTCGGCCCGCAGGGTTGCACGGTGTATGACCAGCGCCCGCTGATTTGCCGCCTGTTCGGCACCACGCCGAGCCTGCCATGCCCGCGCGGGCAGGCGCCGGAAACGCCGATCGAACCGGCGGTCGAGCGCCAAGTCCATCAGCTGATCGCCAGCACCCGCCAGCGCTTGGTATGAGGATTTGCTGCGCGTCGGCGATACGGCGTTAAAAATGGCCTCGCACTAGCTAGCTCGCGAGATCCTCAAGCTTTGTGTCACTCCGGCACCGGCAGGCTTAGGCTCTCCTTGACCTCTTCCATGACGATGTAGGACTTCGATTCGCGCACATGCGGCAGCTTGAGCAGGATGTCGCCAAGCAGCTTGCGGTAGCTGGCCATCTCGTTGATCCGCGCCTTCACCAGGTAGTCGAAGTCGCCGCTGACCAGGTGGCATTCCAGCACGTGGGGCAGCTTGAGCACGGCGCGGCGGAAATCCTCGAAGGTGTCGCCGGACTTGTAGTCCAGGCTGATCTCGACGAATACCAGCAGGCTGGCCTTGAGCTGCTGCGGGTTGAGCCGCGCGTGGTAGCCCATGATGATCCCCTCGCGCTCCAGGCGGCGTACGCGTTCGGTGCAGGGGGTGGTCGACAGGCCGACCCGCTCGCCCAGCTCGGTGAAGCTGATACGCCCGTCCTCCTGCAGGATGCGCAAGATATTGCGGTCGATCTTGTCCAGCTCGCGCCGGCTCTGGTGTTGGGTTCTCATGGGGGGATATCTCTGTGAAAGCCGCGATAGTTCCAGTATTCGTCGGCAAATATAGCGACGAACCCAGCGGAAAACACTGGCCAGGCGAAACGCCTTGATCTTGTCGGGGGCGCCCGCCACCCTGAGCGGCAATGGATTTCGTCGAGGTTTTGCGCCATGCCGTCGCGCCACAAGGGACGCCGCTTACTGGGCAGGTTGCTGCTGGCACTGCTGTTGCTGGTGGCGCTGCTGTGGCTGGCCTGGCGCTGGCTGTTGGCGGCGCAGGGCATCAGCCAGCTGGACTGGCAGGGCCTGCAGCTGTCGGGCGCCGGGCTGCAGGTGGACAGCCTGCTGCTGGTGCGTGACGGTAGCGACGGTAGCCGTGTGCAAATGAGCGCCAGCGCGCTGCAGCTGGCCTGGCCGCAACGGCTGCAACAGCGCCTGTATCTACCTGAACTGCGCAGTCAGGCGCTGCAGCTGAGCTGGCAGGCTGGGCAGGGTGAGAGCGCGGCAGGCAGTGATCCGCAGGCGTTGCTCGACAGTCTGGCCTGGTTGCCTCGGCAGCTGGCAGTCGACCAGCTGAGCCTGGAATTGCCCTGTGCCACGGGCCGCTGCGTGCTGCTTGGCAGCCTGCAATTGCAGCATGGTGGCGCCCTGCAACAGCCGGCCGAGTTGCGCCTGCAGCTGCAGACGGGCGCGCGCAGTCTTGAGCTGCAGGCGCACCTGGAGCAGCGCGAGGGGCAGTGGCAGTTGCGTGCCGATGCCCAGCTCGACAGCCAACCGCTGCTGACGCTGCGCAGCGCATTGCGCGAGGAGGCCGCCGTCAGCCACTGGCAAGGCGAGCTGGAACTGGTGCAGCTGGCCGATAGCCGCGGCCTGTTTGTCTGGCTGCAGCAATGGCAGACCACCGACCAGCGTCTGCTCGATACCCAGGCCTCTCTGCGTTTGCAGGCCAGCTGGCAGCTGGCGCTGGCGCCCGGCGCGAGCCTGCTGGATAGGCAGCGCTTGCGCGACGGCAGCGGTACTTTCAGTGCCGCGCTGCAGCTGCAAAGCCCGTTGCTGCAGTACCAGAACCTGCGCGCCGAAGGCCTGGCGCTGACGCTCAAGCTGAATGGAAAACTTGCCGAGCAGCAGTTGCAGGTCAGCCTGCTGCCTTCGTCCAGCCTGCAGGCCAAGCGCCTGCAGCTCGCCGAGGGTCTGCGTGTGCAGCAGCTGCAGGCCAAGCTGGCCGGCTTGTCCATGCAGATGGGCGCCAGCCCGAGCCTGAGCGGCCCGCTGCAGCTGAACGTGAGCCAGTTGGAACAGGCCGAGCTGCTGGCGCAGGCCTGGCAGTTCGACGGCCAGCTGCAGGTCAGTGCCCAGCAGCAGCGCCTGCACGGCGCCTTGAGCAATGCAGCAGGGCTCAACCTGAGCGTCGACGGCGCGCGTGATGCCCAGGGCACGCTGCAGCTGTCCGCCAACCTAGCCGAGCTGTTCTTTCGCGCCGGCAATCCGCTGAGCCAGACTTTTCGCGCCTGGCCGGCGCTGCTGCAGATCGGCAACGGCCGTCTGCTCGGCCAGGTCAGCCTGCAGTTGCCGGTCGGCAAACCGCGGCTGCTGGATCTGGCCCTGCAGTTTCAGGGGCTTGCCGGCATCTACGACCGCAGCGAGCTGACGGGGCTGGATGGCGAGCTGAAGGGGCAGCTGCGCGGCGACCAGCTGAGCCTGGAGCTGCCGCAGCTGAGCCTGCAGCAGCTTAACGCCGGCGTGGCGGTCGGCCCGCTGCAGCTGCAGGGGCGCTACGTCGCCCGTCTCGGTCAGCCGTTGCAGGGCCAGTTGTCCTGGCAGACGGCGCAGACTGCAGTGCTCCAGGGTCAGGCCTGGTTGCCCGCCGGGCAGCTGGACCTGGCCCAGCCCAGCCAGCGTCTGCAATTGCAGTTCAAGGATGTGCAACTGGAGGAGATTTTTCGGGTCTACCCTGCAGAGGGGCTGGCCGGGCGCGGCAGCTTGCGCGGCGAGTTGCCGCTGCTGCTGGACGCCGCCGGCCTGCGCATCGAACAGGGCCAGATGGCTGCCCAGGCGCCGGGTTACCTGCAGTTCCGCTCGGAGAAGATGCGTGCCCTGGGCCGCAGCAATCCTGGGATGCAGCTGGTGGTGGACGCCCTCGACGATTTCCACTTCGAACTGCTCGACAGTGCCGTCAGCTATGCTGCCGACGGCAAGTTGCAACTGGCCCTGCGCCTGCAAGGGCGCAACCCGGATGTGGAGAAGGGCCGGCCGATCAACCTCAACGTCAATCTTGAAGAGGACATTCCGGCCTTGCTGACCAGCTTGCAGCTCACCGACCGGGTGAGCGAAACCATCCGCCAGCGTGTGCAGCAACGCCTGCGGCAACGCAATGATCCGCAGAAGGAGAACTGACCATGCGCCTGCGCGCTCTGCTGGTCGCCCCGCTGCTCGCTGGCCTGAGCGCCGCCTGCACCCCCACGGTGCAGCTGGCGATGCCCAGCGAGCCGATCAACATCAACCTCAACGTGAAGATCGAGCACGAGATCTACATCAAGGTCGACAAGGCCCTGGACTCGATCATCAACGAAGACAGCGGCCTGTTCTGAGCCCCTGCAAGGAGCCATTCATGAAACTGCAACGCACCCTGGCCTGTGGCCTGCTGGCCCTGAGCCTCAGCCTGCCGGCCCTGGCGATGAACCTCAACGAGGCGATGAGTGCCTTGGGCGCGGCCAAGAGCGGCGGCCAGCTGGGCGAGCAACCCAACGGCTACCTCGGCGTGGTCAGTCCCGGCGGTTCGGCCGAGGAGATCGCCAAGCTGATCAACCAGGCGCGCCAGGCCGAATACCAGCGCCTGGCCAAGGAAAACGGATTGCAGTTGGGTGATGTGGAAGCCCTGGCTGGGCAGAAGGCGCTGGAGAAGACCCCGTCCGGGCAGTACATCCAGCTCAACGGCAAGTGGCTGCGCAAGTAGCAGGGAACGGGCGCCCGCCGGCGCCTGTCAATTATTCCGCTGCGAGAGTTTTACCTGTTGTTTTAGCGCTAAAGCCCATTAGAAGGTTGCCTGGCCCTCCGTAAAAGGCTTATTTGCCGGAAATTATCGCCAAATAAGCCCTTCTAAACAGTGAATAACACTGCTGCTGTCTTCCTATACTGCGCTCAATCGTGCTCAGTAAAACAAACGCCAGCGAAAGCTCGCGACGAGGGAGACAATCATGCGTGTTCTGGTTCTTGGCAGCGGTGTGATCGGTACCGCCAGCGCCTACTACCTGGCTCGTGCCGGCTTTGAAGTGGTAGTGGTCGACCGCCAGAACGGCCCGGCCCTGGAAACCAGTTTCGCCAACGCCGGCCAGGTCTCCCCCGGTTACGCCTCGCCCTGGGCCGCCCCGGGCGTGCCGCTGAAAGCCATCAAGTGGCTGCTGCAACAGCACGCGCCGCTGGCGATCAAGGCCACCGCCGATATCGACCAGTACCTGTGGATGGCGCAGATGCTGCGCAACTGCACGGCCAGCCGTTATGCGGTGAACAAGGAGCGCATGGTGCGCCTGTCCGAGTACAGCCGCGACTGCCTCGACGAGCTGCGCGCCGAGACCGGCATCAGCTACGAAGGTCGCCAACTGGGCACCACCCAGCTGTTCCGCACCCAGGCGCAACTGGACAACGCGGCCAAGGACATCGCCGTGCTGGAAGCCTCCGGCGTGCCCTACGAGCTGCTCGACCGCGATGCCATCGCCCGCGTCGAACCGGCCCTGGCCGGGGTCAAGCACAAGCTGGCCGGCGCCCTGCGCCTGCCCAACGACCAGACCGGCGACTGCCAGATGTTCACTCGCCAGCTGGCCGAGATGGCCGTGGCGCTGGGCGTGCAGTTCCGTTTCGGCTGCAATATTGAGCGCCTGGACCATGCCGGTGACCGCATCAATGGCGTGTGGGTCGACGGCAAGCTGGAAACCGCCGACCGCTACGTGCTGGCGCTGGGCAGCTACAGCCCGCAGCTGCTCAAGCCGTTGGGCATCCGTGCGCCGGTCTACCCGCTGAAGGGCTATTCGCTGACCGTACCGATCACCAATGCGGCGATGGCCCCGGCGTCGACCATCCTCGACGAGACCTACAAGGTCGCCATCACCCGTTTCGACAACCGCATCCGCGTCGGCGGCATGGCCGAGATCGCCGGTTTCGACCTGAGCCTCAACCCACGCCGCCGCGAAACCCTGGAAATGATCACTGCCGATCTGTACCCGCAGGGCGGCGATCTGCGCCAGGCCGAATTCTGGACCGGCCTGCGCCCGGCGACTCCGGACGGCACGCCGATTGTTGGCGCCACGGCCTATCGCAACCTGTTCCTCAACACCGGACACGGTACCCTTGGCTGGACCATGGCCTGCGGCTCCGGTCGCTTCCTCGCCGACCTGATGGCGAACAAGCGCCCGCAAATCAGCGCCGAAGGCCTGGATATTTCCCGCTATAGCAAGTCCAAGGAGAGCCACAAGCATGTCCATCCAGCGCCTGCGCACTGAAAAGCGCTACAGCGAAATCGTTATCCACAACGGTACCGTCTACCTGGCGGGCCAGTTGGCTGACGACTACGCCGGCGATATCCGTGAGCAGACCCGCCAGACCCTGGCCAATATCGACCGTTTCCTCGCCGAGGCAGGCAGCGACAAGGCGAAGATTCTCTCGGTGACCATCTACCTCAAGGACATGGCCGACTATGCCGGCATGAACGAGGTCTACGACGCCTGGGTCGCCGAGGGCGCCGCCCCCGGTCGCGCCTGCGTCGAGGCCAAACTGTACGACTCGCGCGTGCTGGTCGAGATGATGGTGATCGCCGCGCAATCCTGAACATCCCTTTAGCCCGGCGTCCCCCCGCCGGGCTTTTTTTAATCTGAAGAAGTTCCAGCCATGCGTCCCGCCCGTGCCCTGATCGATCTGCAAGCCCTGCGCAACAACTACCAATTGGCCCGCGAAGTCAGTGGCGCGAAAGCCCTGGCGGTGGTCAAGGCCGATGCCTATGGGCATGGCGCGGTGCGCTGCGCCCAGGCCCTGGCGAGCGAAGTCGACGGCTTTTCCGTGGCCTGCATCGAGGAAGCACTGGAGCTGCGTGCAGCGGGTATCAGCCAACCGATCCTGCTGCTGGAAGGCTTCTTCGAGGCCGACGAGCTGGCGCTGATCGAACAGCATGCACTGTGGTGCGTGGTGCATTCGAGCTGGCAGCTCGAAGCCATCGAGCGCACGCCGCTGCAGCGCCCGCTGACTGTCTGGCTCAAACTCGATTCGGGCATGCACCGGGTCGGCCTGCATCCGGCCGAGTACCGCGATGCGCATCAGCGCCTGCTGGCCAGTGGCAAGGTGGCGAAGGTGGTGCTGATGAGTCACTTCGCCCGCGCCGACGAGCTGGACTGCCCGCGCAGCAGTGAGCAGCTGGCGCTATTCCATGAAGCGCGCAACGGCCTGCAGGCTGAAATCAGCCTGCGCAACTCGCCGGCCATTCTCGGCTGGCCAAGTATTCCCAGCGACTGGGTGCGCCCGGGCATCATGCTGTATGGCGCCACTCCGTTCGAACAGGCGCAGGAACTAGCCGCGCGTTTGCAACCGGTGATGACCCTGGAATCGAAAATCATCAGCGTGCGCGAACTGCCGGCCGGCGAGCCGGTCGGTTATGGCGCGCGCTTCGTCAGCGAGCGGCCGACCCGCGTCGGCGTGGTCGCCATGGGCTATGCCGACGGCTACCCACGCCATGCGCCGACCGGCACGCCGGTCATGGTCGATGGCCAGCTGACCCGCCTGATCGGCCGCGTGTCGATGGACATGCTCACCGTCGACCTCACTGACCTGCCGCAGGCCGGGCTCGGCAGCCGGGTCGAGCTGTGGGGGCGTAATGTGCTCGCCAGCGACGTGGCGCAGGCCGCAGGCAGCATTCCCTACCAGCTGTTCTGTAACCTGAAACGAGTGCCAAGGCTCTATTCCGGGAGCTAGTTGACAGCACGCGAAGGATTTGCAAACACAGTGTTGTAAATACTGAACACTGTTGCCATGATACGGCCAACTTTCCGTATCTGCTCCTCAAGGAGGACTCCAGCATTGGACGTCGGTGTTCGACTGCAATCCATTCGCAAACTCAAAGGCCTTTCCCAGCGTGAACTCGCCAAGCGGGCAGGCGTCACCAACAGCACCATTTCGATGATCGAGAAGAACAGCGTGAGCCCCTCGATCAGCTCGTTGAAAAAGGTGCTCGGTGGCATTCCCATGTCGCTGGTGGAGTTCTTCTCCCTCGATGTGGAGCAGGACAACCACACCCAGGTGGTGTACCGGGCCGACGAACTCACCGATCTTTCCAGCGGCGCCGTGACCATGAAGCTGATCGGCAAGGCGCATCCCAGCCGGGCCATCACCTTCCTCGACGAGACCTATCCGCCAGGCTCCGATACCGGCGACGAGATGCTCAACCATGACGGCGAAGAAGCCGGCATGCTGGTGGAAGGGCGCCTGGAGCTGACCGTTGGCGCCGAGGTGTTCGTCCTCGAACCGGGCGACAGCTACTACTTCGACAGCACCAAGCCGCACCGCTTCCGCAATCCGTACGATCGCCCGGCACGACTGGTCAGTGCGACCACGCCAGCGAACTTCTGAGTGCGTACAGAGCTTGCGGTGTGAGCCGCAAGCCTAATACCCCTGCGACAACATGGGTTGTTCCGGCCGGCTGACCTAACCGTTATACTGCGCGGGCTCGCGTAACCGTGGCCGCGAGCGTGACTAGCCACAATGAGGGTGTACCGTGAACCTGATCAAGAAGATGCTGGCGGCACAAGCTGCCGTATTGGCCCTGTGGGCTGTGAGCGCTCAGGCTGCGACCAATGACGAAATCGCCGAGCGCCTCAAGCCGGTGGGTGAAGTCTGCGTCCAGGGCGAAGAATGCAAAGGTGTGGGTGCTGTTGCCAGCGCAGCGGCCAGCAGTGGCCCGCGCAGCGGTGATGACGTGATTGCTGCCCATTGTGGCGCTTGCCATGGTGCCGCCGCCGCGGCCATGGGCGCGCCAGGTATTGGCGATGCCGCTGCCTGGAAGACCCGTGCCAGCGCCAAAGGCGGCATCGACGGCCTGCTGAAATCGGCGATTGCCGGTATCAACGCCATGCCGCCGAAAGGCACCTGCGCCACCTGCTCGGATGACGAGCTGAAGGCTGCAATTGCCAAGATGTCTGGCCTGTAACAGTCCGGCATCGCAAAAAACCGCCCTCTGGGCGGTTTTTTTATGCCTGCGATTGGCGCGCTGGGCGAAGTACGGCAGGTTGTCGGTGCCCTGATCTAGGGGCGCGGCACGCCCCATGGGCCATCTGCGGGCCCTGTAGTGCGCATGGCGCAGCCTACGGAGGAGCCGAGGCAGGCGCTTACTGCTTGCCGAATAGCCGGCTCAGCAGGTCGGGTTTCTTCTGCTGTCGGAGCAGCTCTTCGGCCAGCTCGCGAGCCCCCGGTACATCAGACTCCACAGCCTTCTGCAGCCAGCCCAGCGCTTCCTCCTGGCTGGACTCGTCGTGTAGCAGCAGCTCGGCCATATCCAGATAGGCGTCTTCGCGCTCCAGCTCGCAAGCGTTCTGCAGGTGCTCGCGGGCCTTGCCCGGATTGACCGCGCGACCCAGGCCGTACAGGTGCATGCGCCCCATCCGCCAGTGCGCGTAGCTGTCGCCGAGGCCGATGGCATGCTGGTAATAGCGCTGGGCCTGGGCATAGTCCTCGCGCTGCTCGTGCAGCCAGCCCAGATAGTTGGCGCTCTCGTCCTTGTCGCCATGGCGCCAGGCCGCCTGGTAGTGCTGCAGGGCCAGGTCATGGTCGGACTCCTGCTCGAACAGCAGCTGTGCCAGCTCCAGGTGCGCCGGGCGATGGCCGCGTTCGGTGGCCAGTTGCAGGTAGTGGCACGCCTGCACGGGGTCATGTGTACAACCCCGACCCTGCCGGTAGCAGTCGCCCAGGTTGCGCGCGGCCAGGGCCGAGCCGGCATCGCTGGCGCGCTGGAAATAGACGAGGGCGCCGGCGTAGTCCTGGTCGGCCTTGTCCAACAGGCAGCCGAGGTCGTTGAGCGCATCGTCGTTACCCAGCTCGACCGCACGCAGCAACAGTGGGCGGGCCTTTTCGTAGTCCTGTGCTTCTAGGGCGGCCAGGCCGCGGCGATGGCTGTCCAGGGCTTGCCATAGATCGCCCGCACTGTTTTGCAGACAGGTCTGCTGCACCTCGCTGAGGCCGAACTGGGCGTAGCGGTCGACGACCTGCAGGGCGCGCTCGGCGGCCAGTGGCTGGCAGCTGCCGTCTTCCTGCAGGAGCCAGGTGCGCTCGCCTTGGAACACCAGCGCCAGCGCATCGCCCTGCACGAAGCGGCGATCGGCGGGGGCCTGGTCGAGCGGTTCGCGCAGCCACTGGCCCTGGCTGTCGAGGATGCCCCAGCGGCCGTCCTGGCAGGCGTTGAAATAGCCGTCGTGCAGGTTCGTCAGGTGCTCGAAGCGCGGTTCCAGCGTCCAGCCGGCCTGCGCGCCGCCGCGGTACAGGCCCCAGCGCTTGTTCTCCTGCACCAGGCAGTAGTGGCTGCCGTCGGCGCCCCAACAACCCTGCTGCAGCTCGATCCGGGCATAGGCGCACGGCAGCAGCCAGCGTCCGGCCTGGTGGCGATAGAGGCCGTACTGGCGGTTGTCGCGCACCCGCCAGGCCTGCATCTCGTGCAGGTAGTCGAGCGCCTGGTACTCGCCGGGTAGCAGGGCCTGACCCTGCTCGTCGAGGGCGCGCCACAGCCACTGCTTACCCTCGCGGCGGCGGATCACATAGGCCTCGCCGCTCTCGCCCAGGCTGACGCTGTTGATATTGTCCAGGCCGATGGCACCGAGGTCGTGGAAGCGAGTGGTGAACAGGTGCTGCGGGCCCTTTGTCGGCTTCGCGCTGTAGTAGCCCTCGTAGGCGTGGATCTGCTGGTACTGCGCCGCCAGCATCCAGCGGCCATTGGAGTCGATGACTCCCCATAGCTCATTTTGTTGCACGCTCCAGTAGGCGCCTGTGTAATCCAGCGCCTCGCCACCGTCGAACTGGCAGGGCACCGTCACCCGCCCCCGGCGATCGATCAGGCCGTAGCGGCCACCTTCGGCGATCAGCGCATGCTCACCGACGAAGTCGAAGGCCTCTTCGAACTGGCAGGCAATCACTTCGCGGCCCTGGCGGTCGACATAGCCGAAGCGCTGCTCGTGTTGCACGCAGGCCAGCCCGCTGTGCCAGTCGAAGTCATAGAAGTCTTGATAGTGCGGTTCGATCAGCATCTTGCCGTCTGCGGTGCGCAGGCCATAGCGCCCGTTCTCGCAGAAGATCTGCGGCTCGTCCTCGTCCTGGCTCGGCAGCAGCGAGCCGAGTGGCTCCCAGCCGTAGTCGTAGTTGTCCAGATTGAGCACGGCGCGGAAGGTGCCAGCCCAGGGTTTGTCGACACCGGGGCAGTTGTCCAGCAGCAGCGGGTTGTCGCACTCGATGGCCTCGCGGATACAGGCGTTGGCGCGGGCGATCTCCTCCAGCAGCGCTTCGGCCTGGGCGCGCCGGTCCTCGTCGTTCATGTTGAACACGTCCCAGGCGTCCAGATGGAACCAGGCGTGGCCGGCGCGCTTGTCGAGCAGCTGGAAGATCTTCTGCCGAGCCGTGCGGAAGGCCTCGACATCATCCAGCAGGCTGCCGGCGTGGCGCTCGATGAAGTCGTAGAAGTCGCGCAGGGCCTGGATGCCGGCCTTGGCCTCGGCGTACAGGCCTTCTTCGCTGCCGGGGCTGTTGTAGCAGTTGGCGCCGACGAAGGGCGCCGCGCTGAACAGCGGTTGTAACAGCAGCGGCAGTTCGTAGCCCCATTCCATCAGGAGCAGGCTGGCGTCATCGTCGCTGCCGACGACGGCCTTGTTGTACAGGTACATGCGATGGGACATGGCGCGCTTCCTTGCGATACGGCGAAAGCGCGCAGTCTAGCCAAGCCGCCGCCGCGCGGCTGTGCGTTCCGTCAGCGCTTGAGCATGGCGCGCATGTTGGCCAGGGCATCGTTGCCGCGCGCGGCCTTGACCTCCACCGGCGCATCTTCCTGGCCTTCCCAGACCAGGTCTTCCGGCGGCAGCTCGTCGAGGAAGCGGCTCGGCGAGCAGTCGATGATCTCACCGTACTGCTTGCGCTTGGCGGCGAAGGTCAGCGTCAGGTTGCGCTTGGCGCGGGTGATGCCGACATAGGCCAGGCGGCGTTCTTCCTCGATGGTGTCGGACTCGATGCTGGAGCGGTGCGGGAGGATTTCCTCCTCGAAGCCGATGATGTACACCGAGGGGAATTCCAGGCCCTTGGAGGCGTGCATGGTCATCATCTGCACGCCCTCGGCGCCGTCTTCCTCCTCCTGCTGGCGCTCCAGCATGTCGCGCAGCACCAGTTTGCCGATGGCGTCCTCGACGGTCATATCGCCGTCTTCGTCCTTGTCCAGGGTGTTCTTCAGCGCCTCGACGAGGAACCAGACGTTGCCCATGCGCGCTTCGGCGACCTTGTCGCTGGAGGCGTTCTGGCGTAGCCAGTTCTCGTAGTCGATATCCATCACCATGCTGCGGATCGCGCCGATCGGGTCGTTGCCGGCACACAGCTCGCGGATCTTGTCCATGTAGCGTTTGAAGCGCGCCAGGCGCTCGGTGTAGCGGCTGTCGAGATGCTCGGCCAGGCCAATCTCGTCGCTGGCGGCGTACATACTGATCTTGCGCTCGGTGGCGTAGTTGCCGAGCTTTTCCAGGGTGGTCGAGCCGATCTCCCGGCGCGGCACGTTGATCACCCGCAGGAAGGCGTTGTCGTCGTCCGGATTGACCAGCAGACGGAAGTAGCTCATCAGGTCCTTCACCTCCTGGCGGGCGAAGAAGCTGGTGCCGCCGGACAGGCGATAGGGAATCTGATGATGCTGCAGCTTCAGCTCCATCAACTTGGCCTGGTAGTTGCCGCGGTAGAGGATGGCGAAGTCGCTGTACGGGCGCTGGGTGCGCAGGTGCTCGGTGAGGATTTCCAGAGCGACCCGCTCGCACTCGGCATCTTCGTTGCGGGTGCGGATCACACGAATCTCGTCACCTACGCCCATGTCCGACCACAGCTGCTTCTCGAACACATGCGGGTTGTTGGCGATCAGGGTGTTGGCGCACTTGAGGATGCGGCTGGTGGAGCGGTAGTTCTGCTCCAGCATCACCACCTTCAGCGACGGGTAATCCTCCTTCAGCAGCATCAGGTTTTCCGGGCGCGCGCCGCGCCAGGCGTAGATCGACTGGTCATCGTCGCCGACTACGGTGATCTGGTTGCGCATGCCCACCAGCAGCTTCACCAGCAGGTACTGGCTGGAGTTGGTGTCCTGGTATTCGTCGACCAGCAGGTAGCGGATGCGGTTCTGCCACTTTTCCAGGATGTCTTTGTGCTCCTGGAACAGCTTCACCGGCAGCAGGATCAGGTCGTTGAAGTCCACCGCGTTGTACGCCTTGAGCGTGCGCTGGTAGTGCAGGTAGACGATGGCGGCGGTCTGCTCCTTGGGCCCGCGCGCGTTGGCCAGGGCTTCCTCGGGCAGGATCAGGTCGTTTTTCCAGCTGTCGATGTAGTTCTTGATCTCGTCGGCGCCATCATCGCCGGCGTATTCCTTCTGCATGATGTCGGTCAGCAGGGCCTTGATGTCGCCGTCGTCGAAGATCGAGAAGCCCGGCTTGTAGCCCAGCGCCGCGTATTCCTTGCGGATGATGTTCATGCCCAGGTTGTGGAAGGTCGACACGGTCAGGCCGCGTGCCTCGGCGCCCTTGAGCAGCGTGCCGACGCGCTCCTTCATTTCGCGCGCGGCCTTGTTGGTGAAGGTCATGGCGACGATATGGCGGGCCTGGATGCCGCATTTCTGTACCAGGTGCGCGATCTTGCGGGTGATCACGCTGGTCTTGCCGGAACCGGCACCGGCGAGCACCAGAAGGGGACCGCCGACGTAGTTCACGGCTTCTTGCTGCCGGGGATTGAGTCGGGACATGGCGAAGGTATCAACGAGGGGAAAACCAGGCGCGCATTCTAGCAGGCCGGGCATGGCGCCGGGCTGCTGGCCGATGACGCGCCTGGCCGGGCTTCGCTCTAAATAAAAAGCTTCAATAGTGTGCGTTAAGTCTCTATTTCTAAAGATCAAGTACGTTTGTTCCGATTGCTGGCGGTTGCCCCTGCTATGCCTTTGCCGCAGGATGCGCAGAAAGCTGCACAGGGATGCGCAAACACGAGACGCCGAATACGGCGCACCCAGACGAGGTAAGTCTGTCTTCTGACCCCGGGGAGGTCGTTTGTCCGCGCTTGTCGAACCTTTGCGCCTGGTCCTGCTGGCTGAACAGCCGGAATGGGCCACCCTGCTGCGCAGCCGACTGGAAGCGTTGGGCAGCGGTTACCCGCTGATTACTGCGCCGACCTGGGAGGCGGCCAGCAGCCTGTTCGACGACCCCGGCACGGGCCTGTTGCTGACCACCCCCGCCTGCCTGCCCGAACCCGGACGATGCCCCCTGCCCATCGTGCTGCTGCTCGACAGCGAGCCCCAGCAGGCGCCTGAGGACGTCTACGACTGGCTGGTGCGCGACAACCTGAGTGTCGACATGCTGCGTCGTTGCCTGCGCTACGCGCGCGAACGCAGCCAGCTGCAGAACACCCTGCAGCGCCTGGCCGAACAGGATCCGCTGACCGGCATCGCCAACCGCCTGGGCTTCCATACCCTGCTGGCGGCGCACCTGGCCGAGTCCCGTGGTCGCGGCCTGGCCCTCGGTCATCTCGATCTGGACAACTTCCGCCATGCCAACGACGCCCTCGGCCACCAGGCCGGCGACCGCCTGATCCTGCAGGTGGTGGCGCGGCTCAAGAGCCAGCTGGAAGCAGGTGATCGCGTGGCGCGTTTGGGCAGCGACGAATTTGCCCTGCTGATCGATACCCGGCGCGATCCTCTGCGCGCGGAAAAGATTGCTGAACGCATCACCGAAGCCCTCGCCGAACCCTATTGGGTGGATGGCGAGAGCCTGCTGATCGGCTGCAGCCTGGGCATCGCCCATGCCCGCGCGGATGCCGGTGCCGACCCGCTGATGTGGCACGCGCACATCGCCATGCAGCAGGCCAAGGCATCCCAGGGTTGCACTTTTCATGTCTTCGACGAGCGCACCAATCGCGGTGCGCGCAGCCAGGCCGATCTGGAAAGCGAGCTGCGCCGAGCCCTGCGCCGCGACGAGCTGGAGCTGCATTACCAGCCGCGCCTGTGTCTGCAGAGCGGGCGCATCCTCGGCCTGGAGGCGCTGGTGCGCTGGCGCCATGCCGAACGCGGCCTGCTCGGCCCGGACGAGTTCGTGCCGCTGGCCGAGGAAAGCGGGCTGATCGTGCCGCTGGGTTACTGGGTGATCTCGCGTGCCCTGCGCGACATGCAGTGGCTGCGTGGGCGTGGCCTGCCGGCGCTGCACATGGCGGTCAACCTGTCATTTCGTCAGTTCCAGGACAGCCAGCTGCTGGACACCCTGCAGCGTTTGATCGAGGAGCGTGGGGTCGACGCCCAGTGGCTCGAATTCGAGCTGACCGAGACCGCCGTGATGCGCCGCAGCGACCAGGTGCAGCAGACCATGCAGGCCCTCGGCCGGCTAGGCGTGCGCTTCTCCCTGGACGACTTCGGCACCGGCTTCTCCTCCTTCGTGCACCTGAACAACTTGCCGATCACTCTGCTGAAAATCGACAAGAGTTTCGTCGGCGGCATGGGCGAGCGCGCGGAGAATCGTCAGCTGGTGCGGGCGATGATCAACCTGGCGCACAACCTCCATCTGGAAGTGGTTGCCGAAGGCGTGGAAAACGCGGAGCAACTGGCCCTGCTGCGCCAGTTCGGTTGCGACCAGGTGCAGGGTTATCTGATCAGCAAGGCCCTGCCCCTGGCCGACTTGGCGCGCTTCCTGGTGTTTGGTGTGCGCCAGCCGCTGCTCTCCGGTTTGCCTTCCTGACCTTGTAGGGTGCGTCGTGCGTACCTGAACGTAGCCCGGATGCAATCCGGGAAAGCCGGCAGCTCTGTCCCCCGGATTGCATCCGGGCTACGACAGGCAGGTCTCTGCGATGGCCGGTTGTGGCCGTAACAGGCGCGCAGTCTTCCACTCGAAACCCAGGGTCAGGCCAATCGCCGCGCAGGCCAGGCCGCCCGCCAGGCCCCACCACACCCCTTCGGCGCCCCAACCCAGGGGAAAGGCCAGCGCCCAGGCCAGCGGCGCACCGATCGCCCAATAGCAACCTAGGCCGACCCAGAAGGTGGTCTTGCCGTCCTTGAGGCCGCGGATGGCTCCCATGGCGATGGTCTGGATGCCGTCGAACAATTCGAACCAGGCCGCCACCGCCAGCAGGCTGACGGCCAGGGCGATGATCTCGGCGAAGTCCGGGTTGTCGAGGTCGAGGAACATGCCCACCACCCACTGCGGTGCCAGCCAGAACAGCAGAGCGAAGCCGAGCATGCAGCAGGCGCCCAGGGCGATGCCCAGGCGTCCGGCGCGGCGGGCATCAATCAGGCGTCCAGCGCCGAAGTGCTGGCCGATGCGGAAGGTGGTGGCGTAGGAAATCCCCACTGGCACCATGAAGGCCACGTACACCGACATGATTGCTACCTGGTGCGCAGCCAGCGCCTGGCTGCCGATGGCGCCCATGCTCAGGGCGGCGAAGGCGAACAGGCCGGACTCCACCGCGTAGGTGCCGCCAATCGGCAGGCCCAGTCGCAGCAGCTCCTTGAATTCTGCCAGGCAGGGTTTGAGCAGGCCGCGGCGCAGCGGATAGGCAGCGTAGGCCGCATGCCCGGTGAGGTGCCAGGCCAGCAGCAGGGCCATGGCGCTGCTGACCAGCGCGGTGACCAGGCCGATGCCGGCCAGGCCCAGCGGCGGCAGGCCGAACCAGCCGTGGATCAGCGCATAGTTGAGGGCGAAGTTGGCCACGGCACCGCCGATGCTGATGGCCATGACCGGGCCCGGCCGGCCGATGGCGGCGGTGAAACCGCGCAGGGCCATGAAGCTGAGGTAACCGGGCAGGGCGAACACCAGGGTCGAGAGAAACTGCTGGGCGCCGGCGATGTTGTGTGGCTCCTGGCCGAAATGTGCCAGGAGCGGGCCGAGGTTCCACAGCAGCAGGCCGGCACCCAGGGCCAGGCCCCAGGCCAGCCACAGACCGGTCTGGGTCAGGCGGGTGACGCCGAGGTTGTCCTCGGCGCCATGGCGGATGGCGACCAGGTTGCCCACCGCGGCCAGTACACCGACGCAGAAGATCGAGATGAACGAGTAGCTGGCCGCGCCGAGGCCGCCGGCGGCCAGTTCGGCCGGGCCGAGCCAGCCCATCATCAGGGTGTCGGTGAACACCATCAGCACATGCGCCAGCTGCGCGGCAATCAGCGGGCCGGCCAGGCGGACGAGGGCAAGGAGTTCCAGGCGGGCGGCGGATGACATGATTCTGACTCAGGTAGATGGCTTGCCGGACAAATCCAGGACGGCAGAGAATGTCGCCATTCTCCTGAGCCAAGCGAGTTGGCACAAAATGAAAAAGCAGATGCTATGCATGACTAAAACTCATGGATTTTGCCGATGAGCCGGCGCTTGCCGCCGCTCTATGCCCTGCGCGCCTTCGAAGCGGCGGCGCGGCATGCCTCCTTCACCCGCGCGGCCGAGGAGCTGGCGATCACCCAGAGCGCGGTGAGCCGGCATGTCCGCACTCTGGAAGAATACTTCGCCTGTCGCCTGTTCGAGCGCAAGGGCCGCAACCTTCAGCTCAGCGAGACCGGACGGACCCTGCTGCCCGGTGTGCGCGATGGCTTCGATGCGCTGGAGCGGGCCTGCACTGCCCTGCGTGCGGATGACGCGACCCTGCGCCTGAAGGCACCGTCGACCCTGACCATGCGCTGGCTGCTGGCGCGGCTGTCGCGCTTTCGCCTGCTCAATGCCGATATCGAAGTGCAGCTGACCAGCGCCTGGATGGACGTGGACAAGGTCGACTTCCACCATGAGCCATTCGACTGCGCGGTCCTGCTCAACAGTGGCGTGGCTTTTCCCGAGGAGTGGGAGGCGGTCGAGCTGTTCGCCGAGTGGCTGATCCCGGTGTGCGCGGTGGATGCGCTGACCGAACAGCCCTGGGACCTGGCGCGGCTGCAGGCCAGCGAGCTGCTGCACCCGACCCCGGATCGCCGCGACTGGCGCCAGTGGCTGCAGGCCATGGGCCTGGCCGAGCAGGTGCCGCTCAAGGGCGGCCAGGTGTTCGACACCCTGGAGCTGGGCATGGTCGCCGCCGCCCGCGGCTATGGCGTGTCGATCGGCGATCTGGTGATGATCGCCGAGGATGTCGCCCAGGGTCGCCTCGGCCTGCCCTGGCCCAGCGCGGTGCCCAGCGGCTGCAGCTACTACCTGGTGTGGCCGCGTGGCCGCCGGGGTGAAGAGCGCCTGCGCCGGTTGCGCGATTTCCTGGTGGCCGAAGTGGCGGCGATGCAGCTGCCGCAGGTACAGCGCGTCATCCCGGCTTAGCCGGAGGCCGGGCGGTATTGCAGGGCTTCGGCCAGGTGCGCGCGGCTGATCTGTTCGGCTTGCTGCAGATCGGCCAGGGTGCGCGCCACCTTGAGCAGGCGGTGGGCGGCGCGTAGCGACAGGTTGAGGCGCTCGCAGGCGCTTTCCAGCCAGCGCTGGTCGTCGGCTTGCAGCGGGCAGTGCTGGCGCAAACCCGACAGATCGAGAAAGGCATTGGCGCAGCCTTGGCGGCGCATCTGCCGCTGCCGCGCACTGGCGACTTCGGTGGCGATGCTGGCGCTGTTCTGCCCGCTCTCGGGGTCGGCGTGCAGCGCGGTGCTTTCCCGGGCCACGGTAAGGTGCAAGTCGATGCGGTCGAGCAGCGGCCCGGACAGTTTGCCGCGGTAGCGCTGGATCTGTTCCGTGCTGCAGCGACAGCGCCCGCTGGGGTCGCCCAGATAACCGCAAGGGCAGGGATTCATTGCTGCCACCAGCTGGAAGCGGGCGGGAAAGCGTACCTTGTCGCGCGCCCGGGCAATCACGATCTGCCCGCTTTCCAGTGGCTCACGCAGCACCTCCAGTACCTTGCGATCGAATTCCGGCAGTTCGTCCAAGAATAAGACGCCCTGATGGGCCAGGGTAATTTCTCCCGGTTGCGGGCGACTGCCACCTGTTAGAAATCTAATTAATTGCGAACAGGCGGTATAAATGAACCCATTAAGTGCAAACAAAGCATCTTCCTTGGTCTCCGGGCCGGTTCGCCAGATAGGCGTTCAGAGCCGGAGCGTCACCGGCACGATGCCAAACGGCAACCGGTACGAGTCATCGCTGGAGCGAGACTTCATGATCCTGCTCCAGTTCGACTTCTCTGTGGACATCTACACCCCGCAGCCGGTGGTTGTGAAGTACCAAGACCAGGGGGGGAGTTGGTGCCGGTACACACCAGACGGTCTGATTGAGTGGAGAGCCGATCTGCGCCGGGATAGCCGACCTGTCTTGGTAGAGATTAAGTACCGCGAGGCTTTCCATGGCCAATGGCGCGTCTGGCGGGAGCGCATCAGGGCAGCCAAGCGGTATGCAGATGAGCGCGGCTGGCTCTTCGAGATGTACACCGAGCGTGAGATCCGAACCCCCTATCTCGATAATGCTCGCTTCCTTCTGCCATACCGAAACCGGTCATTCGACCCTATTGCAGAAGAGGCTGTAACAACCGCTATCAACGAACTTATCGAAACGACGCCAAGTGCTTTGGCTGCGTTCATCTCTCCCGATCGTTGGCGACAAGCCGAGATTCTTCCGACGATCTGGAAGCTCCTGGCTGAACGTCGAATCGGATTTGACCTGGTGCAGCCGCTTACCATGCAATCGCCTCTTTGGGCTCTAGGGGGCTGTGTATGAGCAAACTCGTTCCAGGTTGCCCTGTCTCATGGCGCGACCGTGATTGGATCCTTCTCGATATTCCCTCGATTGACCGCGTCTTGATCAAGGATTCAGAAAGCGGCCACATGGAGCTCGTACCTGCTACTGAACTCCGGGAAAAGATCTCTGCTGGCAGAGGTAAGCAGGGCCTCATGACCATTCCAGACGAGGCATGGAGCGAAGCTTGGAGTCGCTTCGAAGCCATACGTCCTTTGGTGGAGCGCGAGAATCGCAAGCGAACTCGCCAGGAGATCGACGAGGTTGCTGGCAAGTTCGGAAAGAACCGCGCCACTGTCTATCGCTGGATTGCTAAGTGGCATGAAAGCAAGACCGTTTCGGCGCTCGTGCGCAGCGGACGAAGCGACAATGGCAGGTCTCGATTGGCCTCAAACGTCGAAACCATCATCCAGGCAGAAATTGAGGCTTTCTACCTAACTAGAGAGCGCCCCACTGTTGTTGAGCTGTGGGAGCGTATTGCGCTTTCGTGCCGAGAAAAGCAGCTCGCTCCTCCCAACATCTCCACGATCCGCCGAAGGGTAGATGGGCTTCAGGATCGCTTGATCGTCGCCAAGCGGCACAGTTTCAAAGAAGCCAGAGAGAAGTACCAGCCGCTTCGAGGCTCTTTCCCCGGCGCTGATGTCCCCTTAGCCGTCTATCAGATCGATCATTCACCGATCGACATGTGCTTCGTAGATGAACAGTACCGACAGGAGATCGGTAGGGGCTATCTGACGATCGTCACGGATAGCTGCACGCGAATGCTTGCTGGTTTTTGCGCGTCGCTCGATCCTCCCGGTGCCCTTTCGACCGGCCTAGCACTGGCGCACGCGATCCTTCCGAAAGTGCAATGGTTGGCGGAGCGGTCTATCGACACGGGATGGCCGGTCTATGGGGTTCCTTCCAAGATTTACGCTGACAATGCATCAGAGTTCCGCGGAACCATGCTTGAGCGAGCATGCCGCGAATACAACATCGTGATGGAGAACCGGCCCAAGGGGTTACCGAACTACGGCGGCCACGTAGAGCGGCTGTTCCGCACGTTCATGCATCGTGTTCAGACGTTGCCTGGTACGACATTTTCGAACGTGGAGGAGCGAGGTGAGTACGACTCTCAGGGGCGCGCTGTGATGACCTTAGCCGAGTTCGAACACTGGTTCTCTATCTTCGTGTTGAAGGTCTATCACCAGAGACCACATCGTGGCATCGGCCGTGTCCCTCCGATCAAGTACTACGAGCAGTTTTTGCTTGGAACCAGCACGACCATAGGCATCGGGTTGCCTGAGCCCATCCGCGATGAGCGTAAGTTGCGGTTCGATTTCATGCCCTACGTAGAAAGAACGATCCAAGAATACGGCGTAGTAATCGACAACATTCACTATTACGCCGACGTGCTGCGGCCGTGGATTCATGCACGCGATCCGAAGAATGCAAAGCTCAAGCGGAAGTTCGTCTTCGTTCGTGATCCTCGCGATATCAGTGAGGTGTACTTCTTGGATCCAGAGACGAAAACCTACTTCGCCGTGCCCTATCGCAACATAACGCGGCCCAAGATCAGTGCCTGGGAATTGAACGCGATCTTGAAGCGCATCGCCTCCCAGCCCGAGCTGCAGCCAGATGAGGACACCATCTTCCAAGGCCTGGCGGAAATGGCGCGTATCGAGCGCGCCGCTGCAGAAAAATCACGAAGCGTTCGGCGCACCACCCAGCGACGCGCGGGCTGGCGTAAGAACGCCGTAGCAGCGGTACGCACACAATTTTCCGAGCCTGCGGCCGTTCCCGCTTGGGATGAGGATGTCCAGCCGTTCGATGACATCGAGGAAGCGCAATGAAGTATTCGCACCTTTCTGACACAGCCGCCTCAAAGGTAGAGCTCCCCGATCAGGAGCGAATCCAGCACATCAAGAAGCCGCGCTGGATTGGCTACAGCCGCGCCAAAGACATTCTCGAAAAACTGGAGGATTTGCTAGTTCATCCCGTACAACCTCGTATGCCCAACATGCTAATCGTTGGTGAAACAAATAACGGCAAGACAATGCTGGTCGAGAAATTTCGAGAGAGACATCCGGCTAGCGAGAACCCCAACGGCGAAGCAGTCAAGATTCCTGTTCTTTACATACAGGCACCACCAGGCCCCGACGAGCGCGGAATCTATAACGCTATTCTCAATCGCCTCTTCGAGGCGAATCCGCGAAGCGAGTCGGTCGATGCTAAGCGTGATCGGGTCGTTGCAATTCTGAAGCGTGTAAGCCTCGGGTTCGTGATGATTGACGAGATCCACCACTTGATGGCGGGCGCGTACGTTAAACAACGCAACGCTCTCAACGTACTGAAGTACCTAGGCAATGAGCTGCGTGTTCCGATAGTTGGTATCGGCACGGCAGAGGCTGTACGCGCCGTGCAGACGGACCCACAGCTAGCAAACCGCTTCACCCCTGAGGTTCTTCCGAAGTGGACCCGGAACGCCGAGCTGGCACGCCTAATGTCGAGCTTTGAACGCGTGCTTCCGTTGAAGGAGGCATCTCAGCTGTCAGCATCGCCTTTGATTGATCGCGTTCTCGACATGAGCTCGGGAACCATAGGAGAGATGTCTACGTTGCTCAATATGGCGGCAATTCACGCCATTAAGACTGGTGAAGAGCGAATCACGGTATCGACGTTGGAGGGCTGCCAGTACGTACCACCCGCTCAACGGAAACAGGCTGCAGCGCTAATGTGAGTCGGAGCGATGGCCGGTCCCGCATGGCCTATTCATCCTCATCCACTGCCTGATGAACTGCTGTCGTCGTGGATGATTCGGATCGCTCGCGGCAACGGCTATAAAGTCCAGAGCTTCTATGCCTCATACTTCGGCAGAGACCGGCAAATATGGAACCGTGACATCGATCATCACGCTCCAGACTGGCTGATAGAAGCTTTGTCCGAACGTACGACCATTCGCATCGAGCGAATCAGGAGAATGACCCTTCGTGCCTATGAAGGTACGGTCTTTGAAGAATTCCAAGACCGTGCAGTGACCAGGTTCGTAATGTCGCTGAGTATTTATCACCGTACTCATCGCGCGTTTGGGCAGCAGTTCTGTCCGATATGCCTGAACGAGGATCAGCAGCCCTACTTGCGTCGATGCTGGCGGCTTGCCTTGCTGACGGTGTGCACTAAGCACCAGGTCGTGCTCCAAGATCGTTGCGGGCAGTGTGGCAAACCGGTCGTCCCTCATCGTGTAGACATGTCGACTCGCCACAGCTTTCCAGCGAGGATCGACATGCGGACATGCGGCTTTTGTAGAAGACGCATTGCGGCGCAGCCAGAGGTTGCTGACGGCGAGGATGTTCTTATGCAGCGTTCGCTCGAAGAAGTCCTTGAAAGCGGATACGTAAGCATCGGCAACAACCCGAATCTCTACGCGCATCTTTACTTCAATGGGCTCCGTGCTGTGATGCATGGCATTCGTCGCTTAGGGGTCGTCACGCCCTCGCATCACAACTTTGATTGTTGTGATGTTGTAAGTCGGCTTGCTCTGATGCGGGAGGCGGCAAAGCTTCTACAGGACTGGCCAGACCATTTCCTGAGGTTTTGCGACCACGTACGCCAGCCTTACACAACGTTCTGTCGCGATGGTTATTTGCCGTACTGGCTCTACAGCGTGATGCGGGCAAATTTCTGGCAAGCGGGGGCATCAAGTCCAACATTACAGAGCACCATGAAAAGGGCTCGTTCGGCAGTAGTACGTAACTCTGTACTGACTTGACATCCGCTTGCGGGGGCAAGCGAGCTGTTGCATTGACCAGTTGAATCTACAGCCAAGCCACTGATGGCGGGCGAAATGAACGGTCGGCTCAATCGGCTATGCGAGTGCTGGTGAGGCTGGCTGGCCCTGCCGTAGGGAAGGATGAAATGCTAGGTGCATGATCAACTTTTTCGGAGCTATAGTGCTGGTCAAGAGACAGCAGCGATGAAGTGGTAATGGAAGACCTGGCAACGAAGATCATCCCTCTAGTGCAGATGCTTATACCAGGGTTCATCACCACGATGATCTTCTACTGGCTGGCTGACGTGAAAAAACCGGGCCAGTTTGAGCGCACAGTTCAGGCACTGATCGGTACCGGTATTATCACGCTGGTGGTATCGGGAATTGAGCTCTTGGTGAAGTACATCGGGGCACATTGGTTTGTGTTGGGACCATGGACATCTCAGGCGGAAAGCGCTTGGGGAGTCGGTCTGGCGATTCTGTTGGGACTCGGCCTCGCATTCGCCTCAAATCACGATTATCTCTACAGAGTCGCCAGAAAATGGGGGCTAACCTCTCGAGCCTCCTACCCTGAATGGATCTATGCCTTCCGTAAACGCGAAGGACAGTCTGTCGTGCTGACTTTGCTCGATGGGCGGCGGCTATTCGGTTACCCGGCAGTGTGGCCAACCGATCCGAGCGATGGTCATTTTCTAATCACGCAGCCTTGCTGGATGGATGAACAAAATGAGTGGGTGGAGATGCCTGGCATTGAGAGCTATCTAATCTCCAACGTAGATGTTTATTTGGTCGAATTTCTTGAACGAGAGGAGTAGTCATATGACCACTGATCACGGCAAAGAGCGGGAACGCATGGTGGATCATCGGGTTCGCGAAGATGGGATGAATGTAAGCCCTCCGGCCCCGTCTAATGTAAGGCCTTCAACTCCACCGCCTGCTCCGCCGAAAGCCCCCAACCGCTAGGAAATAACTTCATGTACGAGGAAAGAGGCATATCACCACCACCGCCTAGCTCTGGTGGCAAGGGGGGGCAGCAGATGCCACAGCGACCGGCAACCCCGCCGAAAGCTCCGCCGCCTCCTACACGCAGAGGAGGCATCAATGAGTGACAAGAAGCCGGCAGGCAAAAAGCCTAGTGGTGTTCCTGTATACGATGGAGTAAGCCCTGGTGGAAAGATCGTTGTCACGCGACCGACAACTCCTCCTCCGGCGCCACCGCCTGCAAGTAAGAAGTGAGGTTTCAATGTCAGAGAAAACCAATAGTCAGTCAGGTTCGCCCGTCAAAGGTGGAGTGAGCAAAGAGACGACAAGTCAGCGTCCTGCAAGCCCACCTAAGGCCCCACCTCCCGCTCCAAGTAAGGGCTAAAGTCGACTAACGGCCGGTTTGTCATCAGCCAATTTGCCCCATCGCGCTCTGGACACTCTACCCAGATTAATATGCGAAACAATGACCATGTGCCGTCTTAAAGTACTATAAAGGAATTTTTATGGCCTATAGGAATGGAAATTACTGTGCGTTCTATGTTTCGGAACCGTTTAGCACCAGCACACTTGGCGCATATGTGACCAAAGATTTCGTTTACTACAACACCCTAAAGGCTTGGAAAGGGCAAGACGCATCGTTTCCCTTTATCGACTCTCATGAAAAGACATATAGCGTTCGGGATGGCAGCAATTGGGAGAGCACGCTAAAGCCGAGGCTTCAGGAGCGCCTTAGAAGTTCTAAGAATATTATTCTGTTTCTAAGCTCTAGAACCAAGAACTCTCAAGCACTTAGAGAGGAGATTAGGTACGGAATTGAAGAGCAGTCCCTGCCTGTAATTGTTATATACCCGGATTACGATACTAAAGAAAGCTTGTTGCTTAACGGCGTGTTGAAGCCACAGGTTATATCTCTGTGGGATAATCTGCCTGTTTTTCGCGATTCCATGAAAAAAGTTCCGACACTTCACATTCCAATGAATAAAGATCTGATCAGACAGTCACTGCAAGATACAGGCTTTACCGTGAGCACCCCCAATAAAATAGATGTATACCGGTTTAAGTAGTAAGAAATACGCTCTGCTACATACACCACTTCCGGGGAGGATAAATGCCAAAAGTTGGTTTTTTTGATCGGAGAGTCATAAGGCAGTTCCTGGAGTACATATCAGCAATATCGACAGCGCTCTCGCTGTTCCTGATATTTGTTGATATTCCTGATGGGGCAAAAATCCTTCTTGGGGTGATATTTGTTCTTGGGCTGGTTATTGGATATATCACGCTATGGGTTCACTCTTCGACTCTTGAAAATATCGATCTTGATATCGAAGGCAGTACTGTCACGATTAAGACTGGCGACATATTTAAGGAGTCTGGCTTTAAGGCCATTGCCTTTAATGAGTATTTTGACACTCTTGTTGACAATAAGGTGATATCCGACGAATCCCTTAATGGAATATTTATAAATAAATTTTTCTCGAGTTCAGTCCAGGTGCTGGATGATCACATTTCTTCCTATAATTTTGAGGAGGGTGATGTCGTTTGCGACAATGTTGAGCGGAAGTATGGTAAGAGTCGTAGATATAGCATAGGCACGGTATGCGTCTATGGGGAGTACATTCTTGCGGCTTTTTCAAAGTTCGACGACAGCAATCGTGCCATGCTCACTATGCCGGAATTCTTGGAGTTTCTAATTAAATTCTGGGACAAGGTAAACAAGGTTTATGCTCAAAAGAACGTGTCAGTTCCTATTTTTGGGTCTGGGATAACCCGCATTAAAGAGCATAGAAATATTTCTGACGAAGAGCTTCTCAAAATTATGCTATGGACTTTTAGGATTAGTGAAATGCGGTTTAAATACCCCGCAAAGCTCACCATCGTAATTCATGAGAGCAAGATCAATCAGATTAATCTCTTGGATATAAAATCTGCTAAAAATGGAATTTGATTGGCGTTTAATCATTTTCCTACATGAGTCGCCCCGGCTTTCCTAGACACTCCCCAAGCTCTGGAAAAAGCGCCTTTCAAACTCAACAAGCGCGTAGTCTTGAGGGCACGCTGCGACTAGCCGCTCCTCGTGATACTCTCTAGCAATGACCAGTTCGCGAGGTTGCCTAGATGAGCAGGTATTACCAGTCTGATAGTAGCTTTGACGAGATTCTTGAGGGCAAAGCCCGCAGGCGCGAAGAGCTGATGAATGCCATCCGAGCGGCAGACCCTGCAGTCTTAGCTGAAGCCGCTGAGCGCCTCAGAGAGGCGATGCGCAAAAGAGATCCTAGCCAGCGACGCCAGCGGCTTGGCCGTCCAGCCTGCTGCAAGTAATCCGGCGCCGCCAGTCAGCCCAAGTTCTCTCAATCGACTTGGACGAGTGGTATAGGGTCACCCACTAACACAGCTGCACCCTCATCACCATTGCAGCTGGTCTCCGCTCCTTGGCTCCATTCAAGTCGGGCCTGTTTGCCGCGCAGATCTACTAAAAGATGTCGACTCAGGCAGTCCATGGCTCGCTCGGCAACTGCCATAACCTCGGTGTCAGACCAAGCCTGGATGGTGTAATCGAACACCTGAGCCTCCAGATCCTCGCCCTCGGTGTGGTGGAGAATCGAGGCATAAGCCTCAGTGCAACGACCGCTTACGCGCTCGCAGCGGATCTCGATAGCGTTGGTGCCTGGGGCTTCATAACCCTGCTGGGTTTTCCACCCACCCCAAATCAGCAGTTTCCCGTCGCTCTGCTCGACTGTCAGCGGTGGGCGTACAACGGAATGCGGAGCTTCAGCGGTAGCCGGTGCAGCATACCAGAGGGCTGTGTAGGCGGAGAGCAAGGCGGAAGCAAGGGCAACGACGAGGTACTTGATATAGCTCATGTTCGAACTCCATTCGAGGAAAGCCATCCTGGCGTTGAGAGTCTAGAACATAGTGAGCGGGCTGCTGAGTAACGGTCTGCATTTTTAAACCGCCCTGCGCGGCCAACAGAGCTTAGATCAAGGCATCATCCCAAAGATCCTCAAGATCTACGTCGTCACTGCTAGGGCGGTGTTCCTTAATTAGCGGGTCAACTTTTATTATCATCGGAAGGTCAAACGCTGTCCCTGTTACAACACAGCATCCCTTGGCAAGAGTTGGAATAAGTGCTCGAGATGAGGTATCCAGAGTGCTAATGGTGTTGTCTAGCAGCTTAAGGTCACGATCATTGACAAGCCGGTGAATAAAAAAGTTGTGAACTTGGGAGACTACGGTCGGTGATATATCGGCTGGTCGCTGACTTGAGAGCGTTAAGTATGCACCGTACTTCCGGCCTTCTTTTATGATTTCTTCAAAAAGCTCAAGCCTGTAGTCCTTCCAGACCTCGTGCTCTCTTGCCGACTGCTCTGACAGTATATTGTGAGCCTCATCAATGATCAAATGAAGGGTCTTATTTGGAGGGCTTTTTACAGTGTCCTTATGTTTTGCATAGATGCTTTTTGCGATCAAAAGCGGAAGGATTTTCTTCATATCGCTTTTACACCGCTTTAGCGAGATTACATGCAGTAAATCCGATGGGGGGTGCCCGCCGGTCAGCTCAACCACCTTTCGTAGTTCTGTAACCGAGGCCTTGGCGCGAGTAAGCACTGGCTGAATATGTTCATATTGTGCATAGCCCAATACCACATCAGAGCATAGCTGTAGATAAGCCCTTAAAAGAAATTCATCAAACTGATCTAAATAGTCCAGGTCTATGTGTTGCAATATAGGCAGTATGCTTTCCGTAAAGCCTGCCCCGTCAGAGTTATACCAAGGCCCGTTATTGCTTTTGAATGAACGATTGGCAAAAATGTACTTAATCTCTTTAAGGTGATTCTGCAAAGCCTGTGAGTCGACTATTCGAGCAATTTCTCTGCTTAATTCTAAGGCATCTGGCTTTGCTTCGCCCGAACTGAATGCTCTCTCAAATGTTTTCAAAAAGAAGTTCTTGAGAGAATCAGGGTTGGATTTAAATCTCTCCCTGCCATTAACAATTCTGCGGATGAACGGCTGCTGTGTATTTGTTGTGGCCTGAAAAAGTAAGCTAAGGGTTTCAACATCCCAGAAGTGGGATGATGACAGTTTAAGTTTATCGCGTGGCTTCTTCTGGTTTAGTATTGTTACTCGCTTTTCGTTGAAGGGGAGTATTTGGTCTTCGGTGTACTCGCCATTGAAGTCAACTATTATAAAGCTGCTTTTATCTTTAAGAATCTCATGCTTTTGCTTAAATAATGTTGTGTATAGCTTTGCTAGCGTATTAGATTTTCCGCTGCCCGTATTTCCAAAAATCCCTAGATGTCCATTAAATATTCGAGCCCAAGACAAGTTGACTGCAACATCTTCCTTTAGCATCACACCAATAGAAAAGTCTCCGCGCCCTTCTTTTCCATATATCCTAGCAACCGCAGGCTCACTGAGCAGTGAAGCCACATCGCGGATCATAGGCATGTACTTCACGCCCTCTTGAAAAATGCCATCAACAATGAATCCAATTGGCCTTACATCGACCCTTCTTGTATAGATTGTCCTTCCACTCTCAGCGTCAACATTCCTCTCGTCTAAAAACTCACCCTCTACCAAGCAGACAATATCTATAAATCCGCGCTGGATAGATATGTGCTCCCGGATTGAAATTCCGCGATATTTTACTCCATTGTAAAAAATGGACTCTTGGTTGGAGTCTTCAAATATCCTCAACGATATCTTTATGCCGGAAACTGCAGTGACCTCGCCGACAACCAGGCTCATAAAGCCTCCGCGGCGTCAGGGGCGGTATATGTCTCGGGTTTTAGTGAGAATATATACTTATTAAAATTGGTGAAGGTGAGGCTTTCACCATCAGGAGGGCCGATTACGTCTACGTTATTCCAGGCCTTAAAGTCGCCGGCCAACTTCTTGGCGCTTGAGGCACTATAGCAGCAGACATATGCCTTCAAAGTTGGATTGGTGAGCGAGCGTTGCACCAGTTTTAAAATGTGCTCGTCAGCGAAAGAGAATCCAAAGGTGATCAAGATAGAGTTAGGCTTTTCAAGCTCGTAGCTTAGAAGTCGGAGCATCTGATAGTAATGCTCTTCGAAAACCGTTTCGTGGAACTTCCATTTGGTTGGGTTTACGATGGGCAGTGCATTGTAGCTATCCCAGAAATTACTAATCTCTCCCGGGGTTAGCTGCACAGATGGGATTTCCTCCGTCGTTCCCCCTTTAGTGACGAGATACTCTGAATAGTCTTCAAGCTTGCTGAGGGTTCTTGCAGTTAAGAAGTTGGAGTGGCGTGCGTCGTAATCGACTTTAATTTTATCTGCATCTTTTTCCCAATATACTGAGCCATGCAGATTCATTAGATTTATTTGTGGTATTCCATAGTTGTGGCGTTCAAAGGCACTCGCCTGGCATTGGAAACGGTGGAAGTTTTTTATATGGAGATGTTTTGTTCGAAATCCAGCAGAGCCATCGTTCACAGTAAACTGATGTGTGTCATCAGTCAGTATTGAGTCGGCGGCAAAGGGCAAGCAGCCATCGTAGTTTGTTGTAAATACATTTACCTTGCGGTTGAGATCCTTTCGTTTTTCAAGCAATCCAATGATGGTCTTTATTAAGTTCTGGTAGTTCCTGATGTTTTCTTTTTTCTTTCTGCTGCGAATGATGTCAGGATTGTAACTCTGGACCGGGCTTATGCAGGTGTTGTAGTAGTGCATAAAGAGGGCTGTCTTCTTTTTAATATCGCCCTCATATTTCGTCGCCAATGTTTCAATGGTCTCCCACTCGGATCGGCTATTGGTTATAGCTAGCCCTAGAGTGGGAAACAAGTCAGCGGAAGCCCCAGACCCAATAAGAAGGTTTATGTTCTTGTTGTATATGTCGACAGGTGGGATTGATATGAACATGCAATGCTCCGTTGCGATGTCGACCCTTGAGTTTTTCGTGCCATCTATGCGGGTCTGATATTTATTATGCGAGTATTAAACGACTAAGCCTACTTGCTGGCCGACAATTCGAGTCCCAAGGGAGAGTGCTTCCGAAACCAGCATGCGTGCAATTTCTTTACCGCCTCTAGCTGCGGTATCCCCCAGCCGCTCTCCAATTGACGCTTTCCCCTGCAGACTCGAAGGCATTGCACGCAAAACCTCCAGCCCTTTGCTGGTAAGGACAGCCTCGGCGACGTAGAAACCATTCTCTGCTTTTGCAGTGATATATCCTGAGCCTTCAAGCCAACGGATACATGCAAAGAAAAACTCTGCATCTTCAGATGGTACATCGGACCCGAGGTGTTCATTGAATACGGTTGCGCTAGCAACGTAGTCGGCAGCTCGAAGCAAACATGGTACGGGAAAGTTCAGATAAAGCTTGGCGAACACTTCTCCAGTTATTTCGTCGAACCGCTCAATATTACTCAATGACATTCGATTCTCACCATTATTGATAAAGTGCGGCTCATATTGACTTGTTGGGCGGCTCAAGGTGAAACGCTGCGCCAGTCAGCTCATCGTAGAAGTGGTTGCCTCCCTTGAGCACTTTGTCGAAGAGAAGACTCGTAAAGATCGCTTCATCCTTTGTCCCACTGCGATGCCACCGGTAAGGTGTCCAGCCTTTTTTTCGGATGTATTCCAGACGTCGCTTAAAGGAGCCAGGCAACATGTTTTCAATGTGCTGCCGACTGTAATTTCTATGCTTGTCTTCGCGAGCATCCACGAGCTGTCTAACGGAGTCATAAACGATTCTCATGCTTTCAGCCAATGAGCATTCATCCAAAATCTGTCGGAGATTTTGCTCTATCAATGGACTCCAGCGCTTGCATGAGAAACCGTATCGGTCCAGCTGTTTATCAAGGAGCTTTCGAAGTTCAGAGAGGCAGACTGAGTACCAGACCTCACGCCAGTCGCTTAGCGCTGCTTGTTCCAGTGTGCTCTCAAGAGATAGCAATACTTGGGTAAAGGGTAGGTGGTCGCTATCCGGTGCTAGTGTCCAATTCACCAGGCTTGTGTCGTACTCCACGACTCCGTCTGCATTGAGCCTCAATGCCCAGCGACGAGTTTGGGCCGGTACGATCCACCCAGCCTCGTGCAACAGCTGATAGACAGCAACGGTGTCATTCGGGTGCGCGAACAGTGCAGTCCTATGATTGGACCACGCCTCCAGTTTGCCCTGTGTCCAAAGGTCACCCGATGCAGAGAAGAGTCCATACAGGAGGTATGCGTCTCGAAATGGCGCTGCTCTATAGCTTCTGGGCCTTAGCTGTTCTGCCCATGTTTGAATCTGTTGCTGAATGGCCCTTTCTTCGGTTGCGTGCTGCTCCTCTTGTTGACGTTGCTTTTCTTTATACAACTCTTCGACGCATACGGCGCATTGCCATTGCGGATCTACTTTCCTTCTGCTGAAGACTCTGCGCTGTAGATCCTGAAACCCCGTACGCGATGTTGCAACGAGCCGGCGACCGCAACCACATCGGACGGTCGTAACCGCTTTGCAAGCTTGATTCACAACCTTAAGAAGCCCAGCTTGGGTACGGCCGTGTCGTCGTGCGAGATCCGCTATTGTTCCGCATGCCCAGCTATCGTTTTCGCCTCGTTGCCAATAATCGACCGACAGCTGAATAAGTTGCTCATCGTCCGTAGTAAAGCAAAGGTAGAGCATTGCGACTCCGTTAGAGCTGCTTGATGATGTCCAGGGCGAAGGTTTCCGCGCCTTTCTTCGGACGATGTTTGATAGGAGTACAGACCCACTTCTTGATGTGGTCTTTGGCGCCCCAGCCGTTCTCGCGCGCAACTTCGAGCATGAACTGTGCAAGTTCGGGCGTTTCGATTCGTTGGCCCGAGTGATGTCGAACGTAGAGGAGTGCGAGGGCTTCGGCACCTTTTCGCTGGATCTCGATGAGATAGCGCCACACGCCGCCATGACACAGTTCGGCAACTACGTAGCCACGCGGGGGAGCGCTTGAGCTATCGGAGGACAGGTGCCAACTGCGTACCTTGTTGATGTGCCAAGGCAAGAAATTCACAACGCCAGTGTTGTCAGGCTGCTGGCGAAAGGACGACGAAACAGGAATAGTTCGGAATGGATATCCCGCATCGACTACAAAGGCCAGAGTTTTGAAGAACTCATTGAGAGTGACCGGAATTTCAGGCGTTTGGATAGTCTTTACATTCAACTCCGTTGTTGAGCCGTTTCCTGATGGATCGCCGGGCGATGCAGTGCCATCGGGGTCTCCGGTGCCGTGAGGCGCGCGCGGCCGAGAGCGGTACTTTTGCACCAGTTTCGGGTCGTCTATCAGCTCAAGGGAAAGATCAAGAATGTTCCCCGAAGCTTCGACACAGGCTGCCTCGAGATGATCTGCCGGCTCCTCCTTCGATGTGAGAACAAGCATATCCAGCTCGACAGGGGAGCGACTCCGCCCACCATACGATGGTATGAGATCAGGGTCGTTTGCGTTCAGGCCCTTCTTCGCACTGTTCTTACGGTCAATAATCAGTCGATCAAAGCAAAGGCGGGTTTGTAGGTCCGTGATTTCTGTTGCGAGGAAGCCCCACTCGGTGCTTTCCGTCTTGCCTCGCTGCACCCTGAAAGGCATGAACTTGCCGTTGGCTTTGAGCTGAACCGGGTTCGTAAAGGGGAGATTGAGCTTGATGTGAGCGGCTGGTTGCCCGTGCTCTCGATGATTCACACTTTCTGTGGTGAGCGACTGGCGAAACCGGGCGTACTCCTTGGAAGCAATAGGATCGGCGATAAGGTTCGCGAGCGCAGGGCCTTCCAGATCGCGGAAGTCCTTGAACAAGATCATGTAGAACGTATTTGGCTTGTCCAGAAGGGAACCAGAGGAAGGGTCAACGATCTTGTCGAGTTGCCCATAGACGAGCTGCCGAACAGCTTTCGGAGATGTGGCGAGCGCCTGCTGGAACAAGATCGTCGCAGGTATGACCATTAGGCGAAGCGCTGGTGTTGGATCGTAGATAACCACGACCCACGAGCTGCTGCTCTCGATTAGGGCGTCACGGCCAATCCGATATCGATTTGGAGCGAATATCGGCTCCTGGCTATCACCTATTCGTACCTTGTCATCGAAGCGAACCAGATGGCATTTCTCGTGCGCCAGGGTGCACTCGATATTCTTGGACTGCACCGGCACCCGTACGCCATTAAGCCAAACAGACCCTATCTTCAGAAGTGCGATGAGGCCGACCTTGACCGAGACCTGCTGGTACTTCGGTGGTTCGGGCTGGGATTTGGCCGACAGCGGGTCGCTAAAGCCCGGTAGAAGCTCGGCGAGGTGGACGGTGATACGAGGCTCAGTGCTCGACGAAGGAGGATAAATGATGCGTCCGAGCCAGGTAATGCACCAAGGCTTGTCGTTGAACCTGAATTCTTCGATCTGGATGGTCATTAAGTGCGATACGGATCAATATTCGCACTTAATTTGCCTTATTCGCGCGGAATTGTGAACGGCCGCAAATAGCGAGAAGTTTTACACCACCCCCGACCAGGGCCGGGCCGGAGGCGCTGTGGTGCGGCTGGCGAAACGGCCGTTGCGGCCAGCTGGTCAGCGGCGCCTGGCTGGCCACCGAGTGGATGGCGGCCACCTGCAGCGCTTCTTCTTCGTCGAGTGGTGGCAACAGGCCGGGCAGGCGGCTGGCCAGCAGGGTCTTGCCGGTGCCAGGTGGCCCGGTAAACAGCAGATTATGGCCGCCACTGGCGGCGATCAGCAGGGCGCGTTTGGCGGCCAGCTGGCCTTGCACTTCGGCCAGGTCCGGGTAGGGCGTGCAGGTGCGCAGCAGGCCACCAGCCTGGTAAGGCGCCAGCGGGGTATGGCCATTGAGGTGGGCGGCGAGCTGCAACAGGTGCTCGACGGCTAGCACGCTCAGGCCGGAGGCCAGGCAGGCTTCCTCGGCATTGGCACTTGGCACCACTAAGGTGCGCCCGGCCGCGCGCGCAGCCAGGGCGGCGGGCAATACGCCCTGAACCGGGCGCACGGCACCGGACAGCGCCAGTTCGCCGAGGCATTCCAGGCTGGCCAGGCTGGCGGCAGGCACCTGGCCGCTGGCAGCCAGCACGCCGAGGGCGATGGCCAGGTCGAAACGTCCGCCATCCTTGGGTAGATCGGCCGGTGCCAGGTTCAGGGTGATACGCCGAGGCGGGAATTCGAAGCCGGAGTTGAGGATGGCGCTGCGCACGCGGTCCTTGCTTTCCTTCACCGCCGTTTCCGGCAGGCCAACCAGCGCCATGCTCGGCAGGCCGTTGGCCAGATGGGCCTCGACGGTAACGGCCGGCGCTTCGACGCCGACCTGGGCACGGCTGTGGACTATGGCCTGGGACATGATCACTCCTTGATCAGGTCGCCGGCCGCTGATCGTCGATCAGTCGGCGGGCGGGTTTGGCTGCGCTTCCATGGCGGCCACCTTGGCCTCCAGTGCTTCCAGACGGGCGCGGGTGCGCGCCAGAACAACCATCTGGCTGTCGAATTCGTCACGGCTGACCAAGTCCAGTTTGCTGAACGCACTCTGCAGCAGCACCTTGAATTGCGCCTCGAATTCGCTGCGTGGCAGCGGCGTATCGCCGTTGAACAGGCGCGAGGCGTGGCTGGTCAGGGCGTCGAGCAGAGCTTTGGGCGGCAGCATGATGGGGGTTCCGAAGTCAGACGGGCGGCAGTGTAGCACGCAGCCCCTGGCGCCACGGTGCAGGGCATGACTGCACGGTTTTTGACCACTGCTGGCGTTTGCTGTGCACCGTTTGCGTGCAATGACTCGCCGGTCGAAAACTTGGTAAATCCGTTTTGTTGGGCTAACTCCATGAAAACAAGGCATTTGTCATAGCTGGCAAGCTTTCTGCTAAGTGACCTGTGACGTGTGCACCGATGCAGTACCGGTGCACGGAGTGAGGCGGGGGGAATGCTTCACTGCATGCGGTTGGTTGGCACTGGAAAGGTTGCAGTCATGGCCTACGGTGCGTTTCAAAAGCCAGACACTGCGCTTAGACTTGAGCCGGGTTTGTTCTTCCTGGGGCAAGTCCACCAAATACGGGAGAGAGTTAATGAAGCTAGTCACTGCCATCATCAAGCCATTCAAGCTGGACGACGTGCGCGAGTCGCTGTCGGAGATCGGCGTGCAGGGCATCACCGTCACCGAAGTCAAAGGCTTCGGTCGGCAGAAGGGCCACACCGAGTTGTACCGTGGCGCTGAATACGTGGTGGATTTCCTGCCCAAGGTGAAGATCGACGTAGCCATCGCCGACGACCAGCTGGATCGGGTTATCGAGGCGATCACCAAGGCGGCCAACACCGGCAAGATCGGTGACGGCAAGATTTTCGTCGTCAATCTGGAACAGGCCATCCGCATCCGTACCGGCGAAACCGGCACCGACGCAGTTTAAGCCTCAGAACCTCACACGCCCCAGGAGAAAACAATATGACTCTGCGTAAAATCGCAGGGCTAGGAGCCCTCGTGTCCCTCTTTACCCCTGGCCTGGCCATGGCTGAAGAGGTTGTCCTCAACTCCGGCGACACCGCCTGGATGCTGACCGCCACCGTACTGGTGCTGTTCATGACCATCCCCGGCCTGGCGCTGTTCTACGGCGGCATGGTTCGCTCGAAGAACATCCTCTCGATAATGATGCAGTGCTTTGCCATCACCGGTCTGATCAGCATCCTCTGGGTTGCTTACGGCTACAGCATGGCGTTCGATACCACCGGCATGGAGAAGGGTGTTCTTAACTTCAACTCCTTCGTTGGCGGTCTGAACAAAGCCTTCCTCAGCGGCTTGACCCCGGACAGCCTGATCGGTGCCTTCCCGGAGAGCGTGTTCATCGTCTTCCAGATGACCTTCGCCATCATCACCCCGGCTCTGATCGTCGGTGCTTTCGCCGAGCGCATGAAGTTCTCCGCGATGCTGATCTTCATGGCCGTGTGGTTCACCCTGGTCTACGCCCCGATGTGCCACATGGTCTGGTCCGGTGACGGCGCCTTCCTGTGGGACGCTGGCGTGCTGGACTTCGCCGGTGGCACCGTGGTGCACATCAACGCCGGTATCGCTGGCCTGGTGGCCTGCCTGGTGCTCGGCAAGCGCAAAGGCTTCCCGACCACCGCCATGGCCCCGCACAACCTGGGCTACACCCTGATGGGTGCCGCCATGCTGTGGATCGGCTGGTTCGGCTTCAACGCCGGTTCCGCCATCGCCGCCAACGGCACTGCCGGTATGGCCATGCTGGTCACCCAGATCGCCACCGCCGCTGCTGCTCTGGGCTGGATGTTCGCCGAGTGGATCACCCACGGTAAGCCGAGCGCCCTGGGCATCGCGTCCGGTGTGGTTGCCGGTCTGGTTGCCATCACCCCGGCTGCCGGTACCGCTGGCCCGATGGGCGCGCTGGTAATCGGTCTGTCCGCTGGCGTGATCTGCTTCTTCTGCGCCACCAGCCTCAAGCGCAAGCTGGGCTACGACGACTCCCTGGACGCGTTCGGCGTACACGGTATCGGCGGTATCGTCGGTGCGATCCTCACTGGTGTGTTTGCTGCACCGGCTCTGGGTGGCTTCGGCACCGTCGAAGACATCGGCGCTCAGGTCTGGATTCAGATCGAAGGTGTACTGGTCACTGTGATCTACACCGCCGTGGTCACCTTCGTGATCCTGAAAGTGCTGGATATGGTCATGGGCCTGCGTGTCAGCGAAGAAGCCGAGACCGTCGGTCTCGACCTCTCCGAGCACAACGAGCGCGGCTACAACCTGTAAGCCCTGCTGATGTGCAAAACGCCCGGTTCGCCGGGCGTTTTTTTGTCCGCGCCAACGGCGGCGCGATGGCTCACGGTACAACGGAGTACTCGATGGAAAGCACAGCCCTGATTCCCCTGCAGTATGCGCTGGATACCTTCTATTTCCTGATCTGTGGTGCGCTGGTGATGTGGATGGCGGCAGGCTTCGCCATGCTCGAATCCGGCCTGGTGCGGGCGAAGAACACCACGGAAATCCTCACCAAGAACATCGTGCTCTACGCCCTGGCGTGCGTGATGTACCTGCTGTTCGGCTACTACCTGATGTACAGCGGCGACGCCGGTGGTGTGCTGCCCAATTTCGGTTTCCTGATCGGCGATGAGCATGCGGTTGAAACCGTCGCCGCCGGTGGCGAGGGCGCGCCCTACTACGCCAAGCGTGCCGACTTCTTCTTCCAGGTGGTGTTCGTCGCCACGGCCATGTCGATCGTCTCCGGTGCGGTGGCCGAGCGCATGAAGCTGTGGGCCTTCCTGGCTTTTGCCGTGGTCATGTGCGGCGTGATCTATCCGGTGGAAGGCTACTGGACTTGGGGCGGTGGTTTCCTCAAGGAAGCCGGCTTCAAGGACTTCGCCGGTTCCGGCATCGTTCACCTGGCGGGCGCCACCGCGGCCCTGGCCGGGGTGATTCTGCTCGGCGCGCGCAAGGGCAAGTACGGCAGCAATGGCCAGATCAACGCGATCCCCGGCGCCAACCTGCCGCTGGCGACCCTGGGCACTTTCATCCTGTGGTTCGGCTGGTTCGGCTTCAACGGCGGTTCGCAGCTGAAGATGAGTACCATCAGCGATGCCAACGCGGTGGCTTCGGTATTCGTCAACACCAACCTGGCCGCGGCCGGTGGCCTGCTGGCGGCACTGGTGGTGGCGCGCATCCTGTTCGGCAAGGCCGACCTGACCATGATCCTCAACGGTGCTCTTGCTGGTCTGGTGGCGATCACTGCCGAGCCGTCCACGCCGACCGGTGTGCAGGCGGCGCTGATCGGTGCAGTCGGCGGTGTGCTGGTGGTGTTCAGCATCCTGCTGCTGGATAAGCTGCGTATCGATGACCCGGTCGGCGCCATCTCGGTGCACGGTGTCAGTGGCATCTGGGGTGTGCTTGCCGTACCGCTGACCAACAGCGGCGCCAGTTTCGCCGCCCAGCTGCTGGGCGTGGCCTGCATCTTCGCCTGGGTGTTCGTTGCCAGCCTGCTGGCCTGGGGCCTGATCAAGCTGGTCATGGGCCTGCGCGTTAGCGAGGAAGACGAGTATGAAGGCGTCGACATCGTCGAGTGCGGCATGGAGTCCTACCCGGAGTTCACCCGCAAGTAAGCGCAAGCGTTGCATTGCAAGGGGCGCTACGGCGCCCTTTGTCTTTTCTGGCTTCTGCGCAGGGCGGGGCGCGGCGTCACTAAAGTTGCAATTAACTGTATTTGTTCTGCTGCGCCTAGGTGAAATACGCGCGGACAGGCCCTAAAATGCGCCCGCAACGGGATCTGCAGGTACGCCGACGATGTGGCTGCAACGAGTGATCACCCTGGGTGCCAGGGCACGCGGTTTCCACCTGGTGACGGATGAGCTTCTTGCCGGATTGCCTGAGCTGCGCACTTGTCGAGTTGGCCTGCTGCACCTGTGGCTGCAGCACACCTCGGCCTCGCTGACCGTCAACGAGAATGCCGATGGTGCGGTGCGACGTGACTTCGAGCGCTTCTTCAATCGTCTTGTGCCCCAGGGCGCAGACGGCTATGAACACGACTACGAAGGGCCGGACGATCTGCCGGCACATTTCAAGTCCAGTCTGCTGGGCTGTCAGCTAAGCCTGCCGATAACCTCGGGGGAGCTGGCGCTGGGTACCTGGCAAGGGATTTACCTCGGTGAACACCGGGATCGGGGTGGCGCCCGCCGTGTGCTTGCGACGCTCCAGGGTGAGCTCGCATGAGTCACGGGCAATGGCCCATGAATTTTTTCTGGCGGCGTTTGCAATGCACGCGGCTGGGCTATAACTAACCTGCTTTGCGTAAGTCATGAGGTAGAACATGAGCGACGAAGAACTGGAACAAGACGAACTCGAAGCTGGCGACGAGGACGAAGGCGAGGAGCTGGAAGCGGCCGACGACGATGTCGCGGACGATAGCGAAGACAGCGGCTCCGACGTCCCCAGCGCCAAACCTGGCAAGAAAGCCAAGGCGGCGGTGGATGTCGAAGAACTGCCGAGCATCGAAGCCAAGCAGAAGGAACGCGACGCCCTGGCCAAGGCCATGGAAGAGTTCCTCTCGCGTGGTGGCAAGGTGCAGGAAGTCGAGGCCAACGTCGTGGCCGATCCGCCCAAGAAGCCGGACAGCAAATACGGCAGCCGCCCCATCTGAGGCTGCTGTCGTGATGAAAAAGCCCGCCAATCGGCGGGCTTTTTCATGTCTGCCTGGCGGCGGGTTCGGTCACCAGTGCTGCTCGGCACATTCGCGCCACTACCAGCGTTCCAGCAGCGCCGGCAACTCGGCCAGGCTGGTGATTTGTGCATCCGGCAGCTCATCGCCTTGCCAGGCCTTGCCCTGCGGGTTGAACCAGATCGCACGCATGCCGGCGGCGCGTGCCCCGGCAATGTCGTCGCTGGGATGGTCGCCGATATGCACGGCCTGCGCAGCCGCCACCCCGGCGCGCTGCAGGGCGGTCTGGAACGGGTGCGGGTCGGGTTTGCCGATACCCAGTTCCTCGGCGCACAGGGCGAACTGGAAGTAGTCGGCCAGGCCCAGGCGGCGCACGTCGGCATTGCCATTGGTGATCACTCCCAGGCTGAAGCGCAGGGCCAGGCGCTCCAGGGTCGGGTGCACTTCGGGGAACAATTCGACCCGGTGGCGGGCGGCGAGAAACACCTGGAAGCCCTGTTCGGCCAGTTCGCGTGATTCGGCCTCGGCGTAACCGGCGTCCTCCAGGGCGTGGAACAGGATGCGTCGGCGCAGCTCGCTGAGGCGGTGCTTGAGCATCGGCTCGGCGCCCAGCAGGCGGCTGCGGATTGCCCACAGGTGCTCGATCGGCACCGGCCCCAGGCGTGGCGCCTGCACGGCCAGCCAGTCACGCAGGCTGGCCTCGGCACCGTGCATCACCGGCGCCACATCCCACAGGGTGTCATCGAGGTCGAAGGTGATCAGGCGCAGGCTCATTCATCGTTTCCCGTACTGCTGTTGGCGTTTGCAGACGCGCGGGCCGCGTCATGTTCGGTGCTGGCGCTACTGCGTTTGGCCCGCGGATGGGCCTGGTCATAGACCGCCGCCAGGTGCTGGAAATCCAGGTGGGTGTAGATCTGCGTGGTGCTGATATCGGCATGCCCGAGCAGTTCCTGCACCGCACGCAGATCCTGGGATGACTCCAGCATATGGCTGGCGAAGCTGTGGCGCAGCATGTGCGGGTGCAGGTTCTGCCCCAGCTCCCGCACCCCGGCCTGGCGCACGCGCAGCTGCACGGCGCGGGCGCCGAGGCGACGGCCCTGCTGGCTGACGAACACGGCACCGTCGGCCGGGTTGCTCAGCAGGCGCAACTCCAGCCAGGCCTGCAGCGCTTCGCGGGCCTTGCTGCCAACCGGCAGCTCGCGTGTCTTGTTGCCCTTGCCGACTACCCGCACCAGCCCGCCTGGCAGGTCGAGGCCGCTCAGGTCGAGGCCGACCAGCTCGGACAGGCGCAGGCCGGATGAATAGAAGAGCTCGAGCATGGCCTGGTCGCGGCGGGCGATGAAATCGTCCTCCACTGCGCCGTCCAGCAGCTGCACGGTGCGGTCGGCGTCGAGGGTGCGCGGTAGGCGTCGTTCGCCCTTGGGCGGGCTGAGGCCGGTAGCCGGATCATGCCGGCACAGGCCTTCGCGGTTGAGGTACTGATAGAGGCCGCGCACCGCCGAGAGCAGGCGGGCCAGCGAGCGACTGGACTGGCCCTGGGCGTGCAGACGGGCAATGAAACTGCGCAGGCTGCGGCCGTCGAGGTCGTTCCAGTGGGCGATGGTGTTTTTCTCGCAGAGGGCGAGGACTTTCAGCAGGTCACGCCGATAGCCGTCGAGGGTGTGCGGCGACACCTGGCGCTCGCGGCGCAGGTGTTCGAGATAGGCGTCGAGGTGATCCTGCATGGATGGCTCCAGGCGCGGGGATGCGGGTAGGAGCGAGCTCTGCTCGCGAAACGATCCGCAAAAGCTTCGCGAGCAGAGCTCGCTCCTACGGGAGTCAGCGTACCGAACGCAGCGGCGCGGCGAAGCGCGGTAGCACGCGGGCTAGGACTTCGGCGACGTAGCCGAGGAACAGGGTGCCGAGGCTGCTCTTGTAGTGCTGCGGGTCCGGGCTGCCGATGGCCAGCACGCCATGCAGGCCCTGGTGGCTGAGGCTGACCACGGCGGCCGAGCCGACCTGGGCGAACTCATCGGCACCGAAGAGAAATTCCAGTTCGTTGGGGCGCAGTACGCCGCAGGTGGTCTTGCCGCCGGCCAGCAGGCTACCGATGGCCTGGTGCGCCTCGGCGCTGGTCACCGCGCGGCCGACGCCCAGTGGCGTTTCGCTGAACAGGATGAGGCTGACGAAGGGCACCTGGAACTCGTGGCGCAGGCTGTCTTCGCTGGCGCTGATGACTTCTTCCAGGCTGCTGGCATCGAGCAGGGCGAGGATCAGGCGACGGGTCTTGTCGAACAGGCGGTCATTGTCGCGGGCCACGTCCATCAGTTGCGACAGGCGGTGACGCATCTCGATATTGCGCTCGCGCAGCAGTTTCACCTGACGCTCGACCAACGACACGGTGTCGCCGCGCTGGTGCGGAATGCGCAGCTCGGGAATCAGCTCGTCGTGGTCGATAAAGAACTCTGGATGCTGCCGCAGGTAGGCGGCGACTGCCTCCGCGTCGAGCTGAACGGGCTGATCCTGGCTGTCACTCATAGACGGACTTGTCCTTCGTACACGCGAACGGCGGGTCCGGTCATCATAACCGGCTGGCCCGGGCCTGCCCACTCGATGCACAGCTTGCCGCCGGGCAAATCCAGCTGCAGCGGTGAATCCATCCATCCCTGGCGAATCGCCGCCACGGCTGCGGCGCAGGCACCGGTGCCACAGGCCTGGGTCTCGCCGGCGCCGCGCTCCCACACACGCAGGCGCGCATGCTGGCGATCGAGCACCTGGAGGAAACCGACATTGACCCGCTGCGGGAAGCGCGGGTGATGTTCCAGCTTCGGCCCGAGGCTGTGCACCGGGGCGTTGTCTAGGTCAGCGACGCGCAGCACCGCATGCGGGTTGCCCATGGACACGGCGGCCAGCTCGACGCTCTGCCCGTCGACCTCGACCGCATAGCTCAGCGCCTCGGCCTCGGCCTGGAACGGGATGACCTTGGGGTCGAGGCGCGGCGGGCCCATGTCGACGGTGATCTGGCCATCGGGGCGCAGGTTCAGCTCGATGACGCCGCCCTTGGTCTCGACGCGGATCTGCTTCTTCACGGTCAGGCGCTTGTCGATGACGAAGCGGGCGAAGCAGCGTGCACCGTTGCCGCACTGCTCCACTTCCGAGCCATCGGCGTTGAAGATGCGGTAGCGGAAGTCGACATCCGGGTTGCTCGGCGCCTCAACCAGCAGCAGCTGGTCGAAGCCGACGCCGGTGTGGCGATCACCCCAGGCCTTGGCATGCTTGGGCTGGATATGCGCGTGCTGGCTGATCAGGTCGAGGACCATGAAGTCGTTGCCGAGGCCGTGCATCTTGGTAAAGCGCAGCAGCATGGTCGCTTACTCCGGCAGCAGGCTTTCGCCGGCGTAGAGTTCGGCCAGGGGTTCGCGGCGGCGCACTTCGAAGGCCTGCGCACCATCCACCAGCACCTCGGCGGCGCGGCCGCGGGTGTTGTAGTTGGAGCTCATGACGAAGCCATAGGCACCGGCCGAGCGCACGGCCAGCAGGTCGCCTTCGGCCAGGGCCAATTCGCGGTTCTTGGCCAGGAAGTCGCCGGTCTCGCAGATCGGTCCGACCAGGTCGTAGTTGCGCGTCGCGCCTTCACGCGGCTGCACCGGGGTAACGTCCATCCAGGCCTGGTACAGCGCCGGGCGGATCAGGTCGTTCATCGCCGCATCGACGATGGCGAAATCCTTGTGCTCGGTGTGCTTGAGGTATTCCACGCGGGTCAGCAGCACGCCGGCGTTGGCGACGATTGAGCGGCCCGGCTCGAATACCAAGGCCAGGTCGCGGCCCTTGATGCGCTCGCGCACGGCGGCGATGTAGTCACCGGCCAACGGTGGTTGCTCGTCGCGGTACTGCACACCGAGACCGCCGCCGAGGTCCAGATGCTTGATCCGGATGCCTTGCGCGGCGAGCAGGTCGATCAGCGCCAGCAGGCGCTCCAGGGCATCGAGGAAGGGCGGCAGGCTGGTCAGCTGCGAACCGATGTGGCAGTCGACCCCAACTACTTCCAGGTTCGGCAGCGCGGCGGCGCGAGCGTAGACAGCCGGCGCCTGCTCGATGTCGATGCCGAACTTGTTTTCCTTGAGGCCGGTGGAGATGTACGGGTGGGTGCCGGCATCCACGTCCGGGTTGACTCGCAGCGAGATGGCCGCGGTCTTGCCCAGCTCGGCGGCAACCAATTGCAGGCGCTCAAGCTCGTCCACCGATTCGACGTTGAAGCAGTGCACGCCGACTTCGAGGGCGCGGCGCATGTCGTCGCGGCTCTTGCCGACGCCGGAGAAGACGATCTTGGCCGGTTCGCCACCGGCGGCCAGCACGCGCTCCAGCTCACCGCGGGAGACGATGTCGAAGCCGGCGCCGAGGCGCGCCAGCACGTTCAGCACGCCGAGGTTGGAGTTGGCCTTGACGGCGAAACAGACCAGATGCGGCATACCCGCCAGGGCATCGGCATAGGCACGGTATTGCGCCTCGATGTGGGCGCGCGAGTAGACGTAGGTCGGCGTGCCGAAGCGCTCGGCGATGGCGGACAGGGCCACGCCCTCCGCGAACAGTTGCCCGTCGCGGTTGGTAAAGGCTTGCATGGAACCCCCTTAGAGGAAAACGTCTTTGTCGCGATCTTGCGTGGTTTTCTCATCATCCGGGTGGTAAAGCGGGCCTTTCTGGCCGCAGCCGGCGAGGGCAGCAGTAACGACGACGAGCGCGATGAAGGGCAGCAGCAGGCGCTTCATGGTGAATTCCTTTGCGAAATCGAGATTGCTCGGGAGTATACCGGCCCCCCGACAGCTTGCCTATGCGCTGGAATTCCCGCCCGGCGGGCTCTGTAAACCCCAGTCAATGGCGCGTTTGGCTTGCCTGCCTGGGCAGGTTTGCGGCTAGCATGGCGAATAAAAAACGGAGTCCCGATGGAAAGCCCAGCCTCTCTCGCCAGCTCGGTCTCGGTCGCCTACCTGCAAGGCCTGCTCGATTACCTGGAACGCCAGGGCTTCGCCAGTGCCGATCTGCTGGCCAAGGTGCAGCTGAGCCCGAGCCTGCTCGGCCAGCGTGATCAACGCGTGGCAGCCAGCGCCTACCTGGAGCTGCTCGCCGAAGGCGTGCGCCTGACCGGCGACCAGCAGCTTGGCCTGCACCTCGGCGAAGCGATCCGCCCCGGCTACTACGGCGTGCTTGGCTACCTGATCATGAGTTGCGCGACCCTCTCCGATGCCCTGCACCGGCAGGCGCGCTATGCCAGCCTGGTCGGCAACCTCGGCCGCGTCGAGCTGGACGAGGAGCCGCCGCGCCCGGGCCTGGAGCCGCAGGTGGTGCACAGCTGGCACCCGTCACTGCCGCAGCATCAGAGGCTGCACGCCGAGGAGACGCTGGCCGGCTGGGTGACCTTCGGCCACTGGATCAGCGGTCTGACGGTGCCACCCACCGAAGTGCGCTTCCAGTACCCGGCGCCGGCCGATACCTCCGAGTACCAGCGCATCTTCCGCTGCCCGGTGCTGTTCGAGCAGGCCGACAATGCCCTGGTGTTCCCCAAGCGCCTGCTAGCCACGCCACTGGGCCAGGCCGATGCACAATTACGTCAGCTACTCGACGCGCATGCCGATCGCCTGCTCGGCCAGCTCAAGCAAGGCCATAGCGTGCTCGACCGGGCGCGCCACGAGCTGGCCCTGCAATTGCCGGAGCAGGGCGCCGATCTGGAGTTGCTGGCGCAGACCCTGCAGCTCAGTCCGCGTACTTTGCAGCGGCGTTTGCGCGAGGCCGGGTTATCCTTTAGCCAGTTGCTCGACGAGACGCGCGAGCAACTGGTACTGCATTATCTGCGCGACCCGGCGTTGGAACTGGCGGAAATCGCCTTCCTCGTCGGTTTCAGCGAGGCCGGTTCCCTGGCCCGTGCCTTCCGCCGCTGGACCGGGCAGAGCCCCGGCGCCTACCGGCAGAACCTGGCCGACCCCGCATCCCTTCCCTGAGGTAGTTGTAATGAGTTTGAGCGAAGCCCGTTTCCATGATCTGGTCGATGCCGTGCAAGAGGCCGTGGAAGATATTTTCGACGACAGCGACATGGACATCGATCTGGAAAACTCCGCCGGCGTGCTGACCGTGCGTTTCGAGAACGGTACTCAGCTGATCCTCAGCCGCCAGGAACCGATCCGCCAGCTGTGGGTGGCGGCGCGTTCCGGTGGTTTCCACTTCGACTACGACGAAGAGCAGAGCCTGTGGATCTGCGATACCAGCGAAGAGCCGCTGGGCGAGTTACTGGCGCGGGTGACCCTGGAGCAGTCCGGTGAGCAGCTCGAATTCGAAGAGCTCTGATTTACAGAGCGCCGATCCGGCCCGCGTAGAAGCGGTCGAGTCGCCCTGCCGTCGCCAGTGCTGCCTGGATGATCACGATGAGTGCCTGGGCTGTGGTCGCACCCTGGCCGAGATCCTCGAATGGGGCAAGGCAGATGGCGCGCGGCGCCGGCAAATCTGCCAGGCCGCACAACAAAGACTGCGCCCGCCACTGCGTGGATGACCATGCAGTCGCTTTTGTCGGTAGGCTTGTGCTAGGTTGAATTCTGACTTGTCGATCAAAACCCCGCCTTCGGGCGGGGTTTTGTCATTTCTAGCATCAAGGAGATTCAACGCAGCCATGAGCAGCACCCCAGCCATCACCATCACCCGTCTCGATCTGCAACGTCTGGAGCGCCTGCTCGACACGCTGGAGGACTTCGGCCCGGCCGCGGCTGCCCTGGAAACAGAGCTGGCGCGGGCCCAGGTGGTGGGCCATGCGGAAGTGCCGGCGGGGGTGGTGACGATGAACTCGCGGGTGCATTGCCGCGAGGAGAGCAGCGGCAAGGATTACCACCTGACTCTGGTCTATCCGCAGGATGCCGGAGCCGAAGGCACGGTATCGATCCTCGCGCCGGTGGGCTGTGCACTGCTCGGCCTGTCGGTCGGCCAGCACATCGACTGGCCGGCACCTGGCGGCAAGCTGCTCAAGCTGACCCTGCTGGCGGTGGAATATCAGCCGGAAGCGGCGGGCGAATACAGCCGCTGAGTCAGGCGGCCTGGCAATCCAGGCCACTCAGGTCGAAGGTGCTGGCAAGCGCCTCGCGCCGCTTGTCCGGCGGGTTTCCGGGCAGGCGCTTGAGCTGCTCGTCGAGTTCCAGGTTGCGCGCCAGGGTCTGGTTGCATTCGATGGTGCGGGCGATGCCGCCCCCCACCACCTTGCCATTGCCCGCCAGGGCCGGGGCGTTGCTGAGGGTGAGGAAGACTGCCAGCAGCAGCGCCTGTTGGGCGGAAATCTGCATGATCTCAGTGACCGCTGCGCAGGCTGGACAGCAAGCTGTGGGCTATCTCCGGCAGTGCCGCCTGGTCATTACCGTGGCTGCCGGGCAGCTCACGCAACAGGCCGGCGCCCAGGCTCAGCAGCACGCAGAAGACGATGCCGAACAGCCCCAGGCCGGCCAGGTTGCCGCTGTCGTGGTGTTGCGGGGTTGGTCTGGCCATGTCGAGTCTCCTGCGCCGTATGGGTGGGTGGCGCTAGAGTCGCTCAAGGTTGTTCGATTGAATAATGCAGGTTTGGCGTAGTAACTATCAGTTGAATTGATCGTTAGCTGTCCGGCGTGGAACGATCCCGGCATTTGTCAGTCAGTGGACTAGAGTGACAAAGCCACACGCCGGCAAGGAGGCCCCGTATGTCCAGCCTGCCCCTGTATTTCCCCCGTGAGTTTTCCCTCGACCGTGCCCTGCTGTGCGCGCGCCTGGTCGATCAGGCCTACGGGCAATATCGTCAGTGGCTGGCTCAGCGTCAGCCGCATCGCCCCGAGGATTTCCACTGGACCCCGCCGGACATGCCGGGCTGGCGCTTTTCCGCGCCGGTGTGGAGCATTCTCAGCGAGCTGCATTTTCTCAACGAGTCCGAGCCGTTCGGCTTCGCCGCCGCCAATGACCAGGGTGAAACCTATCTGGTGCTGCGTGGCACCGAGTCCGTAAACGACTGGCTGGATGACCTGGATGCCGACCAGCGTGCCTGGCCCTGGAGCGATGGCGCCGGTCCGGTACACCATGGCTTCCTCAAACTCTATGCCTCGCTGCGCGACCTGGCCCTGGCGGCCCTCGACAGCTTGCAGCCGCGCGGGCCGATCTGGGTCTGCGGGCACAGCCTGGGCTGTGCGCTGAGCAGCATGGCAGTGCTCGACCTGCACGAGCGCTGGCCTGATCAGCCCTTGCAGCATTACAACTTCGCCAGTCCGCGTCTGGCCTCGCCGCAGTTCGCTGCATGCTACAACGGCCTGGGCATCCCGACCTACCGGATGGTCAATGACAGCGACCTGGTGCCGGAGATACCGCCGGCGGTAACCGGCGACTTCTTCTACCAGCACCTGGGCCTGGCGGTGAGCTTTACCGCCAGCTATGCCAGCGTGGCAGCCAATCACAGCCTGGAAGGCAGCTATCTGTATGCCCTGCAGCACCCGCAGGCGCCGATGAGCAGCTGAGAACCTGTTTAGGATCTCTTGATCGTCGGCCATGCTGCGTTGCAATTGGGCTCGGCAAGCCGCTTGCGGCTAACGCGCTTGAGCGCGGCCCGAAGGGCGAGCGAAGCGAGTACTGCTCATTTACACCTCGTAAACTCCGCGTCCTCGCCCAATTGCGCCTTGCCTGGCTCTAGCTCAAAAGATCCTAAACAGGTTCTGCGAGTTTCAGTCGCCGCCCCCGCCTCCGCAGCCACCCCCGCAACCACCGCCATCGCCGCCTCCGTCGCTGCCGCTTGCGGATGAGCCGCTGTCGCCGCCGCAACCGCTGGCACAACCCGAGCCGCAGCCGATATGGCTGGCACAGTAGGCATCGCCGCAGCGATAACTGCCGGGATTGGCGCCGCAGTCCAGGCGATAGTGGAAGCCATCGGCGATCCCCAGCTGGGCGTCCAGGGCGAACAGCAGCGGCAGGCGCGCGGGTGCCCGTGGGTCGAGGTTCTCGCGCAGGCAGGCCAGGCGCCAGGCACGGCGGATACCTTCGCTGGCGCTGCGCTGACTGGGCATCGCATCGTTCGGTACATGGTGCAGGAAACGGCCCAGGCCCTTGCGGCAGAAGGCCCGGTACTGGCGGGTGTAGAGGATGAATTCGTGCCAGGCCAGATCCACCGCCTGCGAGGGCATGGCGACCATCTGCCGGTTGGCCAGGCGACACAGTTGGAAGTATTCGCGCAGGCCGCGCAGCACCTCGCCGGTCTGGGTCGGCGTGAGGTGCGGGTAACGCTCCTGCAGCTTGCTACGCAGGCGCTCGGGAAAGGCGAAACCGGCGATGAACGCATCACGTCGCTGGCGGCGCAGTTTGCGCCAGAACCAGTAGCCGCTGCCGAGGGCGGCGGCGCCGAACAGTGTGGTGGTAAGGGTCATCGCGGCATCCTTGTCCGGTTTTGAGCGGATTATCAGGCGTTTTGCAGGGCGTTGTTCAGCGCCGTTTCCAGTTCGCTCTTGTAGCGCAGGTAGTGAATGGTCTGCGCCTGGCCGTCACCGAGAATGCGCGACAGATCCAGGTCGGTGATGTAGCAGGGGTAGCGCTCGCTGGTGCGGCGCTGGGCGAGGATGTGCCGGGCCACCGCGGCGAACAGGTCGGCGCCATATTCCAGCTCGGAAAACTCGCGATGGTTGCAGTACAGGGTGACGTGCACGTGGGCCTGGTCGGCTGGCTCGACGATCGCCTGCACGTCATAGAACGGGTGGCTCACCGGCGCCTCTGGCGGCGTGCGCCGTTCAAGATGGCGGGCGCGTTGTGGCGGCGCGGGTAGCACTTCGTAATACAGCACTTCCAGCGCTGCCGCGGGCAGTGGATTGTCCAGTGGCAGCAGGGCGTTGCGCCTATACAGTACCGACTGCAGGAAGCGCTGCAGCGGGGTGAGCAGGCTTTGCTCATCGCGATACGGCAGGCGCTGGCGCCACAGCGCGTTGTGCTCGTCGAGCACGCTGAGTTCGGCCTGCGCACCGTCCAGGCGATAGAACACCTGGATGCATTCGGGTCGGCCAAGCGGCAGGATCAACGCCAGGTCTTCGCCTTCCAGGGCGAAACGATCGACCTGCAGCGGGCTGTACTCCGCATGTTCCTCGCCGAGGTGCTCGATCAGCGCCGGTAGATCGGCCAGGGTACTGTGGCTGACCTGGCCCGGATGCAGCTCGAGGACGTGATAGTGCTGCTGCACTTGCAGCAGGTAACGGCTATGGCGATGGCTGCCGAGGCTGGCCAGAACATCGCGGAACAGTTCCTCGACGCGTTGGGCGATGGCGGCGGCGCGGTTGCGACAGAAGCAGCGGACCTGCAGGCGCGGGCGGCGGCCGTCGGCCGGCAGACTGTTGCTGTAGTCGCGCAGGCAGTCGAGCAGGGCATTCGGGCCGTCGTAGCGACTGACCAGCAGTTCGTTCCAGCTGTTCAGGCTGACCTGGTCGAGGGTCACCACCAGGTTTTCGCGTACCCCCGAATAGCCCAGCGAGTCGGTGCGGCCGGTGGTCATGTGCACGTTGAGCTGGCTGTGTGCCTTCAGCGGGTCGAGGCCAACATTCACCAGCAGCAGCACCTCGGCCGGTTCGGCGCCGTGCAGCAGGGCTTCTTCCGCCACCGGCGGCATGGGCAGCGGCAGGGTCTGTTGCAGGCTGCTGAGCAGGTTGGACAACTCGAATTCGCTCAGGTCGCTGCTGCCGGGGTGCAGCGACAGGCGCGTGCTGCTGTCGATCACGCCGTTGCGGTGACACCAAGCGAGCAGTTCGATCAGCTCGCGGGCTCGCTTCAGCGGGGCGAAGTCCGGCCATTCCTGGCCGTTCAGGCTGCCGTTGTACAGCGCCCACTGGGTTTCTCCACCGGCCTCGGCGTTGGTGCTGTGGACCAGGGTCAGGGTGTCTTCGGCCAGATCCGGGGCGATCCCCGGGTTGATGAATTCGATCTTCCCGGCCTTGCGCTCGAACGCCGCATACAGACGCCGGCCGAGCACGCCGAGATCCCGGCTGTTGAGCTGGCTGCCGGTCTGCTCGCTGCGGGCGAACTGGGAGAGAAAGCGATAGCTGTAGGTCAGCTCGTTGACCAGCGCGCGGCGCTCGGCGCTGACCTGGCGCACCTTCCACTGGCTGCGGCTGTCGAGCATTGCCAGCTCGCGCTGGCTCCAGTGCCACTCGCTGGTCAGGCGCTCGAACAGCAGGCGCTGCCAGCTCTTGGCACGGTTTCGCGGCGGGCTGCTGAGCTTCTTGTTGACCTTGAGGTACAGGCAGCGACGGATCAGCTCCAGGCGCTCCAGCTCACCGCGCCCGGTGAGGTATTCCTCCAGGCGGCGGTAGACCACGATGTAGGGGTCCAGCTCGTCGAGATCGAGGCGGTTGGCGAACACCGCCTGCTTGTAGCGCAGGCTCAGGCACTCCACCCGCGGGTGTTCGCTGGCGTAGACCTCGGTGAGCAACAGCTTGAGCACCGACTTGTAGGGTGACTCGATGCCCTTGAACAGCTGCCACATGCCAGCGCCGATGAACTCGCCCGGCGGAATGCGCGCCAGGTGGCCGAGGTCGAGCACCTCTTCGGCGCGGATGAAGCGCTTGCTCAGCAGGGCGTGGGTGTAGGCGGCGTAGTTGGCCTCTTCGTAGACCGGCACCAGCCACCACAGTGGCGTGCGCCCGCCGAGCCAGATCGCCGTGCGGTAGAACTCGTCGAGCAGCAGATAGTGCTGGGTGGTGCCGCAGTCGTCGGAGGTCAACTGGGCGTCCTCGCGGTCGCCGGCGGTGAAGCGCGCCGGGTCGACCAGGAAGAAATGCGCCTCGGCACCCTGGGTAGCGGCCCAGGCTTCGAGCAGGTCGCACTTTTTGCGCAGCTCGTGCAGGGCTTTGCCGTCCAGACTCGGTGCGTGGCAGACCCACAGGTCCATGTCGCTCTGTTCGGCCTGGGCCACGGTGCCCAGGCTGCCCATCAGGAACAGGCCATGGATCGGCAGCGGCGGATTACCGCGGCGTGGCTTGTAGGTGAAGGAGCGGGTCAGGCGGGTGGCTTCGGCAAGCAGCTCGTCACTCGGCTCGAAGCCGCACAACCCGGCCGGGGCGGTGCCGGAAACATAGCCGGGGAGCAGTGGGTGATTCACATGCAGCAGCAGCGGCAACAGCTTGAGCACCAGTTGCTGGCGTGTCGACAGCGCTTGCATGGCCCGCGCCAGGCGTCCGCTGTTGACCTTGAGAAAGCGCGCGCGCAGTTGCGCCAGCACCTTGCGGTCGATGCCGTCGTTGATGTCCGGGCGGATTTCCTGGGTGCGCGTCATGTACTGCTCGAGCCGGGGATTACGGCAAGCCTACCAGTCGTCGCGACGACGTGGCAGGGTCCTTGTCGTTGTATCGGCAGGCCCTTGGCTGCGCTGTAGGGCAAGCAGAACCCTGGCGCTGCGGGCTTGGCTGACCCGCAGCGTGAGCCGGATCAGGCGTGTTGCGGGGTGAGGATGGTCAGCAGGGCCTGGGCGTGTTCGGCGGCATCCAGGCCGAGGCTGGTCAGGTAGCCACCGTCTGCCTGGGTGACCAGGCCTTTCTCGTGCAGGCGGGTGATGGCTGCCTGGGCTTTGTTGGCGGCGTTGTTATGCACCTTGATGCCTTCCTGCACGTTGTCCAGGTTGTACAGGGCGAGGATTTCCATCTCGGCGATCAGTTCGGGGGTGTAGGCCATAAGGACTCCGGGTTCTTGTTATGGGGCTAGGGTCTGTTGACGTTTCGGCGCGCCCGCGACCAGTTTTCAGTGTAGCGGGCGCGGCTCAGTCTGCCGCCTGTTGATGCTGCCATTGGGCAAGTATCTGCTGGTAGCGGCCGTTGCTTCTGATGGTGCGCATGCCCTGGTCAAAGCGCTGCTGCAGGGCTTCGGCCTGCGGGTGGTAGCGGGAAAAACTCAGGTAGAGCTTGGCCTGCTGCAGAGTAGCTACCGGTCTGAACGCGTCGCGCAGCTCCGGCTCCTCGCGAAACAGTGCCTGTGCGGTGCCACGGTAGGCGGCGGTGAACTCGACCCGGCCGTGCTGCAGCATGCGAAAACCATTGCGATCACGGCGCACCGGCACTCGCAGCAGTTCGTGGTTATTGTCGAAGGCGCTGCCGTACTCGTAACCGATGGTCACCGCGACCTTGCGTCCGGCCAGCTGCTTGAGGTCGGTGATGGGTGCCGCCTGGCTGCTATTGGCCCAGAGCAGGATGTCATCGCTGAACAGCGCTTCTTCGGGCAGGCGGAACTCGGAGGCGATGCGGGCATCCGGCGCGGTATTGAAGCAGGCGGCGAGCTGCCCGATACGGGTCAGCTCCATGCAGCGCGAATAAGGATAGGGCTGCAATTCGATGCGGGTGTTGCTGGCGGCGAAGGCGGCACGCACGATGTCGACCGACATGCCCTGCACCTGGCCGTCGCGCAGGGCGGTGTAGGGATACCAGTCGTCTTCGGCACCAATGCGCATTATCTCGTCTGCCACGCCCAAGCCCTGCATGCATAAGCAGCACAGGGCCATTAGCAGGCACTGGCGAAGGCGATAAGTGGAGCAATCCAACACAGGTATGCATCCCGGCCAGAGTATGACTTCACCTTAGCAGTCTGGGGGCGGGGTGAAACAGACGGAGCTCAACACAGTCCCTGAGCTTTTATGCTCGTGTTCAGTCCTCGTTTGGCAATTCGGGCAGGGCGCGCAGGGCCTGTTCGTACCAGGCCATGTCGAAGGCGCGGTCGTCACGCAACATTGCGCCGATCTCGTGGGCCAGCACCAGGGCCATGAGCTGGAGGATTTCCTCGCGCTCGTAGCCGACCAAGGTCAGCTTGTTCAGGGTGGCCTTGGCGGCGGGTGGGCTGTCCGCTTCGAGCTGGTTCTCGATGGCCTGGATCAGGGTTTCTTCGGCGAAGGCTTCTTCTTCGCTGTCGTCATGCTCGCTCATGGGCGGCTCCTCGGTATCAGGCGCGCAGTGTGCCATGTCTGGGGTATTCAACGCTCCGTTACGGCTGCTGCGCCAGCCTGCCGGACTAAGGCTGGTTTGCTTGCGTCGATCAGGGGCAGGGTTTGCCGACACCCTTCAAGTCGAGCTTGAAGAACTGCAGGCGATAGCCGGCAGCCTTGGCCTGGCTGCACAGCTTGCTGTTGTAGGGTCGGTAGTCGGCAATGAACACCGGCTTGCCCTGGCTGCGTAGCAAGCTGTAGCCAGCACATTCGTTGTACTGGTAGCAGCTCTCGTTGACGGCGAAGTCGAAGTGGCTGGCTAGTTGCGGCAGTAGGTCGACGGCATTCTTCAGGCCGACGCTGAGGTTGCGCTTGTGCGCTTCCTTGGCCAGCCAGCGGTTGAAGTCGATCTGCTGGGCCTTGGTCAACTTGAGGCCATTGGTGTTGCTGTAGCCGTCCACGTTATCCGGGTCGACGCCATGGCAGCCCTTGTTGCGTGCCAGGTCCAGGCGCTTGGCCAGCAGCGCACGCACGTCGCTGCGACGAAAGTCCAGCCAGCGCTCGCCGGGCCAGTCAGGCAGCGGCTTGCCCAGGGCGGCCTTGGGGTAGAGCTTGGCGTCGCTGCGCCAGTCCTCCCAGGTGCCGGCGCTGAAATAGCAGATGACGATGCGCCCCTGGGCCTTGAGATTGCCAATGGTCTGCTTGGGCGTGTCGTACAGGTCGATATCGTAGACGTGCCGGTTGGGTGTTTGCAGCGCGCCATTGAGCTGCAGGTGCCAGCTGCTGCTGGCGGGGATGGGCAGCGGCGTGGCCCAGGTTGGGTTGCCGAGCAGCAGCAAGGCGAGCGTGGCGAGCAGGCGCATGTTGAGTCTCCAAGTTAGCCGGCGGCGAAGTCCAGCAGCGCCTGGCCAGTCAGACGGTAGCTGATCCAGTCAATCTTGGGTCGGGCGCCGAAGGCTTCGTAGAACTCCATGGCCGGGGTGTTCCAGTCCAGCACCGCCCACTCCATGCGCCCGCAGCCCTTGGCCACGGCCAGCTGGGCCAGATGCCGCAGCAGGGCCTTGCCAGCACCGTGCTTGCGGTACTCGGGGGCGACGTAGAGGTCTTCCAAGTAAATGCCGTGCTTGCCCAGCCAGGTCGAGTAGCTGAAGAAGTACACGGCGAAGCCGACGGGCACACCATCCAGCTCGCAGATCAGGCCGTGGGTGGTGCTGTCGGCGCCAAACAGGCTATCGCGGATACCGGCCACATCGGTCTTCACCTCGTGCTCGGCCTTCTCGTAGATGGCCAGGTCGGTGATGAACCGCAGGATCAGCGCGGCGTCGTCAATGGTGGCGGGGCGAATATGCAGGCTCATGCGAATGCTCTCGAAGTGTTCAACCGTAGAGAAAGACCAGGGTGGCCAGCGGCATGCCGACCAGGCAGAGGAAGCCGAAGGCAGCAATCCAGCTGCTGCGCGAGTTGATGGGGTCGGACACGCGTAGCGGCAGGCGTGGATAGCGGCCCAGAGTCAGCAGGCGCAGTGCCAGCCAGCCCGCGCTATAGAAGAGGTAGCTGAAGATCAGCTCCAAGACGGCCTCGCCCAGGAAAAGCAGGCCGCGTAACAACAGTTCGAACATGGGAAGTCCCTTTCCCTTGTCTGGCGATCAGCGTGTCGCCAGCAGCTCCTTGCCCCGCGCCACAGCGGCGCGCACCTGGTTTGGTGCGGTGCCACCGATATGGTCGCGGGCGTTGACCGAGCCTTCCAGGGTCAGCACGGCGAACACGTCGTCGCCGATCTGTTCGCTGAACTGGCGCAGCTCGTCCAGGCTCATCTCGGCTAGGTCCTTGCCGCTGTCGACGCCGTACTTCACCGCGTGGCCGACGATTTCGTGGCAGTCGCGGAACGGCAGGCCCTTGCGCACCAGGTAGTCAGCCAGGTCGGTGGCGGTGGAGAAGCCGCGGCGGGCCGCTTCGCGCATGACTTCGCGCTTGGGCTTGATGGCCGGAACCATGTCGGCGAAGGCACGCAGCGAGTCGCGCAGGGTGTCGGCGGCGTCGAACAGCGGTTCCTTGTCTTCCTGGTTGTCCTTGTTGTAGGCCAGTGGCTGGCCTTTCATCAGGGTCAGCAGGCCGGTCAGGGCGCCGAACACGCGGCCGGTCTTGCCGCGTACCAGTTCCGGTACGTCCGGGTTCTTCTTCTGCGGCATGATCGAGGAGCCGGTGCAGAAGCGATCGGGCAGGTCGATGAATTGGAACTGCGCCGAGGTCCACAGCACCAGTTCTTCGGAGAAGCGCGACAGGTGCATCATCGCCAGCGAGGCGGCGGCGCAGAATTCGATGGCGAAATCGCGATCGGACACGCCATCCAGCGAGTTGCCGCCAACGGCGTCGAAACCCAGCAGTTCTGCAGTGATCTCGCGGGCAATTGGGTAGGTGGTGCCGGCCAGGGCCGCCGAGCCCAGCGGCATGCGATTGACCCGTTTGCGGCAGTCGACCAGGCGCTCGTAGTCACGGCTGAGCATCTCGAACCAGGCCAGCAGGTGGTGGCCGAAGGTGACCGGTTGGGCAGTCTGCAGATGGGTGAAGCCGGGCATGATGGTGTCGGCTTCGGCTTCCGCCAGACCGAGCAGGCCCTGCTGCAGGCGGGTGATTTCGGCGAGGATCAGGTCGATCTCGTCACGCAGCCACAGGCGGATGTCGGTGGCCACCTGGTCATTGCGGCTACGACCGGTGTGCAGCTTCTTGCCGGTGACGCCGATGCGGTCGGTCAGGCGCGCCTCGATGTTCATGTGCACGTCTTCCAGATCGATGCGCCAGTCGAACTGGCCGGCTTCGATTTCCGCCTGGATCTGCTTGAGCCCGGCCTCGATGCTGTCGCGCTCTGCGTCGGTCAGCACGCCGACCTTGGCCAGCATGGTCGCGTGGGCGATCGAGCCCATGATGTCGTGGCGATACAGGCGTTTGTCGAACTCGACGGAGGCGGTGAAACGGGCAACAAAAGCGTCGACCGGCTCGCTGAAGCGGCCGCCCCAGGACTGGTTGGTTTTCTCGGTGCTCATGGCAGAACTCGCGGGAAAGGCAGGCGCGGTGCCTGCGAAAAGGAAAAAGTGTGCCGATAATAACAGCCTTGCCGGGAAAACCGAGGCTCTAGGCTCTTGTTGAGAAAATGTCGCCGCGCTCACAGTTCTGCGCTCGCGGCGACACTTGGGTGCCTTATTTCGCCCATCCGCAGCGCTCTGGCTTGCCGCCCGAGGGGCGCACAAGGAAACTGCCGGGATGCAAATCAAATGGTTCAACCAAGGGCGCAGTCTCGGCCCTGACGACGACTTCTTCCTGCCGGAGCTGTGCCTGCCCGAGGCGCTGCTGAGCATGGTTCTGCTCGCCGAGCTGCTGGTGCTGGTGCTGGTGCTGTCCGAGCCGATGCAGCCGGGCTTCAACTGGGTGCGCCTGGCGCTGACCTCGCTGTTTGTGCAGTGGATCGTGCTGCTCTCGGCTGCCTTGCTGTGTCGCCTGCGTCCGTTGCTGGCGCGCCTGCGCGCGGCGCTGGCCGGGACGTTGTGCTGCACCATCGTGGTCGGTCTGGCCTTGGCTTGCACCGGCGTGGCGGATTACTTCGAGCTGGGCGGGCCGTTGCCGCGCAGTGGCGAGGTCAACCTATACCTGCGCCATGGCCTGATCAGCCTGATCATGTCGGCGCTGTTGTTGCGCTACTTTTATCTGCAGAGCCAGTGGCGTCGGCAGCAGCAGGCGGAGCTGCGCGCGCGGATCGAGGCCTTGCAGGCGCGTATCCGCCCGCACTTCCTGTTCAACAGCCTGAACAGCATCGCCAGCCTGGTGGTGATCGACCCGTACAAGGCCGAACAGGCGGTACTCGATCTGTCCGACCTGTTCCGCGCCAGTCTGGCCAAGCCCGGCACGCTGGTGCCCTGGCACGATGAACTGGAGCTGGCGCGAAGATATTTGTCGATCGAGCAATATCGGCTCGGCGACAGGCTACAGTTGGATTGGCAGGTGGACGCAGTACCGGATGATTTGCCGATCCCGCAACTGACCTTGCAACCGCTGCTGGAAAATGCCCTGATCTATGGCATCCAGCCGCGCATCGAAGGAGGGCTGGTGCGGGTGGAGGCGCAGTATGAAGACGGGGTGTTCCAGCTCTGTGTGAGCAACCCCTATGAGGAAGGTGTCGAGCAGCAGCCATCGCGCGGCACCCATCAGGCGTTGGTGAATATAGATGCGCGCTTGGCGGCACTTTTCGGGCCGCGCGCAAGTCTCAGCGTGGATCGCCGTGACGGGCGCCACTTCACCTGTCTACGCTATCCATGTGAGAGACTCACGCAGGAAGCCAGAGCAATATGAATGTGCTGATCGTCGATGACGAACCCCTTGCCCGCGAGCGCCTGAGCCGATTGGTTGGCGACCTCGAGGGTTGTCGTGTCCTCGAACCCGCGGCAAGCAATGGCGAAGAGGCCTTGGCCCTGATCGACAGCCTGAAGCCCGACGTGGTGCTGCTGGATATCCGCATGCCCGGCCTCGATGGTCTGCAGGTGGCGGCCAAGCTGTGCGAGCGCGAGGCGCCGCCGGCGGTGATCTTCTGCACCGCCCATGACGAATTCGCTCTCGAGGCCTTCCAGGTCAGTGCCGTTGGCTATCTGGTCAAACCGGTGCGCCCTGAGGCCCTGGCCGAGGCGCTGAAGAAGGCCGAGCGGCCCAATCGGGTGCAGCTCGCCGCGCTGACCCGCCCGGCTGGCGCCAACGGTGCCGGCCCGCGCAGCCACATCAGTGCGCGCACGCGCAAAGGCATCGAGCTGATCCCGCTGGAACATGTGATCTTCTTCATCGCCGATCACAAGTACGTGACCTTGCGCCACGAAGGTGGCGAGGTACTGCTGGATGAGCCGCTGAAGGCGCTGGAAGACGAATTCGGCGAGCGCTTCGTGCGTATCCACCGTAATGCCCTGGTTTCGCGCGAGCGTATCGAGCGCTTGCAGCGTACGCCGCTGGGGCACTTCCAGCTGTACCTCAAGGGCCTGGGTGGCGATGCCCTGACCGTCAGCCGACGGCATGTGGCTGGGGTGCGCAAGTTGATGAACAACCTCTAACCGGCTGTGGCCGCACGGATTGTTGCTGACCGCGGCAATCCGGCGCCGACCTCGGCCGAGCCAGCCTGTTATCATTCCCGGCAGTTCAGCTTCCGGAAGTGATCATGTCCCGCGAAATCCGTATTGCCACTCGCAAGAGTGCCCTGGCCCTGTGGCAGGCCGAACACGTCAAGGCGCGCCTGGAACAGGCCCACCCTGGCCTCAAGGTCAGCCTGGTGCCGATGGTCAGCCGTGGCGACAAGCTGCTCGATGCGCCGTTGGCGAAGATCGGCGGCAAAGGCCTGTTCGTCAAGGAACTGGAAACCGCCCTGCTGGAGAACGAAGCCGACATCGCCGTGCATTCGATGAAGGATGTGCCGATGGATTTTCCCACCGGCCTCGGCCTGTTCTGTATTTGCGAACGGGAAGACCCGCGCGACGCCTTCGTCTCCAACACCTACGCCAATTTCGCTGAGCTGCCAGCCGGTAGCGTGGTCGGCACTTCCAGCCTGCGCCGTCAGGCCCAGCTGCTGGCGCGCCGGCCCGACCTGAAAATCCAGTTCCTGCGTGGCAACGTCAACACCCGCCTGGCCAAGCTGGATGCCGGCGAGTACGACGCCATCATCCTCGCCGCCGCCGGACTGATTCGCCTCGGTTTCGAGAGCCGCATCCGTGCTTCGATCAGCGCCGAGGACAGCCTGCCGGCTGGCGGCCAGGGCGCGGTGGGGATCGAGTGCCGCACCGCCGATAGCGAGATCCACGCCCTGCTGGCGCCGCTGCACCATGCCGATACCGCCGACCGGGTGAATGCCGAGCGGGCGCTGAACAAGCACCTCAATGGCGGCTGCCAGGTGCCAATCGCCTGCTATGCCCTGCTCGAGGGTGAGCAGCTGTGGTTGCGCGGCCTGGTCGGCCAGCCGGATGGCGGTCTGCTGTTGCGTGCCGAGGCTCGTGCGCCTCGCGCGGCTGCCGAGCAGCTGGGCGTGCAGGTGGCTGAGCAACTGCTGGCGCAGGGCGCGGCGCAAATCCTCAAGGCTGTCTATGGCGAGGCCGCTGTCGAGTGACGGGCTGGCGCCTGCTGCTGACCCGTCCTGCTGCCGAGAGCGCAGCCCTGGCCGCGACTCTGGCCGAGGCTGGGGTCTACAGCTGCAGCCTGCCGTTACTGGATATCCAGGCGCTGGCGGAAACCAGCGAGCAGCGCATGACTATCGATGAGCTGGGGCGCTACAGTGCATTGATCGTGGTCAGCAAGCCGGCTGCGCGGCTGGGACTGCAACTGATCGAGCGCTACTGGCCAAAGCCGCCAGTCAATCAGCACTGGTTCAGTGTCGGCGCAGCCACTGCGCAGATCCTCGACGCGTACCTCGATCCCCATGGCCAGCGGGCTATCTGCCCGGCTACTGGTGACGACAGCGAAGCCCTGTTGGCGCTACCTGAGTTGCAGCAGGCACTGGCTACGCCGGAGCCGCGGGTGCTGATCCTGCGCGGCGAGGGCGGGCGTGAACTGCTCGCCGAGACCCTGCGCGAACGTGGTGTGACGGTCGATTATCTGGAACTCTATCGCCGCGTGCTGCCGGATTATCCGCCTGGTTGCCTGTTGCAGCGCGTGCGTGGGGAACGTCTCAACGCCCTGTTGGTCAGCAGTGCTCAGGGCCTCGAACATCTGCAGCACCTGGCCGGGGCTGACTGGCCCGAGCTGGCTCGGCTACCCTTGTTGGTGCCCAGCCCACGGGTCGCCGAGCTGGCCCGTGCCGCCGGGGCCCTGCACCCAATCGATTGTCGCGGCGCCAATGCTGCGGCTGTTCTGGCGGCCTTGCGTGCAAGCGCGCCACCCCTCTGATGCAAAGGATGGACACGTGAGCGAGACAGCCCCGCAGATCAGCGAACCGACCCAGGACACTCTGGCCAAGGCTCAGCCGCCCGCCGTTGCGCCGCCCAAAGCCAAGGGCCGTGGCCTCGCCGCAGTGGCGTTGCTGATCGGCGCCGCCGGCTTGGCTGCCGGTGGCTGGAGCAGCTGGCAGCTGTACCTGCAGCAGGACCAGGCGGCGCAGCAGCTGGCCCGCTTCAACGAGAGCAGTGCAGCGGCGCAGCAACAGCTGCAGGCCAGTGAACAGCGCATCGCCCAGCGCCTGGCCGGGCTGCCGACAGCGGCCGATCTGGGCGCCCAGCGCGACCTGCTGGTGAGCCTGCAGGGCGATCAGCAGCGCCTGGCACAAAGCCTCTCCGGGCTGCTCGGCAAGAGCCGCGAAGACTGGCGCCTGGCCGAGGCCGAGCACTTGCTGCGCCTGGCGATGCTGCGTCTCAGCGCGTTGCAGGACGTCAACAGCGCCACCGCGTTGGTGCAGGGTGCCGACAGCATTCTGCAGGCGCAGGATGATCCTCAGGCCTTCGCCGCGCGCGGCGAGCTGATCAAGGTGCTGGAGGCACTGCAAAGCCTGCCGCAGGTCGATCGCAGTGGTCTGTTCCTGCAGCTGGCGGCTTTGCGCGGGCAGGTCGATCAGCTGCAGATGCTCGCCCCCGAATACATCCTGCCGAGCGAAGTGCCGACGGCCGCCAGTGCCAGTGACAGCAGTCGCTGGGCCGAGCTGTGGGCGCAGCTGTCGCGCTATGTGCGCCTCGATCTGCAGGCCGATCAGGATGTGCGCCCGCTGCTGGCCGGGCAGAGCCTGGCGCAGGTTCGCCTGACCCTGGCACTGGCCCTGGAGCAGGCGCAATGGGGCGCGTTGAATGGCCAGCCGGAGGTCTATCGGCAGGCCCTGAAGGCGGCGCATGAGGTGCTCGACAACTACTTCGATCGTGACAATCAGGCGGTCAAGGCCATGCAGCAACGCATCGGCGAGCTGGGCGAGCAGGCTGTCGTGGCCAAGCTGCCTAGCCTGGACCCGGCGCTGAATACCCTGCAGGCCTACCTCAAACTGCGCGAGGCCCGTGAGCTGATGCCGGAAGCGGTGGACGCAGTGGAAACCGAGGAGGGCGGGCAATGATCCGCGCCATCCTCCTGTTGCTTCTGGTGGTCGCAGCCACCACCCTGCTCGGTCTGGCCATCGCCGAACACAGCGGCTATGTGCTGATCGCCTGGAAGAGCTTTCGCTATGAATCCAGCCTGTGGGTGTTCCTGCTCCTGGTGACACTGGCCTGGCTATTGGTCTGGGGCGTGCGCTGGCTATGGCGGCTGTTCGTGGTGTCCGGTGGTCTGCTCAATCCCTGGTCGCGGCGCAATCATGGCAAGCGTCAGCAACTGGCTGCCGATAAAGGCCTGCTGGATCTCGCCGAAGGGCGCTGGGAGCGTGCAGTGCGCCATCTGCAGCAGGCCGCCGAAGGTGAGCGCCAGCCGCTGATGCACTACCTGGGCGCAGCCCGGGCGGCGCAGCAACTGGGTAATTACGAGCAGAGCGATAGCTTTCTCGAACGCGCCCTGCTGCGTCAGCCGCAGGCCGAGCTGGCCATCGCCCTGGCCCATGCCGAACTGCAGCAGGCGCGTGGCGAAAGCGCCGCGGCCCAGGAAACCTTGCAGGTAATGCGCCAGCGTCACCCGCGCCACCGCCAGGTACTGCGTCAGCTGCAGAGCCTGCTGCTGGCCCGTGCGGACTGGTCGGCCCTGCTCGATCTGTTGCCCGAGCTGCGCAAGGGTAAGGTACTCAGCAATGAGGAGCTGGCAACCCTGGAACGCCAGGTCTGGCAGGGTCGCCTGCTGGCCGCCGGGCAGGCTGGATTGAATCAGGGTGAGGCCGCGTTGCAGCCGCTGACCGCGGCCTGGCAGCAGTTGTCCTCGACCCAGCGCAGCGAGCCGGAGTTGCTGCTCGCCTATGCTGGTCAGCTGCAGCGCCTGGGTGCTCCGGAAGAAGCCGAGGAGGTTCTGCGCAAGGGCCTCAAACAGGCTTACGACAGCCGCCTGGTGCGGCTCTATGGTGTGCTGCGCGGGCGTGATCCGGCGCGCCAGCTGCAGACGGCCGAAGCCCTGCTCAAGCAGCATCCGCAGGATCCCGTACTGCTGCTCAGTCTCGGCCGTCTGTGTCTGCAGAACAGTCTGTGGGGCAAGGCCCGTGAGTACTTCGAGATCAGCATGGAGTTTTCCCGCAGCGCGGAAACCTGTGCCGAGCTGGCCCGTCTGCTGGCCCATCTGGGCGAGCTGGAAAAGAGCAATCAGCTGTTCCAGGAAGGCCTTGGCCTGCTCGATCAGCAACTGCCGAACCTGCCACTGCCGGCGCGCGCCTGAGTGCCTGACTAGACGTGCGGCGCCTGGTCACGGACGAGGTGTCGCACGTTGCCTTGAAAGCCTGACCGGCTTTCCTCTACCGTAACCGCCTTTCCCGTCTGCTTCGGAGTTCTCATGGCCTTGGCCAATCCGCGTACCCTGTTTCTCCTCGCTTTTCTCGGTTGCCTTGGCCTGATGGGCGGTGCGTTGTTCCTCGAACACTACGTCGGGCTGGAACCGTGCCCGATGTGCATCGTGCAGCGCGTCTGCGTGATCCTCTTCGCGTTGGTCTGCCTGATCGCCGCCATCCATGGCCCGGCGCGCCTGGGGCGGCGGTTGTATGCGCTGCTGGCCCTGCTGTTCGCGGCGCTGGGTGCCGGCACCGCCGGGCGCCAGGTGTGGCTGCAGGGCGTGCCGCCGGATCAGCTCGAGGCCTGCCTGCCGAGCCTGGAATTCATGCTCGATGCCCTGCCGCTGCAAGAGATCGTGCGCCTGGTGTTTCACGGCACCGCCGATTGCGCGGAAGTGAGCTGGACCCTGTTTGGCATGAGCGTGCCGGAGTGGAGCCTGCTGGCGTTCGCCGGCATGATTCTGTTCAGCCTGTTCCAGTTGTTGCGTCGCAGCTGATCCGGCAACAGCTGGTAACGGCTGGCGATTGCCCACGGTCCGCGCGCGCTGCATAGTCCTGGTCTACCTGCGACTGTCGGAGTCTCATCATGCGTGCCTTGATCGTCTTGCTGTTCGCCCTGTCCATGGCCGGTTGTACGGGCCCGGATATCCGCCAGTACGCCGCCGAGCAGCCGGCGCTTGAGCTATCCGACTACCTGAACGGCGAGCTGGAAGCCTGGGGCATGTTCCAGAACCGCTCCGGTGAAGTGGTCAAACGCTTTCACGTAGCCATGACCGGCACCTGGCAAGGCGATGTCGGTACCCTCGACGAACGCTTCACCTACAGCGATGGCAGTACCGAGCGGCGCGTCTGGACCTTGCGCCGGCAGGCTGATGGCAGCTGGCGCGGAACCGCCGGCGATGTCGTCGGCGAGGCCATCGGTGAGGTCTCCGGCAATGCCCTGCACTGGCGCTACCAGCTGTTGCTCAAGGTCGATGGCGAACAGTATGTAGTCGATTTCGATGACTGGATGTTCCTCATGGATCAGCGCGTGATGCTTAACCGGGCGCGCATGTCCAAGTGGGGTATCGACCTCGGACAGGTGACCCTGAGCTTCTACAAACCGGTGAAATGACCCGGGTCAGCAATTTCCTGATCAAGGTGACTTGATGACGGAAGCCGGCGGGCATACTCTGGCCCAACGCCTCGTCAGTAATCCGGCACTTCGCCGGTTATTTCTTCGGGGCTGCCCAAGTTGCCAAATAATCGGCTCGGGGCTGCGCTACACCAGCATTCACCTGTAGGGAAGTGAGGACATCATGCTCGAGAGCTGCCAGAACGCCCAGGAACGTTGGGGTGGAGTACACCAGCTGATCGACCGCTGGCTTCAGGAACGTCATGAGCTGGTTCGTGCCTATGACCTCCTCAGTGACAAGCCTCAGGCACCTGCAGCCAATGCTCAGGATCTGCAGCGCTTCTGCGAGATTCTGGTCGACTATGTTTCGGCCGGACACTTCGAGGTCTACGAACAACTGACCGGCGAGGCCAAGGCCTTCGGCGACCAGCGCGGCCTCGAACTGGCCAAGCAGATCTACCCGCGTATCGAAGCGATCACCGAAGTGGCGTTGGCTTTCAATGACCGTTGCGACAACGGTGACTGCCGCGATACCGCGTCACTGAGCGCCGAATTGAAACGCCTTGGGCAACTGCTGCATGAGCGCTTCGAGCTGGAAGATTGCCTGATCGAAGTGCTGCACAACGCACACGAGCAGCAGGGCGTAGCCTCGGTCTGAGTGGCTGCTGGACGCCGACTGCTAGTCGGCGACATCCAGCAACTCCAGCTCGAACACCAGTGGTGCATCCGGCGGAATCAGATCGCCGGCGCCAGCCTGGCCATAGGCCTGCGCCGCTGGAATCACCACCCGCCATTTGGCCCCTACCGGCATCGCCCGAAGGGCGGTCTGCCAGCCGCTGATCAGGCTTTTGAGGCGGAACCACTGCGGGTCTTCGCTCTGGTCGAACAGGCTGCCATCGGCCAGTTCGCCGCGATAGCGTACCTGCACCCGTGCAGCATTTCCCGCTTGCCCCGTCCCGGGACGCAGCTCATGAACCAGTACGCCACCGGCCAATTCACGAACCCCCGGCTTGGCTTTTTCCGCCGCCAGAAAGCGCTGTTCCGTAGCCCGCGCCTGTTCGTGACGGACGGCCGCTGCACGCAGGGCGAGGCGCTCCTCGTGCTCATCCAGCAGGGTGTCGATGCGCTCTGGCGACAGCCGCAAAGGCTCCGCGCGATAGGCCTGGCGCATGCCTTCCAGCAAGGCTTCCAGCTGCAGGTCAGGTACTTCGCTGCGCAGCCGCTCACCCAGTCTGGCGCCCAGGCTATAGGCCAGATCATCCTCTGACGTGGCGGCTGCAAGCAGTGCAGGCGAGAGGCAGAGCAGGAGCAATAAACAGCGCAGCATCGGGGGAAATCTCGGGGTGAATGTGTGGGCGATTATGCCAGTGCTTGCCATCGTCACAATGTGCAGCTAGCGACTGGAGAATCTGGCGTCTAGTATGGGGTCACCAACGTCCGTTAGGAGGCACGTCATGCCGACCAACAATAAGAAGTCCGTTACCACTCCGTTGCACCTGCTTCAGCAACTCTCCCACAGCCTGCTCGAACATCTGGAAAAGGCCTGCTCGCAGGCTCTCGGCGAAGCCGAAGAAATGCTGACCAAACTGGAAAAGCAGCGCGGCAAGGCCCAGGAAAAGCTGCATGAAGCGCGCAGCAAATTGCAGGATGCGGCCAAGGCCGGCAAGGCCAAGGCGCAGGACAAAGCCAAGTCGTTGATCAGCGAACTGGAAGAGTTGCTCGACAACCTCAAGACCCGCCAGACCGAAACCCGTAACTACATTCTGCAGCTCAAGCGCGATGCCCAGGAAAGCCTGAAACTGGCCCAGGGCGTAGGCAAGGTGCGCGAGGCGGCCAATAAGGCCCTGAGCAGCCGTACTGCCGCCAAACCAGTGGCCAAGGCTGCAGCGAAACCTGCCGCCAAACCAGCAGTAGCGAAGAAGCCGGCTGCCAAGCCTGCAGCAGCCAAGGCGCCGGTCAAGGCCGTCGCCAAGCCGGTCGCGAAACCCGCGGCCAAGCCAGCCGCCAAACCGACAGTGGCGAAAAAGCCTGCTGCCAGCGCCGCCAAGCCTGCGGCAGCCAAAGCACCGGTTAAGGCTGCGGCCAAGCCGGCCGCGAAGCCGGCCGCGAAGCCTGCAGCCAAGCCAGCAGCCAAACCGGCAGTGGTGAAAAAGCCTGCAGCTAGCGCTGCCAAGCCAGCGGCAGCGAAGGCGCCGGTCAAGGTCGCCGCGAAGCCGGCTGCGAAACCCGCAGCCAAGCCTGCCGCTAAACCGACAGTGGCGAAGAAGCCAGCAGTCAGTGCTGCCAAACCGGCTGCTGCCAAGGCACCGGCCAAGCCGGCGGCAAAACCTGCAGCCAAGCCCGCAGCTAAGGCGCCAGCGGCCAGCGTGGTCAAGCCTGCTGCAGCCAAGGCTCCGGTCAAGGCTGCGGCCAAGCCCGCCGCGAAACCGGCGGCAAAACCTGCGGCTAAACCAGCCGTGAAGAAAGCCCCGGCCGCCAAGCCGGTCGCTGCCAAGCCGGCCACTGCTCCGGCTGCCGCTCCTGCGGCCACCCCGGCCGCCGCTGCACCTGCCACCAGCAATGGCAGCACCCCACCGACCGGCGCTTAAGTCCGGTTTGCCACGGCGCGCAGCACCTGCAGCGCGTCGTGGTGCTGTTCTCCTGCACTGGTGGCCAGAGCCTCAAGCCAGGCCGCCGGTTGCGTTTGCTGCGGCCAGGCGCCCGCCAGGCTTTCCAGGCGTCGTAACAGCTCGCGCTCGGCTTCCAGTTCCAACGCCTTGACCTGCTCGCGCAGGCGCAGCTGTGCCGTATCGAGTTGGGCCGCCTCTCGCCAGTTCTGGCGTAACTCACGCAAGGGTTGCACGACCTGGCGCTGCCAGGGTTCGCTGAGTGCCTGCAATGCGCTCAGGCGTTCCCTGCTGCACGCCACACCGCGTTGTTCCAGCCACGCGCCGCACAGCAGCAGACACACGTCCGCCCCTGCCGCCTGCAGGCGCAGGCAGGCGGCCTCGACGCCGGGGCGGGCGTAGCAGTGGCTGGCAAAGGTCCACAGGTCAGACGGCATGAGGCTCTCCGGGCGAGGGTGGGGCGAAACTGATAGACTGCGCCGCCTTTGGGCGTGCTCACACTACAGCGGCGCGTCCGCTCGATACAGTGTGAATGCGCGCGATGATCCGACTTCAGAACCTTACCTTACAACGTGGCCCGCAACGCCTGCTCGAAGGCGCCGAGATGACCCTGCATGCCGGCCACAAAGCCGGCCTGATCGGTGCCAACGGTGCGGGCAAGTCCAGCCTGTTCGCCCTGCTGCGTGGCGAGCTCGGACCGGATGCCGGCGATTGCCACCTGCCGCCGGATTGGCGCATCGCCCACATGCGCCAGGAGGTCGACGACCTCGAACGCCTGGCCGTGGACTATGTGCTGGATGGCGACATCCACCTGCGCCAGGTACAGCGCGACCTGGCCGCAGCCGAAGCGGCCCACGACGGCACGGCAATCGCCCGTCTGCACAGTGAGCTGGACAACGCCGACGGCTACACCGCCGATGCTCGCGCGCGCAAGCTGCTGGCTGGCCTTGGCTTCAGCAACGAGCAGATGGACAAGCGCGTCGGCGACTTCTCCGGTGGCTGGCGCATGCGCCTGAACCTGGCCCAGGCGCTGATGTGCCCGTCCGACCTGCTGCTGCTCGACGAACCGACCAACCACCTCGACCTCGACGCCATCCTCTGGCTGGAAGAGTGGCTGAAAAGCTATCCCGGCACCCTATTGCTGATCTCCCACGACCGCGACTTCCTCGATGCCGTGGTCGACCATGTGGCGCACCTCGAGCAGCAGAAACTGACGCTCTACCGTGGCGGCTACTCGGCCTTCGAACGCACCCGCGCCGAACGTCTGGCGCAGCAGCAGCAGGCGTACGAGAAGCAGCAGGCGCAGCGCGAGCATATGGAAAAGTACATCGCCCGCTTCAAGGCCCAGGCGACCAAAGCACGCCAGGCACAGAGCCGGATCAAGGCGCTGGAACGTTTGGAAGAGCTGGCGCCGGCGCATGTCGATTCGCCGTTCGATTTCGTCTTCCGCGAGGCCGACAAGATCTCCAGTCCGCTGCTGGACATGGCCGAGGTGCAGCTCGGCTATGGCGACAAGGCGGTGCTGCAGCAGGTCAAGCTGCAGCTGGTTCCGGGCGCACGCATCGGCCTGCTCGGCCCCAACGGCGCCGGCAAGTCGACCCTGATCAAGACCCTCTCCGGCGAGCTCACGCCGCTCTCCGGGCGCCTGGCCCGTGGCGAAAACCTGTCGATCGGCTACTTCGCCCAGCACCAGCTCGACTCGCTGGATGCCAAGGCCAGCCCGCTGCTACACCTGCAGCGTATCGCCCCGAGCGAACGCGAGCAGACCCTGCGCGACTTCCTCGGCGGCTTCGATTTCCGCGGCCCGCGTTGTGATGAAGCGGTGCAGAATTTCTCCGGTGGCGAGAAGGCACGCCTGGCCCTGGCGCTGATCGCCTGGGGCAAACCCAACCTATTGTTGCTCGACGAACCGACCAACCACCTCGACCTGGAAATGCGCCTGGCGCTGACCATGGCCCTGCAGGAGTTTTCCGGCGCGGTGCTGGTGGTGTCCCACGATCGGCACTTGCTGAAAAGCACCACCGACGAATTCCTTCTGGTTGCCGATGGCCGCATCCAGCCCTTCGATGGCGACCTCGAAGACTATGCGCGCTGGCTGGTCGACTTCCGCGCCCGCCAGCAGCCGCAAACGCCTGCAGCGCCGGCCGCCGACAAGACCGACAAGCGCGCCCAGCGCCAGGTCGCCGCCGCCCTGCGTCAGCAGCTGGCGCCACACAAGCGCGAGGCGGACAAGCTGGAAAAGGAACTGAGCAAGCTGCATGAGCAGCTGGCCAAGGTCGAACAGCGTCTGGGCGACAGTGACATCTACGAGGCCGCGCGCAAGGACGAGCTGCGCGAATTGCTGGCCGAACAGGCGCGCCTGAAAAGCCGCGAAGGCGAACTGGAAGAAAGCTGGATGGCCGCTCTGGAGCAGCTGGAAGCGCTGGAGCAGCAGCTGGCGCAAGCCGACTAAGCCGGTCGTTAAGAGGGCCGACATAGACTGTTTGTGCCGGCTTTCGCTGAGTGCACGTCCGCTGGGCGTCGTGCAGGCAAGCGCGTAGGCTAGAGGGCTACCGGACGCTCAGTCGCCCCGCCATTCATTGCAATCACTGAGGTATTCGCCATGGCTATCGAGACCTGGCTCGCTTTCTTCGTTGCCTGCTGGGTGATCAGCCTGTCGCCGGGTGCCGGTGCCATCGCCTCGATGAGCGCCGGCCTGCAGTACGGTTTCTGGCGTGGCTACTGGAACGCCCTTGGCCTGCAACTGGCGTTGCTGATGCAGATCGCCGTGGTTGCTGCCGGCCTCGGTGCGGTACTGGCCACCTCGGAACTGGCCTTCAACCTGATCAAGTGGTTTGGTGTGGCCTACCTGGTCTATCTCGGCTGGAAACAGTGGGTCGCCTTGCCCGGCGAGATCTCCGCGGGCGAGGGCGAGCGGCCTCTGGGGCGCCCGCTGACCCTGGTGCTGCGCGGCTTTCTGGTCAACGCCAGCAACCCCAAGGCGATCATCTTCATCCTCGCCGTGCTGCCGCAGTTTCTCGATCTGCAGGGCTCGCTGCTGGCCCAGTACACGGTGATGGCGGCCACCATGGTGGCGGTCGATCTGGTGGTCATGGCCGGTTACACCGGCCTGGCCGCGCGCGTCCTGCGGGCGCTGCGCTCACCGCGCCAGCAGCGCATTCTCAACCGCACCTTTGGCGGTCTGTTCATGGCTGCCGCCGGCCTGCTGGCCATGGTGCGACGTACCGCCTGAAGGCTGCTCAAGGGCGTCTAGCTCTTGGCTGCTGACTTATTAGGGCGACTTTCCCGTGGAGTACCCCACGCAATGCGAGTCTGGATCGATGCCGACGCCTGCCCCCGGGCGGCGCGGGATCAGGTGGTGAAGTTCGCCCTCAAGCGTGGCTTCGAGGTGGTGCTGGTGGCTGGGCAGCCAGTGGCGCGGCCGGGCTTCACCTGCGTGCGGTTGATCGTGGTGCCCAGTGGTCCGGATGCGGCGGATGATTATCTGGTCGAGCATGCCGTGCCCGGCGAGCTGGTGATCTGCAGCGATGTACCGCTGGCCGATCGCCTGGTGAAGAAGGGCGTCAGTGCCCTCGATCCGCGCGGGCGCGAGTTCGACGAGCGCAACATGGGGGAGCGCCTGGCGGTGCGCAACCTGTTCACCGAACTGCGTGAGCAGGGCCAGATGGGTGGCGGCCAGGCCGCCTATGGCGAGAAGGATCGGCAGGCCTTCGCCAACGCGCTGGATCGTATCCTCACCCGCCTGATGAAGTAGCCCGGATGCAATCCGGGTCGGAGTTGTCTGCTTCCCGGATTGCATCCGGGCTACGGGTTGGCACATGCGCCTTACCGACGATTCGTTGCGGCTCTCAGCCGCACAGATAGGTGCCGGTGCCCACCGCCACCAGGCTGCCGTCGTCGCTGTGCAGCTCGCTGCGCACCACCGCCACCTTGTTGCCCGACCGCAGTAGCACGGCCGTGGCGGTGAACAGCTGGCCGCGGCCGGGGCGCAGGTAGTCGACGCGCAGGTCGATGGTGCCAAGCTTGGACAGGCGCGCCATGCGTTCGCTGCTGGACAGGTGCTGGTGCTTGTCGAAGGCGCCGATAAGCGCCATGGCGCCGCCGGCGACGTCGAGCAGCGAGGAAATCACCCCGCCATGCAGGATGCCGTGGACGAAGTTGCCGATCAGCTCGGGCTTCATCGGCAGTTCCATCACCACCTTGTCGAGGGACAGTTCGACCAGCTGGATGCCCAGCACCTGGTTGAACGGAATGCGCTGGAAGAAACCGGCGACGGCGTCGCGCAGTTCGGCAGTGAGTTCGAAAGCGGGCTTGGTCATGGGGCGCGAGATCTGCGGCAAGAGCGAAGGGCCCTACGCTGCCGCAGTTCGGCCTGCTTGACCAGTGGCACGGCGGAGCTGCGGCGTGGAATGGCTCTTATGCCCCTCTCGCGGTTCGCCAGGTTTTCCCGGCGGCTCTCAGTGCGGGTGTGCCAGTTCCAGCACCCGATCAACCAGTTTGTTGATTCCGGAAGCCGCCTCGGCAATCGACTGAGCGAGCATGTAGGCCGGGGTGCTGACCAGCTTGTGCGCGCTGTCCTCGACTATGTCTTCCACCGCACAGGCCTGGTGGCTGCCGCCCATGGCCTGCAGGGCCTCGGCAGCCGGGTCTTCGGCGCTGCCCAGGGTGCAGGTGACGCCCGCGCCGAAGATCTTCACCGCCAGGGCCGGGGCGATGCAGATCAGGCCGATCGGCTTGCCGGCCTTGGCGAAGGCCTGGGCTGCGGCGAGCACATCGGCCTGCACCGTACAGTCGGCGCCCTGCAGGGCAAAGTCGGAGAGGTTCTTGGCCACGCCAAAGCCGCCCGGCAGGATCAGCGCGTCGAAGTGCTCGACGTGCAGTTCGCGCACATCCTCGACATTACCGCGGGCGATGCGCGCCGCTTCGATCAGCACATTGCGGCTTTCCGCCATTTCCTCGCCGGTCAGGTGGTTGATCACGTGCATCTGCGCCACGTTCGGCGCGAAGCACTGCACCTGGGCGCCGCGTTGGTCGAGGCGCAGCAGGGTGATCACGCTTTCATGGATTTCTGCGCCGTCGTAGACGCCGCAACCGGAGAGGATGACGGCTACCTTTTTGCTCATGGTGTGCTCCTGATCGGGGAAACAGCGGGTGTCGCCAAATGCCGGTCAGCCTGGCATGCCCGGTACTCGGTGGGCGCGGGTGCGTGGCTTAGCATGGCAACAGATAGGGCAATCCTAGCCCGCGATCCGCCGCAACGATATGGGTGACCCGTGAATTACATCCTCTATGCCGTGCCCGTGTTCTTTCTGCTGATCGGTCTGGAGCTGCTTGCCGACCGCTGGCGCGGTCTGCGTACCTATCGTCTGGCCGACTCCCTGAACAGTCTCAGCGCTGGCGTGCTGTCGACCACCAGCGGCTTGCTGACCAAAGCCATTGGCCTGCTGACCTACGCCTTTGCCTGGCAGCAGCTGGCATTGTTCGAGCTGTCGGCCGACAGCCTGTGGGTCTGGTTGCTGGCGTTCGTCTTCTACGACTTCTGCTACTACTGGCTGCACCGCATGGGGCACGAGCGCAGCATCCTCTGGGCGGCCCATTCGGTGCATCACCAGAGCGAGGAGTACAACCTCTCCACCGCTCTGCGCCAGACCAGCACCGGCTTCATCTTCGGCTGGATCTTCTACCTGCCGATGGCCATCGCCGGGGTGCCGCCGTTGGTGTTTCTCACGGTTGGCGCGCTCAACCTGCTCTATCAGTTCTGGGTGCATACCCGGCACATCCCCAAGCTGGGCTGGTTCGAGTGGTTCTTCGTCAGCCCGTCCAACCACCGCGTACACCATGCGCAGAACCCGGTGTACATGGATCGCAACTACGGTGGCGTGTTCATTCTCTGGGATCGCCTGTTCGGCACCTTCCAGGAGGAGCTGGACGAGGAACCGGTGGTGTTTGGCGTGACCACCCCGCTGCGCAGCTGGAACCCGCTGTGGGCCAACCTGCAGGTGTATGCCGCGCTGTGGCAGGACGCGGTGCACGCCGAGTCCTGGTGGGACAAGCTGCGTATCTGGTTCATGCGCACCGGCTGGCGTCCGGCGGATGTCGCCGCGCGCTTCCCGCACAGCAAAGCCGACCTCAGCCAGTTCCGCCGCTTCGAAGTACCTCTGGCGCGGCCACGGCAGCTGTATGCGCTGCTGCAGTTCGTGCTCTACGTGCTGGGTGGCACCTGGCTGCTCGGGCAGGAGGAGCTGCTGCCGTTGTCGATACTGCTGCTTGGCTGCGCCTGGGTGACCTTCGGCCTGTACGCCATTGGCACCTGGCTGGAGAATCGTGCCTGGGCCGGGCGCCTGGAACTGCTGCGTCTCCTGCTGAACCTGCCACTGCTCGGGCTGGCGCCGCAGCTGGGCCTGCTCGCCGCGCCGGCCAATGCCTGGGCGCTGCTGGCCGGCTACACGCTGGTCAGCCTGCTGGCGCTGATCCTGCTGCAGCGGCAATGGGTCGCGCCGCTGCGCGCCTGATTCCTTGTCGCGACGCTGTCGCGTCGTCATCAATTGGTCATAATGGGGGCTTATAACCGTCACACTGAGCCCGCGCGCGTGGGCCCCGGAGTCTGCCGTGAGCTTTACCCCCGCCAATCGCTTGTTCCCCGCCACCCGCCTGCGCCGCAACCGTCGCGATGATTTCTCCCGCCGCCTGGTGCGCGAAAATCGCCTGAGTGTCGACGACCTGATCCTGCCAGTGTTCGTCCTCGACGGTGAAAACCGCCGCGAAGCGATCCCCTCGATGCCGGGCGTCGAGCGCTTGTCCATCGACCTGCTGCTCAAGGAAGCGGAAGAGTGGGTGGCCCTGGGTATTCCGGCGCTGGCGCTGTTCCCGGTGACGCCGCTGGAGAAGAAGTCGCTGCTCGGTGAGGAAGCCTGGAACCCGGACGGCATCGCCCAGCGCGCCATCCGCGCCCTGCGTGCGAAGTTCCCCGAGCTGGGGGTGATCAGCGACGTGGCCCTCGACCCCTTTACCACCCACGGCCAGGACGGCATCCTCGACGACAGTGGCTACGTGCAGAACGACATCACCGTCGATGCGCTGGTCAAGCAGGCGCTGTCGCATGCCGCTGCGGGTGCCCAGGTGGTGGCGCCGTCGGACATGATGGATGGGCGCATTCAGGCGATCCGCGAGGCCCTGGAGCTGGCGGATCACAGCAACGTGCGCATCATGGCCTACTCGGCCAAGTACGCCAGCGCCTACTACGGCCCGTTCCGCGATGCGGTCGGTTCGGCGGCCAACCTGGGCAAGGCCAACAAGGCCAGCTACCAGATGGACCCGGCCAACGGTGACGAGGCGCTGCACGAAGTGGCGGCCGACCTGGCCGAAGGCGCTGACATGGTCATGGTCAAGCCGGGCATGCCGTACCTGGATATCGTGCATCGGGTGAAAACGGAATTCCGCGTGCCGACCTTCGTCTATCAGGTCAGTGGCGAGTACGCCATGCATATGGCGGCGATCCAGAATGGCTGGCTCAGTGAAGCGGTCATCCTCGAGTCGCTGACGGCTTTCAAACGTGCAGGTGCCGATGGCATCCTCACTTACTTCGCCAAGCGGGCGGCAGAATTGATCAAGGCGGGGCAGTAAGCCCCCTGGGAAGTGATGGCATGAACACCGAGGGATTGAGCAATAACGCGGCGCTGGATGCACAACCGAGCAACGAGAGCGTGGTCGAGCAGGCCGTGGCCGAGGTCGTCGAGGCGGTCGTGGTCCCGCCCGCACCTGTCGTAGCGCCCTTCGTGGTACCGGGGCTGGATGACAGCAGCCTGTACATTCACCGCGAGCTGTCCCAGCTGAAGTTCAACATCCGCGTACTGGAACAGGCACTGGATGAATCCTATCCGCTGCTCGAACGCTTGAAGTTCCTGCTGATCTTCTCCAGCAACCTCGATGAGTTCTTCGAGATCCGCGTGGCCGGTCTGAAGAAGCAGATCAACTTCGCCCGCGAACAGGCCGGTGCCGACGGCCTGCAGCCGCACCAGGCGCTGGCGCGGATTTCCGAGCTGGTGCATGAACAGGTCGAGCGTCAGTACGCCATTCTCAACGACACCCTGTTTCCGGCGCTGGCCAAGCACAACGTCAACTTCATCCGCCGGCGCTTCTGGAACACCAAGCTAAAGGCCTGGGTGCGCCGCTATTTCCGCGACGAGATCGCGCCGATCATCACCCCTATCGGCCTTGACCCGACTCACCCGTTCCCGCTGCTGGTGAACAAGAGCCTGAACTTCATCGTCGAGCTGGAGGGCATCGATGCCTTCGGCCGCGACTCCGGTCTGGCGATCATCCCGGCGCCGCGCCTGCTGCCGCGCATCATCAAGGTGCCGGAAGAGGTCGGCGGCCCCGGCGACAACTACGTGTTCCTCTCCTCGATGATCCATGCGCATGCCGACGACCTGTTCCAGGGCATGAAGGTCAAGGGCTGCTACCAGTTCCGCCTGACCCGCAACGCCGACCTGTCGGTGGACACCGAGGACGTCGAAGACCTGGCCCGCGCCCTGCGCGGCGAGCTGTTCGCACGGCGTTATGGCGACGCGGTGCGCCTGGAAGTGGCCGACACCTGTCCGAAGCAGCTGTCCGACTACCTGCTCAAGCAATTCAGCCTGAGCGAGAGCGAGCTTTACCAGGTCAATGGCCCGGTCAACCTGACCCGCCTGTTCGCCATCACCGGGCTGGCCAGCCACCCGGAGCTGCAGTACGCGCCGTTCACCCCAGTGATCCCCAAGCTGCTGCAGAACGCCGAGAACATCTTCAGCGTGATCAGCAAGCAGGACATCCTCCTGCTGCATCCTTTCGAGTCCTTCACCCCGGTGGTCGACCTGCTGCGCCAGGCGGCGAAAGATCCGCACGTGCTGGCGATCAAGCAGACCCTGTACCGTTCGGGAGCCAACTCGGAAATCGTCGACGCGCTGGTCGAGGCAGCGCGCAATGGCAAGGAAGTCACCGCGGTGATCGAGCTGCGCGCACGCTTCGACGAAGAGTCCAACCTGCAACTGGCCAGCCGCCTGCAGGCTGCCGGTGCGGTGGTGATCTATGGCGTGGTCGGCTACAAGACCCACGCCAAGATGATGCTGATCCTGCGCCGCGAGAACGGCGAGATCGTCCGCTACGCGCACCTCGGCACCGGCAACTACCACGCCGGCAACGCCCGTCTGTACACTGACTACAGCCTGCTCACCGCCGACGTGGCGTTGGGCGAGGACGTGTCCAAGCTGTTCAGCCAGTTGATCGGCATGGGTAAGACCCTGCGCATGAAGAAGCTGCTGCATGCGCCCTTCACCCTGAAGAAGACCCTGCTCGACATGATCGCCTTCGAGACCCAGCAGGCCAGCGAGGGCAAACCGGCGCACATCATTGCCAAGTTCAATTCGCTGACCGATCCGAAGATCATCCGCGCGCTGTACAAAGCCAGCCAGACCGGGGTGAAGATCGATCTGGTGGTGCGCGGCATGTGCTGCCTGCGTCCTGGTGTGCCCGGGGTGTCGCACAACATCCAGGTGCGTTCGATCATCGGCCGCTTCCTCGAGCACACCCGGGTGTTCTACTTCCTCAATGGCGGCGAGGAGAAGATCTACCTGTCCAGTGCCGACTGGATGGAGCGCAACCTCGACAAGCGCGTGGAGACTTGCTTCCCGGTGGAAGGTCGCAAGCTGATCGTGCGGGTGAAGAAGGAGCTGGAAGCCTATCTGACCGACAACACCCAGGCCTGGGCGCTACAGCCGGATGGGCGCTACGTGCGCATCACGCCGAGCGGCAACGCCAACCTGCGCAGTGCCCAGGCCAGCCTGCTGGAGAAGCTGACCAGCCCGCTGGCGCGCTGAGAACCTGTTTACGATCTCCTGACTCGCGGCCATACGGCGTTAAAAACGGCCTCGGGAAGCGGCTTGCGGCTAACGCGCTTTAGCGCGACCCGAAGGGCGAGTGAAACGAGTCATGCTCATTTACAGCTCGTAAACTGCGCTTCCTCGGCGTTTTGACCAGCCGAAGGCTGTTACTGGCGTAGCGCCTTGTCTGGCTCTAATTCAGAAGATCGTAAATAGGTTCTGAGTCCGTTGCCCACAAAAAAGCCCCGCAGCGCAGGCTGCGGGGCTTTTTTCGTTGCGGGCCCGGAGCCCGGTTCTCAGCGAATGGTCAGGGTGAAGCCGATGCGCTTCAGCCATTCGGCTTCCTGGGCGAAGTCGGCCTGGGTCAGCGGGTTGAGCTCCAGCCAGCCCGCCGGGAAGGTCAGATCCAGGCTCTGCGGCCCGCCTTCCAGTTGCACCTTGGGCATTTCCTGGGCGCCGCGGATGTGGTGGAAGAGGATGGCGAAGCGCAGCAGGACGCACAGGCGCAACAGCTTGATGCCTTCCTCGCCGAACTCGGCGAAGCGGTCCTTGGGGATGTTGCGCCGGTGGCCGCGTACCAGCAGGGCCAGCATCAGCTGGTCCTGGCGCGAGAAACCGGGCAGGTCGGAATGCTCGATCAGGTAGGCACCGTGCTTGTGGTACTGGTAGTGGGCGATATCCAGGCCTATCTCGTGCACCCGTGAGGCCCACTGCAGCAGGTCGCGGTGCCAGTCGTCATCCAGTTGCCAGGCGGTGGTGACTTGTTCCAGCGCCGACAGCGCCTTGGCTTCGACCCGGGCCGCCTGCTGCAGGTCGACGTGGTAGCGCTCCATGAGGGCGCTGAGGGTGCGCTCGCGCACGTCCTCATGGTGATGGCGGCCGAGCAGGTCGTAGAGCACGCCTTCGCGCAGGGCGCCTTCGGAATGATCCATGCGTTGCAGGTCGAGGGCGTCGAAGATCGCTTCGGCGATGGCCAGGCCGGCCGGGAAGATCTGCCGCCGATCCGGTTTGATGCCATCCAGATCCAGCTTGTCGACCTCGCCCAGCTTGAGCAGCTTGCGCTTGAGCCAGGCCAGGCCTTCGGGGTTGATCTCGCCATTGCCCAGACCACCGGCCTTGATTGCCAGCCCGACGGCGCGCAGGGTGCCGGAAGCGCCCACGGCTTCCTGCCAGCCCAGGCGTTGCAGGCCCTGTTCGATGGTCATCAGCTCCAGGCGTGCGGCGGTGTAGGCCTGGGCATAGCGCGCGGCGGTGATCTTGCCGTCCTTGAAGTAGCGCTGGGTGAAACTGACGCAGCCCATCTGCAGGCTTTCGCGCAGCAGTGGCTCGAAGCGCTGACCGACGATGAACTCGGTGCTGCCGCCGCCGATATCGGCGACCAGGCGTTTGCCCGGGGTGTCGGCGATGCTGTGGGAAACGCCAAGGTAGATCAGGCGCGCTTCTTCACGACCGGAGATGACTTCCACCTGATGGCCGAGCAGGGCTTCTGCGCGGCGGATGAATTCAGCCCGGTTGCGCGCTTCGCGCAAAGCGTTGGTGCCGACGATGCGCACCGCACCCTGCGGCAGGCCCTGGATCAGCTGGGCAAAACGGCTCAGGCAGTCGAGGCCGCGCAGCATGGCTTCTTCGCTGAGCAGGCGCTCCTCGTCGATGCCGGCGGCCAGCTGCACCTTCTCGCCGAGGCGCTCGAGAATGCGCACCTCACCATGTTCGGCCTTGGCCAGCACCATATGGAAGCTGTTCGAGCCGAGGTCGATGGCGGCGATCAAGGAAAACGACTTGGGAGCGGCTTGCGGCATGGTCAGGGGTCTCGATGCTGAACGGAGGCATCCTGCCGCGATCGGGCAGTCGGTTCAATGAGGTGCATGTTACCCTCCCAGACCACGCCTGCCTCACTCTTTCATCAGCTTATTGCTGCATATCAATAGTTAGGCTCAATCGACTTCGGCTTTCGGTGAGGTCAAAGCCGGGCTATGATGGCGCCACTTTTTGCTTCAGAACCTGGAGACTATCCATGAGCGATTTCATCACCAACGTCAGCGACGCCAGCTTCGAAGACGACGTGATCAAGGCCGACGGCCCGGTCCTGGTCGACTATTGGGCCGAATGGTGCGGTCCGTGCAAGATGATCGCCCCGGTTCTCGACGAAATCGCCCAGACCTACCAGGGCAAACTGAAGGTCTGCAAGCTGAACATCGACGAGAACCAGGACACCCCGCCAAAGTACGGCGTGCGCGGCATCCCGACTCTGATGCTGTTCAAGAACGGCAACGTCGAAGCGACCAAGGTCGGCGCCCTGTCGAAGTCGCAACTGGCGGCCTTCCTCGACGCCAACATCTGATTGCACGCGAACCTGCCGTCCAGTCAGCTGCTGTGAAAAGCCCCGCACCTTGCGGGGCTTTTTCTTGGGCAGGCTAGACGCATCATCAGGCCGGTGTTACATTCGGCCGGTCAGCGGTTCCTCCGCTGCCCTCCAAGCCGTCGCCGACGCATCCTAATTCGATAATATCGAGCGATTCAGTCGCCTTCTCGCGGCGCGGCTTCCAAAGCCCAGTGCTTTCATCCCCCTTCCTCAAAGCTACGTCATTCCTATGAATCTGACCGAACTCAAGCAAAAGCCGATTGCCGATCTGCTCGAAATGTCTGAACAGATGGGCCTGGAAAACATGGCCCGTTCGCGCAAGCAGGACATCATCTTCGCCCTGCTGAAAAAGCACGCTAAAAGTGGTGAAGAGATCTCCGGCGACGGCGTGCTGGAGATCCTCCAGGACGGCTTCGGCTTCCTGCGCTCCGCGGACTCCTCGTACCTGGCCGGCCCGGACGACATCTATGTCTCGCCCAGCCAGATCCGCCGCTTCAACCTGCGTACCGGTGACACCATCATCGGCAAGATCCGTCCGCCGAAAGAAGGCGAGCGTTACTTTGCCCTGCTCAAGGTCGACTCGATCAACTTCGACCGTCCGGAAAACGCCAAGAACAAGATCCTGTTCGAGAACCTCACGCCGCTGTTCCCTAACGAGCGTCTGAAGATGGAAGCCGGCAACGGCTCCAAGGAAGACCTCACCGCGCGCGTGATCGATCTCTGCGCCCCGATCGGCAAGGGCCAGCGCGGCCTGATCGTCGCCCAGCCGAAGGCGGGTAAAACGATCATGCTGCAGAACATCGCGGCCAACATTACCCGCAACAACCCCGAGTGCCACCTGATCGTCCTGCTGATCGACGAGCGTCCGGAAGAAGTAACCGAGATGCAGCGCACCGTGCGCGGCGAAGTGGTTGCCTCGACCTTCGACGAGCCGCCGACCCGCCACGTGCAGGTCGCCGAAATGGTGATCGAGAAGGCCAAGCGCCTGGTCGAGCACAAGAAGGACGTGGTCATCCTGCTTGACTCCATCACCCGTCTGGCGCGTGCCTACAACACCGTGATCCCGAGCTCCGGCAAGGTCCTCACCGGTGGTGTCGACGCCCACGCCCTGGAGAAGCCGAAACGCTTCTTCGGCGCCGCGCGTAACATCGAGGAGGGCGGTTCGCTGACCATCATCGCTACCGCGCTGGTGGAAACCGGCTCGAAGATGGACGAAGTGATCTACGAAGAATTCAAGGGCACCGGCAACATGGAGCTGATCCTCGATCGCCGGGTTTCCGAGAAGCGCGTGTTCCCGGCCATCAATATCAACAAGTCCGGCACCCGCCGCGAAGAGTTGCTGACCGGCGAGGAAGAGCTGTCGCGCATGTGGATTCTGCGCAAGCTGCTGCACCCGATGGATGAAATCGCCGCCATCGAGTTCCTCCTCGACAAGCTGAAAGACAGCAAGACCAACGATGAATTCTTCTTGTCGATGAAGCGCAAGTAAGTTCAGCGTGACCAAAAAGGCCGGGGAAACCCGGCCTTTGCGTTTCTGCGGCCTTCTGAATAACCCAGTTCGGCGCTAAACTTTGCGCCCCGACCTGCGCGCCTATACGAGGCTCAAGCATGCAGTATCGCGACCTTCGCGACTTTATCCGCGGCCTGGAACAGCGCGGCGAACTCAAGCGCATCCAGACGCCGGTTTCCCCGGTGCTGGAAATGACCGAAATCTGCGACCGCGCCCTGCGCAAGGGTGGTCCGGCGCTGCTGTTCGAGAACCCCACGGGCTTTGACATGCCGGTGCTCGGCAACCTGTTCGGCACGCCCAAGCGCGTGGCGCTGGGCATGGGTGCCGAGGAAGTCAGCGAGCTGCGCGAAATCGGCAAGCTGCTGGCCTTCCTCAAGGAGCCGGAGCCGCCGAAAGGCCTGAAGGATGCCTGGAGCAAGCTGCCGATCTTCAAGAAGGTCCTGAGCATGGCGCCCAAGGTGCTCAAGGATGCACCGTGCCAGGAAGTGATCGAGGAGGGCGACGACGTCGACCTGACCAAGCTGCCGGTGCAGACCTGCTGGCCGGGCGATGTCGGCCCGCTGATCACCTGGGGCCTGACCATCACCAAGGGCCCGAACAAGGACCGGCAGAACCTCGGCATCTACCGCCAGCAGGTGATCGGTCGCAACAAGCTGATCATGCGCTGGCTCAGTCACCGTGGCGGCGCCCTGGACTTTCGCGACTGGTGCGAGAAGTTTCCCGGCCAGCCCTACCCGGTGGCCGTGGCCCTCGGTGCCGACCCGGCGACCATTCTCGGCGCGGTCACCCCGGTACCGGACAGTCTCTCCGAGTACGCCTTCGCCGGTTTGCTGCGCGGCAACAAGACCGAGCTGGTCAAGGCTCGCGGCAGTGACCTGCAGGTGCCGGCCAGCGCCGAGATCGTCCTCGAAGGGGTGATCCATCCCGGCGAGATGGCCGATGAAGGTCCCTACGGCGACCACACCGGCTACTACAACGAGGTCGACCGCTTCCCGGTGTTCACCGTCGAGCGCATCACCCGCCGGCAGAAGCCGATCTACCACAGCACCTACACCGGCCGCCCGCCGGATGAGCCGGCGATCCTCGGCGTGGCGCTGAACGAAGTGTTCGTGCCGATCCTGCAGAAGCAGTTCCCGGAAATCACCGACTTCTACCTGCCGCCGGAAGGCTGTTCGTACCGCATGGCGGTGGTGACCATGAAGAAGCAGTACCCCGGCCACGCCAAGCGGGTGATGCTCGGTGTGTGGTCGTTCCTGCGACAGTTCATGTACACCAAGTTCGTTATCGTCACCGACGACGATATCAATGCACGGGACTGGAACGACGTGATCTGGGCGATTACCACGCGCATGGACCCCAAGCGCGACACGGTGCTGATCGACAACACGCCGATCGACTACCTCGACTTTGCCTCGCCGATCTCCGGCCTGGGCTCGAAGATGGGCCTCGACGCCACCCACAAGTGGCCGGGCGAGACCAATCGCGAGTGGGGTCGCGCCATCGTCCAGGACGAGGCGGTCAAGCAGCGGGTGGATGAGCTGTGGGGCCAACTCGGAATCGATTGATGAAAGTTACCCTGCAACCCTCCGGTGCGGTACTTGAGGTCGAGGCCGGCGAGCGCATCCTCGACGCTGCCCGGCGCCTCGGCTACGACTGCCCGCAGAGCTGTCGCAATGGCAACTGCCATATCTGCTCGGCCCTGCTGGTCGAGGGTCGGATACGCCAGAGTGGTGAAGAGCGCGACCATGGTGAGCTGTACACCTGTCTGGCCGAACCGCTGCAGGACTGCGTGCTGCACTGGGATGGCGTGCTGGCGCCCGGCGAACTGCCGTTGTGCGAACTGAACTGTCAGTTGCTCGAATGCACCGAGGTGGGTGGCGACGTGTTCCGCGTGCGCTTGCGCACCCCGGCCGGCAGGCTGCCGCGTTACCACGCCGGGCAATACCTGCTGGTGCAGCGTGAGGATGGCGAGTATTCCGCTTTCTCCCTGGCCTCGGCGCCGCACAGCGGGCGAGAGCTGGAGCTGCATGTGCTGGCCCGCGAAGAAAGCGCCAGCGAGTTGCTGGCGTTCCTGCGTCGCCAGGGTTTTGCCAGGGTGCAGCTGCCCTTCGGCGACACCCACCTGGCCGAACTGCCTGCCGGGCCGCTGGTGCTGATCGCCGCCGGTACCGGCATGGCGCAGATGCACAGCCTGATCGAGCATTGCCGCGCTGCCGGCTTTCAGCACCCTGTGCATCTGTACTGGGGCGTGCGCCACGCCGAGGACTTCTACCAGCTGCCGCACTGGGCCGATTGGCAGCAGACCCCCGGTCTGTACCTGCATCGGGTGGTCAGTGAGCAGGGGGAGTGGTCCGGGCGCTGTGGCCTGCTGCACGAGGCGGTGTGCGAGGACTTCGCCGACCTCAAGGCGCTGCACGTCTATGCCAGCGGCTCGCCAGCGATGGTCTACGGCACCCTCGATGCGTTGGTCGAGGCCGGCATGGATGCCCACCAGATGCGCGCCGACGTGTTTGCCTACGCGCCACGCGACTAACTGTCACCACACCCAACAAAAAGCCGCCCGAGGGCGGCTTTTTCAATGGTGCAGAAAGGACCCAGCCCGTAGCCCGGATTGCATCGGGCTACCCGCTTTTCGATGTTGGGCCTGGAGCCTGCGAGCTAGAGGCAGGCTAGGCACAACGACCAGCGGGAGTAACTGCCGAAGGGGGAGCGCACTTTTAACAACGCCTGACCGACGCGCAGCCGGCTCTAAATACTCAGCGCACCTGCACCACCACCTTGCCGACTGCCTTGCGCTGGCCGAGGGCATTGATCGCCGCGGCGGCCTGCTCCAGCGGGAAGACCTGCGACACCAGCGGCTTGAGCTTGCCCTCGGCATGCCAGGCGAACAGCTGCTTGAAGTTGGCGGCGTTGTCCTGCGGCTGGCGCTGGGCGAATGAACCCCAGAACACCCCGACCACCGCCGCGCCCTTGAGCAGGCAGAGGTTGACCGGCAGTTCGGGGATGCGCCCGCTGGCGAAACCGACCACCAGCAGACGGCCGTTCCAGGCGATGGCGCGGATGGCTTCGTCGAACAGGTCGCCACCGACCGGGTCGTAGATCACGTCTGCGCCCTGGCCGCCGGTGAGCTTCTTCACTTCTTCCTTGAGGCTCGACTCGCTGTAGTTGATCAGGTGGTCGGCGCCGGCGGCCTTGGCCACGGCCAGCTTCTCCGTGCTGCTGGTGGCGGCGATCACGGTGGCGCCCATGGCCTTGCCGATCTCCACCGCGGCCAGGCCGACGCCGCCTGAGGCGCCGAGCACCAGCAGGGTTTCGCCCGGCTGCAGATTGGCGCGCTGCTTGAGGGCGTGCATCGAGGTGCCGTATGTCATGCCGAAGGCGGCAGCGGCATTGAAGTCGAGGCCGCGCGGAATCGGCATGACGTTGTAGCCGGGCACCGCCACCTGTTCGGCGAAGCTGCCCCAGCCGGTCAGCGCCATCACCCGGTCACCGGCCTTGACGTGCTCGACCTTCTCACCGACTTCCAGCACCACCCCGGCCGCTTCGCCGCCCGGGGAGAAGGGGAAGGGCGGCTTGAACTGATACTTGCCTTCGATGATCAGGGTGTCAGGGAAGTTGACTCCGGCGGCATGCACCTCAAGGAGGATCTCGTTCTTCTTGATCGCGGGGCTGGCAACTTCTTCCAGAACCAGGGTTTCGGCCGGGCCGAAGGCTTTGCACAGAACGGCTTTCATCACGAGATTTCCTCAACGGGTTGATGGTCTGGCAGTGTAGGTGGCAAGTCCGGCTGGTCAACGAGCATGCCCTGGCCTGATGCTGGTGTATAAGCGTTGGGCTTGGGTGCGGGCCCGGCAATGGCTATGCTAGCGCCACACCTTCTTGAGGAACTGCCGTCGTGAAAATCTGGATCGCTCTGCTGTTGGCTCTGTCGTTGCCATTTACCGCTCTTGCCAGCGGTGGTGCAGAGGAAGAGAAGGAAGGCGAGAACGCGGTGCCCAAGGTGGCCTACTACAGTCTGGTCCCCGCCCTGGTTGGCAACTTCGGCGCTGGTCCGAAGCTGAAATTCTTCAAGGCCGATATCGCCCTGCGGGTGACCGGCACCGAGGCGGAAGAAAAGGTCGAGCACCATGAGCCGCTGATCCGCAACCAGCTGGTGATGCTGTTCTCCCAGCAGACAGAAGCCAGCATGGGCAGCCAGGACGCCAAGGAAAAACTGCGCCTGGAAGCGCTCAAGCAGGTACAGGACGCGCTCAACCAGGAAGAAGGCAAGCCCTACGTCGAGGACCTTTTGTTCAACAACCTGATCATCCAGTAAGAACCTATTTAGGATCTCTTGATCGTCGGCCAGGCTGTGTTGAAACGGGGCTCGGGCTGCTCATTTACAGCTCGTAAACTCCGCGCCCTCGTCCCGTTTCGCCTTGCCTGGCTCTAGCTCAAAAGTTCCTAAACAGGTTCTCACGCCAGCTCAGGCCATCTGCGCCAGGGTTTTACGGAAGCGCGTCATGGCGCCGAGGAAGAACAGCGTGCCGATCCCGGCTATGGCCAGCAGCTGCGGCCAGACGATTGAGAGCCCGGCACCGCGGTAGAGGATGGCTTGGGCCAGGTCGACGAAGTGGGTGGTCGGCGCCACCAGCATGATCTGTTGCACCAGCTCGGGCATGCTCTCGCGCGGCGTGGTGCCGCCGGAGAGGATCTCCAGCGGGATCAGCACGATGATGATCAGCAGGCCCAGCTGCGGCATCGAGCGCGCCACGGTGCCGAAGAAAATGCCCATCGAGGTGGTGGCGAACAGGTGCAGCGCGGCGCCGCCGAGAAACAGCGCCAGCGAGCCCTGGATCGGCACCTGCAGCCAACCTTGAACCACCAGCAGCAGCGACAGAGTCGTCGCCACCAATACCACTAGTCCCATCGACCAGACCTTGGCCAGCATGATTTCCAGCGGCGTCACCGGCATCACCAGCAGGTGTTCGATGGTGCCGTGTTCGCGCTCGCGGATCAGCGCGGCGCCGGTGAGGATGATCGACAGCATGGTGATCTGGTTGATCACCTCCATCACCGAGCCGAACCAGGTGCGCGTCAGGTTAGGGTTGAACGCCACCCGCACGGCCAGCCCGGCCTGCTGCGGCAGGTCGGCGCGGTAGCGGCGGACGAATTCGGCCACCTCGTTGATGCCTATATTCTGGATATAACCGGCGCCGGTGAAGGCCTGGCTGACTTGGGTGGCATCCACGTTGAGCTGAATCGCCGGGCTGCGGCCGGCCAAAACGTCGCGCTGGAAGTCCGGCGGGATGTTCAGGGTGAAGGTGTAGCGGCCGGCATCCATGCCACGGTCCATCTGGCTCAGGTCGATGCGTTCAGGGGTACGGAAGTAGGGTGGCTGAAAGGCCTGGATCAGCCGTTCGGAAAGCTGCGAGCGGTCTTCGTCGACCACCGCGATGGAGGCATGGTGCAGGCTCTCCGGCATGCTGGTGGCCGCCGAGTAGATGCCCAGGCTGAAGGCCCAGATGATCAGCAGCACCAGTGCGATATCGCGTTGCAGGCTGCGCAGTTCCTTGAGGCCGAGGTGGAAGATGTTCGCCAAACGTTCCATCTCAGACCTCCTGCTTCTTCAGGAAGGCCGCGCACAGCCCCAACAGCACGGGAATGGTGATCAGCAAGGGCAGGAAATAGGCGGACAGGTCGGCGAAGCCGAGCGCCTTGGAGAACACCCCGCGCGAGATCACCAGGAAATGCGAGGTCGGGTAGAGCTGGCCGATGAAGGCGCCGATACCTTCCAGCGAGGACACCGGGTAGATCAGCCCGGAGAACTGGATGGCCGGCAGCAGGGTAGCGATGGCCGTGCCGAACACTGCGGCGATCTGGCTCTTGGTGAAGGTCGACATAAGCAGGCCGAGGGCCGTGGAACAGCCCAGGTAGAGCAGCCCGCCGACCAACAGGGTCAGCGGGCTGCCCTTGAGCGGCACGTCGAACACGCTGATTGCCAGCAGCACCAGCAGGGTGAAGTTGAGCATGCCCAGGCCGATGTAGGGCAGCTGTTTGCCAAGGAGGAATTCCAGGCGCGTCACCGGGGTCACGTAGAGGTTGATGATCGAGCCCAGTTCCTTCTCGCGTACCACGCCGAGGGCGGTGAGCATGGCCGGGATCAACATCAGCAGCAGCGGGATCATCGCCGGTACCATGGCCTGGCGGCTCTCCACGTCCGGGTTGTAGCGGTAGCGCACTTCCAGCTCGGCCAGACTGGCAGCCTGTGTTTGTGCGGAGCGCTGCGCCAGGCTCTGCAGGTAGTCCTGGTGCAGGCCCTGGACGTAGCCCTTGATGGTTTCCGCGCGGGTCGGCATGGCGCCGTCGATCCACATACCGATCTGCGGGCTGTCGCCGCGCTTGAGGTCGCGGCCGAAGTGCGGCGGGATCTCCACCGCCAGGCTGATCTCGCCGCTGCGCATGCGCCGTTCCAGCTCGGCGTAGTCGTGCAGCGGTGCCTGTTCGAGGAAGTAGCGCGAGCCGGCCAGGTTCAGGTGGTACTCCTGGCTGGTGGTGGTCTGGTCGCGGTCGAGCACGGCGAAGGTCAGGTCTTCCACGTCCAGGCTGATGCCGTAGCCGATGATGAACAGCAGCAGCACGGTGCCGAGCAGCGCCATGCCACCGCGGAGCGGGTCGCGGCGCAGCTCCAGGGTCTCTCGGTGGGCATAGCTGAATAGCCGGCGCAGACTGAAACGCTGGCGCGGCGCCGGGCGCGGCGGCGAAGCCGGCGCTGGGGCCGGCGGCTCGGCCGGGCTCGGCTGGCCCTGGCCCTGGCCGACGGCATCCTCCAGGTAGGCGATGAAGGTCGCCTCCAGGGTCGGCAGGCCGCGTTTGGTCATCAACCCCTGTGGCGTGTCGCTGTCGAGCACCTTGCCGGCGTGCATCAGCGAGATGCGGTCGCAGCGTTGCGCTTCGTTCATGAAATGGGTTGAGATGAAAATGGTCACTCCGTCCTGACGCGACAGGTCGAGCATCAGCTGCCAGAAGCCGTCGCGCGCCACCGGGTCGACACCCGAGGTGGGCTCGTCGAGGATCAGGATCTCCGGTTTGTGGATCACCGCCACGGCCAGCGACAGGCGTTGGCGAATGCCCAGCGGCAGGCGCTCGGGGAGCATGTCCATGACCGCATCCAGCGAGAAACGGCTGGCCATCTCGGCTACCCGCGCCTCGATCTGCGCGGCGGGCACATGGAACAGCTGGGCGTGCAGCACCAGGTTCTGCCACACCGTCAGCTCGCCATACAGGGAGAACGACTGCGACATGTAGCCGACCCGCTTGCGCGTGGCCATGTCCTTGGCCTGGATCTGCTGGCCGAACAGCAGCGCCTCGCCCTCACTGGCCGGCAGCAGGCCGGTGAGCATCTTCATGGTGGTGCTTTTGCCGCAGCCGTTGGAGCCGAGGAAGCCGAAGATCTCGCCGCGCTCGATGCGAAAATCCACCCGGTCGACCGCGACGAAATCGCCGAAACGCATGCTCAGGCCGCGCGCCTCGATGGCGATTTCCTGCTGCCCCGCTGCGCGCGGCGGGATGACCAGGGCGCGGTGGTCCTTGCGCCTGTCTTCCGGCAGTAGCGCAATGAATGCCTGCTCCAGGCTGGCGCAGGCGGTGCGCTCGCGCAGTTGCTGCGGGCTGCCGGTGGCGAGGATGCGCCCGCCGTCCATGGCCACCAGGTGGTCGAAGCGTTCGGCTTCTTCCATGTAGGCGGTGGCCACCAGCACGCTCATCTGTGGGCGCTGGGCGCGGATGCGGCCGATCAGCTCCCAGAACTGGTTGCGCGACAGCGGGTCGACCCCGGTGGTCGGCTCGTCGAGGATCAGCAGGTCGGGGTCGTGGATCAGCGCGCAGCACAGTCCCAACTTCTGCTTCATGCCGCCGGACAGCTTGCCCGCCGGGCGCTCGCGGAAGGGCGTCAGGCCGGTGCTGCGCAGCAGCTCATCGATGCGTTGGGCGCGCTCGGCCGGGCCCTGGCCGAACAGGCGGCCGAAGAAGTCGAGGTTCTCGAATACCGACAGGGTTGGGTAGAGGTTCTTGCCCAGGCCCTGGGGCATGTAGGCGATATGCGGGCAGGTGCGCCGGCGATGGCCGCGGCTGGCCATGTCGCCGCCGAGCACCTCGATCTGCCCGCTCTGCATTTCGCGGGCGCCGGCCAGCAGCGCCAGCAGGCTGGACTTGCCGACGCCGTCCGGGCCGATCAGGCCGACCATGCGCTGCGCCGGGATTTCCAGGCTCAGTGCATCCAGCGCGCAGGTCTTGCCGTAGCGCAGGCTGACGTCGATCAGCCGGGCTACCGGGGGCGTGCTCATTGCGGAACCTTGACCGCCAGGTGTTCAGGCCATTCGATGGCCGGGTCCAGGCGCAGATAAGCCATGCCGGGGACGCCGGTCTTGACGTGCTCCAGATGGCGCTGCAGAAGGTCGGGGTCGATGCGCGCCTTGATGCGAAACATCAGCTTTTCCCGCTCGCTGGCGGTTTCCACGGTCTTCGGGGTGAACTGGGCAACGCTGGCCACATAGCTGACCTTGGCCGGGATCACGTACTGCGGCGCGGCATCGATCACCAGGCGTACTTCGCTGCCGAGGGCAACCAGACCGGCCTGGCGCTCGGGGAGGAAGAAGGTCATGTAGACATCGCCCAGGTCGACCAGATTGAGTAGCTTGCCGCCGGCACCGATCACCTCGCCGGGCTGGCTTACCCGGTACTGCACGCGACCGGCGCGCGGTGCCTTGAGCAGGCTGTCGTCGATGTCCACCTGCAGGCGGGTGACGCTGGCCTTGGCCGCCTCCACCGCCGATTGCGCTTCGATCACCTGGGACTGTGCAGCGACGATGCCGGCCGCCGCCGAGTTGACCTGCGAACGCGCCGCGGCCAGGGCCGCTTCGGCGCTTTGCAGGTGCGCCAGGTCATCATCCAGTTGCTGGCGGGCCATGGCGTCGCGCTTGACCAGCACGGCGGTGCGCGCGTGGCGTTTCTGTGCGGCGGAGAGTTCGGCCTGGCGCTGGCGCACCACGGCCTCGGCGGTGACCTTCTCGCTTTCACGCAGGGTGACCTGGGCGCTGGCTGTCAGCTGGCTGTTTTCGGCCTGGCGCATTTGCGCCTGGGCCTGGGCCAACTGGGCTTCGAGTACCTGAGTGTCCATGCGTGCAACGATCTGCTGGGCCTGGACAAAATCGCCTTCGTCGACCGCGATGCTGGCGATGCGTCCGCCGAGCTTGGCGGCCACGTCGACTTCGGTGGCTTCGATGCGGCCGTTGCCGCTGGCAAAGCCCTCGCCCAGGCCTCTGGGATAGAGCTCGTACCAAGTCAGTGCGGCTATGACGGCAAGACTGGTAATGATTGTGCCGCGGACGATCCAGGGGTTACGCGTGGCCATGTTCATCCTTGTCTCGGTTGGCGTGGCAATAACGCAGCGCTGCCATTGAGGCAGGACGCGCAAGCGGTTATCTGTGCTGCGAGCCATTCTGCGCGGATTGCTCTGGCCCGCGCTTGATACAGGTCAAGCCCGTCCTCAGGTGACGGGTGGTTCTGACGGGCTATAGCTGGAGGCTTGTGCGGCATTCCAGATGCGGGTCTGGTTGCGGCCGCCGTGTTTGGCCTGGTACAGCGCCTGGTCGCTGCGGGCTATCAGGCTGCCGGGGTTTTCCTCATTGGCCGGTTCGGCGACGGCCAGGCCAATGCTCAGGGTCAGGTACTGCTGCGGGCTGCCGGGGTGGGGGATGGCCAGGTTGGCGATCAGTTCGTGAACCCGCGCGGCCACATGCTCGCCACCCTCCAGGCCGGTGTTGGTGAGAATGATGGAGAACTCCTCGCCGCCGTAGCGACAGGCCACGTCGCCCTCGCGTTGCAGGCATTCCTGCAGCACGTTGGCGACCTTGCGCAGCACATCGTCACCGGCCAGGTGGCCGAGCGCATCGTTGTAGGCCTTGAAGTGGTCGATATCGATCATTAGCAGGGTCATCGGTGCGCCGATCCGCCGTAGGCGCCGCCATTCGGCCTGCAGCTGCTGATCGAAGAAGCGTCGGTTGTACAGACCGGTCAGGCCATCCAGCTGCGACAGGCGTTGCAGTCGCGCCTCCAGGGCCAGGCGCTCGCGGTTATCGCGGGACACGGCGATCAGGTATTCGCGCTCATGCAATTGCACCAGCTGGGTATTGATCTCGGCGGCCTGGCTGCTGCCGTCGCGGCGGCGCATCTCGCGCTGGAAGATGCGCGGTTGGTTGTCCTGCTGGGCGCTGCGGGCCTGTTTCAGCCATGTGTGGAAGCCTGGCAGCAGCTGTTCGGGGTCATTGCGCAGCAGCTGGGCGAAGTGCTCGGCACGGTAACCAAGGCTGGCATAAGTGGCCTGGTTCATGTGCAGCAGCTCGCGGCTTTCGGTATCGAAGATGAACAGGCTGTCCTGGCAGGAGTCGGTGAGGTCGAGCACCAGTTGCAGGCGCTCGCGGCTGTCGCGCAGGCGACGTTCGACGGCTTCGCGGCGGGTGGCCTCGATTTTCAGCAGGCGATTGCTCACCTGCAGGGCCTCGGCGCGCCGGGCATTTTCCAAGGCCAGGGCCAGGGCGGCGACCAGCAGCAGGCTGATGGCCAGGCTGGCGCCCAGCACCACCTGTGGCAGTGGTGAGTTGAGACGCTGCAGGAGCGCCTGGGTTGGATTCAGCTGCAGGCTGAAGGTGTGGTTGTTGAGCAGTTTCAATGCCACGCGCTGGGGCATCTGCGCCAGGCTACCCTGCGCCTGGTGGCTGTACAGGGGTCTGTCGTTTTCCAGCAGCTGCACGCTGAATTCGTCGCTGTCGAGGCCGTCGAGCAACTGCTTCATCAGCGGCTCGACGCGAAACACGCCCTGCAGGAAACCGTCGAACTGGCGCTGGCCCTGGGCATCCTTGAGAAACAGGGGCGTATAGAGGACGAAACCGCGGCCGCCCTGAACCAGCTGAAAACTGTTGGAGAAGCGTTGTTCACCAGTGTTTTTGGCCTGCATGGCCAGGGGGTAGTTGGGGTGATCGGCAGTCAGGCGAAAATTCTGCGCCGCCTCGTTGCCCGCCAGCGGCAGCAGCCAGCGCATGCGCAGATCGGCGCCGACCCACTGGATCGACTGATAGGCTGAAAAGCCCTGCAGGGCCATGTTCGCTTCGTGTGCCCATTCGGCCTGTTGTAGGCGGCCCAGGTTGTTCCACAGGCGGGCGATGCGCTCGAGGCTTTCCACCTCGATGCTCAGGTTGTTTTCCAATTGCCGGGCGAGGGTGCGTGCCTGGTAGCCGACGTGTTCCTCCAGGCGCTTGTGCTGGTCGCTTTCCAGCAGGCGCCAGAGCAGCAGGCTGGCACTACACAGCACCAGCAGGAGGAAGGCCAGCGCCAGTCTTGCCGGCCAGACCGAGCGTGCGCGCATGAGGAGACTCCAGGAGCGTCCTGATCCTGATAGCACAGTGCCGTGCGAGACTCAACGCATGGTCAGGATTGCCGCCCATTGCTCGCTGCTGACCGGCATCACCGATAGCCGGCTACCGCGTTGCACCAGGGCCAGTTCGCTCAGTTCACTAGCGGCTTTCAACTGAGCCAGTGGCAGCACGCGCGGGAAGGCTTCGACGAACTCCACGTCGATGGCACTCCACGGGTTCTTCTCGTAACTGGCCTTGGCGTCGAAGTAGTGGCTGGCGGGGTCCAGGGCGGTTGGGTCGGGGTAGGTGGCTCCGACGATGCAGGCAATCCCGGCGATGCCCGGTTCGGGACAGCTGGAGTGGTAAAAGAAGAACTCATCGCCCGCCTGCATGCTGCGCAGGAAGTTGCGCGCCTGGTAATTACGCACCCCATCCCAGCGCGCGCGACCGAGGCGCTGCAGGTCATGGATCGACAGTTCGTCGGGTTCGGATTTCATCAGCCATTTAGGCATGAACTTTGCTCCTGTTTGCCGGTCTTCGATGGCGTAGTTCAAATCGTTCTCGCTATCGACAGCTATAAGGTGCCAGCAGTGGTTAGGTCCAAAGTGCTCCGCAGAGAGCAGAAGGCCAGCCTGGCGCCTCGCATGACCAATAAGAACACCACCACCGGTCAGTCGATGCAGTGTGCCTGGAAAGGGGGAGGCAACCAATGAAGCGTAAAAAGCCGGATCTATTGTGGGTACTGGTGATCCTGTTCAGTCTGGGCATGGTTACCACGGGTTACACCCAGAATCTCTGGGAGCGTCAGGGCGAACAGGCGATTAGCCAGTCTCAGCCGTAAACGCAAGACGAATGAGCGCCGCAGGGATCGCGGTGCCATCGTTGTCTCTCGCCAGTAGGCGTTCAGTCGTACCAGCCGCCATCCGTCACTACCGCCTGTAGCCGCACGTCCCAGCTGGCCAGTTTCAGCCTGTCCACTTTCTGGCATTCATGGGCCAGTCCCAACAGTGTCGGCTTGTGCCAATTTTTGCGCAGCTGGCGATAGGCCAGTTGCCGATCATAGAAACCACCGCCCATGCCCAGGCGCCCGCCCTGCTCGTCGAAACCGACCAGCGGTAGCAGGATCAGGTCCAGGGTCCAGGCGCGGCGTTGGCGCTTGGGGTTCGTTCGTGGCTCGGCGATGCGAAAGCGATTAGCTGCCATTTGATCGTGCAACTGCAGGCGCTGGAAACGCATTCTGGTGCGTGGCCAACGGCTGAGCACCGGCAGGTAGACAGCCTTGCCGCGAGCCTGGGCGGTACGCAGCAGCGGTCGCGGATCGATCTCGCCATCAGTGGGCAGGTACAGGGCGATATGGCGGGCGCGGCGAAACAGCGGATGCTGGGCCAACTGCCGATAGAGCGCGCGGGCGGCCTGTTTCTGTTGCACGGGGGAGAGGTTGCGGCGCGCCTGGCGCAGCTGGCGGCGCAGAACCGGGCGGGATAAATTGCCGGCTTCAAGCATGGAAATGAGGACTCCCCGGTTATGCCGCTGTCGGGTTAGCCCTTGAACCCGAAAGTTCAAGGTGGAGATTGCAGGAGGCGTTCAGGCTTTCCGTCAGGCGGACATGCACACCGGCCCCACTTGCAACCCCCGTGGTTGTGCGTATCGGCTCAGGGACATCACCGACTGGCAAACACACCAGGGAGCTGGCGCGAGTATACCCCAATCGCCCGCTCTGCAATCAGATGCCGAGGCCATCCTGATCGGTGGCCAGGGCGCTGTCGACACGGCTGAGCAGATCGCGCACCCGCTCGCGGGTGTGGTCGGCTTCCTGATCCAGGCGCTGCTGCTTGTGCAGCAGGTCGTGGGTGATGTTCAGCGCGGCCATCACGGCAATGCGGTCGGCGCCGATGACTTTGCCGCCGGAGCGGATCTCGCGCATCTTGCCGTCCAGATAGCGCGCAGCGCTTTCCAGGTTGCTGCGTTCGTCTGGCGGGCAGGCGATGCAGTATTCCTTGTCGAGGATGTGTACGGTGACGGTGTTCGGCTGGGTCATGTGTCCTGCTCCAGGGCTTTCAGGCGCGAAATCATCGATTCGACCTTGTGCCGGGCCAGTTCGTTCTTTTCGATCAGATGGGCGCGTTCCTCGCGCCAGGCCTTCTCACTGGCCAGCAGGGCACGGTTCTGCGACTTGAGCTGCTCCACGCGCTGGATCAACAGCTCCAGCTTGCGTGTAAGGGCTTGCAGTTCGAGGTCTTCCATGGGCTCCCTACCTGGGTGATGAGTGGCGGAACTATAAAGGATTGCCGGGCTTGAGATGCGACCGTATCGCGATTCTCGCTGGCTGGCCGCGGCCCGCTGACGCAGGGCTTCGATGGTCTTGCCGCGCCTGCCGGTGCTAGGATACGAAGCCTCCATTCTAGACATTGCGCTGCCTAGCGCCTAGCTGCCCATGACCTCTTCGAATTCGCCGTACTCCGCTTTCGCCGCCCTGCTCGCCAGCAGCGGCAAACCCGTTTCCCCCGCCGAGCTGCATGGCCTGCTGCTCGGTCGCAGCTGCGCCGGTGCCGGCTTCGAACCCGAGGCCTGGATTCAGGACGCCGCCGAGCTGCTCGGCGACGAGCCGGCCGACAACGTGCGCCAGGCACTGATCGGCCTGCAGGAAATGGTCAAGGGCGAGCTGACCGGCAGCGACATCACCGTGGTCCTGCTGCTGCCCGCCGACGATGCGCCGCTGGTCGAGCGCGCCCAGGCCCTGGGTCAGTGGTGCCAGGGCTTCCTCGACGGCTTCGGCATGATCCTCGGCAGCACCGCGCTGAGCGGCGAGGCCATGGAAGTGCTGCAGGACCTGTCCGCCATCGCTCAGGTGCAGAGCGCCCTGGAAGAGTCCGAAGACGGCGAGAACGATTACATGGAAGTGATGGAATACCTGCGTGTTGCCCCGCTGCTGCTGTTCACCGAGTGCGCCAAGCTGGCGCCGGTGGCGGCGGCCAAACCTTCCCTGCATTAAGGTCGGATATCGCCATGGTCAGCATCCCCAAGTCGGAATACGCCCGGCGGCGCAAGGCGCTGATGGCGCAGATGGAACCCAACAGCATCGCCATCCTGCCGGCGGCGCCGGTGTACATCCGCAACCGCGATGTCGAGCATGTCTACCGCCAGGACAGCGACTTCCAGTACCTCAGCGGCTTCCCCGAGCCGGAAGCGGTGCTGGTGCTGATCCCCGGACGGGCCCATGGCGAATACGTGATGTTCTGCCGCGAGCGTGACCCGGAGCGCGAGCTGTGGGACGGTCTGCGCGCCGGCCAGGACGGGGCGATCAGCCAGTTCGGCGCCGACGATGCCTTCCCCATCGGCGATATCGACGACATCCTGCCCGGCCTGATCGAAGGCCGCGAGCGCGTCTACTACGGTATCGGGCGTAATCAGGAGTTCGACCACCGGTTGATGGAGTGGGTCAACGTGATCCGTTCCAAGGCCCGCCAGGGCGCCACCCCGCCCAACGAATTTGTCGCCCTCGACCATGTGTTGCACGACATGCGCCTGTACAAGTCGGCCAATGAAGTGAAGGTGATGAGGGAAGCCGCCGAGATCAGCTCGCGTGCACACATCCGCGCCATGCAGGCCAGCCGTGCCGGCCTGGCCGAGTACCACCTGGAAGCCGAGCTGGACTACGAGTTCCGCAAGGGCGGGGCGAAGATGCCGGCCTACGGCTCGATCGTTGCTGCCGGCAAAAACGCCTGCATCCTGCACTACCGCGAGAACGATGCGCCGCTCAAGGATGGCGATCTGGTGCTGATCGACGCCGGCTGCGAGATCGACTGCTACGCCAGCGACATCACCCGCACCTTTCCGGTCAGCGGCAAATTCTCGCCCGAGCAAAAGGCCATCTACGAGCTGGTGCTGAAGGCCAACGAGGAGGCGTTCAAGCACATCGCCCCTGGCAAGCACTGGAACGAAGCCCACGAGGCTACCGTCCGGGTCATCACCGCCGGCCTGGTCGAGCTGGGCCTGCTCGAAGGTCAGGTCGACGAGCTGATCGCTGCCGAAGCCTACAAACCCTTTTACATGCACCGTGCCGGCCACTGGCTGGGCATGGACGTGCACGATGTCGGCGAATACAAGGTCGGTGGCGAGTGGCGCGTGCTCGAAGTGGGCATGGCGATGACGGTCGAGCCGGGCATCTATATCGCCGTGGACAACCAGAACGTGGCCAAGAAGTGGCGCGGCATCGGCGTGCGCATCGAGGATGACGTGGTGGTGACCAAGAGCGGTTGCGAAATCCTCACCACCGGCGTGCCGAAGACGGTCGCCGAGATCGAGGCGTTGATGGCTGCCGCCCGCAGCCAGGCGGCTTGAGCCGATGAAGCGGGTGCAGCTGGCGATTATCGGTGGTGGTATTGATCGGCTCGGCGCCAGCCTGATGCTGGTGTTGCCAGCGGGAGCGGCCTGATGGCGCGGGTACAGCTGGCTATTATCGGCGGTGGCTTGGTCGGCGCGAGCCTGGCCCTGGCTCTGCAAGCGGGGGCCAAGGCGCGTGGCTGGCAGATTGTGCTGGTCGAGCCGTTCGCCCCTGGCGACAGTTACCAGCCCAGCTACGACGCGCGCTCCACGGCGTTGTCCTACGGCACCCGGCAGATCTACGAGCGCCTTGGCCTGTGGCCGGCGATCAGCCCGCGGGCCGAGGCGATCACCCAGATCCATGTCTCCGACCGCGGCCGCTTTGGCGCCGCGCGCCTGAGTGCCGAGGACGAAGGGGTAGCGGCCCTCGGCTATGTGGTGGAAAACGCCTGGCTCGGCCACTGCCTGTGGCAGGCCCTCGACCGCGACGTGGTGAGCTGGCGCTGCCCGGCCGAAGTCACCCGCCTGCAGGCCCTCGGTGATGGCTACCGGCTGACCCTCAATAATGAGGAAATCCTTGACTGCGACCTCGCCGTGCTGGCCGATGGCGGGCGTTCCGGCCTGCGCGAGCAGCTGGGTATTGCGGTGCGGCACACGCCTTATGGGCAGACGGCGCTGATCGCCAATATCAGCCCCACCGAGCGGCACGCCGGCCAGGCCTTCGAGCGCTTCACCGACGAAGGGCCGATGGCCATGCTGCCACTGGCGGACAACCGCTGTGCGCTGGTCTGGACCCGTCCCGGTAATGACGCCGCGCGCCTGCAGGCGCTGGACGAGCGCGCCTTCCTTGCCGAGCTGCAGCAGGCCTTCGGCTACCGCCTCGGCGCCTTGCGTCAGGTTGGTGCCCGGCATACCTATCCGTTGGCACTGGTCGAGGCCCAGGAGCAGGTGCGCCCGCATCTGGTGGTGCTCGGCAATGCCGCGCACAGCCTGCACCCGGTGGCGGGGCAGGGTTACAACCTGGCCCTGCGTGACACCCTGGCCCTGGCCGACTGTCTGCTGGCCAGCCCGGCGCCGCTTGGCGATTTCGCCACCCTGCAACGCTACCTGAGCGTCCAGCAGCAGGATCAGGCGCTGACCGTCGGCTTCTCCGACCGGGTTACCCGCCTGTTCGGCCGCAACGAGTCGTTGCTGGTGGCCGGGCGCACCCTCGGTCTGCTCGGGCTCGACCTGTTGCCGCCGGCCAAACGCTGGTTCGCCCGCCAGGCCATGGGCCTGGGTACCCGTGCCCTCTAGGATGCCCATGAGTAACCGCCGACTGGCCCGCAAGGCGCGTTTGCTGCGCTGGGCGATGAACCTCTACCCGCCCTATCTGGGCGCGGGTATCCGCGTATTGAAGATGGCCCCGGACCTGCGTGAGATCCGGATTCGCATGGGCTTGGGCTGGTACAACCGCAACTATGTCGGCACCCAGTTTGGCGGTTCGCTGTATTCCATGACCGATCCCTTCTTCATGCTGATGATCATGGAAAACCTCGGCCGCGATTACATCGTCTGGGACAAGGCCGCGCACATCGACTTCGTCGCGCCGGGCAAGGGGCCGGTGTTTGCCGATTTCCATATCGACGAGACCCTGCTGAGCGACATTCGCAGCCATACCGCCCAGGGCGACAAGTATTTGCCCGAACTCAAGGTGGAAGTGCGCGATGCGGCGGGCAGCCTGGTCGCCATCGTGCACAAGACTCTCTACATCCGTCTCAAGCCGCGTGTGCGGCAAGTGGCATAAGGAACAGCGATGCAAGCGGATCTGATCATCGTGGGCGCCGGTATGGTTGGCAGCGCCCTGGCCCTGGCTCTGGAACACAGCGGCCTGGATATCCTGGTGGTCGACGGCGGCCCGCTGAGCATCAAACCCTTCGCGGCCGACGCCGCCTTCGAACCACGGGTCAGCGCGCTGTCCGCCGCCAGCCAGCGCATTCTCGAACGCCTTGACGTGTGGCCGGGGATCGCCGCGCGACGCGCTTCGGCCTACTGCGATATGCAGGTGTGGGACGGCTCCGGCACCGGCAGCGTGCATTTCTCCGCCGCCAGCGTGCATGCCGAGACCCTCGGTCATATCGTCGAGAACCGCGTGGTCCAGGATGCCTTGCTCGAACGTCTGCACGACAGCCGCCTGGGCCTGCTCGGCAATGCGCGTCTGGAGCAGCTGCGCCGCTCCGGTGATGGCTGGTTGCTCAAACTGGCCGATGGTCGTGAGCTGCGTTCGACGCTGCTGGTGGCCGCCGACGGCGCCAACTCGGCGGTGCGCCGCCTGGCCGGTTGCGCCACCCGCGAATGGGATTACCTGCACCATGCCATCGTCACCAGCGTGCGCTGCGCCCGCCCGCACCAGGCCACGGCCTGGCAGCGCTTCACCGACGACGGCCCGCTGGCCTTCCTGCCGCTGCGGCGTGGCGACGATGACCACTGGTGTTCGATCGTCTGGTCGGCGGTGCCGGCCGAGGCCGCCCGGCTGATGGCGCTGGACGACGAAGCGTTTCGCCACGAGCTGGGCAAGGCCTTCGAGTGGCGCCTGGGCGAGGTCAGCCAGGTCGACCCGCGCCTGTGCATCCCGCTGCGCCAGCGCCACGCCAAGCGCTACGTGGAAAGCGGCCTGGCGCTGATCGGCGACGCCGCCCACAGCATCCATCCGCTGGCCGGGCAGGGCGTCAATCTCGGTTTCCTCGATGCCGCCGTGCTGGCCGAGGTGCTGCTGCATGCCCTCGAGCGCGGCGAACAACCCAACGACGTGCGCGTGCTCAGCCGCTATGAGCGCCGGCGCATGCCGCACAACCTGGCGATGATGGCGGCCATGGAAGGCTTCGAGCGCCTGTTCCAGGCCGATCCGCTGCCACTGCGCTGGCTGCGTAACAGCGGCCTGAACTGGGTCGACGACTTGCCGGAGGCCAAGGCGCTGTTCGTTCGCCAGGCGCTGGGGTTGTCCGGTGATCTGCCGGTGTTGGCGCGGGCCTGAGGTCAAGGCGATTGTTCTTCAAGGATGAAAGGAAGCAGTATGTTGAAACCCATTTTCCGGGTAGCGCTTGCGTTGCTCTTGCTGGTTGCTGCTACAGGTTGCGGCACCCTGGTTGCGCGAGTGGGTGGGGCGCAAGCCTCACACCCGGTGGATACCTACAAGAGCACCAATAGCGATCTGTTGTCCCTGGGCATACGCAGCGGCGCTAGTGGTAGCGGCAATCCCGAGGCATTGCTCTGCTGGATGATGATTGTCTGCCCGCTTGTCGTCGTCGCATCCCTTCCTATAGACGTGTTGATCGATACCGCGCTCTTGCCAGTCGATGCGTTAGCCGAAGAAGAGCAGAGAGGATCGGCACCTTTGTAACAGGAGCTGGCTTATCTGTTGAGAAACTAAATAGTATTCACTACTATTCGGCTCCTTCTTCTCAACATGAGGCGGCATCATGCAGGCTCGCACTGGTCTTATCGCTACCCTGGCTCTCACCGCACTGGCTTCCAGCGTCCAGGCGGCCGATGAAGTGGTGGTCTACTCCGCGCGTATCGACGAGCTGATCAAGCCGGTGTTCGACGCCTACACCGCCAAGACCGGCGTCCAGGTGAAGTTCATCACCGACAAGGAAGCGCCGCTGTTGGCCCGCCTCAAGGCCGAAGGGGCCAATACCCCGGCCGATCTGCTGATCACCGTGGATGCCGGCAACCTCTGGCAGGCTGAGCAGGAAGGCGTGCTCAAGCCGCTGCAGTCCGAGGTGATTGCGGCCAACATCCCGCCGCAGTATCGCTCCAGCACCGGTGCCTGGACTGGCCTGTCGCTGCGCGCGCGGACCATTTTCTACTCCACCGAGCGCGTCAAGCCGGAAGAGCTGTCGACCTACGAAGCCCTGGCTGACAGCAACTGGGAAGGCCGCCTGTGCCTGCGCACCAGCAAGAAGGTCTACAACCAGTCGCTGACCGCCACCCTGATTGAAACCCATGGCGAAGCCAAGGCCGAAGAGATCGTCAAAGGCTGGGTCAACAACCTGGCTACCGACGTGTTCGCCGACGACACCGCCCTGCTGCAGGCCATCGACGCCGGCCAGTGCGACGTAGGCATGGCCAACACCTACTACTACGGCCGCCTGCACAAGCAGCAACCGTCGCTGAAAGTGAAGCCGTTCTGGCCGAACCAGGCCGACCGTGGCGTGCACGTCAACCTGTCCGGCGCCGGCGTGACCCTGCATGCACCGCATGCCGAGCAGGCGCAGAAGCTGCTGGAGTGGATGACCAGCGCCGAAGCGCAAAGCCTGTTCGCCGACGTCAACCAGGAATACCCGGCCAACCCGGCGGTCAAGCCGTCTGCCGAAGTGGCTGCCTGGGGCAGCTTCAAGGCCGACAGCGTGCCGATGGAAGTAGCCGGCAAGCGCCAGGCCGAGGCTACCAAGCTGATGGATCGCGCCGGCTGGAACTGATTTTCGTCCAAGCTGGTTATACTCGACGCCCCGGCTAGTCCGGGGCGTTCTGTTTTCTGCCGTCGAGGAAGTTGCGTGGCCCATCCCGCCCAGCGTCGCTGGTACCCCATCGCTTTTGCCATCGCCGCCCTGGTCCTGCTGCCGCTGTCGGTGTTGCTGCTGTCCTGGCATGAGGTCGATCAGAGCATCTGGGCCCACCTGTGGCAGACGCAATTGCCGCGTCTGCTGGGCAATACCCTGCTGTTGGTGGTGGGGGTCGGCACGGGCGTGGTACTGCTGGGTGTCAGCCTGGCCTGGCTGACCAGCCTCTGCGAGTTCCCCGGGCGGCGCTGGCTGGATTGGGCGCTGATGCTGCCATTCGCCATCCCTGCCTATGTGCTGGCCTTCGTCTTCGTCGGCCTGCTGGACTTTGCCGGGCCGCTGCAGACCCTGGCCCGCGACTGGTTTGGCAGCGGCCTGCGCTTCCCGCGAGTGCGCTCCAGTGGCGGGGTGATCATCGTCCTGGTGCTGGTGTTCTATCCCTACGTCTACCTGCTTGCCCGTGGCGCCTTTCTGGCCCAGGGCAAAGGCCTGATGGAGGCGGCGCGCGTGCTCGGCCAGTCGCCCTGGCAGGCGTTCTGGAGTGTCGCCCTGCCGATGGCGCGCCCGGCCATCGGTGCCGGCCTGGCCCTGGCGATCATGGAGACCCTGGCCGACTTCGGCGCGGTCTCGGTATTCAACTTCGATACCTTCACCACCGCCATCTACAAGACCTGGTACAGCTTCTACAGCCTGTCCAGCGCCACCCAGCTTGCCAGTCTGCTGCTGCTGGCGGTGCTGCTGGTGCTGTATGGCGAGCGCCGTGCGCGGGGCGCCACGCGTCCGGCCAGCGAACGTCCGCGCGGCCAGCCGTTGTATCACCTGCGCGGCTGGAAGGCGGCGCTGGCCAGCGGCTGGTGTGGCCTGGTGTTCACCTGCGCCTTCGTCGTGCCGCTGGCACAGCTGCTGGTTTGGTTCTGGCAGCGCGGCCGTTTCGACCTGGATGAGCGTTATGTCGGGTTGATTCTGCACACTCTTTATCTGGGTGGCCTGGCAGCGTTGCTCACGGTGAGCGTCGCCCTGCTGCTGGCCTTCGCCCGCCGCCAGGCTCCGACTCGTGGCATGCACGCCGCAGTGGGCCTGGCCAACCTCGGCTATGCGCTGCCCGGCTCGGTGCTGGCGGTGGCGGTGATGCTGGCGTTCAGTTACCTGGACAACCATCTGGTCATCCCCTTCTCCAGCTGGCTGGGCGGGGCCGGCAAGCCGTTGCTGCTGGGCAGTCTGGGCGCCTTGCTGCTGGCCTATCTGGTGCGCTTCATGGCGGTCGCCTATGGCCCGCTGGAGAACAGCCTGGCGCGCATTCGCCCGTCATTGCCACAGGCTTCGCGCAGCCTTGGCGTGGGTGGTCCGCAGCTGTTCCTGCGGGTCTATCTGCCGCTGCTGGTGCCGGGTGCGCTGAGCGCCGCGCTGCTGGTGTTCGTCGACGTGCTCAAGGAAATGCCGGCGACCCTGCTGATGCGCCCCTTCGGCTGGGACACCCTGTCGGTACGGGTGTTCGAGATGACCAGCGAGGGCGAGTGGGCACGTGCCGCGCTGCCGGCACTGAGCCTGGTACTGGTCGGCCTGCTGCCGGTGATAGGCCTGATTCGCCGCTCGGCCCGCCAACCGGGGCACTAGTTCCAGGCGCTGTGCCTCGCTCGTCTGTGCTTCGCCCGGCCTTGACCGGTCGGTCATTTTGCGAGATGACCAGACGCCTTTGCGGGGCTACAATGCGCGCCTGCTGACGCAGCCCGACCATGAACCCCGTATCCGCTGCAGGCCAAGGCCGGCGCGGGCGGGCGTCTAGCGCAAGGAGTTACCCATGGGACAGCGTACCCCTCTGTACGAACAGCATCTGGCGCTTGGCGCCAAGATGGTCGATTTCGGTGGCTGGGACATGCCACTGCACTACGGCTCGCAAGTCGAGGAACACCATCAGGTGCGCCGTGACTGCGGCGTGTTCGACGTTTCCCACATGACCGTGGTCGATGTCACCGGCCCTCAGGCGCAGGCCTGGCTGCAGTACCTGCTGGCCAACGACGTGGCGCGTCTGAAAACTCCGGGCAAGGCGCTCTACAGCGGCATGCTCAACGAGCGCGGCGGCGTGGTCGATGACCTCATCGTCTACCTCACCGACTGGGGCTACCGCGTGGTCGTCAATGCCGCCACCCGCGACAAGGACCTGGCCTGGATGCAGGCGCACACCGCCGGCTTCGACGTCACCCTGGCTGAGCGCGCCGAACTGGCCATGCTCGCCATCCAGGGCCCGCAGGCCCGCGCCAAGACCGCTGAGCTGGTCAGCGCCGCGCGCGCCGCGATCATCAACGAACTCAAGGTGTTCCAGGGCCTGCCGGAAGGCGACTGGTTCATCGCCCGCACCGGCTACACCGGTGAAGACGGCCTGGAAATCATGCTGCCGGCCGAACAGGCCGCGGCCTTCCTCAGCGAGCTGGTCGGTGCCGGCATCGCCCCTATCGGCCTTGGCGCGCGCGACACCCTGCGCCTGGAAGCCGGCATGAACCTGTATGGCCAGGACATGACCGAGGACGTTTCGCCGCTGGCCGCCAACATGGCCTGGACCATTGCCTGGGAGCCGGCCGAGCGCAACTTCATTGGCCGCGCCGCCCTGGAAAGCCAGCGCGCCGCCGGTGACCAGCCCAAGCTGGTCGGCCTGGTGCTGGAAGAGCGCGGCGTGCTGCGCGCCCACCAGGTGGTACGCATCGAAGGCGTCGGCGAAGGCGAAATCACCAGCGGCAGCTTCTCGCCGACCCTCGGCAAGTCCATCGCCCTGGCCCGCGTACCAGCGGCCACCGGCGAACGCGCCGAAGTGGAGATTCGCGGCAAGTGGTACCCGGTGCGCGTCGTACAAGCGAACTTTGTGCGTAACGGCAAAGCCACTATTTAACTGCTAACTTTTCCGGGCGGGCTACCCGCCACCTGATCCTGAGGACATCCTGATGAGCACTATCCCCGCCGATCTGCGTTTTGCTGCCAGCCACGAGTGGGCCCGCCTGGAAGCGGATGGCACCGTCACCGTGGGTATTTCCGACCACGCTCAGGAAGCCCTGGGTGATGTGGTCTACGTCGAACTGCCGGAAGTCGGCAAGCAGCTGGCCGCTGGTCAGGAAGCCGGGGTGGTGGAGTCGGTGAAAGCCGCTTCGGACATCTACGCGCCGATCGCCGGTGAAGTCATCGCGGTCAACGAAGCCCTCAGCGACAGCCCCGAGCAGGTCAACGGCGAACCCTACGCCGCCTGGTTCTTCAAGCTGCAGCCGAGCAACGCCGCCGACCTCGACAGCCTGCTGGATGCCGCCGGCTATCAAGCCGCCTGTGAGGCCGACGCCTGAGAAGCGGCCAGGATCTGCTGCGCGTCGGCCAGACGTCGTTGGAAGCCGCCTCGGGGTGCTCATTTACAGCACGTAAACTCCGCCCCCTCGGCCACTTCCGCCTAGCCTGGCTCTAGCTCGCGAGATCCTGATCCGCTTCTACGATCACCGCCCAGGTCATATTCGTTGTCGAGCCTCGATTCGTCGAGGCTCTGTCATTTCCCGAGAGCCACACCATGTCCCAGACGCCCCGTCTCGCCCAGTTGCACCAGCCCGATGCCTTCCTCCGTCGTCACCTCGGCCCCGATGCCGGCGAGCAGCAGGCCATGTTGTCCGTCCTCGGCGTGGCCGACCGCGACGAACTGATCGTGCAGACGGTGCCACCGGCCATCCGCCTGAATGGCCCGCTGGCTCTGCCGGCGGCACTGGACGAGCAGGGCGCCCTGGCCAAGCTCAAGGGTTATGCCCAGCAGAACCAGCAGTGGACCAGCCTGATCGGCATGGGCTACCACGGCACCCTGACCCCGACCGTGATCCTGCGCAACGTGCTGGAGAACCCGGGCTGGTACACCGCCTACACCCCCTACCAGCCGGAAATCGCCCAGGGTCGCCTGGAGGCGCTGCTGAACTTCCAGCAGCTGACCATCGACCTCACCGGCCTCGACCTGGCCAGTGCCTCGCTGCTCGACGAAGCTACCGCTGCCGGTGAAGCCATGGCCCTGGCCAAGCGCGTGGCCAAATCGAAGAGCAACCTGTTCTTTGTTGACGAGAACTGCCACCCGCAGACCATCTCCGTGGTGCAGACCCGTGCCGAAGGCTTCGGCCTGGAAGTGCGGGTCGGCAATCTCGATGAGCTGAGCCAGCACCAGGTATTCGGCGCCCTGCTGCAGTACCCGGACACCCACGGCGAGATCCGCGACCTGCGTCCAATCATTGCCGCGCTGCATGCCCAGCAGGCCCTGGCCTGCGTCTCCGCCGACCTGCTGTCGCTGCTGCTGCTGACCCCGCCGGGTGAGCTGGGCGCCGACGTGGTGTTCGGTTCGGCCCAGCGCTTCGGCGTGCCGATGGGCTACGGTGGTCCGCACGCGGCCTTCTTCGCCACCAGCGATGCCTACAAGCGCGCCATGCCCGGCCGCATCATCGGCGTGTCCAAGGATGCCCGTGGCAACACCGCCCTGCGCATGGCTCTGCAGACCCGCGAGCAACATATCCGCCGCGAGAAGGCCAACTCCAACATCTGCACCTCGCAGGTTCTGCTGGCCAACATCGCCAGCTGCTACGCCGTCTACCACGGCCCCGCCGGCCTCAAGCAGATCGCCCAGCGCGTGCACCGGCTGACCGCCATCCTCGCCGCCGGTCTGGCGCAGAAGGGTGTGCAGCGCGACAACCAGTACTTCTTCGACACCCTGACCCTGGAAGTTGGCGGCATGCAGACCGCCATCATCGAGTCGGCCAAGGCGGCGCGCATCAACCTGCGCATCCTTGGCCGCGGCAAGCTGGGTGTCAGCCTGGACGAAACCTGCAGCGCGCAGACCGTCGAGCAGTTGTTCGCCATCTTCCTCGGCGCCGACCACGGCCTGAGCGTTGCCGAACTGGACGCCAGTGAGCTGCCGCAGGGCATCCCGACCGAGCTGCTGCGTACCTCGGCCTACCTGACGCACCCGGTGTTCAACACGCACCACAGCGAAACCGCCATGCTGCGCTACCTCAAGCGCCTGGAGAACAAGGACCTGGCGCTGAACCAGTCGATGATCCCGCTGGGCTCCTGCACCATGAAGCTCAACGCCACCAGCGAGATGATCCCGATCACCTGGCCGGAATTCGCCAGCCTGCACCCCTTCGTGCCGGCCGAGCAGGCCCAGGGTTACAAGTTGATGATCGACGAGCTGGAAGAGTGGCTGCGCGCCATCACTGGGTTCGACGCCATCTGCACCCAGCCCAACTCCGGCGCCCAGGGCGAGTACGCCGGCCTGCTGGCGATCCGCAAGTACCACCAGAGCCGTGGCGATGGCCACCGCGACATCTGCCTGATCCCGGCCTCGGCCCACGGCACCAACCCGGCCTCGGCGCAGATGCTAAGCATGCGCGTGGTGGTGGTGGACTGCGACGCCGCCGGCAACGTCGACCTCGCCGACCTCAAGGCCAAGGCCGCCGAGGCCGGTGACAAGCTGTCCTGCCTGATGATCACCTACCCCTCGACCCACGGCGTGTACGAGGAAGGCATCCGCGACATCTGCGATGTGGTGCATGCCCACGGTGGCCAGGTGTACATGGACGGCGCCAACCTCAACGCCCAGGTCGGCCTGGCGCGTCCGGCCGATATCGGTGCCGACGTGTCGCACATGAACCTGCACAAGACCTTCTGCATCCCCCACGGCGGTGGCGGCCCGGGCATGGGCCCGATCGGTGTGCGCGCGCACCTGGCGCCGTTCGTTGCCAACCACCCGGTGATCGAGCTGGAAGGCCCGAACCCGCAGAACACTGCGGTCAGCGCCGCGCCCTGGGGCAGCGCGAGCATCCTGCCGATCAGCTGGATGTACATCGCCATGATGGGCCCGCAACTGGCTGATGCCACCGAAGTGGCGATCCTTAACGCCAACTACCTGGCCAGCCAGCTGACCGGCGCCTTCCCGGTGCTCTACACCGGGCGTAATGATCGCGTCGCGCATGAATGCATCCTCGATCTGCGTCCGCTCAAGGCGGAAACCGGGATCAGCGAGGAAGACGTCGCCAAGCGCCTGATGGACTACGGCTTCCACGCGCCGACCATGTCCTTCCCGGTGGCGGGCACGTTGATGATCGAGCCGACCGAGAGCGAGTCTAAGGAAGAGCTGGATCGTTTCATCAGCGCCATGCTCAGTATCCGTGCCGAGATCGCCAAGGTCGCCAGCGGCGAATGGCCGGCCGAGAACAATCCGCTGAAGAACGCCCCGCACACCCTGGCCGATGTCACCGGCGTGTGGGAACGGCCGTACAGCATCGAGGAAGCGGTGACCCCGTCCGCGCACACCCGCGCGCACAAGTACTGGCCGGCGGTGAACCGTATCGACAACGTGTTCGGCGACCGCAACCTGTTCTGCGCCTGTGTGCCGATGGACGACTACCGCGAGTAATTCACGCGAGTGCCATGAAAACCGCCTTCGGGCGGTTTTTTATTGCCGGCGATTTTTCCTGCACAAGCGGTTGCAGCTGCAAACTCCTGCGCATATGGGCCAGGCTGCGGAGAAAAGCCGGAGTCCGCTCAGGGCTTTGCTACGCTCTTGATCTGGGGCAGGGCGATAAATCTTTTTGCAGTCATAGTGCTCCAGAGTAGCGGACATGGCGGATGCGGCGGGGGAGGCCGGATCGGCAGCGCTGCGCTACACATCAGGCTACTCACTATCCACGTTGCCTGCTTCCGGCTCTCGAGATGCCGGCGCCGGTTGCGTGTGGCAATCGATCAGGGAGTCTTCGATGGCTGAAGCCAGCAAGAAAATGAGCCTGGTGGGGCTTACCACCCTGGTAGCGGTGAACATGATGGGCTCCGGCATCATCATGCTGCCGTCGAGCATGGCGCAGCTGGGGGCGGTGTCGCTGCTGTCATGGATCATCACGGCCATCGGTTCCATGGCCATCGCCTACTGCTTCGCCCAGTGCGGCATCTACTGCCCGCGCTCCGGCGGCATGTCGGCATACAGCGAGGAGGCGCACGGCAAATCGGCGTTCTTTCTCTGCTCGTTTCTCTATTTCCTCTCGCTGGCCATCGGCAACGTAGCCATCGGCATTTCCGCAGTGGGCTACCTGACGCCGTTCTTTCCCTGGCTGGGCAGCGGTGCCATTCCGCTGTTTATCGGCACGGTCGGGCTGATCTGGCTGACCACGGTGGCCAACTTCGGCGGCCCGAGCATCACCGGCAAGATCGGCGCGATCACCGTCTGGGGGGTGATCATCCCGGTGGCGGGGCTCAGCGTGATCGGCTGGTTCTGGTTCGACGCCAGCGTGTTCGCCGCCGCCTGGAATCCGAACAACCTGGCCACCAGCGATGCCATCGCGCAGAGTATTCCGCTGACCCTGTGGGCCTTCCTCGGCATGGAGTCGGCGGCGCAGAACTCCGACGCGGTGGACAATCCCAAGCGCAACGTGCCGCTGGCCTGCCTGTTTGGAACCCTCGGTGCGGCAGTGGTGTACATCCTCTCGACCACGGTGATCCAGGGCATCATCCCCAATGCCGAGCTGGCCAACTCCAGCGCGCCGTTCGCCTATGTCTACGCGCAGATGTTCAACCCGCTGGTCGGCAACATCATCATGATCCTCGCGGTGATGGCCTGCATCGGCTCGCTGCTGGGCTGGCAGTTCACCCTCGGCCAGACCGCCAAGGTCACCGCCGAGGAAGGCATGTTTCCCAAGCTGTTCGCCCGGGTCAGCAAGCTGGATGCCCCGATCATCGGCATGATCGCCTGCGCGGTGTTGCAGACCCTGCTGGCCCTCTCGACTATCTCGCCGAATGCCAGCGAGCAGTTTGGCAAGCTGGTCAACCTGGCTGCGGTGACCAACCTGATTCCCTATGTCACCGCGCTCTCCGGGTTGCTGGTGATCATGTACAAGGCCCAGGTCGGCGCGGCGATCTTTACCCGCAACGTGGCGGTGCTGCTGGTGGCGATGTTCTATTGCTATTACGCCCTGTATGCCTCGGGCAAGGATGCGGTGTTCGGTGCGGCGATTGTCCTGGTCATCGGCTATCTGCTGTACGGCTTCATTTCCCGGCGTTTTGTCGAGCCGCCGGTTGCACCCGTGCCTAGCGGCAAGCGTTAGGCGTGGCGCAGATATCAGTTTTCGGGGAACAGGACATGACACCAAAATCGCTCAAATCGACTGTTTATATGCTGCTCTGCCTACTGCTGGCCCTGCCGCTGCTGGCTGCCGCCGACACCCTTGAACGGGTGCGCAACAGCGCCAGCATCACCCTGGCGTTCGTGCCGGATGTGGCCCCGTTCAGCAGCCAGCAGGGTGAGCAGGTCAGTGGCTATGGCATCGAGCTGTGCCGGCGTATCGCGCAGAGGATCCAGACCGAGCTGGGTGCTAGCGAACTCAAGCTGAATTTCCTGGCGGTAGAGGATGCGCAGAAGCTGGCCCTGATGGGCGAAGGCAAGGCCGATCTGCTCTGTACGCCGAGCCCGGAAAGCCTGGCGGCACGACGGCAGATGAGTTTCTCAGTGCCGGTCTACACCGCCGGCCTGGGCGTGCTGGTGCGCGAGGATGCGCCGCAGACCCTGCTCGCCGTGCTCAGTGGCCAGCCGGCGCATAGCGGGCCGACCTGGCGTGCCACGATCAATCGCGGTCTGGCCCAGCACACCTACGTGAGCATGGCCGGTGGCGTCACCCAGGCGTGGATTCTGGACAAGGTGCGTCGGCTGGGTGTGGTAGTGCAGCTGCTCACTGTTGAGGATTATGACCAGGGCGTAGAGCTGATCAGCAGTGGTCAGGCCGATGCGTTCTTCTCCGAGCGCATGTTCCTTGAGCACTACCTGAAGACGCACGGCGGTACCGAGCAGCTGCAGGTGCTGCCGCGCATCTTCGAGTCCGTGCCGGTAGCGTTGGGCGTACCGCGCGGTGACGAGGATTTCCGCCTGCTGATCGACACTGCGTTGAGTGAGCTGTACCGCTCCGGCGAGCTTGAGCGGCTGTATAGCGAACACCTGGGCAAGCCGGGTGAGGCGGAGAAGGCGCTGTTCAAGGTCTATGCCCTGCCTTAGAACCTGTCTCGACTGGCGTGTTGCGCGCACCACACGAGCGCAGCCTACTGTAAGTCGCTCAGCGACAGCCGCTGTCCGGCAACTCGCCCAGCGCCCGGCTGATCAGCGCCTGGCTGCGTGGACTGGCGAGGATGCTGGTGTGGTTTTCGGCCATTACATAGAGATGCTCCGCCTCATCCTGCGCGGCACTGCGTAACTGGCTCGCCAGGGGCACCACGCCGTCGTTGGGCTGCTCCAGCAGCCGGCTGTTGCCGCTGTAGCTGACCAGCAGCCACTGGCGAATATGTGCTGGCAACGGCGTGGCGAAGAGCGTCTGCAGGTACTGGCTGCCTGGCGCCAGGTCGCGCCAGACCGGCGCCACTACTGGCGCATGGGCGATGCCGTCCGCTGCCGCCGGGTGACCATCCCAGGGCGTGGCCAGCGTCAGGAACAGGCACTGCCGGTCATTGCCGCCGCCGGCGCTGAGCAATTGCACGGCGCGCCGGGCCACCAGCCCACCCATGCTGTGGGCGAACACATGAAAGCGTGGCGGGCGGTGGCGCAGTTGCACATCGCGCAGCGCTTCACCGAGCAGATAGGCGCTGTGGTTCAGCGGCAGGCCGCTGGGGTAGTGGAACAGCACCAGCTGGAAGCGCTCACGGTCGATGCTCTCCGCCAGCGCGCGCCACACTGGCGGGCCGCTGTTGATCCCATGCACCAGGATTATCGGTTCCTTGTCGGCGTCCCAGGGCTCCAGCAAGTACAGGCCGTAACCAACCTCGCTGAGGAAATCCAGCGGCTGCCAGGCGCCCTGGCTGATCCGTTGCGGCGAGAAGCGTGGGTCATCGAAGTCCACCACCTGCAGGTAGTTGTGCTGCAGGCGTGGCAGCTCGCGGTAGGCCTGGCTCAGGTCGAGGGCCGGCGGTGGCGCGGGCGAATGGCTGGCGAGTTCGGGTTGCAACTCGTTGAGCTGGCCTAGCTGGCTGCGCTGTTCGGCGCTTGGCTGCACCCGGAAGGGCGCGCTGCGGGCCTGCGGCAGCCAGTGATATGGCTCGTCGACATCCAGGCGCAGATTGCCGTTGCGATCATTGAAAGCCAGTAGCTGGTAATTGCTGACGGGCATGCTGAAGTAGAACAGCCCGCCCGGCTGGACAATGCGGTAGGCCAGCAGCCGATTCTGCGGATCAAGCAGGGCGACCAGTGCCTGCTCCGAGCTCTGCAGGGTGCCGGGGATCAGCAGCAGTTCGCGCTGGGCCGTAGCGTACTGGCGATCCAGCTCCAGCAACTGGCAGCCGCCCAGCAGGGCGAGCAGCCCCAGTACAAGCAGTCGGGCCATCCATGTGCTCCATCCAGAAGAAATTGGCTGCAGTCTAGCTGCTCGTCAGCCGGCGCGAGTCGATCGAGCCGGCGGTTGCGCCGCGAGTTGCTAGCCTTGCGGCTGCAGCGCTTCGACTTTGAGCAGCACGCCGTCCTGGCCTGTGACCTTGACGGCAGTACCGGCAGGTAGATCGGGGCCGATCACCAGCCACAGGCTGTCGCCGGCCTTGATCTTGCCGCGTCCACCGACGATGGCCTCGTGCAGGACGAACTGGCGCCCGAGCAGCTCGCTGCCGCGCTGGTTCAGCCCGGGTTGGTCGGAGGGCTTTGCGGCACTGCGTTGGCGCTGCCACCAGAACAGTGCGGTGAGTACCGAGAGAATGGCGAACAGAAAAAACTGCCAGGCCCAGGGCAGTTCCGGGAAGAGGAAGGTCAACACCCCGACACAGGCTGCGGCCAGGCCGATCCACAGCAGGTAGCCGCCGGCACCGAAGACCTCGAGGATCAGCAGTACGGTGCCGAAGGCCAGCCAGTCCCAATAGGAGAGGTTCTGCAGGTAGGCCATCATTTCTGCTTGTCACCGAAGGTCGCTTTGACGATTTCGCCGATGCCGCCGACCGCGCCAATCACCTGGCTGGCTTCCAGCGGCATGAGGATCACCTTGCTGTTGTCGGAGCTGGCCAGGTTGCCCAGGGCCTCGATGTACTTCTGCGCGACGAAGTAGTTGACCGCCTGCACGTTGCCGCTGGCGATGGCCTCGGAGACCATGCGCGTGGCCTCGGCTTCGGCCTGGGCGGCACGCTCACGCGCTTCGGCTTCGAGGAAGGCGGCCTGGCGCTGGCCTTCGGCCTTGAGGATGTCACCCTGCTTCTGCCCTTCGGCGGTGAGGATGGCGGCGGCGCGCAGCCCCTCGGCTTCGAGAATCTGCGCGCGCTTGATGCGTTCGGCTTTCATCTGCCCGGACATGGCGGCCATCAGATCGGCGGGCGGGCTGATGTCCTTGATCTCGATGCGGGTGATCTTGATGCCCCAGGGCGCGGTGGCTTCATCCACGGTCTTCAGCAGGCGCTCGTTGATCGCGTCGCGCTGGCCGAGCATGGCGTCCAGCTCCATGGAGCCGAGCACGGTACGGATGTTGGTCATCACCAGGTTGCGGATGGCGTGTTCGAGGTTGTTGACCTCGTAGGCGGCCTGCGCCGAATTGATGATCTGGAAGAAGCAGATGGCGTCGATCTGCACAGTGGCGTTGTCGGCGGTGATCACTTCCTGCGGCGGGATATCCAGCACGCTTTCCATCACATTGAGCTTGCGGCCGATCTTGTCCATCACCGGCACGATGATGTTGAGGCCCGGTTTGAGCGTGTTGGTGTAGCGGCCGAAGCGCTCCACCGTCCACTCGAAGCCCTGTGGCACCACCTTGAAGCCCATGAATACCACGGCCACGGCGAGGCCGACGAAGAGCAGCAGTACGCCACCAATTTCCATATTTATTCTCCTGTCTTGTACATAGGGGGATTAACGCATCTAAGCACAGTCGCTGCGCCGTTGCTGCCTGGTCCGCGTCAACTGCCGCCAGCCAGCAGAGCCTGGATCAGTTGCGCATCGTGCTGGTAGCTGTCGGGGGCATAGCGCAGTTGGCCGTCGGCATCCACTTCGGCTGTCCAATAGGCGATCAGCAGCGGCGCCGGTTGCGGCAGGCGGTATTGCTGAGTCTTGCCGCTGGCAATGCGGGTTTGCACGGTTACCAGTTCCTCTTGTGGCAGCAGCCAGGTCAGCAGGCTGTCGACGGCCTCGACCCGCACGCAACCGGAGCTGAACAGGCGCGGCGCCTTGTCGAACAGGGCGCGGCTGGGCGTGTCGTGCAGGTATACCGAAAACGGGTTGGCGAAACGCAGGGCGACCTGGCCGAGCGGGTTCTTCGCCCCGGCAGCCTGGCGCAGCAGGATGGCGCCGGGGTTATCCCAGTCGACCTGTTCGGGATCGAGCCAATTGCCGGCATGGTCGTAGACGTCCATCTCATGTTCGCTCAGGTAGCTGCGATCGGCGCGGATGGCCGGCAGCTTGTCTTCGCGCAGGATGGTCGGTGGCACCGTCCAGGTCGGATTGAGGGTCAGGCGGTTGATTCGCGACGCCAGCAGCGGTGTCTGTCGCTCGACCCGGCCGATCTGGGTGCGGGTACGCCAGAGTTCTTCACCCTGCTGCAAGACCAGCAATTCGGCGGCGGCGACATTGATAGCCACCTGGGCCTGGCCGAGGTCGTCGGCCAGCCAGCGCAGGCGCTCCAGGTTGACGCGCAACTGCGCGCGGCGGGTCGGGGCATCAAGGTTCAGTTCGCTCAGGCTGGCGGGGCCGAGGATGCCATCGGGCTTGAGTCCGTGGCGGGCCTGGAAGTCTGCCAGGGCGCTGACGGTACTCGGGTCATAGAACTCGGCCTGGGCCTCGTCGGCGGGCAGGTTGAGGCGCTCGCGCAGTAACGGCACCCGCGCATCCTGTTTACCGGGGCGCAGCAACGCGCCGGTTGGTAGCGCTGGCCAGCTGGGCAGGGGCTGCAGGCGTTCATAGGCATACACGGCACGCAGGCGCTGGTATTGCGGCAGGCTGGGACGGGCGCTGGTAAACGCGACGGCGGGATCATCCACGTGCAGCAGGGCGATGGAAAGGGCCGCCAGCTGCGGATCCGGACGAGTTTGCTGGGGGTCGCGCCACAGTGGTTCCAGCTGCTGCTGGTCGAGACGGCCGCTACGCAGATCGCGCAGGGCGCGCAGGTAGCTGCTGCTGGCCTGCAGGTCGCTACAGTGATCCTCGGTCTGCGCGAGTGGGTAGTCGGTTGGGTTGAGACCATCGTCCGCCAGCTGCGCGAGTTGCTCCTGGAGCAGGTGCAGGTGGCTGCCGTCACGCCAGGCCGGACGGCCATCGCGTTGTGCGTAGAAGTTGTTCAGCAGGGTTGCCATAGAGTCGTCTAGGCTTGCCAGAACGGTCGTACAGGGGCTGGCGGGCTGCATCAACAGCGGGCGCAGGTCGACCGGCTGGGCGTCGGGTGCCTCCATGGCGTTCGCGACCAGTGGCAGGGTGAGCAGGAGAATGCTCGGGTAAGATGCACACTTTTTGAACAACATACTGCTCCAGTCCATGGCTCAGGGTGCCCCGTCAGCAGTGACGGGCGGCTGCTAGTCAGTATAAGTGGATTGGTGTCGGGGCTTGTGACAAGGCTCGACGGGCGTAGCGTTTTTTGAGGTATTGCGCGCATGTTTGGACGACTTGGCCGCTTGGCCCTGCTGGGGCTCTGGCTGTTTTGTGCACCACTGCTGGCGGCGCCCACGGCGAATGACCAGCTGATCAAGGACCTCGCCCGCGTGGCGCCGGGTCTTAATCAGCAGGCACTGCGGCATGCCGTGGCAGCCATGCAGTGCGCGGTCAACCACGGCGCCGAACCGGCCAGCCGGCTGGCAGTGATCGATTATTCGCAGCCGTCCACGGCGCGCCGCCTGTGGATCTTCGATCTGCAGCGCAAGCGCCTGCTGCTGAGTGACTATGTGGCCCACGGGCGCCGCTCCGGGGAAAACTTTGCGCAGAGCTTTTCCAACCGCGAGGGCAGCTACCAGAGCAGCCTCGGCCTGTTCCGTACCGCCGAGAGCTACCGTGGTAAGCATGGCTATTCGTTGCGCATGGATGGCCTGGAGCCGGGGCTGAACGATCTGGCCCGCGAGCGGGCCATCGTCATCCACGGCGCCAGCTACGTCGACCCGCGCCTGGTGCGCAGCCAGGGCCGTATCGGCCGCAGCCTGGGGTGCCCGGCGGTGCGTCCGGAAGTGGCGCGCATGGTGGTCGACAAACTCAAGGGCGGACAATTTTTGTTTGCCTGGCACTCGGACCAGCGCTGGTTGCGCAACTCCGCCTACCTGGACTGCAAGCCGCAGCGAGTGGCGAGCATTCTGGCCAAGCAGGGCCTGCCCAAAAGCTGAATGCTTCCAGGCCCCGTTACTTCTGCTCGCTCTGCGGGGTGACCCGCAGCACTTCCTCGATGGTGGTCAGGCCGGCGGCAACCTTCTGTGCGCCGGACAGGCGCAGGCTGCGCATGCCTTCCTTGAACGCCTGGCGGCGCAGGGTGACCAGGTCGGTGTCGGCGGTGATCAGCGGCTTGATACCGTCGTTCAGCAGCATGATCTCGTACACCCCGGCGCGGCCACGGTAGCCGGTTTCGCGGCATTCCAGGCAGCCCACCGCGCGATGGGCCTGGGTCGGCAGCGGCGAGCTCCAGGGCTTGGTCAGGCTCTGCCAGTCATCCTCGCTGATCTGCACCGGCTCCTTGCAGTGCGGGCACAGGGTGCGCACCAGTCGCTGGGCCATCACGCCGAGGATGGTGGCCTTGAGCAGGTAGTGCGGCACGCCCAGTTCGAGCAGGCGGGTGATGGCGCTGGGCGCGTCGTTGGTGTGCAGGGTCGACAGCACCAGATGGCCGGTGAGCGCCGCCTGGATCGCCATCTCGGCGGTTTCCAGGTCGCGGATCTCGCCGACCATGATGATGTCCGGGTCCTGGCGCATCAGCGCGCGCACACCGCTGGCGAAGGTCAGGTCGATGTTGTGCTGCACCTGCATCTGGTTGAAGGCGCCCTCGATCATCTCGATCGGGTCTTCGATGGTGCAGACGTTCACTTCTGCCGTGGCCAGCTGCTTGAGCGTGGTGTACAGGGTGGTGGTCTTGCCCGAGCCGGTGGGGCCGGTGACCAGGATGATGCCGTTGGGCTGGCCGGTCATGCTTTCCCAGCGGCGCAGGTCGTCGGGGGAGAAACCCAGCTGTTCCGGTTTTTTCAGCAGCACTTCCGGGTCGAAGATACGCATCACCATCTTCTCGCCGAAGGCGGTGGGCAGGGTCGACAGGCGCAGTTCGACTTCGCCGCCGTCTGGGGTCTTGGTCTTGATCCGGCCGTCCTGCGGCTTGCGCTTCTCGGCCACGTTCATCCGCCCCAGGCTCTTCAGGCGGCTGACGATGGCCACGGTGACCTGCGGCGGAAACTGGTAGACGTTGTGCAGCACGCCGTCGATGCGAAAACGCACGGTGCCCTGTTCGCGACGCGGCTCGATGTGGATATCGCTGGCGCGCTGCTGATAGGCGTACTGGAACAGCCAGTCGACGATATTGACGATGTGCGCGTCGTTGGCGTCCGGCTCCTGGTCGCTGGCGCCGAGGCTGAGCAGCTGCTCGAAGTTGCCGAGGCCGCTGACCTTCTGGTCAGTCGCGTTGGCGCCGCTGACCGAGCGGGCCAGGCGGTAGAACTCGGTGGTGAAGCGCTGCAGGTCGGTGGGGTTGACCACCACCCGCTTGATCGGCCGCTTCAGCACATGGGTCAGGTTGGCTTCCCAGCTGTGCACGAAGGGCTGGGCGCTGGCGATGGTTACCGCCTCGCTGTCCACCGCTACGGCGAGGATTTTGTGGCGCTGGGCGAAGGCGTAGGACATCAGCGGGGTGACCGCGGCGACGTTGATCTTCAGCGGGTCGATGCGCAGGTAGGGCTGCCCGGCCCAGGCTGCCAGCCACAGGGTCAGGCTCTCCAGATCGTGCTTCTTGCCCGGGTGCTGCAGGTCATCGACCTGCTGCGCGGCGAGGAACTCCAGCGGGTGCAGCTTGGCGTTCTCCGCGCCGCGGCGCAGCATCAGGCACTGCTCTGCCTGTTCCTGCGACACGCGGCCCTGGGTTATCAGCTCGCGCAGGATGTCGTTGAGGTCCAGTGTGCGGTCCTGGGTCGACGAGGCTAGAGCGGACATGCGGTTCCCTTTATGGAGTCGGCGAGCCTGTCAGCTTATTGCACCAGCAGCTTCCAGGGTTTGAGCGTGGCCACAGTATGAGCCTGCGCCACCCGTGTGGCCAACACCTCGGCATCCATGGGCTGCAGGGCCAGCTCGTGCAGCTTGCACAGCTCGCCGTACAGGCGATCGACTTCCGCCACCTCCAGAACCTGACGCGCCAAATGCAGCCAGGCCTGGATACGCTCGATGCGCGGCAGCTGTTCGGCGAGGTCTTCCGGCTGTTGCTGGTAGCGCTTGAGTTGCAGGGCGGCGCCTTCTTCTTTCAGCAGGGTCGGCAGCCAGTTGCCCAGCACCGCCGCACCCTGGCGATTGCCGCGGTTGTTGCGCTCGACCGTCCAGCTGCGCGCCAGCAGCCAGCGCGACAGGTTCAGCGAGAACAGGCCCCAGCGGTTGCCTTGCAGTTCGGCGGCGAACAAGGCCGGGGCATTCTTGCGCAGGCTGTCATCGTGCTGGCCGGCCAGCAGGCGCGGGCGCCAGTCGCCGAGCAGCCCATCCAGCGCTTCACGCAGGGTCGTGCTGGAGGCACGCGGGGCGGCCTGGCCGAGGCTGCCAAGCAGGGCGCGCAACTCGATCAGTTTTTCCAGCCACTGGGCCAGCAATTTCCAGTGACCGTTGAAACGGTACTGCTCGGCCAGGCGCTGGCTGCTGCCGAGCAGGTGCCAGGCGAGGGCGCAGAAGGCATCGTCCAGGCTCTGTTCGGCGCTCAGTTCGGGGGCGGGCAGGCTCAGGCTGTAGCTGCCCGAGTCGAACAGGCGGTAGCCTCGCTCGGCCTTGCTGATGTCGCAGGGCATCAGCGGCAAGTCGGCGGCCAGCTCGGCGGCCAGCTCCAGCAGGGCGGCCGGATCGCCTTCACGCAGCTCCAGCTCCAGCTCGCAGATTTCCTCTTCGCCTTCGCCGGCAATGACCTTGCCCAGGTCCAGGGCCGCCTCGATGACCACCTTGGCCTTGCCACGGCCCCAGGCGATCTCGGCTTTTTCCCGGACGAAGTCGGTGGTGAAAATCGGTTTCAGCTGCTTCTTGTCCAGTTCGGCCAGGCTGGCCGGCCAGCATTCGGCGCTGAGCTTCTTGGTGTCCAGTTTGGCTTTGCTCAGGTACCAGTCCCACTCGTTGCGCTCGGACAGCCCGGCCACACTCTGGCCGCGGGTCTTCAGGGTCTGGATGAACTGCTCGCCGTCACGGCGCAGGCGCAGGGCGACCTTGGCTTGGGCCAAGTCACGCTCGGGAGTATCGAAGTACTGGTTGAACAGCTCGCAGGTCTGCCAGCCGGACTTGTTGCGTTTCTTCAGCAGCGGATGATCACGCAGGGCGGCCAGGGTCTCGCGGCTTACGCGCAGCTTGATTTCGGTTTCTTTGACCATGGTCGACTCTTGGGAAGAAGGAAAAGAACTGTTCTGATGCCACAAAGCCGCCCTGAGGCGGCTTTGTGTCGAGCCGTTGCCAGCTTAGACGAACAATTTCACGCCCAGCCAGAACAGGCTGGCAGACAGCGTGATGGTGACCGGCAGAGTGAACACCCAGGCGGTCAGGATATTGCGCACGGTACTGAACTGCAGGCCGCTCTTGTTGGCGACCATGGTCCCGGCTACGCCGGACGACAGTACGTGGGTGGTCGACACCGGCAGGCTGTAGACGTTGGCCAGGCCGATGGCGATGGACGCGGTGATCTGCGCACTCATGCCCTGGGCGTAGGTCATGCCCTGCTTGCCGATCTTCTCGCCGACGGTCAGCACTACGCGCTTCCAGCCGACCATGGTGCCAATACCGAGCGCCAGGGCGACCGCGAGGATGACCCAGAAGGGGGCGTATTCGGTGGTGGCGGTCAGGTCCTTGCGCAGCTTGGCGAGGTCGGCCACTTCACGCTTGGGCAGGTTGTCCAGCTTGCTGACCTTCTTCGCCGTGTCATCCAGGCACAGCAGGTAGCGGCGCGCCTGGGTGCGCTGCGCTTCGGACATCTGCTCGTAGTCGGTGACGCCTTCGAGGGTCTTCAGCAGTGCCGCAATGGTCGGCTCGGTGAGCTTGGCATCGCAGTGGAATTTCTTCGGCAGCTCGGTGGTGCCGTTCTTGCCCAGCGCCAGGTATTCGCTCAGCGAGTCGTTATTACGCTCGTAGAATTCCTGCAGGTGAATGGCGGCGTCGCGGGTGCGCTCTATCTGGTAGGTGGTGCTGTTCAGGTCGAGAACGAACTTGGCCGGGACGATACCGATCAGCACCAGCATGATCAGGCCGATACCCTTCTGCCCGTCGTTGGAGCCGTGCACGAAGCTCACGCCCATCGCCGAGGCGATCAGCACCACGCGGTTCCAGAATGGCGGCTTGTTCTTGCCCTTGATCTCCTTACGGGTCTCGGGCGTCTCATGCATTTTCGAGCCGCCCCACATGCGCTTGAGTGCCAGCAGCAGCAGCCCCGCCACGGCAAAACCGGCCAGCGGGGAGAGCAGCAGGGACAGGCCGATGTCGATCGCCTTCTGCCAGTTCACCCCTTCGCTCAGGGCGATGTCGGAGATCAGCGCATGAGCCAGGCCGACACCGAGGATCGAACCGATCAGGGTGTGCGAGCTGGAGGCCGGAATGCCGAAGTACCAGGTGCCGAGGTTCCAGGCGATCGCCGCACTGAGCATGGAAAACACCATCACCAGGCCATAGGCGGTGTTGGAGTTGATCAACAGCTCCACCGGCAGCAGGTGGACGATGGCGTAGGCCACGCCAACGCCACCGAGCAGCACGCCGAGGAAGTTGAAAATGCCGGAGAAGATCACGGCGAGGTGCGGGGGCATGGCCTTGGTGTAGATCACCGTGGCAACCGCGTTCGCGGTGTCATGGAACCCGTTGATGAATTCGAAGGTCAGGACGAAGGCCAGGGCCAGAAGCAGGCTCACGGCGACCCAGATATCAAGCCCGCTGAATAGATCGAACATGACGGTTTTGTGACCGGTTAGTTATGGGGCGGCGGATTATGCCAGAACATCGATAACTATGCTGATCGGCGGCCAGCCCGGCCGTTGGATCACGACAGGAGGTCATGACAGCGTCGTTGACGCTACTGTTTATCTTCTCGCCCGCAGGCCTCTATGATGACTTCACGCTGATGGAGACCGCCGATGCCTTTGCCCAACCTGAAAGACCAGCTGACCGCGCTGATTGCTGCGCCGTCGGTGAGTTGCACCCAGCCGCACTGGGATCAGTCCAATCGGGCGGTGATCGATCTGCTGGCCGGCTGGCTCGGCGACCTCGGTTTCGCCTGCGAAATCCAGGACATCGCGCCGGGCAAGGCCAACCTGCTGGCTACCTACGGCAGTGGCCCCGGCGGCCTGGTGCTGGCCGGGCACAGCGACACCGTGCCGTTCGATGCCGCGCTGTGGCAGAGCGATCCGCTCAAGCTGACCGAGCAGGGCGACCGCTGGATCGGCCTCGGCGTGTGCGACATGAAGGGCTTCTTCCCCCTGGCGATCGAGGCGGTGCGCACGCTGCTCGATCAGCCGTTCAAGCAGCCGCTGCTGATCCTCGCTACCTGCGACGAGGAAAGCTCGATGTCCGGCGCCCGTGCCCTGGCCGCTGCCGGCAAGCCGCTGGGGCGTGCTGCGGTGATCGGCGAGCCGACGGGCTTGAAACCGATCCGCCTGCACAAGGGGGTGATGATGGAGCGCATCGACATCCTTGGCCAGAGCGGTCATTCCTCCGATCCCAGCCTCGGCCACAGTGCCCTGGAGGCCATGCAGGATGCCATGGGCGAGCTGCGTGCCCTGCGTAATCAGTGGCAGTGCGAGTTCAACAACCCGCAGTTCAGCGTGCCGCAGCCGACCCTCAACCTCGGCTGCATCCATGGCGGCGACAACCCCAACCGCATCTGCGGCCAGTGCGCGCTGGAGTTTGACCTGCGTCCGCTGCCGGGTATGGACCCCGAGCAGTTGCGCGCGGCGATCCGCAGCAAACTGCAGCCGCTGGCCGAACGGCATCAGGTCAAGATCGACTTCGCGCCACTGTTCGCCAACGTACCGCCCTTCGAGCAGAGCGCCGATTGCGAGCTGGTGCGCCTAGCGGAGAAGCTGACCGGGCATGCGGCGCAGTCGGTGGCATTTGGCACCGAAGCCCCGTATCTTCAGCAGCTCGGTTGCGAGACCATTGTCCTCGGTCCCGGCGATATCGCCTGCGCCCACCAGCCGGGCGAGTTTCTCGAGCTGGCGCGTATCCAGCCCACGATTACGCTGCTGCGCCAGCTGATCCAGCACTACTGCCTCTAAGAGCCTGCCTGAGCCATGAAGGAGCACCTGATGTTGCGACGAAGCTAGGTCGATTCCCTCTTCCCTCGACGGGGAGACTTTCCATCGCTCGTCCATCCATCGTTCGACAGGCTTTTTCATGCACGACTACGTCAACTGGCTGCGCCACGCTACGCCCTATATCAACGCCCATCGGGACTGCACCTTCGTGGTCATGCTGCCCGGCGAAGGCGTCGAACACCCGAATTTCGGCAATATCGTCCACGACCTGGTGCTGCTGCACAGCCTTGGTGTGCGCCTGGTGCTGGTACACGGTTCGCGCCCGCAAATCGAGACGCGCCTGGCCGAGCGTGGGCTGACCCCGCGCTACTACAACAACCTGCGCATCACCGACGGACCGACCCTGGAGTGCGTGATCGATGCCGTCGGCCAGCTGCGCATCGCCATCGAGGCGCGCCTGTCGATGGATATTGCGGCCTCGCCGATGCAGGGCTCGCGCCTGCGCGTGACCGGCGGCAACTTCGTCACCGCGCGGCCGATCGGCGTGCTCGATGGCGTCGACTACCACCACACCGGCGAAGTCCGTCGGGTCGACCGCAAGGGCATCGGTCGCCTGCTCGACGAGCGCAGCATCGTGCTGCTGTCGTCGCTCGGCTACTCGCCCACCGGGGAGATCTTCAACCTGGCCTGCGAGGACGTTGCTACCCGCGCCGCCATTGACCTGCAGGCCGACAAGCTGCTGCTGTTCAGCGCCGAGCGCGGCCTGCTCGACGAAGCCGGCAAGCTGGTGCGCGAGCTGCGTCCGCAGCAGGTGCCGGCACATCTGGCGCGGCTCGGTGCCTGCTACCAGGCCGAGTTGCTGGATGCCGCCGCCCAGGCCTGCCGGGGCGGGGTCAAGCGCAGCCATATCGTCAGCTACACGGAAGATGGGTCGCTGCTCACAGAGCTGTTCACCCGTGACGGTGGCGGCACCCTGGTCGACCAGGAACAGTTCGAATCGCTGCGCGAGGCGACCATCGAGGATGTCGGCGGGCTGATCGACCTGATTACCCCGCTGGAGGACCAGGGCATCCTGGTGCGCCGTTCACGCGAGGTGCTGGAGCGCGAGATCGAACAGTTCAGCATCGTCGAGCGCGACGGCCTGATCATCGCCTGCGCGGCGCTGTACCAGATCGCCGACTCCGACTGCGGGGAGCTGGCCTGCCTGGCGGTGAACCCGGACTACCGGCATGGCGGTCGCGGTGACGAACTGCTCGAACGCATCGAGGAACGCGCCCGCGCGCAGGGCTTGAAGACCCTGATCGTGCTCACCACGCGCACCGCCCACTGGTTCCAGGAGCGCGGCTTCGAGCCAAGCAGCGTCGAGCGTCTGCCCGCCGCGCGCGCCTCGCTGTACAACTACCAGCGCAATTCGAAGATCTTCGAAAAGGCTCTCTAGATAGCGCGTGCAATGCAAAAGGGTCGCTACTGCGGCCCTTTTTTATGCGTTCGATGGTTCAGGCGCTGCGGCGCTGATGCTGTTTGAACTGCTCGTTGCCGTCGTCCCAGCCGGCTTCCCAGGCCGCGGCCTGAACCTCGGCGGGGTAGGGCTGCTGGTGCTGCGGCTGGCCGGTGAGACCGGCCATGTAGCCTTGCTGGTAGGCCTTGTTGAGGCTTTCCAAGCTCCAGTGGCGATCTTCGTCAGTGCTGTCGTCGGCGGGCGTCATCGGGGGTGGCCAATGCGGATATCCCCCACAGGGTAGCCGTCGCCGCGGACGACCGCCTGCCATTGGTCAGGGCCGAACGGTCGAGCTGGCGGATTTGTGACGGGCTGCCCTTAATGGCCGCCGTCCGCCCCCTAGGTCGCTGATTTCAAACGCCAATACCGAGAATGCTGGCCTGGTAGGCGGCGACGAAGGTGTCGAAGTCGCCCGGCTCGGCACTTTCCAGTTCGGCCTGCTCGGCCAGCGACTGCTGTGCCATAGCGGCAAAGCTCGCCTGTTCCTCGGCGCTCAGCGGCTGCGCGCGGAAATTCGCCGCATGTTCCTTGCTATGGCGCAGGGCCATGGCACGGAAGCTCTCGCCGGTCTCGCGCAGCTCGGCCAGAACCCGCGCCGACGGCGTTTGCGCCGGCTCGTCGACCTTGCGCTGCTGCAGGTGCAGGGCGGTCTGGTAGGCGTCGTCGCCATAGGCGCGGTCGAGCAGTTCGGCGATCGGCTTGAAGCGTTCGAGCAGCTCGGCGGCCCAGGTCAGCAGTTCCACCGGCTGCCCCTCACGCTGCAGCTGCAGGCCCGGGCGGCGGCCTTCCTTGACCGTCATGAGGAAGTTCTCGGTGCTGGCGCGGCACACGCCGCTGGCCAGCAGCGGGCTGTCCTCCAGGGCGCAGAACAGGATGAAGGCGTCGAGGAAGCGTGCCTGATCCAGGTCGATACCCAGCGGCAGGTAGGGGTTGATGTCCAGGCAACGCACTTCCACGTACTGCACGCCACGGGCCATCAGCGCCTGGATCGGCCGCTCGCCGGAATAGGTGACGCGCTTGGGGCGAATGCTCGAGTAGTACTCGTTCTCGATCTGGATGATGTTGCTGTTGAGCTGCAACCATTCGCCGGCGGCGTTCTTGGTGCCGATCGCGGCATAGGCCGGGTAGGGCGTGGCTACTGCCGAACGCAGGCTCTCGGTGTAGCTGGCCAGGTCGTTGTAGCAGGGCGTCAGGCCGGCCTGGGCGTTGCTCTGGTAGCCCAGGTCGCTCATGCGCAGGCTGGTGGCATACGGCAGGAACAGGGTGTCGGCGTCGAGCTGTTGCAGCTGGTGCGGGCGGCCGCGCAGGAAGCTGGCGTCGAGCGCCGGCGAGGCGCCGAACAGGTACATCAGCAGCCAGCTGTAGCGACGGAAGTTGCGGATCAGTGCGATGTAGCTGGCCGACTGGTAATCGCGGGCGCTCTGGGTGTCGCCATCCAGCTGCTGCAACAGCGGCCACAGGCCTTCGGCCAGGCTGAAGTTGTAGTGGATGCCGGCGATGCACTGCATGGTCTTGCCGTAGCGCAGGGCCAGGCCCTGGCGGTAGACGTACTTGAGGCGGCCGATATTCGAGCTGCCGTAGCGGGCGATCGGGATATCCGCCTCGTCCGGCAGCAGGCCGGGCATCGACGGGCTCCACAGGTACTCGCCGTCCAGCTGGCTGCTGGCGAAGCGGTGGATGCGCTCGAGATCGGCAAGAGTATCTGCCGGGTTCGCTTCGGCCGGAGTGATGAACTCCAGCAGCGCTTCGGAATAGTCGGTGGTGATCTGCGGGTGAGTCAGCGCCGAGCCCAGGGCGCGCGGGTGTTCAGTCTGCGCCAGGCTGCCGTCGGCATTCACGCGCAGGCATTCGCGCTCGATACCGTGCAGGTTCTGGGTCAGCAGGGGCAGGGCGGCAGCATCGCCGAGCAACGCCAGGCGGCGGGAGAAAAGCTCGCTCAAGATGGTTATTCCTTCACTCGACGGTCGCCCTTATATGGGGGTGGAAACGTCGCTTACAAGTCGGAATGGACGGACCGGCCTGGAGGCCTGACCGGAAAAGGGCAGGATGCGCCGAGCGGGGGCTCGGTGCAATCCTGAGAGAGGCGCCGGGTGGTCTGCCGGCGACTTCCTGAATCTCATGCAGGCGGTTGCAGGCACCGGTTGCTTTTGCCCCTCTCCCACAAGTGGGGGAGGGGCTACGGGGCGCTACTTGCAGATAAAGGTGGCCTGGGCCGTGGCGATCAGCTTGCCAGCTTGCTCCACCTTGGCCTCCAGCACATGCACCTTGCGCCCGGCATTCAGCACGCGGGCGGTGCAGAGGATCTCTCCCTGCTCGACCGCACGGATGTAGTTGACCTTGCACTCCAGGGTCATGCTGCCGGCCGCGCCGCCAAACAGGCTGTGGCTGGCCTGGCCGAGGGTGGTGTCGATCAGCGAGAAAAGCGCGCCGCCGTGCATGCGCCCGTGCAGGTTGAGCAGATGCTCCTGCATGCTCATGCGCGCCTGGGCTTCGCCGTTCTCGGCCTTGTCGATGTGGATGCCCAGCAGTTTGCTGAAGTTGCTGTCCTGGCCAACGGGTGAGGGAGTAGTCATGGCTTACTTCTTCAATTGCTTGGCGTTGGCGAACAGCGCGGCCATGCCGGCATTGGCCGGGGCCGGCTTGTCCTGGCTGGAGTGGCGCTCGCTGCGCGGTTGGGCGCCGCCGCGGTTCTGCCCGCCATTGCCGCGGTTGCCGCCACGTGGGCCGTCGACCTTCTCGCCAGGGGTGTCGCTCATGCGCATGGACAGGCCGACGCGGTTGCGTGGGATGTCCACTTCCATGACCTTGACCTTGACGATGTCGCCGGCCTTGACCACCTCATACGGGTCCTTGACGAACTTCTCCGACAACGCCGAGATGTGCACCAGGCCGTCCTGGTGTACGCCGATGTCGACGAAGGCGCCGAAGTTGGTGACGTTGGTTACCACGCCTTCCAGCACCATGCCTGGCTGCAGGTCCTTGAGGGTTTCCACGCCGTCCTGGAACTCGGCGGTCTTGAACTCCGGGCGCGGGTCGCGGCCGGGTTTGTCGAGTTCCTTGAGGATGTCGGTGACGGTCGGCAGGCCGAACTGTTCGTCGGTGAACTTGGCCGGGTCGAGGCGGCGCAGGAAGGCCGAGTCGCCGAGCAGCGAACGGATATCGCGTTCGGTGCCCTGGGCAATGCGCTGCACCAGCGGATAGGTCTCCGGGTGCACGGCGGAGGCGTCCAGCGGGTTGTCGCCGTTCATCACACGGAGGAAGCCGGCGGCCTGCTCGAAGGTCTTCTCGCCGAGGCGCGGCACCTTCTTCAACTCGGCGCGGGTCTTGAATGCACCGTTGGCGTCGCGGTGGCTGACGATATTCTGCGCCAGGGTCGTGTTGAGTCCGGAAATGCGCGCCAGCAGGGCGACGGAGGCGGTGTTCACATCGACGCCGACGGCGTTCACGCAGTCCTCGACCACCGCGTCCAGCGAACGCGCCAGCTTGAGCTGCGACACGTCGTGCTGGTACTGGCCGACACCGATGGATTTCGGGTCGATCTTCACCAGCTCGGCCAACGGGTCCTGCAGGCGGCGGGCGATGGAAACGGCGCCGCGCAGCGACACGTCGAGGTCGGGGAATTCCTTGGCGGCCAGCTCGGAGGCTGAGTACACCGAAGCGCCGGCTTCGCTGACCATGACTTTGGTCAGCTTGAGGCCCGGCAGTTTCTTGATCAGGTCGGCGGCCAGCTTGTCGGTCTCGCGGCTGGCGGTGCCGTTGCCGATCGAGATCAGATCCACCGCGTGCTTGGCGCATAGCTTGGCGAGGATCGCCAGGGTGCCGTCCCAGTCGTTGCGCGGCGCGTGCGGGTAGACGGTGGCGGTTTCCAGCACCTTGCCGGTGGCATCGACCACGGCCACCTTGCAGCCGGTACGCAGGCCCGGGTCGAGTGCCAGCGTGGCGCGTGGGCCCGCCGGGGCGGCCAGCAGCAAGTCATGCAGGTTGCGGGCGAAGACGTTGATCGCCTCGTCTTCGGCCTTCTCGCGCAGCTCGCTGAACAGGTCGGTTTCCAGGTGGGTGTAGAGCTTGACCTTCCAGGTCCAGCGCACCACCTCGCCCAGCCACTTGTCGGCAGCGCGGCCACGGTTGTCGATGCCGAAGCGCTCGCCGATCATCAGCTCGCACGGGTGCATAGTGCCTGGCGCTTCGTCACCGACCTTGAGGCTGGCGCCGAGGATGCCTTCGTTGCGCCCACGGAAGATCGCCAGGGCGCGGTGCGAGGGTACGCCCTTGAAGGCTTCGTCGTGCTCGAAGTAGTCGCTGAACTTGGCACCCTCGGCCTCCTTGCCAGCAACCACGCGGGCGCTGAGGGTGGCGTTGTCCTTGAGGAAGCTGCGCAGGCGCTCGAGCAAGGTGGCATCTTCGGCGAAGCGCTCCATGAGGATGTACTTGGCGCCTTCGAGCACGGCCTTGACGTCGGCGAAGCCTTTATCGGCATCGACGAAGCGCGCGGCCTGGTCTTCCGGATTCAGCGTCGGGTCGTTGAACAGGCCGTCGGCCAACTCGCCGAGGCCGGCTTCCAGGGCGATCTGGCCCTTGGTGCGGCGCTTCTGCTTGTACGGCAGGTAGAGGTCTTCGAGGCGCGTCTTGGTTTCGGCCAGGTTGATCTCGCGGCTCAGCTCGGGGGTCAGTTTGCCCTGTTCCTCGATGCTGGCGAGGATCGCGGCGCGGCGCTCGTCCAGTTCGCGCAGGTAACGCAGGCGTTCTTCCAGGTTGCGCAGCTGGGTATCGTCCAGGCTGCCGGTGACTTCCTTACGGTAGCGGGCGATGAATGGCACGGTGGAGCCTTCATCGAGCAGGGCCACGGCGGCGGCGACCTGTTGTGGGCGCACGCCCAGTTCTGCGGCGATGCGAGTGTTGATACTGTCCATTTAAAACACCTGACGGAGAACACCAGCCGGCCGCCCTGAGGCTGCCCGGCACGAAAGCGCCGCATTATAAACACCGGTCCTTGCGGCATTGGGAACCGTTCGGGGAAAAATCTGCTAACAATGGGGGCAGCCGCCAATCATCGGTGCTGGGCAATAATGCCGGCACTTCGAATGGGAGAAATCATGAGCAGCACACCTGTAGTGGAAGGCGAGAAGATCCTCATTGTCGACGATGACCCCGGCCTGCGCCGCCTGTTGGAGCGTTTCCTCAGCGAGCAGGGTTACCGCGTGCGTGCGGTGGAGAACGTCGAGCAGATGGACCGCCTGCTGGCCCGCGAGCTGTTCCAGCTGCTGGTGCTCGACCTCATGCTGCCGGGTGAGGACGGCCTGTCCGCCTGCGGCCGCCTGCGCGCGGCGAACAACCAGCTGCCGATCATCATGCTCACCGCCAAGGGCGACGAGACCAGCCGCATCCAGGGCCTGGAGCAGGGTGCCGACGACTACCTGGCCAAGCCGTTCAACCCGCGCGAGCTGCTGGCGCGGATCAAGGCCGTGCTGCGCCGCCAGACGCCGGTGGTGCCGGGTGCGCCGGGCAGCGAGGACGAGAGCGTCAGCTTTGGCGAGTACGAGCTGTCCCTGGCTACCCGCGAGCTGAAGAAGGGTGAAGAAGTACACATGCTCACCACCGGCGAGTTCGCCGTCCTCAAGGCCCTGGTCCAGCATGCCCGCGAGCCGCTGACCCGCGACAAGCTGATGAACCTGGCCCGTGGCCGCGAGTGGGACGCCCTGGAACGATCCATCGATGTGCAGATCTCCCGTCTGCGCCGGCTGATCGAGCCGGACCCGTCCAAGCCGCGCTATATCCAGACGGTGTGGGGCGTGGGCTACGTGTTTGTGCCGGATGGCAGCAAGTAACTCGGTATCACGCTCGTTCGGGGTGCTGTAGGAGCCAGCTTGCTGGCGATCCCCTCACCCCATCGCCATTAAGCTGGCTCCTACAGGTATCGCGTCGCCCTGATGAAAACCCCGCTCTGGTTCCCGCAAAGCTTCTTCGCCCGCACCCTCTGGCTGGTGCTTATCGTCGTGCTGTTTTCCAAGGCGCTGACCTTGGTCTACCTGATGATGAACGAGGACGTGCTGGTCGATCGTCAGTACAGCCACGGTGCCGCGCTGACCCTGCGTGCCTATTGGGCGGCCGATCCCGAGGACCGTGCGCATATCGCCGCCGCGGCGACCCTGAAACAGGTGAGCGCCGACCAGGTGCCGCCGACCGAACAGCACTGGCCCTATTCGGAAATATTTCTACGCCAGATGCAGGCCGAGCTGGGTCCGGACACCGAGGTGCGGGTACGGGTCAAGAGCCCGCCTGCGCTGTGGGTGCGGGCGCCGAATCTGGGTGACGGCTGGACCAAGGTGCCGCTGTATCCGCACCCGCTGCGTGGGCAGAAGATCTGGAGTGTGCTCGGCTGGTTCCTCGGCATCGGCCTGCTGTCCACGGCGGCGGCGTGGATCTTCGTGCGCCAGCTCAGCGCGCCGCTCAAGCGCCTGGTGTTCGCCGCCCGCCAGCTCGGCCAGGGGCGCAGCGTACGGCTGCCGGTAAGCGACACGCCGAGCGAGATGACCGAGGTCTACCGCGCCTTCAACCAGATGGCCGAGGATGTCGAGCAGGGCGCCCGCGAGCGCGAGCTGATGCTGGCCGGGGTGTCCCATGACCTGCGCACGCCGCTGACCCGCTTACGCCTGTCGCTGGAGTTGCTCGACAGCGACTCGGAACTGACCGAGGACATGATCCGCGATATCGAGGACATGGACGCCATCCTCGACCAGTTCCTCGCCTTCATCCGCGACGGCCGCGACGAGAAGCCGGAATCCTGTGACCTCAGCGAGCTGGTGCGTGAAGTGGTGGCGCCCTACAACCAGCAGCGTGAGCAGGTGCGCCTGTGCCTGGAGCAGGTGCCGCCGTTCCCGCTGCGCCGGGTGTCGATGAAGCGCCTGCTGACCAACCTGCTGGAAAACGCCCTGCGCTATGGCGGCCAGGGAGTCGAGGTGGTGGCCAATCTGTCTGGCGACAGCAGCGCACCCTATGTAGTGCTCAGCGTGCTGGACCGCGGCCCGGGCATCGATCCGGCCGAGCTGGGCGAGCTGTTCAATCCTTTTATCCGTGGTGATCGTGCCCGTGGCGGCAAGGGCACCGGCCTCGGTCTGGCCATCGTCAAGCGCATCGCCTCGCTGCACGGCGGCAGCGTCGAGCTGCGCAACCGCTCCGGCGGTGGCTTGGAGGCGCGCATCTGCCTGCCGCTGGGGTTGCTGCTGCCGCGCGATGCGGTATAGCGCTGAGCTTCTGCTTTCCGGGTAAATTGCCGATCACGGGGCGGTGCAGGCAGAATGCCAGCCCCGCTGGAGTGACAGCGACTGAACATGGAGGTTTGTGCATGAATACCGTCGGCTTGCTGATCGCCCTGAGTGGTTTCATCTGGTCGGTCGCCCGTGGCATTCAGGTGTCGCTACTGTGCTGCGTCCTGAATTTCATCTTCCCGCCCATTGCGCAGGCAATCTTTGCCATTTACGAGCCGGCGATCCGTTTCCCGTTGCTGGTTCTCGTTTCCGGGCTGGGTCTGATGTACGCCAGTGGCGGCCTGCAGTTCGGCTGAGAATCCACTTCCCAACAAAAAGCCCCGAACTAGGCGGGGCTTTTTGCATTGCGGCAAGGCTTACAGGCCGGCGGCAGCGCGCAGATCGGCAACCTTGTCGGTCTTTTCCCAGGTGAAGGTGGTGAAGCTGTCGCCAGCCACGGTCACTTCCTGCGGGGTACGGCCGAAGTGGCCGTAGGCCGCCGTGGCGCGGTACATCGGGTGGAGCAGGTCGAGCATCTTGGTGATGGCGTACGGACGCAGGTCGAACACTTCGCGCACCAGCTGGATGATCTTGTCTTCGGCGATCTTGTGGGTGCCGAAGGTGTTGATCGAGATCGAGGTCGGCTGGGCCACGCCGATGGCGTAGGAGACCTGGATCTCGCAGCGGTCGGCCAGGCCGGCGGCGACGATGTTCTTCGCCACGTAACGGCCGGCGTAGGCCGCCGAACGGTCAACCTTGGATGGGTCCTTGCCGGAGAACGCGCCGCCGCCGTGACGGGCCATGCCGCCGTAGCTGTCGACGATGATCTTGCGCCCGGTCAGGCCGCAGTCGCCCACCGGGCCACCGATCACGAAGTTGCCGGTCGGGTTGATGTGGAACTGGGTGTCCTTGTGCAGCAGCTCGGCCGGCAGGGTGTGCTTGATGATCAGCTCCATCACCGCCTCGCGCAGGTCGCTCAGGCTGACCTCCGGGTTGTGCTGGGTGGACAGCACCACGGCGTCGATGCCGACCACCTTGCCGTTCTCGTACTGGCAGGTGACCTGGCTCTTGGCGTCCGGGCGCAGCCATGGCAGCAGGCCGGACTTGCGCGCTTCGGCCTGGCGCTCGACCAGGGCGTGGGACAGACGGATCGGCGCCGGCATCAGCACGTCGGTTTCGTTGCTGGCGTAGCCGAACATCAGGCCCTGGTCGCCGGCGCCCTGGTCTTCCGGCTTGGCGCGGTCGACGCCCTGGTTGATGTCCGGGGACTGCTTGCCAATGATGTTCAGCACGCCGCAGGTGGCGCCGTCGAAGCCGACGTCGGAGTTGGTGTAGCCGATGTCGCAGATCACGTCGCGGACGATCTGTTCCAGGTCGACCCAGGCGCTGGTGGTGACTTCGCCGGCGACGATGGCTACGCCGGTCTTGACCAGGGTCTCCACGGCCACGCGGGCGTGTTTGTCCTGGGCGATGATGGCGTCGAGGACGGCATCGGAAATCTGGTCGGCGATCTTGTCCGGATGGCCTTCGGACACGGACTCGGAGGTAAACAGGGAGTATTCGCTCATTTCAAAATCCTATTCATTCCTGGGTTTGCTTCGCATCCGGCTTGGCGAAGTGCCGTACCTGAATCTGAAAGCCGTTCTTGAGGCCCACATAGAGGCTCTCGCCGGGCGTGAGCCCCGCGGCATCGGCCCAACGGGCCAAGTCTTCCTGTTCGAAGCCGAGCCAGAGATCGCCGCAGGCCGTCCTGGCCCAACTCTGGTCATGGCTGCACAACTCGGTGATCAGCAGGCTACCGGCCGGTTTGACCAGGCGCGCCAGCTGCTTCAGTGCCTCGGCCGGGGCGGCGAAATGGTGCAGAACCATGTTCACCACCACGCAGTCGGCGGCGCCGATCTCGTCGTTCAGGGCATCGGCGAGCAGCAGCTCGACATTGCCCAGTTGTTCTTGCGCGCAGCGCTGGCGCGCCAGTTCCAGCATCGCCGCACTGTTGTCCAGCGCGGTCACCTGGCTGAAGCGCCGTGCCAGCTCCGGCAGGAAGCCGCCATCGCCGGGGCCGACTTCCAGGGCCGTGGCTCCGGCGGCGAAGCCCAGCGCATCGAGCAGGGCCAGCACGCTGTCGCGGTACTGCGGCAGGCCGGCGATCAGGTCCTGCTGGGCCTGGAACTTGTCCGCTGTCTTGGCGAAGAAGTCGCGGCTGGCGGCGGCGCGCTGGGCGTGCACAGCGGCGATACGCTCCTGCACCTCGGCTGGCAGTTGCAGTTCATCGACCTCCGCCAGCAGCGCGCCATGCAGGGTGCCGCCGAGCAGTTCGCTGTGCGGCAGTGCGCGGCGGTAGAAGATCGCATTGCCTTCGCGGCGGGTGGCCACCAGGCCGGCCTGGGCCAGCACCTTGAGATGGTGACTCATGCCCGACTGGCCGATGGCGAAGATCTGCGCCAGCTCCAGCACGCCGAACGAGTCGTTGGTCAGCGCGCGCAGCACGTTCAGGCGCAGCGGATCGCCGCCGGCCTTGCACAGGGCGGCGAGCTCATCGGCTGGCTCAAAACGCAGTTGGGGCACGCGCATATTCATAGTGGCGGCAGTCTAGTCGGTCACTTTTCATCCAGCAACACCAATATCAAAACTTTTTGATATTGGTGTCTGGGCGAGTCGGCCGGCAGCTTTCGTCGATCTTTCATTGCCCCGAAGCGCCTGGCTGGGCGAAAATGCGCGCCTTTTTCCGCCCTTTCATTAAGTAACAGTCCGTCCAGGAGATCAGCGATGCCCAGCCGTCGTGAGCGTGCCAATGCCATTCGTGCCCTCAGCATGGATGCCGTGCAGAAAGCCAACAGCGGCCACCCGGGTGCCCCCATGGGCATGGCGGACATCGCCGAAGTGCTGTGGCGCGACTACCTGCAGCACAACCCGAGTAACCCGAACTGGGCCGACCGCGACCGCTTCGTGCTGTCCAACGGCCACGGCTCGATGCTGATCTACTCGCTGCTGCACCTCACCGGCTACGACCTGGGCATCGACGACCTCAAGCAGTTTCGCCAGCTGCACAGCCGCACCCCGGGCCACCCGGAGTACGGCTACACCCCGGGCGTCGAGACCACCACCGGCCCGCTGGGCCAGGGCATCGCCAACGCCGTCGGCTTCGCCCTCGCCGAGAAAGTCCTGGGTGCGCAGTTCAACCGTGACGGCCACGCCATCGTCGACCACTTCACCTACGCCTTCCTCGGCGACGGCTGCATGATGGAAGGCATCAGCCACGAAGTCTGCTCGCTGGCCGGCACCCTGGGCCTGGGCAAGCTGGTCGCCTTCTACGACGACAATGGCATCTCCATCGACGGCGAAGTGCACGGCTGGTTCACCGACGACACCCCGGCACGCTTCGAAGCCTACGGCTGGCAGGTGATCCGCAATGTCGATGGCCACGATGCCGAAGAAATCAAGATCGCCATCGAGACCGCGCGCAAGTCCACTGACCGTCCAACCCTGATCTGCTGCAAGACCGTGATCGGCTTCGGTTCGCCGAACAAGGGCGGCAAGGAAGAGTGCCACGGCGCGCCGCTGGGTAACGACGAGATCGCCGCCACCCGCGCGCAGCTGGGCTGGAACCACGGCCCCTTCGAGATTCCGGCTGACATCTACGCCGAGTGGGACGCCAAGGAAGCCGGCGCCGCCCGCGAAGCCGCGTGGAACGACAAGTTCGCCGCCTACGCTGCTGCCCATCCCGAGCTGGCTGCCGAGTTCAAGCGCCGCGTTGCCGGTGAACTACCGGCCGACTTCGCCGAGAAGGCCGCCGCCTACATCAAGGATGTCGCCGAGAAGGGCGAAACCATCGCCAGCCGCAAGGCCAGCCAGAACGCGCTGAACGCCTTCGGCCCGCTGCTGCCGGAATTCCTCGGTGGCTCGGCCGACCTGGCCGGCTCCAACCTGACCCTGTGGAAGGGCTGCCAGGGCGTGTCGGCTGAAGACGCCTCCGGCAACTACATGTTCTACGGCGTGCGCGAGTTCGGCATGAGCGCGATCATGAACGGTGTGGCCCTGCACGGTGGTTTCATTCCGTACGGCGCGACCTTCCTGATCTTCATGGAATACGCCCGTAACGCTGTGCGCATGTCCGCGCTGATGAAGCAGCGCGTGCTGTACGTGTTCACCCACGACTCCATCGGCCTGGGTGAAGACGGCCCGACCCACCAGCCGATCGAGCAGCTGGCCAGCCTGCGTGGCACGCCTAACCTCGACACCTGGCGTCCGGCCGATGCGGTGGAATCCGCCGTGGCCTGGAAATACGCGATCGAACGCGCCGACGGCCCGTCCGCGCTGATCTTCAGCCGGCAGAACCTGCCGCACCAGAGTCGCGATGCCCAGCAGCTGGCCGACGTGGCCCGTGGCGCCTACGTACTCAAGGACTGCGCCGGCGAGCCGGAACTGATCCTGATCGCCACCGGTTCGGAAGTCGGTCTGGCCGTGCAGGCCTATGACAAGCTGAGCGAGCAGGGTAAGAAGGTCCGCGTGGTGTCCATGCCGTCGACCAGCGTGTTCGACCAGCAGGACGCTGCCTACAAGCAGGCCGTGCTGCCGCTGCAAGTCGGCGCGCGTATCGCCATCGAAGCCTCGCACGCGGACTACTGGTACAAGTACGTGGGCCTGGAAGGGCGCATCATCGGCATGACCACCTTCGGTGAGTCCGCCCCGGCACCGGCGCTGTTCGAGGAGTTCGGCTTCACCGTCGACAATATCTTGGAAACCGCCGCCGAACTGCTGGACGCCTGAGGCCGTGCTGCGGTGGCTGCCGCCAGCCACCGCACCCTGCCCGAGACCACCATGGCCAAACGCCCCTATAAAGTCGCCCTCAACGGCTACGGCCGCATCGGTCGTTGCGTGCTGCGCGCCTTGCACGAGCGCGGCGCCGCGGCCGGTTTCGAGATAGTCGCGCTGAACGACCTGGCCGACCAGGCCAGCATCGAATACCTGACTCGCTTCGACTCCACCCACGGCCGCTTCCCCGGCGAGGTGAAAGTCGACGGCGATTGCCTGCATATCAATGGCAACTGCGTGAGGGTGCTGCGTCAGGCCACCCCCGAGGCCATCGACTGGGCTGCGCTGGACATCGACCTGGTGCTGGAGTGCTCTGGCGTCTACCACAGTCGTGCCGATGCCGAGCGCTTCCTCGCTGCCGGTGCGCCCCGGGTGCTGTTCTCCCAGCCGATGGCCAGCGAGGCGGATATCGATGCCACCGTGGTGTTCGGCGTCAATCAGGCCTGCCTGACGGGCGCCGAGCAACTGGTGTCGAACGCCTCCTGCACCACCAATTGTGGGGTGCCGCTGCTCAAGCTGCTCAACGAGACGGTGGGGATCGAGTACGTATCGATTACCACCATCCACTCGGCGATGAACGACCAGCCGGTGATCGACGCCTACCACCATGAAGACCTGCGCCGCACGCGCTCGGCCTTCCAGTCGGTGATCCCGGTGTCGACCGGTCTGGCCCGTGGTATCGAACGCCTGCTGCCGGAACTGACCGGGCGCATTCAGGCAAAGGCCATTCGGGTGCCGACGGTCAATGTGTCCTGCCTGGATATCACCCTGCAAACCGCCCGCGACACCAGTGCCGAAGAGATCAACCGGGTGCTGCGTGAGGCCGCCACCAGTGGCCCGCTGCAAGGCCTGCTGGCCTACACCGAACTGCCCCACGCCAGCTGCGACTTCAACCACGACGCCCATTCGGCGATTGTCGACGGCAGCCAGACCCGTGTATCCGGCCCGCGCCTGGTGAACCTGCTGGCCTGGTTCGACAACGAGTGGGGGTTTGCCAACCGCATGCTCGACGTTGCCCAACATTTTCTCGATGTTTCTGCCTGTTCCACTGAACAGAAAGCCACTAACCAGCCCCTTGTGAAGGACTGACCATGACTGTTTTGAAGATGACCGACCTCGACCTCGCCGGTAAGCGCGTGCTGATCCGCGAAGACCTCAACGTCCCGGTAAAAGACGGCGTGGTGAAGAGCGACGCGCGCATCCTCGCCTCCCTGCCGACCATCAAGCTGGCCCTGGAGAAGGGCGCGGCAGTCATGGTCTGCTCGCACCTGGGTCGCCCGACCGAGGGCGAGTTCAGCGCCGAGAACAGCCTGGCGCCGGTGGCGGCCTACCTGAGCAAGGCTCTGGGCCATGACGTACCGCTGGTGGCGGATTATCTGGGCGGCGTTGAACTCAAGGCCGGCGAGATCGTGCTGTTCGAGAACGTGCGCTTCAACAAGGGCGAGAAGAAGAACGCCGACGAGCTGGCCCAGCAATACGCCGCCCTGTGCGACGTGTTCGTCATGGACGCCTTCGGCACCGCCCACCGCGCCGAGGGTTCGACCCACGGCGTGGCCAAGTTCGCCAAGGTCGCCTGCGCCGGCCCGCTGCTGGCGGCCGAGTTGGACGCCCTGGGCAAGGCCCTGGGCAACCCGGCCAAGCCGATGGCGGCCATCGTTGCCGGCTCCAAGGTGTCGACCAAGCTCGACGTGCTGAACAGCCTGAGCCAGATCTGCGACCAGCTGATCGTCGGCGGCGGCATCGCCAACACCTTCCTCGCCGCCGCCGGTTTCCCGGTCGGCAAGTCGCTGTACGAGGCCGACCTGATCGACACCGCCAAGGCCATCGCCGCCAAGGTCAGCGTGCCGCTGCCGGTCGACGTGGTGGTGGCCAAGGCCTTCGCCGAAGACGCCGAAGCCAGCATCAAGCTGGTCGCCGATGTGGCCGAGGACGACATGATCCTCGACATTGGCCCGCAAACTGCTGCGCAGTTCGCCGAGCTGCTGAAGTCGTCGAAGACCATCCTGTGGAACGGTCCGGTCGGCGTGTTCGAATTCGACCAGTTCGGCAACGGCACCAAGGTGCTGGCCCAGGCCATCGCCGAAAGCCCGGCGTTCTCCATCGCCGGCGGTGGCGACACCCTGGCCGCCATCGACAAATACGGCGTCGGCGCGCAGATCAGCTATATCTCCACCGGTGGTGGCGCGTTCCTCGAGTTCGTCGAGGGCAAGGTGCTGCCGGCCGTGGAAGTGCTGGAACAACGCGCCAAGGCCTGAGTGGCCGCGAATACTTGAATAGCGCCTGCCCCTGCGGCAGGCTTGCACGATTAACGAGCCCCACCGGGAGAAAGAACACCATGGCACTTATCAGCATGCGCCAGATGCTCGACCACGCCGCCGAATTCGGCTACGGCGTGCCGGCCTTCAACGTCAACAACCTCGAGCAGATGCGCGCGATCATGGAAGCGGCCGACAAGACCGATTCCCCGGTGATCGTCCAGGCTTCCGCCGGTGCCCGCAAATACGCTGGCGCCCCCTTCCTGCGCCACCTGATCCTGGCCGCCATCGAAGAATTCCCGCATATTCCGGTGTGCATGCACCAGGACCACGGCACCAGCCCGGACGTTTGCCAGCGTTCGATCCAGCTGGGCTTCAGCTCGGTGATGATGGACGGCTCGCTGAAGGAAGACGGCAAGACCCCAGCCGACTACGACTACAACGTCCGTGTCACCCAGCAGACCGTGGCGTTTGCCCACGCCTGTGGCGTATCGGTTGAAGGTGAGCTGGGTTGCCTGGGTAGCCTGGAAACCGGCATGGCCGGCGAAGAAGACGGCGTTGGCGCCGAAGGCGTGCTGGACCACAGCCAGATGCTGACCGACCCGGAAGAAGCCGCCGACTTCGTCAAGCGCACCCAGGTCGATGCCCTGGCCATCGCCATCGGCACCAGCCACGGCGCCTACAAGTTCACCAAGCCGCCGACCGGTGACATCCTCGCCATCGACCGCATCAAGGAAATCCACAAGCGCATCCCCAACACCCACCTGGTGATGCACGGTTCTTCCTCGGTACCGCAAGAGTGGCTGGCGATCATCAACCAGTACGGCGGCGACATCAAAGAAACCTACGGCGTGCCGGTCGAAGAGATCGTCGAAGGCATCAAGTACGGCGTGCGCAAGGTCAACATCGACACCGACCTGCGTCTGGCGTCCACCGGCGCCATGCGTCGCCTGATGGCCACCAACCCGAGCGAGTTCGACCCGCGCAAGTTCTTCGGCGCCACAGTGACCGCCATGCGCGACATCTGCATCGCTCGCTACGAAGCCTTCGGCACCGCCGGTAATGCCTCCAAGATCAAACCGATCTCCCTGGAAGGCATGTTCCAGCGCTACGCCAAGGGTGAGCTGACCGCCAAGGTCAACTAAGCCATCTGCTGCACCGAAAGCCCCGCTCTGCGGGGCTTTTGTTTATCGGGGGGAAGGTAATGCCGTCTATCGTTCGAGGCGTATTCTGCGTCGCTGTGCTGGCGCTCGCCGGTTGTGCCCAGCAGCCGAGAGTTGAAGCGCCTGCTCCAGCTCCTGCGTCAGTTCAGACCCAGGCCGACCCGCAGCGCTGTGTCACGCAGGCCGAATGCACCACCAAGACCTCGCGCACCCTGCTGTTCGTCTTCGACTATGCCGCCGCCGGTGGTGCTCTGGTGGAACGCCAGGAGCGCCTGCTATTCACCCCGGCGGATGCGCCACGGAGCGAGTGGCCGGCCATCTACATCCGCCTGGCCGAACCCATGAGCGGGCGCTTCGACTTCAATGCCGAGTGCCAGGCACCAAGCTGTCGCTATAGCGCTGAGCAGTTGCTGCAGGTCTATCGCGACTATCTGGCTGGCAGGCCCGGCGCGCTGCCCCGCCCCTAGATCACAGCCTGTTTCCGGCCAGCCATAACCCGCGACGCATCCTTGATCTAGAACGATCGTGCATCACGTTCGTCTGATAAAACCCTGCGCCGCGAGCGCCGCCATCAAGCCCTCGATCCATATCCCGATACAGTGGCATCTCCATCTAGACTCTTTGCAGGAGCGTGTAGGAGAGGGATCGCTGTACGGCATCGCACAGACCGGCATGAGCCGGCAGGTGGTGAGGTGTTGCATACATCCACCGAAGCATTCGCAGATCGAGAGCCAGGAGTGAACCATGAGTTCGCTTAAAACAATTCAGGCCCGCTATACCCTTATCTTCATTGCCTTCATCGCCGTGATCTTTGTCCTGACCGAAGAGGGCATCCGCCACTTCATCACGCCCAAGCTGAAAGCCTCGGAAGAGCAGCTGGTGCTGGGCAAGGTCAACAAGATCGCCGAAACCATCCTCTTCGAGTTGGCCAAGGTCGAAGCGCAGTCGCGCAGCATCACCCAGACCATTCCACTGCTCGAAAGCGACAGCATCGATACCGTGGTGCCTGGCCTGGTTGACCAGTACGGTGATCCCAAGGTGTTCGGCGGCGGCATCTGGCCGCTGCCGCAGCAGCGCTCCGAGCGCGACAAACACAGCACCTTCTTTCACCGCGATGCCGGCGGCAAGATGACGGTCAACACCTACTGGAACTCCGACGCCGCGCCCAACTACTACGAGCAGCCCTGGCACCGCGCCGGGCAGCAGGCACCGGTCGGCCAGTGCGCCTGGGCTGCGGCCTACAAGGACGATGCCAGCGCCCAGCCACGCACCAACTGCGCCATGGCCATCAGCAAGGACGGCGCGCCGTTCGGCGTGTCGACCATCGACGTGACCCTGGGCTTCTTCAACAAGCTGGTGGCCGAGAAGGAAAAGGAAATCCAGGGCGAGGTGATGATCGTCGAGCCGGACGGCAAGATCCTCAGTAACCAGGCGCGGATCGGCGGCGAGATTGTGCTGAAGAACGTATCCGAGCTGGCTGGCCAGTCGTTGTTCGTCAACGAGATCCAGGAAGGCCTGGGCAAGATCGGCCGCGATACTTTGTACAAGCACCAGTTCCAGGCCGAGGACGGCGATGACTGGACCTTCTACCTGCAGCCGATCGAGGGCACGCCCTGGCTGCTGGCCGCAGCGCTGCCGACCCACCTGCTCACCGAGAACAGTGCCGGCGTGCTGAAGACCCTGGCCACCCTGCAGATTCCCCTGGTGATCCTGCTGCTGGCGATGATGCTGTTTTCCATCCGCCAGCTGATGCAGCGCCTGCATGTGCTGCGCGGCAATATCGACTCGCTGTCCGCCGGCGATGCCGACCTGACCCGGCGCATCGCCCTCAAGGGCGAGGACGAGATGGATGCGGTGGGCAGCTCGGTCAACCGCTTCATCGCCTACCTGCAGAACATGATCGCCGATGTCACTCAGGCTTCCGCGGTGATCGCCGAAGAGCTGGCGCAGCTCCAGCAGCAGTCGCGCCACACCAACGAAGTGCTGACCCGCCATGCCTCGGAAACCGACCAGGCGGTGACGGCTATCACCGAGATGAGTTCCACCGCCGACACCGTGGCGCAGAGCGCGACTGAGACCGCCAGCTTCACCCGCGACGCCAACGACAAGGCCGAGCAGTCCCGTGTGGTAGTGGCCGAGGCCTCGACCAGCGTGCTGGCCCTGGTCGATGAGGTGGAAAGTGCCACCGCGCGCGTGCAGGAGATGCAGCAGGACGCTCAGCGCATCAACGATGTGCTCGGCGTGATCGGTGAAATTGCCGGGCAGACCAACCTGCTGGCGCTCAACGCCGCCATCGAGGCGGCACGTGCCGGTGAGCAGGGGCGGGGCTTTGCCGTGGTCGCCGACGAAGTGCGCGCCCTGGCCGGGCGCACCCAGCAGAGCACCTCGGAGATCAATGAGATGCTCAGCAAGCTGCAGCAGGGCGTTAGCTCGGCCGTGCAGGCCATGGAGAAGACCAAGGCCAGCTGCCAGGCCACGGCGGACAAGACCTCCCGGGTCAACGTCGGCCTCGACGACATGGCCTCCTCGGTCAGTCGCATTCACGACCTCAGCGCGCAGATCGCCACCGCCGCCGAGGAGCAGAGCGCGGTGACCGAGGAGATCAACCAGAACATGGTTGCCATCCGCCACATGGTCGACGACCTGGTCAGCAGCGGGCAGCAGGCGGACAAGAGCACCGATGCGCTGCTCGCCTCCAACCGCCGCCTGGTCGAGCTGGTCAACCGCTTCAAGGTGCGCTGAGTGGCCACTGCCCACGGGTGCCGCGCGGCCCCGTGGGCGGTAGACTGGTGACCCGTTCCCGCAGTACCGCTCGATGACCGCGCTCAGATACCTTCAGGCCTACCCGATGCACCTGCAGCAGCAGGTGATGCAGATGATCGCCGACGGCCGTCTCGGTGATTACCTGAGCTCACGCTATCCGACGCGCCACCAGATCCAGAGCGACAAGGCGCTGTACGGATACGTCCTCGACCTCAAGCAGCAGCACCTGCGCAACGCGCCGAACATCGACAAGGTGCTCTACGACAACCGCCTCGACCTGACCCATCGCGCCCTCGGCCTGCACACGGCGGTATCGCGGGTGCAGGGCGGTAAGCTCAAGGCGAAGAAGGAGATCCGCGTGGCCGCGCTGTTCAAGGAGGCGGCGCCGGAATTCCTGCAGATGATCGTGGTGCACGAGCTGGCGCACCTGAAGGAATACGACCACAACAAGGCTTTCTACAAGCTCTGCGAATACATGCTGCCGGGCTACCACCAGCTGGAATTCGACCTGCGCGTGTACCTGACCTGGCGCGAACTGGTTGCACCGAACTGAGTGGGTGATCAATCCGCAAGCCGCGTCGTACAAGAACTGAACAGCAGGGCGCAGCCCACGGCTGACAGGGCCTGGAGGGGATCATGCGCAGGTTATCCACAGAGTCATCCCCGCCAGCTGTGCATAAGCTATCCGACCAGCGTCAGCGCCAGACTGATGGCCAAGCGCTATGGTTAAGACATGCCCTCGGCAATGGAACTTCTTTTCCGCGCAAGGCCGCGTTTTCTCGCGGAGTAAAGCCCATGAGTAGTGCAACGCTCAGCATCGAACAGCTGAGTAGCTTCAGCCCGATGGACTTCCTCACCCCGCAGTACCGCCAGCAGCTGCATGCCAGTCTCACGTATGTGCAACGGCCGGCCGGCACGCTGTTGTTGCAGAAGGGTGAGCGCTCGCTGGCGCAGTACTACCTGCTCAGCGGCAAGGTAGCGGTGGATGCCGGCCCGGCCAAACAGACCTTCGAAGGCGGCTCGCCGCAGGCGCATATGCCGCTCAACGGGGTCCAGCCCAATCCGGCCACGGTCAAGGCGCTGACCGATGTCAGCCTGTTCGCCGTCGAGCACCAGTTGCTTGAGCGCCTGCTGGGCTGGAGCCAGGAAGCGGCCTATCAGGTCGACAGCCTCGGCGGCGGCATGCTGGTCGATGAGGGTGACGGCGAGGACTGGCTGGCGCGCCTGCTCAGCACGCCGCTGTTTGGCCGTCTGGCGCCTTCGCATCTGCATGCCCTGCTGGCGCGCTTCGAGTATATCGAGGCCAAGGCCGGCGATGACGTGGTGCGCTATGGCGAGCCGGGCGAGCACTTCTATGTGATCAAGCGCGGACGGGCGCGTATCAGCCTGCCACCGGCATACCGCGAGCAGCCGGCGCTGAGCCTGGAAAGTGGCGACTTCTTCGGCGAGGAGGCGCTGGTCAGTGGCTCGGTACGTTCGGCCAGCGTGACCATGCTCGAAGATGGCGAACTGGCGCGTCTGCACCGTGACGACTTCGTCGAGCTGGTGCGACCGACCCTGATCCCGCGTATCAGCGGCAAAGACCTGGAAAAGATCGGCCAGCAGGCCGGGCGCAAGTACTTGTTGCTCGATGTACGCCTGGCGGTCGAGTACCGCCTGGGCCATCTGCCGGAGAGCTTCAACCTGCCGGTGGCCAATCTGCGCACCCATGCCGACAGCCTCGATCGCGGCACCTGCTACGTTGTCACCCCCGAGGGCGGCATCCGCAGCGAACTGGCCGTGCACCTGCTCAACCAGCTCGGCTTCGACGCTTACCTGCTGGGCGAAGCTTCATCGGCCGCCGCCTGAGCCTGGCGTTACAGGCGGGCGGGGCGTGGTCTCGCCAGCTGGTCTTCACGGCTTGCGCGCGGCTGAGTGTCAGACAGCCTGTAGGATCTGCCAGCGCTGCGGGCCGCTGCTTACCTCGTCTCCCACGCCGAGCCCTAGCAGTTGCTGCCCGAGCGGTGCGCGCGGGGTGATCAGCATGACCTCGCCCCATGTGCTCGGCAGTTTCAGGCCGGCGCCATCGGGGCCGAGCAGCAGACACTGGCGCCGCCCGTCGGCCGTCTGCAGCAACACCAGGGCGCCGAGCTGGATGCCCTGTTCCTCGTTGAACTCGCGCATCTGCAGGGTTCGCCAGGCGTGCAGTGCCTGGCGAATCTCCTCCACCCGCCGCGCCTGCCCGGCGGCCAGGTAGGAAGCTTCCAGACCGAGGGTGTCGTACTTGTTCTCGGCGATGTTTTCTTCGTGCGTGGCCGCTTCGTGTGCGGTTTGCGCGGCGCGCACGGCCATGGCCAGATCGGTCTCCAGGTGTTCGCACACCTGCTGTTGCAGAAGGGTCTTGTCCATGGTCGTGGTGGGCAGTGAACGGGCGTGCAGGGTAGCAGGCCACCCTGGCCGGGGTCTTGTGTCCATGCACTGGTCTAGACTCAGGCAGACTCTGCAAGGTGATCTCCCATGCGTACCCTTCGCCGCTGCTGCCTGCTCTGCCTGATGCTCTGCTACGCCGGCCTGGGGCTGGCGGCCGAGCCCTTGCAGCTGTACACCGAGGAGTACCCGCCGCTGAATTTCAGCCAGGCGGGCAAGCCTGCCGGACTCGGCGTCGAAGTGGTGGAGGAAATCCTCCGCCGTACCGGGCAGCAGGCGTCTATCGAGGTGGTGCCCTGGGCCCGTGGCTACCAGGCGACGCTGAGCCAGCCCAATACCGGGCTGTTCGTCGCCATGCGTACCGAGGAGCGCGAGCAGCTGTTCAAGTGGGTCGGGCCGATCATCGTCGGCGTTACCAGTTTCTATGCCCTCAAGGGGTCCGGCTTGACCATCGCCAGCCTGGAAGACGCCCGCAAGGTCGGCACTATCGCCGTGCCGCGCCAGTGGTACAGCTACCAGACACTTGAAGCCAAGGGCCTGCCCAACCTCTACGGGGTTATCGGGCCGAAGCAGATGATGACCATGCTGCACCATCGGCGGGTACCCGTGGTGGTGGCGGACAATGTCACCCTGGAAAGTCTGCTCGCTCTCGGTGATCTCAAACCGACGGATGTCGAGCCCTTGTACAGTTTTCTGCGCAGCTATGCCTACATCGCCTTCTCACCATCGACCGACGATGCGCTGATTGCGCAGTGGCAGACGACATTGGATGCGATGAAGGCCGACGGCAGCTTCGCCGCAATCTACCAGCGCTGGCTGCCAGGCCAGGAGATGCCGGACTAGCTCTTGCAGTCGCGCAGGCGCATAAATTCGGCGCGGCTGATGCGCTGGAAATCCTGGCTACCGTAGTCATAGTCGTCGGCCGGGCTGAAGCTAAGCGTCACGCGGTAGAAGCCGAAGCGCGGGGTGATGGTCAGTGGATGGTGCTCCTTGGCCGTCAGCGTCAGGTTCAGGCCTCGCGGCTGGGCGCTGTAGGCGCTCAGGCAGCGCTCGTGCAGATGAACCTCGCCACGCCCTGGCTGCGCCCAATTGGCCTGCAGATCCTGCAGTTCGGTGGCGTAGGAGTCACGGCTCTGCACGCTGGCAATCAGGCCCATATCCGCGCGGTCGGGGGCGATGATCTGCTCATCCTCCAGAGCGAAGTCATACTGCGGGGAGCCATGCACATCAAGCACCACCACCCGGTCAGGCAGGCGTACCTGGTAGTCGGTGTCGCCCAGCAGTTTGTCCCCCACGTCGATGCGCTCTTCGAAGCGCCAGTTGTCCCAGTAGCTGACCGAGGGGCGGAAGCGGGCATAGTCATGGCGCAGCTCGCTCAGGTCGGCATACACCTGCGGGTAGGCATAGGCCACCGCGGTATTGGCCAGCTCGACCTGACTGACCCGGCCGAGATGGCGCCAGCTGAAGCCATACAAGGCGCCCAACTCCCACACCGCCACACTGATGCACAACAGCACGCTCAGGCCATAACGACGCAGCGCCAGCGACCAGCCACGGCGGACCCCACACCAAGTAAACAGCAGCAGGCCACGCACCAGCACCGTCAACACCAGCAGCGCACAAAGCAAGAGTCCCAACATCATCAGCATTGCCCGTCCTCCTTGGTGAAGGCCGGCAGTCTGCGGCGCCAGGATGGAGGTGCTGGGTCAGGTCTGTGGAGATTGTGTGGAGTTGCGGCGCATGCCGATATGCGGAATACCGTCTTCCAGATAGACCTCGCCGACTGGCGCGAAGCCATAACGGCCGTAGTAGCCCTGCAAGTGCGCCTGGGCTGACAGATAAATCGACAGGCCCGGCCAGCGTTCGGCGCAGGCCAGCAGTGCGCGCTCCATCAGCACATGGCCAAGGCCCGTACCGCGCGCCTGCGGCGCGATCACAACGCGGCCGATCACCACGTCACCGTCCTGTGTCGTTGGGGCGAGCAGGCGCAGATAGGCCACCAGCGTATCGTCGTGCCAGGCCAGCAGGTGACAGGTAGCGCCGAGCAGGTCCTGCCCGTCCACATCCAGATAAGGGCAGTTCTGCTCAACCACGAACACCTGCGCGCGCAAGGCGAGCAGGGCGTAAAGCTCGTGGGTGGAGAGGTCGGTGTGATGGCGGATGATCCAGGTGATGGGCATGGTGGGCTCGACAGTGAGAAGGGTGGCGCGTGTTGCGGGGGCGCGACTGAGTGCGTGGTTCGGCGAACGAACTCAGCGCTTTCGGCAATTTTTCTGTGCGCCGCACAGCGGGCCGCAGGCGCCGTTAAATAGCGCTATCTGAATCTTCACGGGGCAGGGGTGAGCTCCTCAGGGGAAAGGCTCAAGTCTTGGCTGGGCTCGGCGGCTAGCTTCAAGCGGTCGGCTTTGCTGATGTACGTGGACTTTTTTTTAGGGGCCAATTTGGCACTGGCTTTTTTAGCGTGAGCCTTCAAAAGCTGATTTATTTTTTTGCGTCGATTCATGGGTTTCACTCGGTGGGTAAGTTATGGACTCTGCCCTGTCCAAATCGGATAGCTGTTCGGCCTAAAACCTGCCCCAGTAAATGCTATGGATTCGGGCGAAAAGCCTGCCGGGCGATCGGCCCCAGGCTTCGCCGCGCAAAGCTGCGCCGAAATTACTGACTCCCCCCCGACCTGTCCACCGCGTAACGCTGTGCCTTTGTCTCATCACCCGCCTAGCGCCACCTACACTGCAACGGAAGTGCGCGGAGGTGTGTGTTGGTCAACGAAACGTCCGATTATTCGATCTACCGGCGGGTGGTGTCGCAGTTGATGCAGGGCCAGGAGCAGTTGCCCAGCCTGCCGACCATTACCCTGGATATCCGCCGGGCCCTGAGTGACGAGCGGATGACGGTGCCGGCGCTGGTGCGCCTGGTCAGCCGTGATCCGGCGTTGAGCGCGATTCTGATGAAACATGCCTCCTGCGCGCTGTATCGGCATGCGCTGGTGCCCAAGACGCTGCATGAGGTGATCACTCTGCTGGGCATGGCCGAGGTCGATCGCATCACCATGGTGCACAGCATTCGCAGCCTGTTCACCCTGCACAGCGCGGCGCACAAGCGGCTGTTCGTCGAGGTGTGGGAGCGCCTGGTGCTCAAGGCCAGCACCAGCGCCATGCTCGCCCGCCTGCTCGGCCATGTGGCGCCGGAGCATGCCTTGCTGGCCAGCCTGCTCAGCGAGGTGGGCACCCTGGCGGTGCTGTCGGCGTTCAAGGATGAGGCGCAGATCCCTTCCGGCGAGCTGTATTACAAGCTGTGCCGCGAATACAGCAAGTCGCTCGGAGTGATCGTGCTGAAGAAGTGGGCAGTGGACGACGAGTACATCGGCGTGATCCGCAACGCCGGCAGCTGGGGCCTGAGTGAAAGCCGCGAGTTGGGGCTGATCGATCTGGTCAACCTGGCGCTGTTCCATGCGATCAAGGAGCAGAACCCGCAAGCTGATCTGCCGATGCTGGTGGAGCTGGCGGCCTACCAGAAGCTGTTGCCGCCGCTGAACTTCGTCAGCGCCAATGGCGAGCTGGAACTGGTGCTCAACCACCAGGCGGATATCTACGCGATTGCTGCGACCCTGCGCTGAGCGCCCGGATTGGCAGCCCTGGCCGTGGCCGCTGGCACGCTAGGCCACGGTGCGGCGTTGGGTGAGCTGTTATGGTCGAGCCTTTCCCGCCTACCGAGAGACCGCGCATGCCCGCACCTTGTGTCGTCATTCCCCTGCCGTGCCGTGACTACGACCCCAGTGAAGCTGCCCTGAGCTGGCGCCTGCTGCGCCAGGCCGGCTACCGGGTGTGTTTTGCTACCCCGGACGGTCTGCCGGCACAGCCGGACCCGCAGATGATGAGCGGTGAAGGGCTAGATCCCTGGGGGCGGATTGCCGGTCTGCGCCGCTTCAAGTTGCTCGGCCTGCTGCTGCGCGCCCGTGGCGATGCCCGCGAGGCCTGCGCCGCGATGTTGGCCGATCCTGATTACCGTCAGCCGCTGCGCCATGAACGTCTGCGTGTCGAGGACTTCGCCGGGGTGGTGGTGCCGGGTGGGCACTGGGCGCGCGGCATGCGCGAATACCTGGAAAGCGCGCCGCTGCAAGCCTTCATCGCCGCCTGGATGGCCGCCGACAAGCCGTTGGCCGCGGTCTGCCACGGTGTCTTGCTGGTGGCGCGCAGCCGCGCGGCGGATGGTCGCTCGGTGCTGCACGGGCGCAAGACCACGGGGCTGACCTGGCAGATGGAGAAGACCGCCTGGAACCTGACGCGCTTCTATGGGCGCTGGTGGGATCGCGACTATTACCGCACCTATCGCGAGGCGCCGGGTGAGGCGGCCGGGCATATGAGCGTGCAGGGCGAGGTCGGGCGTCTGCTGGCCAGACCGGCGGACTTTCTCGATGTGCCCAAGGACGCCGCCGACTACTGGCGCAAGACCAGCGGCCTGCACCGCGACAGCGTCAGTGACAGTCGGCCGGCCTGGGTGGTGCGGGACGGTAATTACGTGTCGGCGCGCTGGCCGGGGGATGTGCACAGCTGGACGCGGAGCTTTATCGAGTTACTGCCAAAGGTCTGAGCAATACGGCCTCTTGAGGATAAGGCGTCGGCGGGGCGCAGCCCTCTCCCCCGGCCCCTCTCCCGTGAACGGGCGAGGGGTGACTAACTCTTAGCTCTGGGGACTGATGGCGCCATCGCGCAGCTTGTAGCGGGCGATCATGGGCAGACGCTTGGCCGCGTCCCCGCATCCTTCAGGCCGGAGTGACCTCATGCAACTGCACGCGGTTGCGGCCGCTGGCCTTGGCGGCATACATGGCGGCGTCGGCGCGGCGGATCAGCAGGGTGCCGCTGTCCTCGCCGCGACTCAGGGCGATGCCGATACTGGCGCCGACTTGCACGGTCAGTTGGTCCAGTTCGATGGGCAAGCTGATCTGTTCGAGAACCCGCTGCGCCACCTGCTCCGCGTGCTCGGGCGAGTTGATGGTTTCGCACACCAGAACGAACTCATCGCCACCCAGGCGCGCCGGCAGGTCGGTTTCGCGGGCGCAGTGCTGCAGGCGCCGGGCGATGGCGGCCAGGACCTGATCGCCGAGGGCGTGGCCGTGCTGGTCGTTGATCGGCTTGAAACCGTCCAGGTCGATCAGCATCACGGCCAGCAACTCCTGGCGCCGCTGTGAACGGCGGATGGCCAGCTCCAGCTGGGTCTGCAACGCAGTACGGTTGGCCAGGCCGGTGAGCGGATCTTTCATGGCCAGGCCGCGCAGGCGCTGGTTGGCTTCTTCCAGGGCTTCGGTGCGCTCGGCCACGCGCTGCTCCAGCTGGCGCTCCTGCTGCTGCAGGGCCTGTTCCTTCTGCCGCTTGAGCTCGTTGAAGCGCGCGGCGAGGGCGAATGACAGCAGGATCATCTCCAGCGACGAGCCGATCTGCATGGCGTGGATGGTGAAGAAGTTCGACGGGATCAGGGCGAAGTTGCGCAGCGCCAGCAGGACCGCGCCGCCGAGCAGCATGCTCCAGGCCAGGGCGAAGATGCCGGCGCTCGGCACACGATTCTTCAGGCAGACGAAGGCGGTGCCGAGCAGGGTCAGGCACATGGCGATCCCGGAAATCGACATGATCTGCAGGGCCAGCTGCACCGGCAGCAGCAGGGTGCCCAGGGCGCAGCAGGCTACGATGACGAAGGCCAGGCGCAACCAACGGTCGCCACGCGGCAGCCATTTCGGCGTATCGAGGAAGCTGCGGGCGAAGAGGATGCCGATGGCCGCGGCGCCATTGATGCCAAAGGGCAGGGCGCGGTTGGTCCACCAGCCGGCTTGCGGCCAGAGGAACTGCGCGCCGAGGCCGTTGAGGCCGAGGATGCCGATGGCGAATACGCTGACGAACAGCACGTAGTAGAGGAACGGGCGCTCGCGCAGGGCGAGGAACAGCAGCAGGTTGTAGCAGCCGAGGGCGATCAGGGTGCCGCCGTAGAGGGCCTGCACCACATAGCCTTGGAGGCTGTGCTGCTCGTGGGCCTGCCGCGAGTAGAGGCTGGCGCCGAGCGTCATGCTGCCCTCGGAGCTGGCGCGCAGGTAGAGGGTGCGGCGCTCGCCGGGTTGCAGGTGCAGGTCGAACACCGGGTTGCGGTTGCCGACGCTGCGCTCCGCGAAGGGCAGCATGTCGCCGGCCTGGCTGTGGCGCACGCCGTCTGCGCCGACATCGTAGAGGTCGAGCCGATCCAGCGAGGGATAGTCGATTTCCAGGCGCCAGTCGCGCGCCTGGCTGGCCGCGGACTCGACCTGCAGACGCAGCCAGATGGCACCCTGGACATAGCCGAAGCTCAGGTCGCGGCGCCCTGCGCTGCTGTGGAAACGTTCGGGGCTGGCGAGCAGCGCTTGCAGTTGCAGCTCGCCGGTCGGGTCGGCGAGGTAGTCGACCTGGCCGAGCAGGGCCACGGACGGGCGGGCATCGTGCAACACCAGGGTGGCCCGCGCAGGCAGCGTCAGCAGGCTCAGCAGCAGGGCGAGCAGCATCAGCAGGGGTAGTGAAGGATGGTGACGGGCGCCAGGCATCGGGACACTCGGGTGATCTGCGCCGCGTGGCGCCATCCACCAATACTGGCAGAGTGCCAATAAGGCTGCCCAGCCTTACCCGCTATTTTTCAGGGTTTCTGGCGGCCGGGGCTTTCTGCTGCGGGCTTTCCCTTAGGGGGCGCCCTGCACACAAGGGGCAATCGGCGGGCTTGCGGCGCACCCTAAGTGGACAGGTTGTTAGACGAACTGCGCCGCCGCATGGGCCGAGGCCCAGGCCCACTGGAAATTGAAGCCGCCCAGGTGGCCGGTGACGTCGAGCACCTCGCCGATGAAATACAGCCCCGGTGATTTCAGCGACTCCATGGTCTTCGACGACACCTCGCGGGTGTCCACGCCGCCGAGGGTGACTTCGGCGGTGCGGTAGCCCTCGGTGCCGGCCGGGACCAGCGTCCACTCGGCCAGGCGCGTGGCCACGGTATTCAGCTCGGCCGGGGTGTACTGCTTGAGCGGCTTGGAGACGAACCACTGCTCGGCCAGCAGGTTGGCCATCTTCTTGGTGAACAGCTCGCCGAGCAGGGTCTTCAGCTCGCTATTCGGCCGTTCGCGCTGCTGCTCGGCCAGCCACTCGGGCAGGTCGAGGTGCGGCAGCAGGTTGATCTGCACGCTGTCGCCGGGCTGCCAGTAGGAGGAGATCTGCAGGATCGCCGGGCCACTAAGGCCGCGGTGGGTGAACAGGATGTTCTCCTTGAAGCTCTGCCCGTTGCAGCTCACCAGGCAGTCTTCCACCGAGGTGCCGGACAGCTCGGTGCACAGCTCTTTCAGCTGCGGCTCGGTGATGGTGAACGGCACCAGGCCGGCGCGGGTCGGTAGCAGCTCATGGCCGAACTGCCGCGCCACCTGATAGCCGAAGCCGGTGGCGCCGAGGGTGGGGATCGACAGGCCGCCGGTGGCGATCACCAGGGATTCGCAGTCGAAGCTGCCGCCGCTGGTGAGCAGACGGTAGCCGGTCTCCAGCTTGTCGATCTTCTCGATCTGGGTGTCCAGGCGCAGGTCGACGCCGGCCGCGTCGCATTCGGCCAGCAGCAGGTTGAGGATGTCGCTGGCCTTGTTGTCGCAGAACAGCTGGCCGAGTTTCTTCTCGTGGTAGGGCACGCCGTGCTTGGCCACCAGCTCGATGAAGTCCCACTGGGTGTAGCGCGCCAGTGCCGACTTGCAGAAGTGCGGGTTGCCGGAGAGGAAGTTGCCCGGCTCGCTGTACATATTGGTGAAGTTGCAGCGCCCGCCGCCGGACATGAGGATCTTCTTGCCCGCCTTGTTGGCGTGGTCGAGCAGCAGTACCTGGCGCCCGCGCGCGCCGGCTTGCGCCGCGCACATCAGGCCGGCGGCGCCAGCGCCAATGATGATGACCGGGAAGAAGGACACGGCTGGAACCTCGGATAAGTCGCAAAGGCGCGCATTCTAGCGGAAAGCGGCGGCGGGCTTGTGGGCGGTCGTCGGTCAGTGAAGTGTTGGTGCCCACGCTCCAGCGTGGGCACCCAGCCCAGGACGCTCCGCGTCCCGTAGACGCGGAGCGCCTGTGGCGGCATTCCCACGCGGAGCGTGGGAATGATCAAAGGGTGTAGGTGCGTAGCCCGGATGCAATCCGGGAATGCAGGCAGCTCCGGATTGCATCCGGGCTACAGACCCTCTCCCCAACCCTCTCCCATAAATGGGAGAGGGAGCAGAAGCGGCTCCGTGCATCAGCCAGTTTGCGGCGCTGTGGGTTAGTCACCCCTCGCCCGTTTACGGGAGAGGGGCCGGGGGAGAGGGTGCTATGCCGCCTTGCCCACCACCGCCTCCGGCTGCTGCTTCTGCAGGTGCGCGACCAGGGTGCGCAGCGGTGCCAGCTGGCGGCAGATCAGGCCGAGTTGCACCTGCACCAGGCGGTGACCTTCGTCGATTTCTTCCGGCAACTGTTCCAGCTCCTCGGCCAGGGCCTGGTCGGCTTCGCTGTAGACCGCCACCGGCTGGTTGTCGCGCAGGCTGCTGGCGATGCTCTCCAGCGTCGCGCTGATATGCGCCACGGCGCGGTCATGCAGGGCGTCGCTGGCATCGTCGGCCAGGCTCTCGCGGTGTGCGCCGAGGGCCGACAGGTAGCTGAGCAGGGTGTGCGACAGCACCAGGAAGCGGAAACCGGTCTCGGCGTCCTTCCTGAAATGGCCGGGCTCCATGAGCATGTTGCTCAGGGTGGTCGACAGCGCCGCATCGGCGTTGTGTGCGTTGCGCCGGGCCAGGCGGTAGCTCAGGTCGTCGCGCTTGCCCGATTCATACTGCTGCATGATCTGCAGCAGGTAGCGGCTGTTGCTGCTCAGGGTGCTGGCCAGTACCTGGTTGAGCTTGCGCCCCTGCCAGTCGGGCAGGATGAAGAACACCGCCAGGCCGGCGATCACCGTGCCCAGCACGGTATCCACCAGGCGCGGCCAGATCACCGCATAGCCGTCGCTGACCTGGTTGAAGCAGAGCACCACCACCAGGGTCATGGCGCTGGTGGCCAGGGTGTAGCGGTCGACCCGGTTGGTGAAGAAGGCCACCCCGGCCACCACGGCGAACAGCGACTGCAGCAGCGGATCGGGGAACAGACTGATCAGCGCCCAGCCAGCGACCAGGCCGAGCAGGGTGCCGCTGACCCGCTGCACCAGGCGCAGGCGCGTGGCACCGTAGCTGGGCCGGCAGACGAACAGGGTGGTCAGCAGAATCCAGTAGCCCTGTTGCGGATGCACCCAGTGCAGCAGGCCATAGCCGGCGGCTAGAGCCACCGACAGGCGCAGGGCATGGCGGAATACCAGCGAGGTCGGCGAGATATGCTGGCGCAGGCGCTCGAAGGCGTCCTTGAGGCTTTGCGGCGAGCGGTCGAGCAGTGCGCTGTCCTGCTCGTCGGCCAGGGCATCCGGGTTGCTGGCGCTGGTCAGCTTGCGTTCCAGGGTTTCCAGGTTGCCGGCCAGGGCGGCCAGCGAGCGCAGCAGGCGGCGCCAGGCCGGGTTGTTCTGCTCGCGCAGGTAGGCCATGGAGGCGTTGAGGTCGGCCATGGCCTGGCTGTTGTCGTTGTAGTCGAACGGCTGGCGCATGCGGATGGCCGTGCCGAGAGCCTGGCAGGCCTTGCCCTGCTGACTGAGCAGGCGCCCGCAGCGGAACATCACGTCGCTGTGGAAGAAGGCCTCGGCCAGGGCGTTGTAGGGGTGGTGTGAGGAACTGGCGCGCTCGTGAATGTCCTGGGCGATGAAGTACAGCTTGAGGTAGCGGTTGGTCTTCTGCCCGCTGCGCTTGCGGCTCATGCGGTTGAGGATGATGTCCTTGGCCTGGTTCAGCGCGCTGACCACCTTGCCGTTCTGCTTGGCCACGGCCAGGCGCCGGGCTTCGATGTCGAGCTGGCGCTGTGGCTCGAACAGCGCGGCTTTCAGGCGCAGGAACGCGCCCAGCTCGATGAACACCCGCGCCAGTGCCTGCTGCACCGGCTGCTGGCTGAACAGCGCGCTCCAGATCACCCCGAGCAGGCCGTACCAGGCGGCGCCGGCGATCAGCAGCAACGGTTCCTGCCAGAAGCTGCCCATGCCGCCGCCCCGGTGTTCCAGGCCGATGGCCGTGTAGATCGCCAGGATCAGGGTGGCCGAGGCCACCGCCGCATAGCGTTCGCCGATGCCGCCTAGCAGGGTCATGGCGAATGCGGCCAGGGCCAGGCCGATGCCGAACAGCCAGGGGTAGGGGAACAGCAGCTGCACCGCCGTGGCGGTGGCGGCGAAGCAGACCAGGGTTACCAGCAGCGCCTGCAGGCGGCCGCGCCAGTGGTCGTCGCTCTCGGCCAGGGCGCTGGCGATGCAGCCGAGGAACAGCGGAATGACCAGGGCGATCTTGTCCAGGTACCAGCACAGGGCCATGGAGCCGGCCAGCGCGATGAACACGCGGATGCCGTAGGTGAATTTTTCGCGCGCCCACAGGCTGCGCAGGGTGAAGTCGAGCGATGAAGGCATGGGCGAACGGCTACCCGCCGGGTGATGAAATAAAAAATGGATACCGGGAAAAGACGGTTGCGAGTGCGCCTGAGGCACGCGGTTATCGACCGACTGATCAAAAATAGCAGGTCACGACGCTGGCTTCTGCAGGGGAGTGGCGAGTGGCAGACGCTTGAATGAAATTGTCACGTTTTGCCCGGGCCTGTTTGGCGAGAAAACTCAGTTGCTGACTACGCTTGAATGATTCTCTGCGCCAGGGGCGGGCATGAGCCGAGTTGGTGGTATTGCATTGTTGCTTGTGCTGCTCACAGGGATTCCCGCCAGCGCCGAACACCTGCGCCTGGCTGGTGACGCCTGGCCGCCGTTCACCGATCAGAAACTGGCCGACAATGGCCTGGCGGTGGACCTGGTCAGCACTGCACTGCGCCGCGCCGGCTATACCAGCGAGTATGTCGAAGTGCCTTGGGCGCGGGTGTTGCGCGGTCTCGAACAGGGCGACTACGACATCATCGTCGCCGCCTGGTACAGCGCCGACCGTACCCGTTTCGGCCTGTTTTCCGACCCCTATCTGGTCAACCGCATTCGTTTCCTCAAACGCAAGGGCGCATCGCCGCAGGCCTATACCAGCCTGGCCGAGCTGCGTCCGTACAGCATCGCGGTGGTGCGTGGATACAGCTATGCGCCGGCGTTCGATCAGGAACCGGGGCTGACCCGGGTGCCGGTACTGGAGTTCGGCATGGGCGCGCGGATGTTGGCCGCCGGGCGGGTACAGTTGACCCTGGAGGATGAACTGGTGGCGCAGTACCACCTCAATCGCGAGCTGAAGGAAGTGCAGAACGCCCTGGAGTTCCTGCCCGAACCGCTCAGCGAGAGTCCGCTGCATATCCTGGTGCGGCGTAGTCATCCGCAGCACCAGCAGATCGTCGAGGACTTCAATCGGGCCATCGAGCAGATGCGTGCGGATGGCACCTACCAGCGCATCTACCAGCGCCACGGTTTGTAGGGAGGGGGCTGAGCGCCCGCCTTCTAGAGTGTGCGCACGCGCAGCGAGCGGCCCTTGATCTTGCCTTCGCTGAGGCGCTTGAGCGCGAGTTTGGCCACATCGCGCTCGACGGCGACGAAGGCCTGGTAGTCGAACAGGGCGATCTTGCCGATCTTCGCCCCAGGCAGGCCGGCCTCGCCGGTGAGGGCGCCGAGGATGTCGCCGGGGCGCAGCTTCTCCTTGCGCCCGGCGCCGATGCACAGGGTCACCATCGGCGGTTGCAGTGGCTCGTTGCTCTGCACCTTGAGGCTGCTCAGCGGGTGCCAGTTCAGTGGGCTCTTCTGCAGGGTTTCGATGGCCTGGGCGCGATGGCCTTCGGCCGGGGCGACCAGGCTCATGGCCAGGCCCTTGGCCCCGGCGCGACCGGTACGGCCAACGCGGTGGATGTGGATTTCCGAATCCCGCGCCAGTTCGACGTTGATCACCATGTCCAGGGCATCAATATCCAGGCCACGGGCCGCCACGTCGGTGGCGACCAGTACCGACAGGCTGCGGTTGGCGAACATCGCCAGCACCTGATCACGGTCGCGCTGTTCCAGGTCGCCATTCAGCGCGGCGGCGGAAATGCCGTTGGCCGTCAGGTGCTCGACCAGCTCCTGGCACTGCTGCTTGGTGAAGCAGAAGGCCACGCAGGACTCCGGGCGGTAGCTGTGGAGCAGCTTGAGCACGGCATCCATACGCTGCTCGGGTGCGATCTCGTAGAAGCGCTGTTCGATCTGCGCATCGTCGTGCAGGGCCTCGACCTTGACCTGCTGCGGGTCGCGCATGAAGGTCGCGCTGAGCTGCTTGATGCCCGTCGGGTAGGTGGCGGAAAACAGCAGGGTCTGCCGCTTGGCCGGGGTCTGGTTGATGATCTCGGCGATGCTGTCGTAGAAGCCCATGTCGAGCATGCGGTCGGCTTCGTCGAGGACCAGGCAGTTGAGGCCGTCGAGCTTGAGGGTGCCCTTCTTCAGGTGTTCCTGAATACGCCCCGGGGTGCCGACGATAACGTGGGCACCGTGCTCCAGCGAGCCGATCTGCGGGCCGAACGGCACGCCACCGCAGAGGGTGAGGATCTTGATGTTGTCGGCGGCGCGGGCCAGGCGGCGCAGCTCCTTGGCCACCTGGTCGGCCAGTTCGCGGGTCGGGCACAGCACCAGCGCCTGGCAGCCGAAGAAGCGCGGGTTGAGCGGGCTGAGCAGGCCGATGCCGAAGGCCGCGGTCTTGCCGCTGCCGGTCTTGGCCTGGGCGATCAGGTCCATGCCCTTGAGGATCACCGGCAGGCTCTGCGCCTGGATCGGCGTCATCTCGGCATAACCGAGGGCGTCGAGGTTGGCCAGCATGGCGGCGGAAAGGGGCAAGGAGGAGAAAGCGCTGTTCACGGGAGGAGCCTGCAAGAAGGAATGAAGCGAAGTGTATCAGGCGAGGCTGCAGCTACCCTTGGGAAAATCCTGCTGCAGTGCCTAAGCTGCAGAACAAGTCATCGCCAAGGCATTATCGATGCATCTGCTCAAGGGTCTTTTGTTCTGCCTTTGCCTGACCAGCCTGCAGGCTCTGGCTGACTGGTATCCAGTGGCCGTGCAGGCCGTAGGGCAGCCGCTGAACTACCAGCCACTGGCCCGTGCGGCGCAGCCTTGGCGTATCTGCGCCCTGCTGCCGCATGGCAAGGATCGCTACTGGTGGGGCGTGGCCTGGGGACTGGATGGCGAGGCCTCGCGCCAGGGGGTGCGTCTGGGCATCTACGAAGCCGGCGGCTACGAGAACCCGCAGACGCAGATCGCGCAGCTGCAGGCCTGCCGTGCGCAGCAAGCCGATGCCTATGTGATCGCCGCAATCAACACCACGGATCTATGCCCGCAGATCGCCGAACTGCAGGCCCAGGGCAAACCGGTCATCGACCTGGTCAACCGTCTGGATTGCTCGGGCATCACTGCCCGCTCGCAGGTGAATTTCGCCGACATGACCCGCGAAGTAATGGCCTATATCGAGGGGCGCCGGGAAAGCGGGGCGTTCAGCCTCGGCTGGTTGCCAGGGCCGCAGGGCGCGGGCTGGGTGATGGACTCCGAAAGCGGGCTGCGACAGGCGCTGCTGGGACAGTCGGTGGCGCTCTATCACGGCGGCTATGGCCCGGTGGATCGGGCCAGTCAGGCGCAACTGGTGCGCCGTCTGCTTGATGCCCATGCCGATGTCGACTATCTGTTGGGCAATGCCGAAGCTGCCGGCTTTGCCGCGCAACTGGTGCGAACCTCAGGCAACCAATATCGCACGCAGGTGCTGGCGACCTATGCGACAGAGCGCATCATCGAGCAGATTCGCGATGGTTTCATTCTCGCAGCACCCACCGATTCACCGGTGCTGCAGGCGCGTATTGCCATCGACCTGGCCGTGCGTGCGCTTGAGGGGAAGCCTTATGAGCCACTTGTCAGCCCACTGATCGAAGTGCTCGATCAGCGCAGCTTGCAGCAGTTCGACATCAGCCGCCTCATGCCACCCGAGGGGCATTGGATGATCCGCCGCGAATTGCCATAGCCATAGCAAGTCGGTGCTGCCTTACAGCTGCCGCTTCAAGTCGGCGATCCGCACATCCTTTTCTTCCCACAGCCCGCTGACCCAACCCTGCACCAGTTGTCGGAATTCGGGATCACGCTCGTAGTCGCCGGCCCACAGCTGCGGGTCGAGTTCGCGGGGCTGGATGTCGACGATGATCGTCGGTATCTGCCCACTGAGCAGCGCCCAGAAGCCCGGAGCACGGTTGCCCGGATAAACCACCGTGACATCCAGCAAGGCATCCAGTTGCGGGCCGAGTGCGGCCAGGGTGAAAGCCACGCCCCCGGCCTTGGGTTTGAGCAGGTGCTGGTAGGGCGAGCCTTGCTGGGCCTGCTTGGCCGGGGTGCAGCGGGTGCCTTCGAGGTAGTTGACCACGGTTACCGGCAAGTCCTTGAAGCGCTCGCAGGCGGCTTTGGTGATCTCCAGATCCTTGCCCTGCATATGCGGATGCCTGGCCAGGTAGGCCTTGGAGTAGCGTTTCATGAAGGGGTAGTCGAGGGCCCAGAAGGCCAGGCCGAGGAACGGCACCCAGATCAGCTCCTGCTTGAGGAAGAACTTGAAGTAGGGCGTCTTGCGGTTGAAGGCCAGGACCAGCGCCGGGATGTCGACCCAGGACTGGTGGTTGCTCACCACCAGGTAGGAGCGGTCGCGGCGCAGCCCGGCACCGCCGCGGATGTCCCAGACGGTTGGGACGAGCCAGGCGAAGATCAGTTTGTCGATTTCCGCCCAGGTCTCGGCGACCCACATCACCCCACGCGAGAACAGCGCGCGCAGGCGCCGATTGGGGGCAGCCAGCTTGAGCACAGCGATCAGCAGCAGCGGGCCGATCAGGATCAGGGTATTGAGCAGAAGCAGCAGGATGATGCTGCCGGCGGTCAGCAGTCGACGCATGGCAAGTCCTTGTCGCCTTCGTGGAGGATGCATGATAACCGCTCGTCTGCCGGCTGCATCCGACTCGACTAAAGAGCTGTCGGTTGACTGATGTCAATGTGCCTCTGTGGCGTTCTATCGCATATGCTTGGTGGGTCGTTGCATTTCTCTTACCTGCCCCTGGTTTCTACCGTGCTCAAGCGCATTGCGGTTTCCGAGCTGTGTCTCGGTATGTATATCCACGAATTCTGCGGCTCATGGATGGACCACCCCTTCTGGAAAGGCCGCTTCCTGCTCGACAGCGAACGCGACCTGCTGCGCATCCATGCCAGCGAAGTCAGCGAGGTGTGGATCGACGTCGGCAAGGGCCTCGACCTGGCGCCTGGCCAGGTCAGCAAGACGGTCGAGGAAGTCGAGGTGGAAACCGAGGCGCGCCTGCTGGCTGCCGAGAGCAAGACGCCCCCGGCGCGGGTCAGCCTGGAGCAGGAGTTGGCACGGGCGCAGAAGCTCTGTGCGCGCTCCAAGGCGGCGGTGGTCGAGATGTTCAGCGATGTGCGCATGGGCCATGCCGTTGAGCTGGAGCACGCCGCCGAACTGGTGGAGGAAATTTCCGACTCGGTGCTGCGCCACCCCAATGCACTGATCAGCCTGGCGCGGCTGAAAACCTCCGACGAATACACCTACATGCACTCGGTGGCGGTGTGCGCGCTGATGATCGCCCTGGCCCGCCAGTTTGGCCTGGCTGAGGACCAGGTGCGTGAGGCGGGCATGGCCGGGCTGCTGCATGACATCGGCAAGATGGCGATCCCGGATGCGATCCTCAACAAACCGGGCAAACTCACCGACGCCGAATTCGGCACCATGCGCAGTCACCCCGAAGCGGGCAGCAAGATGCTGCGTGACCTGCAGCAGGTTAGCGCCCTGGCGCTGGATGTGTGCCTGCACCACCACGAGAAATTCGATGGCACCGGCTATCCGCACCGCCTGGTCGGCGAGCAGATCAGCCTGTTCGCGCGCATGGGCGCGGTGTGCGACGTGTATGACGCGATCACCTCAGACCGCCCCTACAAGCAGGGCTGGGATCCGGCCGAGTCGATCCGCAAGATGGCCGAATGGAAGGGCCATTTCGATGAGAAGGTGTTCCAGGCCTTCGTCAAATCGGTCGGTATCTACCCGGTCGGCGCGCTGGTGCGCCTGGAAAGCGGCCGCCTCGGCGTGGTTATGGAGCAGCATGAAAAGTCGCTGCTGACGCCACGGATCAAGGTGTTCTTCTCCACCCGCTCGAAGGTGCCGATTCCCCCGGAGATCATCGATCTGGCCAAGCTGGTTGGCCGCGACAAGATCGTCGGCCGTGAGTCAGCCGAGGATTGGGGCTTCAAGAATATCGAAGAACTCTGGTCTGGCCTGCCATCGCGCAAGGGCTCGTACTTCGACTGAATGCCGCGCCCGGATTGACGCCGCGCCTGGTGCTGCGGCACCGTGCCGACATCAGCCCCTGTTTGCACGGACGCCATGCCGCACATCCTGATTGTCGAAGACGAAGCCGCCATCGCCGACACCCTGGTCTATGCCCTGCAGGCCGAGGGTTTCACCACCACCTGGCTGCAACTGGCCGAGCCTGCTCTGGCGTTGCAGGAGCGAAGCCCGGCTGATCTGCTGATCCTCGATGTCGGCCTGCCGGATATCAGTGGCTTTGAGGCCTGCAAACGGCTGCGGCGCTTTTCCGACGTGCCGGTGATCTTCCTCACCGCCCGCGATGCCGAGATCGATCGCGTGGTGGGTCTGGAAATCGGTGCCGACGACTATGTGATCAAACCCTTCAGTCCGCGTGAAGTGGCGGCGCGGGTAAAGGCCATCCTCAAACGTATGGCACCTCGCATGACCGCCCCGGTCGAGCCTGCGAACAGCCCGTTCCAGCTGGATGCCGAACGGGTACAGATCCACTACCACGGCCAGTTGCTCGGCCTCACCCGCCACGAATTCCGCCTGCTGCAGACCCTGCTCGGCCAGCCGGAACGGGTGTTTTCCCGCGAGCAGCTGCTGGATGGCGTCGGCGTGGCCGCCGATGTCGGCTACGAGCGCAATGTCGACAGTCACATCAAGAGCCTGCGCGCCAAGCTGCGCCAGGTAGCTGCCGACGCCGAGCCGATCCAGACCCATCGTGGCCTGGGCTACAGCCTGAGGCTGGTGTAATGCCCTTAGGCGTACGGATCTTCCTGGTTTATTTCCTCTTCGTCGGCCTGGCCGGCTGGTTCGTGCTGAGCACGGTGATGGACGAGATCCGTCCCGGCGTGCGCCAGAGCACCGAGGAAACCCTGGTCGATACGGCCAACCTGCTGGCGGAAATCCTCCGTGACGAGGTCAAGGCCGGCAGCCTGGCGCAGAGTCGTCTGCCCGCGCTGCTCAAAGCCTACGGCCAGCGTCAGCCGCAGGCGCAGATCTGGGGTGTGCAGAAGAGCGCGGTCAATCACCGCATCTATGTCACCGATGCCCAGGGCATTGTCCTGCTCGACTCCAGCGGCGCGGCTCTGGGCCAGGACTACTCGCGCTGGAACGATGTCTACCTGACCCTGCAGGGCCAGTACGGCGCCCGCTCGACCCGCGAAGATCCGGCCGACGAGGACAGCTCGGTGATGTACGTGGCCGCACCGATCAAGGATGGTGAGCAGATCATCGGCGTGGTCTCGGTGGCCAAGCCGAACAAGTCGCTGCAACCCTATATCGAGCGTTCACAGCGCCGCTTGGGCTGGCTTGGCGCCGGGTTGATCGTGCTCGGTCTGCTGATTGGCGGGCTGCTGTCCTGGTGGCTCAGCGGCTCGCTACGCAAGCTGACCCGCTACGCCCAGGCGGTCAGCCAGGGCCAGCGCGCCGAGTTGCCGGCCCTGCGCGGTGGCGAGCTGACCCAGTTGGCGACGGCGGTGCAGAAGATGCGTACCGAGCTGGAGGGCAAGGACTATGTCGAGCGCTACGTGCACACCCTCACTCACGAACTGAAGAGCCCGCTGGCAGCCATCCGCGGTGCCGCCGAACTGCTCGAAGGCGAGATGCCGGCCGAGCAGCGTCAGCGCTTCGTGGCCAATATCGCCAGCGAGGGCGCGCGCCTGCAGCAACTGATCGAACGCCTGCTCAACCTGGCCCTGGTCGAACAGCGCCAGGGACTGGAGGAGCGCGTGCCGGTGCTGCTACGCGAGCTGGTCGAGGAGCTGCTGCTAAGCCAGGCGGCGCGTATCGAGGCGGCCGGGTTGCAGGTAGAAAATCATGTCGACGCCGGGTTGAGCGTCAGCGGTGAGCGCTTTCTGTTGCGCCAGGCCATCGCCAACCTGCTGGACAACGCCCTCGACTTTACCCCGCCCGGCGGCTTGCTGCGCTTCTCTGCCGAGGAGCAGGGCGACGCCATACTGCTCAGACTGTTCAATCAGGGCGAGGCCATTCCCGACTATGCCCTGCCACGCCTGAGTGAGCGCTTTTACTCGCTGCCGCGCCCCAGCAGTGGGCGCAAGAGCACAGGTCTGGGGCTCAACTTCGTGCAGGAAGTGGCCGGCCTGCATGGCGGTTCGTTACAGGTCGGCAATGTGCCCGGCGGTGTCCAGGCTGTGCTGCGGCTGGCCTTGAGTTAGCGCCGCTGATGCGCGCGGGCCCGCTTGTTGCATTTGTCCGTATGTCGAGAGTGATTTGGCCTGCGAGCTATGCCGATAGTCGTGAAACGCGCCGGTCTCTGCTAAAACAATGGGGTCATTGCCAGGGAGTAGAACAAGAGTGAGATCAGTCGCAGAAATTCTCAGAACCAAAGCCAATGCCCATATCTACAGCGTCGGCCCCGATGACACGGTGCTCGCGGCCGTGCAGCTGATGGCGGAAAAAGGCGTCGGCGCGCTGGTGGTCATGGCCGGTGGACGCCTGGTTGGCATCGTCAGTGAGCGTGACTATGCACGCAAGGTGGCCCTGTTGGAGCGTTCGGCATTCGGCGCCAAGGTTAGTGAAATCATGACCGCCGAGGTGATCACCGTCGGCCCGCGTCACACGACCCAGCAATGCATGCAACTGATGACCGATCGTCACCTGCGCCACCTGCCGGTGCTGGCCGAGGGCGAACTGATCGGCCTGTTGTCGATCGGTGACCTGGTCAAGCAGACCATCGCCGACCAGGCCAGCCTGATCCAGCAACTGGAGCAGTACATCCGCGGCGAGTAAGCCGGACCTGCTACCGGCGCCGGGTCTGCTCGTGTGGGGGCGGATTTATCCGCGATGTGCTCTAGCGCAAAGCATCGCGGCTGAAGCCGCTCCCACAGAGTCCCTTGCACCACACAAACTCCACGCGCTCTCCATAATCCGCGCATTCGCCGCCCACAACCCCGTCGCAGACTCTCCCCCACATTAACCCCCCGGAGAGTCTCACCATGAACCGAAGCCTTGCCATCAAGCTGGGGCTGATCGCCCTGCTGATCTTCCTGCTGATGATCCCGATCATCATGATCGACGGCATGATCGAGGAGCGTCAGGGGCTGCGCGACGAGGTGCTGCAGGATATCGCCCGTAGCTCCAGCTACAGCCAGCAAATCACCGGTCCGCTGCTGGTGCTGCCATACCGCAAGACCCTGCGCGAGTGGAAGACCCACGCCAAGACCGGCCAGCGCTACCTCGAGGAAAGCGAGGAGCGCGGACGCCTGTACTTCCTGCCCGAGCGTTTCGTCATGGGCGGCGATGTCACCACCGAGCTGCGTGCCCGCGGCATTTATGAGGCGCGCCTGTACCACAGCAACAACCGCATCAGCGGCCATTTCGAGCTGCCGGCGCAGTTCGGCATCAGCGAGGATTTCGCCGACTACCGCTTCGAGGCGCCGTTCCTCTCGGTCGGCATCAGCGATATTCGCGGCATCAAGAACGACCTCAAGCTGCAGCTCAATGGCCAGACCCTCGGCTTCCAGCCGGGCAGTGCCGACAGCCTGCTCGGGGCCGGCGTGCATGCCCCGTTGCCGGTGCTCGATCCGTCCGCGGCGCAGCGCCTGGAGTATTCGTTCGACCTGCAGCTGCAGGGTACCGGCCAGCTCGACGTGACCCCGGTCGGTCGCGAAAGCCAGGTCGAACTCAAGGCCGACTGGCCGCATCCGAGCTTCGTCGGCGAGTACCTGCCGAGCGAGCGCGAGATCCGCCAGGATGGTTTCAACGCGCGTTGGCAGACCAGCTTCTTCGCCACCAACCTGGAAGAGGCGTTGGCTGATTGCGTCGGCGGCGGCGAGTGCCGGGACTTCCAGGCCCGCCACTTCGGCGTCAGCTTCGTCGACCCTGTGGACCAGTACCTGAAGAGCGACCGGGCGATCAAGTATGCCCTGCTGTTCATCGCCCTGACCTTCGCCGGCTTCTTCCTCTTCGAAGTACTCAAGCGTCTGGCCGTGCACCCGGTGCAGTACGGCCTGGTCGGCCTGTCGCTGGCGTTCTTCTACCTGTTGCTGCTGTCGCTGGCCGAGCACATGGACTTCGCCCGTGCCTACGCCCTGGCTGCCTCGGCCTGCGTGCTGCTGATCGGCTTCTACGTTAGCCACGTGCTGCACAGCTGGCTGCGCGGTGCGGCGTTTACCGCCGGCCTGGCCGGGCTCTACGCGATGCTCTACGCCCTGCTCAACGCCGAGGATTACGCCCTGTTGATGGGCTCATTGCTGGTCTTCGGTCTGCTGGCTGCGGTGATGGTGCTGACCCGCAAACTGGACTGGTACGGCATTGGTAAAACCCCTTCCGTAACGCCCGCCTGATCACTGCGGGCGCGGCCCCCGGCCGCGCCCCGAGGAGTCTCTGATGATTCGCCTGATGATGCAGTTTTCCGCCTGTTTCGCCCTAGGCCTGGTAGTGGCTGGGCTGTTGCTGATCGGCCTGATGTTCGTCGGCCAGTTCAGCCTGATCGATGGTCTGATACTGACCGGCAAGCCGCTGGCCAGCGTCGGCCTGCTGCTGCCGGAGGCCTTCTGGAACGGCCTGACCGGTGTTCCGGATGCCGCCGCCAATAGCCATGTGCAGTCCTTCCTGCAGCTGTGCGTGGCGCTGGCCCAGGTCGCCCTGTTGCTGGCGTTGGGTTTCTTCCGCCTGTGGTACGTGCGATGAGCGGCCATGTCGGCTTGCGCGAGGATGCGCGCCACGGCCATCTGCTGGCGCGGCGCATCGCCCGCCTGTTCGCTGTGCAACGCGGGCTGGATAAACCGCAGCACAAGGAACTGCCGAAGTGTCGCTAAGCAGATTTCACGCGTGGGACTTCAGCGTAGGCCTGATGAGCGGCAGCACCCTGGCTTACCTGTTGGCGGTACTGCTTGGCCTGCTGCTGCCGTCCTGGCCGTTCAATGCTTTCTTCACGCCGTTGGCGCTGCTCAGCCTGGCGCTGCAATGGCCGTCCTGGGCGGTGGCCGATGTCGAGCGCGGCGCCTTCCAGCGCCGCGGTCTGCAGGTCGGCGGAGTGTTGGTGGTGGTGCTGTGGCTGGGTTATTTCCTGTGCTGAACACGCGATTGGCGAGAGCTGTCCGCTGGCTCGGCCGCCTGCTCTATCGCGGCCTGTTGCTGTACTGCTGGTTGCTGTTGGTGCTGTACCTGGGGTTCAAGGTCGCCGAACGGCAACATTCCATTGCGGCCTTGCCGGCAAGCATCGAACCGGCCGGGGTGCTGCTGATCGGTAGTGAGAGCGGGCTGCGCGAGGGTTGCGGGGTGGCGGTGTGGCGCATGTCGGCGGCCATGCGGCAGCGTCTGGCCAGCCATGGACTGGAGGCGTTGGCAGAGGCCCGTCAGGCCCGTGGGCATGCCGACGAGCCTTATTACCGCTATGCGCCCTGGCAGCCGACCCCGGTTCCGGAGTCGGCTTCTCAGGTGGCGCTGGGTTTGAGTTGCGCCGGCGCTGACGAAGCGCTGACGCAGCGGATCGGTCGCGCGCAGGGCAGCCCGGGCGCCTTCTATAGCCGTAAGGACGAAGGTCTGCTGCTGATGATCCCGGCCGAGGGGCTGATCGTGTTCGGCTACTTCGGTTAAGCCGGCGGCATGCTCGCCAGCATCGACGGACGCTGGCTGACCTCGGCGTACCAGGCGGCCAGCCCGGCATAGCGCTCGCGCCAGCCCAGCTCGGGTTGGCGCAGGTCGAGATAGCCGAGGGCGCAGGCCAGGCTGAGTGCGGCGATGTCGAAGTGGCTGCTCAGCTCGGCCAGGCAGTCCTGCTCGAAGTAGGCCAGGGCCCGTTCGATTTTCTCCTGTTGCCCGGCCAACCACTCGTCCCAACGCTTTTCCGGCGGCCGCAGGAAGGTCTCGTAGCGCATCAGCACCGCCGCATCGAGTATCGCATCGGCCAGCGAGGCCAGGGTCAGGCGCCGCCAGCGCGCACTGCCACTGGGCGGGATCAACGGCGCGCCGACATGCTGCTGGTCGAGGTAATCGAGGATCACTCGGCTGTCGTGCAGCACCGAGCCATCGGCCAGGCGCAGGGCGGGAATCTTGCCGGCCGGGTTGCTCTCGACGACCCCGGCGTCCGGGCTGATCGGCGTCAGCTGCGCTGCCTGCAGGGCCACACGGTCGCTCTGGCCGGTCTCGTGCAGCAGTACCAGCACCTTGCGCACGAAGGGCGAAGAGGGCGAATGGAACAGGGTCATGGTGCTCATCGGGGTTCCTTGGCAGGTGTAGCCCGGATGCAATCCGGGAGCGGGATTTCCCCGGATTGCATCCGGGCTACGGTGTGGGCGTAATGCTCGTTTATACATCAGGCAGCGCCGACTTTGCCTTGCCTGGCACTACGCAGAACTCAGGCCCGGCTTTCCAGAACAAATTCACTGGCGCGCCAGTGCCGGGTACGGCGCCAGTAGGCCAGGGTGCTGGCCGGCCACAGGGTAGTGTTGAGGCCGGCGGCGTCCAGGTACCAGCTGCGGCAGCCGCTGGCCCACACCGAGCCGGCCATGCGCTGGCGCACTTCGTGGGCGAAGGCCTGCTGCACCTCGCGGCGCACTTCGATGCTGCGCAGGTTGGCGCGGCGCAGGTGCTGGATGGCCTGGCGGATGAAATGGATCTGCGCCTCGATCATGAAGATCATCGAGCTGTGGCCCAGGCCGGTATTCGGCCCGGTGAGCATGAAGAAGTTGGGAAAGTCGGCGCAGGCGATGCCCAGGTAGGACTCGGCGCCCGCCTGCCAGGCCTGGCTCAGGAGCAGCCCGGCGCGGCCGCGGATATCCACGCCGCTGAGGTATTCGGTGGCGCGAAAGCCGGTGGCGAAGATCAGCGTATCGACCGGGTGGCGCCCGCCGTCGGCGCTGACGATGCAGTCCGCACCGACCCGAGTGATGGCGCTCTGCACCAGCTGCACGTTGGGCCGTTGCAGGGCCGGGTAGTAGTCGTTGGCGATCAGAATGCGCTTGCAGCCGATGCGGTAGTCCGGGGTCAGCGCGGCGCGTAGGGCCGGGTCGGCGACCTGGCGCTGCAGATGATGGCGGGCCATGGCTTCGGCCGGCTTGAGCAGCCAGTCGCTGCTGCGGGTAAAGCCGGGCGCGCGGGACTCGTTGATCCAGTAGATCAGCGCGCGGTAGGCCTTCTGCCAGGGCGCCAGCTGCAGCAGGCGCTGCTCCGTGGCGCTGAAGCGCCGGTCGGCCTTGGGTAGGATCCACGGCGGCGTGCGCTGGAACAGCAGCAGCTGCGCGGCCTGCTGGGCGATCTGCGGGACGAACTGGATGGCGCTGGCGCCGGTACCGATCACCGCCACGCGCTTGCCGCGCAGGTCGTGCTGATGATTCCACTGCGCCGAGTGGAACTGCACCCCGCGAAAGTCCGCCAGCCCCGGCAGCGGCGCAATGCTCGGCTCGCTGAGCGCGCCGACCGCGCTGATCAGCACCCGCGCGTGCAGCGTCTCGCCATCGGCCAGGTGCAGGCACCAGAGGCCGGCCGCCTGGTCATACTCGGCGGCAGCGAGCGCGGCATTGCAGCGGATGCGCGAGGCCAGGCCGTAGCGCGCCACGCAGTGCTGCAGGTAATCGAGGATTTCCGCCTGCCCGGAGTACTTCCGTGACCAGTGGGCGCGCGGCTCGAAGGAGAACGAATAGAGATGCGATTCGACATCGCAGGCCGCGCCCGGGTAGTGGTTGTCGCGCCAGGTGCCGCCGATGCCGGCGGCCCGTTCGAGGATCAGGTAATCGTCGATGCCGGCCTGTTGCAGGCGGATCGCCATGCCGATGCCGGAGAAGCCGGCGCCGATGATGGCAACGCCGAGAACGGGGGATTCGCTGACCATGAACTCACCTGCTGGGGCTGGTGCGCCCACTCTAGGCGATCATTCCGGGCCGCGCGAGTGCAGGCTTCAGGCGCGCCGTGGCAACAGCGGCCAGACGCCGAGCACGGCCGGCAGGCCCAGGCCGAGCCAGGCCAGGGCATCCCACCAGCCGTCGCCGAGCAGGGCGGCGAACAGCCCGGTGGCGCCCAGCAGGGCCAGCACGGCGGGAATGGCGAAGGTCGCTTGCCTCATGCCACGACCTCGTCGCGCAGGGCCGCGCGGGGGGCGCGGCGGCGCACCCACCAGAGGTACAGGCCACTGCCCAGCACGATGATGGTCAGGACATCCAGAACGGCCCAGAGGATCTGCATCGGCCGGCCGCCGTAGTCGCCGAAGTGCAGCGGCTGCGACATGGCCAGGGCGTCCATGTACCAAGGGCGCGTGCCGACGGCGGTGACGGCCAGGGTCTGCGCGTCGATCAGCACCGGGGTCCACAGATGCGCGGTGAGGTGCGTGCTGCCGACCATGAACACTGCGTAATGATGCTCACTGGAGAAGCGCGTGCCGGGGAAGGCGATGAAGTCGGCCTGCATGCCCGGTGCGGCCTGGCTGGCGATCTGCAGCAGGTCGCTGGCCGGGGCGCGCTGGGTCAGCGGCGGGGCGTCGCGGTAGGGCGCGACCATCGCCGCCAGGGTGTCATTGCGCCAGGCCTCGATCAGCAGATCGGCGGTGGCGCTGATCACCCCGGTGACGCCGACCACCAGGGCCCAGGTCAGGGTGACGATGCCGATCAGGTTGTGCAGGTCGAGCCAGCGCAGGCGCGTGGACTTGTCGCGGCGCACGGCGGCGAAGGGCAGGCGGCGCATGAACGGGGCGTAGAGCACCACGCCGGAAATGATCGCGACGACGAACAGGATGCCCATAAAGGCCAGCAGCAGCTTGCCCGGCAGGCCGGCGAACATATCCACGTGCAAACGCAGCATCAGCATCATGAACCCGCCGTTGGCCGCCGGCATGGCCACTGCCTCGCCGCTGCGCGCGTCGAGCATGAAGGTGTGCGAGGAGTTGGGTTCGGTGCCGGCGGTGGCGGCCATGATGGTGACCACGCCGTTGGGTTCGTCCGCCTCCCAGCCGAGGTATTGCACCACCTCATGGGGACGTGCCCGTTCGGCCGCCTCGACCAGTTGCTGCAGATCCAGGCGCGGGCTGTCGGCCGGCAGCTCGCGCAGTTGCGGCGCCTCGCCGAGCAGGTGTTCCAGCTCGTGGTGGAAGATCAGCGGCAGGCCGGTCAGCGCCAGCATCAGCAGGAACAGGGTGCAGACCAGGCTGCTCCAGGTGTGGATGACGGACCAGCGGCGGATCGTGCGTGCGTGCATGGGGTTCAGGTGCGCAAAAGCTGTCGGCAGGAGAAGTGCCGCCATTCTAGTGAGCGCCTAGTGTCAGGGGAATCGAGAATTGTTTACTAATGATATTGAGTCAGGCTATCAGCCGATCTACAGCGAAGGTGCGCGCTGGCGTCGCCGCCGACCCTGCAGACGCTGGTCGAGGACGAGCAGGCTGTCCAGCTGCTGGCGGCGCGCCTTGCTGAACAGGATCAGCGCCAGCTCGGCGGTGGCCAGGGCGTCGGCGCTGGCGTTGTGGCGCTCGGCGGCCTGCAGCTGGAAGTGCGCCAGCCAGTCATCCAGCCCGGCGTGGCGCAGGCTGACCTCGGGGCACAGCAGCGGCGCCAGCTCGGCGACATCGAGAAACGGGTGACGCAGGCGGTAACCGAGGCTTTCGCGCAGGGCGCGACCGAGCATGTGCTGGTCGAAGCCGGCGTGGAAGGCCAGCAGCGGGCTGTCGCCGAGGAATTCCATGAATGCCAGCAGCGCTTCGACCGGGTCGGTGCCGGCGGCGATGGCGCTGGGCGCTATGCCATGGATCAGGGTGCTGGCGCTGGCCTGGTGTCCGGCGCGGTGCAGGGTACATTCGAACTGCTGGCTGAAGTCGATGGCGCCACCTTCGATCACCACCGCGCCGATCGCCAGCAACTGGTCACGTTGCAGGTTGAGGCCGCTGGTTTCCAGGTCGAGCACCACCAGGCGCTGCCTGGCCAGGGGCGTATCGCTCAGGGCCGCGGCCGCCGGCAGCGCGGCCAGGCGCTGCTGCTGGGCATCGCTCAGTTGTGGGGTGTCGCGGCGGATCCAGTTGAAGATGCTCATAGCTGGTAGCGTAGCGTCAGGCTGGCTTGCAGGCGCTGGGCCTGGCGGAAGGACTCGCGCAGGATGCGCCGGTCCAGCTGGTTGAGACTGTCCGGGTCGAGGCGGTTGGAGAACGGCAGGCCCTGCAGCGCCTGCTGCTGGTGCAGCTGCAGGCGGGTCTGCTGGATGAAGTGGTAGGCCTCCTCGTAGGCGGCGCCGTCGAGGGCATCGATCACCCCTTTTTCGACCAGTTTGGCGAAGCGTCGCTGGGTGTTGCAATCCTCGACCCCGTGGACCAGGGCGAGCAGCCGCGCACCGTCGACGAAGGGGGTGAGGCCTTCGATCTTGAGGTCGAGGGTGTCTTTTTCCGCACCGCTGCGGGCCACCACGAAGTCGCGGAAGCGCCCCACCGGCGGCCGGTGCTGCAGGGCGTTGGCCGCCAGCATGCGCTGGAACAGGCTGTTATCGCGGATATCGGCGAACAGCTGCTCGCGCAGTTGCTCGCCGCCGTCCTCGGCGCCCCAGACCACGCGCAGATCGAAGTAGATGCTGGAACCGAGCAGGTTCTCCGGACTGGCCTCGCGCACGAAGCTGCTGAAGCGTCGCGCCCACTCGCTGCGTGACAGGCACAGCGCCGGGTTGCCGGCCATGATGTTGCCCGGACAGAGGCTGAAGCCGCAGTGCGCCAGCTGCTGGTTGATGCGCCGGGCCAGGGGCAGCAGACGCTGGCGGATGGCTTCGGCTTCCGCGCTGCTGGCGGCATCGAACAGGATGCCGTTGTCCTGGTCGGTGTGCAGGGTCTGCTCGCGGCGGCCTTCGCTGCCGAAGCACAGCCAGCTGAACGGCACGCCGGGGTCGCCGAGTTCCTCGATGCACAGCTCGATCACCCGGCACACGGTGTGATCGTTGAGCAGGGTGACCAGCTGGGTGATCTGCGTCGAGCTGGCGCCGTGGGCCAGCATGCGCTCGACCAGCAGGCGAATGTCGCTGCGCAGGGCAGCCAGGGTCTCGACCTTACCGGCATGGCGGATGGTGCGCGCCAGGTGCACCAGGTCGACACGCTGCAGGGAGAACAGGTCGCGCTCGGAGACCACGCCGACCAGCTGGCCGTGCTCGACCAGGCAGACGTGGGCGATATGCCGCTCGGTCATCGCCAGGGCGGCGTCGAAGGCACTGGCCTGGGGTGACAGGTGGAAGGGGCGCTGGGTCATCAGGGCCTCGATCGGCTGCTCCAGCGAGCTGCCGTCGGCGACCACCCGGCGCAGGTCGCGCAGGGTGAAGATGCCCAGCGGGCGGTTGCCTTCATCGACGATGACGATGCTGCCGACATGCTGCTCGTGCATGCGCCGCACCGCCTCGCGCAGCGGCGTTTCGGCACCGCAGCCGACCGGTTGCTGCATGGCCAGTTCGCGCAACGAGGTGTCCAGCGAATACTGCGCACCAAGGCTTTCCGCGGCGCGCAGCTGCACCTGCTGGTTGACCTGGTCGAGCAGGCTGCTCACCCCGCGCAGGGCGAAGTCGCGAAACGGCGCGCTCTGGGAAAACAGGCGGACGAAGGCCTGCTTGCCCAGCAGCAGGCAGAAAGTATCTTCGCCGGCCAGGTGTTCGGTGCGGGTGGCGCGTTCGCCGAGCAGGGCGGCCAGCGGGAAGCACTCACCGCTGGCGATCTCGAAGGTAGTCTCGCTGCCGCGCTTGGCCGAGTGCGGGCGCTCGCCGACCACCAGGCCCTGCTTGACGATGAAGAAGTGCTGCACCGGGCCGTCGGCGGGCTTGATGATGCTCTCGCCGGCGCCGTAGAAGCGCAGCTGGCAGTGCTCGACCAGATAGGCCAGCTGGGCGCTGTCCATCTGGTTGAACGGCGGGTACTTGCGCAGGAACTCCATGGTGCCGTGGATGTTCTGCAGCACGGCGGTCTTGCCGGCGGCGCTGCTTTCCTTGGACTGCATGCGGGCTGCCCTGATGGCGGAGATACCAGCATGGTCGGCGATTGCCGCACATCTGCCCATTGGACCTAGGTCGAAGAGCGGACCTGGCGCTGGCGGCGCGGCGCGGATTGCGGCAGATTGATGGCCCCTCGAGTCAGGAGTTCTTCGCCATGTCTGCCGCGCTTACCGAACTGCTGGGTATCCGCCATCCGCTGATCCAGGCGCCGATGGTCGGCGTGTCCACCCCGGCGCTGGCGGCGGCGGTGTCGAACGCTGGTGGCCTGGGCTCGCTCGGCATCGGTGCCAGCACGCCGGAGCAGGCGCGCGCGCTGATCAGTGCAACCCGCGCGCTGACTGCCGCACCCTTCAACGTCAACCTGTTCTGCCACCGCCCGGCGCAGGCCGATGAGTTCCGCGAGGCGGCCTGGCTGGAGCAGCTGCGGCCGTTGTTCGGCGAATTCGGCGCCGAGCCGCCGGCCCGCCTGACGGAAATCTACCGCAGCTTCCTGGCTGATCCGGCCATGCAGGTGATGCTGCTGGAGGAACGTCCTGCGGTGGTCAGCCTGCACTTCGGGCTGCCACCGCAGGCCTGGATCGCGGCGTTGCAGCAGGCTGGCATGCGTGTGCTGGCCTGCGTCACCAATCTGGCCGAAGCACGTCTGGCCGAAGCGGCGGGCGTCGATGCGCTGGTCGCCCAGGGCATCGAGGCCGGCGGGCACCGTGGGGTGTTCGAGCCCGAGGCGGGCGATGCGGGTCTTGGCACCCTGGCGCTGGTGCGCCTGCTGGTGACACAGACCACGCTGCCGGTGATCGCCGCCGGCGGCATCATGGACGGCGCCGGGATCAACGCGACGCTGGCCCTGGGCGCGGCCGGCGTGCAGTTGGGCACGGCCTTCGTGCTCTGTCCCGAGTCGGCGGCCAATGCGCCGTACCGGGCGGCGCTGCGCAGCGAGCAGGCCACGCGCACGCAGATCACCGCGAACATCTCCGGGCGCGCGGCGCGCGGCCTGCCCAATCGCCTGTATGGCGCGTTCGCCGCGCCGCTGCCGGATTACCCGATTGCCTACGACGCCGCCAAGGCCCTGCACGCGGCGGCCAGCGCCCAGGGCTGCCATGACTTCGCCGCGCAGTGGGCCGGGCAGGGCGCGCCGCTGGCCCGTGAGCTGCCGGCGGCCGAACTGGTTGCCGTGCTGCTGGCCGAGATGGCGCAATAGCAGACTGTTGAAAAACTACCTGCGTTGCCATCGCGGCGTTAAAAACAGGCTAAAAATGCTCATTTACAGCTCGTAAACTGCGCTTTTTCGCCTGTTTTTGCCTTGCGCTGGCTGCCTCGCCAACGTTTTTCAACAGCCTGCTAGCGCAGGATTTCTGCGGGCAATAAAAAAGCCGACGGGTCGCCCCGTCGGCTTTTTCACCGCAACCCCCGCCTTACGGCAGGGTCAGTAGCACTTTCACCTGGTCGGTGACTGCGGCCTTGTCGACATAGCCGATGGCATCGGCTTCGGCGGCGACCTTGGCCACCACTTCGGCATCGCCGGCTACGCTCGGCAGCGGCTGGCCCTTGCCGGTGAACACCAGGCCGGACCAGTAGGACTTCAGCTGCGCTTCACTCTTGCTGGCGACCGTGGCGTAGAACTTCTCCTTGGTCGGGTTCCAGTCTTTCTGGTCGACGCCTTTCAGCGACTTGTTCTTGCCCAGGAAGATGTTGGCCACGTCGGCCTGCGACGGGCTGGCAGTGGCGGCCGGGTTGACGATCACGGCGACTTCCGCCTGGACCAGGCCGGTGGCAGCCAGCAGAACGGTGGTGCACAGAGCACGGATGGATAGGTTCATCGATGCTCTCCTCAGAACACGAAGTCAACGCCGACACTGAAGATGTCGCCGTCGAAGTTGTGAGCGGGAGCCAGGCCGAGACGGTCGTCCACGGTCTGCTGGGCGTTGCGTACGAATACGCCTTCGTAGCTGTCGCCACTGGTTTCAACGCGCTTGTACTCGCCCTTGAGCACCACGGTGGGCATCAGGTTGTAGTTCAGACCGAAGGTCCAGGAGTTCTGCCGGCCGGCATCTTCGTCCAGCTGGGCATAGGTGACGTGCGGCAGGAACTCGCCGAAACGACGGCCGCCCATCAGGTAGAAGGCATCGGTGCTACCCGAACCATCGGCCTCGATCACGCGACTGGTCCACTCGTTGGCGGTCAGCCAGGTGCCGTTGTCGTACTGGTAGCCGAAGCTGGTGAACTTGCCTTTCTGGTGGTCCAGCGGGTTGAGGCTGACGTTGATGTTGCCGAAGAACGGCACGGTGACGTCATCTTCGATGTTGGCCTTGATGTCGGCCTCGACGTAGCCGGCGCGGAAGGTACCGAAGTCGTTGGTGGACAGGCTGATGTTGCCGCCGAAGATGTCGTTGTAGTCGATGTCGTGCATGTCATCGACGGCGAAGATGTCGCGATTCTTGGCCATGCCGCCGGCGACCTGGAAGGACACGGTGCCGAAGGAAACCGGCAGGTTGTAGACCACGTCGGCGCCTTCGTAGTTGGACAGCTGGACCTGGCTGTAGACCTCGTCGGGCAGGCGCAGCCAGGGGTAGCTGAAGCCCACGTCGATGCTTTCCGAGTACATGTACACCGGTGTACGCAGGCGGCCGGTGCGGACCATCAGGTTGTCGCTGGCCTGCCAGGACAGGTACAGCCACTCGACATTGGCCTGCCACTCGTCCTGGGCGGGTTTGATGGTGCCCTGGGCGGTGAAGCCGATGGTGTCGGTGATGCCGTACTGGAATTGACCACCCAGCTTGCTCAGCTGATCGCCGCGCCAGGAGTCGGTAGTCTGGCCGTTGACGCCGTAGCCCTTGCTATCGTCTTCGCCGCCCAGGTAGGTGAGGCCGGCAGTGCCGAAGCCGTTGAGCCGGTATTCGCCTTGCTCCAGCGCCAGGGCTGGGGTACTGGCCAGGCAGATGGCCAGACCAAGGACGCGTGCTGTAGTCATGTAGAGGTGCTCCGTTAGCAGTGTTAAACGCGGAATTGGGCCGTCGCCGAGCGCAGGTGATCCCCTGTGCTGACCAGTTGCTCGCCTAGACGGGCAGTGGCCTCGGCCCCATGTGCGGTTGCTTGTGCGTCCTGCTGCAACACTTGGGTTTCTTGTTGGATCGAACTCGACAGGCCGATCTGTTCATGGGTGAACTGAGCGATGCCGGCGTTGAGCTGGTTGATCTGGTCGACGGCCTGGGCAATCGCTTCGAGCACCTGGGTAGCCTGTACCGAGCGTTCGATGCTGGCCTGGGCCTTCTCGCCGTTGCTGGTCATCACGTTGAGCACACCATTGGCGCTGCTCTGCAGCCGCTGGATGATCTGCTGGATCTCGGCGGTGGAGGCGGCGGTCTTCTGCGCCAGGTTGCGCACTTCGTCGGCGACCACGGCAAAGCCACGGCCCTGCTCGCCGGCACGGGCCGCTTCGATGGCTGCGTTGAGGGCCAGCAGGTTGGTCTGCTCGGCGATGCTGCGGATCACGGTGAGGACCGAGCCGACCTGCTGGGTTTCTTCTTCCAGCTGCTCCATGGCCTGCACGGCGCTCATCACGCTGCTGCCCAGGTCGCTGATGCTGGTCGACAGGCTGCCGATGCTCTGCCGTGCGGTATCCGCCTGGCGGGCTGCGGCATTGGCTTCTTCGGAGGCCTGCTGGGAGCGGTGGGCGACTTCCTGGATGCTGCTGGTCATGGTCTGGATGTCGCGGCCGATCGAGTCGGTGTGCTGCTGCTGCGACTGGGCGTTCTGCTTGGCGCCCTGGGTCAGTTGATACAGCTCCTGCGACATCTGCCCCAGCGGGCTGGCGGCATCGATGGTCTGGCGGATGGTGCCCTGGAGTTTTTCCAGGAAGCGGTTGAACAGCTGGATCATCTCGCCGATCTCGTCATTCGAGTCGACGTTGACCCGCCGGGTCAGGTCGCCTTCACCGCGGGCGATGGCTTTCAGCGAGTCGATCACGCCATGCACGTTGCCCATGATGCCGCGGATCACCAGCACCGAACCGATGCTGACCAGCGCCACCAGCAGGATCGACAGGCCATAGCCGACGCGGGTGGTGGTGGCATTGTCGGTGCGGGCTTGCGCCAGGGTGGTCTGGAAGTCTTCGTAGGCATGGGCGCGGAAAGCATCGCCGAGCTTCTGCGCCTGGCTCAGGTCAGTGGCCATGCGGTCGAGGCTGGGGCGCAGATCCTCGAAGCTGGCGCTGCCCTTGACCAGTTGCTCGGAGGCGGCCAGGGCATTGTCGGCATAGCGCTGGATGGCGCTGCGCCAACCCTGCAGTTCATCGCTGCGGGTCGCGTTGTCCTTGGCCAGGCCCTGCAGCTCCTGCTGTTTACTGGCGATTTCTGCGAGCACCTTGCGCGCATCGTCGAGGGTCGCCAACTCGCCGGCGGCCACTGCGTTGTTAAACAGACCGGGCAGGCGCGAGAACTGGAAGATCACCGCGTCGGCTTTCTCCAGGGTAGGGAAACTATGGGTTTCCAGCGCCACCAGGCGCACATCGTTATCCGCCAGCTGCAACGAGCTGTAGCCCACATAGAGCAACAGGCCGCACAGGGCAACGGCGGGTAACAGCGACAACTTCAAGGTTAGCGACAGATTCTTCAACATGGCAGGTGTACCCAAATGGGGGCGCGAAGTGTACAGGAAGCCAGTTAGCAGCCTAGAGGCCACTTATTGGTCATGGTTTGACCATGCTCTTTTTGATGGTCTGCCCTAACTGTCGGCCGACCGTTGTATTGCTATAGCTAGAAAACCGCGCTTTTGCCCGCCAACCGCGGCAAATCGCCATATTTGCGCCGGTATTGGCTCGGTTGGAGGGACGAACGGCAGATGCCGCACTAGAATGGCCAGATAAGAAAAAGGAGAGACGAATGCGCTCCGTGATGTGGCTCGTCTTGCTATTCAGTACCCTGACCCACGCTGCCAACCCCCTGCAGGAAGCCATCGCCGAGCTGCAACCCAGCTCTCTGGCGGCGGCCGAGCAGCGCGCCGAGCTGGCCTGGTTCGCTGCTGCGGGCAAACCGTTTGCGGGGGTGCAGGTGCGCGTCATCGCCGAGCATATTCCCACTCACTGGTACGAGGCGACGGTGCTGGCGCCGTTGTTCAGCCGGCTCACCGGCATCCGCGTGATCCACGAGATCAGTGGCGAAGACGACGTGGTGAACAAGCTGCGCACCCAGCAGCAGACCGGTTTGCCCCTCTACGATGCCTATGTCAGTGATAGCGATCTGCTCGGTCAGCACTTTCGCGATGGCCAGGTGCTGGTGCTCTCCGACTTCATCGACGGCGAGGGTGCCAGCGTCACCTCGCCGACCCTCGACCTCGCCGATTTCATCGGCCTGCCCTTCGTCACCGCGCCGGACGGCAAGCTCTACCAGCTGCCGGACCAGCAGTTCGCCAATCTCTACTGGTATCGCCAGGACTGGTTCGAGCGTCCGGAGCTGCGCCAGGCCTTCCGCGAGCGCTATGGCTACGAGCTGGATGTGCCGCAGAACTGGTCGGCCTATGAGGACATCGCGGCCTTCTTCACCGAGCAGGTCGGCGAGATCGACGGCCAGCGCGTCTATGGCCACATGGACTACGGCGGCTACGACCCGTCGCTGGGCTGGCGCCTGTCCGATGCCTGGCTGGGCATGGCCGGGGTGGCTGACCTCGGTTTACCCAACGGCCTGCCGGTGGACGACTGGGGCATTCGCGTCGAAGGCTGTCGCCCGGCGGGTGCCAGCATGGCCCGTGGCGGTGGGCTGGACAGCCCGGCGGCGGTCTATGCGCTGCAGCAGTATGTCGACTGGCTCAAGCGCTACGCGCCGCCGGAGGCGCAGCAGATGAGCTTCAACCAGGCCGGCAATATCGCCGCCCAGGGCCATGTGGCGCAGCAGATCTTCTGGTACACCGCCTTCACCGCCGACTACACCAAGCTTGGTACGCCGGTGGTGGATGGCGAAGGCAAGCCCAAATGGCGGGTCGCGCCGTCACCGCGCGGCGCCTACTGGCAGGACGGCATGAAGTCCGGCTACCAGGATGTCGGCGCCTGGACCCTGCTCGCCAATACGCCGCTGCGTCAGCGCCAGGCTGCCTGGCTCTACGCCCAATTCGTCACCGCCAAGAGCGTGTCGCTGCGCAAGACCCTGGTCGGGCTCACGCCGATCCGCCGCTCCGATCTGGATTCCCCAGCCCTGCTCGCCGAGGCACCACGCCTCGGGGGACTGGTCGAGTTCTATCGCAGCCGCGCGGCGCGGCGCTGGACCCCGACCGGGGCCAACGTGCCCGACTACAGCGGCATGGCCAGTCTATGGTGGCGCCAGCTGCACCCGGCGATCAGCGGCCAGCTCAGCGCGGCGCAGGCGCTGCACAACCTGGCGGGCGCCTTCGACCAGCACCTGCAGGTTGTGGCGCAGCGCCAGCAGAATGCCTGTGCACCGCAGCTCAACCCACCGCGCGGGGCGCAGTACTGGTTGCCACAGCCGGGCGCGCCCTGGCCGCAACTGGCGGATGAACGCCCGCCGGGCCGTACCTTGAAGTACCAGGAGGCCTTGCGTGCGTGGGATTAGCCTGTTGTTACTGGGCCTGCTCAGCTTGCCGTGCGCGGCCGCCGAAATCGAGCTGTACGCCTGGGAGCGGCCACCGCTGGTGCAACAGACGCTGGATGGCCAGGGCGCCGGGCTGGTGCCCGAGTTGACCCGCGAGCTGTTCCGCCGTGCCGGCATCTCCTACCAGTTGAGTTTTCTGCCGCTGCAGCGAGCGCTGGTGAAGGTCCAGCAGAAGCCCAACAGTTGCGTGTTGCTGGTCGAACGTCGGCAGGAGCGCGAGCCCTACTATGCCTGGATCGGTCCGCTGCTGATCTCGCGTCTGGGGCTGTACGCCAAGGCTGATGACGATCTGCAGCTGGACAGTCTGGAACAGGCGCGCGGCCTGCGCATCCTCAGTCACCAGGGTTCTGGTGCCGGTGACTACCTGCAAGGCGTCGGGCTCGACGTGCTGTATTCGAACAAGGAGTCGCTCAACCTGAGCATGCTGCAGCGCAGTCGCGCGCGACTGTGGGCAACCAGCGCGGCGGTGGTTCACTCGCTGGGGGCCAAGCCCGCACCGCGTGAGGTGCTGCCCTTCCTGACGTTGATGGAAGACATCGCCTGCCACCCGCAGGTCGATCCGGCGCTGCTGCAGCGCCTGCAGACGAGCTTGCAGCAGATGTACCGCGAAGGCTGGGTGCAGGCGCTGTACCAGCAGCATGGGGTGAGTCTGGAGTAAGCGGCGGGGTGGCTCAGCCGCGCCTGGCTGCCAGTGCCGGCATGAGGCCCGTTCACTGAGTGCCTAGTTAAGGCAGGCTGATTCACGGGCATAAAAAAAACCGCCCCGGAGGGCGATTTTTTCACAGCAGCGACGAGTTACAGACCGTTGGCGGCCTTGAACTCGCGGCGGCGGCGGTGCAGCACCGGCTCGGTGTAGCCGTTCGGCTGCTTGGTACCTTCGACCACCAGTTCCAGGGCAGCCTGGAAGGCGATGTTGCTGTCGAAGTTCGGCGCCAGCGGACGGTACAGCGGGTCGTTGGCGTTCTGCCGGTCAACCACCGGCGCCATGCGCTTGAGGCTGGCAACGATCTGCTCTTCGGTGACGATGCCGTGACGCAGCCAGTTGGCCAGTAGCTGGCTGGAGATGCGCAGGGTGGCGCGGTCTTCCATCAGGCCGACATCGTTGATGTCCGGCACCTTGGAGCAGCCGACGCCCTGGTCGATCCAGCGCACCACGTAGCCGAGGATGCCCTGGGAGTTGTTGTCCAGTTCGTTCTGGATTTCTTCCGGGGTCCAGTTGGTGTTCGGCGCCAGCGGGATGCTCAGGATGTCGTCCAGCGAGGCGCGCTCGCGCTTGGCCAGCTCGGCCTGGCGGGCGAACACGTCGACCTTGTGGTAGTGCAGCGCGTGCAGCGCGGCGGCGGTCGGCGACGGCACCCAAGCGGTGTTGGCACCGGCCAGCGGGTGGGCGATCTTCTGCTCGAGCATGCCGGCCATCAGGTCGGGCATGGCCCACATGCCTTTGCCGATCTGCGCGCGACCCTGCAGGCCGGTGGCCAGGCCGATGTCGACGTTCCAGTTCTCGTAGGCGGCGATCCACTTCTCGCTCTTCATGGCGGCCTTGCGCACCACGGCGCCGGCTTCCATGGAGGTGTGGATTTCGTCACCGGTGCGGTCGAGGAAGCCGGTGTTGATGAACACCACGCGCTCGCTGGCGGCCTTGATGCAGGCTTTCAGGTTGACGGTGGTGCGGCGCTCTTCGTCCATGATGCCGACTTTCAGGGTGTTGCGCGGCAGGCCGAGCACGTCTTCGACGCGGCTGAAGATTTCGCTGGTGAAGGCGACTTCTTCCGGGCCGTGCATCTTCGGCTTGACGATGTACACGCTGCCGGTGCGGGTGTTCTTGCGGCTGGTGTTGCCATTCAGGTTGTGGATGGCGATCAGGCTAGTGAACAGGCCGTCCTGGATGCCTTCAGGAATCTCGTTGCCCTGGGCATCGAGGATCGCCGGGTTGGTCATCAGGTGACCGACGTTGCGCACGAACAGCAGGCTGCGGCCGTGCAGGGTCAGCTCGCTGCCGTCGGCCTTGGTGTAGACGCGGTCCGGGTTCATGGTGCGGGTGAAGGTCTGGCCACCTTTGGCCACTTCTTCCGCCAGGTCGCCTTTCATCAGGCCCAGCCAGTTGCGGTAGACGATGACCTTGTCATCGGCATCGACGGCGGCGACCGAGTCTTCGCAGTCCATGATGGTGGTCAGGGCGGCTTCCATCAGTACGTCTTTGACGCCGGCGGCATCGGTCTGGCCGACCGGGCTGTTGGCGTCGATCTGGATCTCGAAGTGCAGGCCGTTGTGCTTGAGCAGCACGGCTTTCGGTGCGGCAGCTTCGCCCTGGAAGGCGATGAACTGGGCGGCGTTCTTCAGGCCGGTGCTGCTGCCGTTTTTCAGGCTCACGGCCAGTTGGCCGTTCTTCACTACATAAGCAGTGGCGTCGACGTGGGAAGCACCTTCCAGCGGCGCGGCTTCGTCGAGGAAGGCGCGGGCGAAAGCGATGACCTTGTCACCACGGACCTTGTTGTAGCCCTTGCCTTTCTCGGCGCCGTTTTCTTCGCTGATCACGTCGGTGCCGTACAGCGCGTCGTACAGCGAACCCCAGCGGGCGTTGGAGGCGTTCAGGGCGAAACGGGCGTTCATTACCGGCACTACCAGCTGCGGGCCGGCCAGGCGGGCGATTTCTTCGTCGACGTTCTGCGTGGTGGCTTGGAAGTCAGCCGGTTCTGGCAGCAGGTAGCCGATTTCCTGGAGGAAGGCTTTGTAGGCGGCGGCGTCATGCGCCTGGCCGGCACGGCCTTGATGCCAGGCGTCGATCTTGGCCTGGAAGTCATCACGCTTGGCGAGCAGGGCGCGGTTTTTCGGGGCCAGATCGTTGATCACGGCTTCGGCGCCAGCCCAGAACTTGTCGGCAGCGATGCCGGTACCGGGGATGGCTTCATTGTTGATGAAGTCGTAAAGGGCTTTGGCGACCTGCAGGCCACCGACTTGAACGCGCTCAGTCATTGCTTGCCTCACTTGATTCCAGACAGCTCTAAATCCGGGCCGGACGGCCATGTAGTACGAGCCGCGGGATACTACATGACTCAAACGAAAAAATCAGTCACGGCCTGTGAGTGCCCGCCAGGCGGCGCTCTACCTATACTGGCGCGATCAACTGACAGTGGAGGTTGCAATGCGCGTGGTGCAAGCGGGTGTGAATGATCTGGATGAACTGGTCGGCCTGTTCGCCGCCTACCTCGAGTTCTACGAGGTGCCCAGGGCGGCCGGGGAGATCGCCAAGTTCATCGGCGCGCGCCTGCAGCGTGGTGATTCGACCCTGTTCATTGCTCGCGATGAACAGGGTGTGGCACAGGGCTTCGTGCAGCTCTACCCGTTCTTCGCCTCGCTGCACATGGCCCCGGCCTGGCTGCTCAGCGACTTGTATGTGGCGCCCAGTGCGCGCCGCCAGGGGGTCGCCGAGGCACTGATGAACAACGCCCGCGCCCACGGCGTGGCCACGGGTGCCTGTGGTCTGCAGCTGGAAACGGCAAAGAGTAACCTGGGCGGCCAGGCGCTCTATGAAAAGCTAGGCTATGTACGAGATGAGGTGTTTTATACCTATTGGCTGAGCCTGGCGGATTGAAGGCTTACAGTCGCAGGAGCGAGCTCCGCTCGCGAAGCATCGTGCTGATCGGGTTCGCGAGCAGAGCGCGCTCCTACATTTAAAAACAACAGGGGTTTCTCCATGAATCATCTGGTACTCACGGTAATCGCCCCGGACCAGCCAGGCCTGGTCGAGCGCATCGCCCAGTGCATCGCCGGCCACGGTGGCAACTGGCTGGAAAGCCGCATGTCGCGCATGGCCGGGCAGTTCGCCGGCATCCTGCGCGTGGCGGTACCGGCGGAAAGCTACGACGAGCTGGTCGAGGCGCTGCAGGCCCTGAACGCCCAGGGCATCCGCGTGCTGGTGGCGGAAAGCGGCATCGAGCCGTCCTGCACCTGGAAACCGATCCTGCTCGACCTGGTCGGCAACGACCGCCCCGGCATCGTCCGCGACATCACCCGCCTGCTGGCCGAGCAGGGCGTCAACCTGGAAAGCCTGACCACCGAAGTGGCGCCCGCGCCGATGAGTAGCGAACCGCTATTCCATGCCGAGGCGGTGCTGGCGGTGCCACTGACGCTGTCGCTGGATGTGCTGCGCGACAAGCTGGAAAACCTCGCCGATGATCTGATGGTTGAGCTGAACCTGCGCACCGATCCCTGAGAATCTGCCGACGATCTCTTGATCGTCGGCCATGCTGCGTTGAAATTGGGCTCGGGCTGCTCATTTACAGCTCGTAAACTCCGCGCCCTCGCCCAATTTCGCCTTGCCTGGCTCTAGCTCAAAAGATCGTAGACAGATTCTGATATCCCCGATTAGCGGGGATGGAGCTGTGGATAAACTGGGGAGCCCCGGCGCACGCACTAGTGCCCCGGGGCTTTTCTTTAAGTGCTTAAAAAACCAGCAGTTTCCCAATGTTGTGCACAAAGGCCGGGGATGCTTCTGTGGATAACCACGGGATGAACGGCCACAGGCCAGGGCTGCTGTGGGTTACGCCGGGTTGAGTGTTTTCTGAGCGACTATGCGACGGCTTCAGTCTTGGCAGCCGAGCCTTTTGCGCTAGGTTGCCCAGCGCAGTTCAGCGCATGGTGATATCCCCGATTAACGGGGATGGGCTTGTGGATAAGCTGGGGAGTGGCGGCGCCACCCCTAGTGCCCCGCAGCTTCTCGGTAACTGACTAAAAAACCAGCAGTTTCAAGGCGTTGTGCACAAAGACCGGGGATGCTTCTGTGGATAAGGCGGGGATGACTGGCGCCAGGCCAGGTGTGGCGCCGTCTGTGGCTGATTGGGTGTTTTCTGCACAATGGCCCTCGCAGGCTGTCGCATCGTCGTAGGGGGCGTTGTGTGCACGATGCCCCCTACGCTGGACTCTCCTCAGGTCGCCTGCCGGCGGCGCAGGCTCAACCAGATATCCAGGCTGTACAGCGCCAATCCGGCCCAGATACAGATAAAGGCCAGCAGCTTGCTCGGGTCGAAATGTTCGCCGAACAGAAAGATCGCCTGCAGCATCACCAGCGTCGGCGCCAGGTACTGTAGGAAGCCCAGGGTGGTGTAGGGCAGATGGCGCGCGGCGGCGTTGAAGCACAGCAGCGGCACCAGGGTGATCGGGCCGGCGGCGATCAGCCATAGTGCCTCCGAGGTGCTCCAGAAGGCGCCTTGCGTGCTCATGGCTGCCGGATGCCAGAGCAGCCAGCCGAGCGCCAGCGGCAGCAGCAGCCAGGTTTCCACCACCAGGCCGGGCAGGGCGGCCACTGGCGCCTGCTTGCGGATCAGGCCGTAGAAGCCGAAGGTCAGCGCTAGCACCAGCGAGACCCAGGGAATGCTCCCCACCTGCCACAGCTGCTGCAGCACGCCCAGCGCGGCCAGGCCCACGGCCAGCCACTGCAGGCGGCGCAGGCGTTCGCCGAGCAGCAGCATACCGAGCAGCACGTTGATCAGCGGGTTGATGTAGTAGCCCAGGCTGGCTTCGAGCATGCGCCCGTTGTTCACCGCCCACACATAGACCAGCCAGTTGCTGGCGATCAGCAGACCGCTGATGGCAAGCACGCCGAGACGCCTGGGATTGCTGCGCAGCTCGCGCAGCCAGCCCGGATGTTTCCACGCCAGCAGCAGGGCGGCGCCGAACAACGCCGACCACAGCGCGCGATGAACGATGATCTCCAGCGCTGGCACGTTCTGGATGGCTTTGAAATACAGCGGGAACAGACCCCAGATGGTGTAGGCGATGATGCCCAGCAGATACCCGCGCTGCGGGTTGGCGGTGGCCATGCAGAATCCTTGGTTAGGCAGCTAACTAAGCCAGCGATTCTAGTGGGGTAGGGCGAGCTTGTCTGGTCGTTCAGCTTTGTTCGAGCGGTCGCTGCAGCGATTCCCGTCAGGCTTTCTTTACGCTAGCCCGGATGTAATCCGGGCCATGCTCAGAACAGCTTCAGCGGCTCTTCATCCAGCGCCGCCATCTGCTCGCGCAACATCAATATTTGTTCGCCCCAGTAACGTTCCGTGCCGAACCAGGGGAAGCTCATGGGGAATGCCGGGTCGTCCCAGCGCCGTGCCAGCCAGGCGCTGTAGTGCATCAGGCGCAGGGCGCGCAGGCCTTCGATCAGTGGCAGTTCGCGGCTGGCGAAGTCGTGGAACTCGTTGTAGCCGTCGACCAGTTCGGCCAGTTGCCCCAGGCGCTCGTGGCGTTCGCCGGCGAGCATCATCCAGATGTCCTGCACCGCCGGGCCCATGCGGCAGTCGTCGAGGTCGACGATATGGAAGCTGTCGTCGCGGCACAGCAGGTTGCCCGGATGGCAGTCGCCGTGCAGGCGGATCGGCGTGTAGCGCACGCTGGCGAACAGCTGGTCGAGGCGCTTGAGCAGGTCGCGCGCTACCGATTCGTAAGCCGGCAGCAGGCTGCGCGGGATAAAGTTGCCATCCAGCAGGGTGGCCAGCGATTCGTGACCGAAGTTGACCACGCCCAGCGCTTCGCGATGGGCGAAGGGGCGGCTGGCGCCGACCGCGTGCAGGCGTCCGAGCAGTTGGCCGAGGCGATACAGCTGGTCGAGATTGCCCGGCTCCGGGGCGCGGCCGCCACGGCGCGGGAACAGGGCGAAGCGGAAGCCGGCGTGCTCGAACAGGGTCTCGCCGTCGCGCACCAGGGGCGCCACCACCGGGATCTCGCAGTCAGCCAGTTCGGCACTGAAGGCATGTTCCTCGCGGATTGCCGCATCGCTCCAGCGTGCCGGGCGGTAGAACTTGGCGATCAGCGGCGTCTCGTCCTCGATGCCCACCTGATAGACGCGGTTCTCGTAGCTGTTGAGGGCCAGCACGCGGGCGTCGCTGAGGTAGCCGAGGCTCTCCACGGCATCCAGCACCAGGTCGGGGGTCAGCGTGGCGAAGGGATGGGACATGGGCGACTCCGGTTGCGGGGCGCAGAGTGTAACCCCTGGCCGGCGCAGGTCGTGCGTCATCTTTCAGAACCGCTTTAGCTGTCGCCGGGCTTGGGCGTGCGTGCCAGGCAATAGATATCCACCCGCGCCGCACCGGCCTTGCGCAGCAGGCGGGCGACGGCCTCGGCGGTGGCGCCGGTGGTCAGCACGTCGTCGATCACCGCCAGGTGTTTGCCCTTCACCTCCGCCCTGGCAGCCAGGGCAAAGGCGCGGCGCAGGTTGCGCAGGCGTGCGGCGGCGTCCAGATCCTGCTGGTGGGCGGTGTCCTGCGGGCGCTGCAGCCAGTGCTTCTGGGTGGGCAGGGCGAGGCTGGCGCCGAGCCAGTCGGCGAGCATTTCGGCCTGGTTGAAGCCACGCTGGCGCAAACGCTTGCCGGCCAATGGCACCGGTAGCAACAGGTCGGGGCGCGGCAGGCCTTCGGCGAAGGCGTGCTGCAGATGATGTGACAGCAGGTCGGCCAGCAGACGTCCCAATGGCCAACGTGCCTGGTGCTTGAAGCGGGTGATCAGGCTGTCGATCGGGAAGGCGTAGCGCCACGGCGCTTCCACTCGTTCGAAAGCCGGCGGTCGCTTGAGGCAGGCACCGCAGACCAGACCGCTATCCGGCAGTGGCACGGCGCAGACCGCGCAATGCCCGCCCAGCCAGGGCAGTTCGCTCTCGCAGGGGCCGCATAGCGGCAGCGCGGATTCACTGGGTTCGGCGCAGAGCAGGCAGGATTGTTTGTTTTTTGTCCAGATGTAAACCTGGTTATCCCGGTGTGGTTGACAGCGCATGGTCCTTCCCTGACGATGCCGAACAGCCGTGTTGCGACCAGCCTAGCAGCCAACGAATAAGGAATACCCCCGATGAGTGCCAGCATTTCTTCCGTCACCCGTCACGACTGGAGCCTCGCCGAGGTCAAGGCCCTGTTCGAACAGCCGTTCAACGACCTGCTGTTCCAGGCCCAGACCGTACACCGCGCGCATTTCGACGCCAACCGCGTGCAGGTCTCGACCCTGCTGTCGATCAAGACCGGCGCCTGCCCGGAAGACTGCAAGTACTGCCCGCAGTCCGGCCACTACAACACCGGCCTGGACAAAGAAAAGCTGATGGAAGTGCAGAAGGTGCTGGAGGCGGCTGCCGAGGCCAAGGCCATCGGCTCCACCCGCTTCTGCATGGGCGCGGCGTGGAAGCACCCGTCGGCCAAGGACATGCCCTACGTGCTGAAGATGGTCGAAGGCGTGAAGAAGCTCGGCCTGGAAACCTGCATGACCCTCGGCAAGCTCGACCAGGAGCAGACCCGCGCCCTGGCCGAGGCCGGTCTCGACTACTACAACCACAACCTGGATACCTCGCCGGAGTTCTACGGCAACATCATCACCACCCGCACCTACAGCGAGCGCCTGCAGACCCTGGCCTACGTGCGTGAGTCCGGGATGAAGATTTGCTCTGGCGGCATCCTCGGCATGGGCGAGTCGCTCGATGACCGCGCAGGGCTCTTGATCCAGCTGGCCAACCTGCCGGAACACCCGGAAAGCGTGCCGATCAACATGCTGGTCAAGGTCAAGGGCACGCCGCTGGCCGAGGAGCAGGACGTCGATCCGTTCGACTTCATTCGCATGCTCGCCGTGGCGCGGATCATGATGCCGAAATCCCACGTGCGCCTGTCCGCCGGGCGCGAGGCGATGAACGAGCAGATGCAGGCTCTGGCCTTCATGGCCGGCGCCAACTCGATCTTCTACGGCGAGAAGCTGCTGACCACCAAGAACCCGCAGGCGAGCAAGGACATGCAGCTGTTCGCCCGTCTCGGCATCAAGCCGGAAGAGCGCGAAGAGCATGCCGACGAAGTGCACCAGGCCGCCATTGAGCAAGCCCTGGTCGAGCAGCGCGATTCCAAGCTGTTCTACGACGCCACTTCGGCCTAAACCGCTCTTCATGTAGGAACCAGCTTGCTGGCGATCCGTCGTCATAACCGATCGCCAGCAAGCTGGTTCCTACCGGGTATTGCATATGCCTTTCGATCTTGCCGCCCGCCTCGCCGAGCGTCACGCCGCCCACCTGTTCCGGCAGCGGCCCTTGCTGGACAGCCCGCAGGTGCCGTTGGTGCAGGTCGACGGACGCCAGCTGCTGGCCTTCTGCTCCAACGACTATTTGGGACTGGCCAATCATCCCGAGGTGATTCGCGCCTTGCAGCAGGGGGCGGACAAGTGGGGCGTTGGTGGCGGCGCCTCGCACCTGGTGATCGGCCACAGCGCCCCGCACCATGAGCTGGAAGAGGCCCTGGCCGCGTTCACCGGCCGGCCGCGCGCATTGCTGTTTTCCACCGGCTACATGGCCAACCTGGCGGCTGTTACCGCGCTGGTCGGGCAGGGCGACACGGTGCTGGAAGACCGCCTCAACCACGCCTCGCTGCTGGATGCCGGTCTGCTCTCCGGCGCGCGGTTTTCCCGCTACCTGCACAACGATGCGGTCAGCCTGAGCAACCGCTTGCGCAAGGCCACGGGCAACACCCTGGTGGTCACTGACGGCGTGTTCAGCATGGATGGCGACCTGGCCGATCTGCCCAACCTTTGCGCGGAGGCCAAGGCCAGCAACGCCTGGGTGATGGTCGACGATGCCCACGGCTTCGGCCCGCTGGGCGCCAGCGGTGGCGGCATCGTCGAACACTTCGGCCTGGGGCTGGACGATGTGCAGGTACTGGTCGGCACCCTGGGCAAGGGGTTCGGTACGGCCGGGGCTTTCGTCGCCGGCAGCGAGGAGTTGATCGAGACGCTGATCCAGTTCGCCCGTCCTTACATCTACACCACCAGCCAGCCGCCGGCGGTGGCCTGCGCCACCCTGAAGAGCCTTGAACTGCTGCGCACGGAAGGCTGGCGCCGCGAGCACCTGAACAAGCTGGTCGCGCGCTTCCGCCAGGGCGCGGCCGAGATCGGCCTGAGCCTGATGGACAGCCCGACACCGATCCAGCCGATCCTGATCGGTGACAGCGAGCGTGCGCTGAAATTATCTGCACTATTGAAAGAGCGTGGCCTGCTGGTCGGCGCGATCCGTCCGCCGACGGTGCCGGTGGGCAGCGCCCGCCTGCGCGTGACCCTGTCTGCGGCGCACAGTGAGGCGCAGCTGGAACAACTGCTCGCAGCCCTGGCCGAGTGCTGGCCGCAGGTACGCGACGATGCGTGAGCAACTGATTCTGCTACCCGGCTGGGGCCTCGGCAGCCTGCCCCTGGAAGTGCTGGTCGAGGCCCTGCGCGGCCTGGCCCCGCAACTGCAGGTGACTATCGAAGCGCTGCCTGAACTAGAAAGTGGCGAGCCGCGCGACTGGCTGCTGGAACTGGACGAGCGCTTGCCCGAGCACACCTGGCTGGGCGGCTGGTCGCTAGGCGGCATGCTCGCCAGCGAGCTGGCGGCGCTGCGCGGCGAGCGCTGCCGTGGCCTGCTGACCCTGGCCAGCAACCCCTGCTTCGTGGCCGGCGGCGACTGGCCGCACGGCATGCCCGAGGCGACCTTCAACGCCTTTGTCGACGCCTGCCGGCAGGATCCGCGCGCCACCCGCAAGCGCTTCAGTCTGCTCTGCAGCCAGGGCGCCGACACCGCGCGTGATCTGGCGCGCCAGCTGCAGGCCGGCGCACCGCAGCTGCCGCCCGAGGTGTTGCTAGCTGGGCTGGAGGTGCTGGGTAATTTCGACGGGCGCAGTGCCATCCAGCGCTTCGCCGGGCCGCAACTGCATCTGCTGGCCGGCGCCGATGCGCTGGTGCCGGCCGAGGTGGCGGGTGATCTGCTGGCGCTGCAGCCGGATATCGAGGTTGGCCTGATCGAAGACGTCAGCCACGCCTTCGTGCTGGAGCGCCCGCATGAAGTGGCGGCGGCGATCCTGGCGTTCCTCAGCGAGGCGGATGATGACTGACTGGCACGAACAGAGCGGCTTGCCGGACAAACGCCGGGTCGCCGCTTCCTTCTCCCGCGCGGCAGAGAGTTACGACAGCGTCGCCGCTCTGCAGCGTGCGGTGGGTGTCGAACTGCTGGCGCGCCTGCCGCTGCAGTTGGCGCCGCAGCGCTGGCTGGATCTGGGCTGCGGTACCGGGCATTTCAGTCGGGTCCTGGCGGTGCGCTTCCCCGGCGCCGAGGGCGTGGCTCTCGATCTCGCCGAAGGCATGCTGCGCCATGCCCGTCCGCTGGGCGGTGCGCAGCGTTTCGTCGCCGGCGATGCCGAGAGTCTGCCGCTGCGCGATGGCTGCTGCGACCTCCTGTTTTCCAGCCTGGCAGTGCAATGGTGTGGCGATTTCTCCGCCGTGCTCGCCGAGGCGCGCCGCGTGCTCAGGCCCGGCGGCGTGCTGGCTTTCACCAGCCTGTGCGTCGGCACCCTGCAGGAGCTGCGTGACAGTTGGCAGGCGGTGGATGGTTTGGTTCACGTCAATCGTTTCCGCCGTTTCGCCGACTACCAGCAGCTGTGTGCGGATAGCGGTTTGCAGGTGCTCGGGCTGGAGCGTCGGGCCCAGCGCCTGCACTTCCCCGATCTGCGCGAGCTGACCCATGAACTCAAGGCGCTCGGCGCGCACAACCTCAATCCGGGACGCCCCGGTGGTCTGACCGGGCGGGCGCGGATTCGCGCGCTGGTCGAGGCCTATGAGGTTTTCCGCCAGCCCGAGGGCCTGCCAGCCACCTACCAGGTGGTCTATGGCGTGCTGCAGAAACCGTTCTAGAGAGTCGCCATGACCCAGGCTTATTTCGTCACCGGCACCGACACCGAAGTCGGCAAAACCACCATCGCCGCCGGCCTGTTGCACGCCGCGCGTCTGGCCGGGCTGAGCACGGCAGCCGCCAAGCCGGTGGCCTCCGGTTGCGAGGTGACGGCAGAGGGGCTGCGTAACAGCGATGCCTTGGCCCTGCTCGGTGAATGCACGCTGCCGCTGACCTACGCACAGGTCAATCCGCTGGCCTTTGCCCCGGCCATCGCTCCGCATCTCGCCGCGCGCGAAGCAGGCGTGGCCTTGACGCTCGACGCGCTGCTCGCCCCGGTGCAGCAGGTGCTTGCTCAGGGCGCCGACTTCACCCTGGTCGAAGGCGCGGGTGGCTGGCGCGTACCGCTGGCCGGGCAGGCGAACCTGTCCGACCTGCCGATTGCCTTGGGGCTGCCGGTGATCCTGGTAGTTGGTGTGCGTCTCGGCTGCATCAACCATGCGCTGCTGACCGCCGAGGCGATTGCCCGCGACGGCCTGACCCTGGCCGGCTGGGTGGCGAATATCGTCGACCCGCACACCGCGCGTCTGGAAGAGAACCTGGCGACCCTCGCCGAGCGCCTGCCTGCACCGTGTCTGGGGCAGGTGCCGCGTCTGGCGCAGGCAAGCCCGGCGGCGGTGGCGGCGTACCTGCAATTGGACTTGCTGGAGATTCCGACATAAGTAGTGACATGGCCATAGCCATTTGCTTGTACAAAAAATGAGCATTTTCTGCTTAACTCTTTTGCACATCTCTGTACGAGTGGGATCGCAGCATGGAAATCTCTGGTAGTGCCTTCAATTCCGGCCTGAACGCCATTCAGGCTGGACAGCGTCGCGTTGACCAAGCCGCCACTGAAATTGCCAGCAACACCTTGCCTCAGGCTCCGCTGGAAACCCCGCCAACCCAGCAGGTCAACCCGCCGCCGGGCAGCGCGTCGAACACCCAGGCCGACCTGGCGGAAAGCTTGGTCGCCCTCAATGTCGGAAAGACCGAGGCACAAGCGGGTGCCAAGGTCGTGGAAACGGCTGACGAAGTACTGGGTACCCTGATCGATACCCGCGCGTAAGCGCACGCAAGAGCAGTCTCGCCCGGCAGCGGGGCGAGGAGGAGTTGGATGCAGATCGGCAGCGCTACGCCTTATGTCGCGCCTTCGCCGTCATCCTTGCCGGCGCGTGCGCTCTCGTCCGCTGATTCCGTTGCCCCTTCTTCTCCTGAGCTTAATCGCAGCAATCAAGCCCCTGTAACGTCTACCTCGGCTACTGGCTCGGATGAGCAGGCGTCGTTGCGCGAGGAAGCCGACAGTCCAGGCAATGGCGAAGACGCCAAGCCTTCTGCACGTGAAACCCAACAGGTGCGACAAGAGCAACTGCAGGTCGCCGAACTGGCCAGTCGTGATCGTGAGGTGCGTGCCCATGAGCAGGCCCATGCCGCCGTGGGGGGCGCCTATGCTGGCGCGCCCGCCTACACCTACAAGCGCGGTCCGGATGGCAAGTCTTATGTGGTGAGTGGCGAAGTCAGCATTGATGTCAGCCCGATTCCCAATGACCCGCAAGCCACCTTGCGCAAAATGGAAGTGGTGCAGCGCGCAGCCCTGGCGCCGGCAGAGCCTTCCTCCCAGGACCGTCGCGTGGCAGCGCAAGCCCAGGCCCTGGCTGCCCAGGCGCGTACGGATCTGGCCCAGCAACGGCGTGAAGAGGCTGCAGCGGCCAGCGAGGAGCGACGCCTGCTTGCCGAAGAGCGCGAACAGGAACAGCAAGAGAAGGAGAAAGAGGAGAAATCCGTGCAGCAGCCTCCGATATCTGCGCCTAGTCTTGATCTGTATCGGGGACTCAGCCAGTTGCAGAGCCCCGAACCGACGGTCGATCTGCTTGCCTGAGCGGTTGCTTTCGGATGCTTGACAAGGTTGGGGCGTAAACGTATGTTTCAAACGCCTGTTTGATTGCTGCGCCAGCTCATGGCTGCCGGGCTCTGGGAGAAATCCCACAAGCGACCGCGATTGTTCCGGTCAAACAAAATCAAGGAATCCACCGTAGAGGTTTACCGCTATGCCTGAGTACAAGGCCCCCTTGCGTGATATCCGCTTCGTTCGCGACGAACTGCTCGGCTACGAAGCGCACTATCAGAGCCTGCCTGGCTGCCAAGACGCCACCCCGGACATGGTTGCCGCCATTCTGGAAGAAGGCGCCAAGTTCTGTGAGCAGGTAATCGCCCCCCTCAATCGTGTGGGTGACCTGGAAGGTTGCACCTGGTCCCCGGAAGGCGTGAAAACTCCGACCGGTTTCAAGGAAGCCTACAAGCAGTTCGTCGAAGGCGGCTGGCCTTCCCTGGCCCACGACGTTGACCACGGTGGCCAAGGCCTGCCGGAGTCCCTGGGTCTGGCGATCAGCGAAATGGTCGGTTCGGCCAACTGGTCCTGGGGCATGTACCCGGGTCTGTCGCACGGTGCGATGAACACCATCTCCGAGCACGGCACCGACGAGCAGAAGCACACCTACCTGACCAAGCTGGTATCCGGCGAGTGGACCGGCACCATGTGCCTGACCGAACCGCACTGCGGTACCGACCTGGGCATGCTGCGCACCAAGGCCGAGCCCCAGGCTGACGGCACCTACAAAGTGTCCGGCACCAAGATCTTCATCTCCGCTGGTGAGCACGACATGGCCGATAACATCGTCCACATCGTACTGGCCCGCCTGCCCGACGCGCCGCAAGGCACCAAAGGCATTTCCCTGTTCATCGTGCCGAAGTTCTCGGTCAATGCTGACGGCACCGTTGGTGCGCGTAACGCCGTTTCCTGTGGCTCGATCGAGCACAAGATGGGCATCCACGGCAACGCCACCTGCGTGATGAACTTTGACGGCGCCACCGGTTACCTGATCGGCCCAGCCAACAAAGGCCTGAACTGCATGTTCACCTTCATGAACACTGCCCGTCTGGGTACTGCTCTGCAGGGTCTGGCTCACGCCGAAGTCGGCTTCCAGGGTGGCCTGAAGTACGCTCGTGAGCGTCTGCAGATGCGTTCCCTGACTGGCCCGAAAGCGCCGGAAAAAGCCGCTGACCCGATCATCGTCCACCCGGACGTGCGTCGCATGCTGCTGACCATGAAGGCTTTCGCCGAAGGCAACCGCGCCATGGTGTACTTCACCGCCAAGCAGGTTGACATCGTCAAGTACAGCCAGGACGAAGCCGAGAAGAAAGCCGCAGACGAACTGCTGGCCTTCCTCACCCCGATCGCCAAGGCGTTCATGACCGAAGTCGGTTTCGAAGCCGCTTCTCATGGCATGCAGATCTATGGTGGCCACGGCTTCATCGCCGAGTGGGGCATGGAGCAGAACGTTCGCGACTGCCGCATCTCCATGATGTACGAAGGCACCACCGGCATTCAGGCCCTCGACCTGCTGGGTCGTAAGATTCTGATGACCCAGGGCGGCGCACTGAAGAACTTCACCAAGATCGTGCACAAGTTCTGCCAGACCAACGAAGCCAACGAAGCCATCAAAGGCCTCGTCGAGCCGCTGGCCAAGCTGAACAAGGAGTGGGGCGACATCACCATGAAGATCGGCATGGCTGCGATGAAAGATCGCGAAGAAGTCGGTGCCGCTTCCGTGGACTACCTGATGTACTCCGGCTACGCCTGCCTGGCCTACTTCTGGGCTGACATGGCGCGCCTGGCTGCCGAGAAGATCGCTGCTGGTACTGAAGACGAGGCCTTCTACAAGGCCAAGCTGCAGACTGCCAACTTCTACTTCGCACGCATCCTGCCGCGTACCCGTGCGCACGTTGAGGCCATGCTGTCTGGCGCCAACAACCTGATGGACATGGCCGAAGAAGACTTCGCCCTGGGTTACTAAACCCGGTCCGACCTCAGGTCAGAAAAACCGCGACCCTCGGGTCGCGGTTTTTTTTCGCCTGCACGAAAGCGACGGACGCAACCTGTCGAAAATGCGAGCTATTACTGATGCTGGAATACCTAGGTGCAGGCAGAATGCCGCATTCCGTTGCAGTGCCCTGTCGCACTGGAGTGCTTGCCGTGTTCCCGCTTGCCGCCGTCCGTTTCAGTCACTTCCTGTTGCCGTTGCTGTTGCTGCTTGGCGGGGTGTTGGCTGCACGTCTGGCCGTGCTCAACGAGTTTTTCCTGTCGTTGTTCAATGTGCTGCCGACCCTGCTGTTGCTGCTCGGTGGCGCCTTTTGCGTGGTCTACAACCGTCAGCGCGAGCTGTCGCTGCTGGTGGTGGTCTATCTGGGCTACTTTCTGCTCGATACGCAGACCGACTACTTCCGCCAGCACGCCAAGGTGCGTGAGGACGCCGCGCTGGTGTTCCACCTGTGCAGCCTGTTGCTGCCGTTGCTGTATGGCCTGTTTGGTGCCTGGCGCGAGCGCAGCCATCTGCTGCAGGACTTGGTGGCGCGCGCCGCTGTGCTGTTGGCGGTCGGGGGTGTGGCGGTAGCCCTGGCGCAGCGTTATCCCGATGCTTTGCAACGCTGGCTGACGGAGATCCACTGGCCGCTGCTGCATGGCAGCTGGATGAGCCTGATCCAGCTGGCCTATCCGCTGTTCTTGATTGCCAGCGTGTTGCTGCTGGTGCAGTACCTACGCCAGCCGCGGCCGCTGCATGCCGCCCTGCTGTTTGGCCTGCTCGCGCAGCTGTGGATGTTGCCGCAGACCTTCATCCTGCCCCATGCCCTGCAGGTGATGAGCAGCCTGAGCATGCTCATGCTGGTTTCTGCCGTGGCGCACGAGGCCTATCAGATGGCTTTTCGCGATGAACTCACCGGTCTGCCGGGGCGCCGTGCGCTGAATGATCGCCTGGAGCGCCTGGGACGCAGCTATGTGATCGCCATGGCCGACGTCGATCACTTCAAGAAATTCAACGACACCCATGGTCATGATGTCGGCGATCAGGTGCTGCGTCTGGTTGCCGCGCAACTGCGCAAGATCGGTGGCGGCGGCAAGGCCTACCGCTATGGCGGTGAGGAATTCACCCTGGTGTTCCCCGGCAAGACGCTGGCCGAATGCCTGCCGCACCTGGAGGTGGTACGCCAGGCCATCGAGGTCTACCGCATCCAGCTGCGTGACAAGCAGCAGCGTCCGCAGGACGACAAGCAGGGCCGTCAGCGCCGTGCCGGCAGCAAGGCCAGCGAGGTTTCGGTGACGGTGAGCATGGGCGTAGCTGAGCGCGGTCTGGAGCAGAGTCGCCCGGAAGAGGTGATCAAGGCCGCAGACAAGGCGCTCTACAGCGCCAAGAGTGCCGGGCGCAACTGCATTCGCAGCCCCGGCCAGCGGCGTGGCGCGGTCAAGCTGGAAAGTGTCGACAATTGAGCAGGGTGCTCTGGCGGATCGGTGCCGCGTCTGGTGGCGAGTACCTGCTGTGTTTGCCGGCTGAGCGTTGCGCTCCCTGACCAGTGGTCGAGCGGCGCAAAAGCCCGCCTTTTGGCGGGTTTTTTCTGTATCGCATGCAGTGCACGGCACGTGACCAATTGGTCACTACGCGACCCTATGTGTCTGAAAAGTTGTTCGGTTAAACTCTGAGCACTTCCGTATACCTGTTGGTTCGTTCGAGGATTGCTCCATGGCTGACTACAAAGCTCCCCTGCGCGACATGCGCTTCGTGCTCAATGAAGTGTTCGAAGTTTCCAAGCTGTGGGCCCAGTTGCCGGCCCTGGCCGAAGTGGTGGACGAAGACACCGCCAGCGCCATCCTCGAAGAAGCGGGCAAGGTCACTGCCGGCACCATCGCTCCCCTGAATCGCAGCGGCGATGAAGAAGGCTGCTCCTGGGAAGGCGGTGTGGTGAAGACTCCGGCCGGTTTCCCGCAGGCCTACCAGACCTATGCCGACGGCGGCTGGGTTGGCGTCGGTGGCGACCCGGTATTCGGCGGTATGGGCATGCCCAAGGTGATCTCGGCCCAGGTCGAGGAAATGGTCAACTCGGCCAACCTGTCGTTCGGCCTGTACCCGATGCTGACCGCCGGGGCCTGCCTGTCGATCAACGCCCACGCCAGCGAAGAGCTGAAAGAAAAATACCTGCCGAACATGTATTCCGGCGTCTGGGCCGGTTCCATGTGTCTGACCGAGCCGCATGCTGGCACCGACCTGGGTATCATCCGCACCAAGGCCGAGCCGCAGGCTGATGGCAGTTACAAGATTTCCGGTACCAAGATCTTCATCACCGGTGGTGAGCATGACCTGACCGAGAACATCATTCACCTGGTACTGGCCAAGCTGCCGGACGCCCCGGCGGGCCCGAAAGGCATCTCGCTGTTCCTGGTGCCGAAAGTCATGGTCAACGCCGACGGCTCGCTGGGCGAGAAGAACTCGCTGTCCTGCGGCTCGATCGAACACAAGATGGGCATCAAGGCCTCGGCTACCTGCGTGATGAACTTCGACGGCGCCACCGGCTGGATCGTCGATGCGCCGAACAAGGGCCTCGCTGCCATGTTCACCATGATGAACTACGAGCGTCTGGGTGTTGGCATCCAGGGCCTGTCCCTGGGCGAGCGCAGCTACCAGAACGCCGTGGAATACGCCCGCGACCGTATCCAGAGCCGTGCGCCAACCGGGCCGGTGGCTAAAGACAAAGCCGCCGACCCGATCATCGTGCATCCGGACGTGCGCCGCATGCTGCTGACCATGAAAGCGCTGAACGAGGGCGGTCGCGCCTTCTCCAGCTACGTGGCCATGCAGCTCGATACCGCCAAGTTCAGCGAAGACGCCGCCACCCGCAAGCGCGCGGAAGAGTTGGTCGCCCTGCTGACCCCGGTAGCCAAGGCCTTCCTCACCGACATGGCACTGGAAACCACCGTGCACGGGCAGCAGATCTTCGGCGGCCACGGCTTCATCCGCGAGTGGGGCCAGGAGCAGCTGATCCGCGACTGCCGCATCACCCAGATCTACGAAGGCACCAACGGTATCCAGGCGCTCGACCTGGTCGGCCGTAAAGTGGTCGGCAGCGGCGGTGCGTTCTACAAGCACTTCGCCGAAGAGATCAAGGCCTTCACCGACAGCGCTGATGCCTCGCTGGCCGAGTTCGTCAACCCGCTGAAAGACGCCATCGCCAACCTGGAGCTGATGACCGCCGACCTGCTGGAGCGTGCCAAGGCCAACCCGAACGAAGTCGGCGCCGCCTCGGTCGAGTACCTGCAGGTGTTCGGCTACACCGCCTATGCCTACATGTGGGCCCTGATGGCGCGTACCGCCCTGGCCAAGCAGGATCAGGATGAGTTCTACCGCACCAAGCTGGGCACCGCGCGCTTCTTCTTCGCCCGCCTGCTGCCGCGTATCCACTCGCTGACCGCTTCGGTCAAGGCCGGTAGCGAAAGCCTGTACCTGCTGGACGCCGCGCAGTTCTAAGATTGACGCAGCAACAGCAAAAGCCCCGGCCTAATCAGCCGGGGCTTTTTTTGCCTCATAAAAATGTTCGCCGGCTTACCGGAGGATAGCGACGCGATCATGACGTAGCCCGGATGAAAGCCGGGAGCGAAGTCGCCGGCCCCCCCGGATTTCATCCGGGCTACCTTATTGAGCCGGGTAGGGCAGATGTGCCTGTGGCCCAGTTGGCAATCGTCTCTGTGTGGTCAGGCGAGCGCGTCGATATACTCGGCCATCCGCGGTCGCACGAGCAGCGCCGGCTGCCGCGCGGAATGGATTTCGCCTCAACGGCTCGGGAAGCAAACGCATGCAATGGATCTTCATGCTGGTCGGCCTGGTGCTCGGTGCACTGGCCGGTGAATCGATCACCAGTGCCCTGCTCGGTGGCCTGATCGGGCTGGGGCTGGGGCAGGCCTTGCGTCTGCACCAGTTGGCGGGCGAGAACGCCAGGCTGCGCCAGGAGCTCAAGGGCTTTGCCGAGCGCTTCGAGCGTGGCACCACCGCCCTCTACGAGCGCTTGCTCAAGCTGGAGCAGGGCGGCCAAGCCTCCGAGCAACCCGTGCCCGCCGAACCGGCTGCCGTTGTGCCAGAGTTGGTGCTGCCGGCGGCGTCTGCACCGGCGCCGGTTGAGGCGGACAGCGAGCTGGTCTTCGAGCTGCCAGAACTGCCGCCCATCATCGAGCCGGCGCTATCCCGCGAGCAACCAGACAGCTGGCAGTCGACGCAGGCCCAGCCAGCACGCCCTGTCGAACCCGCCGCTCCACCGGCTCCGCGAAAGCCCCGCGAACCTTCGCCCATCGAGCGCGCCATCGGTCTGGCCAAGGCCTGGCTGTTCGGTGGCAATACCGTACTGCGGGTTGGTGTGGTGCTGCTGTTTCTCGGCCTGGCCTTCCTCCTGCGCTATGCCACCGAAGGCATGGTGGTGCCGGTCGAGATGCGTTATGCCGGCGTTGCCGCCAGTGCCATCGCCCTGCTCGGGCTGGGCTGGTGGTTGCGCGAACGGGTCGGCAGCTATGGCTTGATCCTGCAAGGCACCGGCGTGGCGGTGCTGTATCTGACCACCTTCGCGGCCATGCGCCTGCATCCGCTGCTCGACCCCAAGATGGCCCTCGGTTTGCTGGTGCTGGTCACCGTGTTCTCGGCGATCCTCGCAGTGGCGCAGAACGCCCTGGGCCTGGCGGTGGCGGCGGCGCTGGGCGGTTTCGCCGCACCGATCCTGACCTCCACGGGTAGCGGAAACCATGTGGCACTGTTCTCCTACTTCATCCTACTCAACAGCGGCATCTTCGCCATCGCCTGGTTCAAGGCCTGGCGCCTGCTCAACCTGGTCGGTTTCCTCGGCACCTTCGGCATCGGCTTCGCCTGGGGGCTGCGCTCTTACACGCCAGAGCTGCTGTGGAGCACCGAGCCGTTCCTGATCCTGTTCTTCCTGATGTACGTGGCTATCGGCCTGCTGTTCGCCCGGCGCAAGCTGCGCGAGGCCGAGGCGGCGCCCCAGGAGCGTGGCGAGCTGTTGCGCTGGGCGCGGGACAAGGCCGATTACGTGGATGGCAGCGTGCTGTTCGGCACCCCGCTGGTGGGCTTCGGCCTGCAATACGCGATCGTGCAGCATATCGAGTTTGCCGCCGCCTTCAGCGCCCTTGGCCTGGGCCTGTTCTACCTGCTGCTGGCCCGTGTGCTCAGCGGGCGCGCGCCGGGGCGGACGCTGTTGCTGGTGGAAACCTGCCTGGCCCTCGGGGTGATCTTTGCCAGCCTGGCCATCCCGCTGGGCCTGGACGCGCGTTGGACTTCCGCTGCCTGGGCAGTGGAAGGTGCCGGCATTTTTTGGCTCGGCCTGCGCCAGGGGCGGCCGCTGGCGCGCGCCTTTGCCCTGCTGCTGCAGTTGGGCGCAGCGCTGGCGTTCCTCGGTGAGCTCAGCTTCAGCATGCCCAGTGCCACGGTGCTGGAGGGCGCGCCATTGGGCGCGTTGATGCTTGGTGCGGCGCTGCTGTTCAGCTTCTGGCAGCTGCGCCAGGCTCCGCTGGAGGCCAGCAAGGCCTGGGAGCGCCGCGGCCTGCCGTTGCTGGCCGTGGGCGGGTTGCTGTTCCTCTATCTGATCGCGCCGCTGTGTTTCGCCGCCGAGGGCACCGCGATCAGCTGGGCTCTCGCCGGGTTGGCGACCTTTTGGGTCGGTCTGCGCCTGCAGTCGCGCACGTTCCTGTTCAGCGCCTTCGCCGTGCAGCTGCTGGGTGGCCTGATCTTCCTCACACGGCTGAAGGGTTCGGAGCTGGGCCATGCTGGCGTGCTCGATTCCGGCTGGCGTGGTCTGCTGGTCTGCTCGCTGATCGGCCTGGCGCTGGTGGCCGGCATGCTGATCGCGGCGCGCGACAAGCTGGTCAGCAACGATCGCGGCCTGCTGCGTGGCTTGTCACTGGTGATGCTGGTCGGCCTGGTGTTCATCAATCTGGCGGTGCTGTTCGTGCTGCCCTGGCACAGCGCCAGCGCGGTGTGGGCGGGCACTGGCCTGCTGATCATCTGGCTCAGCCTGCGCCTGCAGCTGCGCGTCAGCTTCTTCTTCGGCCTGCTGCTGCAGGTGGTCGGTGGCATTGCCTTCCTTGCGGCCAGCCCGCTGCTGCTCGGCTATTTGCCCAGCGAGGGGCTGCGTCCGCTGGCCCATGCCGGCTTCTGGACGCCGCTGGTGCTGGCGATTGCCGCGCAGATTGGCGCCTGGCGTCTGCGCCATGTGTTGCTGCGCCAGCAGGCCGGCGAATTGGGCAGCCTGAGCCTGCAGCGCCTGTCGCAGCTGCTGCTGGTGTGGGGGGCGGGTTGGTGGGCGCTGGCTCTGGCGGCGGAAATCGTGCGCTTTGTCGCGCCAGGTCTACAGGGTTCGCTGCTGTTGCTGGCCGCAGCGCTGAGCGTGGCGCTGTGGGCCTGGCTGGCCGAACGTCTGCGTTGGCGCTCCCTGGCCCTGCTGTGCACGCTGCTGATGCCGGTGGCTGGGGTGATCCTGCTGCAGATCGGCGAACGTAATTATCACCCGGCAGCGGATTTCGGCTGGTTGGCCTGGGGGCTGCTGTTCGCTGTGCACCTGCTGTCGCTGCGCCGCCTCGCTGGCCTGTTGCCGGGCGGCGCCTTGAGTGCCGCCCATGTGTTGGGCTGCTGGTTGATCCTCGGGGTATTGGCGCTGGAGCTGCGTTACCTGCTGATGCTGTTGTCCGAGCAGTACAACGCCTGGCGCTGGCTGGGCTGGGCGTTGCTGCCGAGTGCCTTCCTTCTGCTGATGGCAGCGCCGCGGCAATGGCCGTGGCCGGTGGCGGCTTATTCACGCGAATACCGAGTGTGGGCGGCGGCCCCGCTGGCGGTGCTGATGCTCGGCTGGTTCTGGCTGGCCAATATCGCCAGCGATGGCGGGGCCGAGCCGCTGCCTTACCTGCCGCTGGTCAACCCGCTGGAGCTGGGCCTGCTGTTTAGCCTGCTCGGGGTGTTCCAGTGGCTGCGCAGCGGATTGCCGCAGCTGGGCGTGGCTCCGCTGCGCACGGAGCAGGTGGCGCAGCTGCTGGCCGGCGTTTCGCTGTTTGCCTTGTTTACCGCCACGGTATTCCGCGCCGCTCATCACTGGGGCGGCGTGCCGTACCGGCTCGATCTGCTGCTCGACTCAATGCTGGTGCAGGCCGGCCTGTCCATCGTCTGGACTCTGATTGCCCTGCCGCTGATGATCGTCGGCCACCTGCGTGGCCGGCGCGAGCTTTGGCTGGTGGGTGCCGCGCTGATCGGCGTGGTGGTGGCCAAGTTGTTCTTCGTCGAGCTGGGCAACCGCGGTGGCCTGGAGCGCATCGTGTCCTTTATCGGCGTCGGCGTGTTGCTGCTGGTTGTCGGCTATTTCGCACCGCTGCCGCCACGCAAGGCGGAAGGTGAATCCGCACAGGTGAAAGCATGAGTAAAGTCTTGTTGTGTCGTCCGTTGCTGCTGGCCGCGCTGCTCCTGACGCCCTGGGCGAATGCGGATGAGCAGGCTGGCGACTACGCCACCCGCGTGCCGCTGACGCTGGCTGGTGAAGGTCCCTGGTATCGCCTGGAGCTGCCGCCAGCCCTGCATTTCGCTGCCCGCCATGCGGACTTGCGTGATCTGCGAGTATTCAACGGCGAAGGCGAGGCCCTGGCCTATGCGCTGACCCTTGGTACTGCGCAGGCCGCCGAGCAGCGCCAGCAGGTGGCGGTCAAATGGTTTCCGCTAATGGGCGATGCAGCGGCGTCGGGTGCTCCGGCCATCCGCGTGCAGCGCAGCACCAGCGGCACTCTGGTCGAAGTGGCGCCGGAAGAGTCGGCGCCGGTCGAGCAGGTCCTGCGCGGTTGGTTGCTCGACGCCAGTGCCGTGGACCTGCCGCTGCATCGCCTGCTGCTGGACTGGAGCGCCGATAGCGAAGGCTTCCAGCGTTTCACCATCGAGGCCAGCGACGACCTGCAGCATTGGAGCAGCTGGGGCGAAGGCAGCATCGCCCGCCTGAGCTTCGCCAATGAGCGTATCGACCAGCGCGAGGTCGCGCTGCCGGGATATAAGGCGCGCTATCTGCGCCTGCTCTGGCTGGCACCGCAGCAGGCAACGGCCCTGACGGCCGCGCAACTGGTCAGCATCGGCAATGCCGACGCGGCGCCGCCGCTGGTCTGGTCCGCAGCGTTGCCGGCACGCAGCACCAAGGCTGGCGAATACAGCTGGGAGCTGCCGCTGTCGCTGCCACTGCAGCGGGTCAGGTTCAGTCTCGATCAGGCCAACACCCTGGCGCCGGTGAGCCTGTCCAGTCGCCGTGATGGCAAGCTGGAGTGGCAGCCACTGGCCCGCGGTCTGCTCTATCGCCTGCCGCAGAATGGCAAGGAAGTGCGGCAGGACGAGATCGAGCTGTATGGCACGCCGGTGCAGCAGCTGCGCCTGCAGGTCGACGAGCGCGGCGGTGGCCTGGGCCAACAGGCGCCACAGTTGCAGGTGGCAATGCGTAGCACTCAGGTGGTGTTCCTCGCCCGTGGCTCGGCGCCTTACCAGCTGGCCATTGGCAACGCGGCCGGGCAGTCGGCGGCCTTGCCACTGAGCACGCTGATTCCCGGTTACGAACCGGCGCGCCTTTCCAGCCTAGGCGTGGCGACGGCGCCGCAGCAGGTGCCGGCGGCCGTTGAGGCTGCCGCGCAGCAGGCACAGTCGCAGGCGGACTGGAAGCGTGTCGGCTTGTGGACGGTGCTATTGGCTGGCGTGGCGCTGCTTGGCGGGATGGCCTTCAGCCTGCTGCGCAAGCCGCAAAGCGAGGCGTGATGCGGCGATCAAGTCGCCATCACAGGCGATCTACGACTTCTGGTCGATTCAAACAAGAGTTTGATGAATTGCGATACAAATCACGCTAAAGTCGGCGCGTAGCACCCAGTCCAATAACAATCACAAGGACATTTTAATGAAGCGCGTTCTGACTCCGCTGGCCGCGGCTTGCCTGCTTGCCAGTGCTTCCCTGCCCCTGCAGGCATCTCCCTATTCGACCATGGTGGTGTTCGGCGACAGCCTGGCCGATGCCGGACAGCGCGCCGACGCCGATGGCCCGGCGGGTGCCACTGAGCGTTTCACCAACCGTACCGGCCCTACCTATCAGCCTGGTAGTGGCGAGTCGTATGGCCTCAATGCCACTCAGATTCTGAATGGCAAGCTGGGGTTGGGCAGCATGACCGGCTCCACCTCACCGGTGAACCAGGCGCTGGGCCTGCCCGATGGCGATAACTGGGCTGTGGGTGGCTATCGTACCGATCAGATTCTGAACTCCATTACCGGCGTGGGCGGTTCCATCGTCGACTCGCGCTCCCGCGATGGTTACCTAGTGGAGCGGGGCTTCCGTGCTGATCCTAATGCTCTTTACTACCTCACCGGTGGCGGCAATGACTTCCTCCAGTTCCAGGTGACCAGTACGGCTACCGCCCAAGCCTCTGCTGGGCGCTTGGTCGACAGCGTTGAGGCGCTGCAGCAAGCGGGCGGCAAGTACATCATGGTCTGGTTGCTGCCGGACGTGGGGTTGACGCCCAACTTCTTTGGTGGCGGTCTGCAGAGCACCGTTTCGGGCCTGGCCCAAGACTTCAATACCGAGTTGGTTGCCCAACTCGCCCAGGTCAATGCGGAAGTCATTCCCCTCAACGTGCCCCTGATGCTCTCGGAAGTACTGGCTGACCCGGCTCGCTACGGACTGCTGGCGGATCGTAACGCTCTGCTCAGTACCTGCTTTGACGACTGCACCAACCAGAACCCGGTCTTCGGGCTCAACGGAACCAGCCCCGATCCGACCAAGCTGCTGTTCAACGACAGCGTACACCCGACTATCGCTGGGCAAACGTTGATCTCCGACTATGCCTACTCGTTGCTGTCTGCCCCTTGGGAAATCAGCCTGCTGCCGGAAATGGCGCATGGCAACCTGCGCTCGCACCAGGATCAGTTGCGTGCTCAGTGGCAGGCCGACTGGGAAGCCTGGCAGGCGGTCGGTCAATGGCGCGCATTCGTCAATGGCGGTGGCCAGCGTCTCGATTACGACATCTATGAAAGCTCTGCTGATGGCAACGGCTACAACCTCAACTTCGGCGGCAGCTACCGTCTCAATGAGGCTTGGCGCCTCGGTTTGGCGGCCGGCTTCTATGAGCAGAGCCTGGAAGCCGGCGATGCCGATTCCGATTATGAACTCAACAGCTACATTGGCACTGCCTTTGCCCAGTACCAGGAGAACCGCTGGTGGGCCGAGTTGGCGGCCAGCGTCGGCCACCTCGATTACGCCAATCTTGAGCGCAAATTCGAGCTTGGGACTGCCAACCGTACCGAGGAAGGTGATACCGATGGCTCGCTGTGGGCCTTCAGCGGCCGCTTCGGCTACGACATCGCCCAGCCGGGTAGCCAGTGGCACCTGAGCCCGTTCATCAGTGCTGACTATGCCCGTGTCGAACTGGATGGCTACTCGGAAGATGGCCAGCGTTCCACTGCGCTGACCTATGACGACCAGGAACGCACCTCCAAGCGTCTGGGTATTGGCCTGCAGGGCATCATCGACCTCAGTGCGCAGACCCGCCTGTTCGCCGAAGTGGCGCAGGAGCGCGAGTACGAGGATGACGTCAGCGAAGTGAGCATGTCGCAGAACGCTCTGTCGGGTATCGAGTACACGCTGGAAGGCTATGTGCCGACCGACAAGACCACTCGCGCCAGTCTGGGTGTCAGCCACAAGTTGGCCGAAGGCTTGTCGCTGCGCGGTAGCTACAGCTACCGCAACAGCGACGACGATGACCAGCAGGGCATCAACGTCTCCCTGTCCTGGGATTTGTAAGCCGTCTACTGCGACCGCGGCCCCGCAACGGGGTCGCGGTTACGGTTGGTTGTTGAGCTTCCCCCACCCGTGTCGCCATCCTCTCATCAGCTGTCGGGTTCTGCAGAGGCGCTGGCGCCCGCAAACGGTTAAACTGCGCGCGATTTTGACTTCCCTTCCGGAGCTCCTCCATGTCGCGCGTCACCCTCAGCCGCTATCTGATCGAACAGACCCGCAGCCACAACACCCCGGCTGATCTGCGTTTCCTCATCGAAGTGGTCGCACGTGCGTGCAAGGAAATCAGCCACGCCGTGTCCAAGGGCGCCCTCGGTGGCGTGCTCGGCAGCATGGGCACCGAGAACGTGCAGGGTGAAGTGCAGAAGAAGCTCGACGTGATCTCCAACGAGATCCTTCTCGAAGCCAACGAATGGGGCGGTCACCTGGCCGGCATGGCGTCCGAAGAAATGGACAATGCCTACCAGATTCCTGGCCAGTACCCGAAAGGCGCCTACCTGCTGGTATTCGACCCGCTGGACGGCTCCAGCAACATCGACGTCAACGTCTCGGTCGGCACCATCTTCTCCGTACTGCGTTGCCCGGATCGCAATGGCGAAAGCGGTGATCTCGGCGAAGAGGCCTTCCTCCAGCCGGGTACCCAGCAAGTCGCGGCCGGTTACGCCATCTATGGCCCGCAGACCATGCTGATGCTGACCCTCGGCGACGGCGTGATGGGCTTCACCCTGGATCGCGAAATGGGCAGCTTCGTGCTCACCCACGAGAACATCCGCGTACCGGAAAGTACCGCCGAATTCGCCATCAACATGTCCAACCAGCGTCACTGGGAAGCCCCGGTGCAGCGCTACGTCTCCGAGCTGCTGGCCGGCAAGGAAGGCCCGCTGGGCAAGAACTACAACATGCGCTGGATTGCCTCGATGGTGGCCGACGTGCACCGCATCCTCACCCGTGGCGGCCTGTTCATGTACCCGCGCGACGCTCGCGAGCCGGAAAAGCCGGGCAAGCTGCGTCTGATGTACGAGGCCAACCCGATGTCGATGCTGATCGAGCAGGCTGGCGGCGCTGCCACCAACGGCACCCAGCGCATTCTCGACATCCAGCCGGAGTCCCTGCACCAGCGCGTGGCGGTCTTCCTCGGTTCCAAGGAAGAAGTCGAGCGCGCCACGGCCTACCATCAGGCCTGACGCGTGTCTGCCTGGCAGCCCTTGCTCGACTGGTGGTTCGGTGACGCCGAAGCCGCCAGCGTGGTGGCGGCTCAGCGCAGCAAACTGTGGTTCGGCTATCAGGCCAGTCAGGATGCCGAGGCGCGTGAGCGCTTCGGTGAGCTGAGTGCCCAGGCCCTGGCCGGCGGACTGCAGGATTGGGCCGAGCAGGCCGAGGGCTGGCTGGCGCTGATCCTGCTGCTCGACCAGCTGCCGCGAATGATCCATCGCGCTACGCCACAGGCCTTTGCCGGCGATGCCCGCGCCCAGCAACTGGTGCGTTGGGGGCTGGCGCAAGGCCTGGAGCGGCAGCTGCCGGCGATTCGCCAGGTATTCGTCTACCTGGTGCTGGAGCACGCCGAAGACCTGACCACGCAGAACCTGGCCGTCGAACGTTTCCGTGCCCTGTGCGAACAGGCACCAGTAGCCGAGCGCGAGTTGTTTGGCGGATATCTCGACTATGCCGTGCGCCACCAGCAGGTGATCACCCGTTTCGGCCGCTTTCCCCATCGCAACGCGATTCTTGGCCGTGCCTCGACGCCAGACGAATTGGCCTTCCTGCAGGAACCCGGCTCACGCTTCTGACGTCCAATGGCGCACAAGCGGGCTGACTGTGCCAAGCTCTCCCGCAGTTAAAACCCCTCAGGAGTCTCCCATGTCGCTGCGCAATCTTGCCCTGCTGTCCGTCTGTGTCCTGCTCGCCGCGTGCAGCAAGGTCAATCAGGAAAACTACGCCAAGCTCAAGGCCGGCATGCCCAAGGCCGAAGTGGAAAGCCTGCTCGGCAGCCCCACCGAGTGCTCCGGCGCTATCGGTATTACCAGCTGCAACTGGGGTGATGAGAAAGTCTTCATCAGCGTGCAGTACGCTGGTGACAAGGTGATGATGTTTTCCGGCCAGGGCCTGAAATGATGGCGCGCAAATGGTATGGCCTGGGGCTCCCGCTGGTTCTGCTGGGCCTGATCGGTTGCGCCGGCCCGGGTGCCAGCAGCGAGGCGCCGCAGACTGCCGGCGCGGTGGACCTGCAACGCTACCAGGGCACCTGGTACGAGCAGGCGCGCTTGCCGATGTTTTTCCAGCGCAACTGCGCGCAGTCCGAGGCGCATTACCAGCTGCAGGACGATGGCGCGGTTGGCGTGCTCAACCGCTGCCGTACCCTCGACGGCGAGTGGATCGAAGCCAAGGGCCAGGCGACCCCGCAGGTGGCCGGGCAGACGGACAAGCTGTGGGTCAGCTTCGATAACTGGTTCAGCAATCTGTTCCCCGGCGTGGCCAAGGGCGATTACTGGGTGCTGTACCTGGATAGCGATTATCGCACCGCGCTGGTCGGCAATCCCAATCGCGAGTACCTCTGGCTGTTGACGCGTGACGCGCAGATTTCTCTGGAGACGCGCTCCGAAATGCTGCGGCAGGCCCAGGCGCGCGGCTACGACACCAGCGAGCTGATCTGGCGCGTGGCGGATGACAAGATCGGTCAGTAACAAGACCTGTAATGATCTTTCTTGCATCAGCGAGGCGGCGATAGGCAGATACCCGCGCTTCTGCCCTCTCTCCCGTTCACGGGAGAGGGCTGGGGAGAGGGGCGCTTCTCTGTGCCTGCTTTGTAGATACTGTTATTCAGCACAAGCTTTTGTAGGAGCCAGCTTGCTGGCGATCAGCGGGACGCTGTCTGCCTATCGCCAGCAAGCTGGCTCCTACAGGATCAGGCCGTGTGGATAACGCTCCGCTTATCCACCATTGCCGTCGACGTCGAGGCCTAAGCGTTTCTAAGGCTTGCCCCGCGGCGCCTGCAAACGAATCGTCAGCTGACTATCCGTCGCCCCATGCACGAACAGGCAATCCAGCGGCCTGGGCTTGCCATTGAGCAGGGCGGGGTTGTTCGAGAAACCCACCGGCTCCAGCGGTATGCCGCGTGGACTGAGGTCGAGACGGCCGTTGCCGTTGCTGTCCTGAAACAGCTGGATGGCGAAGCGCCCAGGCGGCAGGTTGCGCAGGCGCAAGACCGGCTCCTCGCCCTGGATTAGACGTAGCGGTGGCTCCTGCCACGCAGGGCGGTCGGCGAAGACCAGCGCCAGGTGCACGGCGCCATTGGCCTGTTTGCCTTCGAGGTTGACCAGAATGTCACCGGCCCAGGCTGGCGAGCTGACGAACAGCAGGCCTAACAGGCTTTGATAGCCGGCCCGGGTTACGGTTTGAAGAATTCGCTGTGGCATAATTCGGCCATTTTGCAGGGAATTCGCTCGCGATGCGCCAGGTTTTGGTGGTCCATTTTTCGCAAACCGGCCAGCTAGATCGGCTGGTGCAGTCGGTGTGCGCGCCGTTGCAGGCGTGCAGCGATATCCAGGTGGACTTCCTCGCCTTGCAGCCGGCGCAGCCCTTTCCCTTTCCCTGGCCGTTCCTCGGCTTCTTCCGCATCTTCCCGGAGACCGTGCTGCAGCGTCCGCAGCCGCTGCTGCCGCTGACGGTGGAGGCCGACAAGCGTTACGACCTGGTGATTCTCGCCTACCAGGTGTGGTTCCTCTCGCCATCGCTGCCGTTGACCAGCTTCCTCGCCTCACCCGAGGCCGCACGCCTGCTCAAGGACACCCCGGTGGTGACCCTGATCGGTTGCCGCAACATGTGGCTGATGGCCCAGGAGAAGGTCAAGCTGCGGCTCGCCGAACTGGGCGCGCGGCTGGTGGATAACATCGCCCTGACCGACGCCTGCGGCACCGCGGCGAGCTTCCTGGCTACCCCGCTGTGGCTGTTCACCGGCCGGCAGAAGGCTTACAGCTGGGTGCCGCGTGCCGGCATAGACCCGGCCGAGATCGCCGCCGCCAGCCGTTTCGGCGAGGCCATGGTCACGCGCCTGAGCGCCGACGGACTACCGATCGAGCAACCGATGCTCAAGGGCCTGGGCGCGGTGACAATCGACGAGAAGCTGATCGCCAGCGAGAAGGTCGGCAACCGCAGCTTTCAGCTGTGGAGCCGCCTGCTCGCCGCCCTCGGCCCGCAGCAGAGTCGTCGGCGCGGTGTAGGGCTGGTGGTCTATATCGTTTTCCTGTTGTGCCTGATCGTCACCGTGGTGCCGCTCAGTGCTCTGTTGAAGAAGTTGCTGGCGCCGTTGTTCAAGGCGCGTATCCAGCGTGAGAAGGCCTACTTTGCCGGCCCGTCCGGCGAGTGAAGTGACCCGAGGAATGCCCGTGGTACAACCCGTATTCATCAATCGCATCAGCGCCTGCCTGCCGCACGACCCGGTGGACAACGAGCAGATGGAAGCACGCCTCGGCCTGGTCGGCGGCCAGCCGTCGCGGGCGCGCAAGCTGGTGTTGCGGCGCAACGGCATCCAGCAGCGCCACTATGTGATCGACCCCGTCAGCGGCGAGCCGAGCCTGAGCAATGCCCAGCTCAGCGCCGCCGCCGTGCGCGGCCTGACCGGTGGCGGTTTCGAGCTGGCCGAGCTGGACTGCCTGGTGGCCAGCAGCTCGTCGCCGGACCAGGTAATGCCCAACCATGCAGTGATGGTCCAGGGCGAGCTGGGCAACCCGCCGTGCGAGGTGGTCTCCACCGCCGGCATCTGCCTGTGCGGCATGACCGCGCTGAAGTACGCCTGGATGAGCGTGGCCAGCGGCGAGAGCCGCAACGCCGTGGCTTGCGGCTCGGAAGTCGCCTCCAGCCTGATGCATGCGCGCAACTTCAACGCCGAATATGAGAGCCGCGTCGACGAGCTGGAACACCACCCGGAGATCGCCTTCGAGAAGGACTTCCTGCGCTGGATGCTCTCCGACGGTGCAGGCGCAGTGCTGCTGCAGGGGCAGCCGAATGCCAGCGGGCCGAGCCTGCGTATCGACTGGATCGACATCCTCTCCTTCGCCGACCAGATGCCGCCGTGCATGTACGCTGGCGCCGACATGCAGGATGGTCAGCTGACCGGCTGGAGCCGCTTTGATGGCGAAGAGCGCAACCGCCGCTCGGTGATGGCGATCAAGCAGGACGTCAAACTGCTCAACGACAACATCGTCAAATACACCGTGGAAGAGACGCTCAAGCGCATCATGGCGCGCCGCGAGCTGCGCGTGGCGGAGATCGACTACTTCCTGCCGCACTACAGCTCGGAGTTCTTCCGCGAGCCGCTGGCCGTGGGCCTGGCCAATGCCGACCTGCCGATTCCGCAGGAGCGCTGGTTCACCAACCTGACCAGCAAGGGCAACACCGGCGCGGCCTCGATCTTCATCATCCTCGAAGAACTGTTCAACGGCGGCAGCCTGCGCAGTGGTCAGCGCCTGCTTTGCTATGTGCCCGAAAGCGGGCGTTTTTCCAGTGCCTTTATGCACCTGACGGTGATTTAGCCCATGAAGCTCGACGAAGTGCCCCAGGACCATAGCTCCACCTACGGCGGTCACAGCAAGCTGGTCTACGCGGTGGACGCCAGTGGTCATTACCAGCGCGCGCAGAGCGATGGCTGGGAGCCGGAGGCCTATGCCACCCAGCTGGCGGTGGCCGAGCTGCAGGAGCAGGAAGCCGCCGCCGAAGCCGCCTGGCAGCGCGGCGAACTGTCGCCGCTGAAATGCCTGATGTACCGCTACCGCCTGGATGAGCCGGCGCTGGCGCAGATCACCGGGCTGTGGCAGTGGCGCATTCGCCGGCATTTTCGTCCGGCCATCTACCGGAATCTGAGCGCTGCCATCCTGGCTCGCTACGCCGATGCGTTCGGCCTGCCCGTCGCGCAACTGATCGCTTACCAGAAGGCCCCGGCATGACCCGCTTCGAACCGCATTTCCAGCACCGCCAGAGCGCCCATTGCGAGAGCGGGGTGATGGCCAGCCTGCTGAGCCATGCCGGCTTGCCGATGAGCGAGCCGATGGCCTTCGGTCTGGCGTCCGGCCTGGCCTTCGCCTACCTGCCGATCGTCAAGCTCAGCGGCATGCCGCTGATTGCCTACCGCATGCCGCCCAAGCAACTGATCAAGACCCTGAGCAAGCGCCTCGGCGCACGCCTGCACAGCCGCACCTTCGGCAACCCCGAACAGGGCCGTCGTGAGCTGGATGCGCTGCTCGACAGCGGGCGCCTGGCCGGCCTGCAAAGCTCGGTGTTCTGGCTGCCGTACTTCCCGCCGGAGATGCGCTTCCACTTCAACGCGCACAACCTGCTGGCCTACGGCCGTGACGGCGACGAGTACCTGATCAGTGATCCGGTGTTCGAGGAGCCGGTGCGCTGCGCCAGCGCCGACCTGCAGAAAGCGCGCTTCGCCAAGGGCGCGCTGGCGGCCAAGGGTCTGATGTACTGGCTTGACGACGTACCGCAGGAACAGGATTGGGAGAAACTGATCCGCCAGAGCGTGCTGTCGACCACACGTATCCTCGATGGCATGCCGCTGCCGTGGATCGGCATCCGCGGCATCCAGCACCTGGCCAAGCAGATCGAGCGGCTCGATCCTGCGCAGGCCAAATACAACCGCCTGTACCTCACCCATATCGTGCGCATGCAGGAAGAGATCGGCACCGGCGGCGCGGGCTTTCGCTTCATGTACGCCAGCTTCCTGCAGGAGGCGGGCGAGCTGATCGGCGCTGCCCCGCTGCAGCAGGCCTCGGTCCATCTCACCGCCATCGGCGACGACTGGCGCCAGTTTGCCTCGGCCTGCGTGCGTGCCAGCCGCAACAAGGGCGAGGCGCCGGATTTCCGCCCGATCGCGGAGATGCTGCGCGGTATTGCCGGGCAGGAGCGGGTATTGATGCAGGAGCTGGGCGCCTGGGCCAAGCGCAAGGGCTGAGGGGGAACGCCGAAGTCGTAGGGTGCGCCGTGCGCACCTCAAGATCCGTGCGAGGCGATCAGGTGCACACGGCGCGCCCTACAAACTGAGGCGCCGTACCTCGATGCCGGCGGTCAGCGCGGCGAAGTCCGTAGCTGGCGCGCCTGGCTGATTGCCTTCCAGCAACACCCCTTGCACGCGGAAGTCCTCGCTTTCCTCGACCAGCAGCAACAGCGCCTGGCCGATCAGCCCATCCTGCAAGTCCAGTTGGGCCAGCGCCTGTAGCTGCGTCCAGGCTCGTGGCCCGGCGCCGATAAACAGGTTAGGCCCTTCCAGGCCCAGCTGCTGGGCGACGTGGAAACCGGCGGCATTGCTCACGCTGTTGACGAATTCGAAGGGTTTCGGCTGCTTGTGCTGCACGCACACGGCATCCAGCAGCGCGCCCATGGTCGGTCGCGCCGGGTGGCGTGAGGCCAGGTACAGGCCGCAATCGCTGTGCACTTGCGCCTTCAGGGCCGCAGCTCCGAGCAGGGCCTGGAAGATCAGGCGGTCGATGCGTCGGGGCGGGCTTTCCAGCCACTGGCTCAGCGCCGCTTTCAGCTGCTTGTCGCTGGTGGCGGCGCTGCCGTGGATTTCACTGGCGGCGATCACTCGCATGAGGGTACTCCCGCGCTGCAGCCTTGCAGCACCAGGCTGGCATTGTTGCCACCGAAGCCGAAAAAATTGGCCAGCAGCAGGGCATCCGTTGCCACGTCGAGGGGCTTGTCCGGCAGGGGCAACAGCGCCTCGCTGGCGTAGTCCAGGCCAGGCAGGGTGCCCTGCTGCAGGCGCTGGGCCAGCAGCAGGGTTTCACTCAGGCCGCAGGCGCCCAGGGTGTGGCCGAGCCAGGGCTTGAGTACGCACAGCGCCGGCAGTTGTTCGCCGAATAGGCGGCGCATGCCGTTGTTTTCCGCGTGGTCGTTGGCGCCGGTGGCGGTGCCGTGCAGCTTGACCAGGGCCACCTCGGCGGCGTTGCGTCCGGCACTGCGTAGGGCCTGCTGCATCACCGCGTCGATATGGCTGCCGTCTTCGCGGGTGGTGGTCAGGCTGCTGGTGTCGCAGGCGCTGTAGCCGCCGAGCAGGCGCGCCAATGGTGCCGGGCCGGGTTGCAGGCTAAGCAGGCTGGCGGCATAGCATTCGCCGAGGATCAGGCCGTCGCGCTCGGGATGGAACGGCCGGTACTGGCCGCTGGCGCTGGTCAGCTCCAGCGCGCCGAAGCCCTGCATGGCCAGGGCGCTGGGCGTCTCGAAGGCCAGCACCACCACCCGTTGGAAGGCGCCGGCGGCGAGCAGGCGGGCGCCATACAGCAGACCGTTGGCCGCGCTGGTGCAGGCGGTGTTGAGGGTGAAAGCATCTAAGAAGCCGCGGCGCTGGCGCAGTCGCTCGGCCAGCAGATCGAGTGGCGTCGAGTGTTCCGGGCGAAAGCCCTGTTCGGCACTGGTGCGGCTTTCCAGCTCGGTGATATCCAGGCTGGTGCTGGCGATGATCAGCAGACAGTCGCTCAGATCCTTGGCGTCGGCACCGAGCAGCTCATCGAGCAGATGCTCCAGGCGCTGACCGAGGTCATCCGCGCTGGCGCCGGCATACAGGAAAGGGCGCGGCTGCTGTTGCTCATGCAGGAGGAACTGCTCTGCCTGCGGCAGCGTACCCTGGCCGAGGGCGCGGGCGGCACTGGCCAGGTCGTCGCCCAGGCAGCTGTGCAACACGCCGCGTTGCAGATAGACCGGAATCACTTTGTGCTGCTACGGATGTAGTCGGCAATGCTGGCGATGCTGCCAAGGATGCGCCGACCGTCCTTGGCGCCTTCGATACGCACGCCGTAGTGCTGTTGCAGGGCCAGGGACACCTGCAGGGCGTCCAGGCTGTCCATCGCGATGCGGCTCTTGCTGCCGAACAGCGGCTCGTCGTCGGCGATGCTCTGCCAGTCGATATCGTCTTCCTTGTCGCACTCGCGAATCAGCAGTTGCTTGAGTTGTTGTTCTAGTAGTGTGTGGTCCATTGCGTTTGCTGCACTCGGTGACGGAACAGGAGCAGCCCGGCGACCCCGCACACCGCTGCAAACAGCAGCAGGCGCGCGCAGTAGGGGGCGATGTCGAGCGATGAGCCGTGGCCCACCAGCAGGGTGAGGAAGGCGTCCAGCGCCCAGCTCATCGGGGAAACTTCGGCCAGTTGGGCCATGGCCGCCGGCATCACGCTTTTCGGCACCATGATCCCGCCGATGGCGGCGAGCAGGATGTTCAGCCCGCCGCCGAGCAGCAGCGCCTGCTCGCTGCTGCGCGCCAGGGCGGCCAGCAGCAGGCCGAGGCTGCAAGTGGCCAGGGCCACGCTGACTGCCAGCAGGGCATAAGCGGCGGTGCTGCCGGGCAGGCTCAGGGCCTGCAGGCCGATGGCGGGCAGGCCATACACACCGAGCGCCAGAAGCAGGGCGAACTGCAGCAGGTTGAGGGCGAAGTAGGGCAGCAGCTTGCTCAGGGCCAGGGTGCCGAGGCTCAGCCCCAGGCAGCGGAAACGCAGCAGGGTGCCGCTCTGCTGTTCGCGCTGGAAGCCGCCGGCCATCGGCAGGGTGATGAAGAACATGCCGAAGATCAGCCAGGCCGGCACGCTCAGCTGGCTGGCGTTGGCGCGGCCGCTGAGGTCGCCGCTGGCCAGCTCTTCCTGCTCGTCGATCTGGCTCTGGGTGCGTTGCTGCACCTGCTGCAGGCGTTCCTCCAGGCTCAGCGTCGGGTCGAGCATGCCGCTGTCGGCGAGGAAGGCCTGCAGGCGGGTCTGCGCCAGGGCGATGCTTACCGCGCTGTGCAGGCGCTGGCGCGCCAACTTGTCGAACTGCGCGGGGAAACTCAGGCTGGGGCCCTGGTGCGGGCTGTCCAGCAGGGTGGCGGCAAACTCGGCACTCAGGCGCACATGGGCCAGTGGCTCGGCGCTCTCGGCCAGCAGTTCGCTGCCTGGTAGCTGCGCCTGCAGGGCCGCCTGGAAGAACTGGCTGGAGTCGCTGGCGCTGGGGATGTCGAGCACCAGGCGCAGGGCTGGCGGGCGGTCCTGCAGGTAGCTGGACATGGCGCCAGCCATTAGCACTAGGAACAGCGCCGGCATGATGAACAGCACGGCCAGGGCATGGGGGTCGCGCAGCAGCAGGCGGATTTCCTTGCGCACCAGGGCTTGCAGCCTCATAGCCGGCCTCCGTTAAGGCGCAGATAGAGCTGCTCCAGCGACGGACGGCCGAAGCGCAGCAGACTGGGCAGCTGTTTTTGCGCGGCGATGAACTGGCTGATCTGCAGCAGTTGTTGCCCATCCAGCTGGGGTATGCGCAGGCCGCCGGGCAGTACCTCGACCGTTAGCTGCAGGCTGGCGAGCAGTTCCTGCAGGCCCGCCGGTGCGGCGTCCGGCCATTCCAGCAGCAGGCCATGGTCGTCGCCGAGCAGCTGGTGCTTGTCCAGGTCCAGGCGCACCTCTCCTTCGTGCAGCAGGAGGATGCGCTGGGCGACCCGTTCGACTTCTTCCAGGTAGTGGCTGGTGTAGATCACCGTCTTGCCGGCCGCACTCAGCTGTTCGATGGCGCCGAGCAGCAGTTGGCGGTTAGTGGCATCGACGCCCACCGTGGCTTCGTCGAACAGGTACAGGTCGGCCGGTTGCAGCAGGCCAATGGCGAAGTTCAGCCGGCGCTGCTCGCCGCCGGACAGGCCTTCGGCGCGGCGTGACAACTTGTCTTCTAGGGCGCAGGTGGCGATGCACTGCTCGAGGCGCAGGCGGCGCTCGTCGCCGCGCAGGCGATAGAGGTCGGCGAACAGGTCGAGGTTCTCGCGCACCTTGAGCCCGGCGTAGAAGGCCAGTTGCTGCGGCACCAGGCCCAGGCGCGGGGTGGCGCTCCAGCGCAGCTCGCCCTGTTGCAGCGGCAGCATGCCGCTGAGCAGCGAGAGCAGGGTGGTCTTGCCGGCGCCGTTGCTGCCGAGCAGGCCCAGGCACTGGCCGGCCTGCAGCTGCAGATTGATGCCCTGCAGCGCCGCCCGTTCGCTGCCCGGGTAGCGGAAACCGAGGTCGCGCAGCTCAAGCACGGACCAGCACCAGCAGCAGTTTGCCGTCGAGCAGCAGGCGCTCCTCGGCGTGGATGGTGAAGGCGTACAGTGCGCCGGCTGGGCTCAGGGTCTCCTGGCTGGCGGCGACCCGCAGCGCGCCCTGGCGCAGGCTCGGCTGGTGGTGCAGCTGCAGCTGCGAGAGCTTGCCGACCAGGGCCATTTCGATGGCACTATCGGCGCCGTATAGGGCACCATGCGCCGCGCACAATTGCGCCGCCGCCTCGAACAGCAGGCAGGGCGAGGCATCAGCGCCGAAGGCGGCGAGATGCTGCCAGGCGCTGAGCCCTTCGATACGCCGGGCGTCATGCGTCAGCAGGCCGTCCAGCCAGAGGGCGGGGCCTTGATGGGGCAGGAGCCTGTGCAGTTGGGTGCGATCCATTGCGGGCGGTCGAAACAGGTGGTCGGGCAGTGTAACAGAGGGCCTGCAGCAGGCGCAGCGCCTGGGCTGTGGCCTGCGGGGCAGATTGAACAAAGGAGTGCAAGGATGATGTGGCAGCAGTGGTTGGCCTTTGCCCTGGGCTCGGTAGCCCTGATCGGTATTTCCTGGCGGGTGCTGCGCCGTCCGCAGTCCCATGGTTTCTACCGCTTCTTCGCCTGGGAGGTGATGCTGGCGCTGCTGGTGCTGAATGCGCCGGTCTGGTTCGAGGACCGCTACGCCCTGCACCAGAAGCTGTCCTGGCTGCTGCTGTTCACCTCGTTGCTGGTGCTGGGGCTGGGCATCTTCCAGCTGCGCCGCGATGGCCGGCCGAGCGAGCAGCGGGTCGACGACGAGCTGTATGCCTTCGAGCGTACTTCGCAACTGGTCACCGGCGGCATCTACCGTTTTATCCGCCACCCGCTGTTCTGCTCGCTGCTGCTGCTGACCTGGGGCATCGCCTGCAAGCGCCTCGATGGCTTGACCCTTGGCCTGGGCCTGCTGGCCAGTGTGTTGCTGTACCTGGCGGCGCGGCGCGACGAGGCCGAGTGCCTGGCCTACTTCGGCGACGCGTACCGGGCGTACATGGCGCGCAGCAAGATGTTCGTGCCCTACCTGTTCTGAAGTCGTTGGCTTTGTAGCCCGGATGCAATCCGGGGGTGGAGTCGCCTGCTTCCCGGATTGCATCCAGACTCCCCATTATTCCCAGTCGAGCTTGGCCAGGCGCCATTCGCCGTCTTCCAGCCACCACTCCAGCTTGACGCTGTAGTGCTGGGCGCTGTCCGGGATCAGGCCCTCGGCGCCGCTCATGGCAATCTGCGCCTCGGTGTAGCCCTTGCTGCTGTAGGTCGGGTCGATGCGGCTGCTCTTGCTCAGGGCCAGTATCTTGACCTGCTTGTGGCGCAGGAACAGCAGGGCCATGGTGCGCCCCGCCCATTCACTGTCGTACTGCTGCTGGGCGCTGAACTGCGTGTGCAGCTGTTCCATGACCGTACTGGCTTTCTTGGCCTCCAGATTGTCCTGCAACTGCTGCACGGCGGCTTCCAGCGCCGCCTGCGGGTCGCTTTTGGTGCAGCCACCAAGCAGGGCGAGCAAGACGAGGAAAGGCACAGCAAATAGCTTGGTAGGCATGCTCAACTCCGTTTTCATGGTTATGATGGCCGCCACGACAGATGTTCGGCACCTGATCAAAAGGGACCTTAAAGTCTGCGCGGGATGGCTGCGAATACGCCGCGCCCGGGCAGGCTCTTTCGCACAGATTCGGGAGTGCAGCATGCAGACTTTGTATCCGGAGATTAAACCCTTTGCCCGCCACGAGTTGGCGGTGCAGGAACCGCACGTCCTCTATGTTGACGAAAGCGGCACTCCGGATGGGCTGGCGGTGGTGTTTATCCATGGCGGCCCGGGTGCCGGCTGCGATGGCGCCAGCCGCCGCTATTTTGACCCCAACCTGTATCGCATCGTCACCTTCGACCAGCGCGGCTGCGGCCGCTCCACCCCGCACGCCAGCCTGGAGAACAACACCACCCAGGAACTGGTGGCCGACATGGAGCGCATCCGTGAGCATCTCGGCATCGATAAGTGGGTGCTGTTCGGCGGTTCCTGGGGTTCGACCCTGGCCCTGGCCTATGCACAGACCCATCCGGAGCGGGTGCATGGGCTGATCCTGCGCGGCATCTTCCTGTGCCGCCCGCAGGACTTCCACTGGTTCTATCAGGAAGGCGCCAGCCGCCTGTTCCCGGATTTCTGGGAAGACTACCTGGCGCCGATCCCGGCCGATGAGCGCGGCGACCTGATGCAGGCGTTCTACAAGCGCCTCACCGGCCCCGACCAGATCGCCCAGATGCATGCGGCCAAGGCCTGGTCGACCTGGGAAGGGCGTACCGCCACCCTGCGCCCCAATCCGCAGGTGGTCGATCGTTTCAGCGAGCCGCACCGCGCCCTGTCGATCGCCCGCATCGAGTGCCACTACTTCGTCAACAATGCCTTCCTCGCCCCCGATCAACTGCTGCGCGATATGCCGAAGATCGCCCATCTGCCGGGGGTGATCGTGCATGGTCGCTACGACCTGATCTGCCCGCTGGACAATGCCTGGGCGCTGCACCAGGCCTGGCCCAACAGCGAGCTGCAGATCATCCGCGATGCCGGCCACGCCGCCGCCGAAGTGGGCATCACCGATGCTCTGGTGCGCGCCGCCGACCAACTGGCGCGGCGCCTGCTCGACCTGCCTCTCGAAGAAGCATGAAGGCACTGATCCAGCGCGTGAGTGGCGCACGCGTCGAAGTGGCCGGCGAAATTGTTGGTGCCATCGATCAGGGCTTGCTGGCGCTGGTCGGCGTCGAGCCGCAGGACAACCCGGCCAGTGTCGCCAAGCTGCTGCACAAGCTGCTCAACTACCGGGTGTTCAGCGATGCCGACGGCAAGATGAACCTGTCGCTCAAGGACGTCTGCGGCGGCTTGCTGCTGGTCTCGCAGTTCACCCTGGCCGCCGATACCAAGAGCGGCCTGCGCCCGAGCTTCTCCAGCGCTGCAGCCCCGGCGCTGGGTGCTGAACTGTTCGAACAGCTGGTCGAGCTGGCCCGCCAGCAGCACCCGCAGGTGGCCACCGGGCGTTTCGGCGCCGATATGCAGGTGCACCTGGTCAACGACGGGCCGGTGACCTTCCTGCTGGAAAGCTGAACGGTTCACTTTCGCTGCCCTAGCCCGGATGCAATCCGGGTTGGTGTTGCCGGTTTCCCGGATTGCATCCGGGCTACACACGCAACTCCAGTTCATTCTCCGCCAGCCAATCCAGCGCCAGCTCGCGCAGGCGTTCGGCCTCGAAGGCCTGCCAGGCAGATTGCACGTCGGGGAACTGGTTGAGAGCGTTGTGGAAGCTGCGTAGCGGCTTGCGGCTGTCCAGGGCGGCTTGCAGGGCGGTGTAGGCGGCCAGTTGCTCGACTTCCGGGAGAAACTCGGCCATCAACGCGAGCATCGCCCCTGGCGTCAGGCTATCCACCGCCAGCAGGCGCTCGGGCTCTTCTTCCAGCAGTTGTTCGATCTGTGGATCGGCGCCGACGGGTGGAATGTCGAGAATCCTGCCGCTGAGCAGGTCGAGGCGAAAGTCGCCGTTGGTGCTGACGAAGGCGGCGGCCAGGCGGTCGAGGTCGATGGTCAGTGGGCGCATGACGGACTCCGCAGTAGCTGGCGGTGTCTCAGACTATGCCGAAATCGATGATCAGAACAACCGCGCCAGCAGCACCGGCACCGCCGTTTCCACGCGCAGGATGCGTTCGCCCAGCTGCACCGGTTGCAGGCCGGCTTCGCGCAGCTTGTCCACCTCGTAGGGAATCCAGCCGCCTTCCGGGCCGATGGCCAGGGTCACCGGTTGCTCGATCGCGCGCGGGCAGGCTGGGAAGTCACCGGGATGGCCGACCAGGCCGAGGCTGCCGGCGGCGATGCCCGGCAGGCGGTCTTCGACGAAGGGCTTGAAGCGTTTCTCGATGATCACCTCGGGCAGCACGGTGTCGCGCGCCTGTTCCAGACCGAGGATCAGTTGCTCGCGCAGCGCTTCCGGTTCGAGAAAAGGGGTCTGCCAGAAGCTTTTTTCCACCCGGTAGCTGTTGAGCAGGATCAGCCGTGGCACGCCCATGGCGCTGATCGTCTGCAGCACGCGCTTGAGCATCTTCGGCCGCGGCAGGGCCAGCAGCAGGGTCAGTGGCAGTTTGGCCGGCGGCGTCTGGTCCAGGCTGACCTGTAGTGCGGCATGTTGTTCGCTCAGTTCCAGCAGGGTGCCGCTGCCCATCAGGCCGCCGAGGCGACCGACCCGCAGGCTGTCGCCGACAGCGGCGCGGTGCACTTCCTGCAGGTGCTTGAGGCGCCGCCCGGCGAGGACGACGCGATCCGCCGCAACGAAGTCGGCGTCTTCCAGTAGCAGCAGGTTCACGGCTGCGTTGCGGGCGGCTGGTCGCCGGCGTCGTCGTCCGGCTCATGCTCGCTGCGCTTGCGCACCAGGCCGCCAAACAGCAGGCCGACCTCGAACAGCATCCACATCGGCACGGCCAGTAGAGTCTGCGAGAAGATGTCCGGCGGGGTGAGGATCATGCCGACTACGAAGCAGCCGACGATCACGTAGGGACGGCTCTTCTTCAGGGTGTCGATGTCGACCACGCCGACCCAGATGACCAGGAATGTCGCCACCGGGATCTCGAAGGCCACGCCGAAGGCGAAGAACAGGGTGAGGACGAAGTCCAGGTACTCGTTGATGTCGGTCATCATCGCCACCCCTTCCGGGGTCACGCTGGCGAAGAAGTGGAAGATCAGCGGGAACACCAGAAAGTAGGCGAAGGCCATGCCGCCGTAAAACAGCAGGATGCTGGAGACCAGCAGGGGCATGGCGATGCGCTTCTCGTGTTTGTACAAACCCGGCGCGATAAAGCCCCAGACCTGATGCAGGATGATCGGCACAGCGAGGAACAGCGCGCACCAGGCGGTCAGTTTGAACGGCGTGAGGAACGGCGAGGCGACGCCGGTGGCGATCATCGTCGCGCCTTCCGGCAGGTAAGCGCGCAGCGGTGCCGAGACGATGGTGTAGATGTCCTGGGCAAAGTAGAACAAGCAGGCGAATACCACGAAGATCGCGATCACACAGCGCAACAGACGCGTACGCAGCTCGGTGAGGTGCGCTACCAGGGGCATCTCGGCATCCGGTTCGGTTTGGCTTTGACTCATGGCAGGCGCGTGGCCTCCGAAGGCTGGACGGGGGCGTTGCTGGCGGGACTCGGCACGGGCTCTGCGCTGGTTGCTGCGGGCGACTCGCCGGGCGCAGTGTCAGCCGGAGCAATGGCCGGCGGCAGGATCGACTGCTTGAGCTCGCGTTCCATCTGCAGGATCTGCTCGTTATGCAGCTGACGGCGTACCTCGTCGGCGCCGATCTCGCGTTCCACCTCGGCCTTGATCGCACTGAAGCTGCGCTTCAGCCGGCCGACCCACAGGCCGGCCGTGCGCGCGGCACCGGGCAAGCGCTCGGGGCCGAAGACGATCAGCGCCACCAGGCCGACCAGCAGCAGTTCGGAAAAGCCGATATCGAACATGGCCTGGGGTCAGTCCTTGCGCGCAGGCTCTTCGACCCGCTGGGCCTGGGCGTCAATAGTCTGCGGCTTGTGCAGCTGCTCGCCGGTGGCCGGGGCCGGGGCCGGTTGTTGCGGCTGCGGCTCGGCGGACTTGTCGTCTTCTTCGGTGTTCATTGCTTTGCGGAAGCCCTTGATGGTCTCGCCCAGGTCGGAACCGAGGTTCTTCAGGCGCTTGGTGCCGAACACCAGTACCACCACGATCAGAATGACGACCCAGTGTTTCCAGTCGAAAATGCCCATGTACTCAGTCCTCGCAAATGATCAGTCGGATGTGGGGCGCGCCGCTTTTTCGACGTGCCCGGACAGGCCGAAACGCCGGTCCAGCTCGTCCAGCACGGCCTGCGGGTGCTGGCCGAGAGCGGCGAGCATGACCAGGCTGTGGAACCAGAGGTCCGCGGTTTCGTAGATCAGGTCGCTGCAATCGCCGTTGATGGCTGCGTCCTTGGCCGCAAGAATGGTTTCGATCGACTCTTCGCCGACTTTTTCCAGAATCTTGTTGAGGCCCTTGTGATACAGGCTGGCAACGTAGGAACTGTCCGGCGCCGCGCCTTTGCGCGCCTCCAGCACCTCGGCCAGGCGGGTGAGGGTGTCACTCATGCTTGTGTTCCGTATGGTAGATGGCGTGCGGGTCTTTCAGTACCGGATCGACGGTGTGCCACGCGCCTTCTTGCCACACCCGATAGAAGCAACTTTCGCGCCCGGTATGGCAGGCAATCCCGCCTAGCTGTTCGACCATCAGGATGATCACGTCGGCATCGCAGTCCAGGCGCAGTTCGTGGAGCTTCTGCACATGGCCGGATTCCTCGCCCTTGCGCCACAGCTTGCCACGCGAACGTGACCAGTAGATGGCACGCTGCTCCGCGGCGGTGAGGGCCAGAGCCTCGCGGTTCATCCAGGCCATCATCAGCACGCGCCCGGTCTTGTGGTCCTGGGCGATGGCCGGAACCAGGCCATCTTCGTTCCAGGTGATTTCGTCGAGCCAGTCAGTCATCGCTATTCCGCCCGTCAGGGCTTGTCTCATGCTGCGCTGGGCGCAGCCGGTAAATGCTGGGCGCTGTTGGTGCAGGTGCTGCACACAATTGGCGCTCGGCTAGTGTGCCAGCCGTAGCCGGCACTGGCTATCGACGCAGGATCAGCAGCAGGCCGGCGCTCAGGCTGAGCCAGGCGGCCCAGCTGGCAACGGCAAGGCTCAGGCCCTGGCTGACGCCGCCGGCGATCAGAGCTGCGCCAACCAGGCGCAGTGGCCAGGCGTGCGTAGGCGCGGGCGCCACGGGTGCAGCCGCGGGCTGCTGGTTGAGACGCTCGAGGGTGTCGCGAGCCATCTGCGACAGATGCGGCACCTGCTCGGCCTGCTGCTGCAGGTTGCGCAACAGGTGCAGCGGGCTGATGCGTTCACGCATCCAGCGCTCGAGGAAGGGCTGCGCGGTACTCCACAGATCCAGGTCCGGGTACAGCTGGCGGCCCAGACCTTCGATGTTGAGCAGGGTCTTCTGCAACAGCACCAGCTGCGGCTGCACTTCCATGTTGAAGCGGCGTGCGGTCTGGAACAGGCGCAGCAGCAGCTGGCCGAAGGAGATGTCCTTCAGTGGCTTCTCGAAGATCGGTTCACAGACGGTGCGGATGGCCGCCTCGAAATCATTCACCTTGGTTTCGGCCGGCACCCAGCCGGAGTCGATGTGCAGCTGCGCCACGCGGCGGTAGTCGCGTTTGAAGAAGGCGATCAGGTTGCGCGCCAGGTAGTCCTGGTCCTCGGGGGTGAGGCTGCCGACGATGCCGCAGTCGATCGCGATGTACTGCGGGCTCCACGGCGTGCGGGTGCTGACGAAGATGTTGCCGGGGTGCATGTCGGCATGGAAGAAGCTGTCGCGGAATACCTGGGTGAAGAAGATTTCCACGCCGCGCTCGGCCAGCAGTTTCATGTTGGTGCGCTGGTCGGCCAGGGTGGCCATGTCGGTCACCGGCACGCCGTAGATGCGCTCCATAACCAGCACTTTCGGCCGGCACCAGTCCCAGTACACCTGGGGTACGTAGAGCAGGTCGGAACCATCGAAGTTGCGCCGCAGCTGGCTGGCGTTGGCCGCCTCGCGCAGCAGGTCGAGTTCGTCGTAGATGGTCTTCTCGTAGTCGCTGACCACTTCCACCGGGCGCAGGCGGCGCGCATCGGCCGAGGCCTTCTCGGCGAGACGCGCGGCGAGGAACAGCCAGGCGAGGTCCGAGCGGATGATCGGCTTGAGCCCGGGGCGGATCACCTTGACCACCACTTCCTCGCCGCTTTTCAGCTGCGCCGCATGGACTTGGGCTACCGAGGCCGAGGCCAGTGGTTCCACTTCGAAGCGGGCGAAGACCTCAGAGACGCTGGCGCCGAGCTGTTCTTCGATACGTGCCACCGACTCGGCGGCAGGGAAGGGCGGCACCTGGTCCTGCAGCTTAGCCAGCTCGTCGGCCATGTCCGGCGGCAGCAGGTCACGACGGGTGGAGAGCAGCTGGCCGAACTTGATGAAGATCGGTCCGAGGTCTTCCAAGGCCAGGCGCAGGGCTTCGCCACGGCTCAGCTGCGAGGCGCGGCGCGGCAGCCAGCGCCAGGGCAGGACGAAGCGCAACATGCGCATCCAGGTGGGCAGCGGCAGGTGCAGCAACTGGTCGTCGAGGCGGTAGCGAATCACCACGCGCAGGATGCGCAGCAGGCGGCGGGCGGCAAGCAGCTTCATTCGGAGGGTTTTACCTTGCGGGCGAGGTGCTCGATACGCGCGTCGAGGCGGTCGAGGGCGAGCTTGAGGTGGTCGAGTTCGGCGAAGCGTGCGTCAGCCTCACGCTGGCCGACCAGGTGGCGCGATTCTTCGCTGAGATAGTCGGCGAGGTTGTGGCGCAGGCTGTCCAGGCTGTTGCCGGCCCAGCTCGCCCGGCTGCGCAGGTGGCCACTGAGCAGCTGGCTGCCGACCGGGCCGAGCCAGCGCGACAGCTCGTATTCCCAGTCCAGTTCGAGGTCCTGGAGGATCTTGGTCAGCTCCAGCAGGACGGCGCTGTCGCCCTCCAGCTCGACTTCCGGGCGGTGCAGGACGCTGGTCTTGTCCTTGGCCAGGGCCAGGCGCAGCAAACTGGCAGCCGGGGCGCGCAGGGTGCAGTCGGCGCCACTCCACTGGCTGGCCAGCTGCAGACCCTCGCCGCTGGGCAGGAGGAACAGTTGCAGCGCCGGGCTCTGGCAATCGATGGCGATGACCTTGCCGTCCAGCCGGGCCAGGCGCGGCAGCGCGGTGCTGTCCATGGCCAGCACGCGGTTGAGGCCGTGTTCGACGCCGGCCAGTAGCCCGCTAAGTAGCATTACGGCTTGATACCACGGTGCAGGGCGACGATGCCGCCGGTCATATTGTGGTAGGTCACGCGCTCGAAGCCGGCTTCGACCATCATCGCCTTGAGGGTGTCCTGATCCGGGTGCATGCGGATCGATTCGGCCAGGTAGCGGTAGCTTTCCGAGTCGTTGGTGATCAGCTTGCCGGCCAGCGGCATGAAGGCGAACGAGTAGGCGTCGTAGGCCTTGGCCAGCAGCGGGCTGGCGGGTTTGGAGAACTCCAGTACCAGCAGGCGGCCACCTGGCTTGAGCACACGCAGCATGGAGCGCAGGGCGTCTTCCTTGTGGGTGACGTTGCGCAGGCCGAAGGCGATGGTGACCACGTCGAAGTGGTTGTCCGGGAACGGCAGTTTCTCTGCGTCGGCCTGGACGAACACCACGTTGCCGGCCACGCCCTTGTCGAGCAGGCGGTCACGGCCGACTTTCAGCATCGACTCGTTGATGTCGGCCAGTACCACTTCGCCAGTCGGACCAACCAGGCTGGAAAACTTGCGCGCCAGGTCGCCGGTGCCGCCGGCGATATCCAGCACGCGGTTGCCCACGCGTACGCCGGACAGTTCGATGGTGAAGCGTTTCCACAGGCGGTGCATGCCGCCGGACAACACGTCGTTCATCAGGTCGTATTTGGCCGCTACCGAGTGGAACACCTCGGCGACCTTCTCGGCCTTCTGGCTTTCCGGGACGTCCTGAAAGCCGAAGTGGGTGGTCGGTTCGCTGTCGTGGGCCTTGCGCGGGTCATTCATGTCGCGGTCACCGGAATCAAAGTGGCGGCCATTCTAAACCCGTGGCCGGCCTTTGTCTTGGCGCCAGGCGGCGCGGTATAGTCGTGCGACACTAGGTCGCTGTCGGAGTTGTGCATGGCCCGTATCACCGTCGAACGTTCTCACTCCCTTGGCCGCGAAGCCGCTCGCGAGAAAGCCGAGATGCTCGCCGAGCGCTTGGCCCGCGAATACGACGTGAAATACCGCTGGGCCGGCGACACCCTGGAGTTCAAGCGCAGTGGCGCCGACGGCACCATCGAGGTGAGCGCCGATCAGGTGCGCGTCAAGCTCAACCTCGGCCTGCTGCTGTCGGCCCTAGGCGGCACCATCAAGCGCGAAATCGAAGACACCCTGGACAAGCATCTGCAGGCTTGAAAGCCGGGGTGGACAATCTATTTCGCGACCTAGTATGTGATTTCTAATTTTTCTCCCTACCTTGAGCTCAAGTCCTGCAAAAGGACCAACTTTCCATCACATTGAGCGTGAGGTGCCCCATGGCCACTAAAGCCGTCGTTAAGAAGAAAGCCGAAGTCGAAAGCAAAGCTACCGTCCTGACCGATGTGAAGGCCTACGCCCACAAGGTCTGGCTGGCCGGTCTGGGTGCCTATGTCAAGGCAGGCCAGGAAGGCGCTGATTATTTCAAAGAGCTGGTCAAGGCCGGCGAAGGCGTTGAGAAGCAAGGCAAGAAGCTGGTGAACGAGCAGGTTGAAGCTGCCAACAGCCAGATCACTACTCAGCTGGAAAGCGTCAAGACCAGCGTTTTCGGCGTTAAAGAGAAAGTTGAAGTGCAGCTCGATAAGGTCGAAAAAGCTTTCGACAATCGTGTTGCCAGCGCGCTGAACCGCATGGGTATTCCCTCCAAGCAAGACGTTGAGGCACTCTCTGCTAAGCTGGACGAGTTGAATGCATTGCTTGAACGTGTCGCGCGTACCCAATAAGGAGAGGCAGGATGGCTGTTAAAAAAACTACCGCTGCAAAACCCGCAGCTAAGAAGCCAGTGGCAAAGAAGGAAACCAGTTCCTGGATCGGCGAGATCGAGAAGTACTCGCGGCAGATCTGGCTGGCAGGCCTCGGCGCCTATTCCAAGGTCAGCAAGGACGGCACCAAGCTGTTCGACGGTCTGGTCAAGGATGGCGAGAAAGCCGAGAAGCAGGCCAAGACCGAAGTCGACAAGCAGCTGGGCGCGGTGAAAACCACCGTTGATTCGACTGTTGGTTCGGCCAAGTCGAAAGTCGACGAAGTCAAAGACAAGGCCCTGGGTAAGTGGAACGAACTGGAAGAGGCTTTTGACAAGCGCCTGAACAGTGCGATCTCCCGCCTCGGTGTGCCGAGCCGCAACGAAGTGAAGGCGCTGCAGGCCAAGGTTGATACCCTGACCAAGCAGATCGAGAAGCTCACCGGTGTATCGGTGAAGTCGGTCGCCAAGCCAGCTGCCAAGGCCGTCGCCAAGCCTGCAGCTAAACCGGCCGCCAAGCCGGTTGCCAAAGCTGCTGCCAAGCCTGCGGCTAAACCGGCTGCCAAGCCGGTCGCCAAAGCTGCGGCCAAGCCTGTTGCGAAACCGGCTGCCAAGCCGGCAGTAGCGAAGAAGCCGGCTGCACCGAAAGCTGCCGCCAAGCCGGCCGCTGCCAAGCCTGCTGCTCCGGCCGCTGCACCTGCAGCCGCTGCTCCGGTAGCTGCTCCGGTAGCACCTGCTACCCCGTCCTGAGTTTCCGCTCAGTACCACAAACGCCCGGCCTAGTGCCGGGCGTTTGCGTTTCAGGCTTGCAGGTAGCGCTGCGCGATGTGTTCGGCGGCGTGGCGTGAACCCGGAGTGAGGTGGGGGGCGACCAGCATCATGATCTGGTAGACCACCAGGCGCACTTCGCCATCGGCACCGACGATGCGCTGGTAGTCGAGGGAGAACAGCAGGGTCAGGGTGATCTGTTCGACCAGTTGACCGAGTGACTGGGTTTCGCTGAGCAGCTGGCCTTCGGCCTTGAGGCGGGCCAGCAGGGTGGCCAGAGTACGCTTGAGCTGATTGAGCCAGTGGCGAATACCACGTGCCAGCTTGGGCAGGCGTCCGGCCAGGTTGGACAGATCCTGGAACAGGAAGCGGTACTGCGCCAGGCGCTCGACGATCAGGTGCAGGAACAGCCAGTAGTCCTCGGCGCCCAGTTCGACATCCAGCGGCGGATCCAGCAGCGGCGCCATATCGCTCTGGAAACGCTCGAACAGCTCGAGGATCACCGGCTCCTTGCCATGGAAGTGGTAATACAGATTGCCTGGGCTGATGCCCATTTCATTGGCGATTTCGAGGGTGGAGACGTTGGGTTCGCCCTCCTGGTTGAACAGGTTCAGGGCGCATTCGAGGATGCGGTCGCGAGTCTTCATTCCATGAGCATTTTATGGCCGCGGGGCTTCGACGATAACCGGCCGAGCGCTGCCCGGCCAGTCGTTTTCATTGTGCTTCAGCGTATATGCACATAGGTGCCGGGCGCGGCTTCCATGGCGGGATATTTGCTGTTGCCGATGGCGACCTGAGTCTCGCGCCGCTCGCCCGAACGCTGCTGAATCCACTCCAGCCACTCGGGCCACCAGCTGCCCTCGCGCTTCTTCGCGTCGTAGTACCAGGCGCGATGGTCGGAGCTTAGCTTGCCGTTTTCCATGAAGGTGGCTTTGGGGTTGCCTGGCGGGTTGAGGATGCTCTGGATATGCCCGCTGTTGGACAGCACAAAGCGGCTGTTGCCGCCCAGCAGCAAGGCCGAGCGATACACCGACTCCCAGGGCGTGATGTGGTCGTTGATGCCGGCCACGCTGAAGCTGTCCAGAGTGACCTTGCTCATGTCGATGGGTGTGCCGCAGATTTCCATGGCACCGCTGCGGGTCAGCGGGTTGTGCTTGAACAGCTCCAGCAGGTCGCCGTGCAGGGCCGCTGGCAGGCGCGTGTTGTCGTTGTTCCAGAACAGGATGTCGAACGCCGGTGGCTCCTTGCCGAGCAGGTAGTTGTTGACCCAGTAGTTCCATATCAGGTCATTGGGGCGCATCCAGGCGAACACCCGGGCCATGTCGCGGCCATCCAGCACGCCGCTCTGGTAGGAGCGGCGCTTGGCCGATTCGAGGGTCTGCTCGTCGGCGAACAGCATCGCCGGGCTGTCGACCTGGCTGTCCAGCAGGCTAACCAGGTAGGTGGCGCAGCCAATCTTGCGCAGCTGTTTCTTGGCTTGCAGGTGGCCTTGCAGGGCGGCGATGGTCAGGCCGCCGGCGCAGGCGCCGATCAGGTTGACTTCCTTGCTGCCGGTAATCGCGCGGCATACTTCGCTGGCTTCTTCGAGTGCCTGCACGTAGCTCGACAGGCCCCACTCGCGATGGCGCGCGTCGGGGTTGCGCCAGCTGATGGCGAAGGTCTGCAGGTCATTCTTCAGGCAGTACTGGATGAAGCTCTTTTCCGGACTGAGATCGAAAATGTAGTACTTGTTGATCTGCGGCGGGACGATCAGCAGCGGCGTGGCGAACTGTTTTTCGCTCATCGGCTTGTAGTGGATCAGCTCCAGCATTTCACTGCGGAACACCACGGCGCCGGTGGTGGTGGCCAGGTTGCGGCCGACCTCGAAGGCCTGCTTGCTGACCTGGCTGGGCAGCCCACTGTTGTGCAGCAGGTCGTCGAGCATATGCCGTGCACCGCGCAGTACGCTGCTGCCACCGGTATTGAACAGCTCCTTGATCGCCTGCGGATTGAGCAGGCTATTGGAGGGGGCGATGGCGTCGTTGAGCAGCGAGAATAGAAAGTGCGCGCGGGTGCGGTCATCCGGTGACAGGTCGCTCTCGTCGATCCACGCCTTGAGTTGTTTCTGCCAGGTCAGGTAGGCCTGCAGGCTGCGGCTGTAGAACGGGTTGAGCTGCCAGGTCGGATCGCTGAAGCGGGCGTCCTGCGGGTTGGGTTTGTGCAGTGTGTCGCCCAGCATCACGCGGCCGAGTTGTTTGCCGAAGGCCAGTGCATGGCGGGCGCTGTGCACAGGCTGGCGCAAGCCCTGAAAAGCCAGGGTGCGCAGGGTGGAAAACAGATCACGGCCGCGCAGGCCAACCATGGCACTCTGCGCGTTCATGAAGTTGGCGGGTACCGGCAGGGATCCCGGTGCAGTCTTTTCACGCATGGGGCAGGCTCCGTCGTCAAACTGTCACGCTAATGACAGCAAGGCTTGTACCAAGGCGCGCCGGAAGGCATTCCAGACTGCCGCGCTAAAATCCGTTTAGTCCGGCGGGGCCCTGTGTGGGGGCAAGCCTGCCGGGGCAGCACTACAGTTGTGCGATCAGTGACCGCGAATAGGCGTGGGTTGCGGGTGCATCACGGCACGGCGCCGTTCTTCCTCGAGGAACTTCATGATGATCGGCGCCACGGCCTCGGCACGGGTCACCAGGAACAGGTGGCCATCGTCGATGATGTGGAATTCCGAGTTGGGGATGCGCCACGCCAGCAGGCGCATGTTGACCAGCGGGATCAGCGGGTCATCATCGCCGGCCAGTACCAGCGTAGGCTGCTTGATTCGATGTAGCCAATGGATGCTGGTCCAGCCGAGGCCGGCAAACAGCTGCCAGTAGTAACCCATCTTGCCGCCCGAGCGGACCTTGCTGGCGTGCGCCAGGGCCAATTTGGGGTCGCGGCGGAAGGCGCCGCCGTAGATGTCCGGCGCGATGTGCACACCATACGACGGCTGGATATAGCGGCGCGGGCTGGCCATGCGCCAGAGCACCTTGGGCTTGCCCGGCACCATCACGGCGCCGGCAGAGGTGGCGGCGAGCACCAGTTTCTTGCAGCGCTCGGGATAGTCGTGGGCAAACTGCTGCGCCAGTGCGCCACCCCAGGACACGCCGATGGCATTGACCTGGCCGTAGTCCAGGTAATCAAGCATGCGTGCGGCCAGCTTGGCCAGGCCGGGAAAGCGGTAAGGCGTGTTGGGTGTCGACGAGCCGCCAACGCCGGGGACGTCGAAGGCGATGACTTCCAGCTCCGGGTCGAGGGCCTGGACAAAAGGCATGACCAACTCGAGGTTGGCACCAATGCCGTTGAAGATCAGCAGCGGTGTGAGCTTGCTGTTGCCGGGACGAACCGCCGTGCGGATGGTCTGGCCATCCAGTTCGATGGTGCGGAATGCGAAAGGTTGCGGCATGCGCTGAGCCCTATGGTTTGATCCGTGGCGAGCCGACATCCAAAGCGGCTCTCCAGTGACCCACCGGGAGGGTGGGCAGGCACTGCTCCGGCCATATGGCGCCGGAGCGGTGAGCGGCACTTCCGAGTGCCGCGGGCAGTACTGCGCAAGGTGCAGCGGTGCAAATGGTGCGGTTGCGGGTTATGGCGTGCAGCAAATGCTTAGCGCTCGTGTACGTAAGTGCCGGGAGCCGCCTCACCAGGCTGATAGGCCTTGTTGCCGAGGCTGGTCGGCGACTTCTTCAGTTTGCCCGAGCGATCGGCCAGCCAGGTCTGCCAGTACAGCCACCAGGAGTCGGCATGCTTGGTCGCGCTGGCCTGCCAGGCGCGCGGATCAAGCGGCATCTCGGTGTTGGTCATGTAGCGCGCTTTGGGGTTGCCTGGCGGGTTGAGAATGCTCTGGATATGCCCGCTGTTGGACAGCACGAAGTCGACCTTGCCGCCGAACAGGTGCGCCGACTTGTAGCAGGCGTCCCACGGGGTGATGTGGTCGGTGGTACCGGCCAGGCAGAACAGATCGCAGGTGACCTGCTTGAGGTCAATCGGCGTGCCGCAGACTTCCAGCGCACCGGCACGGGTCAGCGGGTTGGTCTTGAACATCTCGATGAATTCGCCGTGCAGTGCGGCCGGCAGGCGGGTGGTGTCGTTGTTCCAGTAGAGGATGTCGAACACCGGCGGCTCGTTGCCAAGCAGGTAGTTGTTGACCCAGTAGTTCCAGATCAGGTCGTTCGGGCGCATCCAGGCGAACACCTTGGCCATGTCGCTGCCTTCCAGTACGCCGGACTGATAGGAGCGGCGCTTGGCGGCCTCGAGGGTTTTCTCGTCGGCGAACAGGGCGACCTGGGTGTCCAGTTTGGTGTCGAGCACGCTGACCAGCAGGGTCAGGGCATGTACTTTCTGGTCGCCGATGGCGGCGTAGTGGCCGAGCAGGGAAGCGGTGGTCAGGCCGCCGGAGCAGGCGCCGAGCATGTTCAGGTCCTTGCTGCCGGTGATCGCCAGAACCACCTCGATGGCTTCCTTGAGCGCCTCGATGTAGGTCGACAGGCCCCACTCACGCTGCGCCTTGGTCGGGTTGCGCCAGCTGACCACGAAGGTCTGGATGCCGTTGCGCAGGAGGAAGCGGGCGACGCTCTTTTCCTGCGACAGGTCGAACACGTAGTACTTGTTGATCTGTGGCGGTACCACCAGCAGCGGGCGTTCCTGCACCTGCTCGGTGATCGGCTTGTACTGGATCAGTTCCAGCAGGTCATTGCGGAACACCACGGCGCCATCGCTGGTGGCGAGGTTCTTGCCGACTTCGAAGGCATCCATGTTGACCTGGCTGGGCATGCCACCGTTGTGCACGATGTCCTTGGCCAGGTGCGACAGGCCGTCGAGCAGGCTCTTGCCGCCGGTCTCGAAGAAGCGCTTGACCGCGGCCGGGTTGGCCATGCTGTTGGTCGGCGCCATGGCTTCGGTCAGCAGATTGATGACGAAGTGACCGCGACTGGTGTCCTGCTCGGTGAGGTTGCTGTCCTCGATCCACTCGTGCAATTCCTTGCGCCAGGCCAGGTAGGTCTGCAGGTAGCGGCGGTACAGCGGGTTCTGGCTCCAGGCCGGGTCGGCGAAACGACGGTCGCCTTCCTCGGGGGTCAGTTCCGATTGTCCGAGCAGAACGTTCTTCAGTTCGAAGACGAAATGGGTGGCATGTTTGGCGCTGTGGAAGGGTTGCTTCAGTGCTTGGGCCAGCACCATACGGGCAGAGCTCAGGATGTCCTTGCCACGCAAGCCAATCACCGGGTTGAGACCCAAGGTGCTTTCCGAGGCCTGCTGCTTCAAATCTTCGTTGTTCTTGTTGGTCATCTTCTACGACGCTCCATTGTCCTGAGACGAATACCTGCACGCTGACACAGGGCGAGGGGCTGGTACTGCTCGGGTTACCGGTTGCGGAGGTTCTCCGCGATTTCTCAACATCTGGCTTTGCCAAATGCATGGAACTTGCCAGTTCCTTGGTTACCCGAGTTTCCGCTTTTGCGCAAGTTCGCGAATCCTGATTGCACAGCGCGCGGCAGTATGCCCGGGTGCATTAGAAAGTGCGCCCTAACCATTAAGGCAATATTGCGCGGGGCCGATCTAGAGCATCAGCTTGACGATGGACTCGTTCGGGTCGCGACTTTTTCCGGCTTTGGCCAGTTGCGCGAGGTAGTCGGCCCAGAGCTCGTCGCGGCGGGTCGCCAGTTGATAAAGATAGTCCCAGGTGAACAATCCGCTGTCATGGCCGTCGTCGAAGCACAGTTTCAGTGCGTAGTTGCCGGCTGGCTCCAGGCTGTTCAGGCCGACGTGGAGCTTGCCGGTTTGCAGGATGGGTTTGCCGTGGCCTTGCACTTCGGCCGAGGGCGAGTGCACGCGGAGGAATTCGGCGCTGAGGGTATAGCTCTGCGCGTCGTACTGCAGCTCGAGGGTCTTCGACGCCTTGTGCAGTTTGATCGCGGTGGGCATGCGCATGACGGGGCTTCCGAGTGGCGGGTGGATAACGCTGGGCATTATCCACCCGCTGCCGTCAGAGGATATAGCGCGACAGGTCTTCGTTCTGCGCCAGCTCGCCGAGGTGGCTGTTGACGTAGGCGGCGTCGATGCGGATCGGTTCCCCGTTCTGCTGGCCGGCCAGGTCACCGGCGCTGAAGGAGACTTCCTCGAGCAGGCGTTCGAGCAGAGTGTGCAGGCGACGTGCGCCGATGTTCTCGGTCTTCTCGTTGACCTGCCAGGCGATCTCGGCGATGCGCTTGATACCGTCCTGGAGGAACTCGATCTGCAGGCCTTCGGTATTCAACAGCGCGGTGTACTGCTCGGTCAGCGCCGCATGCGGCTCGGTGAGGATGCGCTCGAAGTCCTGCGGCGAGAGGGCCTTGAGCTCGACGCGGATCGGCAGGCGGCCCTGCAGCTCGGGCACCAGGTCGCTCGGCTTGCTCAGGTGGAAGGCGCCGGAGGCGATGAACAGGATGTGGTCGGTCTTGACCATGCCCAGCTTGGTGTTGACCGTGCAGCCTTCGATCAGCGGCAGCAGGTCGCGCTGCACGCCTTCGCGCGAGACATCGGCGCCGCCGACATTGCCGCGTTTGGCGACCTTGTCGATTTCGTCGATGAACACGATGCCGTTCTGTTCCACCGCTTCCAGGGCCTTGGCCTTGAGCTCTTCCTCGTTGACCAGGCGCGCGGCTTCCTCGTCGCGCACCAGCTTGAGGGCCTCCTTGACCTTGAGCTTGCGGCTCTTCTTCTTGCCCTTGCCGAGGTTGGCGAACAGGCTTTGCAGCTGGTTGGTCATCTCCTCCATGCCGGGCGGGGTCATGATCTCGACGCCGGCCGCTTGCTCGGCGACCTCGATGTCGATTTCCTTGTCGTCCAGCTGGCCTTCGCGCAGGCGTTTGCGGAACAGCTGGCGCGTGTTGGAGTCCTGGCTCGGCGCCGGGTCTTCGTTGAAACCGGTGCGCGCCGGCGGCAGCAGGGCATCGAGGATACGTTCCTCGGCGGCGTCTTCGGCGCGGTGCTGGACGCGGACGATTTCCTGTTCGCGCAGCAGCTTGATGGCGGCGTCGGCGAGGTCGCGGATGATCGACTCGACATCGCGGCCGACATAGCCGACCTCGGTGAACTTGGTCGCTTCCACCTTGATGAACGGTGCGTTGGCCAGCTTGGCCAGGCGGCGGGCTATCTCGGTCTTGCCGACGCCGGTGGGGCCGATCATCAGGATGTTCTTCGGCGTGACTTCCTGGCGCAGCTCGGCTGGCAGCTGCATGCGCCGCCAGCGGTTGCGCAGGGCGATGGCCACGGCGCGCTTGGCGTCGTCCTGGCCGATGATGTGGCGGTTGAGCTCGGAAACGATCTCGCGGGGCGTCATGGACATGCAGCGTTACTCCAGCGGAAGCCGCGCTTATTCAGCGCAGTCTTCTTCTTCGATAGTCAGGTTTTGATTGGTGAAGACACAGATGGAGCCGGCAATGTTCAATGCGGTTTCGGTGATTTCACGGGCGGACAGTTCGGTTTTCTGCAGCAGGGCCATGGCCGCGGCCTGGGCGAAGCCGCCGCCGGAGCCCATGGCGATCAGGCCGTGCTCGGGTTCGACCACGTCACCGTTGCCGGTGATGATCAGCGAGGCGTCCTTGTTGGCCACCGCCAGCATGGCTTCCAGGCGGCTCAGGCTGCGGTCGGTACGCCAGTCCTTGGCCAGTTCGACGGCGGCACGCACCAGGTGGCCCTGGTGTTTCTCCAGCTGGCCTTCGAAGCGCTCGAACAGGGTGAAGGCGTCGGCGGTGGCGCCGGCGAAACCGGCCAGCACCTGGCCGTGATAGAGGCGGCGGACTTTCTTGGCATTGCCTTTCATCACGGTATTGCCGAGCGATACCTGGCCGTCGCCGCCCATGACGACTTTGCCGTTGCGGCGCACTGAAACGATGGTGGTCAAGGGGAGAGTCTCCACACAGCGGGGCGAAGTTGCCCGAATGGAGATCAGATGGGGTGGCCGGCCCGGCTTTTCAACCGGGCGGTCACAAATCGCGGATTAGCGGCTCTGTCGCTGTTGTAGCAAGAGATTGCTGAAGCCACTGCCAGCCAGCTGTTTCTGCGCACTGGCCAGCTGCTCGCGGTTGGCGTAGGGGCCGACCAGGACGCGGTACCAGGTTTCCTCACGCACGGTGCCGGACTCTACCTGCACGTTCTGACCAAGCAGGATGATCTGCGCGCGCACCTTGTCGGCATCGTCCTGCTTGCGGAAGGAACCGGCCTGGAGGAAGAACAGGGTCCTGGCCGGCGCCTTGGCGATGACTGGCGGTGGCGGCGGGGTCTGGCCATTGAGCAGGGCTTCGGCGCGGGCGGCGTCGATTTTCGCTGCTTCTTCCGGGGTGACCGGTTTGCTTTCGGCGGCCTGTTTTTCGGTCGGCAGGGCCTCCGGCGGCACGATGACCTCGGATTCCGGCAACAGGGTGTAGAAGTCGTACTTGGGCTTGACCGCTTCCGGCTTGGTTTGTGGCTTGGCCTGAGTCGTGGTCTGCGCGCCGCTCGGGCGCTGGGCGTCTTCGGGTTTGGCGCGCTTGACGTCATCGCGGCCCGGTTCGAGGCTGAACAGGAACACCATGAAGCCGCCTATAACCAGGCCGCAGGCCAGCCACACCCAGCCCGGAACCGGGCTTTTCGCCGGGGCCTGGTAGCGACTGGCGCCGCGTTTGGGTGCCGGTTTTTTCTTCGCCGCCACTTACATGCGCTCCAGAGTGTCCAGGCCGAGCAGCTGCAAGCCCTGCTTGAGGGTACGGCCGGTCAGCGCGGCCAGGCGCAGGCGGCTGTTGCGCACGGCCTCGTCTTCGGCGCTGAGGATCGGGCAGTTCTCGTAGAAGCTGGAGAACAACCCGGCCAGGTCATACAGGTAGGCACACAGCAGATGCGGGGTGCCCTTGTCGGCGATGCCGCCCAGCACATCGGCGAACTGCGCCAGCTTGCCGGCCAGGGCCTGTTCTTGCTCGGCACCCAGGCTGATCTGCCCGCCGATCTCCTCGACGCTCTTGCCCAGCTTGCGGAACACGCTGGCCACGCGGGTGTAGGCGTACAGCAGGTAAGGCGCGGTGTTGCCCTCGAAGCTCAGCATCAGCTCGAAGTTGAAGCTGTAGTCGCTGGTACGGTGCTTGGACAGATCGGCGTATTTCACCGCGCCGACGCCTACGGCACGGGCGATCTGGCGCAGCTCGGCTTCGTCCAGCTCGGGGTTCTTGCCCTTGACCAGGGCGTAGGCGCGTTCTTCGGCTTCGTTGATCAGGTCGACCAGCTTCACCGTGCCGCCGTCGCGGGTCTTGAACGGGCGGCCATCGGCGCCGTTCATGGTGCCGAAGCCCATGTGTTCCAGCTGCATGTCGGCCGGGACGAAGCCGGCCAGGCGCGCGGCGGCGAAGACCATCTGGAAGTGCAAGGCCTGGCGCTGGTCGACGAAGTACAGCACACGGTCGGCTTTCAGTACGTTGGCGCGGTAGCGGGTGGCGGCCAGGTCGGTGGTGGCGTACAGGTAGCCGCCGCCGGCCTTCTGCACGATCAGCGGCAGCGGGTTGCCTTCAGCGTTCTTGAACTCGTCCATGAACACGCACTGGGCGCCGTCGCTTTCGCTGAGCAGGCCCTTGGCCTTGAGGTCGGCGACCACGTTGGCCAGGTCGTCGTTGTAGGCGCTCTCGCCCTTGACGTCGGCCATGCTCAACTTGACGCCGAGGCGGTCGTACAGGGCCTGGCAGTGGCTCAGGGAAATGTCGTTGAAGCGGTGCCACAGGCGCAGGCACTCGGCGTCGCCGGCTTGCAGCTGCACCACCAGCTCGCGGGCGCGGTCGGCGAACTCGGACGACTCGTCGAAGCGCTTCTTCGCCGCGCGGTAGAAGTTTTCCAGGTCGGCCAGCTCGCTTTCGGCGGCGGCCGGGTTTTCCTGCATATAGGCCAGCAGCATGCCGAACTGGGTGCCCCAGTCACCGACGTGGTTCTGCCGGATCACGGTGTCGCCGAGGAACTCCAGCACGCGCGCCACGCCGTCGCCGATGATGGTCGAGCGCAGGTGGCCGACGTGCATTTCCTTGGCCAGGTTGGGCGCCGACAGGTCGACCACCACGCGCTGCGCCGGGCCGGCCTTGCGTACGCCGAGCCTGGCGTCGGCCAGGGCCGCTTCCAGGCGCTGGGCCAGGGCGTCGCTGTTCTGGAAGAAGTTGAGGAAGCCGGGGCCGGCGATGTCGACCTTGCTCAGTTCGGCACTGGCGGGCAGCGCGGCGACCAGCTTCTCGGCCAGCTCGCGCGGCTTCATGCCGGCCGGCTTGGCCAGCATCATGGCGATGTTGCTGGCGAAGTCGCCGTTGCTCTTGTCCTTGGTGTTCTCCACCTGGATCACCGGGCTCAGGCCCTCGGGCAGCACGCCCTCGGCGGTGAGGCGGGTCAGGGCTTGCTGGATCAGGTGGCGAATAGTGTCTTTCATGGTCTGCTCGGTCGGCCGTGGCGGGTCGAAAACTGCGGATTATAGAGGCAGGTAGCAGTTGCAGGCGAGCGCGTAGGGTGCGCCGTGCGCACCGAGGATTGCCAATTGGGGCCTCTGTGCCTGTGGTGCAGCCTGCGTGATGGGCAATCTAGAACAGGTCGATCGGGTCGATATCCAGCGACCAGCGCACCGCACGACCAGCGGGCATTGCTTCGAGAATCGGCAGCCAGGCGGCCAGCAGCTTGTGCAGCGGCACGCGGCTGCCGGACTGCAGCAGCAGCTGGGCACGATGGCGGCCGGCGCGACGCTCCATCGGTGCCGGCACCGGGCCGAGCAGTTCGATGGCGGGCAGGCGCAGTTCCTGTTGCAGTTGCTCGGCGTAGCTGCAGGCTTCGTCGAGGAAGCCTTCGGCCTGGCCCGGCTTGTGCGCTTCGGCGCGCAGCAGGGCGAGGTGGGCAAACGGCGGCAGGCCGGCGCCACGGCGTTCGCTCAGGGCCTGCTCGGCGAAGGCCGGGTAGCCCTGCTCGGTGAGCTGGACCAGCAGCGGGTGGTCGGCCAGATGCGACTGAATGATCACCTTGCCCGGCTCCTCGGCCCGTCCGGCGCGGCCGGCGACCTGGACGATCAGCTGGGCCATGCGCTCGCTGGCACGGAAGTCGGCGGAATACAGGCCGCCGTCGGCATCGAGGATCGCCACCAGGGTCACGCGCGGGAAGTGGTGACCCTTGGCGAGCATCTGCGTGCCGACCAGGATGCACGGCTCGCCACGGCTGATGGTGCTGAACAGCTTGTCCATGCTGCCCTTGCGCGCCGTGGTGTCACGGTCGATGCGCAGCACCGGAATGTCCGGGAAGAGGATGTTCAGGCGTTCCTCGGCGCGCTCGGTGCCGGCGCCGACTGGGCGCAGGTCGACCTTGCCACAGTCCGGGCATTGCCGGGGCGGCCGTTCGGCATGCCCGCAGTGGTGGCAGCGCAGTTCGCCGGAGCGCTGGTGCAGGGTCATCCGTGCATCACAGCGCTGGCACTGGCTGATCCAGCCGCAGTCGTGGCACAGCAGAGTCGGCGCGAAGCCGCGGCGGTTGAGAAACACCAGCACCTGCTGGCCGGCGGCAAGGGTCTGACCGATGGCCTGCTGCAGCGGGCCGGAAATGCCGGAGTCCAGCGGCAGGCTTTTCACGTCAAGGCGCAGGAACCGCGGTGGCTGTGCGCCGCCGGCGCGTTGGTTGAGTTTGAGCAGGGCGTAGCGGCCGGCGTGGGCGTTGTGCAGGCTTTCCAGCGATGGCGTGGCCGAACCGAGGACAATCGGCAGGTTGTCCTGGCGGGCACGCACGAGGGCCAGGTCACGGGCGTGGTAGCGCAGGCCCTCCTGCTGTTTATAAGAAGCGTCGTGTTCCTCGTCGATGATGATCAGTCCCGCATTCTTCAGCGGGGTGAACAGCGCCGAGCGGGTGCCGATTACGATATCCGCCTCGCCGTCGCGCGCCGCCAGCCAGGCGTCCAGGCGCTCGCGGTCGTTGACCCCGGAATGCAGCAGGGCGATCCGTGCATTGAAGCGACGGGCGAAGCGTTCGAGGGTCTGTGGGCCCAGGTTGATCTCCGGGATCAGCACTAGCGCCTGTTTGCCCGCTTGCAGGCATTGATGGATCAGTTGCAGGTAGACCTCGGTCTTGCCGCTGCCGGTGACCCCGTATAGAAGGAAGGCGCCAAAGCCATCCATGCCTGACTGAATGGCAGTGAAGGCGGCGCGCTGCTCGGCATTCAGCGGCAGCTCCGGCTGTGCCAGCCAGCCGCCGTGGCGCACCAGGGGAGCGCTGCGGCGCACTTCGACCTGTACCAGGCCCTTCTCCAGCAGCAGGTCGAGGCTGTCCTTGTTCAGCAGCAGCTTGCTCAGCAGGCTGTGTGCCACGCCATGGGGATGCTGGGCCAGGGTGCGCAGTGCCTCGCGCTGGCGCGGTGCGCGGGCCAGACGCGGGTCATTCAGGTCGGCGCCTGGGGTCGCGTGCCAGAAGCGCTCCTGGCGCGCCTCGGCCGGCTCGCCCTGACGCAGCAACACCGGCAGGGCCCAGCTGAGGGTGTCGCCGAGGCTGTGCTGGTAGTACTGGGCAGTCCACAGGCACAGCTTGAACAGCGCTGCGGGTAGCGGTGTGCGGCGGTCGAGCAGTTCCAGGGCCGGCTTGAGCTTGTCCAACGGCACTTCGCTGTGTTCGACCACCTCGATCAGCACCCCGATCATCTCGCGGCGGCCGAACGGCACGCGCAGGCGCATGCCCGGCTGCAGGGCGCTGCGCGGCACACCGGCGGGAGCGCGGTAGTCGAACAGGCGACGCAGTGGCGAGGGCAGGGCGAGGCGAAGAATGGTGTCGGGCACAGCAGGCTCCCAGTGGACGCGGCGATGCTAACACGGCCACACGTCGCCGAGATTGACCGGTGGCTTGCGCAGATAGCGCGCTCTGGTATGATCCGCGGCCTATTTCCGTGCGGTACTTGGCAACCAGCCAAGTGGCGGCACACCAACCGAGGAAAGTGCGATGAAAGCCGAAATCCATCCCCAGTACGAAGAAGTCACCGCGACCTGCAGCTGCGGCAACGTGATCAAGACCCGTTCCACTCTGTGCAAGTCGCTGAGCCTGGACGTCTGCTCCGAGTGCCACCCGTTCTACACCGGCAAGCAGAAAGTGCTGGACACCGGCGGCCGTATCGATCGCTTCAACCAGCGTTTCGGCGTGTTCGGTACCAAGTAAGTACCCGAGCTGCCACGGGAGACCTGATGGGTTATTCCGCGCTGCTGAAAAAGGCGTCCCTGGTGGGCGCCTTTTTCGTTTCCGTCTTCCTGGTTGCCCCGGCATGGGCGTTCTGTCCCGCGCCAGGCAAGCTGCCGCAGATCAAGGTCGAGCGGGTGGTGGATGGCGACACCCTGCGCCTGACCGATGGCCGCAACGTGCGGCTGATCGGCCTGAATGCGCCCGAACGCGCGCGCGACGGGCGTCCGGCCGAGCCCTTCGCCGAGGCGGCGCGTAAGCGCTTGCAGGCATTGGTGGCAGCCAATGACGGGCGGATCGGCCTGCGCCAGGGTGAGCCGGCGCGTGATCACTACGGGCGTACCCTGGCGCATGTCTATGATGCCGCCGGGCATAATCTGGAGGCGCAATTGCTGGCCGAGGGCCTGGCTTATCTGGTGGCGTTCGCTCCGGATAGCGGACTGGTCGGCTGTCAGCAGGTGGCCGAGCGCCAGGCGCGCAGCGCGCGGCTCGGGCTTTGGCGGCAAACTCAGGTGGTCGCGCCAGAGACGGTCAAGCGCGGCGGCTTCGCTCTGGTGCGTGGGCGCGTAGTGAGTGTGCAGCGTAATCGCGGCGGGCTATGGCTTGAACTCGACGGCCCGTTGGTGCTGCGGGTGGCGCCCAAACTGTTGCGCTACTTTGATGTTGACGCGCTGCAGCGCCTCGACGGGCGTCAGGTCGAAGCGCGCGGCTGGGTGGTTGACCGGGCGCGCAAGGGCGGCGTAAAACCGGGCCAGGCACGCTGGATGTTGTCACTCACCCATGCGGCCATGCTTGAGGTGTTGCCATGATGGTGCGTGTTGCGTTGCTGCTGTTGTTACTGGGCCAATTGGTGGGTTGTGCGGTCAATCCGGCGACCGGGCGCAATGACTTCGTGATGATGAGCGAGCAGCAGGAAATCGAGCTGGGCCAGCGCTACAACGAAGAAATCCGCAAGCAGTACCCGCGCTACGCCGACGAGAAGCTGCAGGCCTACGTGCAGCAAGTGGGTGAACGCGTTGCCCGCTACGGCCATCGCAGCAACCTGAAGTACAGCTTCACGGTGATCGACAGTCCGGACATCAATGCCTTCGCCCTGCCGGGCGGACATATCTACATTCATCGCGGGCTGATGGCCTACCTCAGTTCGGAAGCCGAACTGGCGGCAGTGCTCGGTCATGAAGTTGGCCATGTCACGGCGCGCCACAGTGTGCGCCAGCAAAGCCAATCGACTGCCTGGGGGTTGCTCGGTCAGGCCGTGGCGATCGGCACCGGCGTCGGCGCCGCTGGCGATTTGACCAGTGCCCTGGGCGGCGCTTTTGTCAGCGGCTACGGCCGGGACATGGAGTTGGAGGCCGATGGCCTTGGCGCTCAGTACCTGGCGCGCAGTGGCTATGACCCGCAGGCGATGATCGAAGTGGTCAAGGTGCTCAAGAGTCAGGAGGATTTCGCCCGCGACCAGGCACGGGCCACGGGGCAGGAGGTGCCGGCGGCGGGCTACCACGGCCTATTCGATACCCATCCGGACAACGATACCCGCCTGCGTCAGGTGGTGGCCGCAGCCAGTCCTCTGGCCACCGGGCAGGGTGAAGTCGGCCGGGATGTGTACCTCAAGCACATCGAGGGTATGCCCTTTGGTGATTCGGCTGAGGCCGGTGTGCGCCGCGGTCAGCATTTCTACCATTCGGGTCTGGATTTCACCCTGGCCTTCCCGCCGGGCTGGGAACTGATCAATCGCGCCGATGCGCTGATCGTGCACAGCGCCGATCAGCAGGCGTTCGTGGTCATGAGCCTGGAGCCACTGCCCAAGGCGCTGAGCGCCGAGCAGTACCTGCGGCAGCGGGCTGGGCGCCAGCAGTTGGTGCAGCAGGACAATTTCCGCCAGGCCGGCCTCGATGTCGCGACGGCCGTGGTGCCGGGCACGGCAGCCAAGCGCGTGGCGGTAATCACTCGTGAGCGCCAGGCCTTCCTGTTTATCGGGGCGGTCAAGGGGCATGCCTCCCTGGAGAGCGAGGATGAGCGTTTCCTCGAGGTGGTGCGCAGTTTCCGTCCCCTGCGAGCGCAGGAACGCGCCTTGAGCGAGCCGCGTCGACTGCGCCTGCTGCAGTTCAAAGCGGGCCAGAGTCTGGAGGGGTTGAGCCAGCAGATGAGTGGCGAGGGCGATCAGCTGGTGCGTTTACGCCTGCTCAACGGCCTTTATCCCGAGGGGCAGCCGAGCCCGGGTGACTGGCTGAAGACGGTGCGTTAGGGCGTTGTAGTCCCCGCCGGTCGGCTTGTGGGGTGATGCCTTCTTGCGTATGCTCGCTCGCCTGCGTTTCACAGCAAAAGCGGAAATAGCCAACATGTCAGATCTGAAAACTGCCGCTCTCGAGTACCACGCTCAGCCCCGCCCGGGCAAACTGAGTGTGGAACTGACCAAGCCCACTGCCACCGCCCGCGATTTGTCCCTGGCCTATAGCCCGGGTGTGGCTGAGCCAGTGCGCGAAATTGCCCGCGATGCCGAACTGGCCTACCGCTATACCGGCAAGGGCAATCTGGTGGCAGTGATCTCCGATGGCACCGCCATTCTCGGTCTGGGTAACCTCGGTCCGCTTGCTTCCAAGCCGGTGATGGAAGGCAAAGGTGTGCTGTTCAAGCGTTTTGCCGGCATCGACGTGTTCGACATCGAAGTCGAGTCCGAAAGCCCGCAGGCCTTTATCGACACCGTGCGTCGTATCTCCATCACCTTCGGCGGCATCAACCTCGAAGACATCAAGGCCCCTGAGTGCTTCGAGATCGAGCGTACGCTGATCGAGCAGTGCGATATCCCAGTGTTCCACGATGACCAGCATGGCACTGCCATCGTCACCGCTGCCGGCATGCTCAACGCCCTGGAAATCGCCGGCAAGACCCTGCCGGAAGCCAAGATTGTTTGCCTTGGCGCGGGTGCTGCCGCGATCTCCTGCATGAAGCTGCTGGTCAGCATGGGCGCCAAGGTCGAGAACATCTTCATGCTTGACCGCAAGGGTGTGATCCATGCTGGTCGCGATGATCTCAATCAGTACAAGGCAGTGTTCGCTCATCAGACCGAAAAACGCACTCTGTCCGAAGCGCTGGATGGTGCGGATGTCTTCGTCGGTCTGTCCGGTGCCAACCTGCTTAGCGCTGAAGATCTCAAGCGCATGGCACGTGACCCGATCGTCTTTGCCTGCTCCAACCCGGATCCGGAAATCAAGCCGGAGCTGGCTCGCGAGGCGCGCCCGGATGTGATCATGGCCACTGGCCGCTCGGACTATCCGAACCAGGTCAACAACGTGCTCGGCTTCCCCTTCATCTTCCGTGGTGCCCTGGACGTTCGCGCGACCCGCATCAACGAAGAAATGAAGATCGCCGCCGCCCTGGCCCTGCGTGATCTGGCCAAGCTGCCGGTGCCGCAGGAAGTCTGCGACGCCTACGGTGGTATCGCGCTGTCCTTCGGTCGCGAGTACATCATCCCGAAGCCGATGGATGTGCGTCTGATTACTGTGGTGTGCGATGCGGTGGCCAAAGCTGCTATCGAAAGCGGTGTGGCGACCCTGCCGTATCCGAAGCACTATCCGCTGCAGTCGGTGGATGACGTGTTCAACGGTTGATCACTCAGCCAATAAAAAGCCCCGCGATTGCGGGGCTTTTTATTGGGCGTCTGTCCGGTCTACTTAAAACAGATCGATCGGCGCGGCTTCGTCAGCCGGCAGTGGGCTGCCGGGGATGGCCAGGCCATCCAGCTCGCTGGTCGGTGGTGGCGAGTCCTCACTCTTAAATAGCTCGAAGTAGGCATCGGGTGCGCCGGGGGAGGCGGCACGGCCGCTGATCGGGTCGATGCGCAGGGTCAGCAGGCCGGCTGGCTCGGGTGGCAGGTGCTCTGGCTTGTCCTTTAGGGCTGCGCTCATGTAGCTCATCCAGATCGGCAGCGCCACGGTGCCACCGTACTCGTGGCGGCCGAGGCTTTCCGGCTGATCGAAACCGGACCAGACAGTGGTGACATAGTCGGCGTTATAGCCGGAGAACCAGCTGTCCTTGGACTCGTTGGTGGTGCCAGTCTTGCCCGCCAGGTCGCCACGACCCATAGCCAGCGCGCGGCGGCCGGTGCCGCGTTTGATCACGTCCTGCAGCATGTTGGTGAGAATGTAGGCAGTGCGCTCGTCGACAATCTGTTCGGCAATTACTGGTTTGACGATTTCGGCATTGGGATCCTGTGACAGAGCCACGGCGTTCTGCTCTTCCAGATTATTCGCACTGATCGCCGTACGCGGCGGGTTGGCGATGAACAATGCTTTGCCGTCTCGGCTGTCGATGCGTTCGATCAGGTAGGGCTGGATCTTGTAGCCGCCATTGGCAAAGGCGGTCCAGCCAGTGGCGATTTCCAGCGGGGTGAGGTTGGCGGTACCGAGGGCCAGCGACAGGTTGCGTGGCAAGTCCTGTTTGTTGAAGCCGAAGTTACTGATGTAGTTGAGGGTGTAGTCGATGCCAATGGTCTGCAGCAGGCGAATCGATACCAGGTTGCGCGACTTGTACAGGGCCTCACGCAGGCGGATCGGGCCGAGGAAGGTGTTGTTGTCGTTCTTCGGGCGCCAGGCCTCATCCATGCCAGCCTCCTGGAATACGATGGGGGCATCGTTGACCAGGCTGGCGGCGGTGAAGCCGCTGTCGAGCGCGGCGCTGTAGATGAAGGGTTTGAAGCTGGAACCGGGTTGGCGCTTGGCCTGAGCGGCGCGGTTGTAATTGCTCTGCTCGAAGGAGAAGCCACCGACCAGGGCGCGGATGGCGCCGTTCTGCGGGTCGAGTGATACCAGTGCGCTCTGCGCGGCCGGAATCTGGCGGAACAGCAGATTATTGTCTTTCGCTTCGCGCTCGACACGTACCAGATCGCCAATCTGCACTACATCAGCAGGCTGCTGCGGGCGAGGTCCCAGGCTGTTGGTGTTGAGGAAGGGGCGTGCCCATTTCATGCTATCCCAAGCGACGGGGGATTCCTGGCCACTGCGATCGAGCACCAGGATGCCGCTCTTTTCGACCTGGCTGACGATCACCGGCTCCAGGCCGCCAATGCTTTTGTGCTTGCTCAGCTCCTCTAGCCACGCCTCGCGGGTCAGGCCGGGTAAGCGGGTTTCCGGGCCGCGGTAGCCATGGCGCTGGTCATAGCTGATTAGCCCGTCATGCAGGGACTGGTTGGCTGCTTCCTGCAGTGCTGCGGGTACGGTGGTGGTGACACGGAAGCCTTCGGTATAGGCATCGCTGCCATAGCGGCCGACCATTTCTGCGCGGGCCATTTCAGCAATATACGGTGCGTTCAGCTCTGGTGGTTGGACATGCTGCCGGACAGCGACAGGCTCGGCGACGGCGGCGTCATAGCGGGCCTGATCAATGGCGCCGAGCTTGAGCATGCGGCCGAGAATCCAGTCGCGGCGCTCCATGCTGCGCTCGGGATTGACCAGTGGGTTGTAGCGCGATGGGGCCTTGGGCAAGCCGGCAATCATGGCCATCTGGGCCAGGCTGGTGTCGCGTATCGATTTGCCGTAATAGACCTGAGCCGCAGCCTCGATGCCGTAGGCGCGGTTGCCTAGGTAAATCTTGTTGACGTAGAGCTCGAGAATTTCGTTCTTGCTCAGTTCGCGTTCGATTTGCAGGGCCAGGAGGATTTCGCTGATCTTGCGCGAAAAGCTCCTCTCGTTGGTGAGGAAGAAATTCTTCGCCACCTGCATGGTGATGGTGCTGCCCCCGGTCTGGATGTGCCCGCTCGACAATAACTGAGTGGCAGCGCGCATCAGGCTGGTGAAGTCGACGCCATAATGATTGGCAAAATTGTCGTCTTCGGCAGCCAGCAGAGCGTGGATGAAATCCTGCGGGATGTCCTCGAAGCGGATAGGTGAGCGGCGCATCTCGCCAAACTCGGCAATCAGCTTGTTATCGCTGCTATAGACTCGGAGTGGTATCTGTAGCTGGATGCTGCGCAGTGACTCGACGGATGGCAGGCCGGGGCTAAGATAGAGAAAGGCGCCGCTGAAACTGAGCGTTAGCCCACAAAAAACGGCGACGCAAGACCACCAGAAAAACTTCAGCAGACGCATTAGGGCTCTTGGATTTCCAGATAAAAGAATGGGTTAAGCGCTGGTTGGTGCGAAAAGAGAAAAACTGTTCACATTATAAGCGGTTTTTTTGCAGGGTAGCCATTTGCGCTTCTGTCAAGACTGCTATTTAATGTGGAAAAACATAAATAGTCCGTAAGTCTCGGATGCAGATAGGAAATCGGTCGTGCTAGGGCTCTTCAATAAGAAAGCGAATACGCTTCTGGGGATCGACATCAGTTCGACCTCGGTCAAGCTCCTCGAATTGAGTCGCTCAGGAAGCCGCTACAAAGTAGAGGCCTACGCTGTCGAGCCGCTCCCCCCAAATGCTGTCGTCGAAAAGAACATTGCCGAGCTGGAAGGTGTCGGGCAGGCGCTTTCGCGGGTGCTGGCCAAGGCCAAGACCGGTGTGCGTTCGGTTGCCGTAGCCGTTGCCGGTTCTGCGGTGATCACCAAGACGATCGAGATGGAGTCTGGTCTCAACGATGACGAGCTGGAAAACCAGCTAAAAATCGAAGCGGATCAGTACATCCCCTATCCGTTGGAAGAAGTTGCCATCGACTTCGAGGTTCAGGGTGCTTCTGCGCGCAACCCCGAGCGCGTCGAAGTGCTGCTGGCGGCTTGCCGGAAAGAAAACGTCGAAGTCCGTGAGGCAGCTCTGGCATTGTCCGGGCTCACTGCCAAGGTCGTCGATGTCGAGGCTTATGCGCTTGAACGTGCCTACGGCTTGCTTGCCGCGCAATTGGGCAGTGGTCATGACGAGCTGACGGTTGCGGTGGTCGACATTGGTGCGACCATGACCACGCTGAGTGTTCTGCACAATGGGCGAACTATCTACACCCGTGAGCAGATGTTTGGTGGCCGTCAGCTGACTGAAGAAATTCAGCGGCGCTACGGCCTGTCGGTAGAAGAGGCTGGACTTGCCAAGAAACAGGGCGGTCTGCCGGATGACTATGACAGCGAAGTGCTGCAGCCGTTCAAGGAGGCTGTAGTGCAGCAGGTCTCTCGTTCGCTGCAGTTCTTCTTCGCTGCAGGACAGTTCAATGATGTCGACTACATCCTGCTTGCGGGTGGGACGGCATCTATCCCAGATCTTGATCGACTGATTCAGCAAAAGATCGGTACTCCTACCCAGGTTGCCAACCCGTTTGCCGATATGGCGCTGGGGAGCAAGGTCAATGCGGGTGCGCTTGCAAGTGACGCACCGTCCTTGATGATTGCCTGTGGTCTGGCGATGAGGAGTTTTGACTGATGGCACGGATCAACCTTCTTCCCTGGCGCGAACAGCTGCGAGAAGAGCGCAAGCAGCGTTTTCTGGTGGCCCTTGGTGGCGTGCTTGTGGTTTCGGCTGGCGTGGTATTTCTCGCCGGTCAATATTTGAACTCGGCCATTGAGCAACAGACTGCGCGTAACGAATTCGTACGCAAGGAAATTGCTGTGCTTGATGCTCGGATCAAAGAGATCAGCGAGCTGAAGACTCGCCGTGAACAGCTGCTGGAGCGGATGAAAATTATCCAGGACCTGCAGGGTAATCGTCCGATCATTGGCCGGGTTTTCGATCAGTTCGTACGTACCTTGCCTGATGGTGTCTACTTCACCGATCTGAAAATGACGGGCAAGTCGATTGCCATCATGGGGGCTGCAGAGTCGAATAATCGAGTCTCCAACCTGATGCGTAATCTGGACTCCTCCGACTGGCTGAAAGAGCCGAACTTGACTGAGGTCAAGGCGGTCACCGCTGGAGCGGTTGATCAGGCCAACGTATTCAAGCTCACAGTCAAACAGACTCGGCCGGGTGAAGAGGCTGAAGAAGAGGTTGTTATCGAGAAAGGCGGCAAGAAAAAAGCACAGGGCAAAGCAGGGGGTAAAAAATAATGAGCCTTTCTGAGTCTCTGGAGTCCTTAAAGAAGTTTGAGCTGTCAGATCTTGATTTTAATAATGTAGGTTCCTGGCCTGTTGCGATTAAGTGCATCGCTTGCATACTGCTGCTAATCGGTGCGGTTGCTCTCGGCTATTATCTTTACCTTCAGGATCTGCAGGGGCAGTTGGATGTTAAGCGTGCTGAAGAGGGTACGCTGAAGCAGCAGTTCTCCAGCAAGGCTTTTCAGGCGGCTAACCTGGATGCTTACAAGGTTCAGATGAAGGAAATGGAAGAGTCATTTGGTGCATTGCTACGGCAATTGCCCAGTGATACTGAAGTGCCCGGCTTGCTTGAGGACATCACCAGGACTGGTTTGGGTAGCGGCTTGGAGTTTGAGGAGATCAAGCTCCAGCCGGAGGTGGTCCAGCAATTCTATATTGAGCTTCCAATCCAGATATCGGTTGTGGGTGGTTATCACGACTTGGCCACCTTTGTCAGCGGTGTTGCCAGCCTGCCGCGAATTGTGACGCTGCACGATTTCGAGATTAAACCAGCTGAGGCAGATAGTGTTTCACGGTTGCGCATGAGCGTTCTGGCGAAGACCTATCGATACAACGACCAGGAGCTGAAGAAATGACAGTGGCTCGTTTATTCTTTAGTTTTTTTCTGGCTTCTGCTTTGTCCGGTTGCCTGGGGGGCAATGATTTTTCTGATCTGCAAGCGTTTATGGATCAGGAGCGTGCTCGCCCCAAAGGTTCCATAGAGCCTTTGCCGAAATTCCAGCCTTATGAAGCTTTTACTTATGGCGCCGCGGCGCTGCGCAGTCCGTTCCAGCCGCCGATTAAGATTGATCTTGCTGCGCAGCAGAAAGGCTCGAAAGATATCAAGCCTGATGAAGCGCGTGTTCGTCAGTTCTTGGAAGGCTTCAACATTGAAACTTTCGAGATGGTTGGAACCTTGGCCAATGATGGTGCCACTTATGCACTGGTTCGCGGTGCGGGTGGCGTGCATCGAGTCAAGGTTGGTGACTATCTGGGGCGCAATCACGGTCGAGTGACCCTGATTGACGAGGCAAAAGTGGATGTGACTGAAATTGTTCCCGATGGTGAGGGTGGATGGCTCGAGCGTCCTCGCAGTCTAACTCTCAAAGAGCGCTCTTAATGGCGGGGTCAATCATGAAAAACAATTATAGATCTGCAGAATGGAACAGGCTGATGAATAGCTCTTTATCTCGTCTTGGCATTTCGCTTGTTGTTGCCATGTTTGCGCCTGCATTATTGGCTGCAAACCTCGAAGCTCTAGATGTGGCTTCGCTACCTGGTGACAAGGTCGAGCTGAAGCTTACATTCGACGAGCCTGTTGCCGCTCCGCGGGGTTACACCATTGAGCAGCCTGCTCGAATCGCTCTGGATATGCCAGGTGTTGCCAATAAGCTGGGTACGAAGAATCGTGAGCTCGGCGTGGGCAATGCGCGTAGCGTTACAGTTGTAGAGGCAAAAGATCGTACTCGTCTGATTATCAATCTCTCTACTCTCGTTCCATACAGTACCCGTGCCGATGGTAAGAACCTTTACGTTGTGGTGGGTGATGCTGCGAATGCAAGTACGGCATCGAGTGCTTCAAACGCGGTTCCTCAGCCTGTGCGGGCATATGCCCCCGTCGGTCGTGCAATCAAGGGTATTGACTTCCAGCGCGGCGAAATGGGCGAAGGTAATGTTGTCATCGATTTGTCTGATCCGGCAGTGAGTCCGGATATCCAAGAGCAGGGTGGCAAGATTCGTTTGGACTTCGCCAAAACCCAGCTGCCGGAAGCACTGCGTGCTCGCTTGGACGTGAAGGACTTCGCTACCCCTGTTCAGTTCGTTAATGCGGTTGCCAAGGGTGATGGCGCCACCGTAACTGTCGAACCTACCGGTTTCTATGATTACTTGGTTTTCCAGGCAGATAATAAGTTGACCATCAGCATCAAGCCGCTCACGCAGGATGATGTTGAAAAGCGCAAATCTGAACGCTTTGCCTACTCCGGTGAGAAGTTGTCGCTGAATTTCCAGGATATTGATGTTCGTTCGGTTCTTCAGCTAATTGCCGACTTCACCGATCTGAACCTGGTGGCCAGCGATACGGTTCAGGGCAATATCACCCTGCGTTTGCAGAATGTGCCGTGGGATCAGGCACTGGATCTGGTGCTGAAGACTCGTGGGCTCGATAAGCGCAAGGTTGGTAATGTGCTTCTGGTGGCTCCGGCCGATGAGATCGCTGCGCGGGAGCGTCAGGAGCTTGAGGCCAAGCAACAGCTGGCTGAACTTGCTCCGCTACGCCGTGAAGTTGTTCAGTTGAACTATGCCAAGGCTTCCGATATCGCCAAACTCTTCGAGGATGCAAATGAAGAGGGGACTATGGATCAGGATATGCGCGGCAAGATCATTTTCGATGATCGAACCAACAGCCTAATCGCTTATCTGACTCAGGAGCGAATAGACGAACTGCGTCGTATCGTGACTCAGCTTGATATTCCGGTGCGTCAGGTAATGGTCGAAGCTCGCATCGTTGAGGCGAATGTGGACTTTGACAAAGAACTGGGGGTTGAGTGGCGTGGTGTAGGGCTCGGGGATAACAACTGGGTTGCTGGTGGCACCAACAGCGTTGAGAAAGGTACAGATCCGCTGGAGTTTCAAGCCGGTAACTTCGTTGATCTAGGTGCAGCTGGTCGTACTGCGGGGCTGAATCTGGGTTTTATTACTGATAACACTCTGCTGGATCTTGAGTTGTCGGCCATGGAGAAGACCGGTAACGGTGAAATCATCTCCCAACCGAAAGTGGTTACCTCGGACAAAGAGACCGCCAAAATCCTCAAGGGCGCCAAGATTCCATATCCGGAAGCGTCTTCCAGTGGTGCAGCCACCACGGCTTTCGCTGAGGCCAACCTGTCCTTGGAAGTGACCCCGCAAATCACGCCAGACAATCGCGTAATTATCGAAGTGAAAGTCAACAAGGATGCGGCTGACTTCTCCAACCAAGTGAATGGTACGCCTTCGATTCTGACCAACGAAGTCAATGCCAAGGTGCTGGTGAACGATGGTGAAACCATCGTAATCGGTGGTATTTTCAGTAACACGCAGTCCAAGTCTGTCGACAAGGTGCCGCTGCTGGGCGATATGCCTTACATCGGTCGCCTGTTCCGTCGCGACGTGGTACAGGACTCCAAGTCCGAGCTGCTGGTGTTCCTCACTCCGCGTATCATGAATAACCAAGCCATTGCAGTGAGCCCGTGATGCTGTGCGGAATTTGATCCTGGTTGGCCCGATGGGGGCTGGTAAAAGCACCATCGGGCGCTTGTTGGCAAAAGAGTTGAAGCTGCAGTTCAAGGATTCAGACAAGGAAATCGAGCAGCGCACAGGTGCTGATATTCCCTGGATCTTTGATGTGGAGGGTGAGCAAGGCTTTCGTGAGCGCGAGCAATCGATGATCGCGGAGCTTTGCGAGCTTTCGGGTGCGGTGATCGCGACGGGTGGGGGCGTGGTGTTGCGTGCGGAGAATCGTCAGGCGCTCAGTGCCGGTGGTCGCGTGGTTTACCTGCATGCCTCGGTTGAGCAGCAGCTGGATCGCACCTCTCGTGATCGCAATCGTCCACTTTTGCGTAACTCTGACCCAGCTAAAGTGCTCGCCAATCTGATGGAAATTCGCGACCCGTTGTACCGCGAGATCGCTGATGTGATTGTCGAGACCGATGAGCGCCCGCCGCGCATGGTGGTTCAGGAAATCATCGACCGGCTTGATGCGCTTTCTCCCCATTAAAGGAAGGGCCTAACTGCGCTATCCTAGTGCCCTTTCATAGCGGGGGCGTCATGCGGACTCTTACAGTCGATCTAGGTGAGCGCAGTTATCCCATCTACATAGGTGCGGGTCTGCTGGCTCGTGCTGATCTGTTCAAAGCGCATCTGACGGGTCGCCAGGTGGCTATCGTCACCAATGAAACCGTTGCTCCTCTCTATCTGCAAAAGCTCGAAGCCAGTTTGTCTGGCTGCGAACTGATGGCAATCGTGTTGCCCGATGGTGAGGCCTTCAAGACATGGGAAACTCTTCAGCTGATTTTCGACGGCCTGCTGCAGGCTCGGCATGATCGCCGTACCACCGTGATCGCTCTGGGCGGCGGGGTGATTGGTGATATGGCGGGCTTCGCTGCTGCTTGTTACCAGCGTGGTGTGGACTTCATTCAGGTGCCGACCACACTGCTGTCCCAGGTTGACTCGTCTGTTGGTGGCAAGACCGGGATCAATCATCCGCTGGGTAAGAACATGGTCGGGGCTTTTTATCAGCCTCAGGCCGTAATTATCGATACCGCAGTGCTGGCGACCCTGCCTGCGCGCGAGTTGTCCGCCGGATTGGCCGAAGTGATCAAGTACGGTCTGATTTGCGACGAAGACTTCCTCGCCTGGCTTGAGCAGCATATCGATGCTTTGCGTGCCCTCGATGGTCAGGCGCTCATCGAGGCCATCGAGCGATCCTGCGCCGCCAAGGCGCGGGTTGTCGGTGCGGATGAGCGTGAGTCTGGTCTGCGTGCGATTCTTAATCTCGGCCATACATTTGGCCATGCCATAGAAACCCATATGGGTTATGGCGTCTGGCTGCATGGCGAGGCCGTCGGTGCTGGAACTGCAATGGCACTGGAGATGTCTACGCGCCTGGGGTGGATTTCCTCGGATGAGCGAGATCGCGCGTTGCGGCTGCTGATCAAGGCTGGTCTGCCAGTGGTGCCACCAGCTGAGATGACCCCCGAGCACTTCCTCGAACACATGGCGGTAGACAAGAAGGTCCTCGATGGCCGTCTGCGCCTGGTGTTGCTGCGCCGAATGGGCGATGCCACCGTGACCGATGAATTTCCGCGTGAAGTGTTGGATGCCACGCTGAGCGCTGATTACCGCGCTCTGGTGGCACAACTTGATCAATAACGAGAGTTCCATGACCAGTCTGCATGCCGATGAGGCCTATCTGGGCCACTACCAGTTCAGCCATGACCCGTTCGCTGCACGCGTCCCTGGTTTTCGCTTCTTCCCTGCACAGCGCAAGCCGGTACTTGGACAGTTGCATCATCTCGCGCGCTACAGTCAGCTGCTGTTGGTGGTCACTGGCCCGCTCGGTAGCGGCAAGACACTGTTGCGTCAGGCGCTGGTTGCAAGTACCAACAAGCAGGCCGTGCATAGCGTGGTTGTCTCTGCACGTGGCGCGGGAGATGTGGCCGGTGTCTTGCGTCAGGTCGCTCAGGGATTGGGGATTCAGCAGCTGGATGTGCGGAGCATCCTGGCGCACATTGCCCAGCTGGCGCTTACAGGTCAGGAAGTCTACCTGCTGGTCGATGATGCCGAGCTGTTGGCAGATGCTGCCATTGAAGGTCTGCTGACGCTGGCGGCGGGTACCGCCGAAGCTCGCCCGCATGTATTCCTGTTTGCCGAGCCTGAGCTTGTCTCGCGCCTGGAAGCCCTGGCTGACGGTGAGGAGCGCTTCCATGCGATCGAACTGCTGCCTTACAGCGAGGATGAAACTCGCGAATATCTGGCGCAGCGCCTGGATGGTGCAGGTCAGGGTATCGAGCTGCTTACCGATGACCAGATCAGCGATATCCATATCAGCTCCGGCGGCTGGCCGGGCGGGATCAATCAGGTTGCGCGCGATGTGCTGATCGAAGCGATGCTGGCGCAGCGCGGCGCAGCGAGCGCGGCAAGTGGTGCGCTGGGTTTGCCGAAGAAGCATCTGTTGGCGGTGGCAGTGGTGATTCTTGGGTTGGGTGCCGCTTGGTTCATGCAAGGGCGCCAGGAGCTTGCGGCTGTAGATGCACCAGTGGCGGTGCTGCCTGATGCGGTGGCGCCCGTAGCGGCAACCGAGAGTGCGGCGCCGGCGCCAGCTACCAAGCCTGAGGGGGGCGCCGCCATAGAGTTCGCCGGCACCAGTCAGCCGTTGCCCTTGCCTCTGGTGGGGGAGGCGCAGCCGGTTATTCGTGAGCCCTTGGCGCAGGCATCCGGTATGGACGAAGGTGAAGAAGGCGGTGAGGCGGAAAGTCTGACGGCTTTGCCTTCTGCTCAGCCTGTTGCTCCGGTGAATCCCGTCGCCGCGCCAGCACCAGTCGCTCCGACTGTACCTGCAGTGCCGGTTGCTCCAGTGCAACCGGTTGCTGCGGTTACTCAGCCGGTGCGGCCTATTGCCGCGCCAGCTCCCGCAGTCAAGCCGGTAGAGGTCAAGCCTGCACCAGTCGCGGTGGCCAAGGTTGGTTCTGCCAGTACCGGTTGGTATGGCGCGCAGCCAGCCAGTCAGTTTGCCCTGCAGATTCTCGGTACCCGTTCCGAGGCAGGTGCGCAGACCTTTGTGAACAAGAACGGCGCCGAGTACCGTTACTTCAAAAAGATCCACCAGGGGCAGCCGCTGTATGTGGTGACCTACGGCAAGTTCTCCAGCCGGGCGGCGGCGCAAGCGGCGATCAAGTCGCTGCCGGCTAGCGTGCAGGCGGGCAAGCCGTGGCCGCGCAGTTTTGCCAGTATTCAGCAAGAGGCTGTGCAGGCTCGTTAGTGGCCTGTGATTTGCCTGTCATTTGGTGACCGGTCGGTGCTAGCACGAGCCGCCGGTCGCTGCCTTTCGCTAGTGCGACATAAGAATTCATTCCGCCGTCACGAAGATTTGTGACGCCAGGGGTGCGTATGTACAATGTCTGCCCTTTGCCTGCACCAAGCTGGAGCTTGCTCCTGCGCGCGCGGCAGGTAGGTCGATGAATTAGAAAGCAATTTGCCTATAAAGGCAGCCTGGTGAGAGTCCCTATGAAAGCAGGTCTGTACCATCCTGATGAGTTCAAGGATAACTGCGGCTTCGGTTTGATCGCCCATATGCAGGGCGAGGCAAGCCATCACTTGCTGCAGACTGCCATTGAAGCCCTGACCTGTATGACCCACCGCGGCGGGATTAACGCCGACGGCAAGACCGGTGACGGTTGTGGTCTGCTGATCCAGAAGCCGGACCAGTTCCTGCGTGCCATGTCCGTGCAGCATTTCGGCGTCGAGCTGCCGCAGCAGTACGCCGTCGGTATGGTGTTCTTCAATCAGGACAACGCCAAAGCCGAAGCCGCGCGCGAGAACATGAACCGGGAAATCCTCGCCGCCGGCCTGACCCTGGTTGGCTGGCGCAAGGTGCCGATTGATACCAGCGTGCTCGGCCGCCTGGCCCTGGCGCGCCTGCCGCAGATCGAGCAGGTGTTCATCGGCGGCGAAGGCCTGTCCGACCAGGACTTCGCGATCAAGCTGTTCAGCGCCCGTCGTCGCTCCTCGGTGGCCAACGCCGCCGACACCGATCACTACATCTGCAGCTTTTCGCACAAGACCATCATCTATAAAGGCCTGATGATGCCGGCCGACCTGCAGCAGTTTTACCCGGACTTGGGTGACGAGCGCCTGCAGACCGCCATTTGCGTATTCCACCAGCGCTTCTCCACCAATACCCTGCCGAAATGGCCGCTGGCGCAGCCGTTCCGCTTCCTCGCCCACAACGGCGAGATCAACACCATCACCGGCAACCGCAACTGGGCCCAGGCCCGTCGGACCAAGTTCGCCAACGAGCTGATCCCCGATCTGGAAGAGCTCGGCCCGCTGGTCAACCGCGTCGGTTCCGACTCATCGAGCATGGACAACATGCTCGAGCTGATGGTCACCGGCGGCATCGACCTGTTCCGCGGCGTGCGCATGATCATCCCGCCGGCCTGGCAGAACATGGAGACCATGGACGCCGACCTGCGTGCGTTCTATGAGTACAACTCCATGCACATGGAGCCGTGGGACGGCCCGGCCGGCGTGGTGCTGACCGACGGTCGCTACGCGGTCTGCCTGCTCGACCGTAACGGTCTGCGCCCGGCGCGCTGGGTGACCACCAAGAACGGCTACATCACCCTCGCCTCGGAAATCGGCGTGTGGGACTACCAGCCGGAAGACGTGATCGCCAAGGGCCGTGTCGGTCCGGGGCAGATCCTCGCGGTGGATACCGAGACCGGCCAGGTGCTCAACACTGACGACATCGACAACCGTCTGAAGTCGCGCCATCCCTACAAGCAGTGGCTGCGTCAGGGTGCCGTGCGCATCCAGGCGACCCTGGCCGACGACCAGGGCGTGGCCAGCTACGACGCTGACCAGCTCAAGCAGTTCATGAAGATGTTCCAGGTCACCTTCGAGGAGCGTGATCAGGTGCTGCGCCCGCTGGCCGAGCAGGGCCAGGAAGCGGTTGGTTCGATGGGCGACGACACGCCGATGGCCGTGCTGTCAAAGCGCGTGCGCTCGACCTATGACTACTTCCGTCAGCAGTTCGCCCAGGTCACCAACCCGCCGATCGACCCGCTGCGCGAAGCCATCGTCATGTCCCTGGAGATCTGCCTCGGTGCCGAGCGCAACATCTTCCAGGAGTCGCCGGCGCATGCCAGCCGCGTGATCCTCAGCTCGCCGGTGATCTCGCCGGCCAAGTGGCGTTCGCTGATGGCTCTCGATGAGCCGGGCTTCGAACGCCATGTCATCGACCTTAACTATGACGAGAGCATCGGTCTCGAAGCCGCGGTGCGTAACATCGCCGACCAGGCCGAAGAAGCCGTGCGCTCCGGCAAGGCGCTGCTGGTGCTGACCGACCGTCATATCGGCCCGGGCAAGCTGCCGGCCCACGCCTCGCTGGCCGTCGGTGCCGTGCACCACCGCCTGACTGAGACCGGCCTGCGTTGCGACAGCAACATCCTGGTCGAGACTGCCACCGCCCGTGACCCGCACCACTTCGCCGTGCTGCTTGGCTTCGGCGCCTCGGCGGTGTACCCGTACCTCGCCTACGAAGTGCTGGCCGACCTGATCCGCACCGGCGAAGTACTCGGCGACCTGGACGAAGTGTTCAAGCACTACCGCAAGGGCATCTCCAAGGGCCTGCTGAAGATCCTGTCGAAGATGGGTATCTCCACCGTCGCTTCCTACCGTGGTGCGCAGCTGTTCGAAGCGGTTGGTCTGGCCGAAGAAGTGGTCGATCTGAGCTTCCGTGGCGTGGCCAGTCGCCTGAAAGGCGCGCGCTTCGTCGATATCGAGGCCGAGCAGAAACTGCTGGCCGCCGAAGCCTGGAACAACCGCAAGCCGATCCAGCAGGGCGGCCTGCTCAAGTTCGTCTACGGCGGCGAGTACCACGCCTACAACCCGGACGTGGTCAACACCCTGCAGGCCGCTGTGCAGCAGGGCAGCTACGAGAAGTACAAGGAATACGCGGCGCTGGTCGACACCCGCCCGGTGTCGATGCTGCGCGACCTGCTGCAGGTCAAACTGGCCGAGCAGCCGCTGCCGCTCGATCAGGTCGAGCCGCTGCAGGCAATCTTCAAGCGTTTTGACGCTGCGGGGATCTCTCTCGGCGCGCTGTCGCCGGAAGCCCACGAAGCCATCGCCGAGGCGATGAACCGCATCGGTGGTCGCTCTAACTCTGGTGAGGGTGGTGAAGACCCGGCTCGCTACGGCACAGTGCGCAGCTCGAAGATCAAGCAGGTGGCCACCGGCCGTTTCGGCGTGACCCCGGAATACCTGGTAAATGCCGAAGTACTGCAGATCAAGGTGGCCCAGGGCGCCAAGCCCGGTGAAGGCGGCCAGCTGCCGGGTGGCAAGGTCAACGGCCTGATCGCCCGCCTGCGCTATGCGGTGCCCGGCGTGACCCTGATCTCGCCACCGCCGCACCACGACATCTACTCGATCGAAGACCTGTCGCAGCTGATTTTCGACCTCAAGCAGGTCAACCCGCAGGCGCTGGTCTCGGTCAAGCTGGTGGCGGAGGCCGGCGTCGGCACCATCGCCGCCGGTGTGGCCAAGGCCTATGCTGACCTGATCACCATCTCCGGCTACGACGGCGGCACCGGCGCTTCGCCGCTGAGCTCGATCAAGTACGCCGGCAGCCCGTGGGAACTCGGCCTGGCAGAAACCCACCAGACCCTGCGCGGCAACGACCTGCGTGGCAAGGTACGGGTACAGACCGACGGCGGCCTGAAGACCGGCCTCGACGTGATCAAGGCCGCCATCCTCGGCGCCGAGAGCTTCGGCTTCGGCACCGGGCCGATGGTCGCCCTGGGCTGCAAGTACCTGCGCATCTGCCACCTGAACAACTGCGCCACCGGCGTCGCCACCCAGAACGACAAGCTGCGCAAGGACCACTTCATCGGGACCGTCGAGATGGTGGTGAACTACTTCACCTACGTCGCCGAAGACACCCGCGAGTGGCTGGCCAAGCTGGGCGTGCGTAGCCTCGGCGAGCTGATCGGGCGTACCGACCTGCTCGAGATGCTGCCGGGTGAAACCGACAAGCAGCAGCATCTGGATCTGTCGCCGTTGCTCGGCAGCGACCACGTGCCGGCCGACAAGCCGCAGTTCTGCGAAGTCGACCGCAACCCGCCGTTCGACCAGGGCCTGCTGGCCGAGAAGATGGTCGAGCTGGCCAAGGGCGCCATCGCCGGCAAAACCGGCGGCGAGTTCGAACTGGATATCTGCAACTGCGACCGCTCGATCGGCGCGCGGATTTCCGGCGAGATCGCCAAGGCCCACGGCAACCAGGGCATGAAGGACGCACCAATCACCTTCCGCTTCAAGGGCACTGCCGGGCAGAGCTTCGGCGTGTGGAACGCCGGCGGCCTGCACATGTACCTGGAAGGCGACGCCAACGACTATGTCGGCAAGGGCATGACCGGCGGCAAGCTGGTCATCGTTCCGCCCAAGGGCAGCCCGTTCAAGACCCAGGAATCGGCGATCATCGGCAACACCTGCCTGTATGGTGCCACCGGCGGCAAGCTGTTCGCCGTGGGTACCGCAGGTGAGCGTTTTGCCGTGCGCAACTCCGGCGCCCACGCCGTGGTGGAAGGCACCGGCGACCATTGCTGCGAATACATGACCGGCGGTTTCGTCTGCGTGCTGGGCAAGACCGGGGTCAACTTCGGTTCCGGCATGACCGGTGGCTTCGCCTACGTGCTCGACCTGGACAACACCTTCGTCGATCGCGTCAACCACGAGCTGGTGGAAATCCAGCGCATCAACAACGAAGCCATGGAAGCCTACCGCAGTCACCTGCGCGGCGTGCTGGCCGAGTATGTGGCGGAGACCGGCAGCGAGTGGGGCAGCAACCTGCTGGAAAACCTGGACGACTACCTGCGCAAGTTCTGGCTGGTCAAACCGAAAGCGGCAAGCCTGGGCTCGCTGCTCAGCAGCACCCGTGCTAACCCGCAGTAATTGCGCCTGAAGTAGTTTGATGAGGTTTTGAAATGACTGAACGTCTGAATAACGACTTCCAGTTCATCGAAGTCGGGCGCAAGGATCCGAAGAAGAAGCTCCTGCGCCAGCGCAAGAAGGAGTTCGTGGAAATCTACGAACCCTTCAAGCCGGCCCAGGCCGCCGACCAGGCACACCGTTGCCTGGGTTGCGGCAACCCGTATTGCGAGTGGAAGTGCCCGGTGCACAACTTCATTCCCAACTGGTTGAAGCTGGTTTCCGAGGGCAACATCCTGGCTGCCGCCGAGCTGAGCCACCAGACCAACACCCTGCCGGAAGTCTGCGGCCGCGTGTGCCCGCAGGATCGTCTGTGCGAGGGTGCCTGCACCCTCAACGACGGCTTCGGCGCGGTGACCATCGGTTCGGTGGAGAAGTACATCACCGACACCGCCTTTGCCATGGGCTGGCGCCCGGACATGTCCAAGGTCAAGCCGACCGGCAAGCGTGTCGCCGTGATCGGTGCCGGCCCGGCCGGCCTGGGCTGTGCCGACGTGCTGGTGCGCAACGGCGTGACCCCGGTGGTGTTCGACAAGAACCCGGAAATCGGTGGCCTGCTGACCTTCGGCATCCCCGAGTTCAAGCTCGAGAAGAGCGTACTCAGCCGTCGTCGTGACATCTTCACCGGCATGGGTATCGAGTTCCGCCTGAACACCGAGATTGGCAAGGACATCACCCTCGACCAGTTGCTGGCCGAATACGATGCCGTGTTCATGGGCATGGGCACCTACACCTACATGAAGGGCGGCTTCCCTGGTGAAGACCTGCCGGGCGTCAGCGATGCCCTCGACTTCCTGATTGCCAACGTCAACCGCAACCTCGGTTTCGAGAAGTCCCCCGAGGATTTCATCGACATGAAGGGCAAGCGCATCGTTGTGCTCGGCGGCGGCGACACGGCTATGGACTGCAACCGCACCTCCATCCGCCAGGGTGCCAAGTCGGTCACCTGCGCCTACCGTCGCGACGAAGAAAACATGCCGGGCTCGCGCAAGGAAGTGAAGAACGCCAAGGAAGAGGGCGTGAAGTTCCTCTTCAACCGCCAGCCCATCGCCATCGTTGGCGAGGACAAGGTGGAGGGCGTCAAGGTGGTCGAGACCCGTCTCGGCGAGCCGGATGCCCGTGGCCGTCGCAGCCCCGAGCCGATCCCGGGTTCCGAGGAAATCATCCCGGCCGACGCCGTGCTGATCGCTTTCGGTTTCCGTCCGAGCCCGGCGCCATGGTTTGCCGACTTCCAGATCGCTACCGACAGCCAGGGCCGCGTGGTGGCGCCGGAGCAGAGCCAGTTCAAGCACCAGACCAGCAACCCGAAGATCTTCGCCGGTGGCGACATGGTCCGTGGTTCCGACCTGGTGGTGACGGCGATCTTCGAAGGCCGCAACGCCGCCGAAGGTATTCTCGACTACCTCGGCGTCTGATCCTCGACGCCCCATCCTGGGGCGTCTGCGCGGCTAGGCCCGCTAGCCGCGCGGATCAATCCTCTCGCTACACAAAGCCCCAAGGCTACCCCGGTGCGCTGCCCGCACGAGCTGGGCATGGCCGTCGTCGGCCTGGTACGACTCCTGCTTCGTCTCTTCACACACCCTATCCGGCATCGCCGCCTGGCGCTGCCCATGACTGTCGTGAAGGAGCTTTTCCATGGACAAGCAGCAGATGAGCGCAGCCATCATCAAGGCCCGCCAGCGTCTCGACCTCAGCTGGGCCGACCTGGCCCGCGCTATCGAGATGTCGCCGGTGTGGACCACCTCGGCCTGTCTGGGCATGAACAGCATGCCGGCCGACAAGGCCGAAGCCCTGTGCCACAGGCTGGGCCTGCCCGCCGAGGTCGCCCTGGCCCTGCAGGCGTTCCCGCACAAGCACTGGGACAAGAGCGTGCCGACCGACCCGTTGGTGTACCGCTTCTACGAGATGATCAATGTCTACGGCGACACCATCAAGGAGCTGATCAACGAGGAGTTCGGCGACGGCATCATGAGCGCCATCGACTTCAGCATGGATATCTCGCGGGTTGCCGACCCCAAGGGGGACCGCGTGCAGATCGTGCTCAACGGCAAGTTCCTGCCCTACAAGGCCTGGTGACACGGGCGCGGCATAAGGTCGCGAAAGACGAAAGGCACGGCGCTCGCCGTGCCTTTTGTTTTGCGGTCTGCGAAAATGCCCGCACTTTTTCTGTGCCACGCTGCGTGGGCCCCTGTGATCCGGGAGCCCGCCCGGAGGAGGGGGCTGACGCTGGTCGGTGCCCGCATACTCTACCGCGTGAAATTCCTTTGCCGCATTTCCAGGAATCCTGCCGATGTCTGTCCTGAAGAACGACCGTTTCCTCCGTGCCCTGCTCAAGCAGCCCGTCGACGTCACCCCCGTGTGGATGATGCGCCAGGCCGGTCGTTACCTGCCGGAATACCGCGCCACCCGCGCCAAGGCCGGCAACTTCGTCAACCTGATGAAGAACCCCGAACTGGCCTGCGAAGTCACCATCCAGCCGTTGGACCGCTACCCGCAGCTGGATGCGGCGATCCTGTTCTCCGACATCCTCACCATCCCCGACGCCATGGGCCAGGGCCTGTACTTCGAGACCGGCGAAGGCCCGCGCTTCCAGAAGGTGATCAGCAGCATGGCCGATATCGAGGCCCTGCCGATCCCGGATCCGGAACAGGACCTGGGCTACGTGATGGACGCGGTGCGCAACATCCGTCGCGAACTGAACGGCCGCGTGCCGCTGATCGGCTTCTCCGGCAGCCCCTGGACCCTGGCCACCTACATGGTCGAGGGCGGCTCGTCGAAGGACTTCCGCAAGTCCAAGGCCATGCTCTATGACAACCCGCAGGCCATGCATGCGCTGCTCGACAAGCTGGCGCAGTCGGTCACCGCCTACCTCAACGGGCAGATCAAGGCCGGCGTCCAGGCCGTGCAGATCTTCGATTCCTGGGGCGGCAGCCTGTCGGCGGCGGCCTATCAGGAATTCTCCCTGGCTTACATGAAGAAGATCGTCGACGGCCTGATCCGCGAGCACGATGGTCGCCGCGTGCCGGTGATCCTGTTCACCAAGGGTGGCGGCCTGTGGCTGGAGTCGATGGCCGAGACCGGCGCCGAGGCCCTGGGCCTGGACTGGACCTGCGACATCGGCAGCGCCCGCGCCCGCGTCGGCAGCAAGGTAGCCTTGCAGGGCAACATGGACCCGAGCGTGCTGTACGCCAATCCGGCGGCGATCCGTGCCGAAGTCGGGCGCATCCTCGCCAGCTACGGCCAGGGCAGTGGCCAGGTATTCAACCTCGGCCACGGCATCACCCCGGAAGTCGACCCGGAACACGCCAAGGCCTTCTTCGAGGCGGTGCACGAGCTGTCGGCGCAGTACCACGGCTGATTGTCGACGGATAAAAAAGGGCCGCTCATGCGGCCCTTTTTTGTTACGGCGTGGCGCTGGGAACCTCCGCCAGCAACTGGTCGATCACTGGGGTCATCTTGGTTTCCGTACTCTGGTACTTCTTCACTGCCAGCATGCCGCGGCCGCGGAAGCGGTAGTAGGCACTGGCCAGTATCTGCCCGCGTTGGTCGCGGATGGTCAGCTCGGCCAGGGACAGATAGGTCACCACCGACCAGGAGCGGCGGGCCGTGTAGGTGAGCACCATCGGGTAACTGCCATCGGCGGGCTGCTGAATGCGGCGGGTACTGATGCCGTGGCGGGCGAAGCCACGTTCCACCACTCCGAGGAAGTCATCGACCTGCACCGCCGGGTTCTCCTGGATGCACATCGACGCGCTCGCGGTTTTCAGGGGTTCGACGCGAATCACCGTACAGGCGCTGCTCAGGCCGATCAGGGCCAGCAGCACGAGAAGGCGGGTGCGGTACAAGGGCAGAGTGGACATGTGCAGCTTCCTGGGGTGATCGCCTGACATGCCGCCGAGCGGCCACTGCGCCAGTGACAACGCCTGGGCGTTGCCGGCTAAAACGAAGCCCGCATCACGCGGGTGATGCGGGCTGGGGCGGGATGGCCGAGAGGGCCGCCGCGGGGCTTACTTGACGGTGGCCAGGTCACCCTTGAGCGCAACACCGGCCATGATCGCGCCGGCGTGGCATTCGTAGTTCTGCGCGTTCTTGTACTCGATGTTCTTGTAGTTGCTGGCCAGGTTGACCACGGCATTGGCGCCGGCGGCCTTGGCGGCGTTCTGGAAGGCGATCAGCGCCGATTGCAGGGCCCAGGAGCAGGCACCTTCGTCGCTCTTGTTGAAGGCGTTGGTCTTCTTGCTGGTGGTCACGCCCGAACGCACGATGCTGACCTTGCCCGCAGGCTGGGTGCCGGCCAGGTAGAACTTCACGCTGCCATCCAGGCGACCGGCAGCGGTTGCTTCCTGCACGGCGGCCTGGAAGTCCGGGAACAGGGTGGTGTCGCGGGCCTGGCTGATGCTCGGCAGGGTAGCGGCACACAGCAGGGCGGCCAGGGTCCAGTTCTTCATTGTTTTCATGCTTCTCTCCTTGATGAGGCGTGGTTAAAGCGGGTTCTGCGCAAGGTGCAACTGGCGCTCGATTTCGGCGCGCAGGTTGTTGACCCAGCGATTGTAGTTGCGATGAATCCGACCGTCCTTGTAGTCCAGGCCCTGGCTACCGACATAGCGGATTTCAAGGTCGAACGGGCTGTAGTCGATGGCGATCTGTGCATGGTGGCGCTGGCGCACGCTGATGGCGGCGCGAATCTGCGTTGGTTCGATGCGTCCCACTCGCCACTTGTTGGCTTCCAGCGCGGCGATGATCGCCTGCTGCAGCTCGACCTGGCTGAACTCGCGATCCGGTGGCAGGCCGATGCTGGGGTTGAGCACGGGCTTGCTGGTGCTGCAGGCCGCCAGGCCGAGCAGCAACAGGCCCAGAGCCAATAGACGAGTGAGTCGGTGCATTCCTTGGCTCCGTGTCCGCCTCAGTTCCAGCGCTTGAAGATCAGCGAGGTATTCACCCCGCCAAAGGCGAAGTTGTTGTTCATCACGTACTGGTTGCTCATCTGGCGGAACTCGCCGCGCAGGTAGTCCAGTTCGGCGCAGGCCGGGTCGATCTGCTCGAGGTTGAGGGTTGGTACGTAGCTGTCGGCATTCATCATCTCGATGCTGAACCATGACTCCAGCGCCCCGCAGGCGCCCAGGGTGTGACCGAAGAAGCTCTTCTGCGAGCTGATCGGCATCTGCGCGCCGAACAGGCTGTTAGTGGCCTGGCTCTCGGCGATGTCGCCCTGCTCGGTGGCGGTGCCGTGGCCGTTGATGTAGCCGATGGCACTGGGCGGCAGACCGGCATCGGCCAGGGCCAGTTCCATGGCGCCGCGCATGGTCGCCTGTTCCGGCTTGGTCGCGTGGATGCCGTCGGAGTTGCAGCCGAAGCCGACGATCTCGGCATGGATGGTGGCGCCGCGCGCCAGCGCGTGTTCCAGCTCTTCCAGCACCAGGATGCCGGCGCCCTCGCCGATCACCAGGCCGTCGCGGCCGCTGTCGTAGGGACGTGGCGACAGGTGCGGGGTATCGTTTTTCAGGCTGGTGGCGTACAGCGCGTCGAACACCATGGCCTCGGTCGGACACAGCTCCTCGGCGCCGCCGGCCAGCATCATCGGCAGGCGACCGAACTTGATCGCCTCATAGGCGTAGCCGATGCCCTGGCTGCCGCTGGTGCAGGCGCTGGAGGTGGGGATCAGGCGGCCCTTGAGGCCGAAGAAGATGCTGATATTGGCCGCCGTGGTGTGCGGCATCATGCGGATATAGGAGTTGGCGTTGAGGCCATCGGCCACCGAATTGAGCAGCATATTGCCGAACGCCTTGATCTCGTCGGTGCTACCGGTGGACGAGCCGCAGGCCACGCCCATGCGCCCGTCCTGGATGCGCTCGTCGCCGAGCAGGCCGGCGTGCTCCAGAGCGCGCTCGGCGGCATACACCGCCAGCTTGGACACCCGCCCCATGCTGCGTGTCTGCTTGCGCGTCCAGCGCTTGGGCTGGACGAAGTCGTCCACCGGGCCGCCGAGGCGGGTGTTCAGCTCGCCGAAGCGGTCCCACTCGGCCATGTAGCGAATGCCGCTCTTGCCGGCGCGGAAGTTGGCTTCGATGCTCGGCCAGTCGCTGCCCAGCGAAGTGATGCCGGCCATGCCGGTGACGACCACACGTTTCATCAACACAATCCACCATTCACGGCGAGGACCTGGCGGGTAATGTACGCCGCCTCCTCGGACATCAGGAAATTCACCGCGCCGGCGACTTCTTCCGGGGTGCCCATACGCGCCGCCGGGACCATCTTGAGGATTTCCTCCACCGGTACCTGCTCGTCGAGGATCTCGGTGTCGATCAGCCCCGGCGCCACGCAGTTGACCGTGATCTTGCGCTTGCCCAGCTCGATGGCCAGGGCCTTGACCGCGCCGATCACGCCGGCCTTGGAGGCGCTGTAGTTGACCTGGCCGCGGTTGCCTATCAGCCCCGACACCGAGGTGATGCAGACGATGCGCCCGGCCTTGCGGCGACGGATCATCGGCATGCACAGCGGGTGCAGGACGTTGTAGAAACCGTCCAGGTTGGTGCGCAGCACCTGGTCCCAGTCGTCCTCGCTCAGCGCCGGGAAGGCACCGTCGCGGGTCAGCCCGGCATTGCACACCACGCCGTAGTAGGCGCCATGCTGCTCGACGTCCGCTTCCAGGGCCTCGCGGCAGGCGGCGCGATCGGAGACGTCGAACTGCAGGATGCGCGCCTGTTGGCCCAGCTCGGCGATCTGCGCTTGCACCGCTTCGGCTTCATCGCGGCGCGAGCGGCAGTGCAGCACGAGGTCGTAGCCGGAACGCGCCAGGCGCAGGGCGATGGCGCGGCCGATGCCACGGCTGGAGCCGGTGACCAGAATGGTTTCGCTCATGACTGCTGATCCTGAAATTGTTCCTGAAGATAACTGGCCACCTGCGGTGGGCGGAATACGTTGAGGCGGGCGAAGACCTCTATGCCGGGGCCGCTCAGGCGGCATTCGAACACACCCATGCCGTTGTCGTCCTGCAGGGTGCGGGTGGCCTGGATATGCAGCTCGGCACCGAGCGGGAAACACTCGACATTGCACTCGTACTTGCGTGTGCCGAGCAGGAAGCCCAGCTCCACCGGCAGGCCGGCCTGGCGCGCCTGGCAGCCGGCATAGGCAGCCACGCTTTGCGCCATCAGCTCGATGCCGACCCAGGCCGGCAGGCTGCCATCGGCCTGGTTGAACAGGCCGCCGGGGCGCACGCTCAGGCGGGTCTCGACGTCGTCGTCGCCGAAGCGCAGCACTTCGTCGATGAGGATCATGTTGCCGGCATGCGGGAGCAGCTCGGCGATCGGCCAGCGGCTCATGGCGCATCCCCCAGGATCAGACTGACATTGCTGCCGCCGAAGGCGAAGGAGTTGCTCATCAGCCGGTGGCCGCTGGCCTTCTTCAGGCGCGTGCCGGGCGTGACCAGCTGCAGGGTGGGCAGTTCGGGCTCGCCCTGGCCGTCCCACAGGTGCGGCGGCAACAGCGCGTCCGGGTTGTACTCGCTCAGGCTCAGCCAGCAGAACGCCGCTTCCAGCGCCCCGGCGGCGCCGAGGGTGTGGCCGGTCAGCGGCTTGGTCGAGGAGCAGGGCACCCCGGCCGGGAAGATCGCCGCGGTGGCCAGGCTTTCCATGGCGTCGTTGTGCGTGGTGGCGGTGCCATGCAGGTTGAGGTAGTCGATGTCGCTGGCCGCCAGGCCGGCGCTGCGCAGCGCCTGGTGCATCGCCGCCTGGGCGCCGAGGCCTTGCGGATGCGGCGCGGAAATATGGTGGGCGTCGGAGCTGGCGCCGCCGCCGAAGAAGGCGATCGGGGCCGGCTCCTTGGTCATCAGGAAGAGCGCCGCACCCTCGCCGATATTGATGCCGTGGCGGTTGCGCGAGAACGGGTTGCACGGCTCGGCGGACACCGCCTCCAGCGCCGAGAAGCCGTTCAGGGTCAGCCGGCAGAGGCTGTCCACCCCGCCGCAGATCACCGCATCGCACAGCCCCTGCTGCAGCAGGCGATGGGCGCTGAGCAGGGCGCGAGCGCTGGAGGTGCAGGCAGTGGAGATGCTGTAGCACGGACCGTCCAGGCCCAGCCAGGCGGCGAGGAAGCTGGCCGGGGCGACCAGCTCCTGCTGGGCGTAGTGGTAGTGCGCCGGCAGCGCGCCCTGGTTGTAGTACTGGGCGATGCTCTGGCTGGCTTCGTCGATGCCCGAGGTGCTGGTGCCGAGCACCACGCCGACGCGGCTGGCGCCATAGCGGGAGATGGCTTCGCGCAGCGGCGCTTCGATCTGCAGGGCGGCGGCCAGCAGCAGCTGGTTGTTGCGGCTCGGCGGCAGCGCCAGGCCGGGCAGCGCCGGCAATGCGCCGCGCACCGCGCCCACGGTCAGCTCGCGTTCGGCAACCCAGCCGGGTTCGGCGCGCATGCCTGAGGCATCGCCGGCGAACAGGGCGCGGGCGACGGCCTGCTTGCCCTGGCCGAGGGCGCAGAGCAGACCAAGGGCGTTGAGGTAACTGGGCATCAAGGGCTTGCTTCCGGTTGTAGCGGCGCGACCTGGTAGTGCAGGTCGGGCGGGGTGTTCAGGGTGAAGTGCAGCGGCGTGCGGTAGCCGATCCGCCAGTCCGGCTTGAGTCGGCGCTGGCCCGCGCCGGCCAGTTGCCAGTCGCCGTGCGGATAACGCTGCGCCAGCTCGGCGCTGGGCGTCAAAGCGAACAGCAGGGCAGCGAACAGCTCGCGGGCCTCGGCATTCGGCGGCAGCAGGCCGTCATTGCGCCACTGGCCGTCATCCAGCAGCTGGCGCGCCAGCGGCACGCCGAGCGGATCGAACAGCGACCAGCGCAGCGCGCTGCCTTCTGCCTGCACCACCAGCAGCCAGTCCGCATGGGTTCCGGCCTGCGCGCGCTGGATATGCAGCGACAGCGGCAGGCCCAGGTTCGGCGCGGATTCCGGCAGCGGCGTGCGGCTGGCGCAGGCGCCGAGCAGCAGACCGAGCAGGAGGACGAAGGTGGCGCGCAGCAAGGGCATGTCCGACTCAGTTCATCGCACAGATTTCGGCGAGCACGCCGAGGCGGCGCTTGGGCTCGGCGACATAGGGGTTGTTCAGGTCCCAGGCGTAGCCGGCGAGGATCGAGCAGATCATCCGGCGGATTTCCGGCTGGGCCTTCTCGTAATAGATCACGTCCTGGAAGCTGCCGTCGTACCAGCCCTCGACGTAGGCGCGGAAGGTGTCGACGCCGCGTTTCAGCGGGATGGCGAAGTCCTGCTCCCAGTCCACCGCCTCGCCGCTCAGCTGGCGATGCAGCAGGCCGGCGGCCATGCTCGCCGAGCGCATGGCGATGGTCACCCCGGAGCTGAACACCGGGTCGAGGAACTCGGCGGCGTTGCCCAGCAGGGCGAAGCCGGGGCCGTGCAGGCTCTTGACGTTGGCCGAGTAGCCTTTCAGCTCGCGCACCGGGGTATCCCACACGGCGTTTTGCAGGACGTTGCCGAGCGATGGGGTTTCCGCGACGAACTGGCGCAGGCAGGCCTCCATGTCTTCGGGATAACCCTCGTAGCGCCCGGCTTCGGCGACCACGCCCAGCGAGCAGCGGCCGTTGCTGAACGGGATGGTCCAGAACCACACGTCGCGCAGGGTCGGGTGGGTGGTGATGAGGATCTTCTCGCGGTCGAAGCCGGCGTCGGCGGCGATGCGGTCCTCGACATGGGTGAACAGCGCGCGGCGCATCGGCATGCTGGACGGGGTGTCGAGGTCGAGCAGGCGCGGCAGCACACGGCCGTAGCCGCTGCCATCGAGGACGAAGGCGCACTCGACCTGATACTCGACACCATCGGCCAGGCGCCGCACGGTCAGGCGCGGGCAGGCGCCGCCGAAGTCGACGGCAGTGATCTCTTCCTCGTAGCGGATCTCCACGCCCTGGCGCTCGGCGTCATCGGCCAGCACCTTGTCGAAGCTGGCGCGCAGCACCTGGTAGGTGGAGCCTTTGCCTTCAGTGAACTTGTCGCGGAAGTCGAACTCGGTGTAGCGCTCGCCCCAGGCGAAGGCCGCACCGTGCTTGGTCTGGAAGCCTGCGGCCTGCACCGCATCGAGCATCCCGGCTTCCTCGACGAAGTCCAGGCAGTGCGACAGCAGGCTCTCGCCGATGGAGAAACGCGGGAAGCGCTGGCGCTCCAGCACCAGTACATCGTGGCCGTTGCGCTTGAGCAGGGCGGCGGCGATGGCACCGGAGGGGCCGGCGCCGATCACCACGACCTGGCGTTGTTCGAGTTCAGGAGTGTTCATAGTGGCTTCTTGCCTCATGGGTCGTGGTGGCAGGACGAGGGTAGGCGCCGGTGAAGGCCGGCAGCAAGGTGGAGATCAGGCCCATCAGCATCAGGGCAAAGTACAGCTGGGTGCTGATCACCTGCTGATGCAGCAGCAGGTTGAGGAAAACGATTTCGGTCAGGCCGCGGGTGTTCAGCAGCACGCTCTCACGCCAATGCCCGGGGCTCGGTGCCAGGCGTCCGGCTGCCCAGCTCAGGCCCAGCCAGTTGCCCAGCAGCTTGCTGGCGATCGGCAGCAGCAACAGCGCGCCGAACTGCAGCCAGGAATAGCCCAGCCAGGCATTCTGCCAGTCGATCTGCAGCAGGCCGTAAGCGAGGATCAGCGGCACCGCCAGCCAGGTCTGCAGGGCGGCGAACACGCTGTTCGGCAGCGGCAGGCGCAGCGGTACACGCAGCGCGGCGCTGCACAGCAGGTAGGCGATACCGAACACCAGGGCATTCAGTTTGAGCTGCTGCATGACCAGCAGCAGCACCAGGAAACACAGGCCGTTGAAGCGTGCCGAACGGCACGGCAGCAGCTTGAACAGCAGCGGCAGGCTGGCGGCCAGCAGCGGCCAGAGCAGGGTGGCCGGCTGGCTGCTGCCCTGGGCCAGGCCGAAGATCAGCCAGCACAGCAGGTCCATGAGGATCGCCGCCTGCAGCAACTGGCGGATGCGTGGGGCGGGGTAGCCCAGGTGCTGCAGGTAGAGGAACAGCACCGGGATGGCTGTGAGGGCGAACAGCAGGCCGACGGCGATGCTGCCCAGCAGGCTCTGCGCCGGCAGCAGCCACAGCGCACAGGCCAGGCCGCAGAAGAACGGCAGGAAGAAGCTCGGCAGGGCGATCTTCACGCTGTCGGCCTGCAGGTCGAGGTCGATCACATCGCTGAGGATATGCCCCAGCAGCAGGGTGAAGGCCACGCCGTACAGCGGCTTGAGCCAGTCGGCGGCGAGCAGCTCGCTGGCGCCGAAACCCAGGGGCGCGCTCCACAGCATCAGCAGCGGCAGGCCGAGGGTGGCCAGCAGCAGCTGGCTGACAATCGGGATCAGGCGCAGGCGGCTGCCCAGCCAGGTGGCGGCGGCGAACAGGCCCAGCAGGCCGAGCCAGAACAGCGCGATGCTCATGCCGGCACCGCCTTGGCCTGGGGCTCACGGGTGCCGGCCCAAGGCGCGAGGATGAAGCAGAACAGCAGGCCGAGGCTGATCGCCAGGCCGAAGTTGGCAATGGCCGGGGTGTCGCTGATCAGCAGCAGGCCGAATGACAGCCAGCTGGTCAGCGCCGAGAGCAGGGTGCCGAGCAGGCTGACGGCGGCGCCGCCGATGTTCTCGCGCATCAGGATGGCGTAGTCGACGCCGATGGCGGTGATCAGCAACAGGCCGAACAGGCTGAACAGGGTCAGCGGCTGGCCCAGCCAGCCAAGCCCGGCCAGGGCGGCGAGGGCCGCCAGCAGCGGCAGGCAGACCACGCGCAGGGCGCCGGCCAGGCCGAAGGGGATGCACAGCAGCAAGAGAATGGCGGCGCTGGCGACCAGCTTGAGTTGCGCGGCGCTGAGCTGGGTGGCACTGAACAAGCCGTTCAGCTCGCCGAGGCGGTCGACCAGCTGCACGCCGGGCAGGTCTGCGCCAAGGCTGTGCAGCAGGGCGCTGTCGGCCTGGCCCTGCAGGCTGACCAGACCGGCCACGCCTTCGGCATGGCTGCCCAGCCACAGCGGCCGCCAGGCTTCGCCCAGCGGGCCGGCCAGGGCCTGCTCGAGGCTCGGTTGTGGGGCGTTGGTCAATTGGTTCAGCTCGGCCTGCAGCGCGGCGGCTGGAATGCCCATGGCCAGCAGCGGCTGCCAGTGCTGTGGCAGGCGTTGCAGGGCGTCGCGCAGCGGCTGGTGCTGGCTGTCGGCGGCGACCAGCTGGCTGAGCGCGCGGTAACCGCGCAACTGGCCGGCGGCCACGGTCTGGTCGAGGCGCTGGGCGAGGGCGGCCTGGCGTTCGAGCAGCTGCGCCTCGTCGCGGGCGCGGACCAGAAAGAACTGGCTGGTGGGCTGCTGCCCGGTCAGCTCGGCAATGCGCTTGGCCTCGGCGAGCAGTTGCGGCTCCTGACCCAGCCACTGGCGGATATCGTTCTGCGTGTGCAGCTGCCACAGGCCGCCGGCGCAGAACAGCAGCAACAGGGCCAGCAGCGGCAGGCTGCCGACACGGCCCAGCAGGCGCGCGCGCAGGATCAGCAGGGCGCTGCTGAAACCGAGCAGGCTGGGCGGCGGACGCAGGCGCAGGCCATTCAGCCAGGCCGGCAGCAGGCACACCGAGCAGAGGTAGGCGCCGATCAGCCCGGCGGCGGAGAACAGGGCGATCTGGGTCAGCGCCGGGAAGGGGGTGAAGGCCAGCGCCAGGTAGCCGACCAGGTTGGTGCCCAGGCTCAGGGTCAGCCCCGGCAGGGTGGCGCGCAGGGCGCCCCAGCTGGTCCACTCGGAACTGCCCCAGCTCTTGCTCAGGTAGTGCTGCGGGTAGTCGGCGGCCACGCCGATCAGGCTGGCGCCGAGCACCAGGGTCAGCACGTTGATCTGGCCGAACACCAGCACGCAGGCGGTGCAGCCGGCAATTAGCGCGATGCCTATGGGCAGCAGGCTGACCAGCACGCGCGGGCGGCGGAAGGCCAGCAGCAAGAGCAGCAGGGTGCCGAGGATGGCGATGCTGCCGATCCAGCTGACTTCGCGGGTGGCCTTGGCCTGGCCGGCGGCGGCATACAGCACACCGCCAGCGGCCAGCAGCTGGCCCCCGGCAGCCGTCACCTCGGCGCGTGCCGCCGCCACGCTGGTGGCAATCGCCGGCGGTGCCTGCATGTCGAAGGCGCTACCGAGGGTGCGTACGCGCAGCAGGGCCCAGGTCATGCCCGGTTCTTCCAGCAGCAGGGCACCGCTGCCGAGGTCGGCCTGAATCCGGCTGTTGGGGTTCAGCGCCTGTTGGGCGCGAGTGCCGAGACCGAGCCAGTCCTGCTCCGGCGGCAGCAGGCTGAAGCCGGCGAAGGTGTCGAACAATTGGGCGCTGCGCTGCTGGATAAAGATCTCCGGCTGCTTGATCAGCAACTGGCGATCCGCCGCCGGCAGCAGGGCCAGGCGGTTACCGCGCAGTTGCTGACGCAGCACGGCCAGGTCGCTGTCCAGGCTCCACTGCACCCGCTCGAAGCGCTGGCTGGCCTGCCACTGCAGGCCGAGCCGCTGCACCAGGGCTATCGCCTGCTGGCGCTGCGGATGGCCGACCAGCACCAGCAGATCGCGATTCAGCGGCTCCTGCATGCGCTGCTCGGCCTGCTGCACCAGCTCGTCACCGGCGCCCTTGGGCAGCAGGGCGAGCATGCTCGCCGCCACTGGCGGGCCGTTGCGCCACTGCCAGGCGGCCAGGGCCAGCAGCGCCAGCAGGGCGATGCTGAACAGGCGCGGCAGGCTGCGCTGGGCGGCGAAGGGCTTAGCGGGCAAAGGCGGCTCGCTCCTGCGCGCTGAGGGCATCGCCCGCCTGGCTCTGCGGCATGCGCATGAGCGTGCGGTCGCCCTGGGTCTCGTGCAGTTCGATGCGCTCGACCAGGGCGCCGCCGTCGATGCGGATGCTGCTGAAGATCTGCTTGAGCAGCAGCGAGTGCGGGATCAGGGTCAGTTGCCAGGCCGCGCTGCTGCCGCTCAGTTGCAGCTCGAAGTCGCGCGCCAGGCCCGAGTGGTCGCCCTTGAGTACGGCGAGGAACAGCCGGCTCTGCTGGGCGGCGACGTCCTGGCCGGGCTGCAGTTGCCAGCCTTGTGGTGTGCGGCGGGCAATGCCGGCGGCGTCGATGCGGTAGTCCTGGGTCAGCGGGCTGCGCAGCTGCCAGAGCAGGCCGGCGTCGCGGCTGAGAACGAACTCGCCCTGACTGGTTAGCGGCTGGGGCAAGGCGCGCAGGTGCTTTTCCTGGATGAACGGGCCGCGCACCACGGCCGGCTTGGCCAGTTGCGCGCCGAGCTGGTCGAGGTCGAAGGCCTGCGCGGTCGGCATCAGCACGAGTAGCAGCAGGCCTAGGCAGCGGCGCAGTTTCATCCGAGGATCCTGGCGACGGCGTCGGTGAACGCCTTGGGTGAGGCCAGCAGCATCTCCCGCGTAGCGATCTCCACCGCCACCTGCACGCTACTGCCACGGGTCATGCGCTCACCCGTGGCGGCGTCGGTGATCAGATAATTGATCTTCAGACGGTTCTCCCACTCGACCAGGTCGGCGCGCACGATGATCTTCTGGCCGAACTGGGCGCCGCGGATGTAACGCAGCTGCAGGTCGATCACCGGCCAGGCGTAGCCAGCTTCACGCATCTGCCGGTAGTTGTGGCCGAGCTTGTCGAGCAGGGCGCAGCGCGCTTCCTCGAAGTACTTGACGTAGTGGCCATGCCAGACCACTTCCAGCATGTCGACGTCGAAGAACGGCACGGCCAGTTCGACTTGGGCCTGCAGTACGCCTTCCTTACGCATGGGCAGTGACTCCAGGCGCACTGCGCTGTTGTAGGAGCCAGCTTGCTGGCGATCCGGGCTGGCACAAGGGCATCGCCAGCAAGCTGGCTCCTACACAGACAAGTCGCGGCTTACGCATACAGCCTCCAGTGCTGGGCGCGGATGCGCTGCAGGCACAGGCGCAGTTCGCCTTCCAGGGCGCGGTCCTCGATTACCGGGTGGAAGTCGGCGGCCAGCTGCTCGCGCATGGCGGCAACGGGGGGCGGGATATCGATCTTGCCGTCGCGCTGACGCAGCCAGACGCCCTGATTGGCGGCCAGCAGGGTGGCGGCGGCGACCTGTTCGGTCAGCTCCAGGCTGCGCAGGGCGTCGCGCGCGGCGATGGTGCCCATGCTCACTTTGTCCTGGTTGTGGCATTCGGTGGAACGCGAGAACACGCTAGCCGGCATGGTGTTTTTCAGCGCTTCGGCGGTCCAGGCGCTGGTGCCGATCTGCACGGCCTTGAAGCCATGGTTGATCATCGCGGTGACGCTCGGCGCGCCGGACAGGTTGCTCGGCAGGCCGTGGTTGTAGCGCACGTCGACCAGCAGGGCGAGCTGGCGGTCGAGCAGGTCGGCGACGTTGCCGACCAGGTTTTTCAGGCTGTCCATGGCGAAGGCGATATGCCCGCCGTAGAAGTGCCCGCCGTGCAGCACGCGCTCGGCCTCGGCGTCGATCAGCGGGTTGTCGTTGGCGCTGTTCAGCTCGGTTTCGATGAACTGCCGCAGCAGGCCCAGGCTGTCGGCCAGCACACCGAGCACATGCGGCGCGCAGCGCAGCGAGTAGCGATCCTGCAGGCGGTGCAGCGGCGCGGTCGGCGCGTCGATGGCCAGGTCCTGGCGCAGCCAGGCGGCGACCTGCATCTGCCCCGGGTGCGGCTTGGCGGCGAACAGGCGCTCGTCGAAGTGTTCCGGGTTGCCCTCCAGCGCCACCACGTTGAGCGCGGTGATGCGGGTGGCCAGCTTGAGCAGGTAGTCGGCGCGGGAGAACGCCAGGCAGGCCAGGGCGGTCATCACCGCGGTGCCGTTCATCAGCGCCAGGGCTTCCTTGGGGCGCAGGGTCAGCGGCGTCCAGCCCAGTTCGTTGTGTACTTCGGCGGCGCTGCGCCGTTCACCCTGGTACAGCACCTCGCGTTCACCGCTGAGGGTGGCGGCGACGTAGGACAGCGGTGTGAGGTCGCCGCTGGCGCCGACCGAACCTTCTTCCGGGATCAGCGGCAGCACATCGTGATCGAGGAACGCCTGCAGGCGCTCCAGCAGCTCCACGCGCACCCCGGAGATGCCGTAGCACAGCGACTGCAGGCGCGCGGCGAGCACGGCGCGGGTGCTGGCCGGGTCGAGCAGCTTGCCCAGGCCGCAGCCGTGGAAGGTGAACAGGTGCTTGGGCAGCGCCTCGACCTGGTGCAGCGGCACGGCCACCACGCAGGAGTCACCGTAGCCGGTGGTGACGCCGTAGATCACGCCTTCCTTGTCCAGCAGGGTGTCGAGGAAGCGCGCGCCCTTGGCGATCTTCTCGCGGTAGGCGGCGTCGTTCTGCAGCTGCGCGCGGGCCTGGCGCTGGGACAGGGCCACGACCTGCTCGATGGACAGGTGGGCTTCGCCAAAGATCACCGGGTCAGGCTGATGTGTCGTCATGTGCATTCCAGAACGGATAGAAGTTGAACCATTGCAACGGCGCGTCCAGGCAGCGTTGGCCCAGGCGCTCGGCATAGCGTTGTACCCATTGGCGGATCACCGCCTCGCGCTCGCTGCGCTTCCACTCGATGCGCTCGGCAAACGGCTCGATGATCACCTGGTAACGGCCGTCGATCTTCAGGCAGTTGAGCAGGTTGACCGAGCAGTGCAGCAGCCCGGCCAGCAGCCACGGTCCTTGCGGGAAGGCGGCGGGCTGGCCGAGGAAGTCCACGCTGACATTGCGCCCGCCGTGCAGCGGCACGCGGTCGCCGGCGATGGCCAGCCACTCGCCGCGCTCCAGGCGTTCGGACAATTGCAGCATGATCGCCGGGTCCAGTTCGCTGACCTGGATCAGGCGCAGATGACTGGCGCCGGCCTCGCCGAGCAGGCGGTTGAACTGTTCGGCGTGCTTGGTGTGCACCAGCACGTTCATCGTTACGTGCTCGCCGAGTTCGGCCAGGGCGCGACAGACCTCGAGGTTGCCCAAGTGCGCGCCGACCAGCATCTGCCCGCGTTCCTGGCGATGCAGCTGGCCGCGCAGGTCGTGCGGGTCGACCAGGGTGATCTGCTCCAGGCCGAGCTTGCCGTTCCACACGTCGAGCTTGTCGAGCAGGGTGTCGGCGAAGCTCATGAACTGGCGGAACACCTGGCGCCAGGTCGGGCGCAGCTCGTTGCGGCCGCTCCAGGTGGCGAGATTGGCCTGGTACTGCCAGATGCTGCGCCGCGCCTGGGCACCGAAGACGAAGAAGTACAGGACGATGGCGTAGATCAGCGGGCTGATCAGGCGCCGGCCGAGAAGGCGTGCCAGCACCGCGGTGAGCTTCATCAGCGCGTAGCTGCCGCGCTCGCGCTGGCCGGCCCAGTGGGCTGCCGGTTGCTCGCTCATGCCTGCCACCGTCGCCAGAGGATCATTGGGGCGCGCAGCAGCATGCCGAAGAACAGCTTGGCGTGCATCTTCGAGATCAGCGCGTTGTCCAGCCATAGACGGAAGTGCGAGAGGCCGTCGAGCGGGTAGTGCACCTGGGTCGGCAGCCAGCGCATCGGCTGGTTGCGCCAGGCCAGGCGCACCAGGATCTCGGTGTCGAAATCCATGCGCTTGCCCAACTGGCAGCTGTCGATCAGCGCCAGGGTGGCGGGCAGCGGGTAGACGCGGAAGCCGCACATGGAGTCGCGGATCGCCAGCGACAGGCTGTTGATCCATACCCAGACGTGGGTCAGGTAGCGCGCGTACAGGCGGCTCTTCGGCACGCTGTCGTCGTACACCGGATAGCCGCAGACCAGCGCCTGCGGGTGGGCGCGGGATTCGCCGAGGAAGCCGGCGACATCGCTGAGGTCGTGCTGGCCATCGGCGTCGACCTGCAGCGCGTGGCTGAAGCCCAGGCGCTGCGCCTCGCGCAGGCCGGCCATCACCGCGCCGCCCTTGCCCTGGTTGACCGGCAGGCGCACCAGGAAGGTATCGGCCTGTTCGGCCAGTTGATCGATTACCGCGGCGCAGGCGGGGCTGGAAGCGTCGTCGACCAGCACGCAGGGCAGGCCGGCGTCGCGCAGGGCGGCGACCACGATAGGCAGCGCATGCTCGTGGTTGTATACCGGAATCACCGCGCAGGCCTTATGCACCGGCGGCCTCCAGCAGGATGCGACCCGAGGAGCAGGCCGCCTCGCCGTTGCGATAGGCGAAGTACAGTTTGCCGCGCTCGGCGTCGAAACGCAGGCTCAGCTGCAGGCGGTCGCCGGGGCGGACCAGCTGCTGGAACTTCAGCACTTCCATGCCGCAGAAGCGCGGCGGCAGGTCGGCAATCAGCTCGCGAGCCAGCTGCTGGGCCCAGTCGACCTGGACCACGCCGGGCAGTACCGGGGTCTGCGGAAAGTGGCCGGTGAAGTGTGCCAGGTCCGGCGGTATGTCCAGCTCCAGCTGCCATTCACCGTCCTGCTCGACAGCCGAGCGCGGCGCCACACGGGTCGGCCGCTCGCTGGCCAGAATGCGCTCGACCTCGGCCTGGGCCAGCTTGCCCTGGTTGCTGTAGGGCAGCTCGGCGAGCAGGCGCCAGCGGCGTGGTAGGGCCAGCGCCTCGCAGTGCCCGGCCAGGTGTTGGCGCAGGGTTTCGATCAGGGTCTTGCGTCCCTGGTTGCGCAGGGCGTGCAGGCCGCTCGGGCTGAGGGCGACCAGCGCGCCGAGGTAGGCACGGCCTTGCTCGATCACCCCCAGACGCGCGTCGGCGACCCACTCGTGGCTGAGCAGGGCCTGTTCCAGCATGGGCAGGGAGATGCGTTTTTCTTCCAGTTTGACGATGCGGTCCAGGCGCCCGCGCAGGACGAAGCGCCCATCGCTGCCAATCTCCACCGCGTCGGCGGTCTGTTCGCGCTGCCCGGCTGGGAGGTATGGCGAACTCAGGTTGAGCGCGCCGTCGGCATTCTGTCCCAACTCGACGCCAGCAAACGGCGTCCAGTATTCGCCGCCCTGGCGCCAGGCGATGCCACCGGTTTCCGAGCTGCCATAGATTTCGGTGGGCCACTGGCCGAGCAGGCCGTACAGCTCGGCGGCGGTCTCGGCCGGCAGGGCGCCGCCGGAGGAAAACACCCGACGCACCTGGCGCAGGGCCGGCCAGTCGAGGTTGTCGCCCATGCGCTTGAGCAAGGCCGGGCTGGCGATCCAAGCAAATGTCGGATGCTGCAGACTTTCCCGTTGCAGGTCTTCGGGGAACGGCTGGGCGCGGCGCAGGAACGGCCGCCCGGCGCACAGCGGCCAGAGCACGCGGAACAGCAGGCCGTAGATATGCTGGGCGGCGACGCTGCCGAGGAGGGTGGCAGCGCCAAGTTCGGCGCCCCACAGTTGTTCCAGGGCCTCCACTTCGTTGGCCAGCTGGCGCAGGGATTTGTCGATCAGCTTGGGCTCGCCGCTGGAGCCGGAGGTGCACAGGGTCAGGTGGCACTGGTCGAGATCGAGGGCGGCAGCGGGCAGTGGCTCGCCATTCAGCGCAGCGTCATCCAGGCTGTCCAGCCACAGCTCGACCTGGGCGCCCAGGCGCTCGCGGGTCTGCGCCTGCGCATCGGCCGGCAGCAGCACTTGCACGCCAGCGCGCCAGGCGCCGAGCAGGGCGATGGCCAGCTCGCCGGCATCCTCGATATGCACGGCCAGGCGGCGCACGCCGCGCGCCTGCAGGGCGCCGGCCAGGGCCAGGGCGCGCTGGCGCAGGGCCGCATGCGTCATGTCCGGCGTGACCGTACGGCCCGGCTGGGCCTCCAGCAGCAGGTCGCTGAGGGGCAACCAGGTCATGCACTTCTCCTTACACGCTGGCGCACCAGCCACTCACCGGCAAACAGCAAGCCCATCAGGCCGTAGGCGATCAGCCCGGTATACAGGGTCCACCAGCTCAGCGGCGCCCACAGGTTGAGGGCGATCACCACCAGGCCGTTGGCCAGAAAGAACAGTGCCCACACCTGGGTCACGCGGCGCGTGTAGCGCACCGCCGCGTCCGGCAGGTCGGGTTCGCTGAGGCGCGCCAGGCGCTCGATCAGCGGCGGGCCGAACTGCAGGCTGAGGCCGAACAGCGCCAGCAGCAGGCCGTTGAGCAGCACCGGGTACCAGCGCAGCAGCTCCGCTTCGCCGGCCAGGCCGAGCAGCAGGCAGAAGGCCAGGGCCACGCCGGCCATCCAGCGGTTGCCCGGCTTGCCGCGTTGCACCACGGCGCGCGCCAGCCACAGGCCGCCGAGCAGCAGGGCGAACACGCGCGGCGACAGGTGCTCCATGCCGAAATACACGGCAAACGGATAGAGCAACCCCGCCACCACCAGCAGCAGGCCAAGCAATTTACTCATGTTCAGTCTTGCGCCGGCGCGGCGTTGACCACCTGGTACACGGCTTCGACTACGTCGCCGACGGTGCGCACGGCCTTGAACTCTTCGGCGGCGATCTTCTTGCCGGTCTGGCGCTTGATATGGTCGATCAGGTCGACGGCGTCGATGCTGTCGATTTCCAGATCCTGGTACAGGTTGGCGTCCAGGGTCACGCGCTCGGCGTCCAGCTCGAAAAGCTCGACCAGCGCCTCCTGCAGGGTGACGAAAATCTCTTCACGGCTTTGCATCACGGCGTCCTCAGGCAGCCTGTTTCGCGGCAACGAAGGCAGCCAGGCTGGCCACGTTGGCGAAATGTTGGCGGGTGTCCTTGGCTTCTGCGTCGATCTTGATGCCGAAACGCTTCTGGATTGCCAGGCCCAGCTCCAGGGCGTCCACCGAATCCAGGCCCAGGCCGTCACCGAACAGGGTCAGGTCGGCGGCGATGTCTTCGGCCACCATGTCTTCGAGGCCGAGGGCTTCGATGATCAGGTTCTTGATCTCAGTTTGCAGATCGCTCATCTGTTGCGAGCTCCTTCATAAAGTGTTGGTGCAGATGGTCGTTGAGTTTGCGCGAGGCGATGGGCAGCGGGGCCTGCGCGGTGAATTGCTGTGGGTCGATATCCTCGCCCACACGCAGGCGAAAGTGAAAACGGCGCGACGGAATGCTGTACCAGGGCTCGGCCTTGGTCAGGGTGGTCGGGCTGACGCTGATCACCACCGGGGTGACCAGGCGTGCGCCGCGCACGGCAATGGCTGCCGCGCCACGGTGAAACTCGGGGGTGTGCCCCGGTGTGGTGCGCGTGCCTTCGGGGAAGATCACCAGGGTCTGGCCTTCCTGCAGGGCGCCGGCGGCCTCGTCGAGCATGTCCAGGCTGCCGCTGTTGCTGATGAAACCGGCGGCACGGATCGGCCCGCGCATGCTCGGGTTGTCCCACAGGCTCTGTTTGACCACGCAGTTGGCGTCGCGGATGAAGGCGATCAGCACCACCACGTCGATCAGCGAGGGGTGGTTGGCGATCACCATCTGCCCGGGACGGCCGAGGCGCTCGATGCCTTCGACTTCGTAGGTCAGTACGCCGCTGTGGTACATGAAACGCACGAACTTGTAGAAGGTCCAGCTGACCACGGCGCGCGCCCGGGTGCGCCGGGTCAGGGCGTCGCCGGGCAGCAGGCTGAGCAGCGGGAACACCAGCACCCGCAGCAGCACGCCGCCGATGCCGAACAGGCTGAAGCTGGCGGCCGTGGCGAACAGGCGCCAGAGGTAGGGCGCGCTGCGCGGGCTCAGGCCGTGTTGCGAGACCATGTCCATTGCCTGTTCTTCCAGTGGTGGTGCAGGGAGGTTTGCCCGTTGCACAGGGCACGAACCAGTTCGAGCGCATGGGGCCAGGTGCTGCGCGGCCCGCTGCCGGGCTGCAGGCGCAGTTGCCAGTCGGTGCCGGGGGTGAGCAGCAGGGCGACGGCGTAGGAAAACGGCACGTCGTCGATAAAGGGCGCGTACAACGCCGGCGGGGTTTCTTCGGCGACCACCAGGAGCACGGCGGGCGCGCCGTCGCCGAGCAGGCTGGCGGCTTCCAGCAGGCCCTGTTCGAGGCCATCGCCTTCGCCGGCCAGGGCACTCATTTCGCTGCTGTCGGCGCGCAGGATTGACCACAGGCCGATGATCGCGTTATGCACCGAGAGGCTGAATTGGGTCGGTGACAGCGGCTCGTTGCGCGCCAGGTCGGCGAGGATGTTCAGAGTGCGCGGGGTTTCCCCGTGGCGGCTTACGAACACCAGCGGCAGCGGGGCCTGGGTTTCGGCGATGGGCCAGCAAACGTGGAACAGCATGCGCGCCAGACGGCTGAGGCGCCGGCGCTGCATGGCGGGGAGAAAGCTGACATCCGGCTGCTGGCCTTCATCAGCGGGCGCGAAAGGCGCCTGCTGCCAGGCCTGCCAGTCATCCACTGTGTCGAGGCCGGGTGCCCAGGCGCGCCATTGATCGATCTTGAAATAAGTCACGCGGCGCACTCTTCCTGGCCCCTTGCGGCCTTCCTTGTCTACGGCGAAACCCCCGTCGGCAGTGGAATTGCGGTCGGGGTCATGGCGAGGTGCCGGCATTATCCCGTCCCGGCCCGAGCTGTGCAAACTTTGACACAATTGAGTCGTTAGCCGTGTTTTTGCCCGATTTTGCGAATTCCTCGCCCTTGTCATGCGCTTTGCATAGAATCCACCCCAATCGGGCTCAGGGAGGTGTGTCATGCGGCGAGTGGTATTCAACCAGAAGGGCGGTGTGGGCAAGTCCAGCATTGCCTGCAACCTGGCAGCGGTAAGTGCAGCGGAGGGCTATCGCACCCTGCTGGTCGACCTGGATGCCCAGGCCAACTCGACCCATTACCTGACCGGCCTGACCGGCGACGATATCCCCATGGGGATTGCCGAGTTCTTCAAGCAGTCGCTGTCGTCGTTTGCCAAGAAAGGCACGGTGGACATCTACGAGACGCCGTTCGAAAACCTGCATGTGGTCACCGCCACCGCCGAGCTGGCCGATCTGCAGCCCAAGCTTGAGGCCAAACACAAGATCAACAAGCTGCGCAAACTGCTGGAAGAACTGGGCGAGGAATACGACCGGATCTATCTGGATACCCCACCAGCGTTGAACTTCTACACCGTTTCCGCGCTGATCGCCGCCGATCGCGTGCTGATTCCTTTCGATTGCGATAGTTTTTCCCGCCAGGCCCTGTACGGCCTGCTGCGCGAGATCGAGGAACTCAAGGAAGACCACAACGAGGGCCTGGAAGTCGAAGGCATCGTGGTCAATCAGTTCCAGCCGCGGGCGACCCTGCCGCAGCAACTGCTCGATGAGCTGATTGCCGAAGGGCTGCCGGTACTGCCGGTCAACCTGATGAGCTCGGTACGCATGCGCGAGTCGCATCAGGCCTGCATTCCGCTGATCCACCTGGACCGCAGCCACAAGCTGACCCAGCAGTTCGTCGAGCTGCACCGGCTGCTGGAAAGCTGAGTCTGCGGCACAAACAACAAAGGCGCCTGCGGGCGCCTTTGTTGTTTCTGGCTTGAAAGCCTGGCTCTCTAGCTCGCAGGCTTCAGCGCACCACGAATACGTCGCACGGCGCCTTGTGCAAAAAGTGCTGGGCCAGGCTGCCGAGCAGGGCCTGAGACAGTGCGCCGCGGCCATGACAGCCGAGCACCAGCAATTGCGGCTGGCGTGTGCTGATGGATTCCTGCAGGCCACGCAGGATACCGCACTGCTTGATCTCGTAAGACAGGGTCGGGCTGCCCGGCGGCAATTGCGCAGTCTCATCGGCAATCAGTTGATCGATCAGGGCGTGCTGGGTGGCTACCTGCGTGGCGCTGTCGGCCTGCTTCTTCTGTGGCTCGAAGACATGCAGGGCATGGATATTGGCCTCGGCCGGCAGCAGCTGGCAGGCGCGGTTGAGTGCGGTGCAGGCACACAGGGAGAAGTCCAGAGCCGATAGCGCGCTGGTGTAGGGCGTCGCTTCGTCACGGGCCACCAGCAGCAGCGGCACCGTGCAGCGCCGGGCGATACGGTCCAGGGTGGTGCCGGAGAAAAACTCGTGGCGCTGGTGGTGGGCGCCCAGTACCAGCAGGTCGGCGCCAAGCAGTTGCACCTGTTCGAGCACGGCATCGGAGGGCTTGCCCTGGCAGATCTTGAGCTCACTGCCGGGTGGGGCGAACTGGGTGAGGCTGTTGTCCAGGCTCTGCTGAACCTTTTCCTGTTCAGCCTGGCTGAGGCCGCCGTCGAGGACATGCAGCAGGGTCAGGCGGGCATTATGCTGGCGGGCCAGTTGCGTAGCACGGCGTAGGGCGAGGTCGGCAGTGCTGCGCAGGTCATGGGCAATAAGGATGTGACTGATCATCTGGTGTTCCCCTCCGCGTAGCGAACTCCCGCCACGCTGTAAAACCTCTATTGGGTTCTTAATCTGGCTCCCATTGATAGACCTGCTTTTGATCTACGGCAAGTCCCGTGCGTCTGGGTTTTTCAATTGTGCGGGGCTTTTCTCCGTGTGCCGGCAAGTTTGCTGTTTTGCTGCACTACTCGATGGTTTCTTGCCGGCCGAGGGTTCTCTGCCGCAGCCAGTCGTTGAAGGCGCGCAGCAACCCATCAAGCTCGTTGTCCAGCAGTTGTAGCTGCAGTTCGATCTGTGCCTGGTCGCCACGCCGGATGGCGTCTTCCAGGCGCAGACTCATGGGTGGCAGGCTGATCGCACCGAGGCTGCCGAGGCTGCCGCGCAGGGTGTGGATCAGGCTGATGGCGTCGGCCTCGCGGCCTTCCTGCAGGGCCTGGGCAGTTTGCCGGAGCGGCTCGTTGCCGCGGGCGATGAGTTCTTTTACCAGCGCCCGCAGACTCTGCCGCATCTGTGGGTTGACCGTGCAGAGCAGGTCGAGGGTGTCTACGGCCAGCAGCGCCGAGCTTTCGCCGGGCAGCGGCAGGTGGGCGCCGATGGTCTTGAGGTCGCCAGGGGTATAGCGCAGACGCTTGAGGTTACTCAGCAGGGCGCTGATATCCACCGGTTTGGCGATGAACAGGTCCATGCCGGCCTGCTCGCACTCGGCGCGTTCGGCATGGCTGACGCCGGCGCTCATGGCCACTACCGGCAGGCGCAGGCGCAGATCCTGGCGAATGATGCGGGTGGCGGTGATGCCGTCCATGCCGGGCATCTGTACGTCCATCAACACCAGGTCGAAGGCCTCGGGCTGCTGGCGCAGCAGGTCGATGGCATGCCGGCCGTCGCTGGCCAGGGTCAAGCGAGCACCCTGCTGTTCGAGGATGCCCTGGGTGACGATCTGATCCAGCAGGTTGTCCTCTACCAGGAGGATGCGCATGGCCTGCAGTTCGCGTCGCGGTGCCGGTTCGCTGCTGGGGGTGGTGTGCGGCTGGCTGAGGATTTCCTGGAGCGCACCGAGCAGGCTGGAGCGGATGACCGGCTTGAGCAGCAGGTCGTTGACCGGTAGCTGGCGGCCATTGGCGGTGAGGTGCTCGCGGGCGAAGGCGTTGACCATCAGCAGGCTGGGCGGCAGGGCTGTCGGCGAACTCTCGGCGAGCATGGCGAGGGTCTGCAGGCCGTTGAGTTCGGCCATGTTCCAGTCGACCAGCAGCAGATCGTAGGGCTGTTGTGCCGCGCCGGCCTGCTGCAGCAGCAGGTGCGCCACCGAGCCGGAGTCGGCCTGGTCGACCTGACAGTGCAGGCTCTCGAGCAACTGTAGGAGGATCTGCCGGCTTTTCTGGTTGTCATCCACCAGCAGCACGCGCAGGCCATGGAACTGCTCGGGCAGATCCGGCAGTGGCGGTCCGTCGAGATGGTTGGCCAGCGGCAGGCTGAACTGAAAGGCACTGCCTTGGCTGGGTGTACTGCGCACAGCCATGCGCCCGCCCATCAGTTCCACCAGGCGGGCACTGATCTCCAGCCCCAGGCCGACATCGGTGTGTCGGCGCGACTGGCTGGCGTGTTCCTGGGTGAACACCTCGTGCAGATTGTTCAGCTGGGTCTGGCTCATGCCGATGCCGGTATCGATAACGCTGAACAGCAGCTGCCGGCCTTCGCCGGAAGCTTGCAGCTCGATGCGCAGTTCGACCTCACCCTGCTGGGTGTACTTGATGGCATTGGCAACCAGGTTGACCAGCACCTGTTGCAGGCGCTGGCGATCGGCATGCAGTTGCTGTGGCACCTCGGGCGTTACCTGGATGAGCAGCTCGACATCGCGATTGCCGGCGAGCAGGGTCATCAGCGAGGCCATCTGCCGCAGCAGCTCTTGCAGCTCGAAACGCACCGGTTCCAACTGCAGGCGGCCGGCTTCGATCTTGGAGAAGTCGAGGATGTCGCTGATCACTGCCAGTAGCGACTTGCCAGCATCGCGCAGCATGTCCAGGTACTTGCGCTGGGTGGCGTTGAGCTCGGTATTGCCGAGCAGGTGGGCGATGCCCAGCACGCCATTCATCGGGGTGCGGATCTCCCGGCTCATGTTGGCGAGGAACTCGCTCTTGGTGCGGTTGGCCTTTTCCGCGGCGATGCGCAGCAGGTTGAGCTTGTGCTGGGCCTCGACCTTGTCGTTGATGTCGTCGATCTGCACGATCAGCTCGTCGGCACCGTCATGGCCGGGCAGGTGTGCCACCGTGACATGCGCCCAGAACGGCTGGCCGTCGTGGCGCAGCAGGCGCTTGTCGAGGGCGTAATAGGCAATCTCGCCGGCCAGCAGTTCGGCGAGCTTGTCGTGGCTGCTGGTGCGGTCATCGGGGTGACTGAGGTCAAGGTGGTGCATGCCGAGCAGCTGCGCGCGCGGGTAGCCGAACATTTCGCACAGGCGGCTGTTGGCTTCGCAGATCTGGCCCTGCGAATTGGCCAGGGCGACGCCAGTGCCGGCAAACGCCAGGGCGCCGCGGAAGCGTTGTTCGCTGATGCGGAAGTCGCTCTCGCGCAGGCGCGCCTGCTGCAGGCTGCTGGCCAGCAGCAGGGCTGGCAGCATGACCACCAGAATCGGCAGGTACAGCAGCAGGTGCTGCCATTGGGCAATGAATGGTGGCGGAATGAAGTAACCGAATGACAGCAAGGCGCTGACCAGCAGCGCCACGCAGAGATTGAACAGGGCGACATTGATCACGTTCAGGTACAGCGCAGTGAGGATCAGCGGCACGCTCAGGTAGACGAAGGGGAAGGGTAGAAACAGCAGCGCGAGGATGCTCACGCCCATGCTCAGCATCAGCAGCGCCGGGGTCAGCAGTGGGTCCAGCGCAGCCAGCAGGGCGGCGCTGCCGCGCTGGCGCCAGATCAGCGCCAGCGGCAGCACGGCCACAGCGCCGGTGCAGGCACTGGCGAACCAGCTCAGCCAGAGGTCACGGTAGCTGCCCATCTGCATCTGGCTGAGGGCCAGGGCGCCCAGGCTGGCACCGGCCAGTGCCGGCCAGAAGCAACCGTTGAGCAGGATTGTCAGCAGTGCCCGCGGGTTATCGGTGAATGCACTGGCCATGCCGCAGCGCTGCACCAGCCAGGCGGCCAGGGCGATTTCACAGAGGTTTACCGCGGTGAAGTACAGGGCAACCCTCAGCGCATCGCCAAACAGCAACTCACAGGCGATGTTGGTCAGGGCCACGGCCAGCAACAGCAACGGCCAGCGGCGCAGCGGATGCATCACCAGGAAGGCGCAGGCGATGGCGTTGGCAGGCCACAGGTTGGCCATGCTCGACGGTTGTCGGGTCAGGTACAGAGCCAGCAGGGCAGCGCCGGCGTAGCACAGGGCCAGCAGCAGTGCTTCACGCAGTAGAGGTGGCTGGCGGCTGTTCATGATGGCTGGGCGCGGCGCTGGCGCCGGTAGGCGAGGAATACCAGCAGGCTGGTGAGTGCCAGCAGGCCCATAGCAACTGCGGCGAGCAGCAGGCTACCGGGCTGTTGGCTGGTGCCCGGGAGTTGTTCCAGCCAGGGCTGCATCAGCTCCTCGCGTTCGGCCAGGCTGAGGGAGTGCAGGCCTGCTTCGAGGATGCGCCCCAGTTCGGGCCAGTCCTTGCGGTAGGCAAAACTCAGTGGGTAGTTGAAGCCGATCTTCGTGCCGATCTGCAGGTCCTGGAAGGCTTCTTCCTTGAGCAGGTAGCTGGCGCTGCCGAGGTCCATCACCACTGCAGCAACCTGGCGTTGCTGCAGTGCTTGCAGGCCAGCGCGATCGGTCGGCAGGGCCAGCCATTGCACCGTGGGATAGCTATCGCGGACAAAGCGCTCGACCGCATAGCCGTCGCCTACGGCCACGCGCATGCCGGCCAGTTGCTTGAGGGTCAGGCTGGTGCGCTGTTCGCCGCGCACTACCAGCACCGTGGGCACCTCTACATAAGGTGAGGTGAAGGCCAGGTATTCGGCCCGCTCGGCGGTCGGGCGCAGTGAGGTGAGCAGATCGAGATGACCGCGCCGGGCCTGGTCGAGCAGTTCATTCAGCGGCAGCGCCGGCTTTTGCTGCAGGGGCAGGTCGAGGCGCTCCTGCAGGGCGCGCAGCACATCATGGGAGAGACCTTGGGCCTGGCGCTGTGGGTCAACGAAGATGAACGGCGCGTAATCGGCCTCGGCGGCCCAGTTGATTGTCGGGTGACTTGCCAGCCATTGCTGCAGCTCCGGTTCCAGTTGCAGCGGTGCGGCTGCCAGCCGGGTACTGGCCAGTACGAGCAGAAGAATGGGGAAGAGACGCCACAGGCGTTGCATGTCCAGCCGGTCCTTCAGCGTCCTGCTGTGGTGGTTGAACGATGAGGCGGCATGCCGCCAGGGCGCTGTTCCATGAGGGTAGCTGCTCTGTCGGCGGTTGCATGGCTTATCCCGCCTCAGAACGGCTGGTCAGTGCCGACGCAGCTGGTAGAGCGCCTGGCTGACGGCGACGACCTCGCCGCTGCTGTCGGTCAACTGCAGTTCCAGGCGGTATTCGGCCTTGCCCTCGCGCTCGGCTTCGCCCTGGATGCTGGCGATCTGCTCGGCGCTCAGGCTGGCCTCGACCAGGATGTCGCTGCTGGCCGGGCGGCGAAAGCGCAGGTTGAGTTCCTTGATCACCGGATAGAAGCGCTGCACGTCGAAGCTGGTGAGAAACAGGGCGCCACCGGGGATTTCCGCCAGGGTGAACAGGGCGCCGGCGTACATGCTGCCGATATGGTTCTGGTTGCCCTGCAGCGGCATGCGCAGGCGCACATGGCCGGGCTCCAGCAGCTCGGCCTTGAGTCCGCTGCGTTTGACGAAGTCGATCTTCTCTTCGGTAAAGACACGGGCCATTTCGGCGGGCAGTGGCATGGGCGGCATTCCTGCTGGGAGATGCCGCCAGCCTAGCGCCTGGCGGGCGAGCGGCAATGACAGTGGTGCTCGTCGGGGCTGACCGATTCGCTCAGATGCCGTGCTGGCGCAACCAGCCGAACAGCTGCGGCAAGGGCAGGGCACCGCTCTGGCGGGCGACTTCGACGCCGCCCTTGAGCAGGATCAGCGTGGGGATCGAGCGGATGCCCATCTCCGCCGACAGCTGCGGGTTGGCTTCGCTGTCCAGCTTGGCCAGGCGACAGTGGCCCTGCAGCTGCGCGGCGGCCTGTTCATAGATCGGCGCAAAGCTGCGGCAGGGGCCGCACCAGCTGGCCCAGACATCGATCAGCAGCGGCAGGTCGCCCTTGTTCTGCGCGGCGAAGCTAGCCTGGGTCAGGTCGAAGGGCTTGCTCGGCAGCACCTCGGCCTTGCAGCGGCCGCAGCGCGGCGCATCGCCCAGGCGTTCGGCGGGAATGCGGTTGAGGCCATTGCAGTGCGGGCAGGGGATCAGCAGGGGATTGGACATGGGCGACTCCAGAGGCGGTATGCCTAATCTGGAGTCGCTTGCGCGGATATCAAGGGCGATCAGCCCGCTGCGGCGTCCAGTGCCTGGGCCAGGTCGGCGAGGATATCGTCGCTGTGCTCGATGCCAATCGACAGGCGCACCATGTCGCGCGGCACGCCGGCGCGCTCCAGCTCCTCGTCATTCAACTGACGGTGGGTGGTCGAGGCCGGATGGCAGGCCAGCGACTTGGCATCGCCGATATTCACCAGGCGCACCACCAGCTTGAGCGCATCGATAAAGCGCGCGCCGGCTGCCTGACCGCCGACAATGCCGAAGGAAAGGATCGACGCTGGTTTGCCGCCGCAGAAACGCTGCGCCAGGGTGTGCTCGGGATGATCCGGCAGGCCGGCGTATTTCACCCAGGCCACCTGCGGGTGGTTCTGCAGGTAATGGGCGACCTTGAGCGCGTTCTCGCAGTGGCGCTCCATGCGCAGGGCCAGGGTTTCCAGGCCTTGCAGGATAAGGAAGGCATTGAACGGCGACAGCGCCGCGCCGGTGTTGCGCAGCGGCACCACACGGCAGCGGCCGATAAAGGCGGCGGGGCCGAAGGCTTCGGTGTAGGTCACGCCGTGGTAGGACGGATCCGGGGTGTTGAGTAGCGGGAAGCGCGCCTTGTTATCAGCCCAGGGAAATTTGCCGGAATCCACCACGATGCCGCCGATGCTGGTGCCGTGGCCGCCGATGTACTTGGTCAGCGAGTGCACGACGATGTCGGCGCCATGCTCGAGCGGCCGGCAGAGAGTCGGCGTGGCCACGGTGTTGTCGACGATCAGCGGCACGCCGTGGCGGTGCGCAGCCGCGGCGAGGGCAGCGAGGTCGACGATGTTGCCGGCCGGGTTGCCGATCGATTCGCAGAACACTGCCTTGGTCTTGTCGTCGATTAGTGCTTCCAGGGCAGCGATATCGTCATGGGCGGCGAAGCGGGTCTGGATGCCGAAGCGCGGCAGGGTGTGGGCCAGCAGGTTGTAGGTGCCGCCATACAGCTTGGCCACCGAGACGATGTTGTCACCAGCTTCGGCCACGGTCTGGATCGCGTAGGTAATGGCCGCCATGCCCGAGGCCACGGCCAGCGCGCCGACGCCGCCTTCCAGCGCTGCCACGCGCTCTTCGAGCACGGCGTTGGTCGGGTTCATGATCCGTGAATAGATATTGCCGGCGACCTTCAGGTCGAACAGGTCGGCACCGTGCTGGGTGTCGTCGAAGGCAAAGGAGCTGGTCTGGTAGATCGGCACCGCCACCGCCTTGGTGGTCGGGTCGGGGCTGTAGCCGGCGTGGATGGCCAGGGTTTCCAGTTTCATGCGGGGCGTTCCTTCAGGGCAGAGTGGAAGGCTCGCAGCATGGGCAAAGCGCAAAGGCCCGGTCAATGCGCTGGAGCAATGACCCGGGCCTTTTTCTAGAACCTTTTGCTCGGGGCTTATGCCCCGCCAGTTAGGCCAGGGCCATGTAGATGTTGTAGGCGCTGATCAGGGTGATCAGGCAGCCGACGATGGTCAGCAGGGTGCGCGCCGACAGCTTCTTGCACAGCAGGGCGGCGAACGGCGCGGCGAACAGGCCGCCGAAGACCAGGCCGGCAACCATCATCCAGGTGCTCGGCTCGCCGGCCAGGAGGATGAACGAGGTGGCGCTGGAGATGGTCAGGAAGAACTCGGCGAAGTTAACCGAGCCGATGGTGGTACGCGGGTCGCTGCCGGACCCGAGCAGGCTGCTGGTGACCACCGGGCCCCATCCGCCACCGCCGGCGGCATCGACGAAGCCACCGAACAGGGCCAGCTTGGCCACGTGCTTGGGCTCGCGGCGTTGTTGCTGAACGTGGCGATAAGCCTTGCGCAAGATATACAGGCCCATCAGCAGCAGGTAGGCGGAGATAAAGGGCTTCATCACTGCGCCATCGAAGCTGGTGATCAGCACCGCGCCGAGTACCGCTCCGATGATGCCCGGCAGTAGCAGACGCAGGAACAGTGACTTGTTGACGTTACCCAGCTTGACGTGGGAAATGCCCGACAGGCCGGTGGTGAATACTTCGGCAATGTGCACGCTGGCGCTGGCAGCGGCCGGCGAGGCACCGGTGCCAAGCAGAAAGGTGGTAGCAGTGATGCCGTAGGCCATACCCAGGGCGCCATCAATGGCCTGGGCAAAGAAGCCGACCGCCACGGCGCTCCAGAATGCCGGACTGTTCAGGGTTGTCTCGATGATTTCCAGACCGCTGTGCCCGCCGTTGTCGCCAAAGAACAGGCGCCAGGCCAGGGTGCCGAGCAGGCTGAGCAGGATCATTACCGCCGCCCACATCGCCGCCCGCAGGACCGGGTGGTTACCAGGATGGCTGACGAAGTCTTCTACGGGCGGCAGGCCAAGTGCTTCGTGCTCGGCGTTGAGCGGGCTGGAGCTGAGGTCGAGATCGCGAATTTTCATGCAGTGATGCGCCTGACAGTGTGCGGTAGAACAGGCCGGAATAAAGCAGCGGGCAAAGATAAGCGGCTTTGCTTAGAGAGTCTAAGAATGTTTAGGCAGGTTTATATTCGATTCTGTTTTGTTTCGCGAGCTTGATCCCGCTGTTGCACCTCGCCGCCCGGGCAACCTACGCTGGGTGCCTTTCCCCGGAGCGCCCCCTGCATGACTGCCACTGATCGTCCCGCGAATACCACCTTGCTGCTCCTGGCTTCGCTGTACTGTGCCCAGGGCTTGCCGTCCGGCCTGGTGGCGCATTCGCTGCCGGTGCTGCTGCGCCAGCATGGGGTGGATCTGGGGCTGATCGGTTTGCTCAAGCTGCTGGCCCTGCCCTGGCTGCTCAAGGTGCTCTGGGCGCCGTGGATCGACCGTATCGGCTCGCAGCGTCTGGGCCATCATCGCGGCTGGATCCTGCCCCTGCAGGGCACAGTGATCCTCTGTCTCGGTGGCCTGGCGCTGCTGGCGCCGCACTTGCTGTTCGGTAGTGCATTCTGGTTGCTGCTCGGCTTGCTGCTACTGATCAACCTGGCGGCCGCCAGCCAGGACGTGGCCACCGATGGCCTGGCCGTACGCCTGCTGCCGGAGCGCTGGCGCGGCCTGGGCAACAGCCTGCAGGTGGGCGGCTACAAGGTCGGCATGCTCGCCAGCGGTAGCGGCCTGCTGTTGCTGATCGGCCCGCTGGGCTGGAACCTCTCCATCGCCCTGCTGGCTGTTGGCCTGCTGCTGCTGACCCTGCCGATCTGGCGTTTCCGCGAGGCTCAGCTGCTGCCACGCCACACAGCCCTGGCCGAACCGGCCGGCCCTGGTCTGCTGCTGCGTCACTACCGTGGCCTGCTGGCACAACCGGGCATGCTCGCCTGGCTGCTGGTGGTGCTGACCTTCAAGCTCGGCGATGCCCTCGGCTCGCCGATGATCAAGCCGATGCTGGTGGACCTGGGCTGGGATACCGCCGCGCTGGGCCAGCTGACCCTGATCAGCAGTCTGGCCGGGATCGCTGGCGCGCTGCTCGGCGGCCTGCTCTATGCACGACTCGGCGCACTGCGCTCGCTGCTGGCGTTCGGCGCGCTGCAGGCGCTCGGCCTCGCCGGCATGGCCCTGCTGGTTGGAGCGGGCGGTAAGCCGTTGCTGGTCTATGCGCTGTGCCTGTTCGAGCAGGCGGCCGATGGCATGTCCACGGTCGCCCTGTTCGCCGTGATGATGAGCCTGTGCCGCGCCGAGCATGAGGGGGCGGACTTCACCCTGCAGGCCAGCGCGCAGATTCTCCTGGCCGGCCTGGTCGGCGCTTGCAGTGGCGTGCTGGCCAAGCTGCTCGGCTATCAGACGCTGTTTGTCGGTGCCGGGATGCTAGCGGCGGCGATGCTGGGGTTGGTGCTGTGGTACTTCCTGCGGGTCAGGCGGGCGCTGGTCGTCGCGTAGCGGGGTAGCGGCGTTGCGTAGGGCGGGTGGAGCCGGCGCCTGCTAGAAATCGAGGGCCTGCTCGGTTTGTTGCGGGGGCAGGTACTTGAGGAAGATGCCGCGCAGGGTGCCATCGGCCTTCATCTCGTCAATCAGGCCTTTCATTTCCAGGTAGGCCTGCTCTGAAAAATGCGCCTTGCTGAGGATCAGGCCGAGCCCGGTCGGCGGCTGTTCGGGCTTCCAGTCATGCACGATGACGCTGTCGTTGAGCCCCAGCTCATTCAGTTCCTTGGCATAGAAAACCGGCTGGGAAATGATCAGGTCGACGCGGTTGCCGGCTTTGAGCATGAGGAACAGGTTGTGCGCCGTCAGCACTTCATTGACCCGGCCCTGGGCGCGCAGCTGGTCGAGCAGGTCATCGAAATACTCGCCGTGCTTGAAGCCGCGAACTACCGCGGCAGTCGCCTCGGCATCCTGCAGCAGGCTGTCGGCCGTGGCGTATCGGGCATCTGTCACCAGCGCCATGTTCTTCTGCGCGATGTAGGGAATGAAGAAGGCGAACGCGTCGCGCTCGGCGGTGCGCAGGCCGGATACGCTCATGGGCAGTGAGCCTTGTTCCAGCTCTTTCCAGATCCGTGCGCGGGGCCGTTCGACGTAGTCGAAGCTGTAACCGCCGCGCTTCTTCAGCTCGTCGACCACGTCCTTATCGATGCCAGCGCCGTTCGAGTAGAGGTAGCCGGCCTCGTAAAAGGCGACGGTGTAGGTGTTGTCGAGCCGGTCCTGGGCAGCGGCCAGCATCGGCAGGCAGCTGAGCAGGGCGCTGAGCCAGGTTCTGAGGCGTTTCGGGGTAGCCATGCAGGGTGCTTCCTTGGCCTACTCATGGCAGGGCTGCGAGCTACGGAGTGCCATGCAGTGTAGTTGGCCTCTTTACGCAGTGCGGCGGCTTGCAGCGTGCCAGCGGCGTTACGACGAACAGCTGATTTCCAGATGCTTGCCCCACTCCGGTGGGCGCTCGGCGTAGCGTTGCATGCCGTCTTGTTCCTCGAAGGGCCGGCTGAGTACCGCGTGCAGTTCGCGCACCGGGGCGTAGTCGCCGTTCTCCGCCGCTTCAATGGCCTGCTGCGCCAGGTAGTTGCGCAGTACATACAGCGGGTTGACCGCGTGCATGCGGATGCGTCGCGCCTCCTGGCTGCTGTTCTCGCGGGCGCTGCGGGCGCAATAGCTCTCGGCCCAGGCGTCGAATGCGCTGCGGTCGACAAAGTCGTCACGCAGCAGGTGCACGGCTGCTTCGGGGGCCTGCTCGCCCAGGCGGCGGAAGAACAGGCTGTAGTCCACCGAGCGGCTCTGCTGCATCAGTTGCAGCAGCTGTTGGATCAGTGCCTCGTCGCCGTCCTCGGCGCTGCTCAGGCCCAGGCGCTTGCGCATCAGGTCGAGGTAGTGCGCCTGGTACAGCGGCAGGAACAGTTCCAGGCTGGCGCGCAGCTGCTCGAGCTCGACCAGCGGCGTCAGTGCCTGGCCAAGGGCGGCCAGGTTCCACTGGGCGATCGGCACCTGGTTGCTGAAGCTGTAACGGCCACTGCCATCGGAGTGGTTGCAGATATGGTTGGCGTCGAAGTCGTCGAGGAAGGCGTAGGGGCCGTAGTCGAAGGTGATGCCGAGGATCGACATGTTGTCGCTGTTCATCACCCCGTGGCAGAAGCCGTAAGCCTGCCAGTGGGCGATCAGCGCGGCGTTGCGCTCAACCACTTCCTGGAACAGTGCGGCAAAGGGCTGCGGTTGCGTTTGGCAGGTGGGGAAATGACAGGCCAGCACGTGCTCGGCCAGCTGGCGCAGCTGCGCGTGCTGGTTGGTGTAGTAGAAGTACTCGAAGTGGCCGAAGCGCACATGGCTCTGCGCCAGGCGCAGGACCATCGCCGCGCTCTCGCGTTTCTCGCGCCACACCGGGGTATCCGAGCCGGTCACGCACAGTGCGCGGCTGGTGGGGATGCCGAGGGCGTGCAGGTATTCGCTGGCGAGAAACTCGCGGATCGAGCTGCGCAGCACTGCGCGGCCATCGCCCATGCGTGACCAGGGCGTCTGCCCGGCGCCTTTCAGGTGCAGGTCCCAGTATTCGCCGGCAGCGTTGACCGCCTCGCCGAGGAGCAGGCCGCGGCCATCGCCCAGGCGCGGGTTGTAGCTGCCGAACTGGTGCCCGGAATAGACCATGGCACGCGGCTCGGCATCGCTCCACAGCTTGTGCCCGGCGAAGACCTGGGCGAATTCCTCGCTGTCGGCTTCGGCTGGATCCAGGTCGAGCAGGGCCATGGCCGCTGGACTCGCCACCACCAGGCGCGGCGCCTCGATCGGTTCGGGCAGCACGTGGCTGGAGAAGGCGTCGCCGAGGCGGGCGTAGCGGTTATCGAAAACGAGGTCGGTGAGGGCTTTCACTGCGGGGCTCCGCGACAATTCCGAGTATTTTGCTTGGTTTTGTCGCGGGGCGTCCAGCCGGCCCGTCACACGGGCCGGCGTGCGCCATTACTGCGGGTCGATGGAAGGTGCTGGCGGCGGCAGAGGTTTCTGCTGGGTGTCCGCAGCGGCCGTGGCCGCGACCATCTGCCCGGTGGTCAGGTTGAGTTCCTGGCCATGCAGGTTCTTGATCATCACCTCGACCTGGTTGAACGCCATCTCCACTTTGTGCTCACGGAAGCTCAGGGCGATGCGCGTGAGGATTTCGTCGGTGGCGGCGTTGCGGTCACCCAGCTCGCGCACGTGGAAGCGCAGTTCGTAGTCGAAGGTGCTGGCGCTAATGGTGAGGAAGTACAGCAGCGGCTCGGGGTCGCGCAGCACTCGCGGATTTTCGTGGGCGGCCTGCAGCATCAGCTTGCGTGCCAGTGGCAGGTCGGTTTCGTAGGCTACACCAACCTTGATGATGACCCGGGTGATCGTGTCGTTGAGCGACCAGTTGATCAGTTGGTCGGTGACGAAGGTCTTGTTCGGCACGATGATTTCTTTGCGGTCGAAATCAGTGATGGTGGTCGCGCGGATGCGGATCTTGCTGACCGTGCCGGACAGGTTGCCGATGGTCACCACGTCGCCGATGCGCGCCGGGCGCTCGAACAGGATGATCAGGCCGGAAATGAAGTTGGCGAAGATCTCCTGCATGCCGAAACCGATGCCCAGCGACAGGGCTGCCACCAGCCACTGCAGTTTGTCCCAGCTGACGCCGAGCACCGACAGGGTCATGACGAAGCCGATGCCGCTGATCGCGTACGACAGCAGGGTGGTGGTGGCGTAGGCGCTGCCCTGGGCCAGTGACAGGCGCGACAGCACCAGCACTTCCAGCAGTCCTGGCAGGTTGCTGGCCAGAACCACGGTGATGGCTACGATGATCAGGCCGCCGATCAGGTCGAGCAGGCTCAGTGGCACCAGGGTCGCCGCATCGCCGCTGCCGCTGCTGTATTCGTAGAGGGTGATGTTGTCCAGGTAGGTGAATACGCTGAGCAGGTCGGCCCACACCCAGTACAGGCAGAGCACGAAGCCGCTGAGCAGCGCCAGACGGATCAGGCGCATGGACTGCTGGTTGATCTGTTCGATGTCCAGGGTCGGTTCCTCGACCACCCCTTCGCTGCCTTCCACACCTTCCCTGGGTTGCGCCTGGCGTTGGCTCAGGGCGCGGGCGTAAGCCAGGCGCCGGGCCGCTACGGCCATGCCGCGCTCGAAAGCGGCTTCGAGGATGAACCACAGCACCAGCAGGTAGAGGGTGTCGATCAGTCGATCGGTCAGTTTCAGTGCGGTGTAGTAGTAGCCGAAGCACACCGCGACGAACAGGCCGATCGGCAGGGCGGTGAAGCCCACGCCGACCACCACGCGGAATGCGGTGGAGCGTTCATGCATCGGCCCGGCCAGCAGCACGCGGCCAAGCAGCCAGGCCATCAGGGCATAGCAGCTGAGTACCACGCCGATGCCGATGACATCCTCGGCCAGCGCCGCCGGCTGATGCTCGGCTACCGCGACCACACCGACCAGTGCCATGACCACCAGGCCCAGGCGGCGCACCTGGGTATTGAGGAAGGCTACCCGTGGCCGCTCCCAGCGGAAATGCAGTTCGCCAACGCCATGCGGCGCGAGGATGCGATAGAGGGTGTAGAACACCAGCCAGGCCTGGGCCATTTCCAGCAGGGCGGTGCCCAGGTTGGCGTTCTGGCCACGGGCATCGATCAGCAGGGCCACACCGCAGAGGGTGAGGAACAGGGTGACCGGCAGGGCCAGCAGGATGTTGATGAAGATCGCCATTGGCGTGTGCAGCTGGCTGTCGTGCTTGTAGTGGCCGATGTCCTGGTGCAGGCCGCGCAGCTTTTCGTACAGCCAGCTACGCCGCCAGATCAGCGCACCGATCAGCAACAACAGTGGAATGAACAGCCAGGGCCGGTCGACCAGGCCGGCGCCCAGCTCGCGTACGGCAGAGCCCCAGGGCACGGCATTCAGCTGACGCTCCAGCAAGGTTGGCACCTGTTGCAGCCAGGCCAGGCTCAGTGGCTTGTTGCTGGGGATCCAGAACATCTGTTCTTCGAGGGTATTACGCAGGGTGCTGGCCGTGGCCTGCAGCTGCTTCTGGTTGAGCTGCAGGGTGATCGACTCGTTGAGCAGGGCATTCAACTCGCGGTTCAGGCGATCGAGCAGATCGCTGCGGGTGGTGACCAGCTCCAGCAGGGTCTTGCGCAGCTCCGGGGTGATCTGTTCCTGCGGCTGCTGGGCCAGCAGGCTGTCGACGTACTCGGCGAGGTTGCTCAGGGCATCACGCTTCTGGTTCAGTTCGAACTGGTACAGGCGGATGTCGGCGATCTGGTCAGCCAGGTTCTTGTCCAGTTGCAGTTGCGGCAGGGCCTGCTTCTGCTGGTAGAGAATCTTGGCCAGCAGCAGGCTGCCCCTGAGTACGTCGATCTGTTCTTCCAGGGCCTGGTCGGCCTGGTTGACGCTGTCCAGCTGCTGCTTGGTCTGCAGGTTGAGGCGGGTCAGCTCGTTGAGGCGGTCGGTGATGCGCAGCAGGTAGTCGGAGAGCTTGAGGTTTTCCGCGCTTTCCTTGGCCAGCAGGCTGTCCGGGGTGGCTTTCTCGGCTTCACGCGACAGCTCGGCGACGGTCTGCTCGCTGCTTTCACGGCGCTTGTCGTTGATCAGCGACTGCAGGTCGAGGCTTTCCTGCTCCAGACGGCGGATGCGTTCGGTGAGCAGGTCGTGGCGGCTGTTGCCGAGATCCTGCAGCAGGCTGTTGCCGGCCAGTTCCTGGCGGCGCAACTCGGTCAGGGCGTTCAGCGCCGCCAATTCGGCATTGAGTTGGTCGCGCTGCTCGGGACCGATCGGCTTGCCGGCATCCTTGCCGACCTTGAGCATATTGTTGATCTTCAGGGTGCGGGTCTGGTTGCTGCTGATCTCGGCCTGGGCGCGCTCCGGACGGGTCTGTGCGGTGATCAGCAGGCTGTTGGCTTCGGCCAGCTCCTGCTGCCAGGCGGAGAGCTGGCTGGTGCGTTCACTGAGCAGGGTTTCCAGCTGTGCGGCGCTGGACTTGCCATAGCGCTCGCCAACCGGCTTGACCGGGCTGGCCTTGAGCCGGGTGAATTCGCGCTGGGCTTCGCCGATCAGGCGCGGCGCATCATTGAGCTGGCGTTTGAGATCGCTCAGGCGCTTCTCGCTGTCGGCCTGGTTGGCGAGGAAGGTCAGGGTCTGTTCCAGCGTCTGCTGCAGGGCTTTCTGCTCGGCTTCCGGCAGCTTGCGCTCGGCCAGGCCGTCGAGGCTCTGCTGCACGGTCTTGGCGGTTGGCGCCTGGGCAGTGGCTTGGCCCGCGGCGAGAAGACAGAAGCCCAGCAGGGCGGCGGCGAGATAGGGGCGTAATACAGGCATGGTCGCTTCGGGCGGCTCGGAAAATGATGCGGCTAATGATATGCCAGACGGGCAGTCGCGTGACGTGCGCGGCTGCCGATTGCCGGTCAAGTGCTCACAGAAAGAGGCCTGGACCGGGCTTACCCTGGCCTTCGGGGAATCTGACGCCGACTTTGCGCACCTTGTTCCCGTCCATCAGGGCGACGGTCCAGGTCAGGCCGTTCCACTCCACCTGGTCGCCGACCACCGGCTGGCCGCCGATCTGGTGGGCGATGAAGCGGCCCAGGTGCAGCTGGCCTTCGGCACCTTCCAGTTTCAGGCCGTAGAGGGTGGCCACGGCGCTGAGCTGGGCATCGCCTTCGAGAATGAAGTCACCAAAGAAGCGCAGGTCCTGGGTGCGGGTCGGCGCCTCGATAAACAGTTTGCCGAGGGTCGGCAGGTTATGTTCATGGCCAACCACGCAGAGCACGTCGCCGGCTTCCAGTTTGGTACTGCCGGAGGTGTGCAGCAGCTCGCGGCCACGGAACAGCGCAGCGATGCGCGTGCCTTCGGGCATTTTCAGGTCGCGCAGTGGTGCACCGATGCACCATTTCTCCGCGCCCAGGCGGTAGATGAACAGCTCCCACTCGCTGGTCGGGTGGGTCTCCAGGCCGGCGCGGGAGATCGGCGCCGGGTCCGGAGGTACCGTGACTTTCAGCAGCTTGGCCGCCCACGGCAGGCTGGTGCCTTGTAGCACCAGTGACACCAGCACAATAAAGAAGGCCACGTTGAAGAACAGCTGGGCATTCGGCAGGCCGGCCATCAGCGGGAACACGGCGAGAATGATCGGCACCGCGCCACGCAGGCCGACCCAGGCGATGAAGGCCTTCTCGCGGTCATGGAAGGCGCGGAACGGCAGCAGACCGAGGAACACCGACAGCGGCCGGGCGAACAGGATCATCCACAGTGCCAGGCCGAGGGCCGGGAGGATGATTGGCAGCAGCTCGTGAGGGGTGACCAGCAGGCCGAGGACCAGAAACATGCCGATCTGCGCCAGCCAGGTGAGGCCGTCGAGAATATGCAGGATGCCGTGGCGCGAGCGGATCGGCCGGTTGCCCAGCAGCAGGCCGCACAGGTAGATGGCGAGGATGCCACTGCCACCGACGGCGTTGGTGATGGCGAAGATCATGATCCCGCCGCTGACCACCAGCAGCGGATAGAGGCCGTTGGCCAGGCTGATGCGGTTGATCACCTGCAGCAGCAGCCAGCCGCCGCCGAGGCCGAGCAGGCCGCCGATGCCGAACTGCTGGATCAGGTGCACGACGAAGGTCCAGCTGAAACCGGATTCGCCGCTGGCGAGCATCTCGATCAGGGTCACGGTGAGAAACACCGCCATCGGGTCGTTGCTGCCGGACTCGATTTCCAGGGTGGCGCTGACCCGCTCGTTGAGGCCACGCCCGCCGAGCAGGCTGAACACCGCTGCGGCATCGGTGGAGCCGACGATGGCGCCGATCAGCAAGCCTTCCAGCAGGCTCAAGTTGAACAGCCAGGCGGCGGCCACCCCGGTCAGGCCGGCGGTGACCAGCACGCCGACGGTGGCCAGTGACAGCGACGGCCACAGCGCCACGCGAAAGCTCGACACTCGGGTACGCATGCCACCGTCGAGAAGGATGATGGCCAGTGCCAGGTTGCCGACCAGGTAAGCGGTTGAGTAGTCGTTGAAAGCAATGCCGCCTGGTCCGTCGGTGCCGGCGAACATGCCGACCACGAGGAAGATCACCAGGATCGGGATGCCGAAGCGCGAACCGAAGGCGCTGACCAGGATGCTCATCGCTACCAGCAACGCACCGATCAGAAACAGGCTGTTGATGGTACTGGCGTCCAAGGGCGTACTCCGGGCGAATGGGCGGGGGCGCCGCTGCTATGCAGAGGTCATGCCGGATTCTAACCCGCTGCTTTGCCAGGCTGTCAAAAGAAAAGCCCCGCTTGGACGGGGCATATTCTTCCCAGATAAATCAGATGCTTAGATGCGGCCTGCAGGGCTTGTCACGGCGCAGGGTGGATGAAACGGAGCGCTGTCGTAGCCCGGATGCAATCCGGGAGCGTGCTGCCTGCTCCCCGGATTACATCCGGGCTACAAAAGCTAGAACCAGGCATCCTGCATGCCCAGGCAGGTATCGTCGCGGGCTTCGAGGATGGCCAGGTCGTGGTGGCAGCTCGGCACTTCCCAGGTCAGGAAGTAGCGTGCAGCCTGCAACTTGCCCTGGTAGAAGTCGGCATCGGCGGCGTTGCCGCGCGCCAGGCCCTCTTCGGCGCGGATCGCCTGCTCCAGCCAGCGCCAGCCGATCACCGTGTGGCCGAACACCTTGAGGTACAGCGCCGAGTTGGCCAGGCCCTGGTTGACCTTGCCTGCCATCAGGTCGCCGAGCAGGGCCAGGGTCACTGTTTGCAGGCGGGCCAGCAGTTGCTCCAGCGGCTGGCGCAGGGCGGTCAGCGTGGGGTGAGCTTCGGCGCGCTGGCAGGTACCGTGGATCAGCTTGAGCAGTTGCTTGAGCGCCGCACCGCCATTCATCGAGACCTTGCGCCCCAGCAGGTCGAGTGACTGGATGCCGTGGGTGCCTTCATGGATCGGATTCAGGCGGTTGTCGCGGTAGTACTGTTCCACCGGGTATTCGCGGGTGTAGCCGTGGCCGCCGAGAATCTGGATGGCCAGCTCGTTGGCCTTCAGGCAGAACTCCGAGGGCCAGGATTTGACGATCGGCGTGAGCAGGTCGAGCAGTTCTAGGGCGGTCTTGCGCTGCTCCTCGGTCTCCAGGGTCTGGGTGTCGTCGAACAGCCGCGCAGCGTAAAGGCCGAGGTCGAAGGCACCTTCTACATAGGCCTTCTGGGTCAGCAGCATACGGCGTACGTCGGCGTGCTCGATGATCGACACCTGCTGCGAAGCCGGGTCCTTGCCATCCGGGTGACGGCCCTGCGGGCGGTTGCGTGCGTAGTCCAGCGAGTACAGGTAGCCGGCGTAGCCGAGCATTATCGCGCCCATGCCGACGCCGATGCGCGCCTCGTTCATCATCTGGAACATGTAGCTCAGGCCGTGGTGCGGCTTGCCCACCAGATAGCCGACGCAGTCGTCGTTATCGCCGAAGTTCAGCGCGGTGGAGGTGGTGCCGCGCCAGCCCATCTTGTGGAACAGGCCGGCCAGCAGGGCGTCGTTGCGCTTGCCCAGGCTGCCGTCGTCGTTGACCAGGAACTTGGGCACGAGAAACAGGCTGATGCCTTTCACCCCGGGCGGTGCGTCCGGCAGCTTGGCCAGCACCATGTGCACGATATTCTCCGAGATCGGCTGGTCGCCGCCGGAGATGAAGATCTTGTTGCCCTTGATCCGGTAGCTGCCATCGGCGTGCGGCTCGGCCTTGGTACGGATGTCCGACAGCGAGGAGCCGGCATGCGGCTCGGTCAGGGCCATAGTGCCGAAGAAGCGGCCGTCGATGATCGGTTGCAGGTATTTGTGCTTCTGCTCGTCATTGCCGAAGGCTTCGATCAGGTTGGCCACGCCCATGGTCAGCATCGAGTAGGAACTGGTGGCGATGTTGGCCGACTGGAAGTGGGCGAAGCAGGCCTGCGACAGCAGGTTGGGCAGCTGCATGCCGCCGTGCTCGAAGTCGCGGGTGGCGTTGAGGAAACCTGCTTCGTGGAAGGCGCGCAGGGCCGGCTCGACTTCCGGGATCAGCACCGCGGCGCCGTCCACGTATTGCGGCTCATGTTCGTCGTTCTTGCGGTTGTGCGGGGCGAACAGCTCCTCGGCGATGCCGCGGGCGGTGCCGATGGCGGCATCGAAGGTCTCGCGGTTGTGTTCGGCGAAACGCTCGCGCTGGGTCAGGGCTTCGGCATCGAGTACTTCGTAAAGCTCGAAGGCCAGGTTGCGGGAACTGAGCAGAGTCTCGGACATGGGGCGTGCCTCCAATGGAATGGCTGGAGTCTAGGTCGGTGAATGAAGGCTGCCTAGCAACATCCATAAGCGTGATAAAGCGATAGAACTTGGCGCTTTCTCACTTCTCCCATTAATGGGGGTTGGTGGGGGAAGGTGTTGCCCCGTGCCATGCGTCGTGGCAGGCATCCGGGCTACAATTCGCGCCTCGCGAGGATTTTTCCATGAACTACCGTCACGCCTTCCACGCCGGCAACCATGCCGACGTGCTCAAGCACATCACCCTGAGCCGCCTCATCGCCTTGCTGTCGCGCAAGGAGGCGCCGTTCGTCTGCCTCGACAGCCATGCCGGCGTCGGCCTCTATGACCTCAAGGGCGACCAGGCCAGTCGCACCGGCGAATGGCTGGAAGGCATCGCCCGCCTGTGGGATGCGCCGGACCTGCCCGAACTGACCGCCGACTACTTCGGCGTGCTGCGCGCGCTCAACCCGGATGACCAGCTGCGCTACTACCCCGGCTCGCCCGAGCTGGCGCGCCAGCTGACGCGCATGCAGGACCGTGTGCTGCTTAATGAGAAACACCCGGAAGATGGCCAGCTGCTGAAAGACAACATGCGCGGCGACCGCCGCGTGGCCGTGCACCTGGGCGAAGGCTGGCACGTGCCGCGCGCCCTGTTGCCGGTCGCGGAGAAGCGCGCCTTGCTGCTGATCGACCCGCCGTTCGAGCAGGCCGACGAGCTGGAGCGCTGCATCACCGCGCTGAACGAAAGCATCGCGCGCATGCGCCAGACCGTGGTGGCGATCTGGTACCCGATCAAGGACGAGCGTCAGCTCAAGCGCTTCTACCAGGGCCTGGAGAAATCCAGCGCGCCCAAGCTGCTGCGCGTCGAGCTGTTCGTGCACAGCCCGGACGACGCCACCCGCCTCTCCGGCTCCGGCCTGGCCATCGCCAACCCGCCCTGGGGGCTGGAAGACGAGCTGAAACAGCTGCTGCCCTGGCTGGCGGGCAAGCTGGCGCAGAGCAAGGGTGACTGGCGGTTGGATTGGCTGATCGAGGAAAAGTGATCCACGGCCCGGTCCCAGCGCGGGTAGCCGAGTCGGTGCCTTATTTGCTGCGCTGACGCGGGTCGACGTAGTAGCTCAGCTGCTGGCGCGGATTGAGGTATTCGAGTGCCTCCACCGGTAGCTGCGCGGGGCGCAGGCTGCGGACGATGGCCAGGTTGGGTTCTTCTTCGAGGTTGACGATCAGTGCCTCTTCCTTGGGGATCTTGGGCTCGAACAGAATCAGCGTCGGCTTCAGCGGCAGGCTCGGGTGCATGCCCAGCACCAGGGCGTAACGTTCGTCCTCCAGCTGCACCAGGCTGCCCGGCGGGTAGACACCCATGCTGCGGATAAAGGCTTTCAGCGCCACCTCGTCGAAGCGCTCGCGCTGCTGGCTGAACATCTTCGCCAGGGCTTCGTGCGGGCTGATGGCGTCGCGCGGGTTGAGCGGGTTGCACAGGTTGTCGAAGTGGTTGGTGATGCACACCACCCGGCTCAGTCGGCCGATTGCTGCTTCGTGCAGGCCGCGTGGGTAGCCGCTGCCGTCGCAGTGTTCATGGTGCTCGTGGATGATCCGCAACACTTCGTCGTCGAGCATCAGCTGCTGGCCGCGGCGCAGGCCGAACTCGGTGTGCAGCTGGAATAGTTGTTGCTCGGGACGGGTCAGCGGTTCGGTCTTGAGCAGCACCTTGCTCGGCACTTCCATCTTGCCGATGTCGTGCAGCAGCGCGCCCAGGCCCAGGCTGTGGCAGGCCTCGGCGTCGTAGCCGAGCTGGCGCCCGAGCATCACCGACAGCACCGTGACGTTGAGCAGGTGCGAGTAGGCATCATCGGCGGCCTTGCCATTGATGCTGTGCAGGGCCGCACCGTCTTCGCCGAGCAACGCCGCGACCAGTTCGCGGACCACTTCGCCGGCCTGCTTGAGCGCTTCTTCCGGCTGGTTGCGCAGGGTCTGGTTAAGTGTCTTGACCCGCTGGCTGGCCTGGACAAAGGTGCGATCCACTTCGGCCAGGCGCTTGCGTAGTACGCCGAGCTTGGCGGCGCGGGCCTGGCGAGCGAGTTCCGCGGGGTCCGGTTTGGCCTGCTCGACGGGCGCCGCTACCGGCTCGCTGGGTTGCAAGGGCAGTGGCGTGCAGTCGCTGCGCGCCGGGTCATAGCGCAGGCGCTGCAGGCCGAGGGCACGCAAGGCCTTGAGCTGCGCCTCGTCCTTGATCTTGAAGTTGCTGAAAGTGAAGTCGTGCTCCCACCAGCCGAGCTCGAGCTGGACATACAGGCCGATGCACAGTTGCTCGGGGGTGATGTAGACGGCGGGGGCTGCGGGCATGCTGGTGTCGAAGGCTGCTGGCTATGTGCTGGCAGTCTAGCGTTTCGTGCGCGAACTGGCAGTAGTGCGCGGGCCTGGTGCGTGGTTAATCCTGGGAGTCTGCTGCGCTGGTTTCTCAGTCGCGGCCGAGTTCCTGTTCGACTTCATCCGCCCAGGCCAGCCAGGACTGCTCGCCGAGGATGCCGCGGCGTAGGGTCAGGTAGGGCAGGCGCAGCGCCTGGCGTTGCTCCTCGGGCAGGGCCTGGTAGTCGCGTTCGATGCTGAGCAGGCTGTCCAGGGTCTTGCGGTGCACGGCTACATGGCGCTGCATTTCTTCGCGCAGGTTGGCGGTCGAGGTATGCGCGCCCGCGTACAACTTCACCAGCAGCGCATCGTTGATCTTGTTCGGCTGCACCGGCTCGCCCAGCCAGCGCAGTAGTTCGGCGTGACCGGCGGCAGTGAGGCGGTAGATCTTCTTGTCCGGGCGGGTTTCCTGGGCCTCGGCCTCGAACTCCAGCCAGCCGGCTTCGCTGAGCTTCTTCAGTTCCAGGTAGACCTGCTGATGCTTGGCGTTCCAGAAGTAGCCGAGGCCATCCTTGAAGCGCTTGAGCAGGTCGTAGCCGCTGCCGGGTTCGCTTTCCAGGAGGATGAGGATGGCGTGCTTGAGCGACATGGGCGGGGTTTACCGGCGGCTGTAGAGATGCACCGCAGTATACGGATTATGCAAAAAGTTGCATACTCGACCGATGCTGCCTAGTATGCAAAAAATTGCATAACAACAATAACGCAGGAGCCCTCCATGAAACGCACCGGTACCCGCTTCCGTCCGCGCCTGGTTCGCGATGACTACGACGCCATCATCATCGGCTCCGGCATCGGCGGCCTGACCACCGCCGCGCTGCTGGCCAAGCTCGGCAAGCGCGTGTGCGTGCTGGAGCAGCACTACACCGCCGGCGGTTACACCCACAGCTATGAGCGCGAAGGCTACGAGTGGGATGTGGGCGTGCACTATATCGGCGAGGTGCACAAACCCTGGTCGGCGATCCGCCGGGTGTTCGATGTGATCAGCGACGGCAACCTCGAGTGGGCGCCGATGGATGCCCATTACGACCGCATCGTCATCGGTGAGCAGACCTACGACTACGTGGCCGGTCGTGAGGAATTCAAGGCCGAGATGGCGCGCCACTTTCCCGGGGAAACTGCGGTGCTCGAGCGTTATGTCGACCTGCTCAGCGAGGTCAGCGCCAAGGTGCCGCGCTTTTTCGCCGGGCAAGCCCTGCCACGCTCGCTGGGCATGCTCTACGGCAAATTGCGCCGCCTGTGGCTGCCGGATTACTTCTTCAAGACCACCCGCGAAGTGCTCGAAGGCCTGACCAGCAATCAAGAGCTGATCGGCGTGCTCACCGCGCAGTGGGGCGACTACGGCCTGCCGCCAGCCGAGGCAGCCTTCGTTATGCACGCCATGGTCGCCAAGCACTACATCACTGGCGGCAACTACCCGGTGGGCGGTGCGACGAAGATTTCCGAAACCATCATCCCGGTGATCGAAGCGGCCGGCGGCCATGTGTTCACCTATGCCGGGGTCGACAAGATCCTGGTGGAGAACGGTCGTGCGGTCGGCGTACGCATGCAGAAGGATGGCTTCGAGATTCGCGCGCCACAGATCGTCAGTTGCGCCGGCCTGGTGCCGACCTATACCCGTCTGCTCGAACCACAGGTGGCCAGTGACCATGGCCTGCTGGAGCAACTGCCCAAGGTCAAACTGTCGGCCGCCACCCTGTGCCTGTACGCCGGCTTCAAGGGCAGCGCCGCCGAGCTGAAGCTGCCGAAGACCAACTACTGGGTCTACCCGACCCATGATCACGACCACAACGTCAGCAGTTTCATGGCCGGGCAAAATCCGGCGATGCCACTGATCTACATCAGCTTCCCCTCGGCCAAGGACCCAGCCTGGGATGCGCATTACCCGAACAAGGCCACGGTGGAAATCGTCGCGCCGACCCAGCCGCAGTGGTTCGCCCAGTGGAAGGGCACTACCTGGGGCAAGCGTGGCGCCGACTACGAGGCGTTCAAGGCGCAGCTCACCGAGCAGTTGCTGGAGACCCTCTACCAGCACCAGCCACAACTGCGCGGCGCGCTGGATTTCTGCGAGCTGGGCACGCCGCTGTCCACCGAGTGGTACCAGTGGAACGAGCAGGGCGAGATCTATGGCATCGACCACACGGTAGAGCGCTTCGAGCAGCACTGGATTCACAGCCAGACACCGATCAAGGGCCTCTATCTGACCGGAGCCGATACGGTGACGGCAGGGGTTGGCGGCGCGCTGATGGCCGGCGTACTGACCGCCTCGCGCATGCTCGGTTGGCGTGGCTACCGGGTCGGCCAGCTGCTGAAGAGCTGGAAGCCGGAGATGAAGGCCGAGGCCGGAGAGCCGACGCAGGCTCTGTAAGCGCCGGTTCGCTCCCTCGCGCCGGAGCGCACCGAGCCATTGGGGTGCTGGATAGGCAAAGCGTTATCCACCCCCAGCCGCATTCGGCCATGGATAGCGGCTCGCCATCGTCGACGATGAAGTTCGTGGGGGGGGAAGCCGCGGGGTTCACCCGCCCTAAGGCCTGATTCTGTAGGAACCAGCTTGCTGGCGATGCGCAGGCAGCGATTCCGCTGATCGCCAGCAAGCTGGCTCCTACAAAAGCTTGTGCTGAGAAACAGTCTCTACAATGTTTGCCAGTCCGCGTAGAGTGGATGACCACCCAACTGCGCAACCTTTTCCACCGATGAGCTAAGGCAGGCCGCTGCTGTGGGCGATGCGTCTGCCCCAATGGGGGCTGCCCCCCCGCTTAGTTTCAGCCGGCCTCTGTTGCCCGCTGCTGCAACTGCTCGGCCAATTGCCCGAGGGCCTGACCGTGTTGCTGCAGTTCAGCCATGGTGCTGGTATCCAGCGGTGGCGGGTTAATGGCGTTGGCCTGGTCGGCGCTTGCCTGCAGCAGTTGCTCCAGCTGAGCAGCGGCATCCAGGGCCTGGCTGTGCTGCTGGGCGAGTGTGGCGATGTGCCCGGCAATCTGCAGGCGGGCGTCTTCGACGGCCGACTGATCGGCCTCGGCCAGGTTGCTGGCGTGTTGGTCGGCGCGCTGTAGATCGTCGCGGATGCCGACCACGGTGCGGCGGATTTCCTGGGAAAAATCGGCCGAGCGGCTGGACAGGGCGCGCACCTCGTCGGCGACCACGGCGAAGCCACGCCCGCTGTCGCCCGCTCGCGCGGCCTCGATGGCGGCATTCAGGGCGAGCAGGTTGGTCTGTTTGGCAATCGAGTCCATGTCATCGCTGGCGCGCAGGATCGCCTCGGCCTGGGTGGTGACCTGACGCATCTGGCTGGCCAATTCGCCGGCCTGCTGGCGGCTTTGCTGCAGGCTGGCGGTCAGGCTGGCAAGCGCCGCCTCGCTGTCTGGCCGCGCGTCCTGGCTATCCTGTGGGGCGCTCTGGATCGGCGCCAGCAGGTGGGCGGCGTGTGCGCGTTGTTGTGCCAGCTGCTCGAGCAGCATCTGCCAGTGCTGGTGCTGGACGGCATCATGGGCGTGCAGTTGCTGCTGCAGCTGTTCGAGTCGCTGCAGTTGCATGGCGCTGTGGTTGCTCAGATTGGCGGCCAGCGGTGGCAGCCAGTCGGGCGTGGCGGCGATGATCGGGCGCGGCTGCGACAGCGCCTGCCAGTGGGTTGCGGTGGCCAGAGCCGGCAACAGGCCGAAGCTGAGGATGGCGCCGCAGGGCACGGCAATCCACAGCGGCAGGCCGCCCCAGAGCGCTGCGCCGATCAGCAGCCAGGGCGTGATCTGCAACGCCAGCGCGACCGGGCCGAAGGCTTTCGGTGGAATCTCGTGGATATCGGAAAAGCGCGTGCTGTGCATGGCTGGCCGTGAACACGGACTCCTGGCTGGAATGAGTGGCCCGCCATGTGGCGGGCGTGCTGCCAGTGAGTGTAAGCGTTCTTAGGCGGGCAGGCACACGCCGGTGCCACCCAGCCCGCAGTAGCCGCCCGGGTTCTTCGCCAGATACTGCTGGTGGTAGGCCTCGGCGTAATAGAAGGTCGGCGCCGCGGCGATTTCGGTGGTGATGGAGCCGAAACCGGCGCGCTCCAGCTGGCCCTGGAACATCACCTGGCTGACTTGTGCCGCCTGTAGCTGGGCATCGTCGCTGCAGTAGATGGCCGAGCGGTACTGGGTGCCGACATCGTTGCCCTGGCGCATGCCCTGGGTCGGGTTGTGCGCTTCCCAGAACACCTTGAGCAGTTGCTCGTAGCTGGTCTGCTGCGGATCGAAGACTACCAGCACCACTTCGGTATGGCCGGTCAGGCCGGAGCAGACTTCGTCGTAGGTCGGGTTCGGCGTATGCCCACCGGCATAGCCGACCGCCGTGCTCCACACCCCCGGTTGCTGCCAGAAACGCCGCTCCGCGCCCCAGAAGCAGCCGAGGGCGAACACCGCCTGCTGCAGGCCGGCGGGGAAGGGTGGCTGCAGCGGGTTGCCGTTGACGAAGTGCTGGGCCGGCACCGGCATGGGCGTTGCGCGACCGGGCAGAGCCTGTTCGGCCGTCGGCAGTTCGAGCTTGTGGGCAAGGATTTGCGAGCGCAGGACCATGGGAGTTCCTCGGTGCGGCGAAATGGGCGGGTTATAGCTTACCCCGGTCAGGCTGACCGGTCGGCGCTAAGTGATAGACGTCGTCGAGCGGCAAAAATTACCAGCTTGCGGCTCTATCTCCGATTCAGGGGGAAGGGCTTACGCGCCCCGACAGGGATAACGCCGCAGGCGCTCGATCAGCTCGCGACTGGAGATCGGTCGGTCGAACAGGTAGCCCTGGCCGACATCGCACTTGTGCCGACGCAGGAAGGCCAGCTGGGCGGCGGTCTCAATGCCTTCTGCGACCACCTTGAGCTTGAGGTTGTGGGCCATGGCGATCACCGCCGAGGTGATCTCCATGTCGTCCTGGTTCTCGGGAATGTCCTTGATGAAGCTGCGGTCGATCTTGATCACGTCGATCGGGAACTTCTTCAGGTAGCTCAGCGAGGAGTAACCGGTGCCGAAGTCGTCCATCGCCAGGGTCAGACCCAGGGCCTTGAGGCGGGCGACCTGCTGGCGGGTGTCGTCGCTGCCTTCGAGCAGCAGGCTCTCGGTCAGCTCCAGCTCCAGCAGGTGCGGCGGCAGTTGTTCCTCGTCGAGGATGGCAGCGATCGAGCCGACCAGATCCGGGTCGGTGAACTGCTTGGGTGACAGGTTGATCGCCACCTGCACCTGGCCCATGCCGAGGGCGGCCAGTTCCAGGCTGACGCGGCAGGCCTGGCGCGCCACCCATTTGCCGATCGGGATGATCAGCCCGGTTTCCTCGGCGACGCTGATGAACTGCTCCGGATTGATCATGCCTTTTTCTGGATGCAGCCAGCGCAACAGGGCTTCCAGGCCGGTGAGCTGGCCGGTCTTGAGGCACAGCTTGGGCTGGTAGTAGACCTCCAGCTCGTTCTGGGTGAGGGCGCGGCGCAGGTTGTTCTCGACGAACAGCTTGTAGTGCGCCTCGGCATTCAGCGCCTCGGTGAAAATCTGCACCTGGTTCTTGCCGTTGGCCTTGGCCTTGTGCAAGGCCAGGCCGGCGTGCTTCATCAGCACATGCGGGTCGTCGCCGTGGGCTGGCGCGCAGGCCAGGCCGACCGAGGCAGTGACGCTGATCAACTGGTTGTCGACGAACAGCGGCTTGTCCAGGGTCTGCAGGATTTCCGCGGCCAGCTGCAGGCCGCCCTGTTCATCGGCGCCATCCAGCAGCACGGCGAATTCGTTGCTGGCAAAGCGCGCCAGGCTGGTGTTCTGGCTCAGGCTGTTGCGCAGGCGGCGGGCCAGGCTCGACAGCAGCTTGTCACCGGTCTGGTGGCCGAGGCTGTCGTTGATCCGCTTGAAGTTGTCGATGTCGACCAGCAGCAGGTTGAACGGCCGGCCGTTGTTGCGCGCGAAGCGCTCTTCCAGGCTGCGGATGAAGTATGGCCGATTGCCCAGGCCGGTGAGGTTGTCGCTGTAGGCCAGGCGCTCGATGCGCTGCTGGGCCAGCTTACCCTGGGTGATGTCTTCGTAGATGCCGATGTAGTGAGTCAGCTCGCCGTCGTCGTTGTACACCTTGGAGATCGACAGCTGGCCCCAGTACGGCTCGAAGTTCTTGCGCCGACTGCGGAACTCGCCCTGCCAACTGCTGCGTTCTGCCAGGCCGGACTGCGGGTCGAACAGCACGTCGCCGAGGTTCTCCAGGGCCGGCAGGTCGGAGATGCGCCGGCCGTGGACTTCCTCGCTGCTGTACTGGGTGATCGAGGTGAAGCTTGGGTTGACGTACTCCACCAGGCCGTCACGGTCGATCAGCAGGAAGGCGCTGGCGCTCTGTTCCACTGCGCGCTGGAATAGGTGCAGGGCGCTGGTGGCGTCACGCCGCTGCTGGTGGCTCATGACCTGACCGAACTGGTCGGCCAGCTCGCCGGCGAAGGCTACTTCGTCGCTCTGCCAGATGCGCGGCGCGCCGATATGCTCCAGGCACAGCACGCCGACCACCTCGCCACCCAGGCGCACGCTGGCGTCGAGCAGGGCATTGATACCCAGCGGCTTCAGGTAGTCCTGCGCCAGCTCGGCGGTGCGTGGGTCGAGTTGGGCGTTGTGTGCGTCGATGGCGCGGCCGCTGTGCAGAGCTTCGAGGTACTGCGGATAGGGGCGCGCATCGATGGCGGCCGGCAGCTCGTGGCGATCAATATCGCGGCGGTACATGGCCACCGGCTGCAGGTTGTCGCCGTGCAGTAGCCAGACACTGGCGCGGGCCACGTCGTAGGTTTCGCAGGCGGCTTGGGTAATCAGCTCGGCGGCCTCGCGCAGCGGGTCCAGCGCGCTGTAGCGATGCCGGGCCAGGCGCACGATCAGACTTTGCTGGGCGCGCGAGCGGATCAGGTGCTGCAGATGCTCGTCCTGGGCGCGCTGGTACAGCTCCACTGCGGCTTGCAGTTTGACGTTCTGCGCTTCGAGTTCCTGCAGGCGTTCACCGGGGCTGTCGTCGTGGCGGGCGGTGACCAGCAGATAGCCGCGCAGCAGCGGGCGGTTGTGCAGCAGATAGGGTTCGCCGATTTCCAGCAGGCTGAGGGTGCCGCGAGGTGAATGCAGGTTGTAGCGCACTGCGTAGTGCTGGCTGGCAACTAGTTGCTGCTGGATCTCGTCGTGCAGGCGGTAGCGTGCTTCCGGCTCCATCAGGCTGGCGAAGGGTGAGTCGATCAGCGCGCAAAGGTCGCTGGCGGCCACGCCCAGCTGACGTTCGCAGGTCGGGTCCAGATAAAGCAAGGCCCAGCTGGCCTCGTTCAACCGCTCGAAACGCAGCATGCCCAGGCGCGATGGCACTGGCAACTGCGTCACAACCTCGGCCGCCGTACGGCTGGCGGCATCGGGATGGCTTTTCATCAAGCGGTTGGCTTCCAGTATGCTGCTGGGGTTCAGGCCAAGAGCCTGTGTCATCAATCAAGTTCGGCAAGGGTGCATTATGCAGCTGGGACTGACAAGAAGACTTAGCGGGTTATTGCTGTTACTCAGCCTGGGTGGCGCTGCCCCCGTGGCGGTAGCGGCCGAGGCTCAGCTGGGCGGGGATGAGCAGGCGCGTTACCTGGCCGAGCTCAAGCGCCTGTACCTGACTCAGGATGAGCGCAAGGCGTTGCTGGCGCACAGCAATACCCTGCTGGATACCTATGCCCTGCGCGCCGCCTACCAGGTGGGCCAGGCGCAGCGCAGCGACCTGCGTTACCAGCTGAGTGTTCCGGCGCCCGGCGAGCTGCTGATACGCCAGGAGGTGCGGGCCGAGAAGGGCATGGACCTGACCGTGAGCAATCAGCGCCTCTCGGTGTTCGGCCTCGACCCCTACATCCGCTACGAATGCCCGACCACCGGCATCGTCTGCGTGCTGCAGAATCCGGCCGATGGCAGCCCCTGGTTGCGCGTGTTGCGCGACCACCAAGGCGCGGCCGAGCTGGCCAAGGCGATCAGTTTCCTGATTCGCAATATGCAGAAGAGCTGATCCCGCACAGAACAAGGCCCGGAATTCCGGGCCTTGTTGCATCTGCAGTCGTCAGCGTCCGGCGTCAGAGTACGGAGAAGGGCGCAGCATCATCGGCCTGTCCGACCCGGGCGCTGCTGAGCAGCACCTGGCGGAAGGGTTTGCGATTGCTGAGGGCTGCCTTGTAGGCAGTGTCCTCGGCCTCGGCTGCGCTGTGGCAGATGATGAAGAAGGTATTGAGGTAGACCCGCCAGATCGGTGGCTGGCTCTCGATGGCGACGATGCGAATGTCCACTGCTCTTCCACCACTGCTTTAGAGGTCAGGGAAACCTTAGCAGTTGCGGTGAATCCTGCAGGCGTAAAAAAGCCGCCAGGCCCGGTCGGGCGTGGCGGCCTGGTTTGCGCCGTTACAGCAGCATGGTGCGGATATCGCCAAGCACCTCGCCGAGGCGCTTGGTGAAGCGCGCAGCGGCGGCGCCGTTGATCACCCGGTGATCGTAGGACAGCGACAGCGGCAGGGTCAGGCGCGGCTGGAAGGCCTTGCCGTCCCATACCGGCTGCATGGTCGCCTTGCTCACCCCGAGGATCGCCACTTCCGGCGCGTTGACGATCGGCGTGAAACCGGTGCCGCCAATGTGGCCGAGACTGGAGATGGTGAAGCAGGCGCCCTGCATGGCATCCACCGAGAGCTTCTTGGTGCGCGCCTTCTCCGCCAGTTCGGCGGCCTCGGCGGCCAGCTGCAGCAGGCTCTTCTGGTCGACGTCGCGGATCACCGGGACCAGCAGGCCGTCCGGGGTGTCCACGGCAAAGCCGATGTGCACGTACTTCTTGCGGATCAGCGCCTTGCCCGACGGTGCCAGCGAACTGTTGAAGTCCGGCAGCTCGCGCAGCAGGTAGGCGCAGGCCTTGAGCAGCAGCGGCAGCACGGTCAGCTTCACCCCGGCCTTTTCTGCGACCGCTTTCTGGGCAACCCGGAAGGCTTCCAGTTCGGTGATGTCGGCGTTATCGAACTGGGTCACGTGAGGCACGTTGAGCCAGCTGCGGTGCAGGTTGCTGGCGCCGACCTGCATCAGGCGGGTCATCGGCACTTCTTCGATGGCGCCGAACTTGCTGAAGTCGACTTCCGGAATCGGCGGGATGCCGGCGCCGCCGGTTGCACCAGCCGGCGCTTCTTTGGCCTTCTGCAGCATGGCCTTCACATAGGCCTGTACGTCTTCCTTGAGGATGCGGCCTTTCGGCCCGCTGCCGCTGATGGCGGCCAGGTCGACGCCGAACTCGCGGGCGGTCATGCGCACGGCAGGGCCGGCATGCACCTTGCTGCCGTCACGCACCGGCGCGCTTACCGCGGCTGCGGCTGCCGCCAGAGCGGCGATCGCGCCGACTTCCGCGGCTACGGCCGGAGCGGCGCCGGCTGGAGTAGTGTGTACTGGTGCCGAGGCAGCGGGTGCTGGGGCTGCAGCCGGTGCAGCACCGGCCCCTTGCGGGGCGGATGATGACGCTGCTGAAGCAGCGCCTCCTGCCACGCGCAGCTTGAGGATCAGGTCGCCGGTGCCGACGTCGGCGCCCAGCTGCACCAGCACGGCTTCCACGGTGCCGGCAGCCGGCGCGGGGATTTCCATGCTGGCCTTGTCCGACTCCAGGGTGATCAGCGACTGCTCGGCGGCGATCACGTCGCCTGCCTTGACCAGTACCTCGATGACCTTGGCCTTGCCGGCCGAGCCGATGTCCGGCACCTGGACGTCCTGCACGCTTTCGGCGGCGGTAGCGGCGGGTGCCGGAGCGGCGGCCACGGCAGCCGGCTCGGCAGCAGGTGCCGCCGGTGCGGTGGCAGCGGGAGCAGGCGCCGGTGCGGCAGCGTCCGCGCTGTCCAGTTCCAGCAACTCGTCGCCGGTTTTCAGTTTGTCGCCCAGCTTGACCTTCAGGCTCTTGATCACCCCGGCCTTGGGTGCGGGAATTTCCATGCTGGCCTTGTCCGACTCCAGGGTCAGCAGGCTCTGGTCGGCTTCGATACGGTCGCCGACCTTGACCAGCAGTTCGATCACTTCGCCCTCGCCACTGCCGATGTCGGGCACGCGAATCAATTCACTCATCGCTCAGCTCCTCAGCAATCCAGTGGGTTGGCTTTGTCGGGGTTGAACCCGAACTTGACGATGGCCTCGGCCACCACCTTGGCGTCGATTTCGCCGCGTTCGGCCAGGGCCTCCAAGGCGGTCAGTGCGACCCAGTAGCGATCCACCTCGAAGAAGTGGCGCAGCTTCTGCCGCGAGTCGCTGCGGCCGAAGCCGTCGGTACCGAGCACCTTGTATTCCTTGCTTGGCACCCACTGGCGGATCTGCTCGGCGAACAGTTTCATGTAGTCGGTGCTGGCCACTACCGGGCCCTTGCGCCCGGACAGGCACTGCTCGACGTAGCTCTGCTGCGGCTTCTGCCCCGGATGCAGGCGGTTCCAGCGCTCCACGGCCAGGCCGTCGCGGCGCAGCTCGTTGAAGCTCGGCACGCTCCACACGTCGGCACCGATGTTGAACTCGTCGCGCAGGATCTTCGCCGCCTCGCGCACTTCGCGCAGGATGGTGCCGCTGCCCAGCAACTGGACGTGGTGGGCGGCTTCCTTCTTGTCCTCTTCTAGCAGGTACATGCCCTTGATGATGCCGTCCTCGACGCCTTCCGGCATGGCCGGCTGGGCGTAGGCCTCGTTCATCACGGTGATGTAGTAGAAGACGTTCTGCTGCTCTTCGGTCATCGCCTTGATGCCGTGACGGATGATCACCGCCAGCTCGTAGGCGTAGGTCGGGTCAAAGGTGCGGCAGTTGGGGATGGTCGCGGCGAGGATGTGGCTGTGGCCGTCCTCGTGCTGCAGGCCTTCGCCGTTCAGCGTGGTGCGCCCGGCGGTGCCGCCGATCAGGAAGCCACGGGCGCGGCTGTCGCCGGCGGCCCAGGCCAGGTCGCCGATGCGCTGGAAGCCGAACATCGAATAGAAGATGTAGAACGGCAGCATCGGCTGGTTGTGCGTGGAGTACGAAGTGCCGGCGGCGATCCAGCTGGACATGGCGCCCGCCTCGTTGATGCCTTCCTCGAGGATCTGGCCCTTCTTGTCCTCGCGGTAGAACATCACCTGGTCCTTATCCACCGGCTCGTACAGCTGGCCGACCGAAGAGTAGATGCCCAGTTGGCGGAACATGCCTTCCATGCCGAAGGTGCGCGCCTCGTCCGGCACGATGGGCACGATGCGCTGGCCCAGCTCCTTGTCCTTGACCAGCTGCGAGAGGATGCGCACGAAGGCCATGGTGGTGGAAATATCGCGGTCGCCGGTACCGTCGAGGATGGCCTTGAGGGTTTCCAGCGGCGGCGTCGGGATGCTGAAGCTCTCTGCCCGGCGCTGCGGCACGAAGCCACCGAGCTTGTCGCGGCGTTCCTGCAGGTAGCGCGCCTCGGCGCTGCCCGGCTCGGGTTTGACGAAGGGCAGGTTTTCCAGCTCGTCGTCCTTGACCGGGATGTCGAAGCGATCGCGGAATTTCTTCAGGCTGTCGACGTCGACCTTCTTGGTGTTGTGCGCGGTGTTCTTCGCTTCACCGGCGCCGGTGCCGTAACCCTTGATGGTCTTGGCCAAAACCACGGTCGGCTGGCCCTTGTGGTTGACCGCCTGGTGGTAGGCCGCATACATCTTGTAGGGGTCGTGGCCGCCGCGGTTGAGGTTCCAGATTTCCTGGTCGGAAAGATCCTTGACCATCTCCTTCAGCTCGGGGCTGTTGAAGAAGTGCTCACGCACGAAGGCGCCGTCTTTGGCCTTGTAGTTCTGGTAGTCGCCGTCGACCACCTCGTCCATGCGGCGTTGCAGGATGCCGTCCACATCCTTGGCCAGCAGCGGATCCCAGAAGCGGCCCCAGATCACCTTGTTGACGTTCCACTCGGCGCCGCGGAATACGCCTTCGAGTTCCTGGATGATCTTGCCGTTGCCGCGCACCGGGCCGTCCAGGCGCTGCAGGTTGCAGTTGATCACAAAGATCAGGTTATCCAGCTTCTCGCGGCCGGCCAGGGAGATGGCGCCGAGGGATTCCGGCTCGTCGCACTCGCCGTCACCCATGAAGCACCAGACCTTCTGCTTGCCGGCGGGGATGAAGCCGCGGCTTTCCAGGTACTTCATGAAGCGCGCCTGGTAGATCGCCTGGATCGGGCCCAGCCCCATCGAAACGGTGGGGAACTGCCAGAAGTCCGGCATCAGCCAGGGGTGCGGGTAGGAGGACAGGCCCTTGCCGTCCACTTCCTGGCGGAAGTTGTTCATCTGCTCTTCGCTGATGCGGCCTTCCATGAAGGCGCGGGCGTAGACGCCGGGCGAGGCGTGGCCTTGGAAGAAGATCAGGTCGCCGCCGTGCTCGTCGGTCGGCGCCTGGAAGAAGTAGTTGAAGCCGATGTCGTACAGGGTGGCGCTGGAGGCGAAGCTGGAGATGTGGCCGCCCAGATCCGGGTCTTTCAGGTTGGTGCGCATCACCATGGCCAGCGCGTTCCAGCGCACCAGCGAGCGGATCCGTCGCTCCATGAACAGGTCGCCGGGCATGCGTGCCTCGTGGCCGACCGGAATGGTGTTGCGGTAGGGCGTGGTGATCGCATACGGCAGCTGGGTGCCGCTACGGGTGGCCAGTTCACCCATGCGGGTCAGCAGGTAGTGGGCGCGTTTCTCGCCCTCTTGGTCGAGGACGGATTCCAGGGCGTCCAGCCACTCCTGGGTTTCGACGGGATCAAGGTCTTGCATGGCTTGCTCCAGGGCGGAAAGGCTTCCAGAATCGGAAAGCCTGGGCTCGTGCACGCTTTTGGGGCGGGCGACGTGAAAGTCGTTATTGCCGGGGTTAGACCGGCTGTCTGTAGTTTTACTACAAAATGACGGCTCGCGCAGCGCTTGAGGCACATTCTTTAGTAGTAAAACTACAAGTATTCGATCATCGGAAAGTTGTCGCAACCCACATTGGCCGTTGCTTTCCGCTCCCAAGGATAGACCATGAGCCTGCCTCCACTGGCCGCCGTGCCGGCCCCGCTCCAGCCCCTCGCCGACCGAGCCCGCAGTGTGCTGCTCGCGTCCTGGCCGGCCCTGCGCCAGGAGGCGCTGCAGCGCGTCTGCGCCTGCAGTGACTTTGTCTATGAACAGGCCGTACGCGACCCGCAGCTGTTGCCGACTCTGGCCGATAGTGGCGAGCTGGAGCGGGCTTTTACCCCCGGCGAGCTGCGCGGTCAGTTGCAGGCGTTGCTGACCGACTGTGCCGATGAGGATGAGCTGGGCCGTCGTCTGCGCCGCTTCCGCAATCGCCAGCAGGTGCGCATCGTCTGGCGCGACATCAGTCGCCAGGCTGATCTGGCGGAAACCTGCCGCGACCTTTCCGACCTGGCCGACGCCTGTATCGACCTGGCTTACCACTGGCTCTACCCGCGCCACTGCGAGCAGTTCGGCACGCCCATCGGCCGGCGCAGCGGCGAGGCGCAGCACATGGTCATCCTCGGCATGGGCAAGCTCGGCGCCCATGAACTGAACCTGTCTTCGGACATCGACTTGATCTTCGGCTACCCGGAAGGCGGCGAGACCGAGGGCGTCAAGCGCTCGCTGGACAACCAGGAGTTTTTCATTCGCCTCGGTCAGCGGTTGATCAAGGCGCTGGACCCGATCACCGCCGAAGGCTTCGTCTTCCGCGTCGACATGCGCCTGCGCCCCTACGGTTCGGCCGGCGCCCTAGTGCTCAGCTTCAACGCCCTGGAGCAGTACTACCAGGACCAGGGCCGCGACTGGGAACGCTACGCGATGATCAAGGCGCGCGTGGTCGGCGGCGACCAGGCCGCCGGCAAGCAGTTGCTGGAAATGCTGCGGCCGTTCGTCTACCGGCGTTACCTGGACTTCTCCGCCATCGAGGCGCTGCGCGCGATGAAGCTACTGATCCAGCAGGAAGTGCGGCGCAAGGGCATGGCCGACAACATCAAGCTCGGCTCCGGCGGCATCCGCGAGATCGAGTTCATCGCCCAGGCCTTCCAGCTGATCCACGGCGGCCGCGACCTCAGCCTGCAGCAGCGGCCGCTGCTCAAGGTGCTGGCGACTCTCGAAGGTCAGGGCTACCTGCCGGCGCCGATCATTGCCGAAATGCGCCAGGGCTACGAGTTCCTGCGTTACGTCGAGCACGCCCTGCAGGCCATCGGCGACCGGCAGACGCAGATGCTGCCGGACAACGACCAGGATCGCGCGCGGGTTGCGCTGATCATGGGCTTCGATTCCTGGACGGCGTTCCGCGAGCAGCTGATGCACTGGCGCGGGCGCATCGAGTGGCACTTCCGCCAGGTGATCGCCGATCCCGACGAAGAGGAGGGCGCCGAGGCCGAGCTGTGTGTGGGCAGCGAATGGCTGCCGTTGTGGGAAGAGGCGCTGGACGAGGAAATGGCCGGCCGTCAGCTGGCCGAAGCCGGTTTCAGCGAGCCGGCGGCGGCGCTCAAGCGCCTGATCGACCTGCGTGGTGGTTCACAGGTGCGCACCATGCAGCGCCTCGGTCGCGAGCGCCTGGACGCCTTTATCCCGCGCCTGCTGGCCCAGGCGGTGGAGCACGCCGATCCGGACCTGGTGCTGGAGCGTGTGCTGCCGCTGGTTGAGGCTGTGGCGCGGCGCTCGGCCTACCTGGTACTGCTCACCGAGAACCCCTCGGCGCTGCAGCGCCTGCTGACCCTGTGCGCGGCCAGTCCGTGGATCGCCGAGCAGATCACCCGATTCCCGCTGCTGCTCGACGAGCTGCTCAACGAGGGCCGCCTGTTCAGCCCGCCGCTGGCGCCGGAGCTGGCCGCCGAGCTGCGCGAGCGCCTGACACGGATTCCCGAGGACGACCTGGAGCAGCAGATGGAGGCCCTGCGTCACTTCAAGCTGGCCCACCGTCTGCGTGTGGCGGCTTCGGAGATCGCCGGCACCTTGCCGCTGATGAAGGTCAGCGACTACCTGACCTGGCTGGCCGAGGCCATTCTCGAACAGGTGCTGGCCCTGGCCTGGCGCCACACCGTGGCCAAGCACGGTACGCCGAAGCGCGCCGATGGCAGCCTGTGTGATCCAGACTTCATCATTGTCGGCTATGGCAAGGTCGGCGGCCTGGAGCTGGGGCATGGCTCAGATCTGGACCTGGTGTTCATCCACGACGGCGACTCGCAGGCCGAGACCGATGGCGCCAAGCCGATTGACGGCGCGCAGTTCTTCGCCCGCCTCGGCCAGCGCATCATCCACCTACTGACTACCCAGACCACCTCCGGCCAGCTGTACGAGGTGGATATGCGCTTGCGCCCGTCCGGTGCCTCGGGATTGCTGGTCAGCTCGCTCGGTGCATTCGAGCGCTATCAGCAGAGCGAGGCCTGGACCTGGGAGCACCAGGCGCTGGTGCGCGCCCGCGTACTGGTCGGCTGTGCGCGGGTTGGCGCGGCCTTCGAACAGGTGCGCGCCGCCGTGCTAGGGCGTGAGCGTGATCTGCCCAAGCTGCAGGCGGAAGTCAGCGAGATGCGCGCGAAGATGCGCGACAACCTCGGCACCCCGGCAACCGCCGCCGGCCGGGGCGCCAATGCCTTCGACGCCGCGGCTTCCTTCGATCTGAAGCAGGACGCCGGAGGTATCGTCGATATTGAATTTATGGTGCAATACGCGGCCCTGGCGTGGTCGCGGCAACATCCGCAACTGCACCGCTACACCGACAATATCCGCATCCTCGATGGCCTGCGCGATGCCGGGCTGATGCCCGCCGCCGACGTCGAACTGTTGCAGGAGGCTTACAAGGCCTACCGTGCCGCCGCCCACCGGCAGGCGTTGCAGAAGCAGCCGGGCAAGGTCAGTGGTGAGCAGTTTGCCGAGGAGCGCCGCAGCGTGATGCGTCTGTGGCATGAGCTGGGCCTGAGCTAAGCGGCGCACTTAGAGCCGCGACGAATTGATGATTTAGACGAGCACTGAGGAGTAGGCAACGATGTCGATGGCCGATCGTGATGGCGTGATCTGGTATGACGGCAAGCTGGTTGAGTGGCGCAGCGCTACCACCCACGTGCTGACCCACACCCTGCATTACGGCATGGGCGTGTTCGAGGGCGTGCGTGCCTACAACACCCCGCAGGGCACCGCCATCTTCCGCCTGCAGGCGCACACCGACCGCCTGTTCGACTCGGCCCACATCATGGGTATGAAGATCCCGTTCACTAAGGACGAGATCAACGAAGCCACCCGCGCCGCCGTGCGTGAGAACAACCTGGAAACCGCCTACATCCGTCCGATGGTGTTCTATGGATCGGAAGCCATGGGCCTGCGCGCTACCGGCCTGAAGACCCAGGTGATCGTCGGTGCCTGGCACTGGGGCGCCTACATGGGCGAAGAGGCGCTGCAGAAGGGTATCAAGGTGCGCACCAGCTCCTTCACCCGTCACCACGTCAACATCTCGATGACCCGCGCCAAGGCCAACGGCAACTACATCAACTCGATGCTGGCCCTGCAGGAAGCAATCTCCGGTGGCGCCGACGAGGCCATGCTGCTGGACCCGGAAGGCTACGTGGCTGAAGGCTCGGGCGAGAACATCTTCCTGGTCAAGAACGGCGTGGTGTACACCCCGGAAGTGACCTCGTGCCTGAACGGCATCACCCGCGACACCATCCTGACCCTGGCTGGCGAGCTGGGCATCCAGGTGGTCGAGAAGCGCATCACCCGCGACGAGGTGTACATCGCCGACGAGGCCTTCTTCACCGGCACCGCCGCCGAAGTCACGCCGATCCGCGAAGTGGACGGCCGGCAGATCGGTATCGGCAGCCGTGGCCCGGTCACCGAGAAGCTGCAGAAGGCCTATTTTGACCTGGTCACCGGCAAGACCGATGCCCACCCCGAGTGGCGTACCCTGGTCAAATAAGCGGTTGTCTAGGCTGTGCTAGGGAGGCGTATGCCTCCCTGGTCGTTTCTGGAATGAGCATGAAAATACTGATCGTAGGCCCGAGCTGGGTCGGTGACATGGTGATGGCGCAGACCCTGTTCGTCTGCCTCAAACAGCGTCACCCCGACTGCGAGATCGACGTGCTGGCCCCCGAGTGGAGCCGGCCGATCCTCGAACGCATGCCCGAAGTGCGCGCGGCGCTGAGCTTCCCGCTCGGCCACGGGGTGCTGGATATCGCCAGCCGCCGGCGCATCGGCAAGTCCCTGGCCGGCCAGTATGATCAGGCGATCCTTTTGCCCAATTCGCTCAAGTCCGCCCTGGTGCCGTTCTTCGCCGACATCCCGCTGCGTACCGGCTGGAAGGGCGAGATGCGCTACGGTCTTCTCAACGACATCCGCAACCTGGATAAAGAGCGCTACCCGCTGATGATCGAGCGCTTTATGGCGCTGGCTTACGAACCCAATGCGGAGCTGCCCAAGCCCTATCCACAGCCCCGTCTGCAGATCGACGAAGCCAGCCGCAGCGCGGCCCTGGCCAAGTTCGGCCTGAGCCTGGATCGCCCGGTGCTGGCGCTGTGCCCCGGCGCAGAGTTCGGCGAGGCCAAGCGCTGGCCGGCCGAGCACTACGCCAAGGTCGCCGAAGTGAAGATCCGCGCCGGCTGGCAGGTATGGCTGTTCGGCTCGAAGAACGATCATCCGGGCGGCGAAGATATCCGCAATCGCCTGATTCCTGGCCTGCGCGAGGAAGTGGTCAACCTGGCCGGTGAAACCTCGCTGGCCGAGGCTATCGACCTGATGTCCGCCGCCGGCGCGGTAGTCTCCAACGACTCCGGGCTGATGCATGTGGCCGCCGCGCTGAACCGTCCGCTGGTGGGCGTGTATGGCTCTACCTCGCCACAGTTCACCCCGCCGCTCGCCGACCAGGTGGAGATCGTCCGCCTAGGCCTAGAGTGCAGCCCGTGCTTCGAGCGCACCTGCCGCTATGGTCACTACAACTGCCTGCGTGAGCTCAAGCCGCGCCCAGTGATCGAGGCGCTGCAGCGCCTGGTCGCCGATCCGGTCGAGGTCGAATAGTTTGCGGGTACTGCTGATTAAAACGTCTTCCCTAGGCGACGTGGTCCACACCCTGCCGGCGCTGACCGACGCGGCGCGGGCCATTCCCGGCATCCAGTTCGACTGGGTGGTGGAGGAGGGCTTCGCCGAGATCCCGGCCTGGCATCCGGCCGTGGCCCAGGTGATTCCGGTGGCTATCCGCCGCTGGCGCAAGAGCCTCTGGCAAACCCTGAAAAATGGCGACTGGCGCCGCTTCAAAGCGCGCCTGGGCGAGCCCGATTATGACCTGGTGATCGACGCCCAGGGTTTGCTGAAAAGCGCCTGGCTGACCCGCTACGTCAAGGCGCCGATTGCCGGCCTGGATCGCGATTCGGCACGCGAGCCGATTGCCTGTCGCTTCTATGATCGCCTGTACGCGGTACCCAAGGATCAGCATGCCCTGGAACGTACCCGCCAGCTATTTGCTCAGTCACTCGGCTACCCACTGCCGGCCAGTATCGGCGACTACGGCCTGGATCGCGCGGCCATGGCCGATGCCTCGCAGGCGCCTTACCTGCTGTTCCTGCATGGCACCACCTGGGCCAGCAAGCACTGGCCGGAAGCCGACTGGCGCGCGCTGGCCGAACGCATGGCCGGGCAGGGCTGGGCCGTGCGCCTGCCTTGGGGCAACGAGACCGAGAAGGCGCGTGCCGAGCGCATCGTCGCCGGCATCGATGGCGCCGCCGTGCTGCCGAAACTGAATCTGGCAGGCGTGGCCAAGGTGATCGCCGGCGCCACCGCCTGCGTGGCGGTGGACACCGGACTCGGCCATCTGGCCGCAGCGCTGGATGTGCCGAGCATTTCCCTGTACGGCCCGACCCTGCCGGGCCGTGTCGGCGCCTACGGCCGTGGCCAGGTGCACCTGTGCGCCAGCGGGCCGAATGCCGGCAGCGGTGACCGGAACAAGCCCTGCTTCGATGGCCTGGGCGCTGAGCGAGTGGGCAACGAGCTGAACGCCTTGCTCCTGGCGCAGCAGGAGGCGGTGTGATGCAGTTGGCGTTCGTCCTCTACAAGTATTTTCCCTTTGGCGGCCTGCAGCGCGATTTCCTGCGCATCGCCCTGGAGTGCCAGGCGCGTGGCCATGCCATCCGCGTCTACACGCCGATCTGGGAGGGCGAGGTGCCCGCCGGTTTTGACGTGCGCGTTGCGCCGATCAAGGCGTTCTTTAACCACCACCGCAACGAGAAGTTCAGCGCCTGGCTGGCTGCTGACCTGGCGCGCGAGCCGGTGGATCGGGTCATCGGCTTCAACAAGATGCCCGGTCTGGACGTGTATTACGCCGCCGACGGCTGCTACGAAGACAAGGCGCAGACCCTGCGTGCGCCGATCTACAAGCGCTGGGGCCGCTACAAGCATTTCGCCGACTACGAGCGGGCGGTGTTCGCCCCCGAGTCGAAGACCGAGATCCTGATGATTTCCGAGGTGCAGCAGCCGCTCTTCATCAAGCATTACCAAACCCCTGAAGCGCGTTTCCATCTGCTGCCGCCGGGTATCGCCGCCGACCGTCGCGCGCCGGCCAATGCCGGCGAGATCCGCGCCGAGTTCCGCCGTGAGTTCAAGCTGGCCGACGACGACCTGCTGCTGGTGCAGATCGGCTCCGGCTTCAAGACCAAGGGCCTGGACCGCAGCCTCAAGGCGCTGGCCGCCTTGCCGCACGAGCTGAAACAGCGCACCCGGCTGATCGCCATCGGTCAGGACGACCCGCGTTCGTTCCAGCTGCAGGCCAAGGCGCTGGGCGTGTCCGAGCAGGTACAGATCCTCAAGGGGCGCAGCGACATTCCGCGCTTCCTGCTGGGTGCCGACCTGCTGATCCACCCGGCCTACAACGAGAACACCGGCACCGTGCTGCTGGAAGCGCTGGTTTCCGGCTTGCCGGTACTGGTCAGCGATGTCTGTGGCTACGCCCATTACATCGCCGAGGCCGATGCCGGCCGCGTGGTGCCCAGCCCGTTCCAGCAGGAGCGGCTCAACGCCATGCTCGCCGAGATGCTGGTCGACGATGCGGCGCGCAAAAAGTGGAGCGCCAATGGCCTGGCCTTCGCCGACACGGCCGACCTGTATTCCATGCCGCAGCACGCGGCAGACGTGATCCTAGCGGAGCGGGCATGAGTGTTCTTGATCTTGGAGGAGCCAGCTTGCTGGCGATGCTCTTGTGCTGCTCGGATCACCAGCAAGCTTGCTCCTACAGGAAGGTTCCATGCGCCTGATCCTCGCTGAACCTTTCCAGTCGCTGTGGCAGGGCAAAGACCCGTTTATCGAGGTCGAGCGTCTGCAGGGCCAGGTCTACCGCGAGCTGGAAGGCCGCCGCACCCTGCGCACCGAAGTCGCCGGGCGCGGTTATTTCGTCAAGATTCACCGTGGTGTCGGTTGGGTCGAGATCGCCAAGAACCTGCTCAGCGCCAAGCTGCCGGTGCTCGGCGCGGCCCAGGAATGGCAGGCCATCCAGCGTCTGACCGAGGCGGGCGTGGCGACCATGACGGCGGTGGCCTATGGCGAGCGCGGCAGCAATCCGGCGGCGCAGCATTCCTTTATCGTCACCGAGGAGCTGGCGCCAACCACCGACCTCGAACAGCTCAGCCTGAACTGGCTGCAGCAGCCCCCTGAGCCGCTTCTGAAACGTGCGCTGATCGCCGAAGTGGCGAAGATGGTTGGCAGCATGCACCGTGCCGGGGTCAACCACCGCGACTGCTACATCTGCCACTTCCTGCTGCATACCGAAAAATTGGTAACGGCGGACGATTTCCGCCTGTCGGTGATCGACCTGCACCGCGCCCAGGTGCGCCGCACCGTGCCGCTGCGCTGGCGTAACAAGGACCTGGCCGCGCTGTATTTCTCGGCGCTTAACATCGGCCTGACCCGGCGTGACAAATTGCGTTTTCTGCGCGGTTATTTCAGCGCCCTGCAGGGCGCTCAGCCGCTGCGCACCCTCCTGCGTGATGAGGCCCGCTTGCTGGGCTGGCTGGAGCGCAAGGCAGATCGGTTGCTGGCGCGCTATGCCCGCAAATACGCACCGGGAGCGCAGGGATGAGTGGTTGGCGTCTGAATGCCGAGCTGTCTGCGCCGCTGGCGGCTGAGCTGGCCAGCCTGGAGCGGGTGTTCGCCCTGGAGGGCAAGCGCCTGACACGCGATCCGCTGTCGGAAGTGATCCTGATCGAGCGCGATGGCGTGCGCTACTACGTCAAGCGCTACTGGGGCGCCGGCAAGGGCTTGCGCCGCTACCTGGGGCGGCCGCGGGTCAAGGCCGAGTGGCAGAACCTGAAGAATTTCGCCAAGTGGGGCATTCCCACTGCGCCCATCGTCGGCTACGGCCTGGAGCGCAAGGCTGGCGCCTTCCTGCGCGGCGCGTTGATCACCCGCGAGCTGGAGAACACCCAAGACCTGGCGCTACTGGCCAAGCGCCGCGACGAGCGCTTGCGCGACCTGCAGTGGGTGGATGGTGTCAGCCGCCAACTGGCGACGGCGACCCGTGCCTTGCACGACCACCACTTCGCCCACAACGACCTGAAGTGGCGCAACCTGCTGGTCAACGATCGCGCCGAGCTGTTCCTGATCGATTGCCCGACCGGCACCTTCTGGTGGGGGCCGTTCCTGCGTTACCGCATCATCAAGGACCTGGCCTGCCTGGACAAGGTGGCCAGCCAGGTGCTGTCGCGCAGCCAGCGCCTGCGTTTCTACCTGCAGTATCGCGGTCGCCAGCGCCTGAGCGCCGGGGACAAGCGGCGGGTGAGAGAGATAGTGAAATTCTTCGAGGGCAGGGAATGAGCGACTTTATCGCCGCCGAGGATCGCGCGATCCTCGAACGCCACGGACTGGTTGATTTCGACGCGCTGTGGGCGCTCAAGCTGGAGGCGGTGGACGAGCCCAACACCGAGCGCGGCGGCTGGAGCAGCGTGTATCGCCTGGAGCTGGGCGAGACGGCCTTCTACCTCAAACGGCAGAGCAACCACCTGACCCGCAGCCTGGCGCATCCCTTCGGTGAGCCGACCTTTGCCCGTGAGTTCCGCAATATCCAGCGCTACCGCGAGCAGGGCATTCCTGCGCTGCAGGCGGCCTTCTTTGCCGAGCGGCGCTTACCCGGTGAGCGCCGCGCCATCCTGCTGACCCGTGCATTGGATGGTTGGCAGGATCTCGACCATTGGCTGCAAGGTTGGGAGAGCGTGCTCGGGTCTACTCGCCAGGCCATTTTGCGCGCCTGCGGCGAACTGGCCCGGCGCCTGCACGATGCCGGGCAGATGCATGGTTGCTTCTACCCCAAGCATATTTTCCTCAAGGCCGCCGGTGAGGGTTTTGCCGCGCAGCTGATCGACCTGGAGAAGACCCGTCCGCTGCTGTTCGGCCGACGCGACCGTATCAAGGACCTGGAGCCGCTGCTGAGGCGCGCCAGTGCCTGGAGTGAGGCCGAGGTGCGCGAGCTGCTGGCGGCCTATCTGGGCGCGGCGGGGGATCTGGAGGGCTGGTGGCAGCACCTGGGTGCTCGGCGTCGGCACAAGGAAGCACGCTGATGCGGCTTGCCCAGTTGGCCCAGGCCGGCCGTCAGCCTGCGCTGCCGCTGCGCATCGAACTGGCCGGCGAAGAGCTGGAGCTGCAACGCCTGTTGCGCGTGCTGCCGGATCAGCGCTACGTCGGTCTCGCTCTGTGGCAGGGGCGTCCGGTTCTGGCCAAACTGCTGGTCGGCGGCAAGGCCGATCGGCATTTCCAGCGCGAGCTGCAGGGCGCCCGCCTGCTCGCTGAGCAGGGGTTGCGCACGCCCGAGTTGCTGGCCCAGGGCTGGCAGGCGGGCCAGGGCGGCTGGCTGCTGTTCGACTATCTGGACGGTGCCGAAAGCTTGTGGGACGCCTGGCGTGCAGTGGAGCGTGAGCCACTGCTCAGCGACGCGCAGCAGGCCGTGCTGGGCGAGGCCCTGGCCGCGATCGCGCAGATGCACGCCAGGGGGCTGTGGCAATCCGACCTGCATCTGGACAACCTGCTGCGCCATGCCGGCTGCGTGTCGATCATCGATGGCGGCGGGGTGCAGGTCGAAGTCGCCGGGCAGCCGCTGTCGCGCGCGCGGGTGCTGGCCAATCTGGGCATGTTCTTCGCCCAGTTGCCCGCCGAGCTGCAGCCCTTCATCGAGGAACTGCTGGTGCACTACCTGCTGGCCAATGGCGAGCACGCCCTGCCGCTGGAGGCCCTGCTGGTCGAGGTGGGCAAGGTGCGGCGCTGGCGCCTGCGCGACTATATGCAGAAAATCGCCCGCGATTGCAGCCTGTTCAGCGCCCGGATCGGCGCATTCGGCTTGCGCGTGGTGCGCCGTGACTGTGCCGCCGATCTGGCGCCTCTGCTCGCTCAGCCCGATGCGTTGCTCGCCCAGGGGCGTGCCCTGAAGCTGGGCGGTTCCGCCACGGTGGCCCAGGTGCGTCAGGGCGGGCGTGAACTGGTGGTCAAGCGCTACAACATCAAGGGCCTTGCTCACTGGCTCAAGCGCTTTTGGCGCCCCAGTCGCGCCTGGCACAGCTGGCGCGAGGGCCATCGCCTGGAGCTGCTGGGTATCGCCACCCCGCGTCCGCTGGCCGTGCTAGAGCGGCGCTGGTGCTGGTTGCGCGGCCCGGCCTACCTGATTACCGAATACTGCGGCGGGCAGGATATAATCGCCCGTTTTCAGCCCTACCTGGCTCAGGATGGGCTGAGTTTGCCTCCTGAAATCGACTTGCAGGCCCTGGATCGCCTGTTCGCCGCTCTGCTGCGCGAACGCATCAGCCACGGGGATTTCAAGGGCAACAACCTGTTTTGGGATGAGGCGCGGGCTTGCTGGTCGCTGATCGACCTGGATGCCATGCAGCAACATCGCCGCGCGCGCAGCTTCGCCCGGGCCTATGCCCGCGATCGCGCGCGCTTTCTGCGCAACTGGCCGGCTGACTCACCGCTGTTCCAGCTGCTCGACGAACGTTTACCGCAGGTGCCCGGCACCTGCCCTGAATTGAGGTTTTCTCTGTGGCACTGACGATTCTTGGCCTGTCCGGCGCGCTCAGTCACGATCCATCCGCCGCCCTGTACATCGACGGCAAGCTGATCGCGGCCGCCGAAGAAGAGCGCTTCGTGCGCGACAAGCACGCGAAGAACCGCATGCCCTACGAGTCGGCCAAGTTCTGCCTGGAGCAGGCCGGGATCAAGCCGGGCGACGTCGACGTGGTGGCGATTCCGTTTGCGCCCATCAGCATCTTCGAGAAAGCCCGCTGGCAGTACGCCAAGCGCTACTGGTACGCGCCGGACCGTGCTCTCGACGCCATCCTCATGGGCAACCGCCGCTACAAGCGTTACTACAAGCACATCCAGTGGTGCCTGCAGCAGCTCGGCTTCGACCTGAAGAAGGTCAAGATCGAGCCGGTCGAGCACCACCTGGCCCACGCCGCCAGCGCCTACCACTGCTCGGGCTTTACCGAGAAGACCGCAATCCTCGGCATCGACGGCAAGGGTGAGTACGCCACCACCTTCTTCGGCTACGGCGAGAACGGCAAGATCCACAAGATCAAGGAATTCTACGACCCGGATTCCCTTGGCGGCCTGTACGGCGCGATCACCGAATTCCTTGGCTTCGAGATGCTCGACGGCGAGTTCAAGGTCATGGGCATGGCGCCCTACGGCGACGCGGCCAAGTACGACTTCTCGCGCCTGGCCAAGTTCGAGAACGGCGAGCTGATCATCAACACCGACTATGCCAACGTCATCGGCTTCCGTCGCTACAAGGAAAACGGCAAGGGCTACTACTTCTCGCCCAAGCTGATCGAGTGGCTGGGGCCGAAACGCCAGGGCGATATCGCCGACGATCCCTACATTCACTACGCCGCCAGCATGCAAGCGCTGTTCGAGAAGCTGGCGCTGGAAATGATGGATTACTACCTGGGTGACATCATCAAGGAAACCGGCAAGATCGCCTTTGCCGGTGGCTGCGCGCTGAACGTCAAGCTGAACCAGAAGATCATCGCCCGTCCGGAAGTGAAGGAGCTGTTTGTCCAACCCGCTTCCGGTGACGCCGGCACCTCGGTCGGCGCCGCCGCCTACGTCTCGCACCAGCGCGGCGTGCCGGTGGAGAAGATGGAGCACGTTTACCTCGGCCCTTCGTACTCCAACGAAGACGTGATTGCCGCCTGCGCCCGTCACCCGAGCAAGCCGGTGTTCAAGCAGATCGACAACATGCCGCAACGCATCGCCAAGATCATGGTCGACGCGAATCCGGTGGCCTGGTTCCAGGGCCGCATGGAGTTCGGCCCGCGCGCCCTCGGCGGTCGCTCGATCATCGGCTGCCCGAGCGTGGCCGGTGTGGCTGACCGGATCAACGAGCAGATCAAGTTCCGCGAGCGCTGGCGCCCCTTCTGCCCGTCGATGCTCGACACCGTCGGCCCGCAGATGCTCAAGGTCGACCACCCGAGCCCGTTCATGACCTTCACCTTCGAAGTCAACGAAGAGTGGAAGACCCGCGTAGGCGAAGTGGTGCACGAGGATGGCACCTCGCGCGCCCAGGTACTCAAACGCGAGTACAACCCGCGCTACTACGACATGATGCTGGAGCTGGAGAAGCTCACTGGCAACGGCGTGTCGCTGAACACCTCGCTCAACCGCCGCGGCGAGCCGATGATCTGCTCGCCGACCGACGCACTGAACATGTTCTACGGCTCCGACCTGCAGTACCTGATCATGGAAGACATCCTCGTGGTCAAGGACGGCAAGGACTGGTATGACAACATCTGAGGTTGCAGGGGCCGGACAGCAATGGATATTGCAGTTTTGCCATGGCTATGACGGCCCCTTCCTCGATTGCGCGCGGCAGTACGCCGCGCTGTTTGCCGGTACGCGCTACAAAGTCTGCACCGTCTACCTGACTGGTGCGCCGAGCGCGGAGGTCGAAGCCGGCTCGGTTTCCGACGAAGTTATTTTCCTCGATTACTCCAGTCGTGAGGTCCGTGGCCTCAAGCTCAAGGCGATTCGCGACCTCAAGCGCATCGCCGCTTCGCGCGATTTCAAGCTGTGTATCGCTCATCGCTTCAAGCCGATCTATATCGCCCTGCTCGGCAGCGATCTGCCGGTGTTCGGCGTGCAGCATGCCTTTGGCGTGTACCAGCGGCGCTCGCGCCAGCTGTTCATCAATTGTTTCCGCCGCCGCCTGACCTTGCTCGGTGTCTCCGATGCGGTACGCGACGATATGCGCGCCTGCTTGCCAGGGTGGCCGGCCGAGCGCATCGCGACCCTGTACAACCGCATCGATATCGCCACCGTGCAGGCTGCCCAGTGCAGTCGTGCAGTGGCTCGCGAGGCCCTGGCCCTGCCGCAGGACGCCTGGGTGATCGGCAATGTCGGCCGCCTGCACCCGGACAAGGATCAGGCCACCTTGATCCGCGGTTTCGCCCTGGCCCTGCCTGCGCTGCCGGCCGGCAGCCTGCTGGCGATCATGGGTAGCGGCAGGCTGGAAACGGCGCTGAAGCGCCTTGCCAGTGAGTTGGGCGTCAGTGAGTCGGTGCGCTTTCTCGGCCAGGTGGCAAACGGGCGTAACTACTTCAAGGCCTTCGATGTGTTCGCCCTGAGCTCCGACCACGAACCGTTCGGCATGGTCTTGCTGGAGGCCATGGCCGCCGGTGTGCCGCTGATCGGTAGCGACTGTGGCGGTGGCCGCGAGGTAGTGGCCGGCTGTGGTCAGCTGTTCCCCCTCGGCGATGCTGTGGCGCTGGCCCAGGCTCTGGTGCAGCAGGCGCAAGAACCGGCCGACCCGGCACTGCAGCAGCGGATGGTGCAGCGCTTGCTGGAGGTGTTTTCCGATGCGGCGGTGCGCCAGTGCTTCTGGGCGCTGCCGCAACTGGCGGCGCTGAGGTTGGCATGAGTGCTGACACCGTTGGCAGGCAGTGGGCGGGCAAGGCGGCAGCTCTGGATCGCTATCGCTGGTTGCTGCTGCGCGAGCGGCATGGCTGGCTCGGCAGCGCGTTACGCTTCCTGCGCGAGGCGCTGGGCGACACGCTGTTCGGTTTGCTCGCGCGCTTTCGCCTGGCGTCAGGGGCGGGTGGCGAGCCCTGCGACTTCCTGTTGCTGCAGTCGGCACCCAAGGTCATTGGCTTCCAGCGCAAGAAGCTGCTGATCGAGGCGTTGCGCAATCGTGGCCACGTCCTGATCGAAACAGCCCTGCCCGAGGCGAGCACCCTTCTGCGCGAACGCCTGCTGCGGCGGCCACCCCAGCCCGTGCCGCTGCGTTATTTCGCTTATGCGGCGCATGCCGAGTGGCTGGTTGAACATTACACGCCGAAGGTTGTGCTGAATGATCGCAACGGTAGTTTGTATTCGCCGTTCCTGCGTCTGGCGCTGAGCGCTCGGCAAGCTCTGCTGGTGCACCTGGCGCATGCCACCACGGTGGAGAGCTCACGGCGGCTGGGCATGAATGACTACGACTACTACTTCCTGTTCGGGCAAAGCTCGCTGGAAGCCCTGCAGGCGCGCGCGTTGCGTTTCGGTAGTTCTACCGCGTTGCTGGCTGGCTCGCACATGATCGATACGGCCTTCGACCTGGCCCCAGCCGATCCGGGGCGGCGGGTGCTGCTGGTACTGGGGGTCGGGCCGGACAAGGAAAAGGAGGCGGGCTACCAGCGCACCTATCGGCTGTTACGCGACTGGGCGGCACGCAATCCCGACTACCAGGTGCTGGTCAAGGCGCATCCGCGCAGCCAGGTACCGTTCTGGCAGCAAGAGGCTTCGGTGCTGGATAATGTCCAGGTGCTGCCGCGCGACTGTGGTCTGGCCGAGGCCTTGGCGTGCGCATCGGTGGTGGTCAACATCATGTCCAACGCGGTGATCGAAGCCGCCCTGGCGCGGCGCCCGCTGCTTTATGTGAATGCCAGCGATGATGCGGATATCTTCGCCCAGGAGCGCTTTCTGGGCCCTTGTGTTGCGACCCTCGAAGGCTTGCAAACAGCAGTCAGTGGGATTGAGCAGGATCATGCGGCAGCCTTGGCGCGCAGTGCCGATTTTGCCGAATATCATCTAGCCCATGGCTGCTCCGGGCTGGCCTGGAATATCCAGGCGCTAACGAACCTGCTTGAAGGTCGTCGTCCATCGGGCGTGTCCGTAGCCCTCACCTCCACCGTCGAGCAGTAACCGCATGCTGAAGGCCATCCTCTTCAACGACACGTCGCACAACAAACATTACGGCTGTCAGATCGTCGTTAAGCAGATCTATGAGCTCGCCGCGGCGGCAGGGATTCGTATCGTCAGGGCCTGTCCGATGCGCCACGATTGGCGAGACGACCCGCAGTTGCAGAAGGATATCGCCAGCGCCGATCTGTGCCTGATCAATGGCGAAGGCACGCTGCACGATGATGCGCGGGCGGCGCAGATGCTGGTGGCGCTGGCGCCGTTCTGTCGCGAACGCGGTGTGCCGTGCTTCCTGATCAATAGCGTGTGGCAACGCAATACCCAACTGATCGAGCCGGCCCGGGCGTTTAGTGGGATCTACCTGCGCGATCAGCGCAGCCAGGCTGAATTGGCTGCCGTCGGGATCGCCAGCCGAGTGGTGCCCGATCTGACCCTTAGCATGATTCCGCCGTCCTCACAGGCGCAGCGCCAGGGTTTCCTGGTCAATGGCAGCTTCTATGAGGAGCGCACTCAGGAAGCCTGGGCGGCGCTGCAGCAGGCGGCGGACCCTGCGATTGGCTACCTGAGCATCCAGGCGTTGCCGCTGATCCAAACCGGCAAGGGCTTTCCAGCTTATGTCTGGAAGAGTCTGCGCAGCCGTTTCAAGGCCTGGCGGGCGCGCCGCCAGGCGCAGCAGACAACGCTGGGAAAGACGATCGAGCGCAAGCAGATCAGGCTTCTGCGCTGGAAATACTGTGCGACCAGTGATGCCGCGTTCCTCGGGCGCCTGGCCGCTAGCCAGGGCGTCATTACCGGGCGTTTTCACTGCGTTACGCTCTGCCTGCTGACGGGCACTCCATTTTTCGCGATCGGCTCGAATACCCACAAGATTGAAGCATTGCTTGAGGCCTGCCAGTTGCAAGGCCGTGTTTACCCCGACTATGCCTCGGCGCTGGCGGCGCGTGCTGGTATTGCCTTCGACGACGCGGAGCGCCAGGCAGTGGCTAACTTCGTGCGTGGCAGTCGCCAGCAAGCCCAGCAGATGTTTGTAGAAATTGCCGAGGCTGTTGTAGCCGCGCGCTTGCCGCAAGGGCGCCCGCAATAGCCTGACGGCGGCTCGGGTCGCATGGCCCGAGTGAATGGAAGCTAGCGAGATCAAGAGATGAACAAGGTTTTATTCTTCGCCCTGGCCAAGCATCAACGCCTGTATTTCCAGCGCCTGCTCGATGAAACGGCGCTTGAGGGCAAGGTGGTGGTTCCAGCCCAGATGCCCTGGCCAAGGCCCTGGCAATTGCCGCATGTGGTCAAACGCATCAATTGGTCGCAGCTGATCGAGGAGAAGTGCCACGAGCGGCGGGTCAAGCGTAAGTACGAGGGCGGGCTGTACAAGCTGTTGCTGCGCCTGGAGCTGGCCTGGATGGCCCTGCGTGTGCAGGCTTTGCTGCTGCGCGAACAGCCCGTCAATGTGGCGATGTGGAACGGCTCGCACCGCTATTGTCAGCTGCTGTTGGCGCTGCTGCCGCAGGACTGCCAGACGTTCTTCTTCGAGAACGGCCTGCTGCCGAACACCACGACCCTGGACACCAAGGGCGTCAACTACCGCAACTCGGTGCCGCGCGATGCCGCTTTCTTCCGCGACTACCAGGCGCCGGAGGGTGCTACCAGTGCTGAGCTGGCGCTGGTGCCGCGCAAACCGCGCAATACTGGGCTGCCGGAGATCGAGCTGCCCGAGCGTTTCGTCTTTATCCCGTTCCAGGATGACCGTGATACGCAAGTGCGGCTGTTCTCCCCCTGGGTCGCGGATATGCGTCAGCTGTTTGCCCTGGGTGAGCGCCTGGTGGCAGAGACCGGTATGACGGTGGTGTTCAAGGAGCACCCGGCCAGCCGAGAGTCCTATCCGGAGCTGCAGGCACGCAGTAATGAGCGGCTGCTGTTCGCCAATGGCAACAATACCCAGGCGCTGATCCAGGCGAGCCAGTTCGTCATCACGCTGAACTCGACCGTGGGTCTGGAAAGCATCCTGCTCGGCAAGCCGGTGCTGACCCTCGGGCAGGCGTTTTTCAATATTCCGGGCCTGGTCAGCCATGCCGATTCCGCAGACGAGCTGATTGCACAGGCACGCGCGTTTCCCGACTGGTCGCTGGATGAGCGGATCCGCGAGAACTTTCTGCGCTACATGGCTGGCGAATATTGTGTCGAGGGTGGCTGGTTGAATGCCGATGTGGCGCAATTGCAGCGAGTGGCGAGTCGAATGCAAAGATTGGGGCGATAACGTGCGATTGAGTGAATGGTTGTCGCCGCAGCTGTTGTCGCGTTGGGCCGCGCTGGGCTTGCTAGTGCTGTTGTGTGGTGCATGGGTGCTGCCAAGCAGCAAGCTTTATCATCAGTCGCTTATTTTACTGTTATGGCTGCCTGCGCTGCTGGCCCTGTTCCTGCGCGATTTTCGCAAGCTGCTGAAGCAGCCGGAGCTGGTGCTGTTTATTGCCCTGTCTGCCTGGGTCATGGTCGTGCTGGTCGTGAAGGGCGGGCAGGATCCACTGGGTGAAGCCAAGCGGCCGGTTTATGTCCTGCTGTCCCTGCTTGGGGTGGTATTGGCTTCCAGAGGCCAGTGGTCGATCGAGATGCTCCTGCGTCCTGCAGCTCTGCTCGGCGGTTTATTCGCTCTGCTGTCCGTGCTTTATTTTCAGTTTGCCTCTCCGCTTCCAGCAGGCTCGCGGCTGATTGCCATCGGTCTTTGGGATAGGGCGATCATGGCTGCCCATGCAGTTGGCGCGCTGGCCGTGATTGGGGCCTTTCTCTGGCAGAAACCGCGCAGTTTCCTCTGGCTGACGCTATATGCCGTAAGTGCGCTCGGCTATCTGACGTTTCTGGGGCTTAACCAGACGCGTGGGGTCTGGCTGGCACTGTTCATGGTGCCCTTGGTTATGGCCTTTGCCCGACCAACCCGTTTGGGCGTGCTTGCGGCCATAACGGTAATTTTGCTCAGCGTGCTGGCTGCTCTTTTGATACCCGAAGTCCTGATGCAGAGAGGATTGTCGTACCGACCGGAGTTATTGGCTGGAGGGCTGCGCCACCTGCTGGAAAACTGGACGCTGGGCTTTGGCTTCAATACTTATGAGATCCTCGTGCCAAGCAGTGGGCAGGTGTTCAAACACCCGCACAATATGTACCTAGACGTGGCTATCCGCCTGGGCGTGCCGGGGCTGCTGCTGTTCGCTCTACTCTGGGGCAGCGTGGCCTGGCGGGCGTGGCAGAACAGGGCCGAGCCTTTGGGGCGGGCGTTACTGGCGCTATGGGTGTTCTCCAGTATTGCCCTGTTGACGGATGGCATCGGCCTTTGGCTCAAGCCCAATGCAGACTGGTTGATCACCTGGCTGCCCGTTGCGCTGAGCATGGTTCTCGCGGCAAGGCGGCCGGCAAGTGACGGTGTAAGCCTGCAAGCCTCAAAGGGAATATAGAGAAATGACTGTGGTGGGAAACGGGACGCCGCTCAAGTCCTTTGCAAGCTTGCGTGGTACCTGCCAGGGCGCATTGTTCATCATCGCGTCGGGGCCGTCGGTCAAAGACTTCCCGCTGCAGCGCTATGCCAGGTACCCCATGCTGGCCATGAACGGCTCAATCAGCTGCTTCGCCGAGGCCGGGATTACTCCGTATTTTTATCTCTGCGATGACAGCAGCTTCGTGCGCAATCGTTTACCTCTGCTGCTGCAGGCCACCGCGCTGGCCGCGAATCTGGCCCTGAGTCCGCGCGTGATCGAAAGTCTGCTGGAGCGTGAGCCACACGCGCTGGATGGCCGTTCGGTATATGACTTCGAGCGAGTCAATCGTCCGCCGGAAGGGGGCGAGGCGCTGGGCGACCGGGCGTTTGCTCGCATGGCGCGATGTGATGCAGATTTCGAGTGCAATTTTTCCTGGTTCCGCCAGAAGCCCAATCGCATTGGCTTCAGTCGTAATCTGGAGAAGGGTTATTTCAGTAGCAGGACCATTCCCTACGCCGGCATCCAGATGGCCTATCACCTGGGGTTCAGCCAGGTTTTCGTGGTCGGCATGGACCTGGATTCCAGCAAGGGACGCTTCTACGAGCAGGGTGGGGATGCTGTGCGCAGTCGCCTCGATGGTGACTACGACGATTACATCCTGCCGTGCTTCGAACTGATGGCTGAGCGGGTGATCAAGCCTGACTTCCAGGTCTACAACCTGTCACTGCACAGCCGCCTGCCCACCGAGCTGGTACCCAAGCTCTGCCTGGATCAGCTGGATCGCTTGCTCGCCAGCTCGTAGGCCGCCAGCAGCTCGTTCCAGGGAAACAGCGGCACCTTGCGCCGCTGCAGGTAGCTATGCAGATGGCGGAAGTTGCGCCGCACGAGCATGCGTCCCAGTGGGCGCCCTTTGAAGCGCAAATCGAGGAAATCGATAAGGCCGAAGCCGCCATCCGGGGTGTGCAGGACATTGCCCAGGTGCAGGGAGCGAAAGTAGATGCCGCGCTGATGCAGGTCATGGATATAGCCTGCCAGTTGCGGGAGCAAGGCGTCGAACTGGGGGCGTGAGTCACGAAACAGCTTGTCCAGCGGCTGACCTTCCAGGGGCTGGTAAATGCATGCACTGATGGCTTTCTTGCGTTCGATCCAGCCGAGTTCGAGTACCTGCGGGGTTTGGATGCCCAGGCTCTGCAGGCGGCTGGCATTCTCGCTGAAACGGCTGGCGTCCGGGCGCAACCTGGCGATGAGCGGATGGCGGCGGCTGCGGAATATTTTCAGAATCCGGCCATCGGCAAGCCGCACGACCTTCACGCCGTGACTGTCTTTTTCCAGCACCTCGCCCTGGCTCAGCCAATCTTGCAATTCGTTCGCTGTTACAATCCGCATCTTGTCTCTCTAGTCGTCGTACGAGGCGTGCCGAATGGCCAATTCTAACCAGCAATCCGGTCTCAAGGTTTACTTGCGGTTGCTGAAATATGTCCTGCCCTATTCCGGGCTGTTCGCGATCAGCCTGCTGGGTTTTCTGATTTTTGCCTCAACCCAGCCGATGTTTGGCTACATCCTGAAGTACTTCGTCGATGGCCTGGCCAATCCGGATGCCAGCTTTTTTGCCGCCGTGCCGTATTTGCAGGACGTGCCTTTTCTCGTCGAACTCAAGCTGGTTCAGGTCGTGCCACTGCTGATCGTACTGATCGCCCTGTGGCAGGGCGTGGGTTCCTTTCTCGGTAACTACTTTCTGGCGCGGGTCTCGCTGGGGCTGGTGCATGACTTGCGCGTCGCCCTGTTCAACAACCTCCTGACCTTGCCCAACCGTTACCTCGACAATCACAACTCCGGGCACCTGATCTCCCGCATCACCTACAACGTCACCATGGTCACCGGGGCCGCTACCGATGCGATCAAGGTGGTGGTACGCGAAGGCATGACGGTGATTTTTCTCTTCGCCTCCCTGCTCTGGATGAACTGGAAGCTGACTCTGGTCATGCTGGCCATCCTTCCGGTGATCGGGCTGATGGTCACCAGTGCCAGCCGCAAGTTTCGCAAGCAGAGCAAACAAATCCAGGTGGCGATGGGCGATGTCACTCATGTCGCCTCGGAAACCATTCAGGGCTACCGCGTGGTGCGCAGCTTCGGTGGTGAGGAATACGAGCGGGCGCGGTTCATGGCAGTTACCGATGACAATCGGCGCAAGCAGCTGCGCATGGTCAAGACAGGCGCAGTCTATACGCCCATGCTGCAGTTGGTGATCTACAGCGCCATGGCAGTGCTGATGTTCCTGGTTCTGTACATGCGCGGTGATGCATCGGCCGGCGACCTGGTGGCCTACATCACCCTGGCGGGTCTGTTGCCCAAGCCGATTCGTCAGCTGTCCGAAGTGAGTTCGACCATCCAGCGCGGGGTGGCGGGTGCCGAAAGCATCTTCGAGCAGCTCGACGAAGAGCAGGAGGTTGATCGTGGTACCGAGCAGCGCGAGCGGGTTAGTGGCCGTCTCGAGGTGCGGGACCTGACCTTCCAGTACCCGGGGGCCGAGAAAGCGGTGCTGAATAACATCTCTTTCGTTGTCGAGCCCGGGCAAATGGTGGCACTGGTGGGGCGTTCCGGTAGCGGCAAGTCGACCCTGGCCAGCCTGATTCCGCGTTTTTATCACCACGAACACGGACAGATCCTGCTGGATGACCTGGATGTCGAACAATACGCTTTGCGCAACCTGCGCCGGCATATCGCCTTGGTAACCCAGCATGTCACCCTGTTCAACGACACAGTGGCCAGTAATATCGCCTATGGTGATCTGGCCGGGGCGCCGTTGGAGGAAGTGCGCAAGGCTGCCGAGGCCGCCTTCGCTGCGGAGTTCATCGAAAAGTTGCCGCAGGGCTACGACACGCTGGTGGGCGAGAACGGCGTGCTGCTCTCCGGTGGCCAGCGCCAGCGCCTGGCGATTGCTCGTGCGCTATTGAAGAATGCGCCGCTGCTGATTCTCGATGAGGCCACTTCGGCACTGGATACCGAGTCCGAGCGGCATATCCAGGGCGCGCTGGATGAAGTGATGAAGGGGCGTACGACCCTGGTTATCGCTCACCGCCTGAGTACTATCGAGAAGGCCGACCTGATCCTGGTTATGGATCAGGGGCAGATCGTCGAGCGCGGCACCCATGCCCAGCTCTTGGCCCTGAATGGCTACTACGCCCGCCTGCACGCCCGGCACTTCGAGGAGCCGAATGAAGTTGTTGCCGATCAGGACGCCTGATGTCTCGGTTGCTGCCCAACAACGACCTCGGGTGATGCTCTGTGGCCGGTCGCCACAGGGCTTACCGGTTGGAAGCGCCTGAACCAGTAGGCGCAGAGCCTGCGTGAAGTTCGTATCTGGCCGGGCCTTTTTCCTCCACATGTTATGATCCGCGGCGATTTCGCCGCTCCGGAGTACCCCCATGAAGTTGTCCATGCCCCGTTACGATCAAGCCACCGTTCTGGTGGTGGGCGATGTCATGCTCGACCGTTACTGGCACGGTGGCACTTCGCGGATTTCCCCGGAGGCGCCGGTGCCGGTGGTCAAGGTCGAGCAGATCGAGGATCGTCCGGGCGGCGCGGCCAACGTTGCGCTGAACATCGCCGCCCTCGGTGCGTCGGCGCTGCTGGTTGGCGTTACCGGGCGTGACGAAGCGGCCCATAGCCTCACTGATAGCCTGCATGCCGCCGGCGTGCAGGCGCATTTCCAGCGCATCGACGAGCAGCCGACCATCGTCAAGCTGCGCGTCATGAGCCGCCACCAGCAACTGCTGCGCATGGACTTCGAAGAGCCGTTCAATACCGACGCCGAGGCCCTGGCCGCCGAAGTCGATGGGCTGCTCGACGGGGTCAAGGTGCTGGTGCTGTCGGACTACGGCAAGGGTGCCCTGAAGAACCACCAGGCCCTGGTGCAGCTGGCGCGAAGCAAGGGCATTCCGGTGTTGGCTGACCCCAAGGGCAAGGACTTTTCGATTTATCGCGGCGCCAGCCTGATCACTCCCAATCTCAGCGAGTTTGAGGCGATTGTCGGTCATTGTGCCGATGAGGCCGAGCTGGTCAGCCGTGGCGCCAAATTGATGCTGGAGCTGGAGCTGGGCGCCTTGCTGGTGACCCGTGGCGAGCACGGCATGACCCTGCTTCGTCCGGATCACGGCCCGCTGCATCTGCCGGCGCGCGCCCGCGAAGTGTTCGATGTGACTGGTGCCGGCGACACGGTGATCTCCACCCTGGCCGCCAGCCTGGCGGCCGGCGAGGAGCTGCCGCATGCGGTGGCGCTGGCCAACCTGGCCGCCGGCATCGTGGTTGGCAAGTTGGGTACGGCGGCCATCAGCGCGCCCGAGCTGCGCCGTGCGGTGCAGCGCGAGCAGGGTTCCGAGCGTGGCGTGGTCAGTCTCGAACAGCTGCTGGTGGTGATTGAGGATGCGCGTGCCCATGGCGAGAAGATCGTCTTCACCAATGGCTGCTTCGACATCCTGCATGCCGGTCACGTGACCTACCTGGAGCAGGCCCGTGCCGAGGGTGATCGCCTGGTGCTGGCGGTCAACGACGACGCTTCGGTCAGCCGCCTGAAAGGCCCGGGCCGGCCGATCAATGCAGTGGATCGGCGCATGGCCGTGCTGGCCGGCCTCGGTGCGGTGGATTGGGTGGTGAGCTTCGCCGAGGACACCCCGGAAAACCTGCTGCGCGCGGTCAAGCCGGACGTGCTGGTCAAGGGTGGTGATTACGGTATCGAAGGCGTGGTCGGCGCCGATATCGTGCGTGCCTACGGTGGTGAAGTGCGGGTGCTGGGGCTGGTGGAAAACAGCTCGACCACCGCTATCGTCGAAAAAATCCGCAACAAGTAAGGCGCCTCGTTTTGCAGGAGCATGCTCCTGCAAAACGCCTTTAGCCGGCCAGGCGGCCGGTTTCCTGCTCTTCCTGCGCCAGGCGTGCCAGCCAGTCCTTCCAGCGGATGCGCTCATCACGCACCAGCCAGCCATCCTGCTCGGCAAAACTTTCCGATAGCCACAGCCCTCGGCAGCTGGCCGGCTGCAGCTCGCCCTGGCGTAGGGTGAACAGCTCGCCAGTGGGGTGGCCCTGACGCAGCGGCAGCAGGTACAGGTCGGGGCGACGACGTTCCAGGCGGGCGATCAGCTGGCCGTCTTCCAGGCACTCATCGACATGGAACAGGCTCGGCAGACGACAGTCCTTGGGCAAGTCCAGGCGCATGTCATAAACCAGCTGCAGTGACGCGGTGGGCAGGTGCACATAGGCCAGCGGGCGTTCTATCAACATCAGGTTGCCGCACTGCACCGGCCGCGCCGCGCCGGATAACGGGCTGAGGCGAAAGTGGCAGGTCTCGCGATATCGCAGCGGCTGATACGGCGTAGGTAGCCAGGTATCGCCGAAGCGCCCGCCGAGCCAACCGTCGGCTGTCTCAATCAGGCACTCCTCGGCCACCTCCTGGATGGCGGTGAGCAGCGGCAGGTTCAGTTCGTGGGCCGGCACGTAACCTGAGATCAGCTTGAGCACCACGTCGCCGCGATCCGGGCGGCGCTGGCGTACCAGCAACCAGTAGTCGCGGCCCTGCCAGTTGAGGGTCAAACGCACCGAGACGCCGAGGTTGGCCAGTTCCGCCGCGAAATGCCGGCTGTCGGCCACGCTGATGGGGCGGCGGCGTTCCTGCATCTGCACAAAGTTCAGTGGCAGGCCCTGGCTGCGGTAATACAGGCCCTCTGCAGTGGCCTCGACATACAGCGGCAGGGTCTTGAAGGTGCTCGGGTCTTTGCGGGCGAGTTGTCTAGGCATGTGGGCTCCTGCGGTGCTGCGCCTCGGCTCGATCCATGATCTTGTCCCGCCCTGGCAGCAAGGCCCTGACTCGGGGGCTAGGGGCTCTTGCGTGGTACCTACTGTGCATCTGCGAGCTAGGCAGTGCTTGCGATATGCAGGGCGAGATCTTGAGCGCAGCGATCTATCGGAGCTGTGCAGTGTAGTCGCGGATCACCGCAGCGGCGGTGGCGACGTTGGCCGCCAGGTGTTGCGGGTTGATGGTGCCGACGATGGCGCTGCTCACCCCGGGATGGCCGAACAGCAGCTCGAAACTGGCACGCACCGGGTCCTGCCCGGCAGCCAGGCAGGCGTGGCCGCTGGCCAAGGCCTTCTTGATCAGGATGCCTTTGCCGTGCGCAGCAGCATGGTCGAGAACCGGCTTCTCGGCCTGTTCCGCGAGGTTGTAGGTGACCATCGCGCAGTCGCCCTGTTCGAGGGCCAGCAGGCCGCCCTCGACCGTCTTGCCGGACAGACCGAAGGCGCGGATCTTGCCCTCGCGCTTGAGCTCGGCGAGGGTCTGGTAGATGCCGCTGTCACGCAGGATGGCCACGTCGTTGCCGTTCGAGTGCACCAGCAGCAGGTCGATGCAGTCGGTCTGCAGGCGTTGCAGGCTGCGCTCGACGGAGAAACGCGCATGTGCCGGGCTGAAGTCGAAGTGCGACTGGCCGTCTTCGAACTCCTCGCCGACCTTGCTGACGATTAGCCAGTCCTGGCGCTGGCCACGCAGCAGCGGGCCGAGGCGTTGCTCGCTGACACCGTAGGCCGGCGCCGTGTCGATCAGGTTGATGCCGAGGTCGCGGGCCTGGGCCAGCAGGTTGCGCGCGGCGGTGTCGTCGGGAATGGTAAAGCCGTTGGGGTACTTCACCCCCTGGTCGCGGCCGAGTTTGACCGTGCCCAGACCCAGCGGCGAGACCCGCAGGCCGGTGCTGCCCAGCGGGCGATGCAGGTCGTGCAGAGTCATGGCAGCAGCTCCTCCCACACCGGGCGGGCCACGGAGGGGCGCGGCAGCTCGGGCAGGGACGGTTGCGCGCTGGGCTGGATGCCGTCGCGCTGCAGGGCGGCCAGTACCCGGTCGCTGAAGTCCGGCGAGAGCGCCAGCTTGGTCGGCCAACCGACCAGCAGCTTGCCCTGGTCGGCTAGGAAGGCATTGTCCGGACGGACCAGGCCGGACTGGGCCGGCTCGGCACGGTCGACGCGCAGGGTGGCCCAGCGCGCGCTGGAGAGGTCGACCCAGGGCAGCAGGTCGCCCAGTTCCTGCTGCGCTGCCTTGATCTGCGCGGCCTCGTCGCGGGCCACACCAGCGGCTTCGGCGATATCGCCACCGAGGTACCAGACCCATTGGCCGTCGGCGGCCGGGTGCGTGGTCACGGTGACACGCGGCTTCGGCCCGCCACCCAGGCAGTGGGCATATAGCGGCTTCAGGCTCGGCCCCTTGACCAACACCATGTGCAGCGGGCGCAGCTGCTGCGCTGGTTGGCTGATGCCGAGGCTGGCGAGCAGGGTGGCATTACCCTGGCCGGCACTGAGCACCACGCGCTGGGCGCGGATCTCGCGGCCATCGACCCGCAGGCCGGCCAGCTCGTTGTTTTCATGCAGCGCGGCGATCTCCTGGCCAGCCAGCAGGCTGTCGCCGGACAACTCAGCTAGGCGGCTGATCAGGTTGGGCACGTCGAGCACCAGCTCGGCCAGGCGATAGACCTTGCCCTTGAACTTGGGGTGTTGCAGCGCGGGCGGCAGCTGTTCGCCCTTGACCTGGTCGACTCGGCCGCGCACCGCTTTGCTGGCGAAGAAGCTGGTCAGGTTGCCGGCCAGGCTACCCGGTGACCACAGGTAATGCGCTTCGGACAGCAGGCGTACGCCGCTCAGGTCCAGCTCGCCGCTGCCGGCCAGGGCCTCGCGCCATCGTCGCGGCATGTCGGCGATGGCTTCCGAGGCGCCGGTGAGGGCGCCGTGCAGGGCGTACTTGGCGCCGCCGTGGATGATGCCCTGGGATTTGACGCTCTGCCCGCCGCCGAGGCTGGCGTTTTCCACCAGCAGGGTGGCGTAGCCCAGCTGACGCAGGCGGGCGTTCAGCCAGAGGCCAGCGATACCGCCGCCGACGATCAGAACGTCAGTGCTCAGAGCTTGGGACATGCGCACGCCTCGAAGGAAAACCGGCGCGCAGTATACCGCGAGCGGCTTATAGCGCTCGCCCGATCAGTGGCCGATGGTGTTGGAGAACAGCTGGATCACCACCACGCCGGCGACGATCAGGCCCATGCCGAGCATGGCTGGCAGATCCAGGCTCTGCTGGTAGAGGAAGGTCGCGGCGATGCTCACCAGCACGATGCCCAGGCCCGCCCATACCGCATAAGCCACGCCGACCGGGATGGTCTTCACCACCAGGCTGAGCATCCAGAAGGAAATCGCGTAGCCGACTACCACCAGCAACAGGGGCAGCGGTTTGTTGAAGCCGTCGAGTGCCTTCATCGAGGTGGTGGCGATCACTTCGGCAGTGATGGCGACGGCAAGGTAGAGATAGCCGGTCATGAGAGCCTCCTGTTTAGCTGGAGGTCATTTTAGGGATCTGCCTGATGGGATAAAGTGATTACCTATCTGCTATGGAGATTGCTATGCAGTGGAACCTGGAGCAGATCCGCCTGTTCGTCAGCGTCGCTGAGGGCCAGTCCTTCTCCGCCGTAGCGCGGCGCCTGCAACGGGCGCAGTCGGCGGTGAGCAACGCCATTGCCCTGCTGGAGGCCGACCTCGGCGTATTGCTGTTCGAACGCAGCAGCGGCCGCCAGCCACGGCTGACCGCGGCCGGCCTGTCGTTGCTGGAAGAGGCGCGCGAAGTGCTGCGCCAGTGCGAGCGCCTTGAGGGGCGGGCACGGGGCCTGGTGCGCGGCGAAGAAGTGCGCCTGCGTCTGGCGCAGGATGAAGCCATGCCTTATCAGCCGGTGCTGGACAGTCTCGAGGCCCTGGCCAAGGCCTTCCCTTTGCTGGAAGTGCAGCTGGCCAGCGGCGCCCAGGGCGAGGTGGCGCGCAAGCTGCTGGAGCGGCGTGCCGATCTCGGCCTGCTGTTTCACCATGAGCAGATGCCCGATGCCCTGGAGCGTCAGCGCCTGGGCACCATCGAAATGGTCACCGTGTGCGGGGCCGGGCATCCGCTGGCTGCTGCCGGGCTGGTCGACCGTCGCGAACTGGCCCGCCATCGGCAATTGCTCATGGCGCCGCAGGACAGCCACTACCCTGGTGGCGAGCAGCTCAGTCCAGCGGTCTGGCGTACCGACAGTTTCTACGCCATGGCCGAACTGCTGATGCGCAACCTCGGCTGGGCCTGGTTGCCGCGCCATGTGGTGCAGTATCCGACTTACCAGGGGCAGTTGGTCGAGCTGAACTGCGACTGGACGCCGCCGCCGCTGGTGGTGGAGTTGGTCTGCCGCCGCGATGAGGCACTGGGACCGGCAGCGTTGTGGCTGGCGGCCGCCTTTGCCGAGCACTTGCAGGCGCTGAGCTGATTGACGCGGGCCGCTCTGCTAAGCTGCGCGCCCATGAATAGAGCCCTGTACAGCCTGTTGTTTCATCTGCTCCTGCCGATTATTGCCGGGCGCCTGGCCTGGCGTGCCTGGCGCGCGCCGGCCTATGGTCGGCGTATCGGCGAACGCTTCGCCATCGGCCTGCCTGCCATGCGCAAGGGCGGCATCTGGGTGCACGCGGTATCGCTGGGAGAGAGCATCGCCGCCGCCCCGCTGATCCGCGACTTGCTGGCGCGCTACCCGGAGTTGCCGATCACCGTCACCAGCATGACGCCGACCGGCTCGGAGCGCATCCAGGCCCTGTTCGGTGAGCAGGTTCAGCACTGCTACCTGCCCTATGACCTGCCCTGGGCCTGCGCACGGTTTTTCCGTCAGGTGCAGCCGCGCCTGGCGCTGATCATGGAAACCGAGCTGTGGCCCAACCATATCCACCAGTGCGCCAAGCACGGCGTGCCGGTGGTGCTGGCCAACGCACGGCTGTCCGAGCGCTCGGCGCGTGGCTATGCCCGCTTCGCCAAATTGACTGGGCCTATGTTGGCCGAACTGAGCCTGATTGCCGTGCAGACCGAGGCCGAGGCCGAGCGCTTTCGTCAGCTCGGTGCGCGCCCCGGCTGTGTCGAGGTGACCGGCTCGATCAAGTTCGATCTGAGCGTGGATGCTGCCTTGCAGGTGCGCGCCAGCCAACTGCGTGACACGTGGGGCGCCACGCAGCGCCCGCTGTGGATCGCCGCCAGTACCCATGCCGGCGAGGACGAGATCATCCTTGCTGCCCATCGCCAATTGCTTGAGCGGTTCCCGCAGACGCTGCTGATCCTGGTGCCGCGCCATCCGGAGCGTTTCGCCAGCGTCTTCGAACTGTGCAAGCGGGAGGGCTTCGCTACGGTGCGGCGTTCCCTCGAAGAAGTTGTGACGGCGGATACCCAGGTGCTGCTCGGCGATACTCTGGGCGAGCTGCTGTTTCTCTACGCCCTGGCCGACCTGGCCTTTGTCGGCGGCAGCCTGGTCGAGAATGGTGGGCACAACCTGCTGGAGCCCGCGGCGCTGGGCAAGCCGCTGCTGAGCGGGCCGCACCTGTTCAACTTCCTCGAGATCGCTGCGCAGTTGCGTGCGGCCGGTGATCTGCTGGAGGTGCAGGATGCCGCTGAGCTGCAGGAGCAGTTGCAGCAGCTGTTCGCCGAACCGCAACAGGCGGCGCAGATGGCGGAGGCCGGGCTTGCTGTATTGCGCGCCAATCAGGGCGCCCTGGCGCGCCTGCTCGCCGGGCTAGCGCGCCTGTTGCCGCGAGCCTAGTGCCAGCAGCGCGCGTAGCAGCATCCCGCCAAGGGCGACCAGCAGGTATGGTAGCCACACCCAGCGCGCCTCGGAGGCCAGTACGGCGAGGCCGCGCTGACTGAAGAAACCATTGATGAAGGGTGAGACCTCGATCGGCCGCCAGGGCAGGAAGAAGCGCTGCTCACTCCATGGCCACAGCCAGGCCACGCCCAGGCCGCCGTCGGTGGCTGCATCCAGCAGGCTGTGCGAGGCGGTCGCCAGGGCTATCCAGGTAAAGGTTTTGAGCGGGCCGCAGCCGAGCAGGCGGCAGGCGAGGGCGGCTAATAAACCAGTCAATCCGGCAAATAACAGCGAATGGCTGAAACCACGGTGGCCGAAGGCGTCGGTATAAGCGATGCCCAGCTTGAAGGCCAGCATGTCGGCATCCGGCAGCAGGGTGAACAGCAGGCTGGCCAGCAGCAGGCGTGGCGGAATAATCCGCGAGCCGAGGGCCAGGCCCACTGCCAGCAGCGGCAGCGGGTGGCTGATCAGAGTGGTCACGGCTGTGTGCGGTGCTCGTGCATGCGCGCCAGTTGGCGCTCCAGCAGCGACGGGTAAGGCTCCAGCAGGCGTTCGACGCAGCTGGCGCCTTCCGGGCTGGCAATCGGGCGGATGCGCGCGCGCTGGCGCACCAGCGGCGCATCGGCGATCGCCCGTTGCACCAGCAGCAGATTGCGGCTGTGCTGGGACAGGGCCAGGGCATCCTGCGCCGCTTCGCTGAGCAGCACTTCGGCCTGGCTGGGGGCGATGGGCTGGTCGGTGCAGGTCAGGCCCAGCTGCAGTTGCAGGGTGATGCCGCTGTCGGCCACCTCGATCTGCAGGGCGTGGCCGAGGGCGCGCAGCAGTTCGCCGCAGCACAGGGCGTGGGTCAGGTAGTCCTCACCGCTGTATTCACTGCTGAACAGCAACAGACTGCTGCCATCGTTGAGCGTGTAGAGCTTGCCCTGATACAGCGCGGCGGCCTGTTCCAGGCAGTCGCGATAACGCTGCAGCAGTTCCAGCAGGCGTGCCCGTGGCAGGTGGCGCAGTTGTTCCTGAGCGCCGAGCTGGACCGCCAGTACTGCGCTGAGTACCGGTTCGCTGGGCGCGGGTTCGGCATACGCCACGGGTTCAGGTGTCGGTAGCGACTCGGGTTCATCGACCGGGCGCAAATCGGCAAAGGGATCGTGATCTACTGGGCTGCTGCGCGGCAAGTCGCGGTCTTCTTCCAGGTAATCTTCGTCGCGTTCGTCGAAGTCCGGCTCGCTGAGGTTGGGCACCTGGAATTCGTGGTCTTGCTCCGGTTCTTCGGCGTAGAACGTCTCGTCCTCGGCGAAGTCGTCAGTGGCGGGTGCCACCATCGAGGGCTTCTCCGGCACCAGGCGGGCCTGCAGCTGGCGGGCCAGGTCGCCGATCTCGTCCTGGCGACCGGCGCCGGGGGCCGGATCATCCGGGTCGCGCAACCACAGGCGCAGTTGCAGCAGCGGGGTGGATATATGCCGACCGAGGCGCAGGCTCAACGACATGGCCAGGGCCAGCAGGATCAGGCTGAGCAGGCCCATGCTCTGCAGGCTGATGGTCATCGGCTGCTGGAACTGCTGCATGTCCAGGCTGATGCGCAGTTGCCCGGCGATCACTTCCTGGAAGGTGATGGGTGTCGAGTAGAGGCCTTCGGTGTCGCCAAGCAGGCCTTGAGTCGGGCGCGAACCGGCCTCGGCGAGGATGCGGTTGTCCACACTGTAGATGGCGGCATGGGCTACCAGCGGGTTCTTCGCCAGGTTGCTGAGCAGCACGTTGAGACTGAGGATGTCGTTGGACACCAGTAACTCGGTAGCCGAGGCGGCCGTTTGCACGGTCAGGCTCTGGCCGAGGGCATCGGCCTGTTGCTGCATGGCCTGCTTGAACTGCATGCCCATGACCCAGGCGTAGATCACCAGCGCCAGGGCCACCAGCAGAATGCTGTGGCTGGCGATGCGCAGGGCCAGAGGCACGCGCCGCTGGCGCAGGGCGTGAAACAGCAAGAGGAAGAAATTGTCGGGTTTGACCTGGGCTGGCCGGTTCACAGAGCGCGGCTCTTCTTGAATGGAATTGCCGCGCAGTATAACCACGCCCCCTAGGCGGGCAAAGCGCCGTGCATGCCCCGGCAGCGCTGAAACTGGTTAGAATGTGCGCCTTTTCATGGGGCCGCCGGCCCCGTGCGGACCATCTGCCAAGCTGGGAGTGAACGCCTTGCGCGAAATCGTCCTGATCAACATCACCGGGGAAGATCGCCCGGGCCTGACTGCGGCCATTACCGGCGTCCTCGCCCAGGGCGGAGTGAATATCCTCGACATCGGTCAGGCGGTGATCCACGACACCCTGTCGTTTGGCATCCTGGTGGAAATCCCGGATACCGAGCAGGCCTCCTCGGTGCTCAAGGATGTGCTGTTCACCGCCTACAAGCTGGACCAGCAGGTGCGTTTCACCCCGGTTTCCGAGTCGGACTACCAGCAGTGGGTCGGTGGCCAGGGCAAGCCGCGCTATATCGTCACCCTGCTGACGCGCAAGGTCACCGCCGAGCAGCTGCAGCGAGTCAGCTCGATCACCGCCAAGTACGGTCTGAATATCGACCATATCGATCGCCTCTCCGGACGCATGCCGCTGGATACCCCGGCTGACCAGGGTAAGGGTTGCATCGAGTTCTCCGTACGCGGCGAACCGGCGGATGCGGTGGCGCTGCGCGCCGAGTTCCTCAGCGTGGCCCAGGAGTTGAACGTCGACATCGCCTTCCAGCGCGACTCGTTGTTCCGTCGCAACCGGCGCTTGGCGGTGTTCGATATGGATTCGACGCTGATCGAGGCCGAGGTCATCGACGAGCTGGCCAAGGCCGCCGGCGTCGGTGCGCAGGTGTCGGAAATCACCGAGCGGGCGATGCGCGGTGAGCTGGATTTCCGCGCCAGCTTCAAAGAGCGTATGGCTTTGCTGCAGGGTTTGCCGGAAAGCGTGCTGGCCGAAGTCGGTGCTTCGCTGCGCCTGACCGAGGGCGCCGAAGTGCTGTTCGCCGAGCTCAAGCGTCTGGGCTACAAGACCGCCATCCTCTCCGGCGGTTTCACCTACTTCGCCAAGCAGCTGCAGGCCAAGCTGGGCATCGACTATGTGTTCGCCAACGAGCTGCAGATTGTCGATGGCAAGGTCACTGGCCAGGTGGTCGAGCCGATCGTCGATGCCCAGCGCAAGGCTGATCTGCTGCGCGAACTGGCGGCGAAAGAGGGGTTGCGTCTGGAGCAGACCATCGCCGTCGGCGACGGCGCCAACGACCTGCCGATGCTCGGTCTGGCCGGCCTCGGCGTGGCTTTCCGCGCCAAGCCGCTGGTCAAGCAGTCGGCCAAACAGGCGATCTCTACCCTGGGTCTGGATGGCATCCTCTACCTGCTCGGTTTCCGCGATCGCGACGGGCATGAGTGAGGTGTTAGTCAGCCATAAAAAAACCGCCTTCCGGCGGTTTTTTTATGGCTGCAAGGTCGGTTATTCGTCACCGGCGGAGAAGTCGTAGTCCATCGACTGACTGGGGCCCTGCAGGTAGTGGCCCTGGATGTAGTTTACCCCGGCCTGCCAGAGAGTGGCCAGCACACTGGCGCTCTCGACGAAGGGCACGATGGTCAGCTTGGCCTGGGCGTGCAGGCTGGCCAGCAGGGTTTTCAGAGCCTCCTGGTTCTCGGCGTTGGACAGATCCTGGGCAAAGGAGCCGTCGACCTTGACGAAGTCCACGTTGAGGTACTTGAAGGTGTTGAACGGGTTCAGCGCACAGCCGAACTGGCTCAGGGCGACCTTGCAGTGCAGTTCGGCTAGGCCATGGGTCAGGGCCTTGGCCTGCTTGAGGAAGGCAATCGCGTCCGGTTCGCCGATTTGGAATACCAAGGCGTCCGAGGGCAGGCGTGCGGCCTTGAGCGCCACGCTGAGCCAGGGCAGCAGGGTCTGATCCTGCAGGCTGTTGGCCGACAGGTGCACGAATAGGCGGGTGCTGTGGCCCTTGCTGCGGTGTTCGGCCAGTAGCTTGATCGAGTTGAGGATCACCCAACGGTCAATCTTCTCGGCCAGTCCGGCTTCCTTGGCGGCAGTGAGGAAGTCGCCGGGCGGTACTTCCACACCTTGCGGATTGAGCAGGCGCAGCAGTACTTCGTAGTGTTCGTCGCTGTCGCCACGCAGGCTGATGACCGGCTGGAACAGCAGGCGGAAACTGTTGTTCTCCAGCGCCTGTTGCACCATCGCCACCAGATTGCCGCGGTTGGCGGCAGCTGCCAGTTCATCGGCCGGGTTGTACAGTTTGAGCGCATTGCCGCCGTCGATCTCGTCGGCGCAGCGGTGGGCGCGATCGATCACGTCCTGGGCGCGTGCAGTCTTCTCGTTGAGCCCGGCGACGCCAATCGACAGGGTGGTCTGCACGGTGCGGCCGCTTACGTCGAACAGGTGACCTTCGACTTTTTTCAGCAGATTGTGCAGCGATTCGCTGGTCTGTTCCGGTGCCTGTGTGGGCAGCAGAACCGTGAACACGTCATCGGCAAAGCGTGCCAGCTGGGCGTCGGTGCCGAAGTGATTGCGCAGCAGGTTGGCGATGTCGGTGAGCAGCAGGTCGATGCCGGCCAGACCGACCTCACCGACCATGCCCGCATAGCGGTCGATGCAGATGTAGGCCAGGCTCGACACTACGCCGGCATTGACTGCGCGCTCGGCGGCGGCGTCCATCAGCTCGATGAAGTGGGTACGGTTGAACAGGCCGGTGACCAGGTCCTGGCTGCTGATTTCGCGCAGCTTTTCGGCCAGCTCGGCGTTGTCGCTTTCGGCGCGGATCACCACCTGGATGCACGGCTCGCCATCGTAGGTGGCAGGGGAGAAACCCATGCGTGCCTGGAAGCGCTGACCGTCGGCCTTGACCCCGGTACAGGCCAGTTCGGCACTGCCGTCGGCGCTGGAGTAGTTCTTCAGGAAATCCTTGAAGGCGCTTTGATCCTGCGCCGCGATCAGGTCGATCATCGGCATGCCTTCGAGTTCGTCGGCATCCTCGTAGGCGAACATCTGCAGGTAGGCGCGGTTGGCATAGATGTGCATGCCATCGTGGACGTAGGTAATGGCGTCCACCGAGCTATCGAGCAGCAGCTGGCAGCGCTTCTCGGCTTCGCGCAGGGCCACTTCGGCGGCGCGGCGGGCGCGGCGCTCTTCGAGGTTGGCCAGTTCGCGGTTGGCGACCAGGATCAGGCGCTCGTCTTCACCCTGTGGAAGGGCATCCTGAGCGCCAAGCATCAGCGCTTCGGTGATGCTGTCGGAGTCGTTGCCGTCGACCAGCAGGATGACCGGGATGTCCTTGGCCTGGCGGCGAATGGCGCCGATCACTTCGCTGGGTTCGAGGTGCTCGCTGGTCGGCGCGGCAATCAGCAGATCCCAGCTTTGCTGCAGGGCCTCGGCCAGGTTGTCGCCGGAGGTGATACGGTGAACGCGCGTGGCGCGACCAGAGTTGCGGAACAGGCTGACGAGTCGCTCGGCCTCGTTCTGCGAATCTTCAAGAATCAGCAGACGGATGGTTTTTTTTTCGATGGCCATGGTTTTTGCTTGGAAAGCGCCGAAGAACGGGCGCAAAAAGGCGACAAAAGGTGCGTTCCGGCAATCTACAGTGACTTCCAGAGCGAGTCAAAATCTTCCTCCCCGCTCTTGCCGGGCCGTTCTTGAGCTGTGACCGGGCTCCCGGCTGGAGCTGCCGGCTGCTCCAGTTTGCGATATTCGAACTGGCTGAAGCTGCCGGTGCTGGTCTGTCGTCGGCTAAGAATGGCGCGCAGTTCCTGGCCATTCAGGTTGACGCTGACCTTGTTGCTTTCCTGGAAGGGCAGGCGTGGAGTAATCAGCGTAGCCGGGCGCGAAATGGCACTGATTGCCGGCAGCAGCAGGGCGCGCAGGTAGTTGCTGCTTTGCTCGTTCTTGCGCAGCAGCTGCAGGCCACAGGGTTGTGCCTGCGGGGCGATCAGTTCGATGCCCATCTGCGTGCCGCCACCACGCACTTGGCGAATCCAGCGCACCACTGCCACGCTCCAGTTGTGTCCGGGGGCATCCTGGATACCGAGCAGTTCGCCGGCCTGCATCTGCCCCGGCACTTCGCGCGGCCAGCTCAGGCAATACCCGCCAGGGCTGTGGTTGATGATTGGCAGCTCGAAGGTCGGGTAACTTTCTTCGACCTCGGCGGGGGCGCTGGCAATCTTGTTGCCGCCGCTCTTGTACTCGATTTCCTCCATCGCCGAGCCCCAATGCTTTTCGCGCTGGGCATCGAAGGCGCCAGCCCACACGTCCGGGCCGTCACCATTCTTCTTCGGTTTGAACTGGGCACTACTGTGCGCAGCCTCGGGACGTTGCAGGACATCGGCAAAGCTTTTTCTGCCAGCCAGGAAGAAATGCACGGCAGTCATGCCAATGCACAGGGTCAAGCCGCCCTTGCCCGGATTGCGCTGGAAGGTGCGCTCGGAGATATCGCCCCAGGCGGAACTGAGGTGTTGCAGTAGATCCAGGCTGACCCCTTCGGGTACCGGGAATTTTTGCGGATCGCGACTTTCTGGCGGCAGCAGCAGGTATTCCTTGATCGAGTCGACCAGGCCGTGGGGGTCGAGGCCGAGCAGGTTGTGCAGTTCGTTTTCGCTGAACAGCGATTTGTAGCGTGGCGGGCCGTCCTGTTGCGAAGCAATCACGAACAGGCTGTGCGACTGATCGGCGCCCTGCAGTTCAACCCGGCTGCTCCAGCCTTCAAGCGCCTCTGCCAGACGCGCAATGCTGCTCTGGCGCAACTGGTTGCAGCGGGCGCAGCCAAGCAGCAGGGCGGCCAGGTAGGTCTGTTCCTGGCTCAGGCTTTTACTGCTGTGGGCCAGCGGGTCACTGACCTGAGCCTGCTCCAGGCCGTACTTGCGGGCAATCCGATGCAACTGGTGCAGCTCCAGCCACAAGCCTTCCGGTACCGGGCAATACAGTTGGCTGGCGCGCACCAGCGGGCCGTACAGGCTGTGGGTGGCGCGCTGCAGGGCGACGGCCAGCAGTTGGCTGCGGTCTTTGCTGAAGCGCGGTACTTCCTGGGTGATGATCAGCTTGTAGCCGACGGCCAGGTGGTTCTGCAGGGCCTGGCAGAGATTGGCAACCTTGCGTGGGCGCTCGTCGAGGACGATGGACTGGTTGAGAAAATGGCGCTCCAGATGACGGCAGACGTAGTACACCTCAGGGCGAATCAGCTCCAGCAATTGCAGGCGATTGTCGGCGGGGGTGATCAGTTGGTTGAGCTCGACCAGGCTTTGATAAAGCTGGCGTGCTGTTTCGCCGATATTGGCCTTGGGCAGGCCGGCGATCCAGCGCTTGAGTTCGCGCGGGTTGGCTTCGCAGAAGGACAGGCCCTGCTTCTCGGGAACCGGGACGCGTAAATGCAGATGGGGGCTCTGTTTATCCATTCTCGATGATTGTCCGCAGGGCTCTGGCTGACATGGCCAGGCACGGCTGCTCTAGTCTGTTGTTTCGGAACTCTAGCAGCATCCCGTGGGCACTGCAGCCAGAGGATGGCTGGGGTGTTATCGGTAAGTGGGACGTTGTGCGCTGGCTCGCGTTCCCTTAGGCATCCTGCTGCGTGGCCGCTGCCGACTCGGTTGCGCTGACGCGAATCCAGCCATCGCCGGCGCGTAGCACAGCACTGGCCGCCCAGTTGGCCAGGTCCTGGCGCCGGCATACCCCCGTATTGCCCATGCCGGAGCCGGCGACCACCTTGTAGATCACCTGGTCGCGCAGGCCGCGCCCTGGCTTGCCGGCGTCGATCACCTGGCGTACGGCCCAGGCATTGCCGGGCAGGGCGTTGCTGTAGCAGGCGCCGAGCAGGATGTCGCTGGCCTCCAGGCGCCTGGCTTGGGCGTGCTGCTGGGCCAGCTGCATGATTTCCAGCAGGTCGTCGAAGCGAATATCCATATAGGAATCGACCTGGCGCAGGGCGTGGTAGAAGTCTTCCGCGCTGAGGCCGCCGGGATTGCTGGTGGGTTGCTGCGGGGCTAGTGCCGCTGGATAGCGGCGCCAGGGGAACAGGCAGTTGAACAGCACGGCGACCAGCAGGATCACCACGACATTGAGCAGAACCGGGCTGAGCACGAAGGCGAAGCCCAGGTCATGGATCGCCGCACCGCCGACCACTGCACTGAGTGCCGTGGCGCCACCCGGTGGGTGAATGCAGCGGGTGTACTGCATGACCAGGATGGCCAGGGCCACCGCCAGCGCCGGGGTGAAGGGCGAGCCCGGCAGCAGCTTCTGGCAGATCACCCCGACCAGCGCCGACAGGCCATGCCCGCCGATCACCGCCCAAGGTTGCGACAGAGCACCGTGCGGCACCACGAACAACAGCACGGCGCTGGCGCCCATCGAGGCGACTACCCAGAACGCCGCTTCGCTGGGCAGCAGCCAGTGGGTGACCGCGTAGATCAGGCCGATGCCGACAAAGGCACCCAGGGTTGCCAGGTACTTTTCCAGATGGCTGGTGGCATCCGTACCCCAGCCCAGCAGGCGCAGGCAGCGTTGCCAGAAACCGTTGTGCATGGCCCGAAGTTAGCTGCGTGGTTGTGCCAGCGCCTGACCCATGCGTACCGGGCTGCCGGCGACCAGACCTTCGGCCCACTGCACCTGTTGCGGGCCGAACAGCACGATGGCGGTGGAGCCTAGCTTGAAGCGGCCCAGCTCGCCGCCCTTGGTCAGTTCGATGGCAGCGCGCGCGGCGGCGTCGTAACGGGTGGTTTTCAATTCGCGCTTGGGCGGCGTGACCAGGCCGGCCCAGACGGTTTCTATGCTGGCGACGATCATGGCACCGACCAGTACCACGGCCATCGGCCCGCGCTCGGTGTCGAACAGGCAGACCACGCGTTCGTTGCGGGCGAACAGCTCGGGGACGTTTTCCGCGGTGGTCTGGTTGACGGAGAACAGCCGGCCGGGCACGTAGACCATCTCCTTCAGCGTGCCGCCCAGGGGCATGTGTACGCGATGGTAGTCCTTGGGCGACAGATAGATGGTGGCGAAGTCACCACCCATGAACGGTGCGGCGCGCTCGGCGTCGCCACCTAGCAGCTCCAGCACGCTGTAGCTGTGACCCTTGGCCTGGAAGATACGGCCCTGCTCGATCGGGCCGAGCTGGCTGACCGCACCGTCGGCCGGGCAGAGAATGGCGCCGGGTGTTGCATCCAGCGGGCGCGCGCCGTCTTTCAGAGCGCGGGTGAAGAACGCGTTGAAGTGCTCGTAGGCGCTCAGGTCCTCGACCTGGGCTTCGCTCATGTTGACCTGGTACTGCTTGGCGAACCAGCCGATGAGGCGATCCTTGAACCAGGCCGCGCGGCATTCGGCGGCGCAGCCGATCAGGCGCGACAGCAGGTGGTGCGGCAGCAGGTATTGGCTGAGGATGAAAAGGCGCTGTTTCATGAAGATTCCTTGAAGTGTGGCAAGTCGTTGCGCACCTGGCCGCCGTACGGCAGATCCGCGAAGTAGAGGGTTAGCGCTCGACCGGTGTGTCGGGATGGTTGCCCCATTCCGACCAGGAACCGGCATAGGCCTTGACCCGTGGGTAGCCGAGCGCCTTGGCGGCGAGATAGGTGAAGCCGGAGCGGCGATGAGTCTGGCAGTGAGTGATCACTTCCTTGTCGGCCGTGATGCCCAGATCAGCTAGTACCTGCGCCAGGTCGCTGCGGATGCGCAGGCCATGTTGCGCATCCATGCCGGCGGTCCATTCGAAATTGATCGCCCCGGGAATATGCCCGCCCTTGGCGGCGAGGACTTTTTCGCCGCTGAACTCGGCCGGCGAGCGTGCGTCCCAGATCGCCAGGTCGGCAGCGCCCAGGCGGCTCAGCAGGTATTCGCGCGAGGCCGTGGGTTCGTCATGCAGGCTCAGTGTCAGCGTGCCATTGGCGCTGGTGGTTGGCGCCTGGGTGACCGCGCGACCTTCGCTCAACCAAGCCTGCAGGCCGCCATTGAGGTAGTGGTAGCGAGCATGGCCGATCACGTCGAGCAGCCAGATGAAGCGCCCGGCCCAACCACCACCCTCGTCGTCATAGACCACGTAGACCGCATCCGCGCGATGGCCCAGTTCAGCGAACAGGGCTTCCAGTTGGGCCTTTTCCGGCAGCAGGCCGGGGGCTGGCGGCTGGCCCAGCTGGGTGCGCTTGCTGTCGACCCAGTGCGCCCCGGCGATATGCCCCTGCTCGTAGCGGGTGGCGGCGCTGAAGTCAACCAGAATTAGTTCGGGTGCTTGCAGGCGGTCGGCCAGCTCGGCCGGTTCAATCACCAGCGGCAGGGAGGAAAAGGCAGACATGCATGGCCTCGGGGTCGGTCAAAGGGCGCAATTGTAGCGGAAGACCAGGCGCCGCGGCGGGCCAAGCTGACTCTATAACGTGGTATGGCTGACAGTCAGAGGTCGTAGAGGTTCTAAGCGCCGCGGCGGGCAAAGCTGGTCAGGGCACGCTCGATGCATTGAGCCGTCTTGCTGAATACCTGCAGCTGGCTGTCACTGATCGCACCACCGTTCTGGTCGACGATCAGCAGCATCACCACCCGGCCATTGCTGGCCAGCGAGCGCAGCAGCAGGTGTTCGCCGGCAAACAGGGCTTTCAGGCTGCCCGGCAGCAGGGCAGAGAACTGCGCCATGTTGGCGGGGCTCAGGCGCAGCTGTCCGGGCTGGGCGAGCAGGCGTTTGAGAACCTGGCTGTGCGCCGGTTCGAGGCGCAGCTGTCCGGCCTCCACCGGCAGACCGGCAGCCTGCTGGGTGATCAGGCGCGTGTGAGTGCGATCGGCCAGCAAGAGCAGCACGCGCGGGAAGCCGCTGGCGAGCAGGGCGGCACGGGCACAATCGGTCAGTTGCAGGGTGTTGGCAAACGGCGAGGGGGTGGCCAGCAGGCGTGCGCACTGGGTTTTCCATTCGTTCGGTTCGCCTTTGGCCACCGCAGGGGGTGGCTTCAACTTCAGGTGGCAGGCATTCCACGGCCACAGCAGCGCTTCTGCCGGATGCCAGAGATCAGTCTGGGCATGTTGCCTGGCGCTCTGCACGGCTTGCTGGTGCACCAACTGTTGCACTTCACCCAGGGAGTTGTGCAGATACAGGCCGGTCAGGCGCTGCCAGCGTTGGCTATGCTGGCAGCTCCAGTTGTGGTGGGCCGACAGGGCCAAGCCGTTGGCCAGAAGGATGCTATTGGCCGGCTGCGTGAGCCAGCGGCGCAGGTGCGGATCGGCGTCGAGCATCTGTTGCTGGTGCAGGGGATGTTCATTGTCATGGGCGATGTGCAGTGCCTTGACCAGCAGGCGGCGATCCTCGACCAGCAGGCGATAGCCCTGCACGATCCAGTCCGGCAGGCGCCAGTGGCGGGCCAGTGCCAGGCATAGCTGCAGCAGCGGAACGCCGAGCAGTTCGCGCTCGACGCGCGCCGCCGGCTCACCTTTGCCCAGTACCCGTTGCTCCCATTCGTTGAACAGCTGTGGATGGTTGTATACCAGTGGCCACAGCGGGGCGAAGAACAGCAGGCTGCCCCAGTGGATCTCCTGCCACAGGCGTGCCAGGCGATTGGCGAACAGACCATTGGCCTGTTGCGCGGCATGCAGGCTGATCAGTTGCAGCTGGCGTAGCTCACGCGGAATCTGTGCCACATCCAGTGCCGGAATCTGGTTCAGCAATGCTTCGGTGCGGCTCAGGCCCAGGCGGGTGAGTGCCTGCTCCAGGCTTTCGGCCGGTTCGCTGAGGCTGCTGCCTTTGCGGTTGGCTTCGCGCATCAGAGTCAGGGCGATGGCCGGGCTATCCTGCATCAGCTCGGCGAGCTCGCGTAGCGAGCGACGGCTGTCGAGCAAGGCTTTGCGCACGCGTTCGTGCTGTTCGCTGGCAACGGGCAGGCGAGCGCCGTCGAGCTGCTTGAGCCAGGCGTCGAGCGTCTGTGGAACGGGCTTTTGAGTGGGCATGCAGGTTGAGCCAAACTGGCTTTTCGCCTTTACTGCCTATAGTCTGGCGCAATACTTCCGATAAATAGAAGGGTTGTTTTGCAGAACCCTTACGACTCACCCTTCAAGCTTATGTCCCTATGGTAAAAATCCTCGGCATTTTGGTCGTATTCGGCAGCGTGCTCGGCGGCTTCATTCTGTCGGGCGGCAAGTTCATGGCACTGATCCACCCCTTCGAGGTGATGATCATTGGTGGTGCTGCATTGGGTGCCTTTCTCCAGGCCAACCCCGGCAGCACCTTCATGCATGTGTTCAAGAAGTCGCTGAAGATGTTCAGCTCGCGCTTCACCCATACCTTCTATCTGGAGGTGCTGAAGCTGCTCTACGAGATCCTTAACAAGAGTCGTCGCGAAGGCATGATGGCCATCGAGGCGGATGTCGAGGATCCCAACGCCAGCCCGATCTTCAGCAAGTATCCGGCCGTGCTCAAGGATGCGCACATGACGGCCTTCATCTGCGACTACCTGCGCATCATGTCTTCCGGCAACATGGCCCCGCATGAGCTGGAAGGCCTGTTCGACATGGAGCTCAATGGGCTCAAGGAAGAACTCGAGCATCCCTCCCACGCCGTGGCCAAAGTGGCGGACGGCATGCCGGCCATGGGTATCGTCGCCGCGGTACTGGGTATTGTGATCACCATGTCGATTCTCGCTTCTGCGGACAACGCGCAGATCGGCGAGAAGGTCGGTACCGCCCTGGTGGGTACCTTCCTCGGCATTCTCGCCTCCTACGGTTTCTTCGGCCCTCTGGCTGATGCTTTGGGGCACGACGCCAAGGAAGAGCTGAATCTCTACGAAGCGATCAAGGCAACCCTGGTGGCCTCGGCATCTGGCATGCCGCCCACGCTGGCCGTGGAGTTCGGGCGCAAGGTGCTGTTCCCCGCACATCGGCCGAGCTTCAGCGAGCTCGAACAGGCCATGCGCGGTAGCTAAGGGCCATGGAAAACAACCAGCCAATCATCGTCAAGCGGGTCAAGAAGGTCGCCGGCGGCCACCATGGTGGTGCCTGGAAGATTGCCTTTGCCGACTTCGCCACCGCGATGATGGCGTTTTTCCTGGTGATGTGGCTGATGAGTTCGGCCACGCCCGAACAGAAGCGGGCGATTTCCGGCTACTTCCAGGATCCTATTGGCTTCACTGAAAGCGCCAGTCCCTACGTCATCGACCTCGGTGGTACGCCGACACCAGCGCCTGATCGCACGCTCAATCCGGAGATGAAAGATGCCCCGGATGCTCCGGAGTCCACGGTGGATACCGAGGACACGCCCGAGGAGCTGGAGATCAAGCAGGCCGAGCAACTGGCCGAGCAGATCGAGCAGGAGCGTCTGGAGATGCTCCTGCAGGAGTTGCAGACCAAGGTCGACGAGAACCCGCAGCTGCAGAAATTCAAGGACCAGATCCTCTTCGAGATCACCCAGGACGGCCTGCGCATCCAGATCATGGATGCCGAGAACCGGCCGATGTTCGACCTTGGCAGTGCGCGCCTACAGCCGTACTTCGAGGACATCCTGCTGATCCTCGCCGAAACCATCAAGGCCGTGCCGAACAAGATCAGCGTCAGCGGTCACACCGATGCCAAGCCCTTTGCAGGCGAAGGCGAGTTCGGCAACTGGGAACTGTCGGCCAACCGTGCCAACGCCGCGCGCCGCACCCTGGTCGCCGGTGGCTACCCGGACGAGCGCGTTGCGCGGGTGGTGGGTTACGCATCGTCAGCCTTGTTCGACCGCACCGATCCGTTCAATTCGGTCAATCGGCGCATCGATATCATCGTGCTGACCAAGAAGGCCCAGCGCGCCATCGAGGGTGAGCAGGACGGTGATGGTGAGGTCGCCCCGCCTGCCGATGGATTGCCGGATGCCGGAATTGATCCCTTCGGTGCCGAGCCACCGGCGGCAGACGCACCGGTGGCGGCACCGGAGCTGCGCGAGAAGCTGAATATCTTCGAAGACGGCGCCCTGCAGTTCGATGAGCCCAGCGAGTAGTAGGTGCGTAGAAACAAGAAGGCCGCGGATTTCGCGGCCTTCTGCTTTCTAGACTCAGTATTCCGCGGTAGGCAGGCTGGCCAGGATGTGCCGGTAGCTGGCCATCCGGTTTGGTTGGATGCGGCCATCTTCCAAGGCCTTGAGCAGCGCGCAGCCCGGCTCACGGTCGTGCTTGCAGTCGCGGAAGCGGCAGGTGCCGAGCAGGTCGCGGAACTCGATGAAACCAGCCTCGACGTCTTCGCGGCTGACATGGCCGAGGCCGAATTCGCGGATGCCGGGGGAGTCGATCAGTTCGCCACCGCCAGGGAAGTGGAACAGGCGCGCGGTGGTGGTGGTGTGGGTGCCCTTGCCGGTGACTTCAGACAGCGGGCCGACGCGGGTGTCGACGCCGGGCAGCAGGCTGTTGACCAGGGATGACTTGCCGACCCCGGACTGGCCGACGAACACGCTGACATGCCCATCCAGGCGCTTCTGCAGTTCATCCATGCCGCCACCTTCGTGGGCGGACACTTCCAGCAGCGGGTAGCCCAGCTGACGGTAGGTGGTGAGCAGTCCGTTGAGATGGGCCGAGTTCTCCTCATCGACTAGATCCGCCTTGTTCAGCAGCAGTTGTGGCTGGATGCCGGCGTGCTCGGCAGCGATCAGGTAGCGGTCGATCAGGTTGGCGTGGGCGTGTGGCAGCGGGGCGAAGACGATGACGATCAGGTCGACGTTGGCGGCCACCGGCTTGAGCTGACCACGCATGTCCGGGCGGCACAGCTCGGAGCTGCGCGGCAGCTGCGCGACGATCACGCCGATGCCCTGGTTGCCGGCACGCCAGACCACGCGGTCACCGGTGACCAGGGTTGGCAGGTTAGTGCGCAGGTGGCAGCGGCAGACCTGGCCGGCCTGTTCGCCATCCAGCGCCTCGACCTCGACCTGAATGCCGAAGTGGGCGATTACCAGGCCGATCTGCTCCGGGCCAAGGTCACCACCCTCCAGCTCGTCGATCATGCGTGATTCGCGCTTGGCAGCGCGGGCGGCACGCTCTTCTTGAACTTTATCGATGCGCCAGCTTTGGCGGCGGGTGAGTTGGCGTTTGGCCATGACCTTTCCGGGGGAAGTGAAACGGCCGCGAGTTTAGCACGCGGCCCGGGTGCTGGCTGTGGAGAGTCCTGAGCTGGTACAACAGGCGCTGCCTTCAATGACTGCTGGATGCCCGTCGAGCCATGTTCGATCTTTTGCGTAATCGCTACCCGGCCATGCTGGCGTTGCTGGCCCAGTTGCTGGCCCTGCTCGGCGTGGCGCTGCTGCTGGTGCTGTGCAAGCAACTGGCGGGTTGGCGCCTGCCGCTGTGGCAGGCTGCCGTCTTGCAGGGCGGCCTGGCCGCAGCGCTGGGGCACTGGCTGGGCTTGCGCCGTTGGTGGTTGCCGCTCAACTTCGTCTTCGTGCCGGCGCTGCTGGCCCTGCAGGTGCGCGAGTTGCCGTCCTGGTGGTTTCTCGGCGCTTTTCTGCTGCTGTTGCTGATCAACTGGAACAGCTTTCGTGAACAGGTGCCGCTATACCTCAGCGGCGCGCGCACCCGCCAGCGCCTGAGCGAGCGCCTGGCCGGGCTGCCGGCGGATTTTCGCTTCATTGACCTGGGTTGCGGCCTGGCGGGCACTCTGGTGCAGCTGGCGCGTGACTACCCGCAGGCGCGCCTGCATGGGGTGGAGACGGCGCCGTTGGTATTCCTCTGCGCCTGGCTGCGTTGCCTGCCGTACCGCAATTGCCGGGTGCGCTACCGCAGCCTGTGGCGTGAGGCGTTGGCCCCGTACAATGTGGTCTATTGCTTCCTCTCGCCGGCACCGATGGCGCAGCTGTGGCAGAAAGCGCGCGAAGAAATGCGCCCTGGCGCTCTGCTGATCAGCAACAGTTTCGAGATTCCGCAGGTGCCGGCGCAGGAAATCATCGAGCTGCACGATTGGCGCGACTCACGCCTGTTGCTCTGGCAGCTGTAGCCTGCTGCTAAACTGGCGCCTTGGACTCAGGAGTAACCGTCATGCCGCAGAACCCCAACAACCTGATCTGGATCGACCTGGAAATGACCGGGTTGGAGCCGGAGCGGGACGTCATCATCGAGATGGCCACCATCGTCACCGACAGCGACCTGAATATCCTTGCCGAAGGCCCGGTGATCGCCGTGCACCAGAGTGATGAGCTGCTGGCGAGCATGGACGAGTGGAACACCCGTACCCACGGCGAGAGCGGCCTGACCCAACGCGTGCGCGAGAGCAAGATCGGCCCGGCCGAGGCGGAGGCCATGACCATTGCCTTCCTCGAGCAGTGGGTGCCGAAAGGCAAGTCGCCGATCTGCGGCAACAGCATCGGCCAGGATCGGCGCTTCCTCTATAAATACATGCAGAACCTGGAAGCCTACTTCCACTACCGCTACCTGGACGTGTCGACCTTGAAGATCCTCGCCGGCATGTGGGCGCCGCAGGTCAAGGACTCCTTCCAGAAGCAGGGCACCCACCAGGCGCTGGACGATATCCGCGAGTCTATCGCCGAGCTCAAGCACTATCGTCAGCACTTCCTGAAAGTGTGAGATGACTCAAGGCCCGCCTAGTGCGGGCCTTTTTCATGGCGCGTCAGCGCCCACTCGACATGCTCGCGCACCAGTGCCGACGGATGTTCGCGACGTGCCTTGAGCGCTTCCAGCACCGGAATGCTCGACGGCGCATTGCCCAGGCCAACGGCCAGATTGCGTAGCCAGTTCTCGTAGCCGCTGCGGCGTAGCGGCGAGCCTTCGGTGCGGCTGAGGAACTCCGCCTCGCTCCACAGGAACAGTTCGGCCAGCGAGCTGTTATCCAGGCCGTGACGCGGCTGGAAGTCGCCCTGGCTGGTGGGGCGGGCGAAGCGGTTCCATGGGCAAACGATCTGGCAATCGTCGCAGCCGAATACACGGTTGCCGATCAGGCTGCGCAGCTCGACGGGAATCGCGCCTTTCAGCTCGATGGTCAGGTAGGAAATGCAGCGGCGCGCATCCAGCACATAGGGGCCGACGAAGGCATTGGTCGGGCAGATGTCCAGGCAGGCGCTGCAGCGCCCGCAGTGCTCGCTGGCATGCGGCTCGTCCACCGGCAGCGGCAGGTCGACGAACAGCTCGCCGAGGAAGAACCAGCTGCCAGCCTTGCGATTGAGTACCAGGGTGTTCTTGCCGATCCAGCCGAGCCCGGCTTTTTCGGCGATGGCTTTTTCCAGTACCGGTGCGCTGTCGACGAAGGCGCGGTAGCCGAACGGGCCGATGGTGGCCTGGATGCGTTCGGCCAGTTGCTGCAGGCGCTTGCGGATCAGCTTGTGGTAGTCGCGACCCAGCGCATAGCGCGATACATAGGCATGCTCGGGCTGGGCCAGGCGCTCGGCCATCTGGGTGTCGCCGGGCAGGTAGTCCATGCGTAGCGAGACCACGCGCAGGGTGCCCGGCACCAGTTCATCCGGGTGCGAGCGTTTGCTGCCGTGCGCGGCCATGTAGTCCATCTCGCCCTGGTAGCCGGCGTCCAGCCAGCGCTGCAGGTGCTGCTCGTGCTCGCCCAGCTGCACGTCGGTGATGCCGACCTGCTGGAAGCCCAGCTCTCGTCCCCAATCCTTGATGGATTGCGCCAGGTGCACGAGATCGGGAAGGGAGGTCGACATGCTGGAGTGGTAACCGGAGGGAGATGGGTATAATTCTGCCAGACCTCGCCGGAATCACCGAACCATGTCGCTTACCCAAGACCAATTGCCCTTGCCGTTGTACAGCGCCGCCCAGGTACGTGAGCTGGATGCACGCCTGATCGCCGCCGGTACGCCCGGCTTCGAGTTGATGCAGCGCGCCGCCCATGCCGCCTGGCGTGCCTTGCGCCGGCGCTGGCCGCAGGCGGGGGAGGTCAGCGTGCTGGCCGGCTCGGGCAATAACGCGGGCGACGCTTATCTGCTGGCGGCGCTGGCGCACAAGGCCGGCTGGGCGGTACGGGTGCTGGCAGTGGGTGCGGTGGACAGGCTGGCCGGCGATGCCGCGGCGGCCTACCAGGCCGCGCTGGCGGCTGGCGTGGCGATCGAGCCTTGGAGCGCTGATGCGCAACTGTGCGGCATCGTGGTCGACGGGCTGCTCGGCACCGGCTTCCACGGAGCACTGCGCGAGCCCTACGCCGCCGCCATCGAGCAGATCAACGGCAGCGGCCTGCCGGTGCTGGCGCTGGATATTCCCTCCGGGCTGCATGCCGATAACGGCCAGGTAGCCGAGCATGCCGTGCGTGCCGACCTGACGGTGAGCTTTATCGGCCTCAAGCTCGGCCTGTTCACCGGCGATGCGCCGGACTGGATTGGCGATCTGCAGTTCGACGACCTGCAAGCCGACCCGCAACTGGTTGCGGCGCAGCCCTGCACGGCACTGCGCCTGGCTGGCGCCCATGTGCCGCGCCTGGCGCCGCGCTCGCGTACCGCTCACAAGGGGCTGTTCGGCCATGTGCTGGTGGTGGCCGGTGATCGCGGTTTCGGTGGCGCGGCCCTGCTGGCGGCGGAAAGCGCCCTGCGCAGCGGGGCGGGTCTGGTGACGCTGGCAACCCGCGGCGAGCATGTGGCCGCCAGCCTGGCGCGGCGTCCGGAAATCATGTGCATGGCGACCGACTCGACCTATCAGCTGCCGCGCCTCTGCGAGCAGGCCGATGTGCTGGTGGTCGGCCCAGGCCTGGGGCGCCAGGCCTGGGGGCGTAGCCTGCTCAGTGCGGTGGCGGCCAGTCCGCGGCCGCAGGTATGGGATGCCGATGCACTCAACCTGCTGGCTGACGGAGCTGCCGAATTGCCGGCCGACAGCGTGCTCACCCCGCACCCCGGCGAGGCCGCGCGCCTGCTCGGTTGCAGCACGGCCGAGGTGCAGGTCGATCGGCCGGCGGCGGCGCTGGCGTTGGCGCAGCGCTACCAGGCTGTGGTGGTGCTCAAGGGCGCTGGCAGCCTGATCGCCTCACCTGACGGGCGCCTGCTACTGGCTGATCGCGGCCATCCGGCAATGGCCGGCGCCGGCCTCGGCGATGTCCTGGCCGGGCTGATCGGTGCTCTGCGCGGTCAGGGGCTGGACGCCTTCGATGCAGCGGCGCTGGGTGTCTGGCTGCATGCCAGCGCCGGGCAGCTGCTTGGTGCTGGTGGTCGAGGTCTGGCGGCCAGCGATCTGATTCCTACCATTCGTCAGTTGCTTGAGGAGCATTGTGCATGCCTGCAGTAAGTCTTTATGCCGAGGGCGAGGAGGCCATGCTGGCCCTTGGTGCACGCCTGGCCGTACTGACCGAAGGGCGGGGCATCATCTATCTGCATGGCGATCTTGGGGCGGGCAAGACCACCCTCTCGCGCGGCATCGTGCGCGGCTTGGGCCATGCCGGGGCGGTGAAGAGTCCGACCTTTACCCTGGTCGAGCCCTACGAGCTGGGTGACAAGCGCATCTTCCATTTCGACCTGTACCGTCTGGCCGATCCCGAGGAGCTGGAGTTTCTCGGTATCCGCGACTACTTCGACGGCGCGTCACTGTGCCTCATCGAGTGGCCGCAGCGCGGTGTCGGCGTTTTGCCAAAGGCTGACCTGGACATTACCATTAGCCCGCAAGAGGCCGGTCGTGCGCTGCTGCTGCAACCGCACAGTGCGCGGGCCGAGGCGTGGTGCACGGCCTTATGTGCTGCCTAATAAGAGTTTGTCTATAAAAATGGGGAAGGCTATGCGCATGCGTGCGCTGTTTGGCGGAGTAGGGCTGTTGTTGGCGGCGTTGGCTGTCGACGTGCTGGCCGCGACGGAAGTGCGCAGTGTGCGCCTGTGGCGTGCGCCGGATAACACCCGCCTGGTCTTCGACCTGTCTGGCCCGGTGCAGCACAGCGTGTTCACCCTGGCGGCGCCCAATCGCATCGTCATCGATGTCAATGGCGCCACCCTGGCTGCCCGACTCGATCAACTGTCGCTGAGCAATACGCCGATAACCTCGGTGCGCTCGGCGCAGCGCTCGCCCACCGATCTGCGCCTGGTGCTCGACCTGTCTGCGACGGTATCACCCAAGAGCTTCACCCTCGCGCCTAATCAGCAATATGGCCATCGCCTGGTGGTCGACCTGTTCGATGAGGAGGCCCCTGGTGCCTCAAGCGCTCCTGCGGCTGCACCGGCGACGAACACTGGCAATGTCGCGCAAGCTCCAGCGGTCCCCGCTGTGCCTGCGGTTGCGCCGAGCAAGCTACCACCAATCCCCGGTGGCAAGCGTGAGATCGTCGTGGCCATCGACGCCGGTCATGGTGGCGAAGACCCAGGCGCCCTCGGCCCAGGTAAGAAGCTCTTCGAGAAGAACGTGACCCTGGCGATCTCCAAGGAACTGCAGCGGCAGATCAATGCCGAGAAGGGCTTTCGTGCCGAACTGGTGCGTACCGGTGATTACTTCATTCCGCTGCGTCGGCGTACCGAGATCGCCCGCAAGAAGGGCGCCGACCTGTTCGTCTCCATTCATGCCGATGCCGCGCCTCGTGCTGCAGCCTTTGGCGCTTCGGTATTCGCCCTGTCGGATCGCGGCGCCACCTCGGAAACCGCACGCTGGCTGGCGGATAGCGAAAACCAGTCTGATCTGATCGGTGGTGCCGGTAACGTCAGCCTCGACGACAAGGACCGCATGCTCGCCGGTGTATTGCTCGATCTGTCGATGACCGCTTCGCTGTCTTCCAGCCTGAATGTCGGGCAGAAAGTGCTGAGCAACATGGGCAGCATCACCCCGCTGCACAAGCGCCGGGTCGAACAGGCCGGTTTCATGGTGCTGAAGTCGCCGGATATTCCCTCGATTCTGGTCGAGACCGGCTTCATCTCCAACCCCAACGAAGCGCGCAAGCTGTCCAGCCACAGTCATCAGCAGGCCCTGGCGCGCTCGATCACCACGGGGGTCAAGCAGTTCTTCCAGCAGAACCCGCCGCCCGGCACCTATGTCGCCTGGCTGCGCGATACCGGCAAAATCGCCCCGGGGCCGCGTGAGCATGTGGTCACGTCCGGCGAGAGCCTGGCGCTGATCGCCCAGCGCTATCAGGTCAGCCTGTCTGCCCTGCGCAGTGCCAACTCGCTGCGTTCGGACGTGATCAAGGTCGGCCAGACCCTGAGTATCCCTGCTACTGCGCTGGCGGCTCAGCCGTGAGTGGTGGGGCGCGCATCCAGCTGCTCAGTCCGCGGCTGGCGAACCAGATTGCTGCCGGTGAGGTGGTCGAGCGGCCGGCTTCGGTGATCAAGGAGTTGCTGGAGAACAGTCTGGATGCCGGCGCCAGGCGCATCGACGTGGAAGTCGAGCAGGGTGGGATCAAGCTGCTGCGGGTGCGCGACGACGGCGGCGGTATTCCTGCTGACGACCTGCCGCTGGCCCTGGCCCGGCATGCCACCAGCAAGATTCGCGAGCTGGAAGACCTGGAAAGCGTGATCAGCCTGGGCTTTCGTGGTGAAGCGCTGGCCTCGATCAGTTCGGTGGCGCGCCTGACCATGACCTCGCGCACTGCCGACGCCGAGCAGGCTTGGCAGGTGGAAACCGAAGGCCGCGATATGGAGGCGCGGGTGCAGCCGGCGGCGCATCCGGTTGGTACTTCGGTGGAAGTACGTGACCTGTTCTTCAATACCCCGGCGCGGCGCAAGTTCCTGCGCGCCGAGAAAACCGAATTCGATCACCTGCAGGAAGTCATCAAGCGCCTGGCCCTGGCCCGCTTCGATGTGGCTTTTCACCTGCGCCATAACGCCAAGACCGTATTCGCCCTGCACGAAGCGCCGGATGAGGTCAGTCGTGCCCGCCGTGTCGCCACGGTGTGCGGCCCGGCTTTCCTCGAGCAGGCCCTGCCCATCGAGATCGAGCGCAGCGGCCTGCGCTTGTGGGGCTGGGTCGGTCTGCCGACCTTCTCGCGCAGCCAGGCGGACCTGCAGTATTTCTACGTCAACGGCCGCATGGTGCGCGACAAGCTGGTCGCCCATGCGGTGCGCCAGGCTTACCGTGACGTGCTGTTCAACGGCCGTCATCCGACCTTTGTGCTGTTCCTCGAAATCGATCCGGCGGTAGTCGACGTCAACGTCCACCCGACCAAGCATGAAGTGCGCTTCCGCGATGGGCGCATGGTGCATGACTTCCTTTACGGCACCCTGCATCGCGCCCTCGGTGAAGTGCGTCCGGAAGATCAGCTGGCGGCCCCGGCAGCGGTGAGTCAGATGGTACGTCCGAGTGGGCAGGCTGCTGGTGAATTCGGCCCGCAGGGCGAGATGGGGCTGGCGGCCAACATGCTTGAGCAGCCTGCTGCGCAGGGCTCGGTCTGGCGTTCGCCGGGTGCCGGCTACCAGGCGCCGCGTCCCGAGTCGTCTGTACCGGTTGCCGAGTCCCAGGGCGCCTATCGCGAGTATTTCGCCCCACTGCCCGAGTCGGCGCCGGTTGGTCTGCCGCAGGCTCAGGGCGATATTCCGCCGCTGGGTTACGCCCTTGCTCAGCTCAAGGGTGTGTACATCCTCGCCGAAAACGCCCAGGGCATGGTGCTGGTGGATATGCACGCGGCCCACGAACGCATCACCTACGAACGCCTGAAAACCGCCATGGCCAGCGAAGGCCTTCGCGGCCAGCCCTTGCTGGTGCCGGAGTCCATTGCCCTGAGCCAGCGCGAGGCGGATTGCGCCGAGGAGCATGGCAGCTGGTTTCAGCGTCTGGGCTTCGAGCTGCAGCGCCTGGGCCCGGAAAGCCTGGCAATCCGCCAGATCCCGGCCTTGCTCAAGCAGGCCGAGGCGACCCAGTTGGTGCGCGACGTGCTCGCCGATCTGCTCGAATACGGCACCAGTGACCGCATCCAGGCCCATCTCAACGAGCTGCTGGCGACCATGGCCTGCCATGGCGCGGTGCGCGCCAATCGGCGCCTGACCCTGCCCGAGATGAACGGGCTGTTACGTGACATGGAGCAGACCGAGCGCAGTGGCCAGTGCAACCATGGCCGGCCGACCTGGACCCAGTTGGGCATGGATGATCTCGACAAGCTGTTCCTGCGCGGCCGCTGAGTCGCATTCCGCGCCTGGAGCGCCGTTGTCTATGAATGCACTACCTCCCGCTATATTCCTGATGGGCCCGACCGCCGCCGGTAAGACCGATCTGGCCCTGGCCCTGGCCGATGCCCTGCCCTGCGAGCTGATCAGCGTCGACTCGGCCTTGATCTACCGGGGCATGGACATCGGCACCGCCAAGCCGGATCGCGCCACCCTGGAGCGTTATCCGCATCGGCTGATCGATATTTGTGACCCGGCCGAAAGCTATTCCGCTGCCGAATTCCGTGCCGACGCCCTGGTGGCGATGGCCGAAATCACTGCGCGTGGACGTATTCCTCTGCTGGTTGGCGGCACCATGCTGTATTTCAAGGCGCTGCTTGAAGGACTGGCCGATATGCCCGGCGCCGATCCGAGCGTGCGCGCTGAGATCGAGGCGCGCGCCGCCGTCGATGGCTGGCAGGCCCTGCATCGCGAGCTGGCCGAAATCGATCCGGAGTCGGCCGCGCGTATCCACCCTAATGATCCGCAGCGTCTCACCCGTGCGCTGGAGGTTTATCGGGTCAGTGGCCTGAGCATGACGGCGCACAGGCAGCAGCAAGCCGCTGAAAATAGCGGCTGTGGCGCACCCGGAATGGCACATTTGCCTTATACTGTGGCGCACTTCGCCATTGCGCCGGAGCAGCGACAAGTGTTGCACGCCCGGATTTCCCAGCGTTTTCACCTGATGCTGGAACAAGGCTTTGTCGAAGAGGTCGAAGCGTTGCGCCGGCGTGGTGATCTGCACGCAGGTTTGCCGTCGATTCGCGCAGTCGGTTACCGCCAGGTGTGGGATTATCTGGACGGTCAGCTGGATCGCGACGAAATGACGCAGCGGGGGATCATTGCCACGCGTCAGCTGGCCAAACGGCAGTTTACGTGGCTGCGCAGCTGGGAAAACCTGCATTGGCTGGACAGTCTGGCCAGTGACAATCTTTCTTGTGCCTTGAAATACCTGAACTCGGTCTCCATATTGAAGTGAGACCTCTTCGGCGGCCGTCTATCCTTGCTTATTGGGTGTGATACGGCATAAGCCACCTTTGCTTTACTACATTTTGACCCTACAGGAGTGCGGCACATGTCAAAAGGGCATTCGCTACAAGACCCTTACCTGAATACCTTGCGTAAGGAACGCGTACCGGTTTCCATCTATCTGGTGAACGGCATCAAGCTGCAAGGCCAGATCGAATCCTTCGACCAGTTCGTCATTCTGCTGAAGAACACTGTCAGCCAGATGGTCTACAAACACGCCATCTCTACCGTTGTGCCGAGTCGCCCAGTCCGCCTGCCGAGCGCAACCGAAGGCGAGCAGACCGAGCCGGGCAACATTTGACGGGAGTCTGCCTTGTTTTTTGAGCGCCACGGTGGTGGTGAGCGGGCCATCCTCGTTCACCTGGATGGCCAGAATCCCGAGGCGCGTGAAGACCCGCAGGAGTTCCGCGAGCTGGCGTTGTCTGCCGGTGCGGATGTGGCAGCCTTCGTCAACGTGCCGCGTCATCAGCCGACCGCCAAGTTTCTGGTTGGCAGTGGCAAGGTTGAGGAGCTGCGTGACCTGGTCAAGGCCGAACAAGTCGACCTTGTCATCTTCAACCATACCCTCACACCCAGCCAGGAGCGCAACCTAGAGCGCGTCTTCGAGTGCCGGGTGCTCGACCGTACCGGCCTGATTCTTGATATCTTCGCCCAGCGCGCGCGTACCCATGAAGGCAAGCTGCAGGTTGAACTGGCCCAGCTGGATCACATGAGTACCCGTCTGGTGCGCGGCTGGACCCACCTTGAGCGGCAGAAAGGTGGTATCGGTCTGCGCGGCCCGGGTGAAACCCAGCTGGAAACTGACCGCCGTCTGCTGCGTGTACGCATTCGCCAGATCAAGCAGAAGCTCGAGAAGGTGCGCAGCCAGCGGGAGCAGGCGCGACGCGGGCGCAAGCGCGCGGACATTCCTTCGGTATCCCTGGTGGGCTATACCAACGCCGGCAAGTCCACCCTGTTCAATGCGCTGACCACCTCCGAGGTGTATGCCGCCGACCAGCTGTTCGCCACCCTCGATCCGACCCTGCGTCGTCTTGAGCTGGATGATCTGGGGCCGGTGGTGCTGGCCGATACCGTGGGTTTTATCCGTCACTTGCCGCACAAGCTGGTCGAGGCGTTTCGCGCCACCCTGGAAGAGTCGAGCAACTCTGATCTGCTGCTGCATGTGATTGATGCTTACGAGCCGGAGCGCGACCAGCAGATCGAGCAGGTCATGGCCGTGCTGGGCGAGATCGGTGCCAACGAGCTGCCGATGCTTGAGGTGTACAACAAGATCGATCTGCTGGAGCACGTCGAGCCGCAGATTCAGCGTGACGGCGACGGCAAGCCGCTGCGCGTATGGCTGTCGGCGCGTGACGGCAAGGGTCTGGAGTTGCTGCGCCAGGCTGTGGCAGAGCTGCTCGGTGAGGATCTGTTTGTCGGTACCCTGCGTTTGCCGCAGCGCCTGGGGCGTTTGCGTGCGCAATTCTTTGCGTTGAACGCAGTGCAGAGCGAAGAGCATGACGAAGAGGGCGATATTCTCTTGGCCATTCGCCTGCCGCGTGTAGAGTTGAATCGGCTGGTCAGTCGCGAAGGCTGGCAGCCGCAGGAATTCCTCGAACAACACACTTTGCAATAAAGCCTGCCGCATCGTTTTTGCGGCAAGCCGCGGGCATTCTGTAGCATTGGGCGGCGCGCCGTGGGCGCGTCTTCGCTTTATCAGATGGAGAGCGCTATGGCTTGGAATGAGCCGGGTGGCAATTCGAACAATCAGGATCCCTGGGGTGGCCGCAAAGGCGGTGGCCGGCAGGGGCCGCCGGATCTCGATGAGGCCTTCCGCAAGCTGCAAGAGAGCCTCAACGGCATCTTTGGTGGCGGCAAGAAACGCAGTGGCAATGGCGAAGGTGGTGGCGGCTTCGGCCTGCTCGGCATCGGCCTGGGTCTGCTATTCCTGGTCTGGCTTTGGAATGCCGTGTACATCGTCGATGCTCAGGAGCAGGCGGTGGTCCTGCGTCTCGGCAAGTATCACGAGACGGTAGGGCAGGGGCTGAATATCTATTTCCCGCCTTTCGACAAGAAGTTCCAGGAGAACGTGACGCGCGAGCGGACCTTCTCCGTGCAGGGGCAGATGCTCACCGAGGACGAGAATATCGTCGAGGTGCCGCTGACTGTGCAGTACAAGATCAGCAATCTTGAAGACTTCGTGCTGAATGTCGATCAGCCGGAAATCAGCCTGCAGCACGCCACCGAGAGTGCCCTCCGCCATGTCGCCGGCTCCACCTCGATGGACGAGGTGATTACCCTCGGCCGTGAGCAGATGTCGGTGGAAGTGAGCACGCGTCTGCAGACCTTCCTCAACAACTACGGCACCGGCATCACGGTTACTCAGGTCAACATCCAGCGTGCTACGGCGCCGGCTGAGGTCAAGGATGCCTTCGACGATGTGATCCGTGCTCGTGAAGACGAGCAGCGTGAGAAGAACCAGGCGGAAACCTATGCCAATGGCGTGGTGCCTGAGGCGCGTGGTCAGGCCCAGCGCATCATCGAGGATGCCAACGGTTACCGCGATGAAGTGGTTTCCCGTGCCCAGGGTGAGGCTGATCGCTTCAGCAAGCTGGTGGCCGAGTACCGCAAGGCGCCGGAAATTACCCGTCAGCGCCTGTACCTGGACACCATGCAGGAGGTCTACCGCAACACCAGCAAGGTGCTGGTAACCGGTAAGGACGGCCAGAGCAACCTGCTCTATCTGCCCCTGGATAAAATGATCGAAGGTCGTGGCGCCGCAGGTGCTGCCAGCGCCGCGCCGGCGGCCAGCAGTGAAACGGCAACCCGGATCATCAGTGATCTGGAGCGTCGTGACCTGCGCGCGAGGGAGAGCCGCTGATGAGCAATAAATCGCTGTTTGCCCTGATCGCGGGCCTGGTCCTGGCTGTGGTGGCCTGGAACAGTTTCTACATCGTTACCCAGACGGAAAAGGCCGTACTGCTGCAGTTCGGTAAGATCCAGGTGGCCGATGTGCAGCCCGGTCTGCATGTGAAAATGCCGATCGTCAACCAGGTGCGCAAGTTCGACGGTCGTCTGCTGACCCTGGAATCGCCGATCCAGCGTGTACTGACCCTGGAGAAAAAGGCGGTGATGGTCGACGCCTACGCCAAGTGGCGAGTGGCCGATGCCGAGCGCTTTTACACTGCGACTTCGGGCCAGAAGCAGATTGCCGATGATCGCCTGTCGCAGCGTCTGGTCTCCGCACTGTCCAACCAGTTCGGTACCCGCTCGCTGCATGAGGTGGTGTCCGGTGAGCGCGATGCGCTGATGGCGGCGATCACCAAGTCGCTCAATGGCATGGCGCAGAAGGAGCTGGGCATCGAAGTGGTCGACGTGCGCGTCAAGGCCATCGATCTGCCCAAAGAGGTCTATCGCAGTGTGTTCGATCGCATGGCGTCCGAGCGTGAGCGAGAGGCCCGTGAGCATCGTGCCAAGGGCAAGGAGCTGGCCGAAGGTATTCGCGCCGATGCCGATCGGCAGAAGCGCGTGCTGCTGGCTGAAGCCTACCGCGAGTCCGAGGAGGTGCGCGGTGATGGTGATGCCAAGGCGGCGTCCATCTATGCCGCAGCTTACGGCCAGGACCAGGAGTTCTACGCGTTCTATCGCAGCCTGGGCGCCTACCGTGACAGCTTCTCCAGCAAGAATGATGTGCTGGTGCTCGATCCGGATAGCGAGTTCTTCCGCTATATGCAGCAATCCAAACCTTGATTCAGAGAGTCCCGGCGCGGCCATTCGGCCCGTCGGGGTGACCATCGGGGAAAACGTGTTATCATGGGCCAGCCGGGTAAAAAGCCCGGCTTTTTTGCGTCTGCAGGAATCATGTGGCAGGAATTTGGCATCGCGTTGTGTCTGATGTTGGTGCTGGAAGGCGTCTTGCCTTTCCTCTATCCGCGACGCTGGCGCGATGCACTCGCGCAGTTGGTGCAGCTGTCTGATCGGCAGCTGCGTCTGATGGGGCTGGCCAGCATGCTGCTGGGAACCGCTCTCCTGTATCTGCTTCACTGAAGGCTTGCCGCCCGGACCGAGAGGGGAATGGCGAAATGGCAACGGTAGACCGCTGGCTGCTGCCAGATGGCATCGAAGAAGTACTGCCGCCAGAAGCGGCGCGTATCGAGGCGGCACGCCGCCAGGTGCTGGATCTGTTCCAGTGCTGGGGTTACGAATTTGTCGTGACGCCGCACATCGAATACCTCGAATCCCTGCTCACCGGAGCTGGCCAGGATCTGGATCTGCGCACCTTCAAGGTGACCGATCCGCAATCCGGTCGCCTGATGGGCTTTCGTGCCGACATCACGCCGCAAGTGGCGCGCATCGATGCGCACACCCTGCGCCGCGAAGGACCGAGCCGTCTGTGCTATGCCGGCAGCGTGCTGCATGCGCAGCCGCGCGCCCTGTCCACTTCGCGCAGCCCGATTCAGCTGGGCGCCGAGTTGTATGGCGACGCCAGTCCGGCCAGTGACGTAGAAGTCATCAGCCTGATGCTCGACATGCTTGAGCTGGCCCGCGTGCCCGATGTGCATATGGATCTCGGCCATGTCGGCATCTACCGTGGTCTGGCGCGTGCCGCCGAGCTGTCTGGCGAGGTCGAGCAGCAGTTGTTCGACGCCCTGCAGCGCAAGGCCGTGGATGAAGTGGCGGCATTGACCGACAACCTGCCTGTCGCGCTGGCTTCCATGCTGCGTGCGCTGGCCGAGCTGTGTGGCGGGCGCGAAGTACTGGAGCTGGCCCAGGCTTGCCTGGTCGATGCGCCGGCCGACGTGCATGGGGCGCTCGATGAGCTGGTGTCCATCGCCGACGAGCTGGAGTTGCGTTATCCCGAGTTGCCGCTGTACTTCGACCTGGGCGAGTTGCGTGGTTACCGCTATCACACGGGGGCGGTGTTCGCTGCGTTCGTGCCGGGTGTCGGTCAGTCGATCGCTCAGGGTGGTCGCTATGACGACATCGGCGCCGATTTCGGTCGTGCCCGCCCGGCTACCGGTTTCTCCACCGACCTGAAAACCCTGGTCAGCCTCGGCAACATGCAGGTCGATGAGCCGGCGCCGGGTGTCTGGGCGCCGGACAGTCACGATGTCTACCTGTGGCAAGCCGTGCAGCGCCTGCGCCGTGAAGGCGTGCGCGTAGTGCAGGCGCTGCCCGGTCAGGAAATTGCTGCTGCCGCCGAGGCTGGCTGTGATCGTCAGTTGCAGCTGTGTGACGGTCGTTGGCAGGTCGCGCCCCTGGCGTTCTGAATGATTTTCCGCCGGCTGCGGCCGGCATCGAGCTTCCGCAAAGAGGAAAAGTGTTATGGGTAAGAATGTCGTGGTCCTGGGCACCCAGTGGGGTGATGAGGGCAAGGGCAAGATCGTCGACCTGCTGACCGAGCACGTAGCGGCCGTTGTGCGCTACCAGGGCGGCCACAATGCCGGCCACACGCTGGTCATCGACGGCGAGAAGACCGTGCTGCACCTGATCCCGTCCGGCATCCTGCGCGAAGGTGTGCAGTGCCTGATCGGCAACGGTGTGGTGGTTGCTCCCGATGCCCTGATGCGCGAGATCACCAAGCTGGAAGAAAAGGGTGTGCCGGTGCGCGAGCGCCTGCGTATCAGCCCGTCCTGCCCGCTGATCCTTTCCTACCACGTAGCGCTCGACCAGGCTCGCGAGAAGGCCCGTGGCGCTGCCAAGATTGGCACCACTGGCCGCGGCATCGGCCCGGCTTACGAAGACAAGGTGGCGCGCCGCGGCCTGCGCGTTGGCGACCTGTTCCACCGTGAACGTTTCGCTGCCAAGCTCGGCGAACTGCTGGACTATCACAACTTTGTACTGGTCAATTACTACAAAGAGCCAGCTGTGGATTTCCAGACCACGCTCGACGAGTGCATGGCCTACGCCGAGTTGCTGCGTCCGATGATGGCTGACGTCACTGCCACCCTGCATGACCTGCGGCGTGCCGATAAGGACATCATGTTCGAGGGGGCTCAGGGTTCGCTGTTGGATATCGACCACGGCACCTACCCCTATGTCACTAGTTCCAACACCACCGCAGGCGGTACTGCTACCGGCTCCGGTTTCGGTCCGCTGTACCTGGACTACATCCTCGGTATCACCAAGGCCTACACCACCCGTGTCGGTTCCGGCCCGTTCCCGACTGAGTTGTTCGACGAGACCGGTGCCTTCCTGGCCAAGCGCGGCCACGAATTCGGTTCGACCACTGGTCGCGCTCGTCGCTGCGGCTGGTTCGATGCCGTGATCCTGCGTCGCGCCATCGAGATCAATAGCATCTCCGGTCTGTGCCTGACCAAACTGGACGTGCTGGATGGTTTGGAGTCGCTGCTGATCTGCACCGGTTACAAGGACGCTCAAGGCGTGCTGCTGGTCGATGCACCGACCGATGCCGACAGCTATATCGGTCTGCAGCCGGTGTACGAGGAAATGCCGGGCTGGAGCGAGTCGACCCTGGGCGCCAAGAGCCTGGAAGAGCTGCCGGCGGCCGCGCGTGCCTACATCAAGCGCATCGAGGAGCTGGTCGGTGCGCCGATCGACATCATCTCCACCGGCCCGGATCGCAACGAGACCATCGTCCTGCGCCATCCGTTCGCCTGATTGCTGCTGCGTTGACAGAAAGGCCGCTCTCGAGCGGCCTTTCTGCTTTTAAGCGCAAGCCACCAGGCTGGCCTATACCTTGCTTTGGGGTACAGCTTTATGGCCCGCTGCCGATGCAATGGCGTGGGCATCTCTGGCGGAAGGAGTTGAGTAGTGTCCGTTCTTTTCTCGTTGTTACGTAGCCGACTGCTGCGGCCGGTGTTCATCGCGCTCGGTGTGGCCATGCTGGTGCAGGTCGGGCTGGCGGTATGGTTGACGCATGCCACGGTCGATGGCCTGGTGCGTGAGCTGACTCAGCGCTTGAGTGGTGAGAGCGAGCGCCTGGCGGTTGAGCTGGGTAAGGCCGAAGAGGAAATGCGTACTGGTATGGCCGCACTTTCGGTCAATACGCGTGAGCGCCTGGGTAGTGGCCTTTCGACCCAGTTGAAAAGCGAGCAGGCGCAGCTGCGCTTGGTACTGGAAGAGAGCCTCAAGCAATCCGGCAATTCCATGGCGCAGCTTTTGGCTGGCGTGGCGCCCAAGGCTATCTGGGACAACGATGCGCCAGCCCTGACCGCATTCACGCGCATCGTGCAGCGCGATCCTGCTGTGCTGTTTGCGGTCTACTACGACGCGCAGGGCCAGCGCCTGACCCGCAACTTCAATCGCAGCAGTGCGCAGGTGCGCGAGCTGGTGGCGGCTGGGCAGGGCAAGACGCCGCTGGAGCGCCTAGTGGACGCTGCGTCACGAGATCCGCGGGTGCATATGGTTGAGGTCGAGATCAATCCGATGGGCGCCCCCATTGGAAAGATCCAGCTCGGCCTTTCCTTGGATGCGATTGAGAAGGAGCTGACGGCCCTTGATGGTCGCTTTGCCACCCTGGTCGGCAATGCCGGCCAGCTGGTCGACAACAGCCTGGCGGGTGCGGCGCAGGAGAGTGCTCAGGCCTTGCAGCAGCGTCTGCAGCTGGCCGAGCAGGCGACTCAGGATATGGCGCGCAATGGTGGTGAAACCGTGCAGGCAGCTGCCGAGACCCTGCGCTGGCGCATCGCGGTCGGTCTGCTGGTAGTGGGGCTGCTGATGCTGGTGGCGGTGGCGCTGGTGCTGGGTTGGCGGGTGTTGAGTCGACTGCAGTTGCTGATCGCGGCATTGCAGGATCTGGCGGCGGGCGAGGGCGATCTGACTCGGCGCGTGCAGCTGGATAGCGCTGATGAGGTCGGCGATATGGCGGATGCGGTCAATCGTTTCATTGCTAAGTTGCAACCCATCGTGCGCGAGGCGGGCGAGGTGGCGCAGCGTACCGGCGAGGAAATTCGCAGTCTGGCCCTGCGCAGTGCGTCAGCCGAGGCGGCGTCTGTGCGTCAGCGTGATGAAGTGGCTGGCAGTCTGCAGGCGCTTGAGGAAATGGCCGGTGCTGCTCAGGCGGAAAGTCAGGCCATGCATGATGCCCAGCAGCGGGTCCTGGCGATCCGGCAGGCAGCCCATGAAAATGCCGCCATTGCCCAGAAGGTCGGCGGCTTGATCGAGGCGCTGGTGGCACGGGTGGATAACGGCTCGGCAGTGATCGAGCGTCTGGCCCAGCAGAGCGAGCAGATCGAAGTAGTGCTGACGGTGATTCGCTCGATCGCCGAGCAGACCAATCTGCTGGCGCTGAACGCGGCCATCGAAGCGGCACGTGCAGGCGAAAGTGGTCGCGGCTTTGCCGTGGTGGCGGATGAGGTGCGCGCGCTGGCCAGCAAGACCCAGCAGTCTACCGGCGATATCCAGGCGCACATAACGGCACTACAGCAAGGTGCGCGTGAAGCGGTGGCGGTGATTGGTCAGGCGGGTGAGCAGGCGACCGAAGGTTTGCAAGCGCTGCGTGATAGTGCGCGCCTGCAGCAATCGGTGCAGGCGTCGGTGGATGAGGTGCATGGTGCCATCGATACCGCCACCCGCGCAGCGGCGCATCAGGCCGATGGCGCCAGCGCGGTGCGCGGTCGCGTCGAGGTGATTCATAGCGAGGCCCAGCGCGCGGCGGGGGAGGTCAGTGCAACCGCGGCCAGTGGCCGGGTGCTGGAGGGGCTGGTCAATCAGCTCAAGGCCAGCTTCGCCCAGTTCAAGGTTTGAATGTGTGTGCGTCGGGCGGGGGGCGCTCCGCCTCGGGTATTTTCAGATGCCAGAAAAGACAAAACCGAGCCAGAGGCTCGGTTTTGTTTTGAAGAGTGGTGCCCAGGAGAAGACTCGAACTTCCACGGTGTTGCCACCGCTAGGACCTGAACCTAGTGCGTCTACCAATTCCGCCACCTGGGCACATTGCGATGATTGCTCATCGACTTCTTGCAGCGGCTACCGATTGGTCGGTACGGCTTTGCTGCTCCGTAAAAACGAAACCGAGCCAGCGGCTCGGTTGCTGAATAATGGTGCCCAGGAGAAGACTCGAACTTCCACGGTGTTGCCACCGCTAGGACCTGAACCTAGTGCGTCTACCAATTCCGCCACCTGGGCACAAGAAACAATGATTGCTCAACGTTTCCGTGGTACAACGTCTCAGCAACGTTGTGGGCGCGAATAATACGGGCGGTGTTTTTTCTTGTAAACCCCTGACAGCAAAAAAATTATTGTCGATTGAAAAGCTGACCCCCGATGCGTTTTCGCGCTTCAATAGGCACATGGCAAACACATCTATATATGCGTAAAGGTAATTTCATTTAATGGCCGATTGGCAATCCCTCGACCCCGAGGCCGCCCGCGAGGCGGAAAAATACGAAAACCCCATCCCTAGTCGTGAGCTGATCCTGCAGCACCTGTCCGAGCGCGGTTCGCCCGCTGCCCGTGAGGAGTTGATGGCCGAGCTGGGACTGACCACGGAAGACCAGGAAGAAGCGTTGCGTCGCCGCCTGCGTGCGATGGAGCGCGATGGTCAGCTGATCTATACCCGCCGCGGCACCTATGCCCCGGTCGACAAGCTCGACCTGATCCGTGGTCGCATCAGTGGTCACCGTGATGGCTTCGGCTTCCTGGTGCCGGATGACGGCAGCGATGACCTGTTCCTCAGTCCGGCGCAGATGCGCCTGGTCTTCGACGGTGATCGCGCGCTGGCGCGAGTTTCCGGTCTCGATCGGCGTGGTCGTCGTGAAGGCGCCATCGTCGAAGTGATCGAGCGCGCCCACGAGACCATCGTTGGCCGTTACTTCGAGGAGGCCGGTATCGGTTACGTGGAGGCCGACAATCCGAAGATCCAGCAGGAAGTGCTGGTCACCCCGGGTCGTCATGGCGATGCCAAGGTCGGTCAGTTCGTCGCGATCAAGATTACTCACTGGCCGACCGCGCGCTTCCAGCCGCAGGGCGATATTGTCGAAGTGGTCGGCAACTACATGGCGCCGGGCATGGAGATCGATGTGGCGCTGCGCAGCTACGACATCCCGCATGTCTGGCCGGACGCCGTGGTCAAGGAAGCGCACAAGCTCAAGCCGCAAGTGGAAGAGGCCGACAAGGAGAAGCGCGTCGACCTGCGCCATCTGCCGTTCGTTACCATCGACGGTGAAGATGCTCGCGACTTCGACGATGCGGTCTACTGCGAAAAGAACAGCAGTGCCTGGAAGCTGTTTTCCGGCGGCTGGAAACTCTATGTGGCCATCGCCGACGTGTCGCACTACGTCAAAGTCGGTTCGGCGCTGGACGATGAAGCGCAGAAGCGCGGCAACTCGGTGTACTTCCCCGAGCGCGTGATTCCGATGCTGCCGGAAGAACTGTCCAATGGCCTGTGCTCGCTGAATCCGCATGTCGATCGCCTGGCCATGGTCTGCGAGATGACCATGTCCAAGGCCGGCAAGCTGGTCGATTACCAGTTCTACGAGGCGGTGATCCACTCCCATGCGCGCCTGACCTATAACAAGGTCAGTGCCATGCTGGAACAACCGAAAAGCAGCGAAGGCAAGGCCCTGCGCACGGAATACAAGGACGTCCTGCCGCACCTCAAGCAGCTCTATTCCCTGTATCAGGTGTTGCTGGCGGCCCGTCACGAGCGCGGCGCCATCGACTTCGAGACCCAGGAAACCCGCATCATCTTTGGGGCCGGGCGCAAGATCGCGGAAATCCGCCCGACCCAGCGCAACGACGCGCACAAGCTGATCGAGGAATGCATGCTGGCGGCTAACGTCGCCACCGCGCAGTTCATGCAGAAGCATGAAATTCCCTCGCTCTACCGTGTGCACGACGGACCGCCGCCGGAGCGTCTGGAGAAGCTCAAGGCTTTCCTCACCGAGCTGGGTCTGGGGCTGCACAAGGGCAAGGACGGTCCGTCGCCGAAGGACTACCAGAAGCTGCTGCAAAGCATCCAGGGGCGTCCGGACTTCCATCTGATTCAGACCGTGATGCTGCGCTCGCTGAGCCAGGCGGTGTACAGCGCCGACAATCATGGCCACTTCGGTCTGAATTACGAGGCGTACACCCACTTCACCTCGCCGATCCGTCGTTATCCGGACCTGCTGGTGCATCGCGCCATTCGCAGTGTCGTGCGTTCCAAGCTGGATACCCCGCACGTGCGCCGTGCCGGCGCTACCAGCATGCCGCGTGCGCGTATCTACCCGTACGACGAGCCGGCCCTGGAGCAATTCGGCGAGCAGTGCTCGATGACCGAGCGGCGTGCCGACGAGGCCACCCGCGACGTGGTTAACTGGCTCAAGTGCGAGTTCATGAAGGATCGCGTCGGCGAGACCTTCGAGGGTGTGATCACGGCGGTGACCGGCTTCGGCCTGTTTGTCGAGCTGAAGGACATCTACGTCGAAGGCCTGGTGCATGTCACCGCGCTGCCGGGCGACTACTACCACTTCGATCCTGTGCATCACCGCCTGGCCGGTGAACGCAGCGGGCGCAGCTTCCGCCTCGGCGACAGCGTGGAAGTGAAGGTCATGCGCGTCGACCTCGACGAGCGCAAGATCGACTTCGAGCTGTCCGAAGGTGCAGCCAGTGCGCCGGTCGGGCGCAAGCGTAGCGGTGAGCGTGGCGAAACGGGTGCCGACAAGGCGTCTGGCTCTCGTCGCGGCAGGAGCGAGTCGGCTGGCGGCGTGGTTGGCAATACCGATGTGCAGAAGAGTCGCGACCTGAAAAAAGCGCTGCTCTCCGGGGCCAAGGCTGGCGGCAAGTCTGCAGCTGGTCGTGGTGGCGATGGTGCGGCGAAAAAGCCGACTTCCAGCCATCGCAAGGGCGCGCCCAAGACAGGTAGCGCGCCAGCGGCTGCCGGCAAGCCACGTAAGCGCAAGGCCAAGTCATGAGTCAGCTGGAAAAGGTCTACGGCGTACACGCCGTAGAGGCGCTGCTGCGTCACCACCCGAAGCGGGTCAAACAGCTGTGGCTGGCGGAAAGCCGGCATGATCCGCGGGTGCAGACCCTGGTCGAGCTGGCTGGGCAGAATCGGGTGCCGGTCGGGCAGAAAGATCGCCGCGAGCTCGACGAGTGGGCCGAGGGCGTGCATCAGGGCGTGGTGGCGGAAGTCAGCCCCAGCCAGGTGTGGGGCGAGGCCATGCTCGAAGAGCTGCTCGACCGTCGCGAAGGGCCGCCGCTGCTGCTGGTGCTGGATGGCGTGACTGATCCGCACAACCTCGGTGCCTGCCTGCGCACTGCCGATGCCGCCGGTGCGTTGGCGGTGATTGTGCCCAAGGACAAGTCGGCGACCCTTAACGCCACTGTGCGCAAGGTCGCCTGCGGGGCGGCCGAAGTAATCCCGCTGGTCGCCGTGACCAACCTGGCGCGCACCCTGGAGAAGCTCCAGCAGCGCGGCCTGTGGCTGGTCGGCACGGCCGGCGAGGCCGAGCAGGAGTTGTATCAGCAGGACCTGACCGGGCCGACCGTGCTGATCATGGGCGCGGAAGGCAAGGGCATGCGCCGCCTGACCCGTGATCACTGCGATTACCTGGTCAAGCTGCCGATGTCGGGTAGCGTCAGCAGTCTCAACGTCTCAGTCGCCACTGGCGTCTGCCTGTTCGAGGCGGTGCGTCAGCGCCAGGCCAAGCGCTAGAGCCTGTCCCTGGGTCAGAAAACCGGCGTCGTGAGGCGCCGTTTTTCGTTAGGCATATGGCGACTCGCTCAGGCTTGGCTGTTCAAATAATCGCCAGTTTGCCTTGCGCCTGGCAGGGGGCTTCTCTAGAATGTCGCCCCTTGCCGTGACGGCAGGCGTTTGCGCGCCCTCCGCCCGGCAAGACCAACTAGTGATATTCACTCCTTGCCTGACCGCATCCAGTGGCAGGCTACAACCCGTAAGGAGCATTTATGCGTCATTACGAAATCATCTTTCTGGTTCACCCGGACCAGAGCGAGCAAGTCGGCGGCATGGTTGAGCGTTACACCAAGCTGATCGAGGAAGACGGCGGCAAAGTACATCGTCTGGAAGATTGGGGCCGTCGTCAGCTGGCTTACGCCATCAACAACGTCCACAAGGCTCACTACGTCATGCTGAACGTAGAGTGCAGCGGCAAGGCCCTGGCTGAGCTGGAAGACAACTTCCGTTACAACGATGCCGTGATCCGTAACCTGGTCATCCGTCGCGACGAAGCCGTTACCGGCCAGTCCGAGATGCTCAAGGCTGAAGAAAACCGCAGCGAGCGCCGTGAGCGTCGTGACCGTCCTGAGAACGCTGACTCCGCCGATGGCGATGACAGCGATAGCAGCGACAGCGACAACGCTGACGAGTAATCCACGGATCTATTGAGGAGCCAATCACATGGCACGTTTCTTCCGTCGTCGTAAATTCTGCCGTTTCACCGCTGAAGACGTGAAAGAGATCGATTTCAAAGATCTCAACACCCTGAAAGCCTACATCTCGGAAACCGGCAAAATCGTTCCTAGCCGTATCACCGGTACCAAGGCTCGTTATCAGCGTCAGCTGGCCACCGCTATCAAGCGCGCCCGCTTCCTGGCCCTGCTGCCCTACACCGACAGCCACGGCCGTTGATATCGGGTTGCATCTGATAGCTGAGAGATAGATCGCATGCGTGCTTTGGCTGAGTTCATCATGCGCGGCCGCATGCAGGCCACCCTGGTGGTGGTCGGTTCGGCAATATTGCCGTTGTTGTTCTGGTTGACTGCCTCTGCGAGCGCCCTGGTGCTGCTGCGCAGGGGCTTTAACGATGCAGTTGGCATCCTGATCTGGGCGTGTTTGCCCGCCTTTGTCTGGTGGTATCTGGGTGATCCGGGTATCGCACTGACGCTGGCTGGAACGCTGGTGATGGCGCAGGTCTTGCGCTCCACCTCGTCCTGGACCTGGGTGCTGGCGGTCAGCGTGGTGCTGGGCGTGATGTTCGCTTTGTTGCTGAGCGTCACCTCTCCCGAGCTTGTCGAGTCGCTTGCGGAAGCTTTCCGTGGTGCGTCCAAGCAGTTCTGGAGTGAGGCGAAATTGCCTGCTGAACAGCTCGCTGACATGCAGGCATCGCTGGTTCCGACCCTGACCGGGTTGCTCGCCTCTTCTTTTCAGGCGACGAGCATTCTCTGTCTGGTGTTGGCGCGGTACTGGCAGGCCTCGTTGTACAACCCGGGTGGCTTCGGTAAAGAGTTTCGCGCCGTGCGCCTCCCGCCAGCACTTGCCATTGTGCTGCTGGCTGGCGTGTTGATTCCGCTGCAAGGTACCGATGTACCGATGCTGGCGACCATTTGCGCGGTGCCGTTGCTGGTTGCAGGGCTAGCCCTGGGGCACGGTCTGATCGAAATGAAGGGGCTCTCGAGCTTCTGGAAAATCGGTCTGTATGTGGCGGTGCTGCTGGGCGGTAATTTGATCTGTCTGTTGGCTGTTCTGGATGGCCTGTTTGATTTTCGTGGTCGCCTGGCGCGCAAGAACGGCGCCGGCCCCGCGAACGGTGAAGGTTAAAAGTTAAGAGGTAAGACCCAAATGGAAGTTATCCTGCTGGAAAAAATCGCCAACCTGGGCAACCTGGGCGACAAGGTCAACGTTAAAGCCGGTTACGGCCGTAACTACCTGCTGCCGCAAGGCAAGGCTACTGCTGCTACCGCCGAGAACGTTGCTGCGTTCGAGGCGCGTCGCGCCGAGCTGGAAAAAGCTGCTGCTGACAAGAAAGCTTCTGCCGAAGCTCGCGCTGCCCAACTGGCCGAACTGGAAGTGACCATCACTGCCAGCGCTGGCGACGAAGGCAAGCTGTTCGGCTCGATCGGTACCCACGACATCGCTGATGCCCTGACCGCCTCCGGCGTGGAAGTGGCCAAGTCTGAAGTGCGTCTGCCGAACGGCACCATTCGCCACATCGGCGAATTCGACGTAGCTGTGCACCTGCACACCGACGTTGAAGCAACCGTCAAGGTTGTGGTCGTAGCTGCCTAAGTCAGCCGACTTGCGGGCTTGCGCTCCGGCGCCGGCCTGCTGACAATCGGGCGCGACATTGCATTAGCAGTGTCGTGCCCGTTGTTTTTTCAGCAGAGCCTTTTGCAAAACATGCGTTTGTAAAAGCCTCCACGCTTTGGAAGTACAGGTGCCATGAACGACATCAGCGTCCCTCAACAGTACGATCTGGAAACCGCCGCACTCAAGGTGCCGCCGCATTCCATCGAGGCCGAGCAGGCCGTGCTGGGCGGCCTGATGCTGGACAACAACGCCTGGGAGCGGGTGCTCGACCAGGTCTCCGATGGCGACTTCTACCGGCATGACCATCGCCTGATCTTCCGCGCCATCTACAAGCTGGCCGAGCGCAACTCGCCGTTCGACGTGGTGACCCTGTCCGAGCAGCTGGACAAGGAGGGCCAGCTGTCGCAGGTCGGTGGCCTGGCCTATCTCGGTGAGCTGGCGAAGAACACACCGTCAGTGGCCAACATCAAGGCCTATGCACAGATCATTCGCGAGCGCGCTACCCTGCGCCAGCTGATCGGCATCAGCTCGGAAATCGCCGACAGTGCCTATGCCCCGCAAGGCCGTACCGGTGAGGAAATCCTCGACGAGGCCGAACGCCTGATCTTCCAGATTGCCGAGGCGCGGCCGAAGACCGGTGGCCCGGTGGGCATCAACGAGATCCTGGTCAAGGCCATCGACCGTATCGACTCGCTGTTCAATGCCGGCGACGCGATCACCGGCCTGTCCACCGGCTTCAACGACCTGGATAACCTGACCAGCGGCCTGCAGCCGGCCGACATGATCATCGTCGCCGGTCGTCCGTCCATGGGTAAGACCACCTTCGCCATGAACCTGGTGGAAAACGCCCTGATGCGCAGCGACAAGGCGATCCTGGTCTACTCGCTTGAGATGCCTTCGGAATCCATCGTCATTCGTATGCTCGCCTCGCTCGGCCGTATCGACCAGACCAAGGTGCGCGCCGGTCGCCTGGACGACGACGATTGGCCGCGCCTGACCTCGGCGGTCAACCTGCTCAACGACCGCAAGCTGTTCATCGACGACACCGCCGGCATCAGTCCCTCGGAAATGCGCGCGCGCACCCGCCGCCTGGCCCGCGAGCACGGCGAGATCGGCCTGATCATGGTCGACTACCTGCAGCTGATGCAGATTCCCGGCTCCAGCGGCGACAACCGGGTCAACGAGATCTCCGAAATTTCGCGCTCGCTCAAGGGCCTGGCCAAGGAGTTCAACTGCCCGGTGATCGCCCTGTCGCAGCTCAACCGTGGCCTCGAGCAGCGCCCCAACAAGCGCCCGATCAACTCCGACTTGCGTGAATCCGGGGCGATCGAGCAGGACGCCGACATCATCATGTTCGTCTACCGCGACGAGGTCTATCACCCGGAGACCGAGTACAAGGGCGTAGCCGAGATCATCATCGGCAAGCAGCGTAACGGCCCCCTGGGCACGGCGCGGCTGGCCTTCCTCGGCAAGTACTCGCGCTTCGAGAACCTGGCGCCGGGTAGCTATCAGTTCGACGACGAATAGATCATTACCCCGTAAACCTACTGCGCTCAGCACATACTGCGTCGGGCGGTGCTTGCCACAACGCTTGCGTTGAACGCCTTCAGGCGGCCCGCAGGGTGAGCGCAGCGAATATCCTCATGAACGGACGTTCACTCCGGTGGCTGCGCTCCGGGCTTCTTGTCTGTGCCGTGCTCGCTACGGTTTCCGCGGCAACGATGGCATGGTCTGAGTCAATGAAAACGGGCGCTCAGTGGTTAAACTAGGCGCCCGTTTTGTTTTAGGACTCGCCCCCATGCGCCCCCTCGTCGCCACCATCGATCTGGCCGCCATCCGTCACAACTATGCCCTGGCCAAGCGCTGCGCGCCGGGGCGTGAGGCGTTTGCCGTGGTCAAGGCGAATGCCTATGGGCATGGCGTTCGTGAGGTGGTCACGGCGCTGCATGACGACGCCGACGGCTTTGCCGTCGCCAGCCTGGAAGAGGCCGCCGAGGTGCGTGCCATGCACGGCGAGGCGCGCATCCTGTTGCTGGAGGGCTGCTTCGCCGCCGAGGAGCTGCCGATTGCCGCGCAGCTGCGCCTGGATCTGGTGGTGCAGGGCGAAGAACAAGTCGCTACGCTGCTGGCCGCCCAGTTGCCGCGGCCGCTGAATGTCTGGCTCAAGCTGGATAGCGGCATGCATCGTCTGGGGCTGACGCCGGCGGCCGTGCGCGCTGCCTATGCGCGCCTGCGCGGCGCAGCGCAGGTCGCCGAGCTGAACCTGCTCAGCCACTTCGCCTGTGCCGATGAACGTGGTCATCCACTGATCGAGCAGCAGGTCGAGACCTTCCTCGAACTGCTCGATCTGGATTTCGACCAGCGCAGCCTGGCCAATTCCGCAGCCCTGCTGACTATCCCTGCGGCGCACATGGACTGGTTGCGCCCCGGCATCATGCTCTACGGCGCCACCCCGTTTGCCGACCTGAGTGCCGCCGAGCTGGGGCTCAAGCCAGTGATGACGCTGAGCGCGCAGCTGATCGCCGTGCGTGAGGTGGCAGTGGGGGAAAGCGTGGGTTATGGCGCAACCTGGGTTGCTGAACGCCCGTCGCGCATCGGTACGGTGAGCTGCGGTTATGCCGATGGCTACCCGCGCCATGCGCCGAGTGGCACGCCGCTGCTGGTGAATGGTCAGCGCGCGGCCCTGGTTGGGCGGGTTTCGATGGATATGCTGGCGGTCGACCTGACCGATCTGCCTGAAGCGCAGCTCGGTGACGCGGTGCAGTTGTGGGGCGCGCAGTTGCCGGTCGGCGAGGTGGCACAGGCCGCCGGCACCATTGGCTACGAGCTGCTAACCAAGGTAACTGCACGCGTACCTCGGCGTTATCTTGGCTAACCCACCTCAGAGCAGCCCGCTGGGCACTTTCAGCACATCCAGCTGCAGGTACTCCTGCTGGCTCAGGTTGCCTTCACTGCTCTGCATGACGAAGCCTGAGCGCCCCTGTTGCTTGGCTTTGTACAGGGCTTCGTCGGCGGATTTGTAGAGACCGGCGAACTGCTCGGCATGCGTTGGGTAGAGCGCCGCGCCGATACTGATCGTCACTGCCAGACGGTTGGCACCGTAGAGCACCGGTTTGGCCAGTTCGTCGAGCAGGCGCACGGCAATTTCCTGGGTGTGGGCTTCGGCATCTGCCCCGCAGATCAGTACGGCGAACTCATCGCCACCCAGGCGCGCGACCATGTCATTGGTACGTACATGCTCGCGCAAGCGCTGGCCGATGCTGCGCAGCATCAGGTCGCCGGCATCGTGGCCATAGCTGTCGTTGATCGGCTTGAAGTGATCGAGGTCGACCAGCATCAGTGCTACCGATTCGCCACGGCGCTTGGCATCGGCCATGGCGGTGTCGATCTTCTCGATCAGGTAGCGGCGGTTCGGTAGTTCGGTCAGTGGGTCGTGGAACGCCGCGTGCTGCAGGGCCTGCTCGCGCTCGCAAAGCTGCTGGTTGGCCTGCGCCAGTTCGGCGGTGCGGTTTTGTACTGCTGTCTGCAGTTCGTCTGCGCTGGTTTGCATCTGCGCCATGCGGGCGGTTTTCTCGCGATCCGCCTGCTCCAGGGCTTCGGCTTTCTCCTGCTTGAGCATCTGGATGCGGTAGGCCAGGGCAAAGGAAAACAGGATCGACTCTGCCGCCACTGACAGGGGGAAGACATAGGCGTTCCAGGTTGCCGGTTGTACCAGGCCGGTGGCGCGCATCAGTGCCAGGCTGATGCTGCCGAGGATCAGGCCGTAGCCGAAGAGATAGAGCAGGGCGGGAAAGTAACCCTGGCGCCAGCGAATTACTGCAGAGCCGAGTGCGGCTGGGATGCTGGTCAGCGACAGCAGGGCGATGATCCAGGCGGCTGTATGGCGTTGCCCAAGGCCCTCCAGGGCGACCGCAATGACATAGCAGACGCAGGCAAAGCTCAGCAGGTGGTGTGCCCAGCGCACATGGCTGCGGGTCTGCAACAGGGTCTGGGTGAAGCGGCAGGCGCAGAAGCCCCAGATTGAGGGCAGGGTGATGCGATCCAGCCAGAAGGGCACCGGATGGTTCGGCCACAGGTACTGGAAGCCATGGCCGCTCATGCTGAGGATCATCAGCAGCGCGCCTGCGGTGGTCAGCACGTACCAGAAGTAGGCCGAGTCGCGCAGGCTGAAGAAGATGAACAGGTTGTACAGCAGCAGGGCGGCGATGATGCCGTAGACCACGCCCAGGGCCAGGTTTTCTTCCGTAGCCAGCTGGGTCAGGTCCTCCAGTTGCCAGGCGCGCAGGGGGAATGAGTTGCCGGCCGGATCGTAGCTGCGCAGGTAGAACGTCAGCGGCTCCTGGCCCAGTTCCGGCAGTTTGAACAGCATGTGCCGGTAGTCGTGGTCGCGGCCGCGTTGAAAGTCGACGCGCTCGCCGGACTCACGAGCCTGCCAGCCGCCCGTGCCGTTCGGCAGGTAGAGGCGCAGATCGAGCTGGGTGACCGAACCGACCTCCAGCCACCACTGGCGTGGCGCATCGCTCTCGACCTGCAGGCTGACCTTGATCCACCAGGGGTGGCGGCTCTGGCCGACGCTGGCCTTGCCCAAGGCTGGAACGAAACGTTTTTGCACGGCCGGGTCGGCCATGTCGGCGATGCGCAGCTGACCGCCGGCATCCTCCAGCAGCTCGATCTGTCCGTTCAGCTGCTGGCCGCTGCTGCTGGCCTGCAGCAGGATTGGCGCGGCCATCAGATGGCCGCCAAAGCTCGCCAAGCAGGCCCACAGGAATACTTGCAAGACTGTGCGCCGCACCGTTCACGCTCCTTGAACCCGGGCGCTCAGGCCGGGTTGTGAAAGTCTTTGCCCGAGTATAGGCGCAAGCTGTTCGTGATCACAAAACTGGCCTGTCAGACGCTTGTTCCAGATTACCGTTAACCTGAGTTCGGGACTCGGTCTCTGTACGTTTTTTGTGCTATATTCCGCGCCCCTGAAAATCCCTGCTGGTCATCCCGATGCAAGCTGCCAAGCCGCTGTTCGACTATCCCAAGTACTGGGCCGAGTGTTTCGGTCCTGCACCTTTCCTGCCCATGAGCCGGGAAGAGATGGATCAGCTCGGCTGGGACAGCTGCGACATCATCATCGTGACCGGTGACGCTTATGTGGATCACCCGTCCTTCGGCATGGCCATCATCGGCCGCCTGCTCGAAGCCCAGGGGTTTCGCGTCGGCATCATCGCCCAGCCGAACTGGCAGTCGAAAGACGACTTCATGAAACTTGGCGAGCCGAACCTGTTTTTCGGCGTGGCGGCCGGCAACATGGATTCGATGATCAACCGCTACACCGCCGACAAGAAGATCCGCTCGGACGACGCCTACACCCCCGGCGGCATGGCCGGCAAACGCCCGGACCGCGCCAGCCTGGTTTACAGCCAGCGCTGCAAGGAAGCCTACAAGCACGTGCCGATCGTGCTCGGCGGCATCGAGGCTTCTCTGCGCCGTATCGCCCACTACGACTACTGGCAGGACAAGGTGCGCAACTCGATCCTGATCGATGCCTGCGCCGACATCCTGCTGTACGGCAACGCCGAGCGCGCCATCGTTGAAGTGGCCCAGCGCCTCTCGTTCGGCCAGAAAATCGAAGAGATCACCGATGTACGCGGCACCGCGTTCATCCGTCGCGATACGCCGCAAGGCTGGTACGAAGTGGACTCCACGCGTATCGACCGGCCGGGCAAGATCGACAAGATCATCAATCCGTACGTCAATACCCAGGACACCGCCGCTTGCGCCATCGAGCAGGAGAAGGGCCCTGTCGAAGACCCGAACGAGGCCAAAGTCGTCGAGCTGCTGCCCAGCCCGAAGATGACCCGCGCCAAGACCGTGATTCGCCTGCCGTCCATGGAAAAGGTGCGCAACGATCCGGTCCTCTACGCCCACGCCAACCGCGTGCTGCACCTGGAAACCAACCCGGGCAATGCCCGCGCGCTGGTGCAGAAGCATGGCGATGTAGATGTCTGGTTCAATCCGCCGCCCATCCCGATGACCACCGAAGAGATGGACTACGTGTTCGGCATGCCCTACCAGCGCATCCCGCACCCGGCATACGGCAAGGAGAAGATCCCGGCCTACGAGATGATTCGTTTCTCGGTCAACATCATGCGTGGCTGCTTTGGCGGCTGCACCTTCTGCTCGATCACCGAGCACGAAGGCCGCATCATCCAGAACCGTTCGGAAGAGTCGATCATCCGCGAGATCGAAGAGATCCGCGACAAGGTACCGGGCTTTACCGGGGTGATTTCCGACCTCGGCGGGCCGACCGCCAACATGTACCGCATCGCCTGCAAGAGCCCGGAAATCGAATCCGCGTGCCGCAAGCCGTCGTGCGTGTTCCCTGGCATCTGCCCGAACCTGAATACCGATCACTCCAGCCTGATCCAGCTGTACCGCAGTGCCCGCGCGCTGCCAGGGGTGAAGAAGATTCTCATCGCCTCGGGCCTGCGCTACGACCTCGCCGTCGAGTCGCCGGAGTATGTGAAGGAGCTGGTCACCCACCACGTCGGTGGCTACCTGAAGATCGCCCCGGAGCACACCGAGGAAGGCCCGCTGAATCAGATGATGAAGCCGGGCATTGGCAGCTATGACAAGTTCAAGCGCATGTTCGAGAAGTACTCGAAAGAGGCGGGTAAAGAGCAGTACCTGATCCCGTACTTTATCGCCGCGCACCCGGGCACCACCGACGAAGACATGATGAACCTGGCCCTGTGGCTGAAGAACAACGGCTTCCGCGCCGACCAGGTGCAGGCCTTCTACCCGTCGCCGATGGCCACCGCCACGGCCATGTACCACTCGGGCAAGAACCCGCTGCGCAAGGTCAGCTACAAGAGCGATGGCGTGACCATCGTCAAGAGCGAGGAGCAGCGCCGGCTGCACAAGGCCTTCCTGCGTTATCACGATCCGAAGGGTTGGCCGATGCTGCGCGAGGCGCTGATCCGCATGGGCCGTGCCGACCTGATCGGCAATGGCAAGAATCAGCTGATTCCGGCCTTCCAGCCCAAGGTCGACGAGTACCACAGCGCGCGCCGCAAGAACTCGACGCCGGCCGGCAGCCACAAGGTGGCCAAGGACACCGGCGGTAAGAGCAAGCCCATGCTGACCCAGCACACCGGCCTGCCGCCGCGTGATACGGGGGCTGCGGGTGGCAACCCGTGGGACAAGCGCGAAGAGGCCAAAGCCGCCGCGCAGGCGCGCAACAAGGCCGCGGCCAAGGAGCGTGCGGACGTGAAGAAGGGCGGCAAGAAACCGGTTAAGCGCCCGGCCGTGCCACGCTGAGGCCCTGCTCCCCTCTCCCACTTGTGGGAGAGGGGCCGGGGGAGAGGGTAGCGCTTACCCTCTCCCCAGCCCTCTCCCGTAAACGGGAGAGGGAGCCGTCCGTGTCATTCGATGTCTCGTGCTCACCTTCAGTCGCAGGCGCCTTTTCCGTGCATCGCATCGCCCGCCGTGCACTCGCCGCCCCGTTATAGTGCCGCCCCCTCCCGGCAACCCCCTGAAACCGGACTCAAGCCACTGGCATAACTCTTGCGCAGCCCAGGTATCGCCCAGGCTTGCAGGAGGCCCGCCGTGTCGATTCATGTCGCACTGCACCATGTCACTCATTACCGCTACGACCGCCTGGTCAACCTCGGCCCGCAGATCGTCCGTCTACGCCCGGCGCCGCACAGTCGCACGCGCATCCTCTCCTATGCCCTGAAAGTCGAACCGGGCGAGCATTTCATCAATTGGCAGCAAGACCCCCAGGGCAACTACCTGGCGCGTCTGGTGTTTCCGGAAAAGACCGATGAACTGAAGATCGCCGTCGACCTGGTCGCCGAGATGGCGGTGTTCAACCCCTTCGACTTCTTCCTCGAGCCCTACGCAGAGCAGATTCCGTTCAGCTACACCGCCGGCGAGCGTCGCGAGCTGGCGCCTTATCTGGTCAAGCTGCCGGCGGGCGCGCTGTTCACCGACTACCTGGCCAGCGTCGAGCGCAAGCCGACCGCCAGCGTGGATTTCCTGGTGGCGCTGAACCAGAAGTTGTCGGCCGACATCGGCTACCTGATCCGCATGGAACCGGGTGTGCAGACCCCCGAGGAAACCCTGGAGAAGGCATCCGGCTCCTGCCGCGATTCGGCCTGGCTGCTGGTGCAGTTGTTCCGTCACCTGGGGCTGGCTGCGCGCTTCGTCTCCGGTTACCTGATCCAGCTCACCGCCGATGTGAAGGCCCTCGATGGTCCCAGCGGCACCGAAGTGGACTTCACCGACCTGCACGCCTGGTGCGAGGTGTACTTGCCCGGCGCCGGCTGGATCGGCCTCGACCCGACCTCGGGGCTGTTCGCTGGCGAAGGCCACATTCCCCTGGCCTGCAGCCCGGAGCCGTCCTCGGCGGCGCCGATCACGGGAGCGGTGGACGAGTGCGAGTGCGAGTTCGAGCACGAGATGCGCATCGAGCGGGTCTGGGAAGCGCCACGGGTGACCAAGCCCTACAGCGAGGAGCAGTGGCAGGCGATCGTCGACCTCGGTCGGCAGATCGATGCCGACCTCGAGCGCCATGATGTACGCCTGACCATGGGCGGTGAGCCGACCTTCGTCGCCCTCGATTGCCCCGATGATGAAGAATGGAACACCGCCGCCATGGGGCCGAACAAGCGGCGCTTGGCCGGCGAGTTGTTCCACCGCCTGCGTGAGCATTACGCGCCGCAAGCGCTGATGCACTTCGGCCAGGGCAAGTGGTACCCCGGCGAGCAATTGCCGCGCTGGTCGCTGAACTGCTTCTGGCGCAAGGACGGCGAACCGATCTGGCAGGACCCGACGCTGTACGCCGACGAGAGCCGCTACTACGGCGCCGACGCCCGTCTGGCCGGGCGCTTCCTGAATACTCTCGCCGGCCATCTGGGGCTGTGTGCGGAGCATGTCTTCCCGGCCTACGAGGACTGGCTCTATTACCTGTGGCGTGAGCGCCGCCTACCGGCCAACGTCACCCCGGACGACCCGCGCCTGGCCGACCCGCTGGAACGCGAGCGCCTGCGCAAGGTGTTCAATCGCGGCGTGGGCGAGGTGGTCGGGCATATCCTGCCGCTGGCGCGCAGCGAGGACGGCGCACACTGGCACAGCGGGCCCTGGTTCCTGCGTGATGAATACTGCCGGCTGATTCCCGGTGACTCGCCGCTGGGTTACCGCCTGCCGCTGGACTCGCAACCCTGGGTCAGCGAGTTCGACTACCCCTACGTGCAGCCGCAGGACCCTAACCAGGAGTTCGCCCCGCTGCCGCGCCGCCAGCAGATCCAGCAGACCCTGCATCAGCCGCTGTACCCCAATAGCCGGCAGAAAATCCAGGAGCAGCGTGCGCCTGAGCCCTTCGAGTCGGCGCGTGAAGTGGTGCGTACCGCCCTCTGCGCCGAACCGCGCGATGGCCGGTTGTACCTGTTCATGCCGCCGCTGGCCGAGCTGGAGCATTACCTGGAGCTGGTCGCCGCCATCGAGGCCACGGCCGCCGAGCTGCGCTGCCCGGTGGTGATGGAAGGCTACGAGCCGCCGAGCGATCCGCGCCTGAGTTATTTCCGCGTCACCCCGGATCCTGGCGTGATCGAGGTGAATATTCATCCGGCGGCCAGCTGGGACGAGCTGGTCGAGCGCACCGAGTTCCTCTACGAGGCGGCGCGGCAGACCCGTCTGACCAGCGAGAAGTTCATGGTCGACGGCCGCCACACCGGCACCGGCGGCGGCAACCACTTCGTCCTCGGCGGCGCCACGCCAGGCGACTCACCGTTCCTGCGCCGCCCGGACCTGCTGCGCAGCCTGATCAGCTATTGGCACAACCACCCGTCGTTGTCCTACCTGTTCAGCGGCCTGTTCATCGGCCCGACCTCGCAAGCGCCACGGGTCGACGAGGCACGCAACGATGCCCTCTACGAGCTGGAGATCGCCTTCGCGCAGATGCCCGAGCCGGGCCGCGACTGTCCGCCCTGGCTGGTCGACCGGCTGCTGCGCAACCTGCTGGTGGATGTCACCGGCAACACCCACCGCGCCGAGTTCTGCATCGACAAACTGTACTCGCCGGACAGTGCCAGCGGCCGTCTCGGTCTGCTCGAGCTGCGCGCCTTCGAGATGCCGCCCCATGCGCGCATGAGCCTGGCCCAGCAGGTGCTGCTGCGTGGCCTGGTCGCGCGTTTCTGGGACGAGCCTTATCGCCCGGCGAAGTTGGCGCGCTGGGGTACCGAGCTGCACGACCGCTTCCTCTTGCCGCACTTCGTCGAGCAGGACTTCCACGATGTGCTGCACGAGCTGAATGCCTTCGGCTATCCCGTGCTCGCCGAGTGGTTCGCCCCGCATTTCGAGTTCCGTTTCCCCAAGGTCGGCGACTACCAGGTCAAGGGCATCGACCTGGAGCTGCGCCAGGCACTGGAGCCCTGGCATGTACTGGGCGAGGAGGGCGCGCCGGGCGGCACCGTGCGTTACGTGGATTCCTCGCTGGAGCGCATGCAGGTGCGCCTCGACGGCCTGGCGCCGGATCGCTATGTGCTGACCTGCAACGGTGTGCCGGTGCCGCTGCGCTCCACTGGCAAGGTTGGCGAGTTCGTCGGCGGCGTGCGCTACCGCGCCTGGCAGCCGCCGAACTGCCTGCAGCCGACCATCGGTGTGCATGCGCCGCTGGTGTTCGATCTGGTCGATACCTGGATGCAGCGCTCGCTGGGTGGTTGCCAGTACCATGTCGCCCATCCGGGCGGGCGCAACTATGCAACCTTGCCGGTCAACGCCTACGAGGCCGAGAGCCGGCGCCTGGCGCGCTTCTTCCGCCACGGCCATAGCCCGGGTGAGCTGACGAGCGCGCTGCCGATCAACAATAATGAACTGCCGATGACCCTGGATCTGCGCCGGGTCTAGCTCTTGATCTGATCGTTGCCGCGCGCTGCGTGGGAATGCCTGGCCGGACGCTCCGTGTCTGCCGAGAGGGGTGCCCACGCTGGAGCGTGGGCACCATCAGCTGACTGCCGAGATTTACATGCCTGACCTGCTTGCCGATTATCCGCAGCCCGATGCGGCCTACCACGAACTGCTCGACGCCAAGGGTGGCATCCGCCCGCACTGGCGGCGGCTGTTCGAACAGCTGCAGCGCAGCAGCCCGGCGCAGCTGCAGCAGCGCCAGGCCCTGCTGACCCGGCAGATCCAGGAAAACGGCGTGACCTACAACGTCTATGCCGACCCGGATGGCGCCGACCGTCCCTGGGAGCTGGACCTGCTGCCCAACGTGATCCCCGCCGAGGAGTGGCAGACCATCGCCGCCGGCGTGGCCCAGCGCGCGACCCTGCTGAATGCCGTGCTGGCCGATCTGTACGGCCCGCAGCAACTGCTCAGCGACGGCCTGCTGCCGGCCGAACTGGTGTTCGGTCACGACAACTTCCTCTGGCCGTGCCAGGGCATCCAGCCGCCCGGCGGCACCTTCCTGCACTTGTACGCGGTCGACCTGGCGCGGGCGCCGGATGGTCGCTGGTGGGTCACCGCCGATCGTACCCAGGCCCCCTCCGGTGCCGGCTACGCACTGGAGAACCGGCAAATCATCTCGCGCGCCTTCCCCGAGCTGTACCGCGACCTGCGCGTGCAGTACCTGGCCGGCTTCTTCCGCACCCTGCAGGACACCCTGGCGCGCCAGGCGCCGGTGGACGGTGGTGAAACGCCGCTGGTGGTGCTGCTGACCCCGGGGCGCTTCAACGAAAGCTATTTCGAGCACCTGTACCTGGCCCGCCAGCTCGGCTATCCGCTGGTCGAAGGCAGCGACCTGACCGTGCGCGACGCCTGTGTCTACCTCAAGACCCTGGCCGGCCTGCGCCGCGTGCATGCCGTGCTGCGCCGCCTGGACGATGACTTCTGCGATCCGCTGGAGCTGCGCACCGACTCCGCCCTCGGCGTGCCCGGCCTGCTCGAAGCGGTGCGCCAGGGCAATGTGCTGGTGGCCAATGCCCTCGGCAGCGGCGTGCTGGAATCCCCCGGCCTGCCCGGTTTCCTGCCGGCGATTGCCGAGAAGCTGCTCGGCGAGGAACTACTGCTGCCGTCCATCGCCAGCTGGTGGTGCGGCGAGCCACCGGTGCTGGATGAGGCCCTGGAGAAGCTCGACGAATTGCTGGTGCGCCCCAGCTTCCCCTCGCAGAGCTTCGCCCCGCTGTTTGGCCGCGACCTCGACCAGGCGCAGCGCGCGCAGCTGGCCGAGCGCCTCAAGGCGCGGCCCTATGCCTACGTGGCCCAGGCCCTGGCGCAGCTGTCGCAGGCGCCGGTGTGGCAAGGCGAGGAGGGCAAGCTGGCGCCGCGCGCCATCGGCATGCGCGTATTCGCTGTGGCCAGCGCCGACGGCTACCGGGTGCTGCCCGGCGGCCTGACCCGGGTGGCGGCCGAGGCCGACGCCGAAGTGGTGTCGATGCAGCGCGGCGGGGCGAGCAAGGACACCTGGGTGCTCGGTGAACGCCATGCCGGTGGCGAGCCCTGGCAGTGGCTGCGGCCGCTCGGCGTGGCCGACCTGGTGCGCAGCGACCCCTACCTACCCTCAAGAGTGGTGGAAAACCTGTTCTGGTTCGGCCGCTACAGCTCGCGCTGCGAGGATGGCGCGCGCCTGCTGCGCATCATGCTGGCCCGTTACGTCGACGATGACGATGACCCGCAAGCCCTGCAGACCGCCCTGGCCCTGGGCGAAAGCCTCGGCCTGCTGCCCGGTGCTGCAGAGGGCTCACTGGAGCAGCGCCTGCTGCAGGCCGTGCTCGGTGCCGATTGGCCGGCCAGCCTGCGCGCCAACCTGCAGCGCCTGCAGTGGGCGGCGGGCAGCGTGCGCGGCAAGCTGTCACGGGAGAACTGGCAGGCGCTGATCGAGCTGCAGCGCGAGGCCCAGGCCCTGGAAGCGCAGCAGGCTGACTTCGGCGAGCTGCTGGAGTTTCTCAATCGCCTGCTGATGTCGCTGGCGGCGCTGTCCGGCTTCGCCCTCGACGACATGACTCGCGACGATGGCTGGCGCTTCCTCATGCTCGGCCGCTGCATCGAGCGCCTGCAGTTCCTTGCCGAGAGCATCGCCGAGTTCCTCCGCAGCCGGGCCGTGCATGACCAGTCGGCGCTGGAGTGGTTGCTGGAGCTGGGCAACAGTAGCATCACCTACCGCACCCGCTACCTGGCCTCGGCGCAGCTGATCCCGGTGCTCGACCTGCTCCTGCTCGACGAGCAGAACCCGCATGCCGTGCTGTTCCAGCTGCGCACCCTGCTGCGTTCGCTGGAGCGCCTGCAGGACAGCTTCGGCTTCAGTGCCGACAGTCGCCTGGTCGAGCTGGAGCAGAAGCTGGCCGGCTTCAACCTGGCCAGCCTGGAGAATCCGCTGTTCGGCCAGTCCGGGGTGCGTGCGGTGCTTGGCGGTCTGGCCGACCTGCTGCTGCAGATAGTCGGCGCGGCCGGACAGGTTTCCGATCAGCTCGGCCTGCGCTTCTTCGTGCATGTGGATGCCAGTCGCGGGACACTCTCGTCATGAGCAGCGCCCACTACCAGATTCTCCATGACACCCATTACCGCTACTCGGCGCCGGTGTCCCTGGCCCAGCAGCTGGCGCATCTGTGGCCGCGCGAATGTCCCTGGCAGCGTTGCAGCGAGCGCCTGCTGCAGGTCGGTCCGCAGCCGAGCAAGCGCCAGGATGGTCTCGATGTGTACGGTAATCCGCTGACCCGCCTGGCCTTCGAGCGCCCGCACGACGAGCTGCGCGTGAGTGCCCGGCTGCGCGTCGAGGTACTCGCGCGGCCGCTGCTCGATCTAGTCGACTCGCAGCCCTGGGAGGCTGTCTGCGCGGCACTCGGCTACTCCGGGCAGGCCTTGTCGGGGGAGCTGCTGGAGGCCATGCGCTACCGCTTCCAGTCACCCTATGTGCACCTCAAGCAGGCTTTCGCTGCCTTCGCCGCCGACTGCTTCCCGCCGGGGCGGCCGCTGCTGCTGGCGGTGCGCGCACTGATGAATAAGATCTTCGACGAATTCACCTTCGACGACGAAGCCACCCAGGTGGCGACCCCGTTGCTGCAGGTGCTGGAGGAGCGCCGCGGGGTGTGTCAGGACTTCGCCCACCTGATGCTCGCCTGTCTGCGTTCACGCGGCCTGGCCGCGCGCTACGTCAGTGGCTACCTGCTGACCCAGCCGCCACCCGGCCAGCCGCGGCTGATCGGTGCCGACGCCTCGCACGCCTGGGTCTCGGTGTACTGTCCGCGCCAGGGTTGGGTGGATTTCGATCCGACCAACAACCTGCTGCCGGCGCAGGAGCACATCACCCTCGGCTGGGGTCGCGACTTCACCGATGTTTCTCCGCTGCGCGGGGTGATCCTCGGTGGTGGCAGTCACGACCCGGAAGTCAGCGTTACCGTGCTGCCGCTGGGTGAATTGCACGCCGCTTGCTCGTAGGGGCACCTGGGGCTACGCAGGGCCTTGCTGCACCCGGCGGGGGCTGAGGCGGCACGACGGCGCACTAGGTCTTGCCTGCACTGCGCCTGCTGACACCTGTCGGTGTTACTTGCCCAATACCCGTCGCGAGGCTATGCCATACAGGTGGGTGCAGCCTATCGGTCGACAGATCTGTTGGTGCTGTGCGCTGTCGGTGGCAGGTGGGTGCAACTGGCTCGCAGCTAGGTTTGCATGTTCAATGGTGAACATCGAGTCTCGGGTTGCACTCCTGCAGCTCTTTATTCCAGAGGCTTTGGGTTGTTTGCTGGGTGTTGTGACCAATTAGTCTAATGTGCGGTTGCACAAGGTTGCACCTTTGTTTGTTTGGGGGTTACTCTTTCGCCACGCGCCAGCAGCGCACTACCCCAGATAGGAAAACCAATGGCCACTACTACCCTTGGCGTAAAACTCGACGACGCCACCCGCGAGCGTCTCAAGCAAGCTGCCCACTCCCTCGACCGCACCCCGCACTGGCTGATCAAGCAGGCGATCTTCAACTACCTGGAGCAGGTCGAAGGCGGTCTGACCCCGGCCGAGCATTCCGGCCTGGCCGCTGCTGCCGGTGAAGAGTCGGTCGACGCGCTGAGCGAGCAAGGCCTGCAGGTATTCCTCGATTTCGCCGAAAGCATCCTGCCGCAGTCGGTGCTGCGCGCCGCCATCACCTCCGCCTATCGCCGCCCGGAAACCGAGGCGCTGCCGATGCTGCTGGAGCAGGCCCGACTGCCAAAAGAGCAGGCCGAAGCCACCCAGAAGATGGCCCTCGGCATTGCCGAGAAACTGCGCAACCAGAAGACCGCCAGCGGCCGCCAGGGCCTGGTGCAGGGCCTGCTGCAGGAGTTCTCGCTGTCGTCTCAGGAAGGCGTGGCGCTGATGTGCCTGGCCGAGGCGCTGCTGCGCATCCCGGACAAGGCCACCCGTGACGCGCTGATCCGCGACAAGATCGCCAACGGCAACTGGAGTCAGCACCTCGGCCAGAGCGCCTCGATGTTCGTCAACGCGGCGAGCTGGGGTCTGCTGATCACCGGCAAGCTGGTCGCCACCCATAACGAAGCTGGCCTGTCGTCCTCGCTCAACCGCCTGATCGGTAAGAGCGGCGAGCCGGTGATCCGTAAGGGCGTGGACATGGCCATGCGCCTGATGGGCGAGCAGTTCGTCACCGGCGAAACCATCGGTGAGGCCCTGGCCAACGCCAACAGCATGGAGAGCAAAGGCTTCCGCTACTCCTACGACATGCTCGGCGAAGCCGCGCTGACTGAGGCAGACGCCAAGCGCTACCTGGCTTCCTACGAGCAGGCCATCCATGCCATCGGCAAGGCCTCCCACGGCCGTGGCATCTACGAAGGTCCGGGCATCTCGATCAAGCTCTCCGCCCTGCACCCGCGCTACAGCCGCGCCCAGTACGACCGCGTGATGGACGAGCTGTACCCGATCCTGCTGGGCCTGACCAAGCTGGCCAAGCAGTACGACATCGGCCTGAACATCGACGCCGAAGAAGCCGACCGCCTGGAAATCTCCCTCGATCTGCTCGAGCGCCTGTGCTTCGCCCCGGAGCTGGCCGGCTGGAACGGCATCGGCTTTGTGATTCAGGCTTACCAGAAGCGCTGCCCGTACGTGATCGACTACGTCATCGATCTGGCCAAGCGCAGCCGTCACCGCCTGATGATCCGCCTGGTCAAGGGCGCCTACTGGGACAGCGAAATCAAGCTGGCCCAGGTCAACGGCCTGGAAGGCTACCCGGTTTACACCCGCAAGCCGTACACCGACATTTCCTACCTCGCCTGCGCGCGCAAGCTGCTGGCCGTACCGGAAGCCATCTACCCGCAGTTCGCCACCCACAACGCCCACTCGCTGTCGGCCATCTACCAGATCGCCGGGCAGAACTACTACCCGGGTCAGTACGAGTTCCAGTGCCTGCACGGCATGGGCGAACCACTGTATGAGCAAGTAGTGGGCAAGGTCGCTGACGGCAAGTTCAACCGTCCGTGCCGCATCTATGCCCCGGTCGGCAGCCATGAAACCCTGCTCGCCTACCTGGTCCGTCGCCTGCTGGAAAACGGCGCCAACACCTCGTTCGTCAACCGCATCGCCGACCACAGCATCTCGCTGAAGGAGCTGGTGCTCGACCCGGTCGAGCAGGTCGAGCAGATGGCCGCCCAGGAAGGCGCTGTCGGCCTGCCGCACCCGCGCATCCCGCTGCCGCGTGACCTGTACGGCGCCGCCCGCGCCAACTCCAGTGGCATCGACCTGGCCAACGAACACCGCCTGGGTTCGCTGTCCTCGGCGCTGCTGTCCTCCACCAATACCCTGTATGTGGCCCAGCCGATGCTCGGCTGCGATGCGCCCAACCCCGGCCCGGCCGAGCCGGTGCGCAACCCGGCCGATCACCGCGACCTGGTCGGCCATGTGCATGAAGCCAGCGAAGCCGATGTGAAGAGCGCGATCCTCTGCGCCCAGGCCAGCGGGCAGATCTGGCAGTCGACCCTGCCGGGCGAGCGCGCCGCCGTACTGGATCGCGCCGCCGACCAGATGGAAGCGGAAATCCAGCAACTTATGGGCCTGCTGGTGCGCGAGTCGGGCAAGACCTTCGCCAATGCCATTGCCGAAGTGCGCGAAGCGGTGGACTTCCTGCGCTACTACGCGGCGCAGGCGCGTGAGTATTTCAGCAACGACAACTACCGCCCGCTGGGGCCGGTGGTGTGCATCAGCCCGTGGAACTTCCCGCTGGCGATCTTCAGCGGCCAGGTGGCCGCGGCCCTCGCCGCCGGGAACACCGTGCTGGCCAAGCCGGCCGAGCAGACTCCGCTGATCGCCGCCCAGGCCGTGCGCATCCTTCTCGAAGCCGGCGTGCCGGCCGGTGCCGTGCAGTTGCTGCCGGGCCGCGGCGAGACCGTCGGCGCGCGCCTGGTGGGTGACGAGCGCGTGCGTGGGGTGATGTTCACCGGTTCCACCGAAGTCGCCGGCATCCTCCAGCGCAACATCGCCGGGCGCCTCGATGCCCAGGGCCGCACCATCCCGCTGATCGCCGAAACCGGCGGCCTCAACGCGATGATCGTCGACTCCTCGGCACTGGCCGAACAGGTGGTGGTCGACGTGGTCAACTCCGCCTTCGACAGCGCTGGCCAGCGTTGCTCGGCCCTGCGCGTGCTGTGCGTGCAGGCCGACGTGGCCGACCGCGTGGTGGAAATGCTCAAGGGCGCCATGGCCGAATACCGCATGGGTTCGCCGGAGCGCCTGCACACTGACATCGGTCCGGTGATCGATGCCGAAGCCAAGGGCAATATCGAGCAGCACATCGAGAAGATGCGCGAGAAAGGTCGCAAGGTGTTCCAGAGCGCCCGCGTCAGCGGCGACGAGATCAAGCGTGGCACCTTCGTCATGCCGACTCTGATTGAGCTGGACAGCTTCGCCGAGATGCAGCGCGAAATCTTCGGCCCGGTGCTGCACCTGGTGCGCTACCAGCGCAGCGATCTGGGCAACCTGCTGCAGCAGATCAACGACAGCGGCTACGGTCTGACCCTCGGCGTGCATACGCGCATCGACGAAACCATCGCCCAGGTGGTGGATAACGCCCATGTCGGCAACCTGTACGTGAACCGCAACATCGTTGGTGCCGTGGTCGGCGTGCAGCCGTTCGGTGGCGAAGGTCTGTCCGGCACCGGCCCGAAAGCCGGCGGCCCGCTGTACCTCTATCGCCTGCTCTCGACCCGTCCGCAGGAGGCGGTGGCCGCGCAGCTCAAGGGCGACAACGTGCAACCGCTGCCACGTCCGGCCGAGCAGGAAAAAGCCCTGCATGCGCTGAGCGAGTGGGCCAGCAAGCACGACCAGGCCCTGGCTGCGCTATGTGCGCGCTACGCCGAGCTGGCGCAGAGCTATACCTGTCACGTGCTCAGCGGCCCGACCGGCGAACGCAACACCTACAGCCTGCTGCCGCGTGAGCGCGTGCTGGGCCTGGCCGAGGAGCGCGGCGACCTGCTCGCGCAACTGGCCGCGACCCTGGCCGTGGGCAGCCGCGCCCTGTGGCTGGAAAGCCAGCGCGAGCTGTTCGCCAGCCTGCCGAAAGAGGTGCAGAAACGCATCGACCTGGTCGCCGACTGGACCAGCGTGGACGCCGAGTTCGACGCCATCCTGCATCACGGCGATTCCGACCAGCTGCGCGAGGTCAGTCAGCTGGCGGCCCAGCGCAAGGGCGCAATCATCGGTGTGCATGGCCTGAACAAGGGCGAGACGGATATCTCGCTGGAGCGCCTGCTGATCGAGCATGCCCTGAGCGTGAACACCGCGGCGGCCGGCGGGAACGCCAGCCTGATGACCATCGGCTAAGTCGTTGGGTGATGGCGGTGGATAACGCTCTGCTTATCCACCGTTGTCGTCGCCCGGCAATCAGCTTGATGGCGCCATGGAAAGCTGGCTGAAAGCTTGCCGAGGCATGCTGTAACGGATTCCGCAGCGGACACTGTTCGTTGCGTTGCTACAAGCGGCTTACCGCCGTTGCCAGGGGCTGTCGCAGGCGTCTGGCCGGATGGATGACCAGCGAGGCTGGTCGCCCGCCACACTTGGTGCACCTGCTCAGGGGGCTTACCCGCCCGGCGTCGAGTGATCTCTCTTCTGGCGGCTTGCCGCCATCCGCACCGACCTATCCGGTTGGCGCACTCACGGGGTTATCCATCCCGTGCCCTTTTTGCGAAAACGGCCTGCAACTGAGCAGGCCGTTTTCGTTTGCCTGCTGCAATGGCGATACGCCGCCGATGGCTTGCGTTGCACCGAAGTTCGCAAGCCCGGAATGCCAGCAGCAAGTTTTCGGCATGCCGCAGGCTTGATTAGAACTTTTCTCCGGGCAATAAAAAGGCCGGCTTGTGGCCGGCCTTCAGGGGGTGGTACTGGCTTATTTTTGGTAAGCCGCTACCGCCTTCAGAATTGCAGCGCGGGCTTCGTCAGCGTTGCCCCAGCCTTCGACCTTGACCCACTTGCCCTTCTCGAGATCCTTGTAGTTCTCGAAGAAGTGCTTGATCTGCTCGATCAGCAGCGGAGGCAAGTCGGTGTATTCCTGTACATCTTTATAGATGGTGGTCAGCTTGTCGTGCGGTACGGCGATCAGCTTGGCGTCACCGCCGGCTTCGTCGGTCATGTTCAGCACGCCAACCGGACGGCAGCGGATGACCGAGCCCGGGGCGACCGGATACGGAGTCACGACCAGCACGTCGAGCGGGTCGCCGTCGTCGGCCAGGGTGTGCGGGATGAAACCGTAGTTGGCCGGGTAGAACATCGGGGTGGCCATGAAACGATCGACGAACAGGCAATCGGTATCGTGATCGATTTCGTACTTGATCGGCGCATGGTTGGCCGGAATCTCGATGGCGACGTAGATGTCGTTCGGCACGTCTTTGCCGGCCGGGACTTTGCTGTAGCTCATAGTGGACACCCCAGGGTTGGGCCAAAAAAAGTGGCGGGATTATAGGCAGATTCTCCCGGCGTTACTACGTCCAGTTGCTCAGCCTTTGGTCGGGGATTGGTTTTCCCGGTAGTCCGGGTGGCTGGCCTGCAGTTGCTGCAGGCGGGCCAGTGGATCCTGGCGATAGAAGGCCTGGAGCTGGGCGTACACCGCCGGGAAGGCCTCGGCCAGCAGATCCGGGGCGCTGAAGAAGTATTCGCTGGTGACGGCGAAGAACTCTGCCGGGTTTTCCGCGGCATAGGGATCGATGGCGGTTGGCGCGTCGGGATCGGCATCGAGGATGCTGTTCATCTGCTCGTAGGCGGCCTGCATGGTGGCGGCCCAGGTATCGATGCGCATGCTGCGGTGCAGCGGCGGCAGGCCGTTGGCGTCGCCGTTTAGCATGTCCAGCTTGTGCGCCAGCTCGTGGATCACCAGGTTGTAGCCATCCCAGCCGCCACTGGCCTGCACGCCGGGCCAGGCGAGGATCACCGGGCCGCGGTGCCAGGCCTCGCCGCTGTGTTCGGCATCCCATTCATGTTCCACACCACTGGCGTCGCGGTGGCGCTGCGGGCTGACGAAGTCGTCCGGGTACAGCACGATCTCGTGGAAGCCCTGGTACCAGTCGAGGTCAGCCAGGTGCAGCAGCGGCAGTTCGGCGAGGGCGGCGAGGGTCAGGCGATCGACTCGGCTCAGCTCGACGCCGGGCAGGGCGCTGAGGTGCTTGTGGTGGAGGAACAGAACGGCGCGGCGGAACAGACGCTGTTCCTCGGCTTCGCTGAGCCCGTCGAGCAGCGCCAGACGCTGGCGTACCTGCTGCCAGTGCTGGGTGGTGTACGGCGCTCGCGCGAGGATGCGGCGCTGGCGCCAGGCACGAAATGACCACATGGATAAGGTTTCGTAGGCTTGGGGCGCCCACCTTATGCAGCCTCTGCGGCAGCTGCAAGTCGGCGCTCGGCACAAAGGCTGCAGAGCAACAGAATCAGCCTGGCGGTGGAGCGGCGCGATGTCGTTGCAGTGGATAGAACAGCCAATCGTAGGCCTGGCGCTGGGCCAGGGCATTGACCTGCCCGGCCAGGCCGCGCGCAGTCGGGCAGCCTGGATCGACTCTCGCCAGGGTGATGCATCGCTGTTGCTGGTTGCACTGCTCTGGGCTCGCCAGTGCGCAGATGTGGTGCAGGCTCTCGAGGAGCAGCTCGACGCGCTGTTCGCCGATTTCCTCTGCACGCCGCAGGGCTGGAGTGATACCCAGGCTGCCCGCCAGGTGCTGTCCGCGCTGAACCTGCGCCTCTATCGTCAGCGCCAGGCGCATGCGTCGCCTGGCGAGCTGAGTGCCGGACTATTGCTGGTGCAGGCGGGCGAGGTGCACTTCCTGCAGGCCGGCAATATCGGCCTGTTGCGCTATCAGCAAAGGGTCTTGCAGAGCCTGGTCGGGCGTGCAGAGCAGTATCTCGGGGTGCAGGCCGAACTGGCGCTGGTGCAGCATCATTTGCCGAGCGAGGCGGGTACGGCCCTGCTCCTGGGGCCGCAGCCGCTGTTCGAGGTGGCGGACCTGCAGGCTTTCCGCTCCGCTTGCGCGGACTTGCCGGGCAACGCCGTAAGCACGGCGCTGTCACCGCTGCTGCAGGCGCCGGGGGCGGCGGTGTTGCTGCTGCCGGAAGCCCTGCCCGCAGGGATGCCGCATGAGGGTTGTCAGCCCCTGCCGAGCGTGGTGCAGGCGCAGGTCGGCATGCGTCTTGATGGCTGGCTGCTACAGGCCGAATGTCCCTATGGCCCGGCTGGACGAGTGTTTCAGGCGTGCGCAGAGGATGGCCGCGAAGCGCTGCTGTGGTTGGCGGCGAGTGCCGCCGACGAGGCTTTCTGGCAGCGCGAGTGGGTGTTGCGCCGTTGCAGCCTGGCGGCACTGCCACAGGTTGTTTCGCCCCGTCAGCCACGCCGCTTTGCCTATCTGTTGTTGGAACCGCCAGGCGCGGACATGTGCAGCCTGAGCCAATGGCGGAGCGCGCGCGGCAACCTGGATGCGGCCACGCTGTTGCCCCTGCTCGGGCAACTGATCGATGCCGTGCGCGCCCTGCAGCGCCGCGGCATGCAGGGCTTGTGGTTGAGCCCGCGGCAGATTCTGCTCAACGAGCAGGGGCGTTTGCTGTTATTGCCGGAGCTGGCGGCGATCCTGCCGGGTGTGCCGCGCCAGCTGCTGCCGGCCGAGGCCTTGCCCCTGGCCCCGGAGCTACGCGCAGCGGAGGCGGTGGATGGGCGGGCTGAGCAGTTTTCCGTTGCGGCGCTGGCCTACTGGCTGCTCTGTGGGCAATGGCCGGAAGCGGCGCGTTCGGCGGTCAATGACGGCAGTCGCTATGTGCCGCTGGCGCGCCTGCTCGAGACAGTGCCGCAGGGCTGGGATGGCGTGCTGGCCCGCGCGCTGGCGCCCCAGGCCGGGCAGCGTTACGAGGCGCTGTCGGAATTACAGTTCAACCTGCAGCAATTGTTCGAGCAGGAAGCTGGCGCGCGAGGCGCAACTGGCTGGCGGGGGCGTTGGCGGCGCTTGTGGCGCAGGCGCTGAGTGAAGCGGCCCCCAGCCTTGCGCTGGGGGCTGTGCGGCTCAATCTTCGTCGAGGGGGAGGACGAAGTTCTTGAACTCGGTGTCCTCGCGGAAACCGATCGACTCGTAGGTTTTGTGTGCGGTTTCGAAGTTGACGCTGGAGGCGACGCGCATGCGCACGGCATTGGTGCTCTTGGCCATCTGCTTGGCGGTCTGCAGCAGGCGGTCGGCGACCAACATGCGGCGGGCGTCTTCGGCAACGAAGATGTCGTTGAGGATCCACACGCGCTTGAGCGACAGCGAAGAGAAGCTGGGGAACAGCTGGCAGTAACCGAGCGCCTTGTCCTCGTCATCGGCCAGGGCCAGGTAGATCACCGATTCCTTACGGCTGAGGCGGTTCTCCAGGAACTTGCGCGACGAGTCCGGCAGCGGCAGCTCGCCATAGAACTCACGGTACTTGATGAACAGCGGAGTCAGCAGGTCCAGATGCTCCAGGGTGGCTTGGACGATGCGCATAGCGGGCCTCGGCTTTTGTGGAGTGGCGTGGCTGGCAATGCAGATGCTGTGCCAGTGGTCAGACTTGATCCTGCCTAATGCAACTGGAAAGCGCAATCCAAGCAAGCGTTTGATTTAACGCTGCTCGCCGAGCAAGGCCCTCGGCGGTTTTGCTAGCGGCGCTTTCTAGGTGGAGCGGATCAGGCAGTTGGCGTCATCCGGTACGACTCGCGGCTGGCCGCCATGCCCTGGCTCAGGCCCTCCGGCGCACGTTGAAGCAACAGGTGCAGTCTTCGCCCTGGGAGCCTAGGTGGAATATGCGCCATGGCCCCAACCGGCTGTGCGCTGGCGCCGCTGAATACGCGGCAGCATTTGCCATGCTCGGGGCCATCGCTCATACGTTCAGGGCTGCCTTGGCTGATATGAGCCGACGGGCGGCCCTTTGTCGGTATGGCCTTGAGTGGCAGGGGGCGATCGAAAAATCGAGCAGAAATGCTGGCAGATTGCCATTTTGCTAATGGCTTTTGCTTTTGCCGAGGGGTAGGCTCGGGTGAAAGATTTCTGGCGCCAGTTTTGGCGTCGCGACATGTCACCGTTCAAGTTTGTCTGCCAAGAGCAGATATCTAACGGTAGAGGTGCCAGCCAGACCCCGTTGCGGCACGCACGTTGAACCGGCGTTCAGGGTGCAGGACACAGGTGGTACAGGGGCGATGTCAGGCTGGGGTGGTCGGCGGTTGTTTGCGCCGAACGTGACTGAATGCATTTGTCGAGATCATCTATGTCGTTGTCGCTCAGCGCTCCCTGCTTCTGCCTCCAGCCATTGAACAGCATGGTTGGTACCTTGGCCGTTACCGGCACCAGCGTCACGGGGGAGAGTTCCCCGTTCGGTGTGATTACCCTGGTTTTGTTATTGCTGGTCGCTGGCGTCGGCTTCTGGCTGCTGCAAACCAGGCATGCGCGGGCGCTGGAGACCTTACAGCGGGCCCTGGCTGACAGCGAAGCGCAGCGCCGCAACATGCTGTTGCCTGAGGTGCTCGAGCAGCATCAGCAGCAGAGCCGCGAAGAACTCGATGCACTGCGGCAAACCCTGGCGCAGAGCCAGCAGCAGGCCCAGCAGGAACTCTATGCCCTGCAACAGGAGTCCGAGCAGACTCGCCAGTCCCTGGAGCAGGAAATTGACCATCTGCAGCGCGCACGTCAGGCCATCTTGCAGGAAATGGCCGGCAATCTGGTGCAGATTGAAACCTCGGTGCAGGAGTTGCTGGATATAACCGCGACCATCGATCGCTGGCATGAAGGCATGAACGGCATCATGGTCCACAACAAGATCATGCAGAAGCAGATCGGCGACTTTAAGGGCATCGTCGGCCAGATCGCCATTCTGTCGCTCAATGCGGCGATCGAGGCGGCGCGTGCGGGTGAGTCCGGGCGTGGCTTTGCGGTGGTTGCCGATGAGGTGCGCAAGCTCTCGACCAGCGCCGAAACGCTGAACGAGGACTACCGCACCAACCTGAACAAGAACGCCCTGATTGCCACCCTGGCGTTTCAGGATGTGCAGGCCGGCGGCAATATGATCGTGACCGCCATTCATGGCGTGCAGAGCCGGATCAGTAGCCTCGGGCAGACCCTGGAAGGTGCCAACTAAGCCATGCGCACAGCCAATTACGAGCTCGATGCGACGCTGTACAAGTTGCTGCAGGTGGCGTTGGAGCAAACCCTGAAGGCCTGTGCGCCTGCCGTGCCCTGGGTCACCAGCAAGGTCGAGACGCTGGATGAACTGCGGCATGATCACTGCCTCGTCCTGACCATTTCTTCGTTCAAGTTCAAGATCATGTGCCTGCTGCATCATTCCATGGATGCGGCCAATCGCGCCTTCGTGGCGGAGGCAACTGACACCAAGCTCGAAGACCTCGAGGAGTCGGTGTACACCGACTACCTGATGGAAATGAGCAACAGCTTCTGCGGTACGTTCAAGCGTCACTTGCAAGGCAGCTGCCCGCCGCTGGGGATGTCTACGCCGAACTTCCTGGAGAGCGCCAGCCTCAACTTCGACAACCTCAAGCTTGCCCACTGCGTGCATGTGCGCGCTCAGGCAGCCATCGGCGCGCCCTCGCTATTCGCCGCCAGCGCGCTGGTGATCGCCCGCAACGAAGGCGATTTTACCCTGTTGCCATATCAGGACTACGTCAGCGAGATGGATGCCGCCGCCGACAGCTCAGGAGAGCTGGAACTGTTTTAAAAGCCCCGACTTCAATTACAAGAGGGTTGCGTCCGTATGATCGGTTTTGAGAAACAGCTCGTCAGCAAGGTGTTGATCTTCGAGGATGCTGCCGTCGCCCAGACTCAGTTGAAGGCTTTTTGCAGCGAACAGGGTCTGATCGCCCTCAAACAGGCCAACCATTCGGCCATGAAGATGCTGGAAGCCAATATCGACTTGGGGGCGGTGCTGATTTCAGAGGGTTTTGTCGACCGTGCCGAGGGCATTGCCAGTGGCTTCGAACTGGCCCGGCGGGTTCATCAGCTGCGCCGCGAGCTGCCGATCTTCATTCGCCGCGACGGCCGTACCGACCTGGACGACCTGCCCGCCGAGCAACGCGCCTGCGTGGCCGGTGCCTACGATATCGAGCGTCCGGAAACCCTCAAGCTGCTGCTCGACCAGTACCTGGCCGACACCGAATACCCCATCTCGCTGATTCGGCGCATCGAAGAAGTTACCCACAGTTCCCTGACGGCGCTTTTTCGTGACGTCGAAGTGAGCAACGAGCTGCCTTACCTGGTGAAGGACAAGCTCACCTATGGCGACATCCTTAGCCTGCTGCCGGTCGAGTCGCCCTGGTTCAGCGGCTACATGATGGTGCAGAGCGAGGAGCAGCCGATGATCGAGCTGATCAAGGCTGGCCGCACGGCTATCGATGGCCATGCCGTGGATTTTCGCGACGTCATGGGCATGCTCAGCGAAATCACCAACCTGGCCTGGGGTGGCTTGAGAACCCGCTTGCTGGCGCTGCACCCGGCGACCATCGATGACAGCACGCGCATCAGCGTGCCGATCACAGTCAACCAGTACAAGGAATACATCTCCTTCGGCACCGATCGTTCGCAGCTGTGCTTCAAGTACACGCTGCGTGACGTGCATGGCCAGTTGGCGCCGGTCACCCTGTTCCAGAAATTCATTTTCAATATTCGCTGGTCGCCTGAGGAGTACCTGCAGGCCGACGAAAACAAAGTGGAAGACTTGGTTGAAAGTGGTTGCCTCGAATTGTTCTGAGTCAACTGCCGTACTGCCAAAAAGATGATTAATAGCAGTTTGGCTGCATAGAAAAGGTAAGGCTGAATCCAATGGCACAAATACTCGTAGTAGATGACAGCGCCGCGATCCGCAATGAAGTGGCCGCATTCCTCAAGTCCAACAATTTCACGGTGGAAACCGCAGTCGACGGTAAGGACGGGCTGGCCAAGCTCAAGGCCGATCGGGCCATCAAGCTGGTCATTTCGGACGTCAACATGCCGAACATGGACGGCCTGACCATGGCCGAGAAAGTGCGCAGCGAGCTGGGCAATCAGACCGTCAACATCATCATGCTGACCACCGAGAACGACCCCAACATGAAAAATCGCGGCAAGGCGGCGGGTGTCAAAGGTTGGATCGTCAAACCATTCAACGGCGCCAATGCACTGGGCGCGATTCAGAAACTGGTTGCCGGTTAAGGCGCAACGCCTGCCGTTGTAAGTAGCTGATCGGTCATAGGCTGCCGATAAGGATGCCTAGCTTCATCGCTGGAATATAAAAATAAAGAGTCCACTATGGTGATTGCATGCCAACGCTCAAGCTCAGTTTCAATCAGAAGGTAGCCTTTGGGTTCGCCGTCATCCTGCTGTTGTTGACCATCTCTGGCGCAATGTCCCTGTGGACTCTTAGCGACATCAGCAGTTCCAACGAGCGCGTTCACGAAACGGCCGTTCCGGTGGTCAGCGAGGTCAACAAGGTGCAGATTCGCCTGTTGAAGCTGGCCAACCTCAGTGCGCTGGGTTTCAACGCGCTGAGCGAAGAAGACATCCGCCCCTATCGCGATGACTTCGAAAAAGGCGCCACCGAGTTCGCCGAGGGCTTCAAGACCCTCGAGACCCTGGCCCAGGCCGACCCGCAGCGTGCTGCCCTGGTCGCCGACATCAAGAGCAACTACGAAACCTACACCGTCGCCGTGCGCAAGATGTTCGACGCCAAACTGGCCGTGCTGATCGCCAAGCAACAGGTCGAGGATGAAGTCGGCGTGGTCATGGAGCGCTCCGACGACGTTGGTTTCGCCTTCCTCGAAATCGTCAACTTCCGCGCCCCGAGTCGGGCGCTGGAAAAGGATCTGAGCCTGGCCCAGGGCTTTGCCAACCAGGCCGATGCTCTGATGGCAGGTGTGGCCAAGGCGGCCCAGGAAATCCAGAACGGTGAGGATCTCGAGCGTCTGGATAGCGCTCAGGACGACTTCGAATTCATCATCAATGGGGCGATGTTCTGGTTCGACAAAGCCATTCCCCTGTTCCAGCCGATGGATGACGCCGACATCATCGGCACCGCCCAGAGCAGCGTCGAAGCCCTGCGTGCAAGGCTCAAGGCCCAGCCCAACCTGGTCGACTACAAGCGCGAACAACTGACCCAGGCGCAAACCGCCCGCGAGCAATTGAGTGCTTCCAAGGTAGCGGTAGAGAAGTCGGTGGCGGGGCTGGATGAGGTTCTGGTGTCTGCAGACGCCCAGTTCAATCGCCTGCAAGCCGAGCTGGGCGATAGCGTCAGCTTCGGCTTCAAGAGCACCATCGTGATCCTGATCATCCTGCTGGGTCTGGCGACGCAGAACTTCAACTCCATGCGCCTGGCCATTCGCAAGAAGATGATTGACCTGGCCAAGCTCAACGGCATCGGCGGCACCCTGGCGGCTGCGCGCGACCAGGACACGGCGCTGGAGCTGGTGCTGCATGCCATGTACGAGAAGATCGGCATCGAGCGCGGCTCGGTCTACCTGTTCAACAAGGACAACGAGCTGGAGGCGAAAGCCTTCCTGCCGCCCAAGCAGATGGACGGCGCACCGTCGGCGATCACCTTCACCATGGGCGAGGGCGTGATCGGCCGTGCGGCCGCCTCCAAGCAGGCACTGTTCGTACCGGACACCAGTCGCGACCCGTCCTATGTCGGCGGTGAGGGCGAGAAAGCCAAGGCCCTGCTCTGCGTACCGCTGGTCGACAAGGACATCCTGATCGGTGTGATGAACTTCTCCGGCGAAGTGAACAAGGTGGCCTTCGCCGACAGCGACTATGAGTTCGTCGCCTCGGTGGCGCGTTCCCTGGTCACCACCATCAAGAACATCCGCATGGTTGAGGTGATCGAGGAACATAATCGCACGCTGGAGCGCAAGGTCGAGGAGCGTACGGCGGCGCTGAAGCAGAAGAACGAAGACATCGCCAACATGTTCTCCAACATGCACCAGGGCCTGTTCACCATCGTCGATGGCGGCCTGATCCATCCCGAATATGCGGCGTACCTGGAGACCATCTTCGAGACCAAGGAAATCGCCAACCGCAACTTCGTCGACTTCATGTTCAGGCGCTCGACCCTGAGCGCCGACGTCATCGATGCGGCCTCCACCGCGGTGGCGTCCATCGTCGGCGAAGACGCGATGATGTACGAGTTCAACTCGCACCTGCTGGTGACCGAGTTGACCCTGGAGTTCAGCGACAAGCCGAACAAGCTGATCGAGCTGGACTGGGATCCGATCATCGATGATCAGGACGTGATCACCAAACTGATGGTCACCGTGCGCGATGTCACCGCGCTGAAGGAGCTGCAGGCCGAGGCCGAGGGGCAGAAGCAGGAGCTGATGATGATCGGCGAGATCCTATCGGTGGATGCCGACAAGTTCAGCGACTTCATCGAGGGATCGACGTCCTTCGTCGACAAGTGCCGGACCATCATCGAGGAAACCGAGCAGAAGGATCTCGGCAAGCTGGCCGAGCTGTTCCGCAACATCCATACGGTCAAGGGTAACGCCCGCACCTATGGCCTCAAGCACATCACTGATACGGTGCACCGCATCGAAAATACCTACGACCAGCTGCGCAAGAACGAGGACATGCAGTGGCAGCCTCAGGAATTGTTGAGCGAGCTGGCCTTCGCCGAGCAGGCGATCAAGGTCTATAGCAGCATCTTCAAGGACAAGCTGGGCCGTGATGGCAAGCAGGGCATCGCAGGCGCGCGGGTCGACCGGGAGCAGATCAGCCGCCTGCTGGAGAGCATTGCTGCGCTGTCCGATACCGAACTGCCGGCCAATGTGATCAGCATCGTGCGTGATACCTACCACTCCCTGGCAGCCATCGATGCCGAGCCACTGGAGTCGGTGATTGCCGATGTGCTCAAGTCGGTGCAGTCGCTGGCGGAGGAACTGGGCAAGCCGGCACCGCTGGTGGTGATCGAGGATCACGATATCTACACGCGCAAGGCCGCACACGGCATGCTCAACAATATCTTTATGCATGTGTTGCGCAACGCTGTGGACCACGGCATCGAAGCGCCGGCCGAGCGTCGCGCGAAGGGCAAGGCCGAGCGGGGCAGTATCCGCATCGATGCGGTGGAAGACGACGGTGCAGTCAGTTTCGTGGTGCGCGACGATGGGCGTGGCATTGCCTTGGGCAAGATATTCGCCAAGGCCGTCGGCATGGGGCTGTACCCGGCCGATGCGGCGCGTCCTGCGGCCAGCGAGATCGCCAACCTGATCTTCACTTCCGGCTTCTCCACCGCCGATGAAGTCACCGAAGTATCCGGACGCGGTGTCGGCATGGATGCGGTGCGCGAGTTCCTCGAATCCGAGGGCGGCAGCATCGAGATCAAGCTTGATGCCGGTGATGAAGGCGCCGACTACCGTGGCTTCACCACCCTGATACACCTGCCGGCCTCGCTCTGCGTGATTCCGCCGGAGTTCGCCCGGGCCAGTTGAGTTGTATGCGGGGCGCTCACTGTCTGCCGGTGAGTGACCCCGTAGCGCCTGTCCGTGCATCTACCTGCCATATGGTTTTATCCTGCCGATCTGTGCCCGCACCGTTGTCGGTGCGGCGCACGCTCTGCCGCTGGCCGCTGTGCTAACCTGCGGCAAATTTCCAGGCCTTTATCCGGCCATGTGAGCGCCCACCTCTTCGGCGCTGTCGTGCAGGTATTTGCTATCTGCTCGACTGCAGTCGTTGCTGCGATCGGGCAATCCGTCGTCAGTCATGCGGCGTATTCACAGTGCGGGTGAGGGTCGTTCTTGGGGTTATCCATGCATATCCATATTCTCGGTATCTGCGGCACGTTCATGGGCTCCCTGGCGGTCCTGGCGAAAGAGCTGGGCCATCGCGTCACCGGGTCAGATGCCAACGTCTATCCACCTATGAGCACCCAGCTCGAAGCCCAGGGCATCGAGCTGATGCAGGGCTATGAGCCGGCCCACCTGCAGCCGGCACCTGATCTGGTGGTGGTCGGTAACGCCTTGAGTCGCGGCAACCCGGCAGTCGAGTACGTGCTGAACAAGGGTTTGCCTTATGTTTCCGGCCCGCAGTGGCTGGCCGATCATGTGCTGCAGGGCCGCTGGGTCCTCGGCGTGGCCGGTACCCACGGCAAGACCACCACCACCAGCATGCTGGCCTGGGTGCTGGAGCATGCCGGCATGAGCCCGGGCTTTTTGATCGGAGGTGTGCCGCAGAACTTCGGTGTGTCCGCGCGCCTGGGGGGGACGCCGTTCTTCGTGGTCGAGGCCGACGAGTACGACAGCGCCTTCTTCGACAAGCGCAGCAAGTTCGTTCACTACCGCCCGCGCACCGCGATCCTGAATAATCTTGAGTTCGATCACGCGGATATCTTCCCGGACCTGGCGGCCATCGAGCGGCAGTTCCACCACCTGGTACGCACCGTGCCGGGCGAGGGGCTGATCATCCATCCGCAGGCCGAGCAGGCCCTGCAGCGGGTCATCGGCATGGGCTGCTGGACTCCGGTGCAGACCACTGGTGACGGCGGCCAGTGGCAGGCCAAGCTGCTCAGTGCCGACGGCTCGCGCTTCGAGGTGTGGTTCGACGAAGCGCTGATGGGCGTGGTCGAGTGGGCGCTGACCGGCCAGCACAACGTTGCCAACGCCCTGGCCACCCTGGCCGCGGCGCGGCATGTTGGCGTGGTCCCGGAGCTGGGCATCGCCGGCCTGTCCAGCTTCAAGAGCGTCAAGCGGCGCATGGAGAAGGTCGCCGAGGTCAAGGGCGTGACCATCTACGACGACTTCGCCCACCACCCGACGGCGATTGCCACCACCCTGGATGGTCTGCGCAAGCAGATCGGCGATGCGCCGCTGATCGCGGTGATCGAACCGCGCTCCAACTCGATGAAGCTCGGTGCCCACCGCGACGGCCTGCCGGCTTCCGTGGTGCAGGCCGACCGGGTCTACTGGTACGCGCCGGCCAACCTGGGCTGGGACCTGGCCGCCACGGTGGCCTCGTCCAGCGTGCCGACCGAGGTCTGCGACTCGCTGGAGGCGATCATCGCCGGGGTCAAGGCCCACGCGGCGCCCGGCACCCAGGTGGTGGTGATGAGCAACGGCGGCTTTGGTGGCCTGCATGGCAAGCTGGCCAAGGCACTGGAGGAATAACATGTCTGGTCCCGAGCGCATCACCTTGGCCATGACCGGCGCTTCCGGCGCCCAGTACGGCCTGCGCCTGCTCGACTGCCTGGTGCAGGAAGAGCGCGAGGTGCACTTTCTGATCTCCAAGGCCGCGCAGTTGGTGATGGCCACCGAGACCGATGTAACCCTGCCGGCCAAGCCGCAGGCCATGCAGGCGTTCTTGAGCGAATACACCGGCGCTGCGCCGGGGCAGATCCGCGTGTATGGCAAGGAGGATTGGATGGCGCCGGTGGCTTCGGGCTCCGGTGCGCCGGCGGCCATGGTGGTGGTGCCGTGCAGTACCGGCACCTTGTCGGCCATCGCCACGGGGGCCTGCAACAATCTGATCGAGCGCGCCGCCGACGTGGCCTTGAAGGAGCGCCGCCAGTTGATCCTGGTGCCGCGCGAGGCGCCGTACTCCAGTATCCACTTGGAGCACATGCTCAAGCTGTCCAACCTCGGCGCGGTGATCGTGCCGGCCTCGCCGGGTTTTTATCACCAGCCGCAGACCATCGACGATCTGATCGATTTCGTCGTCGCACGCATCCTCAATCTGCTGAATATTCCCCAGGACATGCTGCCGCGTTGGGGCGAGCATCATCTGAGCAGCGATGATTAGGTTCTCGGGACTGAGCCTGGCGCTGCTACTGATCGGGCTGCTGCCTGGCTGCGCCAGTGTGCGTACTCTGGATGCGGCCAAGCCGGGAGCACCGATCATCTATTCGGGAACGCGGCTGGACTGGTATGCGTTGCACGGTGGTTGCTGTCCACTGGACCGCTTCGGCGCCGAAGCACCCAAGTACGCGGGCCTGGATCTGCCGGCAAGTGCCTTGCTGGATACTGTGCTGCTGCCATTCGCCGTGGCCGCCGAGCTGGGCATCGGGCTCGGCGTCACCGGCGGTAACTGAAACGACGCAGGCCTTGCGCCCGCGTCGATCTGCTTAGAACCTATTTACGATCTTTTGGACTAGAGCCAGACAAGGCGCTACGCCAGTAACAGCCTCCGGCTGGTCAAAACGCCGAGGAAGCGGAGTTTACGAGCTGTAATGAGCATTCCGAGGCTGTTTTTAACGCCGTATGGCCGACGACCAGGAGATCGTAAACAGGTTCTTAAGCGCGCTCGACCGCCAGGGCCACACCCTGACCACCACCGATGCACAGGGTGGCCAGGCCTTTCTTGGCGTCGCGGCGCTGCATTTCGTGCAGCAGGGTCACCAGCACGCGGCAGCCGGAAGCACCGATCGGGTGGCCAAGGGCGATGGCGCCGCCGTTGACGTTGACCTTGTCCAGGCTCCAGCCCAGCTCCTTGGCCACCGACAGGGCCTGGGCGGCGAAGGCTTCATTGGCTTCGACCAGATCCAGATCCTCGACGCTCCAGCCAGCCTTGCTCAGCGCGCGGCGAGTGGCAGACACCGGGCCGATGCCCATGATCGCCGGGTCGACACCCGAACCTGCCGCAGCGGCGATGCGCGCCAGCACCGGCAACTTCAATTCGGCAGCCTTCTCGGCGCTCATCAACAGCACGGCGGCGGCGCCGTCGTTGAGGGTGGAGGCGTTGCCGGCGGTGACGCTGCCGTCCTTCTGGAAAGCTGGCTTGAGCTTGCCCAGGGATTCGGCCGTGGTGCCGGCGCGCGGTTGTTCGTCGCGGGCGAAAACCACGGGGTCGCCTTTGCGCTGCGGGATCAGCACCGGAGTGATTTCGCCATCGAAGCGACCGGCTTCCTGGGCGGCGCTAGCGCGCTGCTGCGAGGTGGCGGCGAAGGCATCCTGCTGCTCGCGGCTGATCTTATACTTGGCCGCCAGGTTCTCGGCAGTGATGCCCATGTGGTAGTCGTTGAAGGCGTCCCACAGACCATCCTGGATCATGGTGTCGAGCAGCTTGCCGTGGCCCATGCGCATGCCGCTGCGGGCCTGCTGCATGACGTAGGGCGCCAGACTCATGTTCTCCTGGCCGCCGGCGATGATCACCTCGGCATCGCCGCAGGCGATGGCCTGGTAACCCAGTTGCACAGCCTTGAGGCCCGAGCCGCAGACCTTGTTCAGGGTGAAGGCCGGTACCGTGTGCGGCAGGCCTGCTTTGATCACGCTCTGTCGCGCGGGATTCTGCCCGGCACCGGCGGTGAGGACCTGGCCGAGAATCACTTCGTCGATCTGCTCGGCGCTGACGCCAGTCTGCGCCAGCAGGCTGCGGATTACCGTGGCGCCCAGTTCGACGGCGGGAATGGCGCTCAGCGCGCCCTGAAAGGCGCCGATGGCGGTACGGGTGGCAGCGACAATCACGACTTCGCGCATAGGTTCTCCGGTGTCTGGCTGTGGGTGTGGTCCTGCGCAGGGGCAGGGCGGGCCTGTGTGCGGATAAGTGCGGGCAGGCCGGGGAGGGCCGAGTTTAAAGCGCCGATAAGGCAGTGAACAGCGCGGCGGTTTGTCGGCAGGGTTAGCTTGCCCGTTGCGAGTTGCACCAAGGGTGGATAAGCACAGCGTTATCCACCCGACAAAACTTGGCAGTACGCAGGGGTTGAGGCGCGGCGCAGCATTCTCCACCGATGAACCAAGGCCCTAACTGGTCTCACCAGGCTTTGAACGGGGGGTTAGCGGCCGAGACGGCGCAGCTCGTCGGATTCGACGATGCGCACGCCATCGCCTTCTTCCAGGGCCAGGCGCCACAGCGCGCGCGCCAGGGCGGCGGCCTGGATGCCGCGGTACTTGCCGGGTAGCCAGCGCATGAAGGGCGCGGCCAGTTGTTCGCCGAGGCGGAACTCACTGCGCGCGCCGAGCAGCAGCGAGGGTCGGGCGATGGTCAGCTGAGGCCAGTCCTGGGCGATCAGTGCCTGCTCCATCTCGCCTTTGACGCGGTTGTAGAACACGCCGGATTTGGCGTCGGCGCCCAGTGCGCTGATCACCAGCAGATGCCGCGCGCCCAGTTCGCGAGCGCGCTGGGCGAAGGCCAGCACCAGGTCGTGGTCGATGGCGCGGAAGGCCTCCTGCGAGCCGGCCTGCTTGATGGTGCTGCCCAGGCAGCAGAAGGCGGCATCGACTCGGCCTTGCAACTGCGGCAGCAGGTCGGCCAGTTCGCCGACTGGGTTGTCCAGATGCGCATGCTCGGCCAGCGGGCGGCGGCTGGGGGCCAGCACACGGTTGATGGTCGGCTCGCTGAGCAGGCGGTCGAGCAGGTGCTCGCCGGTGAGACCGGTGGCTCCTGCGAGCAGGATGTGCTGGGGCGTCAGGTACATGCTGGGTTACTCCACTGATACAACCAGCTTAGAAGTTTTTGCTCGTCCAAGTATGCGTGCTATGCCGCTTTATTCGGTTTTCTTCACGGTGGCGCTCTCCAGTGCCAGCTTGGCCTGACTTTCGCGCAGGGTCTTCCACTGCTTGAGCACGGCGGGTGGTGCCCACAGTTGGGGTTCGGAGGCCTGGAAGTCTTCGGCCTTCTCCCGTTCGGCAACTTTGGCTTTGGCCAGTTCGAAGGCGCGCTGCAGATCGTCGGTTTCGTTGAGGGCATCGGCGAACAGGGCGCGGCCGAAATAGGTGAAGTCGTTTTCCTCGGAGCAGCCGAAGGACACCCGGTCGGCGCGCGCCGCGGTCATCACCAGAGTTTTGTCGTTTTTCAGCAGCGGGATAAAACCGCCCGAGTAGCAGGCCGAGATCACCACCACCTTGTGCCGCTCGCGCAAGGGTTGCAGCAGCGCCGCCAGCTCGCTGGCGGGCAGGCTTTCCAGCTGCAGGCGTGGCTGGTCGATGCTCAGCTGGTGGTCACGTGAGCCGTGGCTGGTCAGGTAGATGAACACCAGGTCTTCCGGGCCGCTGCGTTCGGCCAGGGCGAGCACGGCGCGGGTCAGGCTCTCGCGGGTTGCCAGCGGGCGATCGGCGAGGTGGTCGCGGTGGTTGATCAGGCTGATGTTGCCGCGCGCATGGAAGCGCTCGCCGAGCAGCTTGCTGACGTAGTCGGCCTCGCGCAGGAACACGCTCTGCTTGCCGTCGCCGGCCAGGGTCAGGCTGTACAGTTCAGTGGCGGGAGTGGAAACGGGCAGGGCGGCGATGGCCTGGTCGAGCAACTTGCCCTGCTCCAGCAGGCCCAGCTCCAGCGCGTCCGGCAATGCGGCGCCCTGGGCATCGCGGATCAGTTTGCCATTCTGCCAGGTGCCACTGCGCTGCTGGCCATCGGCGAGGGTCAGGGTGCCCTCGCTGGCATACTCGTTGTTGGCGAAGCGGCCACGGTAGACGCTGCCATCAGCCATAGTCAGCTCACCCTCACCGTGGAAGCGCCAGTAGCGGAACTCTCCGAGGTAGTGACGGCCGTCGGCACCTTTGAATTCGCCCTTGCCCTCGAGTGAGCCGTCTTTGAAGTGGCCCAGCCAGACATCGCCGTCGGCATTCTGGAAGCGCCCCTGGCCATGGAAGCTGTCGTCGCGGAAACCACCGCTGTAGCGCTCGCCGTCCACCCCCTGGTAGCTGCCTTCGCCATTCAGCACGCCATCCTTGAAGATGCCGCTGTACTGGCTGCCGCCTTCGCTGCGGGTACCCGGGCCATTCAGCTCGCCACGGGCGAAGCGTCCCTGGTAGCGGGTGCCGTCCGGCCATTCGAGCAGGCCGAGGCCGTGGTACTTGTCCTTGCGAAAGCCGCCGCGGTAGCTCATCTCGCCCTGCTGCAGGTGGCCTTCGCCATGCAGGCGACCCTGCTTGAAACCGCCGGTGTAGGTGCTGCCGTCGCTGTAGGTCAGCGTGCCCTGGCCATCGAACAGGCCCTGGCGGAACTGGCCGACATAGCGCTCGCCGCTGGCGCCACGCCATTCGCCCTGGCCGTCGCTCTGGCCGTCCTTGAAATGGCCGGCGTACCAGCTGCCGTTGGCGTAGTCGAGGCGCCCTTCGCCTTGTAGCAGGCCATTGATGACCTCGCCGCGATAGCGGCCGCCGTCGGGCAGTACGGCATCGGGTGGCAACAGGGGTTCACCGTCACCGCAGGCGGCGATCAGCAGAGCGAGGGTCAGCGGAGCAAGGAGGCGGGGCATGGTGGACGTCCTGGTCGGTGCATGCTTGGAGTATGCCGCAGCGGGCCTGCGGCACCAATGCGAACGGGGCGCCTGGGCGCCCCGTTCGGTGATGTCATTCTGCTGTCTGGTGGTGCTTTAGACGAAGCACAGGGTCAGCGGCTCGGCGATATACGCCGGTTTTTCCTCGCCTTCGATCTCCAGGGTTGCCTGCGCCTTGATCAGCCACTGGCCGGCGCGCTTCTCGATGACGTCGACAATGCTTACCGCCAGGCGCACGCGCGAGTTGACCTTCACCGGCTGGATGAAGCGCACGCTGTCGAGACCGTAGTTGACGGCCATCTTCAGGCCCTCGGGCATGATCATCAGGCTTTCCATCAGCTTGGGGACCAGCGACAGGGAGAGGAAACCGTGGGCAATGGTGCCGCCGAACGGGGTGTGCTTGGCTTTGACCGGGTCAACGTGGATGAATTGATGGTCGCCGGTGCATTCGGCGAACTGGTTGATGCGTTCCTGGTCGATGGTCATCCATTCCGAGCGTCCAAGCTCTTTGCCTACATAGTCTTGCAGTTGCGATACGGGTACGAACGGCATAGATCCTCCTTGAAGGATGCTGGTTACTTGTTGTTTTTGCTGATGAACCTAGCTGGCCCTAGATCATCATGACTCGGCACGAGGGTCAAGCCGAAAGTCGCGGTATATAGCGCTGCCATGGGCGTGTTTATAATGGCCGCGCCATCCCGTCGGAGACTTCCCCATGCTGCTGCGCGGCCTGACCTGGCTGGTGCTGTTCCAGCTGCTCGGCACTGCTCTCAATGTGCTGTTCCTACCCATGCTGCCAGGGCCAATCATCGGCATGCTGCTGTTGTTCGTGTTCCTCCTGTTGCGGGGTGAAGTCGGCGAGCCGCTCAGCCAGGCGGCCAGTGGCCTGCTGCGCTATCTGCCGTTGCTGCTGGTTCCGCCAGCTGTCGGCGTGATGGTCTATGCCGAACAGATCGCCGCCGACTTCTGGGCGCTGGCCGGGGCGCTGGGGCTGTCGTTGCTGCTGTCGCTGCTGTTCGCTGGCTGGTTGATGCAGAAGCTGATCGAGCGCCAGGTACGCCGCGAGGATCAGGCATGACGCTGGATTGGCAGGGCGCGGTGCAGGCGGTCATTCATCACCCGCTGTTCGGTGTCGGCATCACCCTGGCGGTGTACCAGTTGTCACTGGCCGTCTATGAAAAGACCCGCTGGGTGTTTCTGCAGCCGGTGCTGGTGTCGATGACCGTGCTGATCGGCGTGCTGCTGTTCTGCGGCCTGAGTTACGCCGAGTACCGCGACAGCACCTTCCTGCTCAGTGTGCTGCTGGGGCCGACCACCGTGGCTTTGGCCGTGCCCTTGTTCCTCAATCTGCGGCGCATCCGCCAGCTGTTCTGGCCGGTGCTGATCACCCTGCTGGTTGCCGGTGTACTGGCGACCGCGCTGGGTGTGCTGCTGGCCTGGCTGTTCGGCGCCGAGCGCATGATGCTGATGACCCTGGCGCCGAAGTCGGTGACTTCGCCGATTGCCATGCTGGTGGCCGAACAGATCGGTGGCGTGGCCGCGTTGGCGGCGGTCTTCGTGCTGATCACCGGGGTACTTGGCGCCATCTGTGGGCCTGAACTGCTGCGCCGCATTGGCGTGCATCACCCGGCGGCGCAGGGCATGGCGCTTGGCCTGACCGCCCATGCGGTGGGCACGGCACGGGCACTGCAGGAAAGTGAAGAAAGCGGTGCCTTCGCCGCCTTGGCCATGAGCCTGATGGGCGTGGTCACCGCTATTGCCCTACCGTTGGTGGTGGCGCTGATCGCTTGAGGTCGATCGAGATGACTTTTCCGCTGTTTCCGTTGAATACCGTGCTGTTCCCCGGCTGTATGCTAGACCTGCAGATCTTCGAGGCGCGCTACCTGGATATGGTCAGCGCCTGCATGCGCCGTGGCGAAGGTTTCGGCGTGGTCGGTATTTTCGCGGGGCGCGAGGTTGGTGTGGCGGCCGAGCGTTTTGCTGCGGTGGGTTGCGAGGCGCTGATTCGTGACTTCCAGCAGCGCCCCAATGGTCTGCTGGGGATTCGCGTCGAGGGTGTGCGGCGCTTTCATGTCGAGCAGGTCGAGGTGCAGGCCGACCAGCTGACCCTGGCCGAGGTCACCTGGCTGGATGAGGCGGCGGATGCGCCGCTGTTGGCCGAACACGCAGACCTCGCTGCGCTGCTCAATGCCCTGGTCGAGCATCCGCTGGTCGCAGGGTTGGGCATGGGTGGCGCGGTCGCCAGCCAGCAGGCGCTGGCCAATCAATTGGCCTACCTGCTGCCGTTCACTGTCGAGCAGAAGCTGCAGGCGCTGCAGCTGGCTGATCCGGGGCAGCGCCTGGCTTATATTCAGAGTCTGCTGGATCAGCTGCAGGGTGAGATGATCGCTTGAGTCTTGGCCCCCCCCCTACGGAGTGCTCAATAACGATATTGCTGCAGCGCCTCTGGCAGGGACCAGGCACTGACGGCGCCGAGCAGGGCCAGGCTGGCGGGCAGGATCAGCCACCAGATGCGTGCGCCGAGTGGCGCCAGGACTGCGCGTCGCTGTAGAACGGCCAGCCAGGCTGCGCATACGCTGCCCGCCAGCAAGGCGCCGGCCAGCACGTCCGTAGGCCAGTGTACGCCCAGATAAACCCGCGACAGGGCGATGGCCAGGGCTGGCAGGCTGGCCAGCAGCAGCCAGGTCAGGCGCGTGCGTGCCGGTGTGCCGCGGCCGGCGAGGATGCCCAGGGCGAGAAAGAAGGCGAAGGCCGCCGAGCTGTGCCCGCTGGGCAGGCTGAAGGTGTCCAGCGGCTGCAGCAGCACGTCCGGCCGGGCGCGGGCGAACAGGTGCTTGAGGCCGGTGTTGGCCAGGGCAGTGAACAGCATGCAGCCGGCCACCAGGGCCGCTGCCGCATAGCGCCGGCTGAGCAGGAGCAGGCCGGTGAGCAGTAAACCGGCAGCCACCTGGGTGGTGAAGTCGCCGAGCCCGGTGATCAGCAGGGCGAGGCTGTCCAGGGTGCTGTTGCGTTGCTCCTGCACCAGTGCCATCAGGCCCTGGTCGAGGGTGCTGAGGTAGGGCACGCCGAGGAGCAGGGCGGCCAGCAGGGTGGCGCTCAGGCCGGCGGCTACGGCCGTGGCCCAGCGCTGTTCGCGCAGGCTGCTGAGAATCACCACCATCAGCATCAGGGCGATAGCGCCGGCAACGGTTCCGGCGGCGCCCCAGAAGCCTTCTGGCAGCGGCAGGCGCAGGGCGGCGCCGGTGGCCCAGCCGGGCAGCATGTAGGCCACTGCCCAGCCGGCGGCGGCCAGCATGCTGACCAACATGAAGCGCACGAATGGCATGTCGAGCATGCCGGCCACCAGGGGCAGCATGGGGCGCAGCGGGCCGATGTAGCGGCCGACCAGCAGGCTGACCACGCCATAGCGCTGAAAGTAGTTTTCCGCACTGGCCAGCCATTCGGGGTGGTCACGCAACACTGGCAGGCGGCGGATGCCCTGGTGGAAGTGACGCCCCAGGCCGTAGGAGATCGCGTCGCCGAGCAGGCCGCCGGCGTAGGCCAGCGCTATCGTTTCCCAGAGCGTCAGGGCGCCGCTGCCGGCCAGTACGGCCAGGGTGAACAGCACCACGGTGCCGGGGATGAGGATGCCGGCTACGGCCAGGCACTCCAGGCAGGCGATGAAGAAGATCGTCAGGCCCAGCCACTCCGGGTTGGTTTCCAGCCAGAGAGTCATGGTCTCGAACCATTGGCTCATGGGTGCAGCTCCTTGGGGGTTAGCAAGAGATAGTCACGGCCTTCGACCTGTCCGCGGCGCAATGGGTTGCGTGTGCACTGGCGGACGAAAGTGGCGTCGACGAAGCGGTAGGGCAGGTGCTCGTCCCGTCCGCTGGGGATGCCCAGGCGGGTAGTCTGAACGATCTGCGCCGGTATTTCGCCGACATCCTCGACAAACAGGCGCTGCGGGTCGAAACGGCGGGCGTCCCAGTCCGGCACTTTCAGACCAAGGCTGCGGCACAGCAGGGTCTGGCCGGCGCACAGCGTGTGTGCCGGGCGCGGGCTGCCATCGGCGGCGGGATTGTTGGCCTGCATGCGCGCCAGGGCGTCGGCTGCGCAGTGCCGGTCCAGCCAGGGCGCTGCGGATTTGATCAGCACCGCATTGCCGGGGCCCTGGGCGCTGAAGTTCAGCGAGTCGCCGCCGCGGGCGTAATACATGTAGATGTGCCCGCCGTCGAGGAATAGCGCGCGGCGCTTCTCGGTGTAGCCGAGTGAAGCATGGCTACCCTTTTCGGCAGCGTAGTAAGCCTCGGTCTCGATGATCCGGGCGGCCAGCCAGTGGCCCTGGTGGCGGTGGCGAATGACTTTGCCGAGCAGGGCTCGGGCCAGGGTCTGCGCGTCACGATCGAAGAACGTGGCGGGCAGCGGGCGGGCCTCTGGCCAGGGCAGTGACGCAGGGGTGGCGGGCATCGGGGTGCCTGTGGCTAAGTTGATGGGTGCGATCATAACAACAAGCTGCGCCGGCTAAAGTGACCATCCGCCCGACGCTGCTGGGCTTGAGGGCGCGCTATCGCTATAATCAGCCCCTTTTTCCAACTGCCAGACATTCCGAGACCATGACCGAGTCCGTGCTCGACTACATGACCCGCCTGGGCCGCGCCGCGCGTGCTGCCTCGCGGGTGCTCGCCCGTGCCAGCACAGCGCAGAAGAATCGCGCCCTGCAGGCTGCCGCCAATGCCCTCGACGCCGCGCGCGTCGAGCTGACCACCGCCAACGAGCTGGACCTGGCCGCCGCCCGCGCCAGTGGCCTGGAGCCGGCCATGGTTGACCGCCTGGCGCTGACCCCGGCGGTGATCGACAGCATGATCGAAGGCCTGCGTCAGGTCGCCACCCTGCCGGACCCGATCGGCGAGATTCAGGGCATGCGCTATATGCCGTCCGGTATCCAGGTCGGCAAGATGCGCGTGCCGCTGGGCGTGATCGGCATCATCTACGAGTCGCGGCCCAACGTGACCATCGACGCCGCCAGCCTGTGCCTGAAGTCCGGCAACGCCACTATCCTGCGTGGCGGCTCGGAGGCGATTCATTCCAACCAGGCGATTGCCCGCTGCATCCAGCTCGGCCTGGCCGAGGCCGGGCTGCCGGGCAGCGCCGTGCAGGTGGTGGAAACCACCGATCGCGCGGCCGTCGGTGCGCTGATCAGCATGCCGGAGTTCGTCGATGTGATCGTGCCGCGCGGCGGCAAAGGGCTGATCGAGCGCATTAGTCGCGACGCCAAGGTACCGGTGATCAAACACCTGGACGGCGTGTGCCATGTCTACATCGACGTCGCCGCCGACCTCGACAAGGCCATCCGCGTCGCCGACAACGCCAAGACCCAGCGCTATTCGCCGTGCAACGCCATGGAAACCCTGCTGGTGCATGCCGCCGTGGCCGCCCAGGTGCTGCCGCCGCTGGCTGCCATTTACCGCGACAAGGGCGTCGAGCTGCGTGGCGACGCCGCGACCCGCGCACTGCTGGGCAGTGATGTGCTGGAAGCGAGCGAGGAAGACTGGTTCGCCGAATACAACGCACCGATCCTGGCGATTCGCATTGTCGATTCGCTGGAAGCGGCCATCGAGCACATCAATAAATACGGCTCGCAGCACACCGACGCGATCATCACCGAGAACTTCAGCGATGCACGGCGCTTCCTTACCGAAGTGGATTCCGCTTCGGTGATGGTCAATGCCTCGACCCGTTTCGCCGACGGCTTCGAATACGGCCTGGGCGCGGAGATCGGCATCTCCACCGACAAGCTGCATGCCCGTGGCCCGGTCGGCCTGGAAGGCCTGACCAGCGAGAAGTACGTGGTGTTCGGCGACGGGCACATCCGTACCTGATGGCGCGTCGTATCGGGATCCTGGGGGGCACCTTCAATCCCGTGCATATCGCCCATCTGCGCGGCGCCCTCGAGGTGGCCGAGCAGCTGGCGCTGGACGAGCTGCGGCTGATCCCCAGTGCGCGGCCGCCACACCGCGCGGCACCGCAGGCGACTGCCGAGCAGCGTCTGGCTATGGTGCGCTTGGCGGTAGCGAGCGAGCCACGGCTGGCGGTCGATGACCGCGAGCTGCGGCGTGATAAGCCGTCGTTCACCATCGACACCCTGGAGTCGTTGCGCGGTGAGCTGGCGGCGGAGGATCAGCTGTTTCTCCTGCTGGGCTGGGATGCCTTCTGCGGGTTGCCGACCTGGCAGCGCTGGCAGGAACTGCTGCAGCACTGCCATATCCTCGTGCTGCAGCGGCCGGATGCCGACAGCGAGGCGCCGGAAGCGCTGCGTGACCTGCTGGCGGCGCGCAGTGTGAATGACCCGCAGGGCCTGGTCGGGCCGAGCGGACAGATTGCTTTTGTGTGGCAGACGCCGCTGGCGGTGTCTGCCACACAGATTCGTCATTTGCTGGCAGAAGGGCGTTCGGTACGTTTCCTGGTACCCGACGCCGTGCTGGCCTATATCCAAAACCACGGGCTGTACCGTGGGCAAACCGATTCATGAGGTAACGATGCAAAACGAACAACTGGTCAAGGTCGCCATTGCGGCCCTGGAAGACATGAAAGCCACCGATATCACCACCATCGATGTGCGCGGCAAGACCAGCGTCACCGACTTCATGGTGATCGCCAGCGGTACCTCCAGCCGTCACGTCAAGTCGATGGCCAACGAGGTGCTGGACAAGGTTCGCGAGCAGGGCGTGCGCCCGCTTGGCAGCGAAGGCCTGGACGGCGGTGAGTGGGCTCTGCTCGACCTCGGCGATGTCGTGGTGCACGTGATGCAGGTTGCCACCCGCCAGTTCTACGACCTCGAGCGTCTGTGGCAGGGCGCCGAGCAGAGTCGTGCGCAGCACCAGGATCCGGCGGAATAAGTCGCTGACGTGCGTATCAAGCTGATCGCCGTCGGCTCGCGCATGCCGCGCTGGGTGGAGGATGGCTGGCAGGAGTATGCCAAGCGTCTGCCGCCCGAGCTGGGGCTCGACCTGGTTGAGATTCCGCTGACCACTCGTGGCAAGAATGCCGACGTGGCGCGGATGATCCGCCAGGAAGGCGAGGCCATGCTGAGCAAGGTGCAGGCGGGGGAACGCATCGTCACCCTGGAGGTCCATGGCAAGCCGTGGAGCACCGAGCAGCTAGCCGCCGAACTGGAGCGCTGGCGCCTGGATGCGCGCACCGTCAATCTGATGGTCGGCGGCCCCGAGGGGTTGGCGCCGGAAGTCTGTGCGCGCAGCGAGCAACGCTGGTCGCTGTCGCCGCTGACCTTGCCGCATCCGCTGGTACGTATCCTCATCGGTGAGCAGATTTACCGTGCTTGGACCGTACTGTCCGGGCACCCGTACCACAAATAACGCCACCTATAAAAAGCCGTCCATTTAAGTAGTCGCAGATGCCGCAACCGATCCGTCTCAAGGACCACGAAAAAGACGCCCGTCTGGTACGCCGGCGTGTGGTGGTCGGCGCTGTGACGGTGCTGCTGCTGACCTGCGTGCTGATCGCGCGCATGTACTACCTGCAAGTGATCCAGTACGAGCATCACACCACCCTGGCGGAGAACAACCGCATCCATGTGCAGCCGATCCCGCCGACCCGCGGGCTGATCTTCGACCGCAACGGGGTGATCATCGCCGACAACCGGCCCAGCTTCAGTCTGACCGTGACTCGCGAGCGTGCCGGCGATTGGCAGCAGGTGCTGGATGTGGTGGTCGAGGCGCTGGAGCTGACGGCGGAAGATCGTGCCCTGTTTGAAAAGCGCATGCGCCAGGGGCGTCGACCCTTCGAACCGGTGCCGATTCTGTTCGAGCTGTCCGAGGAACAGATTGCGCGCATTGCGGTGAATCAGTTCCGCCTGCCCGGCGTCGACGTGGTGGCCCAGCTGGTGCGCCACTATCCGCAGAAGGGCCACTTTGCCCACTCGGTCGGCTATGTCGGGCGGATCAACGAGAAAGAGCTGAAGGAGCTGGATCCGGTCAATTACAGCGGCACCCACCATATCGGCAAGACCGGCGTCGAGCGGTTCTACGAAGACCTGTTGCACGGTGAGGTGGGCTATGAAGAAGTCGAGACCAATGCCCGTGGCCGGGTGTTGCGCGTGCTCAAGCGCACCGATCCGAAGCCGGGTGCCGACCTGATTCTGAGCCTCGATGTGCGCTTGCAGGAAGCGGCCGAGCAGGCCCTGGGCGGGCGCCGTGGCGCGGTGGTGGCGATCGAGCCGAGCAGCGGCGAGGTGCTGGCGATGGTCAGTCAGCCGAGCTTCGACCCCAACCCATTCGTCACCGGTATCGGCTTCAAGGCCTACGCCGAGCTGCGTGATTCGATCGACCGGCCGCTGTACAACCGCGTGCTGCGCGGCTTGTATCCGCCAGGTTCGACGATCAAGCCGATGGTCGCAGTTGCGGGCCTGGACGCCGGTGTGGTGACCCCGCAATCGCGGGTATTCGATCCCGGGTTCTACCAGTTGCCTGGGCATAGTCACAAATACCGCAACTGGAACCGCACCGGTGACGGTTCGGTGAACCTGGAATACGCGATCATGCGTTCCAACGACACCTACTTTTACGACCTCGCGCACAAGATGGGCGTGGACCGCATGCACCGTTACATGACCATGTTCGGTCTGGGACAGAAGGTTTCCCTGGACATGTTCGAGGAAACCGCCGGGCTGATGCCGTCGCGCGAGTGGAAACGTGCGCGCTACCGGCAGCCCTGGTATCCCGGCGAAACGCTGATCCTCGGTATCGGTCAGGGCTACATGCAGACCACGCCGTTGCAACTGGCCCAGGCGACCGCGCTGATGGCGACCCGGGGCAAGTGGATTCGTCCGCACCTGCTGCGTACCGCCGAGGGTAAGACTCCGCAACAACTGATGGCCGAAGAGGTTATCGAGGCGATGGAAACGCCGGCGGATATTGTCCTGCGTGATCCCAAGTTCTGGGACTACGGCCGCATCGGCATGGAGCAGGTGATGCACGGTCCCCGCGGCACAGCGCGCAAGGTGGGCGATGCGGCGCTGTATCGGATTGCCGGCAAGAGCGGCACGGCGCAGGTGGTGGCGATCAAGCAGGGCGAGAAGTACGACCGCTCCAAGGTGGCCGAGCGACATCGTGACCATGCCCTGTTCGTCGCCTTCGCCCCGGCCGCCGATCCGAAGATCGCCGTGGCCGTGATGGTGGAAAACGGCGAGTCGGGCTCTGGTGTGGCCGCGCCGGTGGTCAAGCAGGTGATGGATGCCTGGCTGCTTGGCGAAGACGGTCAACTCAAGCCCGAATACCGCCCGCCCGTGCCGGTGGAACCCGTGAGCAGCACGCCATGAACAGTAATTTCGACCGCAGCATTTCCGATGAGGACGTGTTCAAGCGCCGGGCAACCCTGCTGCAGCGCTTGCACATCGACGGCTGGCTGCTGCTGATCCTCCTGGCGCTGGCGGCCGGCAGCCTGTTCGTGCTGTATTCGGCCAGCGGCAAGAACTGGGATCTGCTGATCAAGCAGGGCTCCTCCTTCGCCCTGGGCATGGTCGGCATGCTGGTGATTGCCCAGTTCGAGCCGCGCTTCATGGCCCGCTGGGTGCCGCTGGCCTACGTGTTTGGTGTCGGCCTGCTGGTGGCGGTGGAGGTGATGGGCCACACAGCCATGGGGGCCACGCGCTGGATCAATATCCCCGGGGTAATTCGCTTCCAGCCCTCTGAGTTCATGAAGATCATCATGCCGGCGACCATCGCCTGGTACCTGTCCCGGCACAACCTGCCGCCCAAGCTCAAACATATCGTGGTCAGCCTGGTGCTGATCCTGATGCCCTTCGTGCTGATCCTCAAACAGCCGGACCTGGGCACTGCGCTGCTGATCCTCGCCTCCGGTGCCTTCGTGCTGTTCATGGCCGGACTGCAATGGCGCTGGATGATCGGTGCGGTGGCGGCGGTGGTGCCGATTGCGGTGGCCATGTGGTTCTTCGTCTTGCGTGAATACCAGAAGCAGCGTGTGCTGACCTTCCTCGACCCGGAAAGCGATCCGCTGGGTACCGGCTGGAACATCATCCAGTCCAAGGCCGCCATCGGTTCCGGCGGTGTGCTGGGCAAGGGCTGGCTGCTGGGCACCCAGTCGCATCTGGATTTTTTGCCGGAAAGCCACACGGACTTTATCATTGCCGTCCTGAGCGAAGAGTTCGGCCTGGTCGGAGTGTGTATCCTGCTGCTGGTCTACCTGCTGCTGATCGGTCGTGGCCTGTTCATCACGGCCCAGGCGCAGACCCTGTTCGGCAAGTTGCTGGCCGGTAGCCTGACGATGACCTTCTTCGTCTACGTATTCGTTAACATCGGCATGGTCAGTGGGCTGTTGCCGGTGGTGGGGGTGCCTCTGCCCTTCATTAGTTATGGCGGAACTCATTTGGTGACGCTGTTGTCAGGGTTTGGGATTTTGATGGCGATCCAGACCCATCGAAAATGGATCGCACAGGTTTGATAAGAGTGAAGAATTTGAAACAGGCATGGCGTGGCTGGATGGTTCGTGGCACTCATTGGCTCGGTCTGGCGGCGTTCGCCATGAGTGGCCCAGCGCTGGCCGGTGACTACGACGGCTCGCCGCAGGTGGCCGAATTCATCGCCGAGATGACCCGTGACCATGGCTTCGCCGGTGAACAGCTGGTCAGCCTGTTCAGCCAGGCCGAGCGCAAGCAGGCGATCCTCGATGCCATCTCGCGCCCGGCGGAGAAGGTCAAGCCGTGGAAAGACTACCGGCCGATCTTCATTACCGAGGCGCGCATCAGCAAGGGCGTGGATTTCTGGCAGCAGAATGCCGAGGCCTTGGCCCGTGCCGAGAAGGAATACGGCGTGCCGGCCCAGGTGATCGTGGCGATCATCGGCGTGGAAACCTTCTACGGCGGCAATACCGGCAGCTGGCGCGGGCTGGATGCATTGTCCACACTGTGCTTCGATTACCCGCCGCGCGCGCAGTTCTTCTGCCAGCAGCTCAAGGAGCTGCTGCTGCTGACCCGCGAGGAGCAGGTCGATCCGTTGAGCCTGAAGGGCTCCTACGCCGGTGCCATGGGGCTGCCGCAGTTCATGCCGAGCAGCTTCCGCGCCTACGCGGTGGACTTCGATGGGGATGGTCATATCAATATCTGGACTAATCCGGTGGATGCCATTGGCAGTGTGGCCAGCTACTTCAAACGTCACGGCTGGGTGACTGGCGAGCCAGTGGTCAGTCGTGCCCAGGTCAAGGGCGAACTGGCCGACAGTGGCCTGACCCAAGGACTCGACCCGGTGAAAAATGTCGGCGAGTTGCGTGCCCTGGGCTGGTCGAGCGCCGATGTGCTGCGTGACGATATCCCGGTAACCGCTTTCCGTTTTGATGGCGCCGAGGGTGAGGAGTACTGGATGGGGCTACCCAACTTCTATGTGATCACCCGTTACAACCGCAGCACCATGTACTCCATGGCGGTGCATCAGCTCTCCGAGCTGCTGTTGGCCAAGCGGGGCGGGCAATGAGCTACCGGCAGTTCGCGGTGCGCAGCCTGGCCTTCGCGGCCCTGGGCCTGGCCCTGGCCAGTTGCTCGACCAGCAAACCGACGCCGACCGCGCCGGTGCCGGCGGGTGGGCCCATCTCCGGTCCGATGGATTACAGCCGTCCGCATCGCGATGGTGCGCCCTGGTGGGATGTCGACGTGTCGCGTATTCCCGATGCGGTGCCGATGCCGCACTACGGCCGTTTCAAGGCCAATCCCTACACGGTGATGGGCCAGACCTACTACCCGATCAACGATGCCCGGCGCTACAACGCCACAGGCACCGCGTCCTGGTATGGCACCAAATTTCACGGGCAGGCCACCGCCAATGGCGAGGCCTATGACCTGTACGGCATGACCGCTGCGCACAAGACCCTGCCGTTGCCGAGCTACGTGCGGGTGACCAACCTGGACAACGGGCGCACGGTGATCCTGCGGGTCAATGACCGCGGCCCGTTCTACTCCGACCGCATCATCGACCTGTCCTTCGCCGCGGCGAAGAAGCTCGGCTATGCCGAAAGCGGTACCGCGCGGGTCAAGGTCGAAGGCATCGACCCGCATGAGTGGTGGGCTCAGCAGGGACGCCCGGTACCGATGGTACTGGCGCAGCCGAAGATGGCGGCTACCGGCAGTGCGCCGGTGGCCGTGGCGCAGCCAGTCAGCCAGCCGATCGAGCAGTACACACCACCGCCCCAGCAGCACGCGGCGGCCGTGCTGCCAGTGCAGATCGACGCAAAAAAAAACGATTCAGTCGCAGCCTCTGGCCTGTATCTCCAGGTGGGCGCCTTCGCCAATCCGGACGCTGCGGAGCTCCTCAAGGCGAAGCTGAGCGAGACGGTGCCTGCCAAGGTGTTTATCAGCTCGGTGGTGCGCAACCAGCAGATGTTCCACCGCGTGCGCCTGGGGCCGATCGAAACGCAGGGTGAGGTGCAGCAACTGCAGGACAGCGTCCGCCTGGCCAACCTTGGTCAACCCACGCTGGTACGCCCCGACTAGAGTCCTTTCGTCCATTGCCCGTGCAGTTCAAGGGTGATGGGGAATGCAGGCGAGCCTCCGGCTCGTCTGTGCCATTGTTGAATAGCCATTTTAGAGAGACGGATGAATATCTCCCGCTTTGCCCGCTGCCTTTCCCTGTTCACCTTGCTGCTCGGCGCGCCACTCGCTCAGGCCGCCCAGGACAGCGCCATCCCTTCGCCACCGCAACTGGCGGCCAAGTCCTACGTTCTGCTCGACGCTGCCAGTGGCAAGGTATTGGTTGAAAATAACGGCGATCAGCGCCTGCCTCCAGCCAGCCTGACCAAGCTGATGACCGCCTACATCGCCACCCTGGAAATTCGCAAGGGCAAGATCGGTGAGCAGGACATGGTGCCCATCAGCGAGCATGCCTGGCGTACCGGTGGTGCTGCCTCTGGGGGCTCCACCATGTTCCTGCCGCTGAACAGCCAGGCTTCGGTGGATGATCTGCTGCATGGCGTCATCATCCAGTCCGGTAACGACGCCAGCATTGCCCTGGCCGAGTACATCGCCGGCAGCGAAGACGCCTTCGCCGACATGATGAACGAAACCGCCGAGCGCCTGGGCATGAAGAACTCGCACTTCATGAACGCCACTGGCCTGCCGCACCCCGAGCACTACTCCAGTGCCCATGACATGGCCATCCTGGCCCGCGCCATCATCAACGAAGACCAGGAGCACTATGCGATCTACTCGCAGAAGGAGTTCCTCTGGAACAACATCAAGCAGGGCAACCGCAACCTGCTGCTGTGGCGCGACAGCACCGTGGACGGCCTGAAAACCGGTCACACCGAAGAAGCCGGTTACTGCCTGGTCGCCTCTGCCGTGCGCGAAGGCGCGCGCATGATCACCTCGGTGTTCGGTACCGACAGCGAGAAGGTCCGTGCCGCTGAGACACAGAAGCTGCTGACCTACGGTTTCCGTTTCTTCGAAACCCAGACCTTCTACAAGAAGGGCGAAGAGCTGGCTCAGGCGCAGGTCTGGAAAGGCACCACTCGTCAGGTCAAGGCCGGCCTGGCTGAGGATCTGACCATGACCCTGCCGAAAGGCCAGGTGAAGAAGCTGCAAGCCAGCATGATCCTCGAGCCGCAGCTGCAGGCACCACTCAAGCAAGGCGACGTGATCGGCAAGGTCGAAGTCAAACTGGGTGAAGAAGTGCTGCACAGCGCCAACCTGATTGCCCTCGAGGCCGTCGAGGAGGGTGGTTTCTTCCGCCGCCTGTGGGATGGTATCCGCCTGTTCTTCTACGGACTGTTCAACTAAAGAGTCGCCAGGCGGCCTTGAAAGGTTGCCGTTCGGGCCCAAAATTAGGGTTATGACTCACAAGGACGCCCCGTAATCGGGGCGTCCTGCATTTCACGGGCGACAAGTCCGGAGTGGCCACGATGACCGATAGCGAAGTTCAAGCCCCGAAAATCGAATTCCCCTGCGAGCGCTACCCGATCAAGGTGATCGGTGAGGCGGGCGACGGCTTCACCGATCTGGTGATCGAAGTGATGCAGCGCCACGCGCCAGGCTTCGACTCCACCAGTCTGGTGGTGCGCGACAGCCGTAACGGCCGCTTCCTGTCCGTGCAGGTGCATATCACAGCCACCGGCGTGGAGCAGCTGCAGGCGATCCATCTCGACCTGAAAGCCACCGGCCGCGTGCACATGGTGCTCTAGTGGCAGCGCTCGTCGTGCGTCACCTGGGGTTGGTGGAGTACCTGCCGACCCTGGAAGCCATGCGCAGCTTCACTGCCGAACGCGATGAGTCGACCCCCGACGAAATCTGGCTGCTGCAACATCCACAGGTATTCACCCAGGGTCAGGCCGGCAAGGCCGAGCACCTGCTGGCACCGGGCGATATTCCAGTGATTCAGGTCGAGCGTGGTGGCCAGGTTACCTACCATGGGCCCGGCCAGCTGGTGGCCTACCTGATGCTGAATTTGCGGCGGCAGAAGCTGGGAGTGCGCGAGCTGGTCACCGCCATGGAGCAGGCGCTGGTCGATGTGCTGGCCAGCTATGGCGTCGAAGCGGCGCCGAAGGCCGACGCCCCGGGTGTCTACGTCAACGGTGACAAGATCGCCTCGTTGGGCCTGCGGGTGCGCAATGGTTGCTCATTCCACGGCCTGGCGCTGAATGTCGACATGGATATGTCGCCGTTCCAGCGCATCAATCCTTGCGGCTACAGTGGTTTGAAGATGATCCAGCTCAAGGAGCTGCTTGCCACCCCGCCTGCGCTCGACGAGGTGGCGCAACGCCTGGAGCGCGCTCTGCGCGAGCGCCTGGGTTACGCCGCCTGACGAGCTGAAGGCCGAGTCGATAGCTCTCGGCCTTCCAATCCTTCATTATCAGCTCAGGTTGAGCGTCGGAATCAGGCTGTCGTTCTGCTGCTGGCCGGGCACCTGCACGGGGGCGGCCAGGCCCAGGTTGTTCTTCTCGAACACCCGATCGGCACGGTAGCTGGAACGCACCAGTGGGCCGGCAGCGACTTCCATGAAGCCTTTTTCCAGACCGATGTCACGCAAGCGGTTGAACTCCTCGGGGCTGACCCAGCGCTGCACCTTCAAGTGGTTGCGGGTGGGCTGCAGGTATTGACCGAGGGTGAGGATGTCGACGCCTATGGCGCGCAGGTCATCCATGGTCTGCAGGATTTCCTCGTCGGTCTCGCCGAGGCCCAGCATCAGGCTGGTCTTGGTGATGACGCTGGGGCGATGGCGCTTGGCGTGCTCCAGTACCTTCAGGGTCTTCTCGTAACCGGCGCGGGGATCTCGTACCTCATAGGTCAGGCGTTTGACCGTCTCGACGTTCTGCGCGAAGACCTCCAGGCCGGAGTCCACCACGCGGGCGATGGCCGCGTGATCGCCATCGAAGTCCGGAGTCAGGGCCTCCACCACCACCTGCGGCGTATTGGCCTTGATCGCCTGCACGCAGGCCGCGTAGTGGGCGGCGCCGCCATCGGCCAGGTCATCGCGGTCTACCGAGGTCAGGACGATGTAGCGCAGGCCCATCAGTTCCACCGACTTGGCGGTGTTCTGCGGTTCTTCCTGGTCCAGCCAGCCATTCGGGTTACCGGTGTCGACCGCACAGAAGCGGCAGGCACGGGTGCAGACCGAGCCCATCAACATGATGGTGGCGGTGCCGTTGGACCAGCATTCACCCATGTTCGGGCAGTGGGATTCCTGGCAGACGGTGCTCAGGCGATGCTCGTTGACGTTGCGTTTGACCGCCTCGAAGCGGCTGCCACTCGGCACCTTGACCCGCAACCAGCTCGGCTTGGGTTCGACGATATGGGGTTCGGCCGAAGCGCGACGCTTCTGGCCATCCTTGATCGCGGTGATTCCCTGGGGGGTGCGAAATTTTTCGCCGCTGGATACGGGCTTGGGCGGGGCTGTGTCGGACATCGAGATCTCGGCTCCGGTAGGAGGCTGCGGTAGCGGGGCTTTTGGCCGTTTTGCAGTCTACCATATGACGCCTTGGGGCGACTGCCAGCGCCTGTCGGCGCCTGTCGGCGCATGGCTGGGTGCCGAGGATATGGGCCCGGCGACAGGTTCACGAGCCGCCAGTGGTTGTTCGCTGGCGTAGGCTGTCAGGTCTTGAGCTGGCTGGCGAACTGTTCCACGGCCTGCACCACCTGCTTGGCGCCGTCCTGAATCTCCACGATCACTGCGCCGGCCTCGCTGGCCAGATTCAGGCCCTGCTCGGCCTGCTGGCTGCTGCTGGCCATGCTGGCCACCGCGCTCTGGGCCAGGCTCTGGTTCTTCTGCACCACTTCGACGATTTCTTCGGTGGCCTGACTGGTGCGCCCAGCCAGCTGGCGCACCTCGTCGGCCACCACGGCGAAGCCACGGCCTTGCTCGCCGGCGCGCGCCGCCTCGATAGCGGCATTGAGTGCCAGCAGATTGGTCTGGTCGGCGATGCCGCGAATGGTCTGCATGATGGTGCTGATCAGTTGCGACTGCTTGTCCAGCGCCTCGATGCCGTCGCTCGCCTCCTGCACCTGACGGGCGATGCGCTGCATCACTTCGACCGTCTGGCGAACCACGGCGGCACCCTTGTTGGCGCTGCCGTCGGTCTGTTGAGAGATGCTGTAGGCGATGTTCGCCGCTTCCGCCACGGCCTGTTCCTGGTTGACCTGATCGGTAATCACGGTGGCGAACTTGACCACCTTGTACAGGCGTTCGTGGTGGTCGCGCACCGGGTTGTAGGAAGCCTCCAGCCAGACTGTGCGGCCATGGCTGTCGACGCGCTTGAATCGTCCGGCGACGAACTCGCCGCGATTCAGGCGGGCCCAGAAGTCGCGGTAAGCCTGCGAGTTGTACTCATCTGCGTCGCAGAACATGCGGTGGTGTTTGCCCAGAATCTGCTCCAGGCGATAGCCCATGCCACCGAGGAAGCGCTCGTTGGCGGTCAACACTTCGCCGGCCAGGTTGAACTCGATCACCGCAGTTGAGCGCAGCAGGGCGCCGATCAGTCCCTCGTGTTCCTTGGACGTACTGATGGTGCGGGTCAGGTCGTTGGCGCAGAGGGTGAAATAGGACAGCTCTACCCGGCTGTTCATTACCGGCTGCCAGATCGCGCGCAGCCAGGCTTCTTCACCATTGCCGCGTAGCAGGCGGAAGGCACCACTGAGGTGCTCGCGTGCGCGCAGGGCCTGCTGCAGTCTCGGGTAGTTGGCTTCGTGGCGGAAGGAGTCGGGAATCAGTGAGTCCAGCTGGCGCCCGAGCAGGGCGTCCCCGTGGTAGAGCATCTCGCTGAGAAAGTTGTCGTTGGCATAGCGGATGCGGCCATCGGGATCTATCTCCAGTACCAGCAGCTCGCTGTAGAACGAGTCCTTGATCTGGCGCATGCTGGCCAGCTCGTTACGCAAGCGGGCCAGCTCCTCTTTCAGTTTGTTATTGAACATCGGCAAAGGCTCCTTAGGGATTGAATGCAGGGCAATCCATGACGGCTTTCAGGTGGCGTTTCTTCGCTCGTCTATGCGCCGTATTGACCACTGTCGCCAGGGCCACAGTCCATCCAGTGTAGTCTTCGTCTACCGACCGCCCAGGCGGAGTTTCAGCACTTGTGTGTAGGGATATCCATGAGCCGTCTTGACTGTTCCCTTGAGCTGCCCACGGATTATCGGGTGGCCGATTTGCTGGCGTTCCACCGCCGCGATGGGCAGGCCCTGGCTGAGCGGGTAAGGGTTGATGGCCTGGATAAGGGCGTGCTCTGGCAGGGGCTGCCGGCATGCCTGAGCATCCGTTTCGACGCGGCCCGCGTCACTGCTCATCTCGTGGTGGACGGCCCGGTAGTGGAGGATGCCGACCCGCTGCGGTCGCTGGTCGTTCACATGCTGGGCCTGACCCAGCCGGTGCGGGATTTCGAGACGGCATACGCTGGGCATCCGCAGCTGGGGCCTTTGCTCGCCCGTCACGCCGGCCTGCGCGTGCCGCAGGCAGCCACGCCGTTCGAGGCGCTGAGTTGGGCCATCAGTGGCCAGCAGATCAGCCTGCCGGTGGCGATTAGTCTACGCCGCAAGCTGATTCAGCTGGCCGGACGAGCACACTCCAGTGGCCTGTTCTGCTATCCGGATGCTCAGGCGGTCGCCGCCCTTCAGGAGTCGCAGCTGCGTGCGGCCGGTTTCTCCCAGGCCAAGGCGCAGACACTGCTCTTGCTCAGTCGCGAAATTGTGGCCGGCCATCTGCCGCTGGATACCTGGCTGGCCGATGCACCGGCCGAGACCATCGCCGAGCGCCTGCTGGCACTGCGTGGTATCGGTCCGTGGACGGTGGATTACGCCTTGCTGCGTGGTTTCGCCCGTCTGGATGGCTCGCTGCATGGCGATGCCGCGGTACGCCGTCAGTTACAGCGCCTGCTGGGGAGTGCGGAAAAGCTCAGTCAGCCCTTCACCCGCGACTGGCTGGCGCCATTATCGCCCTGGCGCGCCCTAGTCGCTGCCCATCTATGGGCCATGCCGAGCACGGACTAGCCTTGCACCCTCTCCCGATTACGGGAGAGGGGGAGAGGGGCTCTTGAGGTATTAGCGCAAGCGTTGCAGCAGCGCCGGGGTCGGGTAGCCGTCAGCGGGCAGGCCCAGGCTCTGCTGGTAAGCGCGAATCGCCTTGCGCGTATTGGCGCCGATGATGCCGTCGGCCGGTCCGGGGTTGTAACCCTGAGTCGCCAGGCCTTCCTGCAGCTCGATACGCTCGCTGCGACTCAATGGGCGGTCACTGCGCGGCCAGTCGGCGAGGATCTGTCCGCCACCGCCGAAGCGCTGGCCGAGCAGGCCCACAGCCAGGGCGTAGGATGAGGAATTGTTGTACTTGAGGATGGCGTTGAAGTTGCGGAATACCAGGAAGGCCGGGCCGCGGTAGCCGGCCGGCAGCAACAGGTAACCGGTTTGCTGCGGGTCGAGGTTGCCGGGCTGGCCTTTGACGCCGTACTCGTACCACTGTGCGTAGGTCTTACGGATTTCGCTATCGGCCAGGGCGTAATCGAAGCCGCTGGGCAGGGCGACTTCCATGCCCCAGGGCTGGCCGAACTGCCAACCGGAGGCCTGCAGGTAGTGCGCGGCCGAGGCCAGGGCATCGGCGCTGGAGTTCCAGATATCACGGCGGCCGTCGCCGTCGAAATCCACGGCGTGGGTCAGGTAGGTGGTCGGGATGAACTGGGTCTGGCCCATGGCTCCGGCCCAGGAACCGCGCATGCTGCCAGGCTGGATATCACCGCTATGCAGGATCTGCAGGGCAGCCAGCAGCTGATCTTCGGCCCATTGCGGGCGGCGACCTTCGTAAGCGAGGGTGGCCAGCGAGCGGATCACCGACTGTTCGCCCATGAACTGGCCGAAACTGCTTTCCATGCCCCAGATCGCCACCAGGGTCTCCCGGTCGACGCCGTAGCGCTGTTCGATGGCGGCCAGGGTCCCCGCGTGTTCGGCGAGCAGGGCCTGGCCCTTGCGCAAGCGAATCGGCGAGGTGGCGCCTTCGATGTATTCCCACACCGGGCGGGTGAATTCGGGTTGGCTGTAGTCGGCGCGGACTACGCTCATGTCCGGGGCGATGCCGTTGAAGGCGCGGTCGAACAGCTCAGCAGGGATGCCGGCACGCAGGGCCTTGATGCGGAACTGCCCGCGCCAGGCGCTGAAGCTGATGGCTGGAGCAGGCGCAACCTGCGCCTTTACCTGGGGCGCTGCGGCGGGTGCTGCGGGTGTGCTGGCAGCGGGGGCGGCTACGGCGGGTTGGGCGTCGCGGGTGGGCGACTCGACGCAGGCGCTGAGCAGCAGCGTGGTGCCGGCGAGCAGGCAGCACAGGCGGCCGGTGGCGAGGTGGGGCATTGCACAAATCTCGGGTCTGAGCGAACGAAGCGCGACCTTAACATTTCATGCCGCCATAAAGCACGAAGCCTCCCAGTTTTGCTGGGAGGCTTCGCGGCGGTAGCTGCCTTTGCCTTTCTTCGCCTGTTCCTGGCGGCAGCGGAACAGGGGTTGGGCGACTAGGGATTTGGCCTTGTTCGGCCGCTTGGCATTCTTCGCCATGGCATGTCCTCGGTTATAGCTCGCGGGGTGCAAGCGCGCGGAGGATGCGCTGTTGTACAGAAATTGTCCAGATGGGTGCGGTAGGGCCTGTCCCCGGATTGCATCCGGGCTACGGATGCGGTGTGTAGTCCGGATGCAATTCGGGAGGGCGTTACTCGCTGAGCGGCAGGCGCTGGCCGGCCATCAGCAGCACAAGGCGGCCGAGGCTGCTCCAGGCATCGCCAGGGGCTTGGCCCTTGACCTGCGCGTCGATGCGCTGGGCGTCGATCAGCAGCTGGTTCCAGCGCGCGGCGGAGTGGCGTTGCAGGGCTTTGCTGACCAGCGGGCGGCGCTTGTCCCAGATCGGCGGGCGGGCAGATGCGAAGGCTTTGTCCTGGGGTACGCCCTGGCTGATCTGCTGGGCCAGGCCGGCCAGCTGGCGCAGTTCGCGGGCCAGCATGACCAGGATGAACAGCGCCTCCTGGCCTTCGCCACGCAGCCCTTCGAGCATGCGCAGGGCGTGCGTGGCGTCGCCGCCGAGCACCGCTTCGATCAGGCCGAACACGTCGTAGCGGGCGCTGTCGGCCACCGCAGCCTGCACGGTGCTGGCGTCGATCTGGTTGCCGTCGGCGAGCAGCTTGAGCTTCTCGATTTCCTGGGCGGCGGCCAGCAGGTTGCCTTCCACGCGGGCGGCGATCAGCTCCAGAGCTTCCTGGCTGGCGCTCATGCCGCTCTGCGCCAGGCGCTGGCGAATCCACTGCGGCAACTGGCTGGCTTCCACCGGCCAGATCTGCAGGAACTGGCTGTTCGGCCCCTCGATCAGCGCCTTGGCCCACTTGGTCTTCTGCGTGCTGCCGTCGAGCTTGGGCAGGCTGATCAGCAGCAGGGTGTCTTCCGGCGGTCGGCCGAGGTATTCGAGGATCGCCGCGGTGCCCTTGTCGCCAGGCTTGCCGTTGGCGATGCGCAGCTCGATCACGCGCTTTTCGGCGAACAGCGACAGGCTGGCGCCGGCTTCATAGAGCAGGCCCCAGTCGAAGTTGGCTTCGGCGTGGAACACCTCGCGCTCGCTGAAACCCTGGGCGCGGGTGGCGGCGCGAATGGCGTCGGCGGCTTCCTGGCACAGCAGCGGTTCGTCACCGCTGATCACGTAGACCGGGGCGAGGCTGCCTTGCAGGTGTTTGCCGAGTTGCGCGGGGTTGAGTTTCATTGCGGGACGAGCTTCGTCAGGAGTGAAAAGGGCCGGTTACCCGGCCCTTGTCTGCTTACTGGCTGATCGGCAGCTGGATCGGCGACTGCAGCGGTGCCGACTCCTGCTCGGCGCGGCGCGCTGCGGCGGCTGCTTCAGCTTCGGCCTGGGCCTTGGCCTCGGCTTCCTGCTGCAGTTGCTCGAGTCGGGCCGGGGTGACCAGCTGCAGGCGCAGGACCATCTGCTGCACCAGCTCGCGGCGCATTTCCTGACGCAGCTGGGCGGATTCCTGGTCGGAACCGATCAGGTTGTTCTCGTCATGCACGAAGGTGCTCTGCACTTCCAACTGGTCGCTGAGCAACAGCAGGTTCTTCTGGCCACGGATCTCGTAGTCGAGGGTGGTGGTCAGCTCGTACTCAGCGCTGCGGGCGTTGCCGGTGTAGCTGGCGGTGCGCTGGGTTTCTTTTTCGTTGGCCAGATTCAGCTTGTAGGGCGCGCCGGTGTGCACCTTGACGCCGCTGTTGTCGAGCACCTGACGGACTTGCTTGACCGTTTCGCCATAGGCGTTGCGTGCCTGCAGGTCGATTTCCTTGAGGGCGAAGTCGGCGCTACCGGTGCCACGCAGCTGGAAGCCGCAGGCGCTGAGCAGAACAGCCAGGCCGATTACCATCAGATTCCGTTTCATCATTCTCTTCTATCCCCTTGGAGAGTCACGGCGCCATGCAGGCATGGCGCCGAGCTTAATCAGTTCGCAACCGTTTTCAATTAGCCACGATGTTGACCAGTTTGCCCGGTACCACGATGACCTTGCGGATCGTTACGCCTTCGGTGAAGCGCAGCACGTTCTCGTTGGCGCGGGCGGCGGCTTCGACTTCCTCGCGGCTGGCGCTGGCCGGCACTTCGATCTGCCCGCGCAGCTTGCCGTTGACCTGGATCACCAGGGTCAGGCTGTCCTGCACCAGGGCCGATTCGTCGACCTGCGGCCACTGGGCGTCGATGATCGCATCGTTGTGGCCCAGGCTGCGCCAGATCTCGTGGCTGATATGCGGCGTGATCGGTGCCAGCAGCAGGGCCACAGTCTGCAGGCCTTCGTGCATCAGGCTGCGATCCAGTGCGGTTTCGCTCGGGGCTTTTTCCAGCACGTTCATCAGGGTCATCACCTGGGCGATGGCGGTGTTGAACTTGTGGTGCAGGCCGATATCGTTGCTGGCCTGCTTGATGGCCAGGTGAATGGCGCGACGCACGGCTTTCTGCTCGTCGCTCAGGGCATGCTTGCCGAGGGCGCTCGGCAGGCCGCCGCTGACATGGCTGTGGGCCAGGCGCCAGACGCGCCGCAGGAAACGGTTGGCCCCTTCGACGCCGGAGTCGGACCATTCCAGGCTCATGTCGGGCGGCGAGGCGAACATCATGAACAGGCGGCAGGTGTCGGCGCCGTAGGCATCGATCATCGACTGCGGGTCGACGCCGTTGTTCTTCGACTTGGACATCTTCTCGGTGCCGCCGATTTCCACCGGCAAACCATCGCTTTTAAGCTTGGCACTGATGACTTTGGCCTTGGCATCACGCTCCAGCTCGACATCGGCCGGGTTGAACCAGTCCTTGCCGCCGTTATCCAGGGTGCGGTAGTAGGTCTCGGCGACCACCATGCCCTGGGTCAGCAGGTTTTTGAACGGCTCATTCGAGCTGACCAGGCCTTCGTCGCGCATCAGCTTGTGGAAGAAGCGCGCGTAGAGCAGGTGCAGGATGGCGTGTTCGATACCGCCGATGTACTGATCGACCGGCAGCCAGTGGTTGGCCGCGGCCGGGTCGACCATGCCGCCGGTGTACTGCGGCGAGGCGTAGCGGGCGTAGTACCAGGACGACTCAACGAAGGTGTCCATGGTGTCGGTTTCGCGCTTGGCTGCAGCGCCGCATTTCGGGCAGGTGCAGCTGTAGAACTCCGGCATGCGCGCCAGCGGGCTGCCGGCGCCGTCCGGCACCACGTCTTCCGGCAGCACGACCGGCAGCTGGTCTGCTGGCACCGGTACGTCGCCACAGGCGTCGCAGTGGATGATCGGGATCGGGCAGCCCCAGTAACGCTGGCGGCTGATGCCCCAGTCGCGCAGGCGGAACTGGGTCTTGCGTGCGCCGTGGGCGCAGGCTTCGAGGTCGGCGACTATGGCGTCGAAGGTCGCGGTGAAGTCCTTGCCATCGTATTTACCGGAGTTGACCGTGACCAGGCCGCTCTTGTCGCCGTACCAGTCCTGCCACTCGGTGGTGCTGTAGGTTTTGCCTTCGGCGGCATACACCTGAATGATCGGCAGGCCGTACTTGTTGGCAAAGGCGAAGTCGCGCTCGTCATGGGACGGCACGCCCATCACCGCGCCTTCGCCGTAACCCCACAGCACGTAGTTGGCGACGAACACCGGCAGCTTGTCGCCAGTCAGCGGGTGGATGACGAACTGGCCGGTGGCCAGGCCCTTCTTCTCCATGGTGGCCATGTCGGCCTCGGCCACGGAGCCGGCCTTGCATTCGGCGATGAACGCGGCGATGGCCGGATTGCTCTCGGCGGCGCGCTGCGACAGTGGATGCTCGGCGGCGACGGCGACGTAGGTGGCGCCCATCAGGGTGTCCGGGCGGGTGGTGTAGACCTTGAGCTGGCCGTCGATGCCGACGCTGGCCTGGTCATAGTCGAACACCACGTCGGCGCCGAAGCTCTTGCCGATCCAGTTGCGCTGCATGGTCTTGACCTGTTCCGGCCAGCCATCCAGTTCGTCCAGGCTACTCAGCAGCTCTTCCGCGTAGGCGGTGATCTTGAAGTAGTACATGGGGATTTCGCGCTTCTCGATCAGCGCGCCGGAACGCCAGCCGCGGCCATCGATGACCTGCTCGTTGGCCAGCACGGTCTGGTCTACCGGGTCCCAGTTGACGGTACCGTTCTTGCGGTAGATCACGCCCTTCTCGAACAGCTTGGTGAACAGCCACTGCTCCCAGCGGTAGTAGTCCGGCTTGCAGGTAGTGACTTCGCGGGTCCAGTCGATGGCCAGGCCCAGTGATTTCAGCTGGGTCTTCATGTAATCGATGTTTTCGTAAGTCCACTTGGCCGGCGCGACCTTGTTCTTCATCGCGGCGTTTTCTGCCGGCATGCCGAAGGCGTCCCAGCCCATCGGCTGCAGCACGTTCTTGCCCTGCATGCGCTGGTAGCGGGCGATCACGTCACCGATGGTGTAATTGCGCACGTGCCCCATGTGCAGCTTGCCGCTGGGGTAGGGGAACATCGACAGGCAATAGAAGGTGTCCTTGCCCGGCTGCTCACTCACGACAAAGGATTTCTGCGCGTCCCAGTGGGACTGCGCGGCGGCTTCGATATCACGGGGCGAATACTGTTCGTGCATGGCTACTTGGCTGGCAAAAAGGGGGCTTACAGGAAACGCGGTAGCATACATGACCCCCCGCGACCTAGGGAAACCCAGATTGTGCGCGGCGGCCAGGCCGTTCCGCCGTTTGTCGCAGCGTACGGCCTGGGCCGGGGGTGGCGCTAAGCTTGCCTTAGGGGCGAGACGCTAGCGCCCGGCAGAGGTGATGGATGGCAGAGTTGCGGCGGGCTGAGGCGGGAGGAGGGCTTTACGAGCGCTTGCTGCAACGGCTTGCGCTGGCTCTGGATGAGGCCGACACCGCGGGTCGCCTGCGTGATGCGCCGCCTTCCGAACTGGAATTACGCGGCCTGACGCCCGCCGAGCTGGAGTTGATCCGCGCCTATCTGGATCGTGACCTCAATTGGCTGCGTGGCTGGCATGCCGCGGCCGAAGAACTGGCCCTGATCGAACAGATGCCGCCGGCGAAAGCCACCAAGGCGGTGCGCCCGCCGGGGGCCAGCAAGACGGTCTTGAAAGCCCAGGCCAAGGTCAAGCCATTGCTCAAGCGCCGCCAGCAGCTGTGCTGCGCGCTGTGCGGCAATGTGGCCGAATGGCAGCGCGGCGAGGGCGTGTTGCCCTGCGTTTCCTGCGGCTCCAAGCTGTTCCGCACGGCAGCGCCGCGCTGACGGCTGTCTGCTAGTCTGCGCGGGCACTCGGAGGTGCCCATGGAACTGCGCTTTCTTCTCAAACAACTGATTCTGCCGCCTGGCGGGCTGCTCCTGCTGATCATGCTGGCGTGGCTGTGCTGGTCGTCGCGGCCGCGTCTGGCGCTGCTGTTGCTCCTGCTCGGGCTCGGTGGCCTGTGGCTGATGAGTTTGCCGGTGGTGGTTGAGCAGGCGGCGCGCGTGCTGGAGCGCGAGCCGGCGTTGGCCGAGGCGCAGTGGGCGAGCCTGGCACAGCGTGGTGAAGTGATCGTCGTGCTCGGCTCCGGGCGCGAGGAAGCCGATCCCGCCTGGGGCAGCGACCAGCCCAGTGTCACGGCCATCGAGCGCTTGCGCTATGCGGCACGCCTGCAGCGCGCCTCCGGCTTGCCGGTGCTGATCAGTGGTGGCCTGCATTATGGTGAGCCGCCCAGCGAAGCCGGGTTGATGGCCGACGTGTTGCAGCGTGATTTCGCTGTGCCGACCCGCTGGCGTGAGGAGCGTAGCCGCAGCACTTGGGAAAATGCGCAGTTCAGCGCCGAATTACTGCGCGAGCAGGGTATTCGTCGGGTCGTGCTGGTGACGCAGGCGGCGCATATGCCGCGTGCACGCTGGTGTTTCGAGCGTGCCGGGCTGGAAGTGGTGGCCGCGCCGCTGGGTTTCCTCGGCGTAGCCAATGCGCGCCCGTTGGGCGGCTGGCTGCCGGAAGGCAAGGCGCTGTGGCAGAGCACGCGCCTGCTCAACGAGGCATTGGGGCAGGTGATTTACCCGTTGCTCTATCGCTGATCAGTAGGGCTTGCCGGTGATATCGCCGGCAAGCCCTAGGGATTTGCTCAGTCTGGTCGCTCGTATTCGTCAGGCGGCTTGCATGCGGGCTTGGCTTGCTGTCTCGCGTCGGCGTGCCCACAGCGCCCAGCCGAGCAGGATCAGGCACAGTCCGGCCAGTGGCCAGCCGCGCCAGATCAGGTAGGGCGTCAGCCCCTGCATGGCCTGTACTTCGCCATACAGCACGGCCTGCTGGAACTGCGGGATCTGCGAGGTGATGCGCCCCTGCGGGTCGATCAGCGCGGTGACGCCGTTGTTGGTGGCGCGGATCATCCAGCGTCCGGCTTCGAGGGCACGCATCTGCGCCATCTGTAGGTGTTGCAGCGGGCCGAGCGAGGTGCCGAACCAGGTGTCGTTGCTGATGGTCAGCAGCAGGTCGCTCTGTGCGGCCAGGCCGGCGGCGAATTCCGGATAGACCACCTCGTAGCAGATGAACGGCGCGATCTGCAGGCCCTTGGCTTGCAGCAGTTGCTGGTCGGCCGGGCCGCGGGCGAAGTCGGACATCGGCAGGTCGAAGAAGGCGATCAGCCCGCGCAGTACTTCCTGCAGCGGCACGTACTCGCCGAACGGCACCAGCTTCTGCTTGAGGTAGGTGCCCTCGCCCTCGCCGACCACGGTGATGCCGTTGTAGTAGCGCTTTTCGCCCAGCTCGTTGGGCTGGCGGATCGGTACGCCAGTGATCAGTGCGGCCTGGCGCTCCTGGGCAACGCGGCCCATGAACTGCAGATAGCCTTCGGCGAACTCCTTGAGCACCGGTACCGCGGTTTCCGGCCAGACGATCAGGTCGGCGGGCTGGCTGTTGAGGGTCAGGTCGCGGTACAGCTCCAGCTGGCTCTGCAGCTGGGCCGGGTCCCACTTGAGGTTCTGTTCGACATTGCCCTGCATGACGGCAACCTTGAGCGGCTCGCCCTTGGCTTGGGTCCAGCTGTGACCGTGCAGGGCCATGGCGGCGAGCCACGGCGCCAGCAGCAGAGCCTGGGCGCTGAGCCACTGCCACTTGTGCGGGCGCAGGCGCGGCAGGTTGAGCGCCAGCGTGGCGGTCAGGGCCAGGCTCAGGGAGATCAGCCACATGCCACCAACCGGCGCCAGAGTTGCCAGCGGGCCATGCAGCTGGCTGTAGCCGGCGTACAGCCAGGGAAAGCCGGTAAGGAACCAGCTGCGGAAGGCTTCCTGGGCCAGCCACAGGGCGGCGAAGGCCAGGGCGTCGGCCAGCGGGGCATCACTGCGACGTAACCAGCGCGCCCACAGCCAGCTGCTCAGGGCGAACAGCAGGCCGAGGCCGCCGACGAAACCGAGGGTCAGCGCGGCGGCCAGGGGCGGCGATGCGGCGCCGTAGTCGTGGATGCTGACGTAGACCCAACTGGTGCCGCTGAGGAACAGGCCGAAACCGTAGCTCCAGCCGCGCAGCAGGGCCTGGCGTGGGCTGAGCTCGCGCAGGCCGAGGTAGAACAGGGCGATGGAGATGATCGCCAGCGGCCACAGGTCGTAGGGGGCCAGCGCCAGGGTGGTGAGGGCGCCGGCAGCCATGGCCAGCAGATTGCCCGGCCAGCCGGGTTGGGTGATCCAGCGCATCATGCGTCCTTGATCGAGAAATCAGGCGGGCAAGGGTACTGGAAGGCGCGGGAGGCAGGAAGCGCTGCGGGTGCGCCCTCTCCCGTTTGCGTGGTGTGGGTGGAGCGGCTGGCGATAGGGGCGGCGTAGCCCGGATGTAGTCAGGGAGGGGCAGATTTCCCCGGATTGCATCCGGGCTACAGGCTGGAGAAGCACTCCCTCTCCCCCAGCCCCTCTCCCACAAGTGGGGGAGGGGAGGAAAAGCAGGCACTTCAGTGGGGCTGGGGGTAATGCGATCAGCGATCCACTGGCGTCAGACGCAGCAGGTGCAGGCGGCGGCTGTCGGCGTTGAGGACGCGGAAACGGTATTCGCCGATCTCGGTGACTTCGTTGCGTTTGGGCAGGTGGCCGAAGGCGTTCATCACCAGGCCGCCGACGGTGTCGAACTCGTCGTCGGGGAACTCGGTGTCGAAGGCTTCGTTGAAGTTGTCGATCGGCGTCAGCGCCTTGATCAGGAAGTCGCCGCTGGGCAGCGGTTTGATGTAGCTGTCTTCCTCGACGTCATGCTCGTCCTCGATCTCGCCGACGATCTGCTCGAGCACGTCCTCGATGGTCACCAGGCCGGCCACGCCACCGTATTCGTCGATGACCACGGCCATATGGTTGTGGTTGGCGCGGAATTCGCGCAGCAGCACGTTGAGGCGCTTGGACTCGGGCACGAAGGTGGCGGGGCGCAGCAGGTCCTTGATGTTGAACGGCTTGCTGCCGTTCTCCAGGATCAGCGGCAGCAGATCCTTGGCCAGCAGGATGCCGATCACGTCGTCGATGCTTTCGCCGATCACCGGGTAGCGCGAGTGGGCGGAATCGACGATGGCTGGGAGGAATTCCTGCGGCGTTTGGGCGGCCTTGATGCTGATCATCTGTGAACGCGGCACCATGATGTCGCGTACCTGCAGGTCGGCGACCTGAATGGCACCCTCGACGATGGCCAGGGCTTCGCTGTCGAGCAGCTTGTTCTGGTGGGCTTCACGCAGCACTTCCAGCAGTTCCTGGCGGTTTCTCGGCTCATGAGCAAAAGCCTGGGTCAGCTTGTTCAGCCAGGACTTTTGCTCGTTGCTCGATCGGTCTTCGCTCATGGTGTGTTTCTCAGGGCCTTCTTCGTTGTGGGCGGTTAGCGGGTGTTGGCAGTTATTCGTCGGCGGCGTACGGGTCCGGGTGGCCCAGTTCAGCCAGCAATTCTCGTTCCAGGGCTTCCATTTCCTCGGCTTCTTCATCGTCGATGTGGTCGTAGCCGAGCAGGTGCAGGCAGCCGTGGATGACCAGGTGCGCCCAGTGCGCCTCGCTGGCTTTGTGCTGTTCGCCGGCTTCGCGCTCGACCACCGGCACGCAGATCACCAGGTCGCCGAGCAGCGGAATATCCAGCAGACCGTCGGGAATGTCGGCGGGGAAGGACAGCACGTTGGTGGCGTAGTCCTTGTGTCGCCAGGTGTGGTTCAGTTCGCGGCCTTCGGCCTCATCGACCAGGCGGATGGTCAGCTCGGAGTCGGCCGTGCGCTGGCGCAGGGCCAGTTCACACCAGCGGCGAAATTGTTCCTCACTCGGCAGCGCCGTGGCGGCCGAGGCGTTCTGCAGGTCGAGTTCAAGCATCGTCGCGTGCGTCCCGGCCTTCCGGCTTGCCCTGCTGGCGGTCTTCGAAGCGCTCATAGGCTTCGACGATGCGCTGCACCAAGGGGTGGCGCACCACGTCCTTGGGCTTGAAGTGGGTGAAGGTGATGCCGGGCACGTCGCGCAGCACTTCGATGACGTGGGCCAGGCCGGACTTGGTGCCGCGGGGCAGGTCGACCTGGGTGATGTCGCCGGTGATCACTGCGGTCGAGCCGAAACCGATACGGGTGAGGAACATCTTCATCTGCTCGAGGGTGGTGTTCTGACTCTCGTCGAGAATGATGAAGCTGTTGTTAAGGGTGCGTCCGCGCATGTAGGCCAGCGGGGCGATCTCGATCACCTGTTTCTCGATCAGCTTGGCCACCTGCTCGAAGCCGAGCATCTCGTAGAGGGCGTCGTACAGCGGGCGCAGGTAGGGGTCGATCTTCTGCGCCAGGTCGCCAGGCAGGAAGCCGAGCTTCTCGCCGGCCTCGACCGCCGGGCGCACCAGGAGGATGCGCCGCACCTGTTCGCGCTCCAGCGCGTCCACCGCGCAGGCCACGGCCAGGTAGGTCTTGCCGGTACCGGCCGGGCCGACGCCGAAGTTGATGTCGTTGTCGAGGATCGACTTCACGTAGCGCTGCTGGTTGGCGCCGCGCGGCTTGATCACGCCCTTCTTGGTGCGCAGGCTAACGCCGCTGGTGTTGCGCGGGTCGCTGTTGAGTTCCTCGATGCCCGATTCCTGCAGGTACAGGTGCACCAGATCCGGCGACAGCTCGGCAGCCTTGGTTTCGCGGTACAGGCGACGCAGCAGGTTTTCTGCGGAGTGGGTGTGCTGGGGCTCACCGACCAGTTCGAACTGGTTGCCGCGGTTGCGGATTTCAATGGCCAGGCGTTGTTCGATCAAGCGCAGATGCTCGTCGAATTGCCCGCAGAGGTTGGCGAAGCGGCGTGCTTCGAAGGGTTCGAGGGTGAAACGATGCGGTTCTATGGGCGCGTTCAATGTGGTTTTTTGGCCGCCAGTCGGCTGGGATGATGATCGAAGAATAACCCCGCACGCCTCAGGGGGAAAGCCTGGGCGCGCGGAGACAGGTTAGCCATTAGTCGAGCAGGCTGCCGCGCAGGGAGTGGGGCAGGGCGTCGTCGATATGCACGTCGACGAACTGGCCGATCAGGCCTGGGTTGGCGCAGCGGAAGTTGACCACGCGGTTGCTCTCGGTGCGGCCCTGGAGCATCCCTGGGTCCTTCTTCGAGTAGTCGCTGACCAGGATGCGCTGTACGGTGCCGACCATCCGTCGGCTGTTCTCGAAGCCTTGCTGGCTCAGGCGGTGCTGGAGCAGGGCCAGGCGTTGCTTCTTGACCTCTTCCGGGGTGTCGTCCGGCAGGTCGGCGGCGGGGGTGCCGGGGCGCGAGCTGTAGACGAAGGAGTAGGAGAAGTCGAAGCCGACCTCCTCGATCAGCTTCATGGTCTGCTCGAAGTCCTTCTCGGTCTCGCCGGGGAAGCCGACGATGAAGTCCGAGCTGATCAGAATGTCCGGCACCGCCGCCTTCAGCTTGCGGATGCGCGACTTGTATTCCAGGGCGGTGTGGTTGCGCTTCATCGCCGCGAGGATGCGGTCGGAGCCAGACTGCACCGGCAGGTGCAGGTGTTTGACCAGCTCCGGGATCTCGGCATGGGCCTGGATCAGGGCGTCGGAGAACTCCAGTGGGTGGCTGGTGGTGTAGCGGATGCGGTCGATGCCGTCGATGGCGGCGACCAGGTAGAGCAGTTCGGCGAAGTCGGCGATGCTGCCGTCGCGGGTCGCGCCGCGGTAGCCGTTGACGTTCTGCCCGAGCAAGGTGACTTCCTTCACGCCGTGTTCGGCGAGGTGGATGATCTCGGCCAGCACGTCATCCAGCGGGCGGCTGACTTCCTCGCCGCGGGTGTAGGGCACCACGCAGAAGGTGCAGTACTTGCTGCAGCCTTCCATGATCGAGACGAAGGCGCTAGGGCCGTCGATGCGCGGCTCGGGCAGGCGGTCGAACTTCTCAATCTCGGGGAAGCTGATGTCGACCTGGGCGGTCTTGGTACTGCGCGCTGCGTCGATCATTTCCGGCAGGCGGTGCAGGGTCTGCGGGCCGAAGACCACGTCGACATAGGGCGCGCGGTCGCGGATGGCGGCGCCTTCCTGGCTGGCCACGCAGCCGCCGACACCGATCACCAGGTTGGGGTTTTCCAGTTTCAGTTCGCGCCAGCGGCCCAGCTGGGAAAATACCCGGTCCTGGGCTTTTTCGCGGATCGAGCAGGTATTGAGGAGTATCACGTCGGCTTCTGCCGGGTTCTCCGTGACTTCCAGGGCCTGATGTTCGCCCAGCAGATCAACCATGCGCGAGCTGTCGTACTCGTTCATCTGGCAACCGTGGGTTTCGATATAGAGCTTCTTGGCCATGGGTCTTCGTCGCGGGTGGTTCGAATGAACCGCGCATTATAGGGTGCGCGCGGCGCGCTTCCTAGGCTTGCCTGTCCGGTGGCTATGCTATGATTCGCGCCCCCTTAATTCCCGGTGTCTTTCTGTCGTCCATGAGCAAGCGTGAACCGATCTACAAGGTGATTTTCCTCAACCAGGGCCAGGTGTACGAGATGTACGCCAAGCAGATCTATCAAAGTGATCTGTGGGGCTTCCTGGAGGTCGAGGAATTCGTCTTCGGTGAGCGCACCCAGGTGGTGGTCGATCCCAGCGAGGAAAAGCTCAAGGCGCAGTTCGACGGTGTGGTGCGCAGCTTCGTGCCGATGCACGCGATCATCCGCATCGATGAGGTCGAGCGCCTGGGTACGCCGAAGATCAGTGAGGCCAAGGGTGGCGGCAATGTCATGCCCTTCCCCATGCCAATGCCGGACAAGTAAGAACCTATCTAGGATCTCTTGATCGTCGGCCATGCTGCGTTGAGATTGGGCTCGGGCTGCTCATTTACAGCGCGTAAACTCCGCGCCCTCGCCCAATCTCGCCTTGCCTGGCTCTAGCTCAAAAGATCCTAAACAGGTTCTACGCGGTAGACGCACACAGCTATGCGGCGGGCCTGCTGGTGGTGTGCTTACTGTGCGGGTGCGGGTGCCAATGCGGGTGCCGGGCTGCTGCCGATGTTCTGCAGTTCCAGCAGGTAGCTGCGGAAGATCTGCCCCAGCACCTGGCTGGCGATCTGCAGTTCTTCGCGGCCCATCTGTGCGGCAACCTGATCCGCGCTGTCCATCGCCTCGTCCGAGCCGTTGATCGCGGCCATCTTCAGCACGATATAGGCCTGCACATTGTTGGCTTGCACGCCTTCACCGCGGAAGAACATGCTGCCCAGGCGTAGCTGGGCCTGGGCGTTGCCTTGCAGTGAGGCCTGTTCGAACCAGTGCAGGGCTTGCGGCAGATCGCGCGGGGTGCGCTGGCCGTCGTAATAGTATTCGCCGAGTTCGTACTGCGCCGCCGCGTCGCCTCGCTGGGCGTTTTCCTGGCAGGTAGTCAGGGCTTGCGGCAGGTCTTCCGGTGCGGTGTTCAGCGAGCAGCGGCCGGTTGCAGGAACCAGCAGGGAATTGCCGCCCGCATGCGCCAGCATGGGGGGGAGGAGCAACAGGCAGCCCAGGAACAGGGTGCGGCCGGTGCATTTCATGAAAATCACAGTGCCTCGCGAAACCGACGGGCTCCTAGCCCGGCCGACAGAACGTGTCGGCTAGCACATTATGGGATAAGCGGTGGCTTTCTTACAAAGTCTTTACCGGTATTTCTGCCCGGGCGTAGCCCTGCAGGCGCAGCAGCAGCCAGGCCAGCAGCGGGTAGGCCAGGCTCAGCAAGCCGTGAAACAGGTCGACGCGGCGTAACGAACCGATAAAGCCTTCGGTGCCGACAACCAGCCCCGCCAGCAAGAACAGCGTGACTACGCCCGAGGCAATTGCAAATAGCAGTGGGCGCCACCAGCGCAGGGCTGCGGAGGAAACAATCAGTGCTAACGCCATCATGTTCAGCGTCAGCTGCCAGCTTTCCCTGAGGTACAGCAAGTTGGTGATCTGGTAAGACAGCAGCAAGATCAGCGGTACTGTAAACCAGGTGTTCATCCCCCAGTTCCGGACCAGGGCAAGGCTGAATGCAGCCAGCCCCAAGATGGGGAGGCTGGTAAAGCTGCTGATTTGGCTCAGAGTGCTGTGTAGCGGTTGCCAATCCGGAGCGAAGCCGTAGCGGATAGCTCCGCATATCGCGGTGATTCCGGGAACGACGAAGCCTAGGCAGATATACAAGCGGGTATGGCGCAGCCCATCTGCAGCCAGACCTTTGCCCAGCAAGCACCAAATAGCGCTGGCCAAGCAGGCCAGCGCCAACAGTCCATCGCTGAGCGCGGTGCTGTATTGCATCACTTGAGCTTGGCGAAGGCGCGCTCGGCGGCGTCCAGGGTCAGCTGCAGCTCGGTCTCGCCATGGGCGATCGAGGTGAAGCCGGCCTCGAAGGCGCTCGGTGCCAGGTACACGCCGCCTTCCAGCATCAGGTGGAAGAACTGCTTGAAGCGCTCGGCATCGCTGGCCATCACGTCGTCGAAGGTGACGATGTCGTCGGCACCGCTGAAATACAGGCCGAACATGCCGCCTGCCTGGGTGGTGACGAACGGGATGCCCGCCGCATCGGCACGCTCCTGCAGGCCGGCCAGCAGGCGGCTGGTGAAGTCGCTCAATTCGGCGTGAAAGCCCGGACGGCTGATCAGCTTGAGGGTAGTCAGGCCGGCGGCCATGGCCAACGGGTTACCGGACAGGGTGCCGGCCTGGTAGACCGGGCCGAGCGGGGCGATGCAGCCCATGATCGCGCGCTTGCCGCCGAAGCAGCCGACCGGCATGCCGCCGCCGACGATCTTGCCGAAGGTCGACAGGTCCGGCGTTACGCCGTAGTGCGCCTGGGCGCCGCCGAGGGCGACGCGGAAGCCGGTCATCACTTCGTCGAAGATCAGTACCACGCCGTGCTGGTCGCACAGCGCGCGCAGCCCCTGGAGGAAGCCTGGTGCCGGCGGCACGCAGTTCATGTTGCCGGCCACCGGCTCGACGATGATGCAGGCCACGGTTGAACCGACTTCGCCGAGCATTTGCTCGACCGCCTTGATGTCGTTGAACGGCAGAGTCAGGGTGTGTTTGGCGAAGTCCGCCGGCACGCCCGCCGAGCTCGGTACACCTTGGGTCAGCAGGCCGGAACCGGCTTTCACCAGCAGGCTGTCGGAATGCCCGTGGTAGCAGCCCTCGAATTTGATGATCGCATCGCGGCCGGTATAGCCACGGGCCAGGCGGATGGCGCTCATGGTCGCCTCGGTACCGGAGCTGACCATGCGCACCATCTCCATGGACGGCACGATGCTGCACACCAAGTCGGCCATCTCGGTTTCCATGGCGGTCGGTGCGCCGTAGGACAGGCCGTGCTGCAGCTGGTTACGCACCGCGTCGAGCACATCCGGGTGGCCGTGGCCGAGGATCATCGGGCCCCAGGAACCGACGTAATCGACATAGCGCTTGTTGTCTTCATCGGTGACGTAGGCGCCTTCGGCATGCTTGAAGAACAGCGGGGTGCCGCCGACGCTCTTGAATGCGCGCACCGGCGAGTTGACGCCGCCAGGGATGTGTTTCTGCGCGTTGGCAAACAGGGTTTCGGAACGGGACATGACAGCTCTCTCTCGAATCAGGATGACGGGAACAGCACGCTGAACGCGCGTGCGCGCCTCTCCACCTCGGCGGCGGAAGGGGCGGAAAACAGGCTGTGGACCACGGCCAGCAGGTCGGCGCCGGCGCTGATCAGCTGACCGGCGTTGTCCAGGTCGATGCCGCCGATGGCTGCCAGTGGCAGGTTGAAGTGCGCGCGGGCCTGGGTCAGTAAGTCAGCAGTAGCGGCCGGCGCGCCGGGCTTGGTATTGGAGTTGAAGAAGCGGCCGAAGGCCAGGTAGCTGGCGCCTTCGCGGTTGGCGGTGGCGGCTAGCTCCAGCTGGGCATGGCAGGTAGCACCGATGATCGCCTTGCGCCCGAGCAGGGCACGGGCTGCGGCCAGTGAGCCGTCGCCCTGGCCCAGGTGCAGGCCGACGCCGAGGCGCGCGGCCAGCTCGGCGTCATCGTTGATGATCAGCTCGGCGCCATAGCGTATGCACAGCTCGCGCAGGGCCTCGGCTTCGCGCAGGCGGCGGGCGCTGTCGGCGGACTTGTCGCGGTATTGCAGCAGTCGCGCGCCACCTTTCAGAGCGGCTTCCACATAGGGCAGCAGCTTGCCATCGGCGAGCAGCTGGCTATCGGTGATGGCATACAGGCCGCGTAGCTTGGGCTTCACGGGCGGCTCTTCATCAGGTTGTTCATAAAGAGAAGTCCAGCGGCAGGCGGCGCGGCACGAACTGGCCGCGGCCCGGCTTCTCGGCGTCACGCAGGGTGCGCCAGGTGTAGTCGAGGGCCGAGCGCACCGCGCTGCTCAGCTCTTCGCCCAGGGCCAGGCGGCCGGCCAGGGTGCTGGCCAGGGTGCAGCCGGAGCCGTGGTAGCTGCCGGGCAGGCGCTGGCAGGTAAAGGTATGGCGGCTGCCGTCACGCGAGTACAGGCGGTTGTGCACTTCACTTTCGTCGCCATGGCCGCCGGTGATCAGCAGGTGCTGGATCTTCGGCAGCAGCTTCTCGGCGCACTCATCGGCCGTGCCCTCGGGCAGTTCGGCGAGGATGCGTGCTTCCGGCAGGTTCGGCGTGGCGATGGCGGCGATTGGCAGCAGGCGTTCGCGCATGGCGTAGCCGACGTCGTCTTTGCCCAGCGAACCGCCACCACCGGCGCGCAGCACCGGATCGCAGACCAGCGGGATGCCGGGCAGCAGTTGCATGATCTCGACTACGGTATCGACCATCTCGACCGAGCCGAGCATGCCCAGCTTGACCGCGGCCACCGGCAGGTCGGCGATCACCGCCCGGGCCTGGGCCAGCACCCATTCGCGGTCGAGCACGCGGAAGTCGGAGACGTTCACCGTGTCCTGCACGGTCAGCGCGGTGACGGCAGGAGCGGCGTGGCAACCCTGGGCGAGCAGGGCTTCGATGTCCGCCTGCAAGCCGGCGCCACCACTCGGGTCGTGGCCGGACAAGCAAAGGACAACGGGGCGGGAAGTATGTCTGTTCATGGCCGGCGAGCTTACCACCAAACCAGGCTTCAGAGCCCGTAGGCCTGACGCAGGCGCTGCAGTTCACCGCTCTGGGTGATCTTCTCCAGACCCTGGTTGAAGCTCTGCAGGATGGCTTCTGCGTTAGCTGTGGCACGCGAAACGGCAAGGTGTAGGGTGGGCTGCAGCAGGGGTGGTTGCAAGGCTTCGAAACGCTGCTGCTGGTCGGGGAAGTGTTCGCGAATCAGTGCTTCGGCGACCTTGATGTCGATGAAGATCAGGTCGACGCGCCCGGCCAGCAACTTGCTCAGGTTCTGCAGGTCATCGCGGGCGTATTCGCGGCGCAGGCCCGGTTCGGCGTCCAGGCGCGGGTGATTGAGATAGCCGCGAACCAGACCAATCTTGAGCCCGGACAGTTGGCTGAAACCGTCTGCCGGGGCAGCGCCCGGCGGTGCGTTGAGGCTGATGGCGCGATGGCTGAGCTTGAGCAGACCCGCGGGGCCACCAGGGAAGGGGGCGGACAGCAGGAGGGCAGGACGCTGCTGCGGGTCGTAGTATTCGGGGAACACGCCGTCTATCCGGCCGGTTTCTGCCAGGCTGAGGGCGCGGGCCCAGGGGTAGAAACGTATCTCCACTGTGCGGCCTTCGGCGGCGAAGGCGGCGCGCACCACTGCCGTGGCATAGCCGCCGTCGGGCAGGGTCGCCCCGGTATAGGGTGGCCACTCCAGGGTGCTCAGGCGAATATCGCTAGTGTCCGCCGCCAGCAGGCGACAAAAACCGAGCAGACAAAGGACGGCTAGCGACTTGATCATCATGCTCTCTTGGCCTTGGGCAGTATGGCAGCCAGGTGTGAGCACCTGGGACTTCAGTACTAGCGCCTTTTCAGGCGAGTCTACAGACTGCTAGAGTGCGGCAAATCAATCAATGAGTGCCTGGATGGCGCCTGCGGGCGGGGTCGCCCGGGCGTGGTCGTGGGCTTTGGCGGGGCGGCATGCGCTGCATATTTATCTGGCTGCTATGCCTGTTGCCGGCTCTGGCCGGCGCTGTCGAGTTCGACGAGACCACCACGCGCCTGCCGCTGGGTGCCACCATGCACGTGTTCGAAGACATGCGCGGCGACTCCAGTATCGTCGATGTGGCTTCGCCGGCCCTGCAGGGCAGCTTCCGCCAGCATCACCAGGCCGTGCTCAATGCCGGCTATTCGCGCTCGGTGTTCTGGCTGCGCCTGGATCTGCAGTACAGCCCGCGCAACCAGTCCGGCAGTGCACACCCCTGGTATCTGGAGCTGGCCTATCCGCCGCTCGATCACCTGGAGCTTTATCTGCCTGACGACGCAGGCGGTTACCGCCTGGCCCAGCGCACCGGCGATGCACTGCCGTTCAGCAGTCGACAGATCAAACAGAACAACTACCTGTTCGAACTCGACCTGCCGCCGGGGCAGAGCCAGCGCATTTACCTGCGCCTGGAAAGTCAGGGCTCGATGCAGGCACCGCTGACCCTGTGGTCGCCCCAGGCCTATCTGGAATACCAGCCCAAGCGCATCTATGTGCTCGGCATCATCTACGGCGTGCTGCTGGTGATGCTGATCTACAACCTGTTCATCTACCTCAGCGTGCGCGACACCAGTTACCTCTACTACATCCTCTACATCGCCTCGTTCGGTCTCTACCAGGTCTCGGTGAATGGGGCCGGCATCGAGTACTTCTGGCCGGACAACCCCTGGTGGGCCAACGCGGCCACGCCATTTTTGATCGGTTCGGCGGCGTTCTTCGGCTGCCAGTTTGCCCGCAGCTTCCTGCACACTGCCGAGCACAGTCCCTGGGTCGATCGGCTGTTGTTGGTGATGATGGCCTGTGGTGCGCTGGTGATGGCCCTGGCGCTGACTGCCAGCTATGGCGTGGCGTTGCGCATGGCGACCTACCTGGCGCTGCTGTTCACCGTGGTGATCTTCAGTGCCGGCATGCTCGCCTGGATGCGCGGCATGCGTGTGGCGCGCTACTTCATCTTTGCCTGGAGCGCCTTCCTGGTTGGCGGCATCACCAACACCCTGATGGTGCTGGGCTACCTGCCCAACCTGTTCCTCACCATGTACGCCAGCCAGATCGGCTCGGCGCTGGAGGTGGGCCTGCTGTCCCTGGCCCTGGCTGACCGCATCAATGCGATGAAGGAGGAGCGCACGCGCATCCTGCAGCAGGCCAGCAGCGAGTTGGAGGCCCTCAACCGCGAGCTGGCCGACAACAATCGGCTGAAAGACGAGTTCCTTGCCACAGTGACCCATGAGCTGCGTACGCCGATGAACGGGGTCATTGGTTCGCTGGAGCTGATGCAGACCCTCAAGCTGGATGTCGAGCTGGAGCAGTACCAGAAGACCGCCGCCGGCTCGGCGCGCGACATGATGCGCATGGTCAACGACATCCTCGCCCTGACCGAACTGCAGGCCGGCAAGCTGTACCCGCGCCGTGAACCGTTCAGCCTGCGCGGCCTGTTCGACGGCCTGCGCGCGCAGTACTCGCCGCGGGCCACGGAGAAAGGCCTGGAGTTCATCGTCGAACTCGATGACAGCCTGCCGGACACCCTGGAGGGCGATGCCGGCAAGCTGGCGCAGAGCATCGGTTACCTGCTCGATAACGCGATCAAGTTCACCCACCAGGGTCATGTAACCCTGCGGGTTAGCGCGGGTGGCCCGCTCACGGCGAACATGCCGCTGCGCATCGAGGTGCTCGACAGTGGCATTGGCTTCAGCGTGCCGGCCGGCGGCAGTCTCTACCAGCGCTTCCGGCAGCTGGACGGCTCGATGACCCGCCAGTACGGCGGTCTGGGCATCGGCCTGGCGATCTGCCGGCAACTGGTCGACCTGTTGGGTGGCACCTTGCGCCATCAGTCGACGCCGGGGCAGGGCAGCAGCTTCGAGCTCGACGTGCAGCTCAACCTGCCGGTGCAGACGCGTGAGCCGGGTGGCATGCGCCGGCGTGTCGGCGGGCTGCCGCGGCGGCGTCCGGAGCAGTGCACCGTGCTGATCGTCGAGGACAACGCGATCAACCAGCTGGTCACCCGCGGCATGCTGCTCAAGCTCGGCTATCGCGTACGCACCGCCGACAATGGCGTCGAGGCCTTGGAAATGCTGCGCAGCGAACCCATCGATGCCGTGTTGCTCGATTGCCAGATGCCGGTGATGGATGGCTTTGCCACCTGCCGCGCGCTGCGTGCGCTGCCGGGCTGCGCCGAGCTGCCGGTGCTGGCAATCACCGCCCACAGCCACAGTGGCGATCGCGAGCGCTGCCTGGCGGCCGGCATGAGCGACTACCTGGCCAAGCCGGTGAAGTTCGTCGAACTGCAGACCCTGTTGCATGACTGGGTGCTGTGCCAGGTGCCGGCCGATTCAGCCACCCAAGAGCACTGAGTGATTTTTGCGCCGGACATTTTCGGCGCATGTTTGGCCAGGATCCCATCTTCTGCAAAATACTGAATCGTGATTCACTGTTTGCAATTGATGAATCTGGATTCAGTTTATGGCCTATCGTGCCTCTGCCCAGCGCCGCGACCGTGACCAGGACATGCGCCAGCGTATTCTGGCCTGCGCCCAGGCGAGGGTCAGTAAAGGTGGTTTCGCCGCGCTGACCATGCAGGCCTTGGCCGATGATGTCGGCATTGCCACCGGCAGCCTCTATCGGCACTTCAGTGGCAAGGGCGAGTTGGCGGCGCAGGTGTTCAGCACGGCCAGCCGTATCGAGGTCGATGCCCTTGGCGTCATCTTGCGCGGCCCTGGCAGCCCCGCCAAGCGTCTGGCCGCCGGCCTCGAACAGTTTGCCGCGCGCGCCTGGCACAGCCGGCGCCTGGCCTTCGCCCTGATTGCCGAGCCGGTCGATCCGGAGGTCGACGAACAGCGTCTGCTGTTTCGCCAAGCCTATGCCGAGCTGTTCGTCGAGCTGCTGGAAGAGGGTGTGCGCAGTGGCGAGTTTCACCTCAGCCAGCTCAACCTGGTGGCCGCCTGCCTGGTCGGCGCCATTGCCGAGGCGCTGGTCGGTCCGCTGTCGCCAACCGCCTGTGCGGCCCGCGCCGCTGGCGCTGCGGCGCTGGACCTGGCCACCGTCAGCCAATCCCTGATCACTTTCTGTCTGCGCGCCGTCGGCGCCCCGGAGTCCTGAGATGTCCCTGCACGAATTCGCCGAAACCCACGAGGTGTTCAACCAGGTGCCGTCGCTGGATGGCGCCAACCTGTATCGCGTCGACCTGCCGTTGCAGGAGTGGACCCGCCGTTTCGGCGGCGGCTGGGCCGAGGACAAGCTGGATGCCTATGGCGCCCTGGCCGGCGGCCCGCTGATGCAGGCCGGTTTCCTGGCCAACGAGAACAAGCCGGTGTTCAAGAGCCATGACCGCTACGGCAACCGGGTCGACCTGGTGGAGTTCCACCCGGCCTACCACGAGCTGATGCGCACGGCGGTCGAGCATGGCATCCCCTCGCTGCCCTGGACCGACCCGCGCGCCGGCGCCCAGGTCGCTCGCGCCGCGCTGAACTACCTGCATAACCAGCCGGAGGCCGGCAACGCCTGCCCGCTGACCATGACCTACGCCGCCGTGCCGGCACTCAAACTGCAGCCGGAGCTGGCCGCGATCTGGCTGCCGAAGATCCTCGCCACCGAGTACGACCCGCGCAATGTCGGCATCGAGCAGAAAGCCGGTGTCACCATTGGCATGGCCATGACCGAGAAGCAAGGCGGCACCGACGTGCGTGCCAACACCACCAAGGCTCATCCGGTCGGAATGGGCGGCCCGGGCCAGGCCTACGAGCTGGTCGGCCACAAGTGGTTCTGCTCGGCGCCGATGTGCGACGCCTTCCTCACCCTGGCCTACACCGACAAGGGCCTGTCTTGCTTCCTGCTGCCGCGCCACCGTCCGGACGGCACGCGCAACCAGTTCTATATCCAGCGCCTGAAGAACAAGCTGGGCAACTGGGCCAACGCCTCCAGCGAAGTGGAGTTCCGTGGCGCCCTGGCCTGGATGGTCGGCGAAGAAGGCCGCGGCGTGCCGACCATCATCGAGATGGTCTCATTGACTCGCTCCGACTGCATGATCGGCTCCAGCAGCCTGATGCGTCAGGCGCTGACCCAGGCCGCGCACCACTGCGCGCACCGCAAGGTCGGCGGACGGGTGCTGGCCGAGCAGCCGCTGATGCAGAACGTGCTGGCCGACCTGGCCCTGGAAAGCGAGGCGGCACTGGCCCTGACCCTGCGCATGGGCAAGGCGCTGGACAACCCGCACGACGAGCAGGAGGACAAGTTCGCCCGCCTGGTCACCGCCATCGGCAAGTACTGGATCTGTAAGCGTGCCCCCGCGATGATCAACGAGGCCCAGGAGTGCATGGGCGGCGCCGGCTACGTCGAGGAAACCATCCTCCCAAGGCTGTACCGCGAGGCACCGGTCAACTCGATCTGGGAAGGCTCGGGCAACGTGCAGTGCCTGGATGTATTGCGCGCCCTGTCCAAGGAAGCCGGCGTGCTCGACGCGCTGTTCGCCGAACTGGGCGATGGCCATGGCGATGCGCGCCTAAAAGCGCATATCCAGCGCTTGCAGGCGGACTTCCGCGACACCGCCGACATCCAGTACCGCGCCCGCCAGCTCACCGAGGACGTGGCCGTGGCCCTGCAGGCCAAACTGCTGCTGGAAGCTGGCAACGCGACTGTCTCCGATGCCTTTATCGCCAGTCGGCTCGGCGATGGCGGGCGCGTCTACGGCACCCTGCCGCGTGGCGTGGATGCCGAGGCGCTGGTGGCGCGTAGCACACCGCACCTGATCTGAGGCCGAACAGCGTCCGTCGTGCGAGCGACAGGGCGCCCCGCGCAGGCGGCTGCCCATAATCTGTGGCCGGCGAGAGGCCACCGGGACTCCATCGAAATAGGTCAGCCCAGCGTGGCCTGGCTCTGTCGGTACAGAGCGGGCAATCGAACCCCAGTGAGCACGCCGGGGCCATGACGCAAGTGTGGTCAGCCGCGTCTGGCACGCGGCTGTCGAGGGGCAGGCGCGGCCGTGGGCACTGTCTTTTCGCGGGCGAGGCGGGTAAGGTGGCCGCCGATGGTTCCGGTCCGCCTCGCGTGGCCGGATGAAAAGGGAACAGGGTGCGGCGCTCGTCGCCAATGCCCTGGCTGCCCCCGCAACTGTAAGCGGCGAACGACGCCCACACGCCACTGGCCATATCGGCTGGGAAGGCGGGCGAAGTAGCAAGCCGTGAGCCAGGAGACCTGCCATCGACGTTGGGCATTCTGCCCCTTTCCCTCAATCCGGATCGTCGCGCGGTGGGCGCGGCAAAGGAACCCTTATGCACATCGAACCTGACGTCGTAGCCGGCGCCAAGATTTTCCTCAGCTATGCAACCGCCGCTGGCGCCTTCGCGCTCACGGTCAAACTCGCCCGCGACAGCCTGCGCGACAACGGCGGCCTACTCGCCCTGGCCCTGCGCAGCCTGCTGACCACCGCCCTGGTGTTCTGCTTCTTCGAGGTTCTGCCGCACCATCCGGTGGGCGTCTCGGAAGTTCACCTGATTCTCGGCTCGACCCTGCTGCTGCTGTTCGGCGCGGGTGCTGCGGCCATCGGCCTGGCCGCCGGCCTGCTGCTGCAGGGGTTGTTCTTTGCCCAGTTCGACCTGCCGCAGTACGGCATGAACGTCACCACCCTGCTGCTGCCGCTGTGGGCCATTCACCTGCTGGCCAAGCGCCTCATCCCGGCGCGCACGGCCTACGTGGATACCTCCTACAAGCAGGCCCTGGCCCTGTCGACCGCCTACCAGGGTGGCATCGTCGCCTGGGTGGCCTTCTGGGCCGTCTACGGTAACGGCTTCTCCAGCGAAAACCTGGCCTCCGTCGGCAGCTTCGGCCTGGCCTACATGAGCGTGATTCTGCTTGAGCCGTTGATCGACCTGGGCGTACTGGCCGCCGCCAAGGCGCTGTCGCGCTACAGCCAGGGCCCGCTGTTCAACGTGCGTCTGCACCAGCCGGCTTGACCCCGCCCCACGCCAGACCGGCAAAACGGTCTGGCGCTTTCACTGGAGTGAGCGCCGTCTGATCATCCTCTCGCCTGAGTGGGGATATGGCGCTTGGCGCGTGAGTCAATGGTCTCAGCGGCGCTGCCAGATCATCTTGCCGGTATTGCTCTCGGTCACCAGGTACGGCTCGCTGAAGTGATAACGCGCTGCAGGCTGATAGTCGCGCGCGCCCTCCAGCTGTACCAGCAACAGGCCGTTGTCGCTGCGCCAGTTGCCGCTGTACTGCAGTTCGCCAGGGCGGTCGTAGCTCCAGTCGCTGCCGCCGGCCACCGTACGCCGCCATTGCCCGATGCTGCCGTCGGCGCGGATGCGCAGGGTGGTGACCAGATTCAGTGAGGCGAACTCGACTCCGCTGCTGTTGGTGATCTGTTCATGCACCCAGGTGCCGATCAGGGCCGGGTCCTGGGCCGGGTTGACGGGCGAGGTTGCCGGCGCGGCAGCCACCCGCTGGAACAACGCCTCGCGCATCAGAGTTGCGCCGTTGTTCGGATCACGGGCGGCCAGGCTGGCGTTGAGCATGTCGTTGGCATAGCTGGCGTTCATGTTGGCCAGCACCTGGCCGCTGGCCGGGTCGCTGATCTGGGCCTGCAGCAACTGGCCGTCGAAGCTGCCACTGAGCTTGAGGCGCAGTTGCCCGCCTTCCACGTATTCCCCCTCCACCTGAGTGCCCTGGCTGCGCAGGATCAGCTCGGTCGGCTGGTTGTCGAGGGTGGTCTGGTAATGGCCATCCAGTTCGGCGGCCAGGCTGGTCCCCGAGAGCAGCACCAGCAGGCAGATGATCGGCAGGTTGGGCAAGGCAGGCTCCTTCTCCGTGGAGGTGACAGTATTAAGCCTAGATCGCCGTATGCGGTCTTGCCGAACGCTGGCGGGCGAGGCTGGCGAAGGCGCAAGATAGGGCGGTGTTCCCAGCCAGGAAGCTGCCCGTGTCTGCCATTTCTTCCAGTGAATTCGTCGTCGCCGCCACCGCCGAGGAGGCCGTCGAGCGCCTCGCCGTCCTGCATCGCCAGGCGGTCAATGCGCTGAGCCAGGCGCTCAAGCAGTACCTCAAGGAGCGCGCCCTGCCCGGCGAGGCCGAGCGTGCGCTGTTCCGCTACCCCGAGCTGCGCCTGACTTACCTGTGCCAGGGCGAAGTGCCGAGCACCGTGCGCGCCTACGCCAAGGTGCAGGTGCCGGGTACCTACCGGGTCACCGTGACCCAGCCGGATGCGTTTCGCGGCTACCTGCTCGATCAGCTGCGGCCGCTGATGGAAGACTTCACCGTCACCGTCGAGGTCGGTTTCAGTCAGCAGAACATTCCCTATCCCTACGTGGTCGAGCAGGGCGACGAGCTGGCCGGCTCCGGGGTGACTGCCGCCGAGCTGGCGCGGGTATTCCCCAGCACCGACCTGTCCGCCGCCACTGACTCGGTGGCCGACGGCCTGTATGGCTGGGGCGACAGCAGCGACCTGCCGCTGGCGCTGTTCGATGCGGCGCGCACCGACTTCTCGCTCAAACGCATCCAGCACTACACCGGCAGCGACTGGCGCCATGTGCAGCCGTGGATTCTGCTGACCAACTACCACCGCTATGTCGACCAGTTCATTCGCCACGGCCTGGAACGCCTGCGTGAAGACCCGCGTTTCGTGCGCATGGTGCTGCCGGGCAACGTGATCATCGAACGCGGCACGTCCGAGGAGGACGCCCAGGCGGTGGCCGATGCGATGGTCTGGCACCGTTACCAGATGCCGGCCTATCACCTGATTGCCAACGACGGCCATGGCATCACCCTGGTCAATATCGGCGTCGGCCCGTCCAACGCGAAGAACATCACCGACCACCTGGCCGTGCTGCGTCCGCATTGCTGGCTGATGATCGGCCACTGCGGCGGCCTGCGCCAATCGCAGACCATCGGCGACTATGTACTGGCTCACGCCTACATGCGCCGCGACGGTATCCTCGACCGGGTGCTGCCACCGCATATCCCCATCCCGGCCCTGGCCGAGGTGCAGCAGGCCTTGCAGGAAGCAGCGGCCGCGGTGACCGGCGAGCGGGGCGAAACCCTGAAGAAGCGCCTGCGCACCGGTACCGTGTTGACCTACGACGACCGCAACTGGGAGCTGCACTGGGCTCACGAGCGGCCGCTGATCAACCTGGCCCGTGCGGTAGCGGTAGACATGGAAAGCGGCACCATCGCCGCCCAGGGTTACCGCCTGCGCGTGCCCTACGGCACCCTACTGTGTGTGTCGGACAAGCCGTTGCACAGCGAGATCAAACTGCCCGGCTCGGCCAGTGGCTTCTACCAGCGCGCGGTCAACCAGCACCTGTCGATCGGCATCGCCGCCCTCGACCTGCTGCGCTGCCAGCTCGACTCGCTGCATTCGCGCAAGCTGCGTAGTTTCGACGAGCCGCCGTTCCGCTGAGAACCTGCCTAGGAGCTCTTGATCGTCGGCCATGCTGCGTTGAAATTGGGCTCGGGCTGCTCATTTACAGCTCGTAAACTCCGCGCCCTCGCTCAATTTCGCCTTGCCTGGCTCTAGCTCAAGAGCTCCTAGACAGGTTCTAGGGCTCATATTTACGGGCCTCAACCGCCCAGGCGCAGATGCAACAGCGGGAAAGGTTTGTTGGCGCCATCCAGTGGCGAACGGCCGATGGGGTGGAAGCCTTGGCTAAGGTAGAAGGCCACGGCCTTGGGGTTCTGCTCGTTGACGTCGACCAGTCGCGCGCCTTCGCGCTCGATGGCGTAGTGCAGCAGGGTCTTGCCGATGCCTTGGCCATGCCTCTGCGGGTCGACGAAGAGCATTTCCAGACGATCCTCGGCGGTGCCGGCAAAGCCCATCAGGCGGCCCTGCAGGTCGCGCAGGCAGGCCAGTTTGACCAGGCGCAGATACTCCTCGCGCAGCATGCGCCGATAGAACTGGATGTCCGCTTCGTCGAGGAAGTGGTGGGTCGCGCGCACCGCCGCCTCCCACACCTCGAGCAGGCGGGGGATATCGGCGGCGAGCGGTTGGTCGATGCGGTATTGCATGGTGAACGAGGCGTGTGGGGTGATGGGCCGATCATGCCGCCGATCGGCCCGGGCTGTCACTTACTGGCGTCGAGTACCACCCGGTAACGCGCCTTGCCGGCGCGCAAGTGGTCGATGGCAGCGTTGACCTGGCTCATCGGGAAGTGCTCGACCTGGGGCAGGATCTGATGGCGGGCGCAGAACTCGAGCATGGTCGCCATGTTTTTGGGCGAACCAACCGGCGAGCCGGACAGGCTCTTCTGCTGCGGAATCAGGCTGAACACATGCACCGGGATGGCGCTCGGCGCGATGCCGACGAAGTGCAGGCGGCCCTTGCCGCGCAGGGTGCCGAGCAGGGCGTTCCAGTCCAGGTCGGCGCTGGCGGTGATCAGCAGAAAGTCCAGGCTGCCGGCCATCGCCTTCAGCGCGGCGCTGTCGGTGGACGCCACCACCTTGTGCGCGCCCAGGCGCTGGGCCTCTTCCTGCTTGCTCAGCGAGGAGGTGAAGGCGGTGACTTCGCAGCCCCAGGCATTCAGAAAGCGCAGGGCCAGGTGGCCGAGGCCGCCAATGCCGACCACGCCAACGCGGTCGGTGGGTTTCACGTCGAACTCCAGCAGCGGCGCGAACACCGTGGAACCGGCGCAGAACAGCGGGCCGACCAGGCTCGGCTCGAGCCCGGCCGGCAGCGGGATGGCCCAGGCCCAGTGTGCGCGCAGGCGGTCGGCGAAACCGCCGTTACTGCCGACTATGGTCGGTTTCACTGTACGGCACAGCTGGTGCGAGCCCTCCATGCACGAGCCGCAGTGCATGCAGCTGCCCTTGTACCAGCCGATGCCGACCCGCTGGCCGAGCTTGAGGCCGCGCACCTGCTCGCCCACGCGCACGATGGTGCCGACCACTTCATGGCCGGGAATGAACGGGTAGCGCGCATTGCCCCACTCGTTGTCGATCATCGACTGATCGGAGTGGCAGATGCCGCAGTATTCCACGGCCACTTCGACCTCTTCGGCACCCAGCGGGCCCGGATCGTACTGGTGACGTTCGAGGGGCGCGCCGGCAGCCATGGCGGCCCAGCCGGTGAAGGTGGTGAGTTCGGTGCTCATGCGGAAATCCTTCGGGCAGATAAATCGACTCGACCAGCTTAGCCGTTGTCGTCGGTGTGCGGGTACACCATCACCCTGGGTGATGATGCGGGCTGCGCCTCGGGTAAACTGACGGCTTTCTCCTGAGCCTGGAATCCGCATGCCGCGTCCTCCTCGTCCCAACGCTGCGCATCGCCCCGCCGGCAAACCGGCTCCACGCCGGGTGGCCAAGGCACCGCCGGCCGAGCCACGGCTGCTGATGCTGAACAAGCCATTCGACGTGCTGACCCAGTTCAACGACGAGCAGGGCCGCGCCACCCTCAAGGACTTCGTCGCCGTGCCTGGTGTCTACCCGGCCGGGCGCCTGGATCGTGACAGCGAGGGCCTGCTGCTGCTGACCAACGACGGCCGCCTGCAGGCGCAGATCGCCGACCCCAAGCACAAGCTGGCCAAGACCTACTGGGTGCAGGTGGAGGGCGAGCCGAATGCGGAGCAGTTGCGTCAGTTGCGTGAGGGCGTGCAGCTGAATGACGGGCCGACCCTGCCGGCCGAGGCGCGCCTGCTGGAGGAGCCGCAGCTGTGGGAGCGCAACCCGCCGGTGCGCTTTCGCAAGAGCGTGCCGACCGCCTGGCTGGAGCTGGTGATCCGCGAGGGGCGCAACCGCCAGGTGCGCCGCATGACCGCCGCCGTGGGCCTGCCGACCCTGCGCCTGGTGCGCGTGCGTATCGGCCCCTGGACTCTGGATGGCTTGCAACCGGGGCAGTGGAAGGATCTGCCGCCGCGGTTGTAACAGGCTCGGGACAGGCATTAGCGTGCACGGCACCCCCGGCGACAGCTGCCAGGCCGTAGCCCGGATGCAATCCAGGAGCGATGCTTAGGTCAGGCCCATGCCCCACTTGATCGCATAGGCCAGCAGGCTGACCGCCGCCACGCCGCCCAGCCACAGGATGGCGAACCAAGCCAGGCGCTGGGCCAGGGGTTTCTTCGGCGCGTCCATCAGTGATATCCCTCGCCGACTTTCACTTTGCCGCGGAACACCCAGTAGCTGTAGGCGGTGTAGATGAGGATGATCGGCACCATGATGGTCACCCCGACCAGGGCGAAGGCCTGGCTGCTGGCCGGCGCCGAGGCGTCCCAGATGCTCAGCGACGGCGGCACGATGTTCGGCCACATGCTGATGGCCAGGCCCGCGTAGGCCAGGGCGATCAGCGCCAGAGTCAGCACGAAGGGCTGCTTGTCCTTCTTCAACTGGATGGCGCGCACGATGCCGAGCACGGTCACTGCTACCAGGGTCGGCACCGGGATGAAGTAGAACAGGTTGGGCAGGGTGAACCAGCGCTGGGCAATCGCCGGCTGGGTCAGCGGCGTCCAGATGCTCACCGCGCTGATGAACAGCAGCAGCAGGCAGGTCAGCGGCAGCATCAGCTTGTACATTTTGCGTTGCAGGCGGCCCTCGGTCTTCATCAGCAGCCAGGCACAGCCGAGCATGGCGTAACCGGCCACCAGACCGGCGCCGCAGAACAGCGGGAAGGGCGCCAGCCAGTCGAAGGCGCCACCGACGAACTGGCGGTCGGCGACCTTGATCCCTTCGACAAAGGCGCCGAGCACCACGCCCTGGGCGAAGGTCGCCACCAGCGAGCCGCCGATAAAGGCCGCATCCCACACGTAGCGCGTGCGCTTGGCTTTGAAGCGGAACTCGAAGGCGACGCCGCGGAAGATCAGGGCGATCAGCATGATGATCAGCGGCAGGTATAGAGCCGTCAGCACCACCGAGTAGGCCAGCGGGAAGGCGGCGAACAGGCCGGCGCCACCCAGCACCAGCCAGGTTTCGTTACCATCCCAGATCGGCGCCACGGTGTTCATCATGGCGTCGCGCTCTTCCTTGTCGCGGATAAACGGGAAGAGGATGCCGATACCGAGGTCGAAACCGTCCATCACCACGTACATGAAGATGCCGAAGGCGATCACCCCGGCCCAGATCAGCGGCAGGTCTATAGTCATGGGCGTGGCTCCTGTTGGTTGTCGGCACTGTCGTCGTCGACGCTTTCATCGGCGGCGGACAGCGGCCGCGACGGCGTGCGCTGGTGGCCGGGGCCGGCTTGTTCTTCCACGGCGTGGCTGTGCAGCAGACCGAGCACCGGGCCTTTGCGCATCATGCGCAGCAGGTAGGTGATGCCGACGCCGAACACCGCGAGGTAGACCACCACGAAGATGCTCAGGGTCAGGCCCATCTGCCCGGCGCTGTGGTTGGACACCGCATCCGAGGTGCGCAGCAGACCGTAGATCACCCAGGGCTGACGGCCGACTTCGGTGGTGACCCAGCCGGCGAGCAGGGCGACCAGCCCCGCCGGCCCCATCAGCAGCATGAAGCGCTGCAGCCCAGGCGACTCGTACAGCCGCCCGCGCAGGCGCAGCCACAGGCCGAGCACGCCGGCGAGGATCATCAGCAGGCCGAGGCCGATCATCACGCGGAAGCTCCAGAACACGATGGGCACGTTGGGCCGATCCTCTGGCGCCCATTCCTTGAGACCCTTGATCTCGCCATCGAGGTCGTGGGTGAGGATCAGGCTGGCCAGGCGCGGGATGCCGATGGCGTACTTGGTGGTCTCCGCCTCCATGTCGGGGATGCCGAACAGCAGCAGCGGCACGCCTTTGTCGGTGTCCCAGTGGCCTTCCATGGCGGCTACCTTGGCTGGCTGGTACTTGAGGGTATTGAGGCCGTGCAGGTCACCGATAAAGGCCTGGATCGGCGCTACCAGCAAGGCCATCCACAGCGCCATGGAGAACATCATGCGGGTGGCCGGGTCGCGCTTGCCCTTGAGCAGGTGCCAGGCCGCAGTGCCGCCGACGATGAAGGCGGTGCTGAGGAACGCCGCCACCGCCATGTGTGCCAGGCGGTAGGGGAAGGACGGGTTGAACACGATGTCCCACCAGCTCTCTGGGTAGAAGATCCCGTCGACGATGCTGTAGCCCTGCGGCGTCTGCATCCAGCTGTTGGAAGAGAGAATCCAGAAAGTCGAGATCAGCGTACCGATCGCCACCATCAGGGTGGCGAAGAAGTGCAGGCCCTTGCCCACCTTGTTCAGGCCAAACAGCATGATGCCGAGGAAGCCCGCCTCGAGGAAGAAGGCGGTGAGCACCTCGTAGGTCAGCAGCGGCCCCATGATGCTGCCGGCCGCCGTGGATAGCTGGCTCCAGTTGGTGCCGAACTGGTAGCTCATCACCACGCCGGAGACCACGCCCATGCCGAAGGCCACGGCGAAGATCTGCAGCCAGAAGCGGAACAGGTCGTAGTAGACCTCGTTCTTGGTCTTCAGCCACAGCCCTTCGAGCACGGCCAGGTAGCTGGCCAGCCCGATACTGATGGCGGGGAAGACGATGTGGAAGGAAATGGTGAAGGCGAACTGGATTCGAGCCAGTTCCAACGCGTCCAGGCCGAACATAGAGGGCCCCTCGATAAATTGATCTGGATCAATCATCCGCCTTTTTCGCTGGGCGCGAACTCGACCGATTGTCGCACTGGGCAATTTGTCGCAGGGCTAGGGGCGGCAGGTGGCTAGGGCAGAAGCTCCCCTCTCCCACTTGTGGGAGACGACTGCATGGATGCAGGAGGTAGGGTGATGCAGGAAGCCAAAACCGAGGGGCCGGTGGAGAGGGTGTTGGCCAGCTCGGCCTCTCCTTGTGCGTAGCCCGGATGTAATCCGGGATCGGAGTCGCCTGCCTCCCGGATTGCATCCGGGCTACGCGTGCTCTTACAGCTGTCCTTTGAGTGCGGCGGTAAACAGCGTGGCACAGTCCGCCTCGCTCAGTGGACGCGGGTTGCCGCCGGCGGAGGGGTCGACCACCGCCATCTGCGCGATCAGCGCGGTTTGCCGGTCATCGACGCCGAGTTCGGCCAGGCTGTGCGGCACGCCGGTGTCGCTGCGCAGGCGCATAACCAGTTCGAGGAAGCTGTCGAAACCGGGATTGGCCAGGCCCAGGTAGGCGGCCAGGCGGGTGATGCGTTCCTCGATGACGCCGCGGTTGAACTTCAGCACGTAGGGCATCAGCACCGCGTTGGTCATGCCGTGGTGGCTGTCGTACAGCGCGCCGATCGGATGGGCCAGGGCATGCATGCCGCCGAGGCCTTTCTGGAAGGCGGTGGCGCCCATGGCCGCGGCGGCGAGCATGTCGGCGCGGGCGTCGAGGTCGTCCGGCGTCTTCACCGCGCGCACCAGGGCGCCGGCCACCAGGCGCATGCCCTCCACCGCGATGCCGTCGGCCAGCGGGTGGAAGCCCGGTGCGCAGTAGGCTTCCAGGCAGTGGGAGAAGGCGTCCATGCCGGTGCCGGCGGTGATGAAGGCCGGCATGCCGACGGACAGCGCCGGGTCGCTGATGACGATCTTCGGCATCATCTGCGGGTGGAAGATGATGCGCTTGGTGTGGGTGCGCTCGTCGGTAAGGATGCCGGCGCGGCCAACTTCCGAGCCGGTGCCGGCGGTGGTCGGTACGGCGATGATCGGTGCGATGCCCTTGGGGTCGGCACGGGTCCACCAGTCGCCGATATCCTCGAAGTCCCACACTGGTCGTGCTTGTCCGCTCATAAAGGCGATCAGCTTGCCCATGTCCAGGCCGCTGCCGCCGCCGAAGGCGACCACGCCATCGTGCTTGCCGGCGTGGTAGGCGGTGAGTCCTGCGGCCAGGTTGCTTTCCACCGGATTCGGCTTGAGCTCGCAGAACAGCGCAGCGCCGAGGCCGGCGGCCTTGAGTGAGTCGAGGGCGGCGAGGGTGATGGGTGCATTACCCAGGCCACGGTCGGTGACCAGCAGCGGGCGCAGCATGCCGATGCTCTGGCACAGCTCGGGCAGCTCCTTGATCCGGCCGGCGCCAAAGCGCACCGAGGTCGGGTAGTTCCAGTTGGCGGTCTTGCTCATGGCGAGCCTCCTTGTTCGGTTTGGGTAGCCCGGATGCAATCCGGGGCAGGGCCATCCCGGATTGCATCCGGGCTACAGGGTTGTCACGTAGCAGCGAGCTCTGTTCCTACAAAAAATGGCCGGTGCTCAGCATGGCGTCAGAGTTGATGGCGTAGATGGAAGGACTTGGGCCGGGTCAGGTGTTCGTAGCCGAGGCTGGACAGCGTGGCGCCGCGGCCGCTGTGCTTGACCCCGGTCCAGGCCAGTGCCGGATCCAGGTAGTCGCAGCGGTTCATGAACACCGTGCCGGTGTCGAGTTGCTGGCCGATATGTTCGGCGGCGTCCAGGTCGCTGCTCCAGATCGCCGCGCTGAGGCCGTAGGGGCTGTCGTTCATCAGGGTGATGGCCTCGGCGTCGCTGCTCACCGGCATGATGCCGACCACCGGGCCGAAGCTTTCCTGGCGCATTACCGCCATGTCGTGATTGACCTGCACCAGCACCTGCGGGGCCAGGTAGGCACTGCCGGGCGCATCGGCGGCAAAGGCTTTGGCATCGATCAGCGCCTTGGCGCCCTTGGCCTTGGCCTCGGCGATCTGCCCACGGACGAATTCGGCGGCCTCGCTGCGCACCAGCGGGCCGAGGGTGGTGGCCTCCTGCAGCGGGTTGCCCAGGACATATTGTTTGGTCAGCTCGACAAAGCCGTCGACGAAGGCTGGGTACAGCGCCTGGTCCACGTAGATGCGCTCGATGCCGCAGCAGCTCTGCCCGGAGTTGAAGAAGCTGCCGTCGACCAGGTTTTCTATCGCATGGGCCAGGTTGGCGTCGCCGCGCACATAGGCTGGGTCCTTGCCGCCCAGCTCCAGGCCGACGCCGATGAAGTGCCCGGCGGCGGCGCTTTCCATCAGCCGGCCGCCTTCCACCGAACCAGTGAAATTGACCTGCTGCACATGCCCGGAGGCGATCAGGGTGGCGGTCTGGCCGTGGTCCAGCACCAGGTTGCGGAACAGCCCGTGCGGCAGGCCGGCGCGCTCGAAGGCCAGGGCGAAGCGTTCGCCGACCAGCAGGGTCTGGCTGGCATGCTTCAGCAGCACAGCGTTGCCGGCCATCAGTGCCGGGATGATGGCGTTCACCGCGGTCAGGTAGGGGTAGTTCCACGGCGCGATGACCAGCACCGTGCCCAGCGGCTCGCGGCGGACATAGCGGCGAAAACCGTCCTTTGGCGGCGGCACCACATCGGCCAGGGCGCGGGCGGCGATGCCGACCATGTAGCGCGCACGCTCCTCGAAGCCGCGCAGCTCGCCGGCGCCGTAGCGCACCGGACGGCCCATCTGCCAGGCCAGTTCGGGGACGATCTGGTCGGCCATCGCCAGCATGGCCTCCACGGCTTTCAGGCAGTAGCCGGCGCGCTGCTCGATGCTCAGTTCGCGCCAGGCGCGCTGGGCTTCACGGGCGCTGCTCAGGGCCTGTTCCAGCTGGCTGGAGCTGGCGTAGGGACGTTCGGCATACAGGCTGCCGTCGACCGGGGAAATCAGGCGAATCGAGTTCATCGGACCTCCTTTCATGGGGCGGGCGGCAAACAGCGGAGGCTTGCCCACCCGGGCTGTCGGTGGAAAACGCTGCGCGGTTTTCCACCCTACGGGTGTCGCTAGTAGCGCTCGAAGCCGCGGTGCAGCTCCCAGTCGGTTACCCGGCGGTCGTACTCGGACTGCTCCCAGCGCGCGGTGTGCAGGTAGTGTTCGACCACCTCGTCGCCGAGGGCTGCGCGCAACATGCTCGAGCGGGCCAGGGCATCGGTGGCGCCACGCAGGGTCTTGGCCACCTCGGGCAGTTCCTCGTGTTCATAGGCGTCGCCGGAGAAGGGCGCTGGCAGTTCCAGCTGCTCGTCGATGCCGGCCAGGCCGGCAGCGATCAGCGCGGCGAAGGCCAGGTAGGGGTTGAGGTCGGCGCCACCGATGCGGCACTCGATGCGGATGCCCTTGCCGCCCTCGCCACACAGGCGAAAGCCGGCGGTGCGATTGTCATTGCTCCACACCGCGCGGGTGGGGGCGAAGGTGCCGGCCTGGAAGCGCTTGTAGGAGTTGATATAGGGGGCGAGGAAGTAGGTGATGTCGCTGGCGTACTTGAGCTGGCCGGCCACCCACTGGCGCATCAGCTTGGACATGCCGAACTCGGCCTTGGCATCGAAGAACAGCGGCTTATTGCCCTTCAGGCTCCACAGCGAGTTGTGCACGTGGCTGCTGGAACCGGCCAGGTTGTAGTTCCACTTGGCCATGAAGGTGATGGCCTTGCCCTGCTGCATGGCGATTTCCTTGCAGGCGTGTTTGATCAGGCTGTGGTTGTCGGCCATGGTCAGCGCATCGGCGTAGCGCACGTTGATTTCTTCCTGACCGGGCCCCCATTCGCCCTTGGAATTCTCCACGGCGATGCCGGACGCCTGCAGGTGCTTGCGGATGGCGCGCAGCACCGGCTCGTCGCGGATGGTCTGCAGGATGCCGTAGTCCTCGATGTGGTAGTTAGCCGTGCGTGGCTCGCGGTAGTGCTGGGCGTGGATGCTCTCGTAGCTCTGGTCGAACAGGTAGAACTCCAGCTCGGAGGCGAACATGCCCTTGTAGCCGCGCTCGGTGAGGCGGGCGATCTGCCGCTTGAGGATGCCGCGCGGGCTGTGCGGCAGGTCCTGGTGGTGATGGTCCTGGACGTCGCACAGTACCAGGGCCGCACCCTCCAGCCAGGGCACCAGGCGCAGGGTGGAGAGGTCGGGCTTGAACACGAAGTCGCCGTAGCCACGTTTCCAGCTGGCGGCGGCGTAGCCGGGCACCGGCTCCATGTCGATGTCGTCGGCCAGCAGATAATCGCAGCCGTGGGTTTCTTCATGGGCGCTGTCGAGGAAGAACTCGACCTGGAAGCGCTTGCCGATCAGGCGGCCCTGCATGTCGACCATGCAGGCAAGGACGGTATCAACGGTGCCGGCTTCGGCGTGCTGGCGCAGCTGGGCCAGGGTGAGAGGGGCAGTCATCGCAGATCTCCGCATGCGTGGCCGCTGCAGCGGCCTGTTGTTTTTGTGCTGTGCGTGAGCGAGTCCCGCGGGGCGGGATGCCTCTGACTCTAGTCGATTTTTTGCGGCTGTCCGGACGGTCAGGTTGGCAAGTGACGAAGCTGGTCTAGGCTGTGCGAGGTAGGGATAACTCGGCAGACAGGCTCATGCACAAGGCAATCCGCGGGTATGTGCGCGTGGTAGAGCGGATCAACCGTTGGGTCGGTCGCTGCGCCATGTATCTGATCTTCGCCATCCTCGGCGTGCTGTTTTATTCCTCGCTGAGCAAGGTGGCGTTCGAGCCGGCGATCTGGACCCTGGAGGTCGCGCAGTTCCTCATGGTCGCCTACTTCCTGCTGGGCGGCGCCTACTCCATGCAGCTCGACGGCCATGTGCGCATGGACCTGCTGTACAGCCGCTGGACCCTGCGCACCCGTGCCTGGGTCGATCTGCTGACCGTGGGCTTTCTGCTGTTCTACCTGGTGTTGCTGCTGTACGGCGGCATCTCATCGACCTGGTACGCCTTCGAGTACGACGAGACCAGCTACTCGGCCTGGTCGCCGCGCATGGCGCCGATCAAGGTGCTGATGTGCATCGGCGTAGCGCTGATGCTGCTGCAGGCGATTGCCATGCTGTTCAGGGATCTGGCGCTGATCCGCGGGGAGCCTATCGAATGAGCGAGTCGCCCATCGCCCTGCTGATGTTCTCTTCGATGATGCTGTTGCTGCTCACCGGCAAGCGGGTGTTCGGCGCCATCGGTTTCGTCGCCGCGGCGGCGGCCCTGCTGCTGTGGGGCGATGGCGGGGTGGAGCTGCCGTTCAGTGCGGCGATGAAGCTGATGAAGTGGTACCCGCTGCTGACCCTGCCGCTGTTCGTGTTCATGGGCTACATGCTCTCCGAGTCAGGCATCGCCGAAGACCTCTATCGCATGTTCCATGTGTGGATGGGACCGCTGCATGGCGGGCTGGCCATCGGCACCATCCTGCTGATGGTGGTGATCTCTGCGATGAACGGCCTCAGTGTGGCCGGCATGGCCATCGGCGCGAGCATCGCTCTGCCCGAGTTGCTGCGGCGCGGCTACGACAAGATCATGGTCACCGGGGTGATCCAGGCCGGCAGCACGCTGGGTATCCTGATTCCGCCCAGCGTGGTGCTGGTGCTGTACGGCATGATCGCGCGCCAGCCGGTCGGCCAGCTGTGGCTGGCCGGGGTGTTTCCCGGCCTGCTGATGGCCAGCCTGTTCATCCTCTACATCGTCATTCGCTGCTGGATCAAACCGAGCATGGGCCCGGCGCTGCCGGCCGAGGAGCGCGCGCAGATCAGCCTGGGCGAGAAGGTGCGCCTGCTGCGTGCCGGACTGATTCCGTTGTTGATCTTCTTCGCCATGACCGGCCTGTTCATGCTCGGCTACACCAGCCTGGTGGAAAGCTCGGCGGTGGGCGCGGTTTCGGCCTTGCTGGCGGCGCTGGTCAAGGGCCGGCTGAACCGCCAGGTAATGGAAGACACCCTGCGCAAGACCCTGGTCATCAGCTGCATGTTCATGTGGATCATCCTCGCCGCCCTGTGTTTCGGCGCGGTGTTCGACGGCCTCGGCGCGGTCAAGGCGATCGAGGACCTGTTCGTCGGCAGCCTAGGCCTGGGGCCCTGGGAAATCCTTATTCTCATGCAGCTGTCGTTCATCATCATGGGCATGTTCCTCGACGACACCGCCATGCTGGTGATCGTCGCGCCGCTGTATATCCCCCTGGTGGGCAGCCTGGGCTTCGACCTGGTGTGGTACGGCGTGCTTTACACCATCACTTGCCAGATGGCCTACATGACCCCGCCATTCGGCTACAACCTGTTTCTCATGCGCGCCATGGCGCCGCCGGAAATCAGCCTGCGTGACATCTATGCCTCGGTGACCCCCTTCGTCCTGGTCATGGTGCTGACCCTGGCGCTGGTGATGATTTTCCCGCAGATCGCCCTGTGGTTGCCGCAGCTGCACTACGGGCGGTGAATGCTTTCTAGCTTTCGGGGCGGCGCCTCCGGTTGTCTCTTCTTTGCGCGCGCTGACCTGGAAAACGGGACGGGCCCTGCCGGCCGGCCCGCAACGATGCGCAGGCTTGGCATCTGAGTCGACAGCCTTGGAGATGACAGCATGACTACGAGACGTAACTTCCTGAAAACCGCCGCCGTCACCGGGGGCGCGGTCGGTACCGCCGCCCTGGGCGCCGCGCATATCTATGCCGCTGAACCGAAGAAGATCACCTGGCGCCTGCAGACCTATGCCGGTGCGGCGCTGGCCGAGCATGTGATCAAACCCTCGATCGAGGCCTTCAACAAAGTCGCCGAGGGGCAGATGGAGATCCAGCTGTACTTCGCCGACCAGCTGGTGCCCACCGGTGAGCTGTTCCGCGCCATGCAGAAGGGCACCATCGATGCGGTACAGAGCGACGATGACTCGATCGCCGCGCCGGTGGATATCGCCGTATTCGGTGGCTACTTCCCCTTCGCCAGCCGCTACAGCCTGGATGTGCCGGTGCTGTTCGAACAGTACGGCCTGCGCAAGATCTGGGAGGAGGCCTATGCCGAGGTCAAGGGCGTGACCTGGCTCGGCGCCGGTGCCTGGGACCCGTGCAACTTCGCCACCGTGGAACCGGTCAAGTCGTTGGCCGACCTCAAGGGCAAGCGCATTTTCACCTTCCCCACCGCCGGCAAGTTCCTCACCCGTTTCGGCATCATTCCGGTGACCTTGCCCTGGGAGGATGTCGAAGTGGCGATCCAGACCGGCGAGCTGGACGGCATCGCCTGGTCCGGCATCACCGAGGACTACACGGTGGGTTGGGCCAACGTCACCAAGTACTTCCTCACCAACAACATCTCCGGCGCCTGGATCGGCTCCTACTTTGCCAACTCCGAACGCTGGGCCGAAGTGCCCGACCCGCTCAAGACCCTGTTCAAGCTGTGCATGGACAGCTCGCACTACTACCGCCAGCACTGGTACTGGGGCGGCGAGGCCAAGCTGCGGGTGGAAGGCGACAAGCTCAAGCTGACCACCATCCCCGCCGAGGAATGGAAGACGGTGGAAGACGAGGCGCACAAGTTCTGGGAAGAAATTGCCAAGACCAGCCCGCGCTGCGCCAAGGTGGTGGAGATATTCAAGCAGTACAACGCGCTGATGGAGAAGGCCGGGCCGCCCTATCGCTACTGAGTGGCGTTTTAGCTCCCCTCTCCCACTTGTGGGAGAGGGGCGGGGGGAGAGGGGCGTAGTTGAGGTCTACGGCAGGTTCTCAGCGCGTCGCCTTGAGAATGACAAACTTCGGCGTAGCCGCCACCTGCTCCACGCCGCGGAACAGGCGCTTGAGCTTGGTGTGGTAGCCCAGGTGGCGGTTGCCGACTATCCACAGCTCGCCGCCGGTCACCAGTGCCGCGCGGGCCTGCTGGAACATGCGCCAGGCGAGGAAGTCGCCGACCACCTGCTGCTGGTGGAAGGGCGGGTTGCACAGCACCAGATCCAGGGATTGCTCCGGCTGCTCGGCCAGGCCATCGTCGGCGCGAATGCTCACCGCGCGCTCACCCAGCGCCACGCGCCAGTTGTCGGCCGCCGACTGCACGGCCATGTACGACTCGTCGACCAGGGTCAGCTGCGCCTCGGGGTTGCCCAGGGCGTAGACGATGCCGAGCACGCCGTTGCCGCAGCCAAGGTCGGCCACGCGCAGTGGCAGCAGGCTCTTGGGCAGGTGCGGGAGAAAGGCGCGGGTGCCGATATCCAGCCCTTCGCGGCAGAACAGGTTGGCCTGGTTGCTCAGTTCCAACCTGGGCTTTTCCAGCAGATAGCGGGTCGGGTAGGGCGAGGTTGGCGTGGGTTTGTCCTGCACGCTGGCGCTTAGCAAGCGCGCCTTTTTCACCGCCAGCGAGGCCTGCACCGGGCCGATATACTGCTCCAGCAGATCGCCGGCGCTGCGCGGCAGGTGCTTGAGCATGGCCCCGGCGATGACCCGCGCGCCGGGAGCGAGCTGGCCGTGCAGGCGGATCAGCTGCTCTTCCAGCAGGGCCAGGGTCTTCGGCACGCGGATCAGTACCATATCGAACTGCCCTGTGGCCACCGCGCTGGCCGGTACGAAGTGCACGGCGTCGGCGGCCAGGTTGTTGCGCGCCAGGTTCTTCTGCAGGGCCAGAAGACCCAGGTGTGAGTCGCCGCTACTGGTGACTTGGCAGTGCGGCGCCAGGCTGGCGGCCAGCGCGCCGAAGCCGTCGTTGAGCAGCAGTACGCGGGTATCGGCGCTCAAACCCTGCTCGTGCAGGTGGTTGAGCAGGTACTCGTCGGCCGCATCGAAGGCCTGCAAGGGCTCGTTGGGCATCTCGGGCTGGCGGAGCAGATCGAGCTGGGCGAAGGGGGTAGCGAGAATAGGCATGGAAACCGTCGGTGTTTGTCCGCCGCGCTTTGCGCGAGACTGGCGGCAGGTGTGCGAATCGAGGCCGCAAGTATGACCGCCAGTGCAGACAAGTTCACCCGCCAGGTGCTCAGCGAGGTACGCGTCTGGTCGCCGACCCTGTTCAGCCTGCGCTGCTCGCGCGACCCCGGCTTGCGCTTTCGCGCCGGGCAGTTCGCTCGTCTGGGAGTGCGCAAGGCCGATGGCACGGTGGTCTGGCGCGCCTATTCGATGGTTTCGGCGCCCCATGACGAGTTTCTCGAATTCTTCTCCATCGTCGTTCCGGGCGGCGAGTTCACCAGCGAGCTGAGCCGGCTCAAGGTCGGCGACGAGCTGCTGGTGGAGCGCCAGGCCGTCGGCTACCTGACCCTCGACCGCTTCCCCGACGGCCGCGACCTGTGGCTGCTCGGCACCGGCACCGGGCTGGCGCCATTCCTCTCGATCCTGCAGGACTTCGAGGCCTGGCAGCGTTTCGAGCGCATCGTCCTGGTCTACAGTGCGCGCACCCAGGGTGAGCTGGCCTACCAGCAGCTGATCACGGAACTGCCACGGCGCGACTACCTGGCCGAGCATGGCCACAAACTGACCTACCTGCCGATCGTCACCCGCGAGCAGCTGCCGGGCGCCCTGCATGGCCGGGTCACCACGCTGATCGAGAATGGTGAGCTGGAGCGCGCCGCCGGCCTGGCGCTGGACCCGCTGCACTCGCGCCTCATGCTCTGCGGCAACCCGCAGATGATCGAAGACACCCGTGCCGTGCTGAAGACCCGTGGCCTGCAACTGAGCCTGAGCCGGCGCCCCGGGCAGGTGGCAGTAGAGAACTACTGGTGAGCCGCGCGAAGCGTCTGCCGGATGCAGAGCGTCCCTGGATGGGCTCCCACGCAGGCGCGTGGGAGCCATCGGTAAGGGTGACTGGTAAATGAAAACGGCGCCGAAGGGCGCCGTTGTGCTGTGCAGGCCGGTATTACTTGTCCTGCTGGGCCTTGAGCAGGTCGCGGATCTCGCTGAGCAGTTCCTGCTCCTTGGTCGGTGCCGGCGGCACTTCCGGCGCTGCGGCTTCCTCGCGCTTGAGGCGGTTGATGGCCTTGACGCCCATGAAGATGGCGAAGGCGACGATGATGAAGTCGAGAATGGTCTGGATGAACTTGCCGTAGCTCAATACCACTGCGGGCAGGTCACCTTCGGCCGCCTTGAGAGTCACGGCCAGGTCGGTGAAGTCGACCCCGCCAATCAGCAGGCCGATCGGCGGCATGATCACGTCGCCGACGAACGAGCTGACAATCTTGCCGAAGGCGGCACCGATGATGATGCCCACGGCCATGTCGACCACGTTGCCTTTCATGGCGAAGGCTTTGAATTCGCTGACGATGCTCATGTGTCACTCCCTGAGGTTTGGTTTGCGCCGAGTTTACTGCACTCGTCCGGCGCTGCCAGCTACTGCGGGTAGTTAACCGCAGGCAGGTTTTCGAAGCCGGGCTTGGCCAGCAGATAACCCTGAAACAGCTCGACGCCCATGTGCTGCAGGGTTTGCAGTTCGGCCTGGGTTTCGATGCCTTCGGCAATCACCCGCACCTTGAGCTTGCGGCACATGTCCAGGGTCGACTCGACGAGGATCTGCCGCACGCTGTCACTATCGATGTTGCGGATCAGCTCCATGTCCAGCTTGATCAGGTCGGGCTGGAAGTCGGCGAGCAGGTTGAGCCCGGCATAGCCGGCGCCAAAGTCGTCGATAGCGGTCATGAAACCTTGTTTGCGATAGGCCTTGAGGATGCCGCTGAGGTGGTCGATATCCAGCACCTGCTCCTGCTCGGTGACCTCGAAGATGATCTTGTCCAGAGGCAGATTGAAGCGCTGTGCGGCTTCCAGGGTGGCGCGGATGCAGGTTTCCGCCTGGTAAACCGCATTGGGCATGAAATTGATCGAGACCATGGCCGGCACCTGCAGGCGTGCGGCCAGCTCTACCGCCTTGATCCGACAGCTCTGATCAAAGGCGTAGAGGTTTTCCGACGTAACCTTGGCCAGCAGGCTGCCGGCTGACTCGCCGTTGACCCCGCGCACCAGGGCCTCATGGGCGAAGACCTGGCGCCGCGCGACGTCGACGATGGGCTGGAAGGCCATGCTGATAGGGAAATCCAGTCCCTTGCCATCACGGCAAGCAGAACAGCCTGGAGAGTTCTTCATGGGTGGTTCTCATGGTGGAGTCCAACCAAGATAAGCAAAAAATCTACCGTCTGTCTTGCTCGGCAAGGCCTTGGCCAGTGTCTGGTGGAACGACACGGCGTTTCTGCATCAGCGGCCTAGACCGCACCATTGGCCTTGCGCAGGCGCTCGGCAATCTGATCCTTGAGGGTGACCCGCTCGTTTTTCAGCGCCTGCAGGGCCAGATCGTCCAGCGCCTGGCGGCCGTCCTCTACTTCATAGATGCGCTTGTCCAGGGCCTCGTAGTTCTGCGTCATCTGAGCAAAATGCGGGTCGCTGGCGTGCAGGGTCTGGAGCTTCTGGCGGTATTCAGGAAATTCGCGGGTCAGCGGATGGTGTTCGAGGGGCATTACGGTTACTCCCGGCTGAGGACTGGTCTGTTCAGACTAGCTCAGTGACCGGGCTGCGGCAGGCCGGTTGGCGAACGGTTGGCCTGGCGTTGATCGGCGTCAATGGTGGCGTGGGCTTGGCCCGTTAGGGTGGACGTACTTTCCCAGAGGAGCTTCCCCATGCATGTCGACCACCATCCGCTGATCCAGGACTTTCCCGAACTGCGCAGCGAACTGCAGCGCCTGCGTCAGGAAGATCAGCACTTTTCCAAGCAAAGCGATGAGTACGAGGCGCTGGACAAGCGGATCTGCCGCATCGAAGACGGTATCGAGCTGCTCGACGATGCCGCGCTGGCACAGCTCAAGCAGAACCGGGTCAGCCTCAAGGATGACCTGGCCCGCCAGCTGAAGATCGCCGCCGGGCAGTGCTGCGGTTGCGGCAGTAGCTGCGGCGCCTGAGGCGGGCCGCATGGCAGGTCAATGTGCCTGCCGGCTGAGCAGATAGGTCACTAGACCTGGCTGCTCGGGGTCTGCCGGCCGCACTACCGCATGCAGCGGCAGCTGGCCCAACACCTTGTGCCAGAACTGCTGGGCCAGAACATCCTGCTCGTAAAAACTGACCACCCAGCTCCCGCAGCCTGCTACCAGTACCTGCTCCGCCAGGGCGCTGCCGATGCCCAAGCGGCGGTATTTCTTGAGGATGAACAGGTCGGCGAACTCCAGGGCCTCGACGCCCGGCAGCTCACTGCGCTCGATCAGCAGGAAGCCGGCGATGAAGCCGTCCACCAGCACCAGGCTGGCGCTCCAGTCCGGCTCTTGCCAGCAGCGCTGCAGGTGTGGCGCATGGATATAGAAGCGCCCATCGACCTCTACGTCCTCCTGTTCCCAGTCCGACGACTCATAGGCATAGAACTGGTAGAGGTTGGCGATCAGCGGTAGCTGATCGACGGTGGTGGGGAGCAATTCGATGTGCATGTCAGTCCAGGCGCTTCTTCATGTGGTACAGGTGGGTGCCGCGCGGGCGGTCTTCCAGCACGCCGAACAGCTGGTAACCCTGCTTCTCGTAGAAAGCCCTGGCCTCCACTGTCTTCAGGTAGGCCACCAGAGCTCCATGGCGACGCCCGTGTTCCTCGGCACGGCGCAGCAGGTCGGTCGCCAGGCCTTGGCCGCGCTGCGTTTCAGTTACCCACAGCGTGTCGATCTCCAGGCCATCCCAGTAGGCGTTGGCCAGTATGCCGGCAATCAGCTGGCCGTCGTCGTCGCGCAGGTTGATCAGTAGCGGCTTGTCGGCTGATTCATCCGGCAGATCCAGGCGCTGGGCTACGAATTCCTGGAATCGCTGCAGCAACTCGGCACTCTGTGCGGTGCTTGGAGACTCGATGATTTCTTGCTGCATGGTGGGCTCCTCGTTGCGGTAAGGGCGTTATTATCGCCATTTTTCCAGCGGGGAGATTTCCATGGCCAAAGCCAAGCGCATGTATGGCTGCACCGAGTGCGGCGCCACCTTTCCCAAGTGGGCCGGACAGTGCGGCGAGTGCGGGGCCTGGAATACCCTCACCGAAACCATGCTCGAAGCCGGCGCCGCTACCCCCAGCGGGCGTGGCGGCTGGGCCGGGCAGCAGGCACAGATCAAGACCCTGGCCGAGGTCAGCGTCGAGGAAGTGCCACGTTTTTCCACGGTTTCCGGCGAGCTCGATCGGGTGCTCGGTGGCGGCCTGGTGGATGGTTCGGTTGTGCTGATCGGCGGCGATCCCGGCATCGGCAAGTCGACCATCCTGCTGCAGACCCTGTGCAACATCGCCCAGCGCCTGCCGGCGCTGTACGTCACCGGCGAGGAATCGCAGCAGCAGGTGGCCATGCGTGCGCGGCGTCTGGAGCTGCCGCAGGACAAGCTCAAGGTGATGACCGAGACCTGCATCGAGTCGATCATCGAGGTGGCGCGGCGCGAGCAGCCCAAGGTGATGGTGATCGACTCGATCCAGACCATCTTCACCGAGCAGCTGCAGTCCGCCCCCGGCGGCGTGGCCCAGGTGCGCGAGAGCGCGGCGCTGCTGGTGCGCTACGCCAAGCAGAGCGGCACGGCGATCTTCCTGGTCGGCCACGTGACTAAGGAAGGCGCACTGGCCGGGCCGCGCGTGCTGGAGCACATGGTCGACACCGTGCTGTATTTCGAGGGCGAGTCGGATGGCCGCCTGCGCCTGCTGCGTGCGGTGAAGAACCGTTTCGGCGCGGTCAACGAACTGGGCGTGTTTGGCATGACCGACAAGGGGCTCAAGGAGGTCACCAACCCCTCGGCGATCTTTCTCACCCGGGCCCAGGAGGAAGTGCCGGGTAGTGTGGTGATGGCCACCTGGGAAGGCACCCGGCCGATGCTGGTGGAAGTGCAGGCGCTGGTCGACACCAGCCATATGGCCAACCCGCGCCGGGTTACCCTCGGTCTGGACCAGAACCGCCTGGCCATGTTGCTGGCCGTGTTGCACCGCCATGGCGGCATCCCGACCTACGACCAGGACGTGTTCCTCAATGTGGTCGGCGGGGTCAAGGTGCTGGAGACCGCCTCCGACCTGGCGTTGATGGCGGCGGTGATTTCCAGTCTGCGCAACAAGCCGCTGCCGCATGACCTGCTGGTGTTCGGCGAGATTGGCCTGAGCGGCGAGATCCGCCCGGTGCCGAGCGGCCAGGAGCGCCTGAAAGAGGCGGCCAAACACGGCTTCAAGCGCGCCATCGTGCCCAAGGGTAATGCGCCCAAGGAAGCGCCGCCGGGCCTGCAGGTGATTGCAGTGACGCGCCTGGAGCAGGCGCTGGATGCACTGTTCGAGTGACCGGCCTGCGGCGCTCTGCCGCTACTGCAAACGGCTGGCGCTTGCCGCAGATCAATTTTTGCGGCGCAGGCCGGGAGGAGCATGAGGCCATGTTCTTAGCAAGGAGATGGCCCATGTTCCTGTTCTTCGATTTTTTTGCCAAAGCCCTCAATAGCGATGCGGCGCGGCCGCGCGATCTTGCCGAAGAGCGGCGTGAAGCGAGCATCGTGTCGCGGCGGGTATTGCAGCAGCGTGCGCACCAGCCGGCGCAGCCGCTCAATCGGCAACACTGAGAGCCAGGCGGCTACGCCAGGCTAGACAAGCAAAGGGCGCCGATTGGCGCCCTTTGTATTCGTGCTTTGGCCTAGTCTTCCTCGCCCAGCGCGGCCAGCTCGCGCTCCAGCAGGCTCTCGTCACCGAGGTTGAGCTCTACCAGACGGCGCAGGTGACTGATCGACTCCAGATCGATATGCCGGCAGACGAAGCCGAGCAGATCATCACGGGTGCGGGTCAGCACCACTTCCAGATGCAGGCGGGTGTCGCTGTCGAGGGTGATGGTGGCGTTGAACGGCTGGTCCGGGTCACCGTTCCAGTCGCGCGGGCGCTTGACCAGCAGGCCCTTGAGCGACAGGTCATGCAGCTCCACCGACCAGCGGCGCTCGCCTTGGGCAAGCTCGGTGGCGGCGTCGAAGGCGATGCGCTGGAAGCGCCGACGCTCGGAGGTCATGTCACTCATTGCAAGATTCCTCTGCGGTTTTGTCCACTATAGCCAAGCGCGCGGCATAACGCTGCCTGTAGATGCGTCAGGCAGTGGCGCCCGTGCATGGTGGCTCAGCTGAGTAGGTAGGCCAGTGCGCTGCCATTGACAGCATGCGGCAAGTGCGGCCGCTGCTCGCGATGCGCTGTGGCGGGTATTCAGCGGCGGTTGCGGCCGTGAAGCAAAGGGCAAAAGCCCCTAGACCAAGGTCGCATAGAGCTTTGCCGTGGACGGACTAAGCTTGTGCGGCAGCTTGTCTGTCCATGAATTGGGAGAGTTTATGAACAATAATAATAGCCTGCTGCGCCACCTGCCCTGGGCAGTGCTGGCAGTGGTGGGCGCCTGTGCCTTGGGTGTCGTGGCCTTGCGCCGCGGCGAAGCCATCAACGCCTTGTGGATAGTGGTGGCCGCGGTGGCCCTCTATCTGGTCGCTTACCGTTACTACAGCCTGTTCATCGCCACCCGGGTGATGCAGCTGGACCCGCGCCGGGCCACGCCGGCGGTGCTCAACAACGACGGTCTGGACTTCGTGCCGACCAACAAGCACGTGCTGTTCGGCCACCACTTCGCCGCCATCGCCGGCGCCGGTCCACTGGTCGGCCCGGTGCTCGCCGCGCAGATGGGCTATCTGCCCGGCACCCTATGGCTGATCGCCGGGGTGGTGCTGGCTGGTGCGGTGCAGGACTTCATGGTCCTGTTTATCTCCACCCGGCGCAACGCCCGTTCGCTGGGCGACATGGTGCGCGAGGAGATGGGCCGGGTGCCCGGCACCATTGCCCTGTTCGGCTGCTTCCTGATCATGATCATCATCCTCGCGGTGCTTTCGCTGATCGTGGTCAAGGCCCTGGCGCACAGTCCCTGGGGCATGTTCACGGTGATCGCGACCATCCCGATCGCCATGTTCATGGGCATCTATATGCGCTACCTGCGCCCCGGCCGGATCGGCGAGATTTCCGTGATCGGCGTGGCGCTGCTGCTCGGCTCGATCTGGCTGGGCGGGGTGATTTCCCAGGATCCGTACTGGGCGGCGGCGTTCACCTTCACCGGTGAGCAGATCACTCTGATGCTGGTGGGCTACGGCTTCGTCGCCGCGGTGCTGCCGGTGTGGCTGATCCTCGCCCCGCGCGACTACCTGTCGACCTTCCTCAAGATCGGCACCATCGTCGCCCTGGCCATTGGCATCCTGATCCTCGCTCCTGACCTGAAAATGCCGGCGCTGACCCAGTTCACCGACGGCACCGGGCCGGTGTGGAAAGGTGCGCTGTTCCCCTTCCTGTTTATCACCATCGCCTGTGGCGCCGTTTCCGGCTTCCATGCCCTGATCAGCTCCGGCACCACGCCCAAGCTGCTGGCCAATGAGTCCCACGCGCGCTACATCGGCTACGGCGGCATGCTGATGGAGTCGATGGTGGCGATCATGGCCATGGTCGCCGCCTCGATCATCGAGCCGGGTGTGTACTTCGCCATGAACAGCCCGCCAGCTATCGTCGGTAGCGATGTCGTCAGCGTGGCTGCTGCGGTCAGCAGCTGGGGCTTCGCCATCACCCCGGACGCGCTGGAAGCCGTGGCCCGTGATATCGGCGAAAGCTCGATCCTCAACCGCGCCGGCGGTGCGCCAACGCTGGCGGTGGGCATCGCGCAGATCCTCCACCAGGTGCTGCCGGGCGAGAACACCATGGCCTTCTGGTACCACTTCGCCATCCTGTTCGAGGCGCTGTTCATCCTCACTGCGGTGGACGCCGGTACCCGTGCAGGGCGCTTCATGCTGCAGGACTTGCTCGGCACCTTCGTGCCGGCACTCAAGCGCACCGAGTCGTGGGGCGCCAACGTGCTGGCCACGGCCGGCTGCGTGGCGTTGTGGGGGTATCTGCTGTACCAGGGCGTGATCGACCCGCTGGGCGGCATCAACACCCTGTGGCCGCTGTTCGGTATCTCCAATCAGATGCTGGCTGGCATCGCCCTGATGCTGTGCAGCGTGGTGCTGATCAAGATGAAGCGCCAGCAGTACGTCTGGGTCACCCTGCTGCCAGCGGTGTGGCTGCTGATCTGCACCACCACGGCGAGCCTGATCAAGCTGTTCGATGCCAACCCGGCAGTCGGCTTCCTCGCGCTGGCCAACAAGTACGAGGCGGCCCTGGCGACTGGGCAGATCCTGGCGCCGGCCAAGGACCTGGCGCAGATGCAGAACGTGATCATGAACGCCTACACCAATGCCACGCTTAGCGTGCTGTTCCTGGTGGTGGTGTTCAGCGTGCTGTTCTACGCGTTGAAGGTTGGCCGCGCGGCCTGGATTCGTCCGGACCGCAGCGACAAGGAAACCGCGTTCCAGGCCATGCCGGACGTCTGAGTGACTAGCGGCGGGCCGGCCTGTCCGGTCCGCTGCCGGCGGGAGGAATGCACGGTGTTCAATGATCTCAGCCGCATGGGCAAGTACCTAGGGCAGGCCGCGCGCATGTTGGTGGGCATGCCCGACTACGACACCTATGTCGAGCATATGCAGACCCAGCATCCGGACCAGCCGGTGATGAGCTACGAGGCGTTCTTCCGCGAACGCCAGGAAGCGCGTTATGGTGGGGGCAAGGGCCGTCCCGTACGCTGCTGTTGATACCTTTCTGCGCACTACCTGCACGCCACGCTAGCCGTGGCGTGTCTCTTTGTGGGGTGGATGATGCTTTGTTCATCCACCATCAATCCGCTTGGTGGATCGATCAAGCGCGATCCACCCTATGCAGGACGACCTGATGACACATGAACCCATCCCCGTCACCGTGCTCAGCGGCTTTCTCGGTGCCGGCAAGACCACCCTGCTCAAACATATGCTGCAGGCCGAACACGGCCTGAAACTGGCGGTGATCGAGAACGAGTACAGCGATACGCCGATCGATGGCCAACTGCTCGGCAGCGCGCCGGTCGAGGTCATGACCCTGGCCAATGGCTGCGTCTGCTGCTCGATCCATGTCGAACTGGAAAAGGCCCTTTACCTGCTGCTGGATAAGCTCGACAGCGGTGAGCTGGCCTTCGACCGTCTGGTGATCGAGTGCACCGGCCTGGCCGACCCGGCACCGGTGGCGCAGACCTTCTTCGCTGACGCCGAGCTGTGCGAGCGCTATGTGCTGGACGGCATCATTACCCTGGTGGATGCCGTCAATGCCGAATGCCATCTGGCCGAGACCATCGCTCAGGCCCAGGTCGGTTTCGCCGACCGCATCCTGCTGAGCAAGACCGACCTGGTCGATGCTGCGCATGTCGAGGCGCTGAGCCTGCGCCTGCAACGGATCAACCGGCGCGCGCCGATCCGCGTGGTCGAGCACGGGCGTATCGATCTGGCTGAGTTGTTGGATATCCGCGGTTTCAACCTGAATGCCGATCTCAGTCCGGCTTTGCGCCTGACGCCGCTGGCGCCGGCCAACGCCCTCGACCGCATTACCACACTGGTATTGAAGACCGAGCAGCCGCTGGATCTCGACAAACTCAGCGTCTTCATGGAGCAACTGCTGGAGACCCATGGCAACTCGCTGCTGCGCTACAAAGGCGTACTCAATGTTGCCGGGGAAGAGCGGCGCATGGTGTTCCAGGGTGTACTGCGCTTGTACGGCTTCGACTTCGACAGCGAGTGGGGCGTGGACGAGAAGCGCGAGAGCGTGTTGGTGCTGATCGGTGACAACCTGCCGGAGGCGCAGATTCGCGCCGGCTTTGCCGAGGTCGCCGGCTAGGTGGGCGGGGCGGTGTCCAGGCCGAGCGCATAAAACACCGCCAGCGCGGCAAAGGCATCCTCCCCTGCGTACTGCACCTGGTTTTCCGACAGGTGCGTGGCGGCCCAGTTGGAGGTGGTGACCGCTTTCGATTTGCGCAGCTGCCTGCCCAAGGCAATGGCCACCGCCGTACGTACACCGACCGCCTGTTTGTAGCCGAGCCGGCGCATGCCGCTGGCCAGGTCGATGGCGGTGCCAAGCTTCAGCCCCAGCTTGCGCTGCAGCGAACCGCGGTCGGACTTGAGGCCGAAGCCGACCTTGACCATGCGTTGCGACTCGATCACCTCGCGCAGGAAATCGAGTGGTGGCTCGGCGTTTAGCTGCACGATGAACGCCTGGTCGCGGGTGGCGAACTGCAGCACATGCGGGCCGGTACGCGGCGCATCGCTGGTGAAGCAGGGCTTGGATTCGGTATCGAAGCCGATGAACGGTTCGTTGCGCAGCTGCGCCAGGGCCAGGGCAAAGTCCTCCGGCGTGCACAGCACATGAATGCGCTGCAGCGGCAAGGCATCGAACGGCGGCAGCTGGCGGATCTCTTCCTTGCTCGGTCGTTCGACATAGCGGCGCTTGGGTTTGGCTGGCTGATCCGTGCTCATTGCATTCTTCCTCATGCGCGGTACGCCGCACCCTACGGTAAAGATCAGGCATAAAAAAGCCCGGCTTCTGCCGGGCTTTTCGTGCCGCTAGGGTCGGGCTTAGTTGCCGTACACCGGCAGCTTGGCGCAGACGGCCTTGACCTTCTCGCGTACCGCGTCGACCACGGACTCGTCGCCCATGTTCTGCAGGATGTCGCAGATCCAGCCGGCCAGTTCCTGGCACTCGGCTTCCTTGAAACCGCGGGTGGTGACGGCCGGGGTACCGATGCGCAGACCGGAAGTGACGAACGGCGAACGCGGATCGTTCGGTACGCTGTTCTTGTTCACGGTAATGAAGGCGCGGCCCAGGGCGGCGTCGGCGTCCTTACCGGTGATGTCCTGCTTGATCAGCGACAGCAGGAACAGGTGGTTCTTGGTGCCGCCGGAAACCACGTCGAAACCGCGTGCGATGAACACTTCGGCCATGGCCTGGGCGTTCTTTACCACCTGCTGCTGGTAGGCCTTGAACTCAGGCTGCAGGGCTTCCTTGAAGCACACGGCCTTGGCCGCGATGACGTGCTCCAGCGGGCCACCCTGGGCACCCGGGAAGACGGCGGAGTTGAGCTTCTTCTCGATTTCCTCGTTCTTGCGCGCGAGGATCAGGCCGCCACGCGGGCCGCGCAGGGTCTTGTGGGTGGTGGTGGTGACGACGTCGGCGAACGGCACCGGGTTCGGGTACACGCCAGCGGCAACCAGGCCAGCTACGTGAGCCATGTCGACGAACAGGTAGGCACCCACTTTGTCGGCGATGGCGCGGAAGCGCGGGAAGTCGAGGATCTGCGAGTAGGCGGAGAAGCCGGCGATGATCATCTTCGGCTTGTGCTCGACGGCCAGGCGCTCGACTTCGTCGTAGTCGATCAGGCCGGCATCGGTGATGCCGTACTGCACGGCGTTGTACAGCTTGCCGGAGGAGGAAACGCTGGCACCGTGGGTCAGGTGACCGCCGTGGGCCAGGCTCATGCCGAGGATGGTGTCGCCGGCTTGCAGCAGGGCCAGGAACACCGCGCTGTTGGCTTGCGAACCGGCGTGCGGCTGGACGTTGGCGTAGTCGGCGCCGAACAGCTCTTTGGCGCGGTCGATGGCCAGCTGCTCGACGATGTCGACGTACTCGCAACCGCCGTAGTAGCGCTTGCCTGGGTAGCCTTCGGCGTACTTGTTGGTCAGTACCGAACCCTGGGCTTCCATCACCGCCGGGCTGGTGTAGTTCTCCGAGGCGATCAGCTCGATGTGATGTTCCTGGCGCTGGGCTTCTTGCTCCATGGCGGCAAACAGGTCGGCGTCGAAACGGGCGAGGGTCAAATCACGGCTGAACATGGCAGTCCTCTACGGAGCAGTGCGGGAAAAAGGCGCGCATTCTAACCCATACGCCGGGTACTGGCATATGAAAGGCAGTCATGTGGCGGACAAGTGGTGCTCACGCATGCTTTCTAGCTGAGCATGAACAGCGCAGCACCGCTGAATTGAGCCTCGAACTGCGTGGCGGGCATCGGCTTGCCGAGCAGGTAGCCCTGCACCTCGTCGCAGCCATGTTCGCGCAGGAAGTCGAGCTGGGGCTGGGTTTCCACGCCTTCGGCGATCACCGCCAGGCCCAGGCTGTGGGCCATGGCGATGATGGCGCGGGCGATCTGACCGTCCTGCTCGCCCTCGGGCAGGCCATCGACGAAGCTGCGGTCGATCTTCAGCACGTCGATGGGGAACTGCTTGAGGTAGTTCAGCGAAGAGTAGCCGGTGCCGAAGTCGTCCACCGCGATGCACAGGCCGAGTTTCTTCAGGCTGGCGAGAATCTGCAGGGTCTCGTCGACGTCGCGCATCAGGATGCTCTCGGTCAGCTCCAGCTCCAGGCAGGCCGAGGGCACGCCGCTGCTTTCGAGCATGCGCGAGATACGCATGGCCAACTGGCCATCGGCGAACTGGCGGGCGGACAGGTTGACCGAGATTTTCGGCACCCGCACCTTGCTGACATGCCAGCTCTTGAGCTGGCGACAGGCTTCCTCTATGACCCAGTCGCCGACCTGTACCACCAGGCCGAGTTCTTCCAGCACCGGAATGAATTCACCGGGCGCCACTAGACCGCGCACTGGATGCTGCCAGCGCAGCAGGGCCTCGGCCCCGGTCAGGCGTTTGCCGTCGCCGCTGAACTGCGGCTGGTAGTAGAGGCGGAACTGATCCTGCTCGAGGGCGTGGCGCAGGTCGCTTTCCAGTTCCAGGCGCTGCAGCGCCGTGGCATTCATGTCTGCCTGGTAGAACTGGAAGTTGTTTTTGCCGCGTTCCTTGGCGTGGTACATGGCGGTGTCGGCGTTCTTCATCAGCTGGCTCAGCTCGTCGCCATCCTGCGGCGCCAGGGCGATGCCGATACTGGCGGTGACGAAGAACTCGCGGCCCTGCAGAACGAACGGCTGGGCCAGACTGGCGAGAATCTGCTCGGCCACGTGGATGGCGCGGTTCAACGCGGCCTCACGGGTTTCACGCGGCAACAACAACAGGGTGAACTCATCGCCGCCCATGCGCGCCACGGTGTCGTCTTCGTCGACGCAGGCGGCCAGGCGCACGGCCACGTCCTTGAGCATGCGGTCGCCGGCGGCGTGGCCGAGGGAGTCGTTGATCGGTTTGAAACGGTCGAGGTCGAGGAACATCAGTACCACCCATTCCGCATGCCGCTCGGCATGTTGTAGGGCGGTGTGCAGGCGGTCCTGGAACAGCGTGCGGTTGGGCAGCAGGGTCAGGGCGTCGTAGTAGGCGAGGCGGTGGATGCGCTGTTCGCTGGCCTTGCGCTCGCTGATGTCGTTGAAGAAGCACACGTAGCTGACCAGATCGCCTTCGTCATCCTGCACCGCGGTGATGCCGACCCAGGCCGGGTACTGCTCACCACCCTTGCGCTTGAGCCACAGCTCGCCTTCCCAGCTGCCGTGCTGGTTGAGCTGGGCGAGGATGTAGTTGAGCTGGCCGGCCTGCTGGCGGTCGGCGGTGAGCATGCTGGGCAACTGGTCGAGCACTTCCCGGGTGGCGAAACCGCTGATGCGCTGGAAGGTCTCGTTGGTGCGCACGATGTAGCCGGCCGGGTCGGTGACCATGATCGCCGCGGTGGAGTGTTCGAAGACCGTGGCGGCCATGCGCAGGTCGCGCTCGGCGCGGCGCTGCTGGCTGATGTCGCGGCCAATGCCGAGCACGCCCTCGAAGCGGTTCTGCTCGTCCCACATCAGCATCACGCGCATTTCCACGCTGATCTTGCGCCCGTCGGCGCGCAGGCAGTCGAAGACGAACGGCTTGCTGCTCAACTGGGCCTGCAGCTGGCTCAGCTGCGCCGCATCCCCCAGTGCCTGCTTGACCTGTTCCAGCAAGGCTTGCAGCTCGGCCAGCTGGCGCGGGTTGGTGACGGTGCTGAGCAGGCCATTCTGCAGGATCCACTCCGGGCTGTAGCCGAAGAAGTTCTGCGCCGAGGGGCTGACATAGCTCAGCTGCAGCTTGCTGTTGGAGGAAATGATCACGTCGCTGATGCTTTCCGCCAGCAGGCGGTAGCGCCGCTCGCTGTCACGCAGGCTGAGCTGGGCATTGATCTCGTGGGTGATGTCCTTGGCCACGCCGATCAGGCGACTGACCCGCCCGTGGGCGTCGCGGCTGAGGGCGTGTTCGCGGATGTCGAACCAGTGCCAGCTGCCATCGCGGTGGCGCCAACGCAGCTGGCAGTTGAGCAGCACGCCGTTGCCGACCACTTTCTGCAGGTTGCGCACGCGCTGGTACAGCTCGACATCGTCGGGGTGGAGGATCTTTTCCCACAGCTTGTCGCCCAGCTTGAGCATTTCTTCCTTGCTGTAGCCCAGATCCGGACCAAGGCGGTTGTTGCTGAACAGCACACGCTGGTTGCTCATGTCGTGCACATAGAGCGTATCCGGCACGGCGCGCAGCACATCCGACCAGAAGCGCTCGCGCTCGACCAGCGACAACTCGACGCGTTTGCGGCTGGTAATGTCGTGGATGCTCAGGGTAACGGCCTTGAACTCGTTGGCCCGACGCGGCAGCTGCAGGGTTAGCCACAGGTAGCGCTCATGGCCATGGGGCGTGCGCATACGCCCCTCGACCATCATGTCCTGCTCGCCATCGATCAGCGCGGTAATCAGTGCATGGCGTGAGCCGCCCGGGCGCAGTGGGCGATTACCGATCAGGTGGTCCCAGGCCTGTTGCGGCGAGTCGACGCCGAGTAGCTGCATGGCCACGCGGTTCAACTCGGTGATGCGGATCTGATTCAGCAGCAGTTGGTTGTGTTCCGGCGCCTGTTGCAGCCAGCCAGTCAGTTGGCTGCTGTGGCGCAGGCCCTGCTTGTCGAGGAAGTCCTTCAGGCTGCTGAGGTCGAACACACAGAGGGCGATACCGCTACCCTCGAAGATGCCCTGGTAACGCCGGCGGGTGTCCTGCAGGACTTCCACGGCTTTCTGCTGCTCGGTCACGTCGCGCAGCACCCAGACGGTGCCTTCCTGGCGCGCTCCGTCGGCCAGCTTGTGGCTGGTCACGGTATACAGCCGGGGGTGGCCGTCCTGGAGGATTTCGATGGGTTGCGCCGGTGGCGTATCGGCTTCCAGCCAGGGGCCGAGGGCCGGTAGCAAGCTGAGCAAATGACGGCTGCTGGCGTCGGCACTGCTCAGGCCGAACATCTGCTCGGCGCGTGGATTGAGGTAGCTGATCTGACCATCGGCCTGGGTCACCAGTACGCGTTCTTCGATGGCGCCCAGGGCGGCGATGGCGTCATTGAGCGAACGTCGCGACAGCGCATGGGATTCGCGCAGGCTGCGCTGCTCGCGCAGCAGGCCGAACAGGGCGAGCAAGGCCAGGCTGGCGCAGAGGATGAACAGCAGCAACTTGCCGGCCTGCACAGGCAGCAGTGCGGCACGCACCTGCTCGGCATCGAACAGTGCGTGCACGAGCCAGTCGCTATGAGCCAAGGGCAGTTGCAGGGTGCTCAGTCGGTGTTCGTCTGCGCTCAGCTGCGTGTTTAGCGATGCTTGTGGGTCGTGCGGCTGGCGCAGCATGACCAGGCCGCTGCGTTGGTCCTGTAGCAGCCAGGGTTGCATATCGCGGGTCTGTGGCAGCCAGTTGTACAGGGCCGCCGGGCGCAGGCGTACCACCCAGCCGCCGGCCGACGGTTTGCTCAGGGCTAGATAGAGCAGGCCCTGTTCGCGCGGGCCGTAGGCGAAGTGGTAGGGCTGGCCGCTGGTGCGGCTCAGCTGTTCGAGCAGCTTGGCGTCTGCGGTCGCCGGTGCGCTGTCGGCCTGCACCTGGCCCTTGCCGTCGAACCAGGCCAGGCTGTGCAGCGCCGGGTAGATGCCGCGCAGGCTGTCGAGCAGTGCGCGCAGGTCGTTACCGGTTAACGGGGCAGGGGCGTTGTGTTGCAGGAAGGTCTGGCCGGCTTCGGCCTTGAGCTTCATCGCCAGGGCCAGGTGTTCGCTCAGCTGGGTGCTGTAGGCGAGGTTGCGTTGCCGCTGGTTATCTTCCAGTTGCTGGAATTCCTGCTGCAATTGCCACAGCAACAGGCCCAGCATCAATGCCACCAGCAGCGCCAGAGCCCCTTTCAGCGAACCACGCGAGGGGCTGGCGAACGGGTCGCGCAGGGAGCGGTGGGAGCGGTGGCGGGGGAGTTTAGGCACGCAACGGAATCCTGCTGATACAACTGCCTGTCTTATGGACTGTAAGCCAGGCAATCACAGCCGGCTAGCATGCCTTGAAGTGCGGCAAAGTGCCATCACTGTCCGTCGTTAGAGCCTGCGTGCGCTTCGTCGCTTCGGCTTGCGCGGCGAAGCGGGGGCGGCCCTATGGTTTGCCCGCCCCGGCGCATTCCGGTAGTTTTGCCGCACGCGCGCGGGCCTAGCGGCTATCATGCACATTCGCTGGAAAGTTTTGCTGCGGTCGATCGGCCGGCGGCGCTGTTTCTCCTCTTCTTATATACAGAACCAAGGTCATCCATGGCTCAATACGTCTACACCATGCATCGGCTCGGCAAGGTCGTGCCGCCGAAGCGGGAAATCCTCAAGAACATCTCCCTGTCGTTCTTCCCAGGCGCCAAGATCGGCGTACTCGGCCTCAACGGCGCCGGTAAGTCGACCCTGCTGCGCATCATGGCCGGCGTCGATACCGAGTTCGACGGCGAAGCCCGCGCCATGCCCGGCATCAACGTCGGCTACCTGCCGCAGGAGCCGCAGCTCGACCCGAGCAAGAGCGTGCGCGAGATCGTCGAGGAGGCCGTAGGCCAGATCAAGCAGGCCCAGGCCCGCCTCGACGAGGTGTACGCCGCCTACGCCGAGCCGGACGCCGACTTCGACGCCCTGGCCGCCGAGCAGGCCAAGCTGGAAGCCATCCTGCAAGCCAGCGACGGCCACAACCTCGATCGCCAGCTGGAAGTCGCCGCCGACGCCCTGCGCCTGCCGGCCTGGGACGCGCGCATCGAGCACCTCTCCGGTGGCGAGAAGCGCCGTGTGGCGCTGTGCCGCCTGCTGCTGTCGGCCCCCGACATGCTGCTGCTGGACGAACCGACCAACCACCTGGACGCCGATTCGGTGGCCTGGCTGGAGCATTTCCTCCACGACTTCCCGGGCACCGTGGTAGCGATCACCCACGATCGCTACTTCCTCGACAACGTCGCCGGCTGGATTCTCGAACTCGACCGCGGCGCCGGCATTCCGTACGAAGGCAACTATTCCGGCTGGCTGGAGGCGAAATCCAACCGCCTGGCCCAGGAGTCCAAGCAGCAGTCGGCCCATGAAAAGGCCATGAAGGAAGAGCTGGAGTGGGTGCGCAAGGGCGCCAAGGCCCGTCAGGCCAAGTCCAAGGCGCGCCTGCAGCGTTTCGAGGAAATGCAGTCGCAGGAATTCCAGAAACGTGCCGAGACCAACGAGATCTACATCCCGGCCGGTCAGCGCCTTGGCGACAAGGTCATCGAGTTCAAGAACGTCAGCAAGGGTTACGGCGATCGCGTGTTGATCGACGACCTCAGCTTCAGCGTGCCCAAGGGCGCCATCGTCGGCGTGATCGGCGGTAACGGTGCTGGTAAGTCGACCCTGTTCCGCATGCTGATGGGCAAGGAGCAGCCGGACTCGGGCAGCATCGAGATCGGTGACACCGTGCAGCTGGCCTGCGTCGACCAGAGCCGCGAAGACCTCGACGGCAGCAAGACCGTGTGGGAAGCCGTGTCCGGCGGCTCCGACATGATCAAGATCGGCAACTACGAGGTGCCGTCGCGCGGCTACGTCGGTCGCTTCAACTTCAAGGGCGGTGACCAGCAGAAGTTCGTCAAGGACCTCTCCGGTGGTGAGCGCGGCCGTCTGCACCTGGCCCTGACCCTGAAAGAGGGCGCCAACGTCCTGCTGCTCGACGAACCGTCCAACGACCTCGACGTGGAAACCCTGCGTTCGCTGGAAGAAGCGTTGCTCGACTTCCCCGGTGCGGCGATCGTGATCTCTCACGATCGCTGGTTCCTAGACCGCGTGGCCACCCACATCCTGGCGTACGAGGACGACTCGCACATCGAGTTCTTCGAAGGCAACTACACCGAGTACGAAGCCGATCGCAAGAAACGCCTGGGCGATGCCGCTGCGCAGCCGCACCGCGTGCGTTACAAGAAGCTGGCGCAGTAACTCGCGCTGCAATGAAAACGGAGCCGCAAGGCTCCGTTTTTGTTTGAGCTGCGGCAAAGCGCCAGGCAGTCGGCAGCATCTGGACTGTGGCGTCGCGATAATCCGTTCTGTCGTGAACGTGCAGGTTCTAAGGAGAAGGACATGCTCAGAAAGCAAGGGATGCGCGCCGCTCTGCTGGCCGCGTTCTGTAGCGTCGGTCAGGCTGCGGCGCTGGAGGTGCGTGAAGGCGACATCATTTTCCACCCATCGCGCTCGACGCAGAGCCTGGCGATTCAGCAGGCCACTCATTCGCGCTACAGCCACATGGGCCTGGTGCTCTACCGCGATGGCCAGCCGCAGGTTTATGAGGCCAGTGCGTGGGTCAAGTACACGCCGCTGGCCGAGTGGATTGCCCGCGGCGAAGGTGGCCACTATGTGCTTAAACGGTTGCGCGAGGCAGATCGCCTGCTCGATGAGTCGGCTTTGCGCCGACTGCGGGCCGAGGCGGCGCCATTTGCCGGGCGCCGCTACGACCTGACGTTCGAGTGGTCAGATCAGCGCCTGTACTGCTCTGAGCTGGTGTGGAAGATCTACCAGCGCGCCCTGGGGCTGGAAATCGGCGGCTTGCAGCAGATCCGCGACTTCGATCTGAATTCGGCGGCGGTGCGCAGCAAGATGCGCGAACGTTACGGTGATCAGGTGCCGCTGGATGAACAGGTGATCTCGCCGGCGGCGATGTTCGATTCGCCCTTGCTGGTGCAGGTCTACGCGCAGTAAGCACGGCGCCCGGCTATGTGCCGAGAGATCACGGCCCCGTCACGGGGGTAACGGCGCCGTGATTAAGCCTCAGCGGTAGCTCAGGCCGGGTTGCGCGGTGCTGATGCGGGTACCGGCCTTACCCTGAACGATGGCTTCGATATCCGGCAGCGAGCCGATTACCGCCACCTTGCCAGTGTCGCGGGCGAACTCGCAGGCCGCCTGGACTTTCGGGCCCATGGAACCCGCGGCAAAGCCGAGGCGTTCCAGTTCATCCGGGTGGGCCTGGGCGATGGCCTTCTGTGTCGGCTTGCCCCAGTCGATATAGGCAGCATCCACGTCGGTGGCGATCACCAGCAGGTCGGCTTGCAGTTCGGTGGCCAGGAATGCCGAGCAGAGATCCTTGTCGATCACCGCTTCCACCCCGACCAGCTTGCCATCCTTGTACATGGTCGGGATGCCGCCACCGCCGGCAGCAATCACGATGGTGCCTTTTTCCAGCAGCCACTTGAGTGGACGGATCTCGAAGATGCGCTTGGGCCTTGGGCTGGCGACCACGCGGCGGAACTTGTCGCCATCCGGGGCAATGGTCCAGCCCTTCTCGGCGGCCAGCTGCTCGGCTTCCGCTTTGGCATAGACCGGGCCGATGGGCTTGGTCATGTGCTGGAAAGCCGGGTCGTTGGGATCGACTTCAACTTGGGTGAGCAGGGTGGCGAAGGGCACTTCGACCGGCAGCAGGTTGCCCAGCTCCTGTTCGATCATGTAACCGATCATGCCTTCGGTTTCCGCGCCGAGCACATCCAGCGGGTAGGGGTTCTTGGCATCGTAGGCATTGCCTTGCAGAGCCAGCAGGCCGACTTGTGGGCCATTGCCGTGGGCCACCACCAGCTCGTTGCCGGTGGCGATCTTGGCAATCTGCTCGCAGGCGATGCGCACGTTCTCGCGTTGGTTCTCGGCGGTCATGGCTTCGCCGCGCCGCAACAGGGCATTGCCGCCCAGGGCGATGACTAGTCGCATGGTGTTCTCCTTGTTCGTAGCCGGGTTGATGCACGATCGGAGCCCTCTCCCATTCATGGGAGAGGGCTGGGGAGAGGGTGATCAGGCGACTCGGTATTGTCGGATAGACCCTCTCCCCCAGCCCCTCTCCCGCAAGCGGGAGAGGGGAGGCAGGCGCGCAGCTTTTTTGGCGGTCAGATATCGGCCAGGGTCGAAACCAGAATCGCCTTGATGGTGTGCATGCGGTTTTCCGCCTGCTCGAAGGCGATGCACCACGGCGACTCGAACACATCCTCGGTCACTTCGATGCCGTTCTTCAGGTGCGGGTACTTCTCGGCGATCTGCTTACCGACCTTGGTGTCGCTGTTGTGGAAGGCAGGCAGGCAGTGCATGAACTTGACCCGTGGGTTACCGGCAGCCTGCATCAGCGCGCTGTTGACCTGGTAGGGCAGCAGCTGCTCGATGCGTTCGGCCCAGGCCTCGACGGGCTCGCCCATGGACACCCAGACATCGGTGTGGACGAAGTCGACGCCCTTGACCGCAGCCTTGGGGTCTTCGGTGAGGGTGATGCGCGCGCCGCTTTCCTCGGCGAACTTCTTGCACGCGGCGACATGCTCGTCAGTCGGCCACAGGGCCTTGGGTGCGGCGATACGCACATCCATGCCGAGCTTGGCGCCGATCAGCAGCAGCGAGTTGCCCATGTTGTTGCGTGCGTCGCCCAGGTAGGCGTAGCTGATCTCGTGCAGTGGCTTGTCGCTGAACTCGCGCATGGTCAGCACGTCGGCGAGCATCTGGGTCGGGTGATATTCGTCGGTCAGACCGTTGAACACGGGCACGCCAGCGTACTTGGCCAGGTCTTCGACGATCTCCTGTTTGAAGCCGCGGTACTCGATGGCGTCGTACATGCGCCCGAGCACGCGGGCGGTGTCCTTCATGCTCTCCTTGTGGCCGATCTGCGAGGAGCCCGGATCGATATAGGTGACATTGGCGCCCTGGTCATAGGCGGCGACTTCGAAGGCGCAGCGGGTGCGGGTCGAGGTTTTCTCGAAGATCAGCGCGATGTTCTTGCGCAGCAGGTGCGGTTGCTCGGTGCCGGTGTACTTGGCGCGCTTGAGGTCGCGGGACAGATCTAGCAGATAGCGCAGCTCGCGAGTGCTGTGGTGCATCAGGCTGAGCAGGTTGCGGTTGTGCATGTTAAAAGCCATGGTTCTTTCTCCTTGTGGGCAGTCAAAGTTGTCCGCGTCAGAACAGCTTGTGGCTGGCGCGGGACAGGCGGCCGTGGTGCGGTCGCCTGGGCTTTCAGTAGTCGATCGGGTCGCGAATGATCGGACAGGTCATGCAGTGACCACCGCCACGGCCGCGGCCGAGTTCGCTGGCGCTGATGGTCACGACTTCAACGCCGGCCTTGCGCAGCAGGGTGTTGGTGTAGGTGTTGCGGTCGTAGCCGACCACCACGCCCGGCTCCAGGCAGACGACGTTGTTGCCATCGTCCCACTGCTCGCGCTCCGCCTCGAAGCTGTCCCCGCCGGTTTCCACCACGCGCAATTTCTTCAGGTTGAGGGATTCGGCGACCACGTTGATGAAGGACTTCTCTTCGCGGCGTACGTCGATACCGCCGGGTTTGCTTTCATCCGGTCGCAGCACGAAGGGCACGATGCCGTAGGCGACTTCCGGGAAGACGGTGACCAGATCGCGGTCGCAAAAGCTGAACACGGTGTCCAGGTGCATGGCGGCGCGTGATTTGCCGAGACCGGCGACTACCACCTTATCGGCCGCACCCTTGTCGAACAGCGCCTTGGCCACTTGGCCGATGGCCTGGTGCGAGCTGCGCTCGCCCATGCCGATCAGTACGGTGCCATTGCCGATCGGCATCACGTCGCCGCCTTCTAGGGTGGCCGCGCCGTGATCCTTGTCCGGATCGCCGTACCAGATTTCATAGTCTTCGTTGATGAAGTCCGGGTGGAACTTGTAGATGGCACTGGTCAGCAGGGTTTCCTGGCGGCGGGCCGGCCAGTACATCGGATTGAGGGTCACGCCGCCGTAGATCCAGCAGGTGGTGTCGCGGGTGAACTGGGTATTGGGCAGCGGTGGAAAGAGGAAGCTCGACTCGCCCTGGTAGGCAGCAAACATCTTTGCCACCTCCGAATTCTTGTACTTCACCAGATCGGAACCGGCCACGCCGCCGATAAGGAATTCGGCGATGCGCCGCGACTCCAGGCTCTCGATGAAATCACGCACCTCGCTCTGCAGGCCGAGCCCGACGCTGTTGGCGGTGATCTTGCGGTCGAGAATCCACTTCAGGGCCTCGGGGTTCTTGATCGTTTCTTCGAGCAGGTTGTGCATCTCCACCACGTCGATGCCGCGCTCGCGCATCTTGGTCATGAAGTCGAAGTGGTCGCGCTTGGCCTGGGATACCCAGATCACGTCATCGAACAGCAGCTCATCGCAGTTGTTCGGAGTCAGACGCAGGTGCGCCAGGCCCGGCGAGCAGACCATCACCTTGTGCAGTTTGCCGGCTTCGGAATGCACGCCGAGTTTCTTCTTGCTCATGTTCGAACTCCTTCTCTTAAAGGCTGAGGAAGCCGTCGTAGAGACCGTAGGCGGCAATGCCCGCGCCGATCAGGACGACAACGAAGATCACTTTCTCGATGTTGGTGAAAACCGGCTGGCCCAGTTCGCGCTTGGCCTTGGCGAACAGGATGGCCCCCGGGGCGTAGAGCAGTGCGGAGAGCAGCAGGTACTGCACGCCCGCGGCGTACACCAGCCACACTGCGTAGATAGTCGAGATCAGGGCGATCAGCAGGTCTTTGTTGCGTTCACCGCCGGCGTTCTCGTAAGTCTCGCCGCGCACCGCCAGCAGTACCGCGTAGGCGCTGGACCAGAAGTACGGCACCAGGATCATCGAGGTGGCCAGGTACAACAGCTTCAGGTAGGTGGCGTCGTTGAACAGGGTGACCACCAGGAACAGCTGGATCAGGCCGTTGGTCAGCCACAGCGCATTGACCGGGACGTGGTTGCCGTTCTCCTTGCGCAGGAACTCCGGCATGGTGTGGTCCTTGGCCGAGGAGAAGATGATCTCGGCACACAGCAGGGTCCACGACAGCAGCGCCCCGGCCAGCGAGACGATCAGGCCGATGCTGATCAGCATGGCGCCCCATGGGCCAACCACATGCTCCAGCACGCCGGCCATCGACGGGTTCTTCAGCCCGGACAGCTGGGCCTGGGCCAGGATGCCCTGGCTCAATACGTTGACCATTATCAGCAGCAACAGCACGCCGATGAAACCGATCACGGTGGCCTTGCCCACGTCCGAGCGTTTCTCGGCGCGGGCGGAGAAAATGCTCGCGCCTTCGATGCCGATGAACACCCAGACGGTGACCAGCATCATGTTGCGCACCTGGTCCATCACACTGCCGAGCTCGGTGTTGCTCTTGCCCCAGAAGTCGCTGGTGAACACGTCCATCTTGAAGGCGATGGCGGCGATCACGATGAACAGCGCCAACGGCACCATCTTGGCGATGGTGGTGACGGTGTTGATGAACGCCGCTTCCTTGATCCCGCGCAGTACCAGGAAGTGCAGCAGCCACAGCAGCACCGAAGCGCAGATGATCGCCGTCAGGGTATTGCCCTCGCCGAATACCGGGAAGAAGTAGCCGAGGGTGGAGAACAGCAGCACCATGTAGCTGACGTTGCCGATCCAGGCGCTGATCCAGTAGCCCCAGGCCGAAGAGAAGCCCATGTAGTCGCCGAAACCGGCTTTGGCGTAGACATACACGCCGCCGTCCAGCTGTGGCTTGCGGTTGGCCAGGGTCTGGAACACGAAGGCCAGGGTCAGCATGCCGACGCCGGTGATCAGCCAGCCGATCAGGGTGGCGCCGGCGCTGGCGCTGGCAGCGATATTCTGCGGCAGCGAGAAGATCCCGCCACCCACCATGGAGCCAACGACCAGGGCTACCAGCGCCCCCAGCTTCAATTTGTTGCTTGCGTCCGTCATGTTGCCTCCTGTGCCGTATGGCAACGTTTCTATTAAGCAGTGCTACGTATGACCAATGAGTGACCGTGCGTTCGGGCTATGGCGTACCGGCTGCCGAGAGCTGGGCGATGAGAAATGCCATCCATCCTCCCGGTGGGCTGAGCTGCTACTCAGGTGGCCTGGATGGCTGCTCTCGGGGCTGGCGAGCGGTATGGAGTCAGTGTTGGCTCACAGACCATCTTTCTCGAGGTGGTCAAAGTCGACCGGCTCGCCTGGCTTCGCCCCGAGCTGCTCGCGGATGTCTTTGAACATGGCGTCGTATTCGGCATGCCCGCGCATGATCGGGCTGGAGTTGGCTGGCAGCCCATGCTTGACCACTGCCTTGCTGATCAGGCTGGCAAAGTTGAAGGCGGTATCGCGGTGCATGTCGAATTCTTCGCAGAACTCGCGCCCCTCGATGGTGCCTGCCACCTTGAAGTGCATCAGCATGCCTTCACTCGGGTCGCGGCGGACCTCATAGAACACGTCGATATCGAACTTCGGCATGTGCGGCATATCGAGTGGCGTAGTGCGGTGAAGATGACCTGGTTTAAACATGTTAGCCCCCATGGCCTTGCGGAACAGTCTGGCTTGGTGATTCGCGGGGGCGCCGTTTGCTGCATGCCATGTATTGGTACGGGCGTCCCTTGCCTTATGGAATGTAGTGCGTAATTCCCAGCAGGCAAGCGCGCAGAAATCTATTAAAGGCTGGCTTGACCTGGGTCATTCTGGCGCTGCGGTGAATGCGGGTATCCCTCGCCTTGCACGGGCTTGGCTGCTAGCCTCAGGCGCATGTATGCGTGTGATAACTGGGGGCAGGGAAATGCTGGACTACGTGGCACTGGGGATTCTGATTTTCGTAGGCATCGTGTTGTTCTATGGGGTGATCGTCATTCATGACATCCCTTACGAGATAGCCGTACACCGCAAGCATCCGCAGCAGGATGCGATTCTGGTGGCGGGCTGGGTCAGCCTGTTCACCCTGCATGTGATCTGGCCGTTTCTGTGGATCTGGGCAACCTTGTACCGGGAGGATCGCGGCTGGGGCTTTTCCACCGGCGAGTCTGCGCAGAGTCCGCGCTTGCAGGCGCTGGAACAGCAGGTCGGCGAGCTGCAGCAGCGCCTCGATGCACTCGCCAGCAGCGCCGTGCCGAGCGCGGTCGACGTTCCCGCAGCACCTGTCGCACCCACGCCGCAGCAGGAGGGTTGAACCATGGATTTCTTACTGATCCTGACCTACACCGCCATCTGCGTAGTTATCTTCAAGGTCTTCAGGATTCCACTGACCAAGTGGACCGTGCCGACGGCGGTGCTCGGTGGCATCGTGCTGATCGGCACGCTGATCTTCCTGATGAACTACAACCATCCTTATTCCGAGGTGTCGCGCAGCTACTTCGTCAGCACGCCTATCGTGCCGGCAGTCAGCGGGATGGTGGTTGAGGTGCCGGTGCAGGGCAACCGCATCATGGAAAAGGGCGAGGTGCTGTTTCGCATCGATCCGATTCCTTTTGAAAACCGAGTGAAGTCGCTCAAGGCGCAACTGGTTTCAGCCAGGGCCGATCTGTATCGTGCCAGTGAGCTGGCCAGGCGTAACTTGGGCAACCGGCGCGATGTCGATGTGGCAACAGCGCGGGTCGATGATCTGCAGGCGCAACTCAATATTGCCCAGTTCGACCTGGACAATACGGTGGTGCGAGCGCCGTCGCGTGGCTACGTGACCCAGGTGATGCTGCGTCCCGGTATCTATGCGGTGAAAATGCCGCTGCGTCCGGCAATGATCTTCGTGCCCCAGGAAGATTACTTCCATGTGGCCTGGATGCGGCAGAACAGCCAGTTGCGCCTGAGTCTCGGGGATAAGGCGGAGATCGCGTTCGATGGCCTGCCGGGCCAGGTGTTCCAGGCGCGGGTGAAAATGGTGCTGCCGGTGATTGCCGAGGGCCAGATGCAGCCCTCGGGCAACCTGATGGGTTTCACCGGCTCACTGCCTGCCGGGCGGGTGCCGGTGGTGCTGGAGGTGACCGATCCGGCCTTCGCGGCCTACCGTGATCAGATGCCGGGTGGTGCTTATGGCCAGGCTGCGCTCTATACCGAGCACTTCCACCATGTGGCGGTGATGCGCAAGATTTTGCTGCGCATGTCATCCTGGATGAATTACCTCTTCCCGTTCCACTAAGTGCAAAGGCCTCATGGCCGGGTATGCCGTTTATGGCCTATCCGGCCATGAGGCCTTTTGCGTTTCCGGGGTTTCGCTTTCAGCGCGCCAGCATGGCTTGCGCCAGTTGCATGTCGCTGGCTTCTCCCGTGGGGTAGTGCGCGCGGGCGTGGCGGAGGGCGATTTCGAGGAAAGCGCCGCGTATTTCGCCTTGGCTGGCGACGAAGCTGGCGGCGTCGTCCTGTGCCTGCAGGATGACCTTGTCATCCTTGAACGAGGAGGAGGTGGCGTCGCTGGTGCCGCCAATCGACTCGATCGTGCTGTCGGTCGTGACCACGAAGCTGGTGGCCATGGCCAGCGGGCTGCAGAGCAGACCCAGGATGGTCAGATAATGTGCGGGGTTAAGGCGCATGGTGGTTCTCCTTGCTGCTGTTTAGGCTCCGCCCATTTTCAGAATGGGCGGAGTCCGTGAGTTTCAGCGCTTGGCGCGCAGCTGTTCGAGAGACAGGCGCATATCGCTGGCCCAGCCATCAATGACCGGTTTCACATCGCTGGCGTTGAGCACCTGTTTGCTGTTTTCCAGGTTGGTGCCTGCGCCCTTGCGTACTACTTCGGCAACCACCTTGCTGCTGCCACCGTCAACGAAGGAGGCTTCGGTGGCGATTTCCACTGCCTGGTCGCGCTGGCCGGCGGCGGTGGTTGCGGCAGCCAATACCAGGGCAATCGGGATCACTTCATAGGGTTGTAGGCCTTCGGTTTGCGCCGATACGGCGGTGATGGCCGGGCGAATGATCAAGGCAGAGCTGGTTGGCGAGTCAGCGATGCTGATGACCTTGCTCAGTTCGCGCCTCAGGGCCTGGTCGTAGTAGCGGGTGACATCGTTCAGGGTGGTTTGCGGGATGCGTGAGTTGGGCTGCGGGCGCGGATGGAACTGGCTTGGCTCGATATAAACCTGGGTATAGCGGCTGATGTCCAGATTCGGATCGACCCAGCGCGCCACCTTGACCCCACTTGGGCTGGTCTGCTCGCTCAGGCGGCTGTAGTCCTGCAGAAAGCCTGAGTACTGGGCGGGCTCTACCAACGTGCTGGCGCAGCCGGAAAGCAGCAGGCTGGCGGTCAGCAGGGATATAGCAAGGCGCTTGGTCATGTAGAGCTCCTGATGGTGGTTTTTCTTAGTGATTGTTGATGGCCTGGCTTGTCCCCTGGTCTGAAAAGCTGGGGACTATATTGTTGCAAGCATAGTGAGCTGGCCGCACAGCGCCAGGCTCCATCTCTAGCCTGACGTATTGAGATGACACTGCAATTGATCGGTATCAATCGCAAGTCGGGGCTTGCCGGCGACAGTTGACGGGTGTCAGTACAAACACGGCAGAAATGGCCACACTGGAAAAAATCACCACGGAGTTCGTCATGAGCACTTTCGACCCGCGCGCCGCCCTGGATCAACTGTTTGTTGAGTACAGCAAGCGGGCCAACTCGATTCGTCGGGATCTCGGCCTGCCGCATCAGGCGGATTTTGCCGAACAGGCCCAGGAGCGGCAGAACGATGAGGTGCTGGAAGCCCTGCTGGCTGAGGCCGAGGCCGGTTTGCGCCAAGTTGGTCTGGCGCGCCAACGCCTCGACGAGGGGCGCTATGGTGACTGCCAGCGCTGCGGCGAACCGATCAACCCGGCGCGCCTGGCTGCGTTACCGACTGCCGAGTGCTGCCTGGCTTGTGCGGAAAAACCGCCCATTTGATGCCTTGCCAGCAGCGTCAGGGCGGCGCCAGAATGAGTCCAACTCTCCGCGGTGTTGCACCGCCCGATAAGGACTTCCGATGCCCGAATCCTTCGCTGCTGGCCTGCACCTGGCGCCTGATGACCTGACCCGCCCCTTCGCTCCCGAACAGTTCAACTTCACCACCACCGACGATCTGGAGTTCTTCCGCGGCGTGCTCGGCCAGGAGCGCGCGGTCGAGGCCCTGCAGTTCGGCGTAGCGATGCCGCGCCCCGGTTACAACGTGTTCGTCATGGGCGAGCCGGGCACCGGGCGCTTTTCTTTCGTTAAGCGCTACCTCAAGGCCGAGGGCAAGCGCCTGGCCACTCCGGTCGACCGGGTCTACGTCAACCACTTCGACGAACCGCGCGAGCCGCGTGCCCTGGAACTGCCGCCGGGCACGGCGGGCACCTTCATCAGCGACATCGGTCAGTTGATCGACAACCTGCTGTCGACCTTCCCGGCGGTGTTTGAAACACCGACTTACCAGCAGAAGAAAAGCGCCATCGACCGGGTGTTCAACCAGCGCTATGACAAGGCTCTGGACGTGATCGAGCGCCTGGCCCTGGAGAAGGAAGTTGCGCTGTACCGTGACAGCAGCAACATCGCTTTCACCCCGATGAAAGATGGCAAGGCCCTCGACGAAGCCGAGTTCGCGCAACTGCCGGAAGCCGAGCGCGAACGCTTCCATACCGATATCGCGGCCCTGGAAGAACGCCTGAATGAGGAGCTGACCGGCCTGCCGCAGTGGAAGCGCGAGTTGAGTAACCAGCTGCGCCAGCTCAACGAGGAAACCATCACCCTGGCCCTGCAGCCGCTGCTGGCACCGCTGTCGGAGCAGTACGCGGAAAACGCCGGGGTCTGCGCCTACCTGCAGGCGATGCAGGTCAACCTGCTGAAGACCGTGGTCGATCAGCTGGTCGATGAGAAGCCCGATGGCCAGCGTCGTGAAATGCTCGAAGAGCAGTATTCCCCAAGCCTGGTGGTCGACCATCACGCCGACGGCGGCGCGCCGGTGGTGTTCGAGTCGCATCCGACTTACGACAACCTGTTCGGCCGCATCGAATACAGCACCGACCAGGGCGCGCTCTACACCAGCTACCGGCAGCTGCGTCCGGGTGCCTTGCACCGCGCCAACGGCGGCTTCCTGATTCTCGAAGCGGAGAAGATGCTCGGCGAGCCGTTCGTCTGGGATGCGCTCAAGCGCGCCCTGCAATCGCGCCAGCTGAAGATGGAGTCGCCACTCGGCGACCTCGGCCGCATCGCCACCGTGACCCTGACGCCGCAGGTGATCCCGCTGCACCTCAAGGTGGTGATCATTGGCTCACGCCAGCTGTATTACACCCTGCAGGACCTCGATCCGGACTTCCAGGAGATGTTCCGCGTGCTGGTCGACTTCGACGAGGACATCCCGCTCGCCGATGACAGCCTGGAGCAGTTCGCCCAGCTGATGAAGACCCGCACCTCGGAAGAGGGTATGGCGCCGCTCACCGCCGCCGCCGTGGCGCGCCTGGCGACCTACAGTGCGCGCCTGGCCGAACACCAGGGGCGCCTGTCGGCGCGCATCGGCGATCTGTTCCAGCTGGTCAGCGAGGCGGACTTCATCCGCAACCTGGCCGGAGATGCAGTGACCGACGCTGGCCATATCGAGCGCGCGCTGAAGGCCAAGGCCACCCGCACCGGGCGAGTCTCGGCACGGATCATCGACGACATGCTGGCCGGCATCATCCTGATCGATACCGCCGGCGCCGCCGTGGGCAAGTGCAACGGCCTGACCGTTCTGGAGGTCGGCGATTCGGCCTTCGGCGTGCCGGCACGCATCTCCGCCACGGTCTATCCGGGTGGTTCGGGCATCGTCGACATCGAGCGTGAGGTCAACCTCGGCCAGCCGATCCACTCCAAAGGGGTGATGATTCTCACCGGCTACCTGGGCAGTCGCTACGCCCAGGAGTTTCCCCTGGAAATCTCGGCGAGTATTGCCCTGGAGCAGTCCTACGGTTATGTCGACGGCGACAGTGCCTCGCTCGGCGAGGTCTGCACGCTGATCTCGGCCCTGTCGCGCACACCGCTCAAGCAGTGCTTCGCCATCACCGGCTCGATCAACCAGTTCGGCGAGGTGCAGGCGGTCGGTGGGGTCAACGAGAAGATCGAAGGCTTCTTCCGCCTGTGCGAGGCCCGCGGCCTGACCGGCGAGCAGGGGGTGATCATCCCGCACTCCAACGTCACCACCCTGATGCTCGACGAGCGCGTGCTGCAGGCGGTGCGCGGCGGCATGTTCCACGTCTATGCCGTGCGCCAGGTCGACGAGGCGCTCAGCCTGCTGGTTGGTGAGGCGGCTGGCAGCCCGGACGAGCAGGGTCGGTTCCCGGAGGGCAGCGTCAATGCCCGGGTGGTCGAGCGCCTGCGCAGCATTGCCGAGATGGGCATGGAGGAAGAGGAGAAGCCGGCGGAAGAGGCCAAGCCTAAGGAAACCAAGACCAGGGCCAAACCAACGGCGAAAAAGCCCAAGGAATGACCTGGCGGGCTGCGCTGGAAACGGTAACAGTTCCCAGCGACCTGCCGACAACTGGTCAGTCACTGACCAGTCTGGCGGCGGCCACGGGGCACGCTGTTCGGGGCTGCTTGCCCCCGCTCCATCCACAGAGTTATCCACAGTGCGCGGGGATAACTTTTACCTTTCCCGCGCGTGGGGCACGGGTGTAGGCTGAAAGCCAGATATTGCGAGGATCGCCGCCATGCCGCGCAGCCTCTGCCTCACCCGTCAGTGCCTGGGCCTGACCACCCGTATCGAGTGTGTGATTCGTCCGCTGGCCGGTGAGCGTGGCCTGTGGACGCTGCTTTGTGCCGCCGGAATGTCGGGCGCTCAACCTTCCGCGATCAAGGCGCAGGGCCCATTCCACGGGCCTTTCGTGGCCGAAGCAGTGCTCGATTCGATTGCCCAGTGCCTGGCTGTGCAAGGTTATGTCGAGTGCACGGAGCCGCCTATCTGGCGCCTGCACCTACAAGCCGAGCTGCGCCGTTTGAATGGCGAGCATTGCCCTCATGTTGGCGATTACCAGTTCCGTCCGGAAAGCTGAGCACCCAGCTGCACGCTTTTTGCGCAATGTACGCTAGGCGGCACATGGGCTGGCCTGCAGCCATTCACCCCAACCTTGCGCACAAGGTTATCCACAGCAACCGGGGATAAACCCTGCAAAGCTTTAGCGCCTTTGTCCGGCAGGGCTGGCTGGGTATACTCGCGGCCGGATTTTCTGACTTGGTGAGAGCTCATGGAACGCTTTATCGAGAACGCGATGTACGCGTCGCGCTGGCTGTTGGCCCCCATCTATTTTGGCCTGTCGCTGGGGCTGCTGGTCTTGGCGCTGAAGTTCTTTCAGGAAGTTTTCCACATCATCCCCAATGTGTTTTCCATGGCTGAGGCCGATCTGATCCTGGTGATCCTGTCACTGATCGACATGGCCCTGGTTGGCGGCCTGCTGGTCATGGTGATGATTTCCGGCTACGAGAACTTCGTCTCCCAGCTGGATATCGATGACGGTAAGGAGAAGCTCAGCTGGCTGGGCAAGATGGACTCCGGCTCGCTGAAAATGAAGGTGGCTGCCTCCATCGTGGCGATTTCCTCGATCCACCTGCTCAAGGTGTTCATGAATGCCGAGAACATCGAGCCGGTCTATTTGAAGTGGTACGTCATCATCCACATGGCCTTCGTGGTGTCGGCCTTCGCCATGGGCTACCTGGACAAGCTGACCAAGCACGACCACTGATCCGCTGCTTGCACGTCAATCACCGCCCGGCCGTTGCATAACGGACGGGCGGTTGCGTTTCTGCCTTGCGTTAGCGTCTTGTTGTACAAGAATTGTATTTGTACATATTTTTGTATAGCTTTGCCGGCGAGGTGAACCCGATGAATCTGCACGACCTGCTAGCCCATGCCCATGCCGGGCATATCGACGAGCTCAATCTGATTTCCCTGGAAGGCGGTATCTATGTGCTGGAAGTGCGCATGGATGGTCAGTCGCTGCCAGTCAAGAACGAACAGGGCAAGACGCTGCACCTGCGTTCGGTCGAGCATGCCCGTGATGTGCTGCAAGACATGCCTCGCCTGCCTTTCCATCTGGTGCATGCGGAGGTGCATGACGAGATGTGCGGCATGCCGCCTGCTGCCAGCGAGCCGCTGCGCGTGCCAATCTCGATGAACAACGCCTGGTGAACATGTGACGGGCGTTAGTCGCGAGCTGTTGCAGCGCCCGTTGGCGGTACTCGCGGTGCAGACCACTGGTCTGCATCCGGGCAAAGACCAGATCTGGGAGCTGGCTCTGTTGCTGGTTGAGCAAGGACAGGTCGTAGCTCGCCACCACTGGTTGCTGGATCCGGGCTTCACCTTGCCCGCCACAGTGGCTCGGCTCAGCGCGGTGGTACCCGCCGAACTGGATGGGCAGCCGCGGTTTGCCGCGCTTGCCAGCGAGCTGGCTGCACGCCTGCAAGGGCGTGTAGTGGTGGGGCATAACCTGCGTTTTGCCCTGGCTTTTTTGCGTCGCGCCTTCGCCCTGACGGCGCTGCGCCCCTCCTTCAGCCAGCTGTGCAGCGAGCAGCTGGCGCGTCGGCTGCTGCCCGAGCTGCCTCGGCATGATCTGGATGCGCTGTGCGAGGCCTTGGGTATCTTCCGCTTCATGCGTCACCGGGCGCTGGCTGATGCTGAGTCGACCTGGCAGGTGCTGCAACAGCTTCAGGAGCGTGTCGACGATGCAGACGTGCGTCAGCAGCTGCGTCGTGCGGCACTACCCGTGCACCTGCAGGCTGCCGATGTGCAGGCTGTGCCGGAACGTCCTGGGGTGTATTACTTCGATGGCGCCGATGCGCTGCTGTATGTGGGCAAGAGCATCAACCTGCGGCGCCGGGTGCAGTCGCACTTCCAAAACGATCACCTCAGCAGGCGCAGCCTGCAGATGGCCCAGCAGGTACGTGCCATCCGCTATCGCGCCACTGCCGGCGAGTTGGGCGCGCTGCTGCTGGAGTCGGCCGAGGTCAAGCGCCTGCAGCCGCTTTACAACCGCCAGCTGCGCCGTCAGCGCGGTGGTTTCACCTGGGCTTTGCGCGACGAGGGGAGTGGTATCAGTCCGCAGCTGCTGGCGCCGGAGCAGCTGGTTGGCGCGGAGCCGCATGCCGGGTTGTTTCGTTCCAGACGCCAGGCGCTGGACTGGCTGCGCCAAGAGGCCCGTGAACAGCAGTTGTGCCTGCGTTTGCTCGGGCTGGAGGCGGGCGCGGGCGCCTGTTTTGCTGCGCAGTTGGGCCAGTGTCGTGGTGCCTGTTGTGGCCGAGAACCGCGCGCAGAGCATGACGCGCGCCTGCTCGCCGGTTGTAATCGCCTGCGGCTGGTCGCCTGGCCCTGGCCGGGCGCCGTGGCGCTGGTCGAGCACGATGCCCGGCATGACTTTCGCCAGTGGCACGTACTCGACCAGTGGCGGCATATCGCTACGCTGGACGATCTGGCCGAGTTGCCCGCTGTCATGCAGCGGCCCCGGCCGGCCTTCAGTCTGGACGCCTATCAGATTCTGCTCGGCCATCTGCGCCGTTATCCCGCTACCGAGGTTGTGGCCTTATGAGTGTGCATCGACTGGCCTTGGTACTGGGCGATCAGCTGTCTTTCGATCTGGCGGCGCTACAGGCCCTGGACCCTGCCAGCGACGTGGTGCTGCTGGCCGAAGTGGCGGAAGAGGCGGCTTATGTGCCGCATCATCCGCAGAAAATCGCGCTGATCTTCAGTGCCATGCGCCATTTCGCCGAAGCACTGCGCGCACGCGGCTGGCGGGTGATTTACACGCGCTTGGACGATGCCGACAACAGCGGTTCGCTGGTTGGTGAGTTGCAGCGCTGGGCCGCCAAGCTGGAAGCCACTGAGGTGCATGTCACCGAATGTGGCGAGTGGCGTCTGGAGCAGGTCCTGCATGACAGCGGCTTGCCCCTGACCTGGCATGCGGATCGGCGTTTCCTCTGCGGGCGTGCGGAGTTCGCGGCTTGGGCCAAGGGCAAGAAGCAGCTGCGCATGGAGTATTTCTACCGGGAGATGCGGCGCAAGAGCGGCTTGCTGCTCAATGGTGACGGCACCCCGGTTGGCGGGGCCTGGAACTTCGATGCGGAAAACCGCAAAGCCTTGCCCAAGTCGGTCAAGGCGCCACTGACGGCGCGCTTCCCCCATGACGTCATCACCCGTGAGGTGCTCGACCTGGTGGCGGCGCGTTTTCCTCATCACTACGGCAGCCTGGCCGGTTTCGACTACCCGGTGACCCATGCCGAGGCCGAGGCGCTGTGGCAGCACTTCCTCGACTTCGCCCTGCCGGCCTTCGGCGACTTTCAGGACGCCATGGCCACGGGCGAACCCTACCTGTTCCATGCGCGCATCAGTGCGGCGCTTAACATCGGCTTGCTTGATCTGCGCCAGCTGTGCGCGGATGTCGAAGCCGCTTACTGGAGCGGGCGGGTCGCCTTGAATGCGGCCGAGGGCTTCATCCGCCAGCTGATCGGCTGGCGTGAATATGTGCGCGGCATCTACTGGCTGCACATGCCGGAATATGCCCAGCGCAATGCCTTCGGCAACACCCGTGCATTGCCGGAGTTCTACTGGACCGGCCAGACCCGAATGAAGTGCATGAGCCAGGCCATCGGCCAGACCCTGGAGTATGCCTATGCCCACCATATCCAGCGGCTGATGGTGACCGGCAACTTTGCCCTGCTCGCCGGCATCGCTCCGCAGCAGGTCTGCGACTGGTACCTGGCGGTCTACATGGATGCCTTCGACTGGGTCGAATTGCCCAATACCCTCGGCATGGTCATGCATGCCGACGGTGGCTATCTGGGTTCCAAACCCTATTGCGCCAGTGGCCAGTACATCAAACGAATGTCCGATTACTGCGGCAGCTGCGCCTACAAGGTGACGGAAAGTACCGGCGAGCAGGCCTGTCCGTTCAATGCGCTGTATTGGCACTTCCTGATGCGCCACCGCGAGCAGTTGGGACGCAACCAGCGCCTGGGCATGGTCTACAAGAACCTCGAGCGCATGCCCGAGGCCAAGCAGCAAGCGTTGTGGCAGCGCGGTGAGGATCTGCTGGCGCGTCTGGATGCCAGGCAGGTGCTGTGAAAAAGTCCGAGTTACCGGCCAAGAGCTGTGTGGTATGCGGTTTGCCCTTCAACTGGCGCAAGAAGTGGGCGCGCTGCTGGGATGAAGTGCGCTACTGCTCCGAGCGTTGCCGACGAAATCGAGCCAGCGCAGGCGGGTCATGAGTGGTGGCCTGTGCTAGTCTGGCCGCCCTTTTTTGTCCGCTAGTGGAGCTCGGCCATGTCCGAAGTCAATCTGTCCAACGATCTGTCCACCGACGAAGGCCGCGTCAGCTACGGCATTGGCCGTCAGCTGGGTGACCAGCTGCGCGACAACCCGCCGCCGGGCGTGAGCCTGAATGCGGTAATCGCCGGCCTGCGTGACGCCTTCAATGGCCAGCCAAGCCAGGTGTCTTCGGAAGAACTGAATGCCAGCTTCCGGGTGATCCGCGAAATCATGCAGGCTGAAGCCGCCGCCAAGGCCGAAGCGGCTGCCGGCGCCGGGCGTGCCTATCTGGTCGAGAACGCCAAGCGTGATGGCGTGACCGTACTGGAATCCGGCCTGCAGTACGAAGTACTGGTCGCCGGCGAGGGCGCCAAGCCGTCCCGCGAAGACCACGTGCGCACCCACTATCATGGCACCTTGATCGACGGCACCGTGTTTGACAGCTCCTACGAGCGCGGTCAGCCGGCCGAGTTTCCGGTGGGTGGCGTGATCGCCGGCTGGGTCGAGGCCCTGCAGCTCATGAACACCGGCAGCAAGTGGCGCCTGCACGTGCCGAGCGAGCTGGCCTATGGTGGCCAGGACGTTGGCAGCATTCCGCCGCACAGCGTGCTGGTGTTTGACGTCGAACTGCTCGAGATCCTGTAAGAACCTATCTCGGATCTCTTGATCGTCGGCCATGCTGCGTTGCAATTGGGCTCGGACCTGCTCATTTACACCTCGTAAACTCCGCGTCCTCGCCCAATTGCGTCTTGCCTGGCTCTAGCTCAAAAGATCCGAAACAGGTTCAGGGTCAATCGTAGGTAAAAACGATGCCCGGCTGGTCGTCCTGACCGGTCGGGCATTAGCAGGGGCGCCGTTGCTCCTGCGGCATGACTAACCTGCGCGGTGGTCAGCCATCTGCCTGGCGCGTCCTTGCGCCAATCTGTTGCTCAATGCAGCTCCTCATGCGGGCGCAGCGCCCTGGCGTAGCAGAATAGGAATAGGCTGCGGACCAGCTCCTTGAGCACCAATGGTTCGTTGGAGTTGAGGCTGCTCAGGTCCAGGTCGCCCTGATCGCGCAGTTCGCCGATGGCTTCCTCTTCCAGTACCGCACAGACCGCCCCAGTCTCCCGATTGAGAATGCGCAGGTAAGGATGCGGGCGATCCAGCCAGGCATCGATCAAATAGGTCATGGCTCATCTCCTTGTCGCGAAACATAGAGTGAGAATAATTCCTATTCAAATAATAGCAAGTCTCAATTGCAGCTTTTGTCGCCCAATAAAAAACCCGTCACAAGGACGGGCTTTTTTACTGCGCTTGCCCGTTAGTGGGTGCGGGCTACGGCGAAGCGGCACAGCTCGATCAGGGCGGCCCGGTATTCGTTGTCTGGTAGCGCGTCGAGGCAGGCAATGGCCTGGTCGGCATGCTCGCGGGCAAGCTTGGCGGTGTAGGCCAGGGCGCCGGAGGCTTCGACGGCGGCGCGGATGCTTTCCAGGTCGTCGAGGCCGCCTTTCTGGATCGCCGTACGCACTAGGCTGGCCTGTTCGGCCGTGCCTTCGCGCATGGTGTAGATCAGCGGCAGGGTTGGCTTGCCTTCGGCCAGGTCGTCACCGACGTTCTTGCCCAAGGTGGCGGCGTCGCCCTGATAGTCGAGCAGGTCATCGACCAGCTGGAAGGCAATGCCTAGGTGGTCGCCGAAGCGGCTCAGGGCTTCGCTCTGTGCCTGGCTGGCGCCGGCCAGGGCGGCGGCGCTGTGGGTCGAGGCCTCGAAGAGCATGGCGGTCTTGCCGCGGATGACTTCCATGTAGGTCTCTTCCGTAGTGCTGGCATCACGGATCTTCGACAGTTGCAGCACTTCGCCTTCAGCGATCACCCGGGTGGCGCGCGAGAGAATCTTCATCACCGGCATGCAGCCGAGCTCGACCATCATTTCGAACGAGCGCGAATAAAGGAAGTCGCCGACCAGCACGCTCGGTGCGTTGCCCCACTGCGCGTTGGCGGTGGCGCGGCCACGGCGCATGCCGGACATGTCGACCACGTCGTCATGCAGCAGGGTGGCGGTGTGCAGGAATTCGATGGTGGCGGCCAGCAGGCGCAGATCGTCGGCCTGATAACCCAGAGCCTTGCCGCTGAGCAGCACCAGCAGCGGGCGCAGGCGCTTGCCGCCGGCGGAGATGATGTAGTCGCCGATCTTTTCCACCAGAGGCACGCGTGATACCAGCTGGCGGCGGATGATCCCGTCGACGGCGGCGAAATCGTCCGCCACCACGCTGTAGAAGGCCTGGGGTTGCATCGTTGACGGGGGCTCCTGGGAATTGTGCCGGTAGTAAGTCACAACAGGGTGACGGGCAAAAGTTATGCCGAACCGGGCGCTATCGGGCTGCGCGGCATGCTAGGGGGCGGGGTAGGGGCTGTCAAGGCAAGTGCTGGCGGGGCTTGCCTCGCCATCGGGCTTTCCGTACAATCGCGGCCCCTAACTTCTTTGGGCACTCCCTGCCTTACGCAATTGCTAGGGTTTGACACTGACCCAAGCAGCCATGCCGGCCAATAACTCTTCCTATAAAGAGTCGGGTGAGCAGGTTTAACGGAGAGATATCCATGTACGCAGTAATTGTTACCGGTGGCAAGCAGTACAAAGTCGCCGAAGGTGAATTCCTCAAGATCGAAAAGCTGGAAGTCGCCACTGGCGAATCCGTGACTTTCGATCGCGTTCTGCTGATCGGCAACGGCGACGACGTCAAAATCGGTGCTCCGGTCGTTGAAGGTGCGAAGGTTGTTGCTGAAGTGACCGCCCAGGGCCGTCATGACAAAGTGACCATCATCAAGTTCCGCCGTCGTAAGCACCACATGAAGCGTCAGGGCCACCGTCAGTGGTTCACCGAAATCAAGATCACTGGCATCCAAGCCTGATCCCAGTCTGGAGTATTTGACTCATGGCACACAAAAAAGCTGGCGGTAGTACTCGTAACGGCCGCGACTCAGAAAGCAAACGCCTTGGCGTGAAGATGTATGGCAGCCAGGCTATCAAGGCCGGCAACATCATCGTGCGTCAGCGCGGCACCCAATTCCACGCTGGCTACGGCGTTGGCATGGGTAAAGATCACACCCTGTTCGCTAAAGTCGACGGCGTGGTCAAGTTCGAAGTTAAAGGCGCCTTCGGTCGTCGTTACGTGAGTGTCGTGGCTGCCTAAGCCCGCGCTTGCTGAAAAAGCCCTGTCTCGCGACGGGGCTTTTTTGTTTCTGTATATCCTGTATCCAGTGTTCCATTAGCCCGTCGCCGAGACGGGAGGCGTACCCATGAAATTCGTCGATGAAGTTTCGATTTTTGTAAAAGCCGGCGACGGCGGTAACGGCATGATGAGCTTTCGTCGTGAGAAGTTCATCGAGAAGGGTGGCCCTAACGGCGGCGATGGCGGTGATGGCGGCTCCATCTTCATGGAGGCCGATCCGAACCTGAATACCCTGGTCGACTACCGTTACACGCGCCGTTTCAATGCGCGCAATGGCGAGAAGGGTGGTAGCACCGAATGTACCGGGGCCAAGGGTGAGGATCTGATCCTGCCGGTGCCGGTCGGCACCACGGTGATCGATGCCAGTACCCAGGAAATCATTGGCGACCTGACCAAGCCGGGTCAGCGCCTGATGGTGGCGCAGGGCGGTTGGCACGGGCTGGGCAATACCCGTTTCAAGTCCAGCACCAACCGCGCGCCGCGCCAGACCACGCCGGGCAAGCCGGGCGAGTCGCGTGACCTCAAGCTGGAGCTGAAAGTGCTGGCCGATGTCGGTCTGCTCGGTCTGCCGAACGCCGGTAAGAGCACCTTCATTCGTTCCGTGTCGGCAGCCAAGCCGAAGGTGGCGGATTATCCCTTCACCACCCTGGTGCCGAACCTGGGGGTGGTCAGTGTCGGGCGCTACAAGAGCTTCGTGGTTGCCGACATTCCGGGGCTGATCGAGGGGGCTTCCGAGGGCGCTGGCCTGGGCATTCGCTTCCTCAAGCACCTGGCGCGTACCCGGCTGCTGCTGCATCTGGTCGACATGGCGCCGCTGGATCAGAGCGATCCGGCCGAGGCGGCCGAGGTCATCATCCGTGAGCTTGAGAAATTCAGCCCGGCCCTGGCCGATCGTGATCGCTGGCTGGTGCTGAACAAGGCCGACCAGTTGCTCGACGACGAGCGCGAAGAGCGCATGCGTGCGGTGATCGATCACCTGGGTTGGGAAGGCCCGGTGTTTGTCATCTCCGCCCTGGAGAGCGAGGGCACCGAGGCGCTGAGTCAGGCGATCATGCGCTATCTCGACGAGCGCGAGCTGCGCAAGGTCGAGGATCCGGCCTATGCCGAAGAGCTGGCTGAGCTGGATCGACGCATCGAGGGCGAGGCGCGTGCCCGTCTGCAGGCGCTGGATGACAAGCGGGCGCTGCGCAAGGCGGGGCTGAAAAGTGTCGATGACATCGGCGATGACGATGTCTGGGATGATGACTTTGAAGATGACGAAGATGGTCCGGAGATCATCTACGTTCGCGATTGAGGTATCGTACAGCGCCGCTTGATAGCGGCGTTGTGCTGACTGGCCAGTAGGATTTGACGACATGCGGGACAAGGTGACTGGCGCCCAGCGCTGGGTAGTGAAGATCGGTAGTGCGCTGCTGACGGCGGACGGGCGTGGTCTGGATCGCGCGGCGATGGCGGTGTGGGTCGAGCAGATGGTGGCGCTGCGCGAGGCGGGCGTCGAGCTGGTGCTGGTGTCCTCCGGGGCTGTCGCTGCGGGCATGAGTCGCCTGGGCTGGACGTCCCGACCGAGTGCCATCCATGAGCTGCAGGCTGCTGCGGCGGTGGGGCAGATGGGTTTGGTGCAGGCCTGGGAATCCAGCTTTGCCGAGCATGGCAAGCACACCGCGCAGGTGCTGCTGACCCATGACGATCTGTCCGATCGCAAGCGTTACCTGAATGCGCGCAGTACCCTGCGTACCCTGGTTGAGCTCGGCACCATTCCGGTGATCAACGAGAACGACACGGTAGTCACCGACGAGATCCGTTTCGGTGACAACGACACCCTGGCGGCGCTGGTGGCCAATCTGGTCGAGGCGGATCTGCTGGTGATCCTCACCGATCGCGATGGCATGTTCGATGCCGACCCGCGGCACAATCCCGATGCCCAGTTGATTTTCGAGGCGCGTGCCGACGATCCGTCGCTGGATGCGGTGGCGGGCGGTACCGGTGGTGCGCTGGGTCGTGGTGGCATGCAGACCAAGCTGCGCGCGGCTCGTCTGGCGGCGCGTTCCGGTGCCTACACGGTGATCGTTGGTGGGCGCATCGAGCGCGTGCTCGATCGGCTCAAGGCGGGCGAGCGTCTTGGCACTCTGCTGGCGCCCGAGCGCGGTTTGCTGGCGGCACGCAAACAGTGGCTGGCCGGGCATCTGCAGACCCGTGGCACCCTGGTGCTGGATGCGGGGGCGGTCAAGGCACTGCTGCAAGATCGCAAGAGTCTGCTGCCGGTCGGGGTGCGCGAAGTGCAGGGTAGTTTCCGCCGTGGCGAGATGGTGGTTTGCGTCGGTCCGGATGGTCGCGAAATTGCCCGTGGCCTGGCCAACTACAGTGCGCTCGAGGCGCAGAAGATTGTCGGGCAGCCGTCGGATGCCATCGAGAAATTGCTGGGCTATATCGATGAGCCCGAGCTGGTGCATCGGGACAACCTGATTCTGGTTTGAGGAGATTGCCAATGCGTACCGTTAAAGGATTGCTAGGGTGCCTGTTGGCGCTGCCGTTGTTGGTGAGTGCGGAAGAGATAGGTGAGGTCTCCACGGTATTCAAGTGGCTGGGGCCGAATGACAAGATCGTGGTCGAGGCGTTTGATGATCCCAAGGTAGAAGGCGTGACCTGCTACCTGTCGCGCGCCAAGACCGGTGGGGTGAAAGGTGGCTTTGGCCTGGCCGAAGATCGTGCCGAGGCTTCCATTGCCTGCCGCCAGGTCGGAGCGATCCGCTTCACGGGCAAGCTCAAGGATGGTGAAGAGGTGTTCAAGGAGCGTACCTCGCTGGTGTTCAAGACCATGCAGGTGGTGCGTTTCTTCGACGAGAAGCGCAATACCTTGGTCTACCTGGTGTACAGCGATCGCATCATCGAAGGCAGTCCGCAGAATGCGGTGACCGCCATTCCGATCCTGCCCTGGGCGGGGCAGTAAGCGGATAAAAAAACCGGAGCTGGGCTCCGGTTTTTTTTGGTCTGGAAAATCGCAGGCAATAAAAAAACCGGCCGAAGCCGGTTTTTTAGGAGCGGTACATCTTAGGCGGCGGTAGCCATTGCCTTGATGTGACCGTTCAGGCGGCTCTTGTGACGAGCTGCTTTGTTCTTGTGGATGATGCCTTTGTCGGCCATACGGTCGATTACAGGCACAGCCAGAACGTAAGCGGTTTGCGCTTTTTCCAGGTCTTTGGCGTCGATAGCCTTAACCACGTTCTTGATGTAGGTACGAACCATGGAGCGCAGGCTGGCGTTATGGCTACGACGCTTCTCAGCCTGTTTGGCGCGTTTTTTGGCAGAAGGTGTATTGGCCACCGTCAAGCTCCTCGAAAAAATCTGGGGGGATAGCAACAAATAAGGCCGCGAATCATGCCGAGGCGGACGGCATCTGTCAAGTGCATTAGCACTCTGCTCTGCTGGCCTGACCAGTGGCTGGCCGTTACACTCGTTGCCTTTATAGGCCAGCGGGCAAACCCTGGCTATGCCCGTTAGCGGAAGTCGAAGTATCCCATGAATCTGCTCAAGTCGCTGGCTGCTGTCAGCTCACTGACCATGCTGTCCCGTGTGCTGGGCTTCGTGCGCGATACCCTGATCGCGCGGATATTCGGTGCCGGGGTGGCGTCCGATGCCTGGGTTGTGGCGTTCAAGCTGCCCAACCTGCTGCGCCGGATATTTGCCGAAGGGGCATTCTCCCAGGCTTTCGTGCCGATTCTGGCGGAGTACAAGACCCAGCAAGGCGATGAGGCTGCGCGAACCTTTGTCGCTTATGTCTCGGGCCTGCTGACCCTGGTGCTGGCACTGGTCACTTTGCTCGGCATATTGGCGGCGCCCTGGATCGTGTGGCTTTCGGCGCCGGGCTTTGCCGATGAGGCTGATCGCTTCGGGCTGACGGTCGATCTGTTGCAGGTGACCTTTCCTTACATCCTGCTGATCTCGTTGTCATCGCTGGCCGGGGCAGTACTCAATACCTGGAACCGCTTCTCGGTGCCGGCCTTCGTGCCGACCCTGCTGAATGTCAGCATGATCCTCTTCATGCTGTTTCTCGCTCCCTATTTCGATCCGCCGATCATGGCGCTGGCCTGGGCGGTGCTGGTGGGCGGCCTGCTGCAACTGCTTTATCAGCTGCCGCACCTGAAGAAGATCGGCATGCTCGTGCTGCCGCGCCTGAGTTTCAGGGATACCGGCGTGTGGCGTGTGCTCAAGCAGATGGGGCCGGCGATCTTCGGCGTGTCGGTCAGCCAGATTTCGCTGATCATCAACACGATCTTCGCCTCCTTCCTGGTTGCCGGCTCGGTGTCCTGGATGTATTACGCCGACCGCCTGATGGAGTTGCCCTCCGGAGTGCTGGGGGTGGCCCTGGGCACCATCCTGCTGCCGGCCCTGTCGAAAACCTACGCCAGTGACAATCGTGAGGATTACTCGCGCTTGCTCGACTGGGGCTTGCGCCTGTGTTTCCTGCTGGTGCTGCCGTGTGCGCTGGCGCTGGCCGTGCTGGCCGAGCCGCTGACCGTTTCGCTGTTTCAGTACGGCAAGTTCACGGCCAGCGATGCCGATATGACCCAGCAGGCGCTGGTCGCCTATTCGGTCGGCCTGCTCGGCATCATTCTGGTGAAGATTCTGGCGCCGGGCTTCTATGCCCAGCAGAACATCAAGACGCCGGTGAGGATTGCCGTCACCAGTCTGGCCGCCACGCAGTTGATGAACGTGCTGTTCGTCTTCGTGATTCCCCTGGCGCATGCCGGCCTGGCGCTGTCGATCAGCCTGGCGGCCTGCCTGAATGCCGCGCTGCTGTTTTGGCAGTTGCGCAAAGGCGGGCTGTATCAGCCGCAGGCCGGTTGGTGGGTGTTCCTGGGCAAGCTGTCGCTGGCGGTGGTGGTGATGGTCGCCGCGCTGCTGCTGGCCATGCATTTCATGCCGCCCTGGGCCGCCGATGGCATGCTCTGGCGTCTGCTGCGTCTTGCGGCGCTGGTGCTGGTTGGGGTGTTGGCCTATTTCGGCGTACTGCTGCTGCTGGGTTTCCGTTTGCGCGACTTTGCCCGGCGAGCGGCGCACTAACAGGCTCGGTGGTGGACATGCTGCCTGTTGTCCGCTGTCGCCTGTGCGTATAATCGACCACTTTGTAAGCAAGAAGCGCGCTATGCAGCTGGTCCGAGGTCTCCACAATCTGCTACCCCTGACCCAGGGATGCGTTGCCACCATCGGCAATTTCGATGGCGTGCACCGTGGCCACCAGGCCATCCTGGCGCGCCTGCGCGAACGTGCCATCGAGCTGGGCGTGCCCAGTTGCGTGGTGATCTTCGAGCCGCAGCCGCGTGAGTACTTCGGCCCGGATACCGCGCCGGCACGCCTGACCCGTTTGCGTGAAAAGCTCGAATTGCTGGCTGCCGAGGGCGTCGACCGGGTCTTGTGCCTGGCCTTCAATCGCCGCTTGCGTGAGTTGTCGGCCGCCGAGTTTGTCCGTCAGGTACTGGTGGAAGGACTGCGCATCAAACATCTGGAAGTAGGTGATGACTTCCGCTTCGGCTGCGACCGTTCCGGTGATTTCGCCTTTCTGGTGCAGGCGGGCGAGCAGCAGGGCTTCACGGTCGAGGCGGCGCTCACCGTTGAACTGGATGGCGACCGGGTCAGCAGCACTCGGGTGCGTCAGGCGCTGCAGGCGGGCGAGCTGGAGCTGGTCGAACGACTGCTGGGGCGCCCCTATGCACTCGCCGGGCGCGTCCTGCATGGGCAGAAGCTGGCGCGTCAGCTGGGTAGTCCGACCGCCAATGTGCAGCTGAAAAGGCGTAAAGCACCCCTCACCGGCGTGTTCCTGGTGCGCGCGCAGTGTCAGGGCAAGAGTTTTCAGGGCGTGGCCAATATTGGCCAGCGGCCTACGGTAGCGGGCGATGGCAGCCCGCACCTGGAAGTGCACCTACTGCAGTTCGCTGGCGATCTCTACGGCCAGCGCCTGACGGTGCAGTTCCATCACAAGCTGCGCGATGAGCAGCGATTTGCCTCCCTAGAGGCGCTGAAGACGGCGATAGACGCGGATGTCGCCGCCGCCCGGGCCTACTGGCTTGGCCAACCGCTTGACTGATCGAAGAGCCTGAGATGACCGACTACAAAGCCACGCTGAACCTCCCGGATACTGCCTTCCCGATGAAAGCCGGCCTGCCCCAGCGCGAGCCGCAAACCCTGGCGCACTGGGACAGCATTGGCCTGTACCAGAAGCTGCGCCAGCTCGGCGAAGGCCGGCCGAAGTTCGTCCTGCATGATGGCCCGCCCTATGCCAACGGCAGCATCCACATCGGTCACGCGGTCAACAAGATCCTCAAGGACATGATCATCCGCTCCAAGACCCTGGCCGGCTTCGATGCCCCCTACGTGCCGGGCTGGGACTGTCATGGCCTGCCGATCGAGCACAAGGTCGAGACCACCTTCGGCAAGAATCAGCCCTCCGACCTGACCCGCGAGCGCTGCCGCACCTATGCCGGCGAGCAGATCGAAGGGCAGAAGGCCGACTTCATCCGCCTGGGCGTGCTTGGCGAATGGGACAACCCCTACAAGACCATGGCGTTTGCCAACGAGGCCGGGGAAATCCGCGCCCTGGCCGAGATGGTCAAGCAAGGCTTCGTGTTCAAGGGCCTCAAGCCGGTGAACTGGTGCTTCGATTGCGGCTCGGCCCTGGCCGAAGCGGAGGTCGAATACCAAGACAAGAAATCCGATGCCATCGACGTGGCCTTTGCCGTCGAAGATACCGCAAAACTGGCTGCCGCCTTCAGCCTGACCGACTTGAGCAAGCCGGCCAGCATCGTCATCTGGACCACCACGCCGTGGACCATCCCGGCCAACCAGGCGCTCAATGTCCACCCCGAATTCACCTACGCCCTGGTCGACACCGGTGAGCGTCTGCTGCTGCTGGCCGAAGAACTGGTCGAAAGCTGCCTGGCCCGTTACGGCCTGCAAGGCGAAGTGATCGCCACCGCGGCCGGTTCCGCGCTTGAAAACATCCGCTTCCGTCATCCGTTCTACGAGCGCTTCGCGCCGGTCTACCTGGCCGAGTACGTCGAACTGGGCGCTGGTACCGGCATCGTCCACTCGGCGCCGGCCTACGGCGAAGACGACTTCCGCTCCTGCAAGCAGTACGGCATGAGCAACGACGACATCCTCAGCCCGGTGCAAAGCAACGGCGTGTATGTCAGCGACCTGCCGTTCTTCGGCGGCCAGTTCATCTGGAAGGCCAACCCGGCCATCGTCGCCAAGCTCGACGAAGTCGGCGCCCTGCTCAAGCACGAAGCCATCCAGCACAGCTACATGCACTGCTGGCGGCACAAGACTCCGCTGATCTACCGCGCCACGGCGCAGTGGTTCGTCGGCATGGACAAGCAGCCGGAGCAGGGCGCCACTCTGCGTGAGCGTGCCCTGTCGGCCATCGAACAGACCGAATTCGTTCCGGCCTGGGGTCAGGCGCGCCTGCACAGCATGATCGCCGGGCGCCCGGACTGGTGCATCTCGCGCCAGCGCAACTGGGGCGTGCCGATCCCGTTCTTCCTGCACAAGGAAAGCGGCGAGCTGCACCCGCGCACCGTCGAGCTGATGGAGCAGGTGGCCGCGCGCGTCGAGGAGCAGGGCATCGAAGCCTGGTTCAAGCTCGACGCCAGCGAGCTGCTCGGCGCCGAGGCGGCGCAGTACGACAAGATCAGCGACACCCTGGACGTCTGGTTCGACTCCGGCACCACCCACTGGCACGTGCTGCGCGGCTCGCACCCGCTGGGCCACAGCAGCGGCCCGCGCGCCGATCTTTACCTGGAAGGCTCCGACCAGCACCGAGGCTGGTTCCACTCGTCCCTGCTGACCGGCTGCGCCATCGACGGCCACGCGCCGTACAAGGCGCTGTTGACCCACGGATTCGTGGTCGACGAGAACGGCCGCAAGATGTCCAAGTCCCTTGGTAACGTGGTCGCCCCGCAGGAAGTCAACGACAGCCTGGGCGCCGACATCATGCGCCTGTGGGTTGCCTCGACCGACTATTCGGGCGAGATGGCTGTGTCCAAGGTCATCCTGCAGCGCAGCGCCGACGCCTACCGGCGTATCCGTAACACCACGCGCTTCCTGCTTTCCAACCTGAATGGCTTCGATCCGGCCAAGGACCTGCTGCCGGTCGAGCAGATGCTCGATCTGGATCGCTGGGCCCTAGACGCTGCGGCGCGCCTGCAGGAAGAGATCATCGAGGCCTACGGCGAGTACCGCTTCTGGAACGTCTACTCCAAGGTGCACAACTTCTGCGTGCAGGAGCTGGGCGGCTTCTACCTCGACATCATCAAGGACCGCCAGTACACCACCCAGGCCGACAGCATCGCCCGGCGTTCCTGCCAGACCGCGCTTTTCCACATTGCCGAGGCGCTGGTGCGTTGGATCGCGCCGATCCTGGCGTTCACCGCTGACGAGATCTGGCAGTTCCTGCCGGGCGAGCGTAATGAGTCAGTGCTGCTGAACACCTGGTACGACGGCCTGAATCGTCTGCCGGAAGGCTTCGAACTGGACCGCGCTTACTGGGATCAGGTCATGGCGGTGAAGGCGGCAGTGAACAAGGAGCTGGAGAACCTGCGCGCGGCCAAGGCCATTGGCGGCAGTCTGCAGGCGGAAGTCACCCTGTTCGGCGACGAGTCGCTGCAATCTGCGCTGGCCAAGCTCGGCGACGAACTGCGTTTCGCCCTGATCACCTCGACCGCCGCCGTCGCACCTTTGGTCGATGCGCCAGCCGATGCGGTGGTCAGCGAAGTGGCCGGCCTGAAGCTGAAGATCGTCAAATCGGCTCATGCCAAGTGTGGCCGTTGCTGGCACTTCCGCGCCGATGTCGGCAGCAATGCCGCTCATCCCGAGCTGTGCGAGCGCTGCGTAGACAACATCGAAGGTGCTGGTGAGGTGCGCAAGCATGCCTGATGTCAGTCGTTTCGGTCGTCTGGCCTGGTTGTGGTTGGCGCTACTGGTGTTCGTGCTGGATCAGGGCAGCAAGCAGATTGTGCTGCAGGTCTTGGAGTACGCTCAGCGGGTGACGGTGATCGACGGTTACTTCGATTGGGTTCACGTCTATAACCGTGGCGCCGCGTTCAGCTTCCTGGCCGGCGAGTCGGGCTGGCAGCGCTGGTTCTTTGCCGCCATCGCCCTGGGCGTCAGCGCCGTGCTGGTGGTCTGGCTCAAGCGCCTGAAGGCCGACGAGACCTGGTTGGCCATCGCCCTGGCGATGGTGCTGGGTGGCGCGCTGGGCAACCTGTACGACCGCGTGGTGCTCGGTCACGTGGTCGACTTTATTCTGGTCCACTGGCAGAACCAATATTATTTCCCCGCCTTCAACCTGGCGGACAGCGCCATTACCGTGGGTGCGGTGATGCTGGCGCTGGATATGTTCAAGAGCAAGAAGTCCGGAGAACCTGCCCATGACTGAGCAACGTATTGGCCCGGACAAGGAAGTCACCCTGCATTTCGCCCTCAAGCTAGCCAACGGCGATGTGGTCGACAGCACGTTCGACAAGAGCCCTGCCACCTTCAAGGTCGGTGACGGCAACCTGCTGCCGGGTTTCGAAGCGGCGCTGTTCGGCTTCAAGGCTGGTGACAAGCGCAGCCTGCAGATCGAGCCGGAAAATGCCTTTGGCCAGCCCAATCCGCAGAACGTGCAGGTCATGCCGCGCTCGCAGTTCGCTGACATGGAATTGTCCGAAGGTTTGCTGGTGATCTTCAACGATGCCGCCAATGCCGAGTTGCCGGGGGTGGTCAAGGCCTTCGACGACAGCCAGGTGACCATCGATTTCAATCATCCGCTGTCGGGCAAGACGCTGAGTTTCGATGTGGAAATCATCGAGGTTCGCTCGGCCTGATCCTTTAGTGGGGGAGAGCGCTCAGTCAGACGGCGTACACTCCCTGATCTGCTTACCGCGCGCCGAGACTCCCAGCATGCAAATCAAACTCGCCAATCCCCGCGGCTTCTGCGCCGGCGTTGATCGCGCCATCGAGATCGTCAACCGTGCCCTGGAAGTGTTCGGCGCACCGATCTATGTGCGGCACGAAGTGGTGCACAACAAGTTTGTGGTCGAAGACCTGCGCGCGCGCGGCGCGGTGTTCGTCGAAGAGCTGGATCAGGTGCCGGATAACGTCATCGTCATTTTCAGCGCCCACGGCGTATCCCAGGCCGTGCGTCAGGAGGCCGAAGCGCGTGGTCTCAAAGTGTTCGACGCGACCTGCCCGCTGGTAACCAAGGTGCATATGGAAGTGGCGCGATACAGTCGTGACGGCCGTGAATGCATCCTCATCGGCCATGAGGGACATCCGGAAGTCGAAGGCACCATGGGCCAGTACGACGAACGCAACGGCGGAACCATCTACCTGGTCGAGGATGAGGCCGATGTCGCCGCGTTGCAGGTACGCAATCCGCAAGCCCTGGCTTTCGTCACCCAGACCACCCTGTCCATGGATGACACCAGCAAGGTGATCGACGCCTTGCGCGCGAAGTACCCGAGCATCGGTGGCCCGCGCAAGGACGATATCTGCTACGCCACGCAGAACCGCCAGGATGCGGTCAAACAGCTGGCCAGCGAGTGTGATGTGGTGCTGGTGGTAGGTAGTCCGAACAGCTCCAACTCCAACCGCCTGCGCGAGCTGGCAGAGCGCCTGGATACCCCGGCTTATCTGATCGATGGTGCCGAGGATCTCCGGCAGGAGTGGTTTGCCGGTGTTCAACGTATTGGCATCACGGCCGGTGCTTCGGCACCTGAGGTGCTGGTGCTGGGAGTGGTGGAGCGCCTGCGCAGCTGGGGTGCTGTCGGTGCGGAAGAGCTGGATGGCAGACCGGAGAATGTGACGTTCTCGATGCCCAAGGAGCTGCGATTAAAGGCTCTGTAGGTCACAAAGGGGAAGGTTTGATATGAATAAAAAAGGCCGAATTCATTACTGAAGTCGGCCTTTTTATCTTCCGCTATGGTTTACAGGCCTGCGCAGCCATTCTGCCAAACGTCCACTGCGGCGGCAGCATCATTGGGCGGGTTTGCTAGATCACCAGTGGCGGCACGAACTCCTGCTGAAGTAAGTGTCAGGGTTCCAAAGCCGTTGAGCCTGCTTGTTGCCGTCGGTGTGGCGACCAAGCAGTAGCTTGCTACCTGATTGTGTGCTGCTGCGCAGTCCGCGTTAGCTAACGCAATAGTGAATTGCTTGTTGGCACCATCTACGGGACTGGCAGAGTAGGCCCCCAGCGCAGCGTTAACATAAGTATTGTTCTGGGCCCTAAAACGCTCCATCACATTGGCCGCGCCAACCAGAGTCGCCTTAGCGTCCTCACAGGTAGCTCGGCGCAGATAACTCTGATAGTTAGGGATCGCAATGGCCGCGAGGATGGCGATGATAATGATCACCACCATCAGCTCTATCAAAGTAAAGCCTGAATACTTTCTATTCATTATCAAAGCTCATCAATCCAGTAGGTAGGGCCGACAGTAATATCGACGTCCAGTTCTTCACATTCGGTACCAATACACAGCGGTGGATTGTCGCTGCCTTCGGGGAACAGGGTAATGCCTTTAGGTGGAATTCCCGCTGTCAGGAGCTCTCTGCTCCTGTCGGCACGATCCGCTGTGCCGGAAACCATCTGGGTAATGGGAGTCGCGTCGAAGAGGTTGACGGCGTAGGCGCGGCCCACACCTTGTACCGCCTTGCATGAGTTGTTGGCTGCGCTGGCGTTGGGTTCGTAAGTGTTGAAGAACACCTTGCCTGCAAAGGTTGTGGACTCTGCCAGAACCTTCTCTCCTTCATTCTCCAGGCGGATATACCAGCCCCCGCTGTTCTTGGCGAACTGTGTTGCGGCCGCCGCCTGTTGAGCGGCAGAGCCTTCCTGAACCAGATTCAGCGTTGCATCGTACATTTCATCTTCGGTTATGACTGTATGAGCAGCATTGCTGTCGATGATTGGGGTTCTGAATGAATAGAAACGGTCATCCGCGCCTGTATCCAAGGGGTGCCCGCGATAGCCCGAGCCGATGCTCACAACGAGTGATTTGCCAGCATTGACAGTCAGCAGGGCAATGTCAGGCTCGTTGTAGAAACGGCGCAGCTTGCCTTTCAATTCAGCCGTTGTTTCGCCACCAGCGTTAGCCGGAATCACATTGGCGAAAACACCGTCGCCCGTTGTACCTGCGCCACTGTCGAGCGGGCTGATCAGGCTGCTGGCGCTGTTGCCGTTGTTGATGAAAAAGCGCCAGATTTGCCCACCCATGTCACCTACGAAGAACTGATCGGCGTAGCCATCGCGGTTGATATCGATTGCTCGCAGGCTGCTGGGCATGCTGTAAAGCATCTTGCTCAGCTGTTGGTGGGCTTGGGCGGAGACGTTGGTCGCTTCATTGCTGCCTGACCAGATCAGGGCGCCTGTCAGGGCGTTAACGATATAGATGGCATTGCCCTGGCTATCTTGAGTACGGGCAGAGCCATCCTTGTTCTGGTTGAGAATACTGATGTCGTCCTGTGTCTCGTCATAACCACCTGCAAACATGAGGACTGGTGTGCTGGTGCCGTTTATGTCGATCTTGGTCACGACCGGCGTTGACCAGGTCTGACCAAGTTTGGCGAACCCCGGAGTGCTGGGGGTGATGAACCAGCGCATTTTGGGATTGTCGATATCTGTTACGTCCAGCGAGTACAGGTTACGTCCACCGCGGCCCATGGTGGCGTAGGCGTAGACAAACTCGCCACTATTGAGTCCTGATGGCAGCAAGGTCGGCACAGGGTTGGATGGATCGCGTCCGCCATAGATGACGCCGTTGCCGTTGACATCATTGACCCAGGTGACGACGGTATTGTCCATGCCGTACTTGCGCGGAGCCAGGGTAGTGGATTCCTCGTTGGCCTTGAGAGCCTTGATGTTTCCCAGCAGGGCTTCCGGCATGAATGCCATCTGCTCAACACCGGTATTGGTGTTGAATGCATGAATAAAGCCTTCGTTGGTGCCAACGAACACGCTTTGCTTCTCGCTGGCACAAGCGGTCAGAGTGCTGTCAGTGAAGCTGCTGCATTCGTAGGTCACCAGGCGCGGAACCGAGTGCAGCGGATCACCGATGGCATTGCGCTGGCTGCCGTCATCGTTGCGGCCCCGAATCCAGTTGATTAGTGAAGTCCGCTCGGTCGTGCTGCTGGCGCCGAGCATCGCCTGGGTGACATTACTGTTGGCGTCATTCAGCAGATAGGCGCCGGCATTCAGTGCCACAGCAGCAGCTGGGGAGTTGCCGGTATAGGTGTAGACCTTACGAGTAGCATAAGCCGGTAGTTTATTGGCCACGCCACCTAGGGCGGTATTGTTACCATCGCTACCCGAGGTCCAGAAGCTGCGAGCAGTGGATTTGAAGAAGCCGGTATTGGCATCGATGGCACCAACGTTATCGGCATCGATGATGATATCGCCGGAGCTGCTGCTCAAACCGTAACGCTTGAGGTTGCCGACCCAGCTATTGGTTTCCGACGGTTTGAACAGAGCGAAGTACACCTCGTTCTTGTTGCTCTGACGGTTGAACTGGTTAACCGTGGCGCCAGGGCTAACGAAGGTGGTGTCGGTACTCAAAACATCCTGGAGAATCTTGCTGAATGCCGCGCTCAGCTCTGAAGCATTCTCGGCAGTGTAAGCTTTGCCCTTGCCATTGTTAGCCATGTCGGTCAGGAAGGTTTGCGGGCCGGTGTTGGGGGCCAGGGCGCCCAAGGCGAAACCAATGGTATGGGTAGTAATGAAGTTGTCATCAGCAATGCTGGACTGATCAGTCGTCGCCATCCAGGTTGCCAGTCTGCGTCCGCATTGTTCGTCAGAGAGGCTCGCGTCGCCCGTGCAGCTGCTACCCGTGAGGGTGCCAATCGAGCTTTGTGCGCCGTTACCGTTGGCCTGACCATCAGTCAGGACAACTAGATGGGTCGATTGGCAGGCGCTGGTGATCGGGCTGCTATAGCCAGCGCGTTCCCCGCGCAAGTAACGGGCCGCTTCATTCATTGTGGGAACTATCGGTGTGCCATCGCTGGCATTCATGGCCTGCACTAGGGCGTTCAGATGATTGCGCACGGTATAGGTGGATGATGCCAAACCACCATTGGCAACCTTGATCCTGAGCTTGATGGCTTCTGCTGGGTTGCTTTCATAGGCCTGAACTTCGAGTGCGGAGTTGCTGCCTTGTACTGACATCACCGTGAGCGCATTGCCTGGTGACCAGCCGCCGCGGTTTACGACACTTTGCAGGCCGGAGCGTAGAGTTGCGTTGCTGCAGGTGACTGGTGTGCTGGCGACCCAGCTGTTAAACGTGCAGCTACTGTCGGTCGTGTCGTTACGGTCCGTAATATCGTCGTCGGTGGCTGTAAAGGGCGCCGAGTTGTCAGCATTCTCAAAGCGCACAGTGGTGGTGACGTTTGCTGTTGGGACAGTGTTAGCTGGCGTAAAAATTACCTGGGTGTCCAGGATTGTTGCGCCATTAACCAGTGGTACGCCTTCAAAGCGAGCTGCGAAGCGACTCTGGTCAACCGGTAGGGTATCTCCACCCAGAACCATATCGTCATCGGACTCTTCGTAGGCGTCATTCTTTGGGTTATTGACTGTTGCCTCGAGAATCGGGTTGATGCATCCGGTCTCACCTCCGGTGTAGGTAACCGTAAGGGTGGGTTGTAACCCAGGAGCTCCGTCAATGCTGTGGGCAGTGCGAGTGCCGACTCCGCTGGTCGGGTTCAGGTAGAAGGCCATTGAGTTGTTGCCACACCACGTGGGCAGGCTCACGACTTCCTGAACCAGTGCCCTGACATCTGGCCCTTGAACCTCTACAGGTGGCGAGCTGGTAGACCAGGCTGGCGCATCCCAGGTGGTCATGGCGGTGGTAGTCAGCCTTGTGTTCAGGTTGGTGGTGCCAGTGAAGATGGCGGCGTCAGCAACCTTTTCGGCTTTCACTTCAAAGCGTACGGCGTCGCTGTTGCTAGAGGCCGGAGTGAAGGAAAGGTAGGCCTCGGTAATGGTCGCTCCCTGGGGAATGCCGACATCCTGGAAGCGCAAGCCACCTTTGCGCGCCTCAATCTGGGTACTGGGATTGTCATAGTTGATCACGATGCGCGGCATTACCGTTGCAGTTCCGCCCTGTGCGGCGAAGGTGTAGTCACGGTTCTGCTGCGCGCGGAAGTGCATTACCAAATCGCCGATCGGATCAGCATCGTTATCCAGCAGGTCGCGAAGCTCACTGGTGATATCGAACTGTGCCGTGCCTCCATTTTGCCAACTGCTGGCAGTTTCTTGGCTGGAGATAAAATTTCGTACGTTGCCGGCAGGACTGAGCAACCCGCTATCGTCGAGGGCGGCCGGTGATTTGGCATTTTCTATATAAAGATTGAGTGTAGGGCGATTGTTATTGTTCTGGCTGTTGGTTGGAGTTAGCTCCAGATAGGCGCTGGTAATGGTTCTATCCGCAGGCTGGCTGATGCCGCGGAAATGAAACAGTGCCGTGCGCCCGGTATTGTTGCTGCGCAAGTTGACTTCGGAGATGGCGGAGTTGTTTGGGCAGTTGGTGCTTGGACGCCCTGCAACTGGACTCAGAGCGCTGGGGTTTAGAGCGCAGGCATAGCCAGTCGAGGTCAGGTAGTAGGCACCATTGTTTTTCAGAGTGTTGGTGTTGGTGGTTCCCACCATAATCGGCGTGGAAATATTCCCCATGACCAGGGAAGTGGCGTTGATGACGGCGTTGCTACTCAGCGAACTCTGCGTGGCATCGTCACCACTGGCGCGAATCACTGGCGTACTGGCTACCAGCTGAACGGATGAGGGCAGGGGGTCATCGATGTTGCTGACCGGATAGACCATCCGGGTGTTGTTGTAGGCGCTACGACTGTTGAGCACCATGATGCCCGCATTGATAGCGCCGGCATTGTTGATGATGGTCGAGAACGAATCCTTGAGGATCTGCATGCGCGACTGCTGCGAGCCCGACGGGTTGCTGTTGCTGTCGGTACGCCAAGCCATAGAGCCTGAGTTGTCGAGCACGAACAGCACGTTCGGGCGCACGCTGTCATCAATAGCTGCACCGCCGAAGAAAATTTCGGTGTCGTCGGCATAACTGACAGCACTATGCAGCACCAGGATGCTGGACACCGTGCAGAGAGCCAGGCGATGAAGTGAGGAGAGGCGCTTATTCATTATTTAGTCCTCGGATGCATCACTGGATGATGCGGTCGCGATAGCCCTGCAGATGGCGGGCATTGGTGTTGTCGTCGGTGATCGCTGCGGCCGTTGTGGCGGAGGCATCAAGCGTCGCGCTGCTGGTGAAGTCGTAGATGAGGATCAGGGGGGTGCCGCTGTTTTCTTCGGCATCCAGGCTGGAGCCTTCTGCGTAGCGTGAGGCGGACTGCATGCGCGCGCGAACGGTTCGGGTCGGGTAGGTTAATGCCAGAACGTCGTCGCCTGCGGGAACTCCGCCGCCTTCGACTTGGCTGCTGAGGTTGGCCAGTGCACTTTCAGCTGCCTGGAAGGCCACGTTGTTTTCCTGGGCGTTGCCGGCCATGCGCTCTTGCAGCGAGGAACTGGTCGAAGCCGTGATGGCCAGGATGGTCAACAGCAGCAGCAGGATCAGGCTGACGGCAAGCACCATACCGCGTTGCTGGGATTGGCTAGGTGGCGTTTTCATGGCCGGTTCCTCACGTCTATTACGGTATTCAGTACACGACGTAGACGCCGATCAGCAATGGCGTCGAGCTGCGTGTCGGTGCCGATGTTGGCAATGGCAAAAGACTGTGTGTTGGCGGCGTCACTGACTTCGTCAGGGCTGGAGATCACCAGACTGATCTGCAGGCGACTAACGTCCTCGCGCTGAGCATCAGTGAGATCTTCGCCATTTACCCAGCTGGTTTGAGTGCCGCTGGTGACGCCATAGAGCACCTGGAAGTTGTCGACATTGGCAATCATTGGCTCGCCGTTTTTGTAGAGGGTCGGAGTGCCATCGTCCTCATTGGGACAGGTGATGCTGTTCTCATGTGCGTATGGATTTGTTTCGTCACAGTCAACGGCATAGGTATTTTCAACTACTTGGAGAAACTGCGAGCCTTCACCTAGGGGGATGCCATATAGGCTTGGCGGCGTGCCACTGTTGGCGCCTTGCAAGCTGGTGAGGGTGTATTGGTTAGGCATCGAGCTTGCGAGGTCCGGATTATCGCTGCGGGCTGAAGCGACTCCGGTAAAGATGGCGACATCCTCGCAGTTGGTCAGGATGAATTCGTAGCGCTCACCTTCCGTGAAGTTGATGTTGTTGCCACTGACAAAGGTGACCTGGGTATTACTGATATTGGTTGCGCGCATCATCATCGGCCTGGCATGACGCATGATCAGGCTATCGCTGGCGGTTGCAGCCCCTTCGATGAGTTCCGTGCCTTGCTCGCCCATCGCATCCAGCGGGAAGGTGCGGCTGGAATTTGGACGACTGGTTAGAGTGGGCGATGCGCAGCCCTGGTAGCCAGTTCTACGCAAATCCTGCTTGAGCATGTCCAAGGCAATGCGGCCGTTTTCTTGTAGTCTGGCAAGAGATGCGTTGGCTCTGTCCGTGCTGTTGGTGCTGATGAATAGTTGCAAAATGCCGAGTAGCAGGAATGAGCTCAGCAGCAGGGTCACCATCAGTTCGATAAGGGTCAGGCCTTGCTGCTTGGTCATTGCTTGTGGACAAGCACTCATAGGTCAGCCCTCAAAACAAAGGAGCATTGGTTGGCAGGGCAGGCAGTGGAGCTGTCTTCTTGCCAGAAGATCGATACGGTGTAGGCGTTGCCAGTCCGCGCCACGGAGCCAGTAAGCCCCGATTGCACCAATTGGGTTTTCCACTCGAACAAATCCTGTAAGGCGACATTGGTTGCTGAGCAACCACTGGATTTGCAGTTGGGGCTTGACGGGGCTGCGGTACTGGCAGCGGTGACATAGCTGTTGGAGGTGGTGGCAACTCTGTTGTTCAAGCGCATGCGTTCGAACATGTCATAGGCGAGCCAGCTAGCTTGGCTGCGCATCGAGGCACTTTGGTTGGATTTCATGCTGGTCATCATCAGGCTAGCCATGCCGAACAGACCGATGGCCAGAATCAGCAAAGCAATGAGTACCTCAATCAAACTGAAGCCGTTCTGTTTTTTCGCAGTCATGGGCATACGACGTCTCCCGGATTACCTTTGCTGATACGGCTTTGCCCGGCGGTGTTGAGTCGAACCTGGCGAGAGCTATCTGCACCACGGGTATCGCAAATACGTAACATGGCTGCCGAGGCCAGTGTGCCGTCAGCCAGGAAGCTGATGGCGCCAGTGACGCCACGAATGGTGTTGCCATTAGTGACTGCCGGCATTACCCGCACCAGTTCTGCCGCCGATGCACTGCCGTTGTTATCACTGTCGCGAAACAAAATAGCTCCACCTTCCCAATTGTTGGTGTTACAGGTGGCTTGATCGGTGCTGCCACAGATACGAGTGACTACTCGATTGGTTGCTGCTTCGCTGCGGGCCAGCTGCATTAGCCCCTGCAATTCATTGACCTGCGTGGAGAGGCGGCCATTCTGCATCAGGCTGTTGAACTGAGGTATGCCAACGCTGGCGATCACTGCAACGATAGCGACCACCACAAGCACTTCTAGCAAGGTGAATCCACAACTTTTACGCATGGCACAGGCTTCCCTTTTTTCATTGCCTAAACCTACATGAGGTGGCTGAGAAGAACAGCTTTGTGGGATGGGCGTGCCGGATGTCGCGACGAGTAGCACTTAACTGCAGCGGGCCTGGGGCGTGGGTGGTTGGACGCGGGGCCGGCCTGTGACGCTCACCACAATTTGCCGGGTAGGGATGGTTTTGTGGCAGAGGGTGAATGTGCCATTGAGCGCCAGCGTGGTGCCGTCGTTGGCAAAGCTGATGCGGGTGCGGCTGCGAAAGCTGGACCAGCGCCAGGAGTAGTCTTCTGGAATGGCCAGCTTCTGTAGTAAGACATCTCCGGCATCCAGTTGGCCGTTAGCGTTTGGGTCGGAGAAAACCAGGATGCCATTTTGCCAGGTCGTGCTGCTTGAACAGCTCAGTTCTCCGTTGCACAGGCTAGTGCTGATCCGCGAGAAAACTGCCTGGCCACGAGCATAATGCAGTGCGCCGAGCATGTTGTTGGTTGTTGCGCGCTCAGCCATTTGCTGACGCAAATGGGCAAGGTGAGGGATGCCAATGCTGGCGAGGCAAATAAAGACTGCTATGCAAATGAGCAGCTCTAGCAGGGTATGTCCATGGCTAGTTTTCATTACAGCGTCCTTGCTGTAAGTGGGGTAAGCGAGTGAGTGTAGTTCAATCGTCTGGATTGCAAGGCCGTGTCGACGTCGACGTATTAATCGTCGGTGGTGGCATTATCGGTGCTCTGAGTGCGCTGTTTTTGGCGCAGTCTGGGCTGCAGGTGAGTCTGCTTGATCGGCGCTCTATAGGACAGGAGTCTTCCTGGGCTGGCGGCGGCATCATTTCCCCCCTTTATCCCTGGCGTTACAGCTCAGCTGTGACGGCACTGGCGGGTTGGTCGCAGGGTTTTTATCCTGACCTGGGTGCCAATCTGGAAAGCGAGACGGGGATTGATCCACAGGTTCATACCACCGGGCTTTACTGGCTGGATCTGGAAGATGAAGCACTGGCTTTGGCCTGGGCAGAGCGTGAGGGGCGAGTGTTGCGGCAACCCGGCATGGCAGAGGTTAACAAGGTGTTGCCGGTGCTGGGTGGTGGTTTCGACAAGGCGTTGTATATGCCTGGGGTAGCTAATGTGCGTAATCCGCGGCTGCTCAAGGCTCTACGCTGCGCTCTGGCGCAACGAGCCAATGTCACGGTGCATGAAGGATCGGAAGTCACCGGTTTTATTCAGCAGCAGGGACGAGTGTGCGGAGTGCGCACAGGTCAGGGGGAGTTGCGCGCTGAGCGTGTTGTTCTCGCTTCCGGCGCCTGGAGTGGTGAGTTGCTAACTACGCTTGGGCTGAGCCTTCCCGTGGTGCCGGTTAAAGGTCAGATGATCCTCTACAAGTGCGCCGAGGGCTTTCTCCCGGCCATGGTGCTTGCCAAGGGCCGCTATGCCATCCCGCGCAAGGATGGCCATATCTTGATTGGCAGCACGCTGGAACATATCGGATTCGACAAGACGCCGACCGAGGTCGCGTTGGCCAGCCTGAAAACCTCTGCCCAGGAGCTTTTGCCGGCACTGGCTGATGCCGAAGTCGTCGGGCACTGGGCCGGGCTGCGTCCCGGGTCGCCTGAAGGGATCCCGTTTATCGGTGAGGTTCCCGAGTTTCCGGGGTTGTGGTTGAACTGCGGGCACTACCGCAATGGTCTGGTGCTTGCGCCAGCTTCCTGCGAGCTGCTGAAAAATCTGATGCTGGGCGAAAGGCCCATTGTCGATCCGGCGCCCTATGCGCCGGCTGGGCGCCTGGGCTGAGGATCAATCAATCCCCAGCTTCTTCAGGCGGTAGCGCATCGAGCGGAAGCTCAGGCCCAGGCGCTGGGCTGCCGCCGTGCGGTTCCAGCGGGTTTCTTCGAGGGCCTGCATGATCAGCTTGCGCTCGATGTCTTCCAGGTAGTCTTCCAGGTTATCGATTTGCGCCAGTGATGCCTCGCCGACTTCGGCCGAGCAGGGCGTGTCGGCCAAACGCAGGTCGCTGGCCTTGATCTGTTCGTCTTCGCATAGCGTGTGCGCGCGCTCCAACATGTTTTCCAGCTCGCGGACGTTGCCGGGGAAGCGGTAGCTTTTCAGCTTGTCCAGGGCGTCATCGGTCAGGCGGGTTGGGGCAATGCCGGTTCCATCGCTGAGGCGGCGCAGCATGGTTTCGGCCAGTAGCGGGATGTCTTCGCGGCGCTCGCGCAGCGGCGGGACGCGCAGCTCGATGACGTTGAGGCGATAGAACAGATCCTGACGGAAGCGTCCGGCGGCCACTTCGGCGGCCAGGTCCTTGTGGGTGGCGCAGAGAATCCGCACGTCGACGACCAGCTCCTGCTGACCGCCTACGGCCCGCACGGCTTTCTCCTGGATGGCGCGGAGCAGTTTGACCTGCATAGTCAGCGGCAGGTCGGCCACTTCGTCGAGGAACAGGGTGCCGCCGTTGGCCGCCTGGAACAGGCCCTGTTTGTCCTCGATAGCGCCGGTGAAGCTGCCTTTCTTGTGACCGAAGAACTCGCTTTCCATCAGCTCGGACGGAATGGCGCCGCAGTTGACCGGAATGAACGGCTGCTCGCCACGCGGGCCCTGTTCGTGGATCAGGCGGGCGACCAGTTCCTTGCCGCTGCCGGACTCGCCGCTGATGTAGACCGGCGCCTGGCTGCGCGCCAGTTTCTGGATCTGATTGCGCAGTGCGCGCATGGGCGGCGAGTCACCAAGTAGGCGCGTATCGACCGGGCCTTCCGCATCATTGGCACTGCGTATACGCAGTGCGGTGGCGACCAGTTCACGCAGGCGGCCGAGGTCGACCGGCTTGGTGAGGAAATCGAAGGCGCCGGCCTTGAGGGCATTGATCGCGGTATCCAGACTGCCATAGGCAGTGATCATCGCCACCGGTACCTGCGGATGGCGCTGCTGGATGTGCTGCACCAATTCCAGTCCGGTGCCGTCGGGCAGGCGCATATCGGTCAGGCACAGGTCGAACGGCTCGCGCGCCAGCCATTCGCGTGCTTCCTTGACGTTGCGGGCGCTGCGGGTGTCGAGCTTCATTCGCCCCAGGGTGATTTCCAGGAGTTCGCGGATATCGGGCTCGTCGTCGACGATCAGGGCTCTTTGCCGGGTGCTCATGGTCAGCTCAGTTTGCGTGAGTGGGCGAAGGTGATGCGGAAGCAGCTGCCGCCACCTTCACGCGGTTTGTAGTCGAGGCGTGCCTGGTTGCTTTCGCACAGCTCGCGGGAAATATACAGGCCCAGACCGGTGCCCTTGTTATCGGTGGTGTAGAAGGGCTCGAAGATATGTTGTAGCTGCTCGGGAGGGATGCCGGGGCCGTCGTCGAGCACTTCGAGGACGGGCAGGTCGCTGTCCGGGTCGCGGAACAGCTTGAGCCAGACCTGGCCGAGTTGGTGTACCTGGGCGCTGTAGCGCATGCCGTTCTGTACCAGGTTGGTCAGGACCTGGGTCAGCTGGTGCGGGTCCATTCGGGTCTGCAGGCCGCTGCCGGACGTCTCCAGATGCAGGGTCTGGTCCAGTGCCGCCGAACTGCGGAATTCGCTGGCGAAACGGTGCAGCCAGTATTTCAGGTCCAGCAGCTGGGGTTCGGCCTGGCGCCTGCGCGACAGCTGCAGAACGTTCTCAATAACCAGATTCATCCGCCGCGAGTGGTCCTGGATGATCTGCGCCAGACGCCGATCCGGGCCTTCGAGGATCTCCGACTCCTGCAGCAGTTGCGCGGCGTGGCTGATGGCGCCGAGCGGGTTGCGGATTTCATGGGCGATGCCGGCAGTCAGGCGGCCCAGCGAGGCCAGCTTGAGTTGCTGGGCCTGCTGGGTGATCTGCGAGATATCTTCAAGAAACACCAGGGTGTGCGTTTCCTCGCCTCGATGCAGGGGAATGAAGCTGGGTTGCAGCAGCGCGCCATCGGGCACGGCCTGCAGGCTCTGCGGACGCAAGGTGGGGTTGTGCAGCCATTGCTGCAGGCGCCGAACCAGCTCCGGACAGTGTGGGTCGAGGACTTTACCTGTTAGCTCGTTGCGCCCGAGCAAGGTCAGCGCGCCCTGATTGGCCAGGACCACGCGGTGTTGTTTATCCAATACCAGAATGCCGGTGCGCATGCGTTGCAGGATCAGGGCGTTGAGGGCTTCCAGGCTGGCGACATCGACCGCTCGTTGTTCGGCGAGTTGCTCGCTTTGCTGCAAACGTCGACTCAAACCCTGCAGGAATATGGCGGCGGCGAAGCACAAGGCGCCTAGTGCGCCCGCCTGTACATACTGGCCAGCTGCGGCCGGGCGGCTGAAACTCAGGTAAAAGGTCAGGTAGATCATGCCGATGGCCGCGACAGCCGCAATCAGCAGGCCGACCCGGCCGCGTAGCAAGATGTTGGCAATGGCCACCGACACGATCAGCAGGTTGCCGATACCGCTGGGCGTGCCTCCCGCCGCGTAGAACAGCGCCACCAGCAGGATGACGTCGGCCAGGGCCAGGCTGAACACCTGCAGCAGGTGGCGTGGCCGCTGTATCAGCACGGCGATCAGGATGTTGATGATCAGGTAGGCCCAGCTGCCATTGCGGAACAGTTCCGCATGGGCCAGGTTGAGCAGGTTCTCGTCCAGGTCACTGGAGATCAACAACACCAGGGCCAGGCCAACAGTTACCCTATAAAGGTGATACAGGCGCAGGACTCGGCGGCCATGGACACCTTCGAGGGTCATGGCATCAGCGTTCACCTGGGTGGGCGTCCTGCTCTAGGTGGGCTTGGCTGCAATACCAGCGCTGCGCGTCCGCCAGTGCGGTATCGCGCGGGACATGCACGCCACAGTGGGCGCAGCGCACCATGGGCGGCGCGCTGGGCTCTGCCGTGTCAGCCTGGGGCTTGGCGCTGGCGGGGCGATTGAAACGCCGCCACAGCCAGACGGCAGCGGCAATCAGGGCAATCCAGAACAACAGACGAAACATGGCGCACTCTTCTTGTTGGCAGGCGGCCAGTGTAGCCAAGGTCAATACCCGGGCGCAGCAGATAAAGCGTGCCTGTGGCGAGCAAGAAAGTGCTGCCTGTTTCGTTTCGCAGGGAAATAGCCGGCAATGGCGTCGCGCGGCAACAGACCCAAGGGGGCAGGACTTTTTCGCCAGCAACAAAAAACCCGCCGAAGCGGGTTTTTCTCAGACCATTCCAACATCCTGTCAGCTGCCTTCTTGGCGATGGTCGATCATCCTTGATCCTGCTGCGCGTCCTGCGCAGCAGTGATGAGGCTAGATTAGTGACTGCCGGAAACTTACAACAGGGCGGATCGCAGCTTGCCCGTGTAAGCCTTTGGCTATTCGTGGCTCGGCAGAGACGTGTTGCTGCTGCATGCCGTAGTGCGACTAAGCACAGCGAATACTCAGCTGTGCCAGTAGAATTGCGCCGTGAAACAGACTTCCGAGGTTGCAGGGGTGGAACTACAGCAGGGCTTTGTCCTGACCCGGCACTGGCGCGATACGCCGGCCGGTACGCAGGTCGAGTTCTGGCTGGCGACCGACACCGGCCCGCGTCTGGTGCGTCTGCCCTATCAGCCCTCGGTGGCCTTCATTCCGGCCGAGCAACGCGCGCGCGCCGAGACGTTGCTGCAAGGCGCGCGCGGTGCGGAGCTGCGTGAGCTGGGCCTGTGCGATTTTTACCATCGACCCGTGCTCGGCCTGTACTGCCAGCAGCACCGCCAGTTGATCAACCTCGACAAACAGTTGCGCAAGGCCGGCGTCGACGTCTACGAGGCCGATGTACGCCCGCCGGAGCGCTACCTGATGGAGCGCTTCATCACTGCGCCGCTGCTGTTCGGCGGTACGCCCGGGGAGAGCGGCATTCTGCTCGAAGCTCAGCTCAAGCCCGTGGCGGATTACCGCCCGCCATTGCGCCTGGCCTCCCTCGATATCGAAACCACCGAGCATGGCGAGCTTTACTCCATCGCCTTGGAAGGCTGCGGCCAGCGCCAGGTGTACATGCTCGGCCCGGCCAATGGCGACGACAGCTGCGTGGACTTCCAGCTCGACTACTGCGACAGCCGTGCGCAGTTGCTGGAGCGGTTGAACGAATGGCTGGCCCGGCATGACCCCGATGCGATCATCGGCTGGAACCTGGTGCAGTTCGACCTGCGCGTGCTGCACGAACATGCCCAGCGCCTCAAGGTCCCGCTGCGCCTGGGGCGTGGCGGCGGCGAGATGGGTTGGCGCGAGCATGGCAGCGGCAAGCACTACTTCGCCGCAGCCTCCGGCCGCTGGATCATCGACGGTATCGAGGCGCTGCGCTCGGCGACCTGGAGCTTTCCCTCGTTCAGCCTGGAATACGTCGCGCAGACCCTGCTCGGCGAGGGCAAGTCGATCGATACGCCCTACCAGCGCATGGACGAGATCAACCGCATGTTCGCCGAGGACAAGCCCGCCCTGGCGCGCTACAACCTCAAGGACTGCGAGCTGGTCACACGAATCTTCGCCAAGACCGAGCTGCTTACCTTCCTTCTCGAGCGCGCGGCGGTCACCGGTCTACCGGTCGATCGCAGCGGTGGCTCGGTGGCGGCCTTCACCCACCTGTACATGCCGCTGATGCACCGCCAGGGCTTTGTCGCCCCCAACCTCGGCGAAAAATTGCCGCAGGCCAGCCCCGGCGGCTTCGTCATGGAGTCGCGTCCTGGCCTGTACGAGTCGGTCCTGGTACTCGACTACAAGAGTCTGTACCCGTCGATCATCCGCACTTTCCTGATCGACCCGGTAGGGCTGGTGGAAGGTCTGCGCCATCCCGACGACAGTCAGTCGGTGCCTGGTTTTCGCGGCGCGCGCTTCTCGCGCAACAAGCATTGCCTGCCGGCCATCGTCGAGCGCGTCTGGCAGGGTCGCGAAGCGGCCAAGCGCGACGGTAACGCGCCGCTGTCGCAGGCGCTGAAGATCATCATGAACGCCTTCTACGGCGTGCTCGGCTCCAGCGGTTGCCGCTTCTTCGATACCCGCCTGGCCTCGTCGATCACCCTGCGCGGCCACGAGATCATGCGCCGCACCCGCGAACTGATCGAAGCCGAAGGCCATGGGGTGATCTATGGCGACACCGACTCCACCTTCGTCTGGCTCGGCCATGAACATGCCGAGGAAGACGCGGCACGTATCGGCCGGGCGCTGGTGCAGCGGGTCAACCAGTGGTGGCGCGAGCACTTGCAGCAGGAATATGGCCTGCACAGCGCGCTGGAGCTGCAGTTCGAGACGCACTACCGGCGCTTCCTGATGCCGACCATTCGCGGTGCGGAAGAGGGTAGCAAGAAGCGCTATGCCGGCCTGGTCAAACGGGCCGACGGCCACGAGGAGATGGTCTACAAGGGCCTGGAAACGGTGCGCACCGACTGGTCGCCGCTGGCCCAGCAGTTCCAGCAGGAACTCTATCGGCGCATCTTCAACCGGCAGCCCTATCAGGACTACGTGCGCGATTACGTGCGGCGCACCCTGGCTGGCGAGCTGGATGATTTGCTGATCTACCGCAAACGCTTGCGCCGCCAGCTCGGCGACTACCAGCGCAACGTGCCGCCGCATGTGCGCGCGGCGCGCCTGGCCGACGATTACAACGAGCGCCAGGGTCGGCCGCGGCAGTACCAGAACGGTGGCTGGATCAGCTACGTGATGACCCTGGCCGGGCCCGAGCCGCTGGAAACCCGCAGTTCCCTGATCGACTACGAACACTACCTGTCACGTCAGCTGCAGCCGGTGGCCGATGCGATCCTGCCGTTCGTGGATGACGACTTCAGTCGCTTGGTCGACCGGCAGCTGGGGTTGTTCTGAGTCGGCGCTGAGCCGTTATCTATTGAGCTCGTACGCACACATATTGACCGTCGTCGCCAGGTTCAGCGACTCGATGGCGCCACAGCCGGCAATGGTGAACGGCTGGGCATTGAGCGCGATCAGCTGCTCGCGGGGCACGCCGCGGGCCTCGTTGCCGAACAGATAGCAGTCGAAGGCTTTGAAGCTGACCGATTGCACTGGCTCGCCCTGCATATCCAGACAGGCGATGCGCGTGAAACGGCTGCGCAGGGATTCCAGCTGTACATCCAGTTCCAGTGGTGCATGGAAGATGGCGCCCATGCTGGAGCGCACGACCTTGGGGTTGTAAGGGTCGACGCTGCCGGGGCTGAGCAGGCAGCGAAAACCGCCGAACCAGGCCAGGGTGCGCAGGATGGTGCCGAGATTGCCCGGGTCCTGGATTTCATGCAGATAGATGGCCCGCTCGTTGGCTGCAGCAACCGGCGGCGTCAGCGCCGTCATCGGCACTACAGCAAGAATGCCCTGCGGGGTCTGGGTGTCAGCGATCTGCGCCATCTGCCGGTCGCTGATCACCTGGGTCTTGAACGGGCTCTGCCAGTGTTCGTAGGCGGCTGTCACATACAGCTGGCTGCGCTGCAGCTGCGGGTTGTGCAGGGCCGCCTTTTGCAGCTCCAGCAGCAGATGCTCGCCTTCCACCAGAAAATGCCCAAGTTCGGCGCGGTACTTTTTCTGCTGCAGCTTCTTGATGTCGTCGAGTTTCATCAGTGGCTCTGCTCGGCCAGGATCGACTTGGCCACCGCCTCGGCGACCTTGATGCCGTCCACGCCTGCCGAGAGGATGCCGCCGGCATAACCGGCGCCTTCACCGGCCGGGTACAGGCCGCGCAGGTTGAGGCTCTGCAAGGATTCGTGGTCGCGGGTGATGCGCACCGGCGAGCTGGTGCGGGTTTCGATGCCGGTGAGCACCGCGTCATCACGGTCAAAGCCGCGAATCTGCTTGCCGAAGACCGGCAGCGCCTCGCGGATGGCCTCGATCGCATAGGCCGGTAGCGAGAGCGCCAGATCGCCCAGGCGCACGCCGGGCTTGTAGGAGGGTTCCACCTCGCCCAGTTCGCTCGACGGCACACCGCGAATGAAGTCGCCGACCAATTGCGCCGGTGCGCAGTAGTCGCTGCCGCCCAGTGTGTATGCCACAGACTCCAGGTGCTCCTGGAACTCCACGCCGGCCAGCGGGCCACCGGGAAAGTCCTGCTCCGGGTTGATGCCGACGACGATGCCGGCATTCGCGTTGCGTTCGTTGCGCGAGTACTGGCTCATACCGTTGGTCACCACGCGCTCCGGCTCGGAGGTGGCCGCCACCACGGTGCCGCCGGGGCACATGCAGAAACTGTAGACGGCGCGGCCATTCTTGGCGTGATGCACCAGCTTGTAGTCGGCGGCGCCGAGCTCCGGGTGACCCGCGTATTTGCCCAGCCGGGCCTGGTCGATCAGGCCTTGCGGGTGTTCGATGCGGAAACCCACGGCAAAGGGCTTGGCCTCGATGAACACGCCCTGGCGGTGCAACATGCGGAAGGTATCGCGCGAGCTGTGCCCCAGTGCCAGCACCACATGGCGGCTGCGCAGGGTTTCACCGCTGGCCAGCACCAAGCCCTCGAGCTGGCCGTCGTCGATCAGCAGGTCAGTCACCTTGCTCTCGAAGCGCACCTCGCCGCCCAAGGCGATGATCTCCTCGCGCATGGCGGCGACTACGCCGGTGAGGCGAAAGGTGCCGATGTGCGGCTTGCTCACGTACATGATCTCGTCCGGCGCGCCGGCGCGGACGAACTCGTGCATCACCTTGCGCGCGTAGAACTTGGGGTCCTTGATCTGGCTGTAAAGCTTGCCGTCGGAGAACAGGCCGGCACCGCCCTCGCCGAACTGCACATTGGATTCCGGGGTCAGGACCTTCTTGCGCCACAGCGCCCAGGTGTCCTTGGTGCGGCTGCGCACATCCTTGCCGCGCTCCAGAACAATCGGCTTGAAGCCCATCTGCGCGAGCAGCAGCGCGGCGAACAGGCCGCAGGGACCAAAACCCACCACCAGCGGCCGTTCACTCAGACCGGCCGGCGCCTGGCCGACAGGGTAGTAGGTGGTGTCCGGAGCAGGGCGTACGTGCTGATCATCGGCGAAACGCGCCAGGATGGCTGCCTCGTCGCGCGCCTCAAGATCGATGATGTAGATGAACAGGATGACGCTGTTCTTCTTGCGCGCATCGTAGCTGCGCTTGAATACGCTGAAGCTCAGCAGGTCGGTGTCGTTGATGTTCAGGCGGTTGACGATGGCCTGGCGCAATTCATCGGCGGAGTGATCGAGGGGCAGAGACAGTTCGTTGATGCGAATCATGACGGTAATCCTGGCCGGTGACTCCGGCAAAGGAAGCAATAAAGGAGGGGGTAGGGGGCGAATTGTAGCCGCCGTCGCCACATCCTGTCAGGACGCCTGTAAGGGCTGCGGCCTGTGGATTTAACCTGTAGGGCACTATCGGCTTATACTTGGCGCCACTTTGCGCTCTCTGTCCATGGCATTGGCGCGCTCCTTTCCTTGATTTTTCGTGCTTGGCTCCCTTATGAAACGCTCCAAAAGCAGCGCCCGCTGGCTGAACGAACACGTCAACGACCCCTACGTCAAACAGGCCCAGAAGGACGGCTTGCGCTCGCGCTCCAGCTACAAGCTGATCGAGCTGAACGAGAAGGACAAGCTGATCCGCCCCGGCATGCTGCTCATGGACCTGGGCTCCGCGCCCGGTGGCTGGTCGCAGGTGGCCGGCAAGTTAGTGGGTGAGAAGGGCCGGGTTATAGCCACCGACATTCTGCCGATGGACCCGCTGGACAATGTCGACTTTATTCAGGGCGACTTCACCGAGGACGCGGTGTTCCAGCAGCTTCTCGCCAAGCTCGATGGCCGACAGCCCGACCTGATCGTTTCCGACATCGCCCCCAACCTCAGTGGCGTCGCTGTTGCCGACCAGGCGTCTTCGATGTATCTGGTTGAACTCACCCTCGATATGGTCCGCAAAGTGCTCAAGCCTGGTGGCAACTATGTGGTCAAGGTCTTTCAGGGTGAGGGCTCCGACGAGTTTCTGCGGGACGTGCGCACCTCATTCGAGAAGGTGGTCGTACGCAAACCAGCAGCCTCGCGGCCGCGCTCGAATGAGGTTTATCTGATGGCCAAGGGCTTCAAGGGATAAGGCGTCCGCTGCTGGCGATGGCGCTGAAGGTCCGGTATTTACTGGGTTTCAGGCACAAAAAAAGACGTCCTCGGACGTCTTTTTTTGTGTTTTTGGTGGAGCCGGGGGGATTTGAACCCCCGTCCGCCAGTTCGCCGCTATCGGTTCTACATGCGTAGCCATCTCTATTGAGTTAACTCCGCGCGGCCCGAGTGGCAGGGCGCTTGGAGCGAGCTGCATAAGTTTTAGCCGTTACACCTGCAGCGAGCTTGGCGGCGATCCTGTTCTATCTGACTGTCCAGAATCTTCGGGTTTACAGGCATCCCCTATGGACAGCTAGCGGCACTTAGGCGGCTAGAGCGTAGTTGTCGTCGTTGGCAACTATAAATTTGCAACAGTGGATTTACGAGTTCTGTTACCAACTCGGCATGCCCCTCAAGTTTTGTTACCGGCGTCGAATCCTAATCGGCCCCAAAACTCTCCTACCTGAGTAGGACGCGCAGTTTACGGTAAAGGTTCCCCAGCGTCGACCTGCGATCTGGCTTTAGAATGCAGGCCGGATTTCTGTAGCGGTCGGCTAGCTCTGGCGCTGCCATGTGCCATCATTCCCCTGTCCTGATTTTGGAGCGTCGGCATGCCGTCCGCACAGCACAAACCTCTGCGCCGCTGGATCTGGCAGGCTTTCCTGCAGAGCGCGTTGATTCCCCTGGTGTTGGTGGAGTCGGTGCTGATTGGCGTGTACCTGTATACCAACGAGTCGATCCGTGATTCCCAGGTGGGCTATCTGCAGAGCAGTGCCCTGCAGGATTTGGCCAGTGCGGTGCAGCGCGAAGGGCAGGTGATCGACAGCCGCCTGCGAGCCATCGAGGCGCAGGTCAGCATTTTCCGTGATGCGGTAGGCGATGCTTTACAGGATCGCCGCTATCAGCCGGATGAGCTGGAGCGGGCGCGCCATGTGCAGGCGCCCAATGGCGTATTCCACAGCCGCACTGATGATGGCCGTGCTGCTTCCTTTTATGCCAACAGCACGCCGCCGGAGCGTCAGGACCGCGACAAGGCGTTACGCCTGTCGCGTGTTGATCCCTTGATGCGTTCGATCAAGCAGGCCGATCCGTTGGTGGCCGCGGTGTATTTCAATGCGTGGGACAGCTACAACCGCATCTACCCGTATTTCGACGTGCTGCAGCAGTACCCCCATGACATGGTCATCCCGGAATACAACTTCTATTACCTGGCCAACGCCGAGCACAACCCGCAGCGCAAGACGGCCTGGACCGATGTCTACCTCGATCCGGCTGGCCAGGGCTGGATGATGTCGGCGGTGGCGCCGGTCTATCGCGGTGATTTTCTCGAAGGTGTGGTGGGCCTGGATGTCACGGTCGGGCAGATGCTTGCCGAGATCGGCAACCTGCAGGTGCCCTGGCAGGGTTATGCCCTGCTGGTTAGTCGCGACAACGGCATCATGGCGCTGCCGGCAGCTGGCGAGAGCGACTTCGCCCTGCGTGAGCTGACCCAGTACTCCTATGCCGAAGCGGTCAAGCGCGAGGTGCTCAAACCGGCTGATTTCAAGCTCGACCGTCAGGCGGGATTGCAGCCGTTGCTGACCGCCATGGCCACGGCTAAACACGGGATAGAGGAGGTGCAGCTGGGTGGCCGTAACCAGCTGATGGCCTGGAGCGAGATCCCACAGACCGGTTGGCGCCTGCTGCTGGTGGTGGATGAGGCGAATATCTTCCGCGAGACCAACCGCCTGGCCGAGCAATACCTGCAGATCGGCTACCTGCTGATCGCCGGCCTGGTGTTCTTCTATTTATTGTTCGGCAGCTGGATGTGGCTGCGTTCGCGGCATCTGAGCAACGAGTTGGCCGAGCCCATTGCCGGGATTGTCGGGATGATGCGCAGTCTGGCGAAGGGTGAGCGCAAACCGGCGGTACCGGAGACCGCGATTCTGGAAATGGCCGAGATGGCCGAGGAAGTGCAGCATGCCGGCCAGCAGTTGCAGGCCAGTGAGGCGCAGCGCCTGCAGGTGCAGCGTACCCTCGAACTGGTGCTGGAAAGCACCACGGAAAGCCTCTGGGAAGTGGAGGCGGCGAGCCTCAGCATCTGTGTCAGCGAGCGCTTCGTCAAACGCTTCGGGCTGCGCGAAAGCTGCCTTCCGTTTGCCGAGTTCAACCAGCGGGTGCATCCGGATGACCTGCAGCGTATTCGTCATCTGCGTCTGAGCCTGGCTGATGCCGTCGAGGATTTTTTCGAAGCGGAATATCGCTATGCCGATGCCATGGGTAACTACGTCTGGCTGCTCAGCCGCGGCAAGGTCATCGAGCGCGACGAACAAGGCAGTGCCGTGCGCGCGGCCGGTACGCATGTGGATATCACCGGCCTCAAGCTGGTGCAGGAGGAGTTGCGCCATGCCAGCCTGGAAGCACAAGCCGCCAGCCAGGCCAAGAGCCGCTTCCTGTCCAGCATGAGCCACGAGCTGCGCACGCCACTCAATGCCATCCATGGTTTCGCTCAGCTGATCGAGCTGGAAGCCCAGGAGCGTCCCGAGGCTCGCCAGGAGCTGGAGTACGCCCGCGAGATCGTCCTGGCTAGCCGCCATCTGACATCCCTGGTCGACGATATTCTCGATCTCTCCAGCATCGAGAGTCGTCGCCAGCATCTGCAGCTCAAACCGGTGGAAGTCAGCGCGCTGCTCACCAGTTGCGCCGAACTGGTCCAGCCGGAAGTGCAGCAGCGCGGCCAGCAGCTGCGGGTGACGCCCGGTATCGTCGGCGAGCTGTATGTGCTGGCGGATATGCGCCGGGTGCGTCAGGTACTGCTCAACCTGCTGTCCAACGCGCTCAAATACAACAGCCCGCAGGGCCTGGTCTGCCTGGGCTATGAGCTGCGTCCGGCGGGTGTGCGCCTGTGGGTCGAGGACAGCGGGCCGGGGCTCAGCGAGCCGCAGCAGGCGCAGCTGTTCCAGCCATTCCAGCGCCTCGGCCGGGAGAGTTCGAATATTCCGGGTACCGGTATTGGCCTGGTGTTGTGCAAGGAACTGGCGGCGCTGATGGATGGCGAGATCGGTTTCAGCAGCGAGCCCGGCGCCGGTAGCCGCTTCTGGATCGACCTGCCGAGCGCGGCCTGCCCGCAAGACTTGCTGAGCCATGCCGGCCAGGCCGGTGCTGGCGAAGTCGCGCTGCCGTTGGCCCGGGTGCTGTGTGTCGAGGACCATCCGGCGTGCCTGCGCGTGCTGCAGGAAGGCTTGCGCGATATGGCTGAGGTGCAGGGCGTTGGCTCGCTGCGGCGTGCGCAACTGCTGTTGGCCGAACAGGTTCCAGCGCTGGTGCTGCTGGATCTCGATCTGCCCGACGGCAATGGCCTGGAGCTGCTGGAGTGGATGCGCAACCAGCCGCGCCTGGTCGATGTGCCGGTGCTGGTGGTCAGCGCGGCAGTCGACGAGGTGCAGAAGGCCGAAGCACGCCGGCAGGGTGCCCAGGCCTGCCTGCTGAAGCCGGTGGATCTGCAGCAGTTGCGGCAGATGGCGCTATCGCTGCTGGGTGAAGTGGTTTAGCCGGCTGTCGCAGAACTCCCGGCATTGCTACTGCGCTGCTGAGTGTCTGCAGGTTACTCGCTGGCCTGCAACAGGCTCAGGGCCTCTTCCAGTACCTTGACCGATTCGGCGTGGTCGCCTGCCTTGTGCAGGGCTTCGCCCTCGGCACGCAGGCGCTGTACTTCGGCTAGCGCTTCGGTATCGGCCGGCGGATCGCTTTGCAGCAGCTTATCGATCTTGGCCATCTCGGCCGGGCAGTGCATGGCCATCAGCGGGGTGCAGAGCAGGGCGGTAGCGAGAAACAGGGCGGTGCGGCGCATGACAGGGCTCCTTCGGTGGGCGGTGTCAGCAGTATAGGAGTCGCACGGCGATCTGCCTGGCTGGCGAATGCCATGGCGCGCCGTGCTCTCTTCTACTCTAGGCCGGGTCGCGCACCTTGAGCTCAGGCTTTGCGCCGGGTCACCCGGTCGACCAGGTAGACCAGACCGTGATAGTCGATGCCGGCGTGATGGCTGAGGCCGATCTCGCAGGTGCGGCTGGTGGAGATGCCTTCGTCGCAAATCTGTACCGCGTCCTTCAGCGAACGCAACGCATGGGCGTTCAGCTCTGGGGTGGTGAAGCCCTTGTCGCCAGCGAAGCCACAGCAGTGGATGCCTTCGGGGATCACCACCTTTTTGGCACAGCGCTTGGCGATATCGATCAGCCCCTGGGCCTCGCCCAGGTGCTGGGTGCTGCAGGTGACATGCACGGCCACCGGCTGTTCCTGCGGGGTGAACTCCAGTCGGTCGATCAGCTGCTCGCGGATGAACTTCACCGGGTCGTGCAGTTGCAGGCGCGGGTCGAGGCCGTCCTGCAGCAGGCGCAGGGTGCACGGGCTGGTGTCGCAGTAGATCGGGTCGAGGCCGCCACGGCTGGCCTTGAGCAGGGCGTCGATCAGCTCCTGTTTCTTGCGCTCGGCCTGCTCGGGGTAGCCCTTGGAGGCGAACGGCTGACCGCAGCACAGGCTGTCCTGCTCGTCAGGGAACACCACCTGGAAGCCGGCTTTCTCCAGCAACTGGCGGGTCTTGTCGAGCAGCGGCATCTGCTCGGCGTCGGCGAATGCCGGGCCCATGGCTCGCGACACGCAGGCTGCCAGGTAGACCACCCGTGGCCGTGCGTCGCTGACTGCCGGATTGATACGAACTGGTTGCGCCGCCTGTGGCATGGCTGGCGTCCATAGCGGCAGGCCGGCGCTTTCATGCAGCGTGCGGGCGACCTTGGCCAGGCGTGGCGCACCGAGCAGCCGGCGCGCGCCATCGGCCAGGCGCAGGCTCAGGCGCGTGCCCTGCAGCACCGTAGCGAAGTGCCCGGCCAGCCAGCTGGCGGTGCCGGGGTGACGGGCGTTGCCGGCGCGTAGTTGGCGCACCAGGTTACCGGTGTTGATGCCCACCGGGCAGCGCTGCGCGCACAGGCCGGTGGCGGCGCAGGTGTCGAGGCCCTGGTGCTGGTAGGCGCGCTCCAGCTCGGTGGTGTCGATGCCGGCACGTTTGCGCGCCTGGATGTCGCGCCAGATGACGATGCGCTGGCGCGGCGTCAGGGTCAGACCGTTGGACGGGCACACCGGCTCGCAGAAGCCGCACTCGATGCACTTGTCGACAATGGCGTCGGCGGCCGGCAGCGGCTTGAGGTGTTTCAGGTGGATCTGCGGATCGTCCGAGAGGATCACGTCCGGGTTGAGGATGCCCTGCGGGTCGAGCAGGCGCTTGAGCGTCCACATCAGCTGGTAGGCCTCGCTGCCCCATTCCAGCTCGACAAAAGGCGCCATGTTGCGTCCGGTGCCGTGCTCGGCCTTCAGCGCGCCGCCGAATTCAACCGCCACCAACTGGGTGACGTCCTGCATGAAGGCTTCATAGCGGGCGACCTGGGCCGGGTCGTCGAAGCCCTGGGTGAAGACGAAGTGCAGGTTGCCCTCCAGGGCATGGCCGAACAGGATCGCTTCGTCGTAATGATGCTTCTCCAGCAGCGCGATCAGGCGGTTGACTCCCTCGGCCAGGCGCTCGACCGGGAAGGTCACGTCCTCGATGATCACCGTGGTGCCGGTTTGGCGCACGGCACCGACGGCGGGGAAGGTGTCCTTGCGGATCTTCCACAGCTGGTTGTATACGGCAGGGTCTTCGCTGAAATCGACCTGCTTCTCCACCGGGAAGTGCGCGATGGACGCCATGATCTGCGCCAGCTGCTCGTGCAGCAGGCTCTGGCTGGCGGCGCGCGACTCGATCAGCAGGGCGCAGGCTGTAGCCGACAGGCTTTTCACCCAGGCCGGCATGCCCGGCATGTTTTCCACCGAGCGCATGCTGCGCCGGTCCAGCAGCTCCACCGCCGACACCGGCTGCAGCTTGAGCAGCGGCACGGCCTGACAGCAGGTCTCCACCGTGGGGAAGACGATCAGCGCGCTGGCCTTGTGCGGATGATCCGGCACGGTGTCGTAGGTCACCGCGCTGATAAAGCCGAGGGTGCCTTCGGAGCCGACCATCAGGTGGTTGAGGATCTCCAGCGGTTCGTCGTAGTCGATCAGGGCGTTCAGCGAGAAGCCGGTGGTGTTCTTCAGCCGGTACTTGTGGCGGATCTTGGTCGCCAGGGCGCTGTTGGCGCGGGTCTGCCGGCCCAGTTCGGCCAGGCGCTCCAGCAGCTCACCGTGGCTGGCGCGGAAGGCGGCCACGCTGGCGGCGTCCTCGCTGTCCACCACCGTGCCGTCGGCCAGCACCAGACGCAGGCCGGCCAGGGTCTGGTAGGTGTTCTGCGCGGTGCCGCAGCACATGCCGCTGGAGTTGTTGGCGACTATGCCGCCGATCTTCGCCGCATTGATCGAGGCCGGGTCGGGGCCGATCTTGCGCAGGAAGGGCGCCAGCGCGGCGTTGGCGTTGGCACCGATAACGCCCGGTTGCAGGCGGATCTGCGCGCCGTTGTCACGCACCTCGCGGCCGTTCCAGTGCTCGCCGAGCACGATCAGCACCGAGTCGGAAATCGCCTGGCCGGACAGGCTGGTACCGGCGGCGCGGAAGGTCACCGGCACGCGTTCGGCTCCGGCCAGTTTGAGCAGCTCGACCACTTCCTGCTCGCTCTCGACGCGGATCACCAGCTTGGGGATCAGCCGGTAGAAGCTGGCGTCGGTGCCGAAGGCCAGGGTCGACAGCGGGTCGTCGAAGCGTCGCTCTTTCGGGATCAGGCGGGCGACGGCGTTGAGAAAGGCGGCGGGCAGGCTCATGGGGGCTCCGGGGTCAGGAGGCGGCGTGGCGCAGTTCGCGCACCAGCGAATCGGCGCTGATCTCGGCGATGGACTTGGCCCCGGTCAGGGTCATGGCCACGCGCATCTCCTTGTCGAACAGCTCCAGCAGGTTGCTCACCCCGGCACCGCCGGCGGCGGCCAGGGCGTAGACGAAGGCGCGGCCGAGCATCACGGTGTCGGCGCCGAGGGCGAGCATGCGCACCACGTCCAGGCCGGTGCGGATACCCGAATCGGCGAGGATCTTGATCTCGCCCTTCACCGCATCGGCAATCGCCGGCAGGGCGCGGGCACTGGACAGCACGCCGTCGAGCTGGCGGCCGCCGTGGTTGGAGACGACGATACCGTCGGCACCGAACTTCACCGCGTCGCGGGCGTCGTCGGGGTCGAGGATGCCCTTGATTACCATCGGGCCGTCCCAGAAGTCGCGGATCCACTCCAGGTCTTTCCAGGAGATCGACGGGTCGAAGTTGGCGCCCAGCCAGCCGATGTAGTCGGCGAGGCCCGTGGGGTTGCCACGGTAGGCGGAGATATTGCCCAGGTCGTGGGGCTTGCCCAGCATGCCGACATCCCAGGCCCAGCTCGGGTGGGTCATGGCCTGCAGCATGCGTCGCAGCGGCGCGTTCGGCCCGCTCATGCCGGAGTGGGCGTCGCGGTAGCGTGCGCCGGGTACCGGCATGTCGACGGTGAACACCAGGGTGTTGACGCCGGACGCCTTGGCTCGCTCCAGGGCGTTGCGCATGAAGCCGCGGTCCTTCAGCACATAGAGTTGGAACCACATGGGCCGGCTGATCGCCGGGGCCACTTCCTCGATCGGGCACACCGAGACTGTCGACAGGGTGAAGGGAATGCCCTTGTCTGCCGCCGCCTTGGCCGCCTGCACTTCGCCGCGGCGGGCGTACATGCCGGTCAGGCCGACCGGGGCCAGGGCCACCGGCATGGCTAAGGGTTCGTTGAACAGGCGGGTTTCCAGGCTCAGTTCGGCCATGTTGCGCAGCACGCGCTGGCGCAGGGCTATATCGGCCAGGTCGGCGACGTTGCGCTTCAGCGTGTGCTCGGCATAGGCGCCGCCGTCGATGTAGTGGAACAGGAATGGCGGCAGCCGGCGCCGGGCGGCTTCGCGGTAGTCGGTGGAGGCGGAGATGATCATGGGGCAGTTTCCCGAAGTGAAGATGCCGGGCCTTGCGGCCCGGCGGGCCACTCATCAGTGTACGAGCATACCGGTCAGCCAGTAGGCCTGAGCCAGGGTGATCAGGCCGACGAAGGCGGCGAAGATCAGGCTGTGCTTGAGGGTGAAGCGGAACAGGTCGGATTCCTTGCCGACCATGCCGGTGGCGGCGCAGGCCACGGCGATGGATTGCGGCGAGATCATCTTGCCGGTCACGCCGCCGCTGGTGTTGGCCGCTACCAGCAAGGTCTGATCGACCCCGATCTGCTGCGCGGTGGTGGCCTGCAGCGAACTGAACAGGGCGTTGGACGAGGTGTCCGAGCCGGTGAGGAATACGCCCAGCCAGCCGAGAAACGGCGAGAAGAACGGGAACAGCGCGCCGGTGCCGGCCAGGACCAGAGCCAGGGTGCTGGACATGCCCGAGTAGTTGGTGACGAAGGCGAAGGCCAGCACCATGCCGATCGACAGGATCGGCCATTTCAGCTCGACCAGGGTTTCCTTGAAGGTGCTCAGGCCGGTTTTCGCGCTGATTTTCAGCACCAGCATGGAAATCAGGGCAGAGAAGAAGATCGCCGTGCCGGTGGCCGAGATCGGGTCGAGTTTGAACACGGCTGGCATGGCGGTGGTAGCGGTGACGATCGGTGCGGTCTTGACCACCAGTTGATCCAGGTGCGGGATGGCGAAGTTGAACACTGTGCTGTACATCGCGCCGCCGGCTGCAAATAGCGCCTTGAACGGCTTCAGCGTCCAGATGGTCACCAGCACGGTGAGGATCAGGAACGGCGACCAGGCCTTGAGGATCTGCGCGAAGCTGTAGGGCGATGGCGTGGTGCTGCGCGGGCCACCGAAACCGCCGACGATGGCCGCGCCACCGGCCGACACGCCGACCACTTCAGCTTCGGCTGCGCGGCTCGGGCTCCAGACTTTGAGGAACAGGGTCAGGCACACCAGGCTGACCAGCGCCGAGGTGATGTCCGGAAGTTCCGGGCCGATGTAGTTGGAGGTGAAGTACTGGGTGATGGCGAAGCTGACGCCGGCTACCAGTGCCGCTGGCCAGGTTTCCTTGATGCCGCGCCAGCCATCCATCATCGCCACCAGCCAGAACGGCACGATGATCGACAGCAGTGGCAGTTGGCGGCCGGCCATGGCGCCGATCTTGAACGCGTCGATGCCGGTAACCTGACCAGCGACGATGATCGGGATGCCCAGGGCGCCGAAGGCCACCGGTGCGGTGTTGGCGATCAGGCACAGACCTGCTGCATACAGCGGGTTAAAGCCAAGGCCGACCAGCAAGGCGGCGGTGATCGCCACCGGCGCGCCGAAACCGGCAGCACCTTCGAGGAAGGCGCCGAAGGAGAAGCCGATCAGCAGCACCTGCAGGCGCTGGTCGTCGGTGATTGACAGCACCGAGCTGCGGATCACCTCGAACTGGCCGCTCTTCACCGTCAGTTTGTAGAGGAACACGGCAGCAACGATGATCCAGGCAATCGGCCACAGGCCGTAGGCGAAGCCATAGCCGGCGGCGGCGAAGGCCATGTCGACCGGCATCTGGAAAGCGAAAATGGCGACGATGATCGACAGCGCCAGGGTAATGCTGCCGGCGACGTGGCCTTTCAGGCGAAACACCGCCAAGGCCAGGAAGAAGAACACGATTGGAATCAGCGCGACCAGCGCGGACAGGCCGAGGCTGCCGAGCGGTGTGTAGAGTTGTTGCCAGGTCTGCATGGGGTGGCTCCCTAATTGTTTTTGGAGGTGCCGGGGTGGTTGGCGGGTCAGCCCGTTTATTGAGCATTTGTAAATTGGTAATACCAATTTACAAATGCGCGTCGCCAGAGTAAAAGTCATGCTTCCTGCCTGTCAAACTTGGCGCCTCAGACTTTGGTCGAAGAGTCATCGGTTGCTGGGCTCGGATGGCCTCGCTAGGCTAGTCGGCAAGCGCCGTAGCAGAGCGGGGCAAGTGGTCAAACCAGTGGGGAGCGGCTTTATGGCAGTGGGTCAGGTGCAGCAGCGCCGTCTGTCGGATGACATCGTCAGTCAGCTGGAGGCGATGATTCTCGAAGGCACCCTGAAGATCGGTGAGCGCCTGCCGGCCGAGCGGGTGCTGGCCGAGCAGTTCGGCGTGTCGCGGCCGTCACTGCGCGAGGCGATTCAGAAGCTGGTGGCCAAGGGCTTGCTGGTCAGTCGTCAGGGCGGCGGCAACTATGTCGCCGAAACGCTGGGCAGCACCTTCAGCGATCCGTTGCTGAAACTGCTGGAGGAGAACCCAGGAGCCCAGCGCGACCTGCTCGAATTCCGTCACACTCTGGAAGGTTCCTGCGCCTTCTATGCGGCGCAGCGCGCCACCGAGCCGGATCGCCAGCGCCTGAGCGAAGCCTTCGCCGCCCTACAGGATTGCTACGAGCGCGGTGGCACGGTGACTCGCGCCGAGGAGGGCGCAGCCGATGCGCGCTTCCACCTGGCGATTGCCGAGGCCAGCCATAACGCGGTGCTGCTGCACACCATTCGCGGCCTGTTCGACCTGCTCAAACGCAACGTGGTGACCAACATCGGCGGTATGTACGCCCAGCGCGAGGAAACCCGCAGCATGCTGATCAGTCAGCACCGGGCGCTGTATGAGGCGATCATGGCCGGACAGGCGGAAGAGGCGCGCAGCCTGTCCAACCGGCATATCGATTATGTGCAGGAGGTGCTGGCGGATGTGCAGCTGGAAGCGCAGCGCCTGGCGCGGGCGCAGCGGCGGGTGGCGGTCAAGCCCTAGGCGTGCTGTCTGGAGGCATGCGTAACGTGACCAGATGGGGGCGGGGCGCGCGGCGCACCCGCGGACGGCTTATTCGTCCTTGCCCTTGGTGCGCATGGCTCGCTGCACTTCGCGGTCGGCGTCGCGTTCTTTCTCGGTATGACGCTTGTCGAAGTCCTTCTTGCCCTTGGCCAGGGCGATCTCGCACTTGATCAGGTGCGCCTTCCAGTAGATCGACAGGGCCACGCAGGTGTAGCCCTTCTGCTGCACCGAGCCGAACAACTTGTCCAGCTCGCGCTTGTTCAGCAGCAGCTTGCGCGTGCGAATAGGGTCGGCGATGACGTGGGTACTAGCGGTCTTCAATGGGGTGATGTGGCAACCCATGAGCCAGGCTTCGTCATCCTTGAGCAGCACGTAACTATCGACCAGCTGCGCCTTGCCGGCGCGCAGGCTCTTCACCTCCCAGCCGGACAGGACCAGGCCGGCCTCGAACTTGTGTTCGACGAAATAGTCATGCAGCGCTTTTTTATTCTGCGCGATGGTCCCCGTAGGGTGTTTCTTTTGCTTAGCCATAGGCGCGGCATTATAGGGAGTCGGCGCGGTGCTGGCGACAGCCTGTGCTTGAGGGGGCAGGGTGAATTCCGCACAATGCGCGCTTTCCGGCGGTTGGCCAGGCATTTTGTCGTGACCCGCCGCGATGCAGTACTCGAAGTGAGAGTCGATGAGCACGCGAATCCAACGCTCGGCGCTGCTGCCTTACCCGGCGCAGGCGCTTTACGATCTGGTCAATGATGTGGCCAGTTATCCGCAGTTCCTGCCCTGGTGCTCGGCCTCCGAAGTGCTGCTGGCCAGCGACAGCGAGATGCGGGCAAGCCTGACGGTGGCCAAGGGTTCGCTGAGTCAGCGCTTCATGACCCGCAACAGTCTGGTGCCGGGCAAGTCGATCGAGATGCAGCTGGAAGAAGGGCCGTTTACCCAGCTGCAGGGCGTGTGGGAGTTCAAGTCGCTGGGCGACAAGGCCTGCAAAATCAGCCTGGACATGACCTTCGATTACGCCGGGCCGCTGGTGCGGGCTACGCTTGGGCCATTGTTCAATCAGGCGGCCAATACCCTGGTCGATGCTTTCTGCCAGCGAGCCAAGCAATTGTATGGATAAGCCGAACATTTTCGTTGAAGTGGTGTATGCCCTGGCGGACAAGCAGAAGCTGCTGCGCCTGAGCGTGCCGGCCGGCACTACGGTGCGTGAGGTGGCCTTGCGTTCGGGGCTGGATGCGCACTTTGCCGATCTGGACCTGGCTACCAGTCCGCTGGGTATCTTCGGCAAGGCCGTGGCCAAGCCGGAAGAGCGCCTGATCGAGGAGGGCGAGCGGGTGGAAATCTATCGTCCCCTGATTGCCGACCCGAAAGAGGTGCGCAAGCAGCGTGCGGCCAAGGCGGCACAGGCCAAGGCGGCCGAGCCGGGCGAATAGTTTTGCGCACATATGAAAAAGCCCGGTCAGACCGGGCTTTTTTGTGCCTGCAGATTACTGCGGCGTGGCTTCCAGCGGTTCCGGGATTGGCACCGGTACCGGTTCGGCGGCATCCACTTCACGCTGGATCTGTTCCAGCAGCGAGCCTGGCTTGGCCGGTTCTTCGTTCTGGGTTTGCGGTGTGGCGGTAGTGGTCGGTGCGCCGTCTTCACCGAGGATCGCCTGATCACGGCTGACGCCTGGCATGAAGTCACCGGCCAGACCGATCAGTTGATCATCGCTGCCGAACACCAGGCTGACACGCTCCTGATAACGCTGACGACCACCCGGCTGGATGCTGTACAGATAATCCCAGCGATTGGCGTGGAAGGTGTCGGTGATCAGCGGGTTGCCCATGATAAACCGCACTTGTCGGCGGGTCATTCCGGGCTTCAACTGGTCTATCATGTCCTGCGTTACGACATTGCCCTGCTGGATGTCGATTTTATAAACCCCGGGAAATGAACAACCGGCGAGTGCGAGCAGACTCACGAGGGTGAGGCTGGACAGCAAGAGCTTGGTGTTTTGCATCGGTGGGTGACTTCCACTATCTTGGCTGGGCAAAGTAAACCCCGATCATACCCGCATAAACGGAAGCTGCGAAGCAGCAACCTAGAGAAAGCTGACCATGGTTGAAAATAGCGAACTGCGCAAAGCCGGCCTCAAAGTAACCCTGCCGCGCGTGAAGATCCTGCAAATGCTCGACTCGGCCACTTCCGGCCAGCGTCACATGAGTGCGGAGGATGTCTACAAGGCCCTGATGGAGGCTGGCGAGGACGTTGGCCTGGCGACCGTGTACCGGGTGCTGACCCAGTTCGAGGCTGCGGGCCTGGTCGAGCGTCACAACTTCGACGGCGGTCATGCCGTGTTCGAGCTGGCCGATGGCGGTCATCACGACCACATGGTCTGCGTCGACAGTGGCGAGGTCATCGAGTTCTTCGATCCGGAGATCGAGAAGCTGCAGAAAGAGATCGTCAAGCAGCATGGCTTCGAGCTGGTCGATCACAACCTGGTGCTGTACGTACGCAAGAAGAAGTAAGTCCGCCAGAGTCGACAAAAAAGGCGCCCCGCGGGGCGCCTTTTTTCATGTGCGCGATATTCAGCTCTGTGCGCTGGCGACCATCTTGCGCGCGTGCTGCAGGGATTCCTCGGTCAGGTCGAGACCGCCGAGCATGCGCGCCACTTCCTCGACCCGCTGGGCGGTATCCAGGGTGGTCACGGCGGTGCGGGTTTCCTCGCTGCCACGCTGCTTGTGCACGAACAGGTGCTGGTGGCCCTGTGCCGCGACCTGCGGCAGGTGGGTGACGGTCAGCACTTGGCCGCGCTCGCCGAGGCGCCGTAGCAGTTGGCCGACCACTTCGGCAGTGGGGCCGCCGATGCCAACGTCGACTTCGTCGAACACCAGGGTCGGCACCCGTGAAGTCTGTGCAGTGATCACCTGGATGGCCAGGCTGATGCGCGACAGTTCACCACCGGAGGCGACCTTGGCTAGCGACTTCAGCGGCTGGCCGGGGTTGGCGCTGACCAGGAATTCGACCTGCTCCAAGCCATAAGGCTGCGGTTCTTCGGCGCTGCTGCCCTGCAACTGAATGCTGAAACGTCCGCCGGGCATGCCCAAGCTCTGCATCTCGATTTGCACGGCATCGGCCAGGTGCTTGGCGGCCTGCTGGCGCAGTTCGCTCAGCTCACTGGCCTTTTCCTGGTAATGGCGGGCGTAGGCCGCCAGTTCTTCGGTCAGGCGTTCGCTGGCCTGGTCGTCGGCATTCAGGCCTTCCAGTTCTTCCAGTAGACGCTGCTGCAGCTCGCCGAGCTCGGTGGGCTGGATGCGGTGCTTGCGTGCCAGGGTGTAGATGGCGTCGAGGCGCTCTTCGAGGATCTGCTGGCGCTGCGGGTCTGCGTCGAAGTGGTCGATGAAGCGATTCAGTTCACCGACCGCTTCCTCGACCTGGATCTGCGCGCTGGCCAGCAGGTTGCTGGCCTCGCCCAGCGCGCCTGGCTGGCTGCTGAACGCGCCGAGGCGGTTGAGACTGGCGGTCAGGGCCGACAGCACGTTGCCGGCATCGCTCTCGCTGCACAGGTCTAGCACCTGACGGCAGGCTCCGAGCAGCTGTTCGGCGTTGCTCAGGGTCTTGTGTTCCTGTTCCAGCTGTTCCAGTTCGTTGTCGCCGAGGGTCAGATTCTCCAGCTCTTCAAGCTGGTAGCTGAGCAGCTGGTGGCGGGCACGCTGCTCGTCGCTGGTCGAGGTCAGGCGCTGCAATTCCTGGCGTGTCTGGCGCCAGCGCTGGGCGGCCAGTTGTACCTGGCGGGCCAGTTCCTGGCTGCCGGCGTACTCGTCGAGCAGGCGACGGTGGGTGTCCGGTTTGAGCAGTGATTGATGTTCGTGCTGGCTGTGGATGTCGATCAGCAGCTCGCCGAGGGCCTTGAGGTCACCCAGTGGGCAGGGTGCGCCATTGATATAGCCACGCGAGCGGCCTTCGCTGGTGATCACCCGGCGGAGGATGCACGGCCCGTCGTTATCCAGGTCGCGCTCGCTGAGCCAGGTGCGGGCTTCTGGAATGTCGTCCAGATCGAAGCTGGCGAGGATGTCCGCCTTGTCCGCACCGGGGCGCACCACGCCGCTGTCTGCACGATCGCCAAGGGCCAGGCCGAGGGCGTCGAGCATGATCGACTTGCCGGCGCCGGTCTCGCCGGTGATCACCGACATGCCGCGGGCCAGTTCCAGATCCAGGTGTTCGACGATGGCGTAGTTGTGTACGGACAGGTGCGCCAGCATGGAGATCACTCCCAAAAAAATGTGCTGGCTATTTATACAGTGTTTTGTTTTGTCCTGACAATAACCCTTGAAAGCTTGTGTTTGGGCCCCATATAGGCGGAAGAAGCGCGGGCCATGACCCGCTGGCGTATTGATAGGAGGACCCAATGGCTGACGAACAGACTCTCGATCCACAGAATCCGCAGGACAATCCGGCGCCCGAGGCGGCGTTCGGCGAGGATCTGGTTGCGCGCGTGCAATCGCTCGAAGAGCAGCTGGCCGCTGCGCAGGATCAGTCCCTGCGCGTGGCTGCCGATCTGCAGAACGTGCGCCGCCGTGCCGAGCAGGATGTCGAGAAGGCGCACAAGTTCGCCCTGGAAAAGTTCGCCAATGACCTACTGCCGGTAGTCGACAGCCTGGAGCGCGGCCTGGAGCTGTCCAACCCCAACGACGAGTCGATCAAGGCCGTGCGTGAAGGCATGGAACTGACGCTCAAGCTGTTCCACGACACCCTCAAGCGTTATCAGTTGGAAGCGGTCGACCCGCACGGTGTGCCGTTCAATCCGGAGCACCACCAGGCGATGGCCATGGAAGAAAGTACCCATGTCGAGCCGAACTCCGTGCTCAAGGTGTTCCAGAAGGGCTATCTGCTCAATGGTCGCCTGCTGCGCCCGGCCATGGTCGTGGTCAGCAAGGCGCCAAGCGCGCTACTGCCGTCGATTGACGAGCACGCTTGAAATCGGCGCTACAGCCCCCATCTATTAGTACAAGCGATTTAGTGCTGGCGCGGCCAATCCAATCTACGGGCCGCGCAACCAAGGTTAAAGACACAGTTTCGGGAGAGTGAATATGGGCAAGATCATCGGTATCGACCTGGGGACTACCAACTCCTGCGTCGCCATTCTGGAAAACGGTAGCGTCAAGGTCATCGAGAACGCCGAAGGCGCGCGTACCACGCCTTCCATCATCGCCTACGCCAACGACGGCGAGATCCTGGTCGGTCAGGCTGCCAAGCGCCAGGCCGTGACCAACCCGCACAATACTCTGTACGCGGTGAAGCGCCTGATCGGTCGTCGCTTCGAAGAAGACGTGGTACAGAAAGACATCAAGATGGTTCCTTACAAGATCGCCAAGGCCGACAACGGTGACGCCTGGGTCGAAGTGAAGGGCCAGAAAATGGCACCGCCGCAGATCTCCGCGGAAGTGCTGAAGAAGATGAAGAAGACCGCCGAAGACTACCTCGGCGAGCCTGTGACCGAGGCGGTGATCACCGTTCCGGCCTACTTCAACGATAGCCAGCGCCAGGCCACAAAAGACGCCGGCCGCATCGCCGGTCTCGAGGTCAAGCGCATCATCAACGAGCCGACCGCGGCTGCGTTGGCCTACGGCATGGACAAGGGCAAGGGCGACCACACCGTGATCGTCTATGACCTGGGTGGCGGTACGTTCGACGTGTCGGTGATCGAGATCGCCGAAGTCGACGGTGAACACCAGTTCGAAGTGCTGGCCACCAACGGTGACACCTTCCTCGGTGGTGAGGACTTTGACATTCGTCTGATCGACTACCTCGTCGACGAGTTCAAGAAAGAGTCCGGCATCGACCTGAAAGGCGATCCGCTGGCCATGCAGCGCCTGAAAGAGTCCGCTGAAAAGGCCAAGATCGAGCTGTCGTCCGCGCAGCAGACCGACGTCAACCTGCCGTACATCACCGCAGACGCCACTGGTCCTAAGCACCTCAACGTGAAGATTTCCCGCGCCAAGCTGGAGGCCCTGGTTGAAGAGCTGGTCACCCGTACCATCGAGCCGTGCCGCATTGCTCTGAAAGACTCCGGTCTGGACGTTAGCAGCATCGACGAAGTGATCCTGGTCGGCGGTCAGACTCGCATGCCGCTGGTGCAGCAGAAGGTCGCTGAGTTCTTCGGCAAGGAAGCGCGCAAGGACGTCAACCCGGACGAAGCCGTAGCCATCGGTGCTGCGATTCAGGGCGCTGTTCTTGCTGGCGACGTCAAAGACGTGCTGCTGCTCGACGTATCGCCGCTGACCCTGGGTATCGAAACCATGGGTGGCGTGATGACTGCGCTGATCGAGAAGAACACCACCATCCCGACCAAGAAGTCGCAGGTGTTCTCGACTGCCGACGACAACCAGGGCGCGGTGACCATCCACGTGCTGCAGGGCGAGCGCAAGCAAGCTGCGCAGAACAAGTCGCTGGGCAAGTTCGACCTGGCCGAGATTCCGCCGGCTCCGCGTGGCGTGCCGCAAATCGAAGTGACCTTCGACATCGACGCCAACGGCATCCTGCACGTCGGCGCCAAAGACAAGGCCACCGGCAAGCAGCAGTCCATCGTGATCAAGGCCAACTCCGGTCTGTCCGAGGAAGAAATCGAGCAGATGGTGCGTGACGCCGAGGCCAACGCCGAGGAAGACCGCAAGTTCGAGGAGCTGGTCACTGCCCGCAACCAGGGCGACGGCCTGGTGCATGCCACCCGCAAGATGATCACCGAGGCCGGCGACAAGGCCACGGCTGACGAGAAAGCGGCCATCGAGAAGGCGCTGGGCGAGCTGGAAGTTGCCGTCAAGGGCGACGACAAGGCAGTCATCGAAGCGAAGATGAATGCGCTGTCTGAAGTCACTGCCCCGCTGGCCCAGAAGATGTACGCCGAGCAGCCGCAGCCGGGCGCTGCCGCTCAGGGTGCAGATCAGGCTCAGGACGCGGCCGACGATGTCGTCGATGCCGAGTTCGAAGAGGTCAAGGACAACAAGTAAGCCACGGCTTGCTTCCGTTCCAGCCCGCCGAAGCCTGGCTTCGGCAGGTGCGATTCGCCGCGCGGGAGCTTGCTCCCGCGTTGGCGTGTCTGGAGCAGACGAATTTAAAGGTGTTGATGTATGGCCAAACGTGACTATTACGAAGTGCTCGGTGTGGAGCGCGGCGCCAGCGAAGCGGAGCTGAAAAAAGCTTACCGGCGCCTGGCGATGAAGCACCACCCGGACCGCAATCCGGATGACAAGGCCGCAGAAGAGAAATTCAAGGAGGCCAACGAGGCCTACGAAGTGCTCTCCGATGCGAGCAAGCGCTCGGCCTATGACCAGTACGGCCATGCCGGCGTCGACCCACAGATGGGTGGCGGTGGCGGCTTCGGTGGTGGCGGGGCGAACTTCTCCGACATCTTCGGCGATGTGTTCAGTGATTTCTTTGGTGGCGGTCGCGGCGGTTCCCGTGGCGGCGCCCAGCGTGGCAGCGACCTGCGCTACACCCTGGAGCTGGACCTGGAAGAGGCGGTGCGCGGCACCACCGTGACTATTCGCGTGCCGACCCTGGTCAACTGCAAACCGTGCGATGGCTCAGGGGCGAAGAAGGGCACCAGTCCGGTGACCTGTACCACCTGCGGCGGCATCGGCCAGGTGCGCATGCAGCAGGGCTTCTTCTCGGTGCAGCAGACCTGCCCGCGTTGCCATGGCACCGGCAAGATGATCACCGATCCCTGTGGTTCGTGCCACGGCCAGGGTCGCGTGGAAGAGAGCAAGACTCTGTCGGTCAAGGTGCCGGCTGGCGTCGATACCGGTGACCGCATCCGCCTGTCCGGTGAAGGCGAAGCCGGCAGCATGGGCGGCCCGGCGGGCGACCTGTACGTGGTGGTCAACGTGCGCGAGCACGCGATCTTTCAGCGCGACGGCAAGCATCTGTATTGCGAGGTGCCGATCAGCTTCGCCGACGCAGCGCTGGGCGGCGAGCTGGAAGTGCCGACCCTGGATGGCCGGGTCAAGCTGAAGATTCCGGAAGGCACCCAGACCGGCAAACTGTTCCGCCTGCGCGGCAAGGGTGTGGCCCCAGTGCGTGGCGGCGGTGCCGGTGACCTGCTGTGCAAGGTGGCGGTGGAAACCCCGGTCAACCTGGGCAAGCGCCAGCGCGAGCTGTTGGAAGAGTTCCGCAAGTCGCTGGAAGGCGACAGCTCCCACTCGCCCAAGGCCAGCGGCTGGTTCGACGGCGTGAAGCGCTTCTTCGGCGATATTTAAGGAATCGGCTATGCGACGTATTGCAGTGATGGGCGCCGCCGGGCGCATGGGCAAGATCCTCATCGAGGCGGTCGACCAGGCGGATGGCGCCCAGCTGACCGCGGCGGTGGATCGTCCGGACAGCAGCCTGATCGGTGCCGATGCCGGCGAGCTGGCGGCGCTGGGCAAGATCGGCGTGGTGCTGGCGGGTGACCTGAATGCGGTGCTCGATCAGTTCGATGTGCTGATCGACTTTACGCATCCGTCGGTGACCCTGAAGAACCTGGAAGTCTGCCGCCAGGCGGGCAAGGCTATGGTCATCGGTACCACCGGCTTCAGCGTGGAAGAGAAGCAGCAGCTGGCGGAGGCGGCCAAGCAGATCCCGATCGTCTTCGCCGCCAACTACAGCGTCGGCGTCAACCTGTGCCTGAAGCTGCTGGATACTGCGGCGCGTGTGTTGGGTGATGATGTGGATATCGAAATCATCGAAGCCCACCACCGGCACAAGGTCGATGCGCCGTCCGGTACCGCGCTGCGCATGGGTGAAGTGGTGGCTAATGCCCTGGGGCGTGATCTGCAGAAGGTCGCGGTCTATGGGCGCGAAGGTCAGACCGGCGCCCGCGAGCGCGAAACCATAGGTTTTGCCACCGTGCGCGCGGGCGATGTGGTCGGCGATCACACTGTGCTGTTCGCGGCTGATGGCGAGCGGGTGGAAATCACCCACAAGGCCTCCAGTCGGATGACCTTCGCCAAGGGTGCGGTGCGCGCGGCGCTTTGGCTGCAAAGCCAACCGGCCGGGCTGTATGACATGCAGGATGTGCTTGGGCTGAGCTGAGAACCCGCCCAAAATCTGCTGCGCGTCGGTCATGCTGCGTTGAAATCGGGCTCAGAATGCTCATTTACAGCTCGTAAACTGCGCTTCTTCGCCCGATTTCGCCTTGCCTGGCCTTAGCTCGCGAGATTTTGAGCAGGTTCTGCGATAGCGTTTCGGTCCATCCTGGCGGTGGACCGAAAAGGCGTTTTCCTGTAAGCTTCCTGCTTTAGTGTGTCCACTAAAAGTAACGCAGAATGAATCAGATAAAGAAGCGGGGTGACGGTCAATACGTCATCCCGCTTTTTTACAACCTGCGTTTGTGCAAGTTTCAGATCTAAGGGAGGTCTTCTTGACTAAGCCAGCCATACTCGCCCTTGCCGACGGCAGCATTTTCCGCGGTGAAGCAATCGGGGCCGACGGCCATACCATCGGTGAAGTGGTGTTCAACACCGCCATGACCGGCTATCAGGAAATCCTGACCGATCCCTCCTATGCCCAGCAAATCGTCACGCTGACCTACCCGCACATCGGCAATACCGGCACCACGCCGGAAGATGCCGAGTCCAACCGCGTGTGGGCTGCCGGCCTGATCATTCGCGATCTGCCGCTGACCTCCAGCAACTGGCGCAACAAGCAGCCGCTGGACGAGTACCTGAAAGAAAACGGTACGGTCGCCATTGCCGGCATCGACACCCGCCGCCTGACCCGCATCCTGCGTGAGAAAGGCTCGCAGAATGGTTGCATCCTGGCTGGCGCCGACGCCACCGAGGAAAAGGCCCTGGAACTGGCGCGCAGCTTTCCCGGCCTGAAAGGCATGGACCTGGCCAAAGTGGTCAGCTGCACTGAGCGCTACGAGTGGCGCTCCAGTGTGTGGGAACTGAAGAGCGACAGTCATCCGGAAATTGCCGCCAGCGAGCTGCCCTACCACGTGGTCGCCTATGACTACGGGGTCAAGGTCAACATCTTGCGCATGCTGGTCGAGCGCGGCTGTCGCCTGACCGTGGTGCCGGCGCAGACCCAGGCCAGCGACGTATTGGCGCTGAACCCGGACGGCGTATTCCTTTCCAACGGCCCTGGCGACCCCGAGCCGTGCGACTACGCCATCCAGGCGATCAAGGAAGTGCTCAACACCGAGATTCCGGTGTTCGGCATCTGCCTCGGCCACCAACTGCTGGCCCTGGCCTCCGGCGCCAAGACCGTGAAAATGGGCACCGGCCACCACGGTGCCAACCACCCGGTGCAGGACCTCGACAGTGGCGTGGTGATGATCACCAGCCAGAACCACGGTTTCGCCGTGGACGAGCCGAGCCTGCCTGCCAACCTGCGCGCCACCCACAAGTCGCTGTTCGACGGCACCCTGCAGGGTATCGAGCGCACCGACAAGGACGCGTTCAGCTTCCAGGGTCACCCCGAGGCGAGCCCCGGCCCGCACGATGTGGCTCCGCTGTTCGACCGCTTCATCGAAGCCATGGCCAAGCGCCGTTAAGCCTGCCGACTGACCCAAGGATTCGAGTAAGAAACATGCCAAAACGTACAGACATCAAAAGCATCCTGATCCTCGGCGCCGGCCCCATCGTCATCGGCCAGGCCTGCGAGTTCGACTATTCCGGTGCCCAGGCCTGCAAAGCCCTGAAGGAAGAGGGCTACCGCGTCATCCTGGTGAACTCCAACCCGGCCACCATCATGACTGACCCGGCCATGGCGGATGCCACCTATATCGAGCCGATCAAGTGGTCCACCGTGGCCAAGATCATCGAGAAGGAGCGTCCGGATGCGCTGCTGCCAACCATGGGTGGCCAGACCGCGCTGAACTGCGCCCTGGACCTGGAAAAGCACGGCATCCTGGAAAAGTTCGGTGTGGAAATGATCGGTGCCAATGCCGACACCATCGACAAGGCCGAAGACCGTTCGCGTTTCGACAAGGCGATGAAAGACATCGGCCTGGCCTGCCCGGTTTCCGGCATCGCGCACAATATGGAAGAGGCCTACGGCGTACTGGAGAAGGTTGGCTTCCCGTGCATCATCCGTCCGTCCTTCACCATGGGCGGCACCGGTGGTGGCATCGCCTACAACCGCGAAGAGTTCGAAGAAATCTGCGCTCGCGGCCTCGATCTGTCGCCGACCAGCGAACTGCTGATCGACGAATCGCTGATCGGCTGGAAGGAATACGAGATGGAGGTGGTCCGCGACAAGAAGGACAACTGCATCATCGTCTGCGCCATCGAGAACTTCGACCCGATGGGCGTGCACACCGGCGACTCGATCACCGTGGCCCCGGCCCAGACCCTGACCGACAAGGAATACCAGATCCTGCGTAACGCCTCCCTGGCGGTGCTGCGTGAGATCGGCGTGGAAACTGGCGGTTCCAACGTGCAGTTCGGCATCTGCCCGAACACCGGGCGCATGGTCGTGATCGAGATGAACCCACGCGTGTCGCGTTCCTCGGCGCTGGCCTCCAAGGCCACCGGCTTCCCGATCGCCAAGATCGCCGCCAAGCTGGCCGTCGGTTACACCCTCGACGAGCTGAGCAACGACATCACCGGCGGCCGCACTCCAGCCTCGTTCGAGCCTGCCATCGACTACGTCGTCACCAAGATCCCGCGTTTCGCCTTCGAGAAGTTCCCCAAGGCCGACGCTCGCCTGACCACCCAGATGAAGTCTGTTGGTGAAGTCATGGCCATCGGCCGCACCTTCCAGGAATCCCTGCAGAAAGCCCTGCGTGGTCTGGAAGTGGGCGTCTCTGGCTTCGACCCGAAACTCGACCTGAACGACCCGGAAGCCGAGAGCACCCTGCGCCGCGAGCTGACCGTGCCGAGTGCCGATCGCATCTGGTACGTCGCCGATGCCTTCCGCGCCGGCAAGAGCGTCGCGGAAATCTTCGAGCTGACCAACATTGACGAATGGTTCCTGGTGCAGATCGAGGACCTGATCAAGGACGAGGAGCGCGTCAAGACCCTCGGCCTGTCCAGCATCGATCGCGACGCCATGTACAAGCTCAAGCGCAAGGGCTTCTCCGATGCGCGCCTGGCCAAGCTGCTTGGCGTCACCGAGAAAAACCTGCGCAGCCACCGCCACAAGCTGAAAGTGCTGCCGGTGTACAAGCGCGTCGACACCTGCGCCGCCGAGTTCGCTACCGACACCGCCTACATGTATTCGACCTACGAGGAAGAGTGCGAGGCCAACCCGTCGAGCCGCGACAAGATCATGATCCTCGGTGGCGGCCCCAATCGTATCGGTCAGGGCATCGAGTTCGACTATTGCTGCGTACATGCGGCGCTGGCCATGCGTGAAGACGGTTACGAGACCATCATGGTCAACTGCAACCCGGAAACCGTGTCCACCGACTACGACACCTCCGACCGCCTGTACTTCGAGCCGGTAACCCTGGAAGACGTGCTGGAAATCGTCCGCGTCGAGCAGCCCAAAGGCGTGATCGTACAGTACGGCGGCCAGACCCCGCTGAAAATCTGCCGCGCCCTGGAAGAGGCCGGCGTACCGATCATCGGTACTTCGCCTGACGCCATCGACCGCGCCGAAGACCGCGAGCGCTTCCAGCAGATGGTTCAGCGTCTCGGTCTGCGTCAGCCGGCCAACGCTACCGCGCGTAGTGAAGACGAGGCTTTGGCTCACTCCAAGGTTATCGGCTACCCGCTGGTGGTGCGTCCGTCCTATGTGCTGGGCGGTCGTGCCATGGAGATCGTCTACCAGGAAGACGAGCTCAAGCGTTACATGCGTGAAGCGGTGAAAGTCTCCAACGACAGCCCGGTGCTGCTCGACCACTTCCTCAACTGCGCCATCGAAGTCGATATCGACGCGGTGTGCGACGGCGAGACCGTGGTGATCGGCGCGATCATGCAGCACATCGAACAGGCGGGCGTGCACTCCGGCGACTCGGCCTGTTCGCTGCCGCCGTACTCGCTGCCGATGCACATCCAGGACGAGATCCGCGAGCAGGTCAAGAAAATGGCCCTGGAGCTCGGTGTAATCGGTCTGATGAACGTGCAGATGGCTGTGCAGGGCGAGGATATCTTCGTCATCGAAGTGAACCCGCGCGCCTCGCGTACCGTGCCGTTCGTCTCCAAGTGCGTCGGTGTTTCGCTGGCCAAGGTGGCTGCCCGCGTCATGGCTGGCAAGTCGCTGGCCGATGCCGGCTACACCAAGGAAATCATCCCGCCGTACTTCAGCGTCAAGGAAGCGGTGTTCCCGTTCGCCAAGTTCCCTGGCGTCGACCCGATCCTCGGCCCAGAGATGAAGTCCACCGGTGAAGTGATGGGCGTTGGCGATACCTTTGGTGAGGCCTTCGCCAAGGCCCAGCTAGGTGCTAGCGAGATTCTGCCGAACTCCGGTTGCGCCTTCATCAGTGTGCGCGAAGACGACAAGCCGTTCGTCGAGCAGGTCGCTCGCGATCTTATCGCCCTCGGTTTCGAAGTGGTCGCCACCGCTGGTACCGCACGCGTGATTGAGGCCGCCGGCCTGCCGGTACGCCGGGTGAACAAGGTGACCGAAGGTCGCCCGCACGTGGTCGACATGATCAAGAACGACGAAGTCACCTTGATCATCAACACCACTGAAGGCCGTCAGTCGATTGCTGACTCCTACTCCATTCGTCGTAACGCTCTGCAGCACAAGATCTACTGCACCACCACTATCGCGGCGGGGCAGGCGATCTGCGAGGCGCTCAAATTCGGTCCCGAGAAGACCGTGCGCCGGCTGCAGGATCTGCATGCAGGAATTAAGGCATGACCAAATACCCCATGACCGTCCAGGGCGCTCGCGCCCTGGAAGAAGAACTGGCGCATCTGACCAAGGTGGTGCGGCCCAAGCTCAGCCAGGATATTGGTACTGCGCGCGAGCTGGGTGACCTCAAGGAAAACGCCGAATACCACGCCGCGCGCGAGCAGCAAGGTATGGTCGAGGCGCGCATCCGCGATATCGAAGGTCGCCTGCAGAATGCGGTGATCATCGATGTCACCACCATCGCCCACACCGGCAAGGTGATCTTCGGTACCACCGTCGAGATCGCAAACTGCGAGACCGACGAGAGCGTCACCTACCAGATCGTTGGCGAGGATGAGGCCGATATCAAGCTGAGCAAGATTTCCGTTGGCTCACCCATCGCTCGTGCCCTGATTGGTAAGGAGGAGGGGGATGTGGTCACGGTGAAGACGCCGAGCGGTGTGGTCGAGTACGAGATTGTCGAAGTCCGCCATATTTAAGCGTCAGCCACCGCGTGCGGGGGCGATCAGCTGGCAGCTGGCCCAGACCTTCTGGGTCGGTGGCCTGTGGCTGTTGCATTTCGTCATGCTGCCGGCGCTGGAGAAGATCGGTCTGGCGCCGCTGCTGATCGAGACGATCGGCGCGACCCTCAACCCCCTGCTGGTCGGTTTCGCTGCGTTCTGTGCGCTGTTGCAGGTGGCGGTGCTAATGCAGGCCGAAGGCGTGCGCAGTCTCTGGCGCGACATGCGCGGGCAGTTGCTGTTGGCGGTGCTGGGGATGGCGCTGGCGTATTTTGCTGTGCGCGAGTGGCAGCCTGATGCAGCGCGCTGGCTGCTGTTCAACTACCTGGTGCTGGCGTTGTGCGGCGTGCTGCTGGTGTTGCAGCCGCTGCCGGGGCAGCGGGCGGGGCGCTGACTGCCGCTATCAGGCCTGATAGCGGTGGATGTTGGACAGATTCTTGTTGGCCTTGGGGTTCTTGCGGTAGACCAGGGCCATCTTGCCGATGATCTGCACCACTTCGCAGCGGCTGACCTTGCTCAGTTCCTCAATCAGCGCGCGGCGATCGTCACGTTCGGTGATGCGGAACTGCACCTTGATCAATTCGTGATCATTCAGTGCGCGCTCCAGCTCGGCCTGCACGCCTTCGGTCAGGCCGTTCTCGGCGACGATCAATACCGGCTTCAAATGGTGGCCGATAGATTTGAAATGTTTCTTCTGCTCGTTGGTAAGCGCCATGCTCTGATCCTGCGACGGGGAAACTGCCGAAAACGGAATGCGTTTGCGCTGCTTGGGCAAAAGCTGGAAGGTGCGCATGGCGCAGTTTCTCCAACCTGTTTTGCCTGGTCAGGCCTCGCATGCCGAGGTTTTGGGCGGCTTCTGAACTGTAAAAACGGTGTAGTTTACCCGAGCGTGCCGAGGTACGCCCAGCTAATCGCTGGCCGTCGCAGATGAACTGCGCTGTGGTCGGCTCTTGGGCTGGTGGGTATGGGTCGAAAAGAGTACTTCGCTGATCCGCACGCCAAAATCCCATAGGTAGACGGTTATCGCTCGGGTGCTGTGCCGCTGGGCGCTTGATTGCGCTGGGCTTCCTGGGGTGGTATTGCGGGTGTCGCCTTATTCAGTGCGGGCTTTGCCGGTCAGGCGGGCTTTATGCGGACAGTCGAGATTGTTGGCGTTTGTGCGCTAGGCCTTGTGAATTCCGAGATGGCCCCAATATGTGTGGAATAGCGCTGTTGGTGCACGGCCGCCTCCGCGAGCAATACCTGCTCGCGTGGGTTTTTCGCTGGGGCTAGACTGGTCGGCAGCTGTGGGCATGGCGCGGGGGTGTTGCGCCACAGTGCTCATAAAGGGTTACAGACGGCACCTGCCAGGGGCAGGGTTGTGTAGTAAGTTAGACGTGTATATCTCAAGCCGTTTTGCGAAGCGCGTTTCAGGACGGGGCTCGCTTCAGAGGGTAGCTAATTGAACGACATGGCAAAGAACCTGATCCTGTGGCTGATCATCGCGGCCGTCCTGGTCACGGTGATGAACAACTTCTCCACGCCCAGCGAGTCCGGCAAGCTGAACTATTCCGAGTTCATCCAGCAGGTGCAGGAAGGCCGGGTCAAGCAGGTTACGGTGGATGGCTACATCATCAGCGGCAAGAACGCCGATGGCACCACCTTCGAGACCGTACGTCCGGCCATCGAAGACCGCGGGTTGATCAAGGATCTGATCGACAACAACGTCGAGATCGTCGGTAAGCAGCCCGAGCGTCAGAGCATCTGGACCCAGTTGCTGGTGGCCAGTTTCCCGATCTTGGTGATCATCGCCGTGTTCATGTTCTTCATGCGCCAGATGCAGGGTGGTGGCGGTGGCAAGGGCGGGCCGATGAGCTTCGGCAAGTCCAAGGCGCGTCTGCTCTCGGAAGATCAGGTCAAGACCACCTTTGCTGATGTCGCGGGTTGCGACGAGGCCAAGGAAGAAGTCGGTGAGCTGGTCGAGTTCCTCCGTGATCCAGGCAAGTTTCAGCGCCTGGGTGGTCGGATCCCGCGTGGCGTGCTGATGGTTGGTTCGCCCGGTACCGGTAAGACTTTGCTGGCCAAGGCGGTTGCTGGTGAGGCCAAGGTGCCGTTCTTCACCATTTCTGGTTCGGACTTCGTCGAGATGTTTGTCGGTGTGGGTGCATCCCGTGTGCGCGACATGTTCGAGCAGGCCAAGAAGCACGCCCCCTGCATCATCTTCATTGATGAGATCGACGCCGTTGGACGTCACCGTGGTGCCGGCATGGGCGGCGGTCACGACGAGCGCGAGCAGACGCTCAACCAGTTGCTGGTGGAGATGGATGGCTTCGAAATGAACGATGGCATCATCGTCATTGCCGCGACTAACCGTCCCGACGTGCTGGATCCGGCGCTGCTGCGCCCAGGTCGCTTCGATCGCCAGGTTGTGGTCGGCTTGCCGGACATTCGTGGTCGCGAGCAGATCCTCAAGGTGCATATGCGCAAAGTGCCGATGGGCGAGGACGTTGTGCCTGCGGTCATCGCGCGCGGCACCCCAGGTTTCTCCGGTGCCGACCTGGCCAACCTGGTTAACGAGGCGTCGTTGTTTGCGGCCCGCGCCGGTAAGCGTCTGGTCGAGATGAAAGAGTTCGAACTGGCCAAAGACAAGATCATGATGGGTGCCGAGCGCAAGACCATGGTCATGTCGGACAAGGAGAAGCTCAATACTGCCTTCCACGAGGCTGGCCATGCCATTGTCGGGCGTCTGGTGCCTGAGCATGATCCGGTCTACAAGGTGTCGATCATTCCGCGCGGTCGCGCCCTGGGTGTGACCATGTTCCTTCCCGAGGAGGACCGTTACAGCCTGAGCAAGCGCGCCCTGACCAGTCAGATCTGCTCGCTGTTCGGTGGTCGTATTGCTGAGGAGATGACCCTGGGCTTCGATGGAGTCACTACCGGGGCTTCCAACGACATCATGCGTGCCACCCAGTTGGCCAAGAACATGGTCACCAAGTGGGGCTTGTCGGAAAAGCTCGGCCCGCTGATGTATGCCGAAGAGGAGGGTGAAGTGTTCCTCGGGCGCAGCATGGGCAGTCAGCACAGTAATGTCTCTGCCGACACCGCCAAACTGATCGATCAGGAGGTGCGCAGCATCATCGATCAGTGTTACGCCACCGCTAAACGTCTGTTGCAGGACAATCGCGACAAGCTCGATGCGATGGCTGAAGCGCTGATGAAGTATGAAACCATCGACGCTGATCAGATCGATGACATCATGAATGGACTCGCTCCACGCGAGCCGAAAGGATGGCAGGGTGGTGGCGATAACAATGGCACGCCTGCTGCGCCTGTTGAAGTTGCCGAGTCCGCAGAAAAGCCTATTGGTGGCCCTGCCGCCGAGCACTAAGGTTACCAATGTCTGTTGTGCCAACCTTTGACCGGCTGCCTTGTGGCAGCCGGTTTCTTGATTTAAGCCGTCCGCAAGTGATGGGCATCCTCAATGTCACCCCTGACTCCTTTTCCGATGGCGGTCGTTTCGCTGCGCGGGATTCGGCGTTGCGTCATGCGGCGGAAATGGTCGCGGCGGGCGCAACACTGATCGATGTCGGTGGCGAGTCGACCCGGCCGGGTGCGCGGCCCGTTTCGCCGCTCGAAGAGATGGAGCGTGTGGCTCCGGTGGTTGAGGCTATTGCTGCCGAGTTGGATGTGGTGATTTCCCTGGATACTTCGACGCCAGCGGTGATGCGTGAGGGCGCGCGCCTGGGTGCAGGGCTGATTAATGATGTGCGCGCGCTGCGCCGCGATGGCGCACTTGAGGCGGCAGCTGACACTGGCTTGCCAGTCTGCCTGATGCATATGCGCGGCGAGCCCGGCACCATGCAGGAAAGCCCGCAATACCAGGATGTACTGGTTGAGGTTCGTGATTTTTTAACTGAGCGCATGGCTGCATGTGCGGCGGTGGGCATTCCTCCTGAGCGCATCGTGCTTGACCCGGGCTTTGGCTTTGCCAAGACGTTGGCGCATAACTTGAGCCTGTTCAAGCATCTGGAAGGCTTGCATGTGCTGGGGCGGCCGCTGCTGATCGGTGTTTCGCGCAAGAGCATGATCGGCCAGGCGCTGGGTCGTGAAGTCGGTGAGCGCCTCTATGGTGGATTGGCGCTGGCAGCTCTGGCCGTCGACAAGGGTGCCTGCATCCTGCGCGTTCACGATGTTGCCGAGACTGTCGATGCCGTGCGCATGATCGCGGCCGTGCAGGCTGCAGAATAAAAGCGAGTGGAGTGTTTATGAGTAGAAAATATTTTGGCACTGACGGTATTCGCGGCCATGTCGGGCAATTTCCCATTACCCCGGAGTTCATGCTCAAGCTTGGCTGGGCGGCCGGTATGGCGTTTCGCAAGCAGGGCAAGTGCCGCATTCTGATTGGCAAGGACACGCGCATATCCGGCTACATGTTCGAGTCTGCCCTGGAGGCCGGGTTGGTGGCGTCGGGTGCCGATGTCATGCTGCTGGGGCCTATGCCCACTCCGGCGATTGCCTACCTGACGCGTACCTTCCAGGCCGAGGCCGGGATCGTCATCAGTGCTTCTCATAATCCGCACTACGACAATGGCATCAAGTTCTTTTCCGGTAAGGGCACCAAGCTGCCGGATGAAGTCGAGTTGATGATCGAGGAACTGCTTGATCAGCCGATGACCGTGGTCGAGTCGGCGCAGCTCGGTAAGGTTTCGCGCATCAATGATGCTGCTGGGCGTTACATCGAGTTCTGCAAGAGCAGTGTGCCCACCAGCACCAGCTTTGCCGGGCTCAAGCTGGTCATCGATTGTGCTCACGGCGCCACCTATAAAGTTGCGCCCAGCGTTTTCCGTGAGTTGGGTGCGCAGGTTTCGACCCTGGCGGTGCAGCCCAACGGTCTCAATATCAATGATGATTGTGGTTCGACCCATGTCGCTGCGTTGCAGGCGGAAGTACTGGCGCAGCAGGCCGACCTGGGCATTGCCTTCGATGGTGATGGCGATCGCGTGCTGATGATCGATCATGACGGCACTGTGGTGGATGGTGATGAACTGCTGTTCATCATTGCGCGTGACCTGCAGGAGCGCGGCAAGCTCGGCGGTGGCGTGGTGGGGACGTTGATGAGCAACCTGGGGCTGGAGCTGGCGTTGGCCGAGCAGGGTATTCCCTTTGCGCGGGCCAAGGTGGGCGATCGCTATGTGATGGCCGAGCTGCAGGAGCGTGACTGGCAGCTGGGCGGGGAAAACTCAGGGCATGTGGTGTGTTTCCAGCACACCACTACCGGCGATGCGATCATTGCTGCTCTGCAGGTGCTGATGGCGCTCAAGCGTAGCGGTCTGACCCTGGCTGAGGCGCGCCAGGCTTTGCGTAAGTGTCCGCAGGTGCTGATCAATGTGCGTTTTGCCGGTGGTCTCGATCCAATCGAGCACCCGGCGGTCAAGGATGCCTGTGCGCGGGTGACCGAGCGTATGGCTGGGCGTGGGCGAGTACTGCTGCGCAAGTCCGGTACCGAACCGTTGGTGCGCGTGATGGTCGAGGGTGAAGATGAGGCGCAGGTGCGCGGCTATGCCGAAGAGTTGGCGAAAGTAGTCACGGAAGTCTGTGCCTGATTGGCTTGCCAGTGCAGATGCTCTTGGGTAACATCTGCGCCCACTTTGATCGACGAGGTCTGGCATGCGTCGCCCCCTGGTAGCTGGTAACTGGAAAATGCACGGTACCCGCGCCAGCGTCGCAGAGCTGATCAAGGGCCTTCGTCAGCTTGCATTGCCGAGTGGTGTGGAGGTTGCGGTTTTTCCGCCCTGCCTTTACATCAATCAGGTGGTTGCAGGTCTGGAAGGTAAGTCCATCGCCGTTGGTGCCCAGAATTGTGCTGTAGAGCCGATGCAGGGTGCTTTGACGGGAGAGATAGCGCCTAGCCAGTTGGCGGATGCAGCTTGTTCGCTGGTGCTGGTTGGGCATTCCGAGCGTCGCCAGATTCTGGGTGAGCGCGACGACATCCTCAGTCGCAAGTTTGCTGCGGCGCAGTCCTGTGGTTTGGTGCCTGTGCTGTGTGTGGGTGAAACGCTGGAGCAGCGTCAGGCTGGCAAGACCCTTGAGGTGGTTGCTGGTCAGCTCGGTAGCGTGATTGAAGAGTTGGGTGTGGGGGCTTTTGCTCGTGCTGTGGTTGCGTATGAGCCGGTCTGGGCCATTGGTACCGGGCTGACTGCAACGCCGCAGCAGGCGCAGGATGTTCACGCGGCCATACGTGCGCAGCTGGCGGCGGAGAATGCCGAGGTGGCGCGCGGAGTTAGGATTTTGTACGGCGGCAGCGTGAAGGCTGCGAATGCTGCCGAACTGTTCGGCATGCCGGATATCGATGGGGGGCTCATTGGTGGAGCCTCTCTGAATGCAGATGAGTTTGGTGCGATCTGTCGCGCTGCAGGAAACTGAAAAATGCTGGAAACAGTCGTAATTGTTGTCCATCTGCTGGTTGCCATTGGTGTGGTTGCGCTGGTGCTGCTGCAGCAGGGTAAAGGTGCCGATGCAGGTGCTTCGTTTGGTGCTGGTGCTTCGGCTACCGTGTTCGGTAGTCAGGGTTCGGCTACCTTTCTGAGTCGCTTTACCGGTATACTCGCTGCGATTTTTTTCATTACCAGCTTGGGTTTAGCGTTCTTTGCTAAAGAAAAGTCTGATATGCTAACGCAAGCAGGCCTGCCAGACCCGGCGGTGCTTGAAGTGCAACAGGAAAAACCGGCTGTCGAAGATGTGCCGGTGCTCGAAGAGCATGCACCAGCTGTTGAAGCGGCTGATGTGCCGAGCGCTCCGGAGCAGAAGTAACACCCGTTTTTGCCGAGGTGGTGGAATTGGTAGACACGCTACCTTGAGGTGGTAGTGGCCATAGGCTGTAGGGGTTCGAGTCCCCTCCTCGGTACCAAATCAACAGGGCCCGCTTTGTGCGGGCTCTGTTGTTTCTGGTGGTTCGGTTGACCCGGAAGGGGTGTCAGCCGTATACTTTCGCCCCAGCTTTGACGCGGGGTGGAGCAGTCTGGTAGCTCGTCGGGCTCATAACCCGAAGGTCGTTGGTTCAAATCCAGCCCCCGCAACCAGTGGTATAGAAGCCCCTTTTCAGGGGCTTTTTGCTAGCTGGACAGTCCGCCGCCAGTTTTTCTGAGTGGCTCGATGATGGGCGTTTCGCCCATTTTTTATTTGTACGACATGCACGGAGGGGTTCAGGTGTCGAGCAAGCTAGAGCAGTTGCAGGCCTTGTTGGCCCCGGTAGTGGAGTCGCTTGGCTACGAGTGCTGGGGTGTCGAGTTCCTGTCTCAGGGTCGGCATTCCTTGCTCCGGGTCTATATCGACCAGGCAGATGGTGTGCTGGTTGAAGATTGTGAAAAGGTCAGTCGGCAGATCAGCGGTGTGCTGGATGTCGAGGATCCGATTGCCAGTGAGTACACCCTTGAGGTGTCGTCACCAGGCATGGATCGACCGTTGTTTACTCTTGAGCAGTTTGCCAAACACGTTGGCGAGCAAGTGAAAATCAAGTTGCGTTCACCATTTGATGGGCGGCGCAATTTCCAGGGCCTTCTCCGCGGTGTGGAGGAGCAGGACGTGGTGGTGCTGGTGGATGACCACGAATACCTGTTGCCGATCGACCTGATCGACAAGGCCAACATTATCCCCCGTTTTGACTGAGGCGCGGATCCCGCGGAGTACGCGGATTGCGCAGTTAGCGCGGATTGCGTGGCTTCAATGGATTGCGAAAGGCGAGGCGTACGATGAGTAAAGAAGTACTGCTGGTTGTAGAGTCGGTATCCAACGAAAAAGGCGTACCGGCCAGTGTAATTTTCGAAGCGCTGGAGCTGGCTCTGGCGACGGCGACCAAAAAGCGTTTTGACGACGAGGTCGAGCTGCGTGTGGAGATCAATCGCCACACCGGTAACTATGAGACTTTCCGCTGCTGGAATGTGGTCGAGGAAGACGACCTGGAAAATCCGGCAGCCGAGCTCACTGTAGAGCAAGCCCAGGAGCAGAAGCCGGGCGCCAAGGTCGGTGACATTGTTGAAGAACCGGTCGAGTCGATCGAGTTCGGTCGCATTGCTGCGCAAACCGCCAAGCAGGTCATCGTGCAGAAAGTGCGCGAGGCCGAGCGTGCTCAGGTGGTTGACGCTTATCGCGAGCGTGTTGGCGAGATCATCTCCGGCACCGTGAAGAAAGTGACCCGCGACAGCGTGATCGTCGACCTGGGTAACAATGCCGAAGCGTTGCTGGCTCGCGAAGACATTATTCCGCGTGAAACCTTTCGTGTCGGTGCCCGTCTGCGTGCCCTGCTCAAGGAAATTCGCACCGAGAACCGTGGCCCGCAGCTGATTCTGTCGCGTACTGCGCCGCAGATGCTGATCGAGCTGTTCCGCATCGAAGTGCCGGAAATCGCCGAAGAGCTGATCGAAGTGATGGCCGCCTCTCGTGATCCGGGTTCGCGCGCCAAGATCGCCGTGCGCTCCAAAGACAAGCGCATCGATCCGCAAGGTGCCTGTATCGGCATGCGCGGTTCGCGTGTGCAGGCCGTTTCCGGTGAGCTGGGTGGCGAGCGCGTGGACATCGTGCTGTGGGACGAAAACGTCGCGCAGTTCGTGATCAACGCCATGGCCCCGGCCGAAGTGGCGGCGATCATCGTCGACGAAGATGCGCATGCCATGGATATCGCCGTTGGCGAAGACAACCTGGCCCAGGCCATCGGTCGTGGTGGCCAGAACGTGCGTCTGGCCAGTCAGCTGACCGGCTGGACGCTCAACGTGATGACCGAGGCGGACATCCAGGCCAAGCAGCAAGCCGAGACCGGCGACATCCTGCAGAACTTCATCGACGAGCTGGAAGTCGACGAGGAGCTGGCCCAGGTGCTGGTCGAAGAAGGCTTCACCAGCCTGGAAGAGATCGCCTACGTACCGATGGAAGAGATGCTCAGCATCGACGGGTTCGACGAGGACATCGTCAACGAGCTGCGTGCTCGTGCCAAAGATCGCCTGCTGACCAAGGCCATCGCCAACGAAGAGAAGCTGGCCGATGCCCAGCCTGCCGAGGACTTGTTGTCCCTGGAAGGCATGGACAAGAACCTGGCGCAAGAACTGGCAGTACGCGGTGTTGTTACCCGCGAAGACCTGGCCGAGCAGTCGATTGACGACTTGCTCGACATCGACGGCATCGACCAAGAGCGTGCCGGCAAGCTGATCATGGCCGCCCGAGCCCATTGGTTCGAGTAAGTTTTACGGCCTGAGGAGAGAAGTGCATGACGCAAGTCACGGTGAAAGAACTGGCCCAAGTGGTCGACACACCGGTAGAGCGCCTGCTGCAGCAGATGCGTGAGGCGGGTCTGCCGCACACCAGTGCCGAGCAAGTTGTGACCGACAATGAGAAGCAAGCCCTGCTTGCCCACCTCAAGAGCAGCCACGGCGAGAAACTGGAAGAGCCGCGCAAGATCACCTTGCAACGCAAAACCACTACCACCCTGAAAGTCGCTGGTAGCAAGACCATCAGCGTGGAAGTGCGTAAGAAGAAAACCTACGTCAAGCGCAGCCCTGACGAGATTGAAGCTGAGAAGCAGCGCGAGCTTGCAGAGCAGCGTGCCGCTGAAGAAGCAGCTCGTCTGAAGGCTGAGCAGGAAGCTGCTCGCCGTGCCGAGGAAGAAACTCGCAAGCAGCCGGCTGCTGCAGGCGCTGTCGCTGACGCAGTGGCTGCTCCGGCAGCGGCTCCGGTGATCGCTCCGGTCGAGGCCGTTGCGGCAATCGACCTGGCCGCGGCTGAGCGCAAGAAAGAAGAACAGCGCCGTCCGGAAAAAGCGCGCAGCGACGATGCCGATCGTCGTGGTGGTGACCGCAAGACCACTCAGCATCGCCCGACCGTCAAGGAAAAGGCACCGGCTCCGCGTGTTGCTCCGCGTACTGTCGACGAAGAGACCGATGGTTTCCGTCGCGGTGGCCGTGGCAAAGGCAAGCTGAAGAAGCGTAATCAACATGGGTTCCAGAGCCCAACGGGGCCGATCGTGCGTGATGTAAACATTGGCGAGACCATCACCGTGGCCGACCTGGCCGCACAGATGGCGGTCAAGGGCGCTGAAATCGTCAAGTTCATGTTCAAGCTGGGCACTCCGGTGACCATCAACCAGGTGCTGGACCAGGAAACTGCCCAGCTGATCGCTGAAGAGTTTGGCCACAAGGTCAAGCTGGTCAGCGACAACGTCCTGGAAGAGCAACTGGCCGAATCGCTGAAGTTCGAAGGTGAGTCGTTCCACCGTGCGCCAGTCGTGACCGTAATGGGTCACGTCGACCACGGTAAGACCTCGCTGCTCGACTACATTCGTCGTGCCAAAGTGGCAGCTGGCGAAGCCGGTGGCATCACCCAGCACATCGGTGCCTACCACGTCGAAACCGACCGTGGCATGGTCACCTTCCTCGATACCCCGGGCCACGCCGCGTTCACTCAGATGCGTGCTCGTGGTGCCAAGGCTACCGACATCGTCATCCTGGTGGTGGCGGCGGACGACGGCGTGATGCCGCAGACCCAGGAAGCCGTACAGCACGCGAAAGCGGCCGGCGTGCCGATCGTGGTTGCGGTGAACAAGATCGACAAGCAGGGCGCCAACCTGGACAACATCAAGAACGGCCTGGCTGCGCTGGATGTGATCCCGGAAGAGTGGGGTGGCGACACGCCGTTCGTGAATGTCTCGGCGAAAATGGGTACCGGTGTCGACGAACTGCTCGAGGCCGTACTGCTGCAGGCCGAAGTTCTGGAGCTCAAAGCTACTCCGTCGGCTCCGGGCCGTGGCGTAGTGGTCGAGTCCCGCCTGGACAAGGGCCGTGGCCCGGTGGCTACCGTGCTGGTGCAAGACGGTACCCTGCGTCAGGGCGACATGGTTCTGGTCGGCGTCAACTATGGCCGCGTGCGTGCCATGCTCGACGAGAACGGCAAGCCGATCAAGGAAGCCGGTCCGTCGATTCCGGTCGAAATTCTCGGCCTGGACGGTACCCCGGATGCTGGTGACGACATGACCGTGGTCGCCGACGAGAAGAAGGCCCGTGAAGTGGCTCTGTTCCGTCAAGGCAAGTTCCGCGAAGTCAAACTGGCTCGCGCCCATGCCGGCAAGCTGGAAAACATCTTCGAGAACATGGGGCAGGAAGAGAAGAAGACGCTCAACATCGTCCTCAAATCCGACGTCCGTGGTTCGCTGGAAGCACTGCAGGGTTCGCTCAGCGGCCTGGGCAACGACGAAGTGCAAGTGCGTGTGGTCGGTGGCGGTGTCGGTGGTATCACCGAGTCCGATGCCAACCTGGCGCTGGCCTCCAACGCGGTGCTGTTCGGCTTCAACGTGCGTGCCGACGCCGGTGCGCGCAAGATCGTCGAGGCCGAAGGCCTGGACATGCGTTACTACAACGTGATCTACGACATCATCGAAGACGTCAAGAAAGCCCTGACCGGCATGCTCGGCAGCGATGTTCGCGAGAACATCCTGGGCGTCGCCGAAGTACGTGACGTGTTCCGCTCGCCGAAGTTCGGTGCAGTGGCCGGCTGTATGGTGATCGAGGGTGTCGTGCACCGTAACCGTCCGATTCGCGTCCTGCGCGAAGACGTGGTGATCTTCGAAGGCGAGCTGGAATCCCTGCGCCGCTTCAAGGACGATATGTCCGAAGTGCGTAACGGCATGGAGTGCGGTATCGCGGTGAAGAGCTACAACGACGTCAAGGTCGGCGACAAGATCGAAGTGTTCGAGAAGGTCCAGGTGGCTCGTACGCTCTAACGCGCGAGCTGCAATACGCAACGCCCGGCCCCGCATAGCGCGGCCGGGCGTTTGCCGCTTTTGTACCCGTAGGTGCTGCCTGCGGGAGAGGTAAGGAAAATGGCCAAGATATACAGCCGTACCCAGCGTATCGGCGACCAGATCCAGCGCGAGCTGGCGCAGATGATTCCGCGTGAGGTTAAAGACCCGCGCCTGGGCTTCGTCACCGTCACCGCCGTGGAAGTCAGTCGTGACGTTGGGCACGCCAAGATCTTCATCACCGTGATGGGCGAGAACGATCCAGAAAAGATTCGCCAGAACGTGCGCGTCCTGAATGACGCCGCTGGTTACCTGCGCATGCTGCTGGGCAAGGCAATGAAGCTGCGCAGCGTGCCGCAGCTTCATTTCCACTATGACGAAAGCATCTCTCGCGGTGTGCACCTTTCCTCGTTGATCGAGCGTGCCGTCGCCGAAGACAGCAAGCACCAGGACGATTGACGTGGCTCAGGTCAAACGTATTCGCCGCAATGTCAGCGGCATCATCCTGCTCGACAAGCCGCACGGTTTCAGCTCCAACGCTGCGCTGCAGAAAGTGCGCTGGCTGCTGAATGCCGAGAAGGCCGGTCACACCGGCAGCCTCGATCCGCTAGCCACCGGCGTCCTGCCATTGTGCTTCGGTGAGGCGACCAAGTTCTCCCAGTACCTGCTGGATGCCGACAAGGGTTACGAAACCCTGGCCCAGCTTGGCGTTACCACCACCACCGGCGATGCCGAGGGGGATGTGCTGGAGCGCCGCGAGGTGACCGTCGGTCGGAGCGATGTGGAAGCACTGCTGCCGCGTTTTCGCGGGGAAATCAGTCAGATACCACCAATGTACTCGGCCCTGAAGAAGGATGGTCAGCCGTTGTACAAGCTGGCGCGAGCCGGTGAAGTAGTGGAGCGCGAGGCGCGTTCTGTTACTATTGCGCGCCTGGAATTACTCAGCCTCGAACAGTCGCAACTGCGCCTGAGCGTGGCCTGCAGCAAAGGCACCTATATTCGTACCCTGGTCGAGGATCTCGGCCAGTTGCTCGGTTGCGGTGCCCATGTTGCCGAATTGCGGCGTACTCAGGCTGGTCCGTTCAGCCTGGCGCAGACGGTAACCCTGGAAGAACTGGAACAGGCCCATGCCGAAGGTGGCAACGAGGCCGTGGACCGCTTCCTGCTACCGTCCGATAGCGGCCTGCAACACTGGCCGCTGCTGCAGTTCAGCGAGCACAGCAGTTACTACTGGCTGCATGGTCAGCCGGTACGCGCCCCGGAAGCGCCGAAGTTCGGCATGGTGCGGGTACAGGATCACAATGGTCGCTTCATCGGTATCGGTGAAGTGAGCGAAGACGGGCGCATTGCGCCGCGTCGGCTAATTCGGTCGGAATGACCGAAACCGTCAGCGGATTCGTTCGCTGGCGTACGAGGATGGCTGTCAACAGGCACGGTCACCCCTCACTTTTAAATACAGGGAGTAGTCCCTGGCCTGTTCACTCTAGGAGCCCATTACCATGGCACTGAGCGTTGAAGAAAAAGCCCAAATCGTAACCGACTACAAGCAAGCTGAAGGCGATACCGGTAGCCCGGAAGTGCAGGTTGCCCTGCTGACCGCCAACATCAACAAGCTGCAAGGCCACTTCAAGGCCAACGGCAAAGACCACCACTCCCGTCGTGGCCTGATCCGTATGGTTAACCAGCGTCGTAAGCTGCTGGACTACCTGAAGGGCAAAGATGCCTCGCGTTACAGCGCCCTGATCGGTCGCCTGGGTCTGCGTCGTTAAGACGTACCCCTGAAGTGAGAAGCTGGAAGTCAAAAGTCGCAGTCGGTCCAACCGACCGGGGCTTGGGGCTTCCAGCTTCTGGCTTTCTGCAGGCGGGTATTTAAAGCCCGTTCACAAACCGGTTCCGCCGAGCCGAGTTGCGAACAGACTTTCAGAGGGGTAATCCCTCGCTCCACAGTTTCCCCAAGGCAACAATAGAGAAGGAAAACACCGTGAACCCGGTAATCAAGAAGTTCCAGTTCGGTCAATCGACCGTTACCCTCGAGACTGGCCGTATCGCCCGTCAGGCCTCCGGCGCCGTGCTGGTCACCGTTGACGACGACGTCACCGTACTGGTCGCCGTAACCGGCGCCAAGACCGCCGACCCGAGCAAAGGCTTCTTCCCGCTGTCCGTGCACTACCAGGAGAAAACCTACGCCGCGGGCAAGATCCCCGGTGGTTTCTTCAAGCGTGAAGCGCGTCCTTCGGAAAAAGAAACCCTGACCTCGCGCCTGATCGACCGTCCGATCCGTCCGCTGTTCCCGGAAGGTTTCCAGAACGAAGTGCAGGTCATCTGCACCGTGGTTTCCACCAGCAAGAAGACCGATCCGGACATCGCAGCGATGATCGGTACCTCGGCTGCCCTGGCCATCTCCGGCATTCCGTTCAACGGCCCGATCGGTGCCGCGCGCGTAGCTTTCCACCCGGAAACTGGCTACCTGTTGAACCCGACCTACGAGCAGCTCAAGGCTTCCAGCCTGGACATGGTCGTGGCCGGTACCAAAGACGCCGTGCTGATGGTTGAGTCGGAAGCCAAAGAGCTGACCGAAGACCAGATGCTGGGCGCCGTACTGTTTGCCCACGACGAATTCCAGGCCGTGATCCAGGCTGTGACCGAGCTGGCCGCCGAAGCCGCCAAGCCGACCTGGGACTGGCAGCCGAAAGCCGAAAACACCGCTCTGCTCAATGCCATTCGTAGCGAGTTCGGCGAAGCGATCTCCCAGGCCTACACCATCATCATCAAGCAGGACCGCTACGCGCGTCTGGGCGAGCTGAAAGATCAGGTGGTGGCCAAGTTCTCCGGTGAAGAAGGCCAGCCTTCTGCCGGTGAAGTCAAAGATGCCTTCGGCGAAATCGAATACCGCACCGTGCGCGAGAACATCGTTAACGGCAAACCGCGTATCGATGGCCGTGACACCCGCACCGTGCGTGGCCTGAACATCGAAGTCGGCGTTCTGGACAAGACCCACGGTTCGGCTCTGTTCACCCGTGGCGAAACCCAGGCTCTGGTGGTTGCCACCCTCGGCACCGCACGTGACGCGCAGCTGCTCGACACCCTGGAAGGCGAGAAGAAAGACCCCTTCATGCTGCACTACAACTTCCCGCCGTACTCGGTCGGTGAGTGTGGTCGCATGGGTGCCACCGGTCGCCGCGAAATCGGTCACGGTCGTCTGGCCCGTCGTTCGGTGCAGGCCATGCTGCCGGCTGCCGACGTGTTCCCGTACACCATCCGCGTGGTTTCGGAAATCACCGAGTCCAACGGTTCGTCCTCAATGGCTTCCGTTTGCGGCGCTTCCCTGGCCCTGATGGACGCCGGTGTTCCGATGAAGGCCCCGGTTGCCGGTATCGCCATGGGTCTGGTCAAGGAAGGCGAGAAGTTTGCTGTTCTGACCGACATCCTCGGCGACGAAGACCACCTGGGCGACATGGACTTCAAGGTTGCCGGTACCGCCAATGGCGTCACCGCACTGCAGATGGACATCAAGATCCAGGGCATCACCGAAGAGATCATGGAAATCGCCCTGGGCCAGGCCCTGGAAGCGCGCCTGAACATCCTCGGCCAGATGAACCAGGTTATTGCCCAGTCCCGTAGCGAACTGTCGGCCAATGCGCCGACCATGATCGCGATGAAGATCGACCAGGACAAAATCCGTGACGTCATCGGCAAAGGTGGCGCGACCATCCGTGCCATCTGCGAAGAGACCAAAGCTTCGATCGACATCGAAGACGACGGTTCGATCAAGATCTTCGGCGAAACCAAGGAAGCTGCCGAGGCCGCGCGTCAACGCGTACTGGGCATCACCGCGGAAGCCGAGATCGGCAAGATCTACGTCGGCAAGGTTGAACGTATCGTCGACTTCGGCGCCTTCGTCAACATCCTGCCGGGCAAGGATGGCCTGGTGCACATCTCCATGCTGAGCGACGCTCGCGTTGAGAAAGTGACCGACATTCTGAAAGAAGGTCAGGAAGTTGAAGTACTGGTACTGGACGTGGACAACCGCGGCCGTATCAAGCTGTCGATCAAGGATGTTGCCGCTGCCAAGGCATCGGGCGTCTAAGTTCGACGCAACTGCAGTAAAGAGGAGGGCCCGCTTGCGGGCCCTCTTTTTTTGCCTGCGATTTGCCAGGACAATGGCGGTTTACGTAGTACCCACAAGGATGTTTGGCGATGGACATAACCTACTGCCGTTACCACCCGGCACAACCCGCTACCTGGCAGTGCGTGCCGTGCGAGCGGGATTTCGGCGACTGCTGCATTCCGCTGAATGCCGATGCGCCGGAGCAGGAGCCGGTGTGTCCGCTGTGCCGCCAGCGGCTTACCTTTCTCGGCGCGGCGAATACCGCCCAGCCTTTCTGGGAACGCATTCCGCAATTTTTTCTCTATGGCTTGCAGCAGGGGCCCTTGCTGTTCGCCGTGGCGCTGGCCCTGGCCAGCATGTTCATGCCGGGCTGGAAGCTGCTCTGGCTGGCGCTGTTCTGTGTGGCCTGCAAATACCTGCAGACGGTGATCGAGACCGCCAGCCAGGGTGATCGCGAGGCACCCGCGTTGCGCACGGCCTTCGATATCGAGGGCTTTGGCCTGTTCTGGCGCTTGCTGGTGATCTTCTTCATTGCCTTCGGCGCGCAGTGGCTGGCAGCCGATTTCGATAGCGAGGCACTGTTCTGGGCGGTCAGTCTGGGCGTGCAGCTAGTGATCCCGGCCTGCATCATCCGCCTGGCGCTGGACAAGACCCTGGGCGCGGCGCTGAACCCGGATGAGATTGGCCAGGTGATCAAGGCCATGGGCTGGCGCTACCTGATCCTCTGGGTGTTCCTGTTCATTCTCTGGCAGTCGCCGGACTGGGTCACCTACATGCTCTCGAACGGCTTGCCGAGAGTGGTGCTGATGCCGATTGCCACCCTGCTGTTCGGTTATTTCAGCGTGGTGATGTGCGCCATGATGGGCTATGCGGTGTTCCAGTATCAGGGCGCGCTGGGCTTTGCCGTGGCCGAGGAGGGCAGCAGTGCAGGTTTCCCTGTCGAGGAGTACCAGCGGCGCCGAGCCCTGGCCGAAGCGGAAATACGCCTCAAGGAAGGGCAGAGCGGTCCGGCCCTGGAAATACTGACCCAGGCTTTGGAGCGCCTGCCCAACGACCTCAAGCTGAACGAGCGCTTCCATCAGTTGCTCTATGGCCTGAATGCCACGGAGCGCTGCCTGCGCCATCTGGCCCATTACCTGCCGTTGGCGGCGCGGCTGAATCCGCCGCTGGCGGCCACGGCGTTGCTCAATGCGCGCCGGTTGCAGGCTGATTACCTGCCGGACGATGCCCAGGTTTGTGAGCGGGTGGCGCAGGCGTTGATCGAACGGCACAAGATCCGTGAGGGCCTTAGCCTGTTGCGCAACCTGCACCAGCGCTTTCCAGAGTACCCGTTCATCGCCCGTGCCTACCTGCTGGCTGCACGTGGGTTTGCGGAAGGGCTGGGGCAACTTGAGCCGGCGCAGAAACTGCTCGGCTTCATCCGCGCGCGTTATCCGCAATCACCGCTGCTGGCTGAGGTCGCCGTGTTAGAAACGACTATCCAGCGTTTGGCCGAGCGCAGCTAAGAACCGTAGCCCGGATGCAATCCGGGGGAGCAATCCCGGATTACGCTCAGCGCGCCAGATGCTGCTGGTACAGGGCCAGTTGCTGGGTCTGCTCGGCCTCCGGAAAGGCCTGGCGCAGGAAGCGGCTCAGTTCGCTGACACCGCTCAGGTCCTGACGCTGGCCGAGCTGGCGAGCCAGCTGCAGGGTCAATACGGGAAACTGCGGGGGCAGTTGCGTGCTGCGGCTCAGGCGGCGCCAGGCGCCCAGTGCGCGCTGCCCCTCGCCAGCGCGGATCAGCGGTGGCAGCAGGTGCAATTGCACGGCCGGGTGCTGCAGCAGGCGTTGCTCCATTTCGCCGCTGTCGTCGGCAATCCGCCGCAGCAGCGCCAGGCTTGTGCCGTCTTCGGGTAGGGCGAATACCTGCTTGAGCACGCTGGTAAGCAGCGCTTTATCCTGACGCCCGCGGGCTACTGCGTAGAGGCGTTCCAGCAGTGCTGGGCGGCCGGGATAGCGCGCCAGTAGATCCGCCCCGCTGCTGGCGGCCTGATCCAGGGCGAACTGGCTGAGCAGTTGGTCGAGGGCGGCCAGTTCGCGCTTGAATGGCGCGTCCGGGTCTTCCTTGTGCAGGTAGGCCTCGTCGACTTTGAGGCGCCCACCCAGGCGCGGCAGCCACACGGCGAGAAAGCCGGCACCCAGGCCGCCGAGGTGGGCGTAGTAGTTGGTGTTGCCCTCGGCCAGCAGCAGGCCGTACAGCTCCTTGCCCATCCACACCGGCAGAATCCACAGCGCCGGCGCCTTGAAGTAGCCGAACAGCGGGCCGAGCCAGTAGAAGAAGTTGATCTTGCGCAGGCCGTAGACGCCCAGGTACATGCCCATCAGCCCGGAGATCGCCCCGGAGGCGCCGACTCCGCTGACCCAGACCGGATCCACCGCCCACCAGAGCAGGTGCGAGGCCACGCCGCTGAGCAGGTACAGGCCCAGATAGACGGCGCGGCCCAGGGCGATTTCCAGGGCGAAGCCGAAGATGAAGAGGAACAGCATGTTGCCCAGCAGGTGGTCGAAGCTGCCATGCAGGAACATCGCCCCGAACAGGCCTTCAACCGTGAACCTGGCTGGGATAAAGCCGAAGCGCATGCTGCTGATCTGGTCGCGCGCCGCTTCGGCCTTCTGCCGCGCCGCTTGCCAGGCGTTGTCCGCACGATACTCCGCGCGCTGGTGCAGGCCGTGCTCGAACTCCAGGTCATGCAGGATCAGCGCCGCCAGGTCCTGACGGCGCATGCCGTCGAGATACTCGCGGCTGTCCTGATCCAGTTCCCGGCGCTGGCTGAAGTCCTCGGTGAAGAGTGCCCGCTCGCGATTGAGCAGGCCGCCGTCGAGGTAGGTGCGCACCGCGGTTTCCTCGCGCACCTGATCGCCACCCTGATAGCCAAAGTAGATCAGGGTGTTGAGCAGGATCAGCAGCAAGGTGATGACGGGCGGACGTTTCCAGTCCAGCGGGTGTTCGGCCGGGATGATCAGCATGACTTACTTCCGTGTACTGAGGCTTTACTGGCCGCGTTTGCTCTCGATGCTCTTCAGGCGTTCCGCCTCGAACGTCAGGAAGTAGTACATGCCGTTGCGCGGGCCGTAGACCCACTCTTCCTGTTTGAACTCCTGCTCGCCCTGAGCATTGAGGGTGTAGCCGATCACGCTCTGGCTGGCCGGTGCGCCACACTTCATGCGCACCTCGCTGCTGCGATCACCTTTGCTGGCAATGCCGTTGTCGCAGCGCATGGAGGCCGAAGCCGAAAAACTGCAGACAGCCAGCAGGGCACCGATAACGAGAGTTTTCATCTAGAGCATCCTTGTTCATGGGAGGGTAAAGCGGAGGAATTGGCGGCTCAGTCGCCGCGTTTGCTGTCGATCTTGATCAGGCGATTGCCTTCCAGACGCAGGAAATAAAGCATGCCGTTGCGTGGGCCATAGATCCACTCTTCGATGGCCACTTCGCTGGCGTAGCCGTAGTAGTCGACCACCTCGCGGTAACCGAGGAAGTCGCGGCTGACTGGCTCGCCACACTTGTCCAGCACTTCGCCAGCCATATCGCCAGTGCTGATCAGTTTGCTGCCGCAGCGCAGGGTGGAGCTGGCCTGTACCGCGCCGGCGAACAGCAGGCCAAGGACGATCAGCAGGGCGTTGCGCATCGAGAATTCCACACCGCAGGGGGTATTGGCCGGCAGCCTACACCGGCTTTTGGCGGCTGTCAGCGGCCGCGACGGGTTTCGATGCGGATCAGGCGATTGCCTTCGAAGGTAAGGATGCTGAGCATGCCGTTGTTCGGCCCGTAGACCCATTCTTCGATCTTGAATTCGCGCCGATCGTAGCTGCCTAGGGTGTAGCCGACCAGGTCGCGGTAGGCAGGCTCACCGCACTTGCGTTCGACCTCAAAGGCGCGGTCGCCCTCACTGACCAGTTGCGTGCCGCAGCGCATGCTGCCGGCCTGAGCCAGGCCGCTGCAGAGTGTCAGCAGGGCCAGGCAGAGCAGTTGGCGTGGCATAGTCTTACTCACTGCCCAGGTGCAGGGCGGTGGCGACCTTGCCGTCGGCCAGGGCCTCGCTGCTGCTGACGTCGAGCAGATAGATGCGCTGATCGGCCAGGCCGCCGCGCTCCACCAGATAGTCCTTGATACTGGCGGCGCGGGCCTGGGCCAGCTGGCGCAGGAGCAGCTCGCTTTGCCCCCAGGATTGCAGCACGGCGTCTTTCAGCTTGGCGCCACGCTCCTCATCAGGCAGCTCGGCCCACTCGGCCGGCGGCTGCTGCTTGAGGCGGGTGCGGTAGATGCCTTCCAGCAGCACGGCCTTGTCGTCCTCATCGACCACCAATTGCTCCGGTTCGGCGGGCACCGCATCGCCGCGGCGCTGCAGCATCTTGTACCAGGTGTTCTGGTATTCACGCTCCAGACGCTCGACTGCCAGCAGAGGGCCATCGCTGCTCTGGGCGCTCATGCCTTCGACTTCCAGGCGCAATACGGGGCGCTCCTTGAGGGCGGCGGCCAGGGTATCCAGGGCCTTCTGTGCGGCACCGTCCAGCTCATCGCTGCCGGCGGCGAACTGCACCTGGCTGAGATCGACCTCGCTGCCGCCGACCAGACCGGCGATGAACTTGAAGGGCGCCTGGGCGGCGCGCAGCACTAGGTTGCGCAGGGTCTGCCAGACGATCGGCATCACGCTGAATTCAGGGCTGTTGAGGTTGCCCTGCACCGGCAGCGCGATCTCGATATTGCCGTTGGTGTCCTTGAGCAGAGCCACGGCCAGGCGGATCGGCAGGTCCACGGCGTCTTTGCTGTCGACCTGCTCGCCCAGTTGCAGGTCCTCCACCAGCACCTTGTTCTCGGCATTCAGCTGGCCTTTCTCGATCTGGTAGTGCAGGTCGAGGTTGAGTCGGCCCTTGCGGATGCGGTAGCCGGCGAACTTGCCGGAGTAAGGGGTGAGGGTGGTCAGTTCGACATTCTTGAAGCTGGTGGCGATATCCAGGCTGTTCATCGGGTCGAACGGCGTCAGCTTGCCCTTGATGGTGACCGGTGCGTACTTGTCGACCTTGCCCTTGATATCCACGCTGGCGGTCTTCGGACTCTGGTTGTCGAGCGTGCCGATCTTGCCGTTGAGCTGCTGGATGGCCGTGGCGAAATTGGGGGTCAGGCTGAAGTCGGCGAAGTTGGCCGAGCCGTCCGCGATGCTGATGCCGCCAATGCGGATCGGCATCGGCTCGCCGGCCGGCTCTGCCTTGGCATTCGGCTCGGCTGGCTGGGCGATGATCAGGTCGTTGACGTTGGTGGTCAGGTCTTCATTGATGATGAAGCGGGTATAGGGCTGCTGCAGGCTGACCTGCTGGATCGCCAGGCCTTCGCCGTGGCGATAGTCGAGGCCGTCCACCACCAGATGCTGCCACTTGAGGAAATCGCGCTCCTTGAGCGTGTCGAGGGTGTGCAGCTGGTTGACCTCGGCGCGTCCGCCAATGCTGAAGGCCAGCGGCTCGACGCTTTTCAGGTCGACGGCCAGGTCGCTGCCGAGCAGGCCGCTGCGCAGCTCCAGGCGCATCAGCGGGGTGATGTAAGCCTGGGCCAGGCGCAGGTCGATATCGCGGGTGGCCACCTGCAGCTTGGCCGTGATCGGGCTCAGCTGCACCTGGCCGTCGGCCTTGAGCTGGCCTTTCTGGTTCAGGCCGCTGTCGAGCTTGAGGGTAAAAGGCGAGGTGCCCAGGCTGTCGAAGTCCTTGAGGTCGAGGTTGAGCGGGCCCAGCTCGACCTTGACCTCATTGCCGGGCGCGCGATCGGCCAGGTGGATCTGGTAGTCGCGCAGCTGCACGTCACGCAGGATCACTTGCCAGGGTTTGCCCGGCTCGGTGGCAGTTGCAGGCGTAGCTTCTGTGGCTGCGCTTGGCGCTGCCGGGGGCATTTCGCCAGTCGCTACGGCAGCGCTTGCGCTGTCCTCTGGGCTAGTCGGCGTGGAGCCTGCACCACCCTCGTTCGGAGCCGGAGCCGGAGCCGGAGCTGGAGCCGAGGCAGGCGCCGGTGTGGGTTTGCTTGGCTGGCTGGCGAGCAGTTTCTGCCAGTCCAGTTGGCCATCCTTCTCGCGTGCGGCCCAGGTTTCCAGCTTCTGGCTGCGAATCTTGCCGACTATGACCTGTTGCTTGGCCAGATCCAGGCTGGTCTCGGCGACGTTCAGGCTGGCCAGGCGCAGCAGGGGTTTGTCCTCTGGGCTCTTGATGGCGAAGTTGCTGAGATCGACCGAAGTGTTGCTCAGCAACACTTCCGTGCCCTTGGCCAGGCTCAGGTGGTAGTCGGTGCTCAGGCTGACCACGCCATCCTCCAGCACCAGTGGCAGAGCGTCGCGCACATAGGGCCATACGCCTTTCAGCTTGCCATCGGTGACCTTCAGCTGGCCGCTGGAGCTGATGGGGGTAAGGCTGATCTGTCCCTGCCAGTCGATACGCCCACCGTACGGTCCGACCGCGACCAGGTTCATCTCGGCATTGTCATCGGGCAGGGTGCTGAGGTTCTTCAGCTCCAGGTTGAGCGAGTCATAGACGAATTCGACCGGCTCGCTGGGGCGCAAGTCGCGGAAGTGCAGACCGTTCTCGATCAGTTCGATGCGCTCGATGCGCAGCGGAAAGGGCTCGCTCGGTTCTGTCGCCGCCGGTTGCTCCGGGCTGGCGGGCAGCTTGAACAGCTGGGTCAGGTTGAGCGTACCGTCCTTGGCGAACAGCACTTCGCTGCGCGCCTTCTCCAGCTCGATATCGGCCAGGTGCAGGGCGCCGCCCCATAGGCTATCCAGCTGCAGATTGGCGTACAGGCGATCGAAGGCGATCTGCTCCTTGTCCGTCTCGCCGATATGCAAGCCCCACAGGCTCAGCTCCAGGCTGAAGGGGTTGAGCTCGATACGTTCCAGGCGCGCCGGCACGTTGGCCAGTTGCGTCAGCTGCTGATTGGCGATGCGCAGGCCGATGCCGGGCAGGATCAGGAAACCGAGCAGGCTGTAGAGGGCGAAGGCGATCAGCAGTGCGCTCGTGGCGCGTTTCAATCCGTTGGGCATGGCGCGACTTCAACTTCCAGGCTGAGATGCCCGGAAGTATGGCATGGCTATTTTAAAGTGGCTCCCTCGGTATGCTGGCCGAGCCACTCAGAATTGCAGGATCAGGGTCTTCAGCGGTGGCTGGCCATCGTGCGAGGGGAAGTCCGCCGCCGGCGCCAGCACCTGCCAGTCGCGCACCGGCCGGCCGAGCTTCTCCGCGCAGCGCAGCACCTGCTCGCGCCAGTCGTCCATGGCCACGCGCGCCAGGTTGTTGCAGCAGATCAGCGTGCCATCGGCCGCGGTGGCGAGGATCGCCGGCTTGAGCAAGCTCTGGTAGTCACGCTGCAGGTCGACGGTGCCGAAAGCGCTCTTGGCCCAGGCCGGCGGGTCGAGCAGCACCAGGTCGAACTGGCGCTGCGCCAAGCGCGGATAGTGCGGCAGCTTGTGCCCGCGCCGCGCACTGATCGGCAAGCCGGCCAGTTGGCGGATGGCCGGAAAGTAATCGGACTGGATGAACTGCATGGGTGGCAGCTGCGGGTTGAGCAGACCGTTCTCGCGGCCGACCGCCAGGTTGCCTTCGGCGAAGTCGAGGTTGACCACTTCGCTGGCCCCTCCCGCCGCGGCGCACAGGCCAACGCCGCAGGTGTAAGCGAACAGGTTGAGCACAGACTTGCCGGCGCTGTGCGCCTTGACCCAGCCGCGGGCGTTGCGTAGGTCGAGGAACAGCAGCGGGTCCTGCCCCGGATGGCGGCCGCGCACCCGGTAGTTGAGGCCCCACTCGTGACCGATCTGATCTTCCAGCGCTGCAGGCTCGGCTTGGTACACCGGGTCGCTACGGTCGATGCGCGAGTTGCCTTGCGAGCGGTCGTTGTAGACCAGTTGCAGATTGTGGCCGAGCTGTTGCTGGACGGTTGCGTGCAGGTCGAGCAGGGCGTCGCGCTCGAGGCTCTGATGGAAGCTCTGCACCAGCAGCTGCGGGCCGTAACGGTCGGCGGTGAGGCCGGGGGCGCCTTCCTGGCTACCGTGGAACAGGCGGTAGCAGTCGGTGCCTTGCTCGTGCAGTTCGCCGAGCAGATCCTGGCGGGCGTCGAGAGCGGCGCGCAGCGCCTGGTTGAGAGAGGGCATGCGCGGTATCTCGGAAAAGGAAAGCGCGCAGTTTACCAGCCCTGCCGTTGTGCCGGCAGGGCTGGGTATTGCTCAGCGATTGAGGCGCTGGTCGATCAGGCTGTCGACCACGCTAGGGTCAGCCAGGGTCGAGGTGTCGCCCATGTTTTCCAGCTCGTTGCAGGCGATCTTGCGCAGGATGCGCCGCATGATCTTGCCCGAGCGGGTCTTCGGCAGGCCCGGCGCCCACTGGATCAGCTCCGGCTTGGCGAAGCTGCCGATCTCCTTGCTGACCAGCGCTAGAAGCTCGGCCTTGAGCGCGTCATTGAGCTCCGCGCCGAGCACCGGGGTGACGAAGGCGTAGATGCCCTGGCCCTTGATGTCGTGCGGATAACCGACCACGGCAGCCTCGGCGATCGCATCGTGCAGGACCAGCGCGCTTTCCACTTCGGCGGTGCCGATGCGGTGGCCGGAGACGTTGATCACGTCGTCGACGCGGCCGGTGATCCAGTAGTAGCCGTCCTCGTCGCGGCGCGCGCCGTCACCGGTGAAGTAGTAGCCGGGGTAGGGCTTGAAGTAGGTGTCGATCATCCGCTGGTGATCGCCGTAGACGCTGCGGATCTGGCTCGGCCAGCTGGCCTTGATCGCCAGTACGCCGGCGCCGGGGCCGTCAATTTCCTTGCCCTGCTGGTCCAGCAGCACCGGCTGCACGCCGAAGAACGGGCGGGTCGCCGAGCCGGGCTTGAGATCGGTGGCGCCGGGCAGCGGGGTGATCAGGATGCTGCCGGTCTCGGTCTGCCACCAGGTGTCGACGATCGGGCAGCGGCGCTCTCCGACCACGTTGTAGTACCACTCCCAGGCTTCCGGGTTGATCGGCTCTCCGACCGAGCCGAGCAGACGCAGGCTGCTGCGCGAGGTCTTCTGCACTGGACCTTCGCCCTCGCGCATCAGCGCGCGCAGGGCGGTCGGTGCGGTGTAGAAGATGTTGACCTGATGCTTGTCGATCACCTGCCAGAAGCGCGAGGCGTCCGGGTAGTTCGGCACACCCTCGAACATCAGGGTGGTGGCGCCGTTGGCCAGCGGGCCGTAGACGATGTAGCTGTGCCCGGTGACCCAGCCGACGTCGGCGGTGCACCAGTAGATATCGCCTTCGTGGTAGTCGAACACGTACTTGTGGGTCATCGCCGCGCCCAGCAGGTAGCCGCCGGTGCTGTGCAGCACGCCCTTGGGTTTGCCGGTACTGCCTGAGGTGTAGAGGATGAACAGCGGGTCTTCGGCGTCCATCGGCTCGGCCGGGCAGTCGCCGGACACTTCGCGCAGGGCCTCGTGGTACCAGAGGTCGCGGCCTTCCACCCAATCCACCTCGCCCTGGGTACGCTCGACCACCACCACGGTGCTGACGGCCGGGCAGCTCTGCAGGGCTTTGTCGACGTTGGCCTTGAGCGCGACGTACTTGCCGCCGCGCACGCCCTCGTCGGCGGTGATCACGGTGCGGCAGTCGGCATCGAGGATGCGGTCGCGCAGGGCATCCGGGGAGAAGCCGCCGAACACCACCGAGTGCACCGCGCCGATGCGCGTGCAGGCGAGCATGGCGTATGCCGCCTCGGGGATCATCGGCATGTAGATGCACACCCGGTCGCCTTTCTTCACTCCGCGCTGCTTGAGCACATTGGCCAGGCGGCAGACATGGCTGTGCAGCTTGTTGTAGGTGATGTGGGCCGATTCGCTGGGGTTATCGCCTTCCCAGATGATGGCGATCTGTTCGCCGCGCTCTGTCAGGTGGCGATCGATGCAGTTGTGCGCCACGTTGAGCTGACCGCCCTTGAACCATTCGGCCTGGCCCTTGGTCAGGTCGCTGCTGTGCACCTGGTCCCAGGGCTTGGACCAGTCGAGGAACTGCCTGGCCTGTTCGCCCCAGAAGGCATCGGGTTGCTCGATGGATTGGCGATACAGCCGTAGGTAGGCGTCATTATCCAGGTGGGCGCGCTGGCGTACGTCATCCTTGACCGGGTGGAGGCTGATTTCGAACATGGCGGGGTCCTTGTTATTGTCTGGCCGCGATGCCAAATAGGGTGAACCAAGCAGTTGCTTGGTTCAAGTGCCGTGCAACGTGCCTTTTGCGCAGTGCTGCCGTAGCCCGGATGCAATCCGGGGAACAGGCGGCTGCGCTGCTGGGTTAGCGCCGAGCTACAGAATGCAAAAGCCCGGCACTAGGCCGGGCTTGTGGGGTCAACCGCGGTGGCGACCGCGGAAGAAATCGATCAGTCCCTGGGTCGAGGCATCCTCGGCCGGTGCAGCGTCCCAGGCGGTCAAGCGCTGGTAGACGCCTTTGCCAAGGTCCTTGCCCAACTCCACGCCCCACTGGTCGAAGGCGTTGATGCCCCAGATCACGCTCTGCACGAACACCTTATGCTCGTACATCGCCACCAGTGCGCCGAGGCGTCGTGGGCTGATGCGTTCCAGCACCAGGGTGTTGCTTGGGCGGTTGCCGGGGATCACCTTGTGCGGCGCCAGGCGTTGCACGTCGTCTTCGCTCAGGCCGTTGGCGCGCAGCTCGGCCTCGGCCTCGTTGCGGCATTTGCCGAGCATCAGCGCCTGGCTCTGCGACAGGCAGTTGGCGTACAGCCACTGGTGGTGATCGGCCACCGGGTTGTAGCTGACCACCGGCACGATGAAGTCGGCCGGAATCAGCTGGGTGCCCTGGTGCAGCAGCTGGTGGTAGGCATGCTGGCCGTTGCAGCCGACGCCGCCCCAGATCACCGGGCCGGTGTCGGTGCTGACCGGGCTGCCATCCTGGCGCACGCGCTTGCCGTTGGACTCCATGTCCAGCTGTTGCAGGTGCTTGGTGATGTTCCGCAGGTAATGGTCGTACGGCAGGATGGCGTGGCTCTGCGCACCCCAGAAGTTGCCATACCAGACGCCGAGCAGGGCCAGTAGCACCGGCATGTTCTTGTCGAAGCTGGTGGTGCGGAAATGCGTGTCCATGCTGTGGGCGCCGGACAGCAGCTCCTTGAAGTTGGACATGCCGATGGCCAGGGCGATTGGCAGGCCGATGGCCGACCACAGCGAGTAGCGCCCGCCGACCCAGTCCCACATCGGGAAAATGTTCTTCTCGCGGATGCCGAAGGCGATCGCCGCTTCCTTGTTGCTGGTGACGGCGATGAAGTGGCGGTAGAGCTTTTCCTCGGTGCCGCCGCGGGCCAGGTACCAGGTACGCGCGGCCTGGGCGTTCTTCAGGGTCTCCAGGGTGCCGAAGGACTTGCTGGAAACGATGAACAGGGTGGTTTCGGCGTTCAGCTTGGCGGTCAGTTCATGGAACTCGCTGCCGTCGATATTGGCCAGGTAGTGGCAGCGTACACCGTGCTGGGTGAATGGCAGCAGCGCCTCGGAGACCAGCTGTGGACCGAGGAATGAGCCGCCGATGCCGATATTGACCACGTCGGTGATGGTCTTGTCGCTGTAGCCACGCCACATGTTGCTGTGGATGCGCCCGACTATGTCAGTCATCTGGTGCAGCACGCGGTGCACCTCGGGCATCACGTTGACCCCATTGACCTTGACGCAGTCGCCGATCGGCCGGCGCAGGGCGGTGTGCAGTGCCGGGCGGCCTTCCGAGGCGTTCAGCTGCTCGCCATTGAACAGGCCCTCGATGGCCTGTTCGAGGCCGGCTTCCCTGGCCAGGTTGACCAGCAGGTCGCGGGTCTGCGGGCTGATCAGGTTCTTCGAGTAGTCGAGGAACAGGCCGCAGGTGCTCATGGAAAAGCGCTCGAAACGCTTGGCATCGCTGGCGAAGGCATCACGCATGCCGAACGATTGCATGTCCTCGCGGTGCTGGCGCAGGGCCTGCCAGGCGGGCAGGGTGGTGACGTCGAGCGGGTGCTGGTGATACGCCATGGGCAGCTGTTTCCTTGTTATGCGGCCGGTGTGCAATCGGGCATTAAAAAGCCCGGAAGGTTCCGGGCTTGCAGTGTAGCGGTACGGCTCGCGATCAGGCGACCTGTACGGGAATTGCGTTGCTGGTGTGGCTCAGCTCGCCATCGGCACCCATATAGAGAACGCGCGGCTGGAAGTTGGCCAGCTCGGCCTCGCTGTAGTGGGCGTAGGCGCAGATGATCAGGCGGTGGCCGACGCCGGCCTTGTGCGCGGCGGCACCGTTGACCGAGATGATCTTCGAACCTTCCTCGCCGCGGATGGCGTAGGTGGTGAAGCGTTCGCCGTTGTCCACGTTGTACAGCTGGATCTGCTCGTATTCGCGGATGCCGGAGAGGTCCAGCCATTCGCCGTCGATGGCGCAGGAGCCTTCGTAGTCGAGCACCGCATGGGTGACGATGGCGCGGTGCAGTTTGGCCTTGAGCATGATGGCGTGCATGGCAATTTCCTCGTCAGTACCTCGGGCGGCGGCAGAGTTTGCCCGAACCCAGAACAGTGTTCAAGGTCACAGATCGCCTGGCCTCAGAGCTCGAAAGCCAGGTTGTCGATCAGCCGTGTAGCGCCCATGAACGCTGCGCCGAGAATCACCAATTGGCTGTCCGTGGCGCTAGCTGGACGCAAGCTGCCGGCTTCACGGATTTCCAGGTAGTCGGGGCGAAAGCCCGCATCGCTGAGGGCGCCCTTGCCTTCGCTCTCGAGTTGGGCGAAGTCGCGCCGGCCAGCGCGGATGGCCTCGGCCAATTGGTTCAGGGTGCGGTACAGGGCCGGCGCGCTGGCGCGCTGCTGTTCGCTCAGGTAGCCGTTACGCGACGACAGCGCCAGGCCATCGGCGGCGCGTACGGTCGGCTCGCCCATGATCTGGATTGGCATGTTGAGGTCGCGCACCAGGGTGCGGATCACTGCCAGTTGCTGGAAGTCCTTTTCGCCGAAGATCGCCAGATCCGGCTGAACCATGTTGAACAGCTTGCTCACCACGGTGGCGACGCCGTCGAAGTGGCCGGGGCGGCTGCCGCCACACAGGCCTTCGGAAACCCCGCGCACGCTGACCAGGGTCTGGCCGTCCATGCCGTTGGGGTACATCTCTTCGACATCCGGGTGGAACAGCAGGTGGCAACCGGCGGCGACCAGTTTTTCCTGGTCGGCGAGCAGGGTGCGCGGGTACTTGGCCAGGTCTTCGTTGGGGCCGAACTGCAGCGGGTTGACGAAGATGCTGGCGACCACGAAGTCGGCGCGCTGGCCGGCCTTCTCCACCAGGGCGATATGGCCTTCGTGCAGGTTGCCCATGGTCGGCACGAAGGCGATGCGCTTGCCTTCGCCACGCGCGCGCGCCACGGCGGCGCGCAGTTCGAGTACGGTCTTGACGGTGTTCATGCGGAGAATCCGTGTTCCTCGGCGGGGAAGCTGACGTCTTTCACGGCCTGGACGTAGGCGGCGAGGGCGGCCTGGATGGTTGGCTGGCCGGCCATGAAGTTCTTCACGAACTTCGGTGCGCGACCGGTCAGCGACAGGCCGAGCATGTCGTGCAGCACCAGGACCTGGCCGTCGGTGGCCGAGCCTGCGCCAATACCGATCACCGGGATCTTCAGTGACTGACTGATCTCGGCAGCCAGCTCGCTGGGCACGCATTCGAGCAGGACCATGGCGGCGCCTGCCTGCTCCAGGGCCATGGCATCGGCCCGCAACTGGCGCGCGGCAGCGTCACCGCGGCCCTGCACCTTGTAACCGCCGAACACGTTGACCGCCTGCGGGGTCAGGCCCAGGTGGGCGCACACCGGCACGCCGCGCTCGGCCAGTTGGCGGATCGGCTCGGCCAGCCAGGCCGCGCCTTCCAGCTTGACCATGTGCGCACCGGCCTGCATCAGCGCGGCGCAGCTGGTGAAGGTCTGTTCCAGTGTGGCATAGGCCATGAACGGCAGATCGCTGAGGATCAGTGCGCCCTGGTTGCCGCGTTTGACCGCGGCGGTGTGGTAGGCCATGTCGGTGACGCTGACTGGCAGGGTGCTGTCATGGCCCTGCAGGACCATGCCGAGGGAGTCGCCGACCAGCAGCACGTCCACGCCGGCCTGGCAGGCTGCCTGGGCGAAGGTGGCATCGTAGGCGGTCAGCATGGCGATCTTCTCGCCTTTCTGCTTGAGGCCCAGCAGGGTGCTTACGGTTGTATCAGGCATCAACGATTCCTCATCAGCAGGCCGGGTGAAACAGGGCGCTTTTGGCGCGGGTTCACGGCCTGATAAGCAGCGGTTCTGCACCGCCTCAGGGCAACGGGACGCCTATAGTCCCGATGGGGGTGCACGAAGTCAATCGTGGGTGTTACCGCCGTGTTACGGCGTTACCTGTGGCGCGGCTAGCCGCTCCAGGCCCGTGTAGGGGCAGGCTGCCAGCAAGTCACGCAGGTGGCGGCCATCGGGCAGCTGCAGGTCGGCGGCGATTTCCGCCAGCGGATAGAGAACAAAGGCGCGGGCGTGCATGTGGTAATGCGGCACGGTCAGGCGCTCTTCGGCGAGGTGGCGTTGGCCGAACAGCAGGATGTCGAGGTCAAGGGTGCGTGGCCCCCAGCGTTCATCCTTGCGTACGCGGCCCTGCTCCAGTTCGATGGCCTGCAGGGCATCGAGCAGTTCCAGCGGCGCGAGACTGGTATCCAGCGCGGCCACTGCATTCACGTAGCGTGGCTGGTCGGACGGGCCCAGTGGGTCGCTGGCATAGAAGGAGGAGACCGCCGCCAACTGGCTGCCCGGCAGGCGGGTGATGGCGGCCAGGGCGGCGCGTAGTTGCTGCAGGGGCTCGGCCAGGTTGCTGCCGAGTCCGAGGTAGACCCGTTCCACCTTATTCGCCGGCAGGCGCGTCGGTGCGTGGACCGCGGCGCTTGTTGCGGCCGCCACGGCGGCGCTTGCGGGCTGGGCCTTCACCGGCGTCATCCTGGCGATTGCTGAGGTCGCGGATCATGCTGCGCCGTTCGCTGTCGGTAGCATCCTGGTAGTCGGTCCACCAGTCGCCCAGGCCACCGGTTTCTTCGCCTGCATCTTCGCGCAGCAGCAGGAAGTCGTAACCGGCACGGAAGCGTGGGTTCTCCAGCAGCAGATCGGCACGTTTGCCGCTGCGCCGTGGCAGGCGCTCCTGCATGTCCCAGATCTCGCGGATCGGCAGGGTGAAACGCTTGGGAATGGCAATGCGCTGGCACTGCTCGGCGATCAGGTCGTGGGCGGCTTCCTGCATGGCCGGGATCGGCGGCATGCCGCGCTCCTGCAGTTGCAGAACGCGCGCCGGCAGGGCCGGCCAGAGCAGAGCAGCGAACAGGAAGGCCGGGGTTACCGGCTTGCCCTGGGCGATACGATCGTCGGTATTGGCCAGGGCCTGGCGGATCAGCGTGCCGGTGTAGTCCGGGTTGCGCTTGAGGGCGGCGGCGCTGGCCGGGAACAGCGGGGCGAACAGGTCGTACTCGACCAGCAGGTCGAAGGTGTGCTCGGCGTAACCGGCGAGAAACAGCTTGAGCACTTCGTCGAACAGGCGTGCTGAAGGAATGTCGCGCAGTTTCGAGGCCAGCTGGCGAATCGGTGCGGCGCTGTGCTTCTCGATATCGAAGTCGAGTTTGGCGGCGAAGCGCACGGCACGCAGCATGCGCACCGGGTCTTCCAGGTAGCGCTGCTCGGGATCGCCGATCAGGCGGATCAGGCGGTTGCGGATGTCGTGTACGCCATGGGCGTAGTCGAGGATGCGCTCGCCGGTGACGTCGAAATACAGCGCATTGATGGTGAAGTCGCGGCGCTGGGCGTCGTCCTCCAGGCTGCCGTAGACGTTGTCACGCAGGATGCGCCCGCTCTCGTTGCGCGAGGACAGGTGGCTGTCTTCCTCGTCATCACCCTGCGGGTGGTTGGCGCGGAAGGTGGCGACTTCGATGATCTCGCGGCCGAAATGCACGTGTGCCAGCTTGAAGCGGCGGCCGATCACCCGTGCGTTGCGAAACTCGGCGCGGACCTGTTCCGGCGTGGCGCTGGTGGCGACGTCGAAGTCCTTGGGCTGCAGGCCGAGCAGCAAGTCGCGCACGCAACCGCCGACCAGGTAGGCCTGGTAGCCGGCATGCTGCAGGCGCTCCACCACGTTCACCGCATTGCGACTGAACTTCGCCCGCTGCAGGGCGTGCTGGCGGCTGCTCAGAACCTCGGGGGTGCTGCGTGGATGGGCTTTGCGCTTGAGGGGCGAGCGGAAGGACTTGAACAGCTTTTTCAGCATGGGGAGCACTGTGTAATGAAGAAAACGGTCGTTTCAGGGCGTCGTAAAGCGTCTGGATGAAAACAAGAGACGTAAGGCGACGGGCTGAAAAATGCATTAGAACGCACGGCTGGCGCGGATTCTAGCATTGGGGAGGGGGATGGTGAATTAAATGGCAAACCGGGGAGGGTAAAGCTACTGGGGGAGCCTAGGCTCCCCCCCAAGTAGGTGCGTGCTTTGTTTTTGTTATTATTGCGGGCCTGTTGTTTTTGTTGGTTGGCCCGTTTTTGGTAGCCCAATTCAGGTACCAGGAGCAAACGGATTACTTTGGATGCTGATATTGCCTTGATCAATCCTTGACCCAACCAGTTCAGGTGCTGCCTCAAGGCAGTTTTATTGTTCTCAGTCTGGCTGTGGGGCGAACCCCAAGGGCAAATCCTCTCCAAAATGATCAGTTAGCTGCGCCTCCGCCTTGTTGTTTTTGTTGTGCTGGAGTCGTTCTGTCTTATTTTTATTGTGTTGTTTCTGGTTTGTTATTGTTGTTATGCCAGAGATAAAGCAGAACCCGTGCCAGTTTTTGCAAATCCTTATTTATCAATGGTTTGCCGATTTCATGTTTGGCTGTGTGCACAAAAAAAGCCGGGTTCTCGTTACCGATGAACCCGGCTTTTGTTACGCGATGTTTGTGTGGGTAACAACCGGTGGAACCTTTGTTCCTCTAGCCGGTCGCCGCAGGTAACGCTTCAGGAGCCGGTCGCGGCCCCCGATTTGCGCCGCGGGATGCCCAGGCGTTGGCGACGTTCCCATAGGCACTTGCGGCTGATGCCGAGCTTGCGTGCCAGTTCAGTCTCGGTCATGTGGTCCTGGTGCTCGAGGACGAAGTGCTGGAAGTAGTCTTCCAGGGACAGGTCTTCGGTCGGCTCGTGGTTGTTGCTGCTGGCAGAGCTGCTGCCCGACTCATTGAAGTAGCCGTCTTCCAGATCATCAAGCTCGATATCGATGCCCAGCAGCTCGGCGGATATCTCTACGCTCTCGCAGAGGATCACCGCGCGCTCGATGGCGTTTTCCAGTTCGCGCACGTTGCCCGGCCAGGAGTAGTGGCGAATAGCCTGTTCGGCGTCGTTGGCAAAACGCAGGTCTTCACGCCCCATGCGGGTGCATTGGCGCAGCAGGAAGGCCTTGGCAATCTCGTTGACATCGGCACCGCGCTCACGCAGCGGCGGCAGCTTGAGGGCGATGACGTGCAGGCGGTAATACAGGTCTTCGCGAAACTGGCCGATCTTGGCCAGGGTCTTCAGGTCGCGGTGGGTAGCGGCGATCAGGCGCACGTCGACCTTCTGCGACTGCACCGAGCCGACCCGACGGATCTCGCCTTCTTGTAGCACGCGCAGCAGGCGCGCTTGCGCCTCCAGCGGCAGCTCGCCGATTTCATCGAGGAACAGGGTGCCGCCGTCAGCCGCTTCGACCAGGCCGGCGCGGCCGGCGCTGGCGCCGGTGAAGGCGCCTTTCTCATGGCCGAACAGTTCCGACTCGATCAGGGTTTCCGGAATCGCCGCGCAGTTGACCGAAATCAGCGGCGCCTTGGCCCGTCGTGACAGGTTGTGCAGGGCGCGGGCGACCAGCTCCTTGCCGGTGCCGGACTCACCCTGGATCAATACGTTGGAGTCGGTTGGCGCGACCTTGCGGATCTTGCCGTAGAGGTCCTGCATGACGGCGCAGGAGCCGATGATGCCGATATCGCCGTCAACATTGGCGGCCGGCTTGCCGGCATTCTTGCTCGGGCTTTCCGCGGGCTTGCTGCGCGCTTCCTGGTGATCACGCAGTATGCGCGCCACGGCCTGGAGCATTTCATCGTGATCGAAGGGCTTGGCGATGTAGTCGACCGCGCCCATCTTCATCGAGTCTACCGCCGAACGCAGGCTGGCGTAGCTGGTCATGATCAGCACCGGGGTGCCTTCGGCCAGCTTGATCAGCTCGGTGCCGGGCGCGCCGGGCAGGCGCAGGTCGCTGACGATCAGGTCGAAGCCGGGGATGCTATAGCGCTCCTGGGCCTCCTGCACCGATCCGGCTTCGCTGACCTGATACTGGTTGCGTTCCAGCAGGCGGCGCAGCGCCGAGCGGATGATGGTTTCGTCTTCGACGATGAGGATGTGAGGCATTGATTCTCTCTCGACGGTCTCGAATCTGTTCAGGGTCTGCAGCCTGTCTTGCTCGGGCTCGCGCTGCCTTGAACAGGCTCATAGTTCACTGCTTAGGTCGCTACGGACGTCGCTTCGATATAGCGCGGCAGCGTCACGCGGAAACGGGTTCCGAGTTGGCGTTCGGGGTTGGCCGGGCTGTCGATGGTGATCTGCCCATAATGCTCTTCCACGATGGAATAGACCAGTGCAAGACCCAGCCCGGTGCCCTTGCCCGGATCCTTGGTGGTGAAGAACGGTTCGAACAGGCGATCCATGATCGCCCTGGGAATGCCGCTGCCTTCGTCCTCGACGATCAGTTGCACGCTCTGCTCGCTGGCCTCGCTGCTGACCCGAATGGCACCGCCGGTCGGCGAGGCATCGCGGGCGTTGGACAACAGGTTGATCAGCACCTGGGCCAGGCGTTGCGGGTCGCCCTTGGCCAGGTGATCGGGGTCGCAGAGGTTGAAGAACTGCACGTCGGTGGCATTGCGGTTGAGCGACAGCAGGCTGATCGCGTCCTGCGCTACCGCCGCCAGGCTGACCGGGTACTCGGCGCGTTGCTGGGCGCCGGCATGGGCGAAGTTCATCAGCGACTGGACGATGCGCGAGATGCGCTTGGTCTGGTCGATGATTTGCGAACTGAGCTCGGCGACCTCCTCGTCGTCCTCGCGCTCCTCGCGCAGGTTCTGCGCCAGGCAGGCGATGCCGGTGACCGGGTTGCCAATCTCGTGGGCCACCCCGGCGGCCAGACGGCCGATGCTGGCCAGACGCTCGGAATGCACCAGTTGGTCCTCCAGTACGCGGGTCTCGGTGACGTCTTCGATCAGCAGCACCAGGCCGCTGTTGCCCGGCGCCAGCGGCTCGTCGATGGCCGCTTTGTGCAGGTTGATCCAGCGTTCTTCGCCGTCCAGGGTCAGTTGCTGTTTATGCAGGTGTTCGTCGTCCTGCTGGATGAAGCTGCTCAGCAGGCTTTGCCAGGGCTCGTCGAGGGCGTCGAGGCGTGAGCCGACCACGCGCAGGGCGGGGATCGCCGTTAGGTCCTCGAGGGCGCGGTTCCACATGAGGATTTCCTGGTCCTTGGCCAGCGAGCAGACGCCCATCGGCAGTTCCTGCAGGGTCTGCCGGTGGAAGCGGCGCAGGGCGTCCAGCTCGGCGGCCAGGCCGGTGAGGCGCGACTGGTAATCTTCCAGGCGGCTCTCGATGAAGTGGATGTCTTCGCTGACATAGCTTTCGCTGCCGCTCTTGTAAGGCAGGAAGGTCTCGACAATGTCCTGGGCCACGCTGGGGCCCATCAGGCCGGAGAGGTTGGCCTCGATGCGGTCGCGCAGGCGGCGCAGGGCATAGGGACGGCGCTCGTCGAAGGGCAGGTGCAGATCGCGCAGGGCCTGTTCGACTTCCTTCTGCGCGGTCTTCGCGCCGAGTGGCTTGGCCAGTTGGGCGGCGAAGTCCTGTGGCGAGGTGGCCAGCAGTTCACGCCGTTGCGGACGGCGCACGTTGTCCACGGTGCAGGCTTCGGCGGCGCTCTTTTCCTCGGGACTGGCCTCGGTGAATAGCGAGATCAGGGTGAATACCAGCACGTTGGCTGCCAGCGAGCCGATGGCCGCCAGGTGCCAGCTGGTGTCGTCGAGGGTATAGATGACATTGAACAGCGGCAGCTGCATGCCCTGCAGGTTGCTCACCAGCGGCAGCAGCATGCTTACCGCCCAGACCAAGGCGCCGGTCAGCAGGCCGGCGATGAAGCCGCGGCGGTTGGCGGTCGGCCAGTACAGCACCGACAGCGCGCCGGGAAGGAACTGCAGGGTGGCGACGAAGGCGACGATGCCCAGGTTGGCCAGGTCCTGCTCGGCGCCGAGCAGCAGGTAGAAACCGTAGGCGGCCATGATGATGGCGATGATCAGCGCGCGCCGCGTCCACTTCAGCCAGCGGTAGATGTTGCCTTCGGCCGGCGGCTGGTAAAGCGGCAGCACCAGGTGATTGAGGGCCATGCCGGACAGCGCCAGGGTGGTGACGATGATCAGTCCGCTGGAAGCCGACAGTCCGCCGATATAGGCGACCAGGGCCAGGGTCGGGCTGTTCACCGCGATCCCCAGGCCAAGGGTGAAGTATTCCGGGTTGGTGGTGGCGCCCAGCTTGAGCCCGGCCCAGAGGATCAGCGGTACCGACAGGCTCATCAGCAGGAGGAACAGCGGCAGGCCCCAGCTGGCGCTGACGATGGCGCGCGGGTTGAGGTTCTCGGTGAAGGTCATGTGGTACATGTGCGGCATGACGATGGCCGAGGCGAAGAACACCAGCAGCAGGGTGCGCCACGGACCTTCCTGCAGCGGCGTGTGCAGGGCGGTGAGCGAGGCCTGGTTCTGCAGCAGCCACAGCTCCAGCTCGCCGGGCCCACCAAACACGCCATATAGGGCGTACAGACCGATGCCGCCGAGGGCCAGTAGCTTGACCACCGACTCGAAGGCGATGGCGAACACCAGCCCCTCATGCTTCTCGCGGGTGGCGATATGGCGGGCGCCGAAGAGGATGGTGAACAGCGTGATCAGTGCGCAGAAGCCCAGAGCGAAGCGGTTCTGCAGTGGTTCGCGGGTGAGGATGCCGATCGAATCGGCCACCGCCTGGATCTGCAACGCCAGCAGCGGTAGTACGCCGATCAGCATGAACAGGGTGGTCAACGCACCGGCCCAGCTGCTGCGAAAACGAAAGGCAAACAGGTCGGCCAGCGACGACAGCTGATAGGTACGGGTGATGCGCAGGATCGGGTAGAGCAGCACCGGGGCCAGCAGGAAGGCGCCGGTGATGCCCAGGTAGCTGGCGAGGAAGCCGAAGCCATACTGGTAGGCCAGCCCCACCGTGCCGTAGAAGGCCCAGGCGCTGGCATATACGCCCAGCGACAGGGTGTAGGTCAGCGGGTGGCGGATGATCCAGCGCGGGATCAGACCCTTCTCGCTGATCCAGGCCACGCCGAACAGCAGCAGCAGGTAGGTGGCGCTGATCAGGATCAGCTGACTCAGGTCAAAGCTCGTCAGCATCTCGTTGGCTCTGCGAATAAGGATAAAAGGCGGTCACCGGATTGCACCGGTGCAGGTCAGAGTTCATCGGCATCCTGCTGGCTCTGCAGGATAAAGGTCACCACGATCAGGATCAGCCACAGCAGGTAGGGCCGATACCAGGCGCCATTGGGGTCGATCCACCAGTCCATGATGGCCGGGGAAAACAGGTAGATCCCCACCACCAGGAGCAGGACCAGTCGGTAGATATACATGCCGGGTCTCGTGTCGAAAGTGCGCCGATGGTAACGGATTAGGTCGACAGGCGGCAGCATTGCGCCTGTTTAGGGTCTGTTCCCGTTTCGTTCGCGAACCGCGTTGCTGCGCAAAATCGCGCCAGGCTAGGCGCGGGACGCAGGCAATGGTCATTCCCTTGCCAAGTCCCGCAACGACGCATGGCGCGATTTTGCGCGCAACCCGCAGGGATGGGCCTGTTTTCGCGCGGGACGTCGTTACTCGACGGCTCATTTGGACGACCAAACCTCGCGTCTCGCGCCTAGCCCCGCGCAAAAACAGGCTCCGTCGCGGCCGTGAACGAAACGGGAACAGACCCTAGCGTAGCTGGGCTTCGGCCAGGGTCGGGCTGCGCGGGATGCGCGTGGCGTCCCAGTTGGCGCTGCCCCAGGCCAGTAGTTCACGGGCGCTGGCGCCGGCCAGCTCGTCTGGCGTTTGCTGGCCGAGGGCGCGCAGGGCGCGTAGCAGCAGGGCCGGGGCCTGGTCGGCGGGCAGCGGCGGTGAGCGGTAGCTCTTGCCCAGCTTGTGGCCATCCGGCTGGATGATCAGCGGCACGTGCAGGTAGCGCGGCTGGCGCAGGCCGAGCAGTTCCTGCAGGTACAGCTGGCGCGGTGTGGAGTCGAGCAGGTCGGCGCCGCGCACGATATCGGTGATGCCTTGCCAGGCGTCATCCAGCACCACGGCCAGTTGATAGGCATACAGGCCGTCGCGGCGGCGGATGACGAAATCGCCGACTTCGCGGCCCAGGTGCTGACGGAACTCGCCCTGCACGCGGTCGCAGAAGTGGTATTCCAGCTCCGGCACGCGCAGGCGGATCGCCGCATCCTCACTGGCATGCCCGGCATTGCGGCACAGACCGGGGTAGATGCCACCATAGGCTTCCAGCTGCTTGCGCGAGCAGGTGCAGGCATAGGCCAGGCCCTGGCTGAACAGGCGCTCGACCAGTGCGGCGTATTCGCCGTGGCGCTCGCTCTGGCGCACCAGTGGGCCGTCCCATTCGAAACCATAGGTTTCCAGGGTGCGCAGGATGGCGTCCTGGGCGCCGGGCTCCTCGCGCGGCGGATCGAGGTCTTCCATGCGCAGCAGCCACTGGCCGCCGACACTGCGGGCGTCCAGGTAGGAGGCGAGGGCGGCAACCAGCGAGCCGAAATGCAGGTAGCCACTGGGCGTCGGGGCGAAGCGCCCGATGTAGGCGGGAGAAGTCATGGCGAACAGGCTATCCGCAGCAGGCGGCAGAGGCCAGTGCAGTTATCGGCAGGCAGGATTATCGGCAGGCAGAAACGAAACGGGGCGCTTGCGCGCCCCGTGCGGGATCAGGAACCGATCTGTTTTTCCTTGATTTCCGCCAGCGTCTTGCAGTCGATGCACAGGGTCGCGGTCGGACGGGCTTCGAGGCGGCGGATACCGATCTCGACGCCGCAGGAATCACACCAGCCGTAATCGTTGTCTTCGATCAGCTGCAGGGTTTCGTCGATCTTCTTGATCAACTTGCGCTCGCGGTCACGGGCGCGCAGTTCCAGGCTGAACTCTTCTTCCTGGCTGGCACGGTCGGCCGGGTCCGGGAAGTTGGCTGCTTCGTCCTGCATGTGGTGCACGGTGCGATCCACTTCCTGCATCAGCTCCAGCTTCCACTTGTTGAGGATGCCGGTGAAGTGAGCGCGCATCGGGTCGCTCATGTATTCCTCGCCCTTTTTCTCTTTATAGGGCTCGAAACCGCGGGCCAGCTGGCTACTGCTTGGTTTTGCTTTGGTGGGCATGGATGGCCGCCTCTCACTCTCTCTGATCCATTGGCGCAGGATCTGTTCCTTTACCGGCAGGGCCGGGCCTGCGGCTGCAAGCGGGCGAACTTACCAGATCAATTCGGGCGATGCTACTCCCGGTTGTCCATGTTGCTACAGCCTGGTCGGGCAGTTAGTTAGAATCCCCCCTTTGTTCAATTAAAGGAAGGCCAATGGCCCAGCCCTTCAGTGCGCGCAGTCGCGCCATCGAACCGTTCCACGTCATGGCCCTGCTGGCGCGCGCCAACGAGTTGCAGGCGGCCGGCCATGATGTGATCCATCTGGAGATCGGCGAGCCGGATTTCACCACCGCCGCGCCCATCGTTGCCGCCGGCCAGGCCGCGCTGGCCAATGGGCATACCCGTTACACCGCGGCGCGTGGCATCCCGCAGTTGCGCGAGGCGATCGCCGGCTTCTATGCCAGTCGCTATGGCCTGAGCGTCGACCCCGAACGCATCCTGATCACCCCCGGTGGTTCCGGCGCTTTGCTGCTGGCCGCCAGCCTGCTGGTCGATCCGGGCAAGCACTGGCTGCTGGCCGACCCCGGCTACCCGTGCAACCGCCACTTCCTGCGCTTGGTCGAAGGCGCTGCACAGCTGGTGCCAGTCGGCCCGGACAGCCGCTACCAGCTCACTCCGCAGCTGGTCGAGCGGCACTGGGATCAGGACAGCGTCGGCGCGCTGGTCGCCTCGCCGGCCAATCCCACCGGCACCCTGTTGCACCAGGATGAGCTGGCCGCTCTTTCGTCCTCTCTGAAAGAGCGTGGCGGCCATCTGGTGGTCGACGAGATCTACCACGGCCTGACCTACGGCTGCGACGCGAGCAGCGTGCTGGCCGTGGATGACGACGCCTTCGTCCTCAACAGCTTCTCCAAGTATTACGGCATGACCGGCTGGCGCCTGGGCTGGCTGGTGGCGCCGATGAACGCGGTGAGCGAGCTGGAGAAGCTGGCGCAGAACCTCTATATCAGCGCGCCCTCAATGGCCCAGTACGCCGCGCTGGCGTGCTTCGAGCCGGCGACGCTAGCGATCTTCGAGGATCGTCGCCATGAGTTCCAGCGCCGCCGCGACTACCTGCTGCCGGCCCTGCGCGAGTTGGGCTTCAAGATTGCGGTAGAGCCGGAAGGGGCCTTCTATCTGTATGCCGACATCTCCGCCTTCGGCGGCGATGCCTACGCCTTCTGCCAGCACTTCATCGAGACCGAGCACGTGGCCTTTACCCCGGGCCTGGATTTTGGTCGCTACCAGGCGGGACATCATGTGCGTTTTGCCTACACACAGAACATCGAGCGCCTACAGCAGGCGGTCGAGCGCATCGCCCGCGGCCTGAAAACCTGGCGCCCCGATGCAGTTTGATCCGCCATTGGAAGAAGGCCGCCTGCTGCGCCGCTACAAGCGTTTCCTCGCCGATATCGAGACCGCCGGCGGTGAGTTGCTGACCATCCACTGCCCCAATACCGGCTCCATGCTCAACTGCATGAGCGAGGGTTGCCGGGTCTGGTTCAGTCGCTCCAGCGACCCCAAGCGCAAGCTGCCGGGCACCTGGGAGCTGGGCGAGACACCGCAGGGGCGCCTCGCCTGCATCAATACCGCGCGGGCCAATGCGCTGGTCGAGGAAGCCCTGCGCGGCGGGGTGATCAGCGAGCTGGCCGGCTTCACCGGGCTCAAGCGCGAGGTGCGTTTTGGCGAGGAAAACAGTCGGGCGGATTTTCGTCTCGATTACGCCAATGGCCCGGCCTGGGTCGAGGTGAAGAGCGTGACCCTGGGTTTCCCCGATACGGCCGTGGCAGCCTTTCCCGATGCTCGTACCGAACGCGGTGCCAAGCACCTGCGCGAGCTGGCGAGCCAGGCGCGCCAGGGTGTGCGCGCGGTGCAGCTGTATTGCGTGAACCTGACAGGGATCGAGGCGGTGCGCGCGGCGGTGGAAATCGACCCGGTCTATGCGGCGGGCCTGCGCGAGGCCAAGGCTGCGGGTGTCGAGGTGCTGGCCTATGGCGCCGAGATCACCCCACAGGCCATGCGCCTGGTGCGGCGCCTGGAGGTGCTTGGGTAGGGCGGGTGAAACCCGCGTTGCTCCGAGTCGCGTGTTGTGACGTTGAGCTCGCTCCTACAGGTTGATCCAGATGCCGTCGCGGTCCTCCCGGCACTCCACCGCCTGCAGCGATTGGCCCGCACAAGGCCCAGTCAGGCATTCGCCACTCTCTATAAGGAACAGCGCGCCGTGGTGGGCGCATTGGATCAGGCTGCCGCTGGCGTCGAGAAAATCGTCCGCACGCCATTCCAGGTTCAGGCCGCGGTGGGGGCAGCGGTTGCGATAGACATAGGCATGGCCGTCGCGGCGTACCGCCAGCAGCTGCAAGTCCTGCACGACAAAGCCCCGGCTCTGGCCTTCGGCCAGCTCATGCGGGGCGCATAGAAGTTTCATGGTGATCTCCACGCCAAGGCGGGGATTATCCCGCATGGGCGTGGCGATGGGGTAGGGCGCGCGTCCTTGCGCGAACAGAGGGGGAGGGCAGAAGCCTTGTTTTTTACTCCCTGGCCCTCTCCCCCGGCCCCTCTCCCACAAGTGGGAGAGGGGGGCTTCAGCGTGTCGTGACTCAGTACTGCCAGGACGCCGAGACGCGGAAGCTACGGCCGGCTTCGCTGTAGTAGTCGTCCGGCTGGGTCAGGGTGCCGGTCGGTACGTTCAGCGCATTCCAGTACTGCTTGTCGAGCAGGTTGAACAGGCCGGCCTGGAACTTCACACCATCCAGTTCGGCCGGCTGCCAGTAGCCGGTCAGGTCGACCACGCCATAGCCGGGCGCCTTGAATTCGCCGTCGTTCTCCACCTGGTTGCGGGCGGCCGCCGCGCGCAGCATCAGGTCGGCGCCGTAGCGTTCCTGTTCGTAGCTCAGGCCGAGCAGGCTGGTGAGCGGTGCCACCGAGCTGATGCGCTGGTTGCTTTCACGGTCCTCGCCGTTGGCCCAGGCCAGCGAGCCCCAGACTTTCCAGTGCGGCACGAACTCCCAGTGGGCGCTGGCTTCGGCGCCATAGATCTGTACCTTGGTGCGGTTTTCGGTGCGGGTCACGCCGTAGGGGTAGTTGGCCGGATCCAGGCCGAGGCTGGCGATGGTCGCGGCGTCCAGGCTGACGTCGTCATCGATGAAGTTCTTGTAGTGGTTGTCGAACAGGCTCAGCGAGCCACCCAACTGGTCGTTGCCCAGCTGCGTACCGATCTCGTAGCCGTTGCTTTCCTCTGGCTTGAGGTCGGCGTTGCCAACGCGCAGGTAGCTGCCTTCGGCGCCATAGTTCATGTACAGCTGGGTCGCATCGGGGGCCTTGAAGCCCTGTGCCCACTGGGCGTACAGCAACACTTCGTCAGCCGCCTGCCAGGTAGTCAGCAGGCTGGCGGAGAGCTTGTGGTCCTTGCTGGTCTCCAGGGTGCCGCTGTTCGCCGGGTTGATGTTGTTGCTGAAGTCGCGGCTCGCCTGCGGGTCCTGCTGGTAGGCGTCGTAGCGCAGGCCAGGGGTGACCTTGACGCGGCCGTCGGCCAGGCTGATTTCATCGCTGGCGTACAGTGCCCACTGGCGGCCCTCGGCCTTGGGCATGTCGGCTTGGTTGGTGTGCAGGAAGTCGCAGGCGGTCGGGCCCATGTACATCGGATGGCTGGGGTCGATGGTGAAGCCGGGGCAGTTGTCGTACCCCTCGGAGACCTGCTCGGTGTTGATCTGGTACAGCTCGCCGCCGAGGGTCAGCTTGTTCGCCAGACCGGCGATCTCAATGGTCTTGCCGATGTCGCCGGAGAGTCCGTACAGCTCCTTCTCAATCTGGTTGTCGCGACCGAAGGCGCCGCTCGGGTACTTGTACGGGTTGCCCGGCAGGCCGAAGAACAGGAAATCGGGAATGCCGGCCCGCGAATCGCTGACGCTGCGGATGCCGGTCTGGTCGTCATGGCGGCGCAGCTTCTGCCAGTAGGCGATGGCATGGGCGCTGTCGAGCAGGCCGTTGCTGTCTTCGGCCAGATACTCGTAGTCGGCGGACAGGCGCTGGCGCTTGTTGTGCTCGACGGTGCTGTTCTCGCCCTCCAGGTAGGTGCTGCCCTGGTTGGTGCGGCTGTCGATGTCGTTCTCCCGCTCGAACACTTCGCCAGTGAAGCCGAAGGTGTGGCCGCCATCGAAGCGCTGCTGCAGCTTGACCAGCAGGCTCTGCTGCTGGGTATCGGCCGGGTTGGTGGCGGTGCGCGCGCTGCCGTAGAGGTTGTCGTCGCCGCTGCTTTCCAGTTCATGGCCCTGGCGCTGGCCGGCCTGCAGCAGCCAGGCGGTGTCCTGCACGCGGCCGGCCACGGCGGCATTCAGGCCCCAGCTGGCATCGACGCTGTCGTAGTCGCTCTTGATCAGGCTGCCGAAGTTCTTGTCGCCCTGCAGCAGGTCGTCCGGGTTGAGGGTGAACAGCTGCACCGCGCCACCGAGAGCGCCGGAGCCGGCCTGGCTGGAGTTGGCGCCGCGCACGATATCCACAGAGGACAGGCCATTGAAGTCGATCGAGTCGAGGCCGCCCTGGGCGCCACCGGTCGGGCCCTGGCTGCGTGCGCCATCGGTCAGCCAGGGCACGCGGATACCGTCGAGGGTGGTCAGCACGCGGTCGCGATCCAGGCCACGGATGTTGATGCTTTCCGTGGTGCGGCTGTAGTTCACCCCGGGCTCGGCGCGCCGGCCGAGGTCATCGAAGCTGCGGATCTGCCGTTCTTCGAGGGTTGCGGCGCTGGTGCTGGTGGTGGTCGGCAGGTTCTCTTGCACGGCCTGGCCGGTGACCTGGGTGGCTGCGAGTTCGGTGCTGCTGTCCTGCTTGCCGGTGGTCTGTGCCAGCGCCAGGGCCGGGCTTAGCAACAGCAGCGCCATCCATGGGCGCAGGGCGAAGGGTGGGGTGGACATGCGATTACTCCCGCTGAGTGGCTCTTGATGGCCAGGTGATTTGGCGGGCTGCACGGTAATGGAAATTCATTATTGAATGCAAACAGTTATCAATAACATTGGAGTTTCATTCTTGTTGGTGTAGTCTGCGCCGACCTGGCGGGGATCACCTTGCCCGACTATTGCGGCTGGGAGGGGTGGTGCTGCCCCGCCGTGAACAGACTGCAGATCGAGAAGGACTCGCCATGAACATTGCCAATCCCACGCCCCACACTTCGCCGGCCTCGCTGTACCAGGCCTGGCAGCGCCTGCGCGCCGAGCAGACTGGGCTGCGTGCCCGCGACGCGGCCGCCAGGCTGGGTGTCAGCGAAGGTGAGCTGACCGCCAGCCGCCTGGGTATCGATGCCGTGCGCCTGCGTCCGGACTGGGCCGCGCTGCTGCCGGCCCTCGGTGAGCTGGGCTACATCATGGCGCTGACCCGCAACGAGCATTGCGTGCACGAGCGCAAGGGCCATTACCGCGATGTGTCGGTGCTGGCCAACGGGCAGATGGGCCTGGTGGTGTCGGCCGACATCGACCTGCGCCTGTTTCTCGCTGGTTGGGCCAGTGTGTTCGCCATCGCCGAAGACACTGCCCGTGGCACCCAGCGCAGCATCCAGGTGTTCGACCGCCAGGGCGTGGCCGTGCACAAGGTGTTCCTCACCGAAAGCAGCGAGCTGAGCACCTGGGCGCCGCTGGTCGAGCGTTTCCGCGCCGAGCAGCAGAGCGCCGGGCTGGATCTGCAGCCGCTGGCCGAGCGCCCTGCGCCGCGCGCTGATGCCGGGGTGGATGTCGCTGCCCTGCGCGCCGACTGGGCCGCGCTGCAGGACACCCACCACTTCTTCGCCATGCTCAAGCGCCATGCGCTGACCCGTACCCAGGCCCTGCGTCTGGCCGGTCGCGAGTGGGCCGAGCCACTGGACTGTGCCGAGCTGCCGAAGCTGATGGAGGGCGCCGCCAGTGGCGAGGTGCCGATCATGGTGTTCGTCGGCAACCCGCACTGCATCCAGATCCACTCCGGGCCGGTGAACAACCTGCGCTGGATGGACAGCTGGTTCAACGTGCTCGACCCGGCGTTCAACCTGCACCTGAAAACCACCGGCGTGAGCGAGCTGTGGCGCGTGCGCAAGCCGAGCAGCGACGGTGTGATCACCAGTTGGGAAGCCTTCGATGCCGATGGCGAGCTGGTGCTGCAGCTGTTCGGCGCACGCAAGCCGGGCATCCCCGAACGTACCGACTGGCGGGCTCTGGCGGAAAGCGCCGCAGCCCTGGGCGAATAAGGGGAAGACCAATGCATTTGGGCAAAATGATGGCCGGCTTGTGTGCCGGCCTGCTGTTCAGCTCGGTGCTGGCGGCCGCCGAAGCTTTGCCGCAACGCTGGGTCAGCGCCGGCGGCTCGCTCAGCGAGTGGGTGGTGGCCCTGGGCGGTGAGGACAAGCTGGTCGGCGTTGATAGCACCAGCCAGTACCCGCAGTCCCTGCGCCAGTTACCAGGGGTTGGCTACCAGCGCCAGCTGGCTGCCGAAGGCGTATTGGCCCTGCGTCCGGACCTGTTGCTCGGCAGCGAGGAAATGGGGCCGCCGCCCGTGTTGGAGCAACTCAAGGCGGCCGGCGTGCAGATCGAACAGCTCTCGGCGCAACCCAGCCTGAGCACCCTGGAGCACAACCTGCAGCGCCTCGGCCAGTTGCTCGGTACGCCGCAGCAGGCCAAGGCCAGCATGGATGCCTACCGCAAGCGCCTGCAGCGTCAGGCCGCCTGGGTCAATCAGGCGCAGCGCGAGCAGCAGGCGCCGCGGGTGCTGATGTTGCTTGGTCATGCCGGCGGCAACATCATGATGGCCGGCAAGGACACCCTGGCCGCCTGGCTGATTACCCAGGCCGGTGGGCATAACCTCGGCGAGCATCAGGGCTACAAGCCGATCTCCAGCGAAGCGCTGCTTGCGCTGGATCCGCAGGTGGTGATCTTCGCCGACCGTAGCCTCGCCGGGGACGCCGCGCGTGCCGCCCTGCTCGAACAGAACCCGGCCCTGGCGCAGACTCAGGCCGGCCGTGAGGGGCGCCTGCTCGATCTCGACCCGACCTTGCTGGTCGGCGGCCTGGGCCCGCGTGTGCCGGATGCGCTGGCGGTACTGGCGGCAGCCTTTTATCCTTCCGCGCACCCCCTGACTGCCGATAACCGCCCATGACCGTCATTGTTCGACCTCGCCCGTTGCTGATCGGCCTGGGCCTGTTGCTGCTGCTGGCGCTGTGGCTGTCCCTGGCGCTGGGCCCGGTCAGCCTGCCGCTGGCCGACACCCTGTACGCGGCGTTGCGCCTGCTAGGTGTGCCGCTGGAGGGCGAGGATTTGCAGCAGGCCGAGCTGATCCTCGGGCAGATCCGTCTGCCGCGCAGCATGCTCGGCCTGGCTGTGGGCGCCGTGCTGGCGCTGTCCGGGGTGGCCATGCAGGGCCTGTTCCGCAACCCGCTGGCCGATCCCGGTCTGGTCGGGGTGTCGGGCGGTGCGGCACTGGGTGCGGCCATCGCGATTGTCGGGGGTAGCTACCTGGGCGGCCTGCCGCCAGCCTTCGCCCCGTATCTGCTGTCGGTCTGCGCCTTTGGCGGCGGGCTGGCGGTGACGGCGGTGGTCTACCGTTTTGGCCGCCGCGACGGGCAGACCCATGTCGCCACCATGCTGCTGGCCGGGGTGGCGATGACCGCCATGGCCGGCGCCGGGGTGGGCCTGTTCACCTACCTGGCCGACGACGCCACTCTGCGCAGCCTGACCTTCTGGAACCTCGGCAGCCTCAACGGCGCCAGCTATTCGCGGTTGTGGCCGCTGCTGCTGGTGACGGTCGGCGTGGCCCTATGGTTGCCGCGGCGGGCGGCGGCGCTGAATGCGCTGCTGCTTGGCGAGTCGGAGGCGCGCCACCTGGGTTTCGATGTCGAGCGGATCAAGCTGGAGCTGGTGCTGTGCACCGCCTTGGGCGTCGGTGCCGCCGTGGCAGCGGCCGGGCTGATCGGCTTTATCGGCCTGGTGGTGCCGCACCTGATGCGTCTGCTGGTCGGCCCCGATCACCGCGTGCTGCTGCCGGCCTCGCTGTTGGCCGGCGCCAGTCTATTGCTACTGGCCGATCTGGTCGCCCGCCTGCTGCTGGCGCCGGCGGAACTGCCGATCGGCATCGTCACCGCGCTGCTCGGCGCGCCGTTCTTTCTCTATTTATTGGTACGGGGGCGCACCTGATGCTGCAGGCCAACAACCTGGCAGTCCAGCGCGGCCCTTGCACCGTGCTGGCGGATATCGACTTGCAGCTGCGCCCCGGCGAAGTGCTCGGCGTGCTCGGCCCCAACGGCGCCGGCAAGAGCACTCTGCTCGGTGCCCTGTGTGGTGAGCTGGCGCCGGCCCAAGGTGAAGTCAGCCTGGATGGCCGGCGCCTGGCCGAGTGGTCCGGGCAGGCAAGGGCGCAGCGCCTGGCAGTGCTGCCGCAAAGCTCGACGCTGAACTTCGCCTTCGCGGTGGAACAGGTGGTCGCCATGGGCCGTCTGCCCCACGCCAGCGGTCGCGTGCGCGATACCGAGATCGTCGCGGCCGCATTGCAGGCGGCGGATGCCGCGCATCTGGCGGGGCGCAGCTACCTGGCGCTGTCCGGCGGTGAACGCCAGCGCGTGCACCTGGCGCGGGTGCTGGCGCAGTTGTGGCCGGGCGCAGCGGGGCAGACCCTGCTGCTCGACGAGCCGACTTCGATGCTCGATCCGTTACACCAGCACACCACCCTGCAGGCGGTGCGCGACTTTGCCGGGCGTGGTGCGGCAGTCATGGTGATTCTGCATGACCTCAACCTGGCGGCGCGCTATTGCGACCGGCTGCTCCTGCTGCAAGGCGGGCGCCCGCATGTGCTGGGCACGCCGGATGAGGTGCTGAACGCCGTTGCCTTGGAGGCGGTATTTGGTCTGCAGGTGCTGATCCAGCGCCATCCCGAGCGTGGCCATCCACTGATCGTGGCGCGCTGAATATTTTTGTAGGAGCCAGCTTGCTGGCGATCGGGTTGCATACCGCTGATCGCCAGCCAGCTGGCTCCTACATGGAAGCAATTTGATGAAGGACGAATGATGCGAATCCTGTTGCTCTGCTGTATGGCCCTGCTGGCCGCCTGCCAGTCCCGTGGCGTGCTGCCACCACCTGCGCCGATTGCCTCCGAGGGGCGTGATCATCCGCAGCTGGGCCAGATCGTCGAGCTGGCCAGTGGTGAGCGACTGACACCCGAACAACTGGTCGAGCGCCTGGCTAGGGCGCCACGCCTGCTGGTCGGCGAACAGCACGACAACCCGGACCACCACGCCCTGCAACTCTGGCTGCTGCGTGAACTGGCCGCGCGGCGTGCTCAAGGCAGCCTGCTGCTGGAAATGCTCACGCCCAGCCAGCAGGCGCGAGTGGATCAGGTGCAGGCGCAGAGCCGCGCCGGTAACGCCCCGCGCGACCTGATCGGCGCACTGGCCTGGCAGCCGGGCTGGGACTGGTCGCTGTATGGGCCATTGGTCAGTGAGGCGCTGCGCCAGCCCTATCCGCTGCTGGCTGCCAACCTCGAGCGCAGCGAGATCATGGCCATCTACCAGCAGCGGCCGACGCTGCCGAGCGGCGCGGCCACCGCGCCGGCGGTGCAGGATGCGCTGTTCGCCGATATCCGCGAGTCGCATTGCGGCCTGCTGCCGGAAAGCCAGCTGCCGGCCATGCTTGCCGTGCAGCAGCAGCGCGACCGGCGCATGGCCGAGCGCCTGCTGGCCGCACCGCAGCCGGCCGTGTTGCTGGCCGGGGCCTTCCATGTGCGCAAGGACCTGGGTGTACCGCTGCACTTGAGCGACCTGGGGGCCGGGCAGGGCAATGCGGTGCTGGTGCTGGCCGAAGTCGGCAAGACAGTGGCGGCGGACAGCGCCGACTACGTCTGGTACACCGCGGCCATGCCAGTTCAGGATCACTGCGCCAAGCTGCGCCGCTAGGTGCACTCTGCGCATGCACAACGAGTGGCCCAAGAAAAAGCCCGGCATCTGCCGGGCTTTTTCTTTATTCGTTGCTTTGCGGGGGCCGCACGCCGATCTCGGCGATCAGCTCCAGGGTTTCGCCACCGCGTAGAACGCCGATGGCCACCTTCTCGCCGGGTTTGGCACGCGCCACCTGGTTCATCGAGCGACGCCCGTCGATGGCCGCTTCGCCGTCGATGGTCAGGATCAGGTCGCCTGGCAGCAGGCCGGCCTTCTGCGCCGGACCGTTGCGGTAGATGCCGGCGACCAGGATGCCCGAGTGGCTGCCGAGACCGAAGGATTCTGCAAGCTCCGGGGTCAGCGGTTGCACCTCGATGCCCAGCCAGCCACGGATCACCTGACCGTTCTCGATGATCGCCTTCATCACCTCGGTGGCCAGCTTCACCGGAATGGCGAAGCCGATGCCCTGGGAGCCGCCGGACTTGGAGAAGATTGCGGTGTTGATGCCGATCAGGTTGCCGTGTGCATCGACCAGCGCGCCGCCGGAGTTGCCAGGGTTGATCGCCGCATCGGTCTGGATGAAGTCCTCGTAGGTGTTCAGGCCCAGTTGGTTGCGCCCGGTGGCGCTGATGATGCCCATGGTCACGGTCTGGCCGACGCCGAAGGGGTTGCCGATGGCCAGGGTGACGTCACCGATGTTGATCTGATCGGAGCGGCCGAGGGTGATCGCCGGCAGGTTCTTGAGGTCGATCTTGAGCACCGCCAGGTCGGTCTCCGGGTCGCTGCCGATCACCCGTGCCAGGGTCTCGCGGCCGTCCTTGAGGGCGACGATGATCTGGTCGGCGCCGGCGGTGACGTGGTTGTTGGTCAGCAGGTAGCCTTCCGGGCTCATGATCACCGCCGAACCCAGGCTCGACTCCATGCGCCGCTGCTTGGGCAGGTTGTCGCCGAAGAAACGCCGAAAGGTCGGGTCGTCGAGCAGTGGGTGGCCGGACTTGCTCACCACCTTGGTGGTGTAAAGGTTGGCCACGGCTGGGGCGGCCAGGCCCACGGCCTCGGCGTAGGACACCGGGCCTTCCTGGGCGATACCGTAGCGCGGCGCCTGGCGCAGGTTGACGTCCTGGCTGGGCAGACCGACCCATTGCGGGTAGCGCTGGATGATCAGCAGCGCCAGCAGCAGGCCGACCAGCAGGGGCCAGCCATAGAAACGCAGGGCCTTGAGCATTGAGGGGGAATCCTGAGGGTTGCGGGGGCCTGGGACGGCCCTTAAGGTGGCGGCATTATAGAGTGGCACCGCCGCAGAAGGCAGTGCCCGCAACAGCTTGTGAGGAATCAGTATGGCTATCGCGCTGCGCACCCTGGTCGAGGAAGCCGACCGCTTCCTGAATGCCGCACGAATCAGTGATTACTGTCCCAACGGCCTGCAGGTCGAGGGCCGGCCGCAGGTGCGGCGTATCGTCAGTGGAGTCACCGCCAGCCAGGCGCTGCTCGATGCCGCGGTGGAAGCCGAGGCGGATGTGGTGCTGGTGCACCACGGTTATTTCTGGAAAGGCGAGGACGCCTGCATCACCGGGATCAAGCGCCGTCGCCTGCAGACCCTGCTGAGCAACGATATCAGCCTGTTGGCTTACCACCTGCCGCTCGACCTGCACGCCGAGGTTGGCAACAACGTACAGCTGGCCCGCCAGCTCGATATCACCGTAGAAGGCCCGCTCGATCCGAACAACCCGAAGATCGTCGGTTTGCTCGGTTCGCTGGCCGAGCCCATGAGCGCGCGCGACTTCGCCCGTCGGGTGCAGGAAGTGCTTGGCCGCGAACCGCTGCTGGTGGAAGGTGAAGGCATGATCCGCAAGATCGGCTGGTGCACCGGTGGCGGCCAGGGCTACATCGACAATGCCATTGCCGCCGGGGTCGATCTGTACCTGACCGGCGAGGCCTCGGAGCAGACTTTCCACAGCGCCCGCGAGAATGACATCGGCTTTATCGCTGCCGGCCACCACGCGACCGAGCGCTACGGAGTGCAGGCGCTGGGCGACTATCTGGCGCGCCGTTTTGCCGTGGAACACCTGTTTATCGACTGCCCGAACCCCATCTAAGAGCCTGTCCACGATCTCCTGTCCGTCGGCCATACTGCGTTAAAAACAGGCTCGGAAAGCGGCTTGCCGCTAACGCGCTTTAGCGCGACCCGAAGGGCGAGTTAAACGAGTCATGCTCATTTACAGCTCGTAAACTGCGCTTCCTCGCCTGTTTTTGCCTTGTCTGGCTCTAGTCCAAAAGATCGTGAACAGGCTCTGAAGCGCTGATTTTCCGGGCATAAAACTAGAATATTTCGTTCTAAGTAGCCGCCTGAATAGAAGATGGTGCTGTGCTAGAGTGCGCCCTCGTCCACGGCCCGCCGGCCGTTCACTCCCAGATCTGTGACTAGCCATGCTCGATAAACTGACGCACCTGAAACAGCTCGAGGCGGAAAGTATCCACATCATTCGTGAAGTGGCCGCCGAATTCGACAACCCGGTGATGCTGTATTCCATCGGTAAAGATTCCGCCGTGATGCTGCACCTGGCGCGCAAGGCGTTCTTCCCGGGCAAGCTGCCGTTCCCGGTGATGCACGTCGATACGCGCTGGAAATTCCAGGAGATGTACCGCTTCCGCGAGAAGATGGTCAACGAGTATGGCCTGGACCTGATCACCCACATCAACCCTGACGGTGTGGCGCAGGACATGAACCCCTTCACCTACGGCAGTGCCAAGCACACCGACGTGATGAAGACCGAAGGCCTCAAGCAGGCGCTGGACAAGTACGGTTTCGACGCCGCCTTCGGTGGCGCGCGCCGCGACGAGGAAAAGTCCCGCGCCAAGGAGCGCGTGTATTCCTTCCGCGACAGCAAGCACCGCTGGGACCCAAAGAACCAGCGTCCCGAGCTGTGGAACGTTTACAACGGCAAGGTCAAGAAGGGCGAGTCGATACGCGTATTCCCGCTGTCCAACTGGACCGAGCTGGACATCTGGCAGTACATATATCTGGAACAGATCCCGATCGTGCCGCTGTACTTCGCTGCCGAGCGCGAAGTGATCGAGAAGAACGGCACGCTGATCATGATCGACGACGAGCGTATCCTCGAGCACCTGTCGGACGAAGAGAAAGCCCGTATTACCAAGAAGATGGTGCGTTTCCGCACCCTCGGTTGCTACCCACTGACTGGTGCGGTGGAGTCCACGGCGACCACGCTGACCGACATCATCCAGGAAATGCTCCTGACCCGTACTTCCGAACGCCAGGGCCGCGTTATCGACCATGATCAGGCCGGGTCGATGGAAGAAAAGAAACGTCAGGGCTACTTCTAAGGATTCCGCACCATGAGCCATCAATCCGATCTGATCAGCCAGGACATCGTTGCATACCTGGCCCAGCACGAACGCAAAGAGCTGCTGCGCTTCCTCACCTGCGGCAACGTCGACGACGGTAAGAGCACCCTGATCGGGCGCCTGCTGCACGACACCAAGATGATCTACGAAGACCATCTGGAAGCCATCACCAAGGATTCCAAGAAAGTCGGCACCACCGGCGATGAAGTGGACCTGGCCCTGCTGGTCGACGGCCTGCAGGCCGAGCGCGAGCAAGGCATCACCATCGACGTGGCGTACCGCTATTTCAGCACCGCCAAGCGTAAGTTCATCATTGCCGACACCCCCGGCCATGAGCAGTACACCCGCAACATGGCGACCGGTGCCTCCACCTGCGACCTGGCGATCATCCTGATCGACGCACGCTACGGAGTGCAGACCCAGACCAAGCGCCACAGCTTCATCGCCAGTCTGCTGGGCATCAAGCACATCGTCGTGGCCATCAACAAGATGGACCTCAAGGGCTTCGATCAAGGCGTGTTCGAGCAAATCAAGGCCGATTACCTGAAGTTCGCCGAAGGTATCGCGCTCAAGCCGACTTCGCTGCACTTCGTGCCGATGTCGGCGCTGAAAGGCGACAACGTGGTCAATAAGAGCGAACAGTCGCCCTGGTACACCGGCCAGTCGCTGATGGAAATCCTCGAGACCGTGGAAGTCGCTGGCGACCGCAACTTCGACGACCTGCGCTTCCCGGTGCAGTACGTCAATCGCCCGAACCTGAACTTCCGTGGTTTTGCCGGCACACTGGCCAGCGGCATCGTGCGCAAGGGCGACGAAGTCATCGCCCTGCCGTCGGGCAAGGGCAGCAAGGTCAAGTCCATCGTCACCTTCGAAGGCGAGCTGGAGCAGGCCGGTCCGGGCCAGGCGATCACCATCACCCTGGAAGACGAAATCGACGTGTCCCGTGGCGACATGCTGGTGCATGCCGACAACCGCCCGCAGGTGGTCGATAGCTTCGACGCCATGCTGGTGTGGATGGCCGAGGAGCCGATGCTGCCGGGCAAGAAGTACGACATCAAACGCGCCACCAGCTACGTGCCGGGCTCGATTGCCGGCATCGCCCACCGCGTCGATGTGAACACTCTGGAAGAAGGGCCGGCGAGCAGCCTGCAGCTCAACGAGATCGGCAAGGTCAAGGTCGCCCTCGACGCGCCGATCGCCCTCGATGGTTATGCACAGAACCGCACCACCGGCTCCTTCATCGTCATCGACCGCCTGACCAACGGCACCGTCGGTGCCGGCATGATCATCGCCGCACCGCAGGCTCATCCAGCTGGCGGTCACCACGGCAAGCTGGCCCACGTCTCCACCGAAGAGCGTGCTACTCGCTTCGGTCAGCAACCGGCCACCGTGCTGTTCAGCGGCCTGTCCGGCGCCGGCAAGAGCACCCTGGCCTACGCCGTGGAACGCAAGCTGTTCGACATGGGCCGCGCGGTTTATGTGCTGGACGGCCAGAACCTGCGCCATGACCTGAACAAGGGCTTGCCGCAGGACCGTGCCGGGCGTACCGAGAACTGGCGTCGCGCCGCCCATGTGGCGCGTCAGTTCAACGAAGCCGGCCTGCTGACCCTGGCCGCGTTCGTCGCCCCGGATGCCGAAGGCCGCGAACAGGCCAAGGCGCTGATCGGCAACGAGCGTCTGCTCACTGTCTACGTGCAGGCTTCGCCTGCCGCGTGCCGTGAGCGTGACCCGCAGGGGCTGTATGCCGCCGGTGGCGACAACATCCCCGGTGAGTCCTTCCCGTACGACATCCCGCTGAATGCCGATCTGGTGATCGACACCCAGAGCCTGTCGGTGGAAGAGAGCGTCAAGCAGGTGCTCGATCTGCTGCGTAGTCGCGGCGCGATCTAAGTCGCCGCAATCAAGAAAGCCCCGCCTGGTGCGGGGCTTTTTTGTGCGCGGTGGTTTTTTTGATTGTTCCCACGCTCCGCGTGGTAACGCAGTTACAGACGCTCCGGGGCTGCGGGGTACGCTGCATTCCCTGATCAGGTTCCACGCAGCAGTGTGGGAACCATCGGGCATAAAAAAGCCCCGCAGCGGCGGGGCTTTTTCTCGGCGGTTAAGCGCAGATCAACGCTTGAGGCCGAAGGTTTCGTCCAGCGTACCCGGGGCATCCGGCGCTTTCGGCGCGTAGTCCTTGGGCATTTCGTTGTTTTTCGGCGGGGTCAGGCGTTCGCGTTTCTCGTTGCCTTCGTCGGTTTGCAGGGCGGCGAGCAGGCGTTGGCGGGTCAGCTCGTCGAGAGCCAGGCGGTTGGCGCCTTCGGACAGGTGTTCCTGCACTTCCTGGTAGCTCTGGGTGAGTTTCTTTACCAGGCTGGCGGTGGTGTTGAAGTGGGTCACCACTTCGCTCTGGTAGGAGTCGAAGCGCTGCTGCATGTCATCCAGCTGGCGCTGGGTGCGACTGGGCGCGGCGTTGGGCAGCAGGCGCGCCACCAGAAAGCCAATGGCGATGCCTGCCAGCAGGGCGATGGCGGGGAGCAACCAGGGCGTGATCGTCTGTTCCACGAGTCCTTCCTCTCTATACGGCTTTGCTTTACGGTAGCGGCTCCAAACCGCGCTGTATACCGCTTGCGAGCCGTGTTGTGCGTTGTGCCTAACCAAGACGTGTCGACCCGATCCGGGGTCACGGAGTTCCCGCAGTTGATCCGCGAAACCCCTCTCTCCCTCGATGGCCCCTGCGGCCCGCTGGAAGCCCTCTATCTCGACGTGCCGGATGCCAAGGGCGTGGCGCTGATCTGCCATCCCAATCCGGTGCAGGGTGGCACCATGCTCAACAAGGTGGTCTCCACCCTGCAGCGCGCGGTGCGCGACATGGGCTACAGCACCCTGCGCTTCAATTACCGCGGCGTCGGTGCCAGCGCCGGCAGCCATGACATGGGCAGTGGCGAAGTGGATGACGCCGAAGCGGCCGCGCACTGGCTGCGTGCCCAGCAGCCGCATTTGCCACTGATCCTCTGTGGCTTCTCATTTGGCGGCTTCGTCGCCGCGGCGACTGCCGGGCGCCTGGAACAGCAGGGCATTGCCGTCGAGCGACTGTTCATGGTCGCCCCGGCGGTGCAGCGCCTGCAGGCGCCGGAGCGTCTGCCGGACGGTGGTGAGCTGGTGGTGATCCAGCCCGAGCAGGACGAAGTGATCGATCCCGAGCTGGTGTACGCCTGGTCCACCGGCCTGCCACGTGCCCACGAGCTGCTGAAAGTGGCAGAATGCGGCCACTTTTTTCACGGCAAGCTGCCCGAACTCAAAGACTTGGTTCAACCTCGTCTCTAATCGAAGCGATCTCCGAACATGACCACCCGAATCCTGACTGGCATCACCACCACCGGCACCCCGCACCTGGGCAACTACGCCGGCGCCATCCGCCCGGCCATCGTCGCCAGCCGCGCTGCCGATGCCGACTCGTTCTACTTCCTCGCCGACTACCACGCGCTGATCAAGTGCGACGAGCCGGCGCGTATCCAGCGCTCGCGCCTGGAGATCGCCGCCACCTGGCTGGCCTGTGGTCTGGACGTGAACAAGGCGACCTTCTATCGCCAGTCCGATATCCCCGAGATTCCCGAGCTGTGCTGGCTGCTCACCTGCGTCGCCGGCAAGGGCCTGCTCAATCGCGCCCACGCCTACAAAGCCTCGGTGGACAAGAACGTCGAGCAGGGTGAAGACCCGGATGCAGGCATCACCATGGGCCTGTTCAGCTACCCGGTGCTGATGGCGGCGGACATCCTGATGTTCAACGCGCACAAGGTGCCGGTCGGTCGTGACCAGATCCAGCACGTGGAGATGGCCCGCGATATCGGCCAGCGCTTCAATCACCTGTTCGGCCAGGGCAAGGAACTGTTCACCCTGCCGGAAGCGGTGATCGAGGAAGAAGTGGCGACCCTGCCCGGCCTTGACGGGCGCAAGATGAGCAAGAGCTACGACAACACCATCCCGCTGTTCGGCTCGGCCAAGCAGCTCAAGGACGCCATCGCCCGTATCGTCACCGACTCCAAGCTACCGGGCGAAGCCAAGGACCCGGACAACTCGCACCTGTTCACCCTGTTCCAGGCCTTCGCCACCCCGGCCCAGCAGGCCGAGTTCCGTGCCGAGCTGCTCGCCGGTCTGGCCTGGGGCGAGGCCAAGCAGCGGCTGTTCCAACTGCTCGATAACGAGCTGGGCGAGGCACGCGAGCGTTACCACGCACTGATCGAGCGCCCGGCGGACCTGGAGGACATTCTTCTCGCCGGTGCGGCCAAGGCGCGCAAGACCGCCACCCCGTTCCTCGGTGAACTGCGCGAGGCGGTGGGCCTGCGCTCCTTCCGCAGTCAGGCGCAGAGCGCCGAAGGCGGCAAGAAGAAGGCCGCGAAAAGTGCACGTTTCGTCAGCTTCCGCGACGAAGACGGCAGCTTCCGTTTCCGCCTGCTGGATGCCGCCGGCGAGCAGCTGCTGCTGTCCAGGTCCTTTGCCGATGGCAAGGCGGCGGGGCAGGCGAGCAAGCGCCTGCAGTCCGGCGAGGCGCTGGATGTGCGCGAGCAGGGCAAGGCTTTCGCGCTGTGGCTGGATGGCGAGCTGATCGGCGAAAGCCCGGCCTTCGCCGATGCCGGTGCGCGCGATGCGGGCATTGCCCGTCTGCGTGAGGCGCTGGCGCCGCAGGAATAAACGCTGGGCCGGGCTACTGGCCGATTGCCAAGCACGGGGTGCGTCGCTAAAGTGACCGCCCCGTTTTTGTTACCGAATTTCCCATCATGACTCCTCTTGCGCGCTACCAGGCCGACCTGCAACGGCCGGACTTCTTCCACGACGCCGCCCAGGAAACTGCCGTGCGTCATCTGCAGCGCCTGTACGACGATCTGGTGGCCGATTCCAAGAACAAGCCGGGACTGTTCGGTGGCCTGTTCGCCAAGAAGCGTCAGGAGCCGGTCAAGGGCCTGTACTTCTGGGGTGGCGTCGGCCGCGGCAAGACCTATCTGGTCGACACCTTCTTCGAGGCGCTGCCGTTCCCGCAGAAGATGCGCACGCACTTCCACCGTTTCATGAAGCGTGTGCATGAGGAAATGAAGACCCTCAAGGGCGAGAAGAACCCGCTGACCATCATCGGCAAGCGCTTCGCCGACGAGGCGCGGGTGATCTGCTTCGACGAATTCTTCGTTTCCGATATCACCGACGCGATGATCCTCGCCACCCTGCTGGACGAGCTGTTCAAGAACGGCGTGACCCTGGTGGCGACCTCCAACATCGTCCCGGACGGCCTGTACAAGGACGGCCTGCAACGCGCGCGCTTCCTGCCGGCGATCGCCCTGGTCAAGCAGTACACCGATGTAGTCAACGTCGACAGTGGTGTGGATTACCGCCTGCGTGCGCTGGAGCAGGCCGAGCTGTTCCACTGGCCGCTGGATGCCGAGGCCGAGGTCAGCCTGGACAAGAGCTTCCGCAGCCTGCTGCCCGAGCACTGCGTGGTGGAAGAGAACAAGGCGCTGATGATCGAGAACCGCGCGATCATGGCGCGCAAGGAAGGCGACGACGTGGCCTGGTTCGAGTTCCGCGAGCTGTGCGACGGCCCGCGCAGCCAGAACGACTACATCGAGCTGGGCAAGATCTACCACGCGGTGATCCTGGCCAACGTCGAGCAGATGGGCGTGGCCAAAGACGACATGGCGCGGCGCTTCATCAACCTGGTGGACGAGTTCTACGACCGCAACGTCAAGCTGATCATCTCCGCCGAAGTGGAGCTGAAGGACCTGTACAGCGGTGGGCGGCTGAACTTCGAGTTTCAGCGCACCCTCAGCCGCCTGCTGGAGATGCAATCCCACGAGTTCCTCTCGCGGGCGCACAAACCATAATTCGGTCGGTGCCGATGTGAAAAAGGGGTTGCCAGTCGGCAACCCCTTTTTCGTTTCAGGGCCTTTCTTTAGCGCCGAGTCGCCGACGCGTAGCAGGTCCTAGGCAGGTTCTCAGGCGCCATCCTTGTGCAGGAACTGCCGGCGATACTGGTTGGGCGACAGCTCGGCGTGCTGGCGGAACAGGCGGGCGAAGAAGCTGGCGTCGTCATAGCCGACTTCGTAGCTGATGGTCTTGATGCTCTTGCGCGTGGAGCTGAGCAGGCTCTTGGCCGTCTCGATGCGCAGGCGCTGCAGGTAGTGCAGTGGCTTGTCGCCCGTTGCGCTTTGGAATCTGCGCATAAAGTTGCGGATGCTCATGCCGTGCTCGCGGGCCACGTCCTCGATGCGGAATTTCTCGGCGAAATGCTCTTCCAGCCACTGCTGCACCTGCAGGATGGCCACGTCCTGGTGCAGCTTCTGCCCGCCGAAGCCGATGCGCCCTGGGCTGTAGCTGCGCTGGGTCTCGTAGAGGATGTCGCGGGCCACGCCCTGGGCGATGGACGCGCCGCAGTAGCGTTCGATCAGGTAGATATACATGTCGCAGGCCGAAGTGACGCCGCCGGCGCAGTAGAGGTTGTCGGCATCCGACAGGTGCTTTTCCTGGTTGAGCAGAACCTTGGGGAAGCGCTCGGCGAACTCGCGGAAGAAGCGCCAGTAGGTGGTCGCCTCCTTGCCGTCGAGCAGGCCGGCCTCGGCCATCCAGAACACCCCGGTGGCTTCGCCGCACAGGGCAGCGCCAGCGGCATGCTGTTCGCGCAGCCAGGCAATGATCTGCGGGTAGCGCTGGCGCAGCGCGTCGAAGTCGCCCCAGAAGGCCGGCAGGATGATCACGTCGGCGGATTCCAGCGCTCCATCCACTTGGATATTGGCCTGGCTGAAGCTTGTCACGTCCTGGCCGTCCGGGCTGACCACGCGGATCTGGAAGTTGGTCGCCTGGTCCAGGCCTTGCTGCTTGCTGTAGCGCAGGCCGGCCATATGGAAGAAGTCGCGCGCCTGCATCAGCGTGGCGGCGAACACACCTTCGGTGGCGAGGATGCAGATGCGGGTCAAGGCGGTTGTCGCAGGCATGGCAATTGTTCTTATTGGTGGTGAAACGGTCATTCAGTGGCTGGATCGTCTTATTTTTTGTCGCATGTGTCCAGTGTCTAGTCCTTCGGGCCTGGCCTAGAGTGGTGCTCACTCAATGACCACTCAGATGCAGGTGTAACAATGATTCCAAGAACCCTGTTCAGTCACGAGCACGAGCAATTTCGCGAGTCCGTGCGCAAATTCTTCGAGCAGGAGGCGGTGCCCTTTCACGCCCAGTGGGAGAAGGATGGCCATATCGACCGCGCCCTGTGGAACAAGGCCGGCGAGGCCGGCATGCTCTGCTCGCACATTCCGGAAGAATACGGCGGCATGAGTGCCGACTTCCTCTACAGCGCCGTGGTGATCGAGGAGCAGTCACGCCTGGGGCTGTCCGGCGTCGGCTTCTCCCTGCATTCGGACATCGTTGCGCCGTACATCCTGCATTACGGTACCGAGGAGCAGAAGCATAAGTACCTGCCCAAGCTGGTCAGCGGTGAGCTGGTCACGGCCATCGCCATGACCGAGCCGGGCACCGGCTCCGACCTGCAAGGGGTGAAGACCACTGCGGTGTTAGATGGCGACGAGTACGTGATCAACGGCTCGAAGACCTTCATCACCAACGGCTTCCTCGCCGATCTGGTGATAGTGGTGGCCAAGACCGACGCCAAGGCCGGTGCGAAGGGCATCAGCCTGTTCCTGGTCGAGGCCAATACCCCAGGCTTCGCCAAGGGCAAGCGTCTGGAGAAGGTCGGCATGAAGGCTCAGGACACCTCCGAGCTGTTCTTCCAGGACGTGCGCGTACCCAAGGAAAACCTGCTGGGCAAGGAGGGCATGGGCTTCGTCTACCTGATGCAGGAGCTGCCGCAGGAGCGCCTGACTGTGGGGCTGCTGGCCATCACCTCGGCCGAGGCTGCGCTTGAGTGGACCAAGGACTACACCCGCGAGCGCAAGGCGTTTGGCCGTCCGGTGGCAGATTTCCAGAACACCCGCTTCAAGCTGGCCGAGATGGCCACCGAGATCCAGATTGGCCGCGTATTCGTCGACCGCTGCCTGGAGCTGCACCTGCAGGGCAAACTGGATGTGCCGACTGCGGCGATGCTCAAGTACTGGAGCACCGATCTGCAGTGCAAGGTGATCGACGAGTGCGTGCAGCTGCACGGTGGTTACGGCTACATGCTGGAGTACCCGATTGCCCGCGCCTGGGCCGACTCGCGGGTGCAGCGCATCTATGCCGGCACCAACGAGATCATGAAGGAAATCATCAGTCGCGCACTCTGAGTCTGCGCTGACAGAAAAAAGCCCGGCTGATGCCGGGCTTTTTCTTGGGTGGCTATGTCAGGGGGCGGGGTTGGGCTGCTCGCGCTGGATCGCTTCGATCCCTGCCAGTACCTCAGGGCTCAGCTTCACATCGACGCTGCGTAGGTTGCACTCCAGCTGCTCCAGGCTGGTGGCGCCGATGATGTTGCTGGTGACGAAGGGCTGTGCGGTGACGAAGGCCAGGGCCATCTGCGCCGGATTGAGCGCGTGCTTGCGCGCCAGGTGCACGTAGCGGGCACAGGCAGCCTGGGCTTGCGGGTTGGTGTAGCGGGTGAAGCGGCTGAACAGGGTGATGCGGCCGTTGGTCGGGCGGGCGCCGTTGTCGTATTTGCCGGACAACATGCCGAACGCCAGTGGTGAATAGGCCAGCAGGCCGCACTGCTCGCGCATCGCCACTTCCGCCATGCCGACTTCGAAGCTGCGATTGAGCAGGTTGTAGGGATTCTGCACCGAGACCATGCGCGGCAGGCCGAGGCGGTCGGCCAGCTGCAGGTACTGCATGGTGCCCCAGGGCGTTTCGTTGGACAGGCCGATATGACGGATCTTTCCGGCCCTGACCTGTTCGCCAAGCAGTTCCAGGGTTTCCTGCAGGGGGGTGAAATCCTGCTCCTGGTGGCGGTAGCCGAGTTGGCCGAAGTAATTGGTGCTGCGTTCCGGCCAGTGCAGCTGGTACAGGTCGATCCAGTCGGTTTGCAGGCGCCGCAGGCTGGCGTCGAGGGCGGCGACGATGTGGGCACGGTTGTGCTTGAGCTGGCCGTCGCGGATGTAGTCGATGCCGTTGCCGGGGCCGGCGATCTTGCTGGCGATGATCCAGTCGCCACGATTGCCACGCGCCTTGAAATAGTTACCGATGATCCGTTCGGTGGCGCCGTAGGTCTCGCCGCGCGGCGGTACCGGGTACATCTCGGCCGTATCGATGAAATTGATTCCGGCGGCGTTGGCGCGATCGATCTGGGCGAAGGCGTCGGCCTCGTTGTTCTGCTCGCCCCAGGTCATGCTGCCCAGGCACAGTGCGCTGACGTTGAGGTCACTGCGGCCCAGTTGACGATATTCCATGCGCTGCTCCTTGGCTGTGGCGAAAGCACTGAGCATAAAGCAGGTTGCTATTTTTGCAGCAATCGGCATAATTCCGCGGCTTTCTCAGCGGGGATGCCTAGCCTGTTTGAGAAAGAAGGTGGGGATGCCTAGCCCGCCGAAACCCCCGCCGTAGCGGACGCGCTGACCCGAGCCCCCGATAGCGTCTGTTTTCCGGCCGTCTTTGACTTGTCAAAGCAAGCACTATTCAGTAAGATCCGCCGTCTTATTTTCAGGGCGGCCCCTGAGGCTATAGCGAATGAAGACTTTTACTGCAAAACCGGAAACTGTTAAGCGCGACTGGTATGTCGTCGACGCTGCTGGTCAGACCCTGGGTCGTCTGGCTACTGAAATTGCAAGCCGTCTGCGTGGCAAGCACAAGCCGGAATACACCCCGCACGTTGATACCGGCGACTACATCGTCGTGATCAATGCCGAGCAGGTGCGTGTGACCGGTGCCAAGACCACCGACAAAATGTACTACTCGCACTCCGGTTTCCCGGGTGGCATCAAGGAAATCAACTTCGAGAAGCTGATTGCCAAAGCCCCCGAGCGCGTGATCGAGACCGCGGTCAAGGGCATGCTGCCGAAAAACCCGCTGGGTCGCGACATGTACCGCAAGCTGAAGGTGTATAAGGGTGCTGTTCACCCGCACACCGCTCAGCAGCCCCAAGAACTGAAGATTTAACGGAATAGTTCATTATGTCGGCGACTCAAAATTACGGCACTGGCCGTCGCAAGACTGCAACTGCACGCGTCTTCCTGCGTGCGGGTACTGGCAAGATCTCCATCAACAACCGCACCCTGGATAACTTCTTCGGTCGCGAAACCGCTCGCATGGTCGTGCGTCAGCCGCTGGAGCTGACCGAGACCACTGAGAAGTTCGACATTTACGTCACCGTTCTCGGTGGTGGTGTCAGCGGTCAAGCTGGTGCAATCCGTCACGGCATCACCCGTGCCCTGATGGATTACGACGAAACTCTGCGTCCTGCCCTGCGCAAGGCCGGCTTCGTTACCCGCGATGCTCGTGAAGTTGAGCGTAAGAAAGTGGGTCTGCGTAAAGCGCGTAAGCGTCCGCAGTACTCCAAGCGTTAATCGCTGCTACGTTCAAAAGCGCCCAGTTTCCTTACGGAGCTGGGCGTTTTTTATGGGCGCCTGTTTACCCTGCGACAACGTGCCGCATTGGTGAATGCCGCGTCGGACAAGGCTTCGGAGCAATTTGTATCCGGTAATTACCTTGTCAGAAAAGGGGCTTTTCTTTACCATTCGGCAAATTTTGTGCGGCTAGATATTTACCTAGTAGAGGCCTGACCACAGGCCACAAAGCTGATGGGAGACGACTGAATGAGCAATGACGGCGTGAATGCAGGCCGGCGTCGCTTCCTGGTAGCGGCCACCTCTGTGGTGGGTGCTGCGGGAGCGGTGGGTGCTGCGACTCCGTTCGTGGGGTCATGGTTCCCCAGTGCCAAGGCCAAGGCCGCTGGTGCACCGGTGAAAGTGAATATCAGCAAGGTCGAAGCCGGCCAGCAGATGGTTGCCGAATGGCGTGGCCAGCCGGTGTTCATCGTGCGCCGTACCGAAGAGATCCTGGCCAACCTGGGCAAGCTCGAAGGTAGCGTGGCTGACCCTGAGTCTGCTGCTTCCGTGCAGCCAGAGTACGTGGACAAGAAGACCCGCTCGATCAAGCCGGAGATTCTGGTTCTGGTCGGACTGTGTACGCACCTGGGTTGCGCGCCTTCCTTCCGTCCGGAAGTGGCCCCGGCTGACCTGGGTGCTGACTGGGTAGGCGGCTATTTCTGCCCTTGCCACGGTTCCCGTTATGATCTCGCTGGTCGTGTCTACAAGGCACAGCCCGCCCCCTTGAACCTGCCGGTGCCGCCGTACACGTACGAGTCGGATGACGTCATCATCGTCGGCGTGGACCAGGAGAAGGCATGATGAGTAAATTCATGGAATGGGTCGATGCACGCTTCCCCGCGACCAAGATGTGGGAAGACCATCTGTCCAAGTACTACGCACCGAAGAACTTCAACTTCTTCTATTTCTTCGGCTCCCTGGCGCTGCTGGTGCTGGTTAATCAGATCCTTACCGGTATCTGGCTGACCATGAGCTTCACGCCTTCTGCCGAAGAAGCCTTTGCTTCCGTCGAATACATCATGCGTGACGTGGAGTTCGGTTGGCTGATTCGCTACCTGCACTCGACCGGCGCTTCGGCGTTCTTCGTGGTGGTCTACCTGCACATGTTCCGCGGTCTGCTCTACGGCTCCTATCAGAAGCCGCGTGAGCTGGTGTGGATCTTTGGCATGCTGATCTACCTGTGCCTGATGGCTGAAGCCTTCATGGGTTACCTGCTGCCGTGGGGCCAGATGTCCTACTGGGGTGCCCAGGTGATCATCTCGCTGTTCGGCGCCATTCCGGTGATCGGTGATGATCTGACCCAGTGGATCCGCGGTGACTACCTGATCTCCGGGATTACCCTGAACCGCTTCTTTGCCTTGCATGTGATCGCCCTGCCGATCGTCCTGCTGGGTCTGGTGGTGCTGCACATCCTGGCACTGCACGAAGTGGGTTCGAACAACCCGGATGGCGTCGACATCAAGAAGAAGAAGGACGAGAACGGTATTCCGCTCGACGGTATCGCGTTCCATCCCTACTACACCGTGAAAGACATTGTCGGCGTAGTAGTCTTCCTGTTTGTCTTCTGTGCTGTGGTGTTCTTCTTCCCGGAAATGGGCGGTTATTTCCTTGAGAAGCCCAACTTCGAGGAGGCCAACGCCCTGAAGACCCCGGCGCACATCGCCCCGGTTTGGTACTTCACCCCGTTCTACGCGATCCTGCGTGCGGTTCCGGACAAGCTGCTCGGCGTCATCGCCATGGGCGCTGCGATTGCCGTGCTGTTCGTCCTGCCGTGGCTGGACCGTAGCCCGGTCAAATCGATGCGCTACAAGGGCTGGCTGAGCAAGATCTGGCTGCTGGTGTTCTGCGTGTCCTTCGTGATCCTGGGCGTGCTGGGCGTGCTGGCGCCGACTCCGGGCCGTACCCTGCTGTCGCAGATCTGCACCGCGCTGTACTTCGCCTACTTCATCCTGATGCCGTTCTACACCCGGATGGAGAAGACTAAACCGGTTCCGGAAAGGGTGACTGGCTGATGAAAAAGCTATTTGCTGCATTTGTTATTGCTGCTCTGCCAGCCATCGCTTTCGGCGCCGGCGCGGAAGTTGAACTGGACAAGGTCGACATCGACCTGACCGACAAGGCTGCCCTGCAGGATGGCGCGCGTACGTTTGCCAACTACTGCATGGGTTGCCATAGCGCCAAGTTCCAGCGTTACGAGCGTGTTGCCGATGATCTCGGCATCCCGCACGAGCTGATGATGGAAAATCTGGTCTTCACTGGCGCCAAGATCGGCGACCACATGAAGATCGGCATGCAGCCGAGTGATGCCAAGACCTGGTTCGGTGCTGCACCGCCTGACCTGACCCTGGTCGCTCGTGTGCGTGGTACAGACTGGCTGTATACCTATCTGCGTACGTTCTACGAAGATCCGACTCGTCCTTATGGGGTGAACAACAAGGTCTTCCCGAACGTCGGCATGCCTAACGTGCTGGTCGGCCTGCAGGGTCGTCAGGTCGTCGGTTGCAAGCAGGTTCAAGTGGTCGAGGATGGCAAGAAACAGTTCGATCCGCTGACCGGTGCTCCGATCACCCATGAAGCCTGTGATCAGCTGACCATCGTGCCGAAGACCGGCAAGCTGAGCGAAGCCGAGTTCGATGAGAAGATCCATAACCTGGTGACTTTCCTGGCTTACTCGGCCAACCCGATCAAGCTCGAAAGCCAGCGTATCGGCACCTACGTGCTGCTCTATCTGGCCTTCTTCTTCGTATTTGCCTATCTGCTCAAGCGCGAATACTGGAAGGACGTGCACTGATCCCTCGCGTTACCGCTGTAGACGCACGCGCCCATAATGGGCGCGTGCGTTTTTCTGTTTCTGCAATCTGGTTTTTTAAGGAGGGGCATCATGGCCGCACCGAATAAGTTGGCCTGCTATTCCGACCCCACCGATCACTACTCCCATCGCGTGCGCCTGGTGCTGGCCGAGAAGGGCGTGAGTGCCGAGATCATCGATGTTGCGCCTGGCCGTTGCCCGCCGAATCTGGCTGAGGTAAACCCCTACGGCAGCGTACCGACCCTGGTTGATCGTGACCTGGCGTTGTACGAGTCGACCGTGGTCATGGAATATCTGGATGAGCGTTACCCGCACCCGCCACTGTTGCCGGTCTATCCGGTTGCCCGGGCCAACAGCCGCCTGCTGATCCATCGCATTCAGCGCGACTGGTGCAAGCTGGTCGACCTGATCCTCGACTCGCGTAGCAAGGAGCCGGCTCGTGTGCAGGCGCGCAAGGAATTGCGCGAGAGCCTGACCGGGGTTTCCCCGCTGTTTGCCGATAAGCCGTTTTTTCTGAGTGAAGAATTGAGTCTGGTAGATTGTTGTTTGCTGCCCATTCTGTGGCGCTTGCCGCTGCTGGGTATCGAGCTGCCGAAACCGGCCAAGCCGTTGCTGGACTACATGGAGCGCCAGTTCGCTCGTGAGGGCTTCAAGGCCAGCCTGTCCGGCGCCGAACGCGACATGCGCTAATACAGGAGGTCGTCCGTGATGAATTCCAGCCGTCCCTACCTGGTGCGAGCTCTCTACGAGTGGATCGTCGACAACGATTGCACGCCGCACCTGCTGGTGAATGCCGAGTTTCCCGGTGTGCGCGTCCCGCCTGGCTTTGCCAGTGATGGGCAGATCGTGCTTAACGTATCGCCCAGCGCTGTGCGCAACCTGCACATGGATAACGAGTCGATCAGCTTCGAAGGGCGTTTCGGCGGTGTGGCGCATTCGCTGTTCGTGCCGGCAGGCGCCATGCTAGCCATCTATGCGCGGGAAAACGGGCAGGGCATGGTCTTCGAGCTCGAGCCGCCGGTCGATGAAGATGAGGGCGAAGAGGGGCCGGATGACGATGGTCCGTCGGGCGATGAGCCACCGCGTCCGAGTGGCCGGCCCAGCCTGAAAGTGGTCAAGTAGCCCCGGCAGCTGTTAGCAGCTGTTCTAGGTACTAACAAAAAGGGCGCCATTGGCGCCCTTTTTGTATCTGCGGCTGATGCCGTCAGTTGGTGTACTGGAACAGTTTGATGACTTTCTGCACCCCGGCTACCCCAGCCACTACGTTGGTAGCGCTGGCGCCTTCGGCGCGAGTTACCAGGCCCATCAGGTAGACGATACCGTTTTCAGTGATCACCTTGACCTTGGTGCTGGGCACTGTGCTGTCGGCCAGCATCAGGGTCTTGATCTTCGAGGTCATCAAGGCGTCGTTGCTGCGTACCAGGGCCGAGGTCGGCTTGAGGATCTGCAGTTCATTGTGCACCTTGGTCACGCCCTGAACGTTGCGCGCGGCCTGCGCGGCCTTCTCCTTGAGTTCTGTGCTTGGAGTCTGCCCAGCCAGCAGGATCACGCCGTTGTAGCTGGTCACCACGACGTGCGAGGTCGGGCTGCTCAGGTTTGGGTGGGCGCGCGATACGGCCGAGCTGACATTGGGTCCGAGGAACTGGTCGTCGATCTTGTTGCCGATGCTGCGGTTGCTGCAGGCGCCCAGCAGCAGGCTGAGGGCGAGGGTGGCAAGGATCAGCGGATTGCGGGTCATTCTTCACTCCCGAACAGTTGGCGGTCGATCAGGTCGCACAGGCAGTGGATGGCCAGCAGGTGTACTTCCTGAATGCGTGCGGTGACCTTGGAAGGCACGCGAATTTCCACATCCTCCGGCAGCAGCAGCGAGGCCATGCCGCCGCCATCGCGGCCGGTCAGGGCTACGACCACCATTTCGCGATCATGTGCGGCCTGGATCGCTTGAATCACGTTGGCCGAGTTGCCGCTGGTGGAAATCGCCAGCAGCACGTCACCCGGCTGACCGAGGGCGCGGATCTGCTTAGAGAAGACTTCGTTGTAGCTGTAGTCGTTGGCGATCGAGGTGATCGTCGAGCTGTCGGTGGTCAGGGCGATAGCCGGCAGGCTCGGGCGCTCGCGTTCGAAGCGGTTGAGCAGTTCGGAGGAGAAGTGCTGGGCGTCGCCAGCGGAGCCGCCGTTGCCGCAGCTGAGAATCTTGCCCTCGTTGAGCAGTGCGTTGACCATCACCTGGCTGCCGTGCTCGATGAACGGAACCAGCACTTCCATGGCCTGCTGCTTGGTGTCTATGCTGGCCTGGAACATCTGACGAATTCGGGATTGCATGTCCATCGGATAAGACCTTCAGTGTGCGGGCTGATTCAGCCTCTACGGTGAGGGAGTGCCACGAGTCGGGCGAATTATAATGACTCGCATCTGGCCTGATGTCCGGCTTTTTACCTGACTTGCCGTGTGCGGGTCGACTAGAAAGAGTTGGTCGGGCTTATTCACGTTTCAAAAGCGTTCTTCAGCCAGTCCAGCCGGGTGGGGCTAAGGGCTACCACGTCGAAGCGGCAAGGATGCTTGGCCCAGCGGCTTTCCTTTTGCAGGAACTGCTGCGCAGTGAGGATCAGGCGTTGCTGCTTGCGCCCGTCGATGCTCTCCAGAGCGCCGCCCCACGCCACATGCCGACGGTAGCGTACTTCGACGAATACTACTGTATCGCCGTCGAGCATGACCAGATCGAGCTCGCCGCCACGACACAGCCAGTTCTGCGCCAGGAGGCGCAGGCCCTGTTGCTGCAGGTGCTCGCACGCCTGGATTTCGGCGGCGCGCCCGGTTTCACCTGTCGGCTTAATTGCTGCTGTCCGGCAGGCGCTGGACCTGGCCGTTGCGGAACTCGGCCCACGGCAACTGGCGCTCGATGCGCTGGGCGGTGCTCAGGCGCAGGTTGCCGGACAGGCCCTCGACCTGGCTGTCCGGCATGGCCTGCAGCTGGCTCAGGCGCGGCGCCAGGCGGTAGGCGTCGACGCCCATGGCGTACAGGCGGCCGAGGCTGCCGGCAGCTTGCGGCCATTGACCATCGACCTGCTGGCGCAGCGGGTCATTGGCATCCAGCAGCCAGGGGGTTTCGCAGAAGCGGATGCCTTCCAGGTCCTGGTACTGGGCCGGGTTGCTGCCGCCAGTGTAGAGGTGCGAGGTGGCGTATACCGGCACATCGCCGGCGTACTGGAAGGCCAGGGTCGGCTTGATCTGCTGGGCCTGCTGCGGGGTGGCGGCGAGGAAGATGAAGTCGACGTCCTGGCGGCGTGCCGGCACCGCGGCGACGGCGCCGCCGAGGGTGTTCTGCAGGCGCTTGGCGCGGGCTTCGCTTTCACGCAGCTGGAACAGGTCGGCGATCTGCTGCGCCAGTTCCACCGGTTGGTCGACGTGCTCGGCGGCGATCAGGGTGCCGCCTGCTTCTTGCCAGCTCTGCTGGAAGGCGCTGAGGACGCGGTTACCCCATTCGCCGCTGGGTACCAGGGCCACGGCGCGGCGCATTCCGTCTGCCCAGGCGCGGCGGGCTACTTCGCGGGCCTCGTCTTCGGCGGCCAGACCGAACTGGAACAGTTGCGCCGGTGCTTCGCTGCCGGCATCGCTGTAGTTCAGGGCTAGGGTGGTGATAGGCAGCTGCGGACGTTCGCTGAGTTGCTTGACCAGTGGCTTCTCCAGTGGGCCGATCACCAGTTGCGCACCGTCGGCCTGGGCCTGGCGGTAGAAGTCATCCAGCGAGGCCAGGCGCGAGCTGTCATAGAGCATGACTTCGGGTGGGTTCTGTCCGGCCTGCTGGGCCTGGTAGTGCGCGGCCATGAAACCGTCACGCAGGGCTCGGGCGACTGATGCCAGCTGGCCTTCCTGGGGCAACAGCAGGGCTACTTTCTGCAAGGGCTGTCCGGCCAGGCTCTTCAGCTTGTCCAGGCCCTGGGGCAGTTGTTGCGCCGCAGGGTGTTGCGGGTGCTGCTGGCGCCAGGCATCGATGGCGGCCAGTTGCTGGTCCGGGGTGCCGGCGTTCTTGGTGGCCAGGGACAGGCTCAACCAGCCATCCAGGTCGCTGTCGCCGGAGGATTGCAGCTGGCTCTGCGGCAGGCTGGCGACCAGGGTCCAGATCGCTTCGTGGTTGGCGCTGGCGCTCGCGCCGTTGAGCAGCGGGGCGATGAACACGCGCTCGCGGGCGGCGGCGAGGGTCTGGCCGTCGGCCTGCAGGGCGCTGGCGCGGACCAGTTGGGTGCGTACCTGCTGCTCGACCGGCAGTTCGCCCAGGCGCTCCAGGCTCGGGTGGGCGAGGGCCTTGAGTGCGCTCTTCGGCTTGTTGCGGGTCATCGCCAGTTCGGCAGCGAGGGTGCTGGCGAAGATCTGCTGGGCCGGCTTCAGGCTGTCCAGGGCAATCTCGTCGAGGATGCGCGTGGCGCGGCCCAGGTCTTTCTGCTGGTAGGCCTGGTCGGCGGCGGACAGGCGCAGCAGGGCGCCTTCTTCCGGGGTGCTGGCCGCACCGGCTTGCTGCAGCAATTGCTCGATGCTGGCTTGCGGGGTGCGCGGCAGCTCGCCCAGATTGGACGACGGCGTGCTGGCACAGGCGGCCAGCAGGCCGGCGAGGCAGAGGGCGGAAAGCGGGCGCAGGCGGGCGATCATCTAAACATTCCTGGTACTTGATCAAATGAGTGCGCGATTGTACCCAAGGCCCGCAGCGGGTGCGATGTCGAAGCGGCGAAACGGGCTACAATGCGCGCTTTCCGCTGTCATCGAGGGCCGCCCGTGAGCGTTTCCGCTGTATCTGTCACCGCCACCGGCACGCTTTACGTGGTTGCCACCCCGATCGGCAACCTGGATGACATCAGTGCCCGTGCCTTGCGCATCCTGCGCGAGGTGGCACTGATTGCGGCCGAGGACACGCGCCACTCCATGCGTCTGCTGCAGCATTTCGGCATCGCCACCCCACTGGCGGCCTGCCATGAACACAACGAGCGTGACGAAGGCGGGCGCTTCCTTACGCGCTTGCTGGCTGGTGAGGATGTCGCGCTGATTTCCGATGCGGGTACGCCGCTGATCTCCGATCCCGGTTTTCATCTGGTGCGCCAGGCGCGCGCGGCGGGGGTGCGGGTGGTGCCGGTGCCGGGGGCCTGCGCGCTGATCGCGGCGTTGTCGGCGGCTGGCCTGCCGTCTGATCGCTTCAGTTTCGAGGGCTTTCTGCCGGCCAAGACCGTCGGGCGCCAGGCGCGCCTGCAGCAGGTGGCCGAGGACTCGCGCACGCTGATCTTCTACGAGGCGCCCCATCGCATTCTCGAGTGCCTGGCCGACATGCGCGAGGTGTTCGGCAGTGATCGGCCGGCCGTGTTGGGGCGTGAATTGACCAAAACTTTCGAGACCCTCAAGGGCTTGCCGCTGGGCGAGTTGCACGACTGGGTGGCGGCCGATAGCAACCAGCAGCGCGGCGAGTGCGTGGTGCTGGTGGCGGGCTGGCAGGCGCCCGAAGGCGACGAGGCGATCAGTGGCGAAGCGCTGCGGGTGCTTGATCTGCTGCTCGGCGAAATGCCACTCAAGCGCGCGGCGGCGCTGGCGGCGGACATCACCGGGGTGCGCAAGAATCTGCTCTATCAGGTAGCCCTTGAGCGGCAAAAGGACGCCTGAGCTTGTTCTATGGGGCTTGGGTCGTTACCCTTGGCGCTGGAGAGTCGATCGGACAGTCGCTGCCTTCGCAAGAAGGGGGAGGAAAGTCCGGGCTCCATAGGGCGGAGTGCCAGGTAATGCCTGGGAGGCGTGAGCCTACGGAAAGTGCCACAGAAAATAACCGCCTAAGCGCGCAAGCGCCGGTAAGGGTGAAAAGGTGCGGTAAGAGCGCACCGCACGGCTGGCAACAGTCCGTGGCTAGGTAAACCCCACTCGGAGCAAGACCAAATAGGGTTCCATTGGCGTGGCCCGCGCTGGAACCGGGTAGGTTGCTAAAGGCGTGCAGTGATGTACGTCGTAGAGGAATGACTGTCCTCGACAGAACCCGGCTTACAGATCGACTCTCCTCCTTTTTCTCCCTCCTGCTTCACCTCAATATCCCGCCTTTGTAATACCGAAAAAATCTTACTCTTAAGAAGTTACTTTAAGTTTGAAGTTCAGCCTCATGAGCTAGCTGAAGTTCGCCTTCAAAAAGCCCTCGTTTTACCCCGCAAAACACCCCGCAAAGTTCGCTAAATCTCCGTCCCATAAGGATTTTTCCTAGTTTCTGCGCCTTGACGCTGAGGGCGCTGCATTCCTATAGTGTGCCGAAGTGGCACAAAGTGGCACGAAGTGGGTCATATGGGCATGGAAAGCTAATTACAGTGGGGAAGCGCAGCCTTGTTTCGCGGAGCTAACGCCATCAGTCTCGACGCCAAAGGGCGACTCGCGATGCCGAGCCGGTATCGTGACGAGCTCGTTTCGCGTTGTGCTGGCCAGCTCATCGTCACCATTGATGCCGTCGACCCCTGCCTGTGCGTGTATCCGCTGCCCGAGTGGGAGCTGATCGAAGCCAAGCTCCGTGAATTGCCCTCCCTGCGTGAAGAAACCCGGCGCCTGCAACGCCTGCTGATCGGCAACGCCGTGGATGTCGAGCTGGACGGCAGTGGCCGTTTCCTCGTGCCGCCGCGTCTGCGCGCCCATGCCGGCCTGGACAAGCACGCGATGCTGGTGGGTGTGCTGAACAAATTCCAACTGTGGAACGAGGACGCCTGGAACGCACTTGCGGATGCCGACCTGGCTGCCATCAAACAACCCGGCGCTCTGCCGGACGACCTGCGCGATCTGATCCTGTGACCATGACCAATAGCTTCCGCCATATCACCGTGCTGCTCGACGAAGCCGTCGACGGCCTCGCCGTGCGTGCGGATGGCTGCTACCTGGATGGCACCTTCGGCAGAGGAGGGCACAGTCGGCTGATCCTCGAAAGGCTCGGGCCAGACGGTCGCCTGCTGGGTTTCGACAAGGACCCGCTGGCGATTGCCACGGGAAATGCGCTGGCGGCCGAAGACGGCCGCTTCGTCGTTGTGCAGCGCAGCTTTGCCGAGCTGGGGGCGGAGGTCGCTGTGCGCGGCCTGGCCGGCAAGGTCGACGGTATCCTGCTCGACCTCGGTGTGTCCTCGCCGCAGCTGGACGATGCCGAGCGCGGCTTCAGCTTCCTCAATGACGGTCCGCTGGACATGCGCATGAACCCGGACGCCGGCGTCAGCGCCGCCGAGTTCATCGCCAGCGCCAGCGCCGAGGAAATCGCTCGGGTGTTCAAGGAATATGGCGAAGAGCGTTTCGCCAAACGCATGGCCCGTGCCGTGGTCGAGCGTCGTGCGCTCAAGCCGTTCGAGCGTACCGCCGACCTGGCTGCCGTGCTCACCGAGGCCAATCCGGCCTGGGAGAAGGGCAAGAACCCGGCGACCCGTGCTTTCCAAGGCCTGCGCATCTATATCAACAACGAGCTGGGCGATCTCGAGCAGGGCCTTGATGCCGCGCTGGAAAGCCTGGCCGTAGGTGGGCGCCTGGTGGTGATCAGCTTCCACTCGCTGGAAGACCGCATCGTCAAGCAGTTCATGCGCCGTCACGCCAAGGGCGAGGCGGACAACCTGCCGCGCGACCTGCCGATCATCCCCAAGGCTTTCGAGCCGCGCCTCAAACTGCTCGGCAAGCCGCAGTTCGCCTCCGAGGCCGAGCTCAAGGCCAACCCGCGTTCGCGCAGCGCGGTCATGCGCGTGGCGGAGAAGCTGCGATGAGCCGCCTGTTCGCCAAACCCATGCCGCCAGGCAGCCTGTTGCTGCTGATGCTGTTTATCGGCGTGCTGCTGTCGGCGCTTGCCGTGTCCTACAGCGCGCACTGGAACCGCCAACTGCTCAACGCCCTGTACGCCGAACTCAGCGTGCGCGACAAGGCGCAGGCCGAGTGGGGCCGACTGATCCTCGAGCAGAGCACCTGGACCGCCCACAACCGCATCGAGACGCTGGCCAGCGAGCAGTTGCATATGCGCATCCCGCAGGCCGCCGAAGTACAGATGGTGGCGCCATGATCGGCCTCGAAGGCGCTCTCTATCCCTGGCGCTTCCGTCTGGTCCTGGCCCTGCTGGCGCTGATGGTGGGTGCCATCGCCTGGCGCATCATCGATCTGCATGTGTTTGATCATGATTTCCTCCAGGCCCATGGCGATGCGCGCAGCGTGCGGCACATCCCGATCCCGGCCCATCGCGGCCTGATCACCGACCGCAATGGCGAGCCGCTGGCGGTCAGTACGCCGGTTACTACCCTGTGGGCCAATGGCAAGGAACTGAGCAAGGCGAGCGAGCGCTGGTCGGAACTGGCCTCCGCCCTCGGTCAGGAGCCGAAAGCCTTTGCCCAGCGTCTGCAGCAGGCCAGCTCGCGCGAGTTCATGTACCTGGTGCGTGGTCTGACCCCTGAGCAGGGTCAGGCCATTCTCGATCTCAAGGTGCCGGGCGTGTATGGCCTGGAAGAGTTCCGTCGTTTCTACCCGGCTGGCGAAGTGACTGCCCACGTGATCGGCTTCACCGACGTCGATGACCGTGGTCGCGAGGGCATGGAGCTGGCTTTCGACGAGTGGCTGGCTGGTGTTCCGGGTAAGCGTCAGGTGCTCAAGGATCGCCGCGGGCGCCTGATCAAGGATGTCCAGGTTGCCCAGAACGCCAAGGCCGGCAAGGCCCTGGCGCTGTCCATCGACCTGCGCCTGCAGTACCTGGCCCACCGTGAGCTGCGCAATGCGCTGGTCGAGAACGGTGCCAAGGCCGGCAGTCTGGTGATCATCGATGTGAAGACCGGCGAAGTGCTGGCCATGGCCAACCAGCCGACCTACAACCCGAACAATCGCCGCAGCCTGGACCCGGCGGCCATGCGCAATCGCGCCATGATCGACGTGTTCGAGCCGGGCTCGACGGTCAAGCCGCTGTCGATGAGCGCGGCCTTGCAGAGCGGGCGCTGGAAGCCGGAAAACATCGTCGAAGTCTGGCCCGGTTCCCTGCAGATTGGCCGCTACACCATCAAGGACGTATCCAAGACCCAGGGCCGCGAGCTCGATCTGACCGGCATCCTGATCAATTCCAGCAACGTCGGCATGAGCAAGATCGCCTTCGACATCGGCGGCGAGTCCATCTACACCATGATGCAACAGCTCGGCCTCGGCCAGGACACCGGCCTGGGCTTCCCCGGCGAGCGCGTCGGCGAGCTGCCCAACCACCGCAAGTGGCCGAAGGCAGAAACCGCCACCCTGTCCTATGGCTACGGCCTGTCGGTGACCGCCGTGCAGCTGGTGCATGCCTATGCCGTGCTGGCCAACAACGGTGTCAGTGTGCCGCTGACCATGACCCGCGCCGACCGCATTCCCGATGGCGTGCAGGTGATGTCGCAGGATGTAGCGAAAACCATGCAAGGCATGCTGCAGCAGGTGGTAGAGGCACCGCGCGGCGTGTTCCGCGCCCAGGTTCCCGGTTATCACGTGTCCGGCAAGAGCGGCACGGCGCGTAAGGCCAGCGTCGGCACCAAGGGCTATACGGCGAATGCCTACCGCTCGATGTTTGCCGGCTTCGCGCCGAGCAGCAACCCGCGCATCGCCATGGTCGTGGTGATCGATGAGCCGAGCAAGGCCGGCTACTTCGGTGGCCTGGTCTCCGCGCCGGTGTTCAGCCGGGTCATGGCCGGCTCCCTGCGCCTGATGAACATTACCCCGGACAACCTGCCGCCGCCGGTCGCGCCAACTCCCGTCGCGCCACAAACCGCCGATGCTGGCAGCAGCAATGGAGGGCGTATCTGATGCCCATGCCGCTCAATCAACTGTTGCCCCAGGCCCAATCGGCCACGCTGATTCGCGAACTGACCCTGGACAGCCGCAAGGTGCGTCCCGGCGACCTGTTTCTCGCCGTGCCCGGTACTGCCCAGGATGGCCGCCTGCATATCGCCGACGCCGTGGCGCGCGGCGCCGCAGCCGTGGCCTACGAAGCCGAAGGCGCACCGAAAATGACCGCGCACAGCGCCGAGCTGCTGCCGATCAAGGGCCTGGTCGGCCAGCTGTCGGCCATCGCCGGGCGCTTCTACGGCGAACCGAGCCGTGCCCTGCGCCTGGTCGGCGTCACCGGCACTAACGGCAAGACCAGCGTCAGCCAGTTGCTGGCCCAGGCGCTGGACCAGCTCGGCGAGCCGTGCGGCATCGTCGGCACCCTCGGTACCGGTTTCTACGAGTCCCTGGAAAGTGGTCGTCACACCACACCGGATCCGGTGGCGGTGCAGGCCATCCTTGCTGACCTCAAGCAGGCCGGTGCCCGCGCCATGGCAATGGAGGTTTCCTCCCACGGCCTGGAACAAGGCCGCGTGGCGGCGCTGGACTTCGACGTGGCGGTGTTCACCAACCTGTCGCGCGATCACCTCGACTATCACGGTTCGATGGAAGCCTACGGCGCGGCCAAGGCCAAGCTGTTCGCCTGGCCGGATCTGCGTTGCCGGGTGATCAACCTGGACGACGCCTTCGGTCGCCAGCTGGCCGGCGAGCAGAATGAGTCGCGCTTGATCAGCTACAGCCTGGATAACCGCGACGCGTACATCTATTGCCGCGAAGCTAGTTTCGATGACCACGGCGTGCGTGCGCGCCTGGTTACCCCGCAAGGCGAGGGCAACCTGCGCAGCCCGCTGCTCGGTCGTTTCAACCTGAGCAATCTGCTGGCGGTGGTCGGTGCGTTGCTCGGCCTGAACTACCCGCTGGATGAAATTCTCGCCCTGCTGCCGCAACTGCAAGGCCCGGTCGGGCGCATGCAGCGCTTCGGTGGCGGCCAGCTGCCGCTGGTGGTGGTGGATTACGCGCATACCCCGGATGCCCTGGAAAAGGTCCTGGAAGCCCTGCGTCCGCATGTCAGCGGTCGTCTGCTGTGCCTGTTCGGCTGTGGCGGTGATCGTGACAGCGGCAAGCGCCCGCTGATGGCTCAGGTAGCCGAGCGTCTGGCCGATGGCGTACTGGTCACCGATGACAACCCGCGCACGGAAGACCCGGCGCAGATCGTCGCCGATATCCGCGCCGGTTTCGCCAAGCCCGAGCAGGTTGAGTTCATTCACGGCCGTGGCCAGGCGATTGCTCAGCTGATCGCCGCTGCCAAGGCTGGTGACGTCGTGGTGCTGGCCGGCAAGGGCCATGAGGATTACCAGGAGATCAACGGCGTGCGTCAGCCGTTCTCCGACCTGATCGAGACCACCAAGGCCCTGCAGGCCTGGGAGGTTGCCCATGCTTAAGCCGTTGCTGCTCAGTGAAGTGGCGCCAGCCCTGCATGCTCGCCTGCTGGGTGCCGATGTGGCGTTCTCCGCGGTTTCTACCGACAGCCGCAAGATCGAAGCTGGCCAGCTGTTCGTCGCCCTGACGGGGCCGAACTTCGATGGCCACGACTACCTGGCCGAGGTGGCCGGCAAAGGCGCCGTGGCCGCACTGGTCGAGCGCGAAGTGGCGGGTGTTGACCTGCCGCAGCTGATCGTCAATGACAGCCGCGTCGGCCTGGGCCGTCTCGGTACGCTGAATCGCAACGCCTTCTCCCAGCCGCTGGCCGCCGTGACCGGTTCCAGTGGCAAGACCACGGTCAAGGAAATGCTCGCCAGCATCCTGCGCGCCGGCCTGCAAGGCCCGGTGCTGGCGACTCGCGGCAACCTGAACAACGACCTCGGCGCGCCGCTGACCCTGCTGGAGCTGGCGCCGGAGCATGTCGGTGCGGTGATCGAGCTGGGCGCCAACCATGTCGGCGAGATCGCCTACACCGTCAGCCTGACCCGTCCGCACGTGGCGATCATCACCAATGCGGGTAACGCCCACGTCGGTGAGTTTGGTGGTCCGGACAAGATCATCGAAGCCAAGGGCGAAATCCTCGAAGGCCTGGCCGCCGATGGCGTGGCCGTGCTCAATCGTGACGACAAGGCTTTTGCCATCTGGCAGGCCCGCGCTGGAGGCCGTGCGGTGCTGAGCTTCGCCCTGCATGACAGCCGTGCCGACTTCCATGCCGCCGAGCTGGCCCGCGATGCCCGCGGCTGTATGGCCTTCACCCTACGCAGCCCGGCGGGCAGCGTGCGGATTCAGCTCAACCTGCTGGGCCCCCACAACGTGGCCAACGCCCTGGCCGCCGCCGCCGCCGCGCATGCCTTGGGAGTGCCGCTGGTCGGGATCCAGGCCGGGCTGGAAAGCCTGCAGCCGGTCAAAGGCCGCGCCGTTGCTCAGCTGGCGACGAACGGTGCGCGAGTGATCGACGACACCTATAACGCCAACCCGATTTCGATGTGCGCCGCCGTTGATATACTCGCCGCCTTCTCTGGTCGCACCGTTCTGGTGCTTGGGGATATGGGCGAGTTGGGCGATTGGGCCGAGCAAGGCCATCGCGATGTCGGCGCTTATGCCGCCGGCAAGGTCAGCGCGCTGTACGCCGTGGGCCCGCTGATGGCCCATGCCGTCAAGGCATTCGGTACGCAAGGGCAGCACTTCGCCGATCAAGCCAGCCTGATCGCGGCACTTGGCCGCGAGTCGGGCGACACCACAATTCTAATTAAAGGTTCGCGCAGCGCGGCGATGGAAAAAGTCGTCGCGGCTCTCTGTGCATCGGGGGAGGCTCACTAAATGCTGCTGCTGCTGGCGGAGTACCTGCAACAGTTCTACACCGGTTTCGGTGTGTTCCAGTACCTGACCCTGCGCGGGATTCTCGGGGTGCTGACCGCCCTGGCCCTGTCGCTGTGGCTCGGTCCGTGGATGATTCGCACCCTGCAGATTCGTCAGATCGGCCAGTCGGTGCGTAACGACGGCCCGCAATCGCACCTGTCGAAGAAAGGCACGCCGACCATGGGTGGCGCGCTGATTCTCACCGCCATCGCCGTCAGCACTCTGCTCTGGGCCGACCTCTCCAACCGCTACGTGTGGACGGTGCTGGCCGTGACCCTGCTGTTTGGTGCCATCGGCTGGGTCGACGACTACCGCAAGGTGATCGAGAAGAACTCGCGTGGCCTGCCGAGCCGCTGGAAGTATTTCTGGCAATCGGTGTTCGGTCTGGGTGCGGCGATCTTCCTTTATGTGACCGCGCAGAGCCCGGTGGAAACCACCCTGATTGTGCCGGTGCTCAAGGACGTCGCCATTCCCCTGGGTGTGGGCTTCGTGGTGCTGACCTACTTCGTCATCGTCGGTACCAGCAACGCGGTCAACCTGACCGACGGTCTCGATGGCCTGGCCATCCTGCCCACCGTGATGGTCGGCGGTGCGCTGGGGATCTTCTGCTACCTGTCGGGCAACGTGAATTTCTCCGATTACCTGCTGATTCCTTACGTTCCGGGCGCTGGCGAGCTGATCGTGTTCTGCGCCGCACTGGTCGGCGCTGGCCTCGGCTTCCTCTGGTTCAACACCTACCCGGCCCAGGTGTTCATGGGTGACGTCGGTGCGCTGGCCCTCGGCGCCGCACTGGGCACCATCGCCGTGATCGTCCGTCAGGAAATCGTGCTGTTCATCATGGGTGGCGTGTTCGTCATGGAAACCCTGTCGGTGATCATCCAGGTTGCCAGCTTCAAGCTGACCGGCAAGCGCGTGTTCCGCATGGCGCCGATCCACCACCACTTTGAATTGAAAGGCTGGCCCGAGCCCCGGGTGATCGTGCGCTTCTGGATCATCACGGTGATCCTCGTGCTGATCGGCCTTGCCACCCTGAAACTGAGGTAATAGACAGTGTCGCTGATCGCTTCCGACCAGTTCCGCATCGTTGTCGGCCTCGGCAAGAGCGGCATGTCCCTGGTGCGCTTCCTCGCGCAGCAGGGCGTGCGCTTCGCCGTGGCCGATACGCGCGCGAACCCGCCGGAGCTGGCGACTCTGCAACGTGACTACCCACATGTGGAAGTGCGCTGCGGCGAGCTGGACGTGGACTTCCTCTGCCGCGCCTCGGAGCTGTATGTTAGCCCGGGCCTGGCCATCGCCACCCCGGCGCTGCAGGCTGCGGCCGCGCGCGGGGTCAAGCTGTCTGGCGACATCGAGCTGTTCGCCCGCCATGCCAAGGCGCCGATCATCGCCATCACCGGCTCCAACGCCAAGAGCACCGTGACCACCCTGGTCGGCGAGATGGCTGCCGCCGCCGGTAAGAAGGTTGCGGTCGGCGGCAACCTCGGCACCCCGGCGCTGGACCTGCTTAACGACGACGTCGAGCTGTATGTACTGGAGCTGTCCAGCTTCCAGCTGGAAACCACCGACCAGCTGAATGCCGAAGTGGCCACCTGCCTGAACATCAGCGAAGACCACATGGATCGCTACGCCGGCATGCCGCAGTACCACCTGGCCAAGCACCGTATCTTCCGTGGCGCGCGTCAGGTGGTGGTGAACCGTGACGACGCCCTGTCGCGTCCGCTGATCGCCGACCAGGTGCCGTGCTGGGAATTCGGCCTGGGCAAGCCGGACTTCAAGCGCTTCGGCCTGATCGAAGAGGGCGGTGAGAAGCACCTGGCCTTCCAGTTCGAGGCCCTGCTGCCGACTTCCGCGCTGAAGATCCGTGGCGCGCACAATCAGTCCAATGCCCTGGCGGCCCTGGCCCTGGGCCATGCCGCTGGCCTGCCGATGGCGCCAATGCTGGCGACCCTGCAGACCTTTGCCGGCCTGGCCCATCGCTGCCAGTGGGTACGCGAGCTGCGTGGGGTGAGCTACTACGACGACTCCAAGGCCACCAACGTCGGCGCTGCCCTGGCTGCCATCGAAGGCCTGGGCGCCGATATCGCCGGCAAGCTGGTGCTGATCGCCGGTGGCGACGGCAAGGGTGCCGACTTCTCCGCACTGAAGGTGCCGGTGGCGCGGTTCTGCCGCGCCGTGGTGCTGCTCGGTCGTGATGCCGAACTGATTGCCGCCGCCCTGGGCGATGCTGTGCCGCTGGTGCGGGTCAACACCCTCGACGAAGCCGTGCTGCGTTGCGCCGAGCTGGCCCAGCCCGGCGATGCCGTGCTGCTGTCGCCGGCCTGCGCCAGCCTGGACATGTTCAAGAACTTCGAAGAACGCGGGCGTCTGTTCGCTCAGGCCGCGGAGGGACTGCAGTGAGCCTTCTCGCGCGCATGCTCGCCGCTCCTTCGCCACTGCGCACTCGTCGCGGCATGGATCTCGATTTTCCGCTGCTGGCCGGCTGCCTGGCGCTGCTAGGCCTGGGCCTGGTGATGATCACCTCGGCCTCCTCGGAAGTTGCTGCGGCGCTCTCCGGCAACCCGCTGTACCACATGGTCCGCCACCTGATTTACCTGGCCATCGGTCTGTGCGCCGGCTTCATGACCCTGCTGATTCCGATGGCCATGTGGCAGCGCTTCAGCGGTAGCCTGCTGCTGATCGCCTTTGTTCTGCTGATCCTGGTGCTGCTGCCGGGCATCGGTCGTGAAGTCAACGGCGCCAAGCGCTGGATCGGCTTCGGCCTGTTCAACCTGCAGCCCTCTGAGTTGGCCAAGCTGTTTACCGTGATGTTTATCGCCGCCTACCTGGTGCGTCGCCAGGAGGAAGTGCGCGAGAAACTCACCGGCTTCCTCAAACCGATGCTGGTGTTGGGGCCCATGGCCGCCTTGCTGCTGGCCGAGCCAGACTTCGGTGCCACCGTGGTACTGGTCGGTGCCGCCATCGCCATGCTGTTCCTCGGCGGCATCAACCTGCTGCGCTTCATTCCCCTGGCCGGCGCGGTACTGGCGCTGGGTGCGGTGGTGATGACCAGTCAGAGCTATCGCCTGCAACGCCTGACCAACTTCGTCGATCCGTGGGCCGACCAGTACGGCGCCGGTTATCAGCTGAGCCAGGCGCTGATCGCCTTCGGCCGTGGCGAATGGTTCGGTGTCGGCCTGGGCAACAGTATCCAGAAGCAGTTCTACCTGCCGGAAGCGCATACCGACTTCGTCTTCGCCGTGCTGGCCGAAGAGCTGGGCATGATCGGCGCGCTGCTCACCGTGGCACTGTTCGTCTTCGTCAGCGTGCGTGCCCTGTACATCGGCCTGTGGGCGGAGAAGGCCAAGCAGTTCTTCGCCGCCTATGTGGCCTACGGCCTGGCCTTCCTGTGGATCGGCCAGGTGCTGATCAATATCGGCGTAAACGTCGGCCTGCTGCCGACCAAAGGCCTGACCCTGCCGTTCCTCAGCTACGGCGGCAGTTCCCTGGTGATCTGCTGCGTCAGCCTGGCGCTGCTCCTGCGCATCGAGTGGGAACGGCGTACCTCGCTGGGCAGCGAAGAGTTCGAGTTCAGCGAGGCCGACTTCTTCGATGGCCAGAGCGCCGAGGAGGTCCGTCATGGGCGCTAATGTGCTGATCATGGCAGGCGGCACCGGCGGCCACGTGTTCCCGGCGCTGGCTTGCGCCCGTGAGTTCCAGGCGCGTGGCTACAGCGTGCACTGGCTGGGCACCCCGCGTGGCATCGAGAACGAGCTGGTGCCGGCGGCGGGTTTACCGCTGCACCTGATCGACGTCAGCGGCCTGCGTGGCAAGAGCAAGCTGGCCCTGCTCAAGGCGCCATTCCAGCTGCTGCGGGCCCTGTGGCAGGCGCGGCGGATCATGCGCGAGCTGCAGCCGGTGTGCGTGCTGGGCATGGGCGGCTATGTCACTGGTCCGGGCGGCCTGGCGGCACGGATGAGCGGTGCGCCGTTGATCATCCAGGAGCAGAACGCCGTGGCCGGCACCGCCAACCGCAGCCTGGTGCCGTTCGCCAGCCGCGTCTGCGAAGGCTTCCCGAATACCTTTGGCAACAGTGCCAAGCGCCGCACCACGGGTAACCCGGTGCGCGAGGAACTGTTCCTGGAAACCCCGCGTGACTCGCTGAGCAAGCGCAAGCCGCGTCTGCTGGTACTGGGCGGCAGCCTGGGCGCCGAGCCGCTGAACAAACTGTTGCCGGCGGCACTGGCCAAGGTGCCCGCCGAGCTGCGTCCGCAGCTTTTCCACCAGGCGGGCAAGCAACATGCCGAGATTACCGCGGAGCGTTATCGCCAAGTCGCGGTCGAAGCCGAGGTCGCGCCCTTCATCAAGGACATGGCTCATGCCTACGCCTGGGCCGATCTGGTGGTGTGCCGTGCTGGCGCGTTGACCATCAGCGAACTGGCCGCCGCTGGTCTGCCGTCGTTCCTGGTGCCACTGCCGCACGCGATCGACGACCACCAGACCCGTAATGCCGAATACCTGGCGAAGGAGGGCGCGGCCTTCCTTCTCCCGCAACATGCGACTGACGCGGACAAGCTCGCCGCGCAGCTGACCGAGGTTCTGATGCACCCTGAAAAACTCCTGGACATGGGTCGCACTGCGCGTCGCCTGGCCAAACCGGATGCCACCCGCACAGTGGTGGAAACCTGCCTGGAGGTGGCCCGTGGCTAAATCCCCTGCCGCTGCACGCTCGGAAATCCGCCGCATGCGCCGTATCCGCCGCATCCACTTCGTCGGCATCGGTGGTGCTGGCATGTGCGGCATCGCCGAAGTACTGCTTAACCTCGGCTACGAAGTCTCCGGTTCCGACCTCAAGGCCTCGGCCGTGACCGAGCGCCTGGAAAGCTTCGGCGCCATCATCTTCATCGGTCACAAGGCGGAGAACGCCGAGCAGGCCGACGTGCTGGTGGTGTCCAGCGCCGTGAATACCAGCAATCCGGAAGTCGCCACCGCCCTGGAACGTCGCATTCCGGTGGTACCGCGCGCCGAGATGCTCGCCGAGCTGATGCGCTACCGCCACGGCATCGCCGTCGCCGGTACCCATGGCAAGACCACCACTACCAGCCTGCTGGCCTCGGTATTCGCCGCCGGCGGCCTGGACCCGACCTTCGTCATCGGTGGCCGCCTGAACGCCGCCGGCACCAATGCTCAGCTCGGTAGCAGCCGCTATCTGATCGCCGAGGCCGACGAGAGCGACGCCAGCTTCCTGCACCTGCAGCCGATGGTTTCGGTGGTCACCAACATCGACGCCGACCACATGAGCACCTACGGCGGCGACTTCAATGTCCTGAAGAAGACCTTCATCGAATTCCTCCACAACCTGCCGTTCTACGGCCTGGCCGTGCTCTGCGTGGACGACCCGGTGGTGCGCGAGCTGCTGCCGCAGGTGGCGCGGCCGACTGTGACCTACGGCTTCGCCGAAGATGCCGACGTGCGCGCGATCAATGTGCGCCAAGAGGGCATGCAGACCCACTTCACCGTGCTGCGCCGTGACCGCGAGCCGCTGGATGTGTCGGTCAACATGCCGGGCAACCATAACGTTCTGAACTCCCTGGCGACCATCGCCATTGCCACCGACGAAGGCATCGACGATGCCGCCATCGTCGCCGGCCTGTCCGGCTTCCAGGGGGTCGGTCGACGCTTCCAGGTCTACGGTGATCTGCCGGTGGATGGTGGCAGCGTGATGCTGGTCGACGACTACGGTCACCACCCGCGTGAAGTCGCCGCGGTGATCAAGGCCGTCCGCGGCGGCTGGCCGGAGCGCCGCCTAGTGATGGTCTATCAGCCGCACCGCTACAGCCGTACCCGCGACCTGTACGACGACTTCGTTCAGGTTCTTGGCGATGCCAAGGTCCTGCTGTTGCTGGAGGTCTATCCGGCCGGCGAAGCGCCGATCCCGGGCGCTGACAGTCGTCATCTGTGTCACAGCATCCGTCAGCGTGGCCAGCTGGACCCGATCTATGTCGAACGCGGCACCGACCTGGCGCCGTTGCTCAAACCGCTGCTGCGTGCCGGCGACATCCTGCTGTGCCAGGGCGCCGGTGATATCGGTGGCGTGGCCCCGCAACTGATCAAGCACCCGCTATTCGCTGTTCAAGGTGAGTCGAAATGAGTCTGCAATCCACCCTCGATCCCCAGGCCTTCGGTCGCGTCGCCGTACTGTTCGGCGGCAAGAGCGCCGAGCGCGAGGTTTCGCTGAAATCCGGCGCGGCCGTGCTGGAAGCGCTGCAGAGCGCCGGCGTGGATGCCTTCGGCATCGACGTCGGTGACGACTTCCTGCAGCGCCTGACGAGTGAGCGTATTGATCGCGCCTTTATCGTGCTGCACGGCCGTGGCGGCGAAGACGGTGCCATGCAGGGCCTGCTGGAGTGCGCCGGGATTCCCTACACCGGCAGTGGCATCCTTGCCTCCGCCCTGGCCATGGACAAGCTGCGCACCAAGCGCGTGTGGCTGAGCCTCGGTCTGCCGACGCCTGCCCATGCCGCCCTTGCCTGCGAAGAGGACTGCCGTGCTGCGGCTGCCGAGCTGGGCTTCCCCCTGTTCGTTAAGCCGGCCCACGAAGGCTCCAGCATCGGCATGGCCAAGGTCGCCGATGTCGACGCGCTGATCGCTGCCTGGAAAGACGCCAGCCAGTACGACTCGCAGGTGCTGGTCGAGCAGATGGTCGATGGTCCCGAGTACACAGTTGCCATGCTGCGTGGCCAGGTGCTGCCGCCGATCGGCCTGGGCACCCCGCACACTTTCTACGACTACGACGCCAAGTACCTGGCCAATGACACCCAGTACCGCATTCCCTGTGGCCTTTCGGCCGAGAAAGAGGCGGAACTGAAGGACCTCACCGCACGTGCCTGCGAGGCCGTGGGCACCCAGGGCTGGGCGCGTGCCGACGTGATGCAGGATGCCGCGGGCAAGTTCTGGCTGCTGGAAGTCAACACCGTGCCGGGCATGACCGATCACAGCCTGGTGCCGATGGCGGCCCGTGCTGCCGGTCTGGATTTCCAACAGCTGGTGCTGGCGATTCTGGCCGACAGCGTCGAGGCGAGGGGCTAAACCATGGTTGCCACTGTCCGTCACCACTCTCAGCCGATAGGAGGCGCCACCCGGCGCCAGCCTATCGCTGCGCGTGGTGCCAGCCGGATGGTGGCCAAGGAGCCGCTGGCGGCGCGCCTGCCGCATCCCGACCTGAGCGGATTGAAGCGTCTGCTCTGGCCGCTGGCGCTTGTGCTGCTGGGCTTTGCTACCTACGAGGGCGCCCAGCGCCTGATCCCCTACGCCGACCGGCCGATCGCGCGGGTCAGCGTGCAGGGCGAGCTGAGCTACATCAGCCAGCAGGCCGTGCAGGAGCGCATCGCGCCGTTCATTTCCAGCAGCTTCTTCACCGTCGACATGACCGGCATGCGGGCCGAGCTGGAACGCATGCCGTGGATCGCCCGTGCCGAAGTACGTCGGGTGTGGCCGGATCAGGTGTCGATTCGCCTGGAAGAGCAACTGCCGGTGGCCCGCTGGGGTAATGAGGCACTGCTTAACAACCAGGGCCAGGCTTTTGCGCCGCGCGAGCTGACCCACTACGAAAACCTGCCGCTGCTGTCCGGGCCGCAACGCGCCCAGCAGCAGGTGATGCAGCAGTACCAGGTACTCAGCCAGATGCTGCGCCCGCTGGGCTTTTCCATTGCGGCCCTGGAGCTGCGTGAGCACGGCAGCTGGTTCATCAGCACCGGTCAGGGCGTGGACATCCTCCTCGGGCGGGATCATCTGGTGGAAAAAATGCGTCGTTTCAGCGCCATCTACGACAAGGTGCTGAAAGAGCAGATCGCGAATATCGCGCGCATCGACCTGCGTTACGCCAACGGCCTGGCCGTGGCCTGGCGTACGCCGGTGGCGCCAACGGCGGCTGAACCCGCCGCCGTGCAGTGAATTGAGGAGAACGTAGAACCATGGCAAGTGTGCAGAGCGGCAAGATGATCGTCGGCCTCGATATCGGCACCTCCAAGGTGGTGGCACTGGTGGGCGAGGTGAACGCGGACGGCCAGCTGGAAATCGTCGGCATCGGCACGCACCCGTCGCGCGGCCTGAAGAAGGGCGTGGTGGTGAACATCGAGTCCACCGTGCAGTCGATCCAGCGCGCCGTGGAAGAAGCCCAGCTTATGGCAGGCTGTCGTATCCACTCGGCCTTTGTCGGCGTGGCCGGCAACCATATCCGCAGCCTCAACAGCCACGGCATCGTTGCCATCCGTGATCGTGAAGTCAGCCTGGCCGACCTCGAGCGCGTGCTCGATGCCGCCCAGGCCGTGGCCATCCCGGCCGACCAGCGCGTGCTGCATACCCTGCCGCAGGATTACGTGATCGATAACCAGGAAGGCGTGCGCGAGCCGCTGGGCATGTCCGGCGTGCGCCTGGAAGCCAAGGTGCATGTGGTGACCTGCGCGGTGAACGCGGCGCAGAACGTCGAGAAGTGCGTGCGTCGCTGTGGCCTGGAAGTCGACGACATCATTCTCGAACAACTGGCCTCCGCTTATGCGGTGCTGACCGACGACGAGAAAGAGCTGGGCGTGTGCCTGGTCGACATCGGCGGCGGCACCACCGATATCGCCATCTTCACAGAAGGTGCGATACGTCACACTGCGGTGATTCCGATCGCTGGCGACCAGGTTACCAATGATATCGCCATGGCATTACGCACCCCGACCCAGTATGCCGAGGAGATCAAGATTCGTTATGCTTGCGCCCTAGCCAAACTGGCTGGCGCCGGGGAAACCATCAAGGTTCCCAGTGTGGGCGACCGGCCGCCGCGGGAACTGTCCCGCCAGGCTCTGGCCGAGGTTGTCGAGCCCCGTTACGACGAGCTTTTCACCCTGATTCAGGCCGAGCTGCGGCGCAGTGGCTACGAGGACATGATCCCGGCCGGGATCGTCCTCACCGGTGGCACCGCCAAGATGGAAGGTGCCGTCGAACTGGCCGAAGAGATCTTTCACATGCCGGTGCGTCTGGGCGTACCACACAGCGTCAAGGGACTGGCCGACGTCGTGCGTAATCCTATCTATTCGACAGGCGTGGGCCTGCTCATGTACGGCCTGCAGAAGCAGGCCGATGGCATCTCCATGTCTGGCAGCAACCTGTTTAGCGATGAACCCAAAGCACCTGTACTGGAACGGCTGAAACGCTGGGTCCAGGGCAATTTTTGAAAGCAACACCCGCGGTTAGCTGTAGGCGATACAACTAGAAAATAAGGAGAGGGGAAATGTTCGAACTCGTAGATAACGTTCCGCAAAGCGCAGTTATCAAAGTGATCGGCGTGGGTGGCGGCGGTGGCAATGCCGTCAATCACATGGTCAAAAACAACATCGAAGGCGTCGAGTTCATCTGCGCCAACACCGATGCCCAGGCCCTGAAAAATGTCGGCGCACGCAGCGTGCTGCAGCTCGGCACAGGTGTAACCAAGGGCCTGGGTGCCGGCACCAATCCGGAGATCGGTCGTCAGGCTGCTCTGGAAGATCGTGAGCGCATCGCCGAAGTGCTGCGTGGCGCCGACATGGTCTTCATCACCACCGGCATGGGTGGCGGTACCGGTACCGGTGCAGCTCCGGTGATTGCCGAAGTGGCGAAAGAGATGGGCATCCTCACCGTCGCGGTGGTGACTCGTCCGTTCCCGTTCGAAGGGCGTAAGCGCATGCAGGTCGCCGACGAGGGTATCCGTGCCCTGGCCGACGTGGTTGATTCGCTGATCACCATCCCCAACGAAAAGCTGCTGACCATCCTCGGCAAGGACGCCAGCCTGCTGTCCGCCTTCGCCAAGGCTGACGACGTGCTGGCCGGTGCCGTGCGCGGTATCTCCGACATCATGCAGCGTCCGGGTCTGATGAACGTCGACTTCGCCGACGTGAAAACCGTGATGGGCGAGATGGGCATGGCGATGATGGGTACTGGCTGCGCCAGCGGTCCGAACCGTGCTCGCGAAGCCACCGAAGCGGCAATTCGCAACCCGCTGCTGGAAGACGTCAACCTGCAGGGCGCGCGTGGCATTCTGGTCAACATTACCGCTGGTCTGGATCTGTCCCTCGGCGAGTACGCCGCAGTCGGCGAGATCATCGAGGCTTTTGCTTCCGAACACGCCACCGTCAAGGTGGGCGCGGTCATCGATCCGGATATGCGCGACGAGCTGCATGTCACCGTGGTCGCTACCGGTCTGGGTGCGCGGATTGAGAAGCCGGTCAAGGTGGTCGACAACACTATCGCTGCCGTTTCCAGCTCTGCGGCTGCTGTGAGCAGTGCTGCGCCGCGTGCTGCCGAGTCGCAAACCGTCAACTACAAGGACTACGAGCGCCCCACCGTTCAGCGTCAAAGCCACGCTGGTGCTGCCTCTGCGGCCAAGCTGAATACCCAGGACGACCTGGACTACCTGGACATCCCGGCTTTCCTGCGTCGTCAAGCTGATTGATGGAGTCTATCGGGAGTATGATGGTGATTAGTGTTCAGCAAAGGCCGGTTCTGCTATCATCGCCGGCCATTGTTGAAAACAGTTCGCAACTCGCGCACAAGTAGCCAAAGCCATGATCAAACAACGCACCCTGAAGAACATCATCCGTGCCACCGGCGTTGGCCTGCATTCGGGGGAGAAGGTTTACCTGACCCTCAAGCCGGCTCCGGTGGATAGCGGTATCGTGTTCCGTCGCACCGACCTCGACCCTGTCGTGGACATCCCCGCCCGCGCGGAAAATGTCGGTGAGACCACCATGTCGACCACTCTGGTCAATGGTGACGTCAAGGTGGATACCGTGGAGCACCTGCTTTCGGCCATGGCTGGCCTGGGCATCGATAACGCCTACGTCGAGCTCTCGGCATCTGAAGTGCCGATCATGGATGGCAGCGCTGGTCCTTTCGTATTCCTGATTCAATCGGCTGGCCTGGAAGAACAGGACGCACCGAAGAAGTTCATCCGCGTACTGCGCGAAGTGACAGTCGAAGAGGGCGACAAGCGCGCCACCTTCCTGCCGTTCGACGGTTTCAAGGTGAGCTTCGAGATCGACTTCGATCACCCGGTGTTCCGTGGTCGCACCCAGACCGCCAGTGTCGATTTCTCCAGCACTTCCTTCGTCAAGGAAGTCAGCCGCGCACGGACCTTCGGTTTCATGCGTGATATCGAGTTCCTGCGTTCGCAGAACCTGGCACTCGGTGGCAGCGTGGACAACGCCATCGTGGTCGACGAGTTTCGCGTGCTCAACGAAGACGGCCTCCGTTACGAGGACGAATTCGTCAAGCACAAGATCCTCGACGCCATCGGCGACCTCTACCTGCTAGGCAACAGCCTGATCGGCGAATTCCGTGGCTTCAAGTCGGGCCACGCGCTGAACAACCAGCTGTTGCGCACCCTGATCGAGCAGAAGGATGCCTGGGAAGTCGTGGTCTTCGACGACGCCAGCACCGCGCCGATCTCCTACATGCGTCCGGTTGCGGCCGGTTAAGCAGCAACACCCTCCCTTCTGTTGTATTCAGGCCACCTTCGGGTGGCCTGTTTTTTTCTGCCGTTTATTCCCGGGGCTTGGCGTGGTTGGCCAGGCGCTCGAGGGCGGCGCGCAGCCTGGGGTCGCTGATGCCTTCGGCGGCGCTGGTAAGGCTTTCCGCGGCGGCGCTGGAAAGCTCGGCCTTGCGCCCGACATAGTCGACCTGGCCGGTCGGTGGACGCACCTTGATCTGGATCTTCAGCAGCCCGGCGAACTCCGGCAGTGCCTGTAGCTGACGCTGCAGGCGGCGCTGCTGGTAGTGCAAGCGGGTGGCCCAGTGCCCGTTGCTGGTGAGCAGCAGCAGGCAGCCGTCGCGCCAGCTGGCGACCCGGCAGTGTTCACGCGCAGCTTCTTCCAGTTGCACATCGACCAGCGCCTGCAGGCGGGCAATCCGCTGGGCCTGGTCGAAAAGTGCCAGCAGCGGTCTGCTGGAATGCAGCAGCGCGGCAGACGCCTTGGCCGGCAAGGGGCGGAAGGTCATGAAAAGCTGATCGGTCGAGTCATGGCGCCATGTTAGCAAACCAGGGGTTGCAGTGGCCGCCGTGCGTCCCCATATAGGATGGATTCGCGGTTGCATCGAGTGCTGTGCTTGCGGGCACGATGCACTTTCATCGCCGACGTTTCCGGGTAGAATGCCCCCTTTCGCACGCAGCCGAGCCGGCTGCAGGGCTGGCGTTTTGCGCCACCCTTCATCCCTATTAGTGGAAGAATCTGCCGATATGTTTGCGCCGCTGTTGAAGAAACTCTTTGGAAGCAAGAACGAGCGTGAAGTCAAACGCATGCTCAAGACAGTGGTCGCGATCAATGCCCTCGAAGAGCAGATGCTTGCGCTCTCCGACGAGCAGCTGAAGGCCAAGACCGAGGAGTTCAAGGCGCGTCTGGCCAAGGGCGAGAGCCTCGACCAGATTCTTCCGGAAGCCTTCGCCGTGGCCCGCGAGGCCGGCAAGCGTGTGATGGGTATGCGTCACTTCGACGTCCAGCTGATCGGCGGCATGACCCTGCACGAAGGCAAGATCGCCGAGATGCGCACCGGTGAGGGTAAGACCCTGGTCGGCACCCTGGCGGTGTACCTCAATGCCCTGGAAGGCAAAGGTGTGCACGTGATCACGGTCAACGACTACCTGGCCCGTCGCGACGCCAACTGGATGCGTCCGCTGTACGAATTCCTCGGCCTGACTGTCGGCATCGTCACCCCGTTCATGCCGCCGGAAGAGAAGCGTGCCGCCTACGCGGCCGACATCACCTACGGCACCAACAACGAATTCGGCTTCGACTACCTGCGCGACAATATGGCCTTCGCCCTGGAGGAGAAGTTCCAGCGCGAGCTGAATTTCGCCGTGATCGACGAAGTGGACTCGATCCTCATCGACGAAGCGCGCACCCCGCTGATCATCTCCGGCCAGGCCGAAGACAGCTCCAAGCTGTACATCGAGGTCAACAAGCTGATCCCGCGCCTCACTCAGCACATCGAGGAAGAAGAAGGCGTGGTCACCCAGGAAGGCCACTACAAGATCGACGAGAAGAGCCGTCAGGTCGAACTCAACGAGGCCGGTCACCAGTACATCGAAGAACTGCTCACCGCAGCCGGCCTGCTGGCTGAGGGCGAGAGCCTGTACTCGGCGCACAACCTCGGTCTGCTGACCCATGTGTATGCCGGCCTGCGTGCGCACAAGCTGTTCCACCGCAACGTCGAGTACATCGTGCAAGACGGCCAGGTGCTACTGATCGACGAGCATACCGGCCGTACCATGCCCGGTCGCCGCCTGTCCGAAGGCCTGCACCAGGCCATCGAAGCCAAGGAAGGCCTGAATATCCAGGCCGAGAGCCAGACCCTGGCCTCGACCACCTTCCAGAACTACTTCCGCCTGTACACCAAGCTGGCCGGCATGACCGGTACTGCCGACACCGAGGCCTTCGAGTTCCGCCAGATCTACGGCCTCGATGTGATCGTGATCCCGACCAACAAGCCGTTGGCGCGCAAGGACTACAACGACCTGGTCTACCTGACCCAGGAAGAGAAGTACGCGGCGATCATCACCGACATCAAGGAAATCCAGGCTCAGGGTCGACCGATCCTGGTCGGTACCGCCTCGATCGAAACCTCCGAATACCTGTCGAGCCTGCTCAACAAGGCTGGCATGGAGCACAAGGTGCTCAACGCCAAGTACCACGAGAAGGAAGCCGAGATCATCGCCCAGGCCGGTCGCCCAGGGGCGGTGACCATCGCCACCAACATGGCCGGTCGCGGTACCGACATCCTCCTCGGCGGCAACTGGGAAGTGGAAGTCGCCAACCTGGAAAACCCGACTGCCGAGCAGATCGCGCAGATCAAGGCCGACTGGCAGAAGCGTCACCAGCAGGTGATCGAGGCCGGTGGCCTGTGCGTGATCGCTTCCGAGCGTCACGAGTCGCGGCGGATCGACAACCAGCTGCGTGGCCGTGCCGGTCGCCAGGGTGACCCGGGCTCCAGCCGCTTCTACCTGTCGCTGGAAGACAGCCTGATGCGCATCTTCGCCTCCGACCGGGTGAAGAACTTCATGAAGGCTCTGGGCATGCAGTCCGGCGAAGCCATCGAGCACAGCATGGTCACCAACGCCATCGAGAAGGCGCAGCGCAAGGTCGAAGGGCGCAACTTCGACATGCGTAAACAATTGCTCGAATACGATGACGTGGCCAACGAGCAGCGCAAGGTGATCTACCACATGCGTAACAGCCTGCTGGCTGCCGACGACATTGGCGCAACCATCGCCGAGTTCCGCGAGGAAGTACTGACCAACACGATCAACGAGCACATTGCGCCGCAGTCGCTGCCGGAGCAGTGGGACATCTTCGGTCTGGAGCAGTCGCTGTACAGCAACTTCGGCCTCAAGCTGCCGATCCAGCAGTGGCTCGACGACGACGCCCAGCTCTACGAAGAGCCGCTGCGTGCGCGCATCCTCGAAGAGGTTCTGGCTGCCTACAACGAGAAGGAAACCCTGGCTGGCGCCGAGGCCCTGCGCACCTTCGAGAAGCAGATGCTGCTGCGCGTGCTCGACGACCTGTGGAAAGACCACCTGGCCACCATGGATCACCTGCGCCACGGCATCCACCTGCGCGGCTATGCGCAGAAGAACCCCAAGCAGGAATACAAGCGCGAGTCCTTCACCCTGTTCCAGGAGCTGCTCGACTCGATCCGCCGCGACACCATCCGCGTGCTGTCGCATGTACAGATCCGTCGCGAAGACCCGATCGAGGAAGAGGCGCGTCTGCGCCGCGAAGCCGAAGCCATGGCCCAGCGCATGCAGTTCCAGCATGCCGACGCCTCGGCCATGCCGCTGGCTGATGAAGGCAGCGAAGCCGAAGGCGACGTGGCGGTAGCGGCTGCGCCGGTACGGGTCGAAGCGAAAACCGGGCGCAACGAGCCTTGCCCGTGCGGTTCCGGGAAAAAGTACAAGCATTGCCACGGCCAGATCAGCTGATCTTCCGGAACCCTGCTATATAAACAACGCCGCGACCGGCTCTGCCGCTCGCGGCGTTTTGTCACTGCTTGCCGGGCATCGCTCGGTGTTTGCCCAGATTGTCTACGAAGGAGCGCCCCACATGGCCGTTGGTCTTGGTCCCCTGCCTACTCTGCACCCGGTTCCCGGTTTTGAACTTGGCATTGCCTCTGCCGGCATCAAGCGCCCGGGGCGCAAGGATGTGGTGGTGATGCGTTGCGCCGAAGGCTCGCGGGTAGCCGGGGTGACCACCACCAACGCCTTCTGCGCCGCACCGGTGATCGTCACTCGTGAGCGCCTGCAGGGCGATGTGCGCTACCTGCTGACCAACACCGGCAACGCCAACGCCGGCACCGGCCCTGACGGCCTGGCCAATGCCCGACGTACCTGTGCCGCGCTGGCGGCGCTGACCGGCGTCGCGCAAGAGGCTGTACTGCCGTTCTCCACCGGGGTGATCGGTGAGCCGCTGCCGGTAGAGAAGATCGAAGGCGCGCTGCAGGCGGCCCTCGATGATCTGCACGAGAACCATTGGGCCGAAGCTGCCACCGGCATCATGACCACCGACACCCTGCCCAAGGGCGCCAGCCGCCAGTTCCAGCATGACGGCGTGACCGTCACCGTGACCGGCATCAGCAAGGGCGCGGGGATGATCCGACCGAACATGGCGACCATGCTCGGCTATATCGCCACCGACGCCAAGGTGGCCCGTGACGTCCTGCAATCGCTGGTGGCCGATGCGGCGAACAAGTCGTTCAACCGCATCACCATCGACGGCGATACCTCGACCAACGACTGCTGCCTGCTGATTGCGACGGGCCAGGCGGCCTTGCCGGAAATCACCGCTTCCAGTGGTGAGCTGTTCGCCAAGCTCAAGCAGGCGGTATTCGAAGTGTTCATGGAAGTGGCCCAGGCCATCGTGCGCGACGGTGAAGGCGCCACCAAGTTCGTCACCGTGCAGGTCAACGGCGGCGGTACGCATCAGGAGTGCCTGGATGTCGCCTATGCCGTGGCCCACTCGCCGCTGATCAAGACCGCGCTGTTCGCCTCCGACCCGAACTGGGGGCGTATCCTCGCCGCCGTCGGCTATGCCGGCGTGCCGCAGCTGGACGTGAGCAAGATCGACGTGTTCCTCGGTGAGGTATGCATCGCCAGCCAGGGTGGTCGCGCGGCGACCTATACCGAGGAGCAGGGCGCGGCAGTAATGGCCCGCGAGGAAATCACCATCCGCATCGAGTTGGGCCGCGGCACTTGCAGTGAAACCATCTGGACCACCGACCTGTCCCACGAGTACGTGAGGATCAACGCGGAATATCGCTCCTGATCGCGATGGTCTGACGGCTGCACCCGGATTCCCGGTATTCATGGCCCCATGAATATCGGGAATTTGCTATCTGCGGGTGTCGCTTTTAAGGTCGAGATGATTTCATCTGCATCAGCCCTATCCCGGAGCTAGTCATGTCCCTGACCTTGGTAATCGGCAACAAGAACTACTCATCCTGGTCGCTGCGTGCCTGGCTGGCGCTTGAGCTGGCGGGCGTCGATTACGACGAACAGCTGGTCCAGCTCTACGGCGCCGACAGCCGCCGTCAGCTGCTGCAGCATTCGCCGACCGGCAAGGTGCCGGTGCTCAAGTGCGAAGACGGGGTGATCTGGGATTCCCTGGCCATCGCCGAATACCTCGCCGAACGTTTTCCTGAGGCCCATCTGTGGCCGCGGGGCTCAGCCGCCAGGGCCTTCGCCCGCTCGGTCTGCGCGGAAATGCACAGCGGTTTCGTGCCGCTGCGCAGTCATCTGCCGATGAACCTGCGGCGCAACCAGCCCCTGGCTGAGCTGCCGGCCGAGGCGGCAGCGGATATCGCGCGGGTCTGTACCCTGTGGCAGGAGTGCCGCCAGCGCTTCGGTCAGGATGGCCCGTACCTGTTCGGCCACGCCAGCATCGCCGATGCCTTCTTCGCCCCGGTGGCGGCGCGCCTGCGCAGCTATCAGGTGGCGCTGCCGGCCGAGGCCGAGGCTTATGTGAATACCATCTATCAGTGGCCGGCCTTCCAGCGCTGGTACCGTGCCGGCCTGCAGGAAACGGAGAGCAATGCATGAAGCGTGTGCATGTGGCAGCTGCGGTAATCCGCGGCGCCGACGCCCGGGTGTTGATCGCCAAGCGCGCAGCGGATCAGCACCAGGGTGGCCTGTGGGAGTTTCCCGGTGGCAAGGTGGAGGAAGGTGAGGCAGTCGAGGCCGCGCTGTCCCGCGAGCTGCAGGAGGAACTGGGCATCCGGGTCGAGACCGCCCGCCCGCTGATCCAGGTGCAGCACGATTACCCGGACAAGCAGGTACTGCTGGATGTCTGGGAGGTCAGCGCATTCACGGGCGAACCGCATGGTGCCGAAGGTCAGCCACTGGCCTGGGTCAGCGCCCGCGAACTGCTCGACTACGAGTTTCCGGCGGCCAATCAGCCGATTGTTGCGGTGGCGCGCCTGCCGGATCGTTACCTCATCACTCCGGAAGACCTGGAGCCTGGTGAGCTGCTGCGCGGCGTGCGTGCGGCGCTGGCTGCCGGTATCCGCCTGATCCAGCTGCGCGCGCCGGCCATGTTCGATGCCCAGTACCGTGACCTGGCGGTGGATATCCAGGGCCTCTGTGCCGGCAAGGCGCAGCTGATGCTCAAGGGCCCGCTGGAGTGGCTGGGCGACTTTCCTGCCGCCGGCTGGCACCTGACTGCCGAACAGTTGCGCAAATACGCCGATCAGGGCCGCCCATTTCCCGGTCAGCGCTGGCTGGCGGCGTCCTGCCACGGCGCCGAGGAGCTGGCATTGGCCACGCGTATGGGCGTGGACTTCATCACCCTGTCGCCGGTGCAGGTGACCCAGAGCCACCCCGAGGCCCAGCCGCTGGGCTGGCAGGCCGCCAGCGAGCTGCTGCGGGGCTTCAACAAGCCCGCTTACCTGCTCGGCGGGGTTGGCTCAGGCGATCTGCCGCGAGCCTGGCAGGCCGGCGCCCAGGGGGTGGCCGGGATCCGTGCATTCTGGCCGCAGGCCTAGGCAGGCGGGCTCGACTTCCCATAGGGAGCGCCATGTACACCGTTAACCCCGCGTGGGTAACTCCCTACGGGTAATCGCAGATCAGGCCTCGGGCTTGGCCGCCGCCTGCCACAGCACTTCATCGATCTGCTGGCGGCGGGCGATCAGGCGGGCGGCGACGAACAGCAGGTCGGACAGGCGATTGACGTAGGCCATGCCGACCTCACGCAGTGGCTCCACCGCATTGAGGTGCTGGCAGCGGCGTTCGGCGTTGCGTGCCAGGCTGCGGCAGACGTGGGCCTGGGCAATCAGTCGCGAACCGCCGGGGAGGATGAAGTTTTCCAGGGCCCCGACTTCCTCGTTCCAGCGGTCGATGGCCGCTTCCAGGCGTTGCACTTCCGCCTCATCGAGGGCCTGGTAGGCCGGCATCGCCAGCTCGCCACCGAGGTCGAACAGGCGGTGTTGGCAGGGCGCCAGGACCTCGATGATTTCGCTCAGTCCCGGCCATTTGGCTTGGTGCTCGGCCAGTTCGGCCAGCAGCAGACCGAGGTGGCTGTTGAGCAGGTCTAGCTCGCCCATGGCCTCCACGCGCGGGTGGTCCTTGCCGACGCGGCGCCCATCGGCCAGGCCGGTTTCGCCCTTGTCGCCGGTCTTCGTGTAAATCTTGCTCAGTCGATAACCCATGGTCAGATGCTCGTACTTTCGCTGCTGGGAGTCAGGGGCAGGCGCAGGGTGAAACAGGTGCCCTGGCCCGGAGTGGAGTGCACTTCCATCTGCCCCTTGTGGTTGTTGGTAATGATGAAATAGGACACGGACAGGCCCAGGCCGGTGCCCTGGCCGACTTCCTTGGTGGTGAAGAAGGGTTCGAAGATGCGCTTGCGCACATGCTCGGGCATGCCGATGCCATTGTCTTCCACCTGGATTTCCGCCCACGGTGCATTCAGTCGGGTGCGCAGGATGATGCGCCCCGGCTCGTCCTCGTCGTCGCGCTGGTGAATCGCCTGGGCGGCGTTCTTCAGCAGGTTGAGCAGCACCTGTTCCAGCTCGTTGGCGGTGGCCGGCACCGGCCCCAGGTTTTCGTCGAATTCGCGCTGGATGAGCAGGGTCTTGAAGTCGAAACTGTCGGCCAGGTCGAAGTCGTTGCCGGCGATTTCCAGGGCCTGGTCGACCAGCGCCGGCAGCAGGCAGGGCGCCATCTGCCGGTTGCTGCGCCTGCTGAAGCTGAGCATGTGGCTGACGATCTTCGCTGCCCGTGAGCCGGCTTGCTGGATGCCGTCGAGCAACTGGGGGATTTCGCGGGCTTCCAGGTAGGCGGTGACATCGTCGAGGGCGATGCCGACCTCCACCGCCTGCTCCTGGTTCTTCGCCAGCTCCGGCGAGAGCCGGCGGCGGATGTTCTGCACGTTATGCAGGATGGCGCCGAGCGGGTTGTTGATCTCGTGGGCCATGCCGGCCGCCAGGCCACCGACCGAGAGCATCTTCTCCGACTGCACCATCATGTCTTCCAAGGACAGACGCTGGGTGATGTCGTCGATGCGGATCACCACGCCCCGGCCGCTGCCGCCCATCAGCGGGTAGAAGGTCAGGGCATAGTGGTGCGGCTCTTCGCCCTTGTTCCAGGTCACCCGCTCGACCTTTTCCACCTTGTGCTGCTCGGCGGTGCGCTTGAGCTGCGGCAGAAAGGGTTTCAGCGAGGGGAAGGCGAGAAACACCGGCTGGTTCAGCGCTTCATCCAGGCGGGTGCCGGAAAGCGCGCTGGCCTCCTGGTTCCACTGGGTGACGTAGAGCTGCTCGTCGAGGGCGATCAGCGCCGAGGGCATAGAGTCGATGATGCTGTTGAGGTACTTCTGGAAGCCGGTGAGCTTCTTTTCAATCTTGCCGCGCACCTGCACTTCCAGCTCCAGCTTGCGGTTGGAGTGGCGGGTTTCCTCGGCCAGGGTCTGTGCCTGGTCGAAAGCCTCCTGGGCATCGTCGCGGGCGCGCTTGAGCTGCTGTTCGCGCGCTTCCATGCGGCTGAGCATGGTATTGAAGGCATCGGCCAGGCTGCCGATCTCGTCCTGGTTGCCGCGCGCCACGCGCAGGGCGTAGTTCTCCTCGCGGGTGACCTGGCGGGTGAGTTCTTCCAGATGACGAATCGGCCGGGTGATCAGCCGCCGGATCTGCCGGGCGATCAGGGTCCAGAGCAGGATGCTGACGACCAGGATCACGCCGCTGGCGGTCAGGGTGCCGGTGTAGAACACCCCAGGCAGCTCGCTGGAGGCCACCAGCAACAGGTAACCGGGCTGTTTGTCCGGTTGTGGCAGCTCGACCACCTGAGTGGCGCGGAACTCGCCCTGGCGCCAGCTTTCCAGCAGTTCGGTGTGCACCGGCAGTTGCAGGGCGTCGCCCAGTTGCAGCTGGGCGATGCGCATGCCGCTGCTGTCGTACAGGGCGGCGGCGCGCAGCGGGCTGTAGCTGTCGAGGTTCTGCAGCAGGGCCTGGGCTGCAGTCGGCGAGGCCAGGGCCTTCTGGCTGACTTCCGGGCTGGCGATCAGCCGGCCGAGGGTATGCAGGGCCTGTGGCGCCACGCTTTCCTGGGAAATCCAGTAGGCGGCGCTGATAAAGGCCAGGTTGGCCACCAGCAGCACAGTGGCCAGCAGCACGAGCAGCGCAGCGAGCACTTTGCGGCCGACTGGCAGGTTGTCGAGGCGCTGGCGCAGACGGGTCAAGGGCGCTGGTTTCCGCAGGAAAAGTAGAGGGCAGGGTAGCGCGGGCTCAGGTGGTGGGCAATCCGCGTGCGGCCAGATGTGCGCTCAGTCGCTGGTGCAGGGCCTGCAACAGGGGCACGGCCAACTGGCGTTGGGCGGCCGCACGGCAGGCATAGCCGAGCAGGTAGGCGATTTCCGTGCGCCGGCCCTGGGCCACGTCCTGATGCATGGAAGAGTAGTTGGCCGCAGTGGCGGCGATCACCCGCTGCACCTCTGCGTGCAGGCCCTCTGCGGCACTGGCCTGGTTGCACTGCTGGAGCAGCGTGCCCAGCTCGGCGCACAGGCTGTCGACTTCCCCCGGGTAGTCCGCAAGACCGCCATTGCGGCAGTCATGCAGCACCGTCAGCGGGTTGATCGCGCAGTTCAGCGCCAGCTTGCGCCACAGCTTGCCGAGGATCTCGGCGCTCCAGGTGTGCTGGATACCGGCTAGCTGCAGCTCACTGAGCCAGGCCGGCGCTTGGTCTTGTCCTTCGCGGCCGAGCCAGGTATGCCCCCGGCCGGCGAACACCACGCTGAAGTCAGCGTCCCGAAAGGCCCCTTCGGTGCTGCTGGCGAGGATGCAGCGCGCCCGTGGCAGGCGCGCGGCGACGGCATCCTGGCTGCCCAGGCCGTTCTGCAACAGGATGATTTCGGCATTGGCACTCAAACGTGGGGCCAGGCTGGCGGCCGCTTCCTCGGCATCGTAGGCCTTGCAGACCAGCAGCAGGCGCTGGACCGGAGCCGGGCTGTCGGCGGTTTCTGCTGGGATGGGGTAGAGATGCGTATGCCCAGCCTCGCTCAGGCGCAGCCCGCCGGCGGCGCGGTAGGCGGCCAGGCGCGTCGGGTCACGCAGGATCAGGCGTACCGGCAGGCCGGCACGCGCCAGGCGCGCAGCCCACAGGCTGCCCAGGCTGCCGGCACCGAGAACGTGCCAGGTCATTGCCGGCGGATCACTGCGGTAGCGGCAGACGCAGGGCGCTGACCCGACCGCTGGCGTAGGAGCTTGGCAGCAGCCTGTCGGCATGCTCGACCAGGGTTTGCGTTTCGATAGGCAGTGACTTGGCATCCAGGCCGACCAGGGCGATGCCGGCCTTGAGGCTGATGAAGCCCTCGCTGGTCTTGAAGGCCTTGAGGTTGAGGCCTTCGTGCAGGCGCTTGAAGCTGCTCGGCGAGCATTCCTGCAAGTCGTCGATCAGGGTGATCAGGGCGAAGTGGTTGTCGTCGATGCGCGCCAGTACATCCAGAGGGCGGACCAGCTGCTGCAGGCGGCGAGCCACGCCGTGCAGCAATTCGTTATAGAAGCCGTTGCCATACTGCTGGCGCAGGCTGCCGGCTTCCTGCAGGCCGATCAGCAGGTAGCACACGGCACCGCCGCGCGATTCCACCTGGCGCAGGCTCTCCTGCAGGCGTTGTTGCAGGTAGCGCGGGTTGCCCAGGCCGGTCAGTGGGTCGACCAGGTTGCGCTGCTCGAGGCTGGCAATGTTCAGGGTGAGCATGCGGTTTTCGTTGAGCAGACGGTGCAGGGTGTTGCACAGGCGGTCGGCGGCGTAGACGCGTGGCACCAGCTGTTCGTTCATTGTCGCCTTGCTGACGAAGTCGTCGACGCCACGGTCGAAGGCCTCCACCAGCACGTTGTCGCCTTCCTTGCCGGTAAGCAGGATGACGTAGGTGTAGTGGTCGGCGGTCTCATCCAGCTGGCGGACCCGGCCGGTCAGCTCAAGGCCGTCCATCTCTGGCATCAGCCAGTCGGCCAGCAGCACGCTGGCCGGGCGCTGCTCGAGCAGCTGCAAGGCTTCGGCGGCACTGGTGGCGAAACGCACATCCAGGTAACCGGCCTGGCTGAGGGCGCGACCGATCATGGCGCTGGAGAACTTGGCGTCGTCCACCACCAGAATGCTGAGATGGGGGTTGGGCATTTATGGGCTCGCTGGCAGGAAACTGGGGCGCTTTCGGTACTTGGCCGAGCGGCGCATGCTGGTGTAGGTATAATGAGCGCGCAAATTTTATCGTCAAGCCAGGCGCGCTCTGTCCGTGATACTGATCGCGCCGTCTATCTGGAGGAATTTCATGCCTTCGTTCGACGTGGTGTCCGAACTGGATAAACACGAACTGACCAACGCCGTGGACAACGCGGTGAAGGAACTGGAGCGGCGCTTCGACCTGCGCGGCAAATGCAGCTTCGAGAGCAAGGACAAGACCGTTACCTTGACCGCCGAAGCCGATTTCATGCTGGAGCAGATGCTGGAGATCCTGCGGCTCAATCTGGTCAAGCGCAAGATCGACAGCCAGTGCATGGAGCTCAAGGATCCCTTCGCCTCCGGCAAGGTGATCAAGCAGGAAGTGACCTTCCGCGAGGGCATCGACAAGGAGCTGGCGAAGAAGATCGTCGCCCATGTCAAGGACGCTAAGCTCAAGGTGCAGGCTGCCATCCAGGGCGAGCAGGTACGCATCACCGGCAAGAAGCGCGATGACCTGCAGGAAGCCATTGCTGTCTTGCGTGCCAAGGAATTCGGCATGCCGCTGCAGTACAACAACTTCCGCGATTGATCGCGCGTGAGAATGGAAAAGGCCGGCAATCGCCGGCCTTTTTCATGGTTGCTCGGAACTGCTCGGCAGCGGCGTTTCGCCATTGCCGTTCGGCTGGCTGCGTTCGCGGCCCCACTGCATGAGAATCAACAGCAGGGTGGGAATGCCGAGCAGGGCCGTGGCGAGGAAGAACTGGGCATAGCCGAGTTTTTCCACCATCAGGCCGGACGAGCCGCCGACCAGGCGCGGCAGCAGCAGCATGATCGAGCTGAGCAGGGCGTACTGGGTGGCAGAGAACTTCAGGTTGGTCAGGCTCGACAGGTAGGCGACGAACGCCGCCGTGGCCAGCCCGGAACTGAAGTTGTCGAGGGTGATGGTCAGCACCAGCATCAGCATGTGCGGGTTCAGCGCCTGCAGCAGGTCGAGGACGTTCTGCCCGGCGAAGCTACTGTCGCTGATCACCCCGAGGCCGGCGAGCAGGGCGAATAGCAGGTTGGTGCCGGCCGAAGCGGCGCCACCGATCAGCAGGATCGGCAGGATGCCGAAGCGCACGATCAGCAGGCCGCCCATTGCCGCGCCGAACAGGGTCATGAACAGGCCGAACAGCTTGCTGACGCTGGCGATCTGGCTCTTGGCGAAGCCCATGTCGATGTAGAAGACGTTGGCCATTACCCCCATCACCGTATCGGACATGCGATAGGTAGCGATCAGGCCCAGCAGCAGCAGGGCCTGCCAGCGGTAGCGCAGGATGAAGTCGTTGATCGGCGTGAGTACTGGCGCCAGGCTGCGTCGGCCCATGGCCGACAGGCACAGGCTGGTGATGATCGTGTAGAGCAGGAAGCGCAGGAAGGCGCGGTCATCGCGCAGCAGTTCCAGCGGGCTGATGGCGCCTTGCAGGCTCAGCAGGATGTCGCTCTTGAACAGCTGGGTGAACATCGCCGGCACCGAGATCAGTAGCAGGATCAGCACCAATACCGAGGCCAGCTGGTGGTAGAGGCCGTAGCGCGCGGCGGAGATCTGCGTCTTCAGCGGCACCGGCGGCTCGCGCATCCACAGGGTGGTGAACAGCCCAGGCAGCATGAGCATGGCGAACAGCAGGTAGGTGCTGGCCCAGGCACCGTGCTGGTAGTTGCCATCCACCGCGCCAAACCAGCCGGCGAAGTACAGCGCGCCGGCGGTGGCGAGCAGGGCGGCAACCCGGTAGCCGGCCATATAGCTGGCGGCCAGCGCGGCCTGGCGGTTGTCGTCGACGATTTCCAGGCGGTAGGCATCCACCGCGATGTCCTGGGTGGCCGAGGCGAAGGCCACCACCACGGCCACGCCGATTAGCCAGGACAGATGCTGCTGTGGGTCGCACAGCGCCATGCCGATCAATCCTGCTGCCACCAGCACCTGCGACAGCACCAGCCAGGAGCGGCGGCGACCCAGCTTGCCCAGCAGCGGCAGGCGCCACTGGTCGAGCATCGGTGCCCAGACCCATTTGAAGGCATAGGCCAGGCCGATCAGGCTGGCGTAGCCGATGGTCTGGTGCGCCACCCCGGCCTCGCGCAGCCACACCGACAGGGTGGAGAACACCAGCATGTACGGCAGGCCGGCGGCAAAGCCCAGCAACAGCAGGGCCAGCGAGGCCGGATGGGCATAGGTGGCGAGGGCGGCGCGCCAGGATTTACGGGGCATGGGCAAGGTCTGGGAGGCAGCTGGACAAAGGGCGCACTCTAACCGTTGAGCTCCATCGGGCGCCAGCCGTGGCGGCGCATATCGACGCGGTTGTTGATGATGGTCAGACCTTCTTCGCGCAGACGCGCGCGCTGCTCGTCGCCACTCGGGCTGCCGGCCGGCAGGCTCAGGCGCCCGCCTGCGCCGAGCACGCGATGCCAGGGCAGGCGGGTGTCGGGCGGCAACTGGCTGAGCGTGCGACCCACCCAGCGCGCGGCCCGGCCGAGACCGGCCAGGGCCGCCAGTTCGCCGTAGCTGGTGACCTTGCCCGCAGGGATCTGTGACAGCAGCAGATAGAGCGCCGCCCGCCGCCCCTCGGCGCTTGCCGTCGGGTCGAGGGCGGGGGCATGCTCTGCGGCGATCCCCCGTTCGGTTACCGGTGTCTTGCTCATGTGGCTGCGCTTCCTGCTTTCGACTGTTCTCGTACTCGCCTGGCCGGTCTGGGCCGACACCGTCTGGCTGAACAATGGTGACCGCCTGAGCGGCGAGATCCTCCTGCTCGACGGCGGCAAGCTGGCCCTGAAAACCAAGTATGCCGGGCGCGTGCTGATCGACTGGAAGGATATCGACACCCTGCGCTCGGACAAACCCCTGATGTTGCGCCGGGTCGGGCTCGACAGCGAAAGCAGTGAAGGTTTGCAGGCGGCCGGGCCGGGTCTGGTGACCGTGGTCGGTAGTCGTCGCGAGACAGTGCCGCTGGCCAGCATCAACCGCCTGGTGCCGCCGCGGCCACTGCTCAAGGATCGCCTGTGGGAAGGCAACCTTGATGCCAAGCTGGATCTGGAGCGCAACGAGGACAGCACCGACGAGTTCAAGATCAAGGCCAATACGCGGGTAGAACACGGTCGCTGGCGCCATGTCCTGAATGGCCAGCTGGAGCACGAGACCAAAAACGACGAGGAGAAGGAAGACAACTGGGAGCTGGAGTACGACCTCGATCGTTTCGTTACCGATCACTGGTTCTGGCGTACCGGTTACGAACAGGATGAGGACAAGTTCGAGGAGATCAATCGCCAGCGCATTCTCGGCACGGGACCCGGTTATCGCTTCTGGGATGACGAGCTGGGGCGTTTCGACCTGGTCGGTCAGGTCAATCGGGTACGTCTGGATTCACCACTTGGTGAGTTGGCGTTCGACACCTGGTCGCTGGAGTGGGACTACAAACGCCAGCTGTGGGGCACGCGGCTGGAGTTTTACAGTACGGCCGAACTGCAGGTGCCACAGATCGACGAAATCGACTACGTGTTCGACAGCGAGGCCGGCCTGCGCTATCGCCTGAATGACTGGGCCCGGCTGTCGCTGCTCTATGAGCTGGATCAGTTGCGGGGACTGGGCAACACCTATTCGGAGCAGCGTTATCTGATTGGGTTGGGTGTCGGCTGGTAAGAACCTATTTTGGATCTCTTGATCGTCGGCCATGCCGCGTTGAAATTGGGCTCGGACTGCTCATTTACACTCCGTAAACTCCGCGTCCTCGCCCAATTGATTCGCTGGCGCTTACCCTTCGGGCCAGCCTGCGGCTGTTACTCCCGCTGGTCGTTGCGCCTTGCCTGGCTCTAGCTAAAAAGATCCTAAACAGGTTCTACGCGCTTTCTGGAACTCACGGAGCAATCGTCGGTCAGTGCTTGCTCTGCCGGCTGGCGTGCGGATAATGCCGGCCTTTTTGCCCAACTGAGCCGATTGCCCGCCAATGACTGTTTCCCGTTCCCTGCTGTGCCTGGCGCTGGCCGCCATTCCCACTCCGCTGATTGCCGATACCGTGTGGCTGAAGAACGGTGACAAGCTCACCGGCACCATCGAACTGGTCGATGGCGGCAAGCTGCTGCTGAAAACCGACTATGCCGGCTCGATCACCCTCGATCTGCACAAGGTCGCCACCCTGGAGAGCGAGCGCGAGCTGCTGGTCAAGCAGGATGACTTCACTGGCGAGCGGGCCAAGTCGCTGAAGCCGGCAGGTGAGGGGCAGGTCGAGCTGGTCAATGGCGAGGCGCCGAAAGTGGTGGCGCTGGCCTCGATTGCTCAGATCCTGCCGCCCAAACCGCTGGTGCAGGACCTGCTCTGGACCGGGCGTGTGGATTTTTCCGCCGACTACAAGAGCGCGGAGAACGATGTGAAGGACTACGACATCGACCTCGCCACCCAGGCACGCCACGGTGCCTGGCGGCACAGCTTCGGTGCCGAATACGATCATGAGATCAAGGACGACGAGAAGAAGACCGATCGGGTCGAGCTGGACTACGACCTCGACCGTTTCCTCACCAAGCAGTTCTTCTGGCAGGGGCAGCTCAAGTACACCCATGACCGCCTGGATGATCTGCAAATCCAGCGCACCGTCGGTACCGGCCCCGGCTACCAGTTCTGGGACGATGCCCTCGGCGCCTTCTCTATGGCCGGTCTGCTCAACCGCAACGACTTCGTCTTTGCCAATGGCGAGAGCGAGCACTTCAACTCGGCGGCCATGGAGTGGGACTACAAGCGCAAGCTGATCGGCAACAACATCGAGCTGTACAGCCAGGGCGAACTGGGCGCGCCCTTTATCGACGAGATCGACTACATCATCGATACCGAGGCCGGTGTGCGCTACAAGCTCAACAGCTGGGCAGCGCTGAGCCTCAAGGCAGAGTGGGACAAGGTTGTCAGCGAGAACGGCGATACCGACGAGCGCCGCTACATGCTCGGCCTGGGCGTCGGCTGGTAATTCACCCACCCATAAAAAAGCCCCGCAAATGCGGGGCTTTTTGCAACTGGCGAAGTCAAGTCTCGATCTCGCGAGCTAGCGTCAGGCTAGGCGGAGGAGGGCCGAGGGCGCGCAGTTTACGAGCTGTAAATGAGCAGCCCGAGGCCCTTCTCCAACGACGCCTGGCCGACGCGCAGCAGATCGAAACCCAATCAGAGGCGCAGGCCGCCGTCGAGTTCCAGAATCCGCCCGGTGTAGTAGTCGTTTTCCAGGATGTAGGCCACCGAGTGAGCGATCTCGGCCGGCTTGCCCATGCGGCGCAGCGGGATGCCGGAAGTCATCTTCTCCAGGGCTTCCGGCTTCATGCTGCCGGTCATCTCTGTTTCGATGAAGCCCGGAGCGACGCCGGCGACACGGATGCCATAACGCGCCAGTTCCTTGGCCCAGACCACGGTATCGGCCGCAACGCCGGCCTTGGCGGCGGAGTAGTTGGCCTGGCCAACGTTACCGGCACGGGAGATCGAGGAGATGTTGATGATCGCGCCCTGATTCTTCAGTTCGATCATCTTCGCCGCGACTTCGCGGGTGCAGAGGAATACGCCGGTCAGGTTGACGTCGATCACCGACTGCCACTGGGCCAGGCTCATCTTGGTCATCTCGCCGTCCTTGACCTTGATGGTCAGGCCGTCGCGCAGGATGCCGGCGTTGTTGACCAGGCCGTTGATCGCACCGAAGTCGTCGGCGATCTGCGCCACGGTGTGGGTGACCTGCTCTTCGTTGGCCACGTTGCACAGGTAAGCGCGGGCGTCACCACCGGCGGCCTTGCAGGCAGCTACTGCTTCGTCGAGCTTTTCCTGGTTGAGGTCGACCAGAGCCAGCTTGGCGCCCTTGGCGGCCAGGTATTCACCCATGGCACGGCCCAGGCCCTGGCAGCCGCCAGTGATGATGATGACTTTGTCTTTGAGTTCCATAACACTACCCCTCTAAAGGTCTACAGGTGGCCTCGCGGGCGCTGCAAAGAGTTCTGCCGAGCGCCTGTCCGTTTTGTTTTCGACGGATTCTTAACGAGGAGTCATAACTTGAGCGTGACAGCCGGCAAGCATGCCCGAGAATTGCTCCTCAAGGAATACCGCGGTGTGCTCTCCACCCACTCCAAGGCCATGCCGGGTTTCCCTTTCGGATCAGTGGTGCCTTACTGCCTGGACGAGCAGGGTTGTCCGCTGCTCCTGATCAGCCGCATCGCCCAACACACCCATAACCTGCAGCAGGACGGCAAATGCTCACTGCTGGTCGGCGAACGCGGCGCCGAGGACGTGCAGGCGGTCGGGCGCCTGACCCTGCTGGCCGAAGCCGAGAAACTGGCAGAACCCGCGCAGATCGCCGCCGCTGCCGCGCGTTACTACCGCTATTTCCCCGAATCGCGCGATTACCACCAGGTCCACGACTTCGATTTCTGGCGCCTGCAGCCAGTGCGCTGGCGCTATATCGGCGGCTTCGGCGCGATTCACTGGCTGGAGCAGGTCAATCTGGCCAACCCCTTCGCCGGCGAGAGCGAGCAGAGCATGCTCGAACACATGAATGCCGACCACGCGGCGGCCATCACCCATTACGTCAAACTGGCCGGCTTACCTGCCCATGAGCCGGCACAACTGGTCGGCATCGACAGCGAAGGCTTCCATCTGCGCATCGGCAAGGGCCTCTACTGGCTAGCCTTCCCAACATCCTGTAACAGTCCCGGCGCGGTGCGCCAGGCCCTGGTACAGCTGGCCCGGGCCGAGGTCTGGCCGACCACCGGGCAGGTGTCAGCTTGAATTAAGCGCCACACCCCATACTTTCATCGGTATCGGAAGCCGTTCTTCCGTCAAGGAACCCCTGATGCGCGTTTTTCTCTTTCTGTTTCTGCTGTTCCCGCTGATCGAACTGGCTGTACTGATCCAGGTCGGCAGTGCCATTGGTGTCATCCCCACTCTGCTGCTGGTGATCGGCACGGCCATTCTCGGCAGCGTGCTGCTGCGTGTGGCCGGCCTGGCCACTGCCTGGCGTGCCCGTGAAAAACTGGCCCGTGGCGAAATGCCCGAGGAGGAAATGTTCGCCGGCCTGCTGATCGCCGTTGGCGGCGGCTTGCTGCTGCTGCCGGGCTTTATCAGCGACGTGTTCGGCCTGCTCTGCCTGATTCCGTTCACCCGCAACCTGCTGATCGGCAACCTGCGCCGCCGTGCCGCGGAGCAGGCCCTGCGTCAGCGTGCCTTCGCCGACGACCTCGCCGCCCGCTCCGGGCAAACCCGTCCCAACGTCATCGAAGGCGAGTACCAGCGCCGCGACTGAGCAGTGCTGCGCGGCTGGGGTGTGCAAAAAAATCCTAGCCCAGCCCTTGAAATGCCCTTGATCGCCCCTATCTAGCTAGCACCGCAAGGTGTCTGCCGTTTTCGGCAGAACAGACTTCCGTGGCCCGCCCAGGCGTGCCGCGCCCGGCTCCGCCGGACTTTGCTAACCCGCCGGTGCAGTCACCGGCCTGCTTACAACAACTTATCGGGAGAGATCGACCCATGAAGCTTCGTCCTCTGCATGACCGCGTCGTTATCCGCCGCAGCGAAGAAGAATCGAAAACCGCCGGTGGCATCGTGCTGCCGGGCTCCGCTGCTGAAAAGCCGAACCAGGGCGTGATCGTCGCCGTTGGTACCGGCAAAGCCCTGGACAACGGTGAAGTACGTGCCCTGGCCGTCAAAGTCGGTGACAAAGTGGTATTCGGCCCTTACTCCGGCAGCAACACCGTCAAAGTCGACGGCGAAGACCTGCTGGTGATGAGCGAGAACGAAATCCTCGCCGTCCTCGAAGCCTGATTCCCGCGCATCCCCGTACAACTCAAGAATTTAAGGAACTACCACCATGGCTGCTAAAGAAGTCAAATTCGGCGATTCCGCTCGCAAGAAAATGCTGGTCGGCGTTAACGTCCTGGCCGACGCGGTAAAAGCGACCCTCGGCCCGAAAGGCCGCAACGTGGTGCTCGAGCGCAGCTTCGGCGCGCCGCTGATCACCAAGGACGGCGTGTCCGTTGCCAAAGAAATCGAGCTGAAAGACCGCTTCGAGAACATGGGCGCCCAGTTGGTCAAGGACGTTGCGTCCAAGGCCAACGACGCCGCCGGTGACGGCACCACCACCGCCACTGTACTGGCTCAGGCCATCGTCAACGAAGGCCTGAAAGCCGTTGCTGCCGGCATGAACCCGATGGACCTCAAGCGCGGCATCGACAAGGCCACCATCGCCATCGTCGCCGAACTGAAGAAGCTGTCCAAGCCGTGCACCGACACCAAGGCGATTGCCCAGGTCGGCACCATCTCCGCCAACTCCGACAACTCCATCGGCGACATCATTGCCGAAGCCATGGAAAAAGTCGGTAAAGAAGGCGTGATCACCGTTGAAGAAGGCTCGGGCCTGGAAAATGAACTGTCCGTCGTAGAAGGCATGCAGTTCGACCGCGGCTACCTGTCGCCGTACTTCATCAACAAGCCGGATACCATGGTCGCCGAACTCGACGGCCCGCTGATCCTGCTGGTCGACAAGAAGATCTCCAACATCCGCGAACTGCTGCCGGTTCTCGAAGCCGTAGCCAAGTCTGGCCGTCCGCTGCTGATCGTGGCTGAAGACGTTGAAGGCGAAGCCCTGGCGACCCTGGTTGTGAACAACATGCGTGGTATCGTCAAGGTCGCAGCCGTCAAGGCTCCGGGCTTCGGCGACCGTCGCAAGGCCATGCTGCAGGACATCGCCATCCTCACCGGCGGTACCGTGATTTCCGAAGAAGTCGGCCTGAGCCTGGAAAGCGCCACCCTGGAGCACCTGGGTAACGCCAAGCGCGTTCAGCTGAGCAAGGAAAACACCACCATCATCGACGGTGCTGGCCAGCAGGTTGATATCGAAGCCCGCGTTGCGCAGATCCGCAAGCAGGTCGAAGACACCACTTCCGACTACGACAAAGAGAAGCTGCAAGAGCGTCTGGCCAAGCTGGCTGGCGGTGTTGCCGTGATCAAGGTCGGTGCCGGCACCGAAGTGGAAATGAAAGAGAAGAAAGCCCGCGTTGAAGACGCCCTGCACGCCACCCGCGCAGCCGTCGAAGAAGGCGTGGTACCTGGCGGTGGTGTGGCCCTGGTGCGCGCCCTGCAGGCCATCAACGAACTGAAAGGCGACAACGACGACCAGAACGTCGGTATCGCTCTGCTGCGTCGTGCTGTTGAAGCACCGCTGCGTCAGATCGTGTCCAACGCCGGCGGCGAGCCGAGCGTAGTGGTCGACAAGGTCAAGCAGGGTTCGGGCAACTACGGCTTCAACGCCGCGACCGACACCTACGGTGACATGATCGAGATGGGTATTCTCGATCCGGCCAAAGTTACTCGTTCCGCCCTGCAGGCCGCCGCTTCCATCGGCAGCCTGATGATCACCACCGAAGCCATGATCGCCGACATCGTCGACGACAAGGCTGCTCCGGCCATGCCGGACATGGGTGGCATGGGTGGCATGGGCGGCATGATGTAAGCCGACCGGCCCTCGCTGGATAAAGAGCCCCGCCTAGTGCGGGGCTTTTTTATGCACGCGACAAGAACCTGTTTACGACCTCTTGGCCGTCGGCCATACGGCGTTAAAAACAGCCTCGGAATGCTCATTTACAGCTCGTAAACTCCGCTTCCTCGGCTGTTTTTGCCTTGTCTGGCTCTAGTCCAAAAGATCGTAAACAGGTTCTTAGCCGGGCATCGTGAAAAAACCGTCAAAGCCGCGGTTAGGGGAGGGTGTTCGCGGTATCTTTGCGCCACTGCGGCGCCATCGCGCCGGTGAGGGAATTCGATATGCGCATCCTCCTGGTCGAGGACAACCGCGACATCCTGGCCAACATGGCCGACTACCTGGGGATCAAGGGTTACACGGTGGACTGCGCCCAGGATGGTCTGTCTGGCCTGCACCTGGCCGCCAGCGAACATTACGACCTGATCGTGCTGGACATCATGCTGCCCGGAATCGACGGTTACACCCTGTGCCAGCGCCTGCGCGAGGAGGCGCGGCGCGATACCCCAGTGATCATGCTGACCGCCCGCGACCAGCTGGACGACCGCCTCAAGGGCTTCAAGGCTGGTGCCGACGACTACCTGGTCAAGCCCTTTGCCCTGTCCGAGCTGGCTGCGCGTATCGAGGCCGTGCTGCGCCGCAGCCTGGGTGGCGGCAAGCGCAGTCTGCAGGTCGGCGAGCTGAGCTATGACCTCGACACCCTGGAAGTCAGTCGCAGCGGCCGTCCGCTCAAGCTCAACCCGGTGGGCCTCAAGCTGCTCGCCCTGCTGATGCAGAAAAGCCCGCATGTGGTACGCCGCGAGGCGCTGGAAGAGGCGTTGTGGGGCGACGATTGCCCGGACAGCGACAGCCTGCGCAGTCATGTGCACCAGTTGCGCCAGGTCATCGACAAACCGTTCGACCAGGCGCTGCTGCACACCGTGCACGGGGTCGGTTATCGCCTGGCGGAGTTGGCTGATGGAGTTTAGGCACAGCCTGTCACGGCGCATCGTCATCGCCTTCATGCTGATGACCTTGCTGGTGGGGGGCACCTTTGCCATCGGCATCGTCGAGACCGTGCACCTGGTCGAGGAGCGCTTGATCTCCGCCGAGCTGGGCGGTGACCTGGGGCGCCTGCTGAAAATGGAGAGCAGCGAGGATTGGCGGCACAAGCCCGAGCCGGACCAGCTGTTTCATTTCAGCAATGGTCCCGGCGACTTTGCCATGCCGGCCGACCTGCAGGCGCTGCCGCCCGGCTTCAGCGAGGTGTATCGCGATGAGCGTTCCTACCATGCCTTCGTTCAGCTGGTGGATGGCCGCCGTTATGTACTGCTGGAAGACCAGAGCGAGTTCGAGGACCGCGAGCAGTTGTTGTTCGCCGTGGTGCTCGGTGGTTTCCTGATCAGCCTGGCGCTGTCCGGGCTGCTCGGCTGGCTGTTGGCGCGCAAGGTGATCGAGCCAGTGGTGCGCCTGTCGACCCAGGTGCGCCACCCGGACCAGCTGCTTGATCGGGCGCCGTCCCTGGCGCCGGACTATGCCAGCGACGAGGTGGGGCAGCTGGCGGCCTCCTTCGATACCACCCTGGGCCTGCTACGCCGCGCGCTGACCCGTGAGCGGCTGTTTACCAGTGACGTCAGCCATGAGCTGCGCACGCCACTGATGGTGCTGGCCAGCTCCTGCGAGCTGCTGCTGGAAAGCGCTTCCCTGGATGCGCGCGCCCGTGGCCAGGTGCAGCGGATCGCCCGCGCCACGGAGGAAATGCGCGATCTGGTGCAGACCTTCCTGCTGCTGGCGCGCTCGCGCAGCGATGAGACCGGCACGACGCCCCTGGCCAGCCTGGCAGAGGTGGCCGATGGCCTGGTGGAGCAATGGCGCCCGGCGATCGAGGCCAAGGGCCTGACGTTCCATTACCAGCGCGGCAGCGGCGCCCTGCTGCATTACAACGCGCCCTTGCTGCGCTCGGTCATGGGCAATCTGTTGCGCAATGCACTGCATTACACCGAGCGTGGCGCTATCGAGTTGCAGCTGGGTGAGCAGGGCTTCGTCGTTGTCGACAGCGGCGTGGGCATTCCGGAAAGCGAGCGCGAGGCGATGTTCCAGCCCTTTGTCCGCGGTGGCCAGGCGCGTGGTGAAGGTCTCGGTCTCGGCCTGTCGCTGGTCCAGCGGATCTGCGAAAGCCAGGGCTGGAGTGTCAGCCTGAGCAGCGTGGAGCCTCAGGGTTGTCGCTTCGAGGTCAGCCTTACCGTCGCTGTCTGCTGAGCGCCTGCTCATATCGTCTCGTACCCTCACCTCATGGGGCATAAGCTGTCGTAGTGGTCAGGCGGGTATGCGCCTTGCAGCCAAATCCCGATCGAGTGTCGACAAGCACATCAGGCTGCTATTGCCGCATCTGTCTGTTACCCGCAGTGACTGCGGTAACTCATGTGTGTCGAGGCGCTCCAGCCTTGGCTGGTTTGGCGACGAGGTTATGATCTGATTTCGGGGGAGGGTGACGATGCTGAGTGCCGTGTTCGGCTTGGACAAGGATGCGAGTCTGTTCGATCAGTGGTGGCAGCAACAGGGGGAGTGGGTCGAGGCCCCCAATCGGCGCCGGGGTGGTGAAAGTGGGGTGCAGCGGTTACGTCACGTGAGCGACGAATTACTGTATGCCAAACGTCAGGTCGATCACCTCTATCGCAGCCTTCTCCACCCCTTTGGCCGCCCGACAGTGCTGCGTGAGCGCAATGCCATGCTGGGCTTGAGCAAGCTGGGTGTGCGAGTACCGCACCTGATCTACTGCGGTGCGCACTATCAGGTGGGCGAGGGCTGGCGTGCCATCCTCATCAGCGAGGCCTTGGAGGGCTTCGCCGATATCGACAGCTGGTATGCGCAGGGCGGGGCGGAATGCTTGAGTGCCGCGCAGCACGAGCAACTGCTGCAACAGATCGGTGCCACGCTGGCGCGTATGCACCTTGGCCGTTGGCAGCATGGCTGCCTGTACGCCAAGCATGTATTCGTGCGGGTGCAGGGCGATGCGCTGGACGTGGCGCTGCTGGACCTGGAGAAAAGCCGCCGGCGGCTGACCTGCAAAAGTGCTGCGCAGCATGATATGCGGCAACTCAGGCGTCATTCGCCGTGGAGTGATGTCCAATGGAAACAGGTATTGCATGGCTACCAGCAAGTTTTTGGTAGCCCTCTCAAGGGTATCTAACGCTTGAGTTAGCCCGTGCTCGGGTTGTGCCACGCGATGAAGCGTGCAGTAGCTACGGGCAGGTATAACGATTTTTTCACAGTCCATTCCCTAGTCTGCATCCCGGCTACCAAGGACTCTTGCGGTAGCGGGCTGACCGCTTGTCTGCCAAAACCACGGGAACGGTTTGATGCTCTAAGGTTTTCACTAAGTGTTAGGCAGCACTTTCAAGGGGTTGCAGCGATGAAATTAGAAATTGCTCGAGGTCTTTTCCTCGTTGGTGCCCTCGGCGTAACCGCCCTGGCCGCCGCCGCATGGCAGGAGCCCGAACCCGTGGTGCTGGATGCCCATCACAGTTCACTGAATTACTGCCCGCCGCCAGCGGTTGCCCGCAACAAGGCGCTGACGCCGCAGGTCAGGCCCGACAGTGACCTGTTGCTGGTGATGTTCGGCCTGTCGCAGAACCTGAACGCCAGCAACTGAGCTGTCACAGAATGAAAAAAGCCCCGCACTGCGGGGCTTTTTCTTGGGGGTGTCACTCAGTGTGACGGCACCGCTGCTGCGGCCGGCCTGGCGTCCGGCTTGGCCAACAGGGTGTAGACGCAGGGCAGGACGAACAGGGTGAACAGGGTGCCGATCGACATGCCGGTGGCGATCACCAGGCCGATGTCGAAGCGGCTGGCCGCTCCGGCGCCGGTGGCGAGGATCAGCGGTACCATGCCGAAGACCATCGCCGCGGTGGTCATCAGCACCGGGCGCAGGCGAATCGAGGCGGCTTCCTCGATCGCTTCGCGCACACCGAGGCCCTTGTCGTGGCGCAGCTGGTTGGCGAACTCGACGATCAGGATGCCGTGCTTGCTGATCAGGCCGATCAGCGTCACCAGGCCCACCTGGGTGTAGATGTTCATGCTGGAGAAACCGAGGAAGATCGGCAGCAGGGCGCCGCAGATCGACAGCGGTACGGTGACCAGGATCACCAGCGGGTCGCGGAAGCTCTCGAACTGCGCGGCCAGCACTAGGAAGATGATCGCCAGGGCCAGGGCGAAGGTGACGAACAGCGCGCTGCCTTCCTGCACATACTGGCGCGAGGCGCCGGCGTAGTCGAAGGCGTAGCCGCGCGGCGCTTCCTCGCGGGCGATCTGCGCGATGGTGTCCACCGCCTCACCGGTGCTGACGATGGGTACACCTTCGATGATCGCCGAGTTGAGCTGCTGGAACTGCTTGAGCTTGGTTGGCCGCGCGCGGTCACTGACCTTGATCAGCGTGCCCAGCGGCACCATCTGCCCGCTTTCGCTCTTCACGTAGTAGCTGCTCAGCCAGCCCGGATTGTCACGGTAGGCGCGCTCGACCTGGGCGATCACCTTGTAGCTGCGACCGTCGATGGTGAAGCGGTTGATCTCGCCTTCGCCGAGCAGGGTGGCAAGGGTCAGCCCCAGGTCCTGCATGGACACGCCCATCTGCGCGGCCTTCTCGCGGTCGATCTCGACCACCACTTCCGGCTTGTCGAAAGCCAGGTCGACGTTGAGGAAGGCGAACTTGCCCGACTCCATGGCCCGCGCCTTGACCCGGTCGGCCACCTGCAGCAGCGACTCGTAGTCGTTCGGCGTATTGATCACGAACTGGAACGGCAGACCCTGGCCGGTGCCCGGCAGCGACGGCAGGTTGAAGCCGAAGATCTGCAGGCCGGGGATGGCATTGAGCTTGGCCTGGACCTCCGGTAGCAGCTCCATCTGCGTGCGCTCGCGCTCGTCCCAGGGGGTCAGCAGGAAGCCGCCGATCCCGGCCTGCACGCCATCGAAGCCGTTGATCTGGAACGACGAGTAGTACTCGGGGAAGCTCTTGAAGATCTCCACGAACTCGTCGGTGTAGGCGTTCAGGTAGTTCAGGTTGGTCGGCTGCGGCGCATTGGCGAAGAGAAACACGATGCCCTGGTCCTCTTCCGGCGCCAGCTCGCTGTGGCTGAACTTGAGCAGCACCGGGATCAGGCCCATGACGATCAGGGCAAACACCAGCACCACCGGGCGGGTGTTGAGGGTACCGTGCAAGGCGCGCTGGTAGCGTTGCTTGAGCCGGTCGAAAATCTGGTCGAGCCGATGTGCCAGGCCCGAGGGGTTTTCCTCGTGGCGCAGCAGCTTGGCGCACATCATCGGCGACAGGGTCAGGGCGACGATGCCGGAGATGATCACCGCACCGGCCAGGGTCAGGGCGAATTCCTTGAACAACGCCCCGGTGAGGCCCTCGAGGAAGCCGATTGGTGCATACACCGCGGCCAGGGTAATGGTCATCGAGACCACCGGCACGGCGATCTCGCGCGCCCCTTCGATGGCCGCGTCGAACGGCGTTTTACCTTCCTCGATATGGCGGTGGATGTTTTCCACCACCACGATGGCGTCGTCCACCACCAGGCCGATGGCCAGGACCATGGCCAGCAGGGTCAGCAGGTTGATCGAGTAGCCCATCAGCTGCATGAAGAACAGCACGCCGATCATCGACAGCGGAATGGTGATCACCGGGATCAGCACCGAGCGGAACGCGCCGAGGAACAGGAACACCACGACGATGACGATCAGCACCGCCTCGATCAGGGTCTTCACCACCTCGTCGATGGAGGCCTGGATAAAGCGGGTGGCGTCGTAGGCGATGGATACCTTCAGGTTCGGCGGCAGCTGCGCTTCCAGCTCCGGGAGGATGGCGCGCACGTGCTTGATCACGTCCAGCGGGTTGGCGCTGGGCGTGCCCTTGATGGCGATGTACACCGAGGGCGTGCCGTCGAACGAGCTGATCGAGTCGTAGTTGGCCGCGCCCATTTCCACCCGGGCCACGTCGCGCACCAGCACGCGGGTGTCACCGACGGTCTTCAGCGGGATGGCGCCGAAGGCTTGCGGGGTCTTCAGGTCGGTGCTGGCATTGATGCTAGTGACCACGTACTGGCCCTTCACTTCGCCGGCGGCGGCGAGGAAGTTGTACTGGCGCACGGCTTCGCTGAACTCGCCGGCGGTGACGCCATAGGCGGCCATCTTCACCGGGTCCAGCCATAGGCGCATGGCGAACACCTGGTTGCCGAGGATTTCCGCTTCGGCCATGCCTGGCAGGGTGGCCAGCTTGGGCTGGATGACCCGGGACAGGTAGTCGGTGATCTGCGGGTTGGACAGCTGCTCGCTGTAGAAGCTGACATACATCAGCGCGGTGGAGTCGGCCGCTTCCTTGGACAGCACCGGGTCTTCGGCATCCTGCGGCAACTGGTTCTTCACCTCGCCGGCCTTGGCCAGCAGCTCGGTGAACAGACGGTCGCTGTCAGCGCCGATGCGCGCATAGATGGAGATCACCGAGAGGTTCTGCTGGCTCGACGAGGTCATGTAGTCGATGCCTTCGGCGCTTGCCAGGCTCTGCTGCAGCGGCTGGGTGATGTAGCCCTGGATGGTCTCGGCATTCGCCCCGGGGTAGGCGGTGGTCACCGTGATCAGGGCGTTTTCCATCTGCGGGTACTGGCGGATCACCAGTTTGCTGAAGGCCTGGAAGCCCAGCAGGATGATCAGCAGGCTGACCACGGTGGCCAGTACCGGGCGACGGATGAACGGATCTGTAAAAGCCATGTTGGTTTCCTTGGCGCCGCGCCTTACTGGGCGGCGCTGGCTGGGGTGGCCGCTTCGACCGCCTGGGCCTGGTCGTCGGCGATGCTCACGTGGGCGCCGTTATCCAGCTTGAGCTGGCCGGCGGTGACCACCTGCTCGCCGGCCTTAAGGCCCTTGAGCACCACCACCTGGGCATCGCGACGCTCGCCGGTTTCGACGAAGCGGCGCTCGACCTGCAGCTGGGCCTGGCCCTTGTCGTCTTTCACTACGGCACCCTTTTCGTCCTTCTTCTCGCCGATTACGTACACCGAGTTGCCGTACAGGGTGTAGGTGATGGCGGTTTCCGGCACCACGATCACCGGCTTTTCGCCTGGCAGGAGGACGTCCAGATTGGCGAACATGCCCGGCAGCAGCTTGCTGTCGGGGTTCGGCAGCATGGCGCGCACCTGCAGGTTGCGCGTGGTTTCTTCGACCTTGGGGTTGATCGCGGCGATTTCGCCCTCGAACACCTCACCCGGATAGGCGGCGACGTTCAGGCGTACGCGCTGACCAATGGCCAGCAGCGGCACGGTTTGTTCCGGCAGGAAGAAGTCGACATACAGCTTGGACAGGTCCTGCAGGGTGGCCACGGTATTGCCGGGACTCAGGTAGTCACCGGTATCGACCTGGCGGATGCCGATGGTGCCGGCGAAGGGGGCGAGGATGCGCTTCTTGTCCAGGCTGGCCTGCAGCTGGGCGACGCTGGCCTCGGCCTTGAGCAGTTCGGCATTCAGGCGATCGAACTCGCTCTTGGAAATGGCCTGCTTGACGGCCAGGTTCTTGCCGCGCTGGAACTCCACCTGGGCCAGGTTGCGCACGGCCAGGGCGGTGGCGAGGATCGCCTGTTCCACCTGGCTGTCCAGTTGCAGCAGGGGCTGGCCGAGGCTGACCTTCTCGCCGGACTGGAACAGCACCTGTTGCACGGTACCTTGGACTTCGGCGGTCAGGTCGACGCCCTGGAACGCCTTGAGTGTGCCGATGGCCGGCAGGCGGCTCTGCCAGGGCTGCTCCTTGGCCAAGGCGGCAGACACGCTGATGGCCGGCTGTGGCGCCGAGAACATCTGCACCTGCTGGTAGATCGAATAACCTTTGTAGGCGGCAAGGGCGAGCACCACGAGGATGACAGCGCCCAGCATGACAAACATGCGGCGGAGCAACATATTCCGGTTCCTTGGCGGGGCAAAAAGAGGCCTGGGAATAGGCGAAGCGGGCACCATAGTCCCACTTGACCATCAAGTCAAAAGACGCCCATTTGCAAGAAGTTACCAGCAAAGATTGTCGCAACAGCGTGTCGCGGTTATTGCCCCGGACTGGCATTTTGCCGGCACGTCCGTGTGCCGTGATGCCCCCTCAAGAGCCCAGGCGACGGGTCACTTCGCCCAGCTCACCAGACAGGTTCTGCAGGTTCTGGCTGGCGCTCTGGGTACGCTCCACGTTCTCTTGGTTGGAGCTGGCGATGGCGGTGATTTCGGTGAGGTTGCGCGAGATGTCCTCGGCCACCGAGGTCTGCTCCTCGGCGGCGGTGGCGATCTGTCGGTTCATGTCGCGGATGGCCTCCACCGCGCCGGTGATGCGCTGCAGCATTTCGCCGGCCTCGGTGACCTGGGTCACGCCTTCCTCGCTGCGGTTCTGCCCGCTTTCGATGGCACGGACGGCATTGATTGCACCAGTCTGCACCGTGTCGATGATCTGGTTGATCTCGGCGGTGGATTCGGCGGTGCGTTGAGCCAGGGTACGCACCTCGTCGGCGACCACGGCGAAACCGCGGCCCTGCTCGCCGGCGCGGGCGGCTTCGATGGCGGCGTTGAGGGCCAGCAGGTTGGTCTGCTCGGCGATACCGCGGATCACTTCCAGCACCTTGCCGATACGCCCGCTGTCGGCTTCCAGACGGCGGATCACTTCGGCGGTGTTGGCAATCTCGCTGCGCATGCCGGTAATAGTCTGGATAGTCGAGGTCATCACCTTGCCACCCTGGCGTGCCGAGTTGTCGGCATCGTCAGCGGCGTGCGCGGCTTCGGCAGCATGCCGCGCCACTTCCTGGGCGGTGGCGGACATCTCGTGCATGGCCGTGGCGACCTGATCGGTACGCTCGAACTGCTCGTTGATGCCTTGGGTCATGCGCGAGGCGATGTTGTTTAGTTCGCCGCTGGCATTGTCCAGGTTGTTGCTGCTCTGCTGCAGGCTCTGGGTGGTGCTGGCAAGGAAGTCGCGCAGGGTGTTGGAGGCGATGGCCAGCATGCCCAGTTCATCGGCGCGGTTGGTTTCTACGCGCTGGCCGAAGTGGCCGTGACTGAGTTCATCGACATGGCTGATCAGGTGGCGGATCGGGATGATCAGGTTGCGATTGACCAGCCACAGGCTGAATAGGGCGATGACCACGCTGGCCGCCAGCAGTAATACGCTGCCGATGAGGATGGTGCGGTCGGCGGCGGCGTTGATCTGCTTGGCCTGCGCCAGGCTCTGCTCGCGTAATTGAGTGACCAGGGTGCTCATCTGCTCGCTGGCGGCGCGATCGATGCCCTTGACCGCGGCATCGCCGGCCTTGGCATCACCATTGGCGGCAACGAAAGCATCGCGGCCCTTGCGGTAGTTGATTCCGAGGGTCTGGTGCTCGCTACGCAGGCGCTCGACCTGGGTTTTCAGTGCCTGATCGGCAGAGGCAACCTGCACCAATTGACCCAGGGTGTCCTGCACCTTGCGTTCCTGGGCCTCGAACTGGCCCCAGTACTTATTCAGGTTGTCGCTGTCCTGGCCGCGCAGCAGGACGTTCTTCCACTCCTGGACCTGGATCTTGAACTCGACGTTGGCCGCGTCGATCAGGCGGGTGGCTTCCAGCGGGCCGTCGAGCAGGCCGCGATAAGCCTGCATGCCGCTGGAGAGGAAGCTGAAGCAGGCCAGGGCGGTGATCAGGATCAGCACCAGGCTGCCGCCGAGCAGAGCGAGGATCTGCGCGCGCAGGGATTTTTGCAGGAACATGGGAGGCGCCTCTTCGGGGTTTGCTACCCCCGATACCCGGATGGGCATCGGAACTGCGGATATCCCTATCCCCGGAGCATGACGTTCCGGTTACAGGCGGCCAGGCAGAAGCCGGCACGTATGCACTATCCGCTTGAGTATAGGTCGGCAGCGGGAAGAAGGCCTTGAGCCATCAATTTCACACCAGGCGCAGGTGGTTGTCCCACAGTCCGGCCGGCAGTTGCAGCGGCTGCGCGACAATCTGGGGGCCGCGACAGTCGTACAGGCGGCAGCGGCCCTGGCCGGAGGTGACGACGAAACCCTCGCTCACCGCACCGACGCCCGCGCAATCCGGCAACGGCGCATCGAGCAGCAAGTCGCTACTGTCCAGGTTCCAGATGAAGAAGCGGTTGCCGCGCGGTGCGGTCAGGGCCAGCAGGCGCAGGTCGTTGTGGATGGCCAGGCTGGCGGTGTACTGGTTCATCGCCGCGCGCTGCGCCTCGCCCAGGGGGAAGGGCTGGAAGGGTTGCCCCGGGCGCTTGATCGCCAGCAGCGGTACGGCGTCCAGTGGGTCGCCTTCGTACTGCTGGCCGGAGACGATGGTGCCGTCGCTGGCCACGGCCAGGTGACGCACGCTATTCATCTGCTGCGGCAGCTGTTCCTTGCTGAGCAACGTGCCGTCGCGCTGCATCAGCACCAGGCTTGGCTCCATGGCCTGCAGGTTCATCATCACCCGGCTGTCGGCCTCGGTACGGATGCCACCGTTGGCCACCACCAGGCTTTCGCCCCCGGGCAACCAGAGCAGCTGGTGCGGGCCGATGCCGTGGGTGGCGTGCTCGCCGATGCGTTGCAGCTGGTTGTGCTGCAGGCGATAGACGCCGAGCACGCCACGGCCCGGCTCGCTGGTGTCGTTTTCGGTGCTGTAGAACAGCTCGCCGGCCTGGTGGAACAGGCCGTGGCCGTAGAAGTGGCGGTCGGTAGCGGCGCTCAGGGTTTGCAGCAGGCGGCCGTCGCGGGTATCGATTAGGTAGCTCTCGCGGCTCGGCCGGCGGCCGACGAACACGGCCAGCGGCAGGCTCGGGTGCGGTACCACATCGTGGCAGCGCTCTTTGACCAGCGTGGCGAAGGCCTTGCTGCCATCCAGGCGGTAGCCGACGGCATAGTGCTGGCCGTCGCTGTCGTCACGGGCCGAGAGCAGCAGCGGTTGCGGGCCATGGCTGACCAGCTGCCAGCCGCCCAGGGCGCTGGCGGCGAGGGCGGCGCCCGCAAGGCCGAGAAAGGCTCTGCGCTGCATGCTGTCAGTCCCCGTCGTGGGCATTGAAGCCCAGCTGGATGCCGAGCGTCTTGGCCAGTTCGCCTTCATGCAGGCGGTGCAGCTGGTCGAGGCTGTCGTAGAAGGCATTCAGCTGCTGACGGCCGTCTTCCTCGCCGAGCAGTTCGCCGAGTGGACGCTGGATCGCCGCCAATAGCTGGCGAGTAGCGCCGTACTGGGCATCCAGGCGCTGGCTCAGCGCTGCCTGGTCGCTGCCGAGCAGGGCCTTGATGCCATCGTTGTTGCTGCCAAGCCAGATGCGCTCGGCGCTGGCCAGGCTGGCAGCGAGGCTGACGATGCTGGCATTGCTGCGCCAGAACTCGGCCTGGTAGGGCTGCGGCTGGCCCTTGCTCTGCCGGCCGAGGGCGGCGCCGAGCTTCTTCTTCATGCCATCGATGGCACTGACCTGTGCGCGCAGCAGTTCGCCCACCGCCTCCGGCGCCTCGGCGTAGCGGCTGTTGGGGAAGTGCTTGAGCTGCGCGGCCATGCCGTCCTCGGCTTGCCACTGGCCGAGAATTTCGCCGCTGAGCTTGGCCTGGTGCTCGCCGATGGCGATCAGCAGCGGGCAGTAGCGGTTCTTCTGGGGAGCCTGATTGAGGTCGATGGCGGCATCGAACAGCACGTACTCATAGGCAGTGAGGCCCTGGACCACCACGCTGGCCTGGTCCAGGTCGGCCTGGACCAGCTGCGGCTTGTTCTTCAGCAGGGTCTCGACCTGGCGCTGCACCAGGTTCTTCTTGTCCGGCCAGAACTGTACCTGCCAGGCACGATTGCCTTCGGCCAGCGGGCCAACCAGCAGCGGCTGTAGGGTCGCCCAGCTACCAATAGTAGTGAGCAGGCTTTGGCGGGCGCCGCTCAGGTCCTGGCTGCCGTTGCAGAGCGCCTGGGCGCTGCTGGCCAGTTGCTGGTTGGCCTGGTGCCAGCTGCTGTAGGCCGGCAGCAACACGCCCTCGGCCAGGGCGCTGCTGGTGGCCTGCTGCGGGTCTTGCGGGCTGCAGGCGGCGAGGGCAAAGCCGAGCAGGGCAACAGCCAGAGGGGTGCGGATCATGCCGGTCTCCTTTAGAGCGAGTTGAGGAAGGCCAGTAGCGCCTGACGCTGCTGGGCATCGAATTCGAGAATCAGATCTTTGGCTTTTTGCGCTTCGCCGCCATGCCAGAGGATGGCCTCCAGAAGGTTGCGGGCGCGGCCGTCGTGGAGGAACTGGGTGTGGCCGTTGACTGCCTGGGTCAGGCCGATACCCCACAGAGGCGCGGTGCGCCACTGACGGCCGTTGGCCTGGAATTCACTGCGACCGTCAGCCAGCCCCTCGCCCATGTCGTGCAGCAGCAGGTCGCTATATGGGCGGATCAACTGGTTGGCCAGCTCCGGTTCGGCTGCCGCGGAGGTGGTGAAGCTTGGCGTGTGGCACTGGTCGCAGCCGGCCTGGGTGAACAGCTGCTTGCCACGGCGCACCTGCAGATCGTCCACGGTGCGGCGTGCCGGTACGGCCAGGTTGCGGGTGTAGAACAGCACGCTGGCCAGGATGCTGTCGCTGACTTCCAGCTCGCCGCCATTGATCGCGGCGCGGCAGTCGGTCTGTGCACTGCTGCAGTTGTCCTGGCGGTTCGCTGCGCTGGTCAGGCCCATGTCGTTGGCGAAGGCGTCGGCGTTCTGCTGGTTGAGACTGGGTTGTCCGGCCTTCCAGCCGAAGCGCCCGAGCACAGTGCGCTGCTGAGCACGATCCCAGACCTGGTTGGGTACGCCGCGGATACCATCGCCGTTGCGGTCATCGGGGTCGGCATTGGCCATGATGGCGGCCTCGGGGATGGCTTCGAGCAGACCGAGGCCGATCATCGGCGGGGCGATGCGGGCGGAGAGCTGGGTCAGCGGGTGGAGCTCGCCATAGGCCAGACGGCTGATCTCCAGCTTGGGCTGGCGCAACTCGACCTGGCTGCCGTCGGCAAAGCGTACCGGCACGCTGCGATAGCTCACCCGCACCTTGGCCTCCGGGGCATGGCCGGGATTGCTCATGTCCTGCAGTTGGCCGCCATAGACGGGCTCAGGGACCACGCCCTGGTGCTGCAGCAGTTCGGCATGGGCAGGTGAGCCATCACTGGGAATCGACAGGCGCACCAGCATCGAGGCTGCCGTGCTGGCGTTGGACTCTGGCGGATGGCCACGACCGTCCTTGATGTGGCAGTTCTGGCAGGCGTTGGTATTGAACAGCGGACCCAGGCCGTCACGCGCGGTGGTGGTCGCGGGAGCGCTGACCCAGGGATTGCGGAAGAAGCTGTTGCCCACGCTGAAGTCCAGGCGCCGCGAGGGGGCGAGGTTGGCGGAGGGCAGGGAGAAGGCATTCTGGTCGGCCTGGCGCACCGTGGTGCTGCCCGCAGATAGCGCCTCGCCGGGTTCGACCGGAGGCAGCGGCTGTTCACAGGCGGCCAGACTGAGCGTCAGCACCAGGACACAGAGGCGGAGCTGGAAAGGCATCGAGCACGAACCTGGGAAGAAAATCAGGCGGACAATCTTAGCAGGCTAATGGAATTCAAATAAGAGGGATTTGCGTTCGCGAACTGAGGCGTGCTGCCGCAGGGACTGGAATGGCAGGCATAGAAAAATTGCCGGGAGCAATTTTCAACGTCGCGTAGCGACGGCCCGAAGGGTGGCCGCTAGGGATGGCGGACATAAAAAACCGATGCGCCTTGTGGGCGCATCGGTTGCCAGTACTGCGGATATCAGAACTGGTGGTCAGCGGTGTCCGGGTTCAGGTCGCTGATGCCCAGCTTGCCGGCAGCCTGTTCGATGGCGCCGGTCTGCTTGACCAGCGCGGCGATGGCGTCACGCACGATCTGCTGGCCGGCAGTGTTGTCGGCGGCTATCAGCTGGTCGAAGTGCTGACCCTGGTTGGCGCTGTCGACCAGAGCCTGCAGTTTGGCTTCGCTGGCTGCCAGATCGGCCTTGAGGGTGCTGTCGGCGGCGGCGTCGAGTTTGGCCACCAGGGACGACAGGCTCGGGCCGCTGAGGGTGGTGCCGTCGACTTTCTTGTACTCGCCCAGGTAAACGTTGCGGATGCCTTTACCGTTGTAGAAATGCGAGTTGTGGGTGTTGTCGCTGAAGCAGTCGTGCTCGTCTTCGGTGGAGTTGGCTTCCAGGGCGACTTTCATGCGCTCGCCGGCCAGTTCGCCGAGGGACAGGCTGCCCATGCCGAACAGCATCTTGCGCAGGCCGTTCTCGGCCGATTCGGCTTCCAGCTTGGCGCGGTAGTTGTCGGCATTGCCGGCTTGCCACTGCACGACCATCGCGTCGAGGTCGCTGACCAGCAAGTCGGTAGCGGCTTTCAGGTAGGCGCGGCGACGCTCGTTGTGCTCACCGGTAGCGCCGGCGCCGACGATGAAGTCGCTGGCCGGACGGGCGCCGGCACCCGGGTTGCTGCCGTTCAGGTCCTGGCCCCAGAGGAGGAACTCGATGGCGTGGTAACCGGTGGCGACGTTGGCCTCGGAACCGCCCAGCTCGTTCAGGCTGGCCAGCAGTTCGGGGGTGATGGTGGTGGCGTCGACCTTGTCTTCGCCGACCTGGATGGTGGTGTTGGCGATGATGTTGGCGCTGGCGCCTGGGTTGCCCAGGGCATGCTGGTAGTCCTTGGCGACGTAGTCGATCAGGCCTTCGTCCAGCGGCCAGGCGTTCAGCTGGCCTTCCCAGTCGTCGACCACGGCGTTACCGAAGCGGAATACTTCGGTCTGCATGTAGGGGGCGCGGGCAGCCAGCCAGGCTTCGCGAGCCGCTTGCAGGGTGGCGTCGCTCGGGTTGGCGAGCAGGGCGTCGATGGCGGTTTGCAGGGCTTTGCCGGTGCTGGCGGCATCGCTGAACACGGCCAGGGCCAGATCCGCGTAATGGCTGACTACGGCCTTGGCGTCGGCATCGGCGACTTTCAGGCTCGCGGCAGTGCTGCTGGCGGCTGCTGGGGCAGCGGCTTGCGGTGCGGCGGCTTTGTCTTCACCGCAGCCGGCGAGGGCAATGGCGAGAGCCAGCAGGCTGGCGGTGGCCAGGGGCATACGAGTCATGGCGGGATCCTTTGCATGTGGAGATGGGAGTGCAATGCAGTTGCACTAGAAAACCGCGCAATAATGCGAAAGATTTGCATTTTATGTAAAGGACTATTTATTCCGCGCAGGTCTGCATTCCGGGGACTGTGCAGGCTGGCCGCTGCCGCTAGAATGCCGACAGTCCACAAGGAGTGTTGCCATGAGTCTGACCCTAGTCGCCGTTCTGGTTGTCCTGTTCCTCGCCGCCGCCTGTGCGGTTGGTCTGTATAACGGCCTGGTGCGCCTCAAGCACGGGGTGAGCAAGGCTTGGTCGAACATCGATGTCCTGCTCAAGCAGCGCCACGACGAGCTGCCCAAGCTGGTGGAGACCTGCAAGCAGTACATGCAGCACGAGCGCACTACCCTGGAGCGGGTGATCGCCGCGCGCAATGCCGTGGCCAGTGCCCGCGAGAAGCACGACGTCGGCGCCCTCGGGCAGGCGGAAAGCGGTCTGCGTGCCGGCCTCGGTCAGCTGTTCGCGCTGGCCGAGAACTATCCGGATCTCAAGGCCAATGACAGCTTCCAGCACCTGCAGCAGCGCATCAGCGGTCTGGAGAACGCCATCGCCGACCGCCGCGAGCTGTACAACGAGGCGGTCAACCTGAACAACGTGCGCATCGAGCAGTTTCCCGACGTGATCATCGCGCGTCTGTTCGCCTTCCAGGCGGCCGAGTTGCTGGAGTTCAGCGAGGCCGAAAAGGCCGACGTCGACCTCAAGTCGCTGTTCAACTGAGCATGGATGTCGGCGGACTGGCCATCAGCCTGGCCTTCAGCGTCGGCGCCTGTGCTGGCGGTGGTTGGTGGTGCCTGAAACGTCTGGCTGAGGCGCGCTTCCTGCTCGATACGCCGACCTCGAAGGTGCGTTCGGCGGCGCAGGGTTATGTCGAGCTGTATGGCGTGCTGCAGGATCAGTCGGATGTAAAGATCGTCGCGCCGCTGACCGGCACGCCTTGCCTGTGGTGGCGCTTCAAGATCGAGGAGTACAGCCAGAACGGCAAGAATCGCTCCTGGCGCGTGGTCGAGAGTGGCAGCAGTGAAGGCTGGCTGCGCTTCGACGACGGCACCGGCGAGTGCCTGATCAACCCGCTGGGTGCCGAGGTGCGCCCGGCCACCAAGCAGGTCTGGCGTGGCAGTCAGCGCCATCCGCGGATGCAGCAGGGGTCTGGCGGGATGCTGGGCTGGTTACTGTCCAGCGGCACCGACTACCGCTACACCGAAGAGCGCCTGCATGCCGGTGAGCCGCTGTATGCCATCGGTGATTTCCGCACTGCCGGTGGCGCCCAGGCATTCGACCTGACGCTGGCGCAGGGCGCGGTGGTGCGCGAGTGGAAGGGCGACTTCGCCGGCCTGCTGCAGCGCTTCGACAGCAACGACGATGGTCGGCTGGATGACGGCGAGTGGACGCGCATGCGCGAGTCGGCGCGGGCCGAAGCGCAGCGCCGGCAGCTCCAGCAGGGTGATCTGCCCACCTACAACCAATTACGCCGTCCGCCCGAGTCGCAGCCTTTCATCCTTTCCAGTCATGGTGAGGATGTGCTGGCGCGCGGCTTTTACTGGCAGGCGGCCGGTGGCGCTGCGCTGTGCCTGATTGGTGCCCTGGCGACCACCTGGTTAGTCAGCAATGTGCTGCTGCCGGGGCTAGCGAGCTAGCGTCCAGCGCAGGCGGCTGGTGCGCCTCAGTGCTTGTCCTGCTTGTGGATGTTTTTCGGCAGCTGCACCACCCGGCTTTCCGAATAGATGTCGTGCCAACTGCGCTGTTGCTTGTCCCATAGCATCCACAGGAAGCCCAGGCCGCCGAGCAGCCAGGAGATGATGGCGACCAGGAAGCGCAGCAAGGCTTGCCACAGGGTGATTGCCGAACCATCAGCATTCTGGATGCGCAGGCCCCACACCTGCATGCCGAGGGTCTGGCCATTGTGAGTCCAGAACTTGGCGAAGAAGGCGAACAGGCTGAACAGCACAACGGTGGCGAGCATCGGGTCGCGATCCAGGCCACCAGCCTGCGATATGGCCAGCAGTTGCTCGTTGCCATAGATCAGGCGCAGCAGACCCTGCTGGTAGAGCAGTGTGACGACCATCATCAGTGCGATGGACAGCAGAAAATCGTAAAACATCGCGGCCAGGCGGCGGGGCAGTCTGGCAGTGGGGAAGTCGCCTTGGGGGCGCAGCATGTGCTTGGGCATGGATGGCTCGGGAGAGAAAGACTGCGCGGATTGTACGGGCAACAAATCGCAGGCACAAAAAAGCCCCTGATGTTGCCATCAGGGGCTCTTCGGAGCAGCGAAACTTAGCCCAGAACCTGGACCTTGTCAGCCTGCATGCCTTTCTGGCCTTGAACGGCTTCGAAAGTAACCTTCTGGCCTTCTTTCAGGCTCTTGAAGCCATTACCTTCGATAGCGCGGAAGTGTACGAACAGATCCGGACCGCTCTCTGGGGTGATGAAGCCAAAGCCCTTCTCGTCGTTGAACCACTTAACGGTGCCGGTTTGACGATTCGACATGTCTTATTTCCTTGAAACTAGAGTTGATGACAGCCTCTTGCTTTGGCGAAGAGGGCTGGGACTGGTTGCAGAGAGTAAGAGAAGTCGAGCGGGTTTAGCGGATCTAGGATCTACTGCACCAGGTCACGATTCATAGCGACCCATGCAAACACAGTGGGCACACTCTAGCTAACTCGGTTGGGTTTGCCAAGCCCTGCGAAACGGTCACTTTCGTGCACTTTTTCGGGGCTCTGCGGCGGGTGTTTCAGGAGGGTTTCAGGCGTCTCGAATGAGTGCTGAAACTGGGTGACTGGTGCCCCGGGGGAGACTCGAACTCCCACTTCTTGCGAAAACGGATTTTGAATCCGCCGCGTCTACCATTCCGCCACCGGGGCACGATGGGCGCGCAGTATAGGGAGGCGTTCGGGGGCGGTCAATCGGCTTGCGTGGCCAGTGTGGGTGGTTTCCGGTAAGCTTTGCGGCCCTGCAAGACGATTTTTCACCATGCGTGTTTCTGACTTCCACTTCGATCTTCCCGATGCGCTGATTGCCTCCCACCCTCTGCCTGAACGCCGGGCCAGCCGTCTGCTGGTGCTGGATGGCGAGACGGGTGCACTGAGCCATCGCCAATTCGTCGACCTGCTCGAGTACCTCAGTCCCGGTGACTTGATGGTGTTCAATAACACCCGGGTGATTCCGGCGCGCTTGTTCGGCCAGAAGGCTTCCGGCGGCAAGCTGGAAGTGCTGGTCGAGCGCGTGCTGGACAGCCATCGGGTATTGGCCCATGTGCGTTCGAGCAAGTCACCCAAGCCGGGTTCGCTAATTCATATAGAGGGTGGCGGTGAGGCCGAGATGGTCGCGCGCCACGATGCCTTGTTCGAGCTGCGTTTTGCCGAGCCGGTGCTGCCGCTGCTGGAACGGGTCGGGCATATGCCGTTGCCGCCTTATATAGAGCGTGCCGACGATGCGGCCGATCGCGAGCGCTACCAGACCGTGTACGCGCAGAAGGCCGGCGCGGTAGCGGCGCCCACTGCCGGCCTGCATTTCGACGAAGAGTTGCTGGCGGCGATTCGCGCCAAGGGCGTGGAAACCGCGTTCGTCACCCTGCATGTCGGCGCCGGGACTTTCCAGCCGGTCCGCGTGGAGCGCATCGAAGATCACCACATGCACAGCGAGTGGCTGGAAGTCGGCCAGGATGTGGTGGATGCCGTGGCAGCCTGCAAGGCGCGTGGCGGTCGGGTGGTTGCAGTGGGCACGACCAGTGTGCGCTCGCTGGAGACGGCGGCGCGTGATGGCGAGCTGAAGGCCTTCAGTGGTGACACCGACATCTTCATCTACCCAGGCCGGCCCATCCATGTGGTTGATGCTCTGGTCACCAACTTCCACTTGCCCGAATCTACCCTGCTGATGCTGGTGTCGGCCTTTGCAGGTTATCCCGAGACCATGGCTGCCTATGCCATGGCCGTGGAGCAGCAATACCGCTTTTTCAGTTACGGCGATGCCATGTTCATCACCCGCAATCCCGCTGCGCGCGGCCCCGAGGAAACCCTATGAGCCACATGTCCTTCGAGCTGCTGGCCACTGACGGGCGCGCCCGTCGTGGTCGCCTGACCTTCCCGCGTGGCGTGGTGGAAACCCCGGCTTTCATGCCAGTAGGCACCTACGGTACGGTCAAGGGCATGCTGCCGCGCGACATTGAGGCGATCGGTGCACAGATCATCCTCGGCAACACCTTCCACCTGTGGCTGCGTCCGGGTACCGAGGTGATCAAGCAGCATGGCGATCTGCACAATTTCATGCAGTGGCAGGGGCCGATCCTCACCGACTCCGGTGGCTTCCAGGTGTTCAGCCTGGGCGCCATGCGCAAGATCAAGGAAGAGGGCGTGACCTTCGCCTCGCCGGTGGACGGGCGCAAGGTGTTCATGGGCCCGGAAGAGTCGATGCAGGTGCAGCGTGACCTGGGTTCGGACATCGTGATGATCTTCGACGAGTGCACGCCTTACCCGGCCGATTTCGACGTGGCCAAGCGTTCCATGGAGCTGTCGCTGCGTTGGGCCAAGCGCTCGAAGAATGCCCACGATGGCAATCCGTCGGCGCTGTTCGGTATCGTCCAGGGTGGCATGCATGAAGAGCTGCGCATGCGTTCGCTGGAAGGGCTTGAGGAGATAGGTTTCGACGGTCTGGCCATCGGTGGTCTGTCGGTCGGTGAGCCGAAAGAAGAGATGATCCGCGTGTTGGATTTCCTGCCGAGGCAGTTGCCGACGGACAAACCCCGTTACCTGATGGGGGTTGGCAAGCCGGAAGACCTGGTAGAGGGTGTGCGCCGCGGCGTAGACATGTTCGACTGCGTGATGCCGACCCGCAATGCACGCAACGGGCACCTGTTTACCGATACCGGCGTGGTGAAGATCCGCAATGCGGTGCATCGCCATGACGAGTCGCCACTGGACCCGACCTGCGATTGCTACACCTGCCAGAATTTCTCTCGTGCTTACCTGTATCACCTGGACAAGTGCGGCGAAATGCTGGGCAGCATGCTCAATACCATCCATAACTTGCGCCATTATCAGCGCCTGATGGCTGGTTTGCGCGAGGCAATTCAACAGGGTACATTGGCCGCCTTTGTCGATGCCTTCTACGCTCGGCGCGGCCTGTCCACGCCGCCGCTGGAGGCCTGAGCGCCGCTTTGTTTGACATGAAAGCGCCCGCCAGATGTTGAAATCGAGCTGAATGCACCCATTAAGGTAGCTGCCTGCGTTTTTTCGTTTGCGGCGCCTTGCCCCAATCTGGCTTGCCTGTGCGGCCGCAAAAACAACAGTTTCAAGACCTCGTTATAGGAGTTTTCCATGAGCTTTCTGATCCCCGCTGCTTACGCTGATGCCGCTGCACCGGCCGCTGCCGCTGGTCCCGCTGGTAGCGGTTTCGAGTGGGTGTTCCTGGTCGGCTTTCTGGTCATCTTCTATCTGATGATCTGGCGTCCGCAGGCCAAACGCGCCAAAGAGCATAAGAACCTGCTCGGCGGCCTGCAGAAGGGCGACGAAGTGGTCACTTCCGGTGGCCTGGCTGGCAAGGTCACCAAGGTTTCCGATGATTTCGTGGTGGTTGAAGTTTCCGACAATGTCGAGCTGAAGTTCCAGAAGCAGGCCATTGCGGCGACCCTGCCGAAGGGCACCCTGAAAGCCATCTAAACGATCCATTCTTCACCAACGACGGGGCGCATCAAGCGCCCCGTGTCATAACGGGCGGCGTCATGCTCAATAAATACCCCTTGTGGAAGTACCTGCTGATCCTGGCTGTGCTGGTGGTCGGCTTCATTTACTCCGCACCCAACCTTTATCCGGATGATCCGGCCATTCAGGTCAGTGGTGCCAGTACGGCCTTGCAGGTCGGTCAGGCCGATCTGGATCGCATCAGCAAGGCGCTGAGCGAGGCGGGTATCGAGGTCAAGGCTGCCACCCTGAACGACAAGGGTAATGCGGGGCTGGTGCGCCTGGTCAACAAGGCGGATCAGCTGCCGGGCAAGGAACTGGTGCATCGTCTGCTCGGTGATGAGTACGTGGTAGCGCTGAACCTGGCACCGACCACGCCGCATTGGCTGCGCAGCATTGGTGCCGGCCCGATGAAGCTGGGTCTGGACCTGTCCGGCGGTGTGCATTTCCTGCTGGAAGTGGACATGGACAAGGCTGTTGGTGCGCGTCTTAAAGTATATGAAGGCGAAGTGAAGAGCCTGCTGCGCAAGGAGCGTCTGCGCTATCGCAGCCTGCCGCAGCAGGAGGGGGCGATCCAGCTTGGCTTCACCGATGCCGAGCAGCTGGAAAAGGCCCAGGATCTGATTCGCAAGGATTTCATCGATTTCGAACAGGTCACCAGTGAGCGCAATGGCTTGCAGGTGCTGAGTCTGGTGCTGAGTCAGGCCAAGCTTGCAGAGATTCGCGAGTATTCGATCAAGCAGAACTTGACCACCGTACGTAACCGGGTCAATGAGCTTGGTGTGGCTGAGCCGCTGGTGCAGCGTCAGGGCGCCAACCGCATCGTGGTCGAGCTGCCGGGCGTGCAGGACACTGCCGAAGCCAAGCGCATCCTTGGCAAGACCGCCAACCTGGAGTTCCGCTTGCAGGCCGAGGTGGATGCGCCGCGCGCTTCCAGTGAGTTCTTCGAGTTCCGTGAGGAAGGTCGTCCAGCCGTAGCGCTGGAGCGTGGCTTGATCATCACCGGTGACCAGGTGACCGACGCCCAGGCCAGCTTCGATGAGAATGGCAGCCCGCAGGTCAATATCCGCCTGGACAACCATGGCGGCGAGCTGATGAATCGCGCCACCCGCAACAATGTCGGGCGCAGCATGGCGGTGATCTTCATCGAGCAGAAGCCGATGACTCGCTACGCCAAGCAGATGGTTGACGGTGTCGAGAAAGAGCAGGCGATCCAGACCTTCAAGGAAGAGCGCAAGATCATCAGCCTGGCGACCATTCAGTCGCCGCTGGGTAGCCAGTTCCGTATCACCGGCCTGGATGGTCAGGGCGAGTCGTCGGAACTGGCCCTGCTGCTGCGTGCCGGTGGCCTGGCCGCGCCGATGTACTTCGCCGAAGAGCGCACCATTGGCCCGAGCCTGGGTGCCGACAACATTGCCAAGGGTATCGATGCGTCCCTGTGGGGCATGCTCTTCGTGTCGCTGTTCATCCTCGCCATCTACCGTTTCTTCGGCATCCTGGCGACGGTGGCCCTGGGTTTCAACATGGTTCTGCTGCTGGCGCTGATGTCGCTGCTCAGTGCCACCCTGACCCTGCCTGGCATTGCCGGTATCGTCCTGACCATGGGTATGGCGGTGGACGCCAACGTGCTGATCTTCTCGCGTATCCGCGAGGAAATCGCCAATGGCATGTCGGTGCAGCGTGCCATTCATGAGGGCTTCGATCGCGCCTATACGGCGATTCTCGACTCCAACCTGACCACTCTGCTGGTCGGCGGCATTCTCTTTGCCATGGGTACTGGGCCGGTCAAGGGCTTCGCTGTGACCATGTCGCTGGGTATCGTCACCTCGATGTTCACCGCGATCATGGTGACGCGTGCGATGGTCAACCTGATCTTCGGTGGTCGTGACTACAAGAAGCTGTGGATCTAAGGGGCTGAGATGAAAACTATCAATTTCATGGGCGTGCGCAACGTTGCGTTCGCCGTCACCGTGCTCCTGACCTTGATTGCGCTGGGTAGCTGGTTCTTCAAGGGGTTGAACTTCGGTCTCGACTTCACCGGTGGTGCGCAGATCGAGCTGAGCTATGAGAAGCCGGCTGATCTCAATCAGGTGCGCGAGCAGCTGGCGGCGGCTGGTTTTGCCGATGCCGTGGTGCAGAGCTTCGGTGCCACCACCGATGTGGTGGTGCGCATGCAAGGTGATGACCCGCAGCTGGGTAGCAAGGTGGTGACAGCGCTGAGTGCTGCCGATGCCGGCAACCCGGTGCAGGTGAAGAAAGTCGAGTTCGTCGGCCCGCAGGTGGGCGAGGAGCTGCGTGATCAGGGCGGCCTGGGCATGCTGCTGGCGCTGGGCGGCATCATGCTGTACCTGGCGTTCCGTTTTCAGTGGAAATTCGCCGTGGGCGCCATCGTCTCGCTGGTGCATGACGTGGTGGTAACGCTGGGTATCCTGTCGTTCTTCCAGATCACCTTCGACCTGACCGTGCTGGCTGCGGTGCTGGCGATCATCGGCTACTCGCTGAACGACACCATTGTGGTGTTTGACCGGGTGCGTGAGAACTTCCGCGTGCTGCGCAAGACCAGTTTGATCGACAACATCAACATCTCCACTACGCAGACCCTGCTGCGTACCATGGCGACCTCGATTTCCACCTTGCTGGCGATCGTGGCGCTGCTGGTTTTCGGAGGTGACAACCTGTTCGGTTTCTCCATCGCTCTATTCGTTGGCGTGTTGGCGGGTACCTACTCGTCGATCTACATCGCCAACGTGGTGCTGATCTGGCTGAATCTGACCACTGAGGATCTGATTCCGCCGGTTGAGGCGGAGGAAGTGGACGAGCGTCCCTGAGTTTGTCTGTACCGACAAAGCCCGGCTCAAGCCGGGCTTTGTGTTTATGGGGTGTGACGAGGCTCCCAGTTGTCGGTTATGCCGATTGCGGGGAGGAACTTGGCAGGCGATGTCGTCTCCAAGGCTAGGAACAATGGCGCAATGCGCGTCGAGTCGGATGAGTCCTGGGAGGGCCAAATGAACAAGTCGATGATCGTGGGCGCAGTGTTGGGGGCGGTGGGTGTCACTGCCGGTGGTGCCGTGGCGACCTACAGTCTGGTCAGCGGTCCTCAATATGCCGAGGTGTTGGCCGTGCAGCCGGTGAATGAAACCATCAAGACCCCGCGCGAAGTGTGCAAGGACGTCACCGTGACCCGGCAGAAGCCGGTCAAGGATCAGCATCAGATCGCCGGTACGGCTATCGGTGCGGTGGTGGGTGGTTTGCTGGGTAACCAGGTGGGCGGCGGTAACGGCAAGAAGCTCGCAACCGTTGCCGGCGCTGTCGGCGGTGGTTATGCCGGCAACAAGGTGCAGGAAAACATGCAGGAAGGCGCCACTTACACCACCACCGAGACCCGCTGCAATACGGTGACCGATACCAGTGAAAAGCTGGTCGGTTATGACGTGAAGTATCAGGTTGATGGCAAGGTTGGCCAGGTGCGCATGGATCGTGATCCGGGTAGCCGCATTCCACTCAATGAGCAGGGGCAGCTGGTGCTGGCCGAGCCGGCACAGGTGATCCAGTAATGCTGTAAGGCATAAAAAAACCGCCCTTCGGGGCGGTTTTTTTTAATAGCTCGATAGCGTGTTTCAGCGCTTCATCGAGGGTGCCAGGTGCGGCTGGATGGCAGTCAGCACGGCCTTGAAGCATTTGGTGTTGCCGGCAACGATCTGGCCTTTTTCGAGGAAGTCGTGGCCGCCGCTGAAGTCGCTGACCAGGCCGCCCGCTTCCTGGATCAGCAGGGCGCCTGCGGCCATGTCCCACTCTGACAGGCCGAACTCCCAGAAGGCGTCGTAACGGCCGGCGGCCACGTAGGCCAGGTCCAGGCTGGCGGCGCCGGCGCGGCGGATGCCGGCGGTCTGGCCAACCAGGCTGCGGAACATGCCGAAGTAGTTGTCGAGGTTTTCCAGCTGGCTGTCGCGGAACGGGAAACCGGTGCCAAGCAGGGCGCCGTCCAGGCTCTTGCGGGTGCTGACGCGCAGGCGACGGCCATTGATGGCGGCGCCACGGCCGCGGCTGGCGGTGAATTCTTCCTGGCGAACCGGGTCGAGTACTACGGCGTGCTCAAGGCGGCCACGGTATTTGCAGGCGATGCTGACGGCGAAGTGCGGCACTCCGCGCAGGAAGTTGGTGGTGCCATCCAGCGGGTCGATGATCCACTGGTAGTCGGCGCCATCGCCAGTGCCCTGAATGATGCCGCTTTCCTCGCCCATGAAGCCGTGCGTCGGGTAAGCCTTCTGCAGGGCCTGGATAATGGTCTGCTCGGCGGCGCGGTCGACTTCGGACACGTAGTCGTGGGCATCTTTCTCGCTGACCGAGATGACGTCCAGGCGCTCGATGGAGCGGAAGATCAGTTCACCGGCGCTGCGGGCTGCGCGCAGCGCGATATTCAGCATGGGCTGCATGGGGAGATTCACCTGGGTCGTTAAAGAAAGCCGGCCATACTAGCAGAAAAGCTGCTTGGATGTAGCCTAGCCTTTGTCGTGCGTGGCGTAAGTCCGCTTGAGTCCTGTAAGATCGATGCCCCTTTCGTGCCCTGGCTGGAGCTGGTCTTGCTGCAGAATATTCGTGTAGTTCTGGTCAATACCAGTCATCCCGGCAATATCGGTGGTGCCGCGCGGGCCATGAAAAACATGGGCCTGTCGCGCCTGGTGCTGGTTGATCCGGTGGAATTCCCCAGCAGCGAGGCGGTGGCGCGGGCCTCCGGCGCAACCGACATCCTCGATGCGGTGCAGGTGGTCGCCACGCTGGAAGAAGCCTTGGTCGGCTGCAGTGTGGTGCTCGGTACCAGTGCCCGCGACCGGCGCATTCCCTGGCCGCTGCTCGATCCGCGCGAGTGCGCGACGACCTGTCTGCAGCACGCGGAGCAGGGTGGCGAGGTTGCTCTGGTGTTCGGTCGCGAGTACGCCGGGCTGACCAACGAAGAGCTGCAGCGCTGCCAGTTCCATGTGCATATTCCGTCCGATCCGGCGTTCAGTTCGCTGAACCTGGCTACCGCAGTGCAGGTGCTGGTTTACGAGGTGCGCATGGCCTGGCTGGCGGCTCAGGGGCAGCCGACCAAGATGAGCAAGCTGGAAACCACGGCGATGCTCAATACGCAGTCGGTCACCACCGATGAGCTGGAGTCGTTCTATGTCCATCTGGAGAACGTGCTGGTTGAAATCGGCTTCCTCGATCCGAGCAATCCGCGCCACCTGATGCCGCGCCTGCGCCGCCTGTATGGGCGTAGTGGCATCAGCAAGCTGGAAATGAATATTCTCCGTGGCATCCTCACGGAAACCCAGAAAGCAGTGCGTGGCGAGCCTCACAAGCGGAGAAAAGACGATGTTTGAGCGTGTGCGCGAAGATATCCAGAGCGTATTTCATCGCGACCCGGCAGCGCGCAATGCGTTTGAGGTGGTCACCTGCTATCCGGGTCTGCACGCGGTCTGGCTGCACCGTCTGGCCCATGGCTTGTGGGTGAACGGCTGGAAATGGCTGGCGCGGCTGGTGTCGAACTTCGGGCGCTGGCTGACCGGTATCGAGATTCATCCGGGGGCGAAGATCGGTCGCCGCTTCTTCATCGATCACGGCATGGGCATCGTCATCGGCGAGACTGCCGAGATCGGCAATGATGTCACGCTCTACCAGGGCGTGACCCTGGGCGGCACCAGCTGGAACAAGGGCAAGCGTCACCCGACCTTGGAAGATGGTGTGGTGGTTGGGGCGGGGGCCAAGGTGCTCGGTCCGTTCACCGTCGGTGCCGGAGCCAAGATCGGTTCCAATGCGGTGGTGACCAAGGCGGTGCCGGCTGGTGCCACGGCTGTCGGTATTCCCGGGCGGATCATTGCCAAGGCGGATGACGAGCAGGAGGCCAAGCGCCAGGCCATGGCCGAGAAGCTCGGTTTCGATGCCTACGGCGTCAGCCAGGACATGCCGGACCCGGTGGCGCGTGCCATTGGTCAGCTGCTCGATCACCTGCAGGCGGTCGATTCGCGCCTCGAAGGCATGTGCGGGGCGCTCAAGGCCCTGGGCAGTGACTACTGCGCCAAAGAGCTGCCGGCCCTGCGTGATGAAGACTTCGAGGGTGTGTGCAAGGAGCAGCAGGGCGACAAGCCTGCTGCCTGATGTCTAGGTTGAAGGTTTTTGCTATGATTCGCGCCCCTCGCCAAGCCTAATTCCTACTATTTTAATAGGTCTTATAGTTGACCTAATTAGTAGGAAAAGGGGATACTTGCGGCACTTCAGCGAAACCGTGGTAACCACCATGCGCTTGACCACCAAAGGCCGTTACGCCGTCACCGCGATGCTCGATCTGGCGCTGCACGCCCAGCATGGGCCGGTGTCCCTGGCCGATATTTCCGAGCGTCAGGGTATTTCCCTGTCCTATCTCGAACAGCTGTTTGCCAAGCTGCGCCGTGGCAACCTGGTCAGCAGTGTGCGTGGGCCGGGTGGCGGTTATCAGTTGTCGCGCGATATGCGGGTCATTCAAGTGGCCCAGGTGATCGATGCAGTCAATGAGTCGGTCGATGCCACGCGCTGCCAAGGCCAGGGTGATTGCCACTCTGGCGATACCTGTCTGACCCACCATCTGTGGTGTGACCTCAGTCAGCAGATTCACGAATTCCTCAGTGGGATCAGCCTGGCTGACCTGGTGACCCGTAGCGAAGTGCAGGAAGTCGCTCTGCGTCAGGATCAGCGCCGTTGCAATGGCAGGACGCCGCGCCTGGATAAGATTGAAGCGTCCGCCGTCGATTGAGCAGGGCGCCAGCCTGTATTAGGAGAAATCTGATGAGATTGCCGATTTACCTCGATTATTCCGCCACCACCCCGGTCGATCCGCGCGTTGCGCAAAAGATGAGCGAGTGCCTGCTGGTGGATGGCAACTTTGGCAACCCGGCCTCGCGCTCCCATGTGTTCGGCTGGAAGGCCGAAGAGGCAGTCGAGAATGGTCGCCGTCAGGTGGCCGAGCTGGTCAATGCCGACCCGCGCGAGATCGTCTGGACCTCCGGTGCTACCGAGTCCAACAACCTGGCGATCAAGGGTGTTGCGCACTTCTACAGCACCAAGGGTAAGCACATCATCACCTCGAAGATCGAGCACAAAGCCGTGCTCGACTCGACGCGCCAGTTGGAGCGCGAAGGCTTTGAGGTTACCTACCTGGAACCCGGTGAAGACGGCCTGATCACTCCGGCGCTGGTCGAGGCCGCGCTGCGCGACGACACCATTCTGGTTTCGATCATGCACGTCAACAACGAGATCGGCACCATCAACGACATCGGCGCCATCGGTGAGCTGACCCGCTCCCGCGGGGTGCTGTTGCATGTCGACGCGGCGCAGTCCACCGGCAAGGTGGAAATCGACCTGGAGAAGCTCAAGGTCGACCTGATGTCCTTCTCGGCGCACAAGACATACGGGCCCAAGGGCATCGGCGCGCTCTACGTGCGCCGCAAGCCGCGCGTCCGTCTGGAGGCGCAGATGCACGGCGGTGGTCATGAGCGTGGCATGCGTTCCGGCACCCTGGCGACTCACCAGATCGTCGGCATGGGCGAAGCCTTCCGGATCGCCAAGGTCGAAATGGCCCAGGAAAACGAACGCATTCGTGCCCTGCGTGACCGCTTCTACAAGCAGGTCGAGGGCATGGAAGAGCTGTACATCAACGGCAGCATGAGCCAGCGCGTCCCGCACAATCTCAACCTCAGTTTCAACTATGTCGAAGGTGAGTCGCTGGTCATGGCGCTCAAGGATCTGGCGGTTTCCTCCGGTTCCGCCTGCACCTCTGCTTCGCTGGAGCCGTCCTACGTCCTGCGCGCCCTCGGCCGCAACGACGAGCTGGCGCACAGCTCGATCCGCTTCACCTTCGGTCGCTTTACCACCGAGGAAGAAGTCGATTACGCCGCGTCGAAGATTCGCGATGCCGTCACCAAGCTGCGCGAGCTTTCGCCGCTGTGGGATATGTTCAAAGAAGGTGTCGATCTGTCCAAGGTCGAATGGCAGGCCCATTGATTGTTTAGTCGCCCCAAGAGCGGCACCTGATGAAAGAGGAATTGCACCATGGCTTACAGTGAAAAGGTCATCGACCATTACGAGAATCCGCGCAACGTCGGCAAGATGGATGCCGAGGATCCGAACGTCGGCACCGGCATGGTCGGCGCCCCGGCGTGCGGCGACGTCATGCGCCTGCAGATCAAGGTCAACGAGCAGGGCGTGATCGAAGACGCCAAGTTCAAGACCTACGGCTGCGGTTCGGCGATCGCTTCCAGCTCCCTCGCTACCGAGTGGATGAAGGGCAAAACCCTGGATGAAGCGGAAACCATTAAGAACACCCAGCTGGCCGAAGAACTGGCGTTGCCGCCGGTGAAGATCCACTGCTCGGTACTCGCCGAGGACGCCATCAAGGCGGCCGTGCGCGACTACAAGCAGAAGAAAGGCCTGGTCTGAGTTCGTTGTCGCGTAAGGAGTTGCTCTATGGCTATCAGCATGACCGAAGCCGCCGCACGTCACGTGCAGCGCTCCCTTGAGGGGCGTGGCAAGGGTGCGGGCATTCGTCTGGGTGTGCGCACCACGGGCTGCTCGGGCCTGGCCTATGTGCTGGAGTTCGTCGACGAGCTGGCAGCCGAGGATCAGGTGTTCGAAAGCTTCGGGGTGAAAGTCATCATCGACCCGAAGAGCCTGACCTATATCGATGGCACCGAGCTGGACTTCGTCCGCGAGGGGCTCAACGAGGGCTTCAAGTTCAACAACCCCAACGTGCGCGGCGAATGCGGCTGCGGCGAGAGCTTCAACGTCTGAGGCTAGCGTGGGTAGACCCTGTCACTTTGCTCTGTTCGATCTGCAGCCCGCCTTCCGTCTGGACCTGGCGCAGCTTTCCGCGCGTTACCGCGAGCTGGCCAAGACCATGCATCCGGATCGTTTTGCCGATGCCCCCGAGCGCGATCAGCGTCTGGCGCTGGAGCATTCGGCTAGCCTTAATGAGGCTTACCAGACCCTGAAGAATGCGCCGCGCCGCGCCCTCTATCTGCTGGCTCTGCGCGGTCGCGAGCTGCCGATGGAAGTGACCGTGCAGGACCCCGAGTTCCTGCTTCAGCAGATGCGCTTGCGCGAAGAGCTGGAAGATCTGCAGGACAGTGCCGATGTGGCTGGTGTGGCGGCGTTCAAGCGCCGCCTGAAACAGGCTCAGGATGAGCTTGATGCAGGTTTTGCTGCTTGTTGGGATGACGTGCAGCGTCGCGAGGAGGCTGAGCGCCTGGTGCGACGTATGCAGTTTCTCGACAAGTTGTCCCACGAAGTGCGCCAGCTGGAAGAGCGCCTCGACGATTAACCGCCGTGCAGCTGCGGCTGCCCGCCTGACTTCCTGAGCATCATGGCCCTACTGCAGATCGCCGAACCCGGCCAGAGTCCCCAACCCCACCAGCGTCGCTTGGCCGTGGGTATCGATCTAGGTACTACCAATTCCCTGGTCGCTGCCGTGCGCAGCGGCTTGTCCGCGCCACTGGCGGATGCCGAGGGGCAGGTCATCCTGCCGTCGGCGGTGCGCTATCACGCCGATCGTGTCGAAGTGGGGCAGGCCGCCAAGTTGGCCGCACCGCTCGATCCGCTGAATACCGTGTTGTCGGTCAAGCGCCTGATGGGGCGTGGTCTGGAGGACGTCAAACAGCTCGGTGAGCAGTTACCCTATCGCTTCGTTGTTGGTGAATCGCATATGCCATTCGTCGACACGGTGCAGGGCGCCAAGAGCCCGGTCGAAGTGTCGGCCGAGATTCTCAAGGTACTGCGCCTGCGTGCTGAAGAGGCGCTGGGTGGCGAACTAGTGGGTGCGGTGATCACCGTACCGGCCTACTTTGACGATGCCCAACGCCAGGCGACCAAGGATGCGGCGCGCCTCGCCGGCCTCAATGTGCTGCGTCTGCTCAACGAGCCGACCGCGGCGGCGGTGGCCTATGGCCTCGACCAGCAGGCCGAGGGCGTGGTCGCCATCTATGACCTGGGCGGCGGTACCTTCGATATTTCCATTCTGCGCCTGAGTCGTGGCGTGTTCGAGGTCATGGCTACCGGTGGTGACAGCGCCCTGGGCGGCGATGACTTCGACCATGCCATCGCCGGCTGGATGATGCAGCAGGCTGGCCTGTCCATGGATATCGACCCGGGTACCCAGCGCAGCCTGCTGCAGGCTGCTTGCGCGGCCAAGGAGGCACTGACCACTGCTGATGCGGTCGAGCTGATGCATGGCGACTGGCGCGGCGAGCTGAGTCGTGCGCAGTTCGATGCGTTGATCGAGCCCATGCTGGCGCGCAGCCTCAAGGCCTGTCGCCGCGCGGTGCGCGATGCCGGCATCGAGATCGACGAAGTCGAGGCGGTGGTCATGGTCGGCGGCTCCACCCGTGTGCCGCGTGTGCGTGCCTCGGTCGGCGAGCTGTTCGGTCGTCAACCGTTGACCGATATCGACCCGGATCAGGTGGTGGCCATCGGTGCCGCGATCCAGGCCGATACCCTGGCTGGCAACCAGCGTGGCAACGGCGAAGAGCTGCTGCTGCTCGACGTGATTCCGCTGTCCCTGGGGCTGGAAACCATGGGCGGCTTGATGGAGAAGGTCATTCCGCGCAACACCACGATTCCGGTGGCGCGCGCGCAGGACTTCACCACTTATAAAGATGGTCAGACAGCCATGATGATCCATGTGCTGCAGGGTGAGCGCGAGCTGATCAGCGATTGCCGCTCCCTGGCGCGCTTCGAGCTGCGAGGCATTCCCCCGCTGGTGGCCGGCTCGGCAAAGATTCGCGTGACCTTCCAGGTGGATGCAGACGGCCTGCTCAGCGTCGCGGCCCGCGAGCTGGGTTCTGGTGTCGAAGCGAGTATCCAGGTCAAGCCGTCCTATGGCCTGACCGATGGTGAGATCGCCCGCATGCTGCAGGAGTCCTTCCAGAATGCTGGGGATGACAAGGTTGCCCGGGTGCTGCGCGAGCAGCAGGTCGATGCTCAGCGCCTGATCGAAGCGGTGCGGGCGGCACTGGAGGCCGATGGTGAGCGCTTGCTGGATGCCGAAGAGCGTCTGGTTATCGAGATGCAGGTGCAGGAATTGGCCGAATTGATGACAGGTAGCGACGGTTACGCCATCGAGCAGCAGACCAAGCGCCTGTCGCAGGTGACCGACGCCTTTGCTGCCCGGCGCCTGGACTCGACTGTGAAGGCTGCTCTGGCCGGACGCAATCTGAATGAAATTGAGGATAACTGATGCCGCAGGTCATTTTTCTGCCCCACGAGAAGTTCTGCCCGGACGGCATGGTGGTCGAGGCTGAGCCTGGCACCTCCATTCTCGAGGTGGCCCATGCGCACCACATAGAGATGGAAAGCGCCTGTGGCGGTGTCTGTGCCTGCACGACCTGCCACTGCATCGTGCGCGAGGGCTTCGACTCGCTGGAGGAGGCCGACGAGCTGGAGGAAGACTTCCTTGATCGGGCCTGGGGCCTGGAGCCGCAATCGCGCCTGGCCTGTCAGGCGATCGTCGGGACGGAAGATCTGACAGTGGAAATCCCCAAATACTCGCTCAACCATGCCGCTGAAGCGCCGCACTGATCGAAGGAGCTGTCATGAGTCTGAAATGGGCTGATGTGCTGGATATCGCCATAGAACTGGCTGAAAGCAAGCCGGATGTCGATCCGCGCTACGTCAACTTCGTCGACCTGCACCGCTGGGTGCTGGCTCTGCCGGATTTCAGCGACGATCCGCAGCGCGGCGGCGAGAAGGTGCTGGAAGCGATCCAGGCTGCCTGGATCGAAGAAGCCGAGTAACTGAAATCCAGTAACTGACGGCGCCGCTCGGTGCCGGCCTACGCATTTTTTCCTAACCCGCGTATAATTCGCGGGTTTACTTGTTCGCTTTAATCCTTGTTTCCGGAGTTTCACATGGCTGTTCAACGCACTTTCTCCATCATCAAGCCCGATGCCGTTGCCAAAAACGTAGTGGGCGAGATCACCACCCGTTTCGAAAAAGCCGGCCTGCGCGTCGTTGCTTCGAAAATGGTTCAACTGTCCGAGCGCGAAGCTGCTGGCTTCTACGCCGAGCACAGCGAGCGCGGTTTCTTCAAGGATCTGGTGGCTTTCATGACCTCCGGTCCGGTCATCGTTCAGGTTCTGGAAGGCGAAGACGCTGTCCTGAAAAACCGTGAGCTGATGGGCGCTACCAACCCGAAAGAAGCTGCTGCTGGCACTATCCGTGCTGACTTCGCCGTTTCCATCGACGAAAACGCCGTACACGGTTCCGATTCCGAGGCTTCCGCCGCTCGCGAAATCGCATACTTCTTCGCCGCCACCGAGGTGTGCGCTCGCATTCGCTAAGCGCGAACAGGCGAGGGTGATTCCATGACTGCAACTGCCGGTAAAATCAATCTGCTGGGTCTGACCCAGACTGAAATGGAAAGCTTCTTCGAGTCCATCGGAGACAAGCGCTTCCGTGCCGGCCAGGTGATGAAATGGATTCACCACTTTGGCGTCGATGATTTCGACGCCATGAGCAATCTGGGCAAGGCCTTGCGCGAAAAGCTCAAGGCCTGTGCCGAAATTCGTGGTCCCGAGGTTGTCAGCCAGGACATTTCCAGCGACGGCACCCGTAAGTGGGTGGTGCGCGTGGCGTCCGGCAGCTGCGTCGAGACCGTGTACATCCCGCAAGGCGGCCGTGGCACCCTGTGTGTGTCATCTCAGGCCGGCTGTGCGCTGGATTGCAGCTTCTGTTCCACCGGCAAGCAGGGCTTCAACAGCGACCTGACCGCCGCTGAAATCATCGGCCAGGTATGGATTGCCAATAAATCCTTCGGCACCGTGCCGGCCAAGATCGACCGTGCAGTCACCAACGTGGTGATGATGGGCATGGGCGAGCCCCTGCTGAACTTCGACAATGTCGTTGCCTCCATGCGCATCATGATGGACGACCTTGGCTATGGCATCTCCAAGCGCAAGGTGACCCTGTCCACCTCCGGCGTGGTGCCGATGATCGACAAGCTGGGCGAGGTCATCGACGTGTCGCTGGCTCTGTCGCTGCATGCGCCGAACGACGCGCTGCGTAGCGAACTGGTGCCGATCAACAAGAAATACCCGCTGGATGTGCTGCTGCCTGCCTGCCGTCGTTACATCGAGGGTCTGGGCGAGAAGCGCTTCCTGACCATCGAGTACACCCTGCTCAAGGATGTCAACGACCAGCCTGAGCACGCTGAGCAGATGATCGCACTTCTCAAGGATTTTCCTTGCAAGATCAATCTGATTCCGTTTAATCCATTCCCCTTCTCTGGTTACGAACGGCCGAGCAATAACGCCATTCGTCGCTTCCAGGACCTGTTGTACAAGGCTGGGCACAATGTCACCGTGCGCACCACGCGTGGCGATGACATCGATGCCGCCTGTGGCCAGCTGGTTGGCCAGGTACAGGACCGCACGCGGCGTAGCGAGCGTTATATCGCCGTGCGTCAGCTGGGTAACGAGGCCGAAGAACCTCGCAATAGCGAAAATAGAACCTGAAGGGGATGTTCATGACCTTGCGCGCTGCGCTTTTCCTGTCTCTTGCCGGCCTGTTGGCGGGTTGCATCACTGATGGCGGGACCAAGGACCCGCTGAGTACGGAAGAAGGGCGTGATCAGGCGCGTGATGCCTACATCCAGTTGGGGCTCGGTTATCTGGTCCAGGGCGCTACAGAGAAGGCCAAGGCACCTCTGAAATCGGCTTTGGAACTCGATCCGTCCAGCGCCGAGGCGCATGCCACTCTGGCGGTGGTGTTCCAGCGCGAGATGGAAAACAAGCTGGCCGAACAGCATTACCGCAAGGCGCTGTCCCTGAGCTCCGGCGAAGCCCGCGTCCTCAACAACTATGGCGGCTTCCTCTTCGAGCAGAAGCGCTATCAGGAGGCCTTCGATGTCTATCTCAAAGCCTCCGAAGACACCCTGTATTCCGAGCGCTCACGGGTATTCGAAAACCTAGGCATGACTGCGCTGCAGCTTGGCCGTCGTGATGAGGCGAAGGCCTTTTTCGAGCGCGCCCTGCGCCTCAATAGCCGGCGTACCCTGGCACTGCTGCAGATGGCGCAGCTGTCCCTCGAGGACAAACAGTACGTGCCCGCACGTGGTTTTTATGAACGCTTCAGTCAGCAGTCCGAGCAGACGCCGGCCAGCCTGTTGCTGGGTATCCGCCTGGCCAAGGTGTTCGAGGATCGTGACCAGGTTGCGAGCCTCGGCCTGCAGCTGAAGAGACTTTATCCGGGTACTCCGGAATACCAGCAATACCTGTCGGAGCAGTGATGAAAACGTCGCATCCCGAAGCAGTAGCGGCGAGTCGTGTGAATCCGGGCGAAACCCTGCGCAAGGCTCGCGAGAGCAAGAACTGGGTATTGGCCGACGTGGCTGCGCAACTGCATTTGACCGCTCAAGCCCTGCAGCAGCTGGAGTCTGGCGCATTCGAGAAACTGCCGGGGCACACCTTTGCCCGTGGTTATGTGCGCGCCTATGCCAAGTTGCTGGGCATGGACCAGAATCGCCTGGTCAGTGAGTTCGACCAGTTTACCGGTAGTGACGCCAGCGGTAGCCGCGTGCACAGCCTGGGACGCATCGAAGAGCCTGTGCGGCTTTCGCAAAGCATCCTGAAGATGGTCAGTCTGTGCCTGTTGCTGGCGCTGGGTGCGGGGGCGTTTTTCTGGTGGCAGGCCGGTGCGGGCAATGTACCGACCTTGCCGGCCGATCTCGGACTGGAACATGTCGAGGTCGAAGGTGCGGACGGCACCACGGAGATTCATCCCCTGGACGAGCCGGAAGACCAGGCCGTTGCCGACGCGCAAGGCGCTGTCGAACCCGTGGCGCCGGTGTTGACTGCAGAGCTTGCGGCGCAGCCTGAAGTGCCTGTCGCCAGCGAGGCGGTCACGCCGCCAGCGGTAGCTGCACCGGTTGAGGCTGGTAATCAGGCTCCGCTCGTGCCACAACCAGACGTTCAACCGCCGGTCGTACCTGCCGCTCCTGCCCCTGCTGCTTCGCCCATACAGCCTGCTCCTGTCACCCCGCCGGCTCCTGAGCCTGCTGCGCCGGTGGTCAGCGAACCGGTCGTGGCGCTTGTGCCGGCTGCCGGTGAGTCCAAGGTGCATCTGCAGTTCACGGCGGACTGCTGGACGCAGCTGACCGATGCCACTGGCAAGGTTCTAATCAGCGCTCTGAAGCGTCGTGGTGAAAGTATCGAGCTGGTCGGCAAGGCCCCGCTGGAGCTGCGTCTTGGTTTTGCCCGCGGCGCCCAGGTGCGCCTGGATGGTCAGCCGGTCGACGTTGCCGCTTTCACCCATGGTGAAACCGCCCGTCTCAAGCTGGGGCAATAAGCATGCATTGCGAATCTCCGATCAAGCGTCGCCTGTCCCGTAAAATCTGGGTCGGCTCGGTTCCGGTGGGCGGCGATGCGCCGATTGCCGTGCAGAGCATGACCAACACCGATACCTGCGACGTGGCCGCCACCGTCGGACAGATCCGCCGCCTGGAAGAGGCCGGCGCCGATATCGTGCGGGTGTCCGTGCCGGATATGCAGGCCGCCGAAGCCTTCGGCAAGATCAAGCAGCAGGTCCGTGTACCGCTGGTGGCCGACATCCACTTCGATTACCAGATCGCCCTGCGAGTGGCTGAGCTGGGCGTCGACTGCCTGCGCATCAACCCGGGCAATATCGGTCGCGAAGACCGCGTGCGTGCAGTGGTTGAAGCAGCCCGCGACAAAGGCATCCCGATCCGCATCGGGGTCAATGCCGGTTCACTGGAAAAAGACCTGCAGAAGAAATACGGCGAACCGACCCCGGCCGCGCTGGTCGAGTCGGCGCTGCGTCATGTCGAGCACTTGGATCGCCTGAACTTTCCTGACTTCAAGGTCAGCGTGAAGGCTTCCGACGTATTCATGGCTGTGGAGGCCTATCGCCTGCTGGCCAAGCAGATCGAGCAGCCGCTGCACTTGGGCATCACCGAAGCCGGTGGTCTGCGCTCGGGTACGGTGAAGTCCGCAGTCGGCTTGGGCATGCTGCTGATGGACGGCATCGGCGACACCATTCGCATCTCCCTGGCCGCCGATCCGGTGGAAGAGATCAAGGTCGGCTACGACATCCTCAAGTCCCTGCGCCTGCGCTCGCGTGGCATCAACTTCATCGCCTGCCCGAGCTGCTCGCGGCAGAACTTCGATGTGGTGAAGACCATGAACGAGCTCGAAACCCGCGTCGAAGACCTGCTGGTACCGCTCGATGTGGCGGTGATCGGCTGCGTGGTCAACGGCCCCGGTGAGGCCAAGGAAGCGCATATCGGCCTGACCGGTGGCTCGCCGAACAACCTGATCTATATCGACGGCAAGCCGGCGCACAAACTGACCAATGAAAACCTGGTAGACCAGCTGGAAAAGCTGATCCGCCAGAAAGCGGCTGAGAAGGTCGAAGCCGAAGCGGCCGTTATCGCCCGCGGCTGATCGCACTAAGGAATATTTGTGAGCAAGACCCTACAAGCCATCCGCGGCATGAACGACATCCTGCCGGAGCAGACGCCGACTTGGCGTTATCTGGAGAACACCCTGGCCACCCTGTTGGATGGCTACGGTTACAAGGAAATCCGCCTGCCGGTGCTCGAATTCACCGAGCTGTTCGCCCGCGGCATCGGCGAAGGCACCGATGTGGTCGACAAGGAGATGTACACCTTCCTCGACCGCAACGAAGAGTCTCTGACCCTGCGTCCGGAAGGCACCGCCGGCTGCGTGCGGGCTGTGCTGGAGCATGGTCTGACCGGTGGCGGCCAGGTGCAGAAGCTCTGGTACGCCGGTCCAATGTACCGCTATGAGAAGCCGCAGAAAGGTCGCTACCGCCAGTTTCACCAGGTCGGCGTGGAAGTCTTCAACCTGCCAGGGCCGGATATCGATGCCGAGCTGATCGTGCTCACCGCGCGCCTGTGGCAGAAGCTCGGGCTGGCCGACTCGGTGACTCTGCAGCTCAACAGCCTGGGTTCGAGCGAAGCTCGTGCGGTCTATCGCGATGCCCTGGTGGCCTACCTGCAGGAGCGCTTCGAGCAGCTCGACGAAGATAGCCAGCGTCGTCTGACCACCAACCCGTTGCGCATTCTCGACAGCAAGAATGCCCAGACCCAGGCCTTGCTGGTTGGCGCGCCGACCCTGCACGACTACCTCGACGAGGAATCGCGCGTGCACTTCGAGGGGCTCAAGGCCCGTTTGGATGCGGTCGGTATTGGCTACGAAATCAATCCGAAGCTGGTGCGTGGCCTGGATTACTACGGGCGTACCGTGTTCGAGTGGGTTACCGACAAGCTCGGCTCGCAAGGCACAGTGTGTGCCGGCGGCCGTTACGACGGGCTGATTAGCCAGTTCGGCGGCAAGCCGACACCGGGCGTCGGCTTTGCCATGGGCGTCGAGCGCCTGGTGCTGCTGTTGGAAACCCTGGAGTTGGTGCCCGCAGAACTGCACAGCCCGGCCGACCTTTACCTGTGCGCGTTTGGCGAGCCGGCCGAGTTGGCTGCCCTGACCTTGGCCGAGCGTCTGCGTGATGCTATGCCGGGCTTGCGCCTGGTGGTCAACGCCGGTGCCGGCAGTTTCAAGAGCCAGTTCAAGAAGGCCGACAAGAGCGGCGCACGCTTTGCCCTGATTCTGGGTGAGGACGAACTGGCCACCCGCGTGGTAGGTTGCAAACCTTTGCGCGACGACAGCGAACAACAAACCATTGCCTGGGATGCGCTTGCGCAGCACCTTGCCACCTGCCTGGCGCAGGCTTGAAGCACATCGAGAATTAAGGAGTTACCGGGGTGAGCATGACCGAAGACGAACAGATTGCGCAGATCAAGGACTGGTGGCAGCGCAATGGCAAACCCCTGCTGACGGGTGGCGTACTGGCGCTGGCCTTGGTATTCGGCTGGAAAGGTTGGCAGGAATACCAGAGCACCCAGGCGCAAACGGCTTCGCTGATCTATCAGCAACTGCTGGAAACCAGCCTGACTGCCGAGGGCAAGCCGGATGTCGCCAAGGTTGCCGAACTGGCGGGCAAGCTGAAGAGCGAGCATGCCGGTAGCCACTATGCCCAGTACGCGGCTCTGTTTGTGGCCAAGGTGGCGGTGGAAAATGGCAAGCTGGACGATGCAGCGGCAGAACTGAAGGCGCTGACCGAAAAGCCGGTCGACGCGACCGTGGCCGAGCTGGCTCGCCAGCGCCTGGCACGCGTGCTGGCCGCCCAGGGCAAGGTCGAAGATGGCCTCAAGCTGCTGGATGGCGAAGCGGACAAAGCTTGGCTGGCCAGCCGTGAAGAACTCAAGGGCGATCTGCTGGTGCAGCTCGGCCGTACCGACGATGCCCATGCGGCCTATCAGAAAGCCAAGCAAGCACTGGCCGACGATGCTGCCGTAGGTGGCCTGCAAATGAAGCTCGACGACCTGGCAAAAGGGGATGCGTGACGTGATGCGCTGGAAGAATGCCGCCGTGCTGGCCCTGGCCGTTCTGGCCGTGGGTTGCAGCAGCAACAGCAAGAAGGAACTGCCGCCTGCCGAACTCCCTGAGTTCCAGGAAGAAGTCGAGCTGCAGAGCCAGTGGAGCCGCTCCATCGGTGACGGTCAGGGCGAGCTGTATAACCTGCTGACCCCAGCCGTGGACGGCGAGCGCCTGTTCGCCGCCGATGCCGAAGGCGTGGTGATGGCGCTCGATCGCCTGAGTGGCGACGTGTTCTGGAAAGTCGACCTGGAACTGCCGGTATCCGGTGGCGTGGGCGTCGGCTATGGCCTGGTGCTGGTCGGCACCCTCAAGGGTGAAGTCGTCGCCCTCGACTCCAGCTCCGGTGAAGAGCGCTGGCGCGCCCGCGTGACCAGCGAAGTGCTGTCCGCTCCGGCCACCAACGGTGACGTAGTGGTGGTGCAGACCCAGGACGATCGCCTGATCGGTCTGGATGCGAGCACCGGCGAGCAACGCTGGATCTTCGAGAACAGCCCGGCCGTACTGACCCTGCGCGGTACCAGCAGTCCGGTAGTGACCAACCGTCTGGCCATCGCCGGCCTGTCCACCGGCAAGGTGATTGCCCTGGATATCCAGCGTGGCATCCCGGTGTGGGAACAGCGCGTGGCCGTGCCGCAAGGCCGTTCCGAGCTGGAGCGGGTAGTCGACATCGACGGCAGCCTGCTGCTGTCCGGTGGCACCCTGTACGTGGTGACCTACCAGGGCAAAGTGGCTGCCATCGACATCGACAGTGGCCGCCAGCTGTGGCAGCGCGAAGCCTCTAGCTACGTGGGCCTGGCCCAGGGCTTCGGCAACGTTTACGTCAGCCAGGCCGGTGGCAGTGTCGAGAGCATCGACGAGCGCTCCACTTCGGCGCTGTGGAGCAACGATGCCCTGGCCCGTCGCCAGCTGTCGGCTCCCGAAGTGTTTTCCAGCTACGTCGCAGTCGGCGACCTGGAAGGCTACCTGCACCTGCTGAGTCAGGTGGATGGCCACTTCGTCGGTCGCAAGAAGATCGACGGCGACGGCCTGCGTGCCCGTCCGCTGGTGGTGGGTGACTGGATTTACGCCTACGGCAACAGCGGAAAACTGGTCGCGCTGACCATCCGCTAAGCTGTTTTGCAATGTCCGGCCGCTGCCGTTCTACGGCAGCGGCCTTTGTGTTTTCTGGATTTAGTTGTGGAGGAGCCCAATGGTTCCGGTAATCGCCCTGGTGGGCCGTCCCAATGTGGGCAAGTCGACCCTGTTCAACCGCCTGACCCGCAGCCGCGATGCCATCGTCGGTGACCTGTCGGGGCTGACCCGTGATCGCCAGTACGGCGAGGCCAAGTGGGAAGGTCGTAGCTACATCCTGGTCGACACCGGCGGCATTTCCGGCGACGAAGAGGGCATCGACGAGAAGATGGCCGAGCAGTCGCTGCTGGCCATCGAGGAAGCCGATGTCGTGCTGTTCCTGGTCGACGCCCGTGCCGGCATGACCGCTGGCGACCAGATGATTGGCGAGCACCTGCGCAAGCGCAACAAGCGTAGCTACCTGGTGGTGAACAAGATCGACAACATCGATCCGGACATCGCCCGTGCCGAATTCAGCCCGATGGGCCTGGGCGAAGCCCTGCCGATTGCTGGCGCCCATGGCCGTGGCATCACCCAGATGCTCGAAGCAGCACTCGGTGAGTTCCCGCAAGACGCGGAAGAGGACGCCATCGACGAAGAGGTCGCCGAAGGCGAGGAAGCCAAGCGCATCCCCGGTCCGAGCGAGAAGGATGGCATCAAGATCGCCATCATCGGCCGACCCAACGTCGGCAAGTCGACCCTGGTCAACCGCATGCTCGGTGAGGAGCGCGTGGTGGTCTATGACCAGCCGGGCACCACCCGCGACAGCATCTACATCCCGTTCGAGCGCAATGACGAGAAGTACACGCTGATCGACACCGCCGGCGTACGCAAGCGCGGCAAGATCCACGAGGAAGTGGAAAAGTTCTCGGTGGTGAAGACCCTGCAGGCGATCAAGGACGCCAACGTCGTGATCTTCGTCATGGATGCCCGTGAAGGCGTGGTCGACCATGACCTCAATCTGCTCGGCTTCGCCATCGAATCCGGCCGCGCGCTGGTCATCGCGCTGAACAAGTGGGACGGCATGGAGCCTGGCGAGCGCGACTACGTGAAGACCGAGCTGGAGCGCCGGCTGTTCTTCGTCGACTATGCCGACATCCACTTCATCTCCGCCCTGCACGGCACGGGCGTGGGCAACCTGTACAAGTCGGTGCAGGCCTCGTTCAAGTCGGCGATCACCCGCTGGCCGACCAACCGCCTGACCCAGATCCTCGAGGACGCGGTGCGCGAGCACCAGCCGCCGATGGTCAGTGGCCGTCGCATCAAGCTGCGCTATGCCCACCTCGGTGGCGCCAACCCGCCACTGATCGTGATCCACGGCAACCAGGTCGATGCGGTGCCGAAGTCCTACTCGCGCTACCTGGAGAATACCTTCCGCCGCGTGCTCAAGCTGGTCGGTACGCCGATTCGCATCGAATACAAGGGCGGCGAGAACCCCTACGAGGGCAAGAAGAACACCCTCACCGACCGTCAGGTGAACAAGAAGCGTCGTCTGATGAGCCACCATAAGAAGGCTGAGAAAAAACGTCGCGACAAGAAGTAAGCGTCGCGTCAGCCGGTTGGCTAGCGTGGTTTGAAAGGGCGCAGAAGCATAAGCTTCTGCGCCCTTTTCATGTCCGTGACTGCTGCATCCGCCAGCGCCCATCGGCTATCCTCGCGGCTTGCGCCCGTCTGCAGGAATAGGCCTGATGCTCACCAGCAAGTTGCCGCATGTCGGCACCACCATCTTCACCCGCATGTCCCAGCTCGCCGCGGAAACCGGCGCGCTCAACCTGTCCCAGGGCTTCCCCGACTTCGACGGGCCGCAGGCCCTGCGTGATGCCGTCGGCCGGCATATCGCCGCCGGCCACAACCAATACGCGGCGATGACCGGCCTGCCGGCCTTGCGCGAGCAGGTGGCGGCGAAGATTGCCCGCTGCTACGGACGTAGCGTCAGTGCCGATGCGGAGTTGACCATCACCCCGGGCGCCACCCAGGCGATCTTCTGTGCGATCCAGGCGCTGATCCATCCCGGTGACGAGGTGATCGTCTTTGATCCCAGTTACGACAGCTATGAGCCCTCGGTGGAGCTGGCCGGTGGGCGCTGCGTGCATGTGCCGCTGGCTCTTGCGGACTTCGCCATCGACTGGCAGCGTCTGCAGGATGCACTGAGTCCGCGCACGCGGCTGATCATCCTCAACAGCCCGCACAACCCCAGCGGCGCGCTGATTTCCGGCGCCGAGCTGGATCGCCTGGCGGCGCTGATCCGCGAGCGCGATATCTACCTGATCAGCGACGAGGTCTACGAGCACCTGGTATTCGACGGCGTGGCGCACGCCAGCGTGCTGGCCCACGAGGAGCTGTACCGGCGTGCTTTCGTGGTCAGTTCGTTCGGCAAGACCTATCACGTCACCGGCTGGAAGACCGGCTACGTGGTGGCGCCGCCGGCGCTGACCGCGGAGCTGCGCAAGGTGCACCAGTACGTCAGTTTCTGTGGAGTAACTCCACTGCAGTGGGCGCTGGCCGACTTCATGAGCGAGTATCCCGAGCATGTCGAGGAGCTGCCAGCGTTCTACCAGAGCAAGCGTGACCTGTTCTGCGATCTGCTGGCTAACTCGCGTTTCCGCTTCCGTCGCACTACCGGCACCTATTTTCAGCTGGTCGACTATTCGGCGATCCGCCCCGACCTGGATGACGTGGCCATGGCCGAATGGCTGACCCGCGAGCACGGGGTGGCGGCCATTCCGGTGTCGGTGTTCTACCAGCAACCGCCGGCCGAGCTGCGCCTGGTGCGCTTCTGCTTCGCCAAGCGCGAAGACACCCTGCGTCAGGCCGCCGAGAAGCTCTGTGCGGTTTAACCGGTAGGAGCCAGCTTGCTGGCGATGCTTTTGATCTGTGGGGATCGCCAGCGAGCTGGCTCCTACAAAAAATCACTTTGAGGCGTTGCGATGAGCCATAAACCCGATCTCGAACTGGCGCTGATCCAGACCGAGCTGACCTGGCAGGACCCGGCAGCCAACCGCGCGCACTTTGCCGAGCTGCTGGCCGAGGCGCGTGCTGCCGATCTGGTGATCCTGCCGGAAATGTTCAGCACCGGTTTCTCCATGCATTCCTCGGCCCTGGCCGAGCCGGAGGACGGGCCGACTACCGCCTGGCTGCTGGAGCAGGCCGAACGCATCGGCTCGGTGATCTGCGGCAGCCTGATCATCCAGGCCGCCGATGGCAGCTACCGCAATCGCCTGCTGTGGGCGCGCCCGGACGGCACGCTGGCGCATTACGACAAGCGTCACCTGTTCCGTATGGCTGGCGAGCACAAGCACTACGCCGCCGGCGAACAGCAGGTGCTGCTGGAACTGAATGGCTGGCGGGTGCGTCCGCTGATCTGCTACGACCTGCGCTTCCCGGTGTGGAGCCGCGATGCTGGCGGCACCGACCTGCTGCTGTACACCGCCAACTGGCCGGCGATGCGGCGCCAGCACTGGAACCGCCTGCTACCGGCGCGAGCGATCGAGAACCTGTGCTACGTGGCGGCGGTCAACCGCATCGGCAGCGATGGCAATGGCCACCCGTACAGCGGCGACAGCCAGGTGCTGGACTTCCAGGGCGAGGCGCTGCTGGCGCCGGGCGAGGTGGGTGGAGTGTTCCGTGTGCGCCTCAGTGCCGCAAACCTGTCGACCTATCGCGAACGTTTTCCCGCGCATCTGGATGCCGATGCTTTCAGCCTGGGCGAATCCTGACAGGTTCTCGGAACCTGCATGCGATCTTCTCCAGCCGCGACCAATGAGGGGTGCACAGGATGGGACATAGCGCCCCTTCTGCAGGGGCGTCGTGCGCAGCGAAATGCCCTATGTGGCCTTGGGGATGTATGGCGCACACTACGGGAGATTGTGAGCGGAACCGTGGGCATTATTGCTGCAGGTAGTGATCGTAGATTTCCTGGTAGCGCCCCGTGGCCTTGAGGTGTTCCAGGCCGGCATTGAAGTCGTCGCGGATCTGCGGGTCGCGGAATACCGGGCGGTAGTCGTCGGGCTCGACTTCGGTGAACTCGTGCATCTGCACCGACTTGGCCTTGAACAGGGTGGTGCGCTCCAGCAGCAGCTCGAAGTAGCGGAAGATGCTGCGATCACTTAGCACCACGTCGTAGCGCGCCTTGTTCAGGCCAAGCACCTGCAACTCCTGATTATTCTGTTCGAAGTACAGGCCGGCCTGCTCGCTGGCGGCCAGCCACTCCGGGTAGCGCTTGGCCGCACCCGGAAAGGCCACCACGCTCAGCCCCTTTAGGTCTTCCGGTCTCTTGATGCTGAGCTTGCGGCCTTTGAGGGTGACCAATACGTTCTGGTAGATGACCGCCGGATTGCCGTAGTGGGCGCCGATTTCACTGAGATCCTGGCCCAAGTCGGTCATCGCCGCATCCACTTCCCCCTGGCGAAAGGTCAGCGGCACACGGGCCAGCGGGTAGTAGCGCGGTTTGAGCTGATGGCCCTTGAAGGCCAGGGCTTCACCGATGATTTCCAGCTCGATGCCGCTGTCGCTTTCGGGGAAGCAGAAGGGCGGAATCTTCTCGCCGAAGGCCATTACTACGTCGGCGGCATTGCTCAGGCTGGTGCCGGCCAGCAGCAGGCCGAGCAGCAGGCAGCGGGGTAGCAATCCAGATTTGCGCATCAGCGGTCTCCACCAGCAGACAACAATCTGCAGTCTAGTTAGAACGGTAGACGCGCACAGAAAAAAGGAGAGCCTGAGCTCTCCTTTAACTAACACCTTTATGACTCAGGCAGCTTGCACTTCGGCCTGGCTCATGGCGCGGTTGAGCGCGCTGAACAGGGCGCGGAAGGTCGCCGTGGTCAGGTTCTCGTCGATGCCGATGCCGTGCAGCGGACGTCCGCCGTTGACCCGCACCTCGATATACGCCGCGGCCTGGGCATTGGTGCCTGAGCTGATGGCATGCTCGTGGTAATCCATGATCTCCACATTGAGCGGCAGGGCGGCGACCAGCGCCTCCAGCGGGCCCTTGCCGGTGCCGTGCTTGCGGCGCAGCTCGCCGCCTACGGTCACGTCGATGTCGACGTTGCAGATGCCGTTCTCTTCCTGCAGGCGATGGCTCTTCAGCATATAGGGGCTGTTGGCCTTGAGGTACTCGGCTTCGAGCAGGCCGTAGATCTGCGCGGCGGTCATTTCCAGGCCGAGGCGATCGGTTTCCTTCTGCACCACCTGGCTGAACTCGATCTGCATGCGCCGCGGCAGGCTGATGCCGTATTCCTGCTCGAGGAGGAAGGTGATACCACCCTTGCCGGACTGGCTGTTGACGCGAATCACCGCCTCGTAATCGCGGCCGATGTCGGCCGGGTCGATCGGCAGGTACGGGACTTCCCAGATACCTTCCGGGTCCTGCTGGGCGAAGCCCTTGCGGATCGCATCCTGGTGCGAGCCGGAAAACGCGGTGTGCACCAGATCGCCGACGTAGGGGTGACGCGGGTGCACCGGCAATTGGTTGCACTCCTCGACCACCTTGCGCACGGCGTCGATGTCGGAGAAGTCCAGTTGCGGGTCGACGCCCTGGGTGTAGAGGTTGAGCGCCACGGTGACCAGGCAGACGTTGCCGGTACGCTCGCCATTGCCGAACAGGCAGCCTTCCACGCGGTCGGCGCCGGCCATCAGGCCCAGCTCGGTGGCGGCCACGCCGGTGCCGCGGTCGTTGTGGGTGTGCAGGCTGAGCAGCACGCTATCGCGACGATCAACATGGCGGCCGAACCACTCGATCTGGTCGGCGTAGTTGTTCGGCGTGGCGCCTTCGATGGTGGCCGGCAGGTTGAGGATCAGCTTGTTCGCCGGGGTCGGCTGGAACACGCCGATCACCGCGTTGCACACCTCGACGGCGAAATCGATCTCGGTGGAGCTGAACACTTCCGGCGAGTACTCGAAGCCCCACTGGGTTTCCGGTTGGGCGGCGGCCAGGCGCTTGACGATCTTCGCCGCTTCCACGGCGATCTCGACCACGCCAGCCTTGTCCTGGTTGAAGACGATGCGGCGGAAGCTCGGCGCGGTGGCGTTGTAGTAGTGGACGATGGCCTTCTTCGCGCCCTTGAGCGACTCGAAGGTGCGGGTGATCAGGTCTTCACGGGCCTGGGTCAGCACCTGGATGGTCACGTCGTCGGGAATGTGGCCGCCTTCGATCAGCTCGCGTACGAAGTCGAAGTCGGTCTGCGAGGCGGACGGGAAGCCCACTTCGATTTCCTTGATGCCGACCTTCAGCAGGGTCTTGAAGAAGCGCATCTTCTTCTCTGCATCCATCGGCTCGATCAGCGACTGGTTGCCGTCGCGCAGATCGGTGGACAGCCAGATCGGCGCCTTATCGATGATCTGATCCGGCCAGGTGCGGTCCGGAATATTGATCGGGGTGAAGGGGCGATACTTCTTCGACGGGTCTTTGAGCATGGTCATGGGGCTAATCCTTGGTCGGCGGCAGGCCGGGGAAACGAGGTGTTGGCGAACGCAGGGAGTTAGCCGCGCAGTCGTGGACTGACCAGGCGCAGGCAGGCGTGTTGGCGCAACAGAATGAGGGTGTGGGAGTTGTTCATGGCTCAACCCTACCGGCAGAGGTTAAAGCTGGCAAGGCTTGCCGAAAAAACGCTGATTAAATGCTGATAAATGCGAATAGGGAAAAAATATTGCTCAATTTTGCTTGCTGCTTGGGTTTGGTTGCGTGGCTACTTTGGGCTTTATCAGGGCGTGAACGCGCCGATAAAAATGGCTGGGTCGACCCGCGCATCGTTCAGGCTGACGTTCCAGTGCAGGTGCGGGCCGGTGGCGCGGCCGGTGCTGCCGACCTTGCCGAGCAGGCCGCCGCGCGGCAGCTCTTGGCCGAGTTGTACGTCCACCGCTGACAAGTGGCAGAACATGCTGATCAGACCCTGGCCGTGGTCAATGAACACGGTCTTGCCGTTGAAGAAGTAGTCGCCGATCAGAATTACCTTGCCGGCCGCCGGCGCCTTGATCGGCGTGCCGGTTTTGGCCGCAAAGTCCAGGCCGGAGTGTGGGTTGCGTTCCTCGCCATTGAAAAAACGGCGCAGGCCGAAGGGGCTGGAGAGCGGGCCGGCGACTGGCTTATCGAACAGCAGGTTGCTCGGCTGGCGTGGGCTGAACTGCTGGTAGGCGGCGGTCTGCTCGGCCAGTTCGCGCTCGATGCGCTTGAGGTTGGCCGGGTTGGGGTTGACCTGCTCGGGGTTCTTCAGGGTGATGCGCTGCTCGCGGTAGTGCTTGCTGCCGATCTGGAACTCCACCGCCTGACCGTCGACCAGGGCTTGCGCCGTGCCGGGCTGGCTGGTCAGTGGCAGGCCGATGATGGCGATCCACTGCTGGCCGTCTTCCTTGACCGTCAGCACTGACTTGCCCTGGAAGCGCACCTGCGGCGCGCTGGCCTTGCTGCCCAGTTGCAGCACGGCGACACCGCCCGGCACCGGCTTGTGCAGCAGGCGGCTGATGAAGCCTTCGGCGTGGACGGGCAGGGCGAGGCAGAGCAGCAGGAGGGCAAGCAGGCGCATGAATGGCAGTCCGGCGTAGGGTGGATGGCGCGTTACCTATCCACCGTGGAGTTAATCGAGCAGCGACAGGGTCACCGGCGTCAGGTGATTGTCTTCCACCCGCACCACCAGCTCGCCTTCACCGAGCCTGGCCTTGAGGCGCTGGCCGGGTTGGGTCTGCGCAGCGTTACGGATGGCCTGGCCGCGTTCGTCGAGAAGGATGCTGTAGCCGCGGCCGAGGGTGGCCAGCGGGCTGACGATATGCAGGTTCTGCATCAGGCCTTCGAGTTTCTGCCGACGCTCGCGCAGTTGGCCGAGGGCGGCGCGCGGCAGACGTGCGGCCAGGCTGTCCAGGCGCTGGCGCAGCAGGGCCAGGCTGCGCCCCGGGTGCTGGGCGGCCAGGCGGGTATCCAGGCGCGCCAGGCGTTCGCGGCGGTTGTGCAGTTGCTGGGTAAAGGCGCGGCGCAGGCGCATGTCCAGGTCGTCGAGGCGCTGTGCCTGCTGGCGCAGGCGTTCGCCAGGGTGGCGCAGGCGCCGGGCCATGCCGTCCAGGCGCAGGCGATCGTGGGCCAGGCGACCCTGCATGCGCAGCAGCAGGCGGCGCTTGAGGTTGTCCAGGCGGTGGCGCAGGTCGCTGCTGTCCGGCGCCAGCAGTTCGGCGGCGGCGGAGGGCGTTGGCGCGCGTACGTCGGCAACGAAGTCGCTGATCGACACATCGGTCTCGTGGCCGACGGCGCTGACGATAGGCGTTTGGCAGGCGGCCACGGCGCGGGCCACGGCCTCCTCGTTGAAGCACCAGAGGTCTTCCAGCGAGCCGCCGCCACGGGCCAGGATCAGCGCGTCGAAACCCTGGGTGTCGGCCAGCTGCAGGGCGCGGACGATCTGCGCGGTGGCTTCGCGGCCCTGCACGGCGGTGGGGATCAGGGTCAGCGCCACCTGCGGCGCGCGACGGCGGAACACGCTGATGATGTCGCGGATCACCGCGCCGGTCGGCGAGCTGACGATGCCGATGCGCTGCGGATGGGCGGGCAGGGCGACTTTGCTCTCGGCGCTGAACAGGCCTTCGCCGGCGAGCTTTTCCTTCAGCGCCTCGAAGGCCAGGCGCAGGGCGCCGTCACCGGCCGGCTCGACGCTGTCGAGGATCAGCTGATAGTCGCCGCGCCCCTCGAACAGCGAGACCTTGCCGCGCACCTTGACCGCCAGGCCATCGCGCAGGTCCTGGCGCACGCGGCTGGCGTTCTGCCGGAACAGTGCGCAGCGCACCTGCGCCTGGCTATCTTTAAGGGTGAAATAGAGATGCCCGGACGCCGGCTTGGCCAGGTTGGAGATTTCGCCTTCGACCCAGACCTGCGCGAACACGTCCTCCAGCAATAGCCGCGCGCGGTTGTTGAGCTGGCTGACGCTGAGCACATCACGGTCGAGGCCGAGGCGTTGGAACGGGTCGTTGATCATGGCGGCATGATAAAGGCTTTGCCGGGCCGGCCATAGGTCGACGGCGTTGACCGCCGCGCAGCAGTCGCTAAGCTGCGCGCCTTTGAGTGAGAGGCGGAGCCTGCCATGAGCGAGAACCAGGCGATTATCGTGCCGCGCATTTCCAGCTTTCCCGGCCATGAGGGTCGGGCGCGGGTGATCCTGCGCTGGCTGGCGCAGCTGAATGTCATCGAGGAGCAGCCGAGCACCTGCGGGCGCAGCTTCAATCGCATGGCCTATGCCATCGCCCCTGGCGCGCGCCGGGTGGTCGAGCAGCCGCAGCTGTTGCCTTTCGGCCAGCCGATCAACGGCCTGGAGGTGGTGAGCAAGCGCTGCATCTATACCCCGACCGAGGATTTCGCCGAGGAAGCGGGCTGTCCCGAGTGTCGTCAGGAGATAGGCGAGGCGCTGTTCGACAGCCTGGAAGAGTGGATGCCCGGACAGACCGACAACTTCCGTTGCCCACAATGCGGCCACGAAGACGACATCAACGGCTTCCTGTTCCTGCAGCCCTGCGCCTTCTCCAATCTGGGCTTCATCTTCAACAACTGGAGCGCGGCGAGCTTCAAGCAGGGCTTTCTAGACGAGTTTGCCGAGCGTCTCGGTTATCCGGTTGCGCTGGTGCGGGTTGTGCTTTGAGCGTCGGGCGATGAGTGTGCACGGCTAAGAACCTGTTTACGATCTTCTGAATTAGAGCCAGACAAGGCGCTACGTAGTAACAGCCTTCGGCTGGTCAAAACGCCGAGGAAGCGCAGTTTACGAGCTGTAAATGAGCATGACTCGTTGCACTCGCCCTTCGGGTCGCGCTGAAGCGCGTTAGCCGTAAACGGCTTCCGAGGCCGTTTTTAACGCGGTATGGCCGCGAGTCAGGAGATCGTAAGCAGGTTCTAAGTCATTCTTTGCATTGAGTGAGTGGTGCCTGCTGGGTATAATGGCGCGCTTCCAATTTTCCCTCCCGGGAGCCCCCGCCATGCTGCGTATCAGTCAAGAAGCCCTGACCTTCGACGACGTTCTTCTTATTCCAGGTTATTCCGAAGTTCTGCCCAAGGATGTGAGTCTCAAGACTCGCCTGACCCGTGGCATCGAGCTGAATATCCCGCTGTTGTCAGCAGCCATGGACACCGTCACCGAAGCGCGCCTGGCCATCGCCATGGCTCAGGAAGGCGGCATCGGCATCATCCACAAGAACATGACCGTCGAGCAGCAGGCTGCCGAAGTGCGCAAGGTCAAGAAGTTCGAGGCTGGCGTGGTCAAGGACCCGATCACCATCGAGGCCGACGCCACCGTGCGCGACCTGTTCGACCTGACTCGCCAGCACAACATCTCCGGCGTGCCGGTACTGAGCAACGGCGACCTGGTCGGCATCGTCACTTCCCGCGATGTGCGTTTCGAAAATCGTCTGGATGCCCTGGTGCGCGACGTGATGACGCCGAAAGAGCGTCTGGTCACGGTCAAGGAAGGCGCTACCAAGGAAGTCGTGCGCGACCTGCTGCACAAACACCGTATCGAGAAAGTCCTGATCGTCGATGACGCCTTCAACCTGAAGGGCATGATGACCGTCAAGGACATCGAAAAAGCCAAGGCCTACCCGCTGGCCAGCAAGGACGACCAGGCCCGCCTGCGCGTCGGTGCTGCTGTCGGCACCGGCGCCGACACCGCCGACCGTGTAGCGGCGCTGGTTGCCGCTGGCGTTGACGTGATCATCGTCGACACCGCCCACGGCCACTCCAAGGGCGTGATCGACCGCGTGCGCTGGGTCAAGCAGACCTTCCCGGAAGTCCAGGTGATCGGCGGCAACATCGCCACCGGTGACGCCGCCAAGGCGCTGGTCGAAGCCGGTGCCGATGGCGTCAAGGTCGGTATCGGCCCAGGCTCAATCTGCACCACGCGCATCGTCGCCGGTGTCGGCGTACCGCAGATTTCCGCCGTGGCTAACGTCGCCGCCGCATTGGCTGGCACCGGAGTGCCGTTGATCGCCGATGGTGGCATCCGTTTCTCCGGTGACCTGTCCAAGGCCATCGTCGCTGGCGCCTCCGCCGTGATGATCGGCTCGATGCTGGCCGGTACCGAAGAAGCCCCGGGCGAAGTCGAACTGTTCCAGGGCCGCTCCTACAAGGCCTACCGCGGCATGGGCTCGCTGGGCGCGATGGCGCAGGCGCAAGGCTCGTCCGACCGTTACTTCCAGGACTCCTCGGCCGGTGCCGAGAAGCTGGTGCCGGAAGGCATCGAAGGCCGCGTGCCGTACAAAGGCGCGATGAGCGCCATCGTCCACCAGTTGATGGGCGGCCTGCGTGCCTCCATGGGCTACACCGGCTGCGCGACCGTCGAGGAAATGCGCACCAAGCCGGAGTTTGTGCGCATCACCGGCGCCGGCATGGCCGAGTCGCACGTGCACGACGTACAGATCACCAAGGAAGCCCCGAACTACCGCGTGGGTTAATCCACTGCAATGAATCGACATGGGGCTGACTGATCAGCCCCTTGTCATTTGTGAATTCCGCTACGAGAGACGGCCATGGCTCACCCTGACATTCACGCCCACCGCATCCTGATTCTGGACTTCGGTTCCCAGTACACCCAGCTGATCGCCCGCCGCGTGCGCGAGATCGGTGTGTATTGCGAAATCCACCCGTTCGACATGGAGAACGAGGCGATCCGCGCTTTCGCCCCGCGCGGTGTGATCCTCGCCGGTGGCCCGGAGTCGGTGCACGAAGCCGGCAGCCCGCGCGCGCCGCAAGCGGTGTTCGACCTCAATGTGCCGATCTTCGGCATCTGCTACGGCATGCAGACCATGTCCGAGCAGCTCGGCGGCAAGGTCCAGGGTTCCGACCTGCGTGAGTTCGGCTACGCCCGCGTTGACGTGGTCGGCAAGAGCCGCCTGCTCGACGGCATCGAAGACCATGTCGACACCGATGGCGTGTTCGGTCTCGATGTATGGATGAGCCACGGCGACAAGGTCACCGAAATCCCGGCCGGCTTCCACATTCTCGCCAGCACCCCGAGCTGCCCGATCGCCGCCATGGCCGACGACGTACGCGGCTACTACGGCGTGCAGTTCCACCCGGAAGTGACCCACACCAAGCAGGGCGGGCGCATTCTTTCGCGCTTCATCCTCGACATCTGCGGCTGTGCGGCGCTGTGGACCCCGGCCAATATCGTCGAAGACGCCATCGCCACCGTACGTGCCCAGGTCGGTTCGGCCAAGGTGCTACTGGGCCTGTCCGGCGGCGTCGATTCCTCGGTGGTCGCGGCGCTGCTGCACAAGGCCATCGGCGATCAGCTGACCTGCGTGTTCGTCGACAATGGCCTGCTGCGCCTGCACGAAGGTGACCAGGTGATGGCCATGTTCGCCGAGAACATGGGCGTCAAGGTAATCCGCGCCAACGCCGAAGAGCTGTTCCTCGGTCGTCTGGCTGGCGTCAGCGACCCGGAGCAGAAGCGCAAGATCATCGGTGCCAGCTTCATCGAAGTATTCGATCAGGAAGCCACCAAGCTGCAGGACGTGAAGTTCCTCGCCCAGGGCACCATCTACCCGGACGTGATCGAGTCGGCTGGCGCCAAGACCGGCAAGGCCCACGTGATCAAGAGCCACCACAACGTTGGCGGCCTGCCGGAAGACATGCAGTTCAAGCTGGTCGAGCCGCTGCGTGAACTGTTCAAGGACGAAGTGCGCAAGATCGGCCTGGAGCTGGGCCTGCCCTACGACATGGTCTATCGCCACCCGTTCCCGGGCCCGGGCCTGGGCGTGCGCATCCTCGGCGAAGTGAAGAAGGAATACGCCGACCTGCTGCGTCGCGCCGACCACATCTTCCTCGAAGAGCTGCGCAACTTCGACTGGTACCACAAGACCAGCCAGGCCTTCGTGGTGTTCCAGCCGGTGAAATCGGTCGGTGTGGTCGGTGACGGCCGTCGCTACGCCTGGGTCGTCGCCCTGCGCGCCGTGGAAACCATCGACTTCATGACCGCCCGCTGGGCTCACTTGCCTTACGAGCTGCTGGAGAAGGTCTCCAACCGCATCATCAACGAGATCGAAGGCATCTCCCGCGTCACCTATGACGTGTCGAGCAAGCCGCCAGCGACCATCGAGTGGGAGTGATCCCGTAGGGCCAGAAAGGGCAGCGTGAGCTGCCCTTTTTGCTGCCTGGGATTATTCGCCGTGAAGCTCAGACTAGGGAGCTAGATACCGATTCCGTCTAACGTGGGAGGCTGCGCGCCATAAGCTAAAAGGAGAGTACCTTCGACGGTGAGGTAATGAGCATGGCCACCCATATCGATTGGCGTCTGCGCGGTCCCGGCGTGGATCTGTGCAACTGCGACTTTGGCTGTCCCTGCCAGTTCAATGCGCCGCCCACACACGGCAAGTGCGAGGCGGCGGTCGGCTTTCACATAGTCGAGGGGCATTTCGGCGACACCTCGCTGGCTGACCTGCATGTGGCCTGCACCTTCGCCTGGCCGGGACCGATCCACGAAGGGCAGGGGCAATGCCAGGCCTTCATCGACGAGCGGGCCAGCGAGCTGCAGCGCCAGGCGCTGCTGACCATCTTGAGCGGCCAGGAGCAGGAGCCCACGGCGTTCTTCGCCATCTTTGCCAGCACGGTGACGACCATGCACGCACCGCAGTTCGTACCGGTCGAGGTGCGTACCGATCGTGCCGCGCTGACCGCCAGCATCCGTGTGCCGGGCGCCATTGATGGGCGGGTCGAGCCGATCCGCAATCCCATGGATGGCTCGCCGCACCGGGCCAAGGTGGTGTTGCCGGAAGGTTTCGAGTTCGCTGAGGCCGATTGCGCCAGCGCCAGCTTCAACACGGCGGGCGCTATAGCTCTGGACTATGCCGGTACCAACGCCATGCTCTACGACCTGCACATGGGCCCCAGTGGCATCATTCGCGCCTAGCCGGGTCGACTGGGGCGCCTGGGTCGCGGCCGGCGGCGTGCTGTCGTTCGCTGCACTGGCCTGGAACTGGACGGCGCGCGAGGCGGAGCGCATGGCGGCCATGGGCGAGATGCGCATGCCGCCAACCGACTGGCTATCCCTGCAGGGGCTTTTTGCATTCGGTATGTGGCTGGCGATGATGCAGGCCATGATGCTGCCGGCGGCCCTGCCGATGATCCTGCTCTATCGCCGCTGCCTGCTGCGGGATCCTCTGCGTGTGGCGAAATTGTGGCTGTTTTGCGCGGCCTACGTGCTGATGTGGACGGGCTTTGCCCTGCTCATGAGTGGGCTGCAGGCGCTCGGCGAATACCTTGGCGTGCTCAACCCGATGAGCCTGCGCCTACCGCCGGCGCTGGGTGCCGCGGCCCTGCTGTTGGCCGGGCTGTACCAACTGAGCCAGGCCAAGGCCGCCTGCCTGAGCCACTGCCAGAGCCCGCTGGGTTTTCTGCAGCATCATGCCCGTCCAGGCCTGGCTGGCGCCTGGTTCACCGGCCTGCATCACGGTCTGTACTGCCTGGGTTGTTGCTGGGCGCTGATGTTGCTCCTGCTGGTAGTGGGGGCCATGAGCCTGTGGGGCATGGCGTTGCTCAGCCTGCTGGTGCTGGCAGAGAAGCTGCTGCCGCTGGGCATCGGCTGGCGGCGCTTTAGCGGGGGGCTACTGCTCAGCGGCGGGCTGCTGCTCTGGTTCGCCTAGGGGCTGCGACATCGCAGCGTTCGACTTTGTCGTGGGTGGGCGAATAAAATGAGGCTGCTTCCCATTTGCTCCGCGCGCGGCTGTTTTGCCTGGCCGACGCGGCGTGCCGTTCCTCCTAGGTGATCGATGAAATTGACTCGCAGACAGGTGCTCGCCGGCCTGGTTGGCCTCGGTGTGGCCGGCTTCGGCGCCGGTGGCGTGCGCTACTGGCTGGGGCGCCCGGAAAATGCCGCGAGTCATGACTATGAGCTGATCGCCGCACCGCTCGACCTGGAGCTGGTGCCGGGGCATAAGACCCCGGCCTGGGCCTACGGCGGCCAGGCGCCGGGCCTGGAGTTGCGCTGCCGCCAGGGTGAGCGTCTGCGCGTGCGTTTCATCAACAAGCTGGAGGTATCCACCACCATCCACTGGCACGGCATCCGCCTGCCACTGGAAATGGATGGCGTGCCCTATGTCTCGCAGTTGCCGGTATTGCCGGGTGAGTACTTCGACTACGACTTCATCACCCCGGATGCCGGCAGCTACTGGTACCACCCGCACACCGCCAGCAGCGAGCAGCTCGGTCGCGGCCTGGTTGGCCCGCTGATCGTCGAGGAGCGTGAGCCGAGCGGCTTCGTTCATGAGCGCACGCTGTGCCTGAAAAGCTGGCATGTGGACGAGCAGGGCGCTTTCACCGATTTCAGCGTGCCGCGCGAAGCGGCGCGCGAAGGCACCCGCGGGCGCCTGTCGAGCATCAATGGCGTGTCGCTGCCGACCCTGGAGCTGCCGGCCGGGCAGGTAGTGCGTCTGCGTCTGATCAATGTCGACAGCACCATCACCTATCGCCTCAACCTGCCGGGTGCCGAGTCGCGCATCTACGCGCTGGATGGCAACCCGGTGGCGCCGCGCCCGCTGGGCAAGGACTACTGGCTGGGTCCTGGCATGCGTCTGGATCTGGCGCTCAGGGTGCCGGCCGCTGGCACTGAGCTGTCGCTGCGCAACGGCCCGTTGCGTCTGGCGACCCTGAAAAGCGTGGCCAGTGCCCAGGCGGCCGGCGACTGGCCGCCGGCGCTGCCGGCCAATCCGGTCGCCGAGCCGGACTTGAGTCAGGCCGAAACCCTGCGTTTCAACTTCGAATGGGCGGCCCTGCTGGCCAGCCCGAATCAGGCAGGCCCTGCGCGCTACTGGCAGATCAACGGCCAGGCCTGGGATATCGATGACAAGGCCTGTGCCGACCGGCCCATCGCCACCCTGAAGAAAGATGGCCACTACATCTTCGTACTGCGCAACATGGCCCAGTACCAGCACCCGATTCACCTGCATGGCATGACCTTCAAGGTGCTCGACTCCGATCGCCGCGATATCGTTCCGTATTTCACCGACACCTACCTGCTGGGCAAGAACGAGACGGCGCGCATCGCTTTCGTCGCCGATAATCCGGGGGTGTGGATGTTCCATTGCCATGTCATCGACCATATGGAAACCGGCCTGATGGCCGCGATTGCTGTGGTTTAAGGAAAGCTGATGCGCCAGATCAAGATCATCGACCGCAGCCAGGACGAGCGCTTTATGCGCGAGGCCCTGGCCCTGGCCAGCGAAGGCGCAGCGCTCGGCGAAGTGCCAGTGGGCGCGGTGCTGGTGCAGGATGGCGAGGTCATCGGCCGTGGCTTCAACTGCCCGATCTCCACCCATGATCCCAGCGCCCATGCCGAGATGGTGGCGATCCGCGCCGCGGCCCTTGGTCTGCGCAACTACCGCCTGCCGGGCAGCACCCTGTACGTCACCCTGGAGCCGTGCAGCATGTGCGCCGGGCTGATCGTCCATTCGCGCATTGCCCGCATCGTCTACGGCGCTACCGAGCCCAAGGCCGGCGTGGCGGTCAGTCGTGGGCAGTTCTTCAATCAGGATTTTCTCAACCACCGGGTGCTGGTCGAGGGCGGCTTGCTGGCGGAGGAGTGTGGGGCTGTGCTCAGCGCCTTCTTCAAGGCCCGCCGCGCGTAGCCCGGATGCAATCCGGGAAATCACCTCGCAGGGCAACCCCGGATTGCATCCGGGCTACGCGTAGCATCAGAGCTGCGTGGAGTCTTCCGGCGGAATGGTCTTGTTCACGCCCGGTACGTGGAAGCCGCTTTCGGCCATCTGCGTGCCTTCAAGTTGCGGCTGGGTCACCCAGTTGAGGATGTCGTAGTAGCGGCGAATGTTGCGCACGAAGTGCACGGTTTCGCCGCCGCGCGCATAGCCGTAGCGGGTCTTGCTGTACCACTGCTTCTGCGCCAGGCGCGGCAGCATCTTCTGCACATCCAGCCACTTGTTTGGGTTCAGCCCTTCGGCCTTGGCCAGCTTGCGCGCATCCCCCAGGTGGGCGATGCCGATGTTGTAGGCGGCCAGGGCGAACCAGGTGCGATCCGGCTCTTCCAGGTCTTCGGCCAGGCCACTGTGGATCAGCGCCAGGTACTTGCCGCCACCCATGATGCTTTGTCGGGGGTCCAGCCGATTGGCCACACCCATGGCCTGGGCTGTGCCTTGGGTCAGCATCATCAAGCCGCGCACGCCGGTCTTCGAGGTGGCGTCGGGCTGCCACAGCGACTCCTGATAGCCGACGGCAGCCAGCAGGCGCCAGTCGATCTTGTGCTTCTCCGCAGCCTGTTTGAAGTGCTGCTCGTAGCGCGGCAGGCGCTGCTGCAGGTGCTTGGCGAAGGTGTAGGCGCCGACGTAGCCGAGTACATCGACATGCCCGTAGTAGCGCTGCTTGAGGCGCTGCAGGCTACCGTTTTCCTCGACCAGGGCGAGGAAGTGGTTGACCTCCACCAGCAGGCTGTCGTCCGTGCCGTTGGCCACCGCCCAGCCCAGGTTGCGCGCGTCTCCCAGGTCGAAGGCCACGCGCACGTTGGGGAAGTACACCTGGTTCATCGCCAGCTCGTTGGAGTCGACCAGGGTCAGGTCGATTTGTCCTTCGTCGACCATGCGCAGCAGGTCGACCACTTCGACGGCCGAGGATTCTTCATATTTCAGTTCGGGCAGCGTGGCTTGCAGTTGCGCCAGCTGTTCGGCATGGCTGCTGCCTTGCAGCACCAGAATGCGCTTGCCGACCAGGTCCTCGGGGCGCGAGGGGCGTGGCTGACCATTGCGGTAGATGACTTGCGGGGTGACTTGCAGGTAGGCCTGGGAGAACTGCGCCTGGCTCTTGCGTCCCTCGCTGTCGACCAGACCAGCGGCTGCCAGCACCGGGCCATCGGTCTGGTTGAGACGGCTGAACAGGTCGTCGAGATTGTCGGCGGTTTCGATCTGCAGCTTCACACCGAGGTTTTCGGCGAAGCGCTTGACCAGTTCGTACTCGAAACCGGTCTCGCCATTGCGGTCCTGGAAATAGGTGGCCGGGCTGTTGCGGGTGACCACCCGTAGTGCTCCCTCCTCCTGTACACGCTCGAGGGTGCTGGGCTGTTTGGCGACTTCGCCATCGCCATCACAGCCCGCGAGCAGCAGGGGGATTGCAATCGCCAGCAGCCAGGCGGCCGTACGGATGCGCAACGCAATTTGGACAAGCATCGGCGCAGTATACGCAAAGCCTGGGGGGCGCCATATATCGACAGTCGGCAGTGGCTCTGCTAGGCGCTGCGCGGTCTGCGCCGATTTGTCGGTGATTTTGCCGTCCGGCGGCAGGCTGTAACCTGGCTGCATGCGCACGGGTGCCGTCGGCTGGCGCTTTAGGCTAGAATGCACGGCCTCAAAGCACACCCCTTCCCAGAGGCTGTTCACGATGTTGATCCTGCGCGGCGCGCCCGCTCTTTCCGCTTTCCGTCACGGCAAATTGCTCGAGCAACTGACCGCCCAGGTCCCCGCTGTGACCGGTCTGTACGCCGAGTTCGCGCATTTTGCCGACGTTACCGGTGTGCTCACCGCCGACGAAGAGCAAGTCCTGGCCCGTCTGCTGCAATACGGCCCGAGTGTGCCGGTGCAGGAGCCGAGCGGCCGCCTGTTCCTCACCATTCCGCGTTTCGGCACCATTTCGCCCTGGTCGAGCAAGGCCAGCGACATCGCCCGTAACTGTGGTCTGGCGAAGATCCAGCGCCTGGAGCGCGGTATCGCCTATTACGTCGCCGGTGAACTGTCTGCCGCCGATATTCAGGCTGCGGCCAGCGTGCTGCATGACCGCATGACCCAGCTGGTGCTGGGTGCCATGGAAGAGGCCTCCGGCCTGTTCAGCCATGCCCAGCCCAAGCCGCTGACCGCGGTGGACGTGCTCGGTGGTGGCCGTGCGGCCCTGGAGCAAGCCAACGTCCAGCTCGGCCTGGCCCTGGCCGAAGACGAAATCGACTACCTGGTGAAGAGTTTCACCGAGCTGGGGCGCAACCCGCACGACATCGAACTGATGATGTTCGCCCAGGCCAACTCCGAGCACTGCCGCCACAAGATTTTCAACGCCAGCTGGGACATCGACGGCCAGAGCCAGGAAAAATCCCTGTTCGGCATGATCAAGAACACCTATGAGCTGCACCGCGAAGGCGTGCTGTCGGCTTACAAGGACAACGCCTCGGTCATCGTCGGCCACCCGGCCGGACGCTTCTTCCCCAATCCTGAGACCCGCGAGTACGCCGCGACCCAGGAGCCGGTGCATATCCTGATGAAGGTGGAGACGCACAACCACCCGACCGCCATCGCCCCATTCCCCGGCGCCTCCACTGGCTCCGGCGGCGAGATCCGCGACGAAGGCGCTACCGGCCGTGGTGCCAAACCGAAGGCCGGTTTGACCGGTTTCACCGTGTCCAACCTGCAGATCCCCGGTTTCCAGCAGCCCTGGGAAATGCCATACGGCAAGCCCGATCGCATCGTTACCGCGCTGGACATCATGATCGAAGGCCCGCTAGGCGGCGCCGCGTTCAACAACGAATTCGGTCGTCCGGCGCTGACCGGCTACTTCCGTACTTTCGAACAGGCGGTGAACAGCCCGCGCGGCGAAGAGGTGCGCGGCTACCACAAGCCGATCATGCTCGCCGGCGGCATGGGCAACATCCGTGAAGATCATGTGCAGAAAGGTGAGATCTCGGTCGGCGCCAAGCTGATCGTGCTCGGTGGCCCAGCCATGCTCATCGGTCTGGGTGGCGGCGCCGCCTCCTCCATGGCCACCGGCGCCAGCTCCGCCGATCTGGACTTCGCCTCGGTGCAGCGCGACAACCCGGAAATGGAGCGTCGTTGCCAGGAAGTCATCGACCGTTGCTGGCAGCTGGGCGAGCACAACCCGATCAAGTTCATCCACGACGTCGGCGCTGGCGGCATCTCCAACGCCCTGCCGGAACTGATCAACGACGGCGGCCGTGGCGGTCGCTTCGAACTGCGCGCGGTACCCAACGACGAGCCGGGCATGGCCCCGCACGAAATCTGGTGCAACGAGTCGCAGGAGCGCTATGTCATGTCGGTGGATGCCGCCGACTTCGAGCGCTTCAAGGCCATCTGCGAGCGCGAGCGCTGCCCATTCGCCGTAGTCGGCGAGGCCACCGCCGAGCCGCACCTGACCGTCAACGACAGCCACTTCGGCAACAAGCCGGTGGACATGCCGCTCGAAGTGCTGCTCGGCAAGCCGCCGCGCATGCACCGCAGCGTCACCCGTGAAGCCGAACAGGGCGATGATTTCAGCGCTGCCAGCGTCGATATCGACGAAGCCGTCACTCGCGTGCTGCATCACCCGGCCGTGGCCAGTAAGAGCTTCCTGATCACCATCGGCGACCGCACCATCACCGGCCTGGTTGCCCGCGACCAGATGGTTGGCCCGTGGCAGGTACCGGTGGCCGACTGCGCCGTGACCGCCACCAGCTTCGATGTCTACACCGGTGAGGCCATGGCCATGGGCGAGCGCACCCCGCTGGCCCTGCTCGACGCTCCGGCCTCGGGGCGCATGGCGGTTGGCGAGACCATCACCAACCTGGCCGCGTCGCGCATCGAGAAGCTGTCCGATATCAAACTGTCTGCCAACTGGATGGCTGCTGCCGGCCACCCGGGCGAAGACGCGCGCCTGTACGACACCGTGAAAGCGGTCGGCATGGAGCTGTGCCCGGCACTCGGTATCACCATCCCGGTGGGCAAGGATTCGATGTCGATGAAGACCCGCTGGCAGGAAGAGGGCCAGGAGAAATCCGTGACCTCGCCGCTGTCGCTGGTGGTCACCGGCTTCGCCCCGGTCGCCGACATTCGCCAGACCCTGACCCCGCAGCTGCGTCTGGACAAGGGCGAGACCGACCTGATCCTGATCGACCTGGGTCGCGGACAGAACCGCATGGGTGGCTCTATCCTCGCCCAAACCTACGGCAAGCTCGGCCAGAGCGTGCCGGATGTCGATGATGCCGAAGACCTCAAAGCCTTCTTCGCCGTGATCCAGGGCCTTAATGCTGACGGTCACCTGCTGGCCTACCACGACCGTTCCGACGGCGGTCTGCTGACCACTGCGCTGGAGATGGCCTTTGCCGGCCATTGCGGTCTTAGCCTGTTCCTCGATGCCCTGGCCGACGACAGCTCCGAGCTGGCCGCCGTGCTGTTCAACGAAGAACTCGGCGCGGTGATCCAGGTGCATCAGGATGCCTCCCCGGAAGTGCTGGCGCAGTTCAGCGCCGCCGGCCTGGGGGATTGCGTGGCGGTGATCGGCCAGCCGATCAACGGCAGCGACGTGGCCATCAGCTTCAATGGCGAGCCGGTGTTCGGCGGCCAGCGTCGCCTGTTGCAGCGCCAGTGGGCCGAGACCAGCTACCAGATCCAGCGCATGCGCGATAACGCCAGCTGCGCCGAGCAGGAATTCGACAATATCCTCGACGAGGACAATCCAGGCCTGTCGACCAAGCTCAGCTTCGACGTCAATCAGGACATCGCTGCGCCTTACATCAAGAAGGGCGTGCGTCCGCAAATCGCCGTGCTGCGCGAGCAGGGCGTCAACGGCCAGGTGGAAATGGCGGCAGCCTTCGACCGCGCCGGCTTCGCCGCGGTCGACGTGCACATGAGCGACATCCTCAGTGGTCGCGTCAGCCTGGAACAGTTCAAAGGCCTGGTGGCCTGCGGCGGCTTCTCCTACGGCGACGTACTGGGTGCCGGTGAGGGCTGGGCCAAGTCGGTGCTGTTCAACAGCCGTGCCCGCGATGCCTTCCAGGGCTTCTTCGAGCGCAAGGACAGCTTCGCTCTCGGCGTGTGCAACGGCTGCCAGATGATGAGCAACCTGCACGAGCTGATCCCGGGCACCGAGTTCTGGCCGCACTTCGTGCGCAACCGTTCCGAGCAGTTCGAGGCGCGCGTGGCCATGGTTCAGGTGCAGGAGTCGGCGTCGATCTTCCTGCGTGGCATGGCTGGTTCGCGCATGCCGATCGCCATCGCCCACGGTGAAGGGCATGCCGAGTTCGAGAGCGAGGAAGCCCTGCTCGAGGCGGATCTGTCCGGCACCGTGGCGCTGCGCTTCGTCGACAACTACGGCAAGGTCAGCGAAGCCTACCCGGCCAACCCCAACGGCTCGCCGCGCGGGATCACCGGGCTGTGCAGCCGTGACGGCCGCGTGACCATCATGATGCCGCACCCGGAGCGGGTGTTCCGCGCCGTGCAGAACTCCTGGAAGCCAGACGATTGGCAGGAAGATGCTGGCTGGCTGCGCATGTTCCGCAACGCCCGCGTCTGGGTGGACTAACAGCGGGCCGCTTGCGGCCCTTCTGATGACCCTCTCCCATTCTTTGTTCATGAAGCGTGGGAGAGGGTGGCCGAAGGGCGGGAGAGGGCAGTAGTGTCAGACTCCGAACACCCCACCCTCATTCTCCCCGAAGTCCGCCAGGTCAAACCCGGCGAGACTCATTTGCTTTGCCGCTGCGGGCGTTCGTCCGCGCTTCCCGACTGCTCTTCTTTTTGCCCGGAGGCCCTGCGCCTCGAGCCTGTGCGCGAGCAACGCCTGCTGCTGTGCCGCTGTGGTCGATCACAGCGCTTGCCTTATTGCGACGGCAGTCATAATCCGCCGGTTGATGGCTTGCGGGCGCGCTGGCGACGTTTTAGCTCAGGGTGATTAAGCATTGCTTGCTTATAGCTAATTGCTCTAATCAGGAAATGGACTATCCCCTTTCCCAGTACTCCAATGCAGAGTTGCAAACTGTGCCACGCAAGCGAGATAAGGCAAAATGCCATTATCACTATGGCAGGGTGGGTTTCAGTGCTGTGAAGCTCCCGTATTCGTCGATGTGCCTTGGAGAAGCCGATGTACAAGCTGTGTTTCTATGTGCCGGAAAGCCATCTGGATCCGGTCAAGCTAGCGGTTTTTGCCGCGGGCGGCGGGCGTATCGGCAAGTACGACAGCTGCTGCTGGCAGACCCTGGGGCAGGGGCAGTACCGTCCGCTGGAAGGCAGCGAGCCTTTCCTCGGTGTGCAGGGTCAGGTGCAGCAGGTGGCCGAGTGGAAAGTCGAACTGGTGGTGGCTGATGAGCTGCTGCATGACGCGGTCAAGGCGATGAAAAAAGCCCATCCCTACGAAACTCCGGCTTTCGAGGTGTGGCGGCTTTCCGACCTGCAGTTTTAATACGCAGCGATATAAACAAAGCCCCTACTTGCATTGGCAGGTAGGGGCTTTGTGGTCTTTACCTGGCGGAAATGCTGATTCGCGAGACATCTGCCGCGACGTTCGGGCGCATATCGATGGTGCCGCAGGTGGTGCTGGAACTCGCCCCAGGCCTGGGGCGATCAGCTTCTCGATCGCAGCTTGTGCGAGGTCGACAGACTGACGTCGAGTTCCATTGCCAGGCCGAGGCCTCTGGGAGTCTTGCCGGCGCGCAACAGCGCCTCAGGGGCGGATTTCGATCAGCGTGCCGTCCTGCACCAGGCGCCACACCTCGCGCATATCGACATTACGCATGGCGATGCAGCCTTCGGTCCAGTCGAGTGTGTGGAAATACCACTCGGGATATTCGTCATCCAGCGGCGTGCCATGGATCATGATCATGCCGCCTGCAGGTACGCCTTTCTTGCGCGCGTTGGCACTGTCGCGGGCGTTGGGGTAGGAGATGTGCATGGACAGATTGAACTTCTCACTGGTCTTGCGCCAGTCGATCCAGTAGAAGCCTTCCGGCGTGCGGCTGTCACCTTCGCGCAGCTTGGGGCCCTTGGGCTCTTTGCCCAGCGATACGCGATAGGACTTGAGCACTTCACCACGCCCCATCAGGTGCAGTTTGCGCTCGGACTTGACCACCAGCACCTTGTCGATCGACTTGCCTTGCAGGGTCGGGGCTGTGGAGGCGTTGGCCAAGCCGATGAGGGTGAAACAGAGGGTGGCGAGCAACCAGCGCATTGCGATATTCCAAAGTGTTTCCGAGGCCTGAGCGAACAGGTTGTTATAGGGCGAGAGTCTGCCTATGCCGGCGCCGATGTTCAATCATCCGGGGATTGTCGGTAGTGCCATTGGGCCAGCAGCCAGCGGTTCCGTGTGTTGCCGGGTGAATAAGGTCGACAGGCACGCTGCGCGCCTGTTCTGATTGCGGCTCATGACTACAGAAGGATGGGTTCATGGCTGAGCTTCAGTTTCTTCGGCACCTGAGCCTGGCGCCAGGCCAGCACCCGGTGGGTCGCCTGCACTTGAGCGCAGCCAGTGCGTTGGTGCGTTGTGCGGGCCAGCTGTATGTGGTGGCGGATGATGAGCTGCATCTGGGTGTCTTCGCCGAGGGTGATGCGGCGCCGGGGCAGCTGCTGCGCCTGTTCGCCGGTGAGCTGGCCGAGGGGAAGGCCGAGCGCAAGGCGCAGAAGCCGGATCTGGAAACCCTGGCGCTGCTGCCAGCCATGCCCGGCTATCCGCACGGCGCATTGCTGGCCCTGGGTTCGGGCTCCAAGCCTAATCGCCAGCAGGCCGTGTTGCTGATGCTGGATGCGCGGGGCGCGGTGCAGGGTGCGCCACGCCGGATCGACCTGGGCGCGCTGTACCAGCCTCTACACGCACAGTTCGCCGACCTGAATATCGAAGGCGCTTTCCTCTTGGGCGAGCATTTCATCCTCTTGCAGCGCGGTAACCAGGGGCAGGCGGCGAATGCAGCCGTACGCTTTGCCTGGTCGGCGCTGCAGGCCTGGCTGCTGGGCGAGCGCGGTGAGGTACCGATGCCGGAAACCGTGGAGTCCCTGGCGCTGGGGGAGCTGCAGGGCGTGGCTTTGGGCTTTACCGATGGTGCGGCGCTGGCCGACGGGCGCTGGCTGTTCAGTGCGGTGGCGGAGAATACGACGGACAGCTATCGCGATGGCGCCTGCCTGGGTGCCATCATCGGCCTCGTCGAAGCCGATGGCCAGATACGCCGGCTGGCCACTCTGGATGCGCAGTGGAAAGTCGAGGGGCTCGCCGTGCAGCAGCGTGGCGAGCGAGTGTTGCTGAGCCTGGTCACCGATGCCGATGACCCGCAGATTGCCGCCAGCCTGCTGGAGTTGGAGCTGGATTTACCAGGCTGATTCGGCCTACTTGGACAGCAGCAAGGCCAGCTCGTCGACCCTTTCTGCCCAGTCCGAATCGTTGCTCAGGGCCTCGCGAATAAACGCCGCCTGGGATTCGTTCCAGAACGGCGCCTGTGCCAGGCCCAGGCCTTCGGGCAGATGATGGTCGCGGATAAATGACTCGATACCGGCCTTGCCGGCCGGCAGGCCGAGTTGCTTGAACAGGGTGCTCAGGCTGTGGTCGCTGGTGTCCATCTGTGCTCCTTTCGGGCGCGGGGCCGTTGCTGGATAACAAGCAAGGACTATAGCTGCCGACGCGCTACTCAGCTGCGTGGGCGCAGTGCGGCGATGCCCTCATTGCGGATCGGATAAACCTGCTCGCGGCGATCGGCGAAGTAGCATTTCAGGGTGCGACCGACGGTCGGGAAGGCCAGCTCCTGCCAGGGGATTTCATGCTCGTGGAACAGTTGCACTTCCAGGCTTTCCTCGCCAGCGGCGAAGTCCAGATCAACCAGTTCGGCCCGGAAGAACACGTACAGTTGGCTGATGTGCGGCAGGTCGAACAAGGTGTACAGATTCAGCTCGCGCACCCGTGCGCAGGCTTCCTCGCTGGTCTCGCGGGCCGCGGCCTGTTCCAGGGTCTCGCCGTTTTCCATGAAGCCGGCCGGCAGGGTCCAGAAACCACGGCGCGGTTCGATGGCGCGACGGCACAGCAGCACCTGCTCGCCCCATACTGGCAGGCAGCCGGCGACGATGCGCGGGTTCTGGTAGTGGATGGTTTGGCACTGCGGGCAGACGAAGCGCAGGCGGTTGTCGCCGAGCGGAATGCGCTGTTCCACCGGGTTGCCACAGTGACTGCAAAAATTCATGCCGGCTCCTTTCTTCAGTGACCCCATCTTCGCGCTACAGGAGGGCTACCGGCAAGTTGTCCCGTCGGGGCAGGGCTTGGGCGGCCCCCGGCTTTCATGCCATCATGCCGGTTAGAAAAAAAGACCGAGAATGAGCCATGCTCGACGAGCTGCTCCACCGTGTGCGCAGCCATACGCCACGCATTCTGGAGACCGACAAGCGCCTGCCCGAAGCCGCCGTGCTGTTGCCGCTGACCCGTAGCGACGAGCCGGAATTGGTGCTGACCCTGCGTGCCAGCGGCCTCTCCACCCACGGCGGCGAAGTTGCCTTCCCCGGTGGTCGCCGCGACCCGGAAGACCGCGACCTAATTCACACCGCCCTGCGCGAAGCCGAGGAAGAAGTCGGCCTGCCGCCGGGCCTGGTGGAGATGGTCGGCCCGCTCAGCCCGCTGGTCTCGCGCTTCGGCATCAAGGTCACGCCCTATGTCGGGGTGGTGCCGGACTTCGTCGAGTACCGCGCCAATGATGACGAGATCGCCGCGGTCTTTGCCGTGCCGCTGCGCTTCTTCTGCGACGACCCGCGCGAGGTCACCCATCGCATCGATTACGAAGGGCGCAGCTGGTATGTGCCCTGCTATCACTACGACAACTACAAGATCTGGGGGCTGACGGCGGTGATGATCGTCGAGCTGGTCAATCTGGTGTTCGATGCCGGCATCGACTTGAACCAGCCGCCGAAGTCCTCGGTCAAGATCATCCGTTTGTAAGGAGCCAACCATGAAGTACCGCCTGGGCGATGCCCGCGTCGACGCCCACCCCGACAGCTGGATCGCCCCCACGGCGGCAGTGATCGGCAAGGTGCGCTTGGAGCAGGGTGCCAGCGTCTGGTTCGGCGCGGTGCTGCGCGGCGACAACGAGCTGATCCATATCGGCGAGAACAGCAACGTGCAGGACGGCACTGTGATGCACACCGATATGGGCTTTCCGCTGACCCTGGGCAAGGGCGTCACCGTTGGCCACAATGTGATGATGCACGGCTGCACGGTTGGCGATTACAGCCTGATCGGCATCAATTCGGTAATCCTCAACGGCGCCAAAATCGGCAAGCACTGCATCATCGGCGCCAACAGCCTGATCGCCGAGGGTAAGGAGATTCCCGACGGCAGCCTGGTCATGGGTAGCCCGGGCAAGGTGGTGCGCGAGCTGACCGAACAGCAGAAGAAGATGCTTGAGGGTAGCGCCGCTCATTACGTGCACAACGCCCAGCGCTATGCCCGCGACCTGGTCGAGGATCAGGACTGATGGAACTCGAGCGTCCGGTCAAATCGCCCTGCGTGAGCATCTGCGCGCTGGATGAGCAGGACATCTGTACCGGCTGCCAGCGCACGGCAGACGAGATCACCCGCTGGGGGCGCATGGACAATGCCGAGCGCCGCCTGGTGCTGGCGCGTTGCGTCGAGCGCACTCGCGCCGCCGGGCAGTTTATCCAGCAGCCCGCCACCCACTGAATTCCCCTTTGCCTGTCTGACGAGGACTCCCGCATGCCCCGTATCGGTACCCCCCTGTCGCCGACCGCGACCCGTGTTCTGCTGTGTGGCTCTGGCGAGCTGGGCAAGGAAGTGGTGATTGAGTTGCAGCGCCTGGGCTGCGAGGTGATTGCCGTCGACCGCTATGCCAATGCCCCGGCCATGCAGGTGGCCCATCGCAGCCACGTCATCAGCATGCTCGACGGCGCTGCCCTGCGTGCGGTGATCGAGTTGGAGCAGCCGCATTACATCGTGCCGGAGATCGAGGCGATCGCCACCGATACCTTGGTCGAGCTGGAGGCCGAAGGCTTTACCGTGATTCCCAGTGCGCGCGCGGCCAAGCTGACCATGAACCGCGAAGGCATCCGTCGCCTGGCCGCCGAAGAGCTGGGCCTGCCAACATCGCCGTATTTCTTCGCCGACTCGCTGGAAGAGTGTCGCGCCGCGACCGAGAAGCTGGGCTTCCCCTGCCTGATCAAACCGATCATGAGTTCTTCCGGCAAGGGTCAGTCGGTGCTGAAGAGCGCCACCGACCTGCAGGCCGCCTGGGATTACGCCCAGGCTGGCGGGCGCGCTGGCAAGGGTAGAGTCATCGTGGAGGGTTTTATCGACTTCGACTACGAAATCGCCTTGCTCACCGTGCGCCACAGTGGCGGCACCACCTTCTGTGCGCCGGTGGGTCATCGCCAGGTCAAGGGTGATTACCAGGAATCCTGGCAGCCGCAGCCGATGAGCGCCAAGGCGCGGGCCGAGGCCGAGCGCATTGCCCTGGCGGTCACCGAATCGCTGGGCGGGCGTGGCCTGTTCGGCGTGGAGCTGTTCGTCAAGGGCGATCAGGTGTGGTTCTGCGAGATTTCCCCGCGGCCGCACGACACCGGGCTGGTCACCCTGATCTCCCAGGATCTGTCCGAATTCGCCCTGCATGCGCGGGCCATTCTCGGCCTGCCAATCCCGGCGATTCGCCAGCTGGGGCCGTCGGCGTCGGCGGTGATCCTGGTCGAAGGCGAGTCGCAGCAGGTCAGCTTCGCCAACCTCGGCGCGGCCCTGGCCGAGGCGGATACCGCCCTGCGCCTGTTCGGCAAGCCGGAAGTCAGCGGCCAGCGGCGCATGGGCGTGGCCCTGGCCCGCGATGAAAGCATCGACGCGGCCCGCGCCAAGGCCACTCGCGCGGCCCAGGCGGTACGCGTCGAACTGTGATGCGCCTGCGTGCGCTGGGCTGGTGGGGGCTGACTCTGGCCCTGCTGCCGGTGGTATTGCCACAGGCACTGTGGACGCGGCGTACGGCCTTGCGCCTGCTGCCCGCCGCGGGTGCCCAGAGTGGTCTGGTCGGCGCTGCTGACGCGCCACCGCTGCGCTTGCTGCTGCTTGGCGAGTCCACGGTGGCCGGTGTCGGGGTCGAGTTGCAGGAGGCGGCCCTGGCCGGGCAGCTGGCCCAGGCGCTGAGCGTGCGCCTGCAACGTCCGGTGGCCTGGCGGGCTTGCGGGGAGAATGGCATCACCGCCGCGCAGGCCTGTCAGCGGCTGTTGCCCCAGGTCTTGGCCGAGCCGGCGGATCTGGCTGTGCTGGTGTTCGGGGTGAATGACACCACGCACCTGAGTTCACTGCAGACCTGGGACGATTCCCTGCGCCAGCTGAGTCGCAGCCTGGCGGCGGGTGGTTGCCGTGTGGTGTTTACCGGTGTGCCGCCGATCGAGCATTTCAGTGCCTTGCCCTGGCTGCTGCGCAAGCTGCTGGGCTGGCGCGCGTCCCTGATGGATCGCCATCTGCGCCGGGTCTGCCTGGAAGAAGGGGTGGAGTATCAGGGTCTGGTGCTGGAGTTCGCCGCCGATTACCTGGCGCTCGATGGCTACCATCCCTCGGCGCTGGGCTATCGGGTGTGGGGTGAGGGATTGGCGCTCGGGCTTAGTGCCGCGCCCGGCCCGGCTGGGTCTGCCACAGCCGCACGCGTTTGACCCGGTTCTCGCTGGATTCGAGGATTTCCAGGCGGTAAGGGCCGATGCGCAGGCACACCGGGCAATCCGGGATGGTCTCCAGAGCTTCGGTGATCAGCCCGTTGAGGGTCTTCGGTCCTTCGCTGGGCAGGCGCCAGCCGAGACTCTTGTTGATTTCGCGGATATTCGCCGTGCCATCAATGATCTGGGTGCCGTCGGCCTGGGGCTGGATATCCGGATTGTGTTCGCCATCTTCATGGCTGAAGTCGCCGACTATCTCGTCGAGCAGATCCTCCAGAGTGACGATGCCCAGCACGTCGCCGTACTCGTCCACCACCAGGCCCAGGCGACGCTTTTCCTTCTGGAAGTTCACCAGTTGGGTTGCCAGTGGCGTGCCTTCGGGGATGAAGTAGGGTGGCTTGCAGCTTTCCAGCAGGGTCTGCTGGCTCAGCCGGTTCTGCGTCAGCAGGCTGGCCAGGCGACGCATATGCACGATGCCTTCGACCTGATTTATATCGCCACGGAACACCGGCAGACGCGTATGGCTGATGCCGCGCAGTTGCTCGACGATCTGTTCGAGCGAGTCATCCAGGTCGATGCCGATGACTTCGCTGCGCGGAATCATGATGTCATCGACCGTGACCTTCTCCAGCTCCAGCAGTTCGAGCAGGGCGTACTGACGCTGCTGGCGGGCTTCCTGGGCACTGAGGCTGCGCGGTTTGCGCCGCCGCTCACGGGTTGGTGCACCACGGGTGCGGGCGGCGCGACTGGTCAGACCGAGGTAGTGAGCCAGGTTGCCGCCGTACAGCAGCAGGGTGGCAGCGCCCAGCAGAGCCAAGGCACCAAGCGACCACATCCAGGGAGTGAGGGTCATGGGCGGCTCAGATATGCAGAATGAATTCGCGGACCAGCTTGCTGCCGAAGTACGCCAGCATCAGCAGGCAGAAGCCTGCCAGGGTCCAGCGGATGGCCTTGTGGCCGCGCCAACCCAGCTGGTGACGGCCCCACAGCAGCACGGCGAAGACCACCCAGGCGAAGCAGGAGAGGATGGTTTTGTGTGCCAAGTGCTGGGCGAACAGATTGTCGACGAACAGCCAGCCGGACAGCAGCGACAGCGAGAGCAGGCCCCAGCCAGCCCAGAGGAAGCCGAACAGCAGGCTTTCCATGGTTTGCAGTGGCGGGAAGTTCTTGATCAGCCCGGACGGATGCTTGTGCTTGAGCTGGTGATCCTGCAGCAGCAGAAGCAGGGCTTGAAACACCGCCATGGTCAGCAGGCCATAGGCTAGGATCGACAGAAGGATGTGGGCGAGAATGCCGGGACCTTCATTGATCGGGCTCAGCGTGCCAGTGGGCAGAAACTGCGCCAGCAGCACGGTCAGACAGCCCACGGGCAGCAGAACCAGCAGCAGGTTTTCCACCGGGATGCGCAGGCAGGCCAGCAGGGTCAGGAGGATCACCGCGTAGGCGATCAGGCTGGCGGCGCTGAAGAAGTCCAGGGTCAGCCCGGCGCTGGCATTTAACTGCAGGAACAGGCTGCTGCCATGACAGAGCAGGGCAACCAGTACCAGCAGTGCGAGCAGGGGCCGGTTCGGCGTTTCGCGCTTGGCCAGGCGCAGGCCTTGATAAACAGTGGCGCCGGCATACAGCGCGGCAGCAGCGAGGCTGGGCAGCAGAGGGTGCATAAGTCCTTGTAACGCAGGGCCCGAAAGGTCGTGAGTTTGGCATATAAGAAGCATTTCACGAAAGACCGCTGGCGGTGTCGGTGACTCGGGCACTTGGTTATACTCCGCGACCTGCCGCAAGACCCGCTGAAAGGAAAGCGCATGTTCGAAAACCTAACTGACCGCCTGTCACAGACGCTGCGTCATGTCACCGGCAAGGCCAAACTGAGCGAAGACAACATCAAGGACACCCTGCGTGAAGTGCGCATGGCCCTGCTCGAGGCCGATGTTGCGCTGCCGGTGGTCAAGGACTTCGTCAACAAGGTCAAGGATCGCGCGGTCGGCACCGAGGTGTCGAAGAGCCTGACGCCCGGTCAGGCATTCGTGAAGATCGTGCGCGCCGAGCTGGAAGAGCTGATGGGTGCGGCCAACGAGGATCTCAGCCTCGCCGTCACCCCTCCCGCCGTGGTGCTGATGGCCGGCCTGCAGGGTGCTGGCAAGACCACCACCGCCGGCAAGCTGGCGCGCTTCCTCAAGGAGCGCAAGAAGAAGACGGTGATGCTGGTCTCGGCTGACGTCTATCGCCCGGCGGCGATCAAGCAGCTGGAAACCCTGGCCAGCGACATCGGTGTGACCTTCTTCCCGTCCGACAGCAGCCAGCAGCCGGTGGCCATTGCCCAGGCGGCGATTGCCGAGGCCAAGCTCAAGTTCATCGACGTGGTCATCGTCGACACCGCCGGCCGTCTGGCCATCGATGCCGAGATGATGGCCGAGATCCAGGCCGTGCATGCGGCGACCAAGCCGGCCGAGACCCTGTTCGTGGTCGACGCCATGACCGGCCAGGATGCCGCCAACACGGCCAAGGCCTTCGGCGATGCGCTGCCGCTGACCGGCGTGGTGCTGACCAAGGTCGACGGCGATGCCCGTGGTGGTGCCGCGCTGTCCGTGCGCCACATCACCGGCAAGCCGATCAAGTTCATCGGTATGGGCGAGAAGAGCGACGCGCTCGAGCCCTTCCATCCGGATCGTATCGCCTCGCGCATCCTCGGCATGGGTGACGTGCTCAGCCTGATCGAGCAGGCCGAGCAGACCATCGACCGCGAGAAGGCCGAGAAGCTCACCAAGAAGCTGAAGAAGGGCAAAGGCTTCGACCTCGAAGACTTCCGCGATCAGCTGCAGCAGATGAAGAACATGGGCGGCTTGGGTGGTCTGATGGACAAGCTACCGTCCATCGGCGGGGTCAATCTGTCGCAAATGAGCGGCGCCCAGGGTGCAGCCGAGAAGCAGTTCAAGCAGATGGACGCGATCATCTGCTCGATGACCCCAGCCGAGCGCCGTGACCCGGACATCATCAGTGGCTCGCGCAAGCGCCGCATTGCCCTTGGTTCCGGCACCCAGGTGCAGGATGTCGGGCGGCTGATCAAGCAGCACAAGCAGATGCAGAAGATGATGAAGAAGTTCACTGCCAAGGGCGGCATGGCCAAGATGATGCGGGGTCTGGGCGGAATGATGCCCGGCGGCGGCATGCCCAAGCTCTGAGCAGCCTGCCCGCGAATGCCGTATAGGGCCGCCCTGCCTGGCTTGCAGGGCGACGCCGACCGGCGGAACCAAAAAGAGATTTGCAAACGGTCGCATAATCCTTAGAATATGCGGCCTTTCGGGCCTAGGCCCTCAAAGTGTGCCTTTTGTTTTGCAAGCACCGACTACAGGAACGATGTTCACATGGTAACCATCCGTCTTGCCCGTGGCGGCTCCAAGAAGCGCCCCTTCTACCACCTGACCGTGACCAACAGCCGCAATGCGCGCGATGGTCGTTTCGTTGAGCGCGTGGGTTTCTTCAACCCGATCGCCACCGGTGGTGAAGTGAAGCTTTCTGTTAATCAGGAGCGCGTCACTTACTGGCTGAGCCAAGGCGCCCAGCCGTCTGAGCGTGTTGCTCAGCTGCTCAAGGACGCTGCCAAGGCCGCTGCCTGAGTACTATGACCACGACGCCGACCGCTGAGGACCTGATCGTCCTCGGCAAGATCACTTCGGTGCACGGTGTGCGTGGCGAGGTGAAGATTTATTCCTTCACCGATCCGATCGACAACCTGCTTGATTACCCGCATTGGACGCTCAAGCGCGATGCAGAGGTCAAGCAGGTTGAGATGCTAAGTGGACGCTTGCAAGGCAAGGTCCTGGTGGCAAAGCTCAAGGGCCTCGATGACCGCGAAGTGGCACGTACCTTCGCGGGTTTCGACATTTGTGTGCCCCGTGCGTTGCTGCCGGATCTGGCTGAAGACGAGTTCTACTGGTACCAGCTCGAAGGTCTCAAGGTTATCGATCAGCTCGGGCAACTGCTCGGCAAAATCGACCACCTGCTGGAGACCGGTGCCAACGATGTGATGGTGGTCAAGCCCTGCGCTGACAGCCTGGATGACCGTGAACGCCTGCTGCCGTATACCGCGCAGTGTGTGCTCAAGGTCGATCTGGCCGCTGGCGAAATGCAGGTCGACTGGGATGCTGATTTCTGAGCTGACAGGCTCTTGTGCGAGCGAGTGCCATGCGCGTTGAAGTCATCAGCATCTTCCCGGAGATGTTTGCCGCCATCAGTCAGTACGGCATTACCAGTCGTGCGGTGAAGCAGGGTCTGTTGCAGTTGAACTGCCACTACCTGCGCGATTTCACCGATGACCGGCATCAGACTGTGGATGATCGCCCCTTCGGTGGCGGCCCCGGCATGGTGATGAAGATCAAGCCTCTGGAAGGCGCCCTGGCTGCGGCCAAGGCATCGGCCGGAGCGCAGGCGAAGGTGATCTACCTGTCGCCGCAAGGCCGCCAGCTTAATCAGCCGGCAGTGCGTGAGCTGGCTGGCGAGGAGGCGTTGATCCTGATTGCCGGCCGCTACGAAGGTATCGACGAGCGTTTCATCGAAGAACATGTCGATGAAGAATGGTCGATCGGTGACTACGTTCTCTCCGGCGGTGAGCTGCCGGCGATGGTTCTGATCGATGCAGTGACCCGCTTGTTGCCCGGTGCATTGGGCCATGCAGATTCGGCCGAGGAGGATTCGTTTAGCGACGGCCTGCTCGACTGTCCGCACTACACCCGCCCGGAGGTGTATGCGGGTAAATGTGTTCCCGACGTGTTGCTTAGTGGCAACCACGAACACATCCGGCGCTGGCGTTTACAGCAGTCCCTTGGTCGGACCTGGGAACGCCGTGCTGATCTTCTGGATAGCCGCTCGCTTTCTGGAGAAGAAAAAAAGCTGCTGGAGGAATACATCCGCCAGCGGGACGATAGTTAACGTATCGATGACAAACCGTGGTTTGTCTTAGGAGCACAGCATGACCAACAAAATCATTCAGCAGCTCGAAGCTGAGCAGATGACCAAAGAAATCCCGGCCTTTGCCCCGGGCGACACTATTGTCGTTCAGGTAAAAGTAAAGGAAGGCGACCGTTCCCGTCTGCAGGCTTTCGAAGGCGTGGTTATCGCCAAGCGCAACCGTGGTCTGAACAGTGCTTTCACTGTGCGCAAGATCTCCAACGGTGTTGGCGTAGAACGTACCTTCCAGACCTACAGCCCGCTGGTTGACAGCCTGGCCGTCAAGCGTCGCGGTGACGTGCGCAAAGCCAAGCTGTACTACCTCCGCGACCTGTCCGGCAAGGCCGCACGCATCAAGGAAAAACTGTCCTGATCGGACGGTTTCCTTGCAGGAAAAAGCAGCCCTCGGGCTGCTTTTTTCGTTTCTGGGGCCTGCGACCGGCAGGTTCTGCAGTCGATATCTGTCCAGCGGGCAGCGTGATAAGAAGCACAACACCGCGCAGCACAGCGGCAGCCACATCTTTTTCAGAGAGCAGTAGTGGCATGACCCCGAGAGAGCAAGAGATCCAGCGCCGCACCGAGTTGTCGGAAAGCCGCGTGACCAAGGCGGTATTCCCGCCGACCACCAACCACCACAACACCCTGTTCGGTGGTACCGCCCTGGCCTGGATGGACGAGGTCTCCTTCATCGCGGCTACGCGCTTCTGCCGCCTGCCCCTGGTGACCGTGTCCAGTGATCGCATCGACTTCAAACATGCGATACCGGCCGGCTCAATCGTCGAGCTGGTCGGTCGGGTGATCAAGGTCGGCAATACCAGCCTCAAGGTCGAGGTGAACATCTATGTCGAGAGCATGTACCACGACGGGCGCGAGAAAGCAGTCAGTGGTGTGTTCAGCTTTGTTGCCGTGGGCGAAGACAATAAACCGATCCCGGTGCTGCCGGGGTTTGTCGCTGATGCTGCAGCGGAAACCGTAAACGGCTAAGGCCGAGGCTGGATCACTCGCTCTGCTAGCTGGCCGTCATGGCGCTAGCTGTGGAAGACTAGCGGTTCTGTTTCTGGTGTTGCCTATGCCCGTTCTCGATCACCCTCTGCTGGATCGCTTTCTCGATGCCTTGTGGCTGGAGAAAGGCCTGTCGGTACATACCCGTGATGCCTACCGCAGTGACCTCGGTCTGTTCCATGCCTGGCTGGAGGAGCGTGGTCTGGAGTTGCCGGGGGCGGGGCGTGAGATCATCCTCGATCATCTCGCCTGGCGCTTGGCTGAGGGCTACAAGGCGCGCTCCACGGCGCGCTTTCTTTCCGGGGTGCGCGGCTTCTACCGCTACCTGCTGCGCGAGGGCCTGATCAGCGAGGACCCGACCCTGCAGATTGATCTGCCGCAGCTCGGCCGGCCGCTGCCCAAATCGTTGTCCGAGGCGGATGTCGAAGCGCTGCTGGCGGCGCCGGAGCTGGACGATCCGCTTGGCCTGCGCGACCGCGCCATGCTCGAAGTCCTGTATGCCTGTGGCCTGCGGGTAAGCGAGCTGATTTCCCTGACCCTGGAGCAGGTCAATCTGCGTCAGGGTGTGCTGCGTGTGTTCGGCAAGGGCAGCAAGGAGCGCTTGGTGCCCATGGGTGAAGAGGCGATCGCCTGGATCGAGCGCTATGTGCGCGAGGCGCGGCCCTTGCTGCTGGCTGGCAAACCGAGCGATGTGCTGTTTCCCAGCCTGCGCGGCGAGCAGATGACCCGGCAGACCTTCTGGCACCGGATCAAGCACCAGGCTCGGGTGGCCGGGATCGCCAAGTCGCTGTCGCCGCATACCCTGCGCCATGCCTTCGCCACCCACTTGCTCAATCATGGTGCCGACCTGCGCGTGGTGCAGATGCTGCTGGGGCACAGCGACCTGTCGACCACGCAGATCTACACCCATATCGCCAAGGCGCGGCTGCAGGAACTGCACGCTCGGCATCATCCGCGTGGGTGAGCCGGGAAAGACGAAGCACTGCGTCGTTCCGGCGAACGACCGGCCACGGATGGTCGGGCCGGGGCTCGGCGGACTACGACGTTTCGACAGGGATGTCATCGAGGTGGCTGAATGCCTCGCCGCTTCAATTTCTGCGTGTTGACTCCGCAGTCCATCCGTTCCATATGCCCGCCCAGCGTCTGTGATCGGCGCTGCAGGGCTTCTGTGGTAGGCTGGCCGCACTGTTGACAGGAGTAACCCATGCCCGTTTTCCGCCTTATTGCCGGCACCGCGCTCGGCCTTGTTGCTGCCATTGCCCAAGCGGCCGATCCGGATCAGGCCATCCGTGCCACGCTTTACAAGTTAGACCCCAAGTTGCCGATTGAGGCTATTGCCGAGAGTCCAATGACCGGTCTGTTTCAGGTGCAGCTAAAGGGTGGTCGCCTGCTCTATGCCAGTGCCGATGGACAGTTCCTCCTGCAGGGCAATCTCTATCAGTTCAAGGATGATAGTGCAGTCAATCTGACCGAGAAGGTGCAAAGCCAAGGCATCGCCAAGCTGATCAACGAAGTTCCGTTGAGCGAAATGGTGGTATTTGCACCGAAGCAGCCGAAGACCCATATCACCGTGTTTACCGATCCCGATTGCGGTTACTGCCAGAAGCTGCACAGCGAGGTGCCGGAGCTCAATCGCCTCGGCGTCGAGGTGCGTTATGTCGCCTTCCCACGCCAGGGCGAGGGTTCCCATGGCTACAACGGTCTGGTCAGCGTGTGGTGCGCCAAGGATCGCCAGGCTGCGATGGACAAGGCCAAGGCCCGCCAGGAGCTGCCACCCGGGAAGTGCGTAAATCCCGTCATGAAGCACTACGAACTGGGTAAGGCCATTGGTGTGAATGGTACGCCTGCCATCGTTCTGGCGAACGGTCAGCTGATTCCGGGATACAAACCGGCACCCGATCTGGCAAAAATTGCCCTGGAGGCCAAGTAATCCGGGGTCGCTGGTAGATTGACTAATAGGGAACCGCTTCGTAATGTGCGGCTCTTTTATGCGGCCGGGGCTTGCTCCGGCCGTTTTACGCAGTGCAGATGGGGAAATCAGAGTGAAACCGGTCAAAGTAGGCATCTGTGGGCTGGGTACCGTCGGTGGCGGCACCTTCAATGTGCTTAAACGCAATGCCGAGGAGATTGCCCGCCGTGCCGGGCGCGGAATCGAAGTCGCGCAGATTGCTGCACGTCGCCCCAACCCGAAATGCGATACCGGCAGCACCCCCATCACTGCTGATATTTTCGATGTGGCGAACAACCCCGAGATCGACGTGGTCATCGAGCTGATCGGTGGCTACACCCTGGCCCACGAGCTGGTGCTCAAGGCCATCGAGAACGGCAAGCACGTGGTCACCGCGAACAAGGCGCTGATCGCCGTGCACGGCAACGAAATCTTCGCCAAGGCGCGCGAGAAGGGCGTTATCGTCGCTTTCGAAGCGGCCGTGGCTGGCGGCATCCCGGTGATCAAGGCGATCCGCGAAGGCCTGGCCGGCAACCGCATTAACTGGCTGGCGGGCATCATCAACGGCACCGGCAACTTCATCCTTACCGAGATGCGCGAGAAAGGCCGTGCCTTCTCTGACGTGTTGAAAGAGGCTCAGGCCCTCGGCTATGCCGAAGCCGATCCGACCTTCGACGTCGAAGGCATCGACGCCGCGCACAAGCTGACCATCCTCGCCTCCATCGCCTTTGGTATCCCGCTGCAGTTCGACAAGGCCTACACCGAAGGCATCAGCCAGCTGACCAGCGCCGACGTCAACTACGCCGAAGCCCTGGGCTACCGCATCAAGCACCTCGGTGTGGCTCGTCGCACCGAGGCCGGTTTCGAGCTGCGCGTGCACCCGACGCTGATCCCGGCTGACCGTCTGATCGCCAACGTCAATGGCGTGATGAACGCGGTGATGGTCAATGGCGATGCCGCCGGTTCGACCCTGTTCTACGGTGCCGGCGCCGGCATGGAACCGACCGCATCTTCCGTAGTGGCCGACCTGGTCGACGTGGTGCGTGCGCTGACCACCGACCCGGAAAACCGTGTGCCGCACCTGGCCTTTCAGCCGGATTCGCTGTCCGACCACCCGATCCTGCCGATCGAGCAGTGCGAGAGCGCCTACTACCTGCGCATCCAGGCCAAGGATCATCCGGGCGTGTTGGCCCAGGTGGCGAGTATCCTCTCGGCGCGCGGCATCAACATCGAATCGATCATGCAGAAAGAAGCCGAAGAGCACGACGGCCTGGTACCGATGATTCTGGTCACCCACCGGGTGGTCGAGTCGCGCGTCAACGACGCCATCGCCGCGCTGGAAGCGCTGAGCGACGTGGTCGGTCGCGTGGTGCGTATCCGCGTCGAACAACTGGGCTGAGGGAAAGAACATGCGTTATATCAGTACCCGCGGCCAGGCCCCGGTTCTCAACTTCGAAGACGTGCTGCTGGCTGGCCTGGCCAGTGACGGCGGCCTCTACGTACCGGAAAACCTGCCGCGCTTCACCCAGGAAGAAATCGCCTCCTGGGCCGGCCTGCCCTATCACGAGCTGGCCTTCCGCGTGATGCGTCCGTTCGTCACCGGCAGCATCCCGGATGCCGACTTCAAGAAGATCCTCGAAGAAACCTATGGGGTGTTTGCCCACAACGCCGTGGCGCCGCTGCGCCAACTGAACGGCAACGAGTGGGTGCTGGAGCTGTTCCACGGCCCGACCCTGGCTTTCAAGGATTTCGCCCTGCAGCTGCTCGGCCGCCTGCTCGACTACGTGCTGGCCAAGCGCAACGAGCGTGTAGTGATCATGGGTGCCACCAGTGGTGATACCGGCTCGGCGGCCATCGAAGGCTGTAAGGCCTGCGACAACGTCGACATCTTCATCATGCACCCGCACAACCGCGTGTCCGAGGTGCAGCGCCGGCAGATGACCACCATCTTCGGCGATAACATCCACAACATCGCCATCGAAGGCAACTTCGACGACTGCCAGGAGATGGTTAAGGCCAGCTTCGCCGACCAGGGTTTCCTCAAGGGTACCCGTCTGGTGGCAGTCAACTCGATCAACTGGGCGCGGATCATGGCCCAGATCGTCTACTACTTCCACGCCGCCCTGCAGCTCGGTGGCCCGGCGCGTTCGGTGGCGTTCTCGGTACCGACTGGCAACTTCGGTGACATCTTCGCCGGCTACCTGGCACGCAACATGGGCCTGCCAATCAGCCAGTTGATCGTCGCCACCAACCGCAACGACATCCTGCACCGCTTCATGAGTGGCAATCAGTATGTGAAGGGCGATCTGCACCCGACCCTGTCGCCGTCCATGGACATCATGGTGTCGTCGAACTTCGAGCGTCTGCTGTTCGACCTGCATGGTCGCAATGGTGCTGCTATCGCCGGGCTGATGGATACCTTCAAGCAGGGTGGCGGTTTCAGCGTCGAGGAAGATCGCTGGACCGAGGCGCGCAAGCTGTTCGACTCGCTGGCAGTGAATGACGAAGAGACCTGCGAGACCATCGCCGAGGTCTACAAGGAGTGCGGCGAGCTGCTCGACCCGCACACCGCGATCGGCGTGCGCGCGGCCCGTGAATGCCGCCGCAGTATGGCCATTCCCATGGTTACCCTGGGCACCGCCCACCCGGTCAAGTTCCCTGAAGCAGTGGAGAAGGCCGGTATCGGCCAGGCTCCTGCCCTGCCGCCGCATCTGGCTGACCTGTTCCAGCGCGACGAGCGTTGCACCGTGCTGGCCAACGACCTGAAGACCGTGCAGCAGTTCGTCGCTGCCCACGGCAATCGCGGCAAGCCGCTGTAAGCCAGGTTTGTGAGCGCTGAAAGCCGGTTACCCGCAAGGGGCCGGCTTTTTTTATGGGGCTATGCTTAGGGTCTGTTACCGCTTCGTGCACGGCGGCAACAGACCCTGGTGCGGGAGGATGCTGCTGATGCATGTGAGTTCGATGTTGCAGGGTGGTCGCCAGCGTGAACGTGCTGAGGTGGTTAATGCGGCGGGCTAGAAAGCAGGCGTTGATCTATCTGTTGGGCTGGCTGGGGTTTGCCGCTCCGGCAGCGGCCGCCACGTTTGAAGTCGGCTTTTATGATTACCCGCCGATGATGATCGAGCGTGATAACAGTGGCATTTACCAAGACATATTTGACGAGCTGAGTCTGCTGCTTGGCGATAAATTCAATGTGCGCTATTACCCCTATCCGCGCATTGGACTGTTGTTCAATGGCGGCCAACTGGATATCGAGCCCGGTGTTTATGCCGGCTGGGTGAAGGGGCAGGAGGTGCCGGGCGAGTTTTCCGTACCGTTCGGCAAGATCGTCGATGTCATGGTTTTTGCTCCAGGCAAGGCGTTTGCCGTGAACACGCCGGATGACCTGCGCGGCAAGGCCCTGGGTCTGGTGCGTGGTTATGCCTACCCTGACTTGCGTGCGTTGATTGAGGCTGGGCAAATTGATCGGCGCAATGCCTTGAACGAGCTGCAGCTATTGGAAATGCTGGCGAGCGCGCGCTTTGACCAGATCGTGATCAACAAGGCGGTGGCGCAATACAACATCCGGCAAGTCCCGGCCTACCGCACGCTTGAAGTGGGCGATGCCATCAGCGTGTTTGATGTGAGCATGCGCGTGCATCCGCGTAACAAGGTCTGGCTGGAAAGGTTGGATGAAGCCATCGTCAAACTGAAGCGCGATGGTGTGATCGAGCGGATCTATGCGAAGTATGGCGTGCGTCTTTGACCTGAAAGCTGACCTGCTACCTGTGCGGTGCACTGCTGCCAACTGCTCATTGTGGTCACGGCAAGCGTGACAAGCCACTGCATGGCGGTCGCTGCAAAACCCGCAGCATGCAGCCTTTTCTGTCTGTAGTAGCCCGTTGTTACCCGCTGTCGGTGGCTCTGGACCAGACTGTAAGAGTCAACTCACCTGGACCAGAGGCCCTGCCATGACTGCCAAGAACATCCTTATGTTGGTCGGCGACTATGTCGAAGACTACGAAACCATGGTGCCGTTCCAGGCCCTGCAGATGGTCGGCCATACCGTGCATGCGGTGTGCCCTGGCAAGCAGGCCGGCGACAGCGTGCGTACCGCCATCCATGACTTCGAGGGCGACCAGACCTACAGCGAGAAGCCGGGGCATAACTTTGCCCTCAACTTCAGCTTCGATCAGGTGCGTGCCGAGGCTTACCATGCTCTGGTAATTCCCGGTGGTCGCGCCCCCGAGTACCTGCGCCTGAATCCGCAGGTGATTGCCCTGGTGCAGGCTTTCAACGCCGCCAACAAGCCGATTGCCGCCGTCTGTCATGGCGCCCAGCTGCTGGCTGCCGCCGATGTGCTCAAGGGACGCGGTTGCAGCGCTTACCCGGCATGCGCGCCTGAAGTGCGCCTGGCCGGCGGCGAGTATGTGGAGGTGCCGATGGACGGCGTGCATGTCGATGGCAACCTGGTCACCGCGCCCGCCTGGCCAGCCCATCCGGCCTGGCTGGCGGCGTTTCTGAAGGTATTGGGCTAAGAGGAGCTGCGCGATGTGCGAACTCTATGTGAAGGCTGACCCGATCCTCTACGAGTCGCGCTCGCGCTCCCTGCGTATCCGTGGGGTGGTGACAACCCTGCGCCTGGAAAACCAGTTCTGGGAGCTGCTGCGCGAAATCGCCGAGGTCGACGGCATGACCACCAATCAGTTGATCAGCAAGCTGTATGACGAGGTTATGGACTACCGCGGTGAGGTGGTCAATTTCGCCTCGTTCCTGCGCGTTAGCTGCACCCGCTATCTGGCGTCGCGGCCGCAGCGCAGTGCCGACGTGCTGAGCCTGGTGCAGTCCCGTTAGACGGCACGCCGAGCCTGAAGGCGAACTTCAGCCCACAAAAAAGCCCGTGTTCAGCGGGCTTTTTCTAACAGCGCGATCAGTGCTTGCGTGGCACCGGCTTGAGCAGCTCGTCCGGCGGCATCTCGCAGTTGATCTTGCGCCCGATCAGCGCCTCGATCGGTGGCAGGGCGTAGGCATCGTCCTCGCCGGCGAAGCTGATCGACTTGCCGCTGGTGCCGGCACGGCCCGTACGGCCGATGCGGTGCACGTAGTCGTCGGGAGTTTCCGGCAGGGTGAAGTTGATCACGTGGCTGATGCCTTCGACGTGGATGCCGCGGCCGGCCACATCGGTGGCGACCAGGACGCGGATCTTGCCCTCGCGGAAGCCTTCGAGCACCTTGATCCGCTTGACCTGCGGCACGTCGCCGGACATCTGCGCGGCACTGATGCCGTCGCGGGTGAGTTTTTCCTCGATGCGCCGCACTTCGTCCTTGCGGTTGGCGAAGACCATCACGCGGGTCCAGTCGTTCTGCGCGATCAGGTTGTACAGCAGCTTGTACTTGTCGCTGCCGGCCACCGCGTAGACATGCTGCTCGACGGTGTCGCTGGCGACCTGCTCCGGCTCGATCTCGACGATGGCCGGGTCGACCGTCCACTGGCGTGCCAGGTTCATCACGTCTTCGGTGAAGGTGGCGGAGAACAGCAGGGTCTGCCGTTCGCCCTTCATCGGGGTTTGGCGGATGATCTGGCGTACCTGCGGGATGAAGCCCATGTCGAGCATGCGGTCGGCTTCATCGAGAACCATCACCTCGACCATGTCCAGGTGCACTTCGCCGCGCTGGTTGAAGTCCAGCAGGCGGCCCGGGGTTGCCACCAGGATGTCGCAGAAGCGCGATTCCAGCTGCTTTAGCTGCTTGTCGAAGTCCATGCCGCCAACGAACTGCATGACGTTGAGGCCGGTGTACTTGGTCAGGTCGGCGGCGTCCTTGGCGATCTGCACCACCAGTTCGCGGGTCGGCGCGATGATCAGTGCGCGCGGCTCGCCCATGTAGCGTTCTTTCGGCGGCGGCGTCTGCAGCAGCTGGGTAATAGTCGAGATCAGGAACGCGGCGGTCTTGCCAGTGCCGGTCTGGGCACGGCCGATGGCGTCCTTGCCCTTGAGGGTGTGTCCGAGCACCTGGGCCTGGATCGGCGTGCAGTAGGGGAAGCCGAGGTCGTGGATCGCGTGCATCAGCTCGGGAGAGAGCCGGAAGTCGTGGAAGCGGGTTTTGCCTTCCTGCGGATCGACCGCGAAGTCTTCCAGCTTCCAGGTATCCACTGGCTTGGCCGGGCGCTCGCGGCGCGGTTTGTCGTTACGCGCTTTCTTCGGCGCTGGCGCGCTGGCTGCAGGTTCGCTGCCGGCGCCTGCTTGTTGTTTGGGCTGCTGCTGGCGATGTTCGCCAGGGGCGGCGACGGATGGGGCGGGTGAGCTGGGAGAGGTGCTGCGCACGGGCTGCTCGGCTTCGCCCTTGCTGAAAATTTTCTTGAGTGCTTTGAGCACGGCCATCTCGTATTGGTTAAGGAATGAACGGCCGCCAGTGTAATGCAAGAAGTCCCCGTGGCGAAGTGCCGCGGGGAGCTTGGCGCACCGGGTTATTCCGGCAGTGTGCTGAGCAGCAGACGCTGCACGTTGCCGCCCATGATCTTGGCGATGTCGGCCTGGCTGAAGCCGGCGCGTTGCAGGCCTTCGGTAATCTGCGCCAGGCCGGTGGTATCGAAAGGCGTGTGCACCGTGCCGTTGAAGTCGGAGCCCAGGGCCACATGCTCGACGCCGATCTTGTCGGCACTGTAGCGAATGGCACGGACGATGGCGCCGACCGAGGTTTCACAGACGGCGGCATCCCAATAGCCGATACCGATCAGCCCGCCGTTGGCGGCGATGCGTTGCAGGTGTTCGTCGCTCAGGTTGCGTGGGCCGGGGCAGGTGCCTGCAACGCCGGTGTGGGACACCAGTACTGGGCGGGTGGCGATTTTCAGGACGTCGTCGATCAGCGCCTTGGAGGCATGGGCGAGGTCGACCAGCATGCGTTTTTCTTCCAGGCGGGCGATGACCTGGCGGCCGAGTGGAGTCAGGCCGCCTTTCTCCAGGCCATGGGCCGAGCCGCCTACTTCGTTGTCGAAGAAGTGGGTCAGGCCGGCGATGCGAAAGCCGGCGTCGTACAGACGGTCGATATTTTCCAGCTTGCCTTCGATGGGCTGCAGGCCCTCGGTGGCGAGGATTGCGGCCAGGTGCTGCGGATCCTGCTGCCAGGTCTTGAGGAAGGCTTGCAGGTCGCCGCGGCTGCGGATCAATACCAGGCGCCCCTGGCTGTCGGTGGCCGCCTGCTGCAGTTTCTGCCCCTGGTACAGCGCCCGTTGCAGCAGGCTGTTCCAGGTCGCCCGCGGCCAGCGCTGGGCCATGGCCAGCAGGGTGATGTTGTCGCTATCGCTACCGTTGCTCTGGTAGTTGAGGCCGCGCGGGGTCTTGGTCACGGTGGAGAACACCTGCAGGCCGACACGTCCTTCGAGCAGGCGCGGCAGGTCGGAGTGACCATAAGTGTGGCGTTCGAGCAGATCGCGCTGCCAAAGCAGGGCGTCATCGTGTAGGTCGGCGACGAACAGGGTCTGGTGCAGTTTGCTGGCCGACTCGCTGGCCGGGTAGGGTGCCGGTGAGGCGACGCTGTTCATCTTGCGGTCGAGCAGGCTGGGCAGGCCGAAGAACACGCCAGCACCAATCACGGCAACAGCGAGCAAGGCGAGAGGGAGTTTGCGCATAGTAGGGAGCCATCCGGGCGTTATTGTTATGCGCCGAACTCTAACAGAGCTTGCCGGGGCTGTTGGCGGGTTGAGGGCGTGAGTGGTGCAATCGCGCTGCCAGGGGGGTAGCGCTCGCTCATCAATCTGCCTGTGACCGTTTGGAGGCGGCCTCGGTGGATAAGCAGAGTGTTATCCACCCTACAAGGCTGGCTCTGACAAGTACGGAGAAAAATGTGATGGATAGCGAGCGAACCGCTGTGAGGCAAGGAGCCCGAGCGCAGAAACCGCAGTGAACTGGAGTTCATGAGGATTTCGAGCACCGCGTGACGCCGCATCGCAGCGGTGCAGCCGCTATCGGTACATTTTTTAGCCGCAGAGGCAGTTGCGGCCCTGCTGCTTGGCCTGATATAGCGCGCTGTCAGCCCGCGCGATCAGGCTTTCCAGGCTGTCCTGCGGCTTCATCGGCGCCATGCCGATGGATACGGTGACGCCCGGCAGAATGCCAACCGGCGAATAGAACGAGGAGACCTGCTCAAGGCTCTGACGCAGGCGCTCGCCGATGCTGCGGGCTTCCTCCACGTCGATTTCCGGCAGCAGGATGACGAACTCTTCGCCGCCGTAACGCGCCATGCTGTCCTTCGGCCGCAGTTGGTTGCGCAGGGTGTGGGCCACCAGGCACAGGGCGTAATCGCCGGCGAGATGGCCGTGCTGGTCGTTGTAGGCCTTGAAGTGGTCGACATCCAGCATGAGCATGCACAGTGCCTGGCCATTGAAGGCGCAACGGGTGCTTTCGCGGGTATACACATGCTCCAGCCAGCGCCGGTTGAAACAGCCGGTGAGGGTATCGAGGTTGGCGTTCTGTTCGCTGTCGAGAATGATCCGGTTGCCCTGGCGCACTCGATCGCAGAGCAGTTCCAGCAGGTTCTGCATCAGTTGCGGCGACTGGTTGAACAGGTTGACCAGGGATTCGCGGTGCAGGCGTAGCACCAGGGACGCGGTGGTGGCGACGACGTAGGCGGAGGGGTGGTCGTTGTCGATGAAGCTGATTTCGCCGGCACACTCACCGGGCTGCAGGGTGCTCACCGGTTGATTGTCGAGCGAACCGAGGAAGACCTTGAGTTCGCCTTCGAGCAGCAGATAGAGGTACTGGTTGCGGTTGAACGGCGAAAGCAGCACTTCGCCGGCCTCCAATTCGCAGGCGCGAAACTCCCTGAGCAACTGGTCGAGGCTGCTGGAGGCGACATTCTGGAACAGTCGCACATGTTGCAGTTGCAGCGGGTCGGGCTGCCAGCGGGCGTTTTTCATGGCCGGGCTGTCAGTGATCCAACGCTGTGATAAGGCGGCTGGGCATCGCAAACGCTTCCTATCGTTAACACGAACACCAGCCTCGACCTTATGACTGAGTCGGTCGAGAAACAATCCCGCTGGTCAGCATTGGCGACCAGCGGTTACGTGGCGAAATGAACGATAGAACGGCCGCCCACACTTGTGCAGCGGCCGCCTGGGTCAGGCGTCGTGGTGCAGACGATGACGCACGGCAAAACCTGCCAATCGCTCTGCAATGGCCTGCTGCAATGAGTCATCGCACTGCGGACTATGGATGTGGGCGACCTGGCCGAGCTGGTCGTCGCTCAGTACTTCGACGCGAATATTGCCGCCCAGGTCGGCCAGTACGCTCTCATAGACCCGACGAATGGCATCGAAGCGCAAGGCCGGCTTGAAGGTCTTGCCGACCGGGGTAACCGGGATGGCGTCGATGATCCACACGTCCTTGGGTACTGCCGCACGTTCCGGAATATGCGCGGCGGCGTGGCTGAGCAGCTCCGCTTCGCTGACGCTCTGTCCGGGCTTGAGCTGCACATAGACCACCGGCAGTTCACCGGCTTTCTCGTCCGGCTTGCCGACCGCCGCTGCCAGGGCCACCGCCGGGTGCTTGTGCAGGGCTTCCTCGATCATCTGCGGATCGATGTTGTGGCCGCCACGGATGATCAGGTCCTTGCTGCGCCCGGTCAGCCAGACGTAGCCGTCGGCGTCCAGGCGGCCGAGGTCGCCGGTGTTGAACCAGTCACCGTCGACCCAGATGCCGGCATTCTTGCTCGCCTGCAGGTAGCCCTTGAACACGGTGGCGCCGCGGATGCACAGGTTGCCGATCTCGTTCTGCGCGGCGTCGCGCAGGTAGTTGCCCTGCTCGTCGAGGACCTTGATCGCCACCTCGCAGTAGGGCATGCGCAGGCCGATGGAGCCAGCGCGGCGCTCGCCGCCGATGGGGTTGGCGCAGCTGCCGCAGGTGCCTTCGGTGAGACCGTAGCCTTCGAGCAGGGTTAGACCGGTCTTGGCCTCGAACTGGCGGATCAGCTCCATCGGCATGGGTGCCGCACCGCACAGCGCATAACGCAGGCTGGACAGGTCATGGCCCTCGCTAGGCACTTGCAACAGACCGGCATAGATGGTTGGTACGCCGCTGAAGAAGCTGACCTTGTAGCGCTCGATAATGCCCCAGAAATCGGCCATCAGCGCCGTGTTGCGGTAGCCCTGCGGGGTGGCCAGCAATACTTCGGCACCACTGTAGAAGGCGGTCAGGCCGGTGACGATCACGCCGTTGACGTGGAACAGTGGCAGGCCGCAGAGGGCCACATCGCCGGGACCGAAGCGGGTGACGAAAGCCATGCTGCAGGCCATCGCCACTTCGTTGCGATGGCTGTGCGGGGCCAGCTTGGGCGTGCCGGTGGTGCCACCGGTGTGGAAGTAGCTGGCGATGTCGTCGGGCTGGAACTGCCGGCTGCTTTCCAGGTGGTCGGCTGGGCAGGCGGCGATCAGCTCATCGAAGTCCAGCACGCCCTGCGGCAGGCCGCCGCGTTGCGCTTTCAGCGCGCTGCGCTGCGGCTCGGGCAGCAGGTTGGCCATGTCCACGCAGATCACCGCCTTGAGATTGGGCAGCTGGCCGCGCAGGGCCTCGACCTTGGCCCACAGGTCGGTGCCGGGGAAGGGCGCCAGGGTCACCAGCAGCTCGGAGTCGGAGGCGTGAATCAGCTCGGCGATATGTTCGGCGTCGAGCAGTGGGTTGATCGCGTTGACGATGCCGGCCGCCTCGCCGCCCCATATGGTGAAGTGGGTCTGCGGCAGGTTGGGCAGCAGGAACGACACCGCCTTGCCCGGACGCAGGCCGAGGCGGTGAAAGGCGTTGGCGGTCTGGGTGATCTTTCCCAGCAGCTCGCTGTAGTTCAGTCGATAGGCTTGCTCGTCGGCCGTGCCCTGAAGGATGAAACTCAGGGCTGGGGCCTGCGGATGGCGCGCCGCGCTGCGCTGGATCAGCTCGTAGGTGCTGGCCGGCAGGTCGCGGGCGGCCAGCGGGGTCTGCTCGATCAGTTCGATGTCGGCCAGCGAGCGGATGACAGGGGCTGCGGTCATTGTTGTTCTCTCTATATCAGCGGTTCAGGTGCGCGATCAGCCAGGCGCCGATATCGCGGATTTCCTCATGGATGACTTCGTGGCCCATCGGGTAGGCCTTCCACTCCACCGGCACGCCCAGCGCACTCAGCTGCTCGAAGGCGGCGCGGCCCATGGACGGGATCACCACATCGTCAACGCTGCCATGCAAACACAGCGCCGGCAGTTGCAATTTTGTATCTGCCAACTGCAGGTCGTCGCCGAAGGTGGGGGCGTAGGTGGAGAGGGCCAGTACGCCACCCAGCGGCCCCTGCCAGCGCAGGTAGGCAGTATGGAAAACCACGGCGCCGCCCTGGGAGAAACCGGCGAGGAAGATCCGCTGCGGGTCGATGCCGCTGTCGCGCTGTTGCTCGATCAGATCGATCAGGCTCTGCGCCGAGGTTTCCAGCTGCTCCTTGTTGATCGCCCGGGCCGGGCTCATGGCCAGGATGTCGTACCAGCTGGGCATCAGGTAGCCACCATTGATGGTGACCGCGCGGGTTGGCGCCTGCGGCATGACGAAGCGCGTGCTGTGCAGCGTCTGCTGCAGCATCTCGGCTACCGGCAGGAAGTCGTAACGGTCGGCGCCCAGGCCGTGTAACCAGATGACGCACGCGTCGGCGGTGTGTGTGGGTTCCAGGATCAGTGGTTCGCTCATGGCGGCTCCAGTGCTGTGCAATCGCCTCATTGTGGTGCGTGGCGATTTTGCGCGTATTGATGGATTAATTAAGAAGATGTCGCACAGAGAAAAGTTTTGCTCTTGACCCGTTTTTATCGCGTCTCATTTGCCACGTTGGTATGCACCTTGCTCTGTGTAATCGATCTGGTAAGGCGGCAGCCTGTCGTCGAGCCAGGTATTTGCAGTGTCTCAAGTCCGTATGACCTACGGCACTGGGTGAGGAATTCGCCGGTATCGCTATCGGCATCTAGACTCACTCCAGGTTCGCACCCCGGTTGATCCTGCCATGGTGGCGGGATCGAACGTGCCTCACAAGGGTACGGCGGCAGGACCGAGACTCCGATCCAATAAGAACATTTGGAGGTTTGAATGAAGATGGTGAAATCCACCCTGGCGGTATTGACCACGGCTGCAGTACTTGGCGTGAGCGGTTTCGCGCAAGCCGGTGCCACCCTGGATGCGGTGCAGAAGAAAGGCTTCGTGCAATGCGGTATCAGCGATGGTTTGCCAGGTTTCTCCTATGCCGACGCCAAGGGTAATTACCTGGGTATCGACGTGGACGTCTGCCGCGCCGTAGCAGCTGCCGTGTTTGGCGATGCCTCCAAAGTGAAATTCAGCCCGCTGACCGCCAAGGAGCGCTTCACCGCGCTGCAATCCGGTGAAGTGGACATCCTTTCGCGCAACACCACCTGGACCAGTTCGCGTGATGCGGCCATGGGTCTGAACTTTACCGGCGTGACCTACTACGACGGCCAGGGTTTCCTGGTGAACAAGAAGGTCGGCGTTTCCAGCGCCAAGGAACTGGACGGGGCCACCGTGTGCATCCAGGCCGGTACCACCACCGAGCTGAACCTGGCTGACTACTTCCGTGCCAATGGCCTGAAGTACACCCCGATCACTTACGACACCTCCGACGAAAGCGCCAAGTCGCTGGAGTCCGGTCGTTGCGACGTACTGACCTCCGACCAGTCCCAGCTGTATGCCCAGCGCATCAAGCTGGCCGCGCCGGACGACTACGTGGTACTGCCGGAAGTGATCTCCAAGGAGCCGCTCGGCCCATCCGTACGTCAGGGTGACGAGGAGTGGTTCGACATCGTGCGCTGGAGCCTTTACGCACAGCTGAACGCCGAGGAACTGGGCGTGACTTCGGCCAACGTCGAAGAAATGGCCAAGTCCACCAAGAACCCCGACATCGCCCGTCTGCTGGGCGCCGAGGGTGATTTCGGCAAGGATCTGAAACTGCCGAAGGACTGGGCTGTGCAGATCGTCAAGCAGGTTGGTAACTACGGTGAAATCTTCGATCGCAACGTCGGTGCCGGCAGCGAGCTGAAGATCGAGCGTGGTCTCAATGCCCTGTGGAACAAAGGTGGCATGCAGTACGCACCGCCGGTGCGCTGACCCCCTTGGCCATCGCCCCGCTGCGGGGCGATGGTGTTCCTGATTTCATGAACTCCGCGCCGCGGTCTATGGGTGCGGAGTTTCAATGAGGGCCGTTATGCAAAATATCGCCAACAATTCGCGCCCGCGCGGTTCGGTCTGGACCGACCCCCAGGTGCGCGCTTGGGCTTTCCAGATTATTGCCGTGATCGCCGTCGTGGCGCTCGGCTGGTACCTGTTCCACAACACCCAGAGCAACCTGGCCCAGCGCGGAATCATCTCCGGCTTCGGCTTTCTCGATAACAGCGCCGGCTTCGGCATCTCCCAGCACCTGATCGACTACAGCGAAAGCGACACCTACGGGCGCGTATTCGTCATCGGTCTGCTCAACACCTTGCTGGTCTCGGTAGTCGGCATCTTCTTCGCCACCTTGCTCGGTTTCATCCTCGGCGTGGCACGGCTGTCGCCGAACTGGCTGATCAGCAAGCTGGCGACTATCTACATCGAGACCTTCCGCAACATCCCGCCGCTGCTGCAGATCTTCTTCTGGTACTTCGCCGTGCTGCTGCCGCTGCCGGGGCCGAAGCAGAGCTTGAACATCGGTGACACCTTCTTCCTCAGCAACCGCGGCCTGAATATGCCGTCGCCGAATGCGGCGGAAGGTTACTGGCCGTTCATCATCGCGTTGGTGCTGGCGGTGGTTGCGGTGATTGTGCTGGCACGTTGGGCGCGTCAGCGTTTTGAGGCCACCGGCCAGCCGTTCCACACGGTGTACGTGTCGCTGGCGATTCTGCTGCTGGTGCCGGGGCTGAGTGTCCTGGTGTTCGGTGATCCCTTCCACTGGACGGTGCCGCAACTCACGGGCTTCAACTTCCGTGGCGGCTGGGTGGTGATCCCCGAGCTAATGGCGCTGACCCTGGCGCTGACCATCTACACCGCGGCCTTCATCGCCGAGAACGTGCGCTCCGGGATTCAGGCCGTCAGCCACGGGCAGACCGAAGCGGCGCGCTCGCTGGGCCTGCAGCCGACCGTGACCCTGCGCAAGGTGATCATTCCCCAGGCGCTGCGGGTGATCATTCCGCCGCTGACCAGCCAGTACCTCAACCTGGCGAAGAACTCCTCGCTGGCGGCCGGTATCGGCTACCCGGACATGGTCTCGCTGTTCGCCGGCACGGTGCTCAACCAGACCGGCCAGGCCATCGAAGCGATTGCCATCACCATGAGTGTCTATCTGGCCATCAGCATCAGCATTTCCATGCTGATGAACTGGTACAACAAGCGCATCGCGCTGGTCGAGCGGTAAGGAGCAGCCATGCAGACCCATACGTTCAAACCCGATCTGCCGCCACCCGCAATGAGCGTGGGCGTGCTCGGCTGGTTGCGCAGCAACCTGTTCTCCAACTGGTTCAACAGCCTGTTGACCCTGCTGGCCATCTACCTGGTCTGGCTGATCATCCCGCCGCTGCTGCAGTGGGCATTCATCGAGGCCGACTGGACCGGCACCAGCCGTACCGACTGCACCAGCGAGGGCGCCTGCTGGGTGTTCATCAAGGAGCGCTTCAGCCAGTTCATGTACGGCTTCTACCCGGAAGAACTGCGCTGGCGGGTCGACCTGACCCTGTGGCTGGCGGTGATCGGCGCCGCGCCGCTGTTCGTGCCGATGATGCCGCGCAAGGCCATCTACGGCCTGATCTTCCTGGTGGTCTACCCGCTGCTGGCCTTCTGGCTGTTGCACGGCGGCTTCTTCGGCCTCAGCGAAGTGGAAACCAGCCAGTGGGGCGGCCTGATGCTGACCCTGGTGATCGCTGCAGTGGGCATCAGCGGCGCGTTGCCGCTGGGCATCCTGCTGGCCCTCGGGCGGCGTTCGGATATGCCGGCGATCCGCGTGATCTGCGTGACCTTCATCGAGTTCTGGCGCGGGGTTCCGCTGATCACCGTACTGTTCATGTCCTCGGTGATGTTGCCGCTGTTCCTGCCGGAAGGCATGCACTTCGACAAGCTGATGCGCGCGCTGATCGGCGTGATCCTGTTCCAGTCCGCCTATATCGCCGAAGTGGTGCGCGGTGGCCTGCAGGCCATTCCCAAGGGCCAGTACGAGGCCGCTGCGGCCATGGGCCTGGGCTACTGGCGGATGATGGGCCTGGTGATCTTGCCGCAAGCCCTGAAGCTGGTGATCCCCGGCATCGTCAACACCTTCATTGCGCTGTTCAAGGACACCAGCCTGGTGATCATCATCGGCCTGTTCGACCTGCTCAACAGTATCAAGCAAGCCACCACCGACCCGGCCTGGCTGGGTATGGCCACCGAAGGCTATGTCTTCGCCGCCCTGGTGTTCTGGATTTTCTGTTTCGGCATGTCCCGCTACTCCATGCATCTGGAGAGGAAGCTGGACACCGGCCACAAACGTTAGGAGCTGTTCAGTATTTGCTGCGCGTCGGCCAGGCTGCGTTGAAAACACTCTCGGAATGCTCATGTACAAACGTACATTCCGCTTCCTCAACTGTTTTCGCCTTGCCTGGCTCTAGCTCGCTAAATCCTGAATCAGCTCCCCGGAGGAGTGAATTATGAGTGAAGCAATCAAGCAAACCAGCGCCGAGCCGATGATCCTGCTGCAGGGCGTGAACAAGTGGTACGGCCAGTTCCACGTGCTCAAGGACATCAACCTCAGCGTGCAGCCGGGCGAGCGTATCGTCCTCTGCGGCCCGTCGGGTTCCGGCAAGTCGACCACCATTCGTTGCATCAACCGCCTGGAAGAACACCAGCAGGGGCGCATCGTGGTCGATGGCACCGAGCTGACCCACGACCTCAAGCAGATCGAGGCGGTGCGTCGTGAAGTGGGCATGGTGTTCCAGCACTTCAACCTGTTCCCGCACCTGACTGTGCTGCAGAACTGCACCCTGGCGCCAATGTGGGTGCGCAAGATGCCCCGTCGCCAGGCCGAGGAAATTGCCATGCACTTTCTTGAGCGTGTGCGCATTCCCGAGCAGGCCAACAAGTTCCCCGGCCAGCTCTCTGGCGGCCAGCAGCAGCGCGTGGCGATTGCCCGCGCGCTGTGCATGAAGCCGAAGATCATGCTGTTCGACGAGCCGACCTCGGCCCTCGATCCGGAAATGGTCAAGGAAGTGCTGGATACCATGGTCAGCCTGGCCGAAGACGGTATGACCATGCTCTGCGTGACCCACGAGATGGGCTTCGCCCGCACCGTGGCGAACCGGGTGATCTTCATGGACAAAGGCGAGATCGTCGAACAGGGCGAGCCGAACAGCTTCTTCACCAACCCGCAGAACGAGCGGACCAAGCTGTTCCTTAGCCAGATCCTGCACTGAGGTTCACGGCAAGACGAAAAAGGGAGCCTACGGGCTCCCTTTTTTTTGCCTGAAACGCAGCCTCTATCCGTCGCCGCAGGAGCCAGCTTGCTGGCGATCCCCGCGTTCATGGTGCGGGCTGATCGACAGCATGCTGGTTCCTACAGGGGTTAGTGCGTGCTGGCTGGGTGATGCGTCAGGCGCTTGCGAAAGGCGCCGGGCGTCTCGCCGCAGAGCTGCTTGAACAGCTTGGCGAAAGTGGCGCGATCGGCATAGCCGACCTGGGCAGCGACCTGCTCCAGCGAGCGCGCCGGATTGCGCAGGGCGCTCTGCGCCGCGCTGATGCGCAGGCGCTGCAGGTAGTCGTTGGGCGTCAGCCCGGTGGCGGCCTTGAAACGGCGCAGCAGGGTGCGGGTCGAGCAGTTGGCCTGTTGCGCCAGGCACTGCAGGTCGATGGCCTGGGCGTGGTGTTGCTGCAGCCAGCGCAGCAGCGGAGTAATCAGCCCGTCGTCTTGCAGCGGCTCCGGCAGCAGCGGGGCAAAGCGCGACTGCCGCCCACGGCCGCGCTCGAACACCAGTGCGCCGGCCACCCGCTCGGCCAGCCAGTCGCCGCCATGCCAGGCGATCAGGTGCAGACACAGGTCCAGCCCGGCCTGTGCGCCGCCGGAGCAGAAGCGGTTACCATCCTCGGTGAACAGTTCATCGACCTGCAGGTTGACCCGCGGGAAGCGCTGGCGAAAAGCGCCGGCCAGGGACCAGTGGGTGGTGGCGCGGCGGCCGTCGAGCACCCCGGCGGCCGCCAGCAGGCAGGCGCTGCTGCACAGGCTGGCCAGCTGCTGGCTGGCCGGGCGCGCGGGCAGCCAGGCGAGCAGCTCGGGGTTGCCCGTCAGGGTGCGCTCGATGGCGCTGCCGGTGGCGGGGATCAGCAGCAGGTCGGCGTCATCGGCCCGGCGCAGATCGCCCTCCACGCGCAGCCGGGCGAAGCCGATCTCGACCGGCTGGCCGTCCGCGCTGAGCCGGCTCACCTCGAACAGGCGCTCCCCGGCCAGCCGGTTGGCCAGGTGAAAGGCGTCGTCGGCCATGCTCAGGCTGGACAGCACGGTTTGCGGGCAGACATACAGGGCGATGCGGATCATGGGGGCCGGGTCGATCTGGGAAGGATTGGCTATTATGGACACAAAGTTGGCGATGCCGCCAATCGCCGTTTGGCGGATCAGCGGCAATACTCTGTGCAGTCCCCCTCACGGAGCAGCCCCATGGCCCACCCCAATGCCGAACTGATCAGCCGTTTCTACCAGGCCTTCCAGCAGCTGGACGCCGAGACCATGGCCGCCTGCTACGCCGCGGATGTGCAGTTCAGCGACCCGGCGTTTCAAGACCTGCGCGGCCGCGATGCCGGCGACATGTGGCGCATGCTGGCGGCGCGGGCGCAGCACTTCTCCCTGACCTTCGACAGCGTGCAGGCCGATGACCAGCAGGGCAGTGCGCGCTGGGTGGCGACCTACCTGTTCAGCAAGACCGGCAATACCGTGGTCAACCATATCCAGGCCCACTTCCGTTTCGAAGGCGGCAAGATCGTCGAGCACCGCGACAGCTTCGACCTGTGGCGCTGGGCCCGTCAGGCGCTCGGCATCCAGGGCCTGCTGCTGGGCTGGACGCCGCTGGTGCAGGGCGCGATCCGCAAGCAGGCCATGGCCGGGCTGCGCGCCTGGCAGGCGGCCCATGGAGTGACGTAAGCTCGGCGCCTCGTTGTCCGTTTGCCGAGCCATGACCGATCTTTCCGCATCCCCCAGCAAAGCCTGGTTCGTCTACCTGGTGCGCGCCGTCAATGGCGCCCTGTACTGCGGCATCAGCGACGACCCGCAGCGGCGCTTCACCCAGCACTGCAGCGGCAAGGGCGCGCGCTTCTTTCATTCCAGTCCGGCGCAGGCGCTGGTTTATGTGGAAGCCTGTGCGGACAAGGGCGCAGCCCTGCGCCGCGAACGGGCGATCAAGGGTCTGGCCAAGGTCGCCAAGGAGCGCCTGGTGCTGGGGGCTACTATGGAAAAAACTGATAGCTGACTATCAGTCTCAGCGGGTAGGCCGCCGGCCGCCCCGGGGTTAAGCTGCTGCTTCATTGCCACCGACGCGGAGCCCGTCATGCACGAGTTGATCCTGCACCATTACCCGACCTCGCCATTCGCCGAAAAGAGCCGCCTGTTGCTGGGCTTCAAGCAGTTGTCCTGGCGCTCGGTGATGATTCCCGCGGTGATGCCCAAACCCGATCTGCTGGCCCTGACCGGCGGCTACCGCAAGACCCCGGTGCTGCAGGTCGGCGCCGACATCTATTGCGACACCGCGCTGATCGCCCGCCGCCTGGAGGCCGAAAAAGCCACCCCGGCGCTGTTCCCGGAAGGCCGCGAGTTCGTCGCCGCCAGCTTCGCCCAGTGGGTCGATTCGGTGGTGTTCCAGCATGCGGTGAGCCTGGTGTTCCAGCCGGAGTCCATCGCCCTGCGTTTCGCCAAGCTGCCGCCGGAAGCCGTGAAGGCCTTTATCGCCGACCGTGCCGGGCTGTTCAGTGGCGGCAGCGCCAGCCGTCTGCCGGCGGAAGTCGCCCGGCACAACTGGCCGGGCATCATGGCCCGTGTCGAGCAGCAGCTGGCACGCGAGGAGGGCGACTTCCTGTTCGGCGAGCCGTCGATTGCCGACTTCTCCCTGGCCCACTGCCTGTGGTTCCTCAAGGCCACCCCGGTAACTGCGCCATTGGTCGACGCCTACCCGAATGTCAGCGCCTGGCTCGGCCGCGTGCTGGGTTTTGGCCACGGTGCGTCCAGCGCCCTGAGCGCCGAAGAGGCCATCGAGATCGCCCGTGCGGCGACACCGGCAGCCCTGCCGGATGAGGCCTTTATCGAACCCAATGGCCTGCAGGCCGGGCAGCAGGTGAAGATCGCCGCCACCGATTACGGGGTCGACCCGGTCGAGGGCGAGCTGCTGTTTGCCGGCGTCGAGGAGCTGATCCTGCGCCGCGAAGACGAGCGTGCCGGCGTGGTGCATGTGCACTTCCCGCGGTTGGGCTTTCGTATCGAAGCGGTCTGATAGGGCGCTCGTCCTTTGATGGGCGCACTGACCCTGTAGGAGCCAGCTTGCTGGCGATGCGCAGACAGTGGCCCGCTAATCGCCAGCAAGCTGGCTCCTACAAAAGCGTGTGCGCAGTGGTGGATGAGAAGCGTCATCCACCCTACGGAGCCTTTGCCACCATGCCTAGTCGGCGGCGTCCAGGTCGCTGGCGCTGAACGGCGGCGGGCTGTCCGGCCAGGCCAGTTGCAGGCGTTCCAGTTCGCGGGCCAACAGGCTGGCTACCAGCCAGTCGCGCAGCCAGCGGTGGTCGGAGGGCAGCACATACCAGGGCGCCTCCGGCGTATGGCTGGCCGCCAGCAGGTCACTCCAGCGCTGCTGGCGCAGGGCGTATTCGCGGTAGGCCTGCAGATCGCTGTTGTGCAGCTTCCAGCGTTTTTCCGGACGCTCTAGGCGGCTGAGCAGGCGACGTTTCTGTTCCTCGCGGGATATCTGCAGGTAGCACTTCAGCGGGTGCAGCTGCTGCGCCGGCCATTCGTGCTCGAACCCCAGCAGTTCCTGCAGGCGTTGCGGTACGTCAGCCTCGCTGCACAGGCCATCCAGCGGGTCACAGATCAGCGCTTCGTAATGGCTGCGGTTGAATACGCCGAGCAGTCCCGGCTGTGGCAGGCGCTGGCGGTAGCGCTGCAGAAAATGCTGGGGCCGCTCGGTTTCATCCGGCTGGTGAAAGCCATGCAGGCTGATGCCTTGCGGGTCGAAGGCGCTGATCACCTTGCGGATCACCCCGTCCTTGCCCGAGCAGTCAGGGCCTTGCAGCACCAGCAGCAAGGCGTGCTGTCGATTGGCCCAGAGCCTGCGCTGCTGCTCGTTGAGCCAGGGCTTGAGGCCAGCCATGGCCTGTTGGGCGGCGTCCTTGCTCAGGCCGAAGTCGCGCGCCGGGTCGCCCGCCAGCGGTGCCTGCACATTGCACAGACAGGCGTCGAGGATGGCATCCGCCAGGCGCATGGGCTCAGCCCTTGCGGCGCTTGAGCTGGTCCTTCAGCTGGGTCGGCAGCTGGCGGATGATCAGCATGTCGCGCGCCTCGTCGTATTCGATGGCCGAGCCCAGCAGGTGCGACTCGAAGCTGATCGACAGGCCCTCGGCACGCCCGGTGAAGCGGCGGAACTGGCTGAGTGTGCGCTTGTCCGCCGGAAATTCCGGGGCCATGCCGTAGTCCTTGTTGCGGATGTGATCAAAGAAGGCGCGCGGGCGGTCTTCATCGATCAGTCCGGACAGTTCGTCGAGGGTGATCGGCTCGCCGATCTTGGCCTGGCTGGTGGCGTAGTCGACCAGGGTATCGGTCTTGGCGCGGGCCTGTTCTTCCGGCAGATCCTCGCTCTCGACGAAATCGCTGAAGGCCTTGAGCAGGGTGCGCGTCTCGCTTGGCGCATCGACGCCTTCCTGGCAGCCGATGAAGTCGCGGAAGTAGTCCGAGACCTTTTTGCCATTCTTGCCCTTGATGAACGAGATGTACTGCTTGGACTGCTTGTTGTTCTGCCACTCGCTGATATTGATGCGCGCCGCCAGGTGCAGCTGGCCGAGGTCGAGATGCTTGGCCGGGGCCACGTCCAGTGCCTCGGTCACGGTCACGCCTTCGCTGTGATGCAGCAGGGCGATCGCCAGGTAGTCGGTCATGCCCTGCTGGTAGTGGGCCAGCAGCACGTGGCCGCCGGTGGCCAGGTTGGATTCCTCCATCAGCTTCTGCAGCTGCTCCACCGCCTGGCGACTGAAGGCGGTGAAGTCCTTCTCGCCATCCAGGTACTGCTTGAGCCAACCGCTGAACGGGTAGGCCCCGGACTCCTCGTGGAACAGCCCCCAGGCCTTGCCTTGCTTGGCGTTGTAGCTCTCGTTGAGATCGGCCAGGAGGTTCTCCATGGCCTGCGAGCTGCTCAGCTCGCTGTCGCGGGCGTGCAGCACGGCGGGGGTGCCGTCGGGCTTCTTGTCGATCAGGTGGACGATGCAGTGGCGGATCGGCATGGCTTCTGTCTTCAGGTGGTTCGCTGGGGGCGGTGGTGCAGCGCCACGCAGAGGGCGCTGTGAGAGGGGCAAAGTCTACCTGACAACGCCGCCAGCTCCATCTGCAACGCTGCACAGGCGTGCATGAGATCTGCTGAATGGTGGCTATTTGCTGGCATTTGTCGGTCATCTTCAGTGATTTATCACAATCTTCAAGAAAAAAACCGTCACAAGCCGCGCATGCTCGGCGATCAGGGTCTAGCGTCTGTAGCGTCCACACGACGCAGTAAAGGGACGTTGCGTGGCGGTGCCACAAGCACTGCCGCACCCATAAAGCTCCAAATATGGATTGGAGAAATACACATGCAGAACACGATCATGAATCGCCGTCTGATGTTCGGCTCGCTGTTGGCCACCCTGGCCATGCCTGCCCTCGCCGCTCAAGACAAACAGGCCCCGCAGTTGTTCGAGGAGTTATGGAGCCCGACGCGCATGGGCCCCCAGGAGTGTCGTGGCGCTGCGTTGCAAACGTCGCCATTGCTGCTGCCTCGTTGCATGCAGGCAGACCGAACCAGCGTCCACCTACAGATGCTCAACGACATCGCCCTGGCCAACGGTGGCAATCGCGCCGCTGGGCTGCCGGGCTATCAGCGCTCGCTGGATTACATCCAGTCGACGCTGGAAAGTGCCGGCTACACGGTCACTCGGCAGATGTTCCCGTTCAGCGCGTTCTACCCCCAGGGGCCAGGTCTGCTGGAGACCGTGGCGCCTACGCCAGGGCAGTTCGAGTGGGAGGTGGATTTCACCTACCTGTCGCAGACCGATGCCGGTGATGTGACGGCGGCAGCGGCGGCGGTGGATATCGCCCTGGGTGCCGGCAACCTCTCCAGCAGTGGCTGTGAGGCCGAGGATTTCGTCGGCTTCCCGGCGGGTGCCATCGCCTTGCTGCAGCGCGGTAGCTGCAATTTCCAGATCAAGGCGGAGAACGCCGCAGCTGCCGGGGCCACGGGGGTGATCATCTTCAACCAGGGTGACACCGAGGAGCGCAAGGGCCTGATCAATGCGACCCTGGGCGACGCCTATGCCGGTGGCATTCCCGTGCTGTTCGCCACCTATGACCTGGGGGTGAGCCTGGCGCAGACCGCTGACGTGCAAGTGCGCATGCTCACCGATGTGGTACGCGAGCGCACCCAGACCTACAACCTGATCGCCGAAAGTCGCCGTGGTAATCCGGACAACGTGGTGATGGCCGGTGCCCACCTGGATTCGGTGTTCGAGGGCGCGGGTATCAACGACAACGGCTCGGGCAGTGCCGCCTTGCTGGAACTGGCGGTGCAGATGCGCAAGGCCAAGCCGCAGAACAAGCTGCGTTTCGCCTGGTGGGGCGCCGAGGAGTCGGGGCTGGTGGGCTCGACCTACTATGTCGAGCAGTTGCCGGCCGAGCAGAAGACGAAGATCAAGGCCTACCTGAACTTCGACATGATCGCATCGCCCAACTTCGGCTACTTCATTTATGACGGCGACGGTTCGTCCTTCGGCCTGCAAGGCCCGCCCGGCTCGGCAGCAGTGGAACGCCTGTTCGAGAAGTACTACCGGCTGCGCGGTCTGCCGTTCGAGGGTGACGAAATCACCTTCCGTTCCGACTACGCCCAGTTCTTCACCGATGGCATCGCCTTCGGCGGGCTGTTCACCGGTGCCGAGGAGCTGAAGACCGAGGAGCAGGCCGCGCGTTACGGCGGCACCGCCGGAGTCGCCCTGGACCCCTGCTACCACGCCGCTTGCGATGACACGAACAACATCGACCTGCGTGCCCTGGAGGTCAATGGTGATGCCATGGCCTTTGTCACCAGTTGGCTGGCGCTCTCCACCAAGGTTGTCGACGACGAGATCGCGGCCGCTGCGGCGGGCCAGGGGCTGAAGCGTAGCGTTCAGGCGTACGACATCACCCATTGGGGCAAGCACTGGATCAAGTGATCCGCCTCGTTTAAGCAACCCCGCCTGGGCATGCCCAGGCGGGGTTTGTTTTTATTCGGCGGGGAGGCTGCGGCGCTGCACGGCCTGCAGGCGCTCGATCATGTAGCGCAGGTGCATGTGCAGCTCGTACAGCTCGCTGGAATAGGACAGTGGCACCTCGACCCGTGCCAGATCGTCTTCCAGTTTTTCCAGGCGCGCAATTTCCTCGGCGATATCACTTGGCAGGTCACCCTTGTACAGCAACTGGTCGATTTCGCGCAGGTGCTTGTACCAGCGGTAGATACGCGCGCGGATACGCCACTGGTAGATCGGCCCGATGGCCTTGAACAGCGGGAACAGCAGCACCAGCAAGGGGATGGCGAGGATGATGTAGCGGTCGGCCAGCGAAGCGATGCGAAACGGCAGGTAGCGCTGCAGGATCGGCAGGCCCTTGTCGTAGTAGTAATCGGCCTCGGCCAGGGTGTTCAGCGACAGTGGCGGCTTGGCCGGGTAGCTGCCGGCCGGGTCGAGCAGGCTGCCGTTTTTCAGCACGGTCTTGGCCGCTTCGAGGATCAGCGGGGTCAGCGAGGGATGGAATTCCTCGCCGGCCACCAGGGTGGCCACCGGACCGAGGGTGACGATGTCGCGGTCCGGGGTGTTCTGCGCCATGTCGAGCATGCCTTCGCCGACTTCCAGCTGGCTCAGGTAGGGCAGGCGCGCCAGATAGGCCTCGGTACGCCGCAGGCTGACCAGGCGCAGCTTGGGCTCGGCGGCCAGGCGTTGGATCAGCGGGTTCTCGGCCGGGCCGACGAAGAAGGCGGCGTCCAACTGGCCGGCGATCAGCGCATCGGCGGCGCGGCTGCCGCCCAGTTGCTGCCAGCGTTTGGGGTATTGCGCCGGTTCGATGCGATTGGCTTTGAACAGGGCGGCGGTTACCGCCTGGGTGCCGCTGTCGGCGGAACCGATGGCCAGGCGCAGCTTGGTCAGATCGGCCAGGCGCTGGAACTGCACCTTGCGCCCGGTGAACAGCCACAGTGGCTCGCGGTACATCACGCCGAGTCCGGTGAGCTTGGCCCGCGCCTCGTCAGGGAGGTTCAATTCCTGGCCGCTCTGCACCAGGGCCAACTCCACTTCACCTTGGCCGAGCTTGGCCAGGTTGTCCTCGGAGCCCTGGCTTTCCACCAGTTCCAGAGTAAAACCCTGCTGCTCCAGTTCGGCTTGCAGGCGCTCGGCGAAGGCGTGGTAACCACCGCCCACCGCGCCGGTGGCCATCCGCGCATGCATGGGCGGTGGCGGGGCGACGAAGTAGAACAATGCGCCGATCAGACCGGCCAGCACCGGCACGATCCACAGGTTGGCCAACAGCATGATTTTCAGGTCGCGGAGAATGCGGCGCATGGTCTGTCCTTGTCATTACCTCGGCTGAGGATAGCCGGGATGCGCGCCGCGCTCACCCCTTGGCATGTGCTTCTGGGCCGCTGTTCAGCTGTTCAACTGCGCAGCGGCAAGGCTGCGCGCTTCTCGCGCCAGTAACCGAACAGCGCCAGCCCGCCCAGCAGGCCGAGCGCGTACAGCGCCTCAACGCCCAATGCCAGCAGTACCAGGGCGCAGAGCAGGCTGCTGAAGCCCGCCAGCCAGCGCCACACGCCGCGCAGCAGTACCCAGCCGGCGGCCATGCTGAGCAGGTAGACCAGGATGAAGTTGCCGTTGGCGTAGCGGATCAGGTCGTCCACCGACAGTTGCAGCACGCCGGCCAGAGCCGCGCACAGGGCGCAGATCAGCACCACCAGCAGCAAGGCCGGGCCGGGCACGCCGTGGCGGTTGAGGCGAGCCAGCGGCTGCGGCAGCTTGCCTTCGTCGGCCAGACTCCAGATCAGCCGGGCGAAGCCCTGCACATAGACGTTCATCGAGGCGAAGCAGGCCAGGTAACCGACCAGCGCCACCAGCACGCGGGCCTGGTCGCCCAGCAACTGATCCATCAGGCGTGGCAGCGAGGCGGCGTCGCTGTGCACGTCGCCATACACGCCGAAGCTCAGCACCGCCACCGAGAACGCCCAGTACACCAGACCGGCCAGCAGCACGCCGAGCAGCAGCGCCAGGGGGAAGTCGCGCTGCGGGTTTTTGAATTCCTCGCCCAGGTGGGTGAAGGCCTCGATGCCGACGAAGCACCAGAACATTACCCCCAGCGCCGCCGGGATCAGCTGCCAGGAGCCGTCGATATCCGGCAGCAGCGGCTGGCTGGCCAGCGGCAACTCGCCGACCCACCAGACCAGCGCCACGGTCCCGATGATGGCCAGGGCGATCAACCCCTGAATGAAGCCCGAGGCCCTGGCCGGGCGCTGGCCGAGCAGGAGCATGGCGCCGAGGGTGGCGAGCTGAATCAGCAGGGCTTCGCCGCGGCCGATCGGCAGCAAGGCCTGCCAGAAACCGGTGGCGATATTCAGCGCCGCTGGCAGACCGACCGGCAGTACGGCGAGAAACAGAAAGGCGATCAACCGCTCCATGCGCGCACCGAAGGCCCGGCCGATCAGGTGCGGCGCACCGCCGGCATGGGGAAAGCGCTTGCCCAGCTGGGCGAAAGTGAAGGCCACCGGCAGCACCAGGACGATCAGGATCAGCCAGGCCCACAGCGAGGCCTGACCGGCGGCGGTGGCGGCCAACGCTGGCACCACGAAGATGCCCGTGCCGAGCAGCGAAGTGCTGAGCAGCCCGATGCCCTGCAGCAGGCTCAGTTCCTTGTTCAAGCGGCTCATGTTGTATGCTCGCGACTGTTTTCCGATCCCGCCATGGTAAGCAGGCGGCGCCGTGCAGGTTGCCGCCGATCACCGGCAAAGTGGCGGAATGCACCGTCAAACTGCCTGCTTGAGAATTGCCTTGGACAAGTTCGATCATCAGATTCTCGCCCTGCTGCGCGAAGACGCCCGCACCTCCGTCAGCCAGATCGCCCGCGAGGTCAACCTGTCGCGTTCGGCGGTGGGCGAGCGGATTCGCCAACTGGAGCAGGGCGGGGTGATCCGCGGCTACCACGCGTGTGTGGTGGAGCCTGAGGGCGCTGCGGTGAAGGCCTTCCTCGAACTCTTCTATACCAACGGCCGTTGCCAGGACTACGTCGAGCGCATGCGCGTCCATCCGGAGATCCGCCAGTGCTGTGGCATCAGCGGCGAGACCGACATGCTGGTGCAGGTCGAGGCGGCGAGCATGGCGCGGCTCTCCGAAATTCGCGGCGAGATAGAAAACTATCCTGGCATGCAGCGGGTGAAAACGCACATGGTGGTGCAGGAGTGGGCGATGTAGGGCTGCCTGCCGGACACAGCAGCGGTGCGGCCTATTCGAACAGCGGCAGCTTGGAGTCGGGCGCGGCTTGCGGGATTTCATACTTGCCCGCCTGCAGGTCGCGGAAGTAGGCATCGTAGCGACCGCTGTCGCGGTAACTCTGCAGGCGGCGGTTGAAGCGTTCCAGCAGGGCCTGGCTGCCTGCCAGTTGCTTGGGCAGCATCAGGTAGCTGAGGTTGTTCAGCAGCGGCTGGGGATGATGGGTCACGCGGGCGACATCGGCCGCGCTGAAGTGTTTGCGCAGCGAGGCGTAGCCGACGTTGAGTTCCTGCGGGTAGAGGGCCACGCGCTCCTTGAGCAGTTTCTCGAAATTCTGCCGGTCGCTGGAGACCCGCTCCATCTTCACCGTGCCCTTGCTCAGGAAGCTGTCGAACGCCTCTCCATAGCTGTACTCCAGGCCGCCGCCCAGACGCATGCCGTCCAGGTCGCTGAAGCTATGCCAGTCGAAGGGCTGGCTTCTCAGGTGGAAGAATACGAACTGTTCGTTGAGCAGCGGGGCACTGAACAGGAAGTCGGCCTCGCGTTCGCTCTTGTGCATCCACACGGCGCTGGCGTCGAAACGGCCGGCAGCGGCGGCGGCATAGGCACGCGGCCAGGGCAGGAACTGGAAGTTGACCCGGTAGCCTTCGTCGGCGAACAGGTCGCTGATCAGGTGGGCAATGACCCCGCCATGCTTGAGTTCGGCGGACAGGTAGGGTGGCCAGTCACCGACGCTGATGCGCAGTTCCTCTGGGGGTTGCGCCTGGGCCAGCGGGCTGCACAGCAGAACCAGTACGGCTAATAGTTGCTTGCAGTTCATCGGTGCCTCATACGACGGGTTGCGCCGGTTCTTGTCCAGAATAGCTGCAACAGTGCGTGGGTTGGCGTTCTATGTGCGCAGCCCATGAGCCGGATCAAGTATTTCCAGACGGATGCGTCCGCGGCCCAGTTCGATCAGTTGTTCGCTGACCTGCTGCAGGTTGGCCAGCGGCAGGCTCAGTTGGCAATCGGCGCCCTCGGCATCGAAGCTTTCCCGCTCGATACTGGCTTGCCATTTGCCCAGGCGAGCCTTGACCCGCTCCAGCTCGGCGAAGGGGATATGGCAGCGCGCCTGGATACGCGCCACCAGGGCAATCCGTTGGCCGCCCTGCAGGCATTTCGCCGCGCTGCCGCCATAGGCGCGGGCCAGGCCGCCGGTGCCGAGCTGGATGCCGCCGTACCAGCGGATCACCAGCACCACCATCTGGTCGCAATCCTGCCCTTCGATGGCCGCGAGGATCGGCCGGCCCGCCGTGCCGCTGGGTTCGCCATCGTCGCTGAAACGGTACTGCTGGCCACACTTGAAGGCCCAGCAGTTATGCGAGGCATTCAGGTCACTGTGCTGCTGGATAAAGGCCAGCGCCTCATCGGCTCTGGCGATTGGCGCAGCCAGGGCAAGGAAGCGGCTCTTGCGGATTTCCTCGCGGTACTCGCAGACGCCCTGCAGGCTGAACGGCATGCCTTAGCCCGCCGTGCGCAGCCAGGCCGCACGTTGCTCGGGGCTGTGGAAGGTCCAGGCGACGAAGCGGCTCTGCTTGTTGCCCTGGGCCATGTCTAGGCAGCGCACCTCCACAGCCCCGACCTTCTTCAGCAGGTTCTCGGCATAGGGCACATTGCTGGCCTTGGACACCAGGCTGCTGAACCACAGCACCTGGCCGGCGAAGGCGGCGCTTTCGGCGATCATGCGCTTGAGGAAGCTGGCCTCGCCGCCGGTACACCAGAGCTCGGCGCTCTGCCCGCCGAAGTTGAGTTCCGGCAGCTTGCGCTTGGGGTCGAGTTTGCCGAGGTTCTTCCACTTGCGCCGACTGCCGCTGGCGGCTTCCTCGGCGTTGGCGTGGAAGGGCGGGTTGCACAGGGTCAGGGCGAAGCGCTCGCCGTCCTGCAGCAGGCTCTTGAAGATCTGCCCGCGCTGCAGTTGCTGGCGCAGGGCAATGGCGCCGTCCAGGCCATTGGCCTGGATGATGGCGCGGGCCGAGGCCAGGGCCGTGTCGTCGATGTCCGAACCGAGGAAGTGCCAGCCATAGTCGCTATGGCCGAGCAACGGGTAGATGCAGCTGGCGCCGGTGCCGATGTCCAGCGCGCGGATCGCCGCGCCGCGCGGAATCTCACCCTGGTTGTCGCTGGCCAGCAGGTCGGCCAGGCCGTGTACGTAGTCAGCGCGGCCAGGGATCGGCGGGCACAGGTAGCCCGGCGGAATGTCCCAGTGCTGCAGGCCGTACAGCTGGCGCAGCAGCGCGCGGTTGAAGACCCGCACCGCCTCGGGGTTGGCGAAGTCGATGCTCTGCTTGCCGTAGGGGTTGAGGATGACAAACTCGGCCAGCTCCGGGCTGGCCTCTATCAGCCGGGGGAAGTCGTAGCGGCCCTGGTGGCGGTTGCGTGGGTGCAGCAGCGCCGGGCTGCTGGGCGTGACGGCTGGCGTGGTGTTCTCGGGCATGACGGATAATTCGGCGAGCGGGGGTGGGCATTGTCCCACAAGATCGCGGAGCCTGAGCCCCATACCCGTCGTGGGCCGGCTAGTGTAGGAGCCAGCTTGCTGGCGATCTTGCCAAACCATGACGCATTGATCGCCAGCAAGCTGGCCCCTACAACAAGCGACAAAGGCTACTTCCAGCCCATCTGCCAGCGCGCGCCATCCTGCAGCGCCTGCCAGTCCAGGCGCTCGCTGCGCTGGGTGAGTACGGCCTGCAGTTCGACCTGCAACACCGTGCCTTCCTCGTCGCAGATCAGCTCGCTGACCAGGAAGTGCTTCTCGCGGTTCTGCGGTTGGCGCGCGGTCCATTTCGACAGCAGCAGTTTGCGCGGATTGAGGCGTAGTTTGCCGCTCACTGGCGATGCTCCAACAGGCGGCGGGCCGCTTCCTGGCCACTCAGCCAGGCACCTTCCACTCGCCCGGACAGGCACCAGTCGCCACAGGCGTACAGGCCAAGATCGGCATCGGCCAGGGCTCCCCACTCATGGCCGCTGGCCGGTCGCGCGTAGAGCCAGCGATGGGCCAGGCTGAAGCTCGGGGCGGGCAGCGGGCAGCCGATCATCTCGGCGAAGGCGCCATGCAGTTGCTCGATCACCGCTTCCTTGTCCAGGTCCAAGTGCTGCTTGCTCCAGCTGCTGCTGGCGTGCAGCACCCAGCTGTCGAGCTGGCCGTCGCGGCCGGGCTTGCTGCGGTTGCGTGCCACCCAGTCAAGCGCACTGCCCTGGGCGAAGCAGCCTTCGACGCGAGTCTCCAGTGGTGTGGCGAAAGCCAGGGCGACTGCCCAGGTGGGTTCCATGATCACGCTGGCAGCGGCGCTTGCCAGTTTCGGCGCGGCGCTGAGCAGGCCGGTGGCCTGCGGGGCCGGCGTAGCGACGATCACGCTGCTGAACGGGCCGTGGCTCTGGCCCTCGGCATCGAGCAGGGTCCAGTGCTGCTCACCATGGAACACCTCGGTGATACGGCAGGAAAAGTGCACCGGCAGGGCGCCGAGCAAGGCGCGGGTGATGGCGCTCATGCGTGGCGTGCCGACCCAGCGCACCTGTTCATCGGGGGAGGGCAGCAGGCCTTTTTCGTTGTAGTGGTAGAGCTCGGGGGCCCACTCGGCGACCCAGCCGCGGGCCTGCCATTGCTGTACCACTTCGACGAAGCGGCGATCGCGGGCGGTAAAGTATTGCGCGCCGAGGTCGAGCGAGCCGGCATCGCTGCGCTTGCTGGCCATGCGCCCGCCGCTGCCGCGGCTCTTGTCGAATAGTTGAACTTCCAGTCCGGCGGCATGCAGCGCCTGAGCGGCGGAGAGTCCCGCCAGGCCGGTACCGATGATGGCGATGGGTGCGTTCATGGTCTACCTCGTGTCCTTTGTGACAGGCTACGCTCTAGACTAATGCTGTACAAATATAATTGCTTGTACAGCTTTTATCGGTTCCAATCGTAAGCCTGTTGAAACTGCGACGTTGCAACGCGGCGGACAAGGCACGCGTTAGCGTCATAATTCAGACTAGGGTGAGACTGGTGGTTAACGCCATGCGAGGACGATGCCATGCACATCTTGCTGACCGGCGGTACAGGTTTGATCGGTCGTGCGCTCTGTCGCCTGTGGTTGGGCCAGGGCCATCAGCTGACCGTATGGAGCCGCACGCCTGACCGGGTGCCCGACTTGTGCGGGGCGCCGGTGCGAGGCATCGGTCGCCTTGAGGACTACGGTGACGGCCCGCTGGATGCGGTGATCAACCTGGCTGGCGCGCCAATCGCCGACCGGCCCTGGACGCACAAGCGCAAGGCGCTGCTGTGGGCCAGTCGGGTGACTTTGACCGAGCAACTGCTGGCCTGGCTGCAAGGGCGCGCGCAGCGGCCGCAGGTACTGCTGTCCGGCTCTGCAGTGGGCTGGTACGGCGATGGTGGTGAGCGCGAACTGGACGAAGACAGCGCGCCGGTAGTGGAGGATTTCGCCGCGCAATTGTGCGGCGCCTGGGAAGAAACTGCCCTGCGCGCCGAGGAGCTGGGCATCCGCGTGGTGCTGCTTCGTACCGGTCTGGTGCTGGCGGTCGATGGTGGTTTTCTCAAGCGCCTGTTGCTGCCGTTCCAGCTGGGCCTGGGCGGGCCAATCGGCAACGGGCGGCAGTGGATGCCGTGGATTCACCTGCAGGATCAAATCGGCCTGATCGATTTTCTCTTGCAGCACCCCGACGCCCGCGGTCCCTATAATGCCTGCGCGCCGCAGCCAGTGCGGAACAAGGCCTTCGCCCAGGCGCTCGGTCGCGCCCTGCATCGCCCGGCGCTGTTGCCGCTGCCGGGGTTGTTATTGAAAGTCGGCCTGGGCGAACTGTCCGGGCTGTTGCTCGGCGGGCAGAAGGCCTTGCCGCAACGGGCATTGGCCGCCGGCTACGCATTCCGTTTTACCGCTATCGATACGGCCCTGGCCGCTCTCTTTAAGGACGCTGCATGACAGATCATGCCCTGCTGTTGGTCAACCTGGGTTCGCCTGCCTCCACTTCGGTGGCCGATGTGCGGCGCTACCTCAACCAGTTCCTCATGGACCCCTATGTCATCGATCTGCCCTGGCCATTGCGTCGTCTGATCGTGTCGCTGATCCTGCTCAAGCGCCCGGCGCAGTCGGCGCATGCCTATGCCTCGATCTGGTGGCCGGAAGGCTCGCCGCTGGTGGTGCTCAGCCAGCGCCTGCAACGGGCGATCACCCCGCTGTGGCAGCACGGCCCGGTGGAGCTGGCCATGCGCTACGGCCCGCTGTCGATCGAAAAGGCTCTGTTGCGTCTGGCTGGGCAGGGCATCAAGCAGGTGACCCTGGCGCCGCTGTATCCGCAGTTCGCCGACAGCACCACCACCACGGTGATCGAGGAGGCCAAACGGGTGGTGCGTGAGCACAAATTGGCGTTGAAATTTGCCACCCTGACGCCGTTCTATGACCAGCCGGAATACCTCGATGCCCTAGTCGCCAGCGCCCAGCCGCATCTGCAGCAGGGCTTTGATCACCTGCTGCTGAGCTTCCATGGCCTGCCGGAGCGCCACCTGCACAAGCTCGACCCGAGCGGCCATTGCCTGAAAGGTGCCGACTGTTGCAAGAATGCCTCGCCACAGGTGCTCGCCAACTGTTACCGCGCCCAGTGCCTGCGCAGCGCCGAACTGTTCGCCGAGCGCGTCGGGCTCAAGCCAGGGCAGTGGTCGGTGTCCTTCCAGTCGCGCCTGGGCCGTGCCAAGTGGATCGAACCCTATACCGAGGCGCGCCTCGACGAACTGGCCAAGGCCGGGGTGAAAAAACTGCTGGTGATGTGTCCGGCCTTCGTCGCTGACTGCATCGAAACCCTGGAGGAGATCGGCGACCGCGGCCGTGAACAGTTCCAGGAAGCCGGCGGCGAGGAATTGGTGCTGGTGCCCTGCCTGAACGAGCATCCGCAGTGGGTGAGCGCGTTGAAGACGCTCTGCGAGCGAGCGCCGTTGGCGCTGTAAATGAAACGGGGCTGCGGCCCCGTTTTTGTTGGTGACGCAGTTGCCCGGCCGCCGCCCTCAGGCCGGGAAGTGCAGGCGGAAGGTGGTGCCTTCCGCGTCACTGCTGACGCTGACCTGGCCACCGTGCGCCTGCATGATCGAGCGCACGATCGCCAGGCCCAGGCCGCCGGAGTCGCCCGGTTCATGGCGTGAGGGATCGCAGCGGTAGAAGCGCTCGAACAGATGCGACAGGTGCTGCTCGGGGATGGGGTCGCCGAGGTTGTGCACGCTGAGGGTCACGCCCGTGGCCGTGCTGGCGCTGCCGAGGGTCACGTGGCTGTCCGGCGTGGCGTGGCGCAGGGCATTGGCCAGCAGGTTGGCCAGGGCACGACGCAGCAGCTGCGGCTCGGCATGCAGTTGCCCGCTGGCCTGGTTGAGCAGGGTGATGCCGCGTTCCTGGGCCATGCCCTCGAAGTAGTCGCACAGCTGCTCGCCGAGCGCCTGCAGGTCGACCGCCTCGCGCTGGATCGCGGCCTTTGGCTGTTCGGTGCGGGCGAGGAACAGCATGCTGTCGATCATTCGCGCCAGGCGTTCGTATTCCTCTTGATTGGACACCAGCAGATTCTGGTAGTCCTCGATCGAGCGGGAGCGGCGCAGTGTCTGCTGGGTCTGGCCCATCAGGTTGCTCAGCGGCGTGCGCATCTCGTGGGCCAGGTCTTCGGAGAAGCGCGAGAGCTGGGCAAAGCCCTGCTCCAGGCGGTCGAGCATCTGGTTCAGGGCCTGGCTCAGGGCACTCAGCTCGCCAACCTCGGCGAAGCCTTCCAGGCGCAGGTGCAGGTGTTGGGTATCGATGCTGGCGGCCTGTCGGGCCAGCTGGCGCACCGGGCGCAGCCCACGCTGACTGACCAGGGCGCCGAGGACAAAGGCCAGCAGCGCGCCCACGCCCAGCGCCAGCCAGATCTTCAGGCGATAGGCAGCGAGCATCTGCTCGTGCTCGCTGGCCAGCTTGCCGGCGATCAGCCGCAGCGAGCCGCCGGCGCGCGGTACATCGAGCCAGGCCAGGCGCAGGGTCGGATTGTCCGGCGCATCGGCCAGGCGTGGTTCGGCGGCTGCCGCCAGGCCCGGCAAGGGCAAGGCGAGCGGATTAACCTCGATCAGCCGCTGGCCCTGCGCATCGACTATCCACAGCAGGTTGTCGCGGTTGCCCAGCATGTTCTCGTACAGCTGCGGGCGCTGGCGCAGCGCCTCGATGCTGGCGGCGTCATCGAGCAGGGCCTGCATGCGCTGCAGGCGGCCGAGCAGGGCCTGGTCGTCGCGCCAGGCGATTTCCCGCTGCAGCGACTGGTACAGGTAGAAGCCCAGGGCGCCGAGCAGCAGCACGCCGACCAGGGCGAACATCAGCGCCAGGCGCAGGCTCAGGGTGCGCGGCCAGGGCCTCATGGCTGCAGGTCCAGCAGGTAGCCGATGCCGCGTACGCTGTGAATCAGCTTGAGCGGGTAGGGATCATCCACCTTGGCACGCAGGCGGCGGATGGCTACGTCGACCACGTTGGTGTCGCTGTCGAAGTTCATCTGCCACACGTGCGAGGCGATCAGCGAGCGCGACAGTACTTCGCCCTGGCGACTCAGCAGCAGGTGCAGCAAGGCGAACTCCTTGTTGGTCAGGTTGAGCCGCTCGCCACCGCGGGTGACCTTGCGCTTGAGCAGGTCGAGCTGCAGGTCGGCCACTGCGAAGTGCTCGGTTTCCCGCGGCGGCCCTCTGCGCAGCAGGCTGCGCACGCGCGCCAGCAACTCGGCGTAGGAAAAGGGCTTGACCAGGTAGTCGTCGGCGCCCAACTCCAGGCCGCGCACACGGTCCTCGACGGCATCGCGGGCGGTGAGGAACAGCACCGGAGTCTGTAACTGGCGGCGGATGATCTGCAGCAGCTGCCAGCCATCCAGGCCCGGCAGCATCACGTCGAGGATGATCAGGTCGAACACCTCCTCCTGCACCAGATGCTGGCCGTCCAGGCCATTGGCGGCGACCTCCACCGCATAGCCGGATTCGCCCAGACCCTTGCGCAGGTAATCCGCTGTCTTCGCTTCGTCTTCAACCACCAGGATACGCATGTTGACCTCCACTGCAGACGCATAGCCTAGGTCGATCCGCGGTTCTCTCCCATTACAAATTGGTAATCCGCCGGCAATCGGTCTGTGCGCAAGGGTTGGGCAAGATGCCCGGCATTGGCTCAGCCGAGCCTTATCCGGGAGAACTGCATGTTTATCCGAACTACCACAGCACTGTCGCTGCTCGCTTTGGCCATGGCGACGGGCCCGGCCTGGGCCGATGCTCCGGCGGTGGCGCAGCGCGCCGATGTCAGCCTGGCCCTGGCTAACCAGTTGCTTGATGCCACCTTGGCCGCCTGCCATGCCGAAGGCCGCACTGCCGTGGCTGCCGTGGTCGACCGTGGCGGCAACCTGGTTGCCGTGCAGCGTGATGACAACGTCGGCCCACACAACACCCTGGCCGCACAGCGCAAGGCCTTTACCGCGCTGTCGACCAAGACCGCCACTGGCCTGCTGGCCGAGCGTGCGCGCAGCACCCCCGACGCGGAGAACCTCAACACCCTCGATGAACTGCTGCTGCTCGGCGGCGGCGTGCCGCTGAAGGTGGCCGACCAGGTGATCGGCGCCATCGGCGTGGCCGGTGCCGGCGGCGCGAAATTTGACGAAGGCTGCGCGCTGCAGGCCATCGCCCAGGTTCTACCCACCAAACCCTGAACTGGAGATCACCATGAATAAGCTGAAAAACCTGCTGCTCGGTACCGCCTTGAGCGGCTTGTCCTCCCTGGCTCTGGCAGCCGGCAATCCGCTGAGCGTGCACGTGCTCAACCTGCAGGACGGCCTGCCGTCGCCCGGCGTCAAGGTCAGCCTGGAGCAGCTCAAGGGCCAGAGCTGGAACCAACTGAGCGAGGGCACGACCAACGAGCAGGGTCGCATCACCGCGCTCTATCCAGAGGGTAAGAAGCTGGAAAGTGGTACCTACCGCGTTACCTTCGAAACCGGCGAGTGGTTCAAGCAGCACGCCACCGCCAGCTTCTTCCCCGAAGTGCCGGTGATCTTCGAGGTCGACGGCACCGTGCCGCACTACCACATCCCGCTGCTGCTCAGCCCTTACGGCTTCTCGACCTACCGCGGCAACTGAGCCCGGTACAAACGAAAACGCAGGCCTAAGCCTGCGTTTTCGCGTTTGCGGCGAGAGGGCTTACAGCACCTCGAACAACCCTGCCGCACCCATGCCGCCGCCAACGCAATTGTGCATGGCGACCTAGTAACTGCAGGCGTCAATACACCAGCAGGTAAGGCTCTTCCTTGCTCAACCCCTGATAGCGCAGGCCTTGCTGCGCTTCCCAGGCGAAAGGCTTGTCACGATAGGGATCGCGCAGTGGGCTGCTCCAGGTATGGATCATCGCCTGTTGCGGATCGAGCTTCAGATCCCGCATCTCGACCAGTAGAAGAGCGGCGCGGCGCAGTCCTTCAAGGTCACTAACGCGCAGGTAGTACTCGGTTAGATCGTTGTCCCCGCCTTGCATCCGCAACAGATGGCCTGCCAGGTTTCGCAACTCGGCAACACCGATACCTTGCGGCACGAAGCTGTGCTCCAGGTTCCGCGAGCGCTCTTGGGCGCCGGCCAGCTCGGAGTAGGGCAGCTCAAACAGGCTTTGCTGAGACTGCAACAGTTGAGCCTGGTCGTTCAGTGAACGCTGCGGCAGCAATAGCGGAGCCCCCAATCGGTATGCCAGGTTCTGCAGGCTGTTGTCTGACTCGATAGCGGCCACCCAGTCCAGTTCGCCGTGTTTCATCTGTTGCAGCAAACCTTTCATGAATGCCATCTCGCCAGCCAGTACGCGCTCCCAGTTGCGCTCTTCAGCGCTCAGCGGCAGCGACCATACCTCTGGCTGCCAGCCAGACGGCTGCCCGCGAAACATCTGTACCGACCACAGCAGATGCTGGCGAACGGCAGAAACCGCGATCAGGCGACTGATCAGGGTGTCGGCCTCGGCCAGAGCCATGCGCCAGAAGCGTAAGTCACTCTCGAGTAGTTGCCGTGCCTGTTCTGAGGCCCCCTGGCGGTGTAACTGCCAGGCGTGTACCAGCAATAGCTGCTGTCCCTGCAGAACGGGGCGGTAGCTGGGAAGAGACGAGCGCATGTCAAAGGGCAGGGGCTCGTACATGGCCGGCAGCACGATCAGGGCCTGGTAACGTTGCAACAATGGTTGCGCGCTCTTCAGCCATTCATCCAGGCGTGCCTCACTGGCCAGCAAGCGCGCCGCACACTGGCCGTTGTTGCTGCGACAGGCCTCTACCAGCGACTCGACAAACAGCGGCTGCTCATCGTCGCGAGCCAGGCGACGTGAGTACTCCGGCTCCTGCAGGGACTCATTCCAGGGCTGGTCGAGTGCCCAGCGCAGCCAGTCGATGCGCTTGCGGCCCAGGTCGATGGGCGACTGATCGTCAGCGGCCTCGAAGCCCAGCATGTAGAGGTAGGCGTTTTGCTGATCCGGCACGGCGCGGCGCGTTGTGTGTACATCGGTAAAGTGCTGAGCGGCAGCGGAGACGGGGTCGTCGCGCCAGTTGAGCAGCAGCAAAGCGGCATAGCTGAGCAGCGTGAGGGCTATGCCGCCGAGGAGGCAGAAGGTTAAAGCGCGTAATAATCGCATCGAGGTCATCCATGACCGGTTGAATGGCGATCATAGTCCACCACCTGTACCGGTGACTCCAAGATCAACGCGCAATGCGTAAGCAATGAGGCCCGGTTGGCATGGGTGATTTTTTGCATCGTGGGCAACAAAACGAGAACCCCTCGGTAACCACGCATGATCGTCCACCGTGCGCCTACCTTGCGGGTAACTAGTCGTGTTCGGCCTGCACTGATGCACGAGCCTCCCGCTTCATTTGATGCCAGTCGCTCCGCTACATCTGCATCTCTGCCAGCGCCCTGCGCAAGGGGGCGTCGGATATCTGTATCGGGCCATGAAAAGGGATGTCCATGTCGAGTACCAGATAAACCGAGGCGGCAATCAGCAGGGCCGAGATGGTGAACATGCCGATCACCATCGGATTATGTGGAGCCCGGTAGCCGAAACTGGCGAAGATCAGGGTCATCCAGGCCACCAGCATGGCGATCAGGGGCAGCGGAATCGTCCCCTCAGATTGCTCGACGATCTTCCATCGCTGCTCAACCAGTGAGTGGTACTGCTGACGCAGGTCCATCAGCATGGCTTCGTCATACCGACTGTCAGGGCTCACTGCCGCCAGGGCCACGCCGATCTCGTCCAGGTACTGGGCCGCCGGGCTGCTGCGATGCTGCAAGGCTTCATCGCCGCGGTAGGGGTTGCTGATCGCATGCTCCATATAGGCGGTCAGGTGTTTGCGGGTGTCCTGCGCCGTGTCGCCGTAGTTCCTCAGCGTGCGGTCGAAGATGATCAGGCTGGTCGCGAATGCGTGCATGTTGCTATCTATGGCCTCGAAGGTGTTCTTCGCCGAATTGATCATCAGGCCGAACACCAGTGAGGTCATGACTACGAAGATGTTGGCGACCAGGCGAACCACCGTATTGGTTTCTTCATCGCGGTGCCGGGCCGACAGTCTGGGCGACCAGTGCAGCATCAGCAGGGATGCCGACAGTAAGCAGGCAAAGGTGCCCACTGCTATCCAGGTGGATTCCATATGAGCCGTTCTCCAGATGCGTTTGGCTAGGTGGTTTTAGCATGCCGGATCAGGTGGCGTGCCACACCTCGTTCGAGTCTATTTGTGACGGTGCAAAAGCGCTGTCAGCGCTCTGGATGATGGGCTTTGATGGAATTATGATGCCGCTCACAGACAAAACCGTCTTGTCGTTACTGATGCGACCCCAACAGATGGTTGTGGTCATGGCCGCGTAGCATTTTCCACCTGGCACTCAAGGCGCGGGGCGCGCCTCCTGAGCAAGCTGCGGGGCGGATTGATAGCGGGTTCTTCGTTTCTCAAGGTTCAACACTCGGTTGTGGTTAGCGCGAGTGCGCGTTTCGGTAGTTGCGGCTTAAAAATAAAATTTAAAAAGGGGCGTGTATGAAACCGTTAGTCGGCGCTGTGGGAACTAATAAAGTCATTGCGATGAAAAAACTGCCGCTTGCCATTGCGCTGGCATTGGCAAGCATCAATGCGTATGCCACGGCCATTAGTGGTGGGGAAACTATCTCGGCTGACGATGCCTCGGGGCTGGATCTGGGGACGGGCGGGACCGTGAGCGTCACGATTGACAGCGCAGCAGAGGGGGATGGCCTGACGCTGGGTGCGGGTCCTTCCATGGTCGGCACTCCTGCGGTCACTGCAAGCAATCTTCCATATGCTTTGACCCTCAATGTCCAACACTCCGGTACTGGCAATGGGGTTGTGTTTGCCGGCGATGTAATCAGTAATGCCACGACGCCTTTCGATAACATCACCATTAATGCACTGAATGATGATGTGACCTTTCAAGGCAACGTGCTTGGCGCGCCTTTCGCATTTGCCCCGATTGACATCAATCTCGGTGATGGCGGCTCGGCCACGCTGTCGATGACCGTGGACACGGTGAATGCAGAAAGCCTGCTTATCGATGCCACCATCGACGCTGTCAATGCCGGTGATACCGTCACCTTGAATATCGCCAACACTGACGGTGGGATGAACGGTGTCGGTTTTGGCCGGGCGATCGGTGCTGCCGGTGCACTGGATGCCATCAACATCGGCGATGCTACCAATGTGACCTTCAACAGCACGGTCAATGTCGGTGGCGGCAATATCAATTTCGACGGCTCGGGCGCTGCCGCTTTTGCCGGTGATGTCACGGGCAATATCGCATTTGCCGCAGGTAGTACGTCGCAGGCGTTTTTTGGCTCTAATGCGGGTCTGACGGGGGACGTTTCCTCGGCGGTAGCCGGTGAAGGTGCGCTGTTCTTCGATCCTGCCTTTTCCAATACCACCCTCGTCAGTGGTGATGTCGGTTCGGTTGCAAATGAGGTGGGATCACTCAATGTCGCAACCAGCTTTAGCAATGGCGTGGTTTCCACATTCGGGGGCCGCGTCGATGCGCAAACCATCAATATTGTGGGTGGCGCGGGTACGGTTCGCTTCTCGGATATCGTAGATGCCACAACCATCAATGTCGGTGGTGCAGGCACGACCAATTTCCAGGGCAATGTTACCGGTGACATCGAGTTTTCGACGGGCAATTCGGCGAAAGTGACCGTGGCCGGCGATAGTTTCATCGATGGCGATGTCACCACCGCCACGTCCGGTACAGGGACATTGAGTTTCGCCGCACCCAGCGGCGACCTGACCCTGATTACCGGCAACATCGGCTCGGGCGCGGCGTTGTCGGCCGTCAACATTGGCACTGCCAGCGGTTTCACCAGCACGCTGGGTGGGGCGGTAAGAGCCAACAGCATCACGATCAACGGCAATGGCACCGCCGCATTCAGCAACCAAGTCACCGGCAACCTTCGCTTCGGCGGCGATGCCGTGGCGGAAGTGGATGCCAACAGACGAATCGTCGGTTCGGTGAGCACCGCCTCAGATGGGCAGGGCTCGCTGGAATTCGGCCAGACGACCGCTGATGTCGTCTTGGTCAGTGGCTCGGTCGGCTCGGCCAGTGCGGCGCTGAAGTCTGTGGATGTCGATATTGCCAGCGCTGTCGAGGCCACGTTCGGCGGGGGTGTGCATGCCAAGACCCTTACCGTGGACGGTAATTCCGGTGGTACGGCCGTGTTTGCCGGGGATGTGACGGCGCCTTCTTTCAATCTGCTGAATGATCCGACGATCAAGCTCTCGGGGAGCAATACCTTCGTAGGCGATATCAGCACGGCGCTGGATAACACCGGGGCGCTGGAAATATACGGCGGTAGCGCCGCGGTGGATGGTCAGTTGGGCGATGCTTCAGGCAATGCCCTGAAGTCGATCACCATTGGTTCCGGCACGACTGCGGATCAGGTGTCGTTCTCGGACGACATGGCGGCCTACAACATCCTGGTAAATGACGGCGCCACTTTCAAAACCACGCGGGCACTGACCGCCAAGGCGCAGACGGGCTTTGTCAATAAAGGCGTGTTGCAGTTGAGCGATACGCTGACCTTGACCGGCGGCGGTGTGGCGGAGTTGGGCGGCAGCAGTACGGCATCGTTTCAACTGCTCAGCCCCACTTACAGCAATGGCACTGTTATCAACGCATCTGCGATGTCGTCCGTGGATGCCAGCAACAAGATTACCGTGGTGCCGAATGCAAACTTCACCAATGGCAGCCTGACCTTGGTGGATACCAATGCGGGTGTGGGTACTGCGGCCAGTGAGGCGAAGTACAGTGTGGCGGATACGATGTCCACGGATTATTCGGTGCTGGTGGATGACGATCTTGATGTTGTCCTGAATGCCGCCCCCAGATCGGGCGGTGCAGACAATACAGCCTTGGTCTCTGTGTTTGGCGGGCAGTTGAATAAGAACGCCTCCATTCTGGCTGCGCTCAGTCAGGGGGTCAGTAGCTTTACCAGTGACACGACTGCCAATAACAGTGCAGCCACGAAAGTCACCTCGGCCCGTACCGAAGGCTCCTCTGGCGGGTCCTCCAACCAATCGGTTCAGCAATCATCGCCTCAAGGAACCACATTCGCAAAACTCAGTGGCGAAGCCGCGGGCGTAGTAGCCGATGAGGTGGACGAGATTGGTGACACCACCACCAAGGACGAGTGGAAGGCAATTCAGGACAAGGCGATGGAGCAGTCAGACGAAGAGCAGCGAAGCGATCAATATCTCAAGGATTCCCAGGAACTGTTTGAAAAGGGTATTCAGCGCAGGGAAGAGAAGCAGAACGGCGACGAGCGTCCCTCCGGTGGTAACGGTGGTGATGGGCTTGCCAACGATTCGGGCTTGACACTGTGGAGCTCGGCCTCTTTCGCCGATGCCGAAAAACAGACTGGAAATGAGGGCGACCATACGGCTAACACCGAGAGCTTCATGCTGGGCCTGAGTAAAAGTCTTGAGCCGACCCACGGTCTGATGAATCTGGGCGTTGCGTTCGGCTACAACAACTCCCATACGGATTTCGATACAGACTCGTCCGATGACAGCGATACCGATACTTATATGGCGGCGGTAACCGGCTCTCACAATGTCGGTGACAAGGTGTATCAGATTGTCGATTGGACAGTGGGCGCCGGTCGGGCCAATACGGAGTCCAAGCGCCTGGCCAGTAACGGCTTGACTGCCAATTCGGAGTTTGACTCCGACCTTTTGTTCGGTGAGGTGTCCTACTCCGTGCCTATGGCCTTTTACGGCTGGTATTTGCTGCCCAAGACCGCCCTGGCCTGGACCAATATCGATAGCGATGGATACACGGAGTCGGGGGCCGGGTCTGACAATCTAAAAATGGGCGACTCCAGAGTCGATATTTTCACCGCCAAGCTGGGCAGCACATTTTCCCGCCCGATTCAACTGCAGAGCGGCGTCGTGACGCCTTACTTCAGCGTGCGCGGGGATTACGATCTCAAGAATGATGCGCCCAAGGTCAGCGGTGGACTGGCAAGCAGTTCGACCGTCATTGCCGGTAAGGGGGACAGCTCGGAGCGCTTTGGAATGAATCTGGGTCTGGGGCTTGCCTATACCTCGTTGGATCGTAATCACACATTCGCAGTCGACTATAAAACTTACAGGAAAGAGGACTACAAGGACGACACCGCTGCTTTGACTTATGCCTACAAGTTTTAATTGATGAAGGTGCTGGGCAGGTATAGGCAGTGTGGTCGTTTGTTGAAAGTCATCCTGCTGTTTTTTATTGTGCCCCTGCTGTCTTCGTGCAGTAGGGTCACTTTAATTAATGTTCAGGATGATGTTCCGGCTTTCAGTCGGCCGGATTTGGTTTACTTTCAACCTGGCGACATTGTTCTGACGATTTCCAATGATCCCGCTTCCTGGCTTCTCTCGTTAATGGCCAATCCGGAACCGGGGCGCCTGAAGCAGGCTTATACCCATGGGGAAATGGTTTTTATAAATAAAGAGGGTGCCAAGACGCTTGGAGGGTTTAGTGGGCGGGTTATGTCGCAGCCACTAGCGGATCGCTTGCCATTGTTTCAGCACTTGGTTGTGTTGCGTCCCAAGATGTCGCGAAAAGTACGGGGTCGGCTGGCAGCTACAATGGCGGAGTTGACGCATAGTGCGCAGTATCGTAATGCCCGGTTTGATTATTCATTCCGTGATGTTCCAGGTAGGGCGGATAGATTCTACTGCTTAGGGCTGATCAATGAGGTTTATCGGCAGGCGGGTGTGCCAATTCCATTTCCTCATAAGCAGCTATACAAAAATAATCTCATACGGCATGCCGAGGCTTTGGTCGGTTATCAGTTGTCTGATGGGCCTGTTGTTCAGGATATCATCTCCAATGAGGACTACGACGTTGTTCTGGATTGGTCCAATGCGCGATACGGGCAGGCGGATGCCTGGTTCAATGAGCATATTTCCCGACTTACCATAGAACTTTATGACGAAGGGTGGGAGTTAAAACCCTCTGATGAGTTGGCGGTATCAGTGGTTCTGTGGCTTGCGGATGATGAATCGTTCGATGCTGTCAAGAAAGTTGTGCGCAATTTCGAGCGTTTCAGTACTGAGGTGGCCATTGATTGGCGCAAGGCCAACATGGCTGGCCAGTTTGACGGGTACGACGACTCCGCCAAGATCAAGGCCCTGAAAGTGATAGCGAGCAAGTATCGGGATGACTTCTTTGTCAAAGCTGATTTTGCAGTGCTGGATGAATCCGTCGCGCGTTAGTTGGGGAGATGTTCTGGGCTTAAAGTGCCTGCACTATCTCCCAGCTGTTTGCCTGGTGTTCCTGCAGTTTGGCTGTACTTCCGTGCCGACTTTCGAGCAGCGGGTTCATACGGCTGATCGACTCGCGGCGGCTCATGGCTGGCGCTCATTTCAGGTGCCGGCTAATGAGTTCCAGCTGGTCGCCTATGCGAGCCCTGCGCTCGCGTCTGCAGATCATTTGACGATCTATATCGAGGGTGACGGCTTGGCCTGGCAACGCCGCGACAAAGTCTCGGATGACCCTACGCCAGTCGAGCCGGTGGCGCTGGGGATGGCGCTTAACCAGGGGCAGGGGCCTGCGGTCTATCTGGCGCGGCCTTGCCAGTACAGCCAGTCGGACAACGCTGCCTGCCGCCCCTCGACCTGGACCCGTGGCCGTTTTTCAGTGCAGGTGGTCGAGGCCATGAATCAGGCTGTGGAGCGTCTCAAGGCGCGTTATCGTGCAAGGACTCTGACCCTTGTGGGGTATTCGGGCGGAGGCGCTATCGCGCTGCTCATCGCGGCGCGCAGGGACGATGTGGCGAAAGTGGTGACCGTGGCGGGCACGCTGGATCACCGGGCCTGGACGGATCTGCATCACTTCACGCCCTTGCATGACTCCCTGAACCCCGTCGATGCCTGGCAGCAACTGGAGCGCATCCCCCAGCTGCACCTGGTGGGCGGGGCCGATGCGAATATGTCGCTGCCTATTGCGCAGTCTTATATCCGTCGTTTCCCTGCCGGGCGTGTACCGCTGCTGAAGGTGGTTCCGGGCTTCGACCACAGTTGTTGCTGGGTGAGGGATTGGCCAAGCATTTATGCCGCAGATGCGCTGGGGGCTGGAGCCGACTAGCAGGGTTTCCCCGTGGCTACTTGAAGAACCTGCCAGCCAAGGAACAATGAAAACGGAGGCCGTAGCCTCCGTTTTCACTCCATCACTTGCGCAACGCTTACAGCACCTCGAACAGCCCCGCAGCGCCCATGCCGCCGCCGACGCACATGGTGATCACCACGTACTTCACGCCACGGCGCTTACCTTCCAACAGGGCGTGGCCGACCATGCGTGCGCCGCTCATGCCGTAGGGGTGGCCGATGGAGATGGCGCCGCCGTTGACGTTGAGCTTGGCCGGGTCGATGCCGAGCTTCTGCGCGCTGTACAGCACCTGGCAGGCGAAGGCTTCGTTGAGTTCCCACAGGCCGATGTCGTCGACGGTGAGGCCGTGCTGCTTGAGCAGCTTGGGCACGGCGAATACCGGGCCGATGCCCATCTCTTCCGGGGCCAGACCGGCCACGGCGATGCCACGGTACAGGCCCAGCGGCTGGATGCCGCGCTGGGCGGCCAGGGCGCCGCTCATCAGCACGCTGGCGCTGGCGCCGTCGGACAGCTGGCTGGCGTTGCCGGCGGTGATGCAGCCACCTTCGATCACTGGCTTGAGCTTGGTCAGGTCTTCCAGCACGGTTTGCGGGCGGTTGCCTTCGTCCAGGCTGAGGGTGACTTCCTCGAAGCTGACCGCGCCGGTTTCTTTATCCACCAGCTTCTTGCGTGCAGTGACCGGGATGATCTCGTTGGCGAACAGGCCGGCAGCCTGGGCGGCGGCGGTGCGCTGCTGCGACTGCAGGGAGTAGGCATCCTGGGCTTCGCGGCTGATGCCGTAGCGCTTGGCCACCAGCTCGGCGGTTTGCAGCATCGGCATGTAGGCGTGCTCGGCCATCTTCACCACGGCCGGGTCGTAGTCGGCGGCGGTCCACTTCATGTGGGTGTTCTGCACCAGGCTGATCTGCTCCTGGCCGGCGCCGACGGTGACGGCCATGCCGTCGACCATGATCTGTTTGGCGGCGATGGAGATGGCCATCAGGCCCGAGGCGCACTGGCGGTCGATGGTCTGCCCGCTGACGGTGAGCGGCAGGCCGGCGGCCAGCAGCGACAGGCGGCCAAGGTTGGTCGAGGCGGTGCCGCCCTGCATGGCGGTGCCCATCACCAGGTCCTCGATCTCGCCCGGTTCGATGCCGGAGCGCTCGACGGCGGCGCGGATGGCGACGGCGGCCATGCTCGGCGACTTGAGGTCGTTGAAGGCGCCGCGGAAGGCCTTGGCGATCGGCGTGCGGGCGGTGGAGACGATGACGACGTCTTGCATGCTGGAATGCTCCTCTGGTTTCAGTCGCGTGGTTTCAGTCGCGTAGCAGGCGCGCGAGAGCCGCGCGCAGGGTTTCGGGAATAGCAACCGGACGGTTGCTGGTGCGGTCGACGAAGACATGGACGAAACGCCCGGCGGCGCAGGCCTCGTCTTCGCCGGCCTTGAAGATGGCCAGCTCGTACTGCACCGAGCTGTTGCCCAGCTTGCCGACCCGCAGGCCGACCTCGATGCGTTCGGGGAAGGCGATGGAGGCGAAGTAGTCGCACGACGAGCTGACCACGAAGCCGACCACGTCGCCGTCGTGGATATCCAGGCCGCCGACCTCGATCAGATAGGTGTTCACCGCGCTGTCGAAGAAGCTGTAGTAGACGACGTTGTTGACGTGGCCATAGAGGTCGTTGTCGTGCCAGCGCGTGGTGATCGGCTGGAAGTGCGCGTAGTCGCTGCGCAGGTGTTCGGGCTGGCTCATGGGTTGTTCTCGTCGTGCTTGCGTACCACCCTAAGGCCTGGACGGTACGCGGGATAGTTTGATTCGCCGGGTGTATTGCGGCTTATCGATTGGCGATGGCCAGCGCAGCCCGGATGCAATCCGGGGGTGGAGTTGCCTGCTTCCCGGATTGCATCCGGGCTACGGTGGGTTTTGTTCTTGGCGATTGCGTGGGCCTTTCCCTCTCCCCCGGCCCCTCTCCCGTGAACGGGAGAGGGGAGGCAAGCCGTGCACAGCTTGAGCACTGCACAGGACTGCTCCCTCTCCCATTTATGGGAGAGGGCCGCTCTATCCACTCAATACGCCGCCTGATAGATAGCCAGCGCATCCGCCTCGCTGACCTCGCGTGGGTTATTCACCAGCAGGCGCTGTTGCAGCATGGCGTCGTTGGCCATGCGCGGCAGCATGTCCTGGGGCACGCCGGCATCGCGCAGGCGGCTGGGCAGGCCGCAGCGCTGGTTGAGCGCGGCCAGTTCGTTGATGAACTCGGCGCAGCGCTGTTCGGCACTGCCGCCCTTGAAGCGCTCACCCAGCAGCAGCGGCGCCAGCTCGGCGTACAGCGCCATGGCTTGCGGCGCGTTGAAGCGCAGCACATGCGGCAGCACCAGGGCGTTGGAGAGGCCATGGGGAATATGGAAATGCCCGCCCAACGGATAGGCCAGCGCATGCACCGCCGCTACTGGGGCGTTGGCGAAGGCCTGGCCGGCGAGCAGGGCGCCGAGCAGCATGGCCTGGCGCGCTTCGCGGTTGCTGCCGTTGTGCACTGCCTCATGCAGATTGGCGGCCAGCAGGCGCAGGGCCTCGCGGGCCAGCAGGTCGGACAGTGGGTTCTTCTTCAGCTTGCTGGTGTAGGCCTCGATGGCGTGCACCATGGCGTCGATGCCGGTGGCGGCAGTCACGGCCGGCGGCAGGCCGAGGGTCAGGTCGGCGTCGAGCAGCGCCAGGTCCGGCAGCAGCAGCGGCGAGACCACGCCCATCTTGCTGGTTTCTCCGGTGGTGATAATGGCGATCTGCGTCACTTCCGAGCCGGTGCCGGCGGTGGTCGGCACCTGGATCAGTGGCAGGCGCTGGCCACGGGCATTGCCCACGCCGTAGATGTCTTTCAGCGTCTGTGTGCAGCTCGGGTGGGCGAGCAGGGCGACCAGCTTGGCCACGTCCATCGAGCTGCCGCCGCCGAAGCCGATCACCAGTTGCGCCTCCAGGCTGCGCGCGCGCTCTACGGCATTCAGCACAATGGCTTCGGGCGGGTCGGCGATCACCTGGTCGAACACCTCGACCTTCAGACCGGCACTGGCGAAGCCGGGCAGCACTGCATCGAGCAGGCCGAAACGGGTGATGCCGGGGTCGGTGACGATCAGCACCCGGCTGGCGCCGCGCTCGCGGCACAGCTCGGCCAGGCGTGCGGCAGAGCCGGATTCACAGAGGATCTGCGCGGTGGTGGCGAAACTGAAGGGTTGCATGGCATTACCTCCGAAGTGTCAGGGTTGCGCCAGCGTCGAGCGCTGGCGGGCGAAGAAGTCCCAGATGGCCTGCGGGCCGTCGAAGCCGGACAGGGTCGGGCCGAGCAGGCGTGGGGCGCGGAAGGCGGCCTGGGGAATCAGGTGGCCGCCGCCGATCAGCGAATACAGGGCCACTTCGGCGCGGCCCTCGGCCTGCCACTGGTCGAGCTTCACCCGCTGCGCGCGGTTGCCCTGGTGCGCCCAGGCGCTGCTGCTGTGCACGGCGTCCTGCGGGTAGCCGGCGAGCTTGGCGAAATACTGCGCGGACGCATAAGCCGACAGCACCGTGCCGCGGTTGCCGAAGCCGAACAGGGTGACGATGCCGCCGTTGTACGGGTTGATCGGGTCGCGGGTGCCGTTCATGAACAGCACCGGCACGGCCTGGCCGGACGGCGTGCAGGCCAGGTTGTCATCGGTCGGCAGGTTGGCGGCGATGGCGGCCACGCCAGCCAGCAGCTGCGGTTGTTCCAAGGCGATGCGCAGGCCCAGGTGGCCGCCGTTGGAGTAGCCGGCGAGGAAGGCGTGGTGTGGGTTGGCGCCATGCTGGCTGGCGAAGCGCTGGATCAGCGCGGCGATCAGGCCTTTGTCGTCGATGTTCTGCGTGCGCGCCGGGTAGTCGGCAGTCCGCCGGCAGTCGTTCCAGTTGTTCTCGAAGCCTTGCGGGTAGACGACGATAAAGCCGTGCTGGTCGGCCAGGCGCTCGAATTCATAGCCAGTGAAGGTGCGCATGTCGGCGATGGTCTGCAGCGAGCCATGCAGGACGAACAGCAGCGGTACGTTGGCTGGCAGCTTGGCGGGAATGTAGAAGGCGTAGTCGCGCTGCAGGCCGCCGAGTTCGATGCGCTCGTGTTGCAGGGTGGCGCTCAGGGCCGGTACGGCGGGCTTGGGCGCATAGAGGAAATAGGCGTACAGACCACCAAGAAGCACGGTGATCAGCAGGAGTACGGAGAGGGCTATTTTTGTTGTTTTCACCAGATGCTCTCGGTTGAACCGGGCGTAAACCCTGTAGGAGCCAGCTTGCTGGCGATCGAGCACTCTTCGCGGCGCTGATCGCCAGCAAGCTGGCTCCTACAGAATCAAAAGGCGAAGCTTTGCTCCGGCATCGCCATCAGGCACTCGGCACCGCCCAGCAGGGCCTCGCGGTGGCTGCTGGCGCGTGGCAGCACGCGGCGCAGGAAGAACGTCGCGCTGTGCAGCTTGGCCTGGTAGAACGCGGCCTCGCCGCTGCCGGCGTCCAGGGCATCCTGCGCGGTAGCGGCGGCCTGCAGCCAGAAACCGGCCAGCAACACATAGGCCGAGTACTGCAGGAAGTCCACCGATACCGCGCCGATTTCCTGGGCGTCGCGCTGGCTGAGAGCGATCACCTCGGTGGTCAGCTCGCGCCATTCGCCCAGGCGTGCCTGCACCGTGCGGGCCATCGCGCTCAGCGCCGGGCGCTGGGCCTGGGCATCGCACAGGGCGCTGAATTCACCGATCAGTGCGCTGAGTTCGGCACCACCATCGCCCAGCAGCTTGCGGCGGATCAGGTCGAGGGCCTGGATGCCGTTGGTGCCTTCATACAGCTGGGTGATGCGGCTGTCGCGCATCAGCTGTTCCATGCCCCACTCGCGGATGAAACCGTGGCCGCCGTAGACCTGCACCGCGTGGCTGGCGACTTCCTGGCCCATGTCGGTGAAGAAGGCTTTGACGATCGGGATCAGCAGCGCGGCGCGTTTGCCGGCGGCCTTGCGTGCGGCGGGTTCCTCGGCACCATGCTCCAGGTCGAGCTGGCGCGCGGTGTAGGCGGCGAGCATGCGGCAGCCTTCGACCAGGCTCTTCTGGGTCAGCAGCATGCGCCGCACGTCCGGGTGCACGATGATCGGGTCGGCGGCTTTCTCCGGTTGCTGGGCGCCAGTCAGGCCGCGCGACTGCAGGCGCTCGCGGGCATAGCGCAGGGCGCCCTGGAAGGCCGCCTCACCGATGCCCAGACCCTGCAGACCGACCTGGAAGCGCGCGTCGTTCATCATGGTGAACATGCAGGCCAGGCCCTGGTTGGCTTCGCCGATCAGCCAGCCGGTGGCGCCGTCGAAGTTCATCACGCAGGTGGAGGCGCCCTTGATGCCCATCTTGTGCTCGATGGCGCCGCAGCTCAGGGCGTTCTTCTCGCTCAGAGATCCATCGGTGTTGGCGACGAACTTGGGGACCAGCAGCAGGCTGATGCCCTTCACCCCGGCCGGTGCATCCGGCAGGCGCGCCAGCACCAGGTGGACGATGTTCTCGGAGAAGTCCTGCTCTCCGCCGCTGATAAAGATCTTGCTGCCGCTGACCTTGTAGCTGCCATCGGCCTGGGGTTCGGCCTTGGTGCGCAGCAGGGCCAGGTCGGTGCCGGCCTGGGGTTCGGTCAGGCACATGGTGCCGGTCCACTGGCCGCTGACCATCTTGGCCAGATAGTCGCGCTTGAGCGCTTCACTGCCGTGCTTGTGCAGGGCCAGCACGGCACCTTCGGTGAGGCCGGAGTAGACGCGGAAGGACAGCGAGGTGGCCATCAGCATCTCGTGGAAGGCGAAGGCCACCAGTTGCGGGAAACCCTGGCCGCCGAACTCGGTCGGCCCGGTCATGCTCGCCCAGCCGTTGTCGACGAATTGCTGGTAGGCGGCGCGAAAGCCCTTGGGCGTGCTGACGTTGCCGTCGACCAGCTGGCAGCCTTCCTCGTCGCTGTTGCGGTTGAGCGGGGCGATCTCGTTGCCGGTGAAGGCGGCGGCTTCTTCCAGCACGCCGTCGATCAGCTCGCGGTCCAGGCCGTTGCCCAGGCGTTCGCAGTGGCCGGCGACATCGAACAGTTCATGGAGGACGAAGCGCATGTCGCGCAGGGGGGCCTGGTAGCTCATACCTGGCCCTCCTTCACATCGGCGAAGCGCTTGCCGCCCTCCACCAGACGGTCGATCAGCTTGGCCGGCTGCCAGTGCGCGCCGAAGCGCTCGGTGAGCTGCAACAGGCGCTCGCGGATGGCGGCCAGGCCCTGGGCGTCGGCCCAGGCCATCGGGCCCTGCTTGTCGGCCGGGAAGCCGTAGCCGTTGAGGTAGACCAGGTCGATGTCGTGGCTGTTGGCGGCGATCTTCTCCTCGAGGATCTTCGCGCCTTCGTTGACCAGGGCCAGCAGGCAGCGCACCAGGATTTCCTCCTGGCCAATGCTGCGGCGCTGGTAGCCGAGGCGTTCGGCCTCGCGCTGCACCAGGGCATCCACTTCCGGGTCGTGTTCGGCCTGGCGGCTACCCGGCGCATAGAGGTAGTAGCCCTTGCCGGCCTTCTGGCCGAAGCGGCCGAGTTCGCACAGGCGGTTGTCGACCTGCACCTGGGCCACATCCTGGCCCTTGCCGGCCAGTTCGCGGGCGCGCCATTCCAGGTCGATGCCGACCACGTCGTACATGCGGAACGGCCCCATGGCGAAGCCGAAGCCCTGCAGGGCGCTGTCCACCTGATGCGGGTAGGCACCTTCGAGCAGCATGCTGCGCGCCTCGAACACATAGGTGTGCAGCATGCGGTTGCCGATGAAGCCGTCGCAGTTGCCGGCCACCACGCTGATCTTGCCGATGCGCTGGCCGAGGGCCACGGCGGCGTCGAGTACGGCCGGCGCGGTCTTGGCGCCACGGACGATTTCCAGCAGCTTCATGATGTGCGCCGGGCTGAAGAAGTGCAGGCCGAGCACGTCCTGCGGGCGGGCGGTGACGGCGGCGATGGCGTCGATGTCCAGCGCCGAGGTATTGCTGGCGAGGATCGCGCCCGATTTCAAAACGGCGTCTAGGCTGCGGAAAATTTCCTGCTTGAGTTCGAGGTTCTCATAGACCGCCTCGATCACCAGATCGACTTCGGCCAGGTCGGCATAGCTGCCCACCTGCTGGATACGCGCGCGGCGCAGGCTGGCTTCGCCGGTGCTGATGCGGCCCTTGGCAACGTTCTGCGCCCAGGTGTCCTCGGCCATCTGCAAGCCGGCTTCGACCATCTGCGGGTTGTTATCCAGCCACAGCACCGGGATGCCGGCGTTGGCCAGGCTGATGACTATGCCGCGGCCCATGGTGCCGGCGCCGATCACGGCGGCCTGCTGGAGGGTGTAGTTGTTGCTCATCGAAGGCTCCCACAGAAGAAGTCAGTCACACAAAACGGAACTGACGCACCTTAAGTACCGGGCTACTATTTGGGAAATTTTGTCTTGTGATAAGTTGAATTCAGCAAGTGAATATATTGACCTTCGACCTCAACCTGCTGCGCGTGCTCGATGCGCTGCTGCGTGAACGCAACGTGTCGCGCGCCGCCGAGCGCCTGTCGCTCAGCCAGCCGGCGGTGAGCAATGCGCTCAATCGCCTGCGCGACCTGCTCGACGACCCGCTGCTGGTGCGCGTTGGCCGGGCCATGCAGCCGACGCCGCGGGCCCTGACGCTGGAAGGGCCGATCCGTGATGCCCTGCAGCGCATCGAGCAGAGTCTCGGCGAGGGCGCGCCCTTCGACCCGGCCAGCAGCCGTCAGCGCTTTCGCATCGCGGTCACCGACTATGTCGAGCTGATCCTTATGCCGCGCCTGCTCAAGCTGTTGGCCGAGCGTGCGCCGGGGCTGCGCATCGATATCCAGCACCTGTCGCCCAGCCTGCCGGGCGAGGCGCTGGAGAAGGGCGAGCTGGATCTGGTGCTGGGCCGCTTCGAGCAGGTGCCGGTGCGCTTTCAGCGCCAGCAGTGGGTCAGCGAGACCCTGCAGCTGGTGGCCCATCGCGAGCACCCGCAGCTGGCGGCGGGTCTCGATCTCGATGGTTTCCTCAAACTGCGCCACCTGTGGGTGCATGGCGGACAGACCCGCGGCATGGTCGAGCAGTGGCTGGGTGAGCGCGGGCTGAGCCGCGAGATCGTCTACACCACGCCCAACTATCTGCAGGCCGCGCACATCGTTGCCAGCAGCGAACTGGTGGCCGTGCTGCCGGTGCGCCTGGCGCGCTACTTCGCCCAACTGCTGCCGTTGCAGTTGCACGAGTTGCCCTTTGACCTCGGGCCCTTCCACCTGGATATCGTCAGCCTTGGCCTGCGCCAGCGCGATGCGGCGTTGCAGTGGCTGATCGAGCGCATCCTGGAGCTGGGGCGGGACTAGCAGGCCGTGCACGCATCGGCTGGGTCTACGGATTTTTGCCTAGTCCGCTGCGCGGCGGATCTAAGGTTTTCCCTGATGGAGGCCGCTGCGCCGTGGCCGATAGCCTGACTACAGCGGCGCGCTGAAGCCGCTCCCAGGGCACCGCAGAGTGCCTGGGCCACCGTCCGTGGGGCGGCTTTTCAATCCGGGAGAACCATCATGCTGAATCAACTGAGCGTGCGCAGCCGTCTGCTGGCACTGGCCCTGCTGCCCCTGGCCGTGCTGCTGGGGGTGATGCTGCTCGCGCTGAGCAACGCCGGGCGGATCAACCAGAGCTTCGAAGAGCTGTTCATCGACCGCATGCAGCCGATCAGCCAACTCAAGGAAGTCTCAGACGCCTACGCGGTGAGCATGGTCGACGCCCTGCACAAGCACCGCGCCGGCCTGCTCGACGAGAACGCCCTGCGCCAGACCTTCGGCGCCGCGCGCCAGCGTATCGACCAGGCCTGGGGTGCCTATACCGCGACCCGTCTCACTGCCGAGGAAGAGAGTCGGGTGGCCCGTACCCGGCCGCTGATGGCGGCGGCCGACCGTCTGGCCCAGGAGATGCTCGACGAGGCCAATGAGACCCTGCGCAACGAGGACACGGCCAGTTTCAATCAGCGCCTGTATGCCACCTTCGATCCGCTCAGCACCGAGCTGGATGGACTGGTGCGTCTGCAACTCAGCGAAGGCGACAAGCTGCATGATGCGGCCAGCGCCGAGTATCAGGGCATGCAGAACAGCTTCATCGCCATCGGTGTGGTGGCGCTGGTCGTCGTACTGGTGTTCGGCCTGCTGGTCAGCCGCTCGATCATCAACCCTCTGCAGGCCTTGTGCGAGCTGATCGGCCGGGTGCAGAGCAGTTCCGACCTGACCTTGCGCGCCGACAGCGCCGGCGAGGACGAGCTGGCGCGCACGGCCTGCGCGTTCAACGCCATGCTCGAACACTTCCAGCAGTTGATTCGTCACCTCGGCGACTCGTCCATTCAGCTGGCCGCCGCCTCCGAGGAAATGAGCGCGATCAGTGCCCAGGTCAGCGACGCCGCTTCCGGCCAGGGCGAGCAGACCACCATGGTCGCCACCGCCGTACACCAGATGAGCGCGGCGATTCAGGAGGTGGCGCAGAACGCCCTGGGCATGTCGCACATGGCCGGTGACGCGCGTCGCGAAGCGCACCAGGGCACGGCGCTGGTGCAGGCCAACCTGCAGTCGATCGAGCGCCTGTCGCAGTCGGTGCAGGAGGGCGCCGCAGTGATCAACCGCCTGCACAGCCAGAGCGACGAGATCGGCAGCGTGCTGGGGGTGATCCGCAGCATCGCCGAACAGACCAACCTGCTGGCGCTCAACGCCGCCATCGAGGCGGCGCGGGCCGGTGAGGCGGGCCGTGGTTTCGCCGTGGTGGCCGACGAGGTGCGCAGCCTGGCGAGCAATACGCAGAAGGCTACCGAGTCGATTCGCAGCATGATCGATGCCCTGCAGGACGGCGCGCGTCAGGCAGTGGCGGCCATGCAGCAGTCCCGTGAGCAGGCCGAAGCCAGCGTCAGCCATGCCCGCGAGTCCGGCGAGGTGCTGGCGCATATCGCCAATGCGATCGACGGCATCGCCGATGGCAACGTGCAGATTTCCACTGCCACCGAGGAGCAGACCGCCGTGGCCAACGAGATCAGCCAGAACATCACCCAGCTCAACGACAGCATCCAGGAAGTGGTCAGCGGCGCCCAGCAGAGCGCCATCGCCAGCCGCGACCTGGCCCAGTTGGCCAGCGGCCAGCAACAGCAGGTGGAGCGCTTCCGCGCCTGAGCAACAAGAGATTTAGCGGGTGCCATAGCGCTATGGCGAGCCGGTGCGGGGTGTACTCGCGGTCACCTGCTCACGGCAGCGGGTGAGTAGGCCTTGCCGGGGGCTGTACGCTGCTAGCGCCTAGCCGTGGCAGCGCAAGGCTTGCGTTCGCCTTAGTCCAGGCTGGCCAGTACCAGGCGATCACGGCCTTCGGCCTTGGCCAGGTACAGCGCATCGTCGACGCGTTTGAAGAAGGTTTCGGCATTGCCGTCGCGTCGCGCGTCAAAGCTGCCGACGCCGAGGCTGGCGGTCATCGGCAGGATTTGCCCCTGGATTTCCAGGCCCCGGCTGGTCAGGTCGCGGCGGAATTCCTCGGCCAGCTCGCGGGCCTGCTCCAGCGGGGTGTTCATCATCAATACGCCGAACTCCTCGCCGCCCAGGCGCAGCAGGGCATCGCTGTCGCGGCGGAACACGTTGCGCATGCGTTCGGCGAAGGCATACAGGCACTGATCGCCAGTGCTGTGACCATATTCATCGTTGATGCGCTTGAAGAAGTCGATATCCAGCAACACCAGTGACAGTTGCCCACCCTGGCGCTGCACGTTGGCCACCAGGGCCGGGAACAGGCTGTTGAACTGCAGGCGATTGCCCAGCTGGGTCAGGCTGTCGGTACGGCTGAGTCGGTCGTAGCGCTCGCGCTGGTCGATCAGCTGCTGCTCCATGGTCAGGGTATTGCGGTATTCGCGGTGGCTGCGGTTGAGTGCCAGCAGCAGGTAGCTGAGGTAGAACGCCAGTGTGATCAACAGCGCTTGCTGTTCTTCCCGTTGCGTTAGCAGTACCCCCAGCCCCGGCAGATAGAGGAAGAGGATGGCCACCACGCAGCGCACTTTGCGCATGGCGAAGTTGAAGGCCATGGCCGTGCTAAAAGCGATGGTGCTGAGTGTGGCAATCAGGCGCGAGGGCTCGAACCGGGTATCGACCAGCACCCAGGCATGGACAAGACCCCAGCCCAGAGCAGTCAGGTAAATCAGGTACCAGTGGCGGTCAATCCACAGTTGCAGGCAGCCACCGCTGGTTTGTGCTGGCGGCCGATGCAGTAGACGCAGTGCCAGCATCAGGGCGAAAAAAGCTGAGGCGAGCAGGCCACTGCCAAGCATGCTTGCGGGAACGCTACAGAACAGCCAGGTCAGCAGCCAGGCCAGCAGGTAATAGATACCACCAAGCCGGGTGCGTACACGGGTGTCCTGTACTTCACGCCAGAGGGCGAAATTCTGCGGTTGGCTGGGCAGTTCAGAGTCGGTCATGTGCTGTGATCACAAATACGGCCTGCGCAAGCATAGCCACAGGTCGTTGCTCATTGCTACCAGATTGCCAGTACGAGCTTGCCTAACCCGCTTAGTGGTTTGCCTGGGCTCAAGGTGGGGCCCGTGGAGCTGGGGACTGGGGGATAACGCTCAGCCGCGACGGATTAGCCAGATACCCGCGATGATCAGTGCCAGGCCGGCGGCCTTGCCCAGGGTGATCGGTGCTTCGCGAAAGCCGGCCCAGCCGTTGTGATCAAGCAGCAGGGCCATGCCCAACTGCCCCGCCAAGACCAGTGCCATGAACAGCAGGGCGCCGATACGCGGCCCGGCAAAGGCGGCTGTGGCGATAAAGAAAGCGCCGAGCAAACCACCGCTCCAGTGCCACCAGCTCAAGCCCTTGAAGGCATTGAGGCCGGCGATGTCACGCTGGGCCAGGACGATGATCAGCAGCGCGAGGGTCCCCACCAGGAATGACACCAGGGCGGCGGCCATAAAGCTGGATAGATGCTTGGCCAACTGACCATTGATACCGGCCTGCAGTGGCAGGAAGGCCCCAGCAATAAGGGGCAGGACGAGTAGCCACCAGTTAGGCATGGCGATCTCCGAGCAGCAAAGGGCTGGGCATTATGCGCTTAGCTGTCATGTTGGTCAGCTTTTGCGGTTTATTGGTTGGCCAGCGGAGCGCGTTCAGGCCGTCAGGGTTTTGCCACCTTCGCGAGCCAGGCCAGTGGAGTGCGGACCCTAACCCCTAGGGTGGATGACGCTTTTTTCATCCTCCATGGAGCCACTCGGTGGATCGATGGAGCGCGATCCACCCTACGAAAAGCCATAGTTCAGGGTGACAGGGTTTTGCAGAACTGCACCAGCGCGACCCGCTCCCCCTGCTTGTTCTGCCGCTCGACCAGGCCACTGAGGGCATAGCCCAGGCGCGCATACAGCAGCAGCCCGGCGGCATTCTGGTTGAAGCACGAGGCATGTAGCTCGCGGGCCTGGAAGTCGCGGGCGGCGAGGCGTTCCATCACGCCGACAAGGTACTGCGCCACGCCCTGGCCGCGCGCCCAGGGGGCGATCATCAGGTTGCCGAGGGCACAGAACTCGCCGCGCTGGCTCTGGTAGAAGTTGGCGAAGCCGGCCGGGCGGCCGTCAAGCAGGGCCAGGGTGTTGCCCTGGCGGCTGGTGAAGGCCTCGCTCAGCTGGGCGAGGGTCAGCGGCCAACTGGCGCGGGGGAAGGCGAAGTACAGTTCCTCGGCGTTGTGCACGAAGCCGAGCACCGCACTGAGGTCGTCAGCGTGGGCCGGGCGATGGCTGAGCAGGCAGTCATTCATTGCGGCGGGTACTGGCTGAGGACCTGGCCGACGGTTTCGCGGATGGCCGCTTCGCGCTCTGCCGGGGTGGGCGGCGAGCGGCGCATGACCTGTTCGGCGCTGCCACGCCAGACCAGCTTGCCGTCCTTACCATCGAAGAGGTCGACCTGCAGGGTCGCCACCTTGTAGTCGACCGTGCGGGTTTCGGTCTGGATCGGTCCGCCCCAGTAACCGCCCCAGGCGCCACCCCAGTAACCGGTGGAATAGTGCGTGCTGACCTGGTCCTGGCGCGGTTCGACGATCAGCCAGACCTGCACTTTGAGGTCGGCCACGCTGCCCGCTGGCGCCGGACGCAGGCCGCGTTGGTCGAGTTGCTGGCTGACGGCCTCGCGGATGCGCTGCTCGGTAAGGTCGCTCTTGACCCGGGGATCGTCCGGACGGTACTGCAGCGCCGGCTCTTGCCAGCTCCAGCTGCGGTAACCGGCGAAATCGCGACTGGCATCGTAATCACGCTCCACCTGCACGGTCTGGCAGGCCGCCAGCAACAGCAGGATGGGTATCAGCAACAGGCGCGGCAGCATGGGCAAACCTCCGGGATAGAGCCTCTATCGAAGCGCACGCCGCGCGCTTCGGCAAGCCCTGTTTCAGTTCGGTGGATAACTGCCCAGGGCGTCGGCGATGGCGCGGCGCAGGGCATCGGCGCGGTCGCTCTGGCTGCCCTGGCTGGGCGCTTCGGCATTACCGCTCCAGACCGGCTGGCCGCTCTGCCCGTCGAACAGGTCGATGCGCACCACCGCCACTTCCACCTCGTAGTTGCGCACCATGGGCACGCTGCCGTACATGCCGTAGTGGTCGCCATAGGGGCCGTGGCCGTAATAGCTGCCGTAGTCTTCGCGCACCTGGTATTGGCGGCGCTCCAGCTGCAAGGACGCGCTGACCAGCAGATCGCCAGCGCCACTGCTCGGGCGCAGGCCGCGCTGGTCGAGGCCATTGCTCAGCGCCTCGGCGAGCAGCGTACCATCGGCCCAGGCACTGCCGCTCGGCAGCTGGCCATCGAGCCAGCTCCAGTTGCGGTAACGACCATAGTCACGCGGGGAGGCCGGGTAGGCGCTGCGGTCGAAATGGTTGGCCGCTTCTGCAGGTGCCGGCGGCAGCGGGCGTGAGTCGGCCACATAGGGGTTGGGGCTCTGGCAGGCCGTCAACAGGGCGAATGCAATGGGGTAGATAAGGGCTTTCATGCGTGTCTCCTGGAGCCCGTTTTAGCTACAGCGGCCGGCAGATCCAGTGCAGATAACGCCCCAGGCCGGCGAAGGTCGGGTGGCGGCGATGCTCCAGCTCCATGGCCAGCAGATCGGCCAGTTCCGCCTTGGCCTGGAAGGCGCTGGGCATGTAGTCATGGAACACGCGCACACCGCTCTGGCTTTCGACCGTCCAGTGCTCGGCGAGTTGCGCCGCCAGCTCGCGAGGGTCGAGCGGGCGCTGCGGTGTCAGGCTCTGCTTCTCGCCGGCGAATTGCGCCTTGCGCAGCTTGCGGAAATGTCCCTTGAGCAGGTTGCGGTAGATCAGCGCGTCCTTGTTGTAGAAGGCCAGCGACAGCCAGCCGCCGGGCGCGGTGAGCTGGTGCAGCACCGGCAGAATGGCGTGCGGTTCGGCCAGCCATTCCAGCACAGCATGGCAGAGCACCAGGTCAAAGGGCTGGTTGAACTGGCCGAGCAGCTCCTGCCAGGGCGCCTGGATAAAGGTTGCCTCTACTCCAGCTTCGGCAAAGCGCTGGCGTGCGCCGTCGAGCATCGGCGCGGCCGGTTCGGCGAGGGTCACTGTATGGCCGCGCTGGGCCAGCCATAGCGACATGTGACCGAGCCCGGCGCCGATATCCAGCACGCGCAGCGGGCGCTCCGGCAGGGCTTCCTTGAGGTCGGCCTGGAGCACGGCCAGGCGGATCGCGCCCTTGGCGCCACCATAGATCTTCTCGGCGAAGCGCGTGGCCAGCTCATCGAAGTGACGATCAGTCATGGCTGGAAGCGCCTTTCGTTGTCGGCCAGTTTGGCTCGCACCACCTGTTCCATGTCGATGCCCAGCTCGCTGCACAGCAGCAGGAGATACAGAACGATATCGCCGACTTCCTGGCCAGCATGCGCCAGCTGTTCGGCCGGCAATTGGCGCGACTGCTTTTCGCTGAGCCACTGGAAGATTTCCACCAGTTCGGCCATTTCCACGCTGGCGGCCATGGCCAGGTTCTTCGGACTGTGGAAGGGGCGCCAGGCATTGCGATCACGGATCGCGTGCAGGCGTTGGGTGAGTTCGGCGAGGTTCATGGTGCGGCTCCGTTCAGGCCGCATAGCTTCGGCCTGAAGCGCCCATACCGCAAGCGCGGCAGCTCAGGGTTCCAAGGGTGCGCCTTCCTGCTGCAACAGGGTTGCCTTGCGCTGCACGCCCCAGCGATAACCGGTGAGGCTGCCACTGGCACCGATCACCCGGTGGCAGGGCACCAACAGGCCCAGCGGGTTGCTGGCGCAGGCGCGGGCCACGGCGCGGGCGTGGCTGCCGAGCTGCTCGGCCAGTTCACCGTAGCGCCGCGTCTGCCCCGGTGGAATGTCGCACAGGGCCTGCCACACCTGCTGTTGGAAGGCGGTGCCGCGCAGGTCCAGCGGCAGGCGGGCGGCGTGCTTCGGTTCGATGATCTGGCCGATCACCTCTTGCAGCCAGCCGTGCAAACCTTGCTGGTCGCGCTGCAGTTCGGCGGCGGCGAAGCGCTCGCCCAGCTCGCGGCACAGACTGGCTTCGTCGTCGCCGAACAGCAGGGCGCAGGCGCCTTTGTCACTGGCGGCAAGCAGCAGCAGGCCGAGCGGGCAGGCGGCGATGGCGTAGCGCAGGGTTTCCCCGGCGCCCTTGTGCCGCCGCTGTGCCGGGCTGAGGGCGCCGGCCTGGGCATAGAGGGCGCGGGTGCCGGGATAGCCGGCGTCCAGTGCGGCCTGCAGCACCGTATCGGCCTGGGCCAGGTTGGCGTCCAGACGCTGACGCCGGTAGGCGCCAAGCCAGGCTCTGGGCGTGAGGCCGGTGCGGGCCTTGAAGGCGCGGCTCAGGTGTGAGGCGGAGAGGCCGATGCGTGCAGCCAGTTGCTCGAGAGTGGGCGCCGGCTCGCTGTGTTGCAGCAATTGGCAGGCCGCGATTACCAACGCGTCGAGCTGTTCGGCCGGACTCTTACCCTGTGGCGAACAGCGCTTGCAGGGGCGAAATCCGGCCGCTTCGGCGGCGCCGGGGGCGGCATGGAAGCTGACGTTGGCGCGCTTCGGCCGGCGCGCCGGGCAGCTGGGCCGGCAGTAGATGCCGGTGCTGTGCACGGCGAAGACGAACTGGCCATCGCGCCCGGCATCCCGAGCGCAGACGGCTTGCCAGCAAAGGTCGGCATCGAGCATGGCATGGTCCTCAATAAGCATGGGCTGATTGTCGGCCTGTCGATGCAGGCTGCCAATGCACATCTGACTTTCAAACTGACTCCGTCGCGGCCGTGAACGAAACGGGAACAGCCCCTAAGCTGAAGGCGAGTCGATTATGCGCAAGGAAGTTGCCCATGCTGCGTCTGTGGTTGCTGCTGTTGTGTCTGCTGCCCCTGACGGCGCCGGCAGCTTTGTCCTTGAGCGAAGAGCAGCAGGCCTGGCTGCGCGAGCACCCGAGTATCCGCGTCGGCATCGAGCGGGCGGGCTGGGCGCCCTTCGATGTGCTGGACAAGCAAGGTCGGCATAGCGGCCTCAGTGGCGATTATCTGCAACTGCTCGGCCAGCGCCTGGGCGTGCGTTTCGAGCCGGTGCTGCTGGATGACTGGGAGGCAGCGCTCAAGGCGCTGCGCAGCGGCCAGGTGGATGTCTTGCCGTCGGTGGCCAAGACCGCCGAGCGCTCGGCCTTCATGGCCTTCAGCGAACCCTACCTGACCAGCAGCAGCCTGATTTTTACCCGTCGCGACCAGAAGGTGCAGCGCATTGGCGACCTGGCCGGGCTGCTGGTCGCCATCGAGCGTGGCTATGCCCTGCAACAGGCGCTGCGCGAGCGCGTGGCCGATGTGCGCCTGCTCGAAGTCAAGGACAGCGCAGCGGCCCTGCGTGCGGTGTCGTCCGGCAGCGCCGATGCCTATGTCGGTGACATGATCGTCGCCAGCTACCTGATCCGCGAACTCAACTTGACCAACCTGGAGCTGCGCGGCGAGACCGGGCTATCCACCAGCGAATTCCGTTTCGCCGTGCGCCAGGACTGGCCGCAGCTGGTCGACCTGCTCAATCAGGCGCTGGAACAGGTCAGTCACGAGGAGCGCGAGGCGATCAAGGAACGCTGGTTGCCGCCGCTCAGCGTGTTCAACTGGCGGCGCCTGCTGCAGGTCGGTTGGCCCTATCTGCTCGGCCTGCTGGGCCTGATCACCTTCGTGCTGCTGTGGAACCGTCGCCTGTCGGTGCAGATCATCGAGCGCCAGCGCGCCGAGGCCGAGGCCCAGCGCCAGCGCAGCACCCTGCTGGCGCTGATCAACGCGATTCCCGATCCGATCTGGTTCAAGGATGCCGAGGGCCGCTACCTGGGCATCAACCAGGCCTGCGCCGAACTGTTCGGCCGCAGCCGTGAGGAGGTGCAAGGCAAGCGTGACGAAGACCTGCTGCACCCCGACTGGGCTGCGATTCGTACCGAGCATGACCTCACCGCGCTGAACTGGACCGGCCCCTATGAGAGCGAAGGCTGGGCGCTGTACCCGGATGGCCGGCGCGTGGTGTTCGATACCCTGCGCAGCACTTTTTATGACGACCGCGGCCTGCTGCTCGGTCTGGTTGGCGTCAGCCGCGACATCACCGTGCGCAAGCAGACCGAGGCCGAACTGGCCAAGGCCAAGGAGCTGGCCGAGGAGGCGGCGCGGCTGAAGTCGGACTTCCTGGCCAACATGAGCCATGAGATCCGCACGCCGATGAACGCCATCATCGGCATGTCGCACCTGGCCCTGAAGACCGACCTCAACCCGCGCCAGCGCGATTACCTGGGCAAGATCCAGCAGGCCGGCCAGCACCTGCTGGGGATCATCAACGACATCCTCGACTTCTCCAAGATCGAGGCTGGCAAGCTGAGCATCGAGCACATCGACTTCGACCTGCAGCAGGTGCTGGAGAACCTCGCCAGCCTGATCGGCGACAAGGTGGCCAGCAAGGGCCTGGAGTTGGTGTTCAACCTTGATCCCGAGCTGCCCAAGCAACTGATCGGCGACCCGCTGCGCCTGGGACAGATCCTGATCAACTACAGCAATAACGCGGTGAAATTCACCGAGCAGGGCGAAGTCGAGGTGATCTTGCGCGCCGAACAGCGCACGGCCGAGCAGGTGCAGTTGTACCTCGGTGTGCGTGATACCGGCATCGGCCTGACCCATGAGCAAATGGGTAGGCTGTTCGAATCGTTCCAGCAGGCCGACACCTCGACCACGCGTAAGTACGGTGGCACCGGGCTCGGCCTGGCCATCTGCAAGAGCCTGGCTGAAGCCATGGGCGGCACGGTCGGGGTGGAGAGCGAGCCGGGGCGTGGCAGTCTGTTCTGGTGCCGGATTCCGCTGGGCATCGCCGGGCAGCAAGGTCAACGCCTGCTGCCCCAGGCCGATCTGCGCGGGCGTCGGGTGCTGGTGGTGGACGACAACGACAGCGCCCGTCAGGTGCTGCATGACCTGCTGGAGGGCATGAGTTTTCGCGTCGAAGCGGTCGACTCCGGTAAGGCGGCGCTGCAGCGGGTGCAGCTAGGCGCACAGCAGGGACAGCCGTTCGAGCTGGTGCTGCTGGACTGGCAGATGCCCGCCATGGACGGTATCGAGACGGCCCGGCGTTTGCTCGACCTGGGGCTGCAGCCGGCGCCACACCTATTGATGGTTACCGCCCATGGCCGTGAGGAAGTATTGCAGGGCGCGTACAAAGTCGGGGTCGAGGATGTGCTGCTCAAACCGCTGAATCCCTCGCAGCTATTCGATGCGGTGATCCGCAGTCTGGGTGGCGAGGGTGCCAGCGCAGACTACGGGCGTTTGCTGGTGGGTGAGCAGGTGCCCAACTTTGCCGGCCAGCGCGTGCTGCTGGTGGAGGACAACGAGCTGAATCGCGAAGTCGCCTGTGGCCTGTTGCAGGAGAGTGGCCTACAGATCGATCAGGCCGAGCATGGCGGCATCGCCCTCGAGCTGCTGCACGCCAGCGCCGACGGCCACTACGCCCTGGTGCTGATGGACATGCAGATGCCGGTGCTGGATGGCATTGCCTGTACCGAGGCGATCCGCCGCGAGCCGCGCTTCGCCACGCTGCCGATCGTGGCCATGACCGCCAACGCCATGCCCGCCGACCGCGAACGCTGCCTGGCCGCCGGGATGAATGATCACCTGGGTAAACCCATCGATCCCGGCGAGCTGTGGCAGACCCTCGGGCGGTGGCTCTCGGCCAGCGCGGCACAACCTGTACAGGTGCTTGCCGGCGGGACGCAGGATGAACCGCTGCCAGCCTGGGACTTGCCGGGAGTGGATGTGGCCAGCGGCCTGCGCCGGGTCTTGGGCAAGCCGCAGCTGTACCAGCGCCTGCTCGGCAAGTTCGCCGCCAGCCAGCAGGACTTCCCCGCCCAGCTGCGTACCGCGCTGGCCGCTGGCGAGAGCGAGGCGGCCGAGCGCCTGGCGCATAGCCTCAAGGGCCTGGCCGGCAACCTCGGTGCCACGGATCTGGCGGCCCAGGCCGCAGCCCTGGAAAGCGCGGTCAAGGATGCCCGGCATGCCGAGCTGGAAAGCCTGCTGGTCGAGCTGGAACAGGGGTTGCAGGCGTTAGTGGCAGCCATTCAAGCCCTGTGTCCGCCACCGGTTGCGGAAAGCGCCGAGCAGGTCGACGAGACGCAACTGCTGCCACTCTGCCGGCAATTGCAGCGACTGTTCGCTGACGATGACCCGCGCGCCGGAAAAGTCTTCGAGGAACAGGCCGAACTGCTGCGCAGCGCCTTTAATAGTGAGTATGTGGCGTTGGCTGCCGCGGTACGTGGCTATGACTTCGAACAGGCGCTGAGCCTGCTGCAACAGGCAGCAGGCCGGCGGCAACTGATGCTTTGAGTGGGGTGGTGAATGAACGACATGCTCGACCGGTCCGATCAGCCGCTGGTGCTGGTGGTGGATGACACCCCGGAGAACCTCGAACTGATGAGCGAGTTGCTGCTCGGCAGCTACCGGGTCAAGGTCGCCAGCAATGGCGCCAAGGCCCTGCGCATTGCTGCTGGTGAGCCGCAGCCTGACCTGATCCTGCTCGACATCATGATGCCGGAGATGGATGGCTACGAAGTCTGCCAACGGCTCAAGGCCGATCCGGCTACCGCCGAAATCCCGGTGGTGTTCCTCACCGCCAAGACCGAGCAGGCCGACGAGCAGCACGGCTTCGACCTGGGCGCGGTGGATTACATCACCAAGCCGATCAGCCCGCCGATCGTCCTCGCCCGTGTGCAGGCGCAGTTGCAGCTCAAGGCCAGCGCCGACTTTCTGCGCGACAAGAGTGAGTACCTGGAGCTGGAAGTACGCCGGCGCACCCGCGACATGCAGCGTCTGCAGGAAGTGACCATCGAGGCCATGGCCAACCTGGCGGCGATGCGCGATAACCCCTGTGGCAAGCACCTGGCACGGGTCGAACCGTACATGACCACCCTGGCCACGGCCCTGGCCCGCCAGCAGCCGCTACTGGCCGTGGAGCTGAGTGCCGAGCGGATTGTCCAGTTGGGCAAGGCGGCGTTGCTGCATGGCATCGGCAAGCTGGTGCTGCCGGACCGTATCCTGCTCAGCCCGGTGCCGTTGCAGGGCGCCGATCTGCAGCTGTTGCACCGGCATGCCGAGGCTGGGCGCGATGCCTTGCTGGCGGCCGAGTCGAAGCTGGGCGGCGTCACCGACTTCCTTCGCGATGCCCGCGATATTGTCTACAGCCAGCACGAACACTGGGATGGCAGCGGCTACCCGCAGGGGTTGCGCGGTGAGCAGATTCCCCTGGCAGCACGGCTGATGGCGCTGATCGGCTGTTATGAGGAGTTGACCAGTCATCATCTCTATCGGCGCTCGGTCAGTCATGCCGAGGCGCTGCAGCAGATCAGCGCGGCCAGCGGCACGCGCTTCGATCCTTCGGTGGTGCTGGCCTTTATCGAAGCGGCCGATGCTTTCGCCGAGATTGCCCTGCGCCTGGCCGACGATGCGGCGTCCATCCACTGCGAGTTGCAGCGGTTGGACGACTCGCTGGGGGAGACCATCGAACTGACTCTGCCGGCAAGCTGAGGATTGGCTCGGAAGCTCCCTTCTCCCACTTGTGGGAGAGGGGCCGGGGGAGAGGGTAGGGCCAGAGCGCAGAGGCAAAATCCCCTCTCCCCAGCACTCGGCTTTGGCTTCCTGCGTCGCTCTACCTCCTGCATCCATGCAGTCGTCTCCCGTGAACGGGAGAGGGGGCTAAAGCGCTCCGTGCTGGCGTCTAGCACAACCATGCCGTCGTCTCCCAAGCGTGGGGGAGGGAAGCAAAGCACTTAAGCTAGTTGCTCGCACTCTTATCGTGCGGCTGCCCATAGGCCGCACGCCACTGTTCCACCCCGGCAGCCGGCATCGGCCGGCCGAAGTAGTAGCCCTGGGCAATATCGCAGCCGAGACGGTTGAGGGCAGCGGCGGTGGCCTCGTCTTCCACGCCTTCGGCCACCACCTGCATGGAGAAGTTGTGCGCCAGGGCCAGGGTCGACTGCACGATCATGGCGTCGGAGGCGTTGTGGGTCATGGCCGAAACGAAGGTGCGGTCGATCTTCAGCAGCTGGGTGGGCAGGCGCTTGAGGTAGGCCAGCGACGAGTAGCCGGTACCGAAATCATCGATCGACAGGGTTACGCCCAGCTCGCGGATGGCCAGCAGGCTGCGCAGGGCGCGCTCCGGGTCGGCCATCAGGGCGCCTTCGGTGACTTCCAGTTCCAGCCATTCGGCGGCGACCTGATGGCTGGCGAGCAGCTCGCGCAGTTCTTCGGTGAAGCCGGGATTGAGCAGGTTGTGCGGGCTGATGTTGACTGCCAGGCAGGTGCCCAGACCCTGTTCCTGCCAGCGCCGCAGCTGGCCGAGGGCTTCATCCAGCACCCAGTGGGTCAGCGGGTGAATCAACTCGGTGCTTTCCGCCAGGGGAATGAAATCGCCTGGCGAGATCATGCCCTTTTCCGGGTGTGGCCAGCGTAGCAGGGCCTCGAAACCGACTACCTGGCGGTCACTCAGGCGAACCTTCGGTTGATAGTGCAAGGCCAGACAGTTTTCGCGGATCGCCCGACTGAGCTGGGTGTGCAGGGCCAGGCGCTCGGGGGTGTGGTTGTCACTGTCGCTGTGATAGACGACGAACTCGCGGCGTTCGCGCTTGGCCTGGTACATGGCGATATCGGCGCAGCGCAGCAGGTCGTGGCTGCTCCGCGCATGCTCGGGGAACAGCGCCACGCCGATGCTGGCGCTGAGCTCCAGGTGGATGCCATCCACCTGCAGGGGGCGGGCGATGATCTGGGCGATACCGCTGCACAGGCCGGTGAGTGCTATCGGGTCGGCCAGGTGGTTGGACACTACCGCCATCTCGTCGCCACCCAGGCGCGCGATTTCGGCGTTCTGTTCGTGCAGCCAGTGCTGCAGGCGTTGCCCCAGTTCGGTCAGCACCTGATCGCCATGCTGATGACCGAGGGTGTCGTTGACCTCCTTGAAGCGGTTCATGTCCAGCAACAGCACGGCAAAGGGCTGGGCATCGTTAGCATTCACGCGCTGCTCGATATGACGGTTGAGCCAGTAGCGGTTGGGCAGGCGGGTGAGGCTGTCGTGGCTGGCGAGAAACTCCTGTTCGACCAGGTAGCGCTTGCGTTCGGTGATGTCATGCAGCACGCCGAGCAGCAGGTCGCGGTCGCGCCAGCGGAACAGTGAGACACGCACTTCGCAATCGAACGGCTCGCCGTTGTCCAGGCGCTGGAATTGCCACTCGAGTTGCTGCTCCTGCCCTTCCAGCACGCTGCCGAAGATCAGCCCGGCGGTCAGCGGCGAGGGGCGGCCATCGGGTTGCCGCGCGGGGGACAGGCTCGAGGGGAGTTGCCCGCGCAGGCCATCGACCTCGCTCAGGCCGAACATGCGCGCGGCTACCGGATTGGCTGTGAGGATCTTGCCATCACGGTCGATCAGCAGCAGGCCATCGCTGACATCGGTGAACAGCCGCCGGTAGAAGTCCTCGTCCTGGCTGAGCTGGCGGATCAGGCGTTGCAACAGCGTGGCGGCCAGGGCGAGCAGTAGCAGGCTGGCGGCTAGCAGCGTCAGGGTCAGGCCGCTGCGGCGCAGCCAGGGGCCGTAAAAACTGGCGCGGGTTTCGCCGATGATGGCGGCCAGAGGGAAGCGTGGCGAAGGGGTGATCACATACAGCGATGGCTCGCCGGCAATGCTGGTGGTTTCGACGAAGCTGGAAATTTGCTGCGGGTTAGGTTTGAGCAGCGGCGAGTCGGCTGGCAGCGAACGACCGATGTACTGCTCCGGATAAGGCGTGCGGTAGAGCACCACGCCCTGGGCGGAAAGCAGGCCGCCATTCATGCCCGGTTGCAGCCCCAGGTGTTCGATGAGATTGGCGAACCTGTCCGTCGCCAGCAATGCCCCCAACTGTAGCGGTGCTGCGCCATTGGCTTGCACCGCGATAGTCAGCGGCAGCAGGAAACCCGACTGGCCATTGATGCGCAACGGATTGTGCAACGCGCCGTTGAGCGGCGTGCTGTGCAGCTGCTGCAGGGCTTCGTGCAGAGGCAGGCCATGCACAGGCTGGCCGTTGACATCGATGATGAACAGCGCACCTTCGACGCGGGCATACAGATAGCTGGAGACCGGGTCATAGCGCATGGCGTCGCGCAGCACGGCATAGATGGGCTCGGCGTCGGTACGGCGCACGCCCTGCTGCGCCAGGACTTGGCCGGCGACGCGAATGCTCTCGTAGCTTTGCAGCAGCAGAGTGCTGGTGTAGCCCTCCAGCGCCCGTGACAGTGACGTCATGCTGTGGCGATGCTGGTCCTGGCTGCTCTGGTAGTCACGCAGAATGCTCCAGCCGCTGAAACCTATGCTCAGCAGCAGTGTCAGGGCGACGCTAGTGGCAAAGGTGCGGCTGATCCGCCGCTGCTGCAGACCGTGTTGGCGGCGGATGATCCTGTCGAGGCTGAGGGGCATGAGGCGCGCCGGCAATGGTGCAATCGTTTAAGCGTAGTCGATGGCTTATTGCTATCGCCAGGTTGCCCGGCCCCTGGCGTGCGCGGCCTGGCAGCGGGCCGGAACGGCTTGCGGCGCAACCGGGAACGAAAGCAGAACAGACCCTAATCTGGGCGAGACCGCCGGATTGCCGTATAACGGCAGCATTTCCTCCAGCCTTTTTCGACAGGACCCTTAGCCCGCGCAATGAAGACCCCGAAACGCCTGGAACCCGTGCTTGAAGATGGTTTGATCGACGAGGTGATCCGTCCGCTGATGAGCGGCAAGGAAGCCGCTGTGTATGTCGTGCGCTGCGGCACCGAATTGCGCTGCGCCAAGGTCTACAAGGAAGCCAACAAGCGCGGCTTCCGCCAGGCCGCCGAATACCAGGAGGGCCGCAAGACCCGCAACAGCCGCGACGCCCGGGCCATGGCCAAGGGCAGCAAGCACGGCCGCAAGGAGCAGGAAGAGGCCTGGCAGAACGCCGAAGTGGCCGCCCTGTTCCGCCTTGCTGCCGCCGGTGTACGGGTGCCCACGCCCTACGACTACATGGACGGCGTGTTGCTCATGGAGCTGGTCGGCGACGGCAGTGGTGATGTAGCTCCGCGCCTGAACGATGTCGACCTGTTGCCTGACGATGCCCGCGAGTTCCACGCGTTCATGATCGGCGAAATCGTCAAGATGCTCTGTGCCGGCCTGGTGCATGGCGACCTTTCCGAATTCAACGTGCTGCTCGGCCCGGAAGGCCCGGTGATCATCGACCTGCCGCAGGCAGTGGACGCGGCGGCGAACAACCATGCCTTCAGCATGCTCGAACGCGATGTGCGCAATATGGCCGAGTATTTCGGCCAGTTCGCCCCCGAGCTGCTCTACACCAAGTACGCCAAGGAGATGTGGGCGTTGTTCGAGGCCGGCAAATTGACCCCGGAAAGCCCGCTTACCGGCGAGTTCGACGAGCCGGAAGAAGAGGCCGATGTCGAGGCTGTGATGCGCGAGATCAAGGCCGCCCTGGCCGAACAGGCGCGCCTGGAAGCCCTGCGCAACGCCGAAGACGCCCCGCGCGACGAGCCACCGCCGCCGCCCTGGGCCAGCTGATTGCTGTACCTGAAACGCCCGCTCAATAGCGGGCGTTTTTTTTGCGGTTGGTGGCTAAGACCGGGTGCCCATGCACGGCTGTGTGGGCTCTTGTAGGAGCGGCTTCAGCCGCGATCAATGGGCAGCTCTGTGTAGGCCCTGACCGCGAATAAATTCCCTCCCACGCAGAGCAAGAACCAGTCGTAGCCCGGATGCAACTTCACCGGTGTGCAGCCCGTACAGGTCGCGTTGCCCCCTCTCCCGTTTACGGGAGAGGGCTGGGGAGAGGGTTCTTCGGCCAACACCCTCTACCCCGGCCCCTCTCCCACAAGTGGGAGAGGGGAGTATCGGGTGCCAGCTGGCTGATCACCTGGTTGCTGGAAAGTACGGATCGTTCCCACGCTCTGTGTGGGAACGCCGCCAGAGGCGCACTGCATCTGCGGGAAGCGGGTTGGCTTGCCACGCGAGTGTTTGGTAGCCATCGGCAATGCCCGCTGTTACTCGGCAACTGTATCGCTGCGCGGCTTACGGTAACTGCTAGTGTGCGGGGAGTTTGTTCGGAGCTCCGCCATGTCTCTGCCGCATATCCTCCTGGCCCTGCTGGTTACCCTGATCTGGGGCGTCAACTTCGTGGTGATCAAGGTCGGTCTGCAGGACTTTCCGCCGCTGCTGTTCTGCGCCCTGCGCTTCGCCCTGGCGGCGTTGCCGTTGTTGTTACTGCGTGGCCCGCTGCCGGCGCCCTGGTGGCGCATCGTGCAGATCGGCCTGTTGCTCGGGGTGCTCAAGTTCGGCCTGCTGTTCGTCGGCATGTACCTGGGCATGCCGGCCGGGCTGTCGTCGCTGGTGCTGCAGAGCCAGGTGTTCTTCACCGTGCTGATCGCCGCCGTGCTGCTGGGCGAGCGACCCACGGCGCGGGTGCTGTGCGGCTTGCTGTTGGCGGTGGTGGGTCTGCTGTTGATCGGTTGGCAGCGGCCATTGGGCAACAGCCTGCTGGCTTTCGCCCTGGTGGTCGCCGCCGCGCTGGCCTGGGCCTGCGCCAATATCGCCACCAAACGCTCCGGCGCCAGCGACATGCTGCGTTTGATCTGCTGGGTCAGTCTGGTGCCGGTACTGCCGCTGCTGGGCCTGTCCTATCTGTTCGAGGGGGCGCAGGCGATCACCACGGCGTTGACCCAGGCCAGCTGGAGCGGTGTCGGCGCGTTGCTGTATATCGCTTTCCTCGCTACCACCATCGGCTTCGCCATCTGGAGTTTCCTGCTGCGTCATTACCCGGCCAGCCTGGTTGCACCCTTCGCTCTGGCGGTGCCGGTATCGGGGCTACTGGCCGGCTGGTTGCTGCTCGGCGAGTCGCTGACCACCCTGGGCTGGCTGGCCTGTTTGCTGGTGTTTGGCGGTCTGACCATTACGGTCTTGCCACGGTCTTTTCCGGGCTTCGCAAAAAGCCCTGCAGCCTAGCTGCCATGCGGCTTCGGCGAAATACGAATCGCTCCGCCAGCTGAGGCATTTACAGGCTTGACCATTGCTCGAACAGGGTCGAAGCTTCTCTTCTGATCCACTGTTTCGTGAAGGACATACCCATGCAAGGCCAGGCTGAAGTCGTCGAATATCTCAAGGATCTGCTGCGTGGCGAGCTTGCCGCCCGCGACCAGTATTTCCTGCATTCGCGCATGTATCAGGACTGGGGCTTCACCAAGCTCTATGAACGCCTCAACCACGAGATGGAGGAGGAGACCGAGCACGCCGATGCCCTGCTGCAGCGCATCCTGTTTCTCGAAGCCACTCCTGACATGACGCCCAAGGCGATCCAGCCGGGTGCCACCGTGCCGGACATGCTGCGTGCCGATCTCAAGCTGGAATACGAGGTGCGCGAAGCCCTGAGCAAGGGCATGGCCCTGTGCGAGAAACACAAGGACTACATCAGCCGCGACATGCTCGGCCTGCAGCTGAAAGACACCGAGGAAGACCACGCCTACTGGCTGGAACAGCAGCTCGGCCTGATCGACCGCGTCGGCCTGCAGAACTACCTGCAATCGCAGGCCTGAGTTTCTGCAGTCATGAAAAAAGGGAGCCGAGGCTCCCTTTTTTCATGGACGTGTCCCGGACCGGTTGCCCGGCCGGGAAGCGGCTAGGCGCTTACAGCGTCCACTTCACGCTGAACATGGCGTTGCGTGGCGCGCCGTAGTTCAGGTTGCCGAAGTCGATGCCACTGTAATAGTGCTTGTCGAACAGGTTGTTGATGTTGACGCGGGTGTCGATGTTCTCGTTGACCTTGTAGCCCACCATCAGGCCGACCAGCGAGTAGTCTTCCTGCTCGTAACCTTCCGGGCTCTCGGTCGAACTCTGGCTGATCACGTCGCCACCGACGCGCCACTGGTGCAGCTCGCCCGGCAGGTTGTAGACGGTTGCCAGCTTATACAGATGACGCGGGATGGTCGGGTCGAAGTACTCGCCTTCGTTGGCCTCGTTGGCATCCTGCTGGTACTTGGCCTCGACATAGGTGTACGACGCGCTGGCGTTCCAGTTCTCGGTCAGCGCACCGCTGACTTCGAAGTCGAGACCCTGGCTGCGCACCTTGCCGGATGCACGTTGGCAGTAAGGCGAAGTCGGGTTGCTCGGGCACGGGGTCGGGCCGCTGGTGTCTTCGACAGCGCGGTTCAGCTGGTCGACCTGGAACAGCGCTACGCTGGCATTCACCGCACCATCCAGGTACTCGCCCTTCAGGCCGATCTCGTAGTTCTCGCCTTCGATGGGCTTGAGCACGCTGCCGCTGGCGTCGAGGGCCTGCTGCGGTTTGAAGATGTCGGTGTAGCTGGTGTAGACCGAGTAGGTCTCGTTCAGGTCGTAGATCACCCCGGCGTAGCGGGTCAGGTTGCGGGTGACCTTGTAGCTGGAGGTCTCGGTTTCGAACTCGTGCCAGTCGAGACGGGCACCGACGATTACTTTCAGCGGATCGGCGACGTTGAAGCGGCTGGTCACGTAAGTGCCGGTCTGCGTTTCGTCGGTCTTCAGACCCCACAGGCGCATGTTGTAGCTCGGCTTGTCGGTGTTGCTCGGGTCCCAGTCATCCGGGTCGAAGCCAACGGCCGCGCCGCTGCCGTCCGAGTACAGAACATCGCCCCAGCCGCCATGGCCGTCGAAGGCTTCTTCGCGGTAGCTGGTGCCGACGACCAGCTCATGCTCGCGGCCGAGCAGCTGGAACGGGCCGGAGGCGACGGCGTCGTAGCTGCTGTGGTCGTCGGTGTAGACGTACTGGCCGCCACCCTGGTCGATGGTGTCGCAGGCGGTGTAGTAGCAGCTGTTGTACATGCCCAGCATGTGGATGCGACCCCACATCTTGTTCATCGCCAGCTTCAGCTTCCAGTCGTTATCGAAGCGGTGCTCGATGTCGCTGAACAGCTGGGTGGTCTTGGTATCCCAGTAGGACCAGTCGGCACCGTAGTAAGTGTCGCGGTCGAAGCCGAGATCCTCGCCACCCGGCTTGCTCGGCAGGCCGACCCAGTTGTCGTTCTTGTTGTCGTTCTGGTACGAGGCACCGACCGTCAGGGTGGTGGCGTCGGTCACGTCCATCTCGGTGATGGCATAGAGCAGGCCGCGCTCGCCGCTGACGTAGTCCTGGAAGCTATCGTTGGTTTGGTAGGCGGTCACGGCACGGCCGCGAATGGTGCCTTCACTGTTCAGCGGGCCGGAAACGTCGACTTCGGTGCGGTAGGTATCCCAGGAACCGGCGTTGCCGCTGATGCTGGCTTGCGGAGTGGCGGTCGGACGCTTGCGCACCAGGTTGATGGCGGCGGCCGGGTTGCCGGCACCCTGCATCAGGCCGGTGGCGCCGCGGACGATCTCGACGCGGTCGTACATGGCCAGGTCGGCAGCGGAGATCACGTCCTGGGTGTAGGTAGAGATGCTGGTCGGCAGGCCGTCGTACATGATGTTGTCGACTTCAAAGCCACGCGCCTTGTAGCTCTGGCGGGCCGGGCCGTACTGGTTGACGGTCAGGCCGGGGGTGTACTTGACCACGTCATTGAGGTCTTCCATGCCCTGGTCTTCGATGCGCTGACGGGTGATCACGCTCACCGACTGCGGCGTCTCGCGGATCGACAGCGGCAGCTTGGTGCCAGTGGTCATGGCGCCGGTGGTATAGGACTGGGTGCCTTCGGTAGTGGCCTGGCCCTTGAGGCCTTGCGCGTCGACCTGAGTGGCCTGCAGCTGCACGGTGCCATCATTCGGCTCCGCGGCGGTCTGGGTGTCGTCGGCGTAGGCGGTGTGGGCGAAGCACAGGCCGACCGCGATGGCGGCGGCCAGCGGCGACAGATGATGGCGATGCATGTGGTGTGTCCCCTAGACGAGTTCTGGCAGATATTTCGTTCTGCCCCGCGGTGTGCGCGGGTGCGCCGCTCCTCTTGCTCGTCCATGAGGGCAATCGGTTGATTGGGTGCGGGTGCGGCGGCGCGAGTGTAAGGGGATGTAAACTTATCGTAAATAAGAATTTATATCGCTAGAGATATATTTGCATATGATTTGGATGATCATTGGCGTTTAGCTGTTGTGCCCATTACAGCAGCCCGACTCCAGATCCCGCAGGATCGGGCAGTCTGGTCGGTGGTCGCCCTGGCAGTGCTCGGCCAGCTCGCCGAGGGTGTCGCGCAGGGCGGTCAGTTCAGCGATCTTGCGGTTCAGCTCATCGATATGGCGCAGCGCCAGGGCCTTCACGTCGGCGCTGGCGCGGCCACGGTCCTGCCAGAGAGTCAGCAGCTTGCCGACTTCCTCCAGGGAGAAGCCGAGGTCGCGCGAACGCTTGATGAAGGCCAGCACATGCAGGTCCTGCGCGCCGTACAGGCGGTAGCCGCTGTCACTGCGCCCGGCCGGGCGCAGCAGACCGATGGACTCGTAGTAGCGGATCATCTTGGCGCTGAGACCGCTGTGTTTTGCTGCTTGGCCGATGTTCATCACGCATGCCTCATCGAGTTCTGTAGCCCGGATGCAATCCGGGGGTTAGTCATTTCCGGATTGCATCCGGGCTACCTGTCGCTTGGCTTCCAGGTATTCAGCAGCAGGGCGTTGCTCACTACGCTGACGCTGGACAGGGCCATGGCCGCGCCGGCGACCATCGGGTTGAGCAGGCCGAAGGCGGCCAGCGGAATGCCCACCAGGTTGTAGACGAAGGCCCAGAACAGGTTCTGCTGGATCTTGCGCCAGGTGCGCCGGCTGATGTCCAGCGCGGCCGGTACCAGACGCGGGTCGCCGCGCATCAGGGTGATGCCGGCTGCGTGCATGGCCACGTCGGTGCCGCCGCCCATGGCGATGCCGACATCGGCGGCGGCCAGGGCCGGGGCGTCGTTGATGCCATCTCCGACCATGGCCACCACCGCACCCTCGCGTTTCAGGTCGACGATATGTGCGGCCTTGTCTGCCGGCAGCACCTGGGCATGCACCTGTTCGATGCCCAGGGCACGGCCCACGGCATTGGCGCTGCCGGCGTTGTCGCCGCTGATCAGGTGACTGTGGATACCGCGCTCGCGCAGGGCGGCGATGGCTTCGGCGGCGCCGGGCTTGAGGCTGTCACCGAAGGCCAGCAGGCCCAGCACCCGCGGTTGCGGTGCGCGCTCCAGCAGCCAGGACAGGGTGCGACCTTCGGCCTCCCAGTCGACGGCGGTGGCCTGCAGCGGGCTGTGCAGGCCCAGTTCGTCGAGCAGGCGCTGGTTGCCGAGCAGCAACTGGCGGCCCTCGACCTGGCCCTGGATGCCGCGCCCGCTGAGGGCCTGGCTGTCGCTCAGTGCAGGCAGCGCGATGCCTTGTTCGCGCGCCGCTTGCAGCACGGCATGCGCCAGCGGGTGTTCGCTGCCTTGTTGCAGGCCGCCAGCCAGGCGCAGCAGTTCGGCTTCATCGATGCTGCTGGGAGCCAGGTGGACGATGCTTGGCTGGCCGGAGGTGAGGGTGCCGGTCTTGTCGAAGGCCACCACGCTGACCTTGTGCGCCAGCTCCAGAGCTTCGGCGTCCTTGATCAGAATGCCGTGGCGCGCCGCCACGCCGGTGCCGGCCATGATCGCTGCCGGTGTGGCCAGGCCGAGGGCGCAGGGGCAGGCGATCACCAGCACTGCCACGGCATTGATCAGTGCCTGCTCCACCCCGGCACCGACCAGCAGCCAGCCGAGCAGAGTCAGCGCAGCAATCAGCAGCACCGTCGGGACGAACACCGCGCTGACCCGATCCACCAGTTTCTGGATCGGTGCCTTGCCGGCCTGGGCGTCCTCCACCAGGCGGATGATCTGCGCCAGTACGGTTTCGCTGCCCAGGGCGGTGGTGCGCACGATCAGCCGGCCCTCGCCATTGATCGCGCCACCGGTAATGCGGTCGCCCACCTGCTTGGCGACCGGCAGGCTTTCCCCGCTGATCAGTGCCTCGTCGGCCTGGCTCTGGCCGTCGCTGACGATGCCATCCACCGGGAAGCGCTCACCGGGGCGCACCACCACAAGGTCATCCAGGCGCAGGGCGTTCAATGCGACGTCTTCTTCGATACCGTCGCGCAGGCGGGTGGCACGTTCCGGGCGCAGGGCTTCGAGCGCGCGGATGGCTGCACTGGTCTGGCGTTTGGCGCGGCTTTCCAGGTACTTGCCGAGCAGCACCAGGGCGATGACCACTGCCGACGCTTCGAAATACAGATGCGGCATCGCCTGCGATCCGGCTGTGGCCCACAGGTACAGGCTCAGGCCGTAGCCGGCGCTGGTGCCGAGGGCGACCAGCAGGTCCATATTGCCGCTACCGGCGCGCACGGCCTTCCAGGCGGCGACATAGAAGCGCGCGCCGAGGATGAATTGCACCGGGGTGGCCAGGGCGAACTGCACCCAGGCCGGCAGCATCCAGTGCAGACCGAACCATTCGGCCAGCATCGGCACCACCAGCGGGGTGGCGAGCAGCAGGGCCAGCAGCACGGCCAGGCGTTCGCGGCGCAGGGCAATCTGCGGGTCGCGCGGCGGTGCACTGTCGAGCAGGCGAGCCGAATAACCGGCGGCTTCGACGGCAGCGATCAGTGCGCTGCTGGACGAACCCGCTAGCCATTCGATGCGGGCGCGCTCGCTGGCCAGGTTGACGCTGACGGCTTGGACCCCGGGCACTTTGCCCAGCGCGCGCTCGATACGCCCGGCACAGCTGGCGCAGGTCATGCCGCCGAGCTGCAGCTCTACCGATTCCAGGGGTACGCCATAGCCGGCCTGGTGCACGGCTTCGATCAGGCTCGGCAGGCTGTCGGCCGGCGCGTCGAGCTGGGCGCGCTCAGTGGCCAGGTTGACGCTGACGGTCTGCGCGCCAACCACCTTGGCCAGCGCGCGCTCGATGCGGCCGGCACAGCTGGCACAGGTCATGCCGCTCAGGGGCAGGTCGAAACGGGTGAGAGGGGCAGGGCTGTTCATGGGGGTCTCCTTGAGGCGAGTGCCCCAAGGATCAACCTTAACCTAATGGTAAGGTCAAGTGCCGAATCGCTACCGAGTGAAGACCGCTAGGGCTGCACCTGCAGCAGCGTCAGGCTGCCAAGATCCAGGGCGATGCGGTATTGCTGCACGGCGCCGGCCTCGATCTGCACGCGGGTGCTGCGGATCTGCTCGAAGCTCGGCTCGCAGCCCAGGCCGCCCATATAACCCAGGCGGATGGCGACTGTTCCTGGTGGCAGGTTGAAGGAGGCTGACTGACCCTGATAGATGCGCGCGGCCAGTTTGTCCTGCAGGTAGATGCCGATATCGCAGGTGGTTGCCACTTCCAGGCGATCACGCGACACGATCAGCACGCCGTAGTAGGCGGGTGGCGGCGACAGCTCCGCGGCACTCAGTGGGGCGCCGCAGAGCAGGGCGGCAAACAGGACGAATAGTGGGCGCATCGGTTTCTCCTCGTTACCTGTTCTGTATCGGCGCACTCTCGCCGGGCTTGACCTTGCCACGGTGGCAAGCTGGATGCTGGACTCACAGTCAATCGAAGAGGGAAATCCCATGCAAATTCTGAAAGTTTCCGGCATGTCCTGTGGCCACTGCGTGCGCGCCATCACCCAGGCGGTGCACTCCCTGGATGACGCTGCCGAGGTGCAGATCGACCTGGCCGCCGCTGAAGTCCGGGTGGCCAGCCGACTGACTCCGGAGCAGCTGCTGCAGGCGGTGCGCGACGAAGGCTATGGCGCCGAACTGGCCTGAGTGCAGGGCCGGTTGTTCTGTAATGCTCTTCACTTAAGAAAACGCCGCGATTTCGCACCGGAATCGCGGCGTTTTTCTGCTGCAGGCAAATTGTAGGAGCGAGCTATGCTCGCGAACTGGGCATTTCACAGAGATTCTAAAGTCTAGGCGCTTTACCTGCCCCGGATTGCATCCGGGCTACAACGCTGGCTGCAGGGCATGGGTCCCATCGGCTACCGCAGGCGGATTCCACTCGCGCACCAGCCCACGCAGCAGGGCGTCGATCAGGCCGGCGGTGTCCTGCAGCGGGTCGAACAGGCTCTGGTCCCGCGTCCAGTCGGTAAACAGGCCGATAAGCAGGGCGTGCAGCGCGCGTGCGGCCAGTCCTGGGCTCACTCCCGGTTGCAGGCGTGGCTTGCACGCGGGGCGCGCCAGCAGCTCTTCGACCAGGTGGATGAACTGGTTGATAAAGGCATTGTGGCGCTCCTCCGCCTCGCGCAGTTCGGCCGTGAATTCGCAGCGATGCAGGAGGATGGTGAAAATGCGCCGCTTCTGCTCGTCGCGGGCCAGGTTCTCGATGGCGCCAATGCACAGATCGCGCAGTGAAAGCAGCGGGTCAACGCCATCACAACCGGACAGGCGTTCAGTCAGTTGCTCGGGAGGCAGGCGAACCTGGCTGAGCATCTCGTGGAACAGATGCGCCTTGTTCTGAAAGTGCCAGTACACCGCGCCGCGGGTCACGCCCGCCGCCTGGGCGATCTGTTCCAGGGTGCTGTGCGCCACGCCTTTTTCCAGGAACAACAGTTCGGCAGCAGCCAGGATGGCGCTACGGGTCTGTTCGGCTTGTTCTTTGGTTCTGCGCATGGCGAGACGAGTGAATCGGTCTAGGCTCTTGTTTGGGGAACAGAGTGTAATGATTTTGCTGCCGATGTCGTGTTTACAAACGTGAATGTATGTAACTAGCATGGCAGCTTTTCTGGGCTTTGCCTGCGACCGCGCCGTCACGGAGATGACTTCATGCTTTTTCGCCACCTTCCATCCGCGCTCAAGGCAACTGCCCTTGGCTTGCTGATCCATTCCACTGCCCATGCCGAGCAAGCCGCCGGCACGATGCCGCCGCCGGACGTGGTGGTGGAAGAAGCCAAGGTCGAGTCGCTGCCGCTGCAGTTCGAGTATCCGGCGCGTACCGCCGGTTTCCGAGAGGTGCAGGTGCGCGCCCAGGTCAGCGGCATCCTCCAGGAGCGCCTGTACACGGAAGGCAGTGCGGTGAAGCAGGGCCAGGTACTGTTCCGCATCGATGCACGTTCCTACCAGGCCGCACTGGCCCGCGCCAAAGGCGCGCTGGCCCAGGAACAGGCGCGCTACCGGCAGACCGAGCGTGACCTCAAACGCATCCGCGAGCTGCAGAAGAAGGGCTTCGCCAGCGAGAGCGAGCTGGACAACGCCATCTCCAATTTCGAACAGAGCAAGGCCAATATCGAAGCGGCCAAGGCCGAGGTGCAGGCCAAGCAGATCGACCTCGACTACACCACGGTGGAGGCGCCGATTTCCGGGATCACCAGTAAGGAAACCGTTTCCGAGGGCAGCCTGATGGTCGCTGGCGATCCGAATGCCAGCCTGCTGACCCAGATCACCCAGCTCGATCCCATGTACGTCAACTTCGCCGCGCCCGACCGCGAGGTCTCCAGCGTGCGTCAGGGCCTGCAGGACGGCAGTCTGGTGCGCGATGGCGGACAGAAGATGAGCGTGCAGATCATCTTCGGCGACGGCACCCTCTATCCGGTGCAGGGTCAGGTGGACTTCACCGACAGCCTGATCGACCGCGCCACCGGCACCGTCAGCGCCCGCGCCGTGGTGCCCAACCCGGACCAGGCCTTGCTGCCGGGCCAGTTCGTGCGGGTGCAGGTCAAGGGCATCAGCAAGCCGAATGCGGTCACCGTGCCCGAGCGCGCCATTTCCCAGGGACCGAACGGCACCTTCGTCTATGTGGTGGACGCGCAGAACGTGGCGCGTGTGCGCCCGGTAACCACTGCGCACACTGCCAAAGGGCGCTGGGTGGTGGACAGCGGCATCGCCGCCGGTGACCAGGTAATTGTCGAGGGGCTGCCCAAGGTCAGGCCCAACGAGCCGGTGAAGGTGGTCGCAGCCGCTGCCTCCAAAACCCCGCAGTAAGGAGTCCGGCCTGTGATTTCGAAATTCTTCATCGACCGTCCGGTGTTCGCCGCGGTCATCTCCATTGTCATCCTGCTTGGTGGTCTGGCCGCCATGCGCGCCCTGCCGATTGCTCAGTACCCACAGATCCTGCCGCCGCAAGTATCGGTGACCGCCAGCTACCCGGGCGCCAGCGCCCAGGTCATCGCCGAAACCGTGGCCGCGCCGCTGGAGCAGCAGATCAACGGCGTCGAGGGCATGATCTACCAGCTGTCCAACTCGGCCAGCAGCGGCAGCATGAGCCTGTCGGTGTACTTCGAGGTGGGCCGCGATCCGGATCAGGCGACCATCGACGTCAACAACCGGGTACAGGCCGCGCTGGCCAAGTTGCCGGAAGAAGTGCGCCGCCAGGGCGTCAAGGTGGAGAAGAAGTCGTCTGACATTCTCCAGGTAATCACCCTGTATTCGCCGGACAACTCCCGCGATCCGGTGATGATCTCCAACTACGCGCTGATCAACGTGATCGACGAGCTCAAGCGCCTGCCCGGTGTTGGTGCGGTCAGCCAGTTCGGTTCCAAGGACTACTCCATGCGCATCTGGCTGCGCCCGGACAAGCTGGCGCAGTACAACCTGACGCCAACCGACGTGGTCAACGCCATCCGCGAGCAGAACTCGCAGTTCGCCGCTGGCAGCTTCGGCCAGCAGCCGCTGCAGACCGCCCAGGACTTCACCTACACGGTGACCACCCAGGGCCGCTTCAAGGACCCGAAAGAGTTCGAGAGCGTGATCCTGCGCTCCGATGAAACCGGTGCCAGCCTGACCCTGGGCGATGTCGCGCGGATCGAGCTGGGCGCCCAGGACTACTCGCTGATCACCTCGCTCAACGGCCAGCAGAACGCCGCCTTCGGTGTCTACCTGCAGCCGGGCGCCAACGCCCTGGATACCGCCGAGGCGGTGCAGGCGACCATGAAGCGCCTGTCCGCGCGCTTCCCGGAAGGCATCACCTACAAGATCCCCTACGACACCACCAAGTTCGTGCAGATTTCCATCGAGGAGGTGGTCAAGACCTTCTTCGAGGCCCTGCTGCTGGTGGTGTTGGTGGTGTTCATCTTCCTGCAGAACTGGCGCGCCACGCTGATCCCGGTGCTGGCCATCCCGGTTTCGCTGATCGGCACCTTTGCCGGCATGTACGCGCTGGGTTTCTCGATCAACCTGCTGACCCTATTCGGCCTGGTGCTGGCCATCGGCATCGTGGTGGACGACGCCATCGTGGTGATCGAAAACGTCGAGCGTGTTATGAAGAGCGAGAAGCTCGGCCCGCGCGAAGCCTCGATCAAGGCCATGGAAGAGGTCACCGGGCCGATCATCGCCATCGTCCTGGTGCTCTGCGCGGTGTTCGTGCCGGTGGGCTTCCTCGGCGGCCTGGCGGGGGAGATGTATAAACAGTTTGCGATCACCATTGCCGTATCGGTGGTGATTTCCGGCATCGTCGCCCTGACCCTGTCGCCGGCCCTCTGCGCCCTGCTGCTCAAACCGGGGCACAGCGAGCCGGCGGCGCCGTTCCGCGTGTTCAACCGCTTCTTCGACAAACTCACCGACGGCTACAGCGCCGGTGTGGCGTTCTTCCTCAAGCGTTCGGTGGTGGGGCTGCTGCTGTTCGGCGGGATGATCGCGCTGACCATTGGCCTGTTCAGTCGGGTGCCGGGCTCGCTGGTGCCGGACGAAGACCAGGGCTATGTGATCAACGCCTACTTCCTGCCGCCGGCGGCTTCGGTCAACCGCACCGATGCGCTGACCAGCGATTTCACCCAGCAGATGATGAAGCACCCGGCAGTCGAGGACGTGGTGACTTTCGCCGGTTTCGACGTGCTGACCTTCGGCAACCGCACCAACGCTGGGGTGTCCTTCGTACCACTGAAGGACTGGTCCGAGCGCACCACGCCGGAGTTGGATGCGCGCAACCTGACCCGCGAGTTCATGGGCATGGGCATGACCGAGAAGGACGGCGTGGTGATGTCCTTCAACCCGCCGCCGATCACCGGCATGAGTACTACCGGTGGTTTCGAGGGCTATATCCAGGATCGTTCCGGTGGCAGCGTCGAAGCCCTGGCGGGCAAGGTCCAGGCCTTCCTCGCCGCGGCGGCCAAGCGTCCCGAACTGGGCGGGGTGCAGAGCACCTTCAATGCCAGCGTGCCGCAGTACTACATCGACCTCGACCGCACCAAGGCACGTGCCCTGGGGGTGACCATCAGCGATGTGTTCACCGCCATGCAGTCGACTTTCGGCAGTTACTACGTCAACGACTTCACCCTGTATGGCCGTACCTGGCAGGTCAGCCTGCAGTCGGAGTCGGAGTTCCGCCGCAAACCTGAGGATTTATCGCAGGTCTACGTGCGCTCCAGCACCACCAGCGACCTGGTGCCGCTGACCAGTCTGATCAAGGTACGCCGTATTCTCGGCCCCGATACCTACGCGCGCTTCAACGTCTACCCCTCGGCCAAGGTGCTCGGTGGCCCGGCACCGGGCTACAGCTCCGGGCAGGCGCTGACGGCCATGCAGGAAGTGGCCGACGAGGTGCTCGGCAGCGACTACAGCCTCGGCTGGGTTGGCTCGGCCTACCAGGAACTGGCGACCCAGGGCTCGGGCAGCATTGCCTTCGTCTTCGGCCTGATCATGGTGTTCCTGATCCTCGCCGCCCAGTACGAACGCTGGACCCTGCCGCTGGCGGTGGTCACCGCGGTGCCGTTCGCGGTGTTCGGCGCGATCCTCGCGGTATGGCTGCGCGGCATCCAGAACGATGTGTACTTCCAGGTCGGCCTGATCACCCTGATCGGCCTGGCGGCGAAGAACGCCATTCTCATCGTCGAGTTCGCCGTGCTACTGCGCGCCGAGGGCAAGAGCATCTTCGAGTCGGCCTATGAGGCGGCCAAGCTGCGCTTCCGCCCGATCGTGATGACCTCGCTGGCCTTCATCCTCGGTTGCGTGCCGCTGGCCATCAGCACCGGCGCCGGCTCGGCCAGTCGCCACTCGATCGGCACCGGGGTGATCGGCGGCATGCTGGCGGCGACGCTGCTGGCGACCTTCGTCATCCCGATGTTCTACCTGCTGGTGGAGTCGCTGGCAGAGAAAATGGGCAAGAAGAAGACCAAGGTGGTCGACTCGCACTAAGCGTCTGATGACGATCTTTTAGCGGTGCGTAAGGCAGGTGCGGTGCGTTCTGCCTCCGTGGGAGATGGGAGGCAATCGACCCGTAGCCCGGATGCAATCCGGGAACTGGGCATGTCCCAATTTCCCCGGATTACATCCGGGCTACTTGCTGCAGTTATGAATACCGGGCGCCGTGCTGGCGCCCGGCGTTTTTCCGGGGTGCGCCCCGCTGTGGATAAACCATGAATCTACGCATCCTGCTGATCCTCGGTGCCCTGAGTGCCTTCGGGCCGATGGCTATCGACTTCTACCTGCCGAGCTTTCCGACGCTGGCCAGGGAGTTCGCCACCGATGTCGAGCATGTGCAGCTGTCGCTGGCGTCCTACTTTGTCGGCATCGCCTTTGGCCAACTGATCTATGGGCCGCTGGCCGATCGCTATGGCCGGCGCCGGCCGCTGCTGGTCGGGGTGCTGCTGTTCACCCTGGCTTCGCTGGGCTGTGCCCTGGCGCCCAGCCTGGATTGGCTGATCGCCGCACGTTTCGTGCAGGCCCTGGGTGGCTGCGCCGGCATGGCGATTTCCCGCGCGGTGGTGCGTGATCTCTGCGATCCGCTGGAGTCGGCCAAGACCTTTTCCAAGCTGATGCTGGTGATGGGCGTGGCGCCGATCCTCGCGCCCATGGGCGGCGGGGTGCTGCTGGAGCTGTTCGGCTGGCAGTCGATCTTCCATGGCTTGATGCTATTCGGCGCGCTGAGCCTGGTCGGCATCTTGCTGTGGCTACCGGAGACCCTGCGCGTCGATGGAGCGCACCCACCCTTGAGCGGCGCCCTGAGGCGTTACGTCAAACTGCTGGGTGACCGCCAGTTGATTGGCCACGGCCTGACCGGGGGCGTGGCCATGGCCGGAATGTTTGCCTACATCGCCGGATCGCCGTTCGTGTTCATCGACCTGTACGGAGTCTCGCCGCAGAACTATGGCTGGTTGTTCGGTTTCAACGCGGCGGGTTTCATCCTCACCGCCCAGTTCAATGGCTGGCTGCTGCGTCATCATGGTCCCGGCTACTGGCTGCAACGCACGATCTGGGTCTACCTGCTGGCAGCGGTAGCGCTGCTGGCTGTGGCACTGGCTCAGCCCAAGGCACTGTGGCCGCTGATGATCCCGTTGTTCATCTGCATCGCCAGTCTGTCATGCATCCTGCCCAATGCTTCGGCCTGCGCCATGGCCGGGCAGGGTAGCCAGGCGGGCAGTGCTTCGGCCTTGATGGGTTCGCTGCAGTTCATTGTCGCGGCAGCAGCAGCGGGTATGGTTGGCGTGCTGCACGATGGCACCGCGCGGCCCATGGCGTTGATCATCTGTGTGTGCGGGGCGCTGACGGTCGTTCTGGCCATCTCCACGGCGCGCCATGCGCGGCGCCAGTCACTGGAGTTCTAGAAACCAGCGCGAGACCGGAATAGCTTTTAAAAGCCTGTTTGCGATCTGTTCTACACCGCCACGATGGATTGAGAGTAAGTGCGGTGTGCTTCTGCCCCCTCTCCCGTTCACGGGAGAGGGTTGGGGAGAGGGACGCTTTCAGGAGCCGAGACAGACTCCAGGGCGCGGCGCCATCAACTGGCGGTTTGCATCTGGGCAGCGGGTGCACGCCACGGCAGCGCATGTGGTGCCTGCAGTCGAGCTTGCAGGGTGGCAACGAAGGCGCGGGCTTCGGCTTCGCTTCGAAAACTGACGCCGTGCTGATCCATGCACACTTGCCAGCGGGTGCCTTGCGGGGTCGAGACCTGGCGGATAAGGACGTTCATCACATGCCTCCACAGGGGTTGGGAAGCTGCAGTCTAGTCTTCCGCTGGCGATCTTTTATGACTTGGGTCAACCGACCGACTGATGGTCGCCGCGTAGCCAGTTGACCAGCTGAATGGCACTCAGCGGGCGGCTGAACAGATAGCCCTGACACTGCTCGCAGCCAAGCTGACGCAAGGCCTGCAACTGGGCCGGGGTTTCCACGCCTTCGGCCAGCACGCGCAGTTTGAGGTTGCGCGCCAGGCCGATGATGGTGGCGACTATTTCCAGATTGGCCTGGTCTTCGGGTACGCCCTGCATGAAACTCTGGTCGATCTTCAGCTTGTCCAGCGGGAAGCGCCGCAGGTAGGCCAGCGACGAATAGCCGGTGCCGAAGTCGTCGACCGCCAGCTTCAGGCCGAGGCCCTTGAGGGCCATCAGGGTGGCGCGCGCCTGCTCGACGTTATCCATCAGCGCGCCTTCGGTAATCTCCAGTTCCAGGCATTCGGCGGGCAGGCCGCTGTCGTGCAGAGCATCGCGCACCTGCTGCAGTAGGTCGGCCTGGCGGAACTGGCGGGGCGACAGGTTGACCGCCAAGGTCTTCAGGTCCAGCCCTTGCTGGCGCCAGAACTGCATCTGCCGGCAGGCTTCGCGCAGCACCCAGTTACCGATCGGTACGATCAGTCCGGTGTCCTCGGCCAGCGGGATGAAGCGCGCCGGCGAGATCATGCCCTGCTCGCTGTTCCAGCGTAGCAGGGCTTCCACGCCTATCGGCCGGCCGCTGTCGCTGTCCAGTAGCGGTTGGTAGTGCAGGGAGAATTCGTTGCGCTTCAGCGCCTGGCGCAGTTGCGCTTCCAGGGCCAGGCGGCTGTGCGCCTGGTGGGTCAGGCCCTCGGTGTAGAAACGGTAGGTGTTGCGGCCTTCCTGCTTGGCCTGGTGCAGGGCGGCTTCGGCGTTGCGCAGCAGCTCGTCGCTGGACAGGCCGTCGTCCGGGTACAGGCTGATGCCGATGCTGGCGCCCAGGTAGGCTTCGCGGCCGTTGCTCATCTGCAGCGGGCGCTCGAGCAGGTCGAGCAGGGTGCGGGCGATGCTGGCCGCTTCCTCGGGACGCTGCAGGTTTTCCAGAACGATAAGGAACTCGTCACTGCTCAGCCGCGCCAGGGTGTCTTCGTTGCGCAGGCGTTGCTGCAGGCGGCGCGCCACGGCGATCAGCAGCTCGTCACCGACCTTGTGGCCGAGGCCTTCGTTGATGGTCTTGAAATGGTCGAGATCGAAGAACAGCACCGCTACTCGCTCGTGATGCCGATGTGCGTGTTCCAGGGCATGGTCGAGGCGCTCGTTGGCAAACAGGCGGTTGGGCAGGTCGGTGAGAGGGTCGAAGTGCACCAGGTGAGCCAGGCGCTCTTGACTGTCGCGGTACTGGCTGAGATCGGTGAAGGTCAACACGTACTGCGGCTGCAGCGGGTCGCAACCGCGTACCCGGCTGACCGTGAGCCAGAAGGGGAAGCGCGAGCCATCCTGCCGGCGGCTGTTCAGCTCACCCTGCCAGTGCCCGCTTTCCTCGACCTTGCGCCACAGGGTGCGGTAGCGCGTGCGTTCGATGCTGTTGCCCGGTAGCAGCGGTAAACGGCGGCCGATGGCCTGCTGCGGGCTGAGCCCGGTGATGCCGGTGAAGGCCGGGTTGCTGGTGAGGATACGCCGCTTGGCATCGACGATGACCACCGCTTCCTGGGTGCTTTCGAAGACCGTGGCGGCCTGTTGCAGAGCCAGCTCCTGCTGCTTGCGTACGCCGATGTCCTCGACCACCGAGATGAAGTAGTGCGGGCTGCCATTGGTGTGGCGCACCAGGGTGGCGCTGAGGTTGGCCCAAAGCAGGCTGCCATCGCGGCGCCGATAGCGTTTCTCCAGGCTGTAACGAGCGATGTCACCGGCGAGCAGGCGGCCGACCTGTTCCATGTCGCTGTCCAGATCGTCCGGGTGGGTGATGTCCTGGAAGGTCAGGTCGAGCAGGTCGTCGCGGCTGTAGCCGAGCATCTGACACAGACGCTGGTTGACCCGGAGCCAGTGACCGTCGGTAGACAGGTGAGCAATGCCGACGGCAGCCTGCTCGAAGGTGGCGCGAAAGCGCAGTTCGCTTTGCAGGCGCTCGGCATCACGCTGATGCTGGCGCACGGCGAGGCCGGCCAGGCGGGTGAACTCGGTGACCAGGGCAATATCGTCGGCAGCCGGGTGGGCCACGCGCCGGTAATAGATACCGAATACGCCGAGCACCTCGCCCTGGTCATTCTTGAACGGCAGCGACCAGCAGGCACGCACGCCGGCCTGGGCGGTCTGTTCGCGGAAGGTCGTCCAGTTTGGATGCTGGCTGAGGTCCTCGACTATGGTCAGCTCGCCGCTGGCGGCGGCATGACTGCAACTGCCCAGGCCGAGCTGCACCGGCATGCCATCCACCTCGGCCGAATAGCTGGCGGGCAGACTGGGTGCTGCCGCTACCTGCAGCTGCTCCTTGTTGACCAGCAGCACCGAGACCAGCATTTCCGGGTTGATGTGCTCCAGGCGGCGCACCATGTCAGTGAAGGTGTCCTGCAGCGGGCGCTGGGCGAGCATGCGGTCCAGTACGGCATTGCGCGCTTCCTGCAGGGCCTGGCTCTGGCGTTGCTGATGAATATCACTGAGGCTACCGTGCAGGCCCAGGCCATGCTGTTCGCCGGCGGCCAGGCGCAGGGAGATCCAGCGCGTATGGCCATCATTTTCGAGCAGACGCACCTCACCCAACCAGCTGTTGCTCTGGCGTCCGAGAATGGTCGAAATCTGCTGGCCTAGCGCTTCGCGGTGATCGCCGGCAATGAAGTCCAGCAGAGGGCGGCCCAGGCTTTCGCTGATGCTGTAGCCAGTGATGGTCTGCCAGGAAGGGTTGAGGAAGCTCAGGCGTCCGCGGCTATCGGTGAGGAAGATCGCCTCATGCAGCTGTTCGACCAGCTCACGGTAACGCGCCTCGCTGGCCTCCAGCTCATCATGCACCTGTTTCTGCTGGCCGAGGTCGATGTCGACGCAGTACAGCTCCAGCTGGTTGCGCGCATTGCGCAGTAACAGGTGGCTCGAATACACGTGCACCGGGCTGCCATCGCGGTGCTGCAGGGTCAGTTCGCAGGCCGGGATGGCCGGGCCGCCGATCATCCACATGTTGATATCGCTGACCACCTGGGCGCGCATGGGCGAGGGGATGATTAGTTCCTCCAGGCGCCGGCCCATGGCGTCGGTCACCTCGTAGCCGTAGAGCTGGGTGCTGGCCTGGTTCCAGAAGATCACCCGGCGTTCGCGGTCGTAGCCCTGTACGGCAATACGCGGGGTCTGCTCGAACAGCTGGCGGAAGCGCTGCTCGCTTTCGCGCAGGGCCTGTTCGTCGCGCTTCTGCGTGCTGATGTTCTGCAATGTGCCCTGGCCGTTGCCATGGGCATCGCGCACGCCGCGCAGCATCAGCCAGATCGGCGCTTCGTTATTCGGACGGTTGATACGGGCGTTGACCAGCAGCGGCGAGGAGCCGTCGAACAGGCTGAGCAGGGCGCGTTGCACGGCATTACGGTCGGCCGGGTAGAGCCAGCCGAGAAACTCTTCCAGGCTGCTGTTGCTGTGCTCAGGGTCGCGCTCCAGCAGGTGCAGGGCTTCGCTGGACCAGTGGAAACTACCATCGAAGGTCCAGTTGCCGAGCCCGGCATCGCGCTGGGTCTGCTGCAGTTGCTCGGCATTACGCCGCAGGCTGACTTCCAGGGCCTGCTGGGTACGCTGGTCGTGGCGGGCGATGATCAGGATCAGCAGACTGCTGGCCGCGACAAAGGCCAGGCCCTTGTAAGTCTGCAGGCTATTGAGAGTATCCGGTTCGAGATTCAGGGTCAGCAGCAGTTGGTCGCTGAGCAGAATCCAGGCGGCGCTGAACAGGATATAGATACCGGCCAAGCGCAACGGCCGGGAAACCGTGGGTTGCATCCTGAACCCCCAGTAATTGGCGGGACAACTGACGCACCGTGTCACTGCCAGTGGCAACGGGCTTAAGACAGAGTCTAGCCGCTCCTTTCAGGCTTGCTGGCCGATCATGGCTTCGTCACGGGGGCTCGCAGCTGCTAAGAACGCCGTTTGCCGGCGTTGCTGGCACCCTGCCATTGCTGGGCAATGGCAGGGTGACCAGCGGTCGAGGGCGTCGTGCCAGCGGTCAGCCTGCCGGTGGTTTGAGGGCCTGCAGGGCCTTTTCGGCGCCTTCGTGCAATGGCACCCCGAGGCCGCGCTGGGCATTTTCCGGCGACAGCTGGGTGCCCTGGATGCTGCCGTATTGCAGCCAGGGGCTGTCCAGGCTGAAGAGCTGGCGTACCAGTTGCTCGACTTCGCGGCTGGTCAGTTGGCCGCTGGTCAGCAACAGGCTGCTGACCGCCAGGGTCGGCAGAGCGCTGCCCTGCTGCGGGTAGGTGCCTGCCGGCAGGGTGAAGGCGAAACTGCCAGGGCGTTCCTGCTGCAGACGGCTGATGGCGCTGGCCTGCAGAGGCAGCAGGCGCAGCGCGAAGGACTCGCTGGCGGCGCGGATATTGTCGGCCGGCGCGCCGATGATCTGTACCAGGGCATCCAGTTCACCGTCGCGCAGGGCGCTCAGGCCCTGTTGCAGGTCAAGGGCGGCGACGGCGCCGAGATCCTCGGTTTGCAGGCCGTGGGCGGCCAGCACCGCCAGGGCCGTCAGGCGCGAAGCCGAGCCAGGCAGGCCGAGGTTGACCCGCTTGCCGCGCAGGTCGGCGATGTTCTGTAACGGACCATCAGCGCGTACCAGCACATGTACCGGCTCGGGGTACAGACTGGCCATGGCGCGCAGGTTGAGGTTCGGGCCATCGGCCTCGAAGGGGCCGACCCCGCCTACGGCAAAGTGCGCGGCATCGCTTTGTGACAAGGCCAGAACGACCTCGCCCTTGCGCAACAGGCGCAGGTTATCCAGGCCACCTTCGGTATTCAGCACATGCAGGTTCACTCCGCGCTTGCTCAGCAGTTCGCGCAGGGCTTGGGCAAAGCGTGCGTACTGCCCGGATTGCGGGCCGCTGGCAATCGGATAGCCACTCTGCAGACGGGTCAGGCGGCCCTGGATGTTGGCCAGGGAGCGCTCCAGTTCGTCGCTGATGATTTTGCGCTGCTCGGTTCCCGTGCCGCCGGGCGACAGGTTGAGCGCGGTGCTGATGGCCGTGACCAGGGTTTCACGCGGGGTGGCGCCGCCTTCGCCAGGCTGGGCGGAGCGCGGGGTACTGAAGCCCTGCGGCACTACGGCCTGCCAGGTACTGCCCTGTTTGCGGTAGATCAGGCTGCCATGGGCCTTGAGCAAATCACCAGCCTGGTTGCCGCCGCTCTCGATACCAGAGAGCCCGCGCGGGCCGGCACCCAGAGCGCTGATCAGGCTGGCCACGCCGGGCGAGTCCCAGGTGCCGAAGTCCTGCGCCTGTTCGACCTTGAGGGTGGCGTCGTAGTAGATCACCAGGCGCTCTTCGCCGGGCGGGGCGTGGGCATCGCTGGCCGAGCCGCGGCGTTGTAGCTTGGCCAGGCTCAGGGTGGTCGGGCTGAAGGCCTGTTGCAGGCGCTGCTGCAGGTCGGCTTCCAGCGTGGCTTGGTCCGGGCCGCGTGAACAGGCGGCGAGCAGCAGCAGGCAGACGAGCAGGGCAATATGGCGCATGGTCAGCCTCCAATCCAGGGCAGGGAGAGGAACCCGGTGAGTACCAGGGCATTGACCAGATCGATAAGGAAGGCGCCGACCAGCGGCACCACCAGAAAGGCCTGGGGCGCCGGTCCGTACTTCTGCACGATGGCCTGCATATTGGCGATGGCGGTAGCGGTGGCACCCAAGGCAAAGCCACAGAAGGCGGCGGACATGACGGCGCTTTCGTAATCACGGCCGACCGCACGGAACACCAGCAGGCCCCCGTAAAGCACCACCACGACCAGCTGGCCGAGCAGAATCAGCAGCAGAGGCCCGGCCAGACTGGCCACGCTGGCCAGGTTCAGGGCCATCATGGTCATCGCCAGGAACAACGCCAGGGTCAGGCTGGAGAGCATGTCGATGGCCGCATCATTGAGGCGCAGGCCGACCAGGTGGCCGCCGTTGCGGATCAGCACGCCGAGCAGCAGGCACCAGAGAAAGCTGGGCAGGGTCACCGGGGCATCGCTGACCAGTTCGGCCAGCCACTGCCCGACCAGCACGGCCACCAGCACGGCGCTCAGCACCGGCACCAGGCTTGTGGTCGTCACCGACGATGCATCGCTGTCGGCGTTGAGCGTCGGGCTGGCGGCCTGGCCATCGGCACCGGCCAGTTGATGGCGCTTGATCAGCCACTGCGCCAATGGGCCGCCGCAAATGCCGCCGAGCACCAGGCCGAGGGTCGCGCCGGTCATCGCCAACTCCATCACCGACTGGATATTGCTCACTTCGGCGAAGCGCTCGGCATAGGCTGCACCGGTGCCGTGACCGCCGACCAGGGTGATGCTGCCGCCAATCAGCCCCATCAGCGGATGCATGTCCAGGCTCCAGGCGATCAGCAGCCCGGTGAGGTTCTGCAGCACGAGGAAGGGCATCAGCACCAGGACGAACAACAGCAGGCGCTTGCCTCCCTGGCGGAGCATGCTGAGGTTGGCCGACAGGCCGACGGCCGCGAAGAAGGCCAACAGCAGCACCGGTTTGAGGGTGACGTCGAAGGTGATTTGCACGCCCGTGCCCGTCTGCGAGAGCAGCATGACCAAAGCAAACAATAGGCCGCCGGTGATTGGGTCGGGGATGTTGTAGCGTGACAGGAAGGGGATCAGGCGGTTGATCTGCCGGCCAAGCAGAAGGGCCAGAATGGCCACCAGCAGGGTTTCCAGGGGTTGTAGCGTCATAGGCACTTCCTTAATGCGAACGGACCCGCTCGTGCCCAGCTGATTGAGCGCGGGCTCGGCTGAAGATTAGCCGAGCCACAAGCCACTTGCCTGCCTGGCTCAGAACCCTTCGAGGACGATCTTGCCGCGCGCCGTGCCGCTCTCCAGCAAGGCGTGGGCGCGGCGCAAGTTGGCCGCGTTGATGCTGCCGAAATGTTCGCCCAGGGTGGTTTTCAGCACGCCGTCGTCGATCAGTTGGCTGACCCGGTTGAGCAGGCGATGCTGCTCGATCATGTCGGCGGTCTGGAACAGCGAGCGGGTGTACATGAACTCCCAGTGCAGCGACAGGCTCTTGCGCTTGAGCTGGACCACGTCGAGCTGCGCCGGGTCGTCGATCAGCGCCAGGCGGCCCTGTGGCGCCAGGGCCTCGATGATCTGCCCGTAGTGCTGGTCGGTGTGGGTCAGGCTGGCAACATGGCTGACCTGGCCGATGCCGATGCGCTGGAGTTCCTCGCTCAGCGGCAGGCTGTGATCGATCACGTGGTGCGCACCGAGCGACTGCACCCAGTCGCGGGTTTCTGCGCGCGAGGCGGTGCCGATCACGGTCAGGCCGGTGAGCTGGCGGGCCAGCTGTACCAGGATCGAACCTACGCCACCGGCGGCGCCGACGATCAGCAGGCTCTGCTGCTGGTTGCCCTGGCCTTCCTTGATCTGCAGGCGCTCGAACAGCAGTTCCCAGGCGGTTATGGCGGTTAGCGGCAGGGCGGCGGCATGGGCAAAGTCCAGCGAGCCAGGCATGCGCCCGACGATGCGCTCATCCACCACATGCAGCTCGCTGTTGGCGCCGGGGCGGTCGATGGCACCGGCGTAAAACACCCGGTCACCCGGGCGGAACTGTTTGACCTGCGCACCAACGGCCTTGACCACGCCGGCCACATCCCAACCCAGCACCTTGGCCTGGCCGGCCTCTGGCTGGACGTTGCGGCGAATCTTGGTGTCCACCGGGTTGACCGAAATGGCTTTGACCTCCACCAGCAGGTCGTGGTCGCCCGGTTGCGGCTCGGCCAGCTGCACATCCTGCAGGGCTTCGGGGTGGTCGATGGGCAGGCTCTGGTAGTAGGCAATGGCTTTCACGGGAGGGCTCCACAGGGATGCGCTAACAAGACGAATGCTCCAGCTTAGTCGCCCTGGGGCGGGCTGGTAGCAGGTGATGGCGGCATGCTCGGCTATTTCACTGGCAAGAAAAAGCGCTGGCCAATAGAGTCTCTTTCAATATTATTTTGAAAATGGAGCGCGCCATGCTGCGTCTCGACGACCTCGCCCTGTTTGCCCGCACCGCCGAACTGGGCAGCCTGTCCGCCGCCGCCCGTGAGCTGGACTGCTCGCCAGCGGTGGCCAGCGCCGCGCTCAAACGCCTGGAGCAGCAGCTGCAGGTGCGCCTGTTCGTGCGCTCCACCCGCAGCCTGCGCCTGACCGGCGAGGGCGAGCAGTTTCTCGAACACGCCCGCAGCGCCCTGCACAGCCTGGAGCTGGGGCGCCAGCAACTGGCCGGTGGCAAGGCCGCGATCAGCGGCGTGCTGCAGCTGTCGGCCCCCTCGGATTTCGGCCGCAACGTGCTGCTGCCCTGGCTCGACCAGCTCCAGCAGGAACATCCGCAACTCAGCCTGCGTCTGTTGCTCAGCGATCGGGTCGCCGACCTGTTCCGCCAGCCGGTGGACATCGCCCTGCGCTATGGCGCCCCGGAAGACTCCAGCCTGGTGGCGCTGCCGATTGCCGCGCACAACCGCCGCGTGCTGTGTGCCGCACCGGCCTACCTGGCGCGGCATGGCGCACCGCGTCAGCTGGAAGAGCTGCGTCAGCACAACTGCCTGCAGTACATGCTCGGCGGCCGCGTACACGAGCGCTGGAGCTTTAGTGATGGCCGGCGCAGCCAGGCCGTGACGGTCAGCGGCAACCGCATCAGCGATGATGCCGACGTGGTGCGGCGCTGGGCTGTGGCCGGGCAGGGCCTGGTGTACAAGTCCTGGCTGGATGTGGCTGCCGATGTGCAGGCCGGACGCCTGCAGGTGCTTTTACCGCACTGGCAGGGCGAGCCGACGCCGCTCAACCTGATCTGTGCCCACCGCGACCAATTGAGCAAGCCGGTGCAGCTGCTGCGCGAGCACCTGCGCCAGGGCTGTGCGCACCTGTTACAGCAGGCGCCCTGGTTGGGGTAGTGAGCCTTGGGATGATTTTTTGCGCAGCTTAAGAATGCTTTAAGCATGACCAGGCAAATTGAGCACGCATTCCACCCATCCCGAGGAAATTCCCATGCGTAAATTGCTCCTGCTGTCCCTGGCCATCGCCAGCCCCCTGGCCTTTGCCGGCCCGCAATGCACCACGGCCGAGCAGAGCCAGTGGCAGGACCAGACCAAGTTCCAGGAAAACCTCAAGGCCGAAGGCTACGAGATTAAGAAGTTCAAGGTCACCGCCGGCAACTGCTACGAAATCTACGGCTGGAACAAGGACAAGCAGAAGGTCGAAATCTACTTCGATCCGGTCAGCGGCAAGGCCGTGAAGAGCGAGATCGACTGATATGTCAGCCCCCACCCTGCGCCTGTGGGACCCGCTCATTCGCCTGTTTCACTGGTCCATGGCTGCCGCCTTCATCGCCAATTACTTCTTCACCGAAGAGGGCGATGACTGGCACCGCTGGTTCGGCTACTACGCCGTGGGCTGGCTGGTCATTCGCGGGGTGTGGGGCTTTATCGGTACGCCGGCGGCGCGCTGGGCGGATTTCTGGCCGACCCGCGCGCGCCTGGCCGAACACCTGCGCGCGCTGCTCGGCGGCCGCCCCTATCACCGCCTCGGCCATTCACCGCTAGGTGCTGTGGTGATGATCCTGATGATGCTCTTGATGCTCGGCCTGGGCCTGAGCGGCTTCCTCATGGAGGAAGTCGATTACTTCTGGGGCGAGGACTGGATCGAGGAACTGCACGAACTGTTCGCCAATGGCCTGCTGGCCTTGGTCGGCCTGCACCTGCTGGCGGCGCTGGTGGAGAGCGTGCGTTTGCGCGAGAACCTGCCGCTGTCGATGATCACCGGCAAGCGACGCCGGCGCTGAGTCTGGGGCCGCGTGCCGGGCCCCGACTCAGCGCGTGGCTCAGCCGGCCTTGAGGGTAAGCCCGCAGCCCTTGAGGATGATGCGTTCGAGGTTGTCGGCCGCCTCGTCGAAGTCGGCTTTCTTCAAGCTGTTCTTGCCGGTCAGGCGGCAGATCTGGCTGGCGAAGTCGGCGTAGTGCTGGGTGCTGCCCCACAGCAGGAAGATCAGGTGGACCGGGTCGATCGGGTCCATCTTGCCGGCATCGATCCAGGCCTGGAACACCGCCGCGCGGCCGCGGAACCAGTCGCGGTAGTCCTGGTTGAAGTGGCCACTCAGGCACTCGCCACCGCTGATCACTTCCATGGCGAAAATGCGCGAGGCCAGCGGCTGGGTGCGGGAGAACTCGATCTTGGCGCGGATATAGCGGCTCAGCGCCTGTGCCGGGTCGTCGTCGACGCTGAGGTTGCTGAAGGTGGCATCCCACTGGTCGAGGATATTGTTGAGCACCGCGACGTACAGGCCTAGTTTGTTATTGAAGTAGTAGTGCAGGTTGGCCTTGGGCAGCCCCACCGCCAGAGCGATGGTATTCATGCTGGTACCTTTGTAGCCGTGGCGAGCGAATTGCTCTTCGGCTGCGGCGATGATCGCCTTCTCGTTCTTCTGGCGAATGCGGCCAGCAGGTTTGGCGGAACTCGGAACGGGGGAGGTATCAGCGGGCATGGAGGGATTCCGTACAAATCAACGGGTTGGTGACGAACAGATACCCCAGCGCGGGTCACGAAACAACCCTTGGGCGTCAAAATCGTGTGCCTTTGGGCAGAAGATTGCCGATTGTCGGCCAATTAACTGATTTTGCGCCAAAAAACCGTCTTAAGAGACAGGTTGAGAACCCGCCGGTCGCGTTCTGCGCTGCGCTGAAAGCCTTGTGGGACTAGCGTTCCAGGTTTTTGGCGGACGCTGCTCGGGGCGCTCGCTTTGCTCCCCTCTCCGACCTCTCATAAACAAAGAATGGGAGAGGGGAGAAAAGCACCTGCCTCCGCCACTTTCCCTACCACAATCCCCTCAGCTCCCCGTCTCCGCCAACGCCTCGAGAAAACTCTCCAGCACCAACTGCGGACGCCGGCCCTTGCGCGTTACTGAGGCCAGGGTCAGCTCATAGAAACGCGAGTCCGGCTTGAGCACGCGCAGGCGGCCTTGTTGCACCCACTGCTGGGCGTAGTGGTCGGCCAGGTAGCCGATATAGCGCCCGGTGAGAATCAGGAAGGCCATGCCCTCGCGATCCGAGGCGCTCGCCGTGCAATTGAGCACCTGGTACTGCGCCTGGATCTCCGGCGGCAGGCGGAAGGTCGGGGCAATCGCCTCCTGGGCATTCAGGCGGGTATCGGAGAGCTGCGCATCATCCACATAGAACAGTGGGTGGCCCACCGCGCAGTACAGCTGCGAGCGCTCGCCATACAGCGGCTGGTACTCCAGGCCGGACAGCGGATGGCTCTGCGGCACCACGCCGACATGCAGGCTGCCATCCAGCACACCCTGCTCGACTTCCGAGGGCGGGGTCATGCGGATCTGGATGCGCACGTCCGGGCCGCGCTCCTTGAGGCGCGACAGGGCGTTGGTGATGCGCATGTGCGGCACCGTCACCAGGTTGTCGGTGAGGCCGATATGCAGCTCGCCACGCAGCTCGCGGTGCAGGCCGTTGACCCCGTTGCGGAAGCTCTCCAGCGCGCCGAACAGCTGCAAGGCGGACTGGTACACCTCGCGCCCTTCCTCGGTCAGGGCAAACCCCGCACGCCCGCGCTGGCACAGGCGCAGGCCCAGGCGCTGCTCCAGATCGCTCATCTGCTGGCTGATCGCCGAACGGCCGATGCCCAGCACGCTTTCCGCGGCGGAGAAGCCGCCACACTCGACCACGCTGCGGAACAGGCGCAGCAGGCGGATTTCAAAATCGCTGACCTGGGCCAGCGGATCGGGGCGGCGCACACTCATTGTTTAGCTCTGACTTAACTAAGGATAAGAAGAGTTGGGTTTTAGTGACTTTATGCCCGTGGCACCTTTCGCTGCAACAAGCACACAACAAAACCTCCTTGCGAGAGCTCTACGATGAACATGCCGCAGACCACCACCCCGTCCCTGGCCAGCCAGCTCAAGCTGGACGCGCACTGGATGCCGTTTTCCGCCAACCGCAACTTCAAGCGCGACCCGCGCCTGATCGTCGGTGCCGACGGCAACTACTTCATCGACGACAAGGGCCGCCGCGTGTTCGACAGCCTGTCCGGCCTGTGGACCTGTGGCGCCGGGCACAACCGCAAGGAAATCCAGGAGGCCGTGGCCAGGCAGTTGAGCACCCTCGACTACGCCCCGGGCTTCCAGTACGGCCACCCGCTGTCCTATCTGCTGGCCGAGAAAATCACCGAGCTGACCCCGGCCGGCCTCGATCACGTGTTCTACACCGACTCCGGCTCCGAGTGCGCCGACACCGCGGTGAAGATGGCCCGGGCCTACTGGCGCCTGAAAGGCCAGCCGAGCAAGACCAAGTTCATCGGCCGTGCCCGTGGCTACCACGGCGTCAACATCGCCGGCACCAGCCTTGGCGGCATCGGCGGCAACCGCAAGATGTTCGGCCAGATGATGGACGCCGACCACCTGCCGCACACCCTGCAGTCGCACCTGGCCTTCACCAAGGGCATGGCCGCGACCGGCGGCGTGGAGCTGGCCAACGAGCTGCTCAAGCTGATCGAACTGCACGACGCTTCCAACATCGCCGCGGTGATCGTCGAACCGATGTCCGGTTCCGCCGGCGTCATCGTGCCGCCCACCGGCTACCTGCAGCGCCTGCGCGAGATCTGCACCCAGCACAACATCCTGCTGATCTTCGACGAAGTGATCACCGCCTACGGCCGCATGGGCAAATGGACCGGCGCCGAGTACTTCGGCGTGGTGCCGGACATCATGAACACCGCCAAGCAGGTCACCAACGGTGCCATCCCGCTGGGCGCAGTGATCGCCTCCAGCGAGATCTACAACACCTTCATGCAGCAGGCTATCCCTGAGCACATGGTCGAGTTCGGCCACGGCTACACCTACTCCGGCCACCCGGTAGCCTGCGCAGCTGGCCTGGCGACCCTGGAGCTGCTGCAGCGCGACCACCTGATCGAGCAGTCGGCCGCCCTGGCGCCGGTGTTCGAAGAGAAGCTGCACAGCCTCAAGGGCAGCAAGAACGTCATCGACATCCGCAACTGCGGCCTGGCTGGCGCGATCCAGCTCGCCCCGCGTGACGGCGACGGCGTGATCCGCCCGTTCGAAGCCGGCATCAAGCTGTGGAACGCCGGTTTCTACGTACGCTTCGGCGGCGACACCCTGCAGTTCGGGCCGACCTTCAACACCAAGCCCGAGCAGCTCGACACCCTGTTCAACGCTGTTGGCGATGTACTGAACGGCCTGGATTGATAGCGCTTTTCCTCCCCTCTCCCACAAGTGGGAGAGGGGATTAGTACTCAGTAGGGTGGAAGTCCGCGTAGCGACTTCCACCACCCAGAATTCACATTGAGAGATAACCCCATGAGCACCGTCGCCCACCTGATCAATGGCGAAATCACCCTGCGCAGCGGCCGTACCGCCCAGGTCTTCAACCCGTCCATCGGCGAGCCCGTGCGCCAGGTCGAGCTGGCCGATCGCGCCACCATCCAGGCCGCCATCGATTCCGCCAAGGCCGCCTTCCCGGCCTGGCGCAACACCCCGCCGGCCAAGCGCGCCCAGGTCATGTTCCGCTTCAAGGTGCTGCTGGAAGAGAACAAAGACAAGATCGCCGCGATGATCAGTGAAGAACACGGCAAGACCCTCGAAGACGCCGTCGGCGAACTGCAGCGCGGCATCGAGAACGTCGAATACGCCTGTGGCGCCCCTGAACTGCTGAAAGGCGAGTTCAACCGCAACGCCGGGCCGAACATCGACAGCTGGTCCGACCACCAGCCGCTGGGCGTGGTCGCCGGCATCACCCCGTTCAACTTCCCGGCCATGGTGCCGCTGTGGATGTACCCGCTGGCCATCGTTTGCGGCAACTGCTTCATCCTCAAGCCGTCCGAGCGTGACCCCAGCTCCACCCTGTTCATCGCCCAGCTGCTCTGCGAAGCCGGCCTGCCCAATGGCGTGCTCAGCGTCATCAACGGCGACAAGGAAGCGGTGGACGCGCTGATCGAAGCGCCGGAAGTCAAAGCCATCAGCTTCGTCGGCTCCACGCCGATCGCCGAATACATCTACACCGAGGCCAACCGCCGCGGTAAGCGCGTCCAGGCTCTGGGCGGCGCGAAGAACCACGCCGTGGTCCTGCCGGACGCCGACATCGACAACACCGTCAACGCCCTGATGGGCGCGGCGTACGGCTCCTGCGGTGAGCGCTGCATGGCCATCTCCGTGGTGGTCGCCGTGGGTGACCAGGTCGCCGATACCCTGGTGGCCAAGCTGACCCCGAAAATCCGTGAACTGAAGATCGGTGCCGGCACCTCCTGCGGCCTCGACATGGGCCCGCTGGTGACCGGCGCGGCGCGTGACAAGGTCAAGGGCTACGTCGACGCCGGTGTCGCCCAGGGCGCCACCCTTGTGGTCGATGGCCGCGGCCTGGTGGTACCGGGCAACGAAGCCGGCTTCTTCCTCGGCGGCAGCCTGTTCGACCACGTCACCACCGAGATGAGCATCTACCAGGAAGAAATCTTCGGCCCGGTGCTGTGCATCGTCCGCGTCGGCAGCCTGGAAGAGGCGATGAAGCTGATCAACGACCACGAATACGGCAACGGCACCTGCATCTTCACCCGCGACGGTGAAGCGGCACGCCTGTTCTGCGACGAGATCGAAGTCGGCATGGTCGGCGTCAACGTACCGCTGCCCGTGCCGGTGGCCTACCACAGCTTCGGCGGCTGGAAGCGCTCGCTGTTCGGCGACCTGCATGCCTACGGCCCGGACGGCGTGCGCTTCTACACCAAGCGCAAGACCATCACCCAGCGCTGGCCGCAGCGCGCGAGCCACGAGGCCGCGCAGTTCGCCTTCCCGAGCAACGGTTAAGCCACACCCAGGGCTGGTCGCAAGACCGGCCCTTTTTGCTGCGCATATCCACCCGTAGGAGCCAGCTTGCTGGCGATGCTTTTCCGGTCAAAAGCATCGCCAGCAAGCTGGCTCCTACAGAGGCAGCAGCGCAACAGCGTTACGCAACAAACCCTGCCGCGCGGGCGCGGCATTGGTGCAGTGACCCGGATCAACCGGGAAGCGGCACCCCTTGGGTGAGCGGGTTCACGGTTTGCGTGACCCGGCAACCCGCTGTCCCAAGGGCAGCCCACTTCAAACTCAAAATGAAGAGGACACCCTTGCAATGAACAAACCCATGATTGGCCTTCCCCTGTGCCGCTGGCAGCTGACGAGTCGTGATATCGGCTGGTTCCATCTGGTGGGGGAGAAGTACATTCACGCGGTCACCGGCTTCGGCGCCTTCCCGCTGATGATTCCGGCCTTCGGCGACGATCTGGACATGGAGACCGTGCTCGACAGCGTCTCCGGCATCATGTTCGGCGGCTCGCTGTCCAACGTGCACCCCAGCTGCTACGGCGACGACCACCCCGGTCTGGGCCTGGCCGACCAACCCCGCGACGCCACCGTGCTACGCCTGATGCGCGCCTGCATCGAGCGCGGCATTCCCTTCCTCGGTATCTGCCGTGGCGTGCAGGAACTCAACGTGCTGTACGGCGGCACCCTGCATCGTGAAGTGCATGAGGTGGAAGGTCGCCTGGATCACCGCGAAGTGAAGGACGTACCGGACGACGTGGCCTACGGCCCGATCCACAAGGTCGCCCTGACCGAGGGTGGCGTGCTGCACAAGCTACTCGGCGAGCGCCAGATCGAGGTCAATTCGCTGCATGGGCAGGGGATTGATCGGCTCGGTGAGGGCCTACAGGTTGAGGCCGTCTGTGAGGACGGGCAGATCGAGGCGGTCAGTGTGATTGGTGCCAAGGCGTTTGCTGTCGGGGTGCAGTGGCATCCGGAGTATCGCTATTGGGAGAAGGCCGATTACAACGCGCTGATTGGGGCGTTTCATGAGGCTGCGCGGGAGTATCAAGCGAAGAAGCTCGAGCGTCGAAGCGAGGCAGCGTTAGCCTGATCAGCTCTCTGAGCTTAGCGATGATTTAAATAAAGAACCCGTCACATGACGGGTTCTTTATAGAGTTGATGAGTGTCGCTACGCTCAATCAATATTATGTGTTGTGAATTTATTAAAGTGTGCCGTCGGTAGCGTTCGATGCATTGATTCTCGCCATTTTTAGGCTTCCGCTCCAGTGCATTAACAAATTACAGCAGGTGCCTAATGCTGTGGTTTTTTCTGCCTGTTCAATTTCGAAATCTGGATATATGAGTCCTGTGTAGACTCCAACTATGCTCAGTTGATTGTTTCTTTCTAGGAAAACTGGCCCCCCTGACATTCCAGGGGCTCCAGTGCCGTCAATTAAAATTCTTTGAATTCCTTGAAAGCTTGAGCTTGCTACGTATCGGGTTAATGCTATTGGTGTTGGCTGAGCAGCCCCTTGGGTGCTGAATCCATAGGGATATCCGAGAATTATTAGCTTTTCACATTCAGTTAATGGATTTAGCTGGAATGGAATATTATTGCTGTTAATGACTTGAAGTAATGATGGCGAAATCGAGTCCGGCAACTCTATTCTTATTGCATCGTGCCAATAAGGCACAAAGATATTTATGTTATTTAGGTCTGGGTTTGGTAGGTGTTGATAGTCCTGTTCCCACAAAGGCTGTTCTTGGTGCTCGTTTTTCTCATAGAGAGGGAGTGTTAGTGTTTTTATACCACCAATTCTTTCAAAGCCAGGCGTGTTTGTGTCTGAGTCTTGAAGTTCAATTTGGAGGTGTTTTCTTATGGGTGGGTACCTAAATTTTAAGTCGTATTTATTGTAGCCTGTTACCACATGCCAGCAAGTGTATAAAAAGTTTTTGCCATTATCTTTTACGATAAAGCCACTTGCGGTTGAATTGAGTATTGGTTTTTTGTCTTTGTCCAAGCATCGTATGAGGACGGCTTTAAATTTAAGCATGAAGCGTTGAGTTTCAAGGGGGCGCATCCGTCACTCCGTTACCAGCCCGTAGGAAAAAGTGGATAGATTGATTTTCGTAGCTGCGGATAGCCTTGTAGCCATGCTTTTCGCCTACCCGGCGAGTCACTTTCTCTTTGCTTGTGCAAAGAGAAAGTAACCAAAGAGAAAGCACACCCGACATCCGGCCCCGCCTGCGGCGGGGTTCCTTCGTTCCATCGTTGCTCCAGGGGCCCGCCGCGAAGGGCCATCCCTGGCCCATCGCGGCTCTCGCGGCATCCATGCCGCTCAACCCCTTACGCAACGATTCCACTCAGCCTCCTGACGGGACCCGGTCCCGGCCCGACCTTGTGGTGCTAGGTCGGGAGTGTGGTGTTGGCGTTTGAATTCGTCTGTGGTGTTGTCAATGCCTGGTCAGGACTTCGCCGCGGGCTGTTGCTTCTTGGCTTCCGCAATGCGTTTTGCCGCATCCAGCATTATTTGTTGCAGCTCGGGCATGATTGCCCCCATGTGCTGTTGCATCAGCACGTTGCTGTTCTGCATTACGGTCGGCATCTTGGCGATCACGGCTTTTCCGGCATCGGTGCGGTAGAAGTCCAGCATTCCCTGGACTTCCTCTTCGCTGAAGGTGCGTTGGTACAGATCGATGAACTTCGGCTCCAGATCTTCCCAGCGCATGCTGCGCTTCATCAATGCCACCGTTTTTTCACGGGTGTCATCGATGATTTCTTGCATCTGCGGGTTGACTGACTGGCCCTGCAGCAACTGGTCCAGGGTGGTTTTGACATTGCCGTCGATTTGATCGACTGACAACTCGACCAGGCTCTTTGATTGGGAGATGTCCATCAGCTCCTTGATCGAGTCAACAGAGGCTGGCTCCGCAGCTTGTGCCCCCTGAGCCACCCACCACACCATGCTGATGGCCAGTAGTTTCTTTACGTTCATTCCTTTGCACCTTTCGCAGTAAGAGGCTTATGACACAGGTACTCCAACGCCTCGGTTGTGGAGTACCTGAACTCTGAGGTCCCTTGCTTGATGGTTCCCACGCTCCGCGTGGGAACCCATCCGGGGACGCTCCGCGTCCCGCAGACGCGGAGCGTCTGTGGCTGCATGCCCACGCGGAGCGTGGGAACGATCGAGTAGGGCGGGTGAAACCCGCGTGGGCCGGCGGCGCGGGTTGCACCCGCCCTACGGCGAGGCATACCGACAACGCCGAGCGGCCTGAAACGCGAAACCGTCATGCGCGCAAACTCCCCGTCAGGAGGCCGAGCGTAGGTGTTGCGTAGGGGGACGAGCCGCATGGATGCGGCGAGAGGCTTAAAGGGCCAGGGATGGCCCTTGTAAGCCGGCCCCCGGAGCGGCACCGGAGGGAGGGGAGTTTCGCGTAGCGAAACCCGGATGTCGGGCGCGCTTTCTCTTTGGTTACTTTCTCTTTGCGCGCGCAAAGAGAAAGTGACTCGCCGTGCGAGGCGAAACCTGTAGCCCAAAGCCGAGGAAAGCGTACCGGGTAAAACACGGAGCGGGCGCCAGCTCCCAGCTCCGAGCATCCCCCCACGAAACCTGACGGCACCGGGGGAAAGTCCTGTTGGCAATACAGCGCGGCTTCAATGGCCATAAGCGCATCCATGCAAATCGATGCCCCGACCTTACTGCGAAATACTGGCTCAAGGCCATAGCTGACAAACCAGTCAGCAAGCGCAGTCACGCCAAAGCCCTAACTAACCCAGCGCGCCTCCCGCACCACCATATACAGAAACCCCCGCTCACTCGGTGCCCGATAGGAACCAATGGCCCCTAGCTGCTGGGCCATCACCGCCGTCATCTCCCAGCCATCGACCGGGTCCGCCGACCAGGTGGCACAAGCCAGTTTCAGAAAATCCAACGACTCCCCCAACTCGCGAACCACCCGCGAGCGTGCCTTGACCGGATCCAGAAACGACTCGTTCGCCCAGGCCCACATCCAGGTATCGGAATGACTGGAGAACGTGCCGACGAAATCCACCGCACACTCCACCGCTGGCTTGCCGTCATTGGAGAAAATCAGCTGGCCGGTTTCCTGATACCAGTCCCAGCGCTTGTGCTCGCCAATCCGGTAGGTGGCCATGAAACTGTCCTGCTGCGCCTGCAGGTAGTCGAAGCTCTCGGCGATCAGCGCGTGCAGCGCTTCCTCATCCTCATGCCAGTTGCGCTCGCGGCTCTGGCAGTAACACTGCGCACACACCACGCAGATGTCGGCAAACGCCTCGGCGCGATCATTCCATTCGCCTTCCTGTTCCAGCACGGCGTCGCACTGGTCGCACCAGGCATCGGGGTAGAGGTCGTCAGGCTGCTCCGGGTCGTATGCCACATTGAAGCCCTGGCCCTCGCCGCTCTGCAGGTGCTGGCATATGAACGTGGCCGCGCTGGAGCCATGCACGCCGCATTCAACGTTGCGCTCTTCATCACTCATGGGTGGTCCTCGAATACCGTGCTAGGCAGCATCTTCGATCGCCCAGCCAGTCACGTCCAGCCGCGCTAACAGGCCCGTTCCCACAATAAGCCGCCCCTGTGCTCGCCGCCGCACAGACACCCGCCGCCCAGCAGCGAACACTCAGCATTCCTCCCGTGCGCCGCGGTTCAGCGCCGTCGAGGTCCCTGAGTTTTGCACTGGAGTACCGAACATGAGCATCTTCAAACTGTTTGCCACCGGCATCCTGATCGCCACCCTGGGCTTGAGCGGCTGCTCGGGCATGTCCCGTCAGGATAAGGGCACCGCGGTCGGCGCGGCCGTCGGCGGCGTGGCCGGTAACGTGCTGTGTGGCGGCGTGCTGTGTACTGGCGCCGGCGCGGTAGTGGGTGGCGTGATTGGCCACGAAGTGACCAAGGATAAAAAATAACCAGCGGCTAGCGGCGTGCGCTACGGGCTGAGCCGCTTGGCGGCTGCCTGTAACCGCCAAGCCCGTGGCTCGGCGCAGCCGCGCGAGCCATCCGGCACTGGGCCGGGCAGGGCTCAGTGCAACATCAGCACACTGCTTTCTGGCTCTTTGGGGTTGTAGTGCACCTTGACCTGTTGCCCCACCGGGTAGTTCGCCAGCTCGCGGCGGGCGTGTTTCTCGTTGCTGTAGGCATGGCTGCGGATGCGCAGGCGTTTGCCGCTGTAGGGCTGGCCATCGACCTGATAGGAGTAGCTCAGCCGAACCTCGTACTTGGGCCGGTGGGAAGCGGGATCGCCCTTGGGCGAGACCCTCTCCGATACCTGGATGATCCGCGAGCTGGTGATCTGCCCCTGGGTTGTCGGCCACTCGCGTGAGTCGCCCATTTCCAGAGCCTGCTTGACCCCTAAGAACATCACCACGGCAAAGATGGCGACATGCAGCAGCTTCTTCATTGCGCCCACCCGGCTGGCTGAAGGCGGGCCGAGGGGATATCGGTGCGGTTGAGGCGGGGCAAGGCGGCTTCCATCCGATGGTTAACACCGGCATCTGCCGGCCGGGCAGCACGCTACTGCAGGCCTGTGCCACTGTCCATCCGGCGCCGGTTGGGTAGCTTCATGCAAAGGCGTGGCGCCCACCAGGGAGGGGGTTGGGCAAGCCACCCCTCTCCCTAACCCTCTCCCACAAGTGGGAGAGGGGACTGCCCGTGTTGCTAACAAGTCATGATCCCGTTGTATGTGCTCTGCATTGGCCGCAAAGAAAAACGCCGCTTTCCAGGAGGAAGGCGGCGTTTGCCTTAAGTGAACAGCAGTACTGCAGTGCGCGGCTCGTACTTACCAGCGGTGGCCGTGATGGCGGTGATGATGACGGTGATGACGTTTGTGGTGGCGATGGCCATCGACGTAATACACCGGCGCCGGGCTGTAGTAGACCGGGCGCGCTTCGTAATACACCGGTTGCGGTGGGTAGTAGGCCACGGGCGGCGGCGCGTAGTAGACCGGGGCCTCTTGGTAAACCCGCACGGGTCGTGCGCTGGCGCCAATGATGCCACCGATTATTGCACCCACAGCTACCCCCGCGGCGACATCGCCGCGATCCGCCGCGATGGCAGGTTGCTGGCTGAACAGCGCCAGGCTGGCAACCAGCCCGGCAACGAGGGGTATACGCGAAAGCATGTACGAGCACTCCTGTAGAACCAGCCCATGCCGGTTAAACAGTTCGACCGCAGGCGCTGCGAAAAAGTGTCCGTTACCCGGAAAAATTTTTCGTGCCAGTGGCGCCAACCTGAGTTGCTCAGGCGGCGTGCCAACGCCCCGCCGCAGGGCATCTCAGGCGCACAGTTGGGCAGTTGCCTCGGCGTGCGCAGGTGCCGGGGGATGGCCAGCTAGCGCGCGGCGGGCGAGAGGCCCGAGCTACTGCTTAACCAGCTCGACGCGGCGGTTCTTCGCCCGGCCTTCTGCGCTGCGGTTGTCCGCCACCGGGCGTTCCTGGCCGAAGCCGGCGGCTTGCAGGCGTTCGGCCGGGATGCCGGCCGCGACGATGGCGGCCATCACGCTTTGCGCGCGGCGTTCCGACAGGGCCTTGTTGTCTGCCGGCTGGCCGACGTTGTCGGTGTGGCCTTCGATGGCGATCTTCAGCTCGGGCGCGCTGCTGAGCATGCTGACGATCTCACGCACGCTGGCCTGGCCGTCGGCTTTGAGGTCGGCCTTGCCGGTGTCGAAGTTGATATAGAGGGCGATGAAGCCGTTGCGGTTGAGTTCGTCGAGCAGCTGGTTGGCGCTGACCACCTGTTGCATGGCCTCCACTTCGACCAGGCGCAGGCTGTAGCTCTGCGTCGGCGCGCTGTAGATGCCCGGCTCCACGCGCACCCAGACCTCTTTGCCGACGCTGGTCACCTTGAGCGTGGTTTCGCCGCCGTCGCCATCGCTGGGCAGGCGCTCGTAGAGCACTTCGCCACCGATCGACTTGATCGCGTTCTGGTAGTTGCGGATCAGCTGCAGCGGGCTCGGCTGGCTTTCCGCGCTGTCGTGGAAGTAGAGGATCTGCGTGGCCTGGCCTTCGATCGCCTGGCGTTGGGGCACGCCATCCTGGGTGCCGGTGGCGAACTCGACGGCGTTGTAGTTCTGCTGGTACTCGGTGATATGCGAGGCCGGGTAGCGGCTCAGCAGCGGATGGTCCTTGGCGCCGCCGAGGTCTTCGCCGGCCTGGGCCGGGAGCGCCAGGGCGAGTAACAGGCCGCCCAGGGGCAGGCGGTGGAGCAGGGTGGCGAACAGGGTCATGGCGGGGCTCCTGCCGGGTGGGCAATGGCGCGGCGAACTTCCTCGTGCTGAAAAACTCTAGCAGGCCGTTGAAAAATGTAGGCGAGGCAGCCAGCGCAAGGCAAAACAGGCGAAAAAGCGCAGTTTACGAGCTGTAAATGAGCATTTTTAGCCTGTTTTTAACGCTGCGATGGCAACACAGGTAGTTTTTCAACGGTTTGCTAGTCCATGGCCCCGGCGCGTACCGCGCACAGCCGGGCGGCCGGCTTTGCGCTTTACTGCATGCGGGGACTATGGGCGCGGGGGCGAGGCGATGGGGGCAGCACGGTTGGGCATGGCAAGGCTGGCTGCCTGGGCGCGGGCGCCCGGTTATGGTGGCGGGCTGCTGCTGATTGCTCTGCTTGGCCTGGGGCTGACGGGGTGCCAGGGGCGCCTGGCGCATGAGTCGATCGTCAGCAAGAGCAGCGCGCCGCAAGCCGGCGAGTTGCTGCAGACCGATGTCGATCGCATGGCGACCCTGGCCATGCGCGACAACCTCAACAGCCTGTACCAGCTGATGAGCAAGCTGTACCAGCGTAATCCGCAGGAGTGGCAGAAGACCGGGCTGGCGGACCGGGCGGCGGCCGAGCGGGTGATCCACCAGGCCATCGAGCAGAACCGCCCGCTGCCACAACTCGGCGGGCGCCGTGATGTGGCAGCGCTGGATTACGCCCTCAGCCCGGATTTCACCGGTGATCGGGTCGGCACCTTCATCTTCGCCCTGGGCAGCATGCTGGTTACCGCCCACGGCGGGCGTACCGAGTTCTATATCACCGATACCTTCAATGCCGAGTTCATCTACAACGCTGCGCGCAATATCGAAAAGGCCGCCTGGATGCTCGGCCAGCGCCGCGACAGTCGCGGGCGTCCGCTGCTGTTGTCGAACGAGGGCGGCAACCTCAGCTTTGCCGTGGAGTTCGGCAAGATGGTGGCGCGCCTCGACCTGCTGACCCACATGCTGGAGGAGCGCTACCGGCGCCTGGGGGTCAACTATGCGCAGAGCCTGCTGTTCATGAACTTCCTGCCGGTGCAGTGAGGGGCGTGCCTCTGCGGTTTTCGCTGTCGGCGCTGCTCGTAAAATATATTGGACTATGTGGGCGAGAAAAATATTCTTTCCAGTGTGCCGCGCCTTGCCGGTAGCGGTTTATAGCGCTGTTTTGCAAAGCATTCCGGGCGAAAAATGCTCGACCATGTTTGACATATTTTACGGCTTTGGCAGACTGGCTAGCAGGTTCCGACTGCCGACAGGCCGGCTCGGGCAGACGACCAGCGCCTTTCAGGCTTGTAACGAGGGGTGTTCCAGAGCGTGCCAGCGCGGCTCTGGAAGGGGTGTTGCCCAAGCCGCCGTCCTGTGTGTGACAGTCACCGAACCTGCAAAAACAGGCAGCGCCAGGCCTTGGCCGCGCGCCTGCACAGCAATGACAGGCCCGGCCTGTCCCAAGGTGATGTATGTCTAACAACAACACAGTTAACACTGCTAAAACCCCACGCAAACCCGTGGTCCTGATGTCCATGGGCAGCCAGGAGCGCAAGGGTCACGACTACCAGGTGATGACCCACAAATACATCGTGCCCCTCGTCGAGATCTCCGGCTGCGTTCCGCTGCTGGCGCCGACCTGTTGCGGCACCGATGATCTCGAGCAATACCTGGATATGGTCGATGGCGTGTACCTGACCGGTGCCGGCAGTAACATCGACCCGAGCCTCTACGGCCAGGAAAACCTCACCCCCGGCAAATCCCAGGACCGTGACCGCGATCTGTTCGACCTGCCGCTGATTCGCGCGGCCATCGCCCGTGGCCTGCCGATCTTCGGCATTTGCCGCGGCATGCAGGAAATCAACGTGGCCCTGGGCGGCGACATGCACCAGAAGGTCTATGCCGAGCCGGGCTTTGACGATCACCGCGAAGACACCGACGAGCCGGTGGAGGTGCAGTACGCACAAGTCCACGCTGTGCGTCTGGTGCCGGACAGCTGGCTGGCCAAGCTGATGGGCAGCGAGGAGATTCGCGTCAACTCGCTGCATGGCCAGGGCATCAAGACCCTGGGCAAGGGCCTGGAAGCCCTGGCCTACGCCGAAGACGGTCTGGTCGAGGCGTTCCATGCGCCGGCCCTGCCGCAGTTCACCTTCGCCGTGCAGTGGCACCCGGAATGGCGCGCGGCGTCCAACCCGGATTCGGTGAAGATCTTCCAGGCGTTTGGTGATGCCTGTCGTCAGCGGGTCGCGCAAGGCGCCCGTTAAGCGGTAGTCAGGCGGTGCTGGCGCTTCGGGCCGGCACCGCCAGCCGCCTTCCTCGTTACTCCCAGCGCTTGTAGATGCTCGCCAGCTTGCCCGCGTTCTTGAGGCGCTGCAGGGCTGCGCCGAACTGCTCGGCACGCGCTTTATCGCCCTTGGCAAAGGCCACATAACGCGGCATCTCGACCAGCGGTCGCGGCAGGATGCGCACCTGTTCCTGGGCGCGTTGTTCGCGCACGAAATACAGCAGCTGCGTGCGATCGCCAACGATGATGTCGATGCGCCCGGCCAGCAGCATGGAAACCAGTTGGCGCGGGTTCTGCGCGCTGGTGTCGCGGGCCAGGTCGGCGTGGTCGAAGTCGGCGGCGTAGGAATAGCCCCTGACCTGGCCGATCACATACGGCTGCAGGTCTTCCAGCTCTTGCCAGTTCTGGATCGCCAGGGCGTGACGGGTCATGAAGACCGTGGAGCCGGTGCGGATCGGGCCGGCCAGCTCATACTGCGCCATGCGCTCCGGGGTACCGGCAAACTGGAAGGCCATCGCCACTTCGCCGCGATCGAGCATGCGTTTGACCCGCTCCCAGGGATACAGGCGCAGGCTGTAGGCGAGACCGGCTTCATCCATGACCGCCCGTACCAGCTCCACATCCAGGCCCTGCGGGATATCGCTGTCGAGATTGACGAAGCTGTAGGGGGCGAATTGCTCGTCACCCACCACTCGCCATTCCTCCGCCCAGGCCGTCGGGCCGAGCAGTAGAAGCAGACAAAGCAACAGGCTGCGCATGGAAACCTCCGCTTGCAGGCTGATGACCCGGCGCCAGGTTGGGCGCCGGGTGTCTATCAGTCATGCTAGACAATCGTGAGGCGTGGCGTTGGTTGTGGCTGAAATGGCCGGGAGTGGTTTCTGGATGGGCGGCGGCGCGAACTAGGATGGTAGGTGCCGCTCGCTTTTGCCCCCTCTCCTGTTCACGGGAGACGACTGCATGGATGCAGGAGGTAGAGCGGCGCAGGAAGCCAAAGCCGAGGGTTGGGGAGAGGGGCTGTTGCCCCTCAGACCTTCTTGACGAATTCCGACTTGAGTTTCATTGCGCCGATGCCGTCGATTTTGCAGTCGATGTCGTGGTCGCCGTCGCACAGGCGGATGCCCTTGACCTTGGTACCGACCTTGACCACCAGCGAGGAGCCTTTGACCTTGAGGTCTTTGATCACGCTGACGGTGTCGCCGTCCTGCAGCACGTTGCCTACGGCATCCTTGATCACCTTGGCGGCTTCGCCGGCACTGTCCGCGCTGCCGCTGGCGGACCACTCATGGGCGCACTCCGGGCAGACCAGCATGGCGCCGTCTTCGTAGGTGTATTCGGAGTTGCATTTGGGGCAGGGCGGCAGAGTGCTCACGGCGGGTCCTCGGGGGTCGTAAAACTAAAGCCGCATATTATATAGGGTTTTGTCGGTTTTATTCAGCGCGACGCTGCCGGGGGCTGCTTGTCTGTGCCTGTCCGGCCTGGCTGGCGGGGTTTCTGCTCAGGGTGGCGGGGCCGTTTGCGGCCAGTTCAGGGTGCCGCTATCGCTGAAGCGCGCACTGCCGAACAGGCCGCCCGCCAGCTTGCCGTGCAGGGTGTAAGGCAAGCCTTGGCCCTGCTGGTAGCCCGCGGCGGCCCAGGCTTGGCGGATGGCGGCAAGCGCGGAAATGCTCACCGGGACACGAATCAGGGTCTCACCGAAGCGTGGCACCTGACCGCTCTGGTCGCTCACACCGCTGGCCAGCGCATGCCCGTTGACCTCCAGTCGCAGCGCTACACCGTTGAAGTCGAGTGGCTGGTCGTTGGGGTTCTTTACGCGCAGGAGCAGGCTGAAGCGCATCTCCAGGCCTTGGCCGGGAAGCGGCTCCAGGCCTGCCAGCTCGATATGCAGTGTGTCGCGCGGCGCCAGTGCACTGCAGCCACTCAGCGCGATGCCGAGTACGGCGCAGAGCAGGAGAAACAGCCTGGCAGGTCTCTGGGACATCATGGCCTCTGCGGATCGCGGGCGACGCTGTGCGCTGCAGTATAGGGCTGCCCGGAACCTGCTGCTGTGCAGGGCGAGGCTTTCCCGCAGGCAAAAAAAGACCCGGCAAAGTGCCGGGTCAATAACCGTGATTAGCCTGATGAGGAGATAATCTGAAGAGCCCGACTGTTGGCCTTCCAGCTTATCGACTGATCTCGCGACCAGTTGAGTTAATAATAACAATTCTCATTTTTGCGTCAATGGCTAAATGCGAATTATTTTCGACTGGTTGGCAAAATCTCAGAAAAACAAACCCCGGCACGGGGCCGGGGTCGTTTTGAGTGATGTGGCTATCAGGCCAGCTGGTGCTGGGTGCGCAGCTGGGTGACTTCCTTGTTCAGCAGATCGATGCGTCGAGCCATGCTCTCGATCAGGCTGTGGGCGATGCGCGGGTTGCTCTGCATCAGGCTGAGGAACTGGTCCTTGGGAATGACCATGACGGTGCAGGGCTCGCTGGCGATTACCGTGGCACTGCGCTTCTCGCGGGTGAACACGGCCATGGCGCCGAAAATCTCGTCTTTCTGCACATCGCCGACTTTCTGCCCATCGACATGGGCTTCGGCGTGACCTTCGATGATCACGAACACATGGTCGGCATCGTCACCCTGGTGGATCAGCTCTTCGCCAGCGGCAAAGTGCTGGAAGCCGGTGGCCGGGCGAATTTCCGGCTGTTTGAGGCGTGCCAGGGCGTCGGACAGCAGGGCGGTGTGGCCGATCAGGTACTGGATGAACAGTTCCTGGCGCTGCTCGCTACCGTAGATGTGCTTGAACACGTCGGCACGGGAGTAGGGCACCAGGGTCAGTTGTTCTTCGCTGCTGTAGCGGCAGCTGGGCAGGTCGATGCCTTGGCGCAGGCCGACCAGGTCGCCTTCCTGCAGATAGAACAGTGGGCGGTCATCGACCTGGGCGTGCAGCAGGCCGTTCTCGATGATGTACAGCTGGTTGCCGGGCAGAATCTTGGCCAGGTCGTCGACCTGTTCCAGGCGCAAGGGCGAGCCGTTGGGCTGCAGGCCGTCGAGCAACTGCGCAGGAATGCTCTGCAAGCGTTGGATCAGTTGATCGGCGTAAGCCGGTTGCTCCCCGAGTAGGTACATGACTCAAATTCCTTGAACTGGCTGGGCTGACGATAAGGCACGCACGCCCCTGCAACAATAGGTGGCGCCGCGCTTCAGGTAAATCACGGCGCTCGGAGGTTGTGAGCTAGCTCTTGTTGCTCATGCCCAGTGAGTCGACCTGGCCGTTGAGTTCAGCCTTGTGTGCCGGTGGCAGCTCGTTCCAGTGTACGTCCAGCAGTGCGCCCTCGATTGCGTAAAGCAGTACCTTGGAAGCGCGAAAGCCACGGGCGCGCACGGCCCGGTAGGCGTCCACGGCGCCGAGCCGGCGCAGGTCGCTGGCGCTGTGGATGCCGACCGCATGCAGCCATTGCGCCGAGGTTTTACCGAGGTTTTTCAGGTGCTGAAGTTCATCGTTCATTGCGCCTCCATGCATTGCTGCGCAGCTACTGATGAGTGGGATTGGGTAGGCCTGCAAGAAAGTGTAGCGGCCAACTGACAAAACGCTCTTGATGTGGGTCACCCCAGGCTTCAAGCAGCGCGGGTTCCAGGGCCAGCAGCGGATCACGGCCACTGGCCTGCTGCAGGCGTTGCACGGCAGACCAGGTGCCGAGATAGCCGAGCAACTGGGGCAGATCCCAGTGCAGCTGAATGGCGAAAGGTGGTGGCTGCAGGCGCGGAAAGGGCGCCTGGATGTCCCGGTAACCCGCATCGACGCTGGCGCGGCCAGCGGGCCAGTAAGGGCCTAGGGTATTGCTGTAGAAGTCGTCGAGCAGGGCGTCCAGCTCGCTGTCGATGCGTAGCAGGCTGTAGCACCAGGCGCAGAACAGGCCGTTGGGTTTGAGCAGGCGGCGCACTTCGGCAAAGAACGCCGGCGTGGCAAACCAGTGCAGGGCCTGGGCGACGATGATCAGGTCGAGACTGCCATCCGCCAGGGGCAGGGCCTCGGCATCGGCAGCGAAGCAGTCGATCCCTTGCAGATCCTTGGCTGCGTGCAGTTGCTCGGGGCTGCCGTCGCAGGCCAGTACCTGGCTGAAATGCTGCAACAGCGGGCGGCTGGCCTGGCCATTGCCACAGCCAATGTCGAGGGCGCGTTCACTGCTGGGGCTGTTGCTGGCCAGCCATCTGAACAGGGCGTCCGGGTATTGCGGGCGAAAGTTGACGTAGGCATCGGCGCGTGCGCCGAACAGGCGGGTAATTTCACTCATGGGCAAGCGTTGCTCAGCGGGTGCGATAGCGCAGGCGGGTACCGAAGTTGAGGGACATGAGGATTTCGTCGGCACTCAGGTCGGCCGGGAAATAGGCCCCGGAGATCTGTGCGTGGGCGATGCTGGCGCCCTCCATGCAGGCGTGGCGCAGATCCAGGCCGCGCAGGTCGGTGCCGCGAAAGTAGGCGTCGGTGAAGTCGATCCCGCTGGCATCCAGCAGGCGCAGGTCGAGGCCGCGAAAGTCGCCGCCCTTGAGGTCGACTGGGCCGTCCTTGGGCTTTTGCGCATTGAAGTCGCGAACTTTCTCGTTATGCAGCAGGCGATACAGCGGATTGTCGAGTTGACGTGGTTGGCTCATGGGCGACTCCGGACAGGGCTCGAGGCAAGTATAGAAGCTGCCGCGTGCTCTGCCCGGAGCGCGCGTCAGAGACCCGGCAGGCGCTGGCGGATGCTCTCGATCAGGCTGTCCAGGCTGGCGTTGTCATGGGTATCGACGCGCTTGCTGTGGGCCTGCTCGTCATCGTTGAGGGCTTCGCGACTGGCCTGCTGGGCCTCGATCACCGCCAGGGTGGCATCCGATGGGTCGGTGCCGGCGGCCTGACGCTGTTGCAGCCAGCCGGCGATCACCTCATGCGGAGCCTGGCAGTCGAGGATCAGGAAGGGATCGCCATTCTGCTCGGCCACCTGCCAGGCCGCAGCGCGCTGTGCCTGCTTCAGGTAGGCGCCATCGAGCACCACCGGGAAACCGGCGTGCAGGGCGCTTTCCGCCAGTTGGTGCAGGCGCTGGTAAGTGGCGACGCCGGCCTCGGCGCTGTAGATGCCGGCATGCAGCTGACCCTTGGCGGCCTCCGGCTGGTTGCCGAACAGACGCTTGCGCTCGACATCGGAGCGAATGCGGATGGCGCCCAGCTCATCGACCAGGCGCAGGGCCACGTGGCTCTTGCCGACAGCGGAAACGCCGCAAGTGATGGCCAGGAAGGGCGAGGGGATGGCGCTGTAGCTTTCCGCCAGGTTGGCGTAGTTGCGGTACTGGCGCAGGGTCGCGGCTTTCTGCTCGTCCTCGGTCTGGAAGGCCAGGCTGAACAGCGCGACCTTGGCCCGTACCAGGGCGCGGTAGGCCTTGTAGAAGTTGAGCAGTTCCAGGGCGGCATAGTCGCCGGTGTGTTCCAGCCAGGCACTGACGAAACGCCGGGCCAGGTGCTTGAGGCCACGGTCTTCGAGGTCCATGGCGAGGAAGGCGGCATCCGAGGCGATGTCGATAAGGCGGAACGGCTCGTTGAACTCGATGCAGTCGAACAGTACGACCTGACCATCCAGCAGGGTGGCGTTGCCCAGGTGGATGTCGCCGTGGCATTCGCGGATCGAGCCATTGGCCGCGCGTTGTGCCAGTAGCGGTTCGAGACGGGCAAAGCTGGCTTCGGTCCAGGCTTCCAGCGCATCGACCTGGCGCAGATCGGCTGCCTCGCTGAGCATCGGGCGGATCTGTTCAAAGTTCTGCCGCATCGGCGCCATGATCGCGGTCGGCGAGCACAGCGGGTGGCTGCTCGGCACAGCCGGGGTCTGACCATGGAAATCGGCGATCTGCTTGGCCAGGGCCTCGATATGTTCAGGTGTCAGCTCGCCACGGGCCTGCACGGCGCTGAGCAGCTGGCTCTGCGGGAACTGGCGCATTTTCAGCGCGTATTCGATGGCCGGACCTTCGCCGCCGAGCTGTGGGGCGTTTTCGCTGCCACTGATCGGCAGCACTTCTAGGTACAGGCCCTGGGTCAGACGCTGGTTGAGGCGCAGCTCTTCCGCGCAGAAATGCTGGCGGGCGTCCAGGCTGGTGAAGTCGAGGAAGCCGAAGTTGACCGGCTTCTTGATCTTGTAGGCGAAGGGGCCGGTGAGCAGCACCCAGGAGATGTGCGTCTCGATGACCTGAAACCCTTCCACCGGATGGGGGAAAAGGGCCGGGTTCTGCAGGGCGGCAATCAGTGCTTGGCTCACGGTCAATCCTTGCTTTTCTGGTATTTCGGAGGCGGCATTATGGACGCTGTGAGGCGCTCTGCAAACCGCCGGGGAGCGCCTGTTGGGCCTCGGCAAAGTGCGTATAATGCCGCGCCATGACTCGTTCCCGTACTCCGCGCAAAAGCGCCAAACGCCGCTCCGGCGCCTCTCGTCCCTGGCTTGGCTGGGCCCTCAAACTCGCATTGGTCGGGCTGGTGGTGCTGGCCGGCTTCGCCGTGTACCTGGATGCCGTGGTGCAGGAGAAGTTTTCCGGCAAGCGCTGGACGGTGCCAGCCAAGGTCTATGCGCGACCGCTGGAGCTGTTCGTCGGGCAAAAACTGGCCAAGCAGGACTTCCTTACCGAGCTGGATGCCCTTGGCTATCGCCGCGAAAGCGCCGCCGACGGTCCGGGCGCGGCGGTGGTCAATGGCAATCAGGTTGACCTGCATACCCGCGGCTTCCAGTTCTATGACGGCAACGAGTCGGCGCAGCGCCTGCGTGTGCGCTTCTCCGGCGACTACGTCGCCGGGCTCAGCCAGGGCAACGGCAGCAAGCTCGACGTGGCGCGCATGGAGCCGCTGCTGATCGGCGGCCTGTACCCCGCGCACCATGAAGACCGCATTCTGATCAAGCTGGAGCAGGCGCCGCCTTACCTGGTGGAAACCCTGGTGGCGGTGGAGGATCGTGAGTTCTTCAACCACTTCGGCGTGTCACCCAAGGGCATCGCCCGTGCGGTGTGGATCAACGCCACGGCCGGTCAGCTGCGCCAGGGCGGCAGTACCCTGACCCAGCAGCTGGTGAAGAACTTCTATCTGACCAGTGAGCGCAGCCTCAGCCGCAAGCTTACTGAGGCCATGATGGCCGTGCTGCTGGAGCTGCACTACGACAAGAAGGAAATTCTCGAGGCGTACCTCAATGAGGTATTCCTCGGCCAGGACGGCCAGCGCGCCGTGCATGGCTTCGGTCTGGCCAGCCAGTATTTCTTCAGCCAGCCGCTGGGCGAGCTGAAGCTGCATCAGGTGGCGCTGCTGGTCGGTATGGTCAAGGGACCGACTGTCTACAACCCCCGGCGCAATCCTGAACTGGCCCTGAAACGGCGCAACCTGGTGCTCGATCTGCTTGAACAGCAAGGCGTGGTGAGCGCCGAGCAGGTGGCGCTAGCCAAGCAGCAGCCGCTGGGTGTGACCAAGCGCGGCAGCCTGGCCGATAGCTCCTTCCCGGCCTTCCTCGACCTGGTCAAGCGCCAGCTGCGCGAGGATTACCGCGACGAAGACTTGACCGAGGAAGGTCTGCGCATCTTCACCAGCTTCGATCCGATCCTCCAGCTCAAGTCCGAGGCGGCCCTGAGTGAAACGCTCAAGCGCCTGGGTGGGCGCAAAGGTGTGGATGAGGTCGAGGCCGCCATGGTGGTGACCAATCCGGAGAATGGCGAGATTCAGGCCATGCTCGGCAGCCGCCAGCCACGGTTTGCCGGCTTCAACCGCGCGCTGGACGCGGTGCGGCCGATCGGTTCGCTGATCAAGCCTGCGGTTTACCTGACAGCATTGGAGCGCCCGAGTCAGTACACCCTGACCAGCTGGCTGGCCGATGAACCGTTTTCGGTGAAGGGCCAGGACGGCCAGGTCTGGCGCCCGCAAAATTATGACCGCAAGGCCCACGGCACCATTTATCTGTACCAGGGCCTAGCCAACTCCTACAACCTGTCGACGGCCAAGCTCGGTCTGGAACTGGGCGTGCCGGAGGTACTCAAAACTCTTGAGCGCCTGGGCGTCGATCGAGAGTGGCCGGCGTATCCATCGATGCTGCTGGGCGCAGGTGCGCTGAGTCCGATGGAAGTGGCGACCATGTACCAGACCCTGGCCAATGGTGGCTTCAATACACAGTTGCGTGGCATTCGTAGTGTGCTGACCGCTGAAGGGGAGCCGCTCAAGCGCTACCCCTTCCAGATTCAGCAGCGCTTCGATGCAGGCGCCATCTACCTCACGCAGAACGCCATGCAGCGGGTGATGCGCGAGGGCACCGGGCGTTCGGTGTACAGCCAGTTGCCGTCATCGCTGACCCTGGCCGGCAAGACCGGCACCAGTAATGACTCGCGCGACAGCTGGTTTGCCGGTTTCAGTCAGGATCTGCTGGCCGTGGTCTGGCTGGGGCGCGACGATAACGGCAAGACGCCGCTGACCGGTGCGACCGGTGCATTGCAGGTCTGGACCAGCCTGATGGCCAAGGCCGACCCGCTGCCGCTGGACATGCCGCAGCCGGACAATGTGGTGCAGGCATGGGTGAATGCCGGCACCGGGCAGGGCTCGGCAGCCGGTTGTCCGAATGCAGTACAGATGCCGTATATTCGCGGCAGTGAGCCGCCGGCAGGTGCCGCCTGTGGGGTGGCGCCGGATGAAGCGGTGATGGATTGGGTGCGTGGCTGGCTCGAGTGAGACAGCCGATAGAGAGGAAATACATGAGCAAGTGGTGGTTGTCTCTGGTGGTAACGTCGGTCGTGCTGAGTGGTTGCAGCACAGTGCCGCGTGGTTCGATTCCGGTCGTGGATGCCAGTGGCTCGCTGCGTGCGGATGAGCAGGGTGAGGGTGCTGGCGGTTATACGCCGGCGGCTCCAGCTCAGGCGCAGAGCCTGCCGCAGGATTCCGGTGTGGTGGTGATGGTGCCCGGTGGAGTGTCTTCCGCGCCGCTGCAGACTTACCCGGATGGCAGCAGTTCCATGCCCTCCAGCATCAGCTCGGCACCGCTCAGTACAGGGCCGATCTCTTCGGCCGGTAGCTATACACCGAGTGCGCCGAGCATGCCCAGTGGGATTCCCACGGGCGGCGGTTTGAGTGCCGATGAGCAACTCGATGGCCCGGTGCTGGCGCTGCTGAGCACCGCTCAGCAGCAGCAAGGCAGCGGTGACCTCAATGGCGCCGCCTCCAGCCTGGAGCGCGCCCAGCGTATCGCACCGCGCGAGCCGCAGGTGCTCTATCGTCTGGCCGAGGTGCGCCTGGCCCAGGGTGATGCCGCCCAGGCCGAGCAGTTCGCGCGACGTGGTCTGACCCTGGCCAGTGGGCGTCCGGCACTGCAGGCAGGCCTATGGGATCTGATTGCCCAGGCACGCGAGCGTCAGGGTGATGCGGCCGGCGCAGCGCAGGCGCGCGCACAGGCCAAGGTCAGCATGTGATGGGTGAGCGTTTGCCCGCAGTGGCTGAGCAGTTGCTGCTGATTGAACGGGAGTTGCGTGTATTGGGCTGGTGGGCAGATACACCGCCATCGGCGGAAGCGCTGGCCAGTCGCGAGCCTTTCTGCGTCGACACGCTGTCGTTCGAAGCCTGGCTGCAGTGGATATTCCTGCCGCGCATGAAAAGCCTGCTTGAGGCCTCTGCGCCGTTGCCCAATGTATCGGGCATCAGGCCGATGGCTGAAGAGGCCTATCGTGGGCGCGAGCGACAGGCATTGGCGCTGCTGACCGCGCTGGGCAACTTCGATCGGCTGATTGGTGGCGCGAGCTAACTCGCGCCACTCATCGTTTACTGGCAGTTCTCCGCGATGGCCTTCTCGGCTTCGCTGATGCGTTGCTGGCGCTCTTCTTCGGTGATGCGCCGCACTTCGTCCTTGCCTTCTTCCTGTACGCGGATGCGCGGATTGTTCTGTAGCTGGGACAGGTTGGTGCGCACCGTCTCGCAGTACTGCTTGCGCTCAGCTTCCTGCTTGGCCACATCTTCCTTGACCTTGTTGTCGATCGCCTTCTGCTCGTCTGTGTCGGCTACCGCTGCGGCAGGCTTCGTAGCTGCGGGGGCGGGTGTCTTCGGCGTGGCCACGTTGGTGTTGATACTGGTCGCCTGCTGTCCTTCCGGCGGCTGTGAGCCAAAGTGGGTGTTGCCTTGCGCGTCGACCCATTTGTAGACCTGGCCGGCCATGGCGGTAGTGCTCAGGGCGAGCAGCAAACTGCCCGTGAGAATCAAGCGACGCATGTTGTTTCCTTTTATTAGCTGCAGAACCTAAGCGTTACTATAACCAAAACCCGGCAAACGTCATCCTGCGGCATGTCACAGCTCTCAGAACCTGGTTACGATCTTTTGAGCTAGAGCCAGGCAAGGCGAAATTGGGCGAGGACGCGGAGTTTACAGCGTGTAAATGAGCAGTCCGAGCCCGATTTCAACGCAGCATGGCCGACGATCAAGAGATCCTAAACAGGTTCTCAGACGAGGATTCCGTGCTCGACAGCTTGACTTAGTGTGCGCTAATCAGAACAATCCCACGTTCCGTTGTAGTGGGGTCCGCCGCAAGCGTCCCCCAGCTCAGCGAAAAAAGGCGCTACCCGTGCCGACCCCCGTTACACCCGCAACGCGTTACCTCGCGCTGGGAAGGAAAGGCTCCGCAAGATTGAGCCATTCCGTTACTCGTCAAGCAGACCTCGTAGTATCCGCGACCACAGTCGCCGCCTGTTTGCTGACCGGTAAGACCTACTTCAAGGACCACTCGTTGACGGGTGGTAATCTGGCGTTCTAGAGGTGAACAACGTGGAGCTTTTATCCGGCGCTGAAATGGTCGTCCGCTCGCTGCGTGACGAAGGCGTTAAGTATATCTATGGGTACCCGGGCGGTGCCCTCCTGCACATCTACGATGCCCTGTTCAAAGAGCCGGAAGTGACCCATATCCTGGTTCGTCACGAGCAGGCTGCAACCCATATGGCTGACGGCTATGCCCGCGCCACCGGCAAGGCCGGCGTGGTGCTGGTAACCTCTGGTCCGGGTGCGACCAATGCCATCACCGGCATCGCCACCGCTTATATGGACTCGATCCCGATGGTCGTCATCTCCGGTCAGGTGCCTAGCACCGTGGTCGGTACCGATGCCTTCCAGGAAACCGACATGGTCGGTATTTCCCGCCCGATCGTGAAGCACAGCTTCATCATCAAGCATCCTTCGGAAATCCCCGAAGTGATCAAGAAAGCCTTCTATCTCGCCCAGTCCGGCCGCCCAGGCCCGGTGGTCGTGGATATTCCGAAGGACATGGGCGATCCGTCGCAGAAGTTCGAATACAGCTACCCGAAGAAGGTCAAGCTGCGCTCCTACAGCCCGGCTACCCGTGGTCATTCCGGGCAGATCCGCAAGGCCGCCGAGATGATTCTGGCTGCCAAGCGTCCGGTACTGTATTCCGGTGGCGGCGTGATCATGGGCGGCGCGTCCGAGCAACTGACCGAACTGGCCAAGATGCTCAACATCCCGGTGACCAACACCCTGATGGGCCTTGGCGCCTTCCCGGGTAACGATCGCCAGTTCGTCGGCATGCTCGGCATGCACGGCAGCTACACCGCCAACCTGGCCATGCACCACGCCGATGTGATCCTGGCTGTCGGCGCGCGTTTCGATGACCGCGTGATCAATGGTGAAACGGGCGCCAAGTTCTGCCCGAACGCCAAGATCATTCATATCGATATCGACCCGGCTTCGATCTCCAAGACCATCAAGGCCGACATCCCGATCGTCGGCCCGGTGGACAGCGTGCTGACAGAGATGGTCGCCATCCTCAAGGAAATCGGCGAGACCCCGAACAAGGACGTCGTTGCCAGCTGGTGGAAGCAGATCGACGAGTGGCGCGGTAGCGGCCGCCTGTTCCCTTACAACGAGGGTGACGGCAGCATCATCAAGCCGCAGAGCGTGATCGAGACCCTCAGCGAAGTGACCAAGGGCGATGCCTTCATCACCTCCGACGTGGGCCAGCACCAGATGTTCGCGGCGCAGTACTACCGCTTCAACAAGCCGAACCGCTGGATCAACTCCGGTGGCCTGGGCACCATGGGCTTCGGTTTCCCCGCGGCGATGGGCGTCAAGCTGAACTTCCCGGAGGCCGACGTGGCCTGCGTCACCGGTGAAGGCAGCATCCAGATGAACATCCAGGAACTGTCGACCTGCCTGCAGTACGACCTGCCGGTGAAGATCATCAACCTGAACAACGGTGCCCTCGGCATGGTTCGCCAGTGGCAGGACATGCAGTACAGCAGCCGTTACTCGCACTCTTACATGGAATCGCTGCCTGACTTCGTCAAGCTGGCTGAGGCCTATGGTCACGTGGGCATGCGCATCACCGACCTGAAAGACCTCAAGCCGAAGATGGAAGAAGCCTTCGCCATGAAGAACCGCCTGGTATTCCTCGACATCGCCGTGGATACCAGCGAGCACGTGTACCCGATGCAGATTCGCGGCGGTGCCATGCGTGACATGTGGCTGAGCAAGACGGAGCGGACCTGAACATGCGCCATATCATCTCCCTGTTGCTGGAAAACGAACCCGGCGCCCTGTCGCGCGTGGTCGGCCTGTTCTCCCAGCGCAACTACAACATCGAAAGCCTGACCGTGGCGCCGACCGAAGACCCGACTCTGTCGCGTCTGACGCTGACCACCGTAGGGCATGACGATGTGATCGAGCAGATCACCAAGAACCTCAACAAGCTGATCGAAGTGGTCAAGCTGGTGAACCTGTCGGAAAGCGCGCATATCGAACGCGAGCTGATGCTGGTCAAGGTCAAGGCCACCGGCGCCCAGCGCGCCGAGGTCAAGCGCACCACTGACATCTTCCGCGGACAGATCGTCGACGTGACCAGCAGCGTCTACACCATTCAGCTGGCCGGCACGAGCGACAAGCTGGACAGCTTCATCCAGGCCGTCGGCACCGCGTCGATCCTGGAAACCGTACGCAGCGGCGTCACCGGGATTGCCCGTGGCGACAAAGTACTCAGCATCTAACTCTTTAGCGAACGGCCCACGAGGCCAGAAAATAGGGGAATTCCCATGAAAGTGTTTTACGACAAAGACTGTGACCTCTCGATCATCCAGGGCATGAAAGTCGCCATCATCGGCTACGGCTCCCAGGGCCATGCCCAGGCATGCAACCTGAAAGACTCTGGCGTTGACGTGACCGTCGGCCTGCGTCCAGGTTCGGCCACCCGTGCCAAGGCTGAAGCTCACGGTCTGAAAGTGGCTGACGTGCCTGCTGCCGTCGCTGCCGCTGACCTGGTCATGATCCTGACCCCGGACGAGTTCCAGTCCCAGCTGTACAAGAATGAAGTCGAGCCGAACATCAAGAAAGGCGCGACCCTGGCCTTCTCCCACGGCTTCGCCATTCACTACAACCAGGTTGTGCCGCGTGCCGACCTCGACGTGATCATGATCGCGCCGAAGGCCCCGGGCCACACCGTGCGTTCCGAGTTCGTCAAAGGCGGTGGTATCCCTGACCTGATCGCTATCTACCAGGACGCTTCCGGCAAAGCCAAGAACGTTGCCCTGTCTTACGCCGCTGGCGTCGGTGGCGGCCGTACCGGCATCATCGAAACCACCTTCAAAGACGAGACCGAAACCGACCTGTTCGGTGAGCAAGCCGTTCTCTGCGGCGGTTGCGTCGAGCTGGTCAAAGCCGGTTTCGATACCCTGGTTGAAGCCGGTTACGCGCCGGAGATGGCCTACTTCGAGTGCCTGCACGAGCTGAAGCTGATCGTCGACCTGATGTTCGAAGGCGGCATCGCCAACATGAACTACTCGATCTCCAACAACGCCGAGTACGGTGAGTACGTCACCGGTCCGGAAGTCATCAACGCCGAATCCCGTCAGGCCATGCGCAACGCTCTGAAGCGCATCCAGAACGGCGAATACGCGAAGATGTTCATCCAGGAAGGCGCGTCGAACTACGCTTCGATGACCGCTTACCGCCGCAACAATGCTGCTCACGGCATCGAAGTGGTTGGCGAGAAGCTGCGCGCAATGATGCCGTGGATCGCTGCCAACAAGATCGTCGACAAGGCCAAGAACTAAGGTCTTCTGACGTTCTAAAAGACGCGGCTACGGCCGCGTTTTTTTATGCTCGTTGCGGGCTTCTGGTATAAAGCCCATTCGTTTGCAGGGCGCCGGCGAACCTAGCTCGCCGGCTCCGGTCGAAGTTTAACCACACCGTTGCAAGGTATTGTTCATGAACGAACGTCCCGAGGAATCTGGCTCTGCCCCCCAGGGGGAAAGCATTCTGCCTATCGATGAGCATGTGGAGGAGGGGCACGATGCCGAAGGGCGCAAGGTGCGTCATCGCGGTATCTACCTGTTACCTAACCTGTTCACCACCGGCAACTTGTTTGCGGGCTTCTTCGCCATCATCAGTGCCATGAATGGCAAGTACGAGTACGCGGCGGTCGCTATCTTCATCGCCATGGTGCTCGATGGCCTGGATGGCCGAGTTGCACGACTGACCAACACCCAGAGCGCATTTGGCGCTGAGTACGACTCACTGTCGGACATGGTCGCCTTTGGCTTGGCGCCGGCGTTGCTGGCCTATCAGTGGGCCTTGTCTGAGTTGGGCAATGTCGGGCTTACGGTCGCCTTCATCTATACGGCTTGCGCCGCGTTGCGTCTGGCCCGCTTCAATACCCAGATCGGCAAGGTCGACAAGAAGTGGTTTGTCGGTCTCGCCAGTCCGGCCGCTGCCGGGGTTGTTGCCGGGATGGTCTGGGCGCTGAAGGACTTTGGTGTCGATGGCGTGGACATGCCTGTTCCGGTGGTCATGCTCTATGCCTTGCTGGTGGCCATGGCCGGCGTGCTGATGGTCAGCAATATCAAGTTCTACAGCTTCAAGGATCTTGATTTCAAAGGGCGTGTGCCTTTCGTGGCGATGCTGGTCGTGGTGCTGGTGTTTGCCGTGGTCTTCAGTGACCCGCCGCGTATTCTGCTATTGATCTTCCTTGCCTATGCGGCTTCCGGTCCTGTGCAATATTTGTTGCAACTGCGCCGTGATAAGGTCGCCGAGTGATGTAATTTCCTGCCGGCTCCGCGGTCTATTTGCGCATCAGTCGTCCTTAGCTGCGGAGCCACCATGCTGATCAAAGTCCCCCTCGCGTCCGCTGCGCGCGAATCCGAAATTACGTCCGAATCTGTCTATCTCTCGCGTCGCACATTCATGGCAGCGGCCGGCGGCCTTGCAGCTATGAGTGCATTGCCGCTGCAGGCGGAGACTTCGCGCTATGCCGATGTCGAGGCTGCGAGCAGTCCCGCCTGGTTTACCGAGAAGCTTCCAGACGTGAAGTGGGGGGCGGTCGCGGCTGGCGATGAAGCCCTGACGCCATTCAAGGATGCCACGCACTACAACAACTTCTATGAGTTCGGCACCAACAAGGGTGACCCGGCACGATACGCCGACAAACTTGAAGTAGAGCCATGGACGGTAATGATTGATGGTGAAGTGGCCAAGCCAGGGCCGATTTCTCTGGAGTCTTTGGTGCAGCCTCATCGTTTGGAAGAGCGCATCTACCGGTTGCGCTGTGTCGAGGGCTGGTCGATGGTTATTCCCTGGTTGGGTTTCCCCCTGGCGGATTTGCTCAAGCGTGCAGAGCCGACCAGCAAAGCCAGGTACGTGCGCTTCGAAACCAGGGTTGCGCCCGAGCAGATGTCCGGCGTGCGTTCGGGCTTTTCCTTGATCGACTGGCCGTACCGCGAGGGGTTGCGCCTGGATGAGGCGATGCATCCGCTGTCTATCATGGCTGTTGGACTCTATGGGCGCGTATCGCCTAACCAGAATGGGGCGCCGTTACGTCTGGTGGTGCCATGGAAGTACGGCTTCAAGAGCATCAAGTCGATCGTGCGCATCAGTCTGGTTGCCGAGCAGCCGGCCACCACGTGGGAGAGTTTGGCGCCGGATGAGTATGGCTTCTATGCCAACGTCAATCCGCAGGTCGATCATCCGCGCTGGAGTCAGGCAACCGAGCGGCGCCTGCCCAATAGTCTGTTCAGTCCCAATGTGGTACCGACCAGGCTGTTCAATGGCTATGACGAAGTCGCTTCTCTTTATAGTGATCTGGATCTGCGGAAGTACTACTGATGCGTTATCGAGTCTGGCGAGTCGTCGTCTTCCTCTTGGCGTTGCTTCCCCCTTTGCTGTGGCTATATATGGGGCTGACTCAGCAGTTGGGGCCAGATCCCGGCAAGGTTCTGGTGGATAACCTGGGGCAAGGAGCGTTGGTCCTGCTATTGCTAACGTTAAGCATGACGCCTTTGCGGCGCCTGAGTGCCTGGGGTGGGTGGATTGCTGTGCGCCGCCAGCTCGGTCTGTGGTGCTTTACCTATGCCCTGTTGCACGTTGCGGGATATCTGACGTTCATCCTGGGACTGCGCTTTGATCGACTGCTGGATGATCTGAGTGAGCGGCCTTACATCATCGTCGGCGCCATGGCTTTTATCGGGCTGTGGCTCCTGGCACTGACTTCGAATCACTACAGTGTGCGCAGGCTGGGTGCGCGTTGGCGGAAGTTGCACAAGCTGGTCTATGCAATCCTCGTTCTGGGTCTGCTGCATATGCTCTGGGTTGCGCGTTCCGATATCGGCGAGTGGGTGCTTTATGCAGTGTTTGGCGCGACTTTGCTGATGTTGCGCATTCCGGCCGTGGCAGCCTGGCTCTCGGCTCGTCCGGGGACGTTAAAAAGTTTCAGAAAGGCATTGACGGCGAAATCTGCGGGCCTATAATGCGCACCTCTTCCGGCGCAGCCTGATCTGAAAACTCCTTGCTAAACAAAGAGTTAGATGAAAATAAAGGTTGCGGCGGTGGCGGATTCGAGTAGA